>NZ_SNZC01000018.1 GCF_004363695.1 Flavobacterium cheniae | reverse complement strand
CATGTTGATATTGTTGGAAATATAAGTGGTATCACTTACACATGGACAGCTATCACAAATGGTGTAACTGTAGTGGGAGGAGTTACTTCTGGTACAATCACTGCAACTTCAACAACAGCGGCTTTTGATTTACAGGTAATTACAAGTAATCCATTAGTGGCGGGAACAATTTATTTTGAAGTTTCATCAGTTCGTAATGGATGTCCGGGTAATACTCTTCAAAGTGGAGTAGTTACAGTGAATCCAAATCCAGGTTTACCAATTCCATCTCCAATAAAAACAATTTGTAGTGGAGAAGATACTGATTTAATAGTTGATGTTTCCCCACTTATTGCAGGAACAGAATTAACATGGGAAGTGTTAACAGTTGTAAATGTATCAGGCGCTACTCCAGGAACTGGAATAGCACCAGTAACGATAAATGATGCGTTAACAGCAACAACTAATACACAAGGTTATGTAATTTACCGAGTACGTTCAAGTTTAGGAGAATGTCAAGGTGGTTATACGGATTATAGAGTGAATGTAAATCCAGCTCCACTGCCAGTATTAACTGATGGTAATATTTGTATTACAGCTGCAGGAGAAGTATATCAAACATATACTTTAAACACTGGCTTAAATGATGCGGATTATGATTTTGAATGGTTTGATACAAACGGAGATATTATACCAGGAGCAACTAGTTCAACTTTAGTAGTTGATGAAGCAGGAACGTATAGTGTAATAGCTACGAATTGGTTAACAGGATGTTCATCAGATCCATTATTAGCAAGTGCTACAGCAACTGTAACAGAGACAATGCCTGCGACATCAATGACAATTATTCAAAGTGAATATTTTAGTGACAACGCTACTATTACAGTAAATGTAACTGGAGGTTCAGGAACATTGATGTATTCGTTAGACGAAGGTCCACTACAGTCTTCTAATGTGTTTACAGGAGTAAGTGCTGGGGAACATTTAGTAACTGTTGTTGATACAGAAGGATGTACATTTATGACACAA
>NZ_SNZC01000017.1 GCF_004363695.1 Flavobacterium cheniae | reverse complement strand
GGAATGGTAGTTGGTACAAGTTATACGGTAACATCAGGAAACGGAAGTTGTACTTCAGTAGCTTCTGCATCGTTTACGAACTTAGCAGTTTTACCAGTTCCATCACAACCAACAATTTCAACAACAGCACCAACGTGTTCATCAGCTGGTGTTTCTACCATCACGAATTACAGTGGTGCGTTGACTTATGTTTTCTCACCAGTTGGTCCTACAGCAGGCGCAGGCGGATTGATAAGTGGAATGGTAGTTGGAACGAGTTATACGGTAACATCATCAAACGGAAGTTGTTCATCAGTAGCATCTGCATCGTTTAGTAATTTAGCTATGCTAATTACTCCAGCAATTGCCACAGCAAGCGTTACAGTTCAACCAACATGTCCGGTTCCAACAGGTACAATAGTGGTTACAGCTCCTTTAGGAGGCACTTTAGAGTATAGTATTAATAATGGTGTTACTTACCAAAGTAGTACCACTTTCTCAGGACTTACACCAAACACTACGTATACTATTATAGTTAGAGATTCTTCAACTGGCTGTACATCAACAGCATCATCGCCATTGGTTGTTGATTCAGTTCCACCGTCACCAATTGTATCAACGGTTTCAGGATGTAACGGAGCTGTTTTTGAAATCACGGCTTCGGTTGCTACTGGTACGGCTACATATGAGTGGTATGATAGTTCATCGAATTTAATAGGAACAACAGCAACGATTGTAATTACAGCATCGGGAACTTATGAAGTTAGAGCTACTGTTAATTCATGTACTACTATTGAGTTTGTAACGGTAGATAAATCGCCATGTGTTATACCAAAAGGAGTTTCTCCAAACAATGATGGATTGAATGATACTTGGAATTTATCAGGATTAAACGCTAAGAAAGTTCAAATATTTAATCGTTACGGAGTAGAGGTTTATAGCAAATCGGATTACACTAATGAATGGGAAGGAAAAACAAATTCAGGAGATGAATTACCAGATGGTACCTATTATTATGTGGTTTCTTTGCCAAGTGGAGAAGTTAAAACGGGTTGGGTTTATATCAATAAAGAAAATTAAAAGCAAGTAAGATGAAAAATAGAATTATTCAAGTTGTTATTTTATTTATAGGTGTATTTGCTTTTGCCCAGCAAGACCCACACTACACGCAATACATGTACAATATGAGTGTAATGAATCCGGCATATGCGGGAAGCAAAGAGAATTTATCATTAGGAT
>NZ_SNZC01000016.1 GCF_004363695.1 Flavobacterium cheniae | reverse complement strand
CCATCGCTTGTAATACTTGCTGGTCCATCGTGCCATTTGGTGTTTAGGTTGTCTACCGCTACTGCATCGCTAATGGTTCCATTTGCGTTGTAAGTGGCTTTGTAGATATCTAAATAGGGCTCTTCGTTGAAGTTGCTGTTTCTTTTTGAAGTGTTTCTAGCACTTGCAAAATACACATTGTTATCATTAGTAAGTACCGCTCCAAAGTCGGTTTTATCGCTACTTACGTCTGATTTTGCAATGTCGTACAATTTAGATTGTCCTTGCAATTCTGGAAGGTAATTCGGTTTGCTCACAAATGCTTTAGCTCTTTGGTCGTTTGGTGCCAATTGCGCAAATTGTTGCATTTGTTTGTCGGCTTCTTTGAAGTTTCCTTCTGCTTTTAGCATTTGAGCGTATTTGTAATACGTTTCCGCATCTTGCTTCTGCTCTACAACTTTTGCATACCATTTTACAGCTTCTTTTGTATTGAATACATTGTAGTAGCTCTCTGCTAATTGTTTGTAAACGTAGTTATCTGCTTTGCTGCCTTCGGCTAATTTTAAGTATTCTTTGGCAGCATCAACATATTCGTATCTATCGAATAATTTGTCTGCCGTTTTGGTGTATTGATTTTGTGCACTAAGTATTCCACTTACCATCACAAAACTTAATGTTACATATAAATTTCTCATTGTACTTTAGTCGGTTTAGGTTAGAAGAATCTTGGTGAACTTGATACTTTTTTCGGGAAGTTCAAATCAAACAACAATATAATCTCGTGTGAAGATGGCGTTGTTACATTCAAATCCGATACGATGTGATCGTAAGCGTAACCTAATTTTATATTTGGGGTAATGGCATAATTAACCATTGCTCCAAAACTGTCTTCTAATCGATAGGTTCCGCCAATTTCAAATTTCTCATTAAACAAGAAGTTAGCCGATAAATCCAATGATGTTGGCGCTTCAAAGGCCGATTTCATCATGAAAAATGGTTTGAATTTTACATTATCATTGATATCAAACACATATCCTCCCGTTACAAAATAATGTGATACTTCTGAACCAAATTCTCTTCCGTTAAAATCTAAATGTTTCGACTTCATTAAATTAGGAATCGAAAATCCTAAATAATACTTATTCGTATAATAGAAAAGTCCTGATCCAATATTGAAATACGAATTACTCGTATTCTCTGAAAAAGCAGGGTCATTCGGATCGGGTAACGTCGGATAAACATCATCAAACAAACTTACTTTGTGCAACGTTAATCCCGTTTTTAATCCAAAAGCTAATTTGTGTTCGCCTCCTAAATTTAATGTATAAGAGAAATCAGCATATATGTTATTCTCCTCTACTGGGCCAATCTTATCTGAAATAACCGATAATCCCATTCCAACATTCTTACCCACCGGAGCATGTCCAAAAAAAGTAGTCGTGGTAGGTGCATCCTCAATCTCAACCCATTGCTTTCTATGTAATAATCCTAATGATAAATTCTCTTTGCTACCCGCATATGCCGGATTCATTACACTCATATTGTACATGTATTGCGTGTAGTGTGGGTCTTGCTGGGCA
>NZ_SNZC01000015.1 GCF_004363695.1 Flavobacterium cheniae | reverse complement strand
GTTCCAACATTCTCAGAATCTGTTAATGTAGCAATTTGGTTGATATTGGTCTCGTTACCACTAGTTACATAAGAACCTGTGATATTAGATATCGTTGCGCTCCAAGTGTAAGTTGTATTTATAACATCACTAGTTAGAACAATATCAGTAGAACTTCCTGAACAAATATTAGAACTGAAAGCTACATTAGTTATTGTTGGAAGTGGTGTTATAATTATATTAGTTGTAACAAAATAAGCCGGACAAGCCCCATTTACAGGTACCAAATAATTAATTTGATAGTTATTTGGTGTACTTGTAGATGGCGTGATAACTCCAGTATTTTGATTAATTGACAAACCTAAAGGTATAGAACTAAATTGTCCTCCAGTAAAATTACCTGTTCCTGTTAAAACAACAGATATTGGAGATTCAGTAACACAATACTGAGGTTGTGGGTAACTAATTGTTGCCGTATTTGGAACATTTACAGTAATAGTTCCTGTGGTTGTCGCTGGTGGACATCCGCCTGTGGTAGTTACAGTATAATTAAATATTCCACTTGCCGTTGGTGTTCCACTTATCGTAGCTACGTTTCCTGCCCATGAACCAGTAACTCCTGCCGGTAATCCTGCAAAGGTTGCTCCTGTTGCGCCT
Source organism: Flavobacterium cheniae (assembly GCF_004363695.1). Taxonomy (GTDB): domain Bacteria; phylum Bacteroidota; class Bacteroidia; order Flavobacteriales; family Flavobacteriaceae; genus Flavobacterium; species Flavobacterium cheniae. Next base: position 1,058 of record NZ_SNZC01000015.1, on the reverse strand, counting down.
GTAGTTGCTAATGTGATATTTGTAATTGCACTGTTAATACAAACCGTTTGACTTGTGCCTGATGCAATAGTGTTCAATGGTGTAACTGTAATAGTTCCTGTGGTTGTCGCTGGTGGACATCCTCCTGTGGTAGTTACAGTATAATTAAATATTCCACTTGCCGTTGGTATTCCACTTATAGTAGCAACATTTCCTGCCCATGAACCAGTAACTCCTGCTGGTAATCCTGCGAAGGTTGCTCCTGTTGCGCCTGTAGTTGCTAATGTAATATTTGTAATTGCACTGTTAATACAAACCGTTTGACTTGTGCCTGATGCAATAGTGTTTTGTGGTGTAACTGTAATAGTTCCTGTGGTTGTCGCTGGTGGACATCCGCCTGTTGTAGTTACGGTATAATTAAATATTCCACTTGCCGTTGGCGTTCCACTTATAGTAGCTACGTTTCCTGCCCATGAACCAGTAACTCCTGCTGGTAATCCTGCAAAGGTTGCTCCTGTTGCGCCTGTAGTTGCTAATGTAATATTTGTAATTGCACTGTTAATACAAACCGTTTGACTTGTGCCTGATGCAATAGTGTTCAATGGTGTAACTGTAATAGTTCCTGTGGTTGTCGCCGGTGGACATCCGCCTGTTGTAGTTACAGTATAATTAAATATTCCACTTGCCGTTGGTGTTCCACTTATCGTAGCAACGTTTCCTGCCCATGAACCGGTAACTCCTGCTGGTAATCCTGCAAAGGTTGCTCCTGTTGCGCCTGTAGTTGCTAATGTAATATTTGTAATTGCACTGTTAATACAAACCGTTTGACTTGTGCCTGATGCAATAGTGTTCAATGGTGTAACTGTAATAGTTCCTGTGGTTGTCGCTGGTGGACATCCGCCTGTTGTAGTTACCGTATAATTAAATATTCCACTTGCCGTTGGTGTTCCACTTATCGTAGCTACGTTTCCTACCCATGAACCAGTAACTCCTGCTGGTAATCCTGCAAAGGTTGCTCCTGTTGCGCCTGTAGTTGCTAATGTAATATTTGTAATTGCACTGTTAACACAAACCGTTTG
>NZ_SNZC01000014.1 GCF_004363695.1 Flavobacterium cheniae | reverse complement strand
GAAATACTCACAACACTTGGTGTGAAAGTATAGGTATTCGCAGCATTGTATCCTGTGATTTGGAAACTTCCTGTTGCTGTGGCACATGTTGGTTGCGTTACTGCTCCAACTGTTGGTGCAGAAAGGAGAGAATTATTTGATATAATTACATCATCTGAAGAATCACAAACTCCATCAAAAGTCCACCTTAAAGTTGCTGTTGTACCTGTAAGTACAAAAACCTGATTTGGATTTAATGAAGTTGCAGGAGAAACAGATCCTGATATTACAGACCAACTTCCAGTAGTTGGTGCTATTGGAGTATTAGCTGCCATTGTAAATGAAGCATTATTACATTGATTTATATCAACTCCTGCATTTGCTGCTATACCAGCTCCAACGGTCACTGTTACTTGATCAGTACAAGAGGTCACTCCATTCGAAATTGTAACTTCATAAGTTGTCGTGACAGTTGGAGTTACATTTAAAGTATATGGTGTTGTAGTACTTGTTCCTATTACTATTCCTCCAGCTGTAAGGTTTCTAACTGTTACTGTTGATGCTAGTGGTGATGCAATAACAACATTGTCTAATCCCCAATTATCTGTACTTGCACTTGTAACTCTTTGTTGATGCCATCTAAAAAGTGTATTAGGTGTTTTTGCAGCATCTGGAATTGGATATGTCATTTTTGTCCAACGATGTACATAATCACCACAACCATTATTATAAGAATCTGCTGTTCCAGAATTTGAAAATTGAGAATTTGAAAATAAAAACTTAAACGTGGTCCAATTTGCCCCATTATCTGTTGAATATTGCAAATAAATTCCTTCGTTTCTTGTTCCGCTAAAATTAATATCTGGTGCTTCACAAGGTGATGGATCTGAATTAAACTTAGCTTGACGATGTTCAAAACTAATAGTTCCACCATTCGCCAAATTAAAACTATTAGAAGTTAAAGATCTTGGTCCAGGAGAACTTTGCATCCATAAATATTGAGAATTATCTAAACTCGGTGCGGCACAAACTGTATTGACAATCGTCGCTGATGCTGTTCCTTGCCAACCCGTTCCCAAACTTCCATTAAAATTATTATTGATTGCCGCCGCCACAATATCACCTGTAACTGTCAACTGAACATTTTCACCGTTACATATTGACGTTTTATCTGATGTAATGTCAATATTGCATCCCGGTGCTGGTAAATCTTTGTAGGTAGTTACATTTGCAACCCAACCTGGTTGTTGTGAAGCATTTCCGTTTACGAAAGTCAATGTTAAACATCCTGTAGAACTAGTTGCGCAAAAAATAGTAGGAGTATAAACAGCTGCGAGAGTTCCGTCAGGTTCTATACCTGCTCCATAGGGAGTTGTTGCATTACTAACATCTATTGAATAATCCCCCATTAATTTACCAATGTCTGTTCCTAGAGTTACAGTATTACCATCATAAATAAAAAGAGCATCTTCACCTGATCCAGAAAAATACGTTTTAAAATTAGAAAAATTTAAACACACTTTTTCTCCTGAATTTGATGGACATAGTGTAATAGTATAATTTGTATTTCCATCATTCCCTACTGCACCTCCTGCATCATAAAAAATCTCACCTCCTGAAACATTCACTGTTCCTCCTTGGCTTATCAAGATATTTTGAGACCAACTTGTTAATCCTATTAAAAAGATTACTAAGGTGAAAATGCTTTTGTTATATTTTTTTAAAAATGAAATCATTTATATTTTAGATTTGGGTAAGTCATTTTATTTGATTTCAAAATTATAAATCCATTTACACAAAAATGAACAAAAAAATAGCATTTTTTGTAATTCAGAAGCAATAATTTAAGCAAAAAAACCTTATAAAAAATAAGAACATTATCTCGAAAAAATGTGTTTCAGATTTATAAATTGAAAACAAATTACAAACATTTAATTAACTTAAAAATTACACAGCATTTCAATACAATCAATAAGAATTATTTAAATATTTCACTAAAAAACAAACAAAAAGAAAAAGCACCACTTAAAATTAAGCGATGCCTTTTCAACTAAAAAATCAACTATAAACTATCTTTACTTCTTCACAATCAAGAATTCACTTCTTCTGTTTTGTGCGTATTGTTCTTCGTTACATGGTTTGCAAGCTACTTTTGGTTCGCTTTCTCCAAATCCTT
>NZ_SNZC01000013.1 GCF_004363695.1 Flavobacterium cheniae | reverse complement strand
TTTAATGGTGTAACTGTAATAGTTCCTGTGGTTGTCGCTGGTGGACATCCGCCTGTTGTAGTTACCGTATAATTAAATATTCCACTTGCGGTTGGTGTTCCACTTATCGTAGCTACGTTTCCTGCCCATGAACCGGTAACTCCTGCTGGTAATCCTGCAAAGGTTGCTCCTGTTGCGCCTGTAGTTGCTAATGTAATATTGGTAATTGCTGTATTGATACAAACCGTTTGACTTGTGCCTGATGCAATAGTGTTCAATGGTGTAACTGTAATAGTTCCTGTGGTTGTCGCTGGTGGACATCCGCCTGTTGTAGTTACAGTATAATTAAATATTCCACTTGCGGTTGGCGTTCCACTTATCGTAGCTACGTTTCCTGCCCATGAACCGGTAACTCCTGCTGGTAATCCTGCAAAGGTTGCTCCTGTTGCGCCTGTAGTTGCTAATGTAATATTTGTAATTGCACTGTTAATACAAACCGTTTGACTTGTGCCTGATGCAATAGTGTTCAATGGTGTAACTGTAATAGTTCCTGTGGTTGTTGCTGGTGGACATCCGCCTGTTGTAGTTACAGTATAATTAAATATTCCACTTGCCGTTGGTGTTCCACTTATCGTAGCAACGTTTCCTGCCCATGAACCAGTAACTCCTGCTGGTAATCCTGCGAAGGTTGCTCCTGTTGCACCTGTAGTTGCTAATGTAATATTGGTAATTGCTGTATTGATACAAACCGTTTGACTTGTGCCTGATGCAATAGTGTTTTGTGGTGTAACTGTAATAGTTCCTGTGGTTGTCGCTGCAGGCGAACAACCACCTGTTGTGGTTACAGTATAATTAAATATTCCACTTGCCGTTGGTGTTCCACTTATAGTAAACACACCAGCTGCAAAAGATCCAGTAACTCCTACTGGTAATCCTGACACAATAGCACCTGTTGCATTAGTAACTGCATAGGTTATGTTGGTAACAGGAGTATTAATACATAATGTTTGGTTTGTTGTTGTTGCAACTGATGTTAAAGAAATTAATGGTAACGGAGTAATTGTAATATCAAAAGTACTACTACCAGCAGCTCCACATGCAGTCGCTCCATAAAAATAAGTAACTGTATAAGTTCCAGCTGTACTTAACGCTAAATTAATTTCACCTGTAGATGTATTTATTGATAGCCCAGGAGAACTGTAATTACCTCCTGTTGTAAACCCAGGAACTGTAGTTGGAATTGGATTTGTTCCATTAATACAAACCGGTGTAGAATAACTAAATCCTGTAACTGGAACAGCTGTTGGATTAACATTGATAGTTCCTGTGGTTGTCGCTGGTGGACATCCGCCTGTTGTAGTTACAGTATAATTAAATATTCCACTTGCGGTTGGTGTTCCACTTATCGTAGCTACGTTTCCTGCCCATGAACCAGTAACTCCTGCTGGTAATCCTGCAAAGGTTGCTCCTGTTGCGCCTGTAGTTGCTAATGTAATATTTGTAATTGCACTGTTAACACAAACCGTTTGACTTGTGCCTGATGCAATAGTGTTCAATGGTGTAACTGTAATAGTTCCTGTGGTTGTCGCTGGTGGACATCCGCCTGTTGTAGTTACAGTATAATTAAATATTCCACTTGCCGTTGGTGTTCCACTTATCGTAGCTACGTTTCCTGCCCATGAACCGGTAACTCCTGCTGGTAATCCTGCGAAGGTTGCTCCTGTTGCGCCTGTAGTTGCTAATGTAATATTTGTAATTGCACTGTTAATACAAACCGTTTGACTTGTGCCTGATGCAATAGTGTTCAATGGTGTAACTGTAATAGTTCCTGTGGTTGTCGCTGGTGGACATCCGCCTGTTGTAGTTACAGTATAATTAAATATTCCACTTGCCGTTGGTGTTCCACTTATCGTAGCAACGTTTCCTGCCCATGAACCGGTAACTCCTGCTGGTAATCCTGCAAAGGTTGCTCCTGTTGCTCCTGTAGTTGCTAATGTAATATTTGTAATTGCACTGTTAATACAAACCGTTTGACTTGTGCCTGATGCAATAGTGTTCAATGGTGTAACTGTAATAGTTCCTGTGGTTGTAGCTGGTGGACATCCGCCTGTTGTAGTTACAGTATAATTAAATATTCCACTTGCCGTTGGTGTTCCACTTATCGTAGCAACGTTTCCTGCCCATGAACCGGTAACTCCTGCTGGTAATCCTGCGAAGGTTGCTCCTGTTGCGCCTGTAGTTGCTAATGTAATATTTGTAATTGCACTGTTAATACAAACCGTTTGACTTGTACCTGATGCAATAGTGTTCAATGGTGTAACTGTAATAGTTCCTGTGGTTGTCGCTGGTGGACATCCGCCTGTTGTAGTTACAGTATAATTAAATATTCCACTTGCCGTTGGCGTTCCACTTATCGTAGCTACGTTTCCTGCCCATGAACCGGTAACTCCTGCTGGTAATCCTGCGAAGGTTGCTCCTGTTGCGCCTGTAGTTGCTAATGTAATATTGGTAATTGCTGTATTGATACAAACCGTTTGACTTGTGCCTGATGCAATAGTGTTCAATGGTGTAACTGTAATAGTTCCTGTGGTTGTCGCTGGTGGACATCCGCCTGTTGTAGTTACAGTATAATTAAATATTCCACTTGCGGTTGGTGTTCCACTTATCGTAGCTACGTTTCCTGCCCATGAACCAGTAACTCCTGCTGGTAATCCTGCAAAGGTTGCTCCTGTTGCGCCTGTAGTTGCTAATGTAATATTTGTAATTGCACTGTTAATACAAACCGTTTGACTTGTGCCTGATGCAATAGTGTT
>NZ_SNZC01000012.1 GCF_004363695.1 Flavobacterium cheniae | reverse complement strand
GTCCACTACAGTCTTCTAATGTGTTTACAGGAGTAAGTGCTGGGGAACATTTAGTAACTGTTGTTGATACAGAAGGATGTACATTTATGACACAAATAGTAACCATAATCGACTATCCAAATTACTTCACACCGAATGGAGATGGTATCAATGATACATGGAATATCAGTGGCTTAAACCAACCAGGAGCTAAGTTGTATATTTTTGACCGCTATGGTAAATTAGTAAAACAACTAAGCGCTACAGACGATAGCGAGGGTTGGGATGGAACATACAATCAAGAATTACTTCCAGCAACCGATTACTGGTTCTCATTAGATTACATGGAAAATGGAGTCGCTAAACAGTTTAAAGCGCATTTTTCTTTGAAAAGATAATTAAATAAATCAATTAACAATAAAAAAGCCATTTCTGTTGAAATGGCTTTTTTATTGTTAATTGATATTTTTTGATAAATTATATGTAAATATTTTCTTTCTTTATTTAATTTAATTTTTTTATGTTAATTATTTGATTTATTTAAAAAAAAATTTAATATTTGTTAATTAACAAAAATTTAATATTCGTTAGTGAATTGAGTTGAATTTGTAAAAAAAACAAGTGTAGTTAATCGAAATTTAAATGATAAAAATATGGAAAAAAATTACTGTAAGAAAAGAATTAAATATTTGTTTTGTTTGTTTTTTGGTTTTATTTCGTTTTCATACTCTCAGAAAATTCAAGTTATAAATGAAGTTGTAGAACCGATTAATTTGACTTCTGAAGGGAAATATTTGAATAAGATTGAGATGCTTGAAAAAGATTTTGCTGATTTGAAAGGAACTTATCAAATTCAAATATTGAAGCCTGAATATAATGTTTTGCTTTCGGAGTCACTTTTAGAAAAAATAAAAACTTTAAGAAAAGAAGATGAAGATATTATTATAGTATTGGATGATTATTCAAAACTTTATTTGCCTTCACTTAATAAAATTAAATCTTCAAATTTTATTAAGTTACTTCAATTTCAATCTACTATAAAATAATTCAATTATGAAAAATAGAATTATACTAAAAAAGATTTTAGTAACATTTTTAATGGTGCTATTTTCTGTAATTGTAAATGCTCAAGAAACTTGTGCTACAGCAACGACTGTATCTGATTTAACTGGGGGTACTTGTGCTACTTCAACGGTAGGAACGGTTAATGATGTTGGTTCGGCTGGCTGTGAGGAAGGTCTTTTAGATACATGGTTTACTTTTGTTGCTCAAGGAAATACTGCTACAATTGATGTTACTGCTAGTGCTGCAGGTTTCAGACCTGAGTTTGCAGTAGTTTCATCAAGTAATAATACTTGTACTGGAACATTTTCTGTTATAAATTGTTTTGATTTGGGAGGAAATTATACAGTAATTAATGGAACTGTAAATGGCTTAACAATAGGTACAAGATATTGGATTGTTGTTTCTAGTAATGGTGATGTTACAACTGGAAATTTATCGGTTTGTGTTAATAATCCTCTTCCTGTTGCAGGTTGTGTCGATAATGATGCTTGTGTGGATCGAGCTGTTTTGGCATTAAACCCTGTAGGTGGGGCTGCAGCATGTGTTTCTGATTGTAATGTAGGTGCAAATATTGGTCCTGATTTTGCAGGTAATAACTGTTATGATCTTCCTAATCCAACTGTTTGGTACCAAATTACAACTGGACCAACTACTGCTTCTTTGAATATTTCAGTTAATAGTGCTACAATGGGAACTCCTGAGTTTACATTATTTACTAATAATTGTGCTACATTTTCTATTGTTAATTGTGTTGAAGGTACAGGTTCAACAGCAACGGGTAACAATATTCCAGTAGCAGCAAATACTACATATATTATTGCAGTTTCAAATGTTTCAGGAGCTCAAGGGAATTTCTCTCTGTGTGTTACTCAAAATGGTGATAATAGTGCATGTAATACGACAAATGCATTAACTGTTGTTTCTACTTCAATGGGGTCTCCTCTTGCAGGACCATATCAAGCAGGTGAACAGGTAACGTATCAATATACAGTTACAAATTGGCAACAAGTAAATTGTAATTATATTGGAGCTTTTGTTCCTACATTCGGAAATTGTTGGGATCCATCGTCATTTAACGCACAAGGAATGCCAGTTAATATTGGAACTCCTTTGAATGTTAATGGGGTTATTCAACCATGTCCTCCTGGGCCTCCATGTGCATATAATGCGTGTTCTGGAACAGCTGCAGGTACATGGAATTGGTTTCCTGCAGGATCAGCTACTTATAATGTTGCTGGTTATTATCCTGCCGGAACTGCAATGCCAGCAGGTTGGTACTTCTTAAATTCATATAATCCTGCAACTGGTTCATGTACTGGAGATCCAACTGATCCAGATAATAGTTATGGAGATGGAAATTTCCCTGCATGTGGAACTAATACATTTGATTATACTTTACGATTTACTTTAACAGCAGGGTCTTTGGCAAATTGTGGAGCAGGAACTACAGATTGTAGTGTTTCTATCAAGACTTTTGCGGATGGAGAGTTTGGTTTTTGGAACAATTTAGGATGTACAGCTGATTTGCCAGATACTGCGCCAGCTTCTTTTTTATGTTGTACACCTCCAATCATGACTAGTTTGGGTTCATCAACTATATGCTCTAATGCTAATTTGAATTTTCCTTTAACTACGGATATACCTTCTACATTTTCTTGGGTAGCTGCTAACAATGCAAATGTGTCAGGAGAAAGTACTACTATTCAAACTGGAGCTACAATTACAGATGTTTTAGCGAACCTTACAGGAGTTCCTCAAGTAGTTACTTATACTGTGACACCAACATCAACAGCTGATGGATGTATTGGTTTGCCACAAACTGTTAATATTACAGTTACACCATTGAACACTATTGCATCAGGCACAAGTCAAACGGTTTGTATTAACAGTGCAATTACAAATATTACATTAGCAACTACAGGCGCAACAGGAGCAACCTTCGCAGGATTACCAGCAGGAGTTACTGGTTCATGGGCAGGAAACGTAGCTACGATAAGTGGAACACCAACCGCAAGTGGAATATTTAATTATACTGTAACTACAACAGGCGGATGTCCTCCAGCGACAACCACAGGAACTATTACAGTTACACCATTGAACACTATTGCATCAGGCACAAGTCAAACGGTTTGTATTAA
>NZ_SNZC01000011.1 GCF_004363695.1 Flavobacterium cheniae | reverse complement strand
TTAATACAAACCGTTTGACTTGTGCCTGATGCAATAGTGTTCAATGGTGTAACTGTAATAGTTCCTGTGGTTGTCGCTGGTGGACATCCGCCTGTGGTAGTTACAGTATAATTAAATATTCCACTTGCGGTTGGTGTTCCACTTATCGTAGCAACGTTTCCTGCCCATGAACCGGTAACTCCTGCTGGTAATCCTGCAAAGGTTGCTCCTGTTGCGCCTGTAGTTGCTAATGTGATATTTGTAATTGCACTGTTAATACAAACCGTTTGACTTGTACCTGATGCAATAGTGTTCAATGGTGTAACTGTAATAGTTCCTGTGGTTGTTGCTGGTGGACATCCGCCTGTTGTAGTTACAGTATAATTAAATATTCCACTTGCGGTTGGTGTTCCACTTATCGTAGCAACATTTGCTGCCCATGAACCGGTAACTCCTGCTGGTAATCCTGCAAAGGTTGCTCCTGTTGCGCCTGTTGTAGCTAATGTAATATTAGTGATAGCTGTATTGATACAAGTAGTTCTATTTATTCCTGCTGCAATTGTATTTAATGGTGTAACTGTAATAGTTCCTGTGGTTGTCGCTGGTGGACATCCGCCTGTTGTAGTTACAGTATAATTAAATATTCCACTTGCGGTTGGCGTTCCACTTATCGTAGCAACATTTGCTGCCCATGAACCGGTAACTCCTGCTGGTAATCCTGCAAAGGTTGCTCCTGTTGCTCCTGTAGTTGCTAATGTAATATTTGTAATTGCACTGTTAATACAAACCGTTTGACTTGTGCCTGATGCAATAGTGTTCAATGGTGTAACTGTAATAGTTCCTGTGGTTGTCGCTGGTGGACATCCGCCTGTTGTAGTTACAGTATAATTAAATATTCCACTTGCGGTTGGCGTTCCACTTATCGTAGCTACGTTTCCTGCCCATGAACCGGTAACTCCTGCTGGTAATCCTGCAAAGGTTGCTCCTGTTGCACCTGTAGTTGCTAATGTAATATTTGTAATTGCACTGTTAATACAAACCGTTTGACTTGTGCCTGATGCAATAGTGTTTTGTGGTGTAACATTAACTGTATTTGATAAACTTAATGCCGTACTACAACTCGTAGGAGTAAACACATATTGTACTCCATCGATCCAAACAACACCAGCTGTTCTGGTAATCACAATAGTATTTGTTGCTACGGTTGTCGTAACATTAATATATTGGAGCACATCATTTGGAGCAGCATTAAAAGTACCTATAGTAGCGACTCCGTCTGAAATAGTAACAACTCCAGCATTTGTATCCCTTGCAATACTTATAGTTATTGTTGTACCAGCTGGAACAGTATTTTGCAATGTAATTGTTAGAGTAGTATTTGTATTATCAACATATGCACAATTTATTGCATTAGCAGCTGCACCAGAAGCAGAAATAATACCTGTAGAATTTCCTGGATTTATTCCTCCTGTCGCTGACAAACCATAACCAGTAACAGGAGTACCTGCTAAAGAAACTAATGTTGCATTAAGAGTTGTATTTGCTATTACGCTAGGAACTGTAACAGAAGCTGTACCTAAAGCATTTAAGGTAGTAGTTACTGTTGTTCCTCCATTAATATTATAACTGACTATAGAGTTTGGTGTCCCTGTAAGATTAAAAACAGCATTAGAACCACTACATATTGGCGAAGTTGAAGTTAACGAACTTATTGTAGGCCCAGCGCTAATAGTAACAGATGTTGTTGCTACAACCGGAACAGCACAACAAGCGTTAGGAACAATAGTATAAGTAACCGTATATGTACCCGGTGTACTCGTCGAAGGTGTAATTTGTCCGGTGGTTGTGTTGATTGACAATCCAGCAGGAGCACTAAAAACACCTGTAGAAAAGGCACCTGTTCCAGTTAAATTTACATTGACTGGAGCAGAAGTTGTACAAAAAGGAGACCCTGCATAAGCAATATTTGCTGTAGCACATGCTCCTGACACATTAACAGTTGCACTTCTTAAAAATTGACAACCATTTTCATCAGTAACAGTAAAATTATATGTAAAAGTCCCAGCAGTATTGAAAGGTCCTACTGTAATGTTATTTGTCAATTGATTCCCAACACAAGCACCTGCTGTAGGGCAGGCAACAGGTCCTGGATTATTAACTACAGTAGTTGTTGTTGTTTGAGCAGGTACAGATGGTGCACCACCACTTGTAGTCCATACAGCTGAAGATAAATCAGGGGTTATTGTATCAACACTTCCATAACATGAAGAAGGAAACGTTAAAGACCAATTAAAAAGAGTACCATCATCTAAATTTAAATTATCACTAATCCTTATTGTCCAAACACCATTTAGTTGTGCACCATTAAAAGCAGTGAAAGGGTTTGTTGAATTATAAGTTTGTGATATGTAATAACTCCCTGTCTCACAAGCTCCAGTATAGCCAGCACAAGTTGATGTAGTAGTAGTAGTAACTCCTGCAGCTGTCCATGCAACTCCACCAGTATTTACAACTGTATATGTAGTACCACAACCTGGAACAGTATCATCATTCTGATTTGCACAAGTGCCAAATTTTGTACCACCTCCATGACTATCATACACTTTAACAACTTCACCAGATGGAGCAACTAACTCAATATCTAAATCTCCACTATAAGAATGCTCAAGATTAAATGTCAATGTAGGATAACAAGCTGAAGTCATAGTAGCGCCAGGCGAAAATAACCCGGAGAAATCTAGTCCAGACGAATAGCTAACACCAACTCCATTAGGAAGAGAAGTTACACCAGCTAAAACTGTTGGAGGCGACTGATTTACCGTTTGTGACACAGCAATTCCATTTAGAGTGGTAGATTCTCCACAATTCAAATTAACTGTTGTTGAAGTTCCTGTAAAACTTGGAGCTGGAGAAACTCGAATTAATCTTGTAGCAGCATTAATACTCTGACAACCCAAAGGATCAGTTGTTGTAATATTATTTCTTACTTTTAATCTTACTAAGTATATACCACCTGTTGTAGGAAAGGTATGAGATGTAGTTGCAGTATTTGTAACACTAGTTGTTCCATCGCCCCAATCCCATTCATATCTTACTAAACTTCCCGATGGAGTTGTAGAAGCTGATGCATTAAACGAAACATTTGTACTTCCAGGATTCAAAGCTGTACTTGGACAAATATTTAACGGTGTAGTTACAGTTAATGCAGCTGTAGGTGGTGAACAAGGTGTAACACATGATATAGTGGCTGACCATCCAGCATCTTCAAATGAACCATCAGATCTAAATCTAAAAGAAATACAACCATCTGGACTAGTTGATGTGATAACAAAAGGCAATGCAGGAGTTCCCGTAAAAGCATCTGCACCTGTTCCTGCAGCGCCAGCTGTATTAGAATTCCAAACTTCTAAAATATCAAATCCATCTTCAGTTGCAAATGAAGTAAATGTTATTCGGATTTTATCTCCAGGTGTTGAAGGACAAAATGTAATTGTACTATTTTGACTTGAACCATAATCTCCCGCACCATCACGGAAAGTTCCTGAACATGTTGTTATTGTTCCATTTGAGCCATTTGGCATGTTATAAGTTTGACCAAAAGAAATAAAACTTACAAGTAAAAATAAAAAAATTAGAGAGTACTTTATTTTCATTACATAAACTATTTAATAGTTAACAATTTATCTTTTAACTTTTGATCAAAAATATAGATATACCAAATTTCTTCAATAGTATATATATCTTTAACTTTATTTGAAAGAGTATTTATATAAGCAATTCCTTCTTTATAATAAAAATAATAATCACCTAACTTATCTTTATACTCCTCAACTTGCTCCGATGACAAATTTTTCAAAACCTTTAAATCTTTACTATCATAATTTAGCATAGGCTTGGTTTTATCAATCTTAAAAGATAAATCTAGGATGGTTCTTTTTGAACTTAATACATACCCAGGAGGAAGATTATAATTTTTTTCACTAATTTTTTGTGAAAAACAAGAGAAATATGCTAACAAGCACAAAACAAATGATAGGTAAATTTTCATTTTAAGATTTTTTTATAATAATCTTAACAATAGTAAAAAAAAAGAACAAAAAAAACAATAGATAATCAGTTTTTTTTGAACTTTATCGAAAATAAAATAAAAATACTACAAAAAAAAGAGGATTAATATAACTATTAATCCTCTTCTGTATGAGATATTTTAAAATTAACGTTTCATCGTAAAGTGAGCTTTAAACTGTTTCGCCACACCATTTTCCATGTAATCTAATGAGAACCAGTAATCGGTTGATGGAAGTAATTCTTGATTATATGTTCCATCCCA
>NZ_SNZC01000010.1 GCF_004363695.1 Flavobacterium cheniae | reverse complement strand
AAAAAATTTTTTCAAAAAAGCTTGCCAGATTAAAAAAGAGTTGTACTTTTGCACCCGCTAATCGAATGAGAGGCGGACAAAAAAAGAATGACACGTTCATAGACATATTGAATTGACAGCACAAATTTGTAGCAATACAGATTTGAAAATTAAGAGAGAGTAAGATTTTTCGATTATTATTGAAAAGACTAGCGACTTGAATCGAAAACATTAGTTGATTTATCAACTTAACAACATACGATGAAGAGTTTGATCCTGGCTCAGGATGAACGCTAGCGGCAGGCCTAACACATGCAAGTCGAGGGGTAGAGTTCTTCGGAACTTGAGACCGGCGCACGGGTGCGTAACGCGTATGCAATCTACCTTATACAGGGGAATAGCCCAGAGAAATTTGGATTAATGCCCCATAGTGTTATCGAATCGCATGGTTTGATAACTAAAGTTCCAACGGTATAAGATGAGCATGCGTCCCATTAGTTAGTTGGTAAGGTAACGGCTTACCAAGACAATGATGGGTAGGGGTCCTGAGAGGGAGATCCCCCACACTGGTACTGAGACACGGACCAGACTCCTACGGGAGGCAGCAGTGAGGAATATTGGTCAATGGGCGCAAGCCTGAACCAGCCATGCCGCGTGCAGGAAGACGGTCCTATGGATTGTAAACTGCTTTTATACAGGAAGAAACACCTCCACGTGTGGAGGCTTGACGGTACTGTAGGAATAAGGATCGGCTAACTCCGTGCCAGCAGCCGCGGTAATACGGAGGATCCAAGCGTTATCCGGAATCATTGGGTTTAAAGGGTCCGTAGGCGGTCTTATAAGTCAGTGGTGAAAGCCCATCGCTCAACGATGGAACTGCCATTGATACTGTAAGACTTGAATACTTGTGAAGTAACTAGAATATGTAGTGTAGCGGTGAAATGCTTAGATATTACATGGAATACCAATTGCGAAGGCAGGTTACTAACAAGTTATTGACGCTGATGGACGAAAGCGTGGGGAGCGAACAGGATTAGATACCCTGGTAGTCCACGCCGTAAACGATGGATACTAGCTGTTCGGAGCAATCTGAGTGGCTAAGCGAAAGTGATAAGTATCCCACCTGGGGAGTACGCACGCAAGTGTGAAACTCAAAGGAATTGACGGGGGCCCGCACAAGCGGTGGAGCATGTGGTTTAATTCGATGATACGCGAGGAACCTTACCAGGGCTTAAATGTAGATTGACAGGACTGGAAACAGTTTTTTCTTCGGACAATTTACAAGGTGCTGCATGGTTGTCGTCAGCTCGTGCCGTGAGGTGTCAGGTTAAGTCCTATAACGAGCGCAACCCCTGTCGTTAGTTGCCAGCGAGTCATGTCGGGAACTCTAACGAGACTGCCAGTGTAAACTGTGAGGAAGGTGGGGATGACGTCAAATCATCACGGCCCTTACGTCCTGGGCCACACACGTGCTACAATGGTAGGTACAGAGAGCAGCCACTGCGCGAGCAGGAGCGAATCTACAAAACCTATCTCAGTTCGGATCGGAGTCTGCAACTCGACTCCGTGAAGCTGGAATCGCTAGTAATCGGATATCAGCCATGATCCGGTGAATACGTTCCCGGGCCTTGTACACACCGCCCGTCAAGCCATGGAAGCTGGGGGTGCCTGAAGTCGGTGACCGCAAGGAGCTGCCTAGGGTAAAACTAGTAACTAGGGCTAAGTCGTAACAAGGTAGCCGTACCGGAAGGTGCGGCTGGAACACCTCCTTTCTAGAGAAGAAACGAGAAGCTATCTTTACGATACGATAAATATTACTCTCGCTGTTAATTCAAATAATACAAATAAGTAAAAACAGAGTCTCGTAGCTCAGCTGGTTAGAGTACTACACTGATAATGTAGGGGTCCCCAGTTCGAGTCTGGGCGGGACTACTATGTTTTACTTAGGAAATTCTGGAAGTTGAGAATTCACAATTCATAATTCTGAATTCTAAATTCTGAATTCAAATTGGGGGATTAGCTCAGCTGGCTAGAGCGCCTGCCTTGCACGCAGGAGGTCATCGGTTCGACTCCGATATTCTCCACAGTTCCGAAAGGAAAAAAGTTCATTGACATATTGAGATAAAAATATTTAAAAAGTAGAAAGTACAATAGGTGTGTAGCAATACACATTTATAAAGAAAGTCCTAGTTTTATTTATAAAATTAGGCGGCACATAAGCAAAATAAGGGCGTATGGGGGATGCCTAGGCTCTCAGAGGCGATGAAGGACGTGATAAGCTGCGAAAAGCTACGGGGATTGGCACACACGAATTGATCCGTAGATATCCGAATGGGGCAACCCAATGCATTGAAGATGCATTACCCGATAGGGGGCAAACCCGCTGAACTGAAACATCTAAGTAGGCGGAGGAGAAGAAAACAAAAGTGATTCCGTAAGTAGTGGCGAGCGAACGCGGATTAGCCCAAACCAGTGCTGTTACGGCAGTGCTGGGGTTGTAGGACCACGACATTCTATGCGGATTGAACCGGAATTACCTGGAAAGGTAAACCAAAGAGGGTGATAGTCCTGTATGGGTAAGAGAAGATATAGATAGTGGTATCCTGAGTAGCGCGGGGCACGTGAAACCCTGTGTGAATTTGGCGGGACCATCCGCTAAGGCTAAATACTCCTGAGAGACCGATAGTGAACCAGTACCGTGAGGGAAAGGTGAAAAGAACCGTGAATAACGGAGTGAAATAGATCCTGAAACCATACGCTTACAAGCGGTCGGAGCCCTTTCGTGGGGTGACGGCGTGCCTTTTGCATAATGAGCCTACGAGTTACCGTTGCTGGCAAGGATAAGTACTTATGGTATGGATCCGTAGCGAAAGCGAGTCTGAATAGGGCGCTTTAGTCAGTAATGGTAGACGCGAAACCGTGTGATCTACCCATGGACAGGTTGAAGCTGTGGTAACACATAGTGGAGGACCGAACCCGTTGACGTTGAAAAGTCTTGGGATGATCTGTGGGTAGGGGTGAAAGGCCAATCAAACTCGGAAATAGCTCGTACTCCCCGAAATGCATTTAGGTGCAGCGCTGGGTATAAGTTATATAGAGGTAGAGCTACTGATTGGATGCGGGGGCTTCATCGCCTACCAATTCCTGACAAACTCCGAATGCTATATAATGTTTACCAGCAGTGAGGGCATGGGTGCTAAGGTCCATGTCCGAGAGGGAAAGAACCCAGACCATCAGCTAAGGTCCCCAAATATATGCTAAGTTGAAATAACGAGGTTTGTCTGCCCAGACAGCTAGGATGTTGGCTTGGAAGCAGCCATTCATTTAAAGAGTGCGTAACAGCTCACTAGTCGAGCGGACGAGCATGGATAATAATCGGGCATAAGCATATTACCGAAGCTATGGATTTACGTTTTACGTAAGTGGTAGGGGAGCATTCTAAACTGGGTCGAAGGTGTGATGTGAGTCATGCTGGACTGTTTAGAAAAGAAAATGTAGGCATAAGTAACGATAATGCGGGCGAGAAACCCGCACACCGAAAAACTAAGGTTTCCACAGCTATGCTAATCAGCTGTGGGTTAGTCTGGTCCTAAGGCGAACCCGAAAGGGACAGTCGATGGCTAACGGGTTAATATTCCCGTACTACTTATAATTGTGATGGAGAGACGCAGTGGTGAAAGTACCGCGAACTGACGGAATAGTTCGTTAAAGCACTTAGCTATAGGCCCGGTAGGCAAATCCGCTGGGACTGGTGAAATGCGATAGTACACGGAGTCTTCGGACAAAGTGATAGTGTACCTAAAGGCTGCCAAGAAAATCTTCTAAACTTAGATTATAAGTACCAGTACCGTAAACCGACACAGGTAGTTGAGGAGAGAATCCTAAGGTGCTCGAGAGATTCATGGCTAAGGAATTAGGCAAAATGGACCCGTAACTTCGGGAGAAGGGTCGCCAGCAGCAATGCTGGCCGCAGTGAAAAAATCCAGGCGACTGTTTATCAAAAACACAGGGCTCTGCAAAATCGTAAGATGAAGTATAGGGCCTGACACCTGCCCGGTGCTTGAAGGTTAAGTGGAGATGTTATCTTCGGAGAAGCATTGAAATGAAGCCCAAGTAAACGGCGGCCGTAACTATAACGGTCCTAAGGTAGCGAAATTCCTTGTCGGGTAAGTTCCGACCTGCACGAATGGTGTAACGATCTGGATACTGTCTCAGCCATGAGCTCGGTGAAATTGTAGTAGCGGTGAAGATGCCGCTTACCCGCAGTGGGACGAAAAGACCCTGTGCACCTTTACTATAGCTTAATATTGACCTTGGACACGTGATGTGTAGGATAGGTGGGAGACTGTGAAGTGGCGTCGCTAGGCGTTGTGGAGTCATTGTTGAAATACCACCCTTTGCTTGTCTGAGGCCTAACCCCGCGCTGCGGGGGACATTGTTTGGTGGGTAGTTTGACTGGGGTGGTCGCCTCCAAAAGAGTAACGGAGGCTTCTAAAGGTTCCCTCAGCACGCTTGGTAACCGTGCGTAGAGTGCAATGGCATAAGGGAGCTTGACTGAGAGACATACAGGTCGATCAGGTACGAAAGTAGAGCATAGTGATCCGGTGGTTCCGCATGGAAGGGCCATCGCTCAAAGGATAAAAGGTACGCCGGGGATAACAGGCTGATCTCCCCCAAGAGCTCATATCGACGGGGGGGTTTGGCACCTCGATGTCGGCTCGTCACATCCTGGGGCTGGAGAAGGTCCCAAGGGTTGGGCTGTTCGCCCATTAAAGTGGCACGCGAGCTGGGTTCAGAACGTCGTGAGACAGTTCGGTCTCTATCTACTGTGGGCGTTAGAAATTTGAGTGGATCTGATTCTAGTACGAGAGGACCGAATTGGACTAACCGCTGGTGTATCTGTTGTTCCGCCAGGAGCACTGCAGAGTAGCTACGTTGGGAAGGGATAAGCGCTGAAAGCATATAAGCGCGAAACCCACCACAAGATGAGATTTCTTTTAAGGGTCGTGGAAGATGACCACGTTGATAGGCTATAGATGTAAAGGCAGTAATGTCATAGTCGAGTAGTACTAATAACCCGTTAGCTTATGTATAAATCTGCGCCTTCGGGCGCAGAGAAACTTTCTTTAAATTTATTTATCTCAGTATGTTAAGATATTATTACAATTACGAATTTAAAATTATGAATTACGAATTGTAAATGTTGTCCAAAGCAACATAACCTCTTAAGGTGGTTATTGCGTCGGGGCTCACCTCTTCCCATTCCGAACAGAGAAGTTAAGCCCGATTGCGCAGATGGTACTGCAGTTATGTGGGAGAGTATGTCGCCGCCTTTCTTTTGAAAAGCCCTATCAGTAATGATAGGGCTTTTTTGTTACCAATATAGC
>NZ_SNZC01000009.1:7167-8337 GCF_004363695.1 Flavobacterium cheniae | reverse complement strand
GTACCAGAAGTAACTCCTCCCACTACAGTTACACCATTTGTGATAGCTGTCCATGTGTAAGTAATACCACTTATATTTCCAACAATATCAACATGTACATTATTTGTAGCATTTGTTGCCGAACAAACCGAACTGTCTGCTACGGTAACACTCTCAATCACTGGATTAGGATTAACCGTAATCGTTATTGGATTTGATGGAATACCATCACATCCATTAGCTCTTGGAATGATTATCATTGTAATAGTTCCAACATTCTCAGGATTTGTTAATGTCGCTATTTGATTGATATTGGTTTCATCTCCATTAGTAGTTGTACTATAAGAACCTGAAATATTAGATACAGTAGCACTCCAACTAAATGTTGTATTTGGTAAATTACTACTTAAAACAAAATCCAAAGTACTTCCGTCACAAACTGTATTCGTTACTGTATATGTTAATGTTGGACGAGGTGTAATTGTTATTGAACCAGATTCAGTAGCTTGAGGATTACAACCTCCAGAAGTAGTTATAAAATAATTGTAAACTCCTCCATTATTAACAGCGCCAGAAATCGTCAATAAACCTGTAGTCGCATTATAATTGTGTGTAACACCAATTGGTAATCCTGTAACAGTAACCCCCGTAGCGGTTCCTGTAACTTGGTATTGTATTGGATCAATTGTAACACCTGCACATCTTGTTTGATTTTCAGTACTTGCAGGCGAAACTAATGAAATTGTGGTATCTGCAAACAATGAAACGGTAGAATTTAGCGCTATATTTGATGAACAAATTCCATCAAATATACTAATCGTATTTATTGTTGTACTTGCTGTCACACCAGCTACATTTACAACTCCAATACCTGAAGAATTTATTGCAACTGTTTGAACTGGATTTCCATCAACATTATAATCAACTTGAGAATTAGGAGTTGCATTAATAGTAAATGTAGCCGTTGAACCAATACATATAGGACCATTATTAGTTATATTAAAAATGGTTGGTTGTGGCAATCTCTGAGAAATTGTGAAAATTGCCGAATTTATAGAAGTACAACTTCCATTAGATGCTGCAACTTCATAATTAGTAGCAAACAACATACCTGATATTAATCCTGTAGCATTCACCGAAGGTCCTGCTGGTGTAAATACATAAGTTATTGCTGCATCATAATTTGAAATT
>NZ_SNZC01000009.1:0-7069 GCF_004363695.1 Flavobacterium cheniae | reverse complement strand
AGTAGCAAACAACATACCTGATATTAATCCTGTAGCATTCACCGAAGGTCCTGCTGGTGTAAATACATAAGTTATTGCTGCATCATAATTTGAAATTATTGCAAATCCATCTGCAATACATGTTGGCGCTGTAATTGAAACCGTTGGAACAACTGGTGTTACCAAAATTGGTAAATTACTAAACTGAGCCGAAGCTACTGATGTACATGTAGCATTTGATGCGGTAACTTCATATAATGTATTTAATGTCATTCCTGAAATTAATCCCGTCGCATCAACTGATGGTCCTGTTGGATTAAATACATAAGTTAGTGTGCCATCGTAATTTGAAATCGTACTAAATCCATCTGCTAAACACGTTGGTGCTGTAACATTAATTGTTGGAACCGCTGGTGTTACTAAGATTGGATCAATTGTGAAAATTGCCGAATTTGCAGAAGTACAACTTCCATTAAATGCTGCAACTTCATAATTTGTAGCAAACAACATACCTGATATTAATCCTGTAGCATTCACCGAAGGTCCTGCTGGTGTAAATACATAAGTTATTGCTGCATCATAATTTGAAATTGTTGCAAATCCATCTGCAATACATGTTGGCGCTGTAATTGAAACCGTTGGAACAACTGGTGTTACCAAAATTGGTAAATTACTAAACTGAGCCGAAGCTACTGATGTACATGTAGCATTTGATGCGGTAACTTCATACAATGTATTTAATGTCATTCCTGAAATTAATCCCGTCGCATCAACTGATGGCCCTGTTGGATTAAATACATAAGTTAGTGTACCATCGTAATTTGAAATCGTACTAAATCCATCTGCTAAACACGTTGGTGCTGTAACATCAATTGTTGGAACCGCTGGTGTTACTAAGATTGGATCTATTGTGAAAATTGCCGAATTTACAGAAGTACAACTTCCGTTAGATGCTGCAACTTCATAATTTGTAGCAAACAACATACCTGATATTAATCCTGTAGCATCCACTGAAGGACCTGCCGGTGTAAATACATAAGTTATTGCTGCATCATAATTTGAAATTGTTGCAAATCCATCTACAATACATGTTGGTGCTGTAATTGAAACCGTTGGAACAACTGGTGTTACCAAAATTGGTAAATTACTAAACTGAGCCGAAGCTACTGAGGTACATGTAGAATTTGATGCGGTAACTTCATATAATGTATTTAATGTCATTCCTGAAATTAATCCCGTTGCATCAACTGATGGTCCTGTTGGATTAAATACATAAGTTAATGTACCATCGTAATTTGAAATCGTACTAAATCCATCTGCTAAACACGTTGGTGCTGTAACATTAATTGTTGGAACCGCTGGTGTCACTAAGATTGGATCAATTGTGAAAATTGCCGAATTTACAGAAGTACAACTTCCGTTAGATGCTGCAACTTCGTAATTAATAGCAAACAACATACCTGATATTAATCCTGTAGCATTCACCGAAGGTCCTGCTGGTGTAAATACATAAGTTATTGCTGCATCATAATTTGTAATTGTAGCAAATCCATCTGCAATACATGTTGGCGCTGTAATTGAAACCGTTGGAACAACTGGTGTTACCAAAATTGGTAAATTATTAAATACAACTGATGGATTAGAATCACATGTAGTATTTGATGCTATGACTGTATAATCAGTACCGAAAACCATACCAGTAATCAAACCTGTAACATCAACTGATGGTCCTACAGGGGTAAAAGTATAAGTTGCGGTTGCATCGTAGTTTGTAATTGTACTAAATCCATCTGCTAAACACGTTGGAGGTGTACTAGCAATATCTGGAGTTGGTAAATTTTGTAAAATCTCATCAATAACAAAAGATGCAGGAGTTGATGAACATGTTACATTATTAAGTGCAATAGTATAAGAAGTACCATATACAAAATTAGCTATATCTCCATTTGCATCTACAGTTGGACCTATTGGATTAAATACATAATTGAAGGCTGCGTTGTAATTTGTTACAGTTGCAGAACCATTTGCAACACAAGTGGCAGGTGTAACAGAAACAATTGGATTTGCATAAACTACAACAGAAGTAGTAACATTTAAAGGTCTATCACAACCTAATTCGTTGTAACTATAAGAAACTCCATCTAAGAAAACAGTTCCATTTGCTCTATTTATAGTGATAGTATTAGATGTAGTACCCTTAATAAATGTAACATATTGCAAAATATTAATTGTTCCTGTATTAAAAAGTAAAGTTGAAGGACCATCTACGATATTAACAGCTCCTGTTGTAGTGTTCCTTGCAATACTAACAGTTATTGGGGTTCCTGCAGGAACAACATGAGCTAAAGTTAATGTTACCGTATTATTAGTTGCATTAATAGTTGTTGAGTTTGCAGTATTTGCAGTAGTACCTGCCGCTAATATAGCACCCGTTGAATTATTTGGATTAACACCTCCTGTTGTAGCAATTGCATTTCCTGCTGTTGGAACAGACGGAGCTGTCATATAAGTCACATTAATATCTGTAGTAATTGTTAAACCAGACAAAGTTAATGTAGCATTTCCAGCAGCATCTAAAGTTATTGTTTGATTTGCACCACCATTAATATTATAAGTAACTATTGAATTTGGTGTTCCTGTAAAAGTATAAACTGCATTTTCTCCATCACAAATTTCTGTTGGAACAACAATTAAATCAGTAAACTCAACTCCTGGAACAACATCTAAACATACTTGTTCAGAATATGTACAACCAAAATCATCTGTTACATTATAAGTATAACAATGTGTACCAACAGTTGTAGGTGTAACTGTAATTTGATTTCCACTAATATTAGTAATATCAGGATTTGGTGTCCAGTTTGTACTTGTAATTACAGGAGTAAATTGATAATCAGCTGGAATTAACGAACTATCAAAATTAATACTCCAGTCAAAAATATAACCATTGTCAATTCCAAGGTTGTCTGTAATAATCAAAGACCAGTTGCCATTTAAATCACTTCCAATTAAATTAGTGAAAGGCTGAACTGGTGCATAATTTCCAGCATTAATTGATGCCCCATTTGGTGTCCCACAATTTGATGTTGGCCCAGCAACCATAAGCCCTACAGCTGTTGGAGTAAAACAATATAATCTTCCTGTTCCAGGACCTACAGTTGGATCATCTAAAGGACATCCTAAATAAGTTCCACCACCACCTGGGTAAGCTTTTAAAATAATCGATTGTCCTGTTGGACTCACCAGTCTAATCTCTAAATCTCCCAAATAGGAATGCTCCATATTGATACAAACTGAAGTAATTTGACTTGCTGAGGTAATTGTAGAACCAAATGGAAAACAATCAACTGGAATTGAAGTTTGGTAGGAAACACCACTTCCGTCTGGTAAAAATGTAGTACCACTTACTGGTGGTGCACACTCTTTTGTAAAAGTAACCGGAGTTGCAGATGCTGTTATAGTTGCACTTTGTCCTAAACAAATTTCGTTATCGGACACCGTTGAAGTAAAAGTTGGAGTAGTTGAAACATAAACCAACTGATTTAATCTATTAGAATTTCTACAACCATTTGCATCTGTAATAAATAAATTAACTAAATAAATTCCTTCATTTGCAAATACATGCGAAACCGTTTGACCTGGAGCTGTAGACCCATCACCAAAATTCCACAAATAAGTTGCACCTGTTCCACTAGCAGCAAAAACGCCACTACCTGAAAAATCAACAGACTGCCCTTGACAAACACGTATTATATCTTGAGCTCCCGCTGCAGGTAATGAACTATCCAAAACAGAGGTAATAGAAGGACATGGTGGGCCACATAAAATTGTAGCATCCCAACCTGGCGCATTTTGAGAACCATTAGAAACAAAAACAAAGGTTAAACACCCTGTTGGCGAAGTTGCTGTATATGATGGTATAATATTGGTTCCAAAATAGGTTCCCACTGGTGTACCCGTAGCTGAATCACCATCATATATTGTTAAGGAATCATTTATACTACTAACTAAATCAAATGAATTGAAATAAACAGTAACAACTTCTCCAGCATTTTCAGGACAAATAGTTGTTGTTCCATTAGCAGCAGTAATGTTATTTGGATAATTACCTGTTGGTCCACCTAAATCATAATAATGATCTCCTCCACAATAATCAGGTAAAGTTGTAAAAGATCTAATTACTGACCAATCACCTATATCTGTTCCTCCTGGCTGACATCTAGCTCTTACATAAACATCATAAGTTGTTTGTGAATTTAATCCAGTAATCGTATAAGGACTAGCAGTTACTATTTGACCTACAGAAGCAAGTGTTGGCGGAGGCGAACCTGCTGGCAACCAAATAACTTCAAAAGAAGTAGCTGCTGGAGCATTGTTTGTCCAACTCACTTGCATAGAACTTGATGTGATATTAGTAGCTGTTATAACAGTTGGTCTAGGACAAGTTGGAGCTGGCGCACATGTAATATTTGCTGTCCAACCCGGATTATTAACAGAACTATCGCTTCTAAATCTAAAAGTCAAACACCCTGAAGCACTTGTTGCCGTGAATGGTCCAGGTATTGCTGTACCCCAAAACCCACCTGCTAAACCTCCAGGCACATTTCCTGCGCCATTTGCACTAGCTATTTGTGGAGCTGCAATAGAATTCCCATCAAAAACATACAGAGCATCCCAGTTAGCTTCAGTATTAAATGATGTAAAAGTTACAGTAACTAAATCACCCGGATTAGTAGGACAAATAGTTATAGTATTATCTGCATTATTAGTATAATTAGCAGAAACACCACCATTATCTACAAAATTTCCACCACAAATAGGTGGAGCAACAGTTGTTGTAAAATTCCTCACAACAGACCAAGGGCTGACATTATCCGCCTCACAAATAGTTCTAACATAATAACTGTAAGATACTAATGGAGATAATCCAGTAAGTGTATATGTATTTGTTGCAACATTCACAATGGTCCCAGTTCCAGGAACAAATCCTTGTGGACCATATTCTATTTGCCATGGACCAGCAGGGTTAGGACTTGTCCAAGATAAATCTGCAGTTGTTGAAAAAGGAGTAACATTTAAACCTGTTGGAGTTAAACATTGTTGATCTACTTTAACGTTATCAATAATCCATCTATCTCCTAAACCATTATTTACTTCCATTACGAAAGCAAAATAAACATTTTGCCCGGCATAAGCATTAAGTAAAATGACCATCTGCTCAAATGGTAAATTTTGAATTTCAAGCTCAGTATAAGTAGCTAATGTTGTTGTGAAAGCAGCTCTATTTTGAGTTGTTGTAGACATCATTACCTTGTATATACTTCCTTGTTCTCCATTTGAACCCGATCTTGCATAAAATCTAATTTGTCCATTTGCAGGAACTGTAACTTGAGGTGTTATTAACCAATCTTGTGCTAAACCAGTAGAAGTTGCTCCATTATCTCTATTTACCATTGCTGATCTTGCACCTTGATAAACCCAACCAAAACCGGTGGCAGTAGTTATACCCCAACTTTGTGCTGTTCCAATGGCGTTATCTTCTACAACCCAACCAGCTGGAGGAAAAGTAGCACCTTCAAAACCTTCAGGAAACTGAGCGTAACCAAAGATTGAGAAAAACGTCATTATAAAAAGTAAAATTCTTTTCATAGTTATTTTATAGTTATGATTTTTTTAAATATCAAATTTACACAATTATTTTGTGTCATTTTTTTACATCGACCAAAAACCTATTTAATCGATAAAAAACATATATCTCTTGTTTAAAAAACAAAAGATATATGTTAACAGACAATAAACAATCTTACTCCTTCACAATCAAGAATTCACTTCTTCTGTTTTGTGCGTATTGTTCTTCGTTACATGGTTTGCAAGCTACTTTTGGTTCGCTTTCTCCAAATCCTTGTCCTGAGATTCTATCTTTTGCTATTCCTTTGCTAATTAAGTATTGAACAGTAGATTTTGCTCTTCTGTCTGATAAATTCATGTTGTACTTATCACTTCCTCTGCTATCAGTGTGCGATTTTGCAAAGATGACCATGTTTGGATACTCGTTCATCACCATTACCAATTTGTCTAACTCTGCCGCGCCTTCTGCTGTGATATTACTTTTGTTGAACTCAAAGAATATTGGTTGTAAAATCACCTCTTTCTCTGTGATGATTGGCATGATTGGGTTTAGTAACGCTTCCACTACCACTTGCTCGTTTTCTGCTTTTGCTACTTCAAATACACCACTCTCATATCCTGATTTTGATACTTGAGCACTGTAAGCTGTGTTACATAGCACACCTGTTAAAGTTTCTCCGTTTAATGCTGTTGTTTGATTTGAAACTGTTTTTTGTTTCTCATCCACCAACATTACCGTTGCTCCTTCAATCACATTTCCTGTTTTAGCGTCTTTTACTCGCACTAATGCTTGTACATTACAAATCGGATCTGCTTTATAAATATCGTCGTTACCGTCTCTGTTACTTGAGAAAAATCCAACTTTCTTAGTTGCGTTGTAGGTGAAAGCAAAATCATCCTTTGATGTATTTACAGGTTCGCCAACGTTCATAGCTGCTGTTCCTTTGTTTAAATCCATCTTGAAGACATCGTATCCTCCAAAACCTTGTTTCCCGTTTGATGAGAAGAACAAAATGTTGTCGTCTGTAATAAATGGAAAACTCTCGTTTGCCTCTGTATTTACTTTAGCTCCTAAGTTCTCTGGCGTACCATATTCGTCGCCATTTACTGCTACTTTCCAAATGTCTTCTCCTCCAAAGCCTCCTGGCATGTTTGACGAGAAGTACAATGTTTTTCCATCTTTGCTTATGCTTGGATTTCTTACATCGTATTCTTTATTGTTAAACGGAAGTGGTTTGCTGTTTACCCACTTATCGCCTTCTTTTGTTGCTTTATAAAGGTAAATTTTACCAAACTTCGCATTCTTGGCCTTGTCCTTAGTGAATTCCTTTTCATTGAAACTTTCACTACCGTAGTACATCGTGTTGCCATCTCTTGTAATACTTGCTGGTCCATCGTGCCATTTGGTGTTTAGGTTGTCTACCGCTACTGCATCGCTAATGGTTCCATTTGCGTTGTAAGT
>NZ_SNZC01000008.1 GCF_004363695.1 Flavobacterium cheniae | reverse complement strand
GTACAAACTTCTGCGTTATTGGCAACAACTGATGGTAATGCATTTACGGTTACCACGGCACCATCACTATTGGTACATTCATTTGAGTCTGAATACGTATACGTTACATTATATGGTCCTGCAACTAAACCTGAAGCATCGAACAATCCGGTTGCGCTTACATTGGCACCACTCCATGTTCCACCTGCTGGCTCTGCTGTTAATTGAACTGTAAATCCCGTACAAACTTCTGCATTATTAGCTACAACTGATGGTAGTGCATTTACGGTTACAACTGCGTCATCACTATTCGTACATTCATTTGCGTCCGAATACGTGTATGTTACATTGTATGGTCCTGCAGCTAAACCTGATGCGTCAAACAATCCTGATGTGCTTACATTAGCACCACTCCATGTTCCGCCTGCTGGATTTGCTGTTAGTTGTACTGTGAATCCAGTACAAACTTCTGCGTTATTGGCAACAACAGTTGGTAGAGCGTTTACGGTTACCACTGCACCATCACTATTAGTACATTGATTTGCATCTGAATACGTGTATGTTACATTGTATGATCCTGCAGCTAATCCTGATGCGTCAAACAATCCTGATGCACTTACATTAGCACCACTCCATGTTCCACCTACTGGCTCTGCTGTTAATTGAACTGTAAATCCGGTACAAACTTCTGCATTATTAGCAACAACTGATGGTAAAGCATTTACGGTTACCACTGCGCCATCACTATTAGTACATTGATTTGCATCTGAATACGTGTACGTTACATTGTATGGTCCTGCAGCTAAACCTGCAGCATCGAACAATCCTGATGCACTTACATTAGCTCCACTCCATGTTCCACCTACTGGCTCTGCTGTTAATTGAACTGTAAATCCGGTACAAACTTCTGCGTCATTGGCAACAACGGTTGGTAAAGCATTTACGGTTAAAATACCAGCGTCTTCTCCATCACAAGCTGTATTATGATTGCCATCAATAACAATTACTTTATAAACTCCACCACTATCACCTTGTGCTAAAGCCGGAGTTGTATAACTATTGCTTGTTGCTCCAGGTATTATATTATTATTCAAATACCATTGATAAGAATAACCCGGAATTGAAGCTGTACTGAACGTTGCCGTAGAACCAACACACGCTTCCTCATCATCTACTGATGGAGCAGGATTGTCACGAACGACTAAATTCACCGTACAAGGAGCTTCCGCTGGAACACCATTACTATCGCTCACTATTACAGAATACGTTCCGGCTACACCTACATTTATTGAGGCTATAGAAGCACTAAATCCATTTGGACCTGTCCATGCAAAAGTATAAGGCGCACCTCCCGAACCATTAATTCCAGATGCTGTAAAAACAGCAGTTGCACCTGCACATATTTGCGCAGATGAAGGAGCTATTGAACAAGTTGGCGGAACTATAATAGTGTTAGAAGCCATTTGTTGATCTTGACTTCCTAAAGTAACACAATTACTGAGTGGCGAACATACATTGTCTATATGAAAATGATAAGGTGAGCCACCGATTGTCGAAGCACCATTTCCTACACCCCAACCAATGCAAGATGCTGTAAGTTCTGCTCCAATATGACATCCTAAAACTAACAAAGCTTTTGTTGAAGTAGGCGTAAATGTTACCGTACAATAAGTTTGCTGAGTACTTAAACCATCTTCATTTCCCCATACATAGGTGATGTTTGAAACAGTTCCGTTATAAATCCAAATAGAATTTTTATCTGGAAAAGCAGCATCAACATTCTGTTGACATGCCATTTTTAGTGCTGTTTCATTATAATAACCAGCTGGTACTCCACCTGTATTACCTGCATTTGGTATAGGAAATACGTAAGTAGATTTTACAGGATTATAACCTGTTAAACCATCTAAAGGACTTACAATTTCTTCAATACGATTAGGTCCAGTAAAAAAATCGAAAGCATGTTGACCATCGTTACCTTGAGTAATATTAATATTAAATGTAACCGATGCCGGAACATTTGGAGTCAGACCAGCCAACTCGATACGAGTGGGAATCGACTGCCCTTCAGTAAAATGAGAATTTGTCGCTTGTGCATTTCCATTTGCCCAATTAACTGGACTAGCAGGAGCTGAAGCAGGGCCATTTTTTCCCCATTGCGAATTGTTTGTGTTTGACTGACTATATAAAGTAACTTGACCAAAC
Source organism: Flavobacterium cheniae (assembly GCF_004363695.1). Taxonomy (GTDB): domain Bacteria; phylum Bacteroidota; class Bacteroidia; order Flavobacteriales; family Flavobacteriaceae; genus Flavobacterium; species Flavobacterium cheniae. The sequence goes on along the minus strand of NZ_SNZC01000008.1, from coordinate 13,136 downwards.
ACTAAAAGTAAAATTGTAAATCGATAGAACCAATTTTTATTAAATTCAACTTCTTTTAAATGCGAAGTTTTACACCAACCTTTAAATACCTTCGTTAAATGCTGCCAGGAGCCATTAAACCATTGGGTATTCTCACGATAAAATAAAATAAATTTTTTCATAATAATACGGTTTTAGTACCATATCATCAGTAGGTTTGAATAGAAAAAGAGCTTTGAATAAAGCAAATAGTTTTCCAATATTGTATTGAAGTTTAAAAAATAAAAGGAAAGAGGGGAAATTGTTAATTGATTAATCTTTATGAAGCATTTATCGCTATCAAAATTAATCAATAGAACCGTCTTATAAGTTGATTGATTTGTTTTGAAAATTATATCTCATTTACAAATCTTATCACTCTTCAATAATTCTTTTTAAAATTATTGGAGCAAATTTAACTCTATTTTCATTAATCCACGAACAAATTAAAATGATTTTATAAACTTTAACTATTTAACAATCAATTAACTAAAAATATTTTTAATGTAAAAAAATACTTCTGTTTTTTTACAATTTAGCATAAAAGATATAATCAACAAAAAATCCGTTTAAGTGCTTTTTATTTCCCAAAATAAACCTAAAAAATTAATTTTAATATCATTTCTAATTTTTTATTGTTGAGTAACGAATAATTTTCTTACGGAAACTTTATTCAAAAAAACAACTGACTATCAGATGGTTATATTTTTTCTTAAAAAAACATCCGAAATTTTAGCTTATATCTTACAAAGTTTTGGAAAAAGATGTATTTCATCGATTTTTTTGTTAATTTCATCGATGATATATTTTTAAATGTTTAGTTTTGAGCCGGTTAACAAAATGAAAATGACAATGAAAAAATTAATTTGTACTGCTCTACTTTTTACAATTACAATTGGAACTGCTCAAAACAAAAATGATTTATGGAAAAAAAATAATTCCAGTGAAATTTCCAAAAAAATTACAAAAACTGACTTACCTCAAAACAATATCTTCGAATTAGATTTATCTACAATGAAAAAGATGTTAAGTACATCTCCAAAAAGAGATAACTTCAACACTACTTCTAATTTAATCATAACATTGCCAAATGGAGAAGGCAAATTAGAGAACTTCAAAGTTTACGAAAACTCCGTTATGGCTCCAGAATTAGCAGCAAAATATCCTGAAATAAAATCTTATATGGCTGTTGGGATTGATAACCCAAATGCTCGTGCATATTTCAGTTATTCACCTCTAGGATTCAAATCTATGACATTATATCCTGATCAATCGGCTGTATTTATTGAGCCGGTGTCGGACGATTTGATTACATATTCTGTTTATAAAAAATCAGACAAGAAAAAAGCATTTCAAAAATTTGAGTGTAATGTTATTGATGAAGCAGTTAATATGGTTCAACCAAACAACAACACAACTCATTTAAGAGGTGCTGATGATGGTAAATTAAGAACTTTTAGATTGGCTTTATCAGCTACTGGAGAATTTACGGCTTACTTTGGAGGAACTAAAGCAGCTACTTTAGCAGCAATGAACAATAGCATGACTCGAATTAATGGTGTTTTTGAAAAAGACTTTGGAGTTCGATTGATTCTTATTGCCAATAATGATGCACTTATCTATACTAATTCGACAACAGATCCTTATTCGGATTATGCAAATAAAGCAAATTGGAAAACAGAAAATCAAACAATTTTAACTTCAACTATCGGAGAAGCTAATTACGACATTGGTCATTTATTAGGCGCTGGAACTGTTAATAGTGGAGATGCTGGAGCAAGAGGATCAATAGGTGTAGATAATTCTAAAGGTAGAGCTTACACTTGTGCAAATTCAACTAATAACCAAGGTGACACTTTCGATATTAATTATTTAGCTCACGAGATAGGACATCAACTAGGAGCTAATCATACTTTCACACACACAAACGAAGGAACAATTGCGCAACTAGAGCCAGGAAGTGGATCAACAATCATGGGATATGCTGGAGTAACTATCAAAGATATTCAACAATATGCTGATGCTTATTTTCATTCCATTAGCATCCAACAAGTTACAGATATAATTAAAACTAAAACTTGCGCAACTATAATAGTAACAGGTAACGCTGTACCAGTAGCTAATGCTGGAATAGATTTTACCATTCCAAAAGGAACTCCGTTTATGTTAAATGGCACTGCTACAGATGCTAATAGTACTGACGCGCTAACCTACTCATGGGAACAAATAGATTTAGGAAATGCGACTACTACAGTACCTTCAAGCACTGCTACAACAGGCTCGCTATTTAGATCTTACAATCCATCAACTTCTTCAACACGTTATTTTCCTAATATGAATACGATTTTGGCTGGATTAAGTTCTACTCAAGGATCTAGAATCATTTCAGAAACATTACCAGGAGTTGCTCGTACATTGAACTTCAGACTAACTGTTAGAGATAATAGAATTGGAGGCGGAGCAAATAATTCTGATGACATGATAGTAACTGTAGAGGGTGTTGCTGGTCCTTTCACAGTAGATTCTCAAAATGCCGCAATTTCTTATCCTGCAGGAACTACACAAACTATCAATTGGACGGTTGCTGGTACGAATGCAAATGGTGTAAACTGTGCTAATGTTGATATTTTATTATCAACAGATGGAGGACAAACATTTTCAACAGTCTTACTTGCTGGAACTCCTAATGATGGTTCTCAAAATATAATAATTCCAAATATTCCAGGAACTACTAACCGAATAATGGTTAAAGGAAGTAATCATATTTTCTTTGATGTAAATAATACAAATTTTACAATCACTAGTTCAGTTGTAGCCGACACAACTGCTCCAACAACTTCAACACTTACAGCCTCAGGAACTTCAACTTCAAGTACGAATTTATCTTGGACTACCGCTACTGATAATGTAGGAGTTACTGGTTATGACGTGTATCAAAATGGTGTTTTTAAAGCTAGTACTACAACGACATCTTTAATTGTAAACGGATTAACAGCTGCAACAACATATAATTTTTATGTGAAAGCGAAAGATGCAGCTGGAAATACATCTGTTGCAAGTAATATCGTTACAATTACTACTTCAACAACTACTTTAGCGAGCAATAATTCAACCTATTGTAATTCAACAGGAGCTACAGCTACAGAATACATTAATAGTGTTATGGTTGATACATTCAACAACACTTCTGGAAACAACAACGGATATGGCAATTACAGAGCTATGTCAATCAATTTAGCAACTGGTTCAACAACTAAAATCATGATTACTCCAAAATGGTTTGGAGCTGCAAGAGCAGAATATTATAATGTATGGATTGATTTTAATCAAAATGGAACTTTTGAAACTTCTGAATTAGTATTTTCAAAATCAAACACAAAATTAAAATCAGTAAGTGGTCCATTATACATTCCTACTAATGCTTTGACTGGTAATACGGTAATGCGAGTTTCAATGAAAAATAATTCATTACCAACAGCGTGTGAAACATTTTCAGCTGGAGAAGTAGAAGATTACACCATCAACATCGTTACGAATACAACCAGAAGTGCTGATGAAGTTACAACGACCAAAGAAGAAACAACGGAAATAAATGAAATAGCAAAAATTAATTTTAAATTATATCCAAATCCAGTAAAAGGAGATATCGTTTATTTTTCAGGAATTGAAAATGAAAATGCTACTTCTTACCGAATCTACAATCTAATGGGGCAACAAGTTGCAGATGGTCTTATTGAAAATAATGCTGTTAATGTAAGCGCTCTTATGCCAGCGATTTATATTATTGAAGTTACAGATGGTAATTCAGCAGTTTCAAAACGTTTTATTAAAGAATAAGCACTCAAAAAAACATAATTAAAAAATAAGCTGTTCAAATTTGGACAGCTTATTTTTTTACAAAAACTATACACATAAAAAAATCCCACATTTCTGTAGGATTTAAATTTGGTGGGCGATGAGGGGTTCGAACCCCCGACCCCCTCGGTGTAAACGAGGTGCTCTGAACCAGCTGAGCTAATCGCCCCAATAAGATGCTTTACTATTACCGTATTGCGAGTGCAAATATACACTGAATATTTATAATTGCAAGTGTTTTTGAAAAAAAATTACACAATTTCTGCCACTACAAAAGTACTACCACCAATGTAAATAAAATCTGAATCTTTAGCCAAATTTATCGCTTCTTCATAAGCTTCTGAAACAGAATTAAATACTTCTCCAGACAATCCAAATTCAGTTGCTTTTTTCTGTAAAATTTCTGGATTTAATCCTCTTGGGACATTTGGTTTACAGAAATAATAATTGGCATTTTTTGGAAATAAAGGTAAAATTGAATCTAAATCTTTATCATTTACTACACCTAAAACGATGTGAAGCCTTTCAAAATGGAATTTTTGAATTTGATTCAATACTATTTTCAATCCGTGACTGTTATGAGCTGTATCGCAAACCGTAAAGGGTATTTGTTTTAAAATTTGCCATCTACCAAATAATCCTGTATTCTGAACTACATTTTTTAATCCTAATTTAATATGCTTTTCTTCTATATTAAATTGTGATTGTAATAATTCGATAGCTTGAAGAACCGTTTTCTTATTATGAACTTGATAATCTCCCAATAAAGCACATTCGTAAGCAACTTCTGGATTATCTTGAGCAAAATAAATTGGAGTATTTTCTAATTTCGCTTTATCCATAAAAACAGGTTTTGTTTCTTCTGAATATTCTCCAATTACAACAGGAATATTAGATTTGATAATTCCAGCTTTTTCAGCGGCTATTTTTGGTAAAGTATCTCCTAAAAATTGAGTATGATCAAATCCAATATTGGTAATCACAGAAACTAAAGGTGTAATAACATTCGTAGAATCTAATCTACCTCCCATTCCAACCTCAATTACAGCTACATCAACTTGTTCTTGGGCAAAATAATCAAAGGCTAAACCAACGGTCATTTCGAAAAAACTCAATTGATTGTCTTCGAAAAACGATTTGTTTTGGGCTACAAAATCAACAACAAAAGCTTCGGAAATCATTTCTCCATTAATACGGATGCGTTCGCGAAAATCTTTTAAATGAGGTGAAGTATACAATCCTACTTTATGACCCGCTTCTTGTAATATTGAAGCAAGCATCGACGAAGTAGAACCCTTTCCATTGGTTCCCGCTACGTGAATGGATTTAAATTTGGTTTCGGGATGTTGCAAATGTTCTACCAACAACAAAGTATTGGTCAAATCTTTTTTATAGGCTGAAGCGCCTTGCATTTGAAACATAGGTAACTGGTTAAATAACCATGTTGTTGTTTCTTGATACGTCATTTTAAATGGGATAACAAAGAATTATTATTCTCCTACTTGGAAATTCACTACCACAAAACCAATTTGAGTTTCTGGTGCGTTAGCATCGGGTTGCCATTTAAAAGTTTTGGCTGTTTTGTAAGCAGCGTCTAAAACACACTGTGTTGTGTTTGTTGTACCTTTTACATACTGGGTTTTTACAACTGAACCATTTTTATTTACCGTTATTTGAACGACAACTGTTCCCGATTCATTTCCACATTGTAATGATTTTGTACCAGGCGAAGAAATTCTTCTATTTGCAAGCCCCCAGCTTGTTCCATTTCCTGATGATTTCCCACTTCCCGAACCATCACCATAAAAACTATTGGCATATAAACTTCCGTTTGGATTACCTTTATCACCACCTTCAGCATCATCTCCATGACCAGATTGTGATGTTCCATCTTGTTTTGGGCCTTTAATAATACTATTTAAGGCACTATTGCTAGGTTTTGTTGGTTTTGTTTCTGTTGGTTTAACAACAGGTTTTGTTTCCGCAGGCTTAACAACTGGTTTTTTTACCTCTTTTTTTGGTAAAGTAACTGGTGCCTCTTCATCTTGCGTTAAGACATCGTCTTCTTCTGCTGGAACAGGTTCTGCTTTAACTTGATCTGGTGACATTTGTACTGGTTCTGTTGGTTGAATTTCTCCACTACCCGTATCGCTAGTTCCGAAGTTAACTGCGATTCCGTTTTCTGGTGGTGGATCCATATACGTTAATCCGAAAATAGTAAACAACAGAAAAAGTATCACAAAAATAACCGACGTTATTGTGAATGATTTTTTTTCTTCTGATGTTTCTAAAAATTTCATTTTTTTCTATTTTGGATTTACCGCAATAACCATTTTTATTTGATTTCTGTAAGCAATTTCCATAACCTTAACTACTTTTTCATGAGGAACTGATTTCTCAGCTCTTAAAACAATAGCTTTATTATCAGAATTAGCCATTAAAGCCAATAATTGTTTTTCTAAATCAGCTTCATTGATTTTATCTTTATCTATGAAAAAATTCAAATCTTTATCAATACTTACTGAAGTACTTTTATTACTATCCGTTTTTCCTTTTGCTTTTGGCAACACTAAATCTAATGCATTCGTAGTTACCATAGTAGAGGTTATCATAAAAAAGATAAGCAACAAGAATACAATATCGGTCATTGACGACATGTTGAATTCTGTTGAAACTTTATTTCTAGTTTTACCTAACTTCATTATACTGGTTCGTTTAATAAATCTAAGAAATCAACCGCATTGGCTTCCATTTGGTTAACCACTTTATTCGTTTTTACTACCAAGTGATTGTAACCAACATAAGCTATAATTCCAACAATTAGTCCAACAACTGTAGTGGTCATAGCAGTGTAAATACCTTCTGCTAATGCACCAACTTCAATTTGTCCGCCCCCACTAGCCATTTTATGAAAGGCAAGAATCATACCAACAACTGTTCCCAAGAAACCAACCATTGGTCCGGCTCCTGAAATAGTAGCTAACATACTAGTGTTTTTTTCTAACTTATATAATTCTAAGTTTCCAGCATTTTCTATTGCAGTATTAATATCTTCTAATGGTTTTCCTATACGAGAAATTCCTTTTTCGATTAATCTTGCAACAGGTGAATTGGTTTGTGCGCATAACATTTTGGCAGCATCAATTTTGCCCGACATAATATTCATTTTGATGTTGTTCATAAAACTAGCATCAATTTTAGAAGCTTTGTTAATGGCCATTAATCGCTCAAAATATAAAAATAGAGCAAAAAACAACTGAATAAAAAGAACCAACATGATTAATTGGCCTCCAATTCCACCACTAGTTAATAAACTCCACATGGATAAGGTTTGTTCTGTAGGTTGTGCTTCTGTTACTACTTGACTAGCAACCGCTAAACTATCGGCTTGAAGAAATAAACTCATAATGTATACTTAATTTGTAATTAAAACGTGTATAAATTCTAAATATTGTTATCTAATATAATGTTCAATAAATAAGAAAGCCATTGCTCCTGCAATAAAACCTGCAAAAGCTAACCAAGTGATTTTTTTAAGATACCAAATGAAATCAATTTTTTCCATTCCCATGGCAGCTACACCAGCTGCAGAACCAATAATTAACATACTTCCGCCTGTACCAGCAGAATAAGCAATAAAATGCCAAATTGAATGATCAATTTCATATGTATACATTCCCATAGAAGCAGCAACTAAAGGCACGTTATCAATAACAGCTGACAAAATTCCTAATAATATTACCACAACATCCATATTAGGAATAGCATTAGAAATACTTTCAGCAGCATAACGCAATGTACCCACTTCAACTCCATTAATCGAACCAAAAACCAAACTTTCTAAAGCAGCAACTGCCATTAAAATTCCTAAGAAAAACAAGATACTTGAAATCTCAATTCTAGACAGCGCTTTGTTAGCAGAGTATAAATGTTTTCTACTTTTATCAAAATTATCTTCTGGGTGTATGTATTCAGAAACCAACCAAACTACTGCTAAACTTAACATCATTCCTACATAAGGAGGTAAATGTGTTATAGTTTTAAAAATAGGAACAAAAACAATTGCACCTAAACCTAACCAAAGCATCGTTTTGCTACTTAACAATCGTTCTCTTTCTTCATGAGATTTTTCATCTATCATGATTTCTCCTTTAAATACCTTCATTCTTGAAGCCAAAGCGTAAGGAACAACAAAACACAATATTGCAGGAATAATAATATATTCTGACAATCCACCAGCAGTAACTTTCTTAGCAATCCACAACATAGTTGTTGTTACATCACCAATTGGAGACCAAGCACCCCCAGCATTGGCGGCGATAACAACCAAAGAAGCATACCAAATGCGCTCTTCTCTATCATGGACTAATTTTCTCAACAATGAAATCAATACAATAGTCGCTGTAAGGTTATCTATAACAGCAGATAATATAAATCCAATAATCCCTGTTATCCACAATAATCTAATTTTACTTTTGGTTTTAACCATTCCTTTAAGAACATCAAAACCTCTGTGTAAATCGATTAATTCAACAATAGTCATGGCTCCAATTAGGAAAATTAAAATTTCAGCTACTTTTCCTACGTGATGCAAAAGCAACCCTTCGAACCCATGCTCTTGCTGATGAATATCTCCAGAATTAATATTAAAAATAGCTCCATGTCCATCAACTACAGAAAACCATCCGTTATGAAAACCTATCGCAAGCAAAGCCCACATCAAAGCAGCCATCATAAGTGCTGGCACAGTTTTATCTAACTTTAATGGATGTTCTAAAGTAATAGACAAATATCCAATAACAAATAGAAGTATTAATATTGCTTCCATGATTTATTTTTTATACAAGTTGTTTCAAAGCGATTTCAAAAGCAGTTGCACTAATGTTCTTTTTATCAGAATTTATAGCATGTGCATTTTGAATTGCGTTTTTAATTCTGTTAGAAGTGTCAGAGAAAATAGCTTCGTCTGTCATTTGTACTTTTTTCTCCATGAAATAAGCAAAAACTCTTGCCATACCACAATTTGCGATAAAGTCAGGAATTAAACTCACTTTTTTATCAGTTTCTTCCATAATTGGACCAAAGAAAATTTCTTTATCAGCAAAAGGCACATTTGCACCACTTGAAATCACTTCTAATCCAGAAGCAATCATACTATCAACCTGGTCTTTAGTAACCAATCTTGAAGCTGCACATGGAGCAAATACTTGAGCTCCCATTGACCAAATCTTTTCATTGATTTCAGCAAAAGGAATCATATTATCTGCTACCAATTTATTTCCGTCTTTGTTTAAGAATAATGTTGTAATTTCTTCGAAAGAGAATCCGTTTTCATTGATAACACCACCATCTCTATCGATGATTCCAACTACTTTAGCTCCCATTTGCGCTAGATAAAAAGCGGCTGCCGAACCTACGTTTCCAAAACCTTGAACGATAGCTTTTTTTCCAACAATTGTTCCTCCATAAATATCATAGTAATGACGAGCCGCTTCGGCAACACCATAACCTGTAATCATGTCGGCAACTGTATATTTTCTATTTACATCTGGAGAGAAATTTGGATTTTCAATCACTTTAATTACCCCTTGACGTAATTGTCCGATTCTATTGATTTTATCAGCTTCTGTTGGTTTAAAGTGACCATTAAAAACACCTTCTTGTGGATGCCAAACACCACAATCTTCTGTCATAGGAATAACTTCGTGAATTTCATCTACATTCAAATCGCCACCAGTTCCGTAGTAATTTTTCAATAATGGAGAAACTGCTTTATACCATCTTTCCAAAACACCTTTTTTTCTAGGATCGTTTGGGTCAAAATTAATACCCGATTTAGCACCACCAATAGCTGGTCCTGAAACCGAAAACTTAACTTCCATAGTTTTGGCTAACGAAAGTACTTCGTTCATATCTAACCCTTTACGCATACGAGTTCCTCCACCTGCAGCTCCACCTCTTAACGAGTTGATTACCGTCCATCCTTCTGCATCAGTTTCTGGGTCTTTCCAATTAAATACTATTTCTGGTTCTTTGTTTTCAAATTTCTTTAATAAATCTTTCATTGTGTTGGTTAATTTTTTTGGTTTTACAAATATACATATTCTGTTTAAGCACCGAAGCCTAAACTACACTTTTTAGTTTTTTATAACATTTACATAAAAACTACTCCAGAAGAGTGATTTTTACTAGCTCCTGTTACTGAGGACAATACATTAATTTCATTTCGTAATCGCAATACACCTAAAAATGCAAAAATCAATGCTTCCTTAAACTGAATGGTTTTATCATCTGGAATTACAACTTCAGTTGTAGGTAAATAATTACGTAATCTCTCAATTAAAAATCGATTATAAGCTCCACCTCCCGTAATGAATAATTTCGCATGAGGTTTATCACAAATCTTCGCAATTTGAATAGCGATATGTTCTACAAAAGTTCGAAGTTTATCTTTTACGTCGATTGAAAAAGAATGCATAAGTGGGAAAATTTCCGCATTTACAAACTCCATTCCTAAAGATTTTGGATAAGATGCTTTATAAAAATCCAAACCATTCAATTGTTTCAATAAATCCTGATTCACATTTCCAGATTTTGCTAAATTCCCAGCATCATCATATGGAAAACCTAATTCATTCGCATAAAAATTCAAAACGGTATTTACGGGCGAAATATCAAAAGCAATACGGTTCCCATTTTCATTAAATGACACATTCGAAAATCCGCCTAAATTCAAACAATAATCATATTGAGAAAAAAGCAATTCATCACCAATCGGAACCAATGGCGCACCTTGACCACCTAATTGCACATCTTGTACTCTAAAATCACAAACAATCGTTTGGTTAACTAAATCTCTAATCATTGGAAGATTCCCAATTTGAAGTGTAAATCCGTTTTGAGGTTGGTGTAAAATCGTGTGACCATGACTACAAACGGCATCAATTTCAGTAAGATTATGTTTAGAAATAAAATCGGAAATTATTGATGCTAAAAGTTTTGTATAACCACTATTCAATTCCTCTAATTCTGAATGACTGAAATGAATCGCATTTTTCAATTTGTTAAGCCATTCTTCAGAATAAGAAACAGTTTCGGATTGAAAAATTTCAAACGTCCAATTCTCTGAATGATTGAATTTTATGTAAGCTAAATCGACACCATCTAACGATGTGCCCGACATAACTCCGATAACGTTATAGTTTTCTTTAAACATGGGTTAAAATTACAAATTGTTATTGAAAATTTGGTAATTAATCTTTACATTTGGTTCCTGAAATTACAAAATAATCAAACATTACATCTAAATAATATGGATTTTAAATTAACCGAAGAGCATTTAATGATTCAGCAAGCTGCTAGAGATTTTGCTCAAACAGAATTATTACCTGGAGTTATTGAAAGAGACGAACATTCAAAATTCCCAACAGAACAAGTAAAAATGATGGGGGAACTTGGGTTCTTAGGAATGATGGTTGATCCAAAATACGGTGGTGCTGGATTAGATAGTTTATCATATGTTTTAGCAATGGAAGAAATTGCTAAAGTTGATGCTTCTGCAGCGGTTATCATGTCAGTAAATAACTCATTAGTTTGTGCTGGTTTAGAAAAATATGGTTCAGAAGAACAAAAAGTAAAATACTTAACTCCGTTAGCTAAAGGTGAAGTAATTGGTGCTTTCTGTTTATCAGAACCAGAAGCAGGTTCAGATGCAACATCACAAAGAACAACTGCTATTGATATGGGTGACCATTATCTAGTAAACGGAACTAAAAACTGGATTACAAATGGTGGAACAGCTTCTACTTATTTAGTAATTGCTCAAACTGATGCTTCAAAAGGACATAAAGGAATTAATGTTCTTATCGTGGAAAAAGGAATGCCAGGTTTTGAAGTAGGTCCAAAAGAAAAGAAAATGGGAATCCGTGGTTCTGATACACATACCTTATTATTTAATGATGTAAAAGTTCCTAAAGAAAACAGAATTGGTGCAGACGGATTTGGTTTTGCTTTCGCGATGTCAACATTAAACGGAGGAAGAATTGGAATTGCATCTCAAGCTTTAGGTATTGCGCAAGGAGCTTATGAATTAGCATTGAAATATTCTCAAGAGCGTGTAGCTTTTGGAAAACCAATTTTTAACCACCAAGCAATTGCATTCAAATTAGCTGATATGCATGTAAAAATTACATGTGCTAGATTGTTAATTCATAAAGCAGCAACTGAAAAAGATAATGGTGAAGATATTGCACATTCTGGTGCTATGGCTAAGTTATATGCTTCTGAAATCGCTTTAGAGGTAGCAAATGAAGCTGTTCAAATTCACGGCGGAAATGGTTACGTAAGCGAATACCACGTAGAAAGAATGATGCGTGATTCAAAAATTACACAGATTTACGAAGGAACTTCAGAAATTCAACGAATTGTAATTTCAAGAGGTTTAGTGAAATAATCACACCTAAATTAATATAGAAATCCGACTTCACAAGAGTCGGATTTTTTTTGGTCGTTACCACAAGGGTCGGGCTATCCGCACTCGCTTTACTTAAAATCTTTAGGCATTTTAAGTAAGAGCTCAAACAATTGCTCCTATCCCTAACGCGGAATTAGTTTTCAGTTAATATTTATTGTAAAATAATTTATAAATTGCTTAAAATTCACAAAACAAACTAAAAGATTCGCACTTGAACTGGAAGGTTAAAAAACCAAACAAGAACAAAACCTAAAGAATAAAATAGAAAAATAATTCACTTATTAATGTTCAATTATATTTTTGCAATTATATCAATCATTTTTGGTTTATGGAAATTAAATGATACTATTAAGAATACGACACGTGATACCAACTCAGCTCTTCAACCTTTTTTAAGTGGAATACTTGGCTCTATTGCTTTTATAGTTTTAGGGATTATAATTATATATTTTAAAATAACAGGTAAATTGTAGAGGCTATTTAGGTAATGCTAACACTTGGTAATAGCACTACAACCATTCAAAAATCCTAAATATAACTAGGATTAGTTCACTAGTTCGCAAAAATTACGTCGCTAGCGCGAGCGTCCCGCTCGTGTCCACAAATCCACGAGCGAGACGCTTGCGTTAGCGTTTCATGAAGTATAAAAACAACAAAACCACCCTTATGAGGTGGTTTTTTAGTCTCGTAGAGACGCTATATTGGTAACAAAAAAGCCCTATCATTACTGATAGGGCTTTTCAAAAGAAAGGCGGCGACATACTCTCCCACATAACTGCAGTACCATCTG
>NZ_SNZC01000007.1 GCF_004363695.1 Flavobacterium cheniae | reverse complement strand
ACAAGGATTTAATATTAAAAGTTTTTTTTAGAGGTTTGTCGCAAGGAACACAATGGTGGCGCAATGGTCGCGAAGGGGATTGTTAAACATATAAGTCATATAAGTGTTTTATTACTTATATATAATGGTGAAAAGTTCATAAAAGGAAGATAACTCCCCCTTTATCTCTCTTTCTTCTACATATATATAGTGTGTGAAAAGTTTATAAAAGAAAGGTAACTTCTCTCTAGTCCTTTTCAAAGGGAAGAATTTTCTACATATATAAAGTAGTGTTTGTTTAACATATAAGTCATAGAAGTGGTTTGCTACTTATATATAGTATGGTAAAAGTTCATAGAAGTGGTTGAATTGGTTTCAAGTTTAAAGTTTCAAGTTTCAGGTTGTGGGCTTAACCGAGTTAAGCAGTAGTCTGCTGCGCAGGAGATTTAGCTTCGCTGAACTGACGTTTCTATTCTGCGGAATGACAGCTCGCAGAGGCGAGGAAGAATTGCTAGCTTTGCGAGCCAGTGGGATAGTTATCTGGAATACTATACGTCTTGGCTAGCCCCGATGGGAGTGGAAATCCTTTTTCTTTTTTGTTGCCTTCGAGTACCTCAGGCAACAAAAAAGAAAAAGATTGTAGCGGACAGCGGGACTGAGAGTCTTTATGGAATGCGGAATGTGTGCTTCTAAAAAAATTACTTCTTAGCTTCTGCTGTGGGTTTGGTTTTGATTTTGTTGATCCAGTGGTTGTTTAACTTATCGAAGTCGATAGGTTTTGCTGGTTCTTGTTTGGTTAATTGGCTTTGATTGAAGGCGGCGTTTAAAATTCCTTCTATTTGGTAATCTTCTTTTACGTCGTAGGGTTTGTATTGGGTTTTTAAATTGATGTCGAATAAATACGCGGTGGAGTTTGCCCAAAAGGCTTTCCAACTGCTTTTATACTCCTTAATTAAATCGAAAGTCGTGCTTCCGGTTTGGCGGTAGATTAGTTTGACTAGAATTTGACCGTCTTTACGAGATAACTTTTTTAAACGCGGTTCGAATTCTTCCTCCAAATACTTTTCTACAATTTTAAAGTATTTCTTTTTTTCGCGATTGGTTTTTAGTTTTGCCATGGTAGCATTTAACTGCGTTAATTTATCCGCTGTTAATTTTGCAAATGGATATACTTTAAAGATTCTTCTCTTTAATATTAACTTGGCTTTTTTATCTTCATCCATTGAATAGACATTGTCTGGAGTAAAAATAATTTCCTTTAATTCGATAGAATATATAATAGACGAATCCTGTTGCGTCATTTTTAACGTATCGGTTTCGGTTTGAGCAAAAGAAAAAGTAGTGATGAATAGCAAGAAACTACTTAAAATTAACTTATACATGATGATTGATTTTATACTTTTTAACTCATAGCAAAAAGTAAACCAAATTTATTGAAATTATATGAAACTCTAATTACTTATTTATATTTTAGCAAAAAATTATAGTTACTATGAGTACAAAATCGATATTAAAGAAGTCGTCGATGACTTTTTTAGAAAATTATTTGAATAATGCTTCGCCAACAGGATACGAATCGGAAGGGCAAAAACTTTGGATGGACTATTTAAAACCATATGTTGATACCTTTATTACCGATACCTACGGAAGTGCTGTGGGAGTTATTAATCCGGACGCTCCTTATAAAGTAATTATTGAAGGTCATGCCGATGAAATTTCGTGGTATGTGAATTACATTACCGATGACGGATTAATCTACGTGATTAGAAATGGAGGTTCGGATCATCAGATTGCGCCATCGAAGCGTGTGAACATTCATACGAAGAAAGGTATTGTTCGTGGTGTTTTTGGTTGGCCAGCGATTCACACACGTGGAAGAAGCGGAAAAGCAGAAGAAACAGCAAAAATTGAAAACATATTTATTGATTGTGGTTGCTCAACGAAAGCCGAAGTAGAAGCTTTAGGCGTTCATGTAGGTTGTGTGATTACGTATCCTGATAATTTTGAGATTTTAAACAACGATAAATTTGTATGTAGAGCCATTGATAACCGCATGGGTGGTTTTATGATTGCCGAAGTTGCGCGTTTATTAAACGAGAACAAAAAGAAATTACCTTTTGGATTGTACATCGTGAACTCGGTGCAGGAGGAAATTGGTTTGCGTGGTGCCGAAATGATTACCCAACGCATTAAACCAAACGTTGCCATAGTAACCGATGTTTGCCACGACACCACTACGCCAATGATTGATAAAAAAATTGAAGGTGATTTAAAAATGGGACGCGGACCTGTTATTGCTTATGCTCCTGCGACACAAAACATTTTACGTGAAATGATTGTGGACACAGCAGTAGAAAACAAAATACCTTTCCAACGCCATGCGACTTCTCGCGTTACGGGAACCGATACTGATGCTTTTGCGTATAGCAATGGTGGAGTTGCCTCGGCTTTGATTTCGTTGCCGTTGCGTTATATGCACACGACAGTAGAAATGGTACACCGCGATGACGTAGAAAATGTTATTAAATTGATTTACGAAACGCTATTGAAAATTGAGAATAACGAAACGTTTAGTTATTTTAAGAAATAGTTTTATTCATAAATACAAAAAATCCCGCTTTTCGCGGGATTTTTTGTTATCATCTTTTACGAGCATCGTTGACCACTTTTATAATTTCTTCTGATTTAAAAATTGAAAAGTTTAATTGTAGGAATTTGTAAAAGAATTATTATTTTTATTGACTGCAAAACTATAGGGAAGTTTTGTGTAAAAGTATAAGACAATGTTTGTCGGTTAAACCTCATCATTAAAATAGAAACATGAAAAAAACGCTTTTAATTACATTATTATTCTTGTCATTTATTAATTTAAGTGCACAAGAAAAGGATAAAGAACAAATAATCACAGCTGTAAAATTTGAAACTGATAAAATTATATTAAATAATAAACCCGCATTTAATTACAGTAAATTATCTAATTACTTTACAATTTCAGATTTAGATGGAAAAGAATTGATTACTGGAGATATTACAGCGCAAGGAGATAATAAATTTTCAAGTGTTATTACATTTGTAACCTTTGGAAAAAAATTCTCAAACGCTAAAATTGTTGGTCGAAATGATTTAATATTTGCTCTTTGTAAAAACAATGTTTTTAAAGAAGATTTTAAAATAAACGAAGTAAAGCTAAATGAGTTTTTTGAAAAATATAATGAATTAAAATAAATGTGAATTCATTACATAACATAAAAAATCCCGCTTTCGCGGGATTTTCTTTTATCTTCTTTTACGAGCGTCGTTGACCAGTTTTATAATTTCTTCTGATTTTGATTTCTCGGCGTAATCTAAGATGGTTAAACCGTTTGAATCTTCGGCTCTATAATCGGCACCTTTTTTAATTAAGTAGGCCACAATTTGCGGTTGGTTAAATAAGATGGCGTACATTAAAGGTGTTTTACCGCGTTCGTCTTTTTTGTTGAAGTCTACTCCAATTTCTATTAATTGTTGCACTTTGGCTAAATCACCTTTACTAATGGCTAAATTTAACTGTGATGGTGTTGATTTCACAACAGCAACTGTTGTTGTGTTTGTTGTTGTACTTTCGCTTGCTTGTAACGCATTAGTAAACAACATAGCTACTGCGGGTAAGATTACCCAAAATCTGTTCGTTTTTTTCATGATGATTGATTTTTAATGATTGATATGAATAGGACGAACTCTAGCCTCATTCGTTACAGCTTTTTTAAAATCTAACATAAGTTTAACAAACGGCATAAAAAAAAGCCGATGAAACACCGACTTTTACTTTTACTTAATGATTTATTATCTATTCTGTAAATAACTCAAAACGTTTTTCTCAATTCGCTCGTTGATATTTGAAATATCCGCTTTTACAAATTTTTCTCCAATGATGTTTTCGAATAACTCAATGTAACGTTCTGAAACTGTTTCAATGTATTCGTCCGTCATGTTTGGAATTTGTTGTCCTTCTTTTCCTTGGAAACCGTTTTCAATTAACCAACGACGTACGAACTCTTTTGACAATTGCTTTTGTTCTTCGTTGTTATTTTGTCTTTCTTGGTAGCCTTCTGCGTAGAAATAACGAGAAGAATCAGGTGTGTGGATTTCGTCGATTAATACGATTTGTCCGTCTTTTGTTTTCCCAAATTCGTATTTGGTATCTACTAAGATTAAACCGCGAGACGCTGCAATTTCAGTTCCTCTTTGGTATAACGCTCTGGTGTATTTTTCTAAAATTAGGTAATCTTCTTCGGTTACAATTCCGTTGGCTAAAATAGCTTCGCGAGAAATGTCTTCGTCATGAGAACCGTTATCCGCTTTCGTAGTTGGCGTGATGATTGGTGTTGGGAATTTATCGTTTTCTTTTAACCCTTCTGGCATTTCCACACCGCAAAGGATTCTTCTTCCTGCTGCATATTCACGCGCTGCATGACCTGATAAATAACCACGAATAACCATTTCCACCTTGAAAGGCTCACATAAATGTCCTACAGCCACGTTTGGATCTGGAGTTGCTACTAACCAATTCGGTACAATATCAGAAGTTAATTCCATGAACTTCGTAGCGATTTGATTTAGGATTTGTCCTTTGTAAGGAATTCCCTTAGGTAAAACCACATCAAATGCCGAAAGACGGTCGGTAGCCACCATCACTAATAAGTCATCGTTGATATTGTAAACTTCTCTAACTTTTCCACGGTACACCGATTTTTGACCTGGAAAATTGAAATTGGTAGTCGTAATTGTATTCATTATGTTGTGTTGTTGTTTGTGTGGTGCAAAAGTAATTTGTTATGAAGAGATATACAAGAAAATTAGAAAATATAAAACCCATTGATTCAAAGTTGTAATCAATGGGTTTTACGTTAAAAATGATTTCATATGTTTAAATTTTATTTTTAAGCGGTAACATATGGTATCGCCTTTTTAATTATTGGTGTTTTCTTAAGAAAACCTGCAGTTAATTGCGATTTCATATTTGTTATTTTGATGCAACTACATTTTTTTCATTGCTTTTGGTTGCTAATTGAGTTTCTTTTGCAGCTATTGGTCCATAAGGTAAACGTAATCCCACGTGTTCAGATGTAATATTTCCTTGTGCGTCTTTATCATCTGCTCTGTTAGCCACAATATGCCAAGAGAATTTGGTATTACTTGTTCCTCCAGCTAATTCTTTTACTTTAAATCCATCTTTTGATTTTTGGGTAACAAAAACACCGTTACAATCGCCTTCTAATTGGATGAAAACTTTCAACGGATGTTTTTCATCAATAAATAAAGCTTCTTTTAGTACTTCATCAATTGGTACATATACTTCGCCATTTATTAATTCAGATGTTCCATAATCTTCAAATAAAATTTCTGGAGCTTCAGGTGAAAATAAAATGCGAGGTTTATTCTCTTTATCCATTATTAATGTAGAATTTGTACCATTACCAATTACTTTAAAATTAGTTCCTGCAGCACCGCCTGCGTTTGCATTATATTTTAAACCAACATAAGCATACGACTGCCCTGCTCCAACACCACCATTAAAGTAACCGCCATACAAACTTCTTCGATTAGCCAAAACACCATCGGGAGAAATATTATCTATTCCAGCAATTTTAGCAAAAGCACTAGAATTTAAAGAATTAACGTTGTTATCTGAATCCAATGCAAATCCGCCCGCACAATTAGTATAATGCGCTGCATTGCTAGGACTTCCAAAACCATTTGAACCATAAACGCCCACAAAAGGTCCAGAACCTGCTACTCCAGCTCCAGTACTTGGATAAATACTTGCACCTGGACCTGAGCCGCCTAAAATAGCTGTTCCAGCATTATTAGTATTAGTACCCCAAAACGCATTTCCTACATTGTCGTTATTAGCACCACGAACAGCATCATTTCCTACACCAGTTGTATTAACATAAAGTTTTGTAGAGGCGTTACCTGGAGAATTTATGGCAACGTTTCCATCTGAGCGAACAACAGCTCGTTGAAGATTATTTGTTCTAAAAATTAAATTTTGATTGTCAGTAGTTCCTAAGAAATTAATCGCAGGATTAGTTCCAGAATTTCCTAAAAGTGACCAATCACGACCTCCTTGACCATCTAGAGCCACCCATTCAGATCCGTCCCAAAAATAATATCCTGGTCTTACTTGATATGGACTTGGCCCATTTGTAGCTGTATTGTAAACTAAGGTTCCTATCGATAATAACCCTCCTTGAGGATTTAAAACAGGTGGTGACACATTTCTAGAGATTAAAGCTACTCTAGGTAACACAACACCATGATTGCTAGAAACAACATCTAATTCACCTTCAGGCGAAGTTGTTCCAATTCCAACTTGAGCGCTAATCGTACAAAAGCATAGTAACGCTATTGAGGTTAAGTATTTTTTTTTCATAAAGTAGAGGATTTAAGTTCATTTTTTGTTTTTTAAGATTCATAATTCAAATTTAACATTTATTTATATTTTTTATCGATAAATCATATAATTTTTAATCATTATTGTTTATTTTTAAATATATTTTTAATTTTTAACATTTTTATTATTATTATATTAATTTGTAAAGTTGTTTTAAGTTCTCTTTTACGAAATTATCACAAAAACAAAAAACAGCTTTTAAAAAGCTGTTTTTCAATTATATAATTAAATATTTTAATCGTTATTCTCAATACTCTTATACGCATCAATAATTTTCTTCACTAATCTGTGACGAACAATGTCTTTATCATCTAAATAGATGATTCCGACACCTTCTACATCTTTCAAAATTAGAATCGCTTCTTTCAATCCTGAAATGGTTCTTCGTGGTAAATCTACCTGACCTGGGTCGCCTGTAATCATAAATTTGGCATTTTTTCCCATACGTGTTAAGAACATTTTCATTTGGGAATGCGTGGTATTTTGCGCTTCATCTAAAATTACAAAGGCATTATCTAACGTTCGTCCACGCATGAAAGCCAAGGGTGCAATTTGGATAATTCCTTTTAAAATATAATCTTCTAAGGTTTGTGGTGGTAACATATCGCGCAATGCATCATATAAAGGTTGCATGTACGGATCTAGTTTTTCCTTCATATCACCTGGAAGAAACCCTAAATTCTCCCCTGCTTCTACCGCAGGACGCGTTAAAATAATTCGTTTGACTTGTTTTTCCTTCAAAGCTTTAACCGCCATAGCCACACCCGTATAGGTTTTTCCTGTTCCGGCTGGACCAATAGCAAACACCATGTCGTTTTTGTAAATGGTATCGACTAGTTTTTGTTGATTAGGCGTCATCGCTTTAATTAGCTTACCTCCTATTCCATGCACTAAAATTTTGTCTCTGTCGTGCATGTGTTCGGCGTCATGTTGATGACTTGTTTCTAAAACCCTCAAAATAACATTATCATCTATACTATTGTAACGCGTAAAGTGATTCATTAATCTTCTGAAGCGATTTTCAAACTCATCCAAGATTTCAGGCTCACCATACGCTTTAAGAGTAGTTCCTCGTGCTACGATTTTAAGTTTTGGATAATACTTCTTAATAGATTCAAGATGAGCATCTTGCGCACCCCAAAATTCTTTTGGAGCAATGTCGACTAATTCAATGATTCTTTCGTTCAAAGGCTTTCTTTTTTTAATTATTTTTGAAACGCTAAAATTATAGTAGCTTTGCAATCAAATTTAGTAAAAACTACTGTTGAATTTCAAATAAGTTATAAACAAAAAAATGTCAATAATTACGCTAATTACCGATTTTGGACACAAAGACTACTTCGTAGGTGCTTTGAAAGGCAAAATTCTGTCGGAACAAAAAGAGGCAGTTATTGTTGATATTTCGCACGAAATTGACTTATTCAACACATTAGAAGCGAGTTACTGTATTGAAGCCGCTTATTCTAATTTCCCAAAAGGTACTATTCATATTATTGGAGTGGATAGCGAACGTGTGGGCGATACCCAACATATTGCAATGCAATGGGACGATCATTACTTTATTTGTGCTGATAATGGTATCTTGAATACCTTAATTCAGAAAAAAATCCCACAGAAAATTGTAGCTATTACTA
This sequence comes from Flavobacterium cheniae, assembly GCF_004363695.1. Classification (GTDB taxonomy): domain Bacteria; phylum Bacteroidota; class Bacteroidia; order Flavobacteriales; family Flavobacteriaceae; genus Flavobacterium; species Flavobacterium cheniae. The sequence goes on along the minus strand of NZ_SNZC01000007.1, from coordinate 16,730 downwards.
TTCATGATCGATTGAATACCGATGTGAGTGACATGGATGTTTTTGTAGCTGTGGCTTGTCATATTTCAAGAGGTGGTTTGCTGAATGTTATTGGAAAGGAAATTCAAACATTAAAACCGGTGAGTGTGTTGACTTCTGCTATTTCTGATAATTTAGCTGAAATAAAAGGACAAATCGTGTATATCGATTCGTTTGGAAATTGCGTTACTAATATTTCTCAAAAACAATTTAACGATACCGTTAGAGGTAGAAAATTTGAAATCATCATTAAAAATAAAAAGATAACCCGTTTGCACAAAAGCTATTCCGATTTTCCAGTTTCCGATACGAAGCAACTGAAAGATTTAGAAGGCGACTTCTTGGCTTTGTTCAACGAAAATGGGTATTTAGAAATTGCTATTTACAAGAGTAATCCTAAAACAGTGGGTTCAGCCGCTACGTTATTAGGATTGCATTTTAGAGATAGTATTTCGGTAAAATTTAAATAAGACAAAACTATGTTCATAAGAATTGTAAAAATGCGTTTTCAAGAAGATAAAATCGAAGCTTTTTTAAATAATTTTGAAGAAGTGAAACACCACATACGAAACTTCGAAGGAAACCGTTTCTTAGAATTGTATCAAGACAAAAACGACAAGCGAATTTTCTTTACTTATAGTTATTGGGAAAACGAAGAAGCGTTAGAGAAGTATAGAAAATCAGCTTTGTTTGATGGTGTTTGGACATACACAAAAACGCTATTCAGCGACAAACCAGAAGCTTGGAGTGTGGATAGATTGGTTACTTTAGAATAAAACAGTTAAACAAATAAACGTTTCAACAGTTAAACAATAAAAAATGAAAGCATTATTATTACGAGAAATAAAATCCTTTTTTGGTTCGCCGATTGGATATTTAGTCATCGGGATTTTTCTTTTACTCAACGGATTATTTCTTTGGGTTTTTGAAGGCGAATTCAACATATTAAACTCGGGTTTTGCCGATATGAGTCCGTTTTTCAAATTGGCACCATGGATTTTAATTTTCTTAATTCCTGCCGTAACCATGCGCAGTTTTTCAGATGAGAAAAAACAAGGTACGATTGAATTATTGTTTACCAAACCACTTTCTAATTGGGACATCGTAAATGGAAAATTCTTGGGCGCTTTGGTTTTAATCATTTTAGCGATTGTTCCAACGATTATTTATGTATTGACGATTTCACATTTTGGAAATCCGCAAGGCAATATTGATATGGGAAGTACGCTAGGTTCGTATTTCGGATTGTTATTCTTAATTGCTGCTTACACGGCGATTGGAATTTTTGCTTCTACTTTATCAGATAACCAAATTGTGGCATTTATAATTGCTGTTTTTTGTTGTTTCTTTTTCTATTTCGGATTTGACGGCATTGCTTCTTTCCTTGGAAATTATAGTTCGATGTTTGCTGCTTTAGGAATGGATTATCACTTTAAAAGTATGAGTCGCGGTGTGTTAGACACGCGTGATATTGTGTACTTTGTGAGTGTGACGTTTTTATTTTTATCGGCAACGGTTTATCAACTTAAATCTTTGAAATGGTAATGAAAGAAAACAAATCAAAAGCTTTAAAGCAACTAGGAATTGTATTTTTAGCAATCATCGTTATCAATTTAATTAGCAACTTCTTTTTCAAACGTTTCGACTTAACACAAGACAAACGTTATACCTTATCGGAAACGACCTTAAACATTATAAAAGAGGTTGAAAGTCCATTATACATTGAAGTGTATTTGGAAGGCAACTTTCCACCAGAATTCAAGCGTTTACAAAACGAAACCAAACAACTTTTAGAGGAATTCACGGCTTATAATTCAAACATCATTTTCAACTTCAAAAATCCGATTGAAAAAGAGGAAACACGAGTAGAAAAAATGAAAGAATTCTACGCGAAAGGCATGCAACCACTAAGCATCACAGTGGAAGACAAAGGAAAGCAATCGCAAGAAGTAGTTTTTCCTTGGGCGCAAGCAACATATGGTGATAAATTCACGAAAGTGGCTTTATTGAAAAACTTAATGGGTGCTACAACTGAAGAAAAAGTAATTAGTTCAGTGCAACACCTAGAATTTGGTTTTGCCGAAGCTATCAATAAAATTTCAAAAGAAAAGCAAAAGAAAATCGCCGTAATCAAAGGTAACGGAGAAGTGTTAGAACCTTTCATGGCCGATTTCTTAAGAACGATTAAAGAGAGTTATTACATCGGACCTTTTACATTAGATTCAGTAGCAAAACAACCTACTCAGACTTTAGAAGCGCTTAAAAAATACGATTTAGCCGTAATTGCTAAACCAACGGAAGCGTTCACCGAAGAAGAAAAACAAGTATTAGACCAATTCATCATGAATGGTGGAAAAACCTTGTGGTTAGTAGATGTAGTTTCAGCAGACATGGACAGCTTGTATAACGAAACCGGTACTATTTTAGCATCGCAACGCGAATTGAATTTGACAGATATGTTCTTCAAATACGGAATTAGAATCAATCCGTTATTGGTGAAAGATGAATATGCAACGCCTATCAAATTAGCATCAGGAAATCAAGGAAGTGAAACGCAAATGCAAGAATACACTTGGAAATTTGCACCGTTTATCTACCCAACTTCAACCAATCCGATTGTGAAAAACATGGAAGGGATTAAGTTTGAATTTGCTTCTCCAATCGAAATCCTGAAAAACGATATTAAGAAAACCGTTTTATTGAGTTCGTCTGAATATTCGAAAACTGTTGGAACTCCAAGTCCAATCTCTTTAGACATGGTTACAGAAGAAACCACTCCTGAAGAATATGAAGGTAAAGGATTGCTTCCAGTAGCGGTTTTAATGGAAGGAAAATTCAAATCAGCTTACCAAAATCGTATATTACCATTTAAAGATAATTCGTTCCAAGCTACAGGAAAAGACAATAAAATGATTGTTATTTCGGATGGAGATATCATTAAAAATCAATTGGATAAAGGAGTACCACTAGAATTAGGCTTTGATAAGTGGACGAATCAATTATATGGTAACAAAGAGTTCTTAATGAACTGCGTAAATTACCTTTTAGACGACAACGGACTTATTAACATCCGAAGTAAAGATGTTGATTTACCACTTTTAAATAAGGAAGAAGTGTATAAAAATTATACTATGGCTCAAATGATAACTGTCGGATTACCAATAGTTATTTTGGCTATCTTTGGGTTTTTATTTACTTTCTTACGCAAAAGAAAATACAGCCGCTAGTTGTTGATAATTTGTTTTTGCGTTTGAGTATAATTAGAATATATTTGTGAAATATAAAATCAAATCACGATTTTAAAATACAAGATGATGAAGTTTATAGTATCGAGTTCGTATTTATTAAAACAATTACAAGTTTTAGGAAGTGTTATCAACAGTAGTAACACCTTACCTATTCTTGATAATTTCCTTTTTGAATTAGACAGCAACCAATTAAAAGTTTCAGCTTCTGATTTAGAAACAACGATGACGGCAACGTTAGAAATTGATTCTACAAGTCAAGGAAGTGTTGCTATTCCAGCGAAACTTTTATTAGATATCTTAAAAACATTCCCAGAGCAACCGTTAACGTTTACTGTTGAAGACAATTCAACTGTAGAAATTAGTTCAAACTCTGGTAAATATGCGATTGCTTACGCACCAGGAGAAGAATTCCCTAAAGCCGTAGTTTTAGATGATCCTTCAAAAACATTAGTTCCTGCGGAAGTATTAGCAACTGCAGTAAGCAAAACGATTTTCGCTGCTGGAAACGATGATTTACGCCCTGTAATGAGTGGTGTTTTCTTCCAATTTTCACCAGAAGGATTAATTTTCGTAGCAACAGACGCTCACAAATTAGTAAAATACGCTCGTACCGATGTGAAAGCATCTCAAGTAGCTGATTTTATTATGCCAAAAAAACCTTTAAACATTTTAAAAGGAATTTTAGGAGCATCTGATTCAGAAGTTTCAATCGAATATAACGATTCAAATGCTACATTCTCTTTTGAGAATTATGTATTAACTTGTCGTTTAATCGATGGAAAATATCCAAACTACGAAGCAGTTATCCCAAAAGAAAATCCAAACAAATTATTAATCAACAGAGTTCAATTTTTAAACTCGGTTCGTCGTGTGGCTATCTTTGCTAACAAAACAACGCACCAAATTCGTTTAAAAATTGCTGGAACTGAATTGAATATTTCGGCAGAAGATATCGATTATTCAAACAAAGCAGACGAGCGTTTAACTTGTGATTACCAAGGAGACGATATGCAAATCGGTTTCAACTCACGTTTCTTAACAGAAATGTTGAATAATTTATCAAGTGATGAAATCCAATTAGAAATGTCGATGCCAAACCGCGCTGGAATTTTAACTCCAGTTGACGGCTTAGACGAAGGTGAAACAGTTACTATGCTAGTAATGCCAGTAATGTTGAGCAACTAATTTACAATATTTGATTTTACAGTATTAAATCTGAAAATCTTATAACCAACCCTAACTAACTTTAAAAACCACTTAGCTTCGGCTTTAGTGGTTTTTTAATTTTTATTTAAACTCAAGGATTAAATTTAAACGCAAAGAGGCAAAGTTTTTTCGCAAAGAACGCAAAAGAAAACTCGGTGTAACTTAGCGCTAAACTTTGTGAGACTTTGTGCTACTAAAAAAACTTCCAACTTCTAACTTCTAACTTCTGACTTTAAATTATCTTTGCAGGATTAAATTTAGAACATGATTCCACAAGAAACCATAGTTGCATTAGCTACTCCCTCAGGTGCAGGTGCAATTGCCATAATAAGATTATCAGGTGCGGCTGCTCTTACAATAGCTGCTGACGTATTTCAATCGGTTTCTGGGAAAGATATTACGAAACAGAAAACGCATACGATTCATTTAGGACATATTGTCGATAACGGCAAAGTGTATGACCAAGTGTTACTTTCTATTTTCAAAGGTCCGAATTCGTACACAGGTGAAAATGTAATTGAAATTTCGTGTCATGGTTCTACTTTTATTCAACAACAAATTATTCAATTATTGCTTCGTAGAGGCGCTAAAATGGCTCAGGCAGGTGAATTTACCTTACGTGCTTTTTTAAACGGGAAATTAGACTTATCACAAGCAGAAGCGGTTGCTGATTTGATTGCTTCGGATAATGAAGCGTCTCATCAAATTGCGATGCAACAAATGCGCGGTGGTTTCAGTAACGAAATTGCCAAACTGCGTGAAGAATTATTGAATTTCGCTTCCTTAATCGAATTGGAATTAGACTTTGCAGAAGAAGATGTTGAATTTGCCGATAGAACACAATTTCATGATTTATTAGAGCGCATTGAGTTTGTTTTAAAACGTTTGATTGATTCGTTTGCTGTTGGAAATGTAATTAAAAACGGTATTCCAGTTGCGATTGTGGGAGAACCAAACGTTGGAAAATCGACTTTATTGAATGCTTTATTGAATGAGGAACGCGCCATTGTTTCTGATATTGCTGGAACTACGCGTGATACGATTGAAGATGAGTTGGTTATCAATGGAATTGGTTTCCGATTTATTGATACGGCAGGAATTCGCGAAACACAAGACCATGTAGAAAGTATTGGAATTCAGAAGACGTTTGAAAAAATTGAACAAGCTCAAGTTGTAATGTTCCTTGTTGACAGTACCGAATTAACAATGGAAAGCTTAGAACGATTAAAAGTGGAAGTAGAAAAAATTAAAAACAAATACCCACAAAAAGCTTTACTTACAATATTTAATAAAAAAGACAAACTTGAAGAGAGTTTACTTCAAAATCTAGAATCACAAATTGAGAATTCAATTTTTATTTCTGCAAAACAAAAAGTAGGTATTGAAGAGTTAAAAAATGAATTAATGTCCTTTGTAAACACTGGTGCATTAAGAAACAACGAAACGATTGTAACCAACACACGTCATTACGATTCATTACTAAAAGCTTTAGAAGAAATTCAGAAAGTAAAATGGGGATTAGATTCAGGAATTTCTTCTGATTTGATGGCGATTGATATTCGAAGTGCATTATATTTCTTCGGTGAGATTACTGGTGAAGTTACGAATGATGAATTGCTTGGGAATATTTTTGCTAATTTCTGTATCGGGAAGTAAAACCACTACTCTTATTTTCCTTTGATAGTACCTGATCTTTCAAACGAACCTCTTATCCTATCAGATTTTTTTTATACTTTTGCAATATAGCCCTTTCATCTATTTATAAACCAAACCTTCTTTTGTAATAACCACTTAAGATGAACGATTACCAAATTATTTTTCAAAAAAGAGCTGCCGACTACCATTTTGCCATGCAACAGTTTCCTGAAGCTAGAAAGCATGAATTTGACAACTTATTTTCAGGAATAAATTTTGAAAATGAAATTCATTTATTAGATGTTCCTTCAGGTGGTGGGTACTTACGAAATTATACTCCAAAGAATACAAAAGTTACTTTAGGTGATTTCTCAGAAGGTTTTGCCCTTGATGAAATCCAACTAGTAACTCCTGAAAAGTTACCCTTTGAATCAAACACTTTTGATGCTGTTTTTTCATTAAGTGGCATGCATCACTTAAAAAATGTTCCTCAATTTATTAGAGAGTGCCTTCGTGTTACCAAAACAGGTGGATCTTTCATTTTTGCTGATGTAAAAAAAGGAACAAGTGTAGATGTGTTTTTGAACAAATTTGTAAATACTTACAATTCTTTAGGTCATAAAGGTGATTTTTTTCAAGAAACTTCATTTGAAGCTTTTGAAGATATCCAATCCTGTATCAAGAATTGCAAATACCAAGAATATCCTTTCCTGTTTAGTGCTGTGTCGGATATGATTACGTTTTTCAAACTGTTCTTTGGACTAGATAAAGCGGATGATCCAACAATATTACATGGCATAGAACAGATTTTAGGGACGAAAACCACTGATAAAGGTATTGAAGTAAATTGGGGACTTTTGCTTTTTGAATTAAAAAAGTAAAGTCTGAGAGTTGAAAATTATACTTTTAATTATATCCAATAAATAATATTATTTCAGGTACTTATTTAGTGTATTGTAGTATTTTGTTCTCAAGACACCTATTTTTTCTTTAAAATCTTTTTTCTTATTTGACTTATCTATTTTCAATTTGTTCAATAATTCTTTTAATTTATGATATTTTTTTATCTCTAAAACTTCATCGGAAAAAATAAAAGCGATATTGTTTTTTTCGTTCATTTTCTCTACAATCTCTAACCAATAGAAATATACAGCCTGATTGAATACATTTCCTTTAATGAATATTAAAAGATTATCATAAAACTTTTCAACTGAGCCGTGCATTGTTTCAATTTCAAAACCATATTCTCTAGGATCTTTTCCTAAAACAATCAAAGTAACAATTGCTCTGTAACATTTTGCACACATTGAGCAGTTCAACTTAGTATTTTGGTTGTGGTAACAGACTCTAAAAGGAGTTGGAAGATTAATTTCATCAAAATAATCACACAATATCTTCATCTTATTGAAACGATTTGATTCTTGTCCATGATGAATTACTTGAGTTGAAGCCCAAGTGATGTAATTATCAATGTAACTTGAACCCCAAGGAAATAGTTCATTTTTGGCATCTAATGTAGAACCAATAAATACTTCTCCAATTCCGTTTTTATATGCAACTGGAGCAATTAGTGATGTTAAAGACAATCCGTGTTGTATCAATGTCCACCAATCTTGATTGTTATTGTATATTAGTTTTTCAACCTTTGACCTGTAAAATCTTCTAACATTGCTTTTTATAAAATAGTTAGGATTATTTTTAGTTAATTCTAAAGATTTGGTAATGTTTTTAATTTTTTCCCATTGTGCTACATTCTGAATGTCGATGTCGGCACCATGCATTGTAATTAACTGAACATCTTTATTGTCTAATCTGGAATAAGTATACAAAGCATCTACTCCTCCGCTGAAAAGCATGGCTTTATTTTTAGGAGTATATTGTATTTCATCTAATTGTTCTACAATTAATTTAGAATTTCTAAACAAAATTTCGGGATAGAATTTAGCAAACTCTTGCTTTACTATTTCTATACTTTCAAAAAAATTCTTGTCTAAAGTTTTAACCTTTAGTGTCGCTCCTAAAAACCAACACATAGGATATATATTAGCAACAAAAGGAATATTTAAAATTGAGATTGGAACTTCACTTAAATCAATATCATAATTTATGAATAAGTCTTCTCTGAAATAGGGTTTAATTAAAAAACTTGTTTCTTGATGAAATACTACTTTACTATCATCTAATATTACCTCTGTATTTTTTAAAACTATATTTTTCCTAATCATATTATACTTATTGCAATATTTATTTTCCAAATTTAGAAAGTTAACTTAGAAATTATTCAAGTAATACCCATCATTTTTACTCTTCTTATTAACAATCCTAAATATTGATCTATCTATAAATTCTAAAACAGAAATAATATGAAACTTTCGTTCAAAGAATGTTTACTTTTGAAGTAACAATTGAAAGAATAAAGTATTTTCAAATATGGATTCACTAACACAAATCGTCCTTGGAATTGCCACAGCCGAATTGGTAGCCGGTAAAAAACTGCAAAACAAAACTTTTTTGTATGGCGCTATGTTAGGCACGATTCCCGATTTAGATATTGTAGTGGGAAAATTTTTAAGTGATGTTGAAGGCGTTGCGATTCACAGAGGTTTGAGCCATTCCTTTCTCTTTTTTGTTTTTTTGTCGCCAGCTTTGGGCTTTTTGATTTCTAAAATTGAAAAGAATAAAATCAGTTTTAAAAGCGCGTCATTATTATCGCTTTCGTGCTTAGTTACCCATGTTTTATTGGATGTATTTACCTCTTGGGGCACACAAATTCTTTGGCCTTTAGATTACCGATTTGCCTTGAAAACCATATTTGTAATTGATCCTTTGTACACGTTTCCGCTATTGATTAGCTTGATTTTTGTTTGGAAAAACAAAGACTCTCTAATTCGTAGAAAATATGTAATTCGCGGATTAATTATAAGTTCTTCATATTTGCTTATAACTTGTATTTTGAAACTTTTTGCTGTTCATCAATTCGAAAAAGCATTACAATATCAAAATATAGCTCATCAAGAATTAATTGTAAAACCAACTGCTTTCAACTGTATTCTTTGGAACGCTAATGTATCCACTTCAAAAGGATATTATCTTGCTGATTATTCTCTATTTGACTCCCAACCGATTCAGTTTGTTTTCTATTCTAAAAATAGAGAATTGGAAAAAAAATTGGTAAATTCGTATGATTTTCAGCAACTTAAAAAAATTAGCGAAGGTTGGTTTTTAGTAACTGAACAAAACCATCGCCTGTATTTTAATGATTTGCGTTTTGGTTTATTGAATGATTCTCCTGAAAATCCCCAGTTTGCTTTTAGTTACCAAATGATTCCAATGTCAGATGGAATATATTGGGCAGAAGAAGTTCCAAAAGCCAAACGAGACGGAAAAGCATTGCTACAAAAGATTTTTACACGAATAAAAGGTAATTAATGTATGGCAAAATATTCAGTAGTTTTTCATCCATCTGAAACTGTCATTAAAGCGGTTAAAGAGCTCAAAGAACAATTGAGCAGTAAAATTGGTTGGTTTCCGAGTAAGAATTCCTTGGCGCATATAACTATTTGTGAGTTTGATTACGAACTAGCTACTTATGAAAATATAAAATCCCGAATCACAGCGTACTGTCGTTATCAAAATCGTTTTGATGTTACTTTTAACTCATTTGAAAATTTTACGAATGGTGCGTTTTTTATTGCTCCAGATATCGAAAGCAAAATCAAAATGGCTGAAATAATGAAAGAAATTCCAAAACAAATTCAATTTCCTGTTAGTCATAAAAGTTCAGAACCGCATATTTCTATTGGAAGACAACTTAGTAAAGAACAGCTTAAAGAAGCCTACAATTTGTTTCAAAAAATTCACTTAAATTTTACTTGCGAAGGTATAACGATTCGTGTTTTTAATCCTGAAAGAAAACAATATGACGTTTTAGAAACAATACCTTTTTTGAGCGAAATGAAACCTGAAAAAGAACAATTAACCTTATTTTAATTATTCTTTCGTACTCATTTTAATCTGTAAATGATTCAATAATACTTGATATTTACTAATTTCTCTCAATACAAATACATCATCAGTTTCGTCCATCATGTCGTCTAAATCATCACTTACCTCAATTAATTTGATGCTGGCTTCAGAAAAATTCTTGATAGCCATGTTATCAATAATCAATTGAATATCTTTTTTTATTGTGGTAAATTGGTCTTCCATGATTTTAATATAACTCTTTTTTTATCGTTTGTAATGGGATGTTTGTGGTAATTAACTTCTGAATTATATCTCTTCTAAGTTCCTCCAAATCATTATAATCCAAATATTTCGCCCAAGTATCCGATTCTAAAATTCCTTTAATTTGCCTGATGACTTTTGCAGTTTCGGAAGCATTTCGCAAAACGGCTTTTTCATCGAAGTTTGGATTGTTTTTGTGTTGAAAGGTTACTTCCTTGGTATCGAAATTTACTTCTACATAAAAAAAGTTTTCGGTTTCGTTATTCGGATAAAAATCAGTCCATTTTGCATAACCAATTCGTTCTTTCTGATTTGGATTTATAATTTCTGAAATTAATCTCCACCTACAATTCGCAGCTCTTCCCCAGTGATTGGAAATACGATAAACACCTTCCTCAGTAAAACAATATTCGCTACCCGATTTGCTTTTGTAACTTGTTTTGATTTTAGAAATCTTATTTGGTTCTATTTCAATAAATTCACAAAATGTATACTTATGAAAATTGTTTTTGTTATACATTTAAAAAAATTCAATACGTTAAAATTAATTTTAGGTTTTCAAAATCTATAGGTTTTATCAAAAAGGATTTTACAAAACAATATTTTTTTGCGTTTTGTATATCTTTTGGATTTATGCTACTTGAAAGAATATAAATCAAAGGACATGTTGCAAATTTATATTTTTCCCATTCATTTAAAAAATCCCAAGCATCCCAAATTGGCATATTTATATCTAAAAAAATGATGTCAGGAAAATGTGCGGAATTAGTATCATCAGAAAAAAAATCAAATGCCTCCTTTCCGTTTGAAAACTGAGATATTTCAAATTCTGAATTAATCTTATTAATTTGATATTTTAATGTAAAAATTAAAATAGGATCATCATCAATAATAGCGATTTTTTTAATCATTATTCTTTTTAAAATATAAATTAAACTTAGATCCAATATTTACTTCACTTTCCACTTCAATCCATCCTCCCATCGCTTCCATTTGATTTTTTGTAATAAATAATCCTAAACCTCTTGAATTTTCAGTATAATGAAAAGTCTTATACATTCCAAAAATCTTGTCTTTATAACGAGATAGATCTATACCAAGTCCATTATCTTCAAAACTTAGTTTTATATAGTTTTCTTCGTCATGACTCACTATCCTTAAAAACTTGTAATTTGATTCTCTAGAATATTTAATTGCATTTGAAATTAGATTTTGAAATACCGAATCTAAATATTCCGCAAACCCATAAATTTCAATGGATTCATGAACATTAATATCAACTGAAATATTGTTACGATTTAACTCAAGCTGAAATGTATCAATAGACTTTTTTATAAACTTTTTTAATTTGAATTTATTTATTTCATCCTTATTTGAACTATACAACAGAGCAACATCCGATAAGTTATTTGTGGTCTCAATCATATTTTCAGAAGCTAACAATAACATTTTAAAAAAATCATTTTCTTTAACGGGATATTTTTCTCCTATTAAATGAACTAATGAGCTAATATTAGTTGAATGCGATCTCAAATTATGTGAAACAATATGAGCGAAATTTTGTAAACGCTCATTTTGCGATTTAGATAAATTAAGAAGTTTTAGTAAATTTGACTCTGTATTTTTTTGATGAGTGACATCCCTTCCATAAAAATAGTAATTATCTTCTAAGAAATATATTCTCCAAATAATCTCCTTGAAAACAAAATCATTATCTTTCATTTTACAAACAAAATTATCAGAAATACTCATTTTCAAAGCCTTATCAACCTGTAAATCAACAACTTTTTTATCTTCGCAAAACACAAAATCTAAAAAATTTTGTTCATCATTAGTTAATTCATTTTTACCAAAATTTTTGGACCATGATTCATTTGAATTAATTAGGTTTAATTTTAAATCTGTTACAACAATTAAATCTTTAAAAAATTTAAAAAAATCTTCCAAATTACTATTTTTCGCTTCTAATAATTTTGATTGCTCACTTAAAATTAAATTGGTTTTTCTTAAATTTAGTAAGTTCATTACTTGATTAGCAAGTCCTTTTAGAGAATACAATTGTTCCTCTGATAATTCTATTAAATCATCATGAAAAACACATAAAGTACCTAAAGCAAAACCATTCTCTGAACGCAATGGAACACCTGCATAAAAAACAACATTTGGATTTTCAACTACAAATGGATTATCAAAAAAAGTTAGACTTTTTCTAGCGTCTTCAACAATGTATACGTCTTTGTTTTCAACAATTACATGACCGCAAAAACTAACATCTCTATGTGTCTCATTTATACCAATACCACATTTAGATTTAAACCATTGACGGTCTTTATCAATAAGAGTAATCAACGAATATTTTGTATTACATATTTGAGAAGCTAGGTGAGTGATATAGTCATAATCTTTCTCCTCAAAAGAATCAAGTACCTTAAATGAATATAGTTCATTTAATCGTTCGACTTCATTATTTGGAATCAAAGGCGCTCTCATTATTAAAAGTATTTATAACAAACCAACTAAATTTACTATATTTTTTTATAAATATTTCTTTTTTCTGTTTTATTTTTCAAAATAATCGACTAAAAGCATATTAAATAAGTTCATACTATTTATTTTGTAACATAAGTTACAAAAAAATTAAACGATATTAGAGTATCTTTACAAAAAGGATTACAAATGAGAGATATTTTAGATCAAGCGTACAGCTATATTTTTGAAGAAGCTTTATTGGACGAAATCGCAAAAGTAGCGGTTTACAAAGAATTTAAAGCAGATGATTACCTAATTGAAATTGGGGATTACATTAAAACGATGCCACTTCTATTAACGGGAGCGATCAAAATATTGAGAGAAGATGAAAATGGAGATGAATTATTGTTATATTTCTTAGAACGTGGCGATACTTGTGCCATGACATTAACCTGTTGTATGGGACAATCGAAAAGCCGCATTCGTGCTATTGCCGAAACCGATGGAGCTATGTTAATGATTCCGGTAGAAAAAATGGAAGAATGGTTGACTAAATACAAAACGTGGAGAAACTTTGTTTTTGACAGCTACAATGTGCGTTTAAATGAGATGTTAGAAGCTATTGACACCTTGGCTTTCATGAATTTAGACGAACGCTTGTACAAATATTTAACCGATAAGGCAAAAGTAATTGGAGATACTGAAATTAAAAATACGCATCAAGAAATCGCATATGAAATGCATACGTCAAGAGTTGTAATTTCTAGATTATTGAAAGCTCTAGAACTGAAAGGGAAAATCAAATTACACCGAAATAAAATCGAAATCCTTCAATTCTAATGGAGATTTTAGGCTATGTTGGCGCATTATTTATTGGATTAGTTTTAGGACTAACAGGCGGTGGTGGATCTATTTTAACCGTCCCAATATTGGTGTATTTAATGAGTATAAGTCCTGTTACTGCGACAGCTTATTCGCTTTTTATCGTAGGAACTACTTCTACTTTTGGCGCGATTCAAAACTACCGAAAAAACTTGGTAGACATCAAAAACGGATTCATTTTTGCGATTCCGTCTTTCATAGCCGTTTACTTAACCCGAAAATTTGTAGTTCCGAGAATTCCTGAAATCATTATTGAATCACCAATTCTCATCACAAAAAACACGTTTTTAATGCTGTTTTTTGCAGTAATTATGGTTTTTGGAGCACTTTCGGTACTAAAAAAGAAAAGTCAAGATAACAATAACGAAGAAAAAAGAAATCTAATTCTAATAGGAATTCAAACCTTCACTATTGGAATTATAATAGGATTAGTAGGAGCTGGTGGCGGATTTTTAATAATCCCATCGTTAATTTTGTTTGCCAAATTACCAATGCGAAAAGCCGTTGGGACTTCCCTATTCATCATCGCAATGAACTCATTGGTAGGATTTATCGGGGATGTACAGAATTTGGAAATCGATTGGGTATTTTTGTTAACGTTTTCTGCTATTTCGGTGGTTGGAATATTTATCGGAATGTATCTCACAAAATATACTAATGAAAGCCAATTAAAGAAGATTTTTGCTTACTTTGTATTAGTAATGGCTGCCATTATCTTGTTAAAAGAAATGTAAATGTAACTTTTGGTACAGAAGAAATAAAATTTAGAACGTAAATTTGTAAAAAATATAGAGTATGAAAATCGAACAAATATATACAGGATGCATTGCACACGCAGCGTATTACATTGAAAGTAATGGAGAAGCGGCCATTGTTGACCCATTAAGAGAAGTACAACCTTATATGGATAGAGCGCAAAAAGATAATGCTAAAATCAAATACATTTTTGAAACGCATTTTCATGCGGATTTCGTTTCGGGACATTTAGATTTGGCTAAGAAAACTGGAGCTTCAATTGTTTATGGTCCAACAGCAAAACCAAATTTTGATAGCATTGTAGCTACAGACGGGCAAGAGTTCAAAGTAGGTGGAGTAACTATTAAAGCGATTCACACACCTGGACATACCTTAGAAAGTACATGTTATTTAGTTACTGACGAAACTGGAAAACAGCACGGAATTATCACCGGAGATACTTTGTTTATTGGTGATGTGGGTCGTCCTGATTTAGCTCAGGAATTAGTAGAAGATTTAACACAAGAATTATTAGCAAGCCATTTATATGATTCTTTACGCAATAAAATCATGCCGTTAAGTGATGATTTAATTGTATATCCAAATCACGGTGCTGGAAGTGCTTGTGGGAAAAACATGAGTAAAGAAACCACCGATACTTTAGGCAATCAAAAGAAAGTCAACTACGCTTTAAGAGCCGATATGACGAAAGAAGAATTCATCAAAGAATTATTAGACGGATTAACACCACCTCCAGCCTACTTCCCTCAGAATGTATTAATGAATATTCAAGGATATGAAAGTTTAGATGCGGTGATGTCAAAAGCAGAAACACCTTTACATCCAAAAGAATTTGAAGCGGTTGCCAATCAAACAGATGCTTTAGTTTTAGATGTTCGAAACGAGAATGATTTCGTAAAAGAACATGTACCAGGTTCCATTTTCATTGGATTACACGGACAATTTGCACCTTGGGTTGGAGCATTAATCAGAGACACTAAACAACCTATTTTATTAATTACACCAGAAGGAAAAGAAGTAGAAACCATCACTAGATTATCTCGTGTAGGGTTTGATAACACCTTAGGATTCTTATTAGGCGGAATCGAAGCATGGAAAGCCGCAGGTTACGAAACAGATAGTATTGAATCGATTTCACCAGAAGTTTTCGCAGCACAATACGAAACCGCTCCAGTTATCGACTCAAGAAAACCAGGAGAATTTACTGCTGAACATGTGGTAAATGCTAAAAATATTCCATTAGATTACGTTAACGAACAATTAGCCGAAGTGCCAAAAGACGAAAAATTCTTCATTCATTGTGCAGGTGGTTACCGTTCGGTAATCATGTCGTCAATTTTAAAAGCAAGAGGCTACCACAACATGATTAACGTAGAAAAAGGTATGTCAGGTATAAGAACTACTGATATTCCTTTAACAGTTTTTGTTTGTCCGAGTACGTTGAAATAAAACTATTTAAGATAAAATACGGAATCCGACTTCACTAGAGTCGGATTTTTTTATGGGCGTTCCTCAAGGGTCGGGCTATCCGCACTCGCTTTACTTAAAATCCTTAGGCATTTTAAGTAAGAGCTCAAACAAATACTCCTATACCTAACGCAGAATTGGTTTTCAGTTGAAATTTATCGGAAAATTATTCTAAATTTGTTTTGTAGTTCATTGTGGTCACGGATTGTAAATCCGTGATATCGGAAAAGCAGCAACAGATGCTTTGCTTGATAAAACTAAAGAAGTAATAATTGAATAAAATTTTAGGATTAATGGATTATAAAAATATAATAATTGGTATATTTTTTTTAATAATAGGTATTTATACTATAATTGACACATATAAGAAACCAGATTCACAACTTATAACAAGAACTTTAGGAGGTTATATCGGAGGGATAGGTGCTATTGTAATAGGTATAATGCTGGTTTTTGGAATTAAACACCTCTAATACAAGTAGAATACCCCGACCGCTCGGATATGTTTAACGGTCGTTAGCGGAGATTTGCAATCTGTACCCACAAATTGAGAAAAAAAGTACTTCAACCATTTATAAATCCTAAATTAAAATAGGATTAGTTAACTATTTTACAAAAAATTAAAAGGCATTGTTATTTGATTTAGTAATCCATCTACAATGAATATAAAACAAGAAATCCTAACTGTTACAAGTTAGGATTTCTTGTTTATAAGTCCCATCGGGATGCTATATTGGTAACAAAAAAGCCCTATCATTACTGATAGGGCTTTTCAAAAGAAAGGCGGCGACATACTCTCCCACATAACTGCAGTACCATCTG
>NZ_SNZC01000006.1 GCF_004363695.1 Flavobacterium cheniae | reverse complement strand
GTCCACTGCAGTCTTCTAATGTGTTTACAGGAGTAAGTGCTGGGGAACATTTAGTAACTGTTGTTGATACAGAAGGATGTACATTTATGACACAAATAGTAACCATAATCGACTATCCAAATTACTTCACACCGAATGGAGATGGTATCAATGATATATGGAATATCAGAGGATTAAACCAACCAGGAGCTAAGTTATACATTTTTGACCGCTATGGTAAATTAGTAAAACAACTAAGCGCTACAGACGATAGCGAGGGTTGGGATGGAACATATAATCAAGAATTACTTCCAGCAACCGATTACTGGTTCTCATTAGATTACATGGAAAATGGAGTCGCTAAACAGTTTAAAGCGCATTTCTCATTAATAAGATAAATGAAAACAAGTCCTAATATATGGAACAAAATCGTAATCGTAATAAATACCATTATTTCGATTGGACTTTTAGTTCTAATTATTAAGTGTAGTTAACAAATGAAAAATATAAATATTGCAATTATTATTATAAAAAATATTCGTGTTATATAGACGGATTGGTTTGATTATTATAAGCCTTTTCCGTTTTTAGGGAAAGGCTTTTTTTATTTAAAAATTTTAAAAATTATGTATTACAACGAAAACACCACCATTTTTTTAAATGGGCAATTTGTAAAAGTAAAAGATGCCCCAGTAAGTATTTACAATCAAACAATGCATTATGGTAATGGCGTATTTGAAGGTATTAGAGCCTACGATACTCCAGATGGTGTCCGAATTTTCAAAGCAAAGGAACACTATGAAAGATTGCATTATTCGGCTGAAGTTATGCATATTAATTTACAATATTCAGTAAAAGAATTAGAACTTATTAGCTATAAACTTTTGGAATTAAATGGATTAAAAGATGCCTATATACGTCCATTAGTTTATTTAGGAGATAATATGTCATTAACTCCAACTGATGAAGTTCATGTGGTAATTATGGCATGGGAGTGGGGGAAATATCTAGGCGATAAACTATTGCGAGTTATGCTGTCTTCTTTCCAACGACCAAATCCAAAATCATGCTTTGTTGAAGCAAAAGTAGTAGGTCATTATACCAACAGTATTTTAGCTACAACAGAAGCCAAATCTAAAGGTTACGACGAAGCTTTACTTACAGATATGAATGGATATGTTGCAGAAGGTCCTGGCGCCAATTTCTTTATTGAAAAAGACGGAAAATTATTTACAGCTCCATTAGGAAATATCTTAGCAGGAATAACGCGTCAAACGGTTTTAGAAATAGGAAAAGAATTAGGTTACGAAATCGAAGAAAAATATTTCACGCCTGATGAGATTTTTACAGCGGATAGTGCCTTTTTCTGTGGAACAGCTGCTGAAGTTATTGGAATAGAATCAGTAAATGAATACAAATTTCCTTTGGATTGGGAAGATTCAATAGGAGCTGTAATTCAGAAAAAATATAAAAGAAGAGTCGCTCATAATGAATATCAAAACGTGTACTTGTAATGGAATTAAATCAACATAGTAAAACAATCACTCAAGATCCTACCCAACCTGCAGCTCAAGCGATGTTGTATGGTATTGGATTAACAGAAAAAGAATTGAGTCAGCCTTTCGTAGGTATTGCCTCAATGGGATACGATGGAAATACTTGTAATATGCACTTGAATCATTTGGCTTCTTTGATTAAAAAGGAAGTCAACAAAAATGAAATGGTGGGTTTAATTTTCAACACCATTGGAATTAGTGACGGTATTACAAACGGAACTGATGGTATGCGATATTCATTAGTTAGCAGAGAGATTATAGCGGATAGTATCGAAAGTGTTGTTTCAGGACATTATTACGACGGAGTTATAGCGATACCAGGTTGCGATAAAAATATGCCAGGAAGTATCATTGCTATGGGAAGATTAAATCGCCCTTCCATAATGGTCTATGGAGGAACTATCGCGCCAGGGAAATACCAAGGAAAAGATTTGAATATTGTGTCTGCTTTTGAGGCATTAGGTGAAAAAATTGCCGGTAAAATTTCGGAAGACGAATATAAGAATATCATCAAAAATGCTTGTCCAGGTGCGGGTGCTTGTGGCGGAATGTATACGGCAAATACAATGGCTATTGCGATTGAAGCCTTAGGAATGAGTTTGCCTTATTCAAGTTCTAATCCAGCGATAAGCGCCGAGAAGATTCAAGAATGTGAATCAGTTTCGTTTTATATGAAGCAACTTTTGGAGCAAAATATATGTCCTAAAGACATCATGACTTTCGAAGCGTTTGAAAATGCATTGACTGTTTTAATTGCTCTTGGCGGAAGTACAAATGCCGTTTTACACATGATTGCTATGGCTAGAAGTGTTGGAGTAACTATTACTCAAGACGATTTTCAAAGAATTAGCAACAAAACACCTTTGATTGCAGATTTTAAACCAGGTGGAAATTATTTAATGCAAAACCTTCACGAAAAAGGCGGCGTTCCAATGGTTTTAAAATATCTATTAAGCAAAGGAATGTTGCATGGAGATTGTTTAACCGTAACATCAAAAACAATTCGAGAAAATTTACAAGAGGTTCCAGATATCGATTTCGAAACTCAGAATATTATAAAACCTATTGAAACTCCTATAAAACCAACAGGCCATATTCAAATCTTATATGGAAATCTTGCGCCTAAAGGTTCTGTTGCTAAAATTACTGGGAAAGAAGGTGAATTTTTCAAAGGTCCAGCTCGAGTTTTTGATGGCGAAAAAGAATTAATCAAAGGTATTGAAGATAAAAAAATAAAAGCAGGTGATGTCGTGGTTATTCGCTATGTCGGACCAAAAGGCGGGCCAGGAATGCCAGAAATGTTAAAACCTACATCTGCTTTAATTGGTGCAGGTTTAGGAAAAAGTGTAGCATTAATTACCGACGGTCGTTTCAGTGGAGGAACTCATGGTTTTGTAGTGGGACACATTTCGCCTGAAGCTTTTGATGGAGGAACTATCGGCTTAGTTGAAGATGAGGATATAATCGAGATAAATGCTGTTGACAACACCATTCACTTACATCTAAGTGATTACGAATTAGCAGTTAGAAAAAGTAAATGGATACAGCCCAAATTAAAAGTTACAAACGGTGTTTTATTGAAATATGCAAAGTTAGTAACCGATGCTTCAAATGGTTGTGTAACCGATGAATTTTAGAAGATGAATACATTAGAAATAAAAGAAACAGAAAAACAGAAATCTGAGACATTAGTTTCAGGAAGTGTTGCTGTTATAGAAGCCTTATTAGCGGAAAATGTTACCACTATTTTTGGATATCCAGGTGGCGCCATTATGCCAATTTATGATGCTTTGTTTGATTATAAACAACAAATTAATCACATTTTAGTGCGTCATGAACAAGGCGCTACTCATGCCGCTCAAGGATTTGCGAGAGTGAGTGGTGCAACCGGAGTTGTATTTGCAACAAGCGGTCCAGGTGCAACTAATTTAGTTACAGGTTTAGCTGATGCTATGATAGATTCTACACCATTGGTTTGTATCACGGGACAAGTTTTTGCGCATTTGTTAGGAACTGATGCTTTTCAAGAAACAGATATCGTAAACATAACATCGCCAGTGACGAAATGGAATTATCAAATTACAGATGCTTCAGAAATTCCATCAGTTTTAGCAAAGGCTTTTTATATTGCAAAAAGTGGCCGACCTGGTCCGGTTTTAATTGATATCACCAAAAATGCGCAATTGCAATTATTTGATTATGAAGGTTATAAAAAGTGCGACTTCATCAGAAGTTATAAACCACAACCTGATATCCGAATTTCATATGTAGAACAAGCAGCCGAACTAATCAACCAAGCTAAAAAACCGTTTATAATTTTTGGTCAAGGCGTAATTTTAGGAAATGCAGAAAAGGAGTTTTTACAATTTATAGAGAAAGCAGGAATCCCTTCAGCATGGACGATTATGGGGATGAGTGCTATTCCAACGAATCATCCCTTAGCAGTAGGTATGTTAGGTATGCATGGAAATTATGCACCTAATCTTTTTACTAATGAATGCGATGTTTTAATTGCCATTGGAATGCGTTTCGATGATAGGGTGACAGGTCGTTTGGACAAATATGCGAAACAAGCAAAAATTATTCATTTGGATATTGATCCAGCCGAAATTGATAAAAATGTGTTAGTAAACGTTCCAGTTTGGGGAAATTGTAAAGAGACTTTGCCTTTGTTGACGGAAAGAGTAGAACAAAAATCACATCAAGAATGGATATCCAAATTTCATCAAGCTATAGC
Source organism: Flavobacterium cheniae (assembly GCF_004363695.1). GTDB lineage: Bacteria > Bacteroidota > Bacteroidia > Flavobacteriales > Flavobacteriaceae > Flavobacterium > Flavobacterium cheniae. The sequence continues at coordinate 109,035 of NZ_SNZC01000006.1, read as the reverse complement.
CATTGAAACTGAAAAACTAATTGAACCAGAATTATTTCCTGAAGAAGGTGAAATAACAATGGGTGAAGTAATCCAACTTGTAAATGAATTAACAAACGGAGAAGCTGTAATGGTAACTGATGTAGGCCAACACCAAATGATAACGTGTCGCTATTCACATCAAAACAAAACCAGAAGTAATATCACTAGTGGTGGTTTAGGAACTATGGGGTTTGCTTTACCAGCGGCTATTGGTGCAAAATATGGAGCACCAGAACGAACTGTTATTGCAGTCATGGGCGATGGTGGTGCGCAAATGAATATTCAAGAATTGGGAACCATTATGCAGTTCAAACCTAATGTAAAGATTCTGATTTTAAATAATAGTTTTTTAGGAATGGTGCGTCAATGGCAAGAATTATTTCATGAAAAACGATATTCCTTTACTGATATCCAAAGTCCCGATTTTGTACAAGTTGCAAAAGGATATGGAATCAAAGGAAATAAAGTAGCCTTACGAGAAGATTTAGAATCAGCTCTTGAAGAAATGTTAACGTATCCAGAATCGTATTTACTTGAAGTAGCGGTTCGTATGGAAGACAACGTGTTTCCAATGGTGCCACAAGGAAAAGGGGTTTCGGAAATTGTATTGTGTAAAGAAGATATTTAAATGTAAGAAGATGAAAAAAGAATTCACCTTAACCATATATACCGAAAATCATGTGGGTTTGATTAACAAAATAGCCATCATGTTTTCGAGAAGGAAAATAAGTTTAGAAAGTTTCAATACCTCACCAAGTGAAGTGCCTAATATTTATAGATTCACTATTGTAGTTGTTGAAGCAGAAGCTGTCGTGAAGAATTTGGTAAAGCAAATTGAAAAGATTGTAGATGTTTTCAAGGTCTATTGCAATACAAATGATGAGATTGTTTGGCAACAAATGGCATTGTATAAAGTACCTACTGAAGTTATCATTAAAGAAGTTAAAGTAGAGCGTTTGCTTAGAGAATATGGTGCAAAAGCGGTTGTTATTCGAAATGATTATACCGTTTTTGAAGCCACAGGTCAGGGAGAAGAAATCAATAAGTTATTGAAAAAGCTAGACAAGTTTGGTTTAATAGAATTCGTTAGAAGTTCCCGAATAGCCATTATTAACGCAAGCGAAGGTATTCATAAAAAAGTAGTAGAAATGGAACTAAAAAATCCAGCTTTACAAACAATAAACAACGAATTTTTAGATAAAAAGGATCAAGTATTTCAAATGTAAATTAAAATTTAAAAAGAAAAAATATGGCAACAATAAATTTTGGAGGAGTTAATGAAACAGTCATCACTAGAGACGAATTCCCATTAGAAAAAGCACAAGACACATTAAAACATGAAGTAATTGCTGTAATTGGTTATGGCGTTCAAGGTCCTGGACAATCTTTAAATTTAAGAGATAACGGATTTAATGTAATAGTTGGTCAACGTAAAGGTGGAAAAAGCTGGGAAAAAGCGATTGCAGATGGTTGGATTGAAGGAGAAACTTTATTTGATATTGATGAAGCTTGCGATAATGCTACAATCATTCAGTATTTGCTTTCAGATGCTGGTCAAATTGAAGCTTGGAATACGGTTAAAAAATACTTGACTGCGGGTAAAACACTATATTTTTCACATGGTTTCGGAATAACATTTAATGAGAAAACAGGAATTGTGCCACCATCAGATGTTGATGTAATTTTAGTCGCACCAAAAGGTTCTGGAACTTCTTTAAGAAGATTGTTTTTAAAAGGCGAAGGAATTAATTCTAGTATCGCTGTTTTTCAAGATGCCACAGGTAGAGCAAAAGATAAAGCCATCGCATTGGGAATTGGAGTCGGTTCTGGTTATTTATTCGAAACAGATTTTCAAAAAGAAGTGTATTCTGATTTAACCGGAGAACGAGGAATTTTAATGGGTGCTTTAGCGGGTTTGTTCGAAGCACAATATAATGTATTACGTAAAAACGGACATTCGCCATCAGAAGCATTTAATGAAACTGTGGAAGAATTAACCCAAAGTTTAATGCCTTTAGTAGCAGAAAACGGAATGGATTGGATGTTTGCTAATACTTCAGTAACCGCTCAACGTGGCGCTTTAGATTGGAAGGGTAAGTTTAGAGATGCTACAACACCAGTTTTTGAAAATTTATATGATGAAGTGTCTTCAGGAAGAGAAGCGAATCGAGTGATTTCTGAAGGAAGTAAAACGGATTACCGTCAAAAATTAGAAGTAGAATTAACTGAAATCCGCGAATCTGAATTATGGCAAGCAGGAGCAGCAGTTAGAAAGTTAAGACCAAAATTAAACTAATGACCTTATTTGAAAATATAGTAAAAGCTCAAGATAATTTGAATGGAGTGGTAATTAAAACACCACTCCAATTCAGTATCAATTTGTCTGAAAAATATCAAGCTTCGGTATATTTGAAGCGAGAAGATTTACAACAAGTCCGTTCTTATAAAATTAGGGGAGCTTACAATAAAATTAGTCATTTAGATGAGGTTCAAAAAGAAAAAGGAATTGTTTGTGCAAGTGCTGGAAATCATGCGCAAGGTGTAGCTTACTCTTGCCAATTATTGCAAATTCAGGGCAAAATTTACATGCCTAAAACAACTCCAAAGCAAAAGATAAAGCAAGTCCAATTGTTCGGAAAATCATTTGTTGATATTGTTTTGATTGGAGATACTTTTGATGATGCTTTTCATGCGGCTAAACAATTTTCAAACGAAAATCAATTAGAATTTATACATCCCTTCGATGATTTAGAAGTAATTGCAGGTCAAGGAACGGTTGGATTAGAAATTCTTTCAGAAAAAGTACCATCAATTGATTATCTTTTACTTCCAGTGGGTGGAGGAGGTTTGGCAGCAGGTGTTTCTACTGTTTTCAAACACTTAAGCCCCAATACTAAAATAATTGGGGTAGAACCAGAAGGAGCTCCTTCCATGCAACACGCTATTTATCAAAATTGCCCTATTTCATTGGATAGTATTGATAAATTCGTAGATGGAGCAGCAGTGAAACAAGTTGGAAATGAAACATTTTCTATATGTAAAAATACTTTAGATAGAATGATTTTAGTTCCCGAAGGAAAAGTTTGTTCTACAATTCTAAAATTGTACAATGAAGAAGCTATGGTAGTTGAACCCGCAGGAGCATTAGCTATTGCTTCTTTGGATTTTATAGCGAATGAAATTAAGAGTAAAACTGTGGTCTGTGTAGTTAGTGGAAGCAATAACGATATTGAACGTACAGAAGAAATAAAAGAACGTTCGCTAATTTATGAAGGTTTAAAGCATTATTTTATGATTCAATTTCCGCAACGACCTGGTGCATTAAAAGAGTTTGTAAACAATGTTTTAGGAGATACAGATGATATTACTTATTTTCAATTCATTAAAAAAAATAACAGAGATGTTGGTCCTGTTGTTGTGGGTTTAGAAGTGAAAAATGAAGAAGATATTATTTTTGTTAAAGCTAAAATGCAAGATAAAGGCTTTCAATTTCAATATTTAAATGAAAAGGAACCGTTACTCTCTATTTTGATTTAGTTTTTATTCAATAAAATAATACAATACAAGATGACCTTGTAAAACCTTTGTTTTAAAGTATTTTAAACTTTAAGTTATTTTAAAGACACAAAAAAACGGATTAGTATTTACTAATCCGTTGATTTTTAAAAACTTATTTTTCGTAGCGAGGACGGGAGTTGAACCCGTGACCTCAGGGTTATGAATTGCCCCAATATTTATTTTTTACCCGAAAAATAGGTGTTTTTTGACAAAATCGTTTACTGTAGTGTTTACGGTTATAAGACCAAAAATACAACTTTATTTTTAATAAAAAAGTGAAATAAAATGTTTTTCAAATTCAATTGATTTTATAAATAATTCCTGTGAATTTTTCTTAATGAGTAACTGTTGTAGTACTAAAAATGATTTTAAACATAAGTTTATAAACAACATTGCTATATTTTGTTATAATTATAACTTTTGCTGAATATTTTGCATTAAAAACGGCAATTCTGTTGAAAATAATCTAATAAAAATCAAATAATGTTTGTGGTATTCTAAAACAATAGATATATTTGAAATATTGATTTTAACTAAATTCCCCAAATTTATGATTAAAAAACTACTTTTTTTATTACTACCTACCATATTCTATGCGCAAATCCCTGCGTATTACTCTGGAATTAATTTTACACAAACGGGTGAAAATCTTAAAACGCAATTAGCAACGCTAATTACAAATACGCACACAACAATGTTGCCGTATACCTCATCATCTCTAGATACTTGGGATGTCATTCAACAAACCGATTTAGAAAACGGAAGTACTACAGAATTATATATGTTGTATGGTTATAACGATTTTGATGCTGCAACTAATAATGACAGATCAAGAGCTAAAAATCTTATGGGTACAGCGTCTTGTATTGGGTTTTGGAATCGCGAGCATACATTTCCGCAATCGCTCGCTAATCCTCCTATGGATACAGGTATACCCGGAGTTAGTACCGACATACACCATCTTAGAGCGGCAGATTGTCAATTTAATAGCACCAGAGGTAATAAAATATTTACTGATGGGCAAGGAGATGCAATTTCAATGGGGGCAACCACATGGTATCCTGGCGATGAATGGAAAGGGGATGTAGCTAGAATGATGATGTATTTATACGTGCGTTACGGTGCTACAACTCCAGCAAGTACAATTGGTGCAGGTAGTAGAGCTTACAGCCCATTAAACGATATGCCAAATGTGTTTCTTGAATGGAATATTGAAGACCCAGTTTCTACGGTTGAAATGAACAGAAATAATGTGCTACAAGGTATTCAAGGCAATCGCAACCCTTTTATTGATAATCCTTATTTAGCAACAGTAATTTGGGGTGGTCCACAAGCTCCAGATACTTGGAATACGTTAACGTGTACCCTAACCACTACATGGAACGGTTCAACATGGAGTAATGGTGTGCCTAATAAATCAGTATCTGCTGTAGTTAATGCAAATTACACCTTAGCAACCGACTTAGAAATGTGCGCTTTAACTATTGCTTCAGGGGTAAACATGCTAGTCCCTTCTGGATTCAATTTAACAGTTGTAAGAGGTATTAATGTAAACAGTACAGCTAACTTAACAATTCAAAACAATGCGAATTTAATTCAGATAAATGAGGTAGCAAATACAGGAAACATAACAGTTATTAAAAACTCAGCTCCTTTAGTAAGATTAGATTATACATCTTGGAGTGCTCCAGTTGCAGGTCAAAATTTAAAATCATTTTCACCTAATACGCTTAACAATAGATTTTATACCTATAACCCAGCAGGTACTACAACGGCTACTGCTTACAATATTATAGACCCGCTTACAAACAATTTTCAACCAGCTAAAGGATACATAATAAGAGCACCTAATAATTGGGCTACATCAGCAACAGTGTATACAGGTCAGTTTACAGGAGTGCCAAATAACGGAAAGTACGCAGCAGCATTACAAACGGGCTACAATATGTTAGGTAATCCATATCCTTCAACCATAACGGCTAATGAATTCATTGCAAACAACAGAACTATTGAAACATTGTATTTCTGGACACATACAGCTCCAGCTTCAGGCGGTGTTTATCCTGTAAACAATTTTGCTTCATATACCACTATGGGAGGTGTAGCTGCAGCAGCAGGTGGTTTAGTGCCAGATGGGACCATCAAACCAGGTCAAGGGTTTTACGTGTATTCTTCTGAGAACGAACAAGTACTTTTCCATAATGGACAAAGAATAAAAACGGCTAACAATCAATTTTTCAGAAATCAAGAGATTACAGATAACATTGAAAGACACAGAATTTGGTTAAACTTGGAGAGTGCAACTAATTCGTTCAACCAAATTTTAGTAGGATATTCAAATGCCGGAACTTATGGTTTTGATTTAGCATTTGATGGCAAAACAATGGATACTTCAATGACACACCTGTATTCAACAATTGAGCAAAGTGGAGATTATGTTATCCAAGCAAGACCATTACCATTTGAAACTTCAGATAAAGTAAATTTAGGAATCAAAGTAAACGAGGCAGGAAACTACAAAATAAGCATAGATAGAAAAGATGGATTATTTGAGAACATGCAAACAATTTATTTAAAAGATAACGTAACAGGAATAGTGCACAATTTAGCAAACGGATATTATCAATTTAATTCTGAGGTAGGTGATGTAAAAAACAGATTCGAATTAGTGTACCAAAAAGAAAGTAATGAAATCATAGATGAAAACACAATTGTGGTGTACAACACAAATAACAATCTAATTGTAAGTTCTTCAATTCATGAAATCCAACACATACTAGTTTTTGATATTTTAGGAAGAACTTTAGCAGCTGAAATAGACATTAATTCAAATGAATTTGAATTCCAACATTTTAGTTCTGAAAAGCAACCATTACTAATAAAAATAGTATTGAATAATGGAAAAGTAGTATTTAAAAAGGCAATTTTTTAAAACGATTTAATAATAATTTGATAAAACAATTAAAAAACATAATTACTTAAAGGAATATTAATTTTGTTTTGTAGATAATACCCCCAAAACAATAATACCAAATTACATGAAATTAAAATTACTTTTTATAACACTATTTAGCTCTTTTATTAGTTGGGCACAAATTGCTGCATGGGATTTTACTGGTGAAAATACTTTAGCAACTTCTGCAGCAGAGGTTTATAATTTAAATCTAGATTCCTCAAATTTATTAACAAGAGGGGCTGGGGCTAACCCATCGGCTGGGGCTAATTCGTTTAGAACGGTAGGTTTTCAAAACAATGGAATTTCAACAGCTAATACCGATTATTTTCAATTTACACTTTCTGCTTCTATTGGAAATTCACTTTCTTTAACAACAATTGATGCTAGATTTGCAGGTACTGGAACATTCGCAGCTAGTCCTGGAGTAAGTTGTCAATTTGCATACAGCTTAGATGGTGTTAATTTCACTTTAATTGGTTCTCCCACTGTAACCATTGGTACTCCAGCTGTCCTTCCACAAATAGACTTGTCTGCTATACCTGCACTTCAAAACGTTTCAGCAGGTACTACAGTTACTTTTAGATATTACGCAAGTGGTCAAACGACTACTGGTGGTTGGGGATTTTTTTCATCAGCAGTTGGTGTTTATGGATTGCAAATTGGAGGAACAGTAAATCCAGCCGTTGCTAGTCCAACAATCACAACTACTCCTGCAAGTTTATCAGGGTTTTTATATGTAGTAGGAAGTGGTCCTTCTGCAGAACAATCTTTTACCGTTATCGGTACAAGCTTAACAAATAATATTACACTTACCGCTCCAACAAATTATGAAATTTCATTAACTTCTGGTGGGGTGTTTAGTTCTTCTTTAACTTTAACGCAAGTAGCTGGAGTAGTGCCTCTAACTACAGTTTATGTGCGTCTTAGAGCAGGTTTAGCCGTAAACACCTATAATGGAGAAACAATTACCGCAACAAGTACTGGCGCATCTACTCAAAATGTAGTATGTAATGGAAGTGTAACAAATCCAAGTACAGTATTTACACCTGGAGATTTTGCTGTAATTGCAGTAAATTCTAATATTAACTGCTACCCTCCAGGGCCAAATGGGGTTTATGGTGATGGTGATGATGAAATTTCATTCATTACGTTTAAAGATATTTTAAATGGAGATTCTTTTTACATGACCGATAATGGTTTCCAAAGAGCTACAGCAAACGAGTGGGGAGATACAGAAGGAGTGTATTTATTCACCAGAACAGGGGGAACAATTCCTGCTGGTACAGTAATTACATTTAGATTTTTAAATACAATTCCATTCGTTGAATTCAATTCTCCCGATGGAGCTTGGGTTTTCAATAAAGTAGCAGGTTTCGGTGGTAATTTAGTAATGAACTCAGGTGGTGATCAAATCTTTTTTATGCAAGGAGGAACGTGGACAAATCCTGCGGGCACTCATAACGCTACCTACTCAGGAGGGGAATATGTATATGGATTTAATACCAATACAGGTTGGAACTCATTTTTAAACAGTACACAACAATCAGGTTTACCTATTAATTTAAACTGTTTTAGTTTGTTACCAGGTTCAGCAACAGACTTTTTAGAATACACAGGTCCAACAACACCTGCCACTAAATTAGATTGGATTGCTAGATTAAATAATCCTACTAACTGGACAAACAGACTAACTTGTGCAGGTTATTTAAGAACACACGTAGGACAAACGTATACGGTAGTAACAGGTGGAGTTTACATCGATGGGATTTGGACAGGTACAAGAAGTACAGATTGGTTCGATTGTTCAAACTGGCAAACGCTTGAAGTACCTAACAATACTATAAATGTAAACATAAACAACACTTATGCAATCCGCGATGCAGTAATTGATATAGCATCGCCATTAGCAGTTACTTACAGCAACCTGGCAGAAGCTAACAACATAGACATTGCCGACCGTAGTTTAATCATAGAAGGCAATGCAAATAATGTGTTAGAAGTAAACGGAAACCTAACGTTAGACAGCACAGGTATTTTAGATATGGAGGATAGTAATCCTGCTACAGCTGATGGTACTTTGTATTTATTTGGGAATTGGACAAACAATCGTACCGAAACTGAATTCCTAGAAGGAAACAGTACTGTACATTTTGTGGGTACTACAAATCAAATCATTAATAATGTAGCTCCAGTTGGTACTGAAGTTTTTCATAATGTGGTTTTAAATAACAATTTTACAACTAACATTTCAAACAACTTAATTGCAACAGGTAACCTAACAGTAAGTCCAGGAAGAACAGCAACGGTTAGTCCTAACAACTACATCCAAGTAAACAATAACCTTACGGTATCGGGTACTTTTAATGTATTAGACGATGGTTCTCTTATTCAAGTAAACGATGGGGCTACGAATACGGGTTCAATTTCGTATCAAAGAACGACTACTGGTAATACAAACGACTATGTATATTGGTCATCACCAGTAAATGGAGTAAATACACCTTCGGGATACATTTATACATGGGATGCTGATATAGCAAATACAAATGGGGGTCAAGGAAACTGGGTCGTAGCGGCTAATACAGCTATGCTACCAGGTGTAGGCTATATTATGAGAAATATTTTTTCAAGAACTTTTGTTGGACAGCCTAGAAACGGAATAATCCAACCTGCAATATCTAGAGGAAGCTATATAGGTACTGATTATGCAGGAACTAACGGAATTACCATTACAAGATTTAACGACAATTATAATTTAGTAGGAAATCCTTATCCTTCTTCAATTAATGTATTAGATTTTTTAACACTGAATACAAATATTGAAGGTGCGGTAAGATTATGGACACATAATACTCCGTTATCATCAGCGATTCCAAATCCATTTTATGGTTCTTTTGCAGCCAACTATACACCAAACGACTACATTACATACAATGGTTTAGGAACAGTAAGTGGTCCAGCAGGGTTTAATGGATATATAGCAGGTGGCCAAGGATTTTTAGTAAATATGAACGATGGAGCAGCTACAACTCAAAACATTACTTTCAACAATTCATTAAGAAGTAGAGCTTATAATAACAGTCAGTTTTACAGAACTGCTAGTAACGCAACTTCAAGCGAATTAGAAAAACACCGTATTTGGTTAGACATTAGCAATCAAAGCAACATTTCAGACAGAACACTTATTGGATATGTAGAATCTGCTACTCCAGGAAAAGACAGATTGTTTGATGCAATCACTAGTGTAATGCCATCTTTCTTAAAAATATATACAGTAGTAGAGCAAGATAAATTAACAATTCAAGGAAGACCATTACCATTTGATGTAAATGATAGAGTAAGCCTTGGAGTAAATGTTCCTACCGCAGGAAACTATACAATTGCTATTGCTGCTATTGATGGAATGTTTAATGGTAATCAAATTATTTATTTAGAAGATTTACAATTAAATGTAATTCATAATTTGAAAAATGCACCGTATTCATTTACAGCTGCTAATAGCGGAGAAATCAATAACAGATTCGTAGTTCGTTATACAAACGAAACACTTTCAAACAATGATGAGGTAGCAAACAATCAAATTATTGTATTCAATAATCAAAATGGTATCAACATTAACTTAAATGGAATTGAATCAAATGAAATTGTAATACATGATGTACTAGGAAGAGTATTGTATCAAAATACAAATAACAATCAAAACGAGTTGTCAATAAACTCAATTCAAAAAAACAATCAGCCACTTATCATTTCTATAAAAGATAAAGCTAAAAATAGTGTTATTAGGTTAAAACATTTGTTCTAACTTAATAAATCGTGTTAGTAGATTAATTAGTTATAAAGCTGTCTTTTAGACAGCTTTTTTTATTACCAATTAAAGAAATAACCATTGTGTTAAAATTCAGTTATAAGTAAGAATTTTATTAAAATTTACTGTATTTTTAACGAGTAATTTTTTTTAATAATATTACGGGGTAAAGAAAGGGGAGAATATGAAATATTCTCTCTTTTTGATTGTAATCAAAACACATTATGTTGATTTTTAGAATTAGATAATCTAGTTTTTAAATTAATTTAGCATACTGTAAGTTAAAATAAATATATTTGTAATCTAACTAGTGAAAACTGTTAGATTTGGTTAGGAAAAAGGAGTATAGTTTACTATTCTCCTTTTCCTTTTTTAAAAGGTTTTACCACGATTTTTATTTTCAAAACTGCATGTACCATTTGATTTGTTTTATGACTACGTAAATTATTTCACGTTCCGTTCACGTTCCACGTGATTTGTTTTCACGTTCCATTCACGTTCCGTTCACGTTCCACGTGATTTGTTTTCACGTTCCATTCACGTTCCATTCACGTTCCACGTGATTTGTTTTCACGTTCCATTCACGTACTTTCACGTACTGCTTATATGATTTTGGTGCAACTAGAGGTTGCAACCTTTAGTTGCGGTTAAATTATTATCCCGCAAACCCACTAATAAACGTTTCTACAAAGTGGATTATTTTATTCGTAATTCGTTCGGTTGTTGAAGCACGTTCTTTTAGTGAAGGTCGTTGTTGCATGGTTGCAATGATTTCATCACGTAAAGGTGTTTTGTTGGTGAAGAGATAGTTTCCAATAACTTGCTCTAAAACTATTTGATTTAAGTTTTCTTCGTTACTTAATTCTTCAATAGCAGCTTTTCTTTCTTCTTTTAAATACTCGTCAAATTTTTCTTCAACCAAGTCGTTATCTTCAATTTGTGGTAAGTGATTGTTGATGAATTTTTCAATTAATTCTCGTTTGCTTCTCAACTGGCTTTCTCCAGCAATAATGTCTATAATTTTTTGCTTTTGTTTTTCGAGTTCCTGTTCTGACGTTTCATCTTTCAATTGGGTTAATAATCGCATGATATAAGAAACGTTTACCTCGTCACGGTGGATTAGTTCCAATTCAAAGTCAATATCGTCTAAAATGGATACTAATTCTTTTTTCCCATCCGATTTGGTTTTATCATACAAGTCTAAATACTTGCTTTTGTAATCTTCAAAGGTTTGTTCTTCCATTTGTAGATTATCAAAACTAAATTCGGTAAAAGTGATTAATTTGTTTTTTAAACGCATTAATTCTCTAAACGCAGTTACAAATTCCAATTCTTGTTCTTCCGTAACAAAACCATTTACACTGTCAACCGTAGGAGCAATTTCAAGTAATTCGGCATAAGCTAAATTGAATAGTTTAATGTAGTCTTCATAAGGCTCCATGATAATAATTTCTTTGGCATCCAAATTGGAAAACAACTGAATGGCATCATCTGTAGCTCTTTTTAAATTTCTGAATGAAACTATATTTCCTTGCGATTTTACTTCGTCTAAAATTCGGTTAGTTCTCGAAAACGCTTGAATTAAGCCGTGATATTTTAAATTTTTATCTACGTATAGTGTGTTTAATGTTTTGCTGTCAAATCCAGTTAAAAACATGTTTACGACAAGCAAAATATCAATGTCTTTGTTTTTTACTCGTTTGGCAATATCGTTGTAGTAGTTGTAAAACGAAATACTATCTTTTGTTGAATAATTTGTATTGAAATCTTTATTGTAATGCGAAATAAAATCGTCTAAATATTCTCTAGTATGTTTTGAATTGTAAGCTGTTTTTGGTTCGGCTGCAATTAATAATTCTGTTGGGTTTTCCTCTGAAAATTCATCATCAATAAAAAGCCCTTTAGCTTCGGCATCGTCTTCGTTTGCTGCATACGAAAAAATGGTTGCAACCTTTAGATTATGCAAGCCTTCTTGTCTTTTTTGATGAAACAATTGGTAGTACTTGATTAAAGTTTCGACACTTGAAACACAAAACATTCCTGTGAATGATTTGTTATGTGTTTTACGACCATGATTTGCAATAATGTAATCCACAATGTTGTTTAAACGTTGCGGTGCTTCCATTACTTCGGCTTCGTCAATGGCTTCCACTTCAATGTCTAAAATTTGGTCTTTTCTTTTGAATGTACTAATGTATTCTATCGAAAATTTTAAAACGTTTTCGTCTTTAATGGCATTCGTAATTACATATTTGTGCAAACATTTTTCAAATAGCATTGCAGTGGTACGTTTACCAAATTCATTAGAACCCGCATTTTCTTCAAAAATAGGTGTTCCAGTAAAACCAAACATTTGACTTGCTGTAAAGAAGTTTTTGATGTCGTCATGCGTTTTTCCAAATTGGCTACGGTGACATTCATCAAAAATGAAAACAATGCGTTGGTCTTTTAAATGAGTAATACGGTTTAAATAATTTGTTTTTGAAATAGCCGTATTTAATTTTTGAATAGTGGTAACAATCAATTTAGTTTGATCAGCCAATTGATTTACTAGCGTATTGGTGTTGTTGGTTCCGTCGATGCTACCTTTGGAAAAACTGTTGAATTCTTTGGTGGTTTGGTAATCCAAATCTTTTCTATCTACTACAAAAACTACTTTGTAAACTTCGGGTAAATTGGTTAAGATTTGGGCGGTTTTAAACGATGTTAGCGTTTTTCCTGAACCTGTTGTATGCCAAATGTAACCAAACTTAGTAGTTGTTTTTACTCGTTCGACAATGGCTTCGGTAGCATAAAATTGGTACGGACGTAAAACCATCAACATGCGATACGATTCATTTAAGACAATGTACTTGGTTATCATTTTGGATAAATGACACGGCTCTAAAAATAAATCGGTAAAATCGGGTAGTTGAGTAATTAGATTGTTATTAACGTCTGTCCAATAAAAAGTTTGCTTGAACGAACGTGCTTTTATGGGTGCATTAGCAAAATACTTAGTGTTTACACCGTTGCTAATGACAAACAATTGCACAAATTGAAATAAACCAAAACCAGCCGTAAACGAATGTCTTTCGTAGCGGTTGATTTGGTTAAATGCTTCTTTTAGTTCTAATCCTCTTCGTTTTAATTCAATTTGGGCTAGGGGCAAACCGTTGATTAAGATAGTAACATCGTAACGGTTTTTATATTTTCCTTCCATGCTTACCTGCTGGGTAACTTGGAATTGATTTTGACACCAGTGAATTTGATTGATTAACTCAATAGTTTTGGTTTCACCATGTTCATCAGTATAAGGAACACGGTCACGTAAGATTTGCGCTCTTTCGTAAATGTTTCCTTTGTTGATGTAGTTTAAAATTTGCTGAAAACTGCTATCGGTTAAGGTGACTTTATTATGAATTTCCAGTTGCACTTTTAAATTGGCTAACAAATCGGTTTCATCTTTGATTTCGACTTTTTTGTAACCTAGTTTTACTAATTGTGCAACAAGATTGTTTTCTAATATTTGTTCAGGTTGTGATGTCATTCGCTAAAATTAAAAAAATAAGTGTAAGTTTCAAAAAATGAGTGTAAAACGGTGGTTTTGTAAAAAAATGAGTGTAAATTGAATATGACCTACACAAACATTTGCTGCAACAACCCTTTTTTAAATAATTTCGTTTGCTCTATTTTCTTGCTAACACCCTCAATTTGAACATCGATAGCCGATAAAAATGAAGCAATTTTTTGCTGTTCTATAAGAGATGGAACGTTTATTTTATAAGATTTAATTTGAGGAACTGTCAATTGTGGTACACCTGTGCTCTCAATAGCAAATTTTGTTTGATTAATTATTTCTTCTAAAAATTTAGGTTTAATATTCTCATTAGGTTCAATTACTATTAATCTAACAATTGCATTAAATTTTTGCTCTCTTACTTTAGCAAATCCTAAATTACCTCTTCCGCTGACTGTAACGCTATTAGATTTATATTGATAAGTTGTTGCATATCCGTAAATACCTTCGCCAGCTCCATTAGCATAAATTGGATAAACAAATTCATCATTCTTTAATTTGCTATATTTTAATTTATCTAAATCACCTCCAGCATAAAATTTACCAATCTCCCCCAATTTCTTCTCTTCCCAATCAGGATAATTATTCCCGTTTTCATCTTTGAATCGTAGTTTTTGAGAGAAAATTTGTTGCATAACGCCTTTTTTGTACAACTCTAATTTTTCTTTTTGTTGGGCTAAAAGCGTTAAACGCTCATCTACAGAAGTTAAAAAGGAGGCGATTTTTTGTTGTTCTTCTGGTTTTGGTAATGAAATTTGAATTTCAGATAAATCTGAGGAATTTATTGATGGATAGCTTGTTCCTGTGCAATGTAATAATACTCTAGAAACAAATTTATCTGTATGTAAAAACTGATATAGAAATTTACTATTATTTTTTGTTCTTAATTGAGCATATCCTGTAGAAGCAATATAATTACCTGTTCCTTTGTCGAAATATAAATTATTTTTTTGGTAAGGTCTTACTGTTTGATATAGTATATCATCTTTTTTTAATATTCTTTGAGCTCTACTTGGTGCAGTTTCTTTTGATATATAATTTTCTTTTTCTAAAATTCCATTATTTACACTTTCTAAATCTATGTAAATAAAATTATCAGGTAAAATTCCGTTTTTCGGATTAATCTCTGTAACTTTTCCTAATTGATTTATTTCCCAATTCCCATCAAACTCAGGAAAACGTAGTTTTGGAACTAATTTTTCCATACTTAAAAAGGCGTTTTAATATTTAGTTGATTGCAATAGTCAGCAATAGTAGTTTCATTTGCTTTTAAATCGGTTGCAAGGCTCACTAATTCGGTTGCAACTTGATTTAAGTCAATACTGTCTTCTTCTTCAAACGTATATACATAACGAGGAATGTTCAGGTTGTAATCGTTTTCTTTTAGTTCGTCAAGCGTTGCAACATAACTGTATTTATCAATTGCAGTACGGTTGCGGTAAGTTGCAATTATTTTTTCTACATCTTGATGACGCAATACATTTTGGTTGCCTTCTTTTACAAAATTTTCATCGCCACTAGCATCAATAAATAAAATGCTATCGTCTTTTTCACGGCATTTTTTAAATACCATAATACAGGTTGGGATAGAAGTTCCGTAGAAAATATTGGCAGGTAAACCAATTACGGCATCCAAATAATTCAATTCTTTAATCAAATATTCACGAATAACACCTTCGGCAGCACCACGAAACAAAACACCATGTGGCACAACGGTTGCCATAATTCCATTATCGGCTAATTGATGTACCATGTGTAATAAAAAAGCATAATCGGCTTTGGTTTTTGGGGCTAACTTTCCGTATTGGCTAAAACGTTCATCGGTACTAAACAACGGACTAGCATCGCCTTTCCAATGTGCCGAAAATGGAGGATTGGCTACCACCGCTTCAAAACGTAGGTCTATATGCTTGGGATGTTCTAGCGTATCTTCATGTTTGATGTCAAATTCACGAAAATGGACATCGTGCAAAATCATGTTCATTCGAGCCAAGTTGTAGGTCGTACGGTTTTGTTCTTGTCCGTAAAACTCACTTACTTCCACTTCTTTTGCCACACGCAACAACAACGATCCCGAACCACAAGTAGGATCATAAACCGATTTGATTTTGGTTTTTCCAGTAGTTACAATTTGTGCTAAAATTTTAGACACTTGTTGTGGTGTATAGAATTCGCCAGCACTTTTTCCAGCACCAGCGGCAAATTTTGCAATTAAGTATTCGTAAGCATCACCCAAAACATCCGAATCAATGTCTTTTAGCTTGAAATCGATTTGGTCTAAATGATTTAAAATTTGAACGATAATCGTGTTTCGAGCTTCGGGCGTTCTTCCAATTTTAGTGGAATTCAAATCCAAATCTTCGAACAACGCATTGAAATCGTCTTCGCTTTCGGTTCCCATTGTACTCAACTCAATGTGATTTAAAACGGCTTTTAAATCGTCGATGATGTAATTGCTTTGTACTTCGGTATTGGCGTTTCCTTTAGCGGCAACTACTGAGAATAGTTCGGTTGGCTTTAGGAAATAGCCTAGTTTCAGTAACGATTCTTCTTCAATAGCTTGAAGTGTTTCTTTGTCGGTTACTTTAGCGTAATCGGTTACTTCTTCGCCTTCTAATAAGTCGTTAGCGTATAAATATTGTTTTTCGGAAAGGTATTTGTAAAAAATGAATCCTAGAATGTAATCACGGTAGTCGTCTGCACTGATTTTGCCACGTAAAAGGTTGGCAATTCCCCATAGTTGTTGTTCTAATACTCGTTTTTGGTCTTCAGACATTTTGGATTGGTTTTGTATTTTGTGTGGATTTCAAATTTATTTGATTTAATTGGGATGAGCAATTAAATGGATTGGTTTTTTGAGAATTTTATTAGGTAATTAATTTTTATAACTTGATGTAAAACCCAAACCTCTTTTAAAGTGGTTTAAAAGAGGTTATAAGATTGTTTTGAGAAATTAATGATTGTGTGAAAGTTTTCTGTGTTACCCTAAGATTTAATTATTGATTTTCTCTACTTTAACACTTGAAGGTAAAAATGTTTTTAAATCTTTGGTTTCATAACTAACGTTATAACTACCTCCTGAAGCTTCGGAATCTTCATCAGCAAGAATATTAAACTTAATAATAAAATTCCCATTTGGTTTTCTTATGAATTCAGTTCCTGATCTGCCTGAAATCCACATATAATTTTTTACTTTAGTTTTAATGATTTTTTCCAAATTTTCGAATTCAATTTTAGATAGTTTATCGTATCCATTTCCTAAATCAGTTAATTTGTTGTCTTCAATTAATATGTATTTTCTTTTTATGCTTGCAGCACTTCCAAAATCAGAATATATTGTTGCAATATTGTTTTCAATTGTTTCAATTGTAGTTCCTCCCATTAAAGTTCCTACAAATAACTCATAAAGTTTATTTTCAAACTGTTCATCATTTTTTACTAATAAACTATCAAGTGTTGAAATTTTCTGTCTTAGAGTCAAATCTTCATATTCTACTTTTTTGTCCAAATCTTTTTCAGTGATTTTTTTTGTATAGTCAGAAACCACAATTTTTGTTAAATCTTGAATAACAGTTTTTGGGTATTTTTTTAAAAAATCAAATTGTTGATCTTCATTTTTTTCAAAGGTTTCTAGTTGATTAACAAAGAAAAGATGTTGGTAAAAATTATATTTTTCGATTGGATCACTAATAGATTTTCCAGTTTTTAAAAGTTCCTCTGAATTTAAAATTTCTGTAAAATCCACTTTAGTTTCTATTTGAGTGGTATGATTTTCATTCTTACAAGAAACAAAAAATGCTAAGACTGATATTAAAATAATTTTTTTCATTTTTTTTTTTTTTTTTTAGTTAGTTGCAAGCTTTTAAAAGCAACATAATTATAATTCCTGCAATTGCATAGTAAATAAATGTTTCTAACATTTTTGAACCTGCTTCTTTAGTAGCTTTCAAACTTAATTCTCCCATTTCTCGGATTGTTTGCCTGGCTAAGTCTATAGCTTGTTTTTTTGCATTTTGCATCCACTTTTTTAGCGTTTCATCTTCGAAATTGTATTCCTCGTAAACTTTTTGTTTTTCTTTTTTACTAAAGTCGGAACCAGATTTCTGTTCTTTTCTTGAATTATAAAAGTCATAGAATTTTGTATATTCAATATCATAATGGTATCTTGCCTCTTCGTCTTTTAAAATTAAATAGGCTTCATTTATAAGTTGCATTTTTTCATTTACATCTATATTTGGGTTTTTATCTGGATGCCATTTTATAGCTTGTTTTCTAAATGCAGTTTTAATCTCTTGCTGAGTAGAATTTTTTTCTATTTCAAGAATTTTATAATAATCAACAAACATTATTTCTTGTCTAATTGATGATTATCGTCATTATCTTTTTCTTTTTTCCAAACAGCTTTGATGCCAGCAATCATTCCAACAAGAAGTATAATTCCAAAAATACCAGGTGTTTTATTTCCGCTACTACTTCTTGATGCGGTTAATAAACCAAAGAAAAAAATAAAGCCAATAATAATACCAATCGTTACTAAAATTTTTGATGTGTTACTCATTTTATTAATATTTAATGTTACTGATTTTAAAATTCCGTATAATTTTTATTTCAAAAGCCTGTTCTTGATGTGTTATTTTTCATAATCATCATTCAAAAATTTTATCATACCATTTTGATACGTCATCCATAATTAAATCATAATACTTGTAAATAGTCAAAGCTAAATCAAAGTCGGCTCGTTTTTCTTTATAAGCATTTACTGTGAAGTAACCATAGAATTTTCCATCCTTGTCAACTACAACTGGAGGGTCACTTGAATATGCATTCCAAGGACTGTATAAATTATATTTAGAACCATAAGTGCCATATGCATTCCAAATAGAATTGGTATTGTATTTAGAACCATAAGTTCCGTATGTATTCCAAATAGAATCGGAATTGTATTCATCACAATTTAAACAGCCTAAATATACATCGTGATTTTTTCCTCCATATAAGTGTAATGTTTGCGAATGTGCAATCGTAGTAATTGTTAAGTATAGCAGAGTTGAAAAAAATATCTTGTTCATATTTATTTGGTTTATTGGTTATTAAAATTAAGCATGAATAGTAAATATCTTTAAATAAATACTAGTTTTCTTAAAGTTATAAACTATGAAATTTATACAATAAAGTTTAAAAAAACTTTTTTCAATTATTATAACATAATTTGTTTTTATGCTTTCACAATATTAAAATTAAAAAAAATCATATCCGTACGGAAATCCGTAAAGACAAAAAAAATTTTATTCTATAAAAAGGGTATGATCTATGGATAAAAAACCTCTTTTAAAGTGGTTTAAAAGAGGTTTGGGGATTAAGGTAGTTTTCAAAAATGTGGGTTAGAAAGACTAATCGAACTATTAGCTAAACATACTATTTATTTATCTTGATTGTTAAATTCTTTTATTAATTCTTTTAGTGTCTCTATATCTAATTTTGAAATAGCATCAATTTTTCCTTCTGACGTTATAGAAATTTTTTTGCCAGGTGTAAGAATTACCTTTTCTTCTTTGTTTAATGTTTCTACTTCAAGTTCTCCTTCTATTAAAAATACCTCAGTATAACTATTTGAGCTGATTTCAACTTTATATATAGTACCTCTTTCAGCAAGAGCACATGTAGGTGTTCTTATAGAAAACTTACGTTGAATAGTTCTTAATAATTGAGGGTCATTACTTATTATAGCCCACAATCCACCTTTAATTAATTTTAAAACATTTAGCTCGTTTTCGGGAATAATAAAAGTTGTACTTTGATTTATTTTTACTTTTTTTTCATTTTCAAGCATAATAATTAATTCAGTCCCTTGTTCAGTTTTAATACTGTCACCGCCTTTAAAATTTATATTGTTTATTTCTGAACAATCATTGTAAATTTTCCATCTCCCATCACTATAAATTTTAAATCCATTTCCTGAAGTTTTACAGCCTGAAATTTTTTTTATAATATTCCCACTTGATTTATTTGATACTGGCAATCCTTTTAACTGTTGTTTTGTAGTGTTATGATTTATTTTTGCTAATGAATCTTGTACTTTCTGTTTAGTTTGTTTACGAGTTTCGTTAATTGAAGCTTGTATAGCTTCCTCTTTCTCAACCCAAGCATCTATTTCGTTGTTTATTTGGAATAACAAATCAAACAGCATTTTTTGTTCTTGAGATTGATTTGAACTTGGTAATGCGGGTTGTTTTTGTTGTTTACCTTTGTTGTTATATGGGCAGTCGGTAGCGTGAGCCCCATTCATCATTTTACAAGAAACACATTGAGCACCACTTACAGGTGGAACCTGACTAAAAACGTCAGTTGTATTAAGCATTATTAAACTAAGGATGGTTAAAATGCAAAATATTTTATTTTTAAAGGATGATTTTTTCATATCTAGTTATTTAAATTTATTTTCCACTCACTTATCTTGTCCTGTACTTCTTTTTTATCTTCTGCATTAGGCTCCACAATTAAATATCTTTTCATGTTATAAATAGCAAATTGGTAATTTTCTGTAAGAGCATAAACCAATGCTAGGTTGTAGTATAATGGAGGATAGGACTTTAAGTTGATATTGATAGCTTCTTCATACAATTCAATTACTTTGTTGTATTGCTTTTGATCAAAAAACAAATTAGCTTGAACCATTAATTCTCTTTGTTTTTCGATTTCCTCTGAATTGTTTTTTTGGTTCTGGTTATTTTGGATTTTTTTCTCAAAATCGATAAGTAAACTATCTAAGAATTTTGACTTTTCATTTTTCTCTATTTCCTTGCTATAGTTTTCTCTAAGAATTACAATATTATCAGCAAATTTTTTCAAATTCTCACCTTCTTCAAAAGTAGGTTCGTTAAATGATAAATTTCCCAAAACAACACTTTTTGGATAATAGTCTTCAAATTTATTAAGTATTGAGGTTTTAAAAGTTTTAGTTGGAGCTTTTTCTCCCTCTGATAGGATTTTAGCCTTACCACTCAAAGTCACTTTAAACTTTGTGGGTTTAGCAACTATAATAAGGGTATCATACTTTAGTTCAACTTTTTCGATTTGAATCAAATAGTTAAATGTCGTAGCGTTTATTTTTTCATCTACGCGAATTTTATTGCTAATGATGAGTTCTATCAACTCTGATTTGGCTTTTGTATATGTTCCTATTTGTGCAAACAAATGAAAATGACTAATACAAATGAGAAACATTATAATGGATAGTTTTTTCATGTTATGTTTTTTGTATAAACATTAATATTTCTTTTTATGGTTTCTAAGAATTACCAATACCATCTTTTGTGGTTCACTTTTAGTAATTTAGAGTACCATAACATGCTATAACAAATTTAAAAAAAACATTCCGTTTAGTTGCTGATTTTTATCATGAAAACCATAATTTGGTAATTAAGAATAGCAACTTCTGTTTCAGTTTAGATTTAATAAATTAAATCGTTATTAAAATTAAAAAAGTGCAATTTGTTTTTGAGATGGGATAGAATTTCGACTCTAATTTTTATTTAAGGTTTACTGGTTTGTTTTTTAGGTTAATAAATCGGTTCTAATCCCTCCACCTTTTTCGTCAATTAAATCAAAGGTTTTGATTAGTTCAATGATGAGTGGATTTTTCGTTGCAATTCGTTGCAACTGTTTTTCGGTCTCTGATAATTGGAATTCGTTTGTAATTTCGGTTTTACTTTTTTCGTTTAAATTAAAATAAATATCATCTAAATCTGTTCCTGTAGTGTAGTTGCAACCCTCTAACAACTTACTGCATTTAATAGTATAGCCCAGTTTAGTTAATTCCAATGTTTTTTTATTCCAGTCTTCATATTCGCCACAGTCAGGAAATAAAATAATGTTGTAATTTTTTAAGCTTTGAAGTAATTCATGTTTTAGATTTTGCTTGCTGCCAGTTGCAACCCACAACGTGTTTTTTAAAAACAAACTCATAGTAATAGCCGTCTTTTCCGATTCTACAATGGCAATAGTTGGTTTATTTGCAAGGGGTTGCAATGATTTCGCAACTAGATGTTCGCCAAATAAACATTGTTTTAAATTGTAATCTTGCAAGCCTAAAACTTTATGCACCCAATTAATGTGCGGAAAAGGTTCTTTTACTCGTTTGCCAGTCCTCGGGTTAATTAGCATTATTTTACCACTACGTACTTTGTTGTTTTGGTCAATTTGCCAAAAAACGGTAGCACCTTTCCAATGTTTTGAGGTTCCTACTCTGTATTTTTTGAAACATTGTAAAATTTCTTCCTTTTTAAAATGTTGGGTTAAGTATTGGAATAAATAGTTTTCATCATATTTAGTTTCTGAGGCTGAAACAAATCTTGAATCTATTGTAGAAATCGGTTGCAATGGTTTTATTGTAGAACTGTCAACCAAAGTTGGGTTTGAAGTAGGAGGTAAGTGATAACCGCAACTGCTTTCACGATCACATCTGCCAAATTCATCAGAGAGATAGTTTTTCGTTTCATTATCCACATATCGCACAAATCGTTTTTTTGCACACGAAGGGCAATTGAATTTTTTACTAGAAATATCAAGTGAAAATTTAAAATTCATAGTATTTGTTCGTTACATTCGTAAAAATCGTAAAGAAAAATGTTTACGATTTTTACGAATTGCGGTTTTTAGGTTTAGAGAAAACAGTTTTTATTAATAGTTCAATGGCTTCTTGTTTTGAAATCAACACTTTTTTAGTCTTTTTATTTTTTGGAGTGACGATTCTCAGATTATATTCGTCATTTTGAACCAATGTCATGAAGTGCCCTTTTTCCTCATCGGAAAGAGCTTTAAATACTTCATATGCAACATTGGCTTTCATGGATGCTTAATTAGGATTTCAATTTGTTTAATACATATCGAACAGTACCTTCAACGATTCCTAATTCATTAGCAATTTCAACATTACTTTTTCCTTGATTGTGAAGTTCAAGTATTAAATCGTTTCTATCGCTTTTACTTGCAATTTCAACAGTTTTGAGGTGTTCGTATTCATTATCAAAATCAATAAAGCTAAATTGTAAAAAGCTGTTAATCTTTTCGATTTGACAAAGGATTATATTTTCAGTGCCATAGCGTTGTTCTGTATTACGATGCTTAATTTGTTTGATATATTTCAACTTGCTTTGTCTTGCACTTTCGCCAATAGCAAAAGCACTATCACAGAAGTTAATCAACATTTTACTTCCTGATAAATCGTTTTTGGTTAGAGGTTTTGATGAATCTCTTTTAGGAGTGTGAGCTAGAATTAGCAAGGAAAGATTGTGCTTATTTTTTAAAGCTTTTAATTCTTTCATCAAAGACAAAGCATCTTTAGCTTTTTCAGTCTCGTTTTTTAAGTAGGTAAGATTATCAATGATGATAATTTTAATGTTTTTTTCAATAATTGTAACCTCTAAAGATTTTATAAATTCTTTTTCGAAATCTACAAAGTTATTGCACATGAATTCGTCGTTTATTTCTGCACGAATAAAGTTTGATGGAAATTGGTAATGTTCTGAATAATCGTTTGAATATCGATTTTCAAATTGTTTGTCAGATAGTTCGAAATCGAAATAAAGCACCTTTTGGGCTTCAACTTCATTTTTTAGCCCACATGTAGACTTTCCAGAAGCTATGCTTTCCCCAGCTTGAACGGCTAAAATAGATTTACCTAAATTGGTGTCTGCAAAAAGAATACAAACTTCATTTTCAAACCAAAGTTCACCAAATAACATTTTAGGTATTGGTCTGGCTTTTGCATCTTCAATCCACTCATTAGCGGTTTTGATAATGAATTGATTGTTTTTATTTTCAGAGCCTAATTCTTTAATTAGGGTGTTTTTTAGTTCCGTCAAATTTTCCATAACAATGAATTTACAAGACCAAAAGTATAGTTTGAGTTTTTATATTAAACTCTAGATAATTGGTTAATTCATTATTTTTCAATTGCTTTCTGATAGTTTCAAGGAAAATCTGGTTTTTTATTAAAACTTTCAAATTACTTTCTGGTTTTCCAGAAACTTTCAAATTGAATTATTTATAACAATGAATTTCTTTTGGTAAAATTCAGTTAAATCTAAAATATGGATTTAGGATTATGTAGGATTATGTAGGATTATGTAGGATTATGTAGGATTATGTAGGATTATGTAGGATTATGTAGGATTTTTCCCTTAGCCAGCAGTATTGTTTTCAAAAATTAAAAATATGTTTTGATTACTTTTTAAGAATTATTACTTCTTGAAAAACAAATCATAGTTTTTCAAGAAGGTTGGAAATTTTGGTTCTTAATTGAATGTATTTTTTGTCGTTATAGACATTAATTTTATTAATAAAAACAAGTCTAGAAATGTATTTTTCAGAACCAATACTATTATTAAGGCATTCAATTAATTTTTTTTTATTACCATATTCATCAATAATATAACCTAGACTACTAAGGGCTGTAAACATTCTGTTTATTGTTATATTATTACTGTTTTTAAATTCATTTATTATAACTTTTTCAATTGCTTCGGCATTTCCTTTAATAATTAAATCTTTCAGTTTGGATTTAGATTCTTGTATTGGAATTGTAGATTTTGGTAATTCGGACTTGAATTTTGCAGAAAAAAAAATATTATTGATTTCTTCTAGATGTGAATTCAGTAATTCTTGCTGTAAATCAAGATATTTTATAATAATATCGGAATTTTTTAAATCAGTATACTTGTTATCTCTATTTAATTTGTCTATTTTTTTTATAGTATCTTCTAAAAATTTCTTGTATTCACTAACTAAAAAATTAAATGAATTGGAATTTAAGTTTTCTTGGAGACTTAGAAGACGAAATATATTAGACCTTAACAATTCCCGTTTGTCTAGTAAATTTAAATAATCGTCTAGGCTAACATCGTCTTTTAATGATAAATCTTTAGTACGTAATACAAGATTAATTTTTTCAATAGGCTCTTCAGTACTAGGTTTTATGTCACTAAATACATGTGAATCAAAAATTGATTTTTTTACGAAGCCGTAAAGCATCATTCTATTAAGATTATCTTTTAAATATTTTATATTATCTATGTAATCTGTTTTATCAGTCATTGTTAATTTAAATTAAAATATTTGGTTGCAACTAGTTGCAACCAATTGCAACTAAGATTTAAAACTTTCGTTTATAAAACGTTGAACATCAATTTTCTTGTGTAATACCTTGCCTCCAATTTTATATTTTGGTATTAGATTATTCTTTGTGATTTCCCAAAGCTTAACCAAAGAGATATTTAATAAGTCTGCCGCTTCGGTTCTTGTAATCATTTCTTTTTTATTGTCTTCAATTTTTTCCTTTTGTAATAAAGGCTTTAGTTGCTCTAAAATTGCGTTTACAATTTCCGTTTTAAATTCCTCAGCACTTACAGTTTCAATTTGAATTAATTTTGTTTCCATTTCTATATTATATGATTAGGAAACAAAGGTAACTATCTAAACAAATTAGAATAATCCTCTGGAAGTTCAGCATCTATATCACGTAAGTATTTTTCAAGCGCATCCATAGTCACGTGCCCTGTAATGTTCATCAAAATGCCCTTGGTTTCATGAGGAGACTTGTTTTCTCTTAAATTTCTATACAGTTTGGTTATAAAGGTGTGTCTAAAGCTATACAATCCGTATTCGCTACCCAGATTGAAATGATCTTTAATTACGGTTTTAAAACGTTTTGAAAAGCTGTCTCTTCTATTGTTTTCTTCTGCTACCCATTCTAAACCTAAACCATTAGGAGTAAACAAATAATTGTCTTGATTTAGTTGCGATAAATCTGGAAGTTCTTGAAGCAAAATATCAGGAATTATCTTTGTTTTTAATTTATTCGTTTTGGTTTTAACAGATAATTTTTTCTCTTTTAAATTTATACTTTTTACTAATAATCTATTTACTTCAACTGGTCTTAAAAAGTTAAAGCTAATGAATTTGATGTACAAAAGGAGTAAAGGATCGTTTTTCTCTAAATATTCAAAAATTTCTTTTTCTTGTTCGGAGGTATACGTTTTGTTTTTTTCTGCTTTTGAACTAAGTATTTTGATTTTTTTTACAAAGTTGCTTGCCACAATGTCGTTATCTTCTAAAGTTTGAAAAAAACTACTTAAATCGGTTCTGTGATTGTTTCTTGTTCGTGCGCTGTTTTTAACTAGAATGTCATTCAAGTAATCATTAACAGCCTTTCTATCTATAGACGAAATAGGGCTACTTTTATCAAAGTTACTAGCGAATTTATTTATTCTGTTTTCAAAGTTTCTAAAAGAAGTGCCAGACAAAGTTTTTTTCTTTAATCTGAATACAAAATCTAAAGTTTCCTGAATGGTTAATTCATTAGATTCTTCGGTTACAATTTTTAGATTAGTATTTACAATAGTTTCTTCTACTTTATTTTTGTTGGGTTGTAGGTTTAGTTCAATTATTTTAGCAGTATTATCTTCGTAAGGGTTTAGTCCTTTTTCTAAAATAGCCTCTAGTGCTTTTTTCATCACTTTAAGATATTCTAGCCTTTCATCTTTTGTGTGGTAACGATTTGCGCCAGCTTTTACATGAGGCATTCTTTTTAGTTTGCCTGTTTTTTCATCTCTAAAACCGTAATAGATAAACCAATCTTTTTCTAAAGCTTCCTTTTTTTGTTTAGATGTAAGTTTATTCCATTGGGTTACATCTACACCTCCAGTATAAATTTTTGGTTCAGAATAATTTCTTTTCATGGTGAGTAAATTCGCTGATTTAGAGGTAAAATCGTTTACTGTTTTGTTTACTGTTTGTAAAACTAAGAAATATTTAGACATAAAAAAAACGGATTAGTAAACACTAATCCGTTGATTTTTAAACACTTGTTTTTCGTAGCGAGGACGGGAGTTGAACCCGTGACCTCAGGGTTATGAATCCTGCGCTCTAACCAACTGAGCTACCTCGCCAAAGGTCGGTGTGACATCCTTGTTGAATGCGGGTGCAAATATAAAACTATTTCTATTCTTTGCAAATATAATTTTGTAAAAAAAATAAATAAAATGTTTTTTTGTATATTCAATTAATTCTATATATATTTCCAACTTAAATATTACAATAATGAGTACAAAAGTAAAATATGAATTAGAATTCCCCATTCAATCTTCGCCACAGCTACTATATCAATACATTTCTACACCATCAGGTTTGTCTGAATGGTTTGCCGATAACGTAAATTCGAGAGGTGAGTTTTTTACTTTTATTTGGGATGACTCGGAAGAGAAAGCAAAATTAGCCTCTAAGAAAACAGGTGAACGTATTAAATTCAGATGGTTAGAAGAAGATAATACTGAAACCGATTACTTTTTTGAACTAAAAATTATGGAAGATGAAATTACTAAAGACGTTTCTATTGTAATTTCAGATTTTGCTCACGAAGATGAATTAGACGAATCTAAATTATTGTGGGAAAATCAAATTTCTGACTTAAAACATGTGTTAGGTTCCGTTTAAAAAATCAATTATATAAGTTATATTTGTCCCGATTTAAAAATCGGGATTTTTTATGGTAAATTGTAACGGAAATATTCAGGAAAATAGCGCAATTCTTATTGATTCAAACAGAGGTTTTTTGTTTGGAGATAGTGTTTTTGAAACCATTAAAGTATTAGATAATAAAGTACTTTTTCTTGAAGATCATTATTTTAGATTAATGGCTTCAATGAGAATTTGCCGCATGGAAATTCCTATGAATTTTACCATGGAATATTTTGAAGAGCAAATTTTAAAACTAATTGCTACATTTTCAGATTCTAATTCATATCGTGTTCGCTTTTCTGTTTACAGAGATTCAGATGGTTTTTATTTGCCAAAAACGAGAAATGTACAATTTATAGTTGCTGCTTCGTCATTAAATTCCGATTTATATGCAATTGATAAAGAATCTTATGAAGTTGAATTATACAAAGATTTCTATGTTTCAAAACAATTACTTTCCACTTTAAAAACCAATAATAAAATGCTTCAAATCACCGGAAGTATTTTTGCAGACGAAAATGGTTATGATAATTGTTTGGTTTTAAATGACGAAAAGAATGTGGTGGAAGCTTTGCAAAGTAACTTGTTTATGAAAACGGGTAATGTAGTAGTAACTCCACCAGTTTCTGATGGTTGTTTAAACGGGATTATGCGCAAACAAATACTAGAACTATTGAAAAAAATAGAAGGAATCGAAGTTAAAGAAGCTTCTATTTCTCCTTTTGATTTGCAAAAAGCGGATGAGTTATTCTTGACCAATGTAATTTCGGGAATTCAACCTATAACTAAATACCGTAAAAAAGAATACACTGCTGAATTTGCTTCAGATGTACTTAAAAGATTGAATGCTAAAATCCGACTTAGTTAAGCATTGGGTTTTCCGGTGCATTTGAAAATAACACGTATTCACCACCTTGTTCAATTATCTTTTCTTTCCAAAATAAAGTGCTTGCTTTTGAAAGTAGTTTGTTTTTGAGTGTATTCTCAGCTACAATCCACGAATTTTCTTGCATCTCCATTTCTAATTGGTTAACACTCCAACCACTATAGCCAAGGAAAAAACGAATATGATTTTTCGTAATTCTTCCTTCGTTTATCAATTGTTTGGTGGTTTCAAAGTCGCCACCCCAATAAATTCCATTTGAAATTTCAACACTATTTGGGATAATATCTGGAATATTGTGAATGAAATACAGATTGTCCTGTTCAACAGGTCCGCCATTGTATATTTTAAAAGAAGCTTCAATTTCCGGAAGCAAATCATTGATGGTATAGTTCAAAGGTTTATTTAAGATAAAACCAATTGAGCCTTCATCGTTATGTTCCGCTAATAAGACCACAGAGCGATTAAAAGAAACATCTCCTAAAATCGAAGGTTCTGCAATTAACAGATGGCCTTTTTTTGGTAAAGTTGATATCATATTTCTGTAGTTAATTAATTAAAGTTATCAAAAAAAAATTACAAATTCAAAATATTCTCGATGAAATGCAAAAAAAAGTCCCGATTTGCATCGAGACTCTCTTATTTTGATGTAACAAAAATATTATTTGTTTACTGCACCTTCTAATTCAGCACCAGCTTTGAATTTTACTACGTTTTTAGCAGCAATTTTGATAGTTTTACCAGTTTGAGGATTTCTACCATCTCTTGCAGCTCTTTTAGATACTGACCAAGATCCGAAACCTACTAAAGACACTCTTCCACCTTTGTTTAAAGTTCCTTCAACATTGCTTAAAAATGATTCTAAAGCTAATTTAGCAGCTGCTTTTGTAATACCAGCAGAAGCTGCCATTGCATCGATTAATTCTGATTTGTTCATGATTAAAGTTATTTATAATTGGTTAAACTTAATTATTTATCACAAATTTAGCGGTATTGTTGAACTACGCAAGTATTCGTGCTATTTTTCGACTAAAATGTTGATAAATTAGATTAAATGTTAATAACATTGTTTGTTTTTTTAATTTTCATCCTTAAATATAGTGTTTTCAAGGCTTAAAGCGCTATCGCATTTTCTGAAAACGAAATTCCATTTAATAATTCATGAGCCAACATTCTTTTCTTTCCTGGGAATTGTAAACTTTCAATTTTTAAAAGACCATCTTTTGTAGCAATAAAAATCTCTTTTTTAGTAGTTGTAATCTTTCCGATAGTTTCCGAATGTGTTTTTTCTTCAAAATTCGCTAAATAGATTTTTACATTCCATTCTTGGTCACCATCTTTTATAAAAGTCCAAGCTGCTGGATAAGGAGATAAACCTCTGATTAAATTAAATATCGTATTTCCTGATTGCGACCAATCAATTTTGCAATTCTCTTTATTTAATTTGTAAGCCGTTTTAACATCAGGATTGTTTTCCTGTAATGTAGTGGTCGCTTTTCCAGATTCAATTAATTGTAATGTTTCTAAAACTGTCTCACTTCCTAAATGCATCAAGCGGTCGTGTAACTCGCCAGCAGTTTCGTTTGCTCCGATTTCTGTTTCCTTACTTAAAATCATCGCACCCGTATCAATTTTATCATCAATAAAGAACGAAGTAACTCCTGTTTTGGTTTCTCCGTTTATGATAGCCCAATTAATAGGCGCAGCCCCACGATATTCAGGTAACAAAGAAGCGTGAAGATTAAATGTTCCTAATTTTGGCATTTTCCAAACTACTTCAGGCAACATTCTAAAAGCAACAACGACTTGTAAATTGGCATCTAAACTTTTTAATTCGGCTAAAAATTCTTCTGATTTTAAATTGGTAGGTTGTAATAAGCGTAAGTTTTTTTCTAAAGCATATTCTTTAACCGCACTCATACTTACTTTTTGTCCACGACCTGCTGGTTTGTCTGGAGCAGTAATAACGCCTACAATATCATAGTTGTTTTTGTAAATAGTATCCAGAATTCCAACAGCAAAATCGGGAGTTCCCATGAATACAATTCTAAGTTTTTCCATTATATAAGGTAATATTGATTGTTTGAATTGATTTTGATTCGATTATTTTCCAATAATAATTGAATGGCAAAGATAGTGGCTTCTGAAGAAATGTGAAGTTGGTTTTCTATTTCTCTAGAGGAAAGTGGCTCTTTTTTTAATAATTGAATTACGTTTTGAGTAATTTCTGTTGGATTAGCCTTTTTTTTTGAAAAGCAATACGAACAAATACCACAATCTTCTTTAGTAATCTCATCAAAATAAGCCAAAAGCATTTTGTTTTTACAAGTGTTTTCGTCAGAAATGTAATGTACAACTCTTTGAAACTGATCTTGTTTTAATTTGTTTTG
Source organism: Flavobacterium cheniae (assembly GCF_004363695.1). Taxonomy (GTDB): domain Bacteria; phylum Bacteroidota; class Bacteroidia; order Flavobacteriales; family Flavobacteriaceae; genus Flavobacterium; species Flavobacterium cheniae. Next base: position 78,345 of record NZ_SNZC01000006.1, on the reverse strand, counting down.
ATGTTCTAAAAATTTCGCTACACGATTAATTGTCAAATCGTCTTCTCGCACTTCATTGAAAGTGATGCTACTGTCGTTGTTTTTGGCGTGTAAAATTATACATTGACTTGCAGCTAGTTTATCAATTACTTCTTCCACATGTGCTTCAGTAGTGTGCGCTTTTTTGGCTACCAAGTGCGGATTAATTGTGGTTTCTACCTCAAAAATTCCAGAATAGGTTCTTAAAATCGTGGTAATAACGGGTTCATCATGTGGATGCAAACTAATGTAACGAATCACTTCTTTACTTGGAATGATAAATTGCAAACTTATTTTTTCTGTAGATTCGCTTTGGAACGTCAGAATTCCTTGTCGGTCTAAAAATTGTAAGCTATTGAAAGTTGGGATTACAGGAAAATGATAATGCGCACAAAATTGGTTCAAATTGAAAGCAAAACTTTCGTTATATCCTTCTCCGTATGCAATTTGAAAGTAATTATTCAGTTTAACGTAAACGTCTCTAACAAATTTTTTATCGGGCAAAACATCAATAAATTGTGCTTTGGTGTAACCAATATCAGTAGCATTGGTTAAGATAATTCCAAATGCTTTTTCTCCATTTCTTCCAGCTCTTCCGGCTTCTTGATAATAGTTTTCAAGGTTTTCAGGAAGTTGAATATGAATAACCGTTTTCACATCGGGTTTGTCAATTCCCATTCCAAAAGCATTCGTTGCTACTATGACTTGAGATTTATTCTCTAACCACGATTGCATGTTTTTCTCTTTTTCTTTTGCAGGTAATCCACCGTGATAAAACGTACAACTAAATCCCAATTGATTCAACTGTTGTGAAGTTTCAACACATGATTTACGATTACGGACATAAATAATAGAAGATTGCGGATTTTTAGTTAAAATCTGCTGTATTTTGAAAAGCTTATCTTCTGTTTTAATCACATGATAAGCTAAATTTTCTCTAGTAAATGACTTTGTAAATACTTTTGGATTGACCAAAGCTAAATTCTTACAAATATCTTCCTGAACTCTTTTATTGGCTGTTGCCGTCAATGCTAAAAATGGAGTAGTAGGAAAATGTTCTTTTAAAGCCGAAATTTTCAAATACGCCGGTCTAAAATCATGTCCCCATTGGCTCACACAATGCGCTTCGTCAATAGCAATAAGGTTTATGGGTAATTGTTTTAAGCGCTCAACTATCCAGTCGTGTTGTAAACGTTCGGGAGAAAGATATAAGAATTTATAATTTCCGAATTGACAATTGTCTAAAATATCAATTACATCATCTTGCGAAACGCCACCAGTTAAGGCAATAGCTTTGATATTTTTGCTTTGTAAATTCTGCACTTGGTCTTTCATCAAGGCAATCAAAGGAGAAATTACCAAACAAATTCCGTTTAATTGAATAGCAGGAATTTGAAAACATACCGATTTTCCTCCTCCAGTAGGTAAAAGGGCAAACGTATCATTACCACTTAAAACCGATTGAATGATTTCTTCTTGAGGTTCTCTAAAACTATCGTGTTTCCAATATTTTTGAAGAATTTGTAAGGCTTCAGACATGTGAATTGGCTTTTAGAAACACTAAAATACAAAAAAATTATTTAACAAGATGTTTCATAATAAAATCAACACGATTTTCAACCGTGTCTTTTGGAACTTCTGTAATCGAATAGCCGTAATTTTTATAAGTTTCCATCAAATGTTCGTGAATCAAAACTGCTTGTTCGTAATTTTCATAACGTTCCGCATCACTTACATAAATTTCTTTCCATGGTGGTAAAACAAAAATGGCAGAGTATTTATGATCTTGACAAGCTTTATCAAAAAACGCAGGGTACGAATCACCAATGTAATGCATGTAGGCTAAAACATCTGGAATACCACGGTCTAAAAAAACGATGTTCGCTTCTTCATTTAAAGCTTCTTTGAATTGTCTTTTTCGGCCTTCTAATAATAACTCACTGAATAAAAGTGGTTTTTCTAAGAACAATTGTTCTATTCCTTGCTCTTGTGCTTCACGAATTACTTCACGTGAAACTTCAGGATAACAAGTGTGTCCTTTTTCTTTTAAAGCCTCTATTAAGGTGGTTTTCCCAGAGCTTGGTCCACCAATTAAAACCACAATTTCTTTATTCATATTGGAAATACTAAGTCGCAAAAGTAAGTTTTTTTAAAAATCTAATCAACTTAAAAAATTATAAGTTACTACAATATAATTCTGAACATAAAAAAGTATATTTGCTTTTCCAATACGAAATGATGATGGATAAGAAAACAGAAGATTTTTACGCAAGATTAAAAGAAGAGTTAACCAATTCAACACTTTGGCCTTCAGAGTATTTGTATAAGTTTATTATGCCTTCTGATGTGCATAGTATTGCTAAGGTAGAAGCGGCATTTAATGATATGGGCGCGGTTATTACTACACAACAATCTAAAACAGGGAAATTTACCAGTGTTTCCATTAGTGTAACTATGGCAAGTCCTCAAAATGTGATAGATAAATACATTGAAGTCTCGGATATCGAAGGCATCATTTCATTATAAAAAAAACATGCAAGAAGAAGTAAGTTATTTAGAATATAATTCAGAACGTCCGCATTTGATTATTCCAGAATACGGAAGACATTTGCAGAAATTGATTGACCAAGCCACTGAAATTGAAGATCGTGAAGAACGAAACAAAGCGGCAAAATACATCATTTCGGTTATGGGTTCATTGAATCCGCATTTAAGAGACGTATTGGATTTTCAACATAAACTTTGGGATCAGTTGTTTATTATGTCTGATTTTAAATTAGATGTAGATTCGCCTTATCCAATTCCATCAAAAGATATTTTAACTCAGAAACCGGAGCGATTAAAATATCCTCAAAATTATCCAAAGTACCGTTTCTACGGAAACAACATCAAATACATGATTGATGTAGCAAACAGCTGGGAAGAAAGTGATTTAAAAAATGCTTTAGTCTTAGTAATTGCGAATCACATGAAAAAATGTTACTTGAGTTGGAACAAAGACACGGTAACCGATGAGGTGATTTTCGAACATTTATTAGAACTTTCGGGAGGAAAATTAAATCTTTCTAAATCAAATGAAGAGCTTTCGAATACACACGATTTAATGAAAGTGAATAAGAAAGTTTCGAATAAAACACAATTTGGTCCTAGTAAAGTGGGGATTATTAAGAAAAATAACAATCCAAAAGGACATTTGAACAAGAACAATCAAAATAAAAATACATTTAAAAAATAGGCAGTTGCATGGGAACATTTAAAATCGAAGGAGGAATCGCATTAAAAGGAGATATTACACCACAAGGTGCAAAAAATGAAGCGTTACAAGTTTTATGTCCTGTTTTGCTAACTTCTGAAAAAGTAAGAGTAACGAATATTCCAGATATTATTGATGTTAACAAACTAATTACGCTTTTAGGTAATTTAGGAGTTAAAATCCAAAAAAATGGACCTGGTGATTACACGTTTCAAGCCGATGAGGTAAATGTAAACTACTTAAAAACAGAAGCATTCAAAAAAGAAGGTGGAAGTTTAAGAGGTTCTATTATGATTGTTGGACCTTTATTAGCGCGTTTTGGTTGTGGATACATTCCTAAGCCAGGAGGTGATAAAATTGGGCGTCGTCGTTTAGATACGCACTTTGAAGGTTTTATTAACCTAGGAGCTAAATTCAGATACGAAAGAGAAGATCATTTCTATGGAGTAGAAATCGACGGAAGATTACAAGGTTCTTATATGTTATTAGACGAAGCTTCGGTAACCGGAACTGCTAATATTGTAATGGCAGCGGTTTTAGCTGAAGGAACAACTACGATTTATAACGCTGCTTGTGAACCTTACTTACAACAATTGTGTAAAATGTTAAACTCTATGGGAGCTAAAATTTCTGGAGTAGGGTCTAACTTATTAACGATTGAAGGAGTTGAAACGTTAGGCGGATGCGAGCACAGAATTTTACCTGACATGGTAGAAATTGGTTCTTGGATTGGTCTTGCAGCTATGACAAGAAGTGAAATCACGATTAAAAATGTGAGTTGGGAGAACTTAGGACAAATTCCAAACGTGTTTAGAAAATTAGGGATTACTTTAGAAAGAAAAGGCGATGATATTTACATTCCAGCTCATAAAGACGGATATGAAATCAAAACCGATATCGACGGTTCTATCTTAACTGTTTCTGATGCGCCATGGCCAGGATTTACACCTGACTTGTTAAGTATCGTTTTGGTAGTTTGTACACAAGCAAAAGGCGATGTTTTAATTCACCAAAAAATGTTTGAAAGCCGTTTGTTCTTCGTGGATAAATTAATTGATATGGGAGCAAAAATTATGTTATGTGATCCGCACAGAGCTGTAGTTATGGGACATAATTTCCAATCGCAATTAAAAGCAACTACGATGAGTTCACCAGATATTAGAGCTGGAATCTCATTATTAATTGCCGCTTTAACTGCAAAAGGAACGTCAACCATTCAAAATATCGAACAAATCGACAGAGGTTACGAGCGCATAGACGAAAGACTTCGTGCAATTGGAGCTAACATCGTAAGAGTATAATTTTAAATTTCAAAACTGAAAAACCAAATTCCAAGTAAAAAGGAGTTTGGTTTTTTTATTATAAACCAAATGACTACTGCTTTGTCAAGCTGAACTTGTTTCAGCTTCAAATTTAAACATATAAGTCACATAAGTTTTAAGTTCATGTTAATTACTTTAAAAAGTCCATAAAAGCAAAATATTCCACAAACTTTGTCATTCCGTCAGGAATCTCTTGAGCTATTGATTTATCAATTTAAAAATAATTATTAAGATTTTACCAATTTCTCCAATCAGTGTTCCTATTTTTGCGCTTAGATTTGAATTTTGTACTTGATTTTGTATTTGAATTTGCCCTTGAACTTGATATTTTAAAATGGAAACCTACATCATCATTTTTCTTTGCATTGCTTCCTTCGTAGCCGGTTTTATCGATGCTATTGTGGGTGGTGGTGGACTAATTCAAACACCAGCAGCTTTAATTTTATTGCCTAATGTACCTGTTGCGTCTATTATAGGAACATTGAAAATTCCAGGGTTTAGTGGAACAAGTATTGCAGCGTATCAATATTTGAAAAAGGTAAAAATTGATTGGAAGTTGTTTGTTGTTATGGCAATTATTTCGTTCTCTTTTTCTTTTTTAGGATCAAGTTTGTTGAATGTCATGAAAAACGATTTCATGAAACCAATTCTATTTGTAATATTAATTCTATTGCTAATTTATACCTATTACAAGAAAGATTTTGGTCATTTCCATATTAGTATTTTAACCAAAAACCAACTTTATCTTTACGCATCACTTATTGTGGCTGTTTTGGGTTTTTATGATGGTTTTATTGGTCCAGGAACTGGAAGTTTATTAATTATGGCTTTTATTGCTGTTCTTGGGTTTGACTTTTTACAAGCCAACGCTAATGCTAAATTAGTTAATCTAGCTACTAATTTTGGTTCTATTACTTTATTTGTGCTTAAAGGAAAAATCATTTGGGCAGTTGCCATACCCATGGCAATTTGCAATATTATAGGTGCTTGGCTTGGAGCTAAGTTAGCTATTTCTCAAGGCAACGGATTTATTCGTGTTTTCTTTTTACTGGTAGTTGGATTAGCGTTGATTCGTTTTGGATATGATGTGTTTTTTAAATAAAAAAGCACCCCTTTAATTGAAGTGCTTCTTATTATTTTAGAATTTAACACCAAACATCACGCCATCACCTTGAAAACCGTTTTGGTAACTTCTTACATAATCAACGCGTAAGAATCTAAATTTACCCCAACCAATATTATCAAATCCAACAGTAAATTCTTGATACGGTTTCATATTAGGAATGTTTAACTGATGAAAACCACCTATTAAATTCCATTGTAGTTTGTTCAACAACGGAATCTTATTCATAATGTAGCCTTTAAAATTGTGCTCAATATGGGTTTCTAAATACGCATCATTCGTAGAATGTGTATAATAAGGAAGCAAATTAAACGCGTTCAAGGAATTGTTCAACAAATTCACATGTGTTTGATTTCCATTGAAATGTTTGTAATCTACGAATGAGATTTTATCGGCATTAAAGAATTTCCCCGCTTTAAATCGTAAGCCAAAATCACCTTTGTTTCCAATGGTTTTGTTGTAATCTACGGTTGCGGTAACAAAATCATAATGGTAATTACTGTTAGAAGCACCAAATGCTTTTTCGTAATAGAAACTCAATATTGGATAATCGTCATTTTGAATATTAATCTTTCCATCAGGGCGCGAAATGTATTTTTGACCAAAACGAATACGCGTTCCCAAACTCGCTTTCATAATATGATGCTTTTCAAACGGAACCGAAGTATAATTATCAGGTTGCAGCGGATCATTAGAAAAATATAAATCATCATTTTTAATCATTGTATAATCCGTGTTGTTGAATAACGCTCTTCGGTTTTCGTACAATAATTTACCTGAAGCAAAAATACCATTGGTAACTTCTCTTCCATAGTTAATTTCGGCAAATTCTTTATTATACAATTTCATGTAATTGTTTTTAAAGAATAAAGTCGCCACCGAATTTACCAAATTACTAATTGGTTCATTTGGGTTAAACTGACTAATAGCGCTTCCACCAGTTAAACTAATGTATGCGTTATTGCGGTTGTTAAATCGGTGGTAATAACGTCCGTTTACACGAAGTCTGTCTTCAGCAAAGCCATAATTAAAGGTTGACGAAATAGAAGTGAATTTTCCTGTTTCTTCATTCCATTTTCTAAAAGAAAACCCGCTATCTAAATTATAACCTTGCACTGTATTAAAACTGAAAGAGCTCAAATTGGTTAATCCTTGATAGTTGAAGTTCCAATTTTTATAGGAGTTTTTGTAGTTATAACCCGTAATGATTTTATGCAATTTAAACTTATTGCCTTTGGAATCAATAGAGTCTAAATATACTTGAGATTTTCTAATGGTTTGAATACTATCTTTTTTAACGTAATTAGTAGTTTCTTCTTCCGTTAACGGAACTGGGCGATAAGTTTCCCAATAAGTTGCTTCCTTTTTATTAGCGTTTTCGGCAAACGTAACGACTTCTTTACCAAAAGTTTTCTTTTCAAAAGCATCTTTGAAATTATAATTGGTGAAAACATGGGTGAACTTTCCAGCGAATTTCATTCCGAAAATCCCAGCATTAAAATCTAACGTTTGGATGTTTTTAGCCCAAATTTTATTCTCGCTATTGTAACTGAAATTTTGTGTCAGTTTCATGGTTTCTAAAATAGGCTGTTGCATGCGATAGCCTTTGATATCTAAATTGATACCATAAATTGCCCAAGTGTCTTCTACTATATAAATGTAACCTTCAAAAACAGGTTCTTTATCGCGCTTAGGCGTAACCAAAATCTTATTGATTAACTGGTTTTTGTCGTCGTAAAACGTACTTTCTAATTTGTATTTATAGTAATTAAACGCATTATCCGAAATAGGAGAGACCATATTGATTCCGAAATCGACATAATTTTCGTAAAAATCATAATTGGTATTTAGTGCTGTGTTGTAGCTAAAACCGTTGTCGTTACCAGCAATTTTAGAGGCAATAATTTCTTCTTTTAAATTATCAGGTTTTTGAAATTTAATTTTTGAAACCGTTTCCGATTGGTAAATGATACCACTTCGGGTAGAATCTAAGTTACCTTCTAAATCACCAATTTCAACGCCCATGAATTTTTTAGGAATGTCTTTGGCTTTAAAAACACCTCTTGAGTAAAAATCAGCTTCAAATTTATCGGTTTTAGCAGCATTCTTCTTTTTACTTTTTATAGCGTTTCGAATAATTTCATTGGCTGGATTTTCGCCATTCATTACAACAACTTCTTTTAACTGAAAATCTTCTTCCATTAACACAACATCAAATTCATAAGGAAATTGCGAAATAGCCAGAATATGTTTCTGAGTTTTAAATCCTAAATACTGAAAAATTAAATGAACGTTACCTTTCTCATTAGTATTCAATTCGTATTTACCTAATTCGTTTGAAGTGGTACCTATATAGGTGTTCTCTATATAGATATTTACAAAAGGTAATGGATTTCCATCTTTGTCTTTTATAGTTCCTTTTATTTGAGCAAAAGAAAGAGTTGAAAAAGCGAAAAATAAAACAAATAAAATTTTATTCATGAGGTTTTTATTTTAATAGACGTTTATTTCTAAAGAAAGGTTGTATTAGACAAAAGATTTTAGAGCCAATTCATAACTCTGCAATCCAAAGCCAATAATGACACCTTTTGCGTTTGGTGATATGTAGGATTGATGACGAAAAGATTCTCTAGAAAAAGTATTGGAAATATGAACTTCTATAACTGGAGTAGTAACGGCTTTTACTGCATCACCAATTCCTATAGAAGTATGTGTGTAAGCACCAGCATTTAAAACAATACCATCGTAAGCGAAACTAGTTTCTTGAATTTTAGAAATAATCTCTCCTTCTATATTACTCTGAAAATAGTCTAATGTTATAGTTGGAAACTGAATTTGTAATTTTTCGAAATACGATTCAAAAGTTTCATTTCCATATACTTCAGGTTCTCTTTTTCCTAATAGATTAAGATTGGGACCGTTTATAATGATGATTTTCATGTAGATTGTTTTTGTAAAAATAAAAAAACCATTCCTTTTGAGAATGGTTTTAATAAAATATTGTGAATTTTAGTATTAAAACATGTAACCCACTGAAAACTGAATTACCGAGTTTTTCACATCGGCATCTTGTTTGGCTTCAGTTAATCCCGCTACATAGCGTCCTGAAACAAATAAACCATTTGTTATTTTATAACTTAATCCACCGGCTAAGCCAAAATCAAAGGAATTAGTGTCGTTTGTGTCAACTTCATTGCGCTCGCTAACTAAAACAGAAGCTTGCGGCCCTAGCTCTAAACTCAGTTTATTAGAAGTCAAATAAAATTTAGCCAATACAGGTAAAGATAAATAACCAAGCTCATTTTTTATTTGGTCGCCAAAACTTTCTAATTCGGAACCTTGAGTAGAATAAAGAAGCTCAGGTTGAATAGCAAAGTTTTCAAACACTTTCAACTCCATAACGGCACCAACATGATAACTGGTTATAGTTTTAAAATCTACCCCTGAAATATCGCCACCCGTATAGTTAGCAAAATTAACACCTCCTTTAACACCAAATTTCAGCATTTGAGCCTGTGAAAAACCAGTTCCTAGAACTAGTAAAATCAATGTTGCAATTGTTCTTTTCATATCGAATTGTTTTTTTAAGTAACGCTTGCTAGCGCTTTTTAGTATAATTAACGACAAAATGCATATTTTAACGTTTTTTGGAATTATTTAATTATCAGTTATTTGCGTTTTTTTTCATTTTTTTTGGAGATGTTTTTTTTATTAAAAAAACTTTAAATTTTTATTTTTTACAATTCTTAACCTGTTGATTATGAACAATATCGATTTTACTTGTTAATAAAATTGTTCATAACATAACAAAATTTGTTATTTTGTGTAGAAAAATGCTATAAATTTGCCCTATTAACTTTAAATTTAAACTAAACATGAAAAAAGTTTTATTATCTGCTGTAGCATTATTGGCTTTCGGTTTTGCTAACGCACAAGAAGAAGAAAAAGGAAACGGTGGATTCGCTAAAGGTGATGTATTCGTTTCAGGAGCTTTCACTTTAAGCTCAGCTAAAACTGGAGATTTCAAAGAAAATTCTTTTGAAATCGCTCCTAAAGTTGGATACTTTGTAACTGAGAACATCGCTATTGGTGCTTCAGTTGGTCTTATGTCAGACAAATTATCTGCAGGTGGTGATGATGTAACTAATTCTGGTTTAGGATTAGGTGCATTTGGACGTTACTACTTTACTCCAGCTAGTAAATTTTCTTTATTCGCTGAGTTAGGATTAGATTATACATCTTATGACAATGAGTATTTCATTGACACTGATGGATCTATCATCGTTCCTGGAGGTTCTTTTGAAAGCAAAGAAGTTGGTTTCGGATTAGGAGCTGGTATGAACTACTTCGTATCTTCTAACTTCTCTATCGAAGCTGGTGTAGCTGTTTTAGGTTACTCTTCTAACGATAATGGTGGAGATGGTGCTGACAAAACTAACACTTTCTCTTTTGGAGGTGATTGGAGAGCAGTTACTTTCGGAGTTAACTACAAATTCTAATTTGTAAAACAAATAAGTAAAAAATCCCGCTTCGGCGGGATTTTTCTGTTTATCGATTTTTTTATTTATTTCATCGGATATATTTTCTTAATTAGTAAGTTTTCTTACATTTGACAAACATTTAAAAATAGTAACATGAAAAAAGTTTTATTATCTGCTGTAGCATTATTAGCTTTTGGTTTTGCTAACGCACAAGATTCTAAAGGAGGATCAACGGACATGAAATTTGGTGTTAAAGCTGGTTATAGCTCAACTAACTTTACAGGTGATGCTGATGGTGGTGATGCTAGAGGTGGTTTTTACATTGGTGGTTTAGTAGATTTCGCTGTATCTGAGAAATTTCACGTTCAACCAGAGTTAATGTACTCTACTGAAGGTGCTGATGAAGCAGGTGTAGATTATTTAAGAATTCCTGTAATGGCTAAATATTATGTAGCGGAAGGGTTTTCTTTACAAGCTGGTCCAGAAATCGCTTTCAAAATTGCAGCTGAGGATGATTTTACAGATGAAGCTGTTAAATCAATGGATTTTGGTTTAGGATTTGGTGCTGGTTACGAATTAGCTAGCGGATTAATGTTTGATGCTCGTTACAACTTAGGTTTATCTAATATTTCTGATATTGATGGAGCTGACTTCGGTAATGCAGGTATTCAAATTGGTTTAGGTTATAGATTTTAATCTCAACTTTTTAATAAAGAAAATCCCGCTTCGGCGGGATTTTTTTGTTATATCTTTTTCTAAATGTATATGTTTTTATATTCTAATGCTTATTAGAATAACAAATAAATTATCCTTACGGAAATCCGTACACTAGAGAGTTTTTTTTATTTTATGTTTGTAGCGTTAAAAATATAAACTATTTAAATATTATGAAAAAAATTATTTTAAGCGTAATTGCTATTGCAACATTTGGATTTTCTCAAGCTCAAGAAGTTAAATATGGAGCAAAAGCAGGTTTAAACTTAGCAACTTTGTCAGGAGATATTGAAGATTTAAATTCTAAAATTGGTTTTCACATTGGAGCTTTTGCTGAAATTAAATTTACTGAGAAGTTTTCATTCCAGCCTGAATTATTGATCTCAACTCAAGGAGCTAAATATGAATATTCTGAATCAGAGATTTTTGGTGGAACTGAGTTTGGATTTTCTGAAGAGTCAAATTTAAAACTTACCTATTTGAATATACCTTTAATGGCTAAATATTATGCTACATCAAAGTTTAGTTTAGAGGTAGGACCACAAATTGGTTTTTTGGTTAGTGCTAAAGAGGATTATGAATATGTAGAAACCATAGACGGTGATGTAGATTATTCTGAAAGTGAAGACGGAATTGACGTTAAAGATAATTTTAAATCGATTGATTTTGGAATGAACTTTGGTCTTGGTTATAATTTTACAGATAATGTTTCTGCTGGAATAAGATATAATTTAGGGTTGTCAAATATTTTAGAAGATTCTGGTGATTTTGAGGCACAAAATAGCGTTTTTCAACTTAGTTTAGGTTACAGATTCTAATTTCATGTTTTTTATTATAATTCCTAGCCCGAGCATTGCTCGGGTTTTTTTATTTCGATAATTTGCCTACATTTGAAATATGAGTACTTGGCAATCGTATATTAAAGAATATCAAAATTATCTGCGTTTAGAGCGTGGGCTTTCTAAGAATACCATTGAAAACTACACGTTTGATATTGAAAAATTAGTGTTGTTCTTACATCAGCACGATATTGCCGATTCTCCTATTACTATTACTGAAGAAACTATTCAGCAATTTATTTACGAAATTTCGTCTAAAGTCAATGCTCGTAGTCAATCACGCGTCATTTCTGGATTAAAAAGTTTTTTCAACTACTTAGTTTTCGAAGATTATCGAAAAGACACACCGCTTGAATTAATTGAAGTTCCTAAAACCGGTAGAAAATTACCCGATACTTTAGCCACAGAGGAAATAGATGCGTTAATTTCGGCAATAGATTTATCTACTCCAGAAGGCGAACGCAACAGAGCTATGTTAGAAACGTTATACAGTTGTGGTTTGCGTGTTTCTGAGTTAGTGGGTTTAAAGATTTCTGATTTGTTTTTTGAAGAAGGTTTCATCAAAATCACAGGAAAAGGAAATAAACAACGTTTTGTGCCTGTAGGAGGCTCTACAATCAAATATATTACATCTTATTTAAATTTGATTCGAGTGCATTATCCGGTGCAAAAAGGGCATGAGGATACGCTTTTTTTAAATAGGAGAGGAAGGCAATTAACTCGAGCGATGGTTTTTACGATTATAAAAGATTTAGCAGTAAAAATCAACTTAAATAAAACCATCAGTCCACACACATTCCGACATTCTTTTGCGACCCATTTATTGGAAAATGGAGCCGATTTACGCTCCATACAATTAATGCTCGGTCACGAATCGATTACTACAACCGAAGTGTATATGCATTTGGATAGAAAATTCCTTTCGGAAGTGTTGAATAATTATCATCCGAGGAAGTAGGGTTTGTTTTTACACAGAGATGCACAGAGTTTTTTTGAATTTCTTTGAGTCGATTAAGTGCTACACAGAGACGTTTTACTTTTTTTGAGTATTGCTCGCAAAGACGCGAAGTCGCTAAGTTTTCCTCAACGTTTGTCATGCTGAAAGCATCTCTTTTATGAACTTCAAATCGGAATTTAGTTCAAGATTAAACTTACATGACTTATATGTTTAAAACAAACAACAATAATCACTCACTAAAGAGATTCCTAACAGAATGACAAAAATGGGCATAAAAAAACCGTGCTAAAATGAATTAACACGGCATTTAATTTTCTATAACTTAAGACTATTTTGCAATATTCACAGCTCTAGTTTCACGAATAACCGTAATTTTAACTTGACCAGGATATGTCATTTCAGTTTGAATTTTTTGAGAAATATCGAACGATAAGTTTACTGCTGCATCGTCAGATACTTTTTCACTTTCTACAATAACACGTAATTCTCTACCTGCCTGAATTGCATATGCGTTTTTAACTCCATTGAATCCGAAAGCAATATCTTCTAAATCTTTTAAACGTTGGATGTATGAATCTAATACTTGTCTTCTTGCTCCAGGACGAGCTCCAGAAATAGCATCGCAAACTTGGATAATTGGAGAAATCAATGATTTCATTTCAATTTCGTCGTGGTGTGCTCCAATAGCGTTACAAACTTCTTCTTTTTCACCATATTTTTCAGCCCATTGCATACCTAAGATTGCGTGAGGTAATTCACTTTCAGTATCTGGTACTTTTCCAATATCGTGTAATAAACCAGCTCTTTTAGCTAATTTAACGTTTAATCCTAATTCAGCCGCCATGATACCACATAACTTAGCTACTTCTCTTGAGTGTTGTAACAAGTTTTGTCCGTAAGATGAACGATATTTCATTCTTCCTACTACTTTAATTAATTCAGGGTGTAATCCATGGATTCCTAAATCAATTACCGTACGTTTTCCAGTTTCGATGATTTCCTCGTCGATTTGTTTAGCCGTTTTTGCAACAACTTCTTCAATACGAGCTGGGTGAATACGTCCGTCAGTTACTAATTTGTGTAATGCTAAACGAGCGATTTCTCTTCTTACCGGATCAAAACAAGATAAGATGATAGCTTCTGGCGTGTCATCAACAATGATTTCAACTCCAGTTGCAGCTTCTAAAGCTCTAATGTTACGACCTTCACGACCAATAATTCTACCTTTTACATCATCAGATTCAATGTTAAATACCGATACACAGTTTTCTACTGCTTCTTCAGTACCTACACGTTGAATGGTGCTAATGATTATTTTCTTAGCTTCTTGGTGTGCTGTCATTTTTGCTTCTTCAACCGTATCTTGGATGAATGACATAGCATTTGTTTTGGCTTCCGCTTTTAAGCTTTCTACCAATTGTTCTTTAGCTTCCTCAGCAGATAAACCAGAAATTACTTCTAACTGTTCTACTTGACTTTTGTGAAGTTTGTCTATTTCTTGTTGTTTTTTGTCTAAAAGCTCAATTTTACTAGAGTATTCAGCAATTTTAGCTTCGGCTTCGTCATTTACTTTTTTCGCTTTAGCTAATTCATTAGAAATTTGAGATTCTTTGTCTCTTGTTCTTTTTTCAGCCTCTGCAGTTTTTTTATCTCTAGCTAAAATTACTTGTTCGTGTTCAGCTTTAAGTTCTAAAAACTTCTCTTTAGCTTGTAGGATTTTCTCTTTTTTAGTAGCTTCAGCTTCAGCTTTAGCATCTTTTAAAATTGAACCTGCTTCTTTTTTTGCGTTTTTAATAAGGTTTGAAACATTGCTTTTCTCTAAAAATTTAGCGATTCCAAAACCTCCTGCAAGACCAACAACAATTCCAATTATTATACTTAGTATGTCCATATGTGTGTTAAAAAATTATATAAAAAAAGCCTACATTAGGTGTTTGTATAAACTCTGTTATACAAGATTTGAGCTAACCTGCAGTTCAAACTTCCCACTTAAGGGCCTGTTATAGTTGCAAAGATTCACTCGTTTAATTTGTTAGTGTTGAGTTTATCAAATATATACTAATGTAGGCAGTATCGTATTTATGATGTAAGAACGTATTTATTTTGAGAGTAACTCGCTCAATTTTTTATCCAAATTTTGCAATCTGGTTATGTTAGTTTCATTATCTTGAGATTTACTAATTTGTTTTTGCTCTACTTGTGCTGCAAATTGCAAAGCACACATGGCTAAAACATCTTGTTTGTCTCTTACGGCATAGCTTTGTTCAAACTGTTTAATCATAGCATCTATTTTTTTTGAAGCACTTCTTAGTCCTTCTTCTTGTGATGGTTCCACAGTTAAGGGATACACACGATCTGCTATTGATATTTTAATTTTCAGTTTTTCACTCATGAGCTTTCTAATCTGAAAGTTGGGCTATACAATAATCGATTTCTCTGATTAATGAATTTATTTTGAGTTTCGTTTCTCGTTTATTTTCTTCACTGCCTAGTAATGAGTTTACCATTTTTAGAGTATCTAATTGGTTCTTCAGGGTTTCAATTTCGCCTGATTGCTTTTGTTGATTTTTTTTAGAAAGCAACAATTCGTCTTGCAACTCTTGGTTTTTCATTTCAAGCTGCGCCACTTTCTGGTTGAGCTTAAAAAATTTAACTTCGAGAGAATCAATTAATTCAGATAATCCATTCATTAATGATAGAATTCATTTCAATATTTCACAAAGTTAGCATTAGTAATCAAAAATAACAATACTTTTTACTAAATTTTGTGAATTAATTTTTATTATTTGTAACTATTTGATTATTAAATAATTATTATAGGTATGGTTTTTGTTTACTTTATATGAAATTATTTTAGTATTTTAGCACTAAACACAAGCACTATGAGATTTGTATTAGCCATTTTATTCACCCCATTCTTAATTTTTAGTCAGGATTATCCTCAAGATTATTTCCAATCACCTTTAGATGTAACACTTGATGTATCAGGTTCTTTTGGTGAATTACGAAGCAATCACTTTCATTCCGGTTTGGATTTTAAAACAAAAGGTGTTGAAGGTCTTCCAGTTTATGCCGCAGGTGATGGTTATATTTCAAGAATTAAAATCTCAACATTTGGTTACGGAAAAGCTATTTATGTTACGCACCCAAATGGCTATACATCAGTTTACGGACATTTGCAAAAAGCCAATGGTGCTATCGAATCTTTTATTAAAGCAAGACAGTACAAAGAACAATCTTATGAAGTAGAAATGTATTTGTACCCAACAGAATTACCAGTAAAAAAAGGAGATGTAATAGCTTTTTCTGGAAATACAGGAGGTAGTGGCGGTCCTCATTTGCATTTTGAATTTAGAAACACCAAATCGGAAGAAATTTTAAATCCGATGCATTTTGGTTTCAAGAAAATCATTAAGGATGAAAGAAAACCTGTTATTCAAGGACTTGTAGCTTATCCTTTAGATTCAACCACGGTTAATAATTCTCAAAAACCCATTAATATTTCATTTTCTAAACAAGCCGATGGAAGTTATTTAGGAGTGAAAGTTAAGGCTAACGGAAAAGTTGCTTTTGGAATTAACGCCTTCGATTTTTGTACCAATGCTTACAACAAAAACGGATTATACAAAGTAAAAGCGTATTTAAACGGAGTGTTGCAGTACCAATATGGTTTTGATGGTTTTGCATTTGATGAATCACGATACATTAATAATTTTATCGATTACGAACGTTTTCATTTGATGGGACAACGTGTACAAAAATTATTTCAAATATCGGATTATCCACTTTCTATCGTAGCGGGTAATAAAAAGGATGGTATTATTAAAGTACAACCTGGTGTAAATTATACATATCGAGTAGAGTTATTCGACTTTCATGGCAATAAAGTAGAATTGGTAATTCCAATAGAGTTTGCTAATTCACAACCCACAATTAAGAATGCGATTCAAAAAACACCTTACTTCGTAAAAGCTAAAAATGAAGCTATTTTTGAGAAAAATAATGTTTCAGTTCAAATTCCAGAAAATGCATTTTATTCTAATTTTTATTTAAATTTTGATGTTAGTAACGATATCCTAACGTTGCATGATGATAGTGTTCCGGTTCATAAAAACATTACAATTACTTTTAATGATGTACAAGGGTTATCGGAAGAACAATTGGCAAAAACCTATATCGCAACATTAGATGGTTATAAGTTAGATTACAATAAAACGTATCGAAAAGGAAATACATTTTCAATAAAAACCAAAACATTAGGAAAATATAAACTGGCTCAAGATGTAACACCGCCAAGAATTTACAACGTAAATTTTGTAGAAGGTAAAACTTTGTCAACACAAAAAACAATAAGTGTTTCGGTTACCGATTTACAATCTGACATTAATACTTACAATGGTTATTTGAACGGAAAATGGATTTTATTAGAATACGATTATAAAACAAAAAAGTTGGTGCACAATTTAGATGATAAAATTTGCGTTGAAGGTAGAAACGATTTAAAGATTGTTGTTACCGATAATTTACAAAATTCTACTACCTTTGAATCTTACTTTTTTAGATAATTAAAATCCATTCTTTTGAAAAATATAATTTTAGTATTCATTATTGGTTTGTTTTCTTTGACTGTTTCGGCTCAAAAAGCCAGAGTTAAAGGTGTTATTTTAGACGAATTTAATAATCCTGTTGAAAATGTAACTGTAAAAGTAGGAGACAAGGGAACTGTTTCTAATGAAAATGGTTTTTACCTTTTGGAATTGGAAGCCAATACAAAAGTAACCATAACTTTTTCTCACGTTTCATTGAAAAAAATCACTTTAGAATTGAATCTGAAGCCAAATGAAGATTTTGAGCTAAATCCGGTTATGAATTCAAAAGTAGAGGAGTTTGGAGAAGTTTTCGTAACAGGAAATAGTAAAAAACGTATCGAGGGTGTCACCACAATTGACCCTGTAATCATTAGAAAAATTCCGGGTGCTAATGCCGGAATCGAAAATATTATCAAAACGCTTCCAGGTGTTTATTCTAATAATGAATTGAGTACTTCGTATGCAGTTCGTGGAGGAAATTACGATGAAAACTTAGTATATGTAAACGAAATTGAAGTTTATCGTCCGTTTTTAATTCGTTCTGGTCAACAAGAAGGTTTGAGTTTTACGAATACCGATATGGTTCAAAATGTGGATTTCTCCGCAGGAGGATTTCAATCGAAATATGGCGATAAATTGTCTTCAGTTTTAGATATCACGTACCGAAACCCAAAACAATTTGCAGCAAGTTTAGAAGCGAGTTTATTGGGCGGAAGCTTAACGGCAGAAGGAATTTCTAAAAATCAAAAATGGACTAATATCACTGGTGTTAGATATAGAGATAATAGTCTTTTAGTAAACAGTCAGGAAACAGAAACTAATTTTAGACCCACATTTTTTGATGTTCAAACTTTGTTGAATTTCAATGCTTCAACCAAATGGAATTTTAGTTTTTTAGGAAACATTTCGCAAAATAGATACAATTACGAACCTTTAACACGTCAAACCAATTTTGGAACTATCGATGAACCAATTGCACTTTTGGTTTTTTATGAAGGACAAGAAAAAGATAAATATCTAACGTTTTTTGGTGCCGGAAAAGCCGTTTATCAATACAACGAAAAAAATAAATTGAAGTTTATCCTTTCAGGATATCACACACAAGAACAAGAATATTATGATATTTTGGCTCAATATCGTCTAGGTGAAGTAGATGCTAATATTGGTTCTGAAACTTTTGGAGATGTAGTTTTTACGCGTGGAATTGGTTCTCAGTTAAATCATGCTCGTAACGATTTAGATGCTTTAATCGTAAATGCAGAAGTTAAAGGTTTTCACGAATTAAATGAAAAATCTCAATTTGAATGGGGTGCAAAATTTACACTTGAAGATATTCGCGATAGAATTGTAGAATGGGAAGTTGTAGATTCGGCTGGGTTTTCATTACCTAACCCACTTTTAGATTATCAAAATGACCAACCTTACAATCCGTATGTTGGTCCATTAGCACCTTATCAAAATGTAAGAGCTACAAATTTCACCAGAATCAATAGATTGTCAGGTTATGCACAGTGGAATTACAGAGGAAATATAGGCGAACACGACTATTGGGTAAATGCTGGAATTCGTGCACATCAATGGCAAGTTGATGCTGATGGGCGACCAAAAGGTGATAGCCAAATTACGTTTTCTCCAAGAGTTCAGTTTGCATTTAAGCCCAATTGGGATAAAGATATGTTGTTCCGATTATCAGGAGGATTGTATCATCAACCGCCGTTTTATAGAGAATTACGAGATTATGATGGTGTAGTGCAAACTAATGTAAAAGCACAGCAATCGGTTCATGTAGTTTTGAGCAATGATTATAGTTTTAAAATGTGGAAACGACCGTTTAAATTGGTTTCTGAAGCGTATTATAAAAATATTACCGATGTAAATACGTATACAATTGATAACGTTCGTATTCGTTACAGAGCCAACAACGATGCCGAAGCTTATGCTTATGGGTTTGATGCTCGTTTAAACGGAGAATTTGTACCAGGAACAGAATCGTGGTTTACTTTTGGCTATTTAAAAACCGAAGAAAATCAAGATGGAAAAGGTTTTATTGCCCGCCCAACTGATCAACGATTAAAATTTGGAGTTTTGTTTCAAGATTATATGCCAAATATTCCAAACTTGAGATTGTATCTGAATTTGGTTTATAATACAGGATTGCCGGGTGGTTCGCCTGCTTATGCTGACCCATACGCTTATCAATTACGTTTGAATGATTACCGCAGAGCCGATGTTGGATTCTCTTTTGTGTTTAAAGATGAAAAAATCAAATCAAGTAAAGTTTGGTTAAAACCGTTTAATGAATTTTCATTAGGATTAGAAATTTTCAATTTATTCAACAATCAAAATGCCATTACGAATACTTGGGTGCGCGATGTGTATACGAAATCGCAATACGGAATTCCAAATTACATGACCACTCGAGTTTTTAATATTAAATTGGTTGCAAGGCTGTAATCAATGTTTTTTAGTATATTTGACTATAAATACTTTTCCATGAAACGCATTATCACATCAATAGTTTTGCTAACTACACTTATCAGTTGCAAGCAAGAAAAGGAAACACCAAAAGTAATTTACGAAGATGGAAAATCTAAGGTAGAAAATACCGCAAGAGATACTACGTCTTTTAAAGTTGCCGATTTGCCTATTTTGATGGAAGGAACGAAATATTTGATTCATCCAGTAGGCGATATTCGTGTGTATGATACCGATAGTAGAGCATACGGAAGTAGTAAAACGAACCAAGTAAGTTATGCGATTTCAAATTATAACCGATTTGAAATTACAGGATATTTTGATAATTTGAATTTTCAACATATTGATTCTACGAATGTAAAACCTTTAACCGATAAAAAAATTCAAATTCAAACTGCTACTTTTTTAGACGGAATTGCTTCAAAAACCAAGAAACAAATTATTGCTTATACATTGGTTGATGCGGATACCAATAAAGACGGTAAAATCAATCAAAACGACATCAAATCACTGTATTTGAGTACGGCAAGTGGCGAAAATCTCACGAAACTTTCAGAAGAATTTCAAGAATTAATAGATTGGAACATTATTGAAGCACAAAACCGTTTATATTTTAGATGTATCGAAGACATCAACAAAAACGGCGCATTTGACAAAAATGATAAAGTACATTATCACTATGTAAACTTGTTAGCAGACGAGTGGAAAGTGGAAATGTATACTCCTAATTAGATTAATAATGAAGAGATTAATTTATTTTGCGTTGTTGTTCCTTTCATTTGCTGGAATTGTACTTTTTTCTTACGCAAGAATTAATACTGGAATAAGCCTTAAGTACGAAGTTGAACCTGGAGAATGTATTTCTAATGTTTCTGGTAATAATTTATGTAAACAACAAGAATATTTTCTTTATTTAACGATTTTATTTTTTATTTTTTTTATTGTTGTAATTCTATTCTCAAAATTATTTTTGAGTAAAACAAAATCATAATTTCAATATGTCATCCCTACGGGATTTTAGATGCTATTTGGTATTCGGGTATTACCAATATTTTATGCCTAACGGCATTTATTCAAATTATAGTAATATTTATTAAAAAAACAATGTGTTAGTTCCGTAGGAACGATATATTGGTAGTAGTAGTAGTAGTAGTAGTAGTAGTAGTAGTAGTAGTAGTAGTAGTAGTAGTAGTAGTAGTAGTAGTAGTAGTAGTAGTAGATAAGTGAGAAAAAGTCCCGTAGGGACGACATCAAAATCAAAAATGAAGGAAAAATCAGTTTCAATCCGCGTTTCGCTTGGCGAATCAGTTTTATCCGCGTTCCAACTCTAAATCAAAATATCACTCTCTAAATCCGATTTTTCAATTTCAAAATCAAATCCTAATTTAGAAACCAATTCAATTACCAAATTTTTATACCAGTTTTCACTTTTTGGGTGAATGTAGATTTTTTCAATTAGTTGGTTTAGGTTTACATCTACTTTTAATCCGTTGTCGATTTTCATTCCGTTATTGGTAACGTCAGAAATAATGCGAATTTCTCTTTCGTACTGAAAACTTTTTCGTTTAAACAAAAATGGAAAAAACGTATCATCAAACGGAATAAACTCCTTTTTGTAATCGATATAATTTACGGCTCCAATGTATTGCTCCGTTTTTTTCTCAGGAAGTAAGGCTTCTTTTAATCTGCCAATAGTAGTTTGAATAGCCAAACCTTCCGTGTTTTGGGTGAAAATTTGCCACATCGCAAACGATTCGTATTCGTTAATGTGCCAACTGCTAACCACTACTTTTTCACGATGCGATTTGTAATTGTCTAAAAACTTCGGATTGTTAGCAGCAATTTTCTTGATTTCCTCAAAAGTAGGTTCCGAAAATGTGCCTTCATATTGGTCTTCAAACTTATCAGAACGCGACATAAATAACTGACGCGACAACAACATGTCTAAAAATTTAGACAAGTCCAAATATTTCCAAACAATGGTATCATTGTCATCGGGTAACGTAATATTTGAGCTGTTTATGTACATTATTATTCAAGTTCAAAATTCAAGTTCAAGTTCAAAATTCAATAATGAAAGAGATTCCTGTCGGAATGGCAAGTTTGTGTAAGACTTAAATGAACTTAATTCATAAAGATACTCAACTTTAAAAACTTATATGACTTATATGTTTAAAATTTAAAAATCTGTTTAAATCAGCAATTAGTTTTATTCACATTTCTAAACTCCTAACTTCCATCTCCCAACTTCTAACTTTTACTCGAAACTCTGCATCATCACTAACTTCGAATACGTTCCGTTTAAAGCTAATAATTCGTCATGTGTTCCTTGTTCCACGATTTCACCTTTGTGCATTACCACAATTTTATCCGCTTTTTGAATGGTAGATAAACGGTGCGCAATTACTATCGAAGTTCTATTTTGCATCATATTTTCTAATGCCACTTGAACAAACTTTTCACTTTCGGTATCTAAAGCTGAAGTTGCTTCATCTAGAATCATAATCGGTGGATTTTTCAAAACGGCTCTCGCAATCGATAAACGTTGTTTTTGTCCGCCCGAAAGTTTTCCACCAGCATCACCAATATTGGTTTCAATTCCGTTAGGTAAAGCAGAAACGAATTCGTAGGCATTAGCGACTTTTAAAGCCGCAATAATTTCCTCATCTGTTGCATCTTGTTTTCCTAAACGAATATTGTTTTTAATCGAATCGTTAAATAAAATCGAATCTTGTGTAACCAATCCCATTAAATCTCGAAGCGATTCTAACGTCATATCCTTGATGTCGATTCCATCGATTTTTACGGTTCCTTCTTGTACATCATAAAAACGTGTCAATAAATTCGCAATCGTACTTTTTCCAGAACCTGATTGCCCAACCAAAGCTACTGTTTTTCCTTTCGGAATTTCCAAAGAGAAGTTTTTCAACACATTTTCTTCAGCATATCTAAAATTGATGTTTTCAATACTGATTTTTTCGTTGAAAGATTCTTTTACAATTGCATTTGGTTTGTTGGTAATTGTATTTTCAACTTCTAAAATTTCGAATACGCGTTCTGCAGCGGCTAAACCGTTTTTTACAGAATAAGAAGCTTTTGAAATTGCTTTAGCTGGAGTTAAAATGTTATAAGCTAAGCCTATATAGGTAATAAAATTAGATCCTTTTAAAGATCCTTCAACTAAAACTAGGTTTCCTCCATAAACTAATAATACGCCAATAACTAAAATTCCCATAAATTCACTCATCGGAGAGGCTAAATTATTTTTCTTTCCAATTAAGATTGTTAATTGGTATAAACGATTGATGGAATCGTTGAAAGTTTTAGCAAAATAGTTTTCGGCATTGTAGCTTTTGACTACTTTTAAACCACCTAAACTTTCTTCTACTATCGAAATTAAATAGCCGTTTTCTTGTTGGGCTCTACTTGATTTTGATTTTAAGCTTTTACCAATTTTTGAAATAACGAATCCAGAAATGGGAATAAAAACAAATACGAAAACTGTTAATTTCCAACTAATTGAAATCATAGCAATTAACGAAAACAAAATAGTCAGAGGTTCTTTAACGATAAGTTCTAAAACCATAAAAAATGAATTTTGAACTTCGTTTACATCACCAAGCATTCGCGCCATTACATCACCTTTTCTTTTTTCAGAATAATAGGAAACAGGTAATGAAACAATTTTATTAAACATTTTTTCACGTAAATCACGTAGAACTCCTGTTTTAACTTTAGTTAAGTGTTGTAATGCTAAATAATTAGATAGGTTTTTAAGTAAAAAGGTTATTAATACTAAAGCTACCGTAAGCATTAGTCCATATTGTATACCATATTCAATAGAATATTGATTTACATAATAGGCAATATATTCTTGCCAATTGCTTATTGCATTAATTATTCCATCGTATTTTGGCAGTTCAACTTTACCTGTTTTTTTTTCGTCAAATAAAACAGAAAGAACTGGCATGATAAAGACCATTCCTAACGTCCCAAATAAAGCATACAAAATATTGAACGAAATATTACCAACAACGTCATACTTGTACTTTTTAGCAAAAGGAATAAGTTTTTTTAAATTTTCGTCCATTTAGTTTAATTTCATTGCCGAAATAATTCCTGCAATTTTGTTATCTAATTCTTTTTCTAATGATTCAGCGTTTTCAATCGTATCTAAAACTCCATTTACGCTGAAATAGAATTTAATTTTAGGTTCTGTTCCACTTGGTCTTGCGCAAATTTTACTTCCATCTTCTAAATAGTAAATTAATACGTTTGATTTTGGAATATGGATTTCAAATTCTTCATTATTCATAAAATCTTTTCCTTTAGAAGCTTGATAGTCTTCGATGCAAATTACGCGTTGACCGTTTATTTCTTTTAGCGGATTTTCGCGTAAATCAATCATCATTTGTTTGATTTCATTTGCGCCTTCAATTCCTTTTTTGGTAATCGAAATTAAAGATTCTTTATAAAATCCAAAATCAATGTATAAATTCAAAAGTTCTTGATATAATGAACTTCCTGAAGCTTTTGCTTGCGCTGCAATTTCACTAACTAATAAAATAGCAGCAACCGCATCTTTATCACGAACGGCATCACCAACCATAAAACCGAAACTTTCTTCGCCACCACCAACAAATTTCTGATTCGGAAAATCTTTAATGAATTTCGCAATCCATTTGAAACCTGTTAATCCTACTTTGCATTCTACATCATATGCTGCTGCTAATTCCAGCATCATTGGAGTAGAAACAATGGTCGAACCAATGAATTCGTTTCCTTGGAATTTATCAGCGCGTTTCCATTGTTCTAACAAGAAAGCGGTCATGATAACCATGGTTTGGTTTCCATTCAATAATTTGATTTTTCCATCTAAATCACGAACGGCAACACCTAAACGATCAGAATCTGGATCAGTTCCCACAACCATATCAGCACCTATTTTCTCAGCTAAAGCAATTGCCATTGACAACGCTTCAGGTTCTTCTGGATTTGGAGAAACTACGGTTGGGAAATCGCCATTAGGTTCAGCTTGTTCTGGAACAATATTTACATCAGTATAACCTGCCTGTGCTAAAACATTTGGAATGGCTTTTATCGAAGTTCCGTGCAACGAAGTATAAACGATTTTTAAATTCGCTTTAGCTTCAGTTGGTGTGTTAAAACTTGCGTTTTCAACGGTTGATTTTGCGAAAGCTTCGTCAACTTCAGTATCAATATATTCAATTAAATCGTTGTTGGCTTCGAACTTAATTTCGCTGTATTTTAAATCTTCGATTACTTTTATAATTTCAGCATCTTGTGGTGGAACTAATTGGCCGCCATCTTGCCAATATACTTTGTATCCGTTGTATTCTGGTGGATTGTGAGAAGCAGTCAGCACAATTCCTACATGACAATTCAAATAACGAACTGCAAATGATAATTCAGGAGTTGGGCGCATATCCGAAAACAAATACACTTTAATTCCGTTAGCCGAAAACACATCAGCTACTACTTTAGCCAATGTATTACTGTTATGACGACAATCATAAGCAATAGCTACTTTTAATTGCTCATTTGGAAACGATTTATGTAAATAATCAGATAAACCTTGTGTGTTTTTACCTAATGTATATTTGTTGATACGATTGGTTCCAACACCCATAACACCGCGCATTCCACCGGTTCCAAACTCTAAGTTTTTGTAGAAACTTTCTTCTAACTCTTTTGGAGCCGAAGTCATCATTTCTTCGATAGCTGCTTGAGTTGCTTCGTCAAATGTTGGGGTTAACCACTCGTTTACTTTATTTAAAATACTTTGTTCGATATGCATAATCTGTATGTTTTGAGAGAACTATTGTTTTCTCATATATTATAATACTTCTGAAATCTTATAACGTTCTTCGTTGTTTTTGGTTCTTAGGATAATTTCACCTAAAAATCCGGCTAAGAATAATTGTGTTCCAATCAACATTGCGGTTAACGACAAATAAAATTGCGGTCTTTCGGTGATTAATCTTCCAGAAGTGTTGATGAATAATTTGTCGATTCCTAAATAGAATGCGAATAAAAATCCAATCACAAACATGATTGAACCTAATAATCCAAAAAGGTGCATTGGTCTTTTCCCGAAGGTTGATAAAAACCAAATCGTAATTAAATCCAAGAAACCATTGATAAAACGACTCATTCCAAATTTAGAACTTCCGTATTTTCTAGCTTGATGAATTACGACTTTTTCACCGATTTTTCCAAATCCTGCATTTTTTGCTAAAACTGGAATATAACGGTGCATTTCACCTGAAACTTCTATGTTTTTGATGACAATATTTTTGTAAGCTTTTAATCCGCAATTGAAATCGTTTAAATGAACTCCAGACGTTTTTCGAGCAGCCCAATTGAATAATTTAGATGGAATGTTTTTCGCTACAACTGAATCGTAACGTTTTTTCTTCCATCCTGAAATCAAATCATAATTATCTTCTGTAATTAAACGGAATAATTCAGGAATTTCATCTGGACTATCTTGTAAATCGGCATCCATGGTAATAACTACATCACCTTGTGCTTTAGCAAAACCAGCGTGTAAAGCTTGCGATTTTCCATAATTTCTAAGAAAACGGATACCTTTTACATTCGGATTTTCGTGAGATAATTTTGAAATAACATTCCAAGAAGCATCGGTACTACCATCATCGATAAATAGGATTTCGTATGAATAGTTGTGCGTTTGCATCACTTTCACAATCCAATTGTGTAACTCGGGTAACGATTCTTGTTCGTTTAATAATGGGATAACTATAGATAAATTCATTTATTTAGAATACAGGTTTGTCTTTTTTGAAGATAGCAGCTAAAATAGCACCAAAAACAGCCGAACCAACAATGCTCCAGATGCTTCCTTTTAATTGTTCAATAGTTGAAAATTGATTATAATCTTTCATTTTGTCTACTGTTTCTTTAATGGCAGAAGTTGGTGTTCCAAATTTTTCTAACATTTGAACAGTTGATTCAAGTGTAAGTTCTTTTAATCGGATAGCTGCTTCAGGATCAATAACGTTGAACAATAAAATATTATAAATAACAGAAATTGCAATACCAATAAGTGCTGAGACGAAATAGACAGTAAAACCTTCTTTAAAGCTCATAAAACCGCCTAAATCTTTTTTAGTTTTAACTAATAAAACACAACCAATAATAATGTAGACAACTAAAATAGAAATGCCCAACCACCATTTTGTCATTAAAGCTAAATCGACAATGTAAATTGATGTTGTAATCAATACACTTAACACTCCAGTGATAACACCAAAGTTAATTCCGTTCTTTTTAATAATTTCGTTCATAGTTTGTTTTGGTTTAATTAATTTACAAATATAAGAATTCTAATCGTTCTATATGAGTGATAAAAAATAAAAAAAAGTTACATAAAGATTGTTAGATTAAAAAATAAATGTAATTTTGCACTCTGAAATAAAAAGTTTATAAACCAAAAGGTTATAAAATGTTTACACCTCTTTTAATGTAGAGCCGCGAAACAAGTTATAATCGCTTAATAAAAAGATTTACAAAATGAAAAAAGGTATTCACCCAGAAAATTACAGATTAGTTGCTTTTAAAGACATGTCAAATGAAGATGTTTTTATCACTAAATCTACAGTAGAAACTAAAGAAACTATTACTCACGAAGGTGTTGAGTATCCAGTTTTCAAAATGGAGATTTCTAGAACGTCTCACCCTTTTTACACAGGTAAATCTAAACTTATTGATACTGCAGGTCGTATTGATAAATTCAACAGCAAATACGCTAAAAAAGCTAAATAATTTTTCGCTTTTTCAAAATAGAGAAAAGCTTCACTTAGGTGAGGCTTTTTTTATTGCCTAAATCTTCCTACTTTTGAGTATTGTTTTAAACAATTCATCACTTTAACAATTCAACATAATGAACTATATACTTTTTGACGGAACCGTTCGCAATGCGTTACTTCCTTTTACTTTTACTCGTCCAGTGGCTGATATTCGTATCGGAATTTTAACAATTCGAGAAAAGTGGGAAAAATATCTAGGTTATACCACCACAACGCTTACCGAAGAATATTTGATGAAGAAATATCCAATGGTAGAAATGGAACAGAATGTTATGATTAACGCTTCTTTTTTACCCAATCCGATTTTAATTGATATGGTTCAAAATTTGAATCCTAAAGAAGCGATTCTTTTTGGAGAAGAAATCATTGCTTTTCATACAAATGATACACAAGAAGATATCGATTTTGATGAATATGAATTAATAGAGTACGAAGGAGACGTTTTACGAGTAGAGAATACTTGGGATATTTTCGCAAAGAATGATGCGGCTATTCGTGAAGATTTCGAATTACTTACAGAAGATAGATTTTCTCAACCGATTCCAAAAAGCGTTAACGTAATTGCACCTGAAAACATTTTCATTGAAGAAGGAGCGAAGTTGGAATTTGTAACGTTAAACGCTTCAACAGGTCCAATTTACATAGGAAAAAATGCGGAAATCATGGAAGGTTCGGTTATTCGTGGACCATTTGCTTTGTGCGAAGAAGCACAAGTGAAATTAGCAACAAAAGTTTACGGAGCAACAACTGTTGGTCCACATTGTCGCATTGGTGGAGAAGTAAATAACTCGGTTTTATTTGGTTATTCTAATAAAGGACATGATGGGTTTTTAGGAAATTCCGTTTTAGGAGAATGGTGTAACATTGGCGCTGATTCAAATAATTCCAACTTAAAAAACAACTATGAAGAAGTGCGTTTGTGGAGTTATGAAACGGAAGGTTTTGCACGCACAGGCTTACAATTTTGCGGATTAATGATGGGCGATCACAGTAAATGTGGTATCAATACGATGTTTAATACAGGAACAGTTGTTGGCGTTTCAACGAATATTTTTGGTTCAGGATTTCCAAGAAATTTTGTACCAAGTTTCTCATGGGGTGGTGCTTCTGGATTCACCACTTACATCACTAAAAAAGCTTTCGAAACCGCTAAAATTGTAATGAGTCGCCGTCATGTAGAATTCACCGAAGAAGACGCTAAAATTTTAGAACATGTTTTTGAGGAAACGAAGAAGTATAGAAAAGAGTAATCTAATTTGAAAATTTGAAGATGTATGGATTTGAATATTACTTTGACTCTAATTACATTTTCAAATTTTCAAATGAAATAATTTTCAAATTTAACTATCTTTGCACTCTCAATTTTTTGACAACGATTTCATTAATTGAGTTTTACTTATGGAAAACAAGAAAAAAGTCGCGTTCTACACTTTAGGATGCAAATTAAACTTCTCAGAAACGTCTACTATTGCACGTGATTTTCAAAATGAAGGTTTTGAACGTGTTGATTTCGAGGAAATTGCCGATATTTATGTAATCAATACATGTTCGGTTACCGATAATGCTGATAAACAATTTAAGCAAATTGTTAAAAAAGCAATGAAGCTGAATGATAAAGCATTTGTTGCAGCAGTTGGTTGTTATGCCCAATTAAAACCAGAAGAATTAGCCGCAGTTGATGGAGTGGATTTGGTTTTAGGAGCGACAGAAAAATTCAAAATCACCGATTATATTAATGATTTGTCGAAAAACGACATGGGTGAAGTACATTCATGCGAAATCGAAGAAGCCGATTTTTACGTTGGAAGTTATTCAATTGGCGACAGAACTCGTGCTTTCTTAAAAGTACAAGATGGTTGCGATTATAAATGTACTTATTGTACGATTCCATTAGCAAGAGGAATTTCTCGAAGTGATGCATTGGAAAATGTACTAAAAAATGCTTCTGAAATTTCACAACAAGGAATAAAAGAGATTGTTCTTACTGGAGTAAATATTGGTGATTACGGAAAAGGGGAATTCGGAAATAAAAAACACGAACATACTTTCTTAGATTTAGTAAAAGCTTTAGATGAAGTTGAAGGTATCGAGCGTTTGCGAATTTCTTCTATCGAACCTAATTTATTAAAAAATGAAACGATTGAATTTGTGTCACAAAGTCGAACATTCGTTCCTCATTTTCATATTCCTTTACAATCGGGTTCTAACGATATTTTGAAGAAAATGAAACGTCGTTATATGCGTGAATTGTATACAGAACGTGTTGCAAAAATTCGCGAAGTAATGCCTCATGCTTGTATTGGAGTGGATGTTATAGTAGGATTTCCAGGTGAAACTGACGAGCATTTCTTAGAAACCTATCATTTTTTGAATGATTTAGATATTTCGTATTTACACGTTTTTACCTATTCGGAAAGAGATAATACAGAAGCGGTTGACATGGATGGAGTAGTGCCAGCTAATGTGCGTTCGAAAAGAAGTAAAATGTTACGCGGACTTTCGGTTAAGAAAAGAAGAGCATTTTATGAAAGTCAAATTGGAACCAACAGAACAGTTTTATTTGAAAGCGAAAATAAAGAAGGCTATATTCATGGTTTTACCGAAAATTATGTAAAAGTAAAAACACCTTGGAATCCAGAATTAGTGAATACATTACACGAAATTAATCTAACCAAGATAGATGAAGACGGAAGTGTAAGAATGGAATTCATAAACGTTGAAGCATAAAAAAAATCCCAAGTTTAATAGACTTGGGATTTTTTTTAGGATTAAATCATTAACCCTGGAGGCAAAAGCTCTCGATATTTTCTGTTTTTTCTAAAGAAACTTATGAACTTTGCGTGCGTTGGCACCACTTTTAGTTTTCGTTCTTCAGCAAGTTCTAGTACGGTTTTAATAAATTCATGATGCAACTCTTCATCTTCATTATTGTTATTGCAAAATTTGGTTAAAAACAGTTTGCGTTCTTGTACAGAGTACTCAATTGCAACCAAACCAGTTTCCGTAATAATTTCAAATTGTCTTAAAAGTTCATTATCTTTGATTTCCATGATAACTTCAATTAGAGTGCAAATTTACGAAACTTTTTTAATATAATGGTAATGAGTAAGATTCCAGTTTATTTCATGCCAGGTTTGGCAGCAAGTCCTACAATTTTCGAAAACATAAAATTACCAGAAGACCAATTTGAAATGCATTTTTTGGAATGGTTTTTGCCCAATGATAAGGAAAGTATCGAAAGTTACGCGCTTCGAATGACTGAAAAAATTCAAGATGAAAATCCGGTTTTAGTTGGTGTTTCTTTTGGAGGAGTTTTGGTTCAGGAAATGGCTAAGCAAATGAAAGTGCGTAAAGTAATTATCATTTCGAGTGTAAAATCGAATACCGAATTTCCATCGCGTTTTAAAGTTGCGAAAGCGACTAAAGCGTATAAGTTAATTCCGACCCAACTTTTGGCAGATATTGAAAAATTGGTTAAATATGCATTTGGAGATAATATTGTAGCGAAACGATTGAAGTTGTACGAACGATATTTATCGGTACGAGATAAAAACTATTTGGATTGGGCAATTGAAACCATTTTGTGTTGGAAACAAAAAGAAATAAACGAATCAGTAATTCACATTCATGGAGATGCTGATGAAGTTTTTCCAATTAAAAACATTCAGAATTGCATTGTTTTAAAAGGCGGAACACATATTATGATTGTAAATAAATTCAAGTGGTTGAATGAAAATCTACCTAAATTAATATTAAAATAAAAGAATAATGAAAAAGGTATTGACAAAGAAAGTAGCGATTGTAGCATTAATAGCCGCTTTAGGAAGTTTTTTTATTTATGGAGTAGTTTCTGATGGAACAAAATATTCTCCAGTAGGTTATAATCTAAAAATGGATTTTGCAGGAGAAGAAGTGCCTACTTTCATGGCCGATGTTCAGGAGCGCTTGGATAAAGAAATGATTACCAATATGAATTATCATACCAATACGACTTTGGTAATTAAACGTGCGAATAAAGTTTTTCCTATCATAGAACCTATCTTAAAAAAATATGGAGTTCCAGATGATTTTAAATATTTGGCGGTTATTGAAAGTAGTTTGGTAAATGCAGTTTCACCTGCAGGAGCAAGAGGTGTTTGGCAATTTATGCCTGCAACAGCTAAAGAAAAAGGAATGGAAGTAAGTGATGAGGTCGATGAACGTTATCATTTAGAAAAATCAACTGAAGCGGCTTGTAAATATTTATTAGTAGCAAAGGAGAAATTCGGTTCTTGGACGTTAGCAGCGGCTTCATATAATGGTGGAATGAACGGAATCAGTAAAAAAATGGAAGAACAGCAAGTAGCGGATTACTACGATTTATTATTAACTGAAGAAACTTCACGTTATGTTTTCCGAATTTTAGCTTTGAAAGAAATTATGTCAAAATCAGAAAAGTATGGATTTAATATTCCAAACGAAGCGCTTTATTACAATATTCCAACAAAAAAGATTGTGATTGACTCTTCCATTACTGATTTAGCAAAATTTGCTAAAACACAAGGTGTAAATTATAAGATTTTAAAAATCCACAATCCTTGGTTACGAGATAAAAAATTAACGATTACAACAGGTAAAAAATATGAAATCGAAATCCCAACTTCAGGATATAACAAACAATAAGCGCCAAATGGATATTCAAGTAGTTCTATCTTTAGTATTAATTGGTGTTTTAGCTGGAATTCTAAGCGGATTGGTTGGAGTAGGCGGTGGTGTAATTATGGTGCCTTTGTTGGTGTTGCTTTTAGGATTTAATCAGCATCAAGCACAAGGAACTAGTTTAGCAGTTTTAGTGGTTCCAGTTACGGCAATTGCGGTGTATACCTATCATAAAGAAGGTTATATCGATTGGTGCTATGTTGGAATAATTGCGGTGTTTTTCGTTGTTGGAGGGTATTTTGGAAGTAAAATGGCGGTTAATTTAGACCAAAAAATGTTGAAGAAAGTATTTGGTTTTATTCTTTTATTAATTGCTGGTAAAATGTTACTGGGCAAATAAAAACCACACAGAAAATAAATTTTGAGTTAGTGGTAGAGTAGAATTATGAGAGACTCAAAACGGTGTTTTTCTGTATGGTTGAATTAGTGCTTAAATCAATTAAATACTCTAACAAAGTTTAATTTGCTTGTGTTTTTTTCTTTTGAAAAGCCACTATAATTTTTAATCTTTTCATGTTTATTTAGTCGATTTTTTTAAAGTAGGAATTTCCCCTTTTCCATCTTTTTTTTATAAATCTTCCTATAAAAATTATAGTGGGTATTCAATTCTAGGGGAATTTTTATTTTTTTACTCAGCGAAGCTATGAAAATGAAATACTCAAAACTAAAAAACTCGTTAAACGAAAAGATAACTCGTTAAAATAACAAAAAAAGCACCTCGAAAGGTGCTTTTTTTGTATTGAAAATGAATGAATTACATTTTTTTCATTTGATCTTTCATCATTTTAATTTGATCTTTCAACATGTTTTGTTTGTCAAGTTTCTTTGCTTCGTTTAATAAAGCGGTAGCTTCCATTTTTCTTCTTCTTGTCATTGCAATACCCGCTAATTGTAGTTTAGCTAATGCTAAATCTTGATCCATAGATAAACCAAGAGCAATTGCTTTTTTGAAATATTTTTCAGCTTCAATTAAATTAGTTTGCGAAACCATTAAACCATGTAAGTAATTAAAATAACCTTGTTGTTTTTGTACTAAAGCAGCTTCTGGGTTTTTAATGTATGATAACCATTTTTGTGCTCCAGGAAAATCTTGTTTTCTTAACTTTAAAAAAGCCAATAAAATAAACTCGTTTTTAAAGTATAAGAAAATAAAAATAGTAGAGAATAATAACAAAAAGATACCATTTCCGATATTACTTTCTGTAAATTGATAAATTCCAAATGCTATAATTAAAGCGGCAAGAACTAATTTGATATTTTTATGAAACATTATAGTGTATATTTGTTGAGTGCAAAGATAATAAAATGAATTAAAAATATTTTTAAAAAAGTACTTGCGAATGAAAAAAGTCTTTGTATATTTGCACTCGGTTTTCAGGATAGGAAACCTATGAGTTTTAAAAAAGATTTTTATTTATAGATTTTAAAAGATACTACAATGAGTAAGAGAACGTTTCAACCATCAAAAAGAAAAAGAAGAAATAAGCACGGTTTCATGGATAGAATGGCTTCTGCTAATGGAAGAAAAGTGCTTGCTCGTAGAAGAGCTAAAGGAAGACATAAGTTAACTGTTTCTTGCGAACCAAGACACAAAAAATAATGTTTTAGCTTAAAACAATATATCAGCCGTTACTTTTATTAGTAGCGGCTTTTTTTTAAACTTGTTTATAAAATTTGATAAGTTTTGGTGTTCATTTAGATGTAAACCTTTGAAAATTAGTAATTTTATAATCGCAATATAACTACAACCCACAACAACAAAACAACAACACAATGCCTAAAGACACTACAATCAAATCGGTATTAATTATTGGATCAGGACCTATCGTAATTGGTCAAGCTTGCGAATTTGATTACGCAGGTTCTCAATCGGCTCGTTCACTTCGTGAGGAAGGAATTGAAGTTATCTTAATTAACTCAAACCCTGCAACGATTATGACCGACCCATCAATGGCCGATCATGTTTACTTAAAACCGCTTACCACAAAATCGATTATTGAAATCCTAAAAGCACATCCTCAAATTGATGCTGTTTTACCAACAATGGGAGGACAAACCGCTTTAAATCTTTGTATTGAAGCCGATGAAAAAGGAATTTGGAAAGATTTCAACGTAAGATTAATTGGTGTAGATATCAATGCCATCAACATTACTGAAGATAGAGAACAATTCAAAAACTTATTAAATAAAATCGGAATTCCGCAAGCTCCGGCTAAAACGGCTAACTCTTTCTTACAAGGAAAAGAAATTGCTCAGGAGTTTGGTTTTCCATTAGTAATCCGTCCTTCGTTTACTTTAGGAGGAACTGGAGCAGCAATTGTTTACAAAAAAGAAGATTTTGATGGTGCATTAACTTACGGTTTAGAAGCATCACCAATTCACGAAGTGTTGATTGACAAGGCTTTAATGGGGTGGAAAGAATACGAATTAGAATTATTACGCGATAGTAACGACAACGTAGTAATCATCTGTACGATTGAAAATATGGACCCAATGGGAATTCATACTGGAGATTCGATTACAGTGGCGCCAGCGATGACTTTATCGGACACAACATTCCAAAAAATGCGTGATATGGCGATTTTAATGATGCGCTCTATCGGAAATTTTGCTGGAGGTTGTAACGTACAATTCGCAGTTTCACCAGATGATAAAGAAGATATCGTAGCAATTGAAATCAATCCTCGTGTATCTCGTTCTTCTGCATTAGCTTCAAAAGCTACGGGTTATCCAATTGCAAAAATCGCATCGAAATTAGCTTTAGGATATAACTTAGATGAATTACAAAATCAAATTACAAAATCAACTTCGGCTTTATTTGAACCAACGTTAGATTATGTAATCGTTAAAATACCAAGATGGAACTTCGATAAATTTGAAGGTTCAGACCGTACGTTAGGACTTCAAATGAAATCGGTAGGTGAAGTGATGGGAATTGGACGTTCGTTCCAAGAAGCGCTTCACAAGGCTACTCAGTCGTTAGAAATCAAACGTAATGGGTTAGGAGCAGACGGAAAAGGTTATAAAAACTACGAACAAATCATCGAAAAATTAACTTTCGCGAGTTGGGACAGAGTTTTCGTAATCTATGACGCCATCGCAATGGGAATTCCATTGAGCAGAATTCACGAGATTACGAAAATCGACATGTGGTTTTTAAAACAATATGAAGAATTATTCCATTTAGAAAGAGAAATTTCGAATTATAAAGTAGATACGTTACCAAGAGAATTGCTTTTAGAAGCAAAGCAAAAAGGCTACGGAGACCGCCAAATTGCCCACATGATGGGATGTTTGGAAAGTCAAGTACATAAATTGCGTGACGAACAAAACATCAAACGTGTTTACAAATTAGTAGATACGTGTGCAGCAGAATTTAAAGCGGTAACGCCTTATTTCTACTCGACTTTCGAAGCAGAAATTGAAAAAGCAGACGGAACCAAATACGTTCATAACGAAAGTATTGTTACCGATAAGAAAAAAGTAGTCGTTTTAGGTTCGGGACCAAATAGAATTGGACAAGGAATTGAGTTCGATTATTCTTGTGTTCATGGAGTTTTAGCAGCGAAAGAATGTGGTTATGAGACTATCATGATTAACTGTAATCCAGAAACGGTTTCTACCGATTTTGATACAGCTGATAAATTGTATTTCGAACCTGTTTTTTGGGAACATATTTATGATATCATCCAACACGAAAAACCAGAAGGTGTAATCGTTCAGTTAGGTGGTCAAACGGCTTTGAAATTAGCTGAAAAATTAGCAAAATACGGTATCAAAATTTTAGGAACTTCATTCGATGCTTTGGATTTAGCGGAAGATAGAGGACGTTTCTCTGATTTATTAACCAAATTAAACATTCCATTCCCTAAGTTTGGAATTGCGGAAAGTGCGGAAGAAGCTTCGGTATTAGCAGATACGTTAGACTTCCCATTATTAGTTCGTCCTTCTTATGTATTGGGTGGACAAGGAATGAAAATCGTAATTAACAAACAAGAATTAGAAGAACACGTAATTGATTTATTAAAATCGATTCCAGGAAATAAATTATTGTTAGACCATTATTTAGATGGCGCAATCGAAGCAGAAGCGGATGCCATTTGCGATGCCGATGGAAATGTGTACATCATAGGAATTATGGAACACATTGAGCCTTGTGGTGTTCACTCAGGAGATAGTAATGCGACTTTGCCTCCGTTTAACTTGGGCGAATTTGTAATGCAACAAATCAAAGACCACACCGAAAAAATCGCAAGAGCTTTACAAACTGTAGGTTTAATCAATATTCAGTTTGCGATAAAAGACGATACAGTTTATATTATTGAAGCGAATCCAAGAGCATCTCGTACCGTTCCATTTATTGCAAAAGCGTATGGCGAACCGTATGTAAATTATGCAACTAAGGTAATGTTAGGTCACAATAAAGTAACTGATTTTACTTTCAATCCACAATTAAAAGGATATGCTATTAAGCAACCCGTTTTCTCTTTCAGTAAATTTCCAAATGTAAATAAAGCATTAGGACCAGAAATGAAATCAACCGGAGAAAGCATCTTATTCATAGACGATTTAAAAGACGATCAATTCTACGATTTGTACGCTAGAAGAAAAATGTACTTAACAAAGTAATACAAAAAATCCCAATCGAAAGATTGGGATTTTTTTCTTTATACTTTAAAAATGGCGAATAGCCATAAACAGCTTTTTTAACGTTCTGCGGCTTGATTTCAGTGGCGTTGAACCAAAACCAAGCCACCATAAATATAACAAAACATTCCATTCAGCAGCGGATTTTCCGCAGGAAAATCCTGAAGTAGCCATTGAAGCAAACCGCTGTTGTAGCACGTTTTATTTTTGTCGGTTAAATAAAGATTTATTGTTTAAATCGTTAATTATTTCTTCACAAATTGCATTAAGTTTTACTATAGAAAGCTCATTATTTGATTTATAATTTAAGTTTGGAATATCTTTTTCCGTTGTCAAATCATATTTATCAAAATGATTTCTAAATTCCTCTGAATTTATATAGAACCAAAAATATCTTTGAGGTTGATGATTTCGATGAGAAATACTTTTATAGATTTTTCCATTTGCAATACTGTCGGGTTTTATTTGATAAGATTTTACTTCGTCTGATTTTAAACTTTCTGAATTTTTTAGATAGAATTCAGAGATTTTTGAATCGGATAATTTTAATGAATTAAATCCTCCACAATTATCAAATTTTTTCACATAATCATCTTTTCCATCTTTCCAAAACGCATACATTGTAAAGTAAGTTCCATTTGGATTACAAAAATTTGGGTCGTTCAAATCGGGAATATATGCAGTTCCATATGTAATCCGTTTTACCACAAAAAAGTTCGCAATACTTTTTTCGTTCAGTTCCGTTTTAAGTTCTGAAATAAGCGATTCTGTTGGGTCAACTTTATCTTGTCCAAAGGTCAGATTAAAAATAAGAAGAAATATGATTGTTATGGATTTCTGCATTTTGTTTAAATGTGCTACAACTTGTATATATGTCTGACTAAATCATACATAGCTACCCAATTTTAGGTGTATATGTCTGACAAGTATCAGTTTTATTTCTTCAAAAAATAATTTAAAAACCAACGAACTATATCTTACTCACAGCCGTTTCATATTTAGCATTTACTATATTCCAATCGATGACGTTGAAAATAGCGGTTAAATATTCGTTGCGTTTGTTTTGGTAATTTAAGTAGTAGGCGTGTTCCCAAACGTCAATGGCTAAAATAGGAGTTCCTCTTAATTCTGCATTTGGCATCAAAGGGTTGTCTTGGTTGGCGGTGCTAGTAACGGCTAATTTTCCTTCACGGGTAACTACTAACCATGCCCATCCGCTTCCAAATTGTCCTGCTGCGGCTTCTGTAAGTTGTTTTTGTAAGTTGTCAAACGAACCTAATTCGGCAGTAATGGCTTCGGCAAGAGCGCCAGTAGGAGTACCACCGCCTTTTGGGTTTAAAATCTCAAAAAATAAATTGTGGTTGTAGTAGCCACCAGCGTTATTTCGGATTTCTTTATTGTTTACATCTAAGTTTTTTAAGATGTCTTCTACGGTTTTTAATTCTAAATCGGTACCAATTACGGCTTTGTTTAGTTTGTTAGCGTAACCTAAATGATGTTTCGAATAATGAATTTCCATCGTTCGACCATCAATATGAGGTTGTAAATCGTCGTAAGTGTATTTAAGTCCACGCATTTGAAAAATACCACCTTCAGTAACTTTAACATCGGCTGGATTTCCTAATGCTGAAATTTTAGTTTCTACTTCTGGATCTGGAATTTTAACTTCTTCTAATTCGTTTTCCTTTTTACAGCTCGTCATCATAAATGATATACAAGCCAAAATCAATAATGACTTTTTCATTTGTAATGCAGATTATAAGTTACGTTCTTTCAGTAATTTATTGATGATATTGATGTATTCTGCTTTGGCATCATCTGGTTTCAGATGTTTTACTTGCATCCAAGCATTTAATTTGAAAGCATTTCTAATATCCTGAGGATTTTGAAATAATAAAGGGTTTGTGGTTTCGGATGTAGCTTGTTTGTACAAACCATACAATATTAATTGCATATCCTGTGGCACCGATTCTTGCGGAATCAATTGTGCGTTAGCAAATGCTTCGTCAAATAAAGTATTGATATCCTTTTCGCTCATTCTTTATGCTTTTTTACTAATAACGGTTTTGTTTCCGATAGCTTTATCACCTAATTTTACATTAACTTCAGTTCCCAATGGTAAATAAATATCTACTCTTGAACCAAATTTAATAAAACCTGCATCTTTACCTTGAACCACACGCATGCCTTCTTGAGCGTAATTTACAATACGTCTTGCTAAAGCACCTGCAATTTGACGGTATAAGATTTCACCATACACTCTATTGTTGATAACAACAGTAGTTCTTTCGTTTTCTTCGCTAGCTTTTGGATGCCAAGCTACTAAGTATTTTCCTGGGTGATATTTACTGTACTTTACGATTCCGTTTACACAATAACGTGTAACGTGCACATTTATTGGTGACATGAAGATAGAAACCATCAAACGTTTGTCTTTGAAATATTCAGGTTCGTAAACTTCTTCTATAACTACTACTTTTCCGTCTACTGGAGCAAGAATGTGATTGTCGCTATTATCGGCAACTCGTGTTGGGTTTCTAAAGAATTGTAAAACCAAAACTAAAATTACTAATGCGAATAAGTATAAAATAGTTCGTAACCAATTTATAGCAACAAATTCATCGGTTAAGAAAATAATACCCACAACTAAAAGCAGGGTAATTAAAATGATTTTTGAACCTTCTTTATGAAACATAGTATAAAATTAAATAAAATAAATTAATAAATGGAATTACAAATATAATACTATCTAGTCGATCTAGAATACCTCCGTGACCAGGCATTATATTTCCGGTATCTTTTATGCCGGCTACACGTTTTAATTTTGACTCTATTAAATCGCCTAACGTACTGAAAACACTCACGATAGCTGCAATCACAATCCAAATGTAAAGGGTTGAAGCCATGATGTAATAATTAGCCAATAAAGCACCTCCAATGATGGTAAATACTAACCCACCAGCAAAACCTTCAATGGTTTTTTTAGGAGAAACACTTGGAAAAAGCTTGTTTTTGCCTATGTTTTTTCCAACTAAATACGCAAAAGTATCGTTGGTCCAAATTAAAACAATAATTGAAATTAAAATTTTTGGATTGTATCCTTTCACACCCATTGCAATATAATTCGCCAAGATAAAAGGAAGAATTACGTATCCAAAGAGTAAAAAGTAGCGCGTGTAAAGTTGAAAATTGGTTTTCTTGGTATTGAAAAGATATAGTAATAATTTAACCGAAATTATAACGGCTATAGCAGTTAATGCTGTATTTAAATTTAAATCAGAGTTTTTATTCCATAAGAAATAATAGGAAGCAGCGGCAACAGGAATGCTAACATAGAAGTTCAATCCACACATTTTGCAAAATTCATAAACTCCAATAATCAAAAAAGCGCCAAAAAGAATCGCTAAACCCTCTCTAGAATAAGATATACAGCCTAATAGTAATACAACATAAACGGCTCCAGATAATGCTCTTTTTAGCGTTTCATTCATTATAAATCCTCTAAAAGAAGTAGGTAAAGATTTTTATGGCAACTTCCATAGTGAAGAAAATCCTGTTCTTTTACTTCTTCAAAATATTTTATGGTGGTAATATTAGAAGGGTAATTTTTTTCGTGTGTGTTTTTAATTCGCCTTAAGCCATCGCTTTTGCTATTTACAATTTGACTTGTGGTAGCGAAAATAATCATGTTTGTAGGCAATTCATTTGGTTTGAAGTGCTTAAACTGATTAGATGAGAATAAAATAGAACCTTCGTCTGCAATTAAATTTTCGCAAGAAGAAAGAAAAAACACTGGTGGTGTAGTATTATTGTAGGTTAGTTTATTGTCGTCAAGAAGATAAAGTAATCGGTTGTCATAACATTGTGCGTTACTTTCGAACCAATCGTTTTCTGCTAAAATATTTTCAAAATTCTCTGCAATTTCATCTAAATTTTCACAATAAATAAATTTACCTCCATTTTCTTTAAAATTGAAAGTAAATTGTTCGTCTATAGGCAATGTAGTGTCAGGCGAATAAGGACTTTTAACTTCTTGTTTCTTGTCGCTTTCGTCTTCGTCTCCCGAAGTGCCAAAAAATTTTCTAAAAAGACTCATGTATCTTTAGTCGTTTTTTATTGTGTGAAAATCAAAGATAAAAAAAAACTTAGTTCTTTTCCTAAGGAACTAAGTTTTTTATTAATATTATTTTGTTGATAAGTCCTTATTCCGCAGCAGGAATTTCTTCTTCTTTGTCAAAAGGTCTTTTTCCGAAAATAGTTTCCAAATCATCTTTGAAAATTACTTCTTTTTCTATCAGAATATCAGCTAATTGAGTTAGCTTTTCTTTGTTTGTTTCTAAAATGTGAATTGCTCTTTGATATTGCTCTTCAATTAATTTATAAATTTCAGTATCGATAACTTTTGCAGTTTCTTCAGAATAAGGTTTAGAAAAATTGTAATCCGATTGCCCAGTTGAATC
The DNA here is from genome assembly GCF_004363695.1 of Flavobacterium cheniae. Lineage (GTDB taxonomy): Bacteria > Bacteroidota > Bacteroidia > Flavobacteriales > Flavobacteriaceae > Flavobacterium > Flavobacterium cheniae. The sequence continues at coordinate 36,915 of NZ_SNZC01000006.1, read as the reverse complement.
GTAATATGTGATGTTTCCTAGCTTATCGTTCAATCCGTAAATCGTAACCATTGCTCTTGCCTGACGCGTTACTTTCTCTAAATCACTCAAAGCACCTGTTGAAATTTCATTGAAAATTACTTTCTCGGCCGCTCTTCCACCCATAGTAGCACACATTTCGTCTAACATTTGGTCTGGTCTTACAATCAATCTTTCTTCTGGTAAATACCAAGCCGCTCCTAAACTTTGTCCACGAGGAACAATCGTAACTTTTACAAGAGGTGCTGCATGTTCTAACATCCAACTTACTGTTGCATGTCCAGCTTCGTGAATGGCGATTGCGCGTTTTTCAGCTGGTGTGACAATTTTGTTTTTCTTTTCTAAACCACCGATGATTCTATCAACAGCGTCTAAGAAATCTTGTTTGTCTACCGCTTTTTTGTCTTTACGAGCTGCAATTAAAGCGGCTTCGTTACAAACATTAGCAATGTCAGCTCCAGAGAATCCTGGTGTTTGTTTTGCTAAAAATTCAGTATCTAATTCCTCTGATTTTTTCAAAGGTTTTAAGTGTACTTCAAAAATTTCCTTACGTTCTCTAATGTCTGGTAAGTCTACATAAATTTGTCTGTCAAAACGACCAGCACGTAATAATGCTTTGTCTAAAACATCAGCACGGTTAGTAGCAGCTAATACAATTACATTTGAATTGGTTCCAAAACCATCCATTTCAGTCAATAACTGATTTAATGTATTTTCTCTTTCGTCATTAGCGCCTGTCATGTTGTTTTTCCCACGAGCTCTACCCACAGCGTCAATTTCGTCAATGAAAATGATAGATGGTGATTTCTCTTTGGCTTGTTTGAATAAATCTCTAACACGAGAAGCTCCAACACCAACAAACATTTCCACAAAATCAGAACCTGATAAAGAGAAGAAAGGTACTTTAGCTTCACCTGCAACGGCTTTAGCTAATAATGTTTTTCCAGTTCCAGGAGGTCCAACTAATAAAGCTCCTTTTGGGATTTTACCACCAATTGAAGTATATTTTTCAGGAGTTTTTAAGAATTCTACAATTTCTTGAATTTCTTCTTTAGCACCTTCTAATCCGGCAACGTTTTCAAAAGTTACACGAGTATCGTTCTTTTCATCAAATAGTTTAGCTTTCGATTTACCAATGCTGAAGATTTGTCCACCTCCGCCACCAGAACCACCTGACATTCTTCGCATCATAAAGACCCAAAGTCCAACTAAAAGTAAGATAGGTAAAAGCATAGAGATGATTTCTCCCCACATGCTTTCAGGCTCTTTTTCGTAATCTGTAAGTTTACCTTCGCTTGACGCTTTTTGTAAGTTTTCTTGAAAGGTTTTTAAATCACCAATTTCTGTAAAATAGTGAGGTCCTTTCGTATTTAGTTTTCCTAAAACATCATTTTTTACTTTGTCATGTGCTTTATCTGTTAAAGCAGCTTTCTTTAAGTAAACTGTTGCTTTAGTATTGGTAAATACTACTTTTTCTACCTGATTTTTATCTAAATATTGATAAAATTTTGATAATGTAGTTGGCGCAGGATTGCTTAAATCAAAACCAGTAGAAAATAAATTAATGGTTAAGAAAATGACAATAACCAGTCCAATACTCATCCATGGACTAAACTTAAAGTTAGAATTACTATTTTGTGCCATAAGAAATTTTAGTATTTAGTTTCAATGGTTGTGATTTTTGCATCACCCCATAAACTCTCAATTCGGTAGTATTCACGAATGTGTTTTTGGAAAACATGCACTACAATATTAACGTAGTCCATTAAAACCCATTCTCCATTTTCAGCACCTTCAACGTGCCATGGTTTATCTTTTAATTCTTTTGAAACGATTTTTTGTACTGAACCTACAATTGCATTTACTTGAGTATTTGAATTTCCATTACAAATTACAAAGTAGTCACAAACCGTGTTGTCAATTTCTCTTAAATCAAGAATATCAATATTTTCTCCTTTTACTTCTTCAATCCCTTTGATGATGTTTGCTAATAAATCATCATTATTAATCTGCTTCTTCGCCATTTATTATTTTTGTATTTATGCAAAGGTATCATTTTTTGTGATTATTTTTGAACCTTAACATAAGATTAAATTTTGTTATTGTATTATGAAGATAATCAAACTCGATGCCATAGATTCTACCAATAGTTTTTTGAAAGCGCTTTCGGCACAAGAAACTTGCGAAAATTTCACCGTTGTTAGCACCGAATCACAAACACAAGGAAAAGGACAAAGAGGTTCGGGTTGGACTTCTGAAGCAGGTAAGAATCTAGCTTTTAGTGTTTTATATAATCAAAAAATAGAAGAAATTTCAAGTCTTTTTACCTTGAATATAATTGTGGCTTTGAGTGTAGTTGAAGGACTAAAAACAGTTAGTAATTTAAATTTTGCCATTAAATGGCCAAATGACATCTTGGCAGAGAATAAGAAAATAGCAGGCATTTTAATCGAAAATACGTTCAAAAATCAAAACGAAGTGCAATCGATTATCGGAATTGGTTTGAATGTGAACCAATCTCAATTTGAAAATTTGCCACAAGCATCTTCTTTGTTTTTATTGGAAAACCAATTATTTGATAGAGAAACACTTTTAATTTCCATCGTAAACCGATTAGAATTCAATTTAAATCAACTAGAAAATCTTAAAGAAGATTATTTTTGGAACACTTATCATGCTATTTTGTTTAAGAAAGAGGTAGTTTCAACTTTCGAATCGGCATTAGGAAATCGATTTGTAGGAAAAATTCAAAAGGTTACAAAAGAAGGTAAATTAGAAGTTTTATTGGAAGATGATTCGGTAACCTTTTTCGATGTGAAAGAAGTAAAAATGTTGTATTAAAATCATTCGAATAGAAAATCCTCAAACCTTTGTTAAACTTCGCGGAAAAGTTTTTGTTTTTGAGTACATTTGTGCCAATTTATAAAAAACGTATTCCCAACTCATGGAGAAAAAAATACTATCCCTGTTATCTTCCACACGCTTAATGGCTTTTTTATTCATTGCTTTTGCTGTAGCCATGGCAGCCGGAACTTTTATTGAAGATGCTTATAATACTGACACAGCAAGAGTTATTGTTTACAATGCCGTTTGGTTTGAAGTAATTATGGTGTTTTTTGTAATCAATTTTATTGGAAACATCAAACGTTATCAGTTACATAAAAAGGAAAATTGGGCTACCTTATTATTACACCTTTCTTTTATACTAATTATTGTTGGAGCTTTTATAACTCGTTATATTAGTTACGAAGGAATGATGCCTATTAGAGAAGGAGAATCTGCTAATATCATTTATTCCGATAAACCCTATTTAACTGTTCTAGTAGATGGAAATCATGAAGGTCAAATGCGTCGTAAGACTTTTGAAAAAGATTTGATTTTAGCTCCTGAAATTAAGGACGATGCTTTTTTGAACACTTTTGCTAGCAATGATTTTTCAATGGGTGGTGAATTCAGTGGTATTCCATTCGAAGTAGAACACCAAGAGTTTGTTATGAACGCAACGGAAACTGTTGTAGCTTCAGAAAGCGGACAGTTGATGATTAAAATGGTAGAGTCGAGTGGAGGAACACGTCACGAACACTATTTAAAAGAAGGCGAAGTTCAAAATTTACACAACGTACTTTTTGCTTTTAATAAATATACAGAAGGCGCCATCAATATTACAAAAATTGCGGAAGCTTACACTATTCAAACACCTTTTGAAGGTGATTTTATGCGAATGGCTGATAAATTACAAGGTAAAGTGGTTAAAGATTCTGTGCAACCTTTAATGTTACGTTCGTTATATAATATTGGCGGTGCTCAGTTTGTATTTCCAGAACCAGCGATTAAAGGCGAATTGACTTTCAAATCGAATAATGATTTTAAAGACAAACAAACCGATGATGCGTTGAAAGTTAAAATCAAAACACAAGGGAAAGAAGAAGTTCTAACATTAGTAGGAGCAAGAGGAAAACAAGGAGTACCACAAAGTGTAAAAATTGGTGATTTAGAGTTTACGTTATTCTTCGGAAGTAAAGTTTATAACACTCCATTTACAATCAAATTAGACGATTTTATTGCAGATAAATATCCAGGAACAGAAAATAGTTATTCAGCTTTCAAAAGTAAGATTGAAGTTATTGATACCGAACAAAAGAAAACATTTAAAGACAGTGTTTTTATGAATAATATCTTAGATTACAGAGGGTTTAGATTTTTCCAAGCCGGATTTGATCCAGATGAAAAAGGAACAAATTTATCGGTAAGTCACGATTTCTGGGGAACTTGGATTACGTATATTGGTTATTTCTTATTATACTTCGGAATGATGGCAATCTTATTCAATAAAAATACTCGTTTTGCAAGTTTGAAAGAAAAGTTAGAAAAAGTAAAGAAAAAGAAAGCAAGTTTATTGAGCGTGTTTTTGATTTTATTTTCGACATTAACTTTTGCTCAAGAGCACAATCACCAACCAAGTAAAGAAGAAATTCTAAAATTATTAAAGGAACACGAAATTTCGAAAGAGCACGCGAGCGAATTTGGAAAAGTAGTAATTCAAGATAACGGGCGAATGAAGCCTATCAATACGTTTTCATCAGAATTACTTCGTAAAGTATCAAAAAGCGATACGTATGAAGGGATGAATTCGGATCAAGCGTTTTTATCGATGACACAGTTTCCTCAATATTGGTATGGTTTGCCAATCATTTATTTGAAAAGAGGAAATGATAGTATTCGTAAATTAATTGGTGTTGAAAAAGAAGCTAAATATGCGCCACTTATTTCATTTTTTGATGAAACTGGAAATTATAAATTAGCTAAATTTTTAGAAACCGCTTATAAAGAACCAGTTCCAAATCAATTTCAAAAAGATTTTATAGAAGCAGATAAGAAAGTAAACCTTTTATATTCAGCTTTAAGTGGACAAATTTTAAAAGTGTTCCCAGTTCCAGGAGACAAATCGAATAAATGGGTTTCGTTTTTAGAAGTCAACCAACCAACAGGAACCGCTTTAGATTCGATAAAAAACGTAATGCCGTTTTACTTAAATGCTTTAGAAAAAGCTTCGAAAAGTAATAATTACGAATTACCAAATAGTCTTTTAAAAGGATTAAACGAATACCAAAAGAAATACGGTGCAGCTGTAATGCTTTCTGAAAGTAAAATCAGTTCTGAAATCACATACAACAAATACGATATTTTCAAACGATTATATTATATGTATATGTTGGCTGGGGTTTTAATGTTAGCTTTCTGTATTGTTCAAATTTTCAAAGATTCAAAAGCAATCCGAACCATTATCAATGTTTTTCATGGATTAATCGGTTTGTTTTTCATATTGCATTTAGCAGGATTAATTGTAAGATGGTACATTTCAGGTCACGCGCCTTGGAGTGATGCGTATGAAAGTATGATTTATGTAGCTTGGGCAACGATGTTCTTTGGATTAGCTTTCGGAAAAGATTCGAAACTAACAGTAGCTTCAACAGCTTTTGTAACTGCAATGATTTTGATGATTGCACATTGGAATTGGATGGATCCAACAATTGGAAACTTACAACCTGTTTTAAATTCGTATTGGTTAATGATTCACGTTGCAGTAATCGTAGCGAGTTACGGACCATTTACTTTAGCGATGGTTTTAGGTTTAGTCTCATTATTCTTAATGATTTTCACCAACGAAAAGAACAAAGAAAGAATGAAATTAAGTATAGACGAAATCACATACATCAACGAAATGGCGTTAACCGTAGGTTTGGTCATGTTAACCATAGGAAACTTCCTTGGCGGGCAATGGGCAAATGAAAGTTGGGGACGTTATTGGGGTTGGGATCCAAAAGAAACTTGGGCGTTAATCAGTATTATGGTATATGCGTTTGTAATTCACGCACGTTTTGTTCCTGCTTTAAGAGGAAGATGGATTTATAACGTAATGAGTGTTTTAGCTTTTGCTTCGATTTTAATGACGTATTTTGGAGTAAATTTCCACTTAAGCGGTTTGCACAGTTACGCTTCGGGTGAAAAACAAAACGTAACCTATTACTTCATTATTTTAGCAATTGTCTTGGTAATTGCAGCAATAGCTTACTTTCCGTACAAGAAGTATTATAAAAAATAAGAATTTGGTCGCTAATTAGCGACCATTTTTTTTAAGAAATGTTTATCAAAAATTGCATTTTAAAACCCTAAATTTGAAATAAAAAAAGAGATGAAGAAATTAGTAACCTTGTTTTCAGTAGTAGCTTTGTTTTATAGTTGTCAAAATCAGGCACAAAAAAAGCAAACAGCTACTGCAGCAGCAACTACAACACCTATGGCAAAAGAAACGATTTATCAGTTTAAAGTAGAAGATTTGAGTGGCGATACTTTTGATTTTTCAACCTTAAAAGGGAAGAAAATCTTAGTAGTCAATACCGCTTCAGAATGTGGTTTAACACCGCAATATGAACAATTACAAGCGATTTACGAAAAGTATAAAGACAAAAATTTCGTAATCGTAGGTTTTCCTGCGAATAACTTTGGAGCACAAGAGCCTGGAAGTAATTCAGAAATTGCTACTTTTTGTCAAAAAAACTATGGGGTTTCGTTTCCAATGATGGCTAAAATTTCTGTTAAAGGTGGCGATATGCATCCAGTGTACCAATTCTTAACTCAAAAAGCCAAAAACGGATTAGAAGACAGCGAAGTACAATGGAACTTCCAAAAATACCTAATCAATGAAAACGGTGAATTAGCAAAAGTAGTTTCTCCTAGAGTACTTCCTACTGATGCAGAAATTACCAATTGGATTGAAGGGAAATAGTTTTTTGAAACACATAGTCACTTAGGTATTTATTGTTTGTTTTTTAGTCCGAAGCTTCGGACGTTTCACTTTGCATAGATTACATAGACAAAGCTATGTGTAAATGAAATGCTTAAATAAACCTTTTTTAAAATATTTTCTATGTGTCTATGTGTTTAAAATCATAACATTTTCTGAACAAAAACAGAATGCAACCATCGGTCAAATTTATAACCTGATTCTTTTATAAAGCCAACTTCTTCGAAACCAAATTTCTTATGAAAATCGATGCTGTTAGTGTTTTCTGAATCGATTACACCAATCATAGTATGCAGGTTTTGTTGTTTGGCTCTTTCGATTAATTCAGTAAGCAATAATTTCCCAATGCCTTTTCCAATAGAATTCTTATTCGCATAAACCGAATGTTCTACCGTGAATTTATACGCTTCTCTGAAACGAAATTCACTGTAATAACCGAAGCCTATGACTTGATTATTCATTTCGGCAACGATAACAGGAAAACCTTTCTGAAGTTTGTCTTCAAAAATAGCTTCTTGAGTTGCTAATGTTCGCACGTTGTAATCGTATAAAGCGGTCGAATGCAAAATTGCATCGTTGATGATGTCTAAAATTGCAGGACAATCTGCTATTTGGTAGTCTCTAATTTTTATATCCATTTTGTAAAGAAATTACGTAGTAAAAGTACTAAAAACCTTTTCAACTTCGTAACTTTGTAGTCCAGTTATTTTTTAAAAATGATGTATCCAAAAATTCCTTTAGCGCAAAGCATTATCGAAATTTGCCAACAAAAAGGAGTCCAACATATCGTAATTTCTCCAGGTTCGCGCAATGCTCCTTTGACTATAGGATTTACCAATAATCCCTTTTTCAAATGTTACAGTATTGCTGACGAACGTTGTGCTGCTTTTTTTGCTTTGGGAATTGCAAAACAATTGCAAGAACCAGTTGTCGTTGTATGTACATCAGGTTCAGCCTTGTTGAATTATTACCCTGCGATAGCGGAGGCTTTTTATAGCCAAATTCCATTGGTTGTTATCTCAGCCGATAGACCACAAAATAAGATTGATATTGGCGACGGACAAACCATTCGTCAGGAAAATGTATTTGCGAATCACAGTTTGTACAATGCTAATTTGCAAGAAAATGTATCGACAGAAAACGACAATAACATTCAAATGGCGTTACATGTTGCGGTTAACCAAAAAGGGCCAGTTCATATTAATGCACCTTTTGAAGAACCTTTATATGAAACGGTTTTCGAATTACAAGTGCAACCTGAAATTGTCGATTTTAATACTGAAAGCAAAACTTTCTCTTTAGTAAATTCAACTATTGAAACTTGGAACAAAGCAACTAAGAAATTGGTTTTAGTAGGAGAGTTGTTTCCAAATTCGGTAGAGCAAACCTATTTAGATGTTTTAGCGAATGACCCAAGTGTTGTAGTATTAACCGAAAAAACATCGAACTTACATCACCCAACATTTATAGATCAGATTGATACTTTGATTACACCTTTCACGGATGAAGATTTCAAAGCATTTCAGCCTGAAATTCTTTTAACTTTTGGAGGAATGGTCGTTTCGAAACGTATTAAAGCGTTTTTACGAAAATACAAACCAGCTCATCATTGGCATGTGGACGATTTAAGAGCCTACGATACTTTTGGAGCACTTACTAATCATTTTGAAACTAAAATCAATACATTTTTAAGTCAGTTATTGACTGAAAAAACGATTGAAAGTTTATATCAATCAAGTATTGCAACAATTTGGAAAGATAGAGTAGCGAAACACCAAGAATACACTGCAAAAATACCATTTTCAGACTTTAAAGTGTTTGATTTTATTTGTCAGAATGTTCCAAAAAATAGTCAATTGCAAGTAAGCAATAGTTCGGCGATACGTTATTTACAGTTGTTTGATTTAGATAATACCGTGCAAGTTTTTTGTAATCGTGGTACAAGTGGTATCGATGGTAGTACTTCTACGGCAATTGGAGCTGCTTTAGCGTCTGATTTGCCTACTATGTTGATTACTGGCGATATCAGTTTTTTATACGACAGTAACGCCTTGTGGAACAATTACATCCCAAAAAACTTCAAGATTATTTTGTTGAATAATAGCGGTGGCGGTATTTTTAGAATCCTACCAGGACATCAAGAAACCGAAACGTTTAACACCTATTTTGAAACTTCGCACCAATTAAATGCCTCACATTTAGCTAAAATGTACGGCTTTGATTATTTTGAAGCGAGTGATGAAACAACATTACAACAAGAATATGCTGCATTCCTAAACCAAAACGAAAAACCAAGTATTCTAGAAATTTTCACTCCAGAAAAAGAGAATAATGGAATTTTGTTGGAGTTTTTTAGAAGGTTGAAGTAAAACTTATTTAAGTAAAATAAAAAACGCTGTCAATTTTTTTGACAGCGTTTTTTTAGTGTATCATGTAATCAATTACCAGTCGCTTTTTGCTGCGCTAGATTTAGCCATTTCCTTTTTAATGTCGCTTTTGATGGTTTCAATTGTAGAATTGATTCCGGTATAATAGGCTTTAAGAGTTTCCATTAATTTTGGATTTTCCACTGCTTTTTCGGAAGCCAATTTATCAAACATTTTTTCTACAGTTGTTTCAGCACTCGACTTAACAAAGATATTTTTTATTTCGTATTTGTATTTGCCGTCTTTTGACATAATAGTAATAGTATAAAATAATTTTACTTTTGTCTCGCTTCCGTTTGCCTTAATCGTCATGAAAGAATACTGGGTGTCAGTAACCGACGAAGCTTCCTTATCCTGCTTAATCTTATCCTGTGTTTCTTTATAGATATTTACAAAGAACATTTTGGAGTTGTTAAACAAGTCATCTTTGGTTTTTCCTTCTGCAGATACAACTTCAGAGAAGATAATCTGCCCGTTTTCATTCAATGGGAAATCGAATTTTTCTTGGGCATTCATAGTGAACGTAGTCAATACTAATAATAAAAGGATTTTTTTCATATTTATGGAGCTTGGTTTAATAATGGTTAAGTCGAATACAATGATAATATATTTTTTTTTAAAATAAAAAAACCTTTGAAATAAAATATGTTGTTCAATTTAGCTTGTCATTAATTAATACGAGTAATTTTGAATTATTACAATGTAAAAGACTTCGTAACAGCTTATTTTCTATTAAAGATAAAATTTCTTGTGGAAAATAAACGTGAATTTACCACAAAATTCGCAATCTTGCCAAACGCTTGTTATGCTTAGGTTTTATTACTTAAAATGTAAATCAAAGTCGTCTTGATACAGTTTTATTAACGCAGGCAAATTAATGCAATTAATACTCAATTCACGACACATTGCAGGGATTTTGACAAAGAGTTTGTTGTCGTTACTTTCAGAGGTTTCTTCAGTTACCAAAAAGACATTTTCACCTTGGGCAATTAAATTTAAAGAGAGTAAAACAAGTTTCATATCAGCATCGTTAAGATGTGAATTTTTTAAAGTTTCAAATTCTACTTCCGTTATTTTTTTTGCTTTCATGATAACTGAATTTACAAAAACCGAATTCAATAGATGAAAAAATTTTTTCGTATTAGGAGGAATTGTTAATTCTGTATTATATGGGATTTTTGCTGATTTCTTATAATCTTTGTCATTTAAAAAATCTAATTCTGATATTATAATGCCTTTAGAAATATATGAACATTGCATATATACTTTATCTATTAATATAATTTCTCCAGTTTGAATTTTTTCTTTGATGAAGTTATATAAGATTTTATTTTTATCAAATGGTAAGTAATAACGAACCAACGATAATAGTGAGTTAGTGTCAATTATTACTTTCATTGAATATATTTGTCTAATTTGTCAGCAGTTATATTTAATGTTTTACATACATCAAATTCATTAATTATCCCTTCATAAAACGCTGTCTGAATAGTGGAAATTAATAAAGGTGAATTTATAGGTTTAGGAACGGCACCACCTCTTTGTATGCCATTTTGTTTATCTAATTCTTTTTGTTTCTCAAATTCTTCTTGCTTTAACCTAAATTGTTCGTCAAAATCTGCTTTTACAATATTATAATCTTTAGGTGAAATTTGATTATTTAGTAAAAGTCTTGTAAAAATCGCAATTTGACTTAAATGAGTGTTTTTTGAAATATTTTCAATGATATCAAAATAATAATCATTTGAACTATTTGCCTTATCAAAATTTTGAATTACATTTCCATATTCTCCTGCAATAAAAAAGAAAGCAAAATCATTACACCATTTTTCTATTTTTGACAAATTATGATTTGCTAAATCAGCTAATTCCAAATTATCAACTTCCTCAATATTTAAAAGATAATGACCTAACTCGTGAGCTAAAGTAAATATTTCTCGTCTAAAAGAGTTTTGTTGTCTCTTAAGAACAATTACGTTTGGATTTAGATAAAAACCATCAATGTTTGCCTTTTCTTTCTTATTCCAAGTTTCTATAAATTCAAAAACTAAAATATTTTTTTCAGCAAATTTAGAAATCATTGATTTTAGAAAGTCTCTTTGTTTCTCTTGGAATTCAGGATATAAAATTTCTCGAATTTCAAAAGCAACTATATGAGGATTATCAGTGGTTTTAAAAATAGGTAATGTTCTATCAGTATTTATTTCAGCTAATTTAGAAATAGCTGAAAGAGAAATTTTAAATTCTTCAAACTGATTTACAATTTTTTTTGCGCCAATATTTAATTCTGCATCAAATTTTGATTTTCTAAAGAAAATACTTGCGTCTTTTGAAATTTCTGGTGATTTTGGGTCTAAATAGAAGTGAAGTCCTTTATTAAAAACCTTATCAATACGTTTTAAATGGCTTACTTTTATATTCTCTGAAAGTATTTCTTCTTTTGAAATTGGATTTTTTAAACCATAACTTATTAACACAAGAAGCTCATCTATCGTCATATTAAACAATGATAGAAGATATTTAAGTCTTTTTATGTTTTGTTCTACTTTCAAGAATTCACTATAGATTTATTATTGCAAAACTACAACTTATTTTTCTTGGATACTAACGCTCAGTAAACTTAAGCCTAACTCGTTTATATTCGAAACAAACTTTCGCATATACACCCAAATTTGGTTAGATTGACGCTATTGAGTTGTATCTTTCAAATATAAAAAAATATTTACAAATTCCTCTAACAAAAAAAATCCCCAATTTCTTGAGGATTTCTATATAAATTAAAAGAAAATTACTTTCTTTTGATAACTCTTTCTACAGCTTCCACAATCGCTTGATTGTTTAATTTGTATTTTTCCATTAATTGGTCTGGTGTTCCACTTTCTCCAAAGCTGTCGTTTACTGCTACAAATTCTTGTGGTACTAAATGGTTTTGTACTAACGTTCTAGAAACGCTTTCTCCTAAACCACCAATAATGTTATGCTCTTCCGCTGTAACTACACAACCTGTTTTCTTCACTGATTTTAAAATCGCTTCTTCGTCTAACGGTTTAATCGTGTGAATGTTAATTACTTCTGCAGAAATTCCTTTTGCTTCTAAAGCTTCTGCTGCTACTAATGCTTCCCAAACTAAATGTCCAGTGGCAATAATCGTAACATCAGTTCCTTCGTTTAACATAATGGCTTTTCCAATTACAAAAGGTTCGTCAGCTGGCATAAAGTTAGGCACTACTGGACGACCAAAACGTAAATAAGCAGGACCATGATGATCAGCTAATGCTAAAGTAGCTGCTTTGGTTTGGTTGTAATCACAAGTATTGATAACTGTCATTCCAGGTAACATTTTCATCAAACCGATATCTTCTAAGATTTGGTGTGTTGCTCCGTCTTCTCCAAGCGTTAAACCTGCGTGAGAGGCACAAATTTTTACATTTTTATCTGAATACGCTACGGATTGACGAATTTGGTCATACACTCTTCCTGTTGAAAAGTTAGCGAAAGTTCCTGTAAATGGAATTTTTCCACCGATAGTTAATCCAGCTGCAATTCCAATCATATTTGCTTCTGCAATTCCAATTTGGAAAAAACGCTCTGGGTGATTTTTCTTGAAATCATCAAATTTTAATGATCCAATTAAATCCGCACAAAGTGCTACTACGTTTTCGTTTTTTTGACCTAATTCAGTCATTCCAGCTCCAAATCCCGAACGGGTATCTTTACTGCCTGTGTTGGTATATTTTTTCATAATTTTAGTAGTCTCCTAAAGTTTCAACATTTTGTTCTAACGCTTTTGCTAATTGCTCATCATTTGGCGCTTTTCCGTGCCAAGCGTGCGTGTGCATCATAAAATCTACTCCGTTACCCATTTCAGTATGTAATAAAATACAAACTGGTTTTCCGTTACCTGATTTTGATTTTGCTTCAGCCAAACCAGCTTTGATAGCGTCAATGTTGTTTCCTTCTTTGATTTCTAATACAATCCAATCAAATGCTTCAAACTTCGCTTTTACGCTTCCCATTGCCAAAACTTCGTCTGTAGTTCCGTCAATTTGTTTTCCGTTTAAGTCGATAGTTGCAATTAAATTGTCCACTTTTTTTGCCGAAGCATACATAATAGCTTCCCAGTTTTGTCCTTCTTGTAATTCACCATCACCTAAAAGAGCAAAAACCAAATGGTTATCGTTGTTCAATTTTTTAGCTTGAGCCGCTCCAATTGCAACTGACATTCCTTGTCCTAATGAACCCGAAGCCATTCTAATTCCAGGTAAACCTTCATGAGTTGTTGGGTGACCTTGTAATCTTGAATTTAATTTTCTGAATGTTGCTAATTCCGCTACTGGAAAGTATCCGCTTCTAGCTAAAACACTATAAAAAACTGGAGAAATATGTCCGTTTGATAAGAAGAATAAATCTTCACCAATTCCGTTCATATCAAAACCTTCGTTACGTTTCATAACGTCTTGGTAAAGGGTAACCAAAAACTCAGCACATCCCAAAGAACCTCCTGGGTGACCTGAATTTACGGCATGAACCATACGAAGAATATCTCTTCGAACTTGTGTTGTAAAATCTTGTAGTTGTTGCGTGTTAGACATTATAAAAGATATATATGTGTTAATTGGATGCAAAAGTAATTTTATTTTTTTGGTGGTACAAATCATTTTGTTAGAAGTTATTAAGAATTGATTTGTTATGGGTAAAAGTAATGGAACGCGGATGACGCTGATGCAACGCAACGCTGAAAATTACGGATTTAGTTTTTGAAAATTTAGTTTTTTGCTCGCAAAGCCATAAAGTTTTTTCAAATTAAAAATCAGTTGTAATCCGCGTTTCGCATCAGCGAATCTGTTTCATCCGCGTGCCAATGTATTGTCTTATCATAAATAATTCTAAATTCCAATTTCTAAATTCTAAAATAAATTATCTTTGCCGTTCGTAAAAGCACAATATGAAGTTTGATTTAATTACCAAAGACCCAAAAAGTAAAGCCAGAGCTGGAAAAATAACAACCGATCACGGTGTTATCGAAACCCCGATTTTTATGCCCGTAGGAACCGTGGCTTCTGTAAAAGGAGTACACCAACGCGAGCTAAGAGACGATATTAATCCAGATATTATTTTAGGAAACACTTATCATTTATATTTAAGACCTCAAACTAAAATTTTAGAAGCCGCTGGAGGTTTGCATAAATTCATGAATTGGGATAGAAATATCTTAACCGATTCGGGTGGATATCAAGTATATTCACTTTCATCAAACAGAAAAATTAAAGAAGAAGGTGTAAAATTCAAATCGCATATTGATGGTTCGTATCATTTCTTTTCACCAGAAAATGTGATGGAAATTCAACGTACTATTGGTGCTGATATCATTATGGCTTTCGATGAATGTACACCTTATCCATGCGATTATCGCTATGCAAAACGTTCGATGCACATGACGCACCGTTGGTTGGATAGATGTATCAATCATTTAGAAAAATTACCTTTTAAATACGGTTACGAACAAACGTTTTTTCCAATTGTTCAAGGAAGTACGTATAAAGATTTAAGAGAACAATCGGCAGAATATATTGCAAATGCTGGCGCACAAGGAAATGCTATTGGGGGACTTTCAGTAGGAGAACCAGCAGAAGAAATGTATGCAATGACCGAAATTGTTACAGCAATTCTTCCAGAAGATAAACCAAGATATTTAATGGGTGTGGGAACACCAATCAATATTTTAGAGAATATTGCGTTAGGAATTGATATGTTTGATTGTGTAATGCCAACACGTAACGCTAGAAATGGAATGTTATTCACGGCACACGGAACGATGAATATGAAAAACAAAAAGTGGGAAGCTGATTTTTCGCCAATTGACGAAATGGGACACACTTGGGTTGATACTGAATATTCAAAAGCATATCTTAGACACTTATTTGCAGCAGATGAATTCTTAGGAAAACAAATTGCAACCATACATAATTTAGGTTTTTATATGTGGTTAGTGCGCGAAGCAAGAAGACAAATTATTGCCGGAACATTCAGAGAATGGAAAGATAAAATGGTGATTCAAATGAGTCAACGATTATAATTTGAGAATATAGAACAAAGAATATAGAACAAAGAATACAAAATGAGATATAGATAAAGTAAAATGGTCTATTCTCTTTTTTCTAATCTCTTTTCTCTTGAAATATGAAAATAATAGATAAATACATTTTAAAACGCTATTTGGTCACTTTTTCTGTGATGTTGATTATGTTTATTCCGATTGGAATTACAATTGACGTTTCGGAAAAAGTAAACAAAATGATCGAAAAGAAAATTCCATTAACAGATATTTTAGTCTATTATGGAGATTTTACCGTGTATTTTGCCAATCTATTATTTCCAATATTTTTATTCTTATCTATTATTTGGTTTACATCAAAATTAGCAAACAATACTGAAATTATTGCGATTTTGAGTTCTGGAATTTCTTTTTCAAGATTCCTTAGACCATTTATTTATGGTGCCGTAATTGTGTCCATTTTCGCTTTGTTAATGGGATTCTTTTTAGTGCCAAAAGCTAGTAAAGGATTCAACGATTTTAGATATCAAAACTTAAAAGGTAACTCTCAAACCAGAGAAACATCTGATATTTTTAGACAAATTAAAAAAGAAGGAAATATTGAAGAAAATATTTATGTAAGTAACTATAATTATTTATCTCAAACAGGTTTTAATTTTACTTATGAAAAGTTTCAAGATAATGTATTAATTGAAAAAGTTAATGCAAAAAGAATTCATTACAACGAAGAAACTAAAACATATGCGTTGTATGAATACAATAAAAGAACAATAGGTCAAACTAACGACCAAATTATGTCAATTGAAAAAAATGAAGTTGCTTACAATTTTGAACCAGATGATTTAACTCCAGTTATTTATGTTGCAGAGACAATGACTATTGGAGAATTAAATAAGTTCATAAACAAAGAGAGAGCCAGAGGAAACGGAAATATAAATACGTATTTAGTAGTTTTTTACAAGAAATTTAGTTTACCAATTTCGGCATTTATCTTAACTATTATTGCAGTTGCAGTTTCTTCTATGAAACGAAGAGGAGGAATGGGAATCAATTTAGCTATTGGCATTGTAATTGCATTTGTCTTCATCTTTTTTGATAAAGTATTCGGAACTTTAGCAGAAAAATCAAGTATTCCGCCATTTATTGCAGTGTGGTTGCCTAATTTTGTATTCGGAATTTTAGCCGCTTATTTACTTCGAAATGCAAAACGATAATTTAAAAAGCTATTTACATCTTCATGTAATTGTATTTATTTGGGGATTTACCGCCATTCTCGGAAAACTAATTTCATTAGAAGCCTTAGATTTGGTTTGGTATCGCATGCTTTTTGCTTCGGTGATTATGACTTTTGTAGTGCTTTTTAATAAAGAAAAAATTAAAGTGCCTTTCAATGTTTTGATTGGATTTATTGTTTCCGGAATTATTATTGCTGCACATTGGCTCACGTTTTATCAAGCCATTAAAGTTTCAAATGTTTCGATAACCTTAGCTTGTTTGTCAACTGGCGCTTTTTTCGCTTCTATTTTAGAACCTATTTTTTATAAGCGAAGAGTCATTTGGTACGAATTGCTTTTTGGAATTATTGTTGTTGTAGGATTAGGAATCATTTTTAATGTAGAGACTAAATTTAAGACAGGAATTTATCTTGCCGTAACATCTGCGTTTTTATCGGCACTTTTTTCGGTTATCAACGGAAAATATGCCAAAGAATACGATCCAAATGTTATTTCTCTGTATGAACTATCAAGTGGTGTGTTCTTTTTAAGTATTTATTTGTTTTTTGCAGGAAGTTTTACACCTGCTTTCTTTTCACTTTCTGTAAATGATTTAATTTGGTTATTCTTGTTATCGTCTATTTGTACAGCGTATGCGTTCTCAGCATCGGTAAAAGTGATGAAATTTTTAAGTCCGTTTACCGTAATGTTAACCATTAACTTAGAGCCTATTTATGGAATCATTTTAGCCTTACTGATTTTCAAAGATGGAGAAGAAATGTCGCCTCTGTTTTATGTAGGTGCTTTGATAATTTTAGCCACTGTCATTGCTAACGGAATTGTAAAAAGTTATAAAAAAGTTACA
This sequence comes from Flavobacterium cheniae, assembly GCF_004363695.1. Taxonomy (GTDB): domain Bacteria; phylum Bacteroidota; class Bacteroidia; order Flavobacteriales; family Flavobacteriaceae; genus Flavobacterium; species Flavobacterium cheniae. The sequence continues at coordinate 19,532 of NZ_SNZC01000006.1, read as the reverse complement.
ACTAATTAACGATAAGTTTACCAAAGTTAATTGAAAATTTTATCTTTGTCACAACAAACACAAACCCAAATAAACCGATTATGGAATATTTAGATTTTGAATTACCAATTAAAGAGCTTGAAGACCAATTAGATAAATGTCAAATCATTGGTCAAGAATCCGATGTTGATGTGTCTAACACTTGCAAGCAAATTGAGAAGAAATTAGAAGAAACTAAGAAAAAAATATACAAAAATCTTACGGCTTGGCAACGTGTGCAATTATCGCGTCATCCAAATCGTCCTTATACATTAGAACATATTACCAATATTACTAATGGAACGTTTTTAGAACTTTTTGGAGACAGAAATTTCAAAGACGATAAAGCGATGATTGGTGGATTAGGTCAAATCAACGGACAATCGTATATGATTATTGGGCAGCAAAAAGGTATTAATACTAAAATGCGCCAATATAGAAACTTCGGGATGGCCAATCCAGAAGGATATCGTAAAGCATTACGTTTAATGAAAATGGCTGAGAAATTCAACCTTCCAGTTTTAACATTAATCGACACTCCAGGTGCTTATCCAGGTTTAGAAGCAGAAGAAAGAGGGCAAGGAGAAGCTATTGCAAGAAATATTTTCGAAATGGCTCGTTTGAAAACGCCTATTATTTCAATCATTATTGGAGAAGGAGCTTCAGGAGGAGCATTAGGAATTGGAGTAGGAGATAGAGTATACATGTTGGAAAACACTTGGTATTCTGTAATTTCTCCAGAATCTTGTTCGTCTATCTTATGGAGAAGTTGGGAATACAAAGAACAAGCAGCTGAAGCATTGAAATTAACTTCGTTTGATATGAAAAAACAAAAGTTAATTGATGATATTATACCAGAACCGCTTGGTGGTGCTCATTATGACAAAGAAACTACATTTAAAACGGTAGCCGAGTATGTAACTAAAGCTTTTAATGAGTTAAAAGATTTATCAACAAAAGATTTGGTGGCACAACGAATGGATAAATACAGCAAAATGGGTGAATTCAAAGAATAACCACTTATTTTCAATTATAAATTAAAATCCGAAGCCTCAAGTTTCGGATTTTTTTTGGCTTATCAACAATAAATTGGAGTTATTAACAGTTGTGTATTAAGAACTCAAAAGTATATTTTATAAAATTTGGTTACCTTCGCAATATGGAAAATGTCAGAAATATGAACCCGATAAAAGTAGATAAAACTACGATTATCAATTTGGAAAAAGGAAAACTACCTCCTCAAGCGTTAGACCTTGAAGAAGCGGTACTTGGTGCCATGATGATTGATAAAAAAGGGGTAGATGAGGTAATTGATATTTTGCAACCAGATGCCTTTTATAAAGAAGCTCACAAGCACATTTTTGAGGCTATTGTTCAGTTATTCAACGAAACCCAACCGGTTGACTTATTAACCGTTTCGGCACAATTGAAGAAAAACGGTAAATTAGAATTAGCGGGTGGTGATTTTTACTTGATTCAGCTAACCCAAAAGATATCTTCTTCTGCTCATATTGAGTTTCACTCACGTATTATTTTGCAGAAATTCATCCAAAGAAGTTTGATAAAAATTTCAAGCGAAATCATTGAAGAATCCTATGATGATGCTACCGATGTTTTCGATTTATTAGATAAAGCCGAATCAAAATTATACGAAGTTACCCAAGGGAATATTAAACGTAGTTCTGAAACAGCTCAAAGTTTAGTAATTCAGGCTAAAAAACGTATTGAAGAAATCGCTGGAAAAGAAGGTTTGAGTGGAATTGCAACAGGATTCCATAACTTAGATAAATTAACCTCAGGATGGCAACCATCTGATTTAATTATTATTGCGGCTCGTCCGGGTATGGGTAAAACCGCGTTTGTACTTTCGATGGCACGAAACATGGCAGTTGATTATAATCATCCAGTGGCTTTATTCTCTTTGGAGATGTCATCAGTACAGTTGATAACACGTTTGATTTCATCTGAAACGGGTTTGTCTTCTGAAAAACTTCGTACAGGAAAATTAGAAAAACACGAATGGGAGCAACTTTCTATCAAAGTAAAAAACTTAGAAAAAGCACCTTTATATATTGATGATACACCTTCATTGTCCATTTTTGATTTACGTGCGAAAGCGAGACGACTTTCATCACAATATGGAATTAAAATGATTGTTGTGGATTATTTGCAGTTAATGACAGCCGGTGGAAACGGAAAAGGCGGCGGAAATCGTGAGCAAGAAATTTCAACTATTTCCCGAAACTTAAAAGCATTAGCAAAAGAATTAAACGTTCCGGTTATTGCGCTTTCTCAGTTATCGCGTGCGGTTGAAACTCGTGGTTCTAGTAAAAGACCTTTGCTTTCCGACCTTCGTGAATCGGGTGCGATTGAGCAAGATGCGGATATCGTATCATTTATTTATCGTCCAGAATATTATAAAATTGATGAATGGGATGATGAAGAACGCACGCCAACACAAGGTCAGGCCGAATTTATCGTAGCAAAACACAGAAATGGTGGTTTAGATGAAATCCGATTAAAGTTCGTAGGAAACTTAGGAAAGTTCGAAAACTTAGACGATTTTAGTTCGCCATTTGATGAATTGCCTTCTAAAATGAATTTGGATGAAACCAATCCTTTTATTACGCCAAATTTACCAACACCTAACGAAGCATTTGGTAGCACCATGAATTCGTTTGACGATGATTCGGATGTTCCATTTTAAAAAAAATAGATAAAATGTTAAAAACAGGCAATTTGCCTGTTTTTTTTATTAATTTTTTTACTACATTTATAATTCAATTATAAAAAAACCTCAAAATATGTCAGATTTTACAATTACTCTCGATGAAGCCAAAGAATGGGCAACATCATGGAGAACTAATCCTCCAAAAGATTTAGCAAAAGGTCATTTAGTCCCTGGTGGAGCACTAAGAGAATTACTAGCAATAGATGGTGTTGTTGATGTTAGAGCTTATATGGGTGTCGACACAAAAGGAACACAAAAATTAATGTTTGTAGGAGTAGACGCAGATGGTAAAGATTTAATAGATGATAATCACTTAATTTATGATACAACTCAGCCATGTCCGCCATCTTGTGATCCATCTAGTCCATTGAATACACCTTAAAATTTGAAACCTTCAGGTTACTTACATATAACATCAGCAATATTATGCTTACTTTATCTTATAGGCTTTTTCAGAAACGGGAAAGTCTATAGGATTTTTACAATATATATAATTGGTGTTCTAGTAATTGATTTTATTAGTTCAAAATTGTACAGATGGTTTAGAATTTATAATGTTTTTATGCATCATTTTTATGAATTGTTTCAATTTGTAATTTTGAGTTATTTCTTTTCCTTATTATTAAAAACAAGAGCACAATTATTTACGGTTTATGTAGGATTAATTGTACTTCCATTATTTTTATTATCGAGATATCTTATTAATCCAAGTTTGTTTTTTGAATATAATCTTTTTGAAACATATTTAACTACAATGCCTTTGATTATTTATTCAAGTATGCATCTATATAATAATCTTGGAGAAAAATCTGATTTTTATTATAGTAATTTAGGCTTGTTATTTTATTTATTTACAAGTACTTTTATTTTCTTATTCTATAGATTACTTGTTGTTTTTGAAATTGAGGATTATATAAATGATTTGATGATTAATATAAACATTACACTTCAATACATAAAATTTGCATTTTTCTTTTATCAATGGAAATTAATTTATTTTAACAAAGATGAACGCAATTAATTTAGAAAATAACGAAATAATCCAAGTGGTATTTTTTATATTGCTTGCTTTCATATCCATGTTTTTGGTACTGATTATGTTTTTCTATTTTTCAAGAAAGAAAATCGTTCAAATAGAAGTCGATAAGAAGAACTTAGAAATTGAACACCAAAAAGAGTTGTTGAATTCGGTTTTAATAACCCAAGAAGAAGAACGCAAACGCATTGCTCAAGATTTGCATGATGATATTAGTTCGAAACTTAATGTAGTTTCACTGAATAGTCATTTATTAAAAACTCCAAATCTAAACGAAACCGAGCAACTAGAAATCACCAACAATATCATTGAGTTAACTCAAAAAGCATTAGAGAATTCCCGACGCATTGCACACGATTTATTACCACCAGTTTTAGAAAAGTTTGGGCTTCATGCCGGAATTGAAGAACTTGTAGAAGAGTTTAATAGTACCAAAACTGTTAAAGTTTTGTATGAAAACAGTATTGATTTTGAAAGCTATCCTATTGAAAAACATTTACATATATTTCGTATCCTTCAAGAATTGTTAAATAATTCGCTTCGACACGGAAAAGCCACAGAAGTTTCAATACAATTTACTACTTTCGAAGGCAGAAAAACCTGTACTTATATCGATAACGGATTAGGTTTTGATAGTTCGAGAGAGGAAAATCAAAAAGGTTTGGGAATGATGAATATAGAAAGTAGAATTAACTTTTTAGGAGGCAATTTTAGTTTTACTTCAAAACCAAATGAAGGTGTAAAAATGGTATTTAATTTCAATTAATGGAACAAAAGATTAAAATAATATTAGCTGATGATGAAGAATTATTCCGAAAAGGAATCTATTTCTTACTTCAACGCGAACCTAATATTGAAATTATTTTCGAAGCTTCAAACGGAAGTGAATTAGTGGAACATTTAAAAACTTCTACAGAACTTCCCGATATTATAATGATGGATTTAAAAATGCCATTATTAAACGGAGTGGAAGCAACTAAATTAATTCACAAAGATTTCCCAGCTATTAGAATCATAGCTTTAACAAGTTACAATACTAAATCGTTTATCGCAAATATGATTAATGTGGGAGCGGCATCTTATTTAGTAAAAAATGCGTCTCCCGTTGATATGATTAAAACCGTTAACGAAGTAGCTCAAAAAGGATTTTATTACAACGAAATTGTGATGGAAGTAATTCATCAAAACATGATTTCAAATACAACTTCAAGAACTGTTTTAGATGAAGATTTTTTAACAGAAAGAGAAAAAGAAGTATTAGAATTAATCTGTAAGCAATACAGTTCGGCAGAAATTGGAGAAATGTTAAGTTTGAGTACGAGAACCGTAGATGGTCATAGGAACAATTTGTTACTAAAAACAAACTCAAAAAATATGGCAGGATTAGTCATATTTGCCATACAAAATAAAATCATAAATTTGGAAGACTCTAATAATGATATTGAGTCTTAAATCGTTTAATAAATTAGCGGAAATTAATAATTTCTACAGAACTGAAAAACTAAAATAAAATATACTAGGATAGTTACTACAAGTACAATATATCCGATTCTTTTTAACAATTTCATTTCTTTCGAGTTTATTAACGATAAATTACTACTGTTTGTGTTCATCTTTTTTATTATTTTGATATAAGTCAAAACTAAAGCAAAAAATATTCCTGTGTAAGAGTAAAAATACCTGATTTTCAAACCAGGTATTTTTACGGGGGTAACCAGGTATTTTTACGGGGGTGCGACTTTAACATTTCAATAAATGATTTTTGTTAGAAATGTTATAAATTAGTCCAATTATAATAGCAAACCATGAAATCTAAAGCGATTAGCTTATATATTATATTCTTTTTTCTTTGCTCTTTTTCAAGTAGAGCGTCCTTTGTATTATTACCAATGGAAGCCGAAGGACAACAAAATCATTTAAAAGCATACGGAATTACCTATTGGGCTTTAGATAAAAGTTACAAAGTAAGTTGGTTATTAAATTACAGAGGCGGTTCTTTTCTACTGCCTGATGCTCCCGAAATCAGAAAAGAATGTCAAATTCGAGGCGTAACTTTTGAAGTATTATCTGATGCGGCAACTAATGCCATTTTGGAAGATATTAGTTCTCCATCTCAAAATATGGAAACGGTTGTATTAGAAAAAGCTCCTAAAATTGCGGTGTATACTCCAAAAGGCAAACAACCTTGGGACGATGCTGTAACCATGGTCTTAACGTATGCCGAAATTCCGTTTACCGAAGTTTATGATGAAGAAGTTTTGTCTGACCAACTATTGTTATACGATTGGTTGCATTTACATCACGAAGATTTTACAGGTCAATACGGAAAGTTTTTTGGAAATTACAGAAGTACGCCGTGGTACATCCAACAAAAAGCAGAAGCAGAAGCTTTGGCTAAAAAGTTAGGTTACAATAAAGTTTCGGAAGAGAAATTAGCGGTAGCTAAAAAAATCAGAGATTTTGTAATTGGTGGTGGATTCATGTTTGCGATGTGTTCGGCTACTGATAGCTTTGATATTGCGCTTTCCGCAGAAGGTGTTGATATTTGCGAACCTATGTTTGATGGAGATGATTCGGAAGCTAATTATCAAACTCGAATTGATTACACTAGTACTTTTGCTTTTAAAGATTATAAGTTAGAACGTAATCCAATGGTATATGAGTTTTCGGATATTGATACTACTGAAGAACACGGAAAAGGTGCTTTTTCTATGGATAAAGACTATTTTACTTTGATGGAATATTCGGCAAAATGGGATCCAATTCCTACAATGTTGTGTCAAAATCACACACAATTAGTAAAAGGTTTCATGGGGCAAACTACAGCCTTTGATGCAATTAAAGTTAAATCGAATGTATTAATCATGGGCGAATGTAAAATCAACGGTGAAGCACGTTACATTCACGGAACTAAAGGTAAAGGAATGTTCACGTTTTACGGAGGTCACGACCCAGAAGATTATCAACATAGAGTAGGCGATGCTCCCACAGTTTTAGATTTACATCCCAATTCGCCGGGTTATCGCTTGATTTTGAATAATGTGTTGTTTCCAGCGGCAAGGAAAAAGAAGTTGAAAACGTAATCTGTAATAGAAATTAATAATTCCTAAAGAATTAAATTTTAATAAAAAAGCTACTTTATAGTAGCTTTTTTGTTATTCGTATACAAAATATTGCATTTCGTACCAATATTTTTAAAACTATAGGATTAAGAATTAATTTTATATATCTAAAAATCAGCTAGTTGAAAAAGATGAAAATGTATAACTATAAAATAGTAATTTGGTTAGTATTGATTGTTCTGATACTAAACATCCTATGCATTATAAATTCATGATTTCAAAATATCTTTGATAATGATCAAATGATGTTTCGTGTGTAATATTAAGAATCTTTCCGTCTCTTTCTTATTTAAAATTCCAAAAAACGGATGTGGGAAATTCGCATTCTTATCCAAAGCTTTCCATCCAATCAAATTTTCTCTCACTTTTGTCACACTTACAGCTAGAGTATCACCATTAATTTCACCTTCAGGTCTAACAATTTTTGGAGCTTTTGCTTTTCCTCTCGGAATTTTTTTAGCAACTGTTAAAATTAAAAAGCGTTTAAAATTGAAATGCCATTGATAATCTGAAGGATTCGAATTTTTACAAGCTGTAACAATTTGGTCAATCGTTTTCAAACTATGTTCTATATGCCAACCTACACTTCCGCCAGAAACCGCAAGATTTGTAGTTTCAAATTGTGAAATTTTAGATTCTAACTGGCTAATTAAGTTTTGTAAGTTTTGCATGTTGTAGTTTTTATTGACATAAAAGTATAAAAAATCCCAAAGACCTTTGCGGAATTTGGGATTTATATTTAAGAATTAACTTTTACTAAGCTTCTTCGTTTTCTTTGTCTAAATAGTCTTGAACAACTTCAATAGCATTTGTAATAACATCACTTAAAGCGGTTATAAAACTTCCGTCTTCAGCACTACTAATAGCGTGTTTTAAAGCTTCAACTTCTTTTGTAATGATTTCATGTGTAACGGTTTTGCCACTTGCGGCAATTCCTTCCATAATAAGATTATTTATTTCTTCTTCTGTTCTTCCTCGCAAGTGTTTTTCTTGACGAATGATAATATGATCAAACATTCGAGCGGCAATAGTAGCACATTCTTTAATATCTTCGTCTCTTCGGTCGCCAACACCAGCAATAATTCCGATTTTTTTAGTAGCTTCTACAGAAGATAAATATTCTTCCACACCGCGATAACCAGCAGGATTGTGAGCAAAATCAATCAATACTTTGAATTTCTTGAACTCGAAAATATTCATTCTTCCTGGCGTTTGAGCTGCACTTGGAATAAATGTTTGTAATGATAAGCTAATGTCTTCAGTTTTGAATCCTTGTAAATATGCAGCTAAAGTAGCTGCTAAAACATTTGCAATCATGAATTTTGCTTTTCCACCTAACGTCAACGGAACATGAGTAGCTCTTTCTACTCTAATTTTCCATTCGCCTTTTTTGATGGTGATGAAACCGTTTTCATAAACCGCAACAATTTTGCCTTCTTTAGCTAATTGTTTTGCAACAGCCGAATTTTCATCCATACTAAAATAAGCAATATTGCAACTTAAATCTTTTGCAATTTTCATGCAATATTCGTCTTCAGCATTTAAAATAGCCCAGCCATCTTTCTTGATACTTTTAACTACAGTAGCTTTTACTCTTGCCAAATCGTCTAGAGTATCAATATCATTCAATCCTAGATGATCTTCTTGAATGTTAGTGATTATACCAATATCACAACGACTAAAACCTAAACCGGCTCTTAAAATTCCACCGCGAGCCGTTTCTAAAACAGCAAACTCCACCGTTGGGTCTTTCAAAATATATTCTGCCGAAATAGGTCCAGTGGTATCTCCTTTTTCCATCATGTGATTTTGCACATAAATTCCGTCAGAAGTAGTAAAACCAACTTTAAAACCGTTATTTTTTACAATATGAGCAATTAATCGGGTAGTAGTTGTTTTTCCATTGGTTCCAGTTACTGCAATAATTGGAATACGACTTGGTTTTCCTGGTGGATACAACATATCAATTACTGGTGCAGCCACGTTTCTTGGTAATCCTTCCGATGGTGCTAAGTGCATTCTAAATCCTGGTGCTGCATTTACTTCTAAAATGCAACCACCATTTATTTTTAATGGTTCGGTTAAGTTTTCAGCCATAATGTCTACACCGCAAACATCTAGTCCAATAACACGCGAAATTCGCTCACAAAGGAAAATATTTTCTGGGTGCATCATATCGGTTACATCGACTGAAGTTCCACCAGTACTCAAGTTTGCAGTTGATTTTAAATAAACCACTTCGTCTTTTCTAGGAACGGTTTCTAATGTATAGCCTAATTTTTCTAATAAATCGGTTGTATCTCTATCAACGTCTATTTGGGTAAGCACATTTTCATGTCCGTAACCACGTCTTGGATCTTTATTGGTTTCTTCAATTAATTGTTGAATCGTATGTGTTCCATCTCCTTTTACGTGAGCTGGTTCTCTTTTAGCAGCAGCTACCAATTTATTATCAATAATCAACACACGGAAATCAAAACCGGTAATGAATTTTTCTACGATAACTCTTCGGCTATAATTTTTCGCGTAAGCTAATCCGGCAACGGCATCTTCCCATTTTTTTACATTAATGGAAGCGCCTTTTCCGTGATTTCCATCTAAAGGTTTGATTACAATTGGGTAACCAATTTTCTTAATTACATTTTCTAAATCTTCTTCATCAACACAAATACCACCACTTGCCACAGGAATCGAAGCCAACTCTAACATTCGCTTAGTTTCTTCCTTATTACAAGCAATATCTACAGCAATGTTACTCGTTTTACAAGTAATAGTAGCCTGAAAACGCATTTGATTTACACCGTAACCTAATTGTACTAGTGAATTAGTTCCTAAACGAATCCAAGGAATATCTCTTGCAACGGCTTCTTCTACAATACTTCCAGTTGAAGGACCAAGGCGAACACGTTCCCTAATTTCACGCATTTTTTGAATATCCGCTTCCACATCATATTCAGTTCCTGCAATTAATGATTCAGCAATAGCAACTGCACTTTCAGCTGCAAATAAACCTACGTTTTCTTCGGTATAACTAAAAACCACATTGTAAACACCTGGTGTTTTAGTTTCTCTGGTTCTTCCAAAACCTGTTTCCATTCCGGCTAAGGTTTGGATTTCTAAGGCAATATGTTCAATTACATGTCCCATCCATGTGCCTCTTTCAACACGTGAAAAGAAACCACCTCTACAACCTTCAGAACAACGATGTTCAATCATAGTTGGGAACATGGCTTCAATTCGCTCTCTAAATCCTTCGATTTTATTGGTAGGAAATTGTTCCATTTCTTCCAAATCTAATCGCATTTGAATTAATTTTTTTCTTTGAACGCTCCAAATGTTCGGACCTCTAAGGGCTTGTATTTTTAATATTTTCATAAAAATTGAAAGTTGTATTTTAAATGGATAATGATTTTGTTAAAAATAGAAAAATAATATTATAGTGCGATACTTTTTGAATAAAATTATCAAATTTTAGCTTTTGTTGTACTTCGTTTTTGATTTGGTAAGAAATTACGGGTAATCTTTTAGTTTTCTTCAAAAATCAGTAAAAAGTTTCATTTCTTTATCTCAATTTGATTTGTGTAGTATTAAGAAATAGTTATTTTTACGGCATGGAAATACAAGGAAAATTAATAATCATTGGTGGTGCTGTAGATAAAGGAAGTTTTACAGAAACCAATTTGGATAAAGATGCTTCAAAGAATTTGAATTTTTTCGAAACAGGAATCTTAAAAAGAATCATTAAAGAATCAAAAAATAAAGAGGAATCTCGCATAGAAGTTATTACGACTGCTTCAAAAATTCCGAGAGAAATTGGCCCAGAATACGTAAAAGCCTTCAGTTATTTAGGCGCTCACAATGTAGATGTTTTGTACATTGAGAAAAGAGAACAAGCCAACGATCCTGAAATCCTAGAAAGGTTAAAAGCTGCTGATGTGGTAATGTTTACAGGTGGCGATCAATTGCGTTTGACTTCTATTTTAGGAGGAACGCCTTTTGACGACATGTTAATTGACAAATATAGAAATTCTGAATTCATATACGCAGGAACTTCTGCTGGAGCTGCTGCAGCTTCAAATAATATGATTTACCAAGGAAGTAGTTCGGAAGCTTTGCTGAAAGGTGAAGTAAAAATTACCTCTGGTTTAGGATTAATTGATGATGTAGTTATTGATACGCATTTTGTACAAAGAGGAAGAATCGGTCGTTTGTTTCAAGCGGTGGTAGGAAACCCAAAAGTATTAGGGATAGGCTTAGGAGAAGACACGGGATTATTAATTACTCATGGTCGCCAAATGGAAGCCATCGGTTCTGGATTAGTAATTTTAGTGGATGGGAGAGAAGTAAAAGACACCAATTTAACTCAGGTGGAATTAGGTCAGCCAATATCAATCAATCACTTGGTGACACACGTAATGAGTCAATACGATAAGTTCGATTTGAATACACACAAAATGAGTATTCATTCTTCGCAATATGTTTAAATTTTAAAATATTTTTGGAACACAGATTATGGAAATGATATTAATTTAAAAATTTCTTTAATCTGTGTTCCTTTTTAATTTACTATTATGTCAAAAATTATAATTCACGGCGGATTTTTCTCAGAATCATCAACCAATATAGAAACAAAAATAGCCAAACAACAAGCGCTTTTACGTATTGTGAAAGATTCGTATGCGTATTTGCAAAATCATTCGGCTTTAGAAACGGTGGTGTATGCGGTTTCGCAATTGGAAGACGATGAATTGTTCAATGCAGGAATTGGTTCCCAAATTCAATCCGATGGAAAAATCAGAATGAGTGCTTCTTTAATGGATGGCGAATCGCAGAAAATGAGCGGTGTTATCAATATCGAAGAAGTAAAAAACCCAATCCAAGTCGCACAAGTTTTAATGCAAGTTGATGACCGAATCTTAGGCGGAAGCGGTGCCACAAATTTTGCCAGAAAACACGGATTTGAACCATTTTCAACCGAAATTACACAAAGAAGAGCCGAATATGAAGCGAAATTAGCCTCATTAGGAACGGGAACCGTAGGTTGTGTAGCTTTAGACAATAACGGAAAAATAGCTGTTGCCACTTCAACCGGTGGAAAAGGATTTGAAATTCCAGGAAGAATATCAGATTCGGCAACCGTAGCTGGTAATTATGCCAACGAATTTTGTGGAGTTAGTTTAACAGGAGTAGGTGAGGACATCGTAAGTAACGCCACAGCAGCTAAAATTGTAACCCGCGTTACCGACGGATTTTCAATAGAAAAAGCATTCGAAAAAACCTTTGCTGAATTAAAACCATACGATGGTTTCGCAGGTGCCATCGGAATCGATAAACAAGGAAACATCTTTCATCAAGATTCGCATCCAAGTATGGTTTTTGCTAGTTTTGATGGAGAAAATGAGGAAGTTTTTGAATAGAAATATTTCTTTATCATATATAAACACAAAACCCGAAAGCAGTACTTTCGGGTTTTCTATTTCTTTACTCTTTCTTCTTTACTCTTTCTTCTCCTCCTTAAACGTCCAAAACAAAATTCTACTCACTTTGTTTCCGTGTTTCATTTCTGTAATTTGGTAGGTAGCTTTTACTTTTTTAAGATGCGAAAGCAAGGGTTTCAAGTTATCTTTTTTAGAAACTAAAGAAGAAAACCATTTGCACTGCAATTTAAAATGCACGCTTTCATAAATCATATTGCTGATGAACGTTAGTTCGCCACCTTCGCACCATAATTCGTTATTTACGCCACCAAAGTTTAAGGTTGGTTTTTTAGAATCTTCAATGCCTAAGTTTTTATTTTTTCGAATCGTGCCTTTATTTGCTTCTTCCTTTGAACTATGAAATGGCGGATTACAAATCGTCATATCAAATTTATCTTCTGGAAGAATGATGTTTTTAAAGATATTACGTTTGGATGTTTGTAATCGCAGCGTAACGTTTTCTTTTAATTTCTGATTGGAGTTGATATTTTCCTGAGCTGCTTCAAAAGCTTGTTTGTCAATTTCGCTACCCACAAAACGCCAATCATATTCAGATACACCAATAATTGGATAAATGCAATTCGCTCCAATACCAACATCTAAAATGCGAATTTTATGCTTGGTTTGAATCGTTCCGTACGTATCTTCTAGAATATCGGCAACTTGGTGAATATACTCTGCTCGTCCTGGAATAGGCGGACAAAGAAAACCTTTTGGAATATCCCAATTTTTCAAACCATAATAATGCAACAGCAACGCTTTATTCAACATTTTCACCGCATCAGGATTCGCAAAATCAATCGTTTCTGTTCCATATTCATTTATCGCAACAAATGGTGCCAAATCTGGATTGGATTGTATTAAAGTTTTAAAATCGTAATTGCCGTGGTGCTTGTTTTTTGGATGAAAGCCGGTGATGGTTTTGGTTGTATTCAAAGTATTATTTTTAAAGTGTAAAGGTATTGAATTTTGAGGGATAATATTTAGGAAGGTTATTAATGGCTAATAATTATTATTAAAAATTGTATATATTTGGTGTTATATACAAGTTAACAACCATATTTTCAAACAGCAAACAAATGAGCGAGATTGAAAAATCAATCACTGAAACGATTAAAACATCCAACTTATCGGAGTTGACAATTGATTATGCTGAAGTCTTCACGGATTCTGTTCTTAAAGATGGGATATTAAAAGATATACCAATTGTAAATTCAATTGTTGGAGTTGGTAAAATTGGTTTTGCAATAAATGATTATCTTTTTCTAAAAAAAATCCTTTCATTTCTTGTTAATATAAAAGACGTTCACCAATCGCAACGAGAAAAATTATTACTTAAGATTGAAAACTCAGAAAAGTATCAGAAAAATGTTGGCGAGGCTATTCTCTTAATAATCAATAAGATTGATGACTTAGAAAAACCAAAAATAATAGGAAAAATATTCAGTTTCTTTTTAAATGGAGAAATTGATTACGAAACATTCCTAAGACTTTCTCAATCAATAGAAAAAGTATTTTTACCAGATATTGATAAGTTAATTCAACTTAATTCAGGTCAAAAAGTTGATTATGAAATTCAAAATCAATTATTTAATTCAGGATTGTTATCACAAACACGAACAGGAGATTTGAGAATCGGTGGAGGAAATGAATATTATGTGAATCAATATGGAATTACACTAATAGAAATTTTAAAAAAATAAATACGGTTGTTAACAACGGATTACCTGCTAGCACGGAATGTAATTCCGTGCCCACAATTAAAAGGATACCAAATAAAAGACAGTATTTTATTATAAATAGCAAAAATGACATCAAATTTAATTCACTTAATAGGTGTTTCTTGGGGATTTATTATCTCCATGTTGTTCATTTGTTTAATTGTAATTCTAAATTTTTGGATTAAGTTTCAATCAAATAAAATTGATTCAAAGAGTAAATCTGTGAGAGATAATTTGATAAAAAATGGTGAAAAAGTAGTTGTAATGTATGATGAGCTTGAAATTAAAACTCGGTCTTGGAATCAAGAAATTGAAGTTGGTTCTGGAACAAATTCAAGAAATGAATATGTAGATGTAAACAATAATCACATTTATTTAAAAAAACTTCATCGTGGACATTGTTTTGAACAAGAAATAATAATAGATATGGATCCTCAGATTTTGAGAATGAAACTTGCTTTAAAAAATGAATTATATTTATATTTCAATCCTAATAATTCAGATGATTATTTTCTTGATATAGAATTTCTATTTGAATAAACTAGATGATACCAAATAAGAAACCCCGATGAAAATCGGGGTTTCTTATTTATTAATCAAGTATAAATGCTATATAAGGATTGCAATCCCTGCAAATTTTTACTTGGTCTCTTTTTTTAGAAAGGCTTAATTTGCATTCTCTCTTTTCCACATTCAAATAGGTTACCGATTCTCCTGGTTTTAATTTTAATTGTACCGCATTGTGTCTGTAAACAGTATTGTCATCTGGTCGGTTAATTCCTGCGAAGCCATTAAAATTCTTGCCTGAGTTGTTAGTGAATTCTACATCATAGAAACAAGTAGTTCCCATGTGTTTGTTTAATTTTACTCTAACCGTCATTTTGTAGCCATTGAACTCGCAATTTATTGGTGCGCCCCATTCTGAAACATTGTCAGCAATATTAATAGGAAATGATTGTGAAAATGAATGTTGTGTATTTGCCAAGATTAGAACAAATAGAATTTTGATAAATGTTTTCATAATTGTAAAAGTTAGTTTATCAAAATTAATTTATCTGTTTGTGTTTAAGAATAAGGCATCTGACGTATTTTTAAAAATAAAAAACCCCGATAAAATCGGGGTTTAATATATAAGTAAGATAAACTGAGTTAGACGTAATTATTTAATTTTGTTAACGATAGCTGTGAAAGCAGCTGGGTGATTCATAGCTAAATCAGCAAGAACTTTACGGTTCAATTCGATATTGTTAGCTTTTGCTTTCCCCATAAATTGAGAATAACTCATACCATGTAAACGTGCACCAGCATTGATACGCGTAATCCATAAAGCACGGAAATTTCTTTTGTTTTGTTTTCTATCACGGTAAGCATAGCACATTGCTTTTTCTACCGCGTTTTTAGCTACAGTCCAAACGTTTTTACGTCTTCCAAAGAAACCTTTGGCTTGTTTTAATACTCTTTTTTTTCTAGCTTTTGTAGCTACTGAATTTGTTGCTCTTGGCATAATTTTAAATGTTTTTTGCAGTAAGGCGGTTTCTCAACACTTATAAACTTCGTACTTTGTATTTTCATACTTCGTACTTTGTTCAGCCCACTCCAGGGTTACTAAATTGTTTTAACCAACAACTTATTAAATTAAATTTAATTGTTGTTTAATGCTTCTCTCGTCTGTTTTGTGAACCAAAGCAGAGTGAGTTAAAGCTAATTTACGCTTTTTAGATTTTTTAGTCAAAATGTGACTTTTAAAAGCGTGTTTTCTTTTGATCTTTCCAGAACCAGTAACTTTGAATCGTTTCTTAGCACTAGATTTCGTTTTCATTTTAGGCATTTTCTTCCTGTATTTATAATCTATCTTACTTATTATTTTTCAAAAGAGTTTGCTGGGCAATCTCTTATTTTCCTTTTTTCTTCGGAGCAATGTACATAATCATACGTTTTCCTTCTAAAACTGGCATAGCTTCTACTTTTCCAAACTCTTCCAATTCTTGAGCCAAACGTAATAACAAAATTTGTCCTTGCTCTTTGTAGATAATCGAACGTCCTTTAAAGAATACAAATGCTTTTAATTTAGCACCATCTTGTAAAAACTTAAGGGCATTCTTTTTCTTAAATTCATAATCATGCTCATCTGTTTGAGGTCCAAAACGAATCTCCTTTACAACGATTTGAGTTGACTTAGCTTTAAGTTCTTTATCTCTCTTCTTTTGTTGGTACAAAAATTTACCATAATCCATCAACTTACAAACCGGTGGTTCAGCATTTGGAGAAATCTCTACCAAATCAACTTCCTGCTCTTCAGCTAAGCGAAGGGCTTCCGCTATTTTGTAAACTCCAGGCTCAATATTTTCGCCTACTAAACGTACTTCAGGAACACGAATCAAATTGTTGATGCGGTGTGCTGCTTTTTTCTCTTCGCGAGGTTGAAAACCTCTGTTGTTTCTAATTGCTATGGCTTTAAGATTTTAGTTAAACTTAAAATTGTTTTAATGTTTTGTTTATTTCTTCGTTTATCATTGCAGCAAATTGCTCAATAGTAACCGATATATTTCCTTTTCCTTCTTGTCCGCGTTGTCTCACAGAAATCGTTCCGTTTTTCTCTTCTTCCTCGCCAACAATCAGCATAAACGGATATTTGTTCATCTCCGCTTCTCTAATTTTCTTCCCGATTGTTTCATTTCGGTTGTCAATTAGGGCGCGAATTTCGTGATTTTCTAGCAAATCTAAAACTTTTTTCGCATAATTTTCATATTTCTCACTCAAAGACAAGATTATAGCTTGTTCAGGCATCAACCAAATTGGGAAATTTCCTGCTGTGTGTTCCAATAAAATAGCAATAAAACGTTCCATCGAACCAAAAGGCGCTCGGTGAATCATAACAGGGCGATGTAACTTGTCATCCGCACCTTTATAAGACAATTCAAAACGCTCAGGTAAATTGTAATCTACCTGAATAGTTCCTAATTGCCAACTTCTGCCTAAGGCATCCTTTACCATGAAATCCAATTTCGGACCATAGAAAGCTGCTTCACCAGCTTCAATCACATAATTCAATCCTTTATCTTTCGCTGCACTGATAATTGCATTTTCTGCTTTTTCCCAGTTTTCAACGCTACCTATATATTTATCCGGATTATCTAAATCACGAACCGATACCTGAGCTGTAAAGTTTTCAAATCCTAACGAACCAAAAACGTACAATACCAAGTCGATTACATTTTTGAACTCAGCATCTAATTGGTCTGGTGTACAGAAAATATGCGCATCATCTTGAGTAAATCCTCTAACACGAGTCAATCCATGTAATTCACCCGATTGCTCATAACGATAAACCGTTCCAAATTCAGCATAACGCTTTGGTAAATCTTTGTACGACCAAGGTCTTGCATTGTAAATTTCACAGTGGTGTGGACAGTTCATTGGTTTTAACAAGAACTCTTCACCTTCAGCTGGTGTGTGAATCGGTTGAAAACTATCTGCACCATATTTAGCATAGTGTCCAGAAGTCACATACAAGTCTTTCATTCCAATATGAGGCGTAACTACTTGCTCGTAACCAGCTTTTTTCTGTGCTTTTTTCAAGAATTGCTCTAATCTATCGCGCAAAGCTGCTCCTTTTGGCAACCATAACGGTAAACCTTGACCTACTTTAGGAGAAAAATGGAATAAATCCAATTCTTTTCCTAATTTTCTATGGTCGCGACGTTTTGCTTCTTCTAATAATTCAAGGTAATCCGTTAAGTCTTTTTGTTTAGGGAACGAAATTCCGTAAACACGAGTTAACTGTTTGTTTTTCTCATCACCTCTCCAGTAAGCACCCGCAACCGATAAAATTTTCATCGCTTTGATAATTCCCGTATTCGGAATATGACCACCACGACACAAATCAAAGAAGTTCGAATGATCGCAAAAAGTAATCGTTCCGTCTTCTAAGTTCGAAATCAACTCTGTTTTATACTCATTATTTTTATAAACTTCCAATGCTTCCGCTTTTGAAACCGGACGCATTTTAAATTCATGTTTCTCTCTCGAAATTTCTAATACACGGTCTTCAATCTTTTTGAAGTCGGCATCTGTAATTCTTTTATCACCAAAATCCACATCGTAATAGAAACCATTGTCAATCGCAGGGCCAAGTGTTAATTTGATACCAGGAAACATTTCTTCCAATGTTTGCGCCATCACGTGCGAAGTCGAATGCCAAAAAGCTTTCTTACCCTCTTTGTCATTCCAAGTATATAATATAAGTGTACCGTCCGTCGTTAAGGTCGTCGTCGTTTCAATAGTGGTACCATTATAGGAAGCAGAAATTACATTTCTAGCCAAACCTTCACTAATGCTTTTCGCAACATCCATTGGAGTAACTCCTTGAGCCATCTCCTTAACCGACCCGTCGGGTAAAGTAACTTTTATCATTTTTTAAAATTTATAAGCTGCAAATATAAACCTTTAATAAAATCCATACAATATATATAAGGTATAATGTTAAAAAAGATTTGAAGCAGACGTTTGGCATTCCATAAAGACTCTCAGTCCCGCTGTCCGCTACAATCTTTTTCTTTTTTGTTGCCTGAGGTACTCGAAGGCAACAAAAAAGAAAAAGGATTTCCACTCCCATCGGGGCTAGCCAAGACGTTTTGCATTCCAGATAACTATTCCACTGGCTCGCAAAGCGAGCAATGATTTGCCTTTGAATTTGCCCTTGATTTTGAACTTGTCATTCCGCAGAATAGAAACGTCAGTTCAGCGAAGCTAAATCTCCTGCGCAGCAGGCTACCGCTTAACGTAGTTAAGCCCATAACATGCTAACTGCTTTTATGAACTTTCACCACACTATATATAAGTAGCAAACCACTTATATGGCTTATATGTTAAACAAACACTTAGAAGAAAGAGAGGTAAAGGGGAATATATCTTCCTTTTATGAACTTTTCACCATTATATATAAGTATCAAAATGCTTATATGACTTATATGTTTAACAATCCCCTTCGCGACCATTGCGCCACCATTGTGTTCCTTGCGACAAACCTCTAAAAAAAACTTTTAATATTAAATCCTTGTTATCAGAGAGTTAAGAAAAGTATCAAAAAAAAGAACAAAAAAAGATTATAAAAGGCTTGTGAGAACAAAAAAGATTCCTACTTTTGCACCCGCATTAGAGCAGAAGTTCACACACAAACTGAGAATTAAACAAATCAAAAAAACTTTAAAAAAAGTTGAAAAAAGATTTGGATAATAAAAAGTAAAGGTAGTATCTTTGCCGACCCGAAACGAAAGAATTGGGAAGTATAAGTTCTTAAAAATATTGGGTAAGTGGTCAGGAAAAAATAAACAAAAAATTTTTTCAAAAAAGCTTGCCAGATTAAAAAAGAGTTGTACTTTTGCACCCGCTAATCGAATGAGAGGCGGACAAAAAAAGAATGACACG
>NZ_SNZC01000005.1 GCF_004363695.1 Flavobacterium cheniae | reverse complement strand
GTACCAGAAGTAACTCCTCCCACTACAGTTACACCATTTGTGATAGCTGTCCATGTGTAAGTGATACCACTTATATTTCCAACAATATCAACATGTACATTATTAGTACCATTTGTTGACGAACAAACCGAATTGTCTGCTACGGTAACACTCTCAATCACTGGATTAGGATTAACCGTGATTAAAATAGTTCTTGGTGTTCCATCACATCCATTAGCTCTTGGAATAATTACCATTGTAATAGTTCCAATATTCTCAGAATCTGTTAATGTAGCAATTTGGTTGATATTGGTCTCGTTACCACTAGTTACATAAGAACCTGTGATATTAGATATCGTTGCGCTCCAAGTGTAAGTTGTATTTATAACATCACTAGTTAGAACAATATCAGTAGAACTTCCTGAACAAATATTAGAACTGAAAGCTACATTTGTTATTGTTGGACTAGGAGTAATTTGTATTGTCATTTGTGTGTTTAAAGCACATTGTCCCGAATTTGGTGTAAACGTATAAGTATCTGTAGCACTATTATTAAATGCAGGTGACCAAGTTCCAGTAATACCATTATTTGATGTTGTTGGTAATGGAGAAGTAGTTGTTCCAGCACAAATTGGTAATACTTGTGTAAAAACAGGAGCTGTTCCATTTGTAAGTGTTAAAACGCCTGCTAAATTCTGAGAACCACAACCTCCATTAGTGGTAATGGTGTAAGTATAAGGAGTTCCTATAATTCCTGTAGGAATTCCGCTTATAGTAATCAAATTTCCTGATATCGTATGACTAATTCCAGTTGGTAAGCCAGTAATTGTGTATCCAGTTGCTCCATTTCCAAAAGTATAAGTTATAGGAATTATAGTAGTGTTGGTACAAACAATTTGATTTGTTGTGCTAATTGCTGAAGTTAGTGCTAAAGTAGCAGCTGGATTTACGGTTATAGTTCCATTAAGAGATATAGTTCCGCAAGAGCCACCTGAAGTAGTTACAGTGTAGTTAAAAGGGGAGCCTGTTGTTGTAGTTGGCGTTCCGCTAATAGTAACAATATTTCCAGAAACAATTGAACTTACACCAGCCGGTAAACCTGAAACAGTTACTCCAGTTGCACTTCCACCAAAAGTGTAGGATATCGGATTAATTGAAGTATTTACACAAATAGATTGATTTGTAGTAGCTACTGTTGAGTTTAGAACCAAAGTTGGACTTGGATTTACTGTGATAGTTCCGTTAAGAGTAGCTGTTCCACACGAACCTCCTGTGGTAGAAATGGAATAGGAAAAAGGAGAACCTGTTGTAGATGTGGGAGCTCCATTTATGGTAATTGTATTTCCAGAAACTGTATGACTAACTCCAGTTGGTAAACCAGTAATTGTGTATCCTGTAGCGCCATTTCCAAAAGTATAAGTTATAGGAAATATAGCAATGTTAGCACAAACAATTTGATTTGTTGTACTAGTTGCTGAAGTTAGTGCTAAACTTACAGCTGGATTAACGGTTATAGTCCCATTAAGAGATGTAGTTCCACAAGAGCCTCCTGAAGTAGTTATGGTGTAGTTAAAAGGTGAACCTGTCGTTGTAGTTGGAGTTCCGCTAATAGTAACTGTGTTTCCAGAAACAATTGAATTCACACCAGCTGGTAAACCTGAAACTGTTACTCCAGTTGCACCACCACCAAAAGTATAAGATATCGCATTAATGGAAGTATTTACACAAACAGATTGATTTGTAGTTGCTACTGTTGAGTTTAGAACCAAAGTTGGACTTGGATTTACTGTAATAGTTCCGTTTCGAGAAGCATTTCCGCATGAGCCACCAACTGTAGTAATCGAATAAGAAAAAGGAGAGCCTATTGTTGATGTGGGTGCTCCACTAATGGTAACCGTATTTCCTGAAATAGTATGATTAACTCCAGCAGGTAAACCTGTTACAGTCACTCCTGTAGCTCCGTTTCCAAATGTATAAGTAATAGGAGTTATGTTGGTATTAATACATGTTGATTGCGTATTTGTTCCAGTTGCCGAAGTTAAAGCAAGTGTTGGGGTTGGACAAGATGTAGAACAATTTACAGTTTGAGATGGAACGCAAGAAACTCCATTTGCAGTTAATGTGAAAATTACGGTTTGCCCTGGAGTTAATCCGGAAACTGTGAAATTCGAAGGGGCAAAATGTGTTCCTGTAATAGGGGTTCCGCCATCAATAGTGTAACTATAAGTAAAACTACTTTGTCCCACGTTACTAAAATCAAATGCTAAGGATGTTGGAGTTGAGTTTCCGGTATCACAAAATAAATTTAATGAACCACTATTACTAATAGTTATAGTTCCGTTTGTAGTAACATTTCCACAAGAACCTCCTGTGGTAGTAATACTATAATTGAAAGGAGAACCTGTTGTAGTAGTTGGTGTTCCACTAATAACAACATTATTTCCAGAAACAATTGAAGTGACACCAGCTGGTAAACCAGAAACATTTACTCCGGTTGCACCACCACCAAATGTATACGTTATAGATGAAATAGAAGCGCCTAAACAAACACTTTGTGTATTAGAACCAGAAGCTAATGTAAGACTTGGTCCGCCAACATTAATTATGATATTGTCTGTAATTGTAGCTGAACAGGAATTAGTTACTGATAAAGTTAAGGTTATAGAACTACCGCTGGTTGCGCTTAGAGGTACAGTATAAGAAGTGGCTAAATTATTTGGGTTT
Organism: Flavobacterium cheniae; assembly: GCF_004363695.1. Lineage (GTDB taxonomy): Bacteria > Bacteroidota > Bacteroidia > Flavobacteriales > Flavobacteriaceae > Flavobacterium > Flavobacterium cheniae. The sequence continues at coordinate 137,784 of NZ_SNZC01000005.1, read as the reverse complement.
GAAAAACTTCCAGAAGCTGCTGTCCAGGTAACACTTGTTTGACCTTGAGCAGTTCCTGTTAAATTGATAATTTGCCCAGGACATGCAGTAATTGGTGTAGTTCCTGCTTCAACTGTGAAAGGAGGGATAGGGGCAGTACATCCATTATTAACATAAGAAGCGGTTCCTGAAGCAGTGAAATTTACAGTAGAACCATTTAAGTCGGATACTGAACCTCCAACTGCTCCAAAGATGTTTACTAAATTAGCTCTTTGATATGTCACAGAGTCAGAACATCCGCCACCAAAAGTAACAGCTAAAGTTCGAGTGGCTGGAGTTGCATTATAGTTCCCGAAATGCCCTGCATTTGCAGATGCTGGAGTATTTTGGAATATCATATAAATAGTAGAAGTTAAAGCTCCAAAAGAATTCAAAGTTGTATCTAAATTAGGGCTTGTAACTACAATAACAGTTGAATTAGCAGGAAGAACTCCTCCAGTGGGTTCTAAAATTTGACCACAACCACCGGCTGCTACGATAGCTGCGTTTAATTGCGAAACTTTGGCAGCTGTTGCTGCATTTTGAACCAATCCAAGCCACGTTTGTGCTGGCCAATTAACATTTAAAGTATTTGTATTTAATGCTGCTCCTCCAATTCTCATTCGAAACATTTCATTGTAAGCTTCATCTGTGGTATTGTCACACGCATCTACCAAGATACTTTCTATTTCAAAGCATTGTGAAAAGCTGTAATTTGAAAATAAAAACAAGCTTATAGATAGGGTTAAAACCTTAAAAAAATTCATGCTGTAAAAAGCTTCATTTGAAAAGCGGGTGCAAAGTTACAAAAACAACTAACGACTAATATTATGTAAGTATTAATAATATAAAAAAAGGCGTAAATTTTATTTTACGCCTTTACAAATATTATTTTGGAGGATATTGCTCCAAAATTTTTGAAACAAACTCTTTAATGCGAGCATCTTTTTTGTCTGTATTTTTTGTTAAGTAACCACTTCCTTCGCCTTGCCAAACTAATTCTTTGGTTTTAGCATCAATGATGTCTATGAAAAGAGTTCCTTCTGGAGTTGTAGTCACATTAGTATGTCCCATGCCCCACCAAGGGTTCCAACCCCAGCCAAAGCCATAGTTTTGATAAATATCTACACGTTCTCTTTCCTTTGTGAAAATACTAATCAAAACATCAGGATTTTCAGATTTGGTAAAGCCTTTGGTTGCCATTACTTCTTCTATCGAATATAAAATTCTCTTTTTATCTAAATCTGAAATTTCAGCTTTATCAATTCCGCTTTTTAAATAAGCATATGTTTTGTAGTTGGTAAAAGTTGCTTTTTTATCATAATCAGCATTCACTCTTACTGAACTACAAGAAGCAAGAGTTGCTATAAAAAGAATCGAAAGTAATTTTAACGTTTTCATAAATACAGGTTTTTAAAGTTTAAGGCTTCAAGTTTTAAAGTTGATTTCCTTTTACTTTAAACTTGAAATTATAACAATGATTCATCTACTATATTAGGGATGGTAATTTTCAATAAAGGTTGCGTCTCCATAGCTCTTTTTATTGCAAAAATGGCTCCTTCATTTCTTGCCCAACTTCTTCTTGAAATTCCGTTGTTTACATCCCAGAAAAGCATTGACTCTAAGCGTCTTGATGCTTCTTTACTACCATCAAGAACCATACCAAAACCACCGTTAATTACTTCGCCCCAACCAACGCCACCGCCATTGTGAATAGAAACCCAAGTTGCGCCTCGGAAGCTATCTCCAATTACGTTTTGAATGGCCATATCAGCTGTAAAACGAGAACCATCATAAATATTAGAAGTTTCGCGATAAGGTGAATCTGTTCCTGAAACATCGTGATGATCTCTTCCTAAAATTACGTAACCAATTTCTCCACGTGCAATTGCTTGATTGAAAGCTTCCGCGATTTTAATTCTTCCTTCGGCATCAGCATATAAAATACGAGCTTGAGAGCCCACTACCAATTTATTTTCTTGAGCACCTTTTATCCATTGAATGTTATCGGCCATTTGTTGTTGGATTTCTTCTGGCGAGTTTTTCATCATTTCTTCTAAAACATCACAAGCAATTTTATCTGTTTTAGCTAAATCTTCTGGATTTCCTGAAGCACAAACCCAACGAAATGGTCCAAAACCATAATCGAAACACATAGGTCCCATAATGTCTTGGACGTAACTTGGATATTTAAAATCGATATGGTTTTCTGCCATAATATCTGCTCCAGCACGAGAAGCTTCTAACAAAAAGGCATTCCCGTAATCAAAGAAATACGTTCCTTTTGCAGTGTGCTTGTTTATCGCTGCCGCATGACGACGTAAGGTTTTTTGAACTTCTTCTTTGAATTTCTCAGGATTATTAGCTATCATCTCATTCGATTCTTCAAATGAAAAACCAGTAGGGTAGTAGCCTCCAGCCCAAGGATTATGCAATGATGTTTGATCAGAACCTAAATCGATGTGTAAATTTTCTTGATCAAAACGTTCCCAAACATCTACTATATTTCCTAAATAAGCAATAGAAACTACTTCTTGATTTTCTAATGCTTTTCGAACTCTTGCAACAAGCAATGTAATGTCTTCTACAATTTCGTTAATCCAACCTTGTGAATGACGAATGTGTGTGATTTTTGGATTAACTTCAGCACAAACGGTCACGCAACCTGCAATATTTCCGGCTTTTGGTTGAGCGCCACTCATTCCTCCTAATCCAGAAGTTACGAATAATCCGCCTTTTGGAGATTTTTTAATTTTTCTAAATCCGTTTAAAACGGTGATTGTTGTTCCATGTACAATTCCTTGTGGACCAATATACATATAACTTCCAGCCGTCATTTGTCCGTATTGCGAAACACCTAACGCATTCATTTTTTCCCAATCGTCTGGCTTAGAATAATTTGGGATAACCATTCCGTTAGTAACCACAACCCTTGGTGCGTCTTTATGCGATGGAAATAATCCCATTGGATGACCAGAATACATGGCTAAAGTTTGCTCTTCAGTCATTTCTGCCAAATATTTCATGGTCAATAAATATTGAGCCCAATTTGAGAAAACAGCTCCGTTTCCACCATAGGTAATTAACTCATGCGGATGTTGTGCTACGGCATAATCCAAGTTGTTTTGAATCATCAACATAATCGCTTTTGCTTGTTCGCATTTTCCAGGATATTCTGAAATTGGTCTAGCATACATTTTGTAGTCTGGACGTAGGCGATACATGTAAATTCTTCCGTAAGTTTCTAATTCAGCTTTAAATTCTGGAATTAATTCAGCATGATGTTTCGCATCAAAATAGCGAAGTGCATTTTTTAAAGCTAATTTTTTTTCTTCGTTTGAAAGAATTTCTTTTCTTTTTGGTGCGTGATTTATTTCAGTTTCATACGGTTTTGGATTTGGTAAAACCGATGGAATGCCTTGTAGTATTTGTTCTTGGAATGTCATTTTTGTTGTGTTAATTCGTTTACATTATTTTTTCCTAAAGTCATAACTTAGAAAACTAGGGATAACGAATGTCTGACCTGTGATAGGACTTGTGAATTTTGATTCGGTATTTGAATAATTGTATGTCCATTTTATTTTTTCTTGGTAGTTCCGGTTTTTTTATCAAAACCATAAGGGCAATGTCTACATCCGCTTTTACAACAATAGCCTCTTTTTAGATGGTATTTTTCTGTGAAACACTTGTATCCTTCGGGTGTGTAATAGAAATCTTCACCTTCTTTTAAATTATTCGGATTTAAATCGTTATTCATATCGACAAATTTAGCAACTTTGCACGAAATGATTGTAATAGTTTTTAAATATTTAATTCCGAAAGGGTTTAGGGGTTTTACCTTTTTTCCATTTGTGTTTTTATCTGATAAAAAAGATAAATCGCATGCTGTATTATTGAATCATGAGAGAATTCATATCAAACAACAATTAGAACTTTTGATTGTTTTCTTTTTTGTTTGGTATTTTGTTGAATATTTGGTGAGGTTAATTCAATATAAAGATAGGAGAGAGGCTTATTATAATATTTCTTTTGAACGGGAAGCCTATACAAATGAAAAAGACCTCGACTATTTAAAGAAGAGGCCTTTTTGGAATTTTTTGAAGTTCTAAATTATTTCTTTTTAGGTGCTTCTTTTGTATTGTATTGAATAATTCCTTCTGGTATTCTCTCAAAGCGAACATTATTTCCATCAAAATAGATAGGAGTTCCTTCTTCTTTACCACCATCATTATTCATAACTCCATTCATGTTTTTGTCAAAATTGTTAGATAAAACAGTATCTGAAATTACTACCCCATTTTCATAACCTTTTCTAGTTCCAATTGCCGTCCAATTAAAAGATGCATTGCTTCTTCCGTTTGTGTTTTCTTTTACATAGAAACCATCATTTGTAACTTTACTAATATAAACACCATTAGTTTCTCCAGTAGGAGTAATGGTAATATTAATTGCTTCATTGTTAGAAACTAAATTTTTGAATGCTTCTTTGAATGTAATGTAACTTTCTCCATTAGAAAGTTTTCCTACACCTCTTGTTGTTACATCTACTTCAGTAGAAGTTGCGGTATATGAGATTGTTCTTTGTGCATTATTTGTTTCTGTTAATTGTACAATTGGTTCGTTTGTAATTGTATTTCCTTGAACATACATTCCAAATTCATCACCTTGTGTCATTAATCCAAATTGATTTCCTTTAACGTAACCACCCATAAAACCACCATTAATTCCTAGACCAATTTTGTTGTTAGCTATATTTGAATTAGAAAGTCTACCAGTTCCATTTCCATAATCATTGTTTGTTGTTCCTGCATATACACTATAATTTGTACCGTTTTTTGATTTATATCCTAAAATACCAAAATCACCACTTGCACTAGTTCCTAATACTCCTCCGGTTGCATCTGGTTGGCCAGCACCCCCGTTTAATAATAATATATCTCCAATAACACCAAACTGATATGTATTAGTAGAAACAGAAGTAGCTCTTGTTCCAATATTACCATATACTCCTGCAATTGCAGGTGCTGAAGAATTATAGGCACCTCCACCTAATCCTGTACCAATTGTAATATTATTATTTTCTCCTAAAACAGGTGTAGCAACTATTTTACCAGAAACTGTTTCATCAATAATACCATGTACACCGATTGGAATTTTTGTAATTGAAGCATCAGTAGCTCCATCGGCTTGACCTAATACACCTTCTCCAGTTTGTACAAAGCTTGAAATTGTGCCCGATTGAGTTAAACCAACTACTCCATATCCAGTTTTGTTTGAAACTCCAAATACACCAATACCACTATCGTCAGCATAACCAGAAATTGCTCTTTTCTTAGTGTTATTTGGATAACCATTTACTGTTTGAAATGAAGATGCAGAAGTATGTGATGAAAAACTATCTCTAGAATCTTCTCCAGATGCTTTTCCAATTACAGTATTTCCTTCTACTCTTAATCCATTTGTTGGTGCGGCATTTGTTGATGCGTAAGTTGCACCTATACTGACATTACTATTTTCTCTTACTCTTAATCCTTCAACACCATTAGTTGTTAATCCTAAATTGTCTGCTGCAGAGCGAAACACTCCTGTGTTAGAATCTGCATTCCAAGAGAAAGCGGGTTCTGTATTAGTTCCTGCAAAGTAGGACTGAACTTGACCATTAGTGTTAGATATATTTAACCTATCATTTCCTCCAGTTTTTATTCTTAAATCTTGAGCATCACTAGTTCCTATGTAATTTGTTCCAGGTGTAGTTCCTGAATTTCCAGTTAAAGCCCAATCATTAGAACTACCAGTTGCAACTCTTACCCATAATGTCCCGTTCCAATAATAAAAACCAGGAGTAACTTGGTTAGGCCCTACTGCAGATGTAGCTGTGTTATAAACTAATTCAGATTCTGTTGGAGTTGTTACAGTTGCCACATTAGTAGCGGTTAAGACTATTCTCGGAATTAATAAACCATCATTTGTTGATGTTATGTCAAGTGCTCCGGCAGGTGAAGTTGTGCCAACACCCACTTGTGCTGTTATGTTTGCACCAATAAGCAATGTAGAAATGATAAATAATACTTTTTTCATATAATAAGTTTTCAAATATAGGGGTTTTTAAAACGGGTGCAAAGGTATGATTTTAATAATCAAGTCCAAAATATTATAACAAAAATTAAAAAAAGTGTTATTTTTTTTGATTTTTAATTAAATATGGAATCTAAGACATAAAAGAAAAAGCCCCAACATTACGTTGGGGCTTTTTCTTTATTAAAGTTTTTATTTGTTTAGTAAATCGCTTTTTTACTAATAACAGTTCCGTTAGATAATGTTACTTGAATAATCAAACCAGCATTGTTTTTTTGAATGGTACTTAAAGGTACTTCATATCCATCAACATTTGGATAATACGCTAAATGTCTTCCTAAAACATCAAAAACACGCACAGATTTAATTTCGTTTTTAGTTGATTTTACTGATAAAACATCTGAACTAATAATCCATAAATTTGCTTCATCAGCTATTAAATCGTCTCCGCCCAAGGTTTCATTTGTATATCTTAGTACAAAGCGAGTTGTGTAATTTCCTGCATCTGCTGTAAAGCTGTATGGATTTTGTCTTAAATCATGAATGATATTAGTTGCTTTATCTTCTAAATAGATGTTTTGATTTGTATCAGTAAAGAAACCATCAACTGCTGCAATTCCAATAGTGTAATTACCATTTTGAGGAATTTTTATTCCCATAGGAACTCGGTCTTCTTGGTCAAATGGTAAAGTTCTACCTTGAATTTTCATAAACTCATCTCCAATAGCTGAATATAAATTTAAACTTAATTTCTCATCAGTAATCGCATCAAACATACGATCTCTATTATTGGTAGCTCCATCTGCATAAGCAACTAAATTTCTTACGTTTGAACCATTTGCTGCAATTAAATCTAACCAAATTCTACCATTGTCATCAGATGTTCTAAAGAATTGAGTGTTGTCATATGCACTACTTCTCATTGAATTGTTAAAAGTAACATTTTCAGAAGTAGACGCAGAAGTGTGATTCATTAATACAAAGAATCCTTGACCAGCCCCAATATAACCTCCAAATGCACCAGGACCAGCTGAAGCGCCTGAACTATTGTAAGTGATATAATCTCCAGGCGTATAATTATAAACATAATTATTGTAAAAAGGATCTGCAATAGCTGAACTTGGTAAAGTTCCATGTGTCCAAACGTTTATAAAACCATCAATATTAGTGTTTAACGTTAAGAAGTCAATTGCGTCTACTGCAGAAGGATATGGATTTCCAATTAAATTCCAGTTGTCGTCATTGTTTGTTCCAGGAGTTGTTGAAACACCTGTTGCATAAGAACCTCCGTTCCAAGTGCCTCTTGAGATAGGTGTAGTAATAGTTCCATTATTTGGTGTTCCTATAAACACGGCATTGAATGGAGCTAGAGTAGTTGTATAACTATCTGGACCTCTAACAATGTAACCTTTTCCTAATGCCATAATCTCATTTGCGCCTACCCAATTTCCAAAACCGTTTGTATTGGTTGGAATTGTTGGTGTCCATTTGTATTTATTACCAGTAGTACCAGTAGAAACATTACTCAAATTGAAATTTGTCACCGGTGAAGACCAATACACATAATCTAATTTACGGATGTCTGCCGTTCTAGTCATATTCATTGTTCCTTGATTCACATCATTGTTAATTTGAATCAAACTAGCGCTATTTTGTAAAACTAAATTACCAGTAGTATTGATGTTAACCCAGTCTGTAATTGTTAAATAATTATCAGGAGTAACAGTTAAAGTTGCATTATTATCAACAGTCAAGTTTAAACCTAAAGCATTAAAGTTAGTGCCTGAAATAATTGGGTCGTTAGCTGTGTCAGGAATCACTACACAGTCTGAAGCTGTTGGAACACCAGCAGGAGTCCAGTTGTTAGCTACGTTCCAGTTTGTACTTACAGAACCATCCCAAACTTTTGCGCCATTAATAGTAACAGTAGTTTCGTCTGTTTCTATAATAGTTCTTCCATCACATAAAGTATAAGTGATTTCAGCTGTATAGGTAGTAGTAGAAGTAGGGCATACTTGAAGTGTTGGAGTAGTTCCAATAACAGGACCTGATGTTCCTGATCCTTCATGCCATTCTAGAGTTGCAATTGAAGCACCATCTGGCACAAAACGCCAAGCTTCTCCTGTGGCTTCCCAGTTAGTATCTAATCCATTTCTTCCTGGAGGAACAACTGCTAATGTACCATCGCTATTTTGTAAACCAATAATAGCATTACCGCCATTCCAAGGACTAATGTTGTAATTGTCAATTTTTTTCTCTTTTACATATACTTCAATAATGTTTGAGTTTTCATACAACACAATCATTCCCGAATAAAGAATAGCATTGTTTGAAAACATAGGAACATTATTGTAAGCAACAACTAAAGCTCTACACCCAGTTGATAATGTTACTAATTCCCAACCAAATTGGCCACCATACGTGGAGTTGATGTCATGATAAACACCATAAATAGTGTTGTTAAATAAAGCGCCTGTAGTACTTGGTAAATTATTTGCGAATGAATAACCTGCGTAAGCTCCAACTAATGAGGTGTCAAATGTCAAAGCCCCATTTGGACCAGGTAAAACTCGGTCATATGTATTTCCAAAATAACAAAAATCGAAAGGTAAATCAACAACTTGATTACTCCAATAATCATCTGTACCTAAAACAATAGGGTTTGCTAATCCTGTGAAAGCAAATGGTGGATTATATGCAATTGGCTCAACAATATAATTTGTGGTGTTTCCTAAATCTAAATAGGTAGCTTCTAAGTCAACACAAGTTGATGCTGCAGTACAATTGATAGCTGCAGGATCGGCTCCATTTAATCCTAAACCTCCAGATTCTACATTTGGACAACCTGTTTCTACATCACTAACTGCCATAGTTGTAAACGTTGCTGTTGTAGAATTGGCTGATTGACTACTATTTGTACAAGTAACTCTCAATCTCCATAGTATCACTCCACTTGCAGGAGCGGTAGCTGTATAGTTTGCATAAGAACTAGTTGGTGCGCCAACATTAGTCCATGTAGCTCCAGCATCAGTACTAGATTGCCATTGAAAAGTTAAATTAGATGCAATTGAATAACCTGTAGCTGCAACGATGTAGGTTGAACCTGGCCATCCTGTATTAGGAGTTGCAGTAGCAGTTCCTGCATTTGGTGTTCCTGTACATGCTGCAGGTGCTACTACATTTATAGTATAATCCTCAGCTTCGGTGTAAGTGTTAGAGCCACAAGCAGTAGGGTTTTCATCTAAGTAGTTTGCGACTACTCTCATTCTGTGATTACCAACTGTTGTTCCTCCTGGAATTGTTATTGTTCCAGTGGCTGATCCAACATAGACACCACTTGCATATACTAACTCACCAGCATCATTAAAATCTAAATCGTTATTCCAGTCTACATAAATGTTAATTCCATGAGTTCCAGAACTCATCGTGGTTGAAAAATTGAAAGACTGTCCTAATATTTGTGTAACAATATCTGTACCAGAGTAATTAGCATAACCTCCAGCTGTGTAATTTGAATTTCTATTAATATTAGTGCTACCACCAGTAGTTGAGAAGTTACTTATCCAATAAGAACTACTTGAGGTAGTAAAAGTACAATAACCTGTTGTGGCAGAACCGCTTGTATAAGCGCTCCAACAACCATTATTGGCTCTGATTCTATAATAGTAAGTTGTATTTGAAGTTAAACCTGCAACGTTTTGTGAAGTTGTAGGGTCATTAATTGTAAAAGGTGAACCAGCTACATTAGCTGTAAATCCAGCATCAGTAGTAACTTGTAATTGGTATGTAACAGCGTTAATTCCGCCTCCCAAAGAAGAAGGCCATGAGAAGTTAATACTAGTTAAGGTACTTGCAGTGTTTACTGGTGAAGGTGATGCTGGGCATGTTACCGCATTTCCGGTTAAAGGACTAGAAGTATTGTATAAAGGACCTCCTGAACATGCGGTATTATTGTAAGCATAAATATAATAGTAATAACGAGTATTACCAGTTAATCCCGTTCCAAGAATGGTTGTTGACGCTCCGTTTTGAACTAAAGTTAATCCGGCTCCTAAAGTTCCGATGTTAGCACCTGTGTAAACTACACCATTTACTGGTGCAGATGGAGGAGTAGCTGAAGTAGAGCGAATAACTAAGAATCCGTCTGCTGTTCCTGAAAAAGTAGCAGGAAAGGAATTCGAAGTAATGGTTCCTGCTGTAAATACTGATGCTTGTGAGCCAGGAGTTGTACAAACTGGATCGGTCGAAATACAAATATCAAATGTTGTGTTTTGACCTGACGAACTTCCCCAAGAATAAATTTGTAAGTAATAAGTGTTTCCAGGAGTCAATCCTGTTACTACGCTGGTATTTGGATCAGAACACAAAATTGCAGCTCCTAAACTACCACATGTGCCACTATAAACGGCGTGATATAAATCTGTAGTACTTCCAACTACATTCAATAATTCAATATGATGTGTAGTTGAAGTAGCAACAAAGCTGTACCAAACGTCATCATCGTCAGTTCCTCCACAACCACTTGTCGTAACTCCAGAGTCTGTAGCTCCTATGATACTACCAGCTACAGTAGAAGTACAAGTTCTTGTTGGGTTAACAGGTACGCTGATAGCACCTGCGCAATTATCATTTGTTATTGGTGCAATACAAGTTCTAGAAATGGTAAAAGTTCCTGTTGTTGTACTTCCGGAAGAATAATGTGCAACATAAACATAGTAAGTTACTCCTGCTGTTGCAGTAAATGTATAAGTTTCTATGCCACCACTTAATCCGCTATCTTGACATGCTAAATTTGTAAATGTTCCACAGCTTCCTGAAGAAATTGATAATTCATGATCATAGCCAGCTCCTGCTGTTGATGATATTGATGTTAGTTGTCCATCACCTACAAAAGTGTACCAAGCGCCATAATTTGAAATTAAGCATCCTGTACCATGAGGAGTATTTGAAGAGCCAACAGTTGTACCTGCTAGATTTGTCGTTCCACAAGGAAGATTTCTTGCTGTTGCACAAGTGAAGTTTGAAGTAGAAGTTACTGTAAAAGTAGCCGTTGTTGAGTTAGAACTTTGCCCACTAGCAGTACATGTTACAACTAATCTCCAAATTACAGTTCCAGATGCTGGAGCCGTAGCAGTAGTATTAGAATAAGTGCTTGACGAAGTTCCAACATTTACCCATCCAGCGCCATTAGTATTGGATTGCCATTGATAAGTAATGCCTGAACCTGTAGCATGACCTGTATTTGAAACTGTATAACTTGAACCAGCCGCACCAGAAGTTGGTGAAACAGAAGTTGTACCAGCTGTTGGGGTTCCTGTGCAAGCGGCAGGTGTAGTGTCATAAACACAAACTGTTCCTGTCCAGGCATTTGTATTTACGTTTGTTCGTCCAATTCTAATATAATATGTAGTGTTTGGTAAAACGGTTGGGTTTAATGATATTGCTGTATTTTGGCCTGCATTATTACATGCGACTTGAGTAAACCCACTACAATTTCCGGAATATATTGCTACAACCCAAGGTCTGTTTGTTGTAGCGTTTAATGTTATCTGGTTTGTAGTTGCTCCAGTTGTAAATGTGTACCAACCATCTCTTGATGCAGTGACTGTGTTACAAAGTGCAGGGTCTGCAGCGCCAGTTTCTACTGTATTAGCTGTAAAGGTAAAAGCAGTGTTTGTACAAGTTGTTCCTAGTGTTAAGGCAGTTGCACTCGAGCAATTATCATTTCCACTTTGCGCAAACGTAATAGTAGTAAAAATAAAAAATAGAAAAACCAGAAAGTTTTTCCAAGAGTAGGGAAGAGTTTTCATTTTAAGTTAATAAATTGTAGTTTATAGTTGATTGTGTTGATTTTGACACAAAAATACTTTTTTATGTGAATTGAGCAAGCTTAAAATGAAACATTTGTTAAGAAAACGTTATTTTGTTGATAACTTTAGAAGGCTATATCGATAAATAAACACTTTTCATTTTTTTAAGTTGTATTGGTTGCGGATTTGGTAAAACAAAAAAAAGGCTAACATAATTGTTAGCCTTTTTTAAATTATTTTGAGATTTTTAATTAGAAAATCACTTTGTAAGTTTTGGTTGCACCATTGTCAAGTTTAACTTCTACTAATAAAGCAGTTTGAGTTTTTGCAATGTTTTTGCTAGTAAATGTTTCTGAATTTACATTATCAAATGTTCCTAAAACGCGTCCTAATAAATCATAAATTTTAACAGATTTAATAGTTTGATTCGTTGCAGTAATGTTGATAAATTCATTTGTATAAACAGTTACTGCATTAGCAGTAAAGTCTTCATTTCCTAAAGTCGCATTATTGAATTTCAAAACAAAACGATTTTCGTAGTTACCTACTGCTCCAGTAAAACTATACGGAGCAACACGTAAATCGTGAGTTATTCCTAATGTTTTATCTTCTAAATAAATGTTTTGAGCAGTATCTGTAAATAGACCATCAACTGTTGAAATTCCTAAAGTGTGTATTCCATTTTGTGAGATTTTAACCCCTAATGGTATTAAATCTTCATTATTAAATGGCAATGCCTTACCTTGAATATTTAATTTGTCTGCATTTGAGAAAGAATACAATTCAAAATTCGTTTTTACATCTAAAGCAGGTGCATCAAACATACGGTCTAGTTCATTAGTTGCACCAGCTATATAACCAATCAAAGTTGTGCTTGAAGTTGAAGAAGGTGTAATTAAATTTAACCAAATTCTGTGTTTTTCTTCACTACCCGCGTCGGTTACATTCGCGTTTCTGTAGAAAATATCATTTCTGTAATCATTTCTTCTCATGCTATTATTGAAAACTACATTTTCGGTTGTAGCGGCAGAACTGTGGTTCATTAATACAAAGAATCCTTGACCTGCAGCAATATTTCCATTTCCAATTGCTGGATTAGCTCCAGTAGCATTGTAAGTTACATAATCTCCAACAGTATAGTTTTGAGCATAATTGTTGTAAAACGGATCAGATGTAACCGCTGATGGTAAAGTACCATGTGTCCAATACTTGATGAATCCTGCAATGTTTGTATTAGTAGCTAAGAATAAATTAGCATTTACAGCTGAAGGATATGGGTTACCAATTAAATTCCAGTTGTCATCATCTCTTGTAGCTAGAGTTGCTGATGCTCCTGTTGCATAATCAGCACCATCATAAATACCTCTGCTTATAGGCATATTGATAATACCATTATTAGGAACACCTACAAAGTTAGCGGTAAAGTTTTGAAGAACTGTAGTGTACGTATTAGGGCCTCTTACAATGTAACCTTTTCCGGCTACCATTGCTTCGTTAGCTGCTGTCCAGTTACCCCAACCATTAAGATTAGTTCCAATTGTTGGAATCCATTTGAATCTATATCCAGCCGATGTACCAGGCGATACTGCGCTTACTTGGAAATTTGCTACTGGTGAAGACCAATACACATAATCTAGTTTTCTTAAGTTGACATTTCTTCTCATTGAAATGTTACCACTATTAGCTAAATTGTTAACTTGAATTAAACTTCCTGAGTTTTCAATATTGAATGTTCCTCCAGCATCAACAGTAACGTTATCAGTTACAGTTAAATCATTACCTGGATGTATTGTAAGTACTCCAGAAGGTCTAACAGTTACGGTTTTTGCAAAACCATCATTAGTTGCAGTATTAATATTTGAAGTATTAATAGCTGGAGTTCCTGGGTATATAAATACACAAGTATTTGCATCTGGTACACCTACTGGTTCCCAGTTGTTTGCGTTGTACCAATTGTTGTCAACATTACCCTTCCAAAGTTTAGTTTTATTATTAATTACAATAAATTCTGATATTGGACATCCATTACCAAGTGTTGCATTTGCTGTAAACGACCATGAAGTTGAAGCTAACTGTAAAGCCGTAGGTCTAACATACACAGTTGATACTGCTTGTGCTACGTAAGGTGTTGAACAAGCTGGGTCGATAAATGCATCAACTGTTCCACCTGTCCATGTAAATGTTGTGTTTAATGGACGCGTACCATATAATTGTACATCATCAATAGCCCAGCCATTACACCATGCTGATCCTCCAGCCAGGTAATATCTAAAGCGAACCATTAAACTTGGTTGTCCGGCAAATGCAGATAAATCTATATTTACGGTCGAGAATTGCCCAGCAAATCCTTGGTTTGACGTATAAGTTGCTAAAGTTGTTGGCCAAGAAGCCCCACCATCTGTTGAAACATCAACATAACCAAATTGTACAGGCTCTCCTGGATAATAAGAGAAATGATGTCTAAAGCTTAATGTTAAATCACTGTAAGCAGATGCGTCTAATACAGCTGTTCTAAGTTGTGTGTCTTTAGGGTTTGGTGCTGTAAAATCGGAATTAGCTAAAGCAAATCCATTTCCAATAGCTCTTGATGTAAGGGCTGGTTTCCATACAGATCCAACTGGAACATACGGACTTGTTCTTCCTGTCCATTGCGTGTCAACGTTTGCTTGACCTGCTACGTTGAATCTTACCATTGTTCCCAAACCACCTTCAAATTCTTCATTAACTAAGTAGTCAATTACTTCGTCACCACCTGCGTCAATTTGAACAACATTATTTTCACCACACACTTCTGGAACAGAAGGTGTAACTACAATGTTAGCTGTAGGATTTACAGTTGCTATAATTTCTTCTCTATACCATGATTCACAACTTCCGTTAAAAGCAGTAACATAATATTTAGTAGTTGCAGTTAAGAAAGGAGTTGTCCAGTTAGTTGTTCCTGGTACAGCTGCTTGCGTTCCTATTAAGTTACCACCATATAATGAATCGTAAAATCTAAATTCAGTTACTCCAGCAGAACCTTCTACTCCCAAAACAACTGTTCCGTTATCACATCGTGATCCATCGTATAGAGCAACTGGTTTTGCTAAACAGTCTGCAACTACAACTAATCTGTAATCCTCTGTTTCACCTGTTGGATAAGGCGAGGTACAAGGATTAATTGCAGATACTGTTTCGTGTGTTCTGATTCTTATTCTGTACGTTCCTAATGGTTGTGCTGGCGGAACTACAAATCCTCCTGTTCCTTCAATGGTTTGAACGGCAGTAGAGGTATAAACAGCCTCTCCACCATCTACGAAGTCTCCATCATTGTTCCAGTCAACCCACATGCTAATAAACTGTCTTGAAACTCTTAGTAAATAATCGATTGCAACACCACCTCCTGGAATTTGAGTAACTGGGGTAGAAGCAGTATAGTCGGCATAGCCACTTGGAGCTCTACCAGTTCCCATATTATTTAAGTTAGTAATTGCTCCAACTGTGAATATGTTTTCAATATATCGTGTACTTACGTTAGATGTGGCTATACAGTAAGGATCAGTAGCAGTTGTAGTAATGCTTCCGTTTAAGTTTCCTAAATATAAAGGGCCTCCAATACATAATCTATTAAATGAGAATACGTATATGTAATAAGTAGTTGAGTTTAATAGTCCTGATGCAGAAAAAGAATTATTAGTTCCATTTGCAACTACAGTATAACCAGCACCCACTGTAGCTCCAACTGCATAACTTGTACCGTTTGCAGGAGTAGGGGCAACTGGGTTAGTACTAACAACTACAAGGTAGTTGTCAGGTTGTGGAACCGCATGTGTAAATGCTCCTGAAATTACAGTACCTGTTGCTGTTAAAGATAATGCAGTAGGTAATGCAGTAGGTGCCACACAAGGAATATTACAATTTCCGCTGTAAGTTACATTTAGTACAAAACCTGATGCTACAACAGAACCGTTTGATACAAATCTTACTGTTATGGTTTGCCCAGGTGTTCCTGTGTAATTAATAGTTCCAGTTCCTGTGTAAACTGCTAATTGTGTTCCTAAAATTCCTACACCGTCATATAAGATGATACCATCACTACCACTTTGAGTATCATAGGTTCCGCTGATGTTTACAACAGCAGTTGAAGTAACATTTAATGCAGACCAATCATCTCTAGCATTTCCATAGTTTGCATCACCTGCATGGTCTTTTAATACTACATTGGTACCACAATTTACATTGTTCGTGCCAAGGCCGCTAACTAAAACTTGATTAGCAACTAAAACTTCGGCTACAGTTGAGTTAGCACTTAAGCTACTATTTGTACAAGTAACAACACATATATAATAGGTAGGTGTCGCTAAGTTTGGTGTTGTATAGGTCGCAGTTGTTGCTCCACTTCCGCCAACAACATTTGTATAAGGTCCAGCCGGAGCTGTTGCTTGTTGCCATTGGAACGTGATTCCTAAATTTGTAGAATAACCAACTACAGATATATTTGTAGAAGTTCCTGTAGTTATTGTTTGAGTTGCTGGTGTTGCTGTACCCGCTAAAGGCATTCCAGTACAATTTGCAGGCTCAATGATATTTAAACTATAATCTTCTGCTTGTCCAAAACCAGCACCAGTTTGACAAGCTGAAGTTGGATAGCCACCAAATCTTTTCATAATACGCATTCTGGCAACACCTGTTGTGGCACCAGCTGGAATTGTAATAGGTAGTGTTGCTATTCCGGTTGCAGAGTTAGTTATGGTTCCTATATCGAAACTCTCTCCAGCGTCAAGGAAATCACCATCAATATTCCAGTCAACATAAGCTCTTATGTTGTTTGTGAAATTTCCACAAGTGTTTCCTGTTACAGATAGGTTATAAATAGAAGATTTAATAACTGTTGTGCTTGTTCCAGAGAAGTCTTCATATTGTAAACCAGCACTACAAACATTTGCACTTGTATTGTTAATTGTATTAAAAGTTACATTACTAATTGGTTCAACTCCACTTGTGAAAGTTGGTACACAATAAGAAGGTACACATGGCGCTGCAGCTGTTGTAAAAGAGAAAGTTGCAGAAGTAACTGCGTTTCCACAAGCATTTATAGCAACCACTCTCCAAAAGTATGTTGTACTTGCTGCTAAAGCTCCTGTGTTATATGAATTTGTAGCTACGTTAGCAGTAACTGTTCCAGGAACACTTCCTGCTCCAAAATAAACATCGTAAGAAGAAGCGCCGCTTGAAGCTCCCCAAGAAATACTTGAAATTGCTCCTACACCAGAATAACAAATTCCAGTAGCGGCATTTGTTGGTGTTGGGCCAGTAACTACTACCGGTACGGTTGTTACGGTTAAGTTTGTAGTTGTACTACATCCTGAAACCGTATAAACTACGGTTACATCTCCTGCTGTAACACCTGTTGCTACACCAGTAGCAGGGTTTATTGTAGCAGAACCTGTACCGTTAATAATAGACCATGTTCCTCCTCCAGTTGCGTTAGTAAAAGCTGGCGTATTAGCACCAGTACAAACTGTAATAGCGCCACCGCCAATTGCTGGTGGGGGTGCAACTACCGTTACATTGAATGTAGCAGGAGTACATGTCCCAATAGTATATCTTACGGTTACAGTACCAGGTGAAGTTCCTGTAAGAACTCCTCCACCAGTTATAGTTGCCGTACCTGTTCCGTTTAGTACAGACCATGTTCCGCCTGCATTTGGATTTGTAAAGGCAGGAGTTGATGCTCCATTACATACTGTTGCTGAACCACCTGCTATTGCGCCAGGGGTTTGTTCTATTGTTATAGTTCCAGAATTCACGAAACATCCTGTTGGTAATGTATATCTTACGGTAACTGTACCTGCAGTTGTGCCTGTTAAAACACCGCCTACTGAAATACTAGCAGTTCCTGTTCCAGGAATTACAGACCAAGTTCCTCCACCTGTTGCACTTGTAAATGCTGGTGTAGAAGCGCCTGTACAAACAGTTGCTGAACCACCAGCTATAGCTGCTGGTAAAGGATTAACAGTTAAAGTTTGTCCATTATTAGTTCCGTTAGGGTTTGTTATAACTACTGTTCCTGAAGTTGTTCCAGCTGCGATAACAGCTGTTATAGTTGTTGCATTCACTACAGTTACACTTGTACAAGCAGTTCCGTTTACGGTAATTGTTGTTGCTCCAAGGTTAAAATTAAATCCAGTTATTGTGATTGTACTACCTACACAAACTGGATTAGGAGTAATGTTTGTTACTCCAATATATTGAAAAGATACTTGGCCATTTGCTCCTGCGCCACCTGGTTGGTTACCGCCTCCGCGTTCACCACCACCACCACCGCCACCTGGAATTGTTCCTGGTAATCCTGGGTTATTTGTTTGACCATTACCACCAGCACCAAATATTCCAATAACAGTAGCAGAGTTACCTCCGTTTCCACCCGAAGCTCCGCCCAAGATACCATTACTTCCTGTGTTGTTTGTTGTTCCGCCAGAAGCAGTACCTCCTGCGCTATTAACAGGAAGGTTCAATGCTAATGCATTTGCTCTACCTCCAGTACCTCCATTTGCAATCATGTTAGTAGCAGGTGCTAATGAAGTTATGTTTGATAACCCACCGTTACCTCCCGTTGCCCCAGCGGCTCCAGCAGTACCAGCACCACCAACGGTGTATGTAAAAGTAGTTGTTCCTCCAGTTACTGCAATAACTCTAGTAGTAGCACCACCACCACCACCACCGTTACCACCAGCTCCGTTTGTGCTTGAGCCACCACCACCACCACCAGCACCCCATGCAGAAGCTGTTACTGAGGTTACTCCAGCAGGAACGTTAAAAATTTTAGCAGCTCCAGCGACATTGTCATTTCCTGGAAATTGTCCAAAAGCATCAGAAAATCCAAAAAGTGTAAAAAATATCACAAATAAGCTGATTGTTTGTGTTTTACCTTTCAGAAAAAAGTTATTCCATGCAAGTGTTAGTGCATTAGAATGGGTTAATAAATTGTAATTCTGTTTCATAAATAGGGGGTTTGTATTCTTTGTTTTGATTTTTTTTATCTTTTTTAAATCCAAGATTTGAATTTCCTCGTAAATGAATGAAATGCTAATTTTAGACTATACAAAAACAAATATAGCAATAAAATAGAATATTTTACATCACAATTAAAGGTGGTTTTGTGAAAACCTTGCATTGTTGGTAAAAAACAGCAAAAAAATCGATAAAATGTATAAAAAAATCGATGAAATGCATTGTTTGAATTGATTTTTTTAATTCAATTTTTTTGCAATTTGGTCTGGTTTTATTGCTTTTTGTCAGGTAGTTTTTCTTAAAATTTTAAGTAATAAACTACTTTTTTCAAGTTTAATTGCGATTAATTTAGATGAAATGCGTTTTTTATCGTTTAAAAGATGTTTTTTTTAACAAAAAATAAATACTTAATACTTATCTTTGTCAAGTAATATATTAAAAACCAGGATTATGAAAAGAATTATACTTTCCACTTTAGGCTTTTTGGGTTCGTTAACAGCATTCTCTCAAATGTATGTTAGCCCAAATAGTTACGTATTTGTTAACGATCAGTTCATGTACGTAAGACAAGATGTGAATTTACAAAATAATGGAAATTTCTTTCTTAGGAATAATTCACAATTATTACAAGGTACTGCTGGTGCTGGTGCCAATACAGGTGCTGGTAAACTTTCTGTTTTTCAGGAAGGTACGACGAATAATTTTCAATACAATTATTGGTGTTCTCCAGTAGGTAATGCTTCGGCTGCAGTTGGAAATGAAACTTTTGGTATTGCAATGTTGAATCGTCCAACAGGATTAACAACGAGCACGCCAGCAATCGTTTTACCAACCAGTAATCTTAATGGTACATCGAGCCCTTTAGCGATTTCTCCAAGATGGATTTACCGCTTCATAACTTCAAATGCATATGCGCAATGGACGTATGTAGGTGCTGGATCTACAATTAACGCAGGTGAAGGTTTTACCATGAAAGGGACTTCTGGTACAGATGCTACTGTTGCTCAAGCAATAGAGGGAGTTCAAAATAATTCTGGAAGCAGACAACGTTATGATTTTAGAGGAAAACCTAATGATGGAAATATGTCAATCCCTGTATCTGCAGGTAATTTTACGTTAGTTGGTAATCCCTATCCAAGTGCAATCGATTTAAATGCTTATTTATTACACCCATCAAATGCTGCGGTAATTAATGGTCAAGCTTATTTTTGGGAACAAGTAGTGGTTAATACGCATGTTTTAAACCAATACCAAGGAGGATACGGAATTTATAATCCAGGAACTGGAATTTATACTCCTGCTGCTTTTTGGACGTATGATAATCTTGGAAATCAAGGAGTACCTGCTGGAGCTGGTACAATTTTTCAAAGAAGATTCAGTCCAGTTGGACAAGGATTTATGGTAATGGGAACTGCTGCAGGTAGTGTTACTATGCAAAATGCATTTCGTGTTTTCGTAAAAGAAGGAGTAGTAAATCAGTCGCAATTTGCAAGAAATGCTGAAGTTGCTTCAGCCGATGTATATGATCCAAATTCTGAATTTTTTCCTGAAATACCTAACGTAGCAGGAACAGATTACACTCAAATTAGAAAAGGTACAGCTCCTTACATTAGAATTCATGCTATGTACAATAATGGTGGTGTTCGCCCAACAACTATTGCGTTTTTAGATACAGCTACAGATGGTTTTGATTATGGTGCTGACGGACGTTCGCCATCTGGTGAAACAGCAGAATTTTATTATGTATTAACTGATATGCCTCATGAATATGTAGCAACTGCGGTTCAATTTGATATTGATAAAAGAATACCTGTAGGTTTCAGATGTACTGCAAGCACAAACTTTAAACTTCAAGTGAAAGATGTGGTAGACTTTGATGATAACCAGCCGGTATACTTACACGACAAGCAAACAGGAATTTACTATGATATTAAGAATGGTATTTTTGATATGGTAATGCCAGCAGGTGATAATAGATCGCGTTATGAAATTACATTCAAAAACACTGATGTGGTGTTGGATAACCCAACTGATTTTGCTGATGCTTTTACTGTTTTTCAAAATAACGAAAACGGAATGTTAACCATTTATAATACTTTAAATAAAGATATCACAGCTTTAATGATGTATGATGTTACTGGAAAATTAGTAATGAATAAGACTAATTTAGGAAAAGCAGTTTCATATGAGTTTTCAACTTCAGCTTTAAGTGATGGTGTTTATGTTGTAAAAACAAAAACAAGAGACAATTTAGATGTAAGTAAAAAAGTAATTATTTCTAGAAAATAATAAACTCTATTATAGTATATTTGAAAGCAGCTTTAAAAGGCTGCTTTTTTTATGCAATCATCAAACCAAAAAATCAAAATCGCATTACCAAACGGCATCGAACTCTTTATAAAGAGAGAAGATAAATTGCATCCCATTATCTCGGGAAATAAATATAGAAAACTCAAATACAATATCGAAGAGGTAAAAAAAGCTAATCAAACTACTTTGTTGACTTTTGGCGGAGCTTTTTCAAACCATATTTTAGCGGTTGCTGGTGCTGGAGCTGAATCTGGTTTTAAAACGATTGGAGTAATACGAGGTGAAGAACTTGAAAGTAAAATAGGTGAAAATCCTACTTTAGCTAAAGCACAGGAATTAGGCATGCTGTTTTATTTTGTGAGCCGAACTGCTTATCGCGATAAAGAAGAACCTTCTTTTGTTTCACATTTGCATGAAAAGTATGGTAACTTCTATTTAGTTCCTGAAGGCGGCACTAATAATTTGGCAATAAAAGGCTGTGAAGAAATCCTAACGGATTCAGATATGGAATATTTCACACACATTACTTGTGCAGTAGGAACAGGTGGAACAATTTCAGGTTTGATTAATTCGTCAACTGAAAAACAGCAGATAATTGGATTTTCTTCGTTAAAAGGTGCTTTTTTGTCTGAGGTAATTCGTAATTTTGTATCGAAAACCAATTGGAGTATAAACGATAATTATCATTTTGGAGGTTATGGAAAAGTAACAGACGAATTGATTCAGTTTTTAAATTCGTTTTACAGTCAAACGGCTATTCCATTGGATCCTGTATACACGGGCAAGATGGTTTTTGGAGTTTTGGATTTAATTGAGAAAGGATATTTTCCAGAAAATTCAAAAATATTAATGATTCACACCGGTGGTTTACAAGGAATTAAAGGCATGAATTTTGCTTTACAAAGTAAGAATAAAGAAATAATACAGTTTTATGAAAATTAAATTTGCTCTATTTATTTTGGCTCTTTTTGTTGTAAGTTGTACTAGCACCAAACCTGTTGTTAGAACTACCACAAAGCCTAAAGTAACGACAAAATCTAAGCCAGTAACCCAAACAAAAACGACGACAAAAACAACTACAAAACCTGTTGTTGTAACTTCACCAACTAAATCGGAAACTACAGATTCTAAACCTAAAACCGATTCAGAAGTTAGTTTAGTGGCTACATCTAACGTAAAAACGTATGCCGAAGAAATTCAAATTTATGTAGATAATTTCAAAGAAATTGCTCAAAATAACATGCGAGCTCACGGAATTCCTGCAAGTATTACATTGGCGCAAGGTATTTTAGAATCGGGAGCAGGTAAAGGGAAATTAGCATTAAGTGCCAATAATCATTTCGGAATTAAATGTCATAAAGAATGGAACGGTGAAAGTGTAAAACACGATGACGATGCCGCGCAAGAATGTTTTAGAAAGTATGAACATCCATCTGAATCGTATCGCGATCATTCATTATTCTTAACCTCTAGACCGCGTTATTCTAATTTATTTAAGTTAGATAAAGGTGATTATGAATCTTGGGCAAAAGGATTAAAATCAGCAGGATATGCAACGGATGTAAAATATCCAGATAAATTAATTGGATTAATCGAACGTTTCGAATTATACAAATACGATAACGAAGTCCTAAGTCGCGATTTCAAACCTTCAAAAAAAGAAGTGATTCTAGCGCAAGGCGGCGATTATTATACCATTCAACAAGGTGATACTTTGTACTCTCTGTCAAAAAAATTCAATCTTAAGGTGGATGATTTAAAGAAATTAAACAATATGTCTGACAATGCCATTTCTATTGGGCAACAAATCAAAATAAAATAATGTTATATAAAAGAAGTAGCGAACTATTTGTAGAAGCTAACAAAGTAATTCCTGGTGGCGTAAATTCTCCAGTACGCGCATTTAAAGGAGTAGGAGGTACGCCTATTTTTGCGAAAGAAGCAAAAGGAGCTTATTTGTATGATGAAGATGGTAACCGATTAATTGATTATATCAATTCATGGGGACCGATGATATTAGGGCACGCTTATGAGCCGGTTGTTAATGCAGTTATAGAAAAAGCTAAAAAAGGAACTTCTTTTGGAATGCCAACAGAATTAGAAACTCAGATTGCTCAATTGGCAGTTTCTATGGTTCCAAATATCGATAAAATCCGTTTTGTAAATTCAGGTACAGAAGCTTGTATGAGTGCTATTCGATTAGCACGAGGATTTACAAAAAGAGATAAAATAATCAAGTTTTCGGGTTGCTATCACGGACATTCAGATTCGTTTTTAATTGCAGCAGGAAGTGGTTTGAGTACGTTTGGTGTGCCAAATTCTCCAGGTGTAACAGAAGGAACAGCAAAAGATACGTTGTTGGCAGCTTATAATGATATTGACAACGTAAAAGCATTATTTGAAGCTAATAAAAATGAGATAGCGGCTATTATTATAGAACCTGTTGCTGGTAACATGGGATGCATTCCGCCAGCACAAGGGTTTTTAGAAGCTTTGCGATTCGTTTGTTCTGAAAACGGAGCTTTGCTTATTTTTGATGAAGTAATGACTGGATTTCGCTTGGCAAAAGGTGGTGCGCAAGAATTATACGGAGTTCAAGCGGATATTGTTTGTTTTGGTAAAGTAATTGGTGGTGGATTACCTGTTGGTGCATTTGCAGCAAGAGAAGAAATTATGAATTACTTAGCGCCATTAGGACCAGTTTATCAAGCGGGAACATTATCTGGAAATCCGTTAGCTATGGCTGCTGGATTAGAAATGTTGAAAGCTTTGAATACTGATGCGGATATTTTTAAACGTTTAGATGAAAAAACAGCGTATTTAGAAAACGGAATCCGACAAGTATTAACAGAAGAAAATGTTATTTTCACTATTAACAGAGTAGGTTCGATGATTTCAGTTCATTTTGATGCTAATCCTGTTTATGATTTTGCAACGGCTAAAAACGGAGATAACGATACGTTTAAGAAGTTCTTCCACGGATTGTTAAACAGAGGAATTTATATTGCGCCTTCAGCTTATGAAACGTGGTTTATTACTGATGCGTTAACGTATGAAGATTTAGATTTTACTATTGCTAAAATTAAAGAAGTAGCAAAAGAGTTATAAACAAAAAGTCCCGATAAAATCGGGACTTTTTTTATTTGATTAAATTTTCGTAAAGTTTTTTATTACTCTTTAGCTTTTTTAACTGCTCTGGAGTAAGCGATCCATCTAATTTACTTTTCATAGTTTCATATACTGCATTTCGCTCATTGTCAGAAGTAGCTTTTGCTAACGCATCATGTTTGTAAACTAATAACATGTATAATCCGTTTTCTAATGAATTATCTAATGTAATTTCTGCTACAAGTTCATTTAATTCAGCTTTAGCTAAAGTTTTAGCGTCAGCTTCTTTTTTTTCTTGTGCAAATGTTACATTGCTAATAGCAAATAAGAATAGAGTTGAAAAGAATATCTTTTTCATAATTAATTTTAATGTTGTTTCGTCAAAACTATATTAAATTCAATAAAAATCAAAATTTTTCAATAAAATAATTATTTGGCACTACGTTTTTCAACTTTTTTTTCAATTCTCTCTTTTCTGTTTTCTTTTTTGTCTGCTTGCTTATCTTCCCATTTTGTGTATTGTTCTGGTTTCAGAATTTTTTTCATTTTGGCTTTCATTTCAATTTGATTGTCAAGCATCTCATTTTTCATCGCAAATTTTTCATCTGCTGTTGGTTTTTCACCTTTTTCTTTTTTGGCTTTCATTGCAGCAACTTTAGCCTCTCTTTTTTTGCTTTGTTCTGCTAAAATAGTTTTGATTTCTTTTTGCTGTTTTTCATCTAAATCTAATTCAAGAGTCATTCTTTTAACTTGAAGTTCAGTTTGTTGCTCTGGAGTTAGTTTTTCTCCTCTTGCTTTTCTGTCTTGTGCAAAGGTTAGTGTAGTAGCTACTAATGCAATTGCTAAAATTAATTTTTTCATCTTTCTATATTTTTTAATTGTTTGATGATAAGACAGAATCAATTTGAAAAGGTTTAATCATTGACAAAAAATTAGTAAAAACTGATTTTTATCAATTTCAATAGTAAAATCGTTTGTATATTTGTAAAGTGAAAAATTTAGTCATTTTAATCGCTTTTTTTATGCTGGCAAAGCCAGTTATTCCATTTTTGGAATACGTTATTAACTATGACTATATTGTAAAAGAGCTTTGTGAAAATAAGGATAAACCAGTACTTAAATGTAATGGAAAATGTCACTTAGCGAAACAATTAGCAAAATCTGCAGAGGAAGATAAACCCATTTCTTCCGACAAAAAGCAAAACGTAAAACAAGAAATTGAAACCATGTTTTGTCAAGAATTTAAAGCAGTTTCTTTTGCTGAAAATTTCGTTTTCACAAACAAAAAAATCAATTCTGATTATCAGAATTTGTATGCTTTGACTGCAATACAGTCCACTTTTCATCCACCCACCTTTTTAGTTTAATTTTTTATTGCAATCGTTTCTAATGCTAAGATTCGATTAGGATATCTATGTCCAAAATTATTTAAAGAAATCAATCTTTAAACACAAATAATATTAAATTTTAAACTAAAATAATTTTCAAAATGAAATTTCAATTAAAAAATATAGTAGCCATATTATTTATGGCTTTAACACTTATTTCATGTTCTGATAACGATGATTCTACTACTATTAATGAGTTAGATGGACTTACAAAATTTCAAGAAATGACAAATACTACACACACAATTGAGTTGTATTCTCACATCGGAGCTTTAGTTCAAGGTTATAACGAAGTTAAATTAAGAATTAAGGATAATGTAACAAATCAATACATTAAAAATGCAACAGTATCTTGGATGCCTGTTATGCACATGGCAATGATGAACCATTCGTGTCCAAATTCTGAGGTAGAAAAAATTACATCAGAAGGAACATTATATGAAGGTTATATTATGTTTCAAATGGCTCAAAATGATACAGAATATTGGGATTTAAAAATAGATTATTCTATTGATGGAATAGATTACACAACAACTTCTGTTATTGATGTGCCAGCTTCAGCAAAAAGAACTGTTAATACTTTTATGGGAACAGATGGCGTAAAATATTTAGTTGCTTATGCTGAGCCTCATCACCCTTCTGTTGCGTTAAATGATATGGTTGTAGGAGTATGGAAAATGCAAGATATGATGACATTTCCAGTTGTAGATGGTTATACTTTAAAAATTGATCCAAGAATGCCAAGTATGGGTAATCATAGTTCGCCAAACAATGTTCATGCAACACAAACTACTGCAGGTGAATTGTATAATGGTAAATTGTCTTTAACCATGACAGGATATTGGAAAATTAATCTGCAATTAGCAAAACCTGATGGAACAATTGTAAAAGGTGAAGAAATTACCGACACCGTTACTTCAAGTAGTATCTTTTTTGAAATAGAGTTTTAGTAAAAAAATAAAAAGGTCAAATTCTGTTGTTTTTGACCTTTTTTAGATAAGATATGAAAAAAACAGTCTCAATTTTAGTGCTGTTATTTTCTGTATTTGTGTTGGCACAAAATCAAGAAAATGACTCGCTAAAAATCAAAGAACTTAAAGAAGTTATTTTGATAGGAAAAAAGGCCAATTTGTATGAAAAACAATCAAAATCTTTGGGTTCTATTGATGAATTTTTACAGCAATCTCTAAAAGTTGATATGATTAAACGCGGTGCCTACGCTTGGGAACCAATTATTAATAATATGCCATCAGAACGAACACTTGTAACCATTGATGGAATGCGAATTTTTGGTGCTTGTACCGATAAGATGGATCCAATAACTTCTTATGTTGAAGTTTCGAATTTAGAAGAAGCTACAATAGTATCTGGACAAGAAGGCGGATGTTTTGGTAACACTATTGGCGGTTCAATTGATTTAAAAAGAAATAAAAACACGTTTGGAGAAAAAAAGTGGGAATTTCATTTAAATTCAGGTTTTGAAACTAATAATAAACAAAAAATACTCGGCGCTTCGGTTAATTATCGTGATAGTTTGTTTTATGTAGATTCAGATGTTATGCTTCGTAATGCAGAAAACTATAAAGCAGGAAATGGCAATGAAGTATTGTTTTCTCAATTTAGTAAGGCAAACTTTTCAAGCACATTTGGATTTAGATTTAGCAATAATAAAAGCATAGAAACAGCTATAATTTATGATAAAGCTACTAATGTTGGTTATCCAGCTTTACCCATGGATGTTTCATTGGCAGAGGCTGCTATTGCTTCAATTAAATATGAGTATGTTCCATTAAATTCAAAAGTAAAAAATTGGGAAACCAAACTTTATTTCAACACCATTAAGCACAAAATGGATGATACAACTCGTCCAAATGTTCCCATTCATATGGATATGCCAGGCTGGAGCGAAACTTTTGGTTATTATTCAAAAGTAAATTTTTCAAAAGCAAAACATCATTTTTTGATTAATTTAAATTCATTTTATAACAAGTCGATAGCAGAAATGACAATGTATCCATCAGATCCAAATGAAAATTTGATGTTTATGTATACTTGGCCCGATGTTAGAACACTTTATAATGGTGTTTTTTTAGAAGATGAATTTGTTTTTAATTGTCATTCTAGTTTAAAAATTTTAACTTCTTTTGGAAGTCATATCAATCATGTGGCAAGTCAATTTGGGTTAGAAAGTATTCAAATTTTTTATCCTGAATTAAAAGCTGAAAAAAGTAGAATTTTAAAAAGCGTTGCTTCCAGATATAATCATGTGAAATTAGGTTTTGAGTATGGCTTTGGATTAGCTTATGGCGAAAGAGCGCCTTCGGTTTCAGAAGGCTATGGTTTTTATCTTTTTAATAGTTTTGATGGATATGATAATATTGGAAATCCAAATTTAAAAAATGAAAAAGCATTAGAAGGAAGTTTATCTATTGGGTTTAAAAATGATAAATTTAAGATAAACGCTTCGGCTTCATATTTTAAAATTTATGATTATATTATTGCTAAAACAGATGTTAGTTTAGTTCCAATGACGATAGGAGCAAATGGGGTAAGGATTTATACCGCATTAGATTATGCTACGCTTTTTAATACGGATATTTCTGCTGAAATATATTTGTCAAATTCTTTTAAATGGTTTTCTCAAGCCACTTTTGCAAAAGGAAAAGATAGTGAAAACAAAAACTTGCCGTTTATTAGTCCGCTAAGTTATATGTCTTCATTGCGATTTATTAAAAATCAATTTAATGCTGAAATTTCAGTATCTGGAAATGCTTCACAAATAAATTATAATAGTGAATTTGGTGAAGATAAAACTCCAAGTTATGCCATATTGAATGTTAGTAGTGGATACAAATTCAAATTAGGGACAAATAATTTTACAACTAGAATAGGTGGGGAAAATCTATTAGATACATATTATTCTACTTATGCTGATTGGAATAATATTCCAAGAGTGGGTAGAAATATCTTTATAAATTTGAATTATAGTTTATAATAAAAAAGGAACTCATTTGAGTTCCTTTTTTATTTATTTCCCTAAATATTCAGCAATTTTATTATCACCGTCAACTGTAATCTTCATTAAGCCATGTTTGCTAATACCTTTGCTGGCAGCGTCCCATTTTTTACCGCTTAACTCTGATTTTATTTTTAAATCACCAATCGAAATTCCTTCGTTAGCTTTTAAAATTTCAATAATGTGTTTTTCGTCTTCTGTTAATTCTGGTCCTTTTTTCTCAGGACGCATTTGTGGGAAGAACAATACTTCTTGAATCGATTGATTGTTCGTTAAGAACATAATCAGTCTGTCCATTCCAATTCCTAAACCAGAAGTTGGTGGCATTCCATATTCTAAAGCTCTTAAAAAGTCTTCATCAATGATTCCGTTAGCTTCGTCATCACCTTTTTCGGCTAAAGCCATTTGTGCTTCAAAACGCTCTCTTTGGTCAATTGGGTCGTTTAATTCTGAATAGGCGTTTGCAATTTCTTTTCCACAAACCATCAACTCGAAACGCTCTGTTAATTCAGGATTATCACGGTGAGATTTACACAATGGCGACATTTCTTTTGGATAATCGGTGATGAAAGTTGGTTGAATGAAGTTACCTTCGCATTTCTCACCAAAAATTTCATCAATTAATTTTCCTTTCCCCATGGTGTCATTCACTTCGATTCCCATAGATTTTGCAGCTTCGCGCAATTCATCTTCCGATTTTCCAGTAATGTCAAAATCTGTGAATTGTTTGATGGCATCGGTCATCGTTACTCTAGCGTAAGGAGCTTTGAAGTTTACTTTATGTTCGCCAAAAGTAGCTTCTGTTGTTCCGTTAACTTGAGTAGCACAATATTCTAAAAGATTTTCAGTCATTTCCATCATCCAGTTGTAGTCTTTGTAAGCTACATAAATTTCCATTGCAGTAAATTCTGGATTATGCGTTCTGTCCATTCCTTCGTTACGGAAGTTTTTTGAAAATTCGTAAACACCGTCAAATCCACCAACGATTAATCTTTTTAGATATAATTCGTTAGCAATTCGCATATATAATGGAATATCTAAACTATTATGATGTGTAATAAAAGGACGTGCTGCCGCTCCACCTGGAATCGATTGTAAAACTGGAGTTTCCACTTCCATATAACCTGCTTCGTTGAAAAACGTTCGCATAGCCGTGAACAATTTTGTTCTCTTCATGAAAACTTCTTTCACTTGTGGATTTACCACTAAATCTACGTAACGCATACGGTAACGTAATTCTGGGTCAGTAAACGCATCAAAAACGTGACCTTCTTCGTCAGTTTTTGGTAACGGAAGCGGTTTTAAAGTTTTGCTCAACATTTTAAAATCATCCACACGAACGCACATAGCGCCAACTTTCGTCATGAATAATTCTCCTTCAATTCCAACAAAATCACCTAAATCGGTTAATTTTTTGAAAACTTGATTGTAAAGCGTTTTGTCTTCACCTTCGCAAAGCACATCGCGATTAAAATACAACTGAATTCTTCCTTCGCTATCTTGTAATTCAGCAAACGAAGCTTTTCCTTGATCACGAACACTCATCAAACGTCCAGCCAAAATAACCTTCTTACCTTCTTCAAAATTTTCCTTCACCTGCTTTGAAGTGTGATTCACCGGAAATAAATCCGCTGGATAAGGGTTAATTCCAAGTTCGCGTAAAGCGTTTAGTTTGTCTCTTCTAATGATTTCTTGTTCCGAAAGTTGCATAGTATTGTATTTAAGCGTGCAAAGATAGGTATAATTTAAAAATGTACCAATTTGAAAATTTGAAAATTCTACAGAGGTTTTGGAGCGAATGGCTTGGTTTTTTTTGGTTATCATTTTCCTGCCATCCGTTTTATCTTTTTTTATATGTTGCCTGAGGTTCTCGATGGCAACATATAAAAAAAGGATGTCACTCCTGTCAGGGCTAATTAGCAAACTATTTGTATCTTTGCATCACTTTTCAAAACACAATTTCGTTTACCATGAATAAAAAAGTCCAACTTCAAGATTTAGGAAATAAAGATTATAAAGACACTTGGGATTATCAAGAAGAATTATTCAAAGAAATTGTGGACATCAAAGTTCAAAATAGGAGAGAGGAAACTTCAATTGCTACACCAAATTATTTTTTATATGTAGAACATCCACATGTTTATACTTTAGGAAAAAGCGGCGATGTTTCAAATTTATTACTTTCTGAAAAACAGTTGGAAGCAAAAGGAGCCACTTTTTACAAAATAAATAGAGGAGGTGATATCACCTACCACGGACCTGGACAAATTGTAGGTTATCCTATTTTAGATTTAGAAAATTTTTTTACTGATATTCATAAATACTTACGCTTTTTAGAAGAGGCTATCATTCTAACTCTAGCAGAATATGGTTTACATGGAACTCGTAGCGAAGGCGAAACCGGAGTTTGGTTTGATGTAGGAACACCATTTGCTAGAAAAATTTGCGCTATGGGCGTTAGAGCTTCACGTTGGGTAACCATGCACGGTTTTGCATTAAATGTAAATGCCGATTTAGGATATTTCGATAATATCATTCCGTGTGGCATAAAAGGAAAAGCCGTTACATCAATGCATGCCGAATTAGGAAAAGAAATAAACGAACAAGAAGTAAAAGAAAAAATTTTAAAACATTTTCAAAATTTGTTTGAAGCAGAGATTGTTTAAAATTCCAAAGTCAATTGTTCAGGCAATAATTTAAAACTCATTCGGTGATATTTGCAAGGGCCGTATTTTTTAATGGCTTCTCTGTGGTCTTTTGTTGGGTAGCCTTTATTTTTATTCCAATTGTACATTGGAAATTCTTCATGGATTTTATCCATGTATTCGTCTCGGTAAGTTTTTGCTAAAACGGATGCTGCTGCAATACTTAAATATTTACTATCACCTTTAATAATACTTGTAGAAGGAATTAATTTTAAAATTTCAATTTCCTCTGTAGTAAAAATCTTTCCTTTTTTTTGTTTCATACCTAATTTTCCATTTAAAGGACGATTTCCATCTACAATTATATACTCAGGAGTTGGATTTAGCTGCAAAATACACTCTTGCATAGCTTTCATTGAAGCATTTAAGATGTTTATTTCGTCAATTTCATTTGGAAAAATATGGGTAACTGCAAAACTAATTGCTGTTTCTTCAATGACTGGCTTTAATTTTTCTCTGTTTTTTTCGGAAAGTTGTTTAGAGTCATTTAATAGATTGTTTTCAAATGCTGTAGGTAATAATACAGCTGCTGCGGTTACTGGGCCAGCCAAGCATCCTCTTCCAGCTTCGTCAGTTCCGCATTCTAATATTAAATTACTGTAACTTTTACTTAACATGCTTTTTTTTGACAAAAATATAATTTTATAAGCAACCTTTTTGCGATATTTTCATCTTTAGTATGAGAAATCTCCGTAAAATGTTTTTTTAAATTTAAAACTTTAACAAAAATAAATTAGTAATATTCCGAAGTATTATTTGTTTATTTAAGAAATAATTAAGAAGTTTGCGGAATAACTAACTCAAATAAATTTAATATGAGATCGAAGTTCAAATGGATTTTTACGCTTTTAGTAGCGTTTACAATGCAGTTTTCGTTCGCGCAAGAGAAAACTGTTACGGGTGTGGTTTCTGATGAACTAGGCCCAATTGCAGGTGCTAACGTGGTTGTTGAAGGAACAACTCGTGGTACTACTACTGACTTTGATGGTAACTATACTATCAAGGCTAAACAAGGTGAAGTTTTAGTAATTACTTACACAGGTAAGAAAGCTGCTAAAATTTCTGTAACTGCTGCAAGTACTTACAATGTGTCATTAAAAGATGATGTTGTTGAAGGTAAAGATGTAGTTATTCAAGGTTATAGAACAGTAACTAAGCAATCTGCTGTTACTTCTGTAGCTAAAGTTGATAGTAAAACTATTGAAAACAGACCAAATGCCAATGTTATGAATACATTACAAGGTCAGTTAGCAGGGGTTAATATTACAGCTTCAACTGGTCAGCCAGGTGCTAAATCTAGTGTTATTATTAGAGGTATTGGGTCTTTCTCTGCAAATGGGGATCCTTTATATGTTATTGATGGTTTTCCATCTAACAGTGATAACTTTAGATCTATTAACCCTAATGACATTGAATCAGTACAGGTGTTAAAAGATGCTGCTGCAGTTTCTGAGTATGGTTCAAGAGGTACGAATGGTGTTATTGTAATTAAAACTAAAACAGGAACTTTTGGAGAGTCTAAGACTACTTTTAGATATTCTTCTCAGTATGGTTTAACTGAATTACAAACTCCAAAATATAATTTCATAAGTGCTAGAGGTTTATTGGCACTTGAGAAAGAATATGGAACAGGTTTAGGTGTGTCTTTGTCTGATGCTGATATTGCAGCTTATGATGTTGATACAGACTGGGTTGATTATTTCTTCAGAACTGGTCAGTCTTCAAGTCATAACTTAAGTGTAGAGAATAATGGAAAAAACATTAACTCATTTACATCTGTTAGTTATTTTGATCAAGAAGGTACTTTAAAAACTACAGGTTTAAAAAGATTTACAGTACGTAATAACTTAAACGGTAAATCAAACAATGGTAAGTTTACTTACTATATGAATATTGGTGTAGGTTTTTCTAAAAACAATGAAGATCCAAGTATTGGTACAACTGGTGTAAACCGTAACTATATCTTGGGTGCTTATTTAGGAGCTCCTTACTTAGATCCAAATCGTTACCAAGGTTCAACTTGGACTTTCGATGAGTATAACAATACTCCAGGATTATTAGCTACTCCATATATGTTGATGGATAAGTTGTTTCAATATAGAAATTTAGTTGAAGAAACTAGATTAAATGTTGCTACTCAGGCTGCTTATAAAATTACGAATGATTTAACTGCAAGAATTAGAACTTCAGCTGAAAATTTAACAACTTTTAGAAATCAAGTTGAATATCCTAACTCATTTAATGCTCTTTTATTCTCTAACACTCCTGGTGTAGCGAGTTTTGATGGTGGTGCTTTTAATGGTTTTGAAGATATCAACAATAGAAGAGAGTTTATTTTTAATAATTTATATCAATTAGATTATACAAAACAATTTGGTAATCATAAAATTGGTTTAAACGGAAGTGCTGAATATAACTTTCAAACTTTTCAAGCTGATAACCAAAGACAAAGAGGTTTAAATCCTCAAACGTTTGTTCCTAATACTGGAGCTGGATATATTGCTGATTTAGGTACTAATGACTGGTATGTTGCTCAGGCTTCTGCAGGAAGATCAAGAGTTGATTATATTTCTTATTTTGGATCATTTGATTACGATTATAAAGAAAAATATGGTTTAGTTGCTTCTGTTAGATCTGATAGAACTAGTTATTTCGCTGCTGATAATCAATCTGAAAGATTTTGGTCTTTAGGTGGTAGATGGAATATCGACAAAGAGTCTTTCATGGATGGTGCATCTTTCGTAGATGTGTTGAAATTAAGAGGGTCAATTGGTACTGTAGGTAATGCTCGTATCGTTGATGGTACTGTGTATGCTCCAATTGTTCCTGTAAGATATTTAGATATTTATCAACCAACTAACAACACTTACAATGGTGGTTTAGGATACGGTATTAACTTTGGTTTCCCTTCATTAAAATGGGAGTATACTAAACAGTGGAATGCTGGTATCGATTTTGAATTATTCAAAGGTCGTTTAAGAGGTACTTACGATTACTACAACAGAGAAACATTAGATATGTATTTAGGTCAACCAGTAACAAATACTTCTGGTACAGGATCTTTAAATGTTAACTCTGATGCAAGTTTAAGAAACTTTGGTCATGAAATTCAATTAGCTTATGATTTAATTAAAAATGATGCTAATGAAATGAAGTTGACTATTAGAGCTAATGCTGCTCACAATACTAACGAAGTTAGTGGTATTGTAACAAATAATGGTAGAATCCAACATGGTACAGTTAACGTTTCTGACAATGGTGGTATGTACTATGAGTACTACACAATTCCTTATGTAGGTGTTAACGAGGCAAATGGTGAATTATTGTTCTTAGATATCAACGGTAACGTAACTGAAACTGTAACTGCTGCAGATCAAAGAAAAACAGGTAAAAGTTTCCAGCCTAAATGGCAAGGTGGTTTTGGACTTGATTTTGACTACAAAGGTTTCTTCGCTGCAACAACTTTCACTTTTGTGACTGATGTGTGGAGATTTGACACTGATTACGAGTCTTTAATGGATCCAACAAACTTAGGACAGTTTACTGTTGCTTCTGAGTTGGCTACTGCTTGGACACCAACAAATACTACTACTGACGTACCTTCGTTATCAGCAG
This sequence comes from Flavobacterium cheniae, assembly GCF_004363695.1. Lineage (GTDB taxonomy): Bacteria > Bacteroidota > Bacteroidia > Flavobacteriales > Flavobacteriaceae > Flavobacterium > Flavobacterium cheniae. The sequence goes on along the minus strand of NZ_SNZC01000005.1, from coordinate 102,743 downwards.
CTAATTTAGGTTCAGATGATTTATCTGATAGATTCTTAAGAGATGCTTCTTACGTTCGTTTAAGAAACTTACAAATTGGTTACAAAGTACCTAAGAGATTCTTAGAGAAAACTTTTATTACTGATTTATCGTTTAACTTACAAGGTGAAAATTTAGTTAATTTTACTAAATGGAAAGGGTATGATCCAGAAAGTCCAAGACTTGAAGATTTATATCAATATCCAACACCAAGAATCTATACTTTTGGTTTAGATATTAAATTTTAAAAAATTTTTACTATGAAAAAATATTTAAGTTATTTATTAGTTGCAAGTACTATTTTTATAGTATCTTGTGATGAGGATTTGACCGAGACTTTTGCTCCTGGGCAATTAACTGAAGAGGTTGCTATTGTAACATCTACAGATATGCAAAGGTTGTTGAACTCGGGTTACAACTTGTTAACAGATAGAACAGCTCCAGTATTTACATCTGTATTTACTGATGAGGCAACTAAAGGTTTTAACAACGGTGGTCAAGGGGTTTCAGCTGAAATTGTTTTCAATATTTTCCCTTCTTCTGCTGCTCCTACAGCTATTTGGCAATCAAATTATTTTGCTTTAGCTAGAATCAACCGTGTAATTGATCGTTCTAATTCTATTGTAGCTGCAAGTCCAGCTGATCAAGAATTTATCAATCGTTTAAGAGCTGAGGCTTTAATTTTAAGAGCTTATGCTCATTTAAACATTCTTGCTTACTTCTCTCCAGACACGAAAGATAATGCTGCTTTGGCAGGTATTTTAGCTGATAGAGTTATTGGAGCTGATGAAGCGCCTTTAAGAACTACAAATCAAGCTTTTTATACTTTAATTCATTCTGACTTAGATACAGCGTTATCTATTTTAGCTACGAATACTGCTCCAGCTCCAGCTGTTTTCCAAGCAAACAGAAATTTTGCTAAAGGATTAAAAGCTCGTGCTTATGCTTATAAAGGAGATTATCCTAATGCAGAAATTTGGGCTGATGATGTAATTGCTACTTCAGGTGTTAGTTTAGCTACTCCAGCTCAGTACAGACAAGTTTTCTGGACTGATAATGAGCCAGCTAATGTTGAAGTTATTTTTGATTTAAAACGTACAGCTCAACAAAATGCGCAAGGTACTAACTTACACAATGGATGGTGTTCAATTCGTCCTTCAGTAGGTGGTTCACCATTCTATGAAGTTGGTAGATCATTATTCAATATCTTAGATGCTACTCCTTCAGACGTAAGAAGAGGTGTAATTGTTGCTCCGTCTTCAATTATTTCTGCTGATTACCAAAATGAAGCTGATTATTTAGGATCTGATCGTTTAGTTTTACACAAACATGGTGGTGTTGCTACAGGTAGTGCAACTGCTGCTACTTCTGCTACAAATGCTTTCAATAATGATCATAAAATTATGAGAATTTCTGAAATGTATTTAATCAAAGCTGAGTGTAGAGCTGCTGCAAATGATTTTGCTGGTGCTGCAACTGCTATTGATGCTATTAGAGATGCTCGTTTTGGTTCAGACCAAGCAGCTCCTGTTTATGGTAATGTTACTGCGGCATGGAAAGGTGTTTTAGACGAAAGACGTTTAGAGCTTGCTTTTGAAGGTCACAGATTTATTGACATCAAACGTTTAGGAGTTTTAGCTGGAATTACTGGTTTAGATAGAGATCCTATGGACTATAATGGTTTAAATATTCCTGGTGGAGATCCAGTTAATTTACCATTGAATAGTTACAAATGGGCTTTACCTATACCACAATCAGAAATCAATGCTAATGGTGCTATCCAACAAAATGCTGGTTACTAATATTTAGTATATCAAATATTTAAAAGGGCTACTTTTGTAGCCCTTTTTTTATTCCCTATTTTCTCATTACATTTGTCATTATTTTATGCAAATGAAAAATTTATTTCTTCTATTTCTATTCGTTACTTTTTCTGTTGTTGCTCAAAAAAACACAAAAAATGTTATTGATCAAGACACTTCAAAAGTTGTCAAAGCCCCTATAGATCTATATAAAATCTACACCCTACATAAAGACACCACTTATGTAGATACTTCGCTTACCATTCAAAGTGAATACAAATACAATTTATTACGTAAAGATATTTTCGGATTGATGCCTTTTGCAAATGAAGGACATACTTATAATTCCTTAGATTTTGGGTTGTACACCAAAAGTGCTGCTCCAAATTTTGGCTTCAAAGCCAAACATTTTAATTATTTAGAGGTCGATGATATAAATTATTATTCGGTGCCAACTCCTTTGACCGATTTGTATTTTAAGACGGTTATGGAACAAGGGCAAGCTTTAGATGCTTTTTTAACCGTTAATACGAAGCCAAATCTGAATTTTTCTATCGCTTATCGCGGACTTCGTTCTTTAGGAAAATATGTGAATAATTTAACAAGTTCAGGTAATTTTAGATTTACTACTAGTTATTTTACTAATGATAAACGTTATATTCTAAATGCTCACTTTACGGGTCAAGATATATCCAATCAGGAAAATGGTGGAATTGTAAATGCTGAAGAATTCGAAACTAGTGAAGATCCATTTAATGAAAGAGAAAGAATAGAAGTTTATTTTACCAATGCTACATCACTTTTAAAGGGAAATCGTTTTTTTATTGATCAATCTTTTAAGTTGAATAAAACAAATCCCAATAGTTTAGTTTTTACACATCAATTCAATCAAGAATATAAGTTTTTCCAATTCACACAGCCTACTATTAGCGAAAGATTTGGTGATACTTATACAAATAACATTAGTACTAAAACTCGATACAATCATTTATACAATAAATTTGGAGTAGCCTATAAAACTAAATCTTATGGTGATTTGGAATTTTTTATAGACGATAACAATTACAACTATTACTATAATAGTGTTGTTTATGACGCTCTTGGAAATATAACGGTTCCAAATGCTGTTTCAGATAGAATTAACATGGTGGGTGGTAACTATTCCTATCTAATTAATAATGTTAATGTAAGATTACATGCTTCACAATCAATTTCAGATCAATCAATTTCAAATATTGAAGCTACTGCAAACTATAAAGTGAATGAGGATTATAATTTTCAATTCAAATATCAAAAATTAAATAGTTTACCTAATTTGAATTTCACATTGTACCAAAGCGGTTATGTGGATTACAATTGGTTTAATAATTTTAAAAACGAAAAGCTGAACCAATTTGAATTTTCAGCTCAAACTAAATGGTTAAACGTTTCTGCAACATACAAAGTTATTAATGATCACTTGTTTTTTGATAATCAAACAAATGATATAACAGAGTTAATGGTAAAGCCAGTACAATACGATAAAACCATTAATTATCTTTCTGTAAAAGCAAACAAAGAAATCAAGTTTTGGAAATTAGCTTTAGATAACACCATTTTGTATCAATCCGTTGATCAATCAGATAATGTTGTTAACGTACCTCAAATTGTAACCCGAAATACTTTATATTTTACGGATTTTGTGTTCAAAAAAGCAATGCTTTTACAAACAGGAGTAACTTTTCAATACTTTTCTAAGTACTACGCCAACGATTATAATCCTCTACTTGGAGAGTTTTACGTCCAAAATGAAACTAAAATTGGGGGCTTTCCTATGTTTGATTTCTTCGTAAATGCAAGAGTAAAACAAACCCGAATCTTCTTAAAAGCGGAACATTTCAACTCTGCTTGGACGGGTTATGATTTTTATTCAGCGCCAAATTATCCGTATCGTGATTTTATGGTTCGTTTTGGTTTAGTTTGGAATTTCTTTAAATAGAAACGATTGGCTTGGGCATTTTTGCAAACCGTGTTCCTGCTGTTCGCTACAATCTGTCATTGCGAGCTTGCGAAGCAATCTCACAATAACAGGATTTTCACTTTCATCAGGGTTAGATAGCCAATCATTTTCATTTTTGTATTCGTAATATTCACACTATCTTTGCAAAAATTAATATCAGACATTCATAAGTAATGAAATACGCAAAAAATATATTAGAAACTATTGGTAATACACCTTTAGTACAATTAAACAAAGTAACTGCTGAAGTTGATGCATTAGTGTTAGCTAAAGTAGAAACGTTTAATCCAGGTAATTCTGTAAAAGACAGAATGGCTGTAAAAATGATTGAAGATGCAGAAGCAGACGGTCGTTTAAAACCAGGAGGAACTATCATTGAAGGTACTTCAGGAAACACAGGTATGGGTTTAGCATTAGCCGCAATCGTAAAAGGTTACAAATGTATTTTTGTAATTTCTGATAAGCAATCTAAAGAAAAATCAGATATTCTTCGTGCAGTTGGAGCAAAAGTTATCGTTTGTCCAACAGATGTTGAACCAACAGATCCACGTTCTTATTATTCCGTATCTAAAAAATTAGGAGATGAAATTCCAAATTCTTGGTACGTAAATCAATACGATAATCCAAGTAACGCTATTGCGCATTACGAACAAACTGGTCCAGAAATTTGGGAACAAACCGAAGGGAAAATTACGCATTTTGTAGTTGGAGTTGGAACAGGAGGAACGATTTCTGGAGTTGCTAAATATTTAAAAGAAAAAAATCCAAACATTAAAATTTGGGGAATTGATACCTATGGTTCGGTTTTCAAAAAATACCACGAAACTGGAATTTTCGATGAGAACGAAATCTATTCGTATATCACTGAAGGAATTGGTGAAGATATTTTACCTAAAAACGTTGATTTTTCATTAATCGATGGTTTTACAAAAGTTACGGATAAAGATGCAGCTGTTTATACAAGAAAAATTGCTTTAGAAGAAGGAATTTTTGTTGGAAACTCTGCTGGAGCCGCTGTAAAGGGTTTATTGCAGTTAAAAGAACACTTTAGCCCAGAAGATGTAGTTGTGGTCTTATTTCACGATTCTGGAAGCCGTTATGTTGGAAAAATGTTTAACGATGATTGGATGCGCGAAAGAGGTTTCTTAGAAGAAGAAATTACAAAAGCAGAAGATTTAATCAAAGAACATATCGACAAACCATTAGTAATTGTTCGTACAGAAGAATTAGTTTCACATGCTATCGAAAGAATGAGAAAATATAAAATCTCACAAATTCCAGTAGTTGATGTAAATGGATTTGTAGGTTCGGTTGATGAATCGGATTTATTCCAAAGTTTCATTTCAGATAAAAACACAGCAGAAAGACCAATTCGTGAAGTTATGGGAAAACCATTTCCAATCGTAAAAATTGGAACTCCAGTAGAAGATGTTTCTAAACTAATCACTAAAGATAACCAAGCGGTTTTAGTCGATTTAGGAAATGGAAAACATCACATTATTACTAAATATGATATTATTGGTTCAATAAAATAATTTTAAAAAGGACGTTCAATTTGAACGTCCTTTTTTTATTCTCCTTGTAAAACGCCTGATACATTCCAAGAGCTAAAACTTCCACCTTCATTTGGTCCTTGTGGGATTTTTACTTGTATTGTATGTGTTCCTGCTTTTAAATTTCCTAATTCAATATAAATCGGATTCGTTGCTGTTCCTGGGCACCAATTTGAACGACTCAAATCGGATGAAGATAATCCATCATTAAAATTTCCTGATGCTGGGTTAAACAATCGGTAACCACCACAATCTTGTCGCCATGGAATAAACGAAAATACTTCTTTTCCGTTTAAAACTATAGTGTTTCTTTTTGGTACAAATTCGTCTCCATTTTCCCAACCACCATGCCCAGTTGTAATATATCGCAATTGAGCATTTTTGATTTCTTTGTCTAAAGTAAAAGTAATTTCCAATCCTTTTTCATGATTGAACATCGTAGCATATTCTTGTCCCGCCATTTCCATTACGTTTGTCGTATTAAATAACGGAATAGAAACATTAGTTTTGTCTAAAGAACTTTCGCTTGGATTAATGGTGATATTCATCGAAATTTTGTGTCCGCCTTTGTCATAATTACCAATAAAAGTTCCTACATAAACGGTTTTTCCTGATAAATTATGTTTTAAATCGGTAATGTCCATTCTGTACGGAACAATTTCGTGCCAAGTTTTGCCTTTCAATTGAATGTAGTTGTATTGCTTAATTCCAAAAGGCGTAAAAAATCGCATCAATTCAATTATTGGAGAAAATTCTGGAGTTGCCACAACACCCTGATATTGCTTTCCATTTCCGTTTTCATAAATAGGTAGTGTTTTAGCGCCATTTTGCAAACCATCTAAAAACGATTGCTTTTTATCTTGCGGAATCATAAAAACCGAACCCGTTCTGTCATATGCATCACCATTGGATTGTTCGGCTAAATCTAAAAAGACTAAATCCCCTTTTTTAATTTCCGGAAAAGTAATTTTCTTTAAAATAATAGTTCCATTGGCAAATCGTAAAATACTATCGTTTGATTTTGAAGCGTCTGAAAAATTAATGATTTCATTTTCAAAAACTTTAATCGTAGTAAAACGACTTTTCCAAACCAAATCTTTATAAGTCAATCCATCTAAAATAGGGCTTTTTGTGGTGCTCTTTTGTAATTCTAAACTTGGACTAACCGATTTCATTTTCTCAATTTTAGTAGCCGAAATCACAAAATTACCATTGCGAACCATTTCCAAAACCAAGCCAATGTTTTGACCTAAAGTTGTTGGTGCTCCTTTAACTTGTAATTCATTCGTGTACCAAAGTTCAATAGTGTTCGAATTGATAATCGTTTTTGCTTTTTGACATTTATAACCTAAAATAGTTTTGGTTTCTACTAGAAATTCGAAGTTTTGTTTCGCTAAAGAAAGACTATCCACAGTTGTGACCGATTTCTCTTTTTTAAGTTGGGTAACTTGAACAATTTTATTGTCAGAACGATTGATTAACGTTTGTTCGAAAGGAAATTCCGCTTTTCCAGAATTCATTTTTTCAGTAGTTACTAAAGTTTCTGTTGGATTCGTGAAAACAAATATTGCATCTTGATTTTCGATTAGCTTCCCATTTGAACTTCTGCTGTAAGTAATTTTGAATCCTTTTGGTGGTTTTACGCCAGTTTGAGATTGCGCAAACGTAAAAAGGCTTAGTAATGTGATGGTTATAAATTTTTTCATAAAAATGGAGTTGTTCAGCAAATATAATTTTTTATCTTTGTTTTTCAATTATATACGCCATACAGAATGAAAGAAGATTTTTTGCACCACGTGTGGCAATTCAAGAAATTTGATATTGCCAATTTAAAAACTACAAAAGGTGAATCGATTCAGATTCTCAATTCAGGTCAATATTTACAACTTGCTGGACCTGATTTTTTCAATGCGCAAATTATTATCGAAAATCAAAAATGGGCTGGAAATGTAGAAATACATCTCAAGTCATCAGATTGGTATGTGCATAATCACGAAAAAGATTCGAATTATGATTCGGTGATTTTACATGTTGTTTGGGAACATGATGTGCCGATTTTCAGAAAAGATAATTCAGAAATTCCAACATTAGAGCTTAAGGAATATGTTGCTTTATCTGATTTACATAAATATCAATCGTTAGTCAGTCAAAAATCTTGGATTTATTGCGAAAATGAACTGCAGAATGTAGATCAATTTGTTTTCAAGAATTGGCAAGAACGTTTGTTTTTTGAACGTTTGGAAAGAAAAGCTAATTTGATTTTTGGATTACTAGAAACATCCAATCACGATTGGGAAGCGGTTTTATTTTGTCTTTTGGTTAAGAATTTTGGATTGAATACGAATGGCGAAATGTTTTATAAAATCGCTAAATCTATTCCTTTTTCGGTTGTTCGAAAAGAATCTTTTTCTCTAGAATCATTAGAATCCTTGTTGCTAGGTCAAGCGAATTTACTTTCTCATGATTTTCAAGATAGTTATGCTAGAGAATTACAAAAATCTTATCATTACTTAGTTCAGAAACATCAACTGCGTGAAAAAGTTGTTGGCTCTTTAGAATTTTTCAAACATCGTCCCGATAATTTTCCTACTGTTCGATTGGTGCAATTGGCTAGTTTGTATTTTCATCAAAAGAATCTATTTTCTTTGGTGATGAATTGTAGTTCTATAAATGAATTGTATCAAGTTTTTAATGTTGGTGTTAGCCAATATTGGGAAACTCATTACAATTTTGATAGAGAAAGTTCGAAAAAGATGAAAAAACTTTCAAAATCTTTTGTTGATTTATTGGTAGTAAATACAATTATTCCATTACAATTTGCTTATGCGAGAAGTCGACAAAAAGAAATTACCCAAGATTTGATTGATTTAGCCAATTCAATTCCATCAGAGAAAAATGTTATTATTGATAAATTTAAGACTTTTGGTATTGCATCTGAAAATGTATATGAATCACAAGCTTTATTGCAATTAAAAAAGGAGTATTGCGATTTAAAAAAATGTTTAGATTGTGCTGTAGGGCATTTCATACTTAAAAAATAATCGTATTTTTGAAAAAATAAATAAAAAATGGTTCAGAACTTGTTACATTTTTTTGAAAAGCACGGATTTTTCGTAGCAACTCGTTTAGCCGACCGATTGGGGATGCGAGCAACTAATGTGCGTTTGTTTTTTATTTACATATCTTTCATAACTGTAGGCTTAGGGTTTGGGTTGTATCTCACTTTAGCATTCCTTTTAAAGCTAAAAGATATGATAAAAACAAAAAGAAGTTCAGTTTTTGACTTATAAAATTTCATTAAGTGTAAGTTTTATTTGAATTTTAGATAGTTTTCTTATCTTTGAAAAATTAACAACCAATAAAATTATATGACTGCAAAAGTAGAATCGTGGGGATCACGAGTTGGACTTATTTTAGCCATGGCAGGAAACGCCGTAGGACTAGGTAACTTTTTAAGGTTTCCTGTTCAGGCAGTTCAAAATGGTGGTGGAGCTTTTATTGTTCCTTATTTAGTGTGTTTTTTATTAATGGGAATTCCGTTGCTATTCGTAGAATGGAGTATGGGAAGATTCGGTGGAAAATACGGTCATCACAGTACACCATTTATTTTAGATAGTATGGATAAAAGAAAATTTTGGAAATACATTGGTGTTTTCGGAATTTTTACAAACTTAGCCGTTGCTGCTTACTATTGTTATTTAGAATCATGGACTTTAAGCTGGGTTTGGCATAGTATTTCAAGAACTTTTGCTGGACAATCTCAGGATGAAGTAGCTGGATTTTTCAATAGCTATGTAGGTTTAGAAATGCCATTTGAAACAATTTTCTTTTGGTTAGTGTGTTTGCTTTTAAATACTTGGATTTTATCTAAAGGGTTAAGTGGTGGTGTTGAGAAAGTCGCTAAAATAGGAATGCCATTATTAATTGTTTTTGGTGTTTTCTTAGCAATTATGGCTTTTAATGTTGAGGCTGGAGTTGCTGGGGCAATCAATGATGCTTCTGTTGGACTGAATTTCTTGTGGACACCTGATTTTTCTACGATATGGTCTCCAAAAGTATGGTTAGCTGCAGCAGGACAAATTTTCTTTACGCTTTCGGTAGGTATGGGTTCAATTCAGTGTTATGCTTCTTATGTTAAAAAGAATGACGATATTGCCTTGAATGCTATGAGTGCTGGATGGATGAATGAGTTTGTTGAAGTTGTTTTAGGAGCTGCAATTATTATCCCAATTTCTGTTGGATATTTAGGAGTAGATAAAGTTTTAGAAATGACCCAAACAGGAGGTTTAGGGTTAGGATTTAAAACATTACCATTCTTATTTGAACAATGGGGAACAGTTTTAGCAATATTATGTGGTGTTTGTTGGTTTGGTTTGTTGTTTTTCGCTGGAGTTACTTCTTCTTTAGCAATGGGAACTCCAGTTATGGGATTCCTAAAAGATGAATTTGGTTGGAAACATAAAAATGCAGCTTGGGCATTTGGAGGATTAGTATTTATTCTAGGACTTCCAACAGTATTATTTTTCAATTACGGAGTTTTTGACGAATACGATTACTGGGCAGGAACTTTCTCGTTAGTAGTTTTTGCTTTCTTTGAAATTATACTTTTCGCATGGATTTTTGGTATGGATAAAGGTTGGAAAGAAATTACAACAGGTGCAGATATTAAAGTTCCTAGTGTATATAAATTTATTATTAAATATGTTACACCATTATTTTTAGGTGTTGTCTTTTTCTCAAGCTTACCTGGAGTATGGGATAAAATAACGAATAAAGATATTTATCAAAAAATTGCAATTACAACAGATCCTAAAGAATTAGAATTATTAAATGAAACAATTTTATTTGTAAACGCTTCAAGATTGCTATTACTTTTAGTATTCTTAGGAATTTCATACTTAGTATTTGTGGCTTATAAAAAACGTAAAAAAGAAGGGAGAATATAATCATGAAAACAGAAGCTTTAATTACAATGCTTACAGCAGTTGGAACAGTAACGGCTGTTACGGGATATTTTTTCTACTTGGTTTTAAGTACACCTCCAAAACAAGAACCAGATTCTTATGAGGAAAACGATGAAGAATTAGTTAGAAAAAACGATTAATATTTACATAAATGAATAAGATTAAATCCTACTTCCTGTTTTCTAGAGAACACAGAAGTGGGATTTTTTTGTTGTTTGCAATTATTATTTTAGTTCAATTATCTTATATCTTTTTTGGCGATTACTTTATAACAAAGAATAATACTACTGAGGATAAAGCTTGGTTGTTGGTTCAAAATGAAATTGATAGTTTAAAAAGTATTCAATCAACAAAAAAAGATACGATTTATCCATTTAATCCAAATTATATAACCGATTTCAAAGGCTATAAGCTAGGAATGACAATTCAAGAAATTGATCGTTTACATGCGTTTCGAAAACAAGGGAAGTTTGTAAATTCTGTAGAAGAGTTTCAACAAGTTACTAAAGTTTCAAATGCTTTTCTATCGAAGATTAGTCCATACTTCAAATTTCCAGATTGGGTCAAAAATAAGGGAACTGCTACTTCGGAAAAATTCCATAAGTTTTTACCAAAGGAAAAGGAAAAAATTATTCAAAAAGACATAAACGTTGCAACGAGAGAAGATTTAATTGCAGTATACGGAATTGGCGAAAAGTTGGCGGACAAAATTTTGCAAGAAAAAGAAAAGCTAGGCGGTTTTGTTAGCATGGAACAATTTCAGTTTATGTGGGGAATTAGCCCAGAAGCAATTTCAGATTTAGAAAAAAGATTTACCATAAAAAGTCAAATCGGAATCAAGAAAATTGCAATAAATGATTTGTCTCAAAAAGAATTAGCAAAATTTCCTTATTTCAATTATGCTTTGGCAAAGGAAATTGTGATTTACAGAACGATGAATAGTGGAATTAAAAATATTGACGATTTAACAAAAATTAAGGGAATGCCTAACGAAAAAATAAAAATAATCGCCTTATATTTGGAATTCTAAAAAAATACCCTAAAAAACACACCAAAAAACAATAATACCTTAATATGAATTCATTATATTTTACAGAAGAACACGAATTATTCAGACAAAGTTTTAGAGATTTTTTACATAAAGAAGTGGTTCCCCACATTGAAAAATGGGAAAAAACAGGAACAATTGAACGCTTCATTTGGAAAAAGTTTGGAGATATGGGCTTTTTCGGATTAAACTACCCGGAAGCGTATGGTGGAATGAATTTAGATTTGTTTTATACAGTTGTGTTTCTAGAAGAGCTTCAAAAAGTTAAATCTTCTGGTTTTGCTGCAGCTATGTGGGCACATGCTTATTTAGCAATGACGCACTTAAATGCAGAAGGTGATGAAAGAATCAAACAAGAGTATTTAGCACCAAGTATTGCTGGAGAAAAAATAGGCGCTTTGTGTGTTACGGAACCTTTTGGAGGAAGTGATGTTGCAGGAATGAGAACAACTGCTGTAAGAAAAGGAGATAAATTTGTTATCAATGGTTCTAAAACTTTTATTACGAACGGTGTATATGCAGATTACTATGTGGTGGCTGCAAAAACAAATCCAGAACTTGGAAATAAAGGAATTAGTATATTTTTAGTTGATACGGCTACAAAAGGTATATCGGCTACAAAATTAGATAAATTAGGTTGGAGAGCTTCAGATACTGCTGAAATTGCATTTGATAATGTTGAAATTCCATTAGAAAATTTAATGGGTGAAGAAGGCAAAGGTTTTCCATACATCATGCAACATTTTGCTTTTGAACGTTTAATTATGGCAATAAATGCACATGCTAGAGCGGAATATGCACTTGAGTATACTATAGAATATATGTCGCAAAGAGAAGCTTTTGGAAGTACAATCAACAAGTTTCAAGCCTTGAGACATACCATGGTAGAACATGCAACAGAAGTAGAACATTGTAAATTGTTTAATTATGCTGCTGTAGCTCGTTTAGATAAAGGAGAATATGTAGTTAAAGAAGCTACCATGGCAAAATTAAAATCAACTAAAGTAGCAGATTTAGCAATCTATGATTGTTTGCAAATGTTGGGTGGTTATGGTTATATGGAAGAATATCCTTTGGCGCGTTTATTAAGAGATAGTCGTTTAGGGCCAATTGGTGGAGGAACTTCTGAAATTTTAAAGGAGATTTTATCAAAAATGATAATTGATAATCAGAATTATAAACCTGCAGTTAAATAATTTTAATTTATAATTTTTAATTCGGAATTATTTTCTACATTTGCACCCTTAACGAGAGGAGGTGTCTATATTATGTTAATTATACCAATTAAAGACGGAGAAAATATCGATAGAGCATTAAAGCGCTATAAAAGAAAATTTGATAAAACAGGAACTGTTCGTCAGTTACGCGCACGTCAAGCTTTCATTAAACCATCTGTTGTAAACAGAGCTAAGATCCAAAAAGCATCTTACATTCAAGGATTAAGAGACTCATTAGAGAGTTAATTTTTTTGAATAAACTATACTAACCGCTAACTAATAAAGTGTAACTTTGTTGTTAGCGGTTTTTTTATGTCTACAAATCTACAAGCATATCAGGATTATTTGGTTAAAGAGAAAAACTATTCTCCTTTAACGGTTCGTGCTTATTTAGATGATATCAAATCTTTTCAAGAATATCTTCTAGGTCAATCTGTAAATCTTGAGGAAGTTATTTACCCACATGTTAGAAATTGGATTGTAACTTTGGTAGAACAGAACATTTCAACTACTTCGGTCAATCGTAAAATATCAGCTTTAAAATCGTATTACAAATTTTTGTTGAAGGTGAAGCAAATTTCGATTAATCCATTATTGAAACATAAATCCCTAAAAACAGCGAAGAAAGTTCAAATTCCTTTTTCCGAAAAAGAGTTACAAGATGTTTTTTCTGAAAATGAATATGCAAATGACTTTGAAGGTATCCGAAATCAATTTGTAATAGAGCTTTTTTATACAACTGGGATTCGTAGAGCAGAGTTGATTAACTTAAAAATGAATAGTGTAAACGAAATTCAAAAAACAATAAAAGTTATAGGTAAACGAAATAAAGAGCGAATTATTCCAATGTTAGATTGTACAGTAAATTTGTATAAAATATACAAGGAGCAACGAAATCATTTAGAGGTAATTAAAGAGAAAGAGATGTTAATTTTATCTAAAACCGGAAATAAAGTAAGTGAATCGTTTGTTTATCGTTTAATAAATGATTACTTTAGTACAGTCTCGAAAAAAGAAAAGAAGAGTCCCCACGTTCTTAGGCATTCCTTTGCAACACATTTGTTGAATAATGGAGCCGATTTAAATTCCGTAAAAGAGTTATTAGGTCATGCTAGTTTGTCATCTACTCAGATATATACGCACAGCAGTTTGGCTGAATTAAAAAAAGTGTATCAAGAAGCGCATCCTAGAAATAAGAAATAACTCGATTGTATAACCATTTTAATTAACAGAATTATGAAAGTTAATGTGCAAGCAGTAAATTTTAATGTAGACAGAAAATTGGTAGATTTCATTCAAGAGCGAATGGATAAATTGGAAAAATATTATGATAAAATAGTTTCGGCTGAAGTTTTTTTGAGACTTGAAAACACGAGTGATAAAGAAAATAAAACAGTAGAGATAAAAATTAACGTTCCTGGAGACGATTTTGTAGTTAAAAAAACGGCAAAAAGTTTTGAAGAGGGAGTAGATTTGTCGGTTGATTCTTTAGAGCGAGTGATCTTAAAAAGAAAAGAAAAATTAAGAGCCCATTCATAAAAAGAAAAAAAACATAAAAAATGTTTTGATTCAAAAATAAATTATATACATTTGCAGTCCGTTAGAAATAGCGGACTTTTTATATTCAATACGCCGATGTAGCTCAGCTGGCTAGAGCAGCTGATTTGTAATCAGCAGGTCGTGGGTTCGAGTCCCTCTATCGGCTCAAAGTTTTAAGTAACTGAATGTAAAAGGTTTGGGGAGATACTCAAGCGGCCAACGAGGGCGGACTGTAAATCCGCTGACTACGTCTTCGCAGGTTCGAATCCTGCTCTCCCCACGAGATTTTGAATTTAGAGAGAAGGATTTGGTTTTCTGAATTCTGATGGCTAACTTCTGAATACACAAAAGCCGGTGTAGCTCAGGGGTAGAGTGCTTCCTTGGTAAGGAAGAGGTCACGGGTTCAATTCCCGTCATTGGCTCTTAAAAAAGTTTATTTTTTGAACACTAATATATAACTAAGATTAAATTATTAAATCATGGCAAAAGAAACCTTTGATCGTTCGAAGCCCCATTTAAATATTGGAACTATCGGACACGTTGACCACGGTAAAACTACGTTAACAGCTGCAATTACTAAAGTATTAGCTGATGCTGGTTTATCAGAAGCAAAATCATTTGATCAAATTGATAATGCTCCAGAAGAAAAAGAAAGAGGTATTACAATTAATACATCTCACGTAGAATATTCTACAGCTAACCGTCACTACGCTCACGTTGACTGTCCAGGTCACGCGGATTACGTAAAGAACATGGTTACAGGTGCTGCTCAAATGGACGGTGCTATCTTAGTAGTTGCTGCTACAGATGGTCCTATGCCACAAACAAGAGAGCACATCCTTTTAGGTCGTCAAGTAGGTGTGCCTAGAATGGTTGTATTCATGAACAAAGTGGATATGGTTGATGATGCTGAATTATTAGAATTAGTAGAAATGGAAATTAGAGATTTATTATCTTTCTATCAATATGATGGTGATAATGGTCCAGTTATCCAAGGTTCTGCTTTAGGTGGATTGAATGGTGATCCAAAATGGGTTGCTACTATCATGGAATTAATGGAAGCTGTTGACAACTGGATTGAATTACCAGTTCGTGACGTTGAAAAACCTTTCTTAATGCCAGTTGAAGACGTATTTACAATTACTGGTCGTGGAACTGTAGCTACAGGTCGTATCGAAACAGGAGTTGCTAATACAGGTGATGCTGTTGAAATCATTGGTATGGGAGCTGATAAATTAACTTCTACTATTACAGGAGTTGAGATGTTCCGTAAAATCCTTGATAGAGGTGAAGCTGGAGATAACGTAGGTTTATTATTAAGAGGTATCGCTAAAGAAGATATCAAAAGAGGAATGGTAATTGTTAAGCCAGGATCTGTTAAACCACACGCTCACTTCAAAGCTGAGGTGTATATTTTGAAAAAAGAAGAAGGTGGACGTCACACTCCATTCCACAATAACTACCGTCCACAGTTCTACGTACGTACAACTGACGTAACGGGTACTATTTCTTTACCAGCTGGTGTAGAGATGGTTATGCCTGGTGATAACTTAACAATTGATGTTACTTTGTTAAGCCCTATCGCTTTATCAGTAGGTTTACGTTTTGCTATCCGTGAGGGTGGTAGAACAGTAGGTGCTGGTCAGGTTACTGAAATTTTAGACTAATTATAAGTCGATAATAATTAAAACCAGCAGTTCGCTGCTGGTTTTTTTAACAAACGGGCGTAGTACAAGGGCTAGTATAGTGGTCTCCAAAACCATTGATGGGGGTTCGAATCCCTCCGCCCGTGCAAATAAAGATTAAAATGACAAAAGTAGTTAATTACATATCTGAAGCATTTCATGAATTGAAAACGAATGTTACTTGGCCAGTTTGGGCAGATGTACAACGTTTAACAATTATTGTAGCTGTATTTTCAATTGTTTTCGCTCTATTAACTTGGGGTGTTGATGAATTATTTGTAAAAGCACTTGAAGGTTTTTTTAACATTTTAAAATAGTACTTACAGTATGGCTGATAATAATGTTAATAAGTGGTATGTAGTAAGAGCTGTAAGTGGTCAGGAAAACAAAGTTAAAGCTTACATTGAAACAGAAACAGCTAGATTAGGTATGGCTGATTATATTTCTCAGGTTCTTGTTCCTACTGAAAAAGTAGTTCAAGTTAAAGATGGGAAAAAAATAGCTAAGGATAAAGTATACTTTCCTGGTTATATTATGATCGAAGCTAACTTAACTGGTGAAATTCCTCATATCATCAAATCGATTCCAGGAGTTATCGGTTTTTTAGGTGAAACTAAAGGTGGTGATGCTGTGCCATTAAGACAATCTGAAGTAAACAGAATGTTAGGTAAAGTAGATGAATTATCTGTCACAGTGGATAATGTCTCAATACCTTATACTATTGGAGAAACGGTTAAGGTGGTAGATGGTCCTTTCAATGGTTTCAATGGAACAATTGAAAAAGTGAATGAAGAAAAGCGTAAACTTGAAGTTATGGTTAAGATTTTCGGAAGAAAAACACCATTAGAATTGAGTTTTATGCAAGTTGAAAAAGTATAATTTTCGTTACATATATAAATCACATCAATCGCTTCCAATTGATAGATGTGCTAAATTTTTTTAAAAATGGCAAAAGAAGTTAGTAAAGTAGTTAAACTACAAGTTAAGGGAGGTGCAGCGAATCCATCGCCACCGGTTGGACCTGCTTTGGGGGCTGCTGGGGTTAACATCATGGAGTTCTGTAAGCAGTTCAATGCTAGAACACAAGATAAACCTGGCAAAGTTTTACCAGTACAAATTACTGTGTATAAAGACAAGTCTTTTGACTTTGTTGTTAAAACGCCACCTGCTGCAATTCAGTTATTAGAAGCAGCAAAATTAAAGTCTGGTTCAGGGCAACCTAACCGTAAAAAAGTAGCTAACGTTACTTGGGATCAAATTAGAACTATTGCTGAAGACAAAATGGCAGACTTAAACGCTTTCGAAATCGAAAAAGCGATGAGTATGATTGCTGGAACAGCTAGATCTATGGGTATAACAGTAACAGGGAATGCTCCTTTTTAATCTCTAAAAAGAATTAGACAATGGCAAAATTGACAAAAAAGCAAAAAGAGGCTGCAGCAAAAATTGAAAAGAACAAACTTTATAGTTTAAAAGATGCTTCTGCATTAATTAAACAAGTTGCTTCTGCAAAATTTGATGAGTCTGTTGATATCGCAGTGAAATTAGGGGTAGATCCTAGAAAAGCGAATCAAATGGTAAGAGGGGTTGTAACATTACCTCACGGAACTGGTAAAGATGTAAGAGTTTTAGCTCTTGTTACTCCAGATAAAGAAGCGGAAGCTAAAGCTGCTGGTGCAGACCACGTAGGTTTAGATGACTACCTTCAAAAAATCAAAGATGGTTGGACTGATATTGATGTAATCATCACTATGCCAGCTGTTATGGGTAAATTAGGTCCATTAGGACGTGTTTTAGGACCAAGAGGTTTAATGCCTAACCCTAAAACAGGAACTGTAACTATGGATGTTGCTAAAGCTGTTGCAGAAGTAAAAGCTGGTAAAATCGATTTCAAAGTTGATAAAACTGGTATCGTTCATGCAGGAATAGGTAGAGTATCTTTTGATGCTGATAAAATCTATGACAACGCACACGAAATCGTTCAAACATTAATCAAATTAAAACCAACTGCAGCTAAAGGTACATATATTAAGTCTATTCACTTATCTTGTACAATGAGTCCTGCTATTGCTTTAGATCCTAAAGCAGTATAATTGGTAGTTAAAAATTTTTAGTATGACTAGAGAAGAAAAATCAATCGCGATTAAAGATTTAACTGCACAGTTAGCGGATGTTAATGTTATCTATTTAGCAGACATTTCAGGACTTGATGCAGATACTACTTCAAATTTAAGAAGAGCTTGTTTCAAAGCAGGTATTAAATTAGAAGTTGTGAAGAATACATTACTTGAAAAAGCAATGGAAGCTTCTGATAGTGACTTTGGTGATTTATCTACAGTTCTTAAAGGAAATACTTCTATGTTTATTGCTGATACAGCTAATGGTCCAGCAAAAATCATTAAAGAATTCCGTAAGAAAGGTGAAAAACCACTTTTTAAAGGAGCTTACATTAACCAAGAAATTTACATCGGTGACAACTTGTTAGACAGCTTAGTAGCTATTAAATCTAAAGAAGAAGTTATTGGAGAAATCATTGGATTATTACAATCTCCTGCTCAAAGAGTTATTGCAGCTCTTAAAAATCAACCTAACAAGGAAGAAGGAGCAGAATAATAAGTACGCACAAATAAATTATATTTTTTACAAAACATTTTAAACGATAGAAAAAATGGCAGATTTGAAACAATTCGCAGAACAATTAGTTAACTTAACAGTTAAAGAAGTTAACGAATTAGCAACAATATTAAAAGATGAGTATGGTATCGAGCCTGCTGCTGCAGCTGTTGTAGTTGCTGCTGGTGGTGGAGATGCTGGAGCTGCTGCTGAGCAAACAGAATTTACAGTAGTATTAAAAGAGGCTGGAGCTTCTAAATTAGGAGTTGTTAAAGCGGTTAAAGAATTAACTGGTTTAGGTCTTAAAGAAGCAAAAGATTTAGTTGATGCTGCACCAACAAATGTAAAAGAAGGTGTTTCTAAAGATGAGGCTGAAGGTCTTAAGAAAGCTTTAGAAGAAGCAGGAGCTGTAGTTGAGTTAAAATAATTTTTACTCATAATAAAGCTAGGTTTAGGTCTTGAGAGTGTTCTCAAAGACCTAAACCATTTTGCGTATATTAAATTATTGTATTTTTTATGCGTTAAAAAGTAGACAATAACGAAGAAAAAAATTAAACTATCTTTCCTGGTTTATTTTAAAGATGTATTGTTTATTAAAAAGGAAGTATTATTAAAACAGTGTATTTACACAAAAATTACTTTTTTTAAATCAAAATTTTATCCATTGATGATTGCTAATCAGACTGAAAGATTAAATTTTGCTTCAACAAAAAACATTCCACAATATCCGGATTTTCTAGATATTCAAGTGAAATCGTTTAAAGATTTTTTTCAATTAGAAACTAAATCTGACGAAAGAGGCAACGAAGGGCTGTATAATACCTTCATGGAAAATTTCCCAATTACGGACACGAGAAATCAGTTCGTATTAGAATTCCTAGATTATTTTATTGATCCACCTAGATATACCATCGAAGAGTGTATTGATAGAGGCTTAACTTATAGTGTGCCTCTTAAAGCTAGATTAAAATTATATTGTACTGACCCTGAACACGAAGATTTTGAAACAATCGTTCAAGATGTGTATTTAGGAACAATACCATATATGACTCCTAGTGGTACATTCGTAATTAATGGTGCTGAGCGTGTAGTTGTATCGCAATTACATAGATCTCCAGGTGTATTCTTTGGACAGTCTTTCCATGCAAATGGAACTAAATTATATTCTGCCAGAATCATTCCTTTTAAAGGTTCTTGGATTGAATTCGCTACCGATATCAATAACGTAATGTATGCGTATATCGATAGAAAGAAAAAATTACCTGTAACTACTTTATTTAGAGCTATCGGATTTGAAAGAGATAAAGATATCTTGGAGATTTTCGACTTAGCAGAAGAAATTAAAGTTTCTAAAACCGGTATCAAGAAATATGCGGGAAGAAGACTTGCTGCACGTGTATTAAATACATGGCATGAAGACTTCGTTGATGAGGATACTGGTGAAGTAGTTTCTATTGAGCGTAACGAAATTATCTTAGATCGTGATACAATTCTTGATAAAGATAATATCGAAGAAATAATTGAAGCAGACGTAAAAACTATTCTTTTACATAAAGAGGATAACAACGCGGCTGATTACACAATTATTCACAATACGTTACAAAAAGACCCAACAAACTCTGAAAAAGAGGCTGTTGAACATATTTACAGACAATTACGTAACGCGGAACCGCCTGATGAGGAAACGGCTCGTGGTATTATAGATAAATTATTCTTCTCTGACCAACGTTATAACTTAGGTGAAGTAGGTCGTTACAGAATGAACAAAAAGTTAAACCTTGATATTCCTATGGAAAAACAAGTTTTAACGAAAGAAGATATTATTACAATCGTTAAATACTTGATTGAACTTATCAACTCTAAAGCAGAGATTGATGATATTGATCACTTATCAAACCGTCGTGTAAGAACAGTTGGTGAGCAATTATCTGCTCAATTCGGTGTAGGTTTAGCTCGTATGGCTAGAACTATCCGTGAGAGAATGAACGTTCGTGATAACGAGGTGTTTACACCTATCGATTTGATTAATGCTAAAACATTATCATCGGTAATTAACTCATTCTTTGGAACTAACCAGTTATCTCAGTTCATGGACCAAACGAATCCATTAGCAGAGATTACACACAAACGTCGTTTATCTGCCCTTGGACCTGGAGGTTTATCTAGAGAAAGAGCTGGTTTCGAGGTTCGTGACGTTCACTATACGCACTACGGAAGACTTTGTCCAATTGAAACACCAGAGGGACCAAACATTGGACTTATTTCATCTTTAGGAGTATATGCTAAAGTTAACGGAATGGGATTCATCGAAACACCTTACCGTAAAGTAACAAATGGTGTTGTAGATTTAGAGTCTACTCCAGTGTACCTAAGTGCAGAGGAAGAAGAAGGTAAAATGATTGCTCAAGCAAACATTGAAATGGATGCAAATGGTAAAATTACCGCTACGAATGTTATTGCGCGTGAAGAAGGAGATTTCCCAGTGGTTGCTCCAACTGCCGTTCATTATACAGACGTTGCTCCAAATCAAATTGCTTCGATTTCAGCTTCATTGATTCCTTTCTTAGAGCATGATGATGCGAACCGTGCGTTGATGGGATCTAACATGATGCGTCAGGCCGTTCCATTATTACGTCCTGAAGCTCCAATCGTAGGTACTGGTTTAGAAAGACAAGTTGCTTCTGATTCAAGAGTATTAATCAATGCGGAAGGAAACGGAACTGTTGAGTATGTAGATGCTGATATGATCACAATCAAATACGACAGAACTGAAGAAGAACGTATGGTTAGCTTTGATACAGATGAGAAGACATATCAATTAATCAAATATAGAAAAACCAACCAAAGTACTTGTATTAACCTTAAACCTATCGTGAGAAAAGGTGACAGAGTTTCTAAAGGACAAGTATTATGTGAAGGTTATGCTACTCAAAACGGAGAATTAGCAATCGGTAGAAACTTAAAAGTGGCGTTCATGCCATGGAAAGGTTACAACTTCGAGGATGCAATCGTAATTTCTGAAAAAGTAGTACGTGATGATATTTTTACATCATTACATATTGATGATTATACATTAGAAGTTCGTGATACTAAATTAGGTAACGAAGAATTAACTAATGATATTCCAAACGTTTCTGAAGAAGCTACTAAAGATTTAGATGAAAACGGTATGATTAGAATTGGTGCAGAGGTTAAACCTGGCGACATTCTAATCGGAAAAATTACACCAAAAGGAGAATCAGATCCTACTCCAGAAGAAAAACTTTTAAGAGCTATCTTCGGAGATAAAGCAGGTGATGTAAAAGATGCTTCATTAAAAGCGTCTCCATCTTTACATGGTGTGGTTTTAGATAAAAAATTATTTGCGAAAGCAGTAAAAGATAAGAGAAAACGTTCTAAAGATAAAGAAGACGTTGATAAATTAGAAGTTGAATTTGAAGTTAAGTATACTGACTTGAAAGACAAATTAATTGAAAAATTATTTGTTATTATCGATGGTAAAACTTCTCAAGGTGTAATGAACGATTTAGGTGAAGAAGTATTACCAAAAGGTAAAAAATTCACTAAAAAGATGTTACAAGGAGTAGAAGATTTTGCTCACTTAACTAAAGGTCAATGGACAACAGATGAGCATACCAATGCAATGGTGAACGACTTAATTCACAACTACAAAATCAAATTAAATGATTTACAAGGTTGGTTAAGAAGAGAGAAATTTACAATTACTGTTGGAGATGAATTACCTTCTGGAATTTTAAAACTTGCTAAAGTTTACATCGCTAAGAAACGTAAATTAAAAGTAGGAGATAAAATGGCAGGACGTCACGGTAACAAAGGTATTGTTGCTAAAATCGTTCGTCATGAAGATATGCCATTCTTAGAAGACGGAACACCAGTTGATATCGTATTGAATCCACTTGGGGTACCATCTCGTATGAACATCGGTCAGATTTATGAAACTGTTCTTGGTTGGGCTGGACAAAAATTGAACAAGAAATTTGCTACTCCAATTTTTGACGGTGCTACTTTAGATCAAATTAATGAATTTACAGACGAAGCTGGAATTCCAAGATTCGGTCATACGTATTTGTATGATGGAGGAACTGGAGAGCGTTTCCACCAACGTGCAACTGTGGGTGTAATTTACATGTTGAAATTAGGACACATGGTAGATGATAAAATGCACGCACGTTCTATTGGTCCATACTCGTTAATTACGCAACAACCATTAGGAGGTAAGGCTCAATTTGGAGGTCAGCGTTTTGGAGAGATGGAGGTTTGGGCACTTGAAGCATATGGTGCATCAAGTACTTTAAGAGAAATCTTGACTGTTAAATCGGATGACGTAATTGGTAGAGCTAAAACTTACGAAGCTATCGTAAAAGGTGAAACTATGCCAGAACCAGGATTACCAGAATCATTCAATGTATTAATGCATGAATTGAAAGGTCTTGGATTAGACATCAGATTAGAAGAATAAAAAAGAATGCAGTATTCAGTTTCGATTTTTTCGGAGCTGAATACTTTTTATAATTAAGTTTTTAAGGATTTATAACCGTAAACCGTTCCGATTTTTTATTTAAGCCTTTTGGTTTTTATAATTAGCACTTCAAAATTTTAGGTTTGAAGTTTAGAGAAGTAATCCGAGTCAACAGAAAAGTAGCATTGCTACAGCTGTTCAAAATCAATTTTTAATTGCAAAATAAATCAATAGTAAAAACTATGATGAATAATAGAAATAGTAAAGACAAGCAACAAATCAAAAGATTTAACAAAATCACGATAGGATTAGCTTCTCCAGAATCAATTTTAGGAGAATCTAGAGGTGAGGTTTTAAAACCAGAAACTATCAACTATCGTACTCACAAACCAGAAAGAGATGGTCTTTTCTGTGAACGTATTTTCGGTCCAGTAAAAGATTACGAGTGTGCTTGTGGAAAATATAAAAGAATTCGCTACAAAGGAATCGTTTGTGACCGATGTGGTGTTGAAGTAACAGAGAAAAAAGTACGTAGAGATAGAGTTGGACACATCAATCTTGTTGTGCCTATTGCTCATATCTGGTATTTCCGTTCGTTACCAAACAAAATTGGTTATATTTTAGGTTTACCATCTAAGAAATTAGATATGATTATTTACTACGAAAGATACGTAGTAATTCAAGCAGGTATCGCTAAAAACACTGATGGCGAATCATTACAAAGATTAGATTTCCTTACGGAAGAAGAGTATTTAAATATTTTAGATACACTTCCAATGGAAAATCAATATTTAGATGATAACGATCCTAATAAATTCATCGCTAAAATGGGTGCTGAATGTATTATGGATTTATTAGCTCGTACTGACTTAGATGAACTTTCTTATAGTTTACGTCATGCTGCTAATAACGAAACATCTAAACAACGTAAAACAGAAGCGTTAAAACGTTTAAATGTTGTAGAATCATTCCGTGAGTCTAACTTAAACAGAGAAAACCGTCCAGAATGGATGATTTTAAAAGTAATTCCAGTTATTCCACCAGAATTACGTCCGTTAGTGCCACTTGATGGAGGTCGTTTCGCAACTTCAGATTTAAATGATTTATACAGAAGAGTTATCATCCGTAACAACCGTTTAAAAAGATTAATGGAGATTAAAGCTCCAGAAGTTATCTTAAGAAACGAAAAACGTATGTTACAAGAATCTGTAGATTCATTATTTGATAACACACGTAAAGCTTCTGCAGTTAAAACAGAATCAAACAGACCATTAAAATCTTTATCAGATTCATTAAAAGGTAAACAAGGTCGTTTCCGTCAAAACTTATTAGGAAAACGTGTAGATTATTCTGCTCGTTCTGTAATTGTCGTTGGACCAGAAATGAAATTGTTCGAATGTGGTCTTCCAAAAGATATGGCTGCTGAACTATACAAACCATTCGTTATTCGTAAGTTAATCGAAAGAGGAATTGTTAAAACAGTTAAGTCGGCTAAGAAAATTATTGACAAAAAAGAGCCAGTTGTATGGGATATCCTTGAAAACGTAATTAAAGGTCACCCAGTATTACTAAACCGTGCTCCTACGTTACACAGATTGGGTATTCAAGCATTCCAACCTAAGTTAATTGAAGGAAAAGCAATCCAGTTACACCCATTAGTTTGTACGGCATTCAACGCCGATTTCGATGGTGACCAGATGGCGGTTCACTTACCATTAGGACCAGAAGCTATTTTAGAGGCACAATTATTAATGTTGGCTTCTCACAATATCTTGAATCCTGCAAATGGTGCCCCAATTACTGTACCTTCTCAAGACATGGTACTTGGTCTTTATTATATGACCAAAGAGCGTTTGTCTACTCCAGAAATGAAAATTTTAGGAGAAGGTTTAACTTTCTATTCTGCTGAAGAAGTAAATATTGCTTTGAATGAAGGAAAATTAGAATTAAATGCTAGAGTGAAAATTAGAGCAAGAGATTTTAATGAAGAAGGTGAATTAGTATATAAAATTATTCAAACTACAGCAGGTAGAGTATTATTTAACGAAGTAGTACCTGAAGCTGCAGGATATATTAATGAGGTATTAACTAAGAAATCACTTCGTGATATTATTGGTAAAATCTTAGCGGTTACTGACGTTCCTACAACAGCAGCTTTCTTGGATAACATGAAAGATATGGGGTATAAGTTCGCATTCCGTGGAGGATTATCTTTCTCATTAGGTGATATTAGAATTCCAGAACAAAAAACGCAGTTAATCGCTGATGCTCGTGAGCAAGTTGATGGAATTTCGATGAACTATAGTATGGGTCTTATTACTAATAACGAACGTTACAACCAAGTTATTGATATCTGGACTTCTGCTAATGCTCAATTAACAGAGTTGGCAATGAAAAATATCCGTGAAGACCAACAAGGTTTCAACTCGGTATATATGATGCTTGATTCTGGAGCAAGGGGTTCTAAAGAACAGATTCGTCAGTTAACTGGTATGCGTGGTTTGATGGCTAAGCCTAAAAAATCAACTGCTGGTGGTGGTGAAATTATTGAAAACCCGATTTTATCTAACTTTAAGGAAGGTCTTTCGATTCTTGAGTACTTTATTTCTACTCACGGTGCTCGTAAAGGTCTTGCGGATACGGCTCTTAAAACTGCCGATGCAGGTTACTTAACGCGTAGATTACATGATGTATCTCAAGATGTTATTGTAAACTCTGTTGATTGTGGTACGTTAAGAGGAATTGTAGTTTCTCCTTTAAAGAAAAATGAGGAAATCGTTGAATCATTAGGAGAAAGAATTTTAGGACGTGTAGCGTTACAAAATGTAATTAATCCTCTAGATAATGAAATTTTAGTTTATGCTGGAGAACAAATTACAGAAGCTGATGTTAAGAGAATTGAAGCATCTCCAATTGAAAAAGTAGAAGTACGTTCGCCATTAACATGTGAAGCTACAAAAGGTATTTGTGCGAAATGTTACGGTAGAAACTTAGCTACTGGTAAGATGACTCAGAAAGGTGAAGCAGTTGGAGTTATTGCAGCGCAATCAATTGGTGAGCCAGGTACACAGTTAACACTTCGTACGTTCCACGTTGGAGGGGTTGCTGGAGGTATTTCTGAAGAATCTAGTATTGTTGCTCGTTTTGCAGGTAAATTAGAAATTGAAGATTTAAAAACAGTTAAGGGTGAAGATTCTGAAGGAAATACTGTTGATATCGTAATTTCTCGTTCAACTGAGTTAAAATTAGTAGATGCTAAAACAGGTATTTTATTAAATACACACTATATTCCTTACGGTTCAAGTATTTTTGTTAAAGACGGAGACGTTGTTGAAAAAGGTACTACAATTTGTAAATGGGATCCATATAATGGAGTTATTGTTTCTGAATTTACAGGAAAAATTGCTTACGAAGATTTAGAACAAGGACAATCGTTCTTAGTTGAAATCGATGAGCAAACTGGTTTCCAAGAAAAAGTAATCTCTGAAGGTAGAAATAAAAAATTAGTTCCTACTTTATTAATTTATGGTAAAGATGGTGAATTGATTCGTTCTTATAACTTACCAGTAGGGGCTCACCTTATGGTAGATGACGGAGAAAAAATTAAAGCTGGTAAGATTTTAGTTAAGATTCCACGTCGTTCTTCAAAAGCAGGAGATATTACAGGAGGTTTACCAAGAATTACAGAGTTGTTAGAAGCTCGTAATCCTTCAAATCCTGCAGTAGTTTCTGAAATTGATGGAGTTGTAACATTCGGAAAAATTAAGAGAGGTAACCGAGAAATCGCTATCGAGTCTAAATTTGGTGAAGTGAAGAAATACTTAGTAAAACTTTCGAACCAAATCTTAGTTCAAGAAAATGATTACGTAAAAGCGGGAACTCCACTTTCAGACGGAGCAATTACACCAGAAGATATTTTAAGAATTCAAGGGCCATCTGCTGTTCAACAGTATTTAGTAAATGAAATTCAAGAAGTATACCGTTTACAAGGGGTAAAAATCAACGATAAACACTTTGAAGTGGTAATTCGTCAAATGATGCGTAAAGTAAGAATTGTAGATCCAGGAGATACATTATTCTTAGAAGATCAATTAGCACATACGAGAGATTTCCTTGTAGAAAACGATAAATTATACGGAATGAAAGTAGTGGAAGAAGCAGGTGATTCTGAGAATTTAAAACCAGGTCAAATTATTTCTCCACGTCAGTTAAGAGACGAAAATTCGTTATTAAAACGTAATGATAAAAACTTAGTAGTAGCTCGTGATGTTATTACGGCTACAGCTACTCCAGTACTTCAAGGTATTACGAGAGCATCGTTACAAACGAAATCATTCATTTCTGCTGCATCGTTCCAGGAAACAACTAAAGTGTTAAACGAAGCTGCAGTAGCAGGTAAAATTGATACATTAGAAGGATTAAAAGAAAATGTTATTGTAGGTCACAGAATACCAGCCGGTACAGGTATGAGAGACTACGACAATACAATAGTAGGTTCTAAAGAAGAATACAACGAACTAATGGCTGCTAAAGAAGAGTTCAACTATTAATAGCAACGATTATTCAAATACTAAAAACCTAACAGATTTTTCTGTTAGGTTTTTTTTTAATCGAAATTATACTTATTCTTGTATAAGATTATCAGAGATTACCTAAATGAACTAATAATAGAATATCTGTCTAATTAAAGTTTAAAACTTATATGACTTATATGTTTAAAAATTAAAAATAATTATGGAAAATAATAACCAACAAGGGCAAATCAACATCGAATTAGACGAGCAAACAGCAGAAGGAACCTATTCAAATTTAGCAATAATCAATCATTCTAATTCTGAGTTTGTAGTTGATTTTGTAACCATTATGCCGGGAGTACCAAAAGCAAAAGTAAAATCGAGAATTATCTTAACGCCACAACACGCCAAACGTTTGCTAAAAGCGTTAGGAGAAAATATTCATCGATTTGAAGCTGCGCACGGAAAAATTGAAGAGAGTGAACAGCCTCCAATTCCTTTAAATTTTGGACCGACAGGGCAAGCATAAAAAAAATTCCTCAATATAATGTTGAGGAATTTTTTTACGCCTTTCATCGATTAATATTACCTTTCATCGGTGATTTGTCTTAGTTGTTGTTTTTTTATAGAAATTGTATAGCTTTTTGTAAATGAAGTTAAATTTGTTTACAGCAACTAATAAAAAATAACTATATGATAAACAATTACGATTCGGTTGAGACCTGTCTTTTAAAAGGCTCAGCAAATTCAAAAAAACAAGAATCGACATCCTTAACAGGAAAAAAAGGAACTTTAGTTTCCTTTATGACTGTGTTTTTGATGTTGTTTTCTTTTGTTTTTGTACAAGGTCAAACGACTTTGATATCACCAACTGGTGATGGAGGTTTTGAAAATGGCGCAACTTTTGCAGCTAATGGGTGGACAACTGTAAACCCTGCTACAGATACATGGCAGGTTGGGAATGTTCCGGTTTCGTCAAATGGTGTTAATTGTGCATACGTTTCTGCTAATGGCGGTGCGGCATGGACTTATTCTCAGCTTAGTGTATTTAATCATGTTTACAGAGATGTGACAATTCCTGCGGGTGAGAATAAAGTAACTTTATCTTTCAAATGGAAAGTTGGTGGCGAAGGTACAGTAGCCTCAGATTGGGATAACATGAAGGTTTTTTGGTCGCCAACTTCTTTTACACCTTCTTCAACAGCTGCTGTTACAGGTGCTACACAGTTAAGTGGTCCTGGCGCTGTAAGTGGAATGTACAAGTTAAGTAGTGCAAGTTGGAATACGGAAACAATTGTTTTTTCAGCTGCACCAGGTACTTATAGATTAATTTTTCAATGGAAAAGTGATATTTCGGATATAGTTAATCCACCAGCTGCTTTAGATGAGATTTCTTTGGTTTCTCAAGCACCAGGAGTATTTATTTCTATTGCTAATGGTAACTGGAGTAATCCTGCTACTTGGGATGCAAATGCTGTGCCTACGGGTGCGGACAACGCAACTGTGGCAGCTCATACAGTAACAATTGATGTAGCTGGTTCAGCAATTAATAATTTAACAGTTCAAGGATCTTTAGAGTTTGGCACAACGCCAACAACATTTAATGTGAATGGTAATTTAACTCTTGAACCTGGTGCTGAATTTCTTGTATTTAATGGAACAACTGGTAAAGCAATCGTAGTTTCAGGTAATATTGTAAACGATGGAAATATTGATCTTTCTGTTGGAGCAACAACTGCAGGAAGCTTAACATTAAACGGTAGTACGGTTCAGTCAATTACTGGATCTGGAACTTTTGCTAATAATTTAATAAGAAATTTAATTTTTACTAATACATCAACAGCAGTTCCAAATATCAACTGGGGTTTTGATGGTATAAGTGTAGCTTATAATCTAAATATTGCTAACGCTAAAATTAATTTAAATAGTAATAAAATTACTTTTGGTATTGGATCGGCAGTTGCTGCAGATACTGGTAATACATTTACAATTACTAATGGTGGTTTCTTAAACGGAACTTTTTCTAGATGGTGGACAGCTACTCAGACAGGGTATACTACTACAGGTCCAACAGCAATTCCAACAGGTGCTGGAGGAAGATATCCTTTTTATTCGCCAACAGGGGAACAAAGAATATTCTACATTGGTAGAACAACTCCAACTGCGGGTGGTAAATATGCGGTGACTTATAATAACGCTACAACTACTACAACTGGTTTAAGTATTGTTGATGGAGCATATACAATTACTAATCAATGGGATGGTAATTTCGTTGTTACCTTAGATGGTACAACTCCTGCAGCAGCTTCAAACTGGGTAACAATGTTTACTCCAAATGCTTTCTTTACAACTGCACTTGGTGCTAGAATTACAGGTGAAAATGTGGCATTGTCTGGTACTCACGTTAATACTTCTAGTGCACCTTACGGACAAAGAAGTGGTGTTTCAACTGCTGATTTAACTTCTGCTACAGGTTTATACCTTGGTGTTAATGCAGCTGATGTTCCTGTAGTTTCTATTGCATCAGGAGATTGGAATGCAACTTCAACTTGGAATGGTGGAGTAGTGCCAACATGTGCAGACTCAGCTGTAATTGCAAATGGTCATACAGTTACGTCTACTACATCTGGTAATGTCGCAAGAAATGTAACTATTGCAACTGGAGGAACTTTAGTAGTTTCTGCAGGAGATTTAACAGTGGGTTGTACATTAAATAACAATACTTTAGCTAATAGTGGTACTTTAACTGTTTCAGGAGGTCTATTAGCAGTTAATGGTAATATGGTACATAATGCTGCTTCAACTTTTAATCAAAGTGGTGGTGATATTTTGGTAGATGGTAATGAAGGTGGTGTTGCTGCAAATTCAGTAGCTTCAGGAGTTGCAATCGTACAATTAAATTCACAATTTATTAACTGGACAGGTGGTGTTTTAACTATTTTAGATCCACATGCGAATGCTACTGCATCAAATACATTAGCTTACACTAATAGTACAGCACACGTAAATGTTCCAAATACACATACACTTAAATTAGGTGATGGTGTTTCAACAGATGCTGGTGGTAATGCTACTAATGGTTTTAGATTAAATACTTTTGTAGGGTCTAATAGAATTTTATTTGGTAACTTAGAAGTAAACACTTTAGGTGGTACAAATAGACAAGTTACAACGGCTTGGTCGTTAGGTTTCAGTGGAAATGTAACAATTGCACCAAGTTCTGAAGTAATATTTGGAACGTCTTATGTAGCAGGAAATATAGTTAACAACGGTACTTTTACCACTACAACTTCATTGTTTTTAGCTAACTATTTAAATGGTGCTGAAACTGCAACTACAAATGCTCAAACAATTGGAGGTACAGGGGTTTACAGAAACTTAGCTGCTGCTCCAACAGCAAACTTAACGTCATTGACGGTTAATAATACTAATGCGACAGGTGTAACGTTAAACATACCTTTATCAGTTAGTGGTACATTAACAATGACATCTGGTATCATTAATACTACAAATACAAATTTATTAACATTAGGTACTGCAACTGCAGGAGGAACTTTAGCAGGTACTCCAAGTGCTACTAACATGGTTAGAGGTCCTTTCGCAAGAACTATTTCTAATGCTAATGCAAATACAAATTATTTACTATTCCCTGTTGGTAAAGTAGCTTATGCTCCTGTGTGGGCTGCACCAACTACTACCACTGCAACCGTAATGAAGGCAGAAACTTTTGATTCTAATACTGGAACACAAAATGCTGCGATTGCAAATATGGCAACCAACAGAAGATGGGAATTACCATTAGTGTCAGGAACAATTACTGATATTAATGTTAGAGTAGGTGATGCTGGAATTTTAGCAACAAGTATTCCTGTTCAAGCGCCATCTGCTGCTGGTGAATATACAAGTACATTTGGATCGGTTGCTACTGCTGTTGCAGGAGTTTCAACTCAATCAACTACACCTGTACTAACTGCAAACTACACAGGTTTCTTAAGTTATGCAAATTCTAACGCTTGTGTTGGAGTTCCTACTCCAGGTAATACAATTGCGTCAAGTAATACAATTTGTTTAGGAACTTCTGTTACTTTAAGTTTACAAAATTTAACAACGGGTTCGGGTGTTTCTTATCAATGGTTTTCATCTCCAGATGGAGTGACATATTCACCAATTGCTGCGGCAACAAACCCAACATATTCAACTACTCCTACTGCGTCTACATATTTTATGTGTGAAGTTACTTGTGCTACAGGTCCTTCAACTGCAGCTTCAACTCCTGTGCAAATAACTTTTGCAAATGAAGTAACAGCAACTGTACCAGCTACAAGATGTGGAACAGGAACAGTTGATTTAAGTGCTACGCCAAGCGCTGGTGCAACTATTAATTGGTTCGCAGCTGCAACAGGGGGAGCTTCATTAGCTTCTGGTAATTTATTTACAACTCCTTCAATTAGTGCTACCACTACTTACTATGCCGCTGCAACCACTGCTGCTCCTGGTTTTGTTACCATTGGTACAGCTAGTACTTTAACAGGTGCTACAGTTCAGCCAACAGCATTTTGTAACAGATGGCCAAATTATTGGAGTCAAACAATTTATACAGCTGCAGAATTAACAGCTGCTGGATTAAGTGCTGGTAATATTACTTCTATGGCATATAATATTGCTTCATTAGGTGATGCTGCAACAAATGCTAACTTTACTGTTAGAATTGGTACAACAGCAGGTAATAACTTTGCTAATACTACATTCTTAGCAACAACTGGTTATACTACGGTATATGGACCTTCTACTTATACTCACACTGCTAGTGGATGGCAAACTATTACATTTGCTACTCCGTATGTGTGGGATGGAGTGTCTAATATAGTTGTAAACGTAACTCATGATGGTGCTGATGCGATAAATAATTCACAAACTTATTATACTGCTACTGCAGATAATAAAGTATTATGGGTAAATAGTTACACAGGTGCAACCACTACAGGTACAACTTCTGTAAATAGACTTAATGTAATTTTTGGTGGTCAAGCGGCTTGTACTTCAACAAGAGTACCAGTTGTAGCAACTGTATCTTCACCTCCAGCATTAACATTGAGTGCAGCGACTGCTACAATATGTTCTGGAGATTCTTCTAGTGCAGTTACTTTAACTGCAGGTTCTGGGGATTACAATACATTTGTTTGGAGTCCAGCAACTGGTGTAAGTGGTGATGAAATTTTAGGTTGGACTTTCAATCCTACAATTACTACAACTTATACTTTAACAGCTACTCAGACTTCTGGAGCTTTATGTTCAACAACTGCAACTTTCACTGTAAATGTTAATCCATTACCAACTAATGTAACAATTACTCCAGCGGCACCTTCAATTTGTGTTAACACAATTCAAAGTTTAGCTGTTACAGGTGGAACTTTAGGAGTAGTAGGAAAAGTGGGTTCAGGAGTTGCAACTAATACTACATCAACTCCTTTCAAAGGATTTTGGGGTGGTTCAAAAATGCAAGCACTTTATACGCCTGCTGAGTTAACTGCTTTAGGTATGGCAGCTGGACAAAGTATCAATTCAATTGGGTATGTTGCTTTATCAGGAACTCCTCTAGTATTGAATAACTTTACAATTAATGCAGGTTTTGTTTCTAATACAACTTTAGGTGCAGCATTTATTCCAGGTGCAACAAACGTTGTTTTAGCACCAACTAATTACACTCCTAGTACTGGAACTGGTAATATTAATTTTACTCTTTCAACTCCTTTAACATGGGATGGTGTATCTAGTTTATTAATTGAAACTTGTTTTAATAATAACAATGGAGGTGGAGTTGCTGCGAATTCTATTTCTGTTGAATCTACAGTTGTGGCTACAGGGTTAAACTTGTATTTATCTCAAGATAATAATGCTACTGTTTGTACAAATGTAACAGCTCCTACAGCTACTACAACAAGACCAAACCTTAGAATTTCTACGTTAGAAACTGCTAATATTACTTGGTCTCCAGTAACTAATTTATTTACTGATGCAGGAGCAACAATTCCATATACAGGAACAAACGCTACAACAGTTTATGTACAATCTGCAACTCCTGGCACAACAGTTTATACTGCTACAGCTACAATTGGAGCAACAGGATGTTTTAGAAATAATACTGTAAGTGTTACTGTAAATGCATTACCAGATGCTACAGTTTCTCGTGTTGATGACGTATTAACTGCTGCTGAAACTGGGGCAACTTACCAATGGTATACATGTGCTGCTGGTCCTGTATACACACCTATTGGAGGAGCAACTTCTCAATCATATACAGCAACTGCAATTGGTAGTTATGCTGTGGATGTTACATTGAACGGATGTACTTCTAGAAGTACTTGTTTTGATGTTACTACTTTAGGATCTTCTTCTTTTGATATGAATGCTTTAACTGTTTATCCTAATCCAGTTGTTGACATTTTATCAATTAGATATAATGAAGAAATTACTGCAATTAACGTATATGACTTAAGTGGAAGATTGGTGAAACAAATTACACCAAATCAAACTGAGGTTGAGGTAAACATGTCTGAATTAGCTGCTGCAATGTATATTGTAAAAGTGAACGCAGGTGGAAACCAAACTGAAATTAAAGTAATTAAAAAATAAAGTTAAGTTTTTTAAATAAAAAAGGGTCAATCTTTAGAGGTTGGCCCTTTTTGTTTTTATTTTAGCAACATGAAATTGACAGCATTAAAAATAGAACAACTCCCAATAGTAATCGACTTAACCAAGAAAATTTGGCCCGTAGCGTATGGCGAAATCTTGTCTAAAGCGCAATTAGATTACATGATTGACAAGTTTTATAACGAAACCGCTTTGCGCGAATTAATGCAAAAAAGTCACGTTTTTTATTTAGCGCAAGACAATAATGGAAAAGATGTAGGTTTTGTTTCCTATGAAATTAATAGCGAACCCAACAAAACTAAAATCCATAAAATTTACGTGTTACCCGAAACTCAAGGAACAGGTTTAGGCCGACAGTTTTTTGAATTGGTAAAAGAAAAAGCCATTGAAAACCAACAAAACGCCATTTTCTTAAACGTTAACAAATACAACAACGCCATACATTTTTACTCCAAACTAGGCTTTACAAAAGTAAAAGATGAGGTGATTGATATTGGAAATGGTTATGTAATGGATGATTATGTGATGGAGGTTGTAATTTAATTGATTTCTAATTTATTAATTTGAATTATATGAAATTTAAAATTATATTTTTATTTTTTCCACTTTTTATTGTTGGGCAAAGTACTTCGAATGAAATTGAAATAATAAGGGATATTGATTCTTATGTTAAATATGTTGATAGTATTTCATTTAGTTTAAATGAAGAAATGTCATATGATGTAATACTTCCTGCTCATGGGAGTATTAATGGTAAGCCTATTGAAAAAATTGAAACAGAAAAAAAAGTTTTAAAAATTGAAAAACAGATTCTTAAAATGATTTATTCTGAAAAAAAAAGTAAGTTAAAAGAGGAGTTTGTTTTTTATTACAAGGATTTAAAGTTAGTTTACGTAGAGTTTTTAATTTACAAGAAAAAGAAATCTACAAAAAAAGTTTTTTACTACAATTATGAGATGCCATTATATCCATCATTTTCAGATTCTAGCTATGGTATTAATGTTGATTTACGCCTTATTGAGAAATCTAGATTAGCTATGTGAATAGATGCTAGCACACGCTAACGCAAGTGTTTTGCTCATGTACACAAAACAAAAAAGCACGAGAAATTTCTCGTGCTTTTTCAAATTATATATTTTCTATCTATTCCTCTCCCCATAATTCCTTTTCCCAGTAAACTTACTTTTATTACTTGGCAAACTCGCTTCTTCGGTTTTACTTGAAGGAGCAATTAATTGGTTTAATTCAGCAACTTCGGCATCAGTTAAGTTTCGGTATTTGCCTTCTTGTACGTCTAAGGAAATGTTGATAATACGAGTACGTTTTAAAGCCGTTACTTCGTAATCTAAATATTCGCACATTCTACGAATTTGGCGGTTTAAACCTTGCGTTAAAATAATTCGGAAAACGTATTTACTAATTTGTTCTACTTTACATTTTTTGGTAATCGTTTCCAAAATCGGAATTCCGTTTGCCATTCGGTCAATAAATCGGTCGGTAATAGGTTTGTTTACGGTTACGATGTATTCTTTTTCGTGGTTGTTTCTCGCACGAAGAATTTTGTTTACAATATCACCATCATTCGTCATAAAAATCAATCCCTCACTGGCTTTGTCTAAACGACCAATAGGAAAAATACGCTCAGGATAATTGATGTAATCTACAATATTGTCACGCACACCTAAGTTGGTTGTACATTCAATACCAACAGGTTTGTAAAACGCTAAATAAATAGGTTTCTCGTTTTTCTGTTGTACCAATTCACCATTCACACGAACTTCATCACCAGGGCTCACTTTCGTACCCATTTCCGGAATCTTTCCGTTAATAGTAACTCTTCCTTGCTCAATCAAACGATCGGCTTCTCTGCGAGAACAATAGCCAGTTTCTGATAAAAATTTATTAATTCGTGTTGTATTTTCTTCCATGATGCAAAGATAGAATTTTTTAGTGATTTTTTTGTTACATAAAGTTTCTCAAAGTTTTCAAAGAGTAACACAAAGTTTCTTTATGAGTTTTTAAAAAGTTAAAGGCTCTGTGTAATTCTTTTCAACACAATCAAAATAAAAAAAATCTCTGTGAAACTCTGTGTAATAAAACAAAAAAAGCCCTTTTAAAAAAAGGACTTTCATTTATTTGGAAAAGGATTCAATTAGATGCTAGCAAATAATTTTTCCATTTTTTCTTTTTCTTCGTCAGCTAAAACACCGTCTACTAAGATTCTTCCACTGTGCTCATCTGTAATGATTTTTTTACGAGCTGCAATTTCCATTTGCGTTTGTGGTGGAATTGTAAAGAATGAACCAGCAGAAGCGCCACGCTCAATAGAAACAACCGCTAAACCGTTTCTTACGCTATTTCTAATTCTGTCGTATGCAGCAATTAAACGCTCTTCAATTTGACCTCTTAATTCTTCTGATTTTGCTGATAAGAAGTTTTCTTCTTTTTCAGTTTCAGCCATAATATCGCTTAATTCCGCTTTTTTATGTTTTAAGTGAGTTTGTTTTCCGTCTAATTTTTCTTTAGTTTGAGCTACTACTTCTTTTTTGTGCTCAATAGAAGCTTTCATTTCTTTAATGTGTTTTTCAGCCAATTGAATTTCCAATTCCTGAAACTCCACTTCTTTAGTTAAAGAGTTGAATTCTCTATTATTACGAACATTTTTTTGTTGCTCTAAATATTTTTTAATCGCAGCTTTGTGCTCGTCGATAGCATTTTTCTTTTCTTTGATTAAATCATCAATAGATTCTAAATCGCTTTTTAGTTTTTCTAAACGAGTAGAAAGTCCTGCAACTTCATCTTCTAAATCTTCTACTTCAAGAGGCAATTCTCCTCTTACATTTCTTATTTCGTCTATTTTAGAATCAACTAGTTGTAAAGCATAAAGGGCTCTTAACTTATCTTCTACATTTAGCTCTTTGATTGTTGCCATATTTAAAAGTACTTAACTGGATTTGTATTTTCTTCTGATAAAATAATTCCGCATTGCAGCGAATTTGGTGCAAAATTAGTGATTTTTTCTTTAAGAAAATCAACTATATAATTTTTTGTAAATCTTTCGCTCTCAAAATGTCCAATATCGGCCAAAAGTAATTGATTTTCAGCTTGATAGAATTGGTGATATTTTAAGTCGGCCGTAAGATAAGCATCTGCACCTGAGGAAATTGCATTCTTAATTGCAAAACTGCCGCTTCCACCTAAAACTGCTACTTTTTTTATTGATTTCCCTGTGAAAGCCGAATGTCTGATGCCTTCGCATTGTAATTTGTCTTTTACCAATTGTAAAAAATCAGTTTCAGAAAGCGGGTTTTCGAATTCTCCAACGCGTCCTAAACCAATATTTTGATGTTTGTTTTCCAATTGATAAATTTCGTAAGCTACTTCTTCGTACACATGATTTTTGAATAAAGCCTTCAAAATTTTACCTTGCAAATGCTTTTCAAACGTTAGCTCGATTTTAATTTCTTCGTTTTCTACAAATTCAAAACGTTCTCCAATTTCGGGATTCGAATTTTCATTTCCCATATAGGTTCCAATTCCTTTCGAATTAAAACTACAATCTTCATAATTACCAATAGTTCCAGCGCCAGCATCAAATAACGCATTTCGCAATTTTTCAACGTTTTCAGGAATGGTGTAAGTAACTAATTTTTGAATGTAATTTTCTTTCGGAATCAATACTTTCGAATGTTTCAAACCTAAA
The DNA here is from genome assembly GCF_004363695.1 of Flavobacterium cheniae. Classification (GTDB taxonomy): domain Bacteria; phylum Bacteroidota; class Bacteroidia; order Flavobacteriales; family Flavobacteriaceae; genus Flavobacterium; species Flavobacterium cheniae. Next base: position 64,957 of record NZ_SNZC01000005.1, on the reverse strand, counting down.
GCATCACAGAAAATTTTATTCACTCCTTTTTGATGATTGTCCAAAGCAGTATGAACGGCATAAATTGCAATGTCATTTTTTATCGCTTTTAAAATCGCGCGTTCGACATAATTTTTACCCGTAATTTTCTTAATTCCTGAAAATAAAATAGGATGGAAGCAAACGACCAAATTACATTTTTTCGAAATCGCTTCATCAATCACCGATTCCAACGCATCATGACAAACTAAAACGCCATCAATTTCTTGATTCGGGTTTCCAACTAAGAGCCCAACATTGTCAAAATCTTCGGCGTAACCTAGTGGCGCCATTTCTTCAAGAACAGAAAGTATATCGGAAAGTTTCATGATGTTTGATTTTACTAAATGATTACACAAATTAACGAAATACCAGTTAGAAATGAAATGATAAATAGCATAAACTTTAATATGATGATAATTTATTATACTTTCGTAATATGATTTTGTTACGAAAAATACTTTTCCCTTTGGCCTTTTTGTATTGGCTCATTACGTTTATCCGAAATTGGCTTTACGACAAAGGCATTTTCAAGAGTTCTTCTTTTGATATTCCAATTATTGCAGTTGGAAATCTTAGCGTTGGCGGAACCGGAAAAACACCTCAAATCGAATATTTAATCCGTTTACTTTCCTGCAATTATAAAGTGGCAGTTTTAAGTCGCGGTTACAAGCGTACAACTGAAGGTTTTATTTTGGCTGATGAAAAAGCTACTGCGAGTTCTATCGGTGATGAACCTTTTCAATTTTATTCCAAATTCCCGAATATTCAAGTAGCGGTTGATGCAAATAGAAAAAACGGAATTGAAAATTTATTACAACTTTCAAACAAGCCTGATGTTATTTTATTGGACGATGCTTTTCAGCACAGAAAAGTAAAAGCTGGATTTTATATTTTGCTCACGGCGTATGACGATTTGTTTTGCGATGATTATATTTTGCCTTTCGGGAATTTACGCGAACCCTCTTCAGGTAAAAAAAGAGCGGATATGATAATTGTCACAAAATGTCCGAATGATTTGTCCGAAATTGCACAGCAGAAAATCAGAGAAAAGTTAAAGGTAAAGCAGCAAGTTTTCTTCACCACAATTCAGTACGACGATTTTGTTTTTGGAAATGATAGTCAATTGTTGGTTTCTGAAATTCAATCAGAAGGTAAAGTGTTGGTTGCCGGAATTGCAAAACCTAAATTATTCTTCGATTTTCTAAAAAATGAATCTGATGAAACTTTGGTTTTCCCAGATCATCATCATTTTTCGAAACAAGATTGTGAGCAAATTTTGGCAAAAGCCAATGGAAGAAAAATAATTACAACAGAAAAAGATTTTGTTCGTTTAAACGGATTATTGCCTAAAGCGCAATTGTTCTATTTGCCAATAAAATCAGCTTTTTTAAATACAAATATTGATAAAACGATAGAAGATTATGTGGGACAAAGTACAAGAAACAGTTAGTTATATTAAAAATAAAACCAATTTTACTCCAGAATACGGTGTGATTTTAGGTTCAGGATTAGGCGGATTTACTGCGGATATTACCATTGAACATACATTACCTTATACGGAAATTCCAAACTTCCCCGTTTCAACCGTTCAAGGCCACAAAGGTGCTTTGGTTTTTGGAACCATTCAAGGAAAAAAAGTGATGGCAATGCAAGGGCGTTTTCATTTTTATGAAGGTTACGATATGAAACAAGTAACGTTTCCAGTGCGTGTAATGAAATATTTAGGTGTTGAAAAATTAATTGTTTCCAATGCTTCGGGTGGCGTAAATCCATCTTATAAAATAGGTGATGTTGCAGTGATTACAGATCACATCAACATGATGCCTGAACACCCATTGCGTGGTCATAATGATGAACGTTTTGGGCCAAGATTCGTTAACATGAGTGAACCTTATTCAAAAGCGATGAATGCTAAAGCATTTGAATTAGCTAAAGAACTAAATATCGATTTAAAAAAAGGTATTTATTTAGGGTTACAAGGGCCAACATTTGAAACGCTTGCCGAATATAAAATGGTAAAAGCTTTAGGAGCAGATTGCGTAGGAATGTCAACCGTTCCTGAAGTGATTATAGCGCGACATATGAATATGGAATGCTTTGGTGTTTCTGTGATTACTGATATGGGTGATGAAGAAAATATCGAAGAGGTAAATCATGAAGAAGTGTTACAAGCGGCTCAAAAAGCAGAACCTCATGTAAGAAACTTAATTAAGAATTTGATTGCTCAGTACTAGTTAAGTATTTGGTAACAACTGTATAGAAATGCTCTGGTTCAAAAGGTTTGGTGATTACTTCATTCATACCATAGGACAAGAGCATTTCTCTGTTTTCATTCAGAGAGATTGCTGTTAATGCTACGATTGGAATATGACTATTGAATTTTCTGATTTCGCTAGTGGCTTCCGTTCCATTGATTCCAGGTAAGTGAACGTCCATCAAAATTAAGTCGTAATCATTTGCTTTTGCATCTTCAATGGCATCTTCACCATTGTCAATAATATTACAAGAAATGCCTCTTTTTTCAAGCATTTTCTGTGTAATCATTTGGTTGATTTTGTTGTCTTCAACTAAAAGAACTTTTTTCTTATTCAGTAAAGTTAAGTCTGGCTTAGCTTCTATTTCCTTAGTTTTATTAGCTACTCCTTTTTCAAATTCTAATTCAAAACTAAAAGCACTTCCTTTGCCAGATTCACTCGTTAAGTGAATTTCACTTCCCATTAATTCTAAGATTTTCTTCACAATGGAAAGCCCTAAACCTGTTCCGCCATAAGTACGATTAATTTCAACCGAACCTTGGCTAAAACTATCGAAAATAGCATCTTGTTTGTCTTTTGGGATACCAATTCCGTTATCTTTTATTTCGAAATATAAAGTTACATTATTTTTAGTTTCTCGTTTGTTTTTGATGGTACACCACACATCTCCATTCTTACTAAATTTAATTGCATTATTTAATAAATTGATAAGAATTTGAGATAATTTAGTTGGGTCGCCTTTTAAATTGTAATCAATAGATTTATCAACATTCAGGTGACATTTGATATTGTTTTCGTGAATGAATTCTTTGAATGAAATAACGATGTTTTCAGTTAACTCGGAAAGATTAAAATTAATTTTTTCAATCACCACTTTATCCGATTCTAAACGATTGATTTCTAATATATCATTGATGAAATTTAATAGATAGTTTCCAGAAAATTCTAATGATTTCAAATAATTTAACTGACTAGCTTTTGGCTTTTCTTGTAATAAAAGATAAGTGATACCATTTATGGCATTTAAAGGTGTACGAAGTTCGTGACTTACGGTTGACAAGAAATCGGCTCTGGCTTTAGAAGCTCTTTCTGCTTTATCTTTTTCAAGAGTTAACTCTCTGTTTTTTTCTTTTAAAAGTTTATTAGTACTAATTCTAATTTTATTGTTTTTGTATAGCGATAAACTCAATAATGATAAAATCGAAATAAGTGCAATACTCAAAATACTAATTAATTTTGAGAATCGTAGGGTTTTTTGTTGGCTTTTTTTCTCTTTATCTAATTGTTCAATAGTTTTTAGTTGTTTGTCAAACTGAATTTTATCAACCGTATTTTCAGCAACATAGCTATTGTAATATTTTCCAATAGAATCTGTTATGTTGGCGTATTTTTTTAGATAGAGATTAGCATTTGAAATGTTTTTATTTTTTTCGTAAGTAGTGCTTAGAAGTTTATAAATACGTTTAGTAAGCTGAAAATCATTATTATTTATTTCGTTAGTTTGATTAGCAAGGTTTAAGTAGTTAATGGCTTGGGGATAATTTTTCTTATTAATTTCAATTTCTCCTAACTGAATATAAGCTTCGGTTTTTGTACTAAGTAAAGCGTCGTCACTAATATTTTCTACAACTCCTTTTAATATGTTACTAGCTTCGTTATAATTTCCCTTTTCTTTTTTTATGATAGCTTTTTGAAGATTGATTAATTCAATCGCTTCAAGGAAATTTAATTTTTTATAAATAACAGTAGCTTTTTCAAAATAGGTTTCAGCATAAGCAATGTTGTTTTTTTTAAGGTAACATTTTCCTAAACCATAATAAGATAGCGCAATATTAGATTTAGGTTCACTTTTACTGTAAATGCTAATGGCTCTAATGTAATAATCAATAGCTAAATCATTTTTTTCAAGTTCGTAAAAAATGGTCGCTAATTGTAAATAAGAATCGGCAAGTTTGTTGTTTAAGTTATTTGCTTTGGCATATTCAATTGCTTTTTCAGTATAAAGAATAGCTTTTGTATAGGATTTTTTAGCTTCTTTATTGAAAAGACCAATCTCTAAATAGTAGTCGGTACTATCGCTTATTTTTCCTGCATCTTTGTAGACAGACTGCGTGTAACCATTTATAGTTACGAGTAGAAATAATATGAAAAGTCGTTTAATCAAGAATTGCCTGAGTTAAATTTAACCCTGCAATTTAAGTTTTTTAGCGATAATAAAAAACTTTATTTTTTAGAAACGAATGTAATTAAGTCAATTAATCGCGAAGAATAGCCAATTTCATTGTCATACCATCCCACAATTTTAACCATTTTATCGATAACAGAAGTTAATTGAGCATCAAATAAACATGAATTTTGATTTCCAATAATATCCACAGAAACAATAGGATCTTCCGTATAATCTAAAATTCCTTTGAAGTTCGTTTCAGCTGCTTTTTTGAATGCTAGATTGATTTCTTCAATAGAAACTTGTCGTTTGACATTAAAAGTAATATCGGTCAACGAGCCATCTGGAACAGGAACTCGAATACCGCAACCACCAATTTTTCCTTCTAATTCTGGAAAAATTTTAGTCAATGCTTTTGCTGCGCCAGTCGTTGTAGGAACAATAGATTGCGAAGCGCCACGAGCTCTGCGTAAATCTTTATGCGGTTGATCGTGTAAGCTTTGGTCGGTAGTGTAGGAGTGAATTGTTGTGATGTACGCTTGTTCTACTTCACACAATTCCTGAATGATTTTAATCATTGGAGCCGCGTTGTTGGTCGTGCAACTTGCGTTAGAAATAATAGTTTCGCTTCCGTCTAAAATGTGTTCGTTTACACCTAAAACTACCGTTTTTATTTCATCCACTTCAGACGGTGCCGAAAGAATTACTTTTTTCGCTCCAACTAAAATATGTTGGTTAATCTCTTCAAACGTTTTGAATTTCCCCGTCGATTCTATAACAATATCAACGTTTGCCGATTTCCAATCTAAATTTTTGATTTCTCTTTCGTGAAAAAATAAAAATGATTTATCATCAATTATAATCGAATCATCAGAAAACGAAACCTTATGATTCAAAACACCGTGAATGCTATCGTATTTTACCAAATGCGCCATTGTTTTGTTATCTGCAATGTCGTTGATGGCAACTACTTCGATAGTAGGATGATTCAAAAGCAATCGGAACAAATTACGTCCAATTCTTCCAAAACCATTAATAGCAATTCTTGTTTTCAATTTTATTTATTTTGAAGTTGAAATTGTTCTTGAATTTGAACTTTTAGTGAATATGTTTCTCCGCATGATAAGAAGAACGCACTAAAGCGCCACTTTCCACATGTCTAAAACCTAATTCTTTTCCTATTTGTTCGTATTTCGCGAATTGTTCTGGCGTGATGTATTCTTTAACCGGTAAATGTTTTTTACTTGGTTGTAAGTACTGACCAATCGTTACAATATCGACTTTTGCATCGGCTAAATCGTGTAAAACTTGAATCACTTCTTCTTCTGTTTCTCCTAAACCTAACATAATGCCCGATTTAGTTCTTTTGATACCTTGCTCTTTCAAATAACGTAACACTTCCAAACTTTTTTCATATTTCGCTTGAATACGAACCTCACGTGTCAAACGTTTTACGGTTTCCATATTGTGCGAAACTACTTCTGGAGCTACTTCTATAATTCGGTCTAAATTTCTTGTGTTACCTTGAAAATCCGGAATTAACGTTTCTAAAGTCGTATTTGGATTCATTCTTCGAATTGCTTTCACGGTTTCTGCCCAAATAATCGACCCCATGTCTTTTAAATCATCACGGTCAACACTCGTAATTACGGCATGTTTGATGTTCATAATTTTGATAGAACGCGCTACTTTTTCAGGTTCGTCCCAATCCACGGTTTCAGGGCGACCAGTTTTTACACCACAAAATCCGCACGAACGCGTACAAATATTTCCTAAAATCATGAAAGTTGCCGTTCCTTCGCCCCAACATTCGCCCATATTAGGACAACTTCCCGAAGTACAAATCGTATTCAGTTTGTATTTGTCTACTAAACCTCTAAGTTCGGTGTAGTTTTTACCTGTTGGTAATTTTACGCGTAACCATTTTGGTTTGGGTTCTCTTGGTGGAAAAACATTATCAATAGCCGTGTCCATAATCAAAATTTTGATGGACAAAGATAATTAGAAATGGTGGATTTCTATAACAGATTGTAAAGTTTTAAGATTTGTTTAGAAGTTTACTTCCCAGAAATAATCTCCGCCAATAATTTCTTAGCTCTTAGTAGTTTAATTTTGATGTTGTTGAGCGGTTCATCAATTTGTTCTGCCATTTCTTGATAGGTCATTTCTTGAAAATAACGCATTTGAATGACTTCCTGATAAGCAGGTTTCAATTGTTTGATGTATTGTAGTAATTGGGCTAAATTTTGCTCGATAATTAACTCATCTTCGGCAGAATTGGAATCATCGGCAACGCTGTAGGCTTGATGATCTTCTTCGTCATTCATTTCAATAAATAAAGACGATTTCTTTTTGCGAAGCATGTCGATATGAACATTTTTTGCAATCGCAATCAACCAAGTATTAAAACCATATTCGGGATTATAGGTTGCGATTTTATCAAACGCTTTCGCGAATGTTTCAATCGCAATATCTTCTGTGTCGGTTTCGTTTTCGGTGCGTTTTAGCATGAAACCATAGACTTCATTCCAGAAAAAATCCAATAAAAATGTGAAAGCAACTTGGTCTCCCTTTTTTGCCTTTTCAATATTTTCTTGAATAATGACCGAATTTACTTCCAATGTACAGGTTTTGAGATGAGGTTTCTAAAAAATACGCTTAGTTGAGTAAAGATAAGCACAATTTCGATAATTGGATACCAATACATTACATCTTTTTCTTTTAGTTTTCCAGCGGCATAGCCTAAAGAAATCCAAGTGAATAAATATCTAAAAACAATAATTCCAGTCACTATCATCCATTGGAATTGAAACGCTAATAAAACAATCGCTAAAACTAAAAACCAAAACTGACTAAAGAAAAATAATCCCAATTGAAATTTATCAAATCCTTTGTAGAATTTTGCAGTAGTAGCGTGTCTTCTTTTTTGGTACACCCATGACGAAAAAGTAGTTTTTGGTTCCGAAAAAGTAAAACTTTCTGGCGTGTATAAAATAGCAGTATTCTTTTTCGTAGCCGCTTGATTGATAAATAAATCATCATCGCCCGAACGAATTTTCATGTGATCCATAAAACCACGAACATTGAAAAACTCTTCTTTTTTATAAGCTAAATTTCGACCAACACCCATATAAGGTTTGCCAATTTTTGCCCAAGAAAAATATTGTGTAGCGGTTAACATCGTTTCAAAACGAATGATTTTATTAAGGAAGGAATTCTTGACTTTTTCGTAAGCGCCATAACCTAAAATAATTGTTTTTTCTTTGGTAAATTGGGTTGAAATTTGCAACAACCAATCGTTTGAAGCTGGATAACAATCTGCATCGGTGAAAACTAAATACTCGTTTTTTGCGGCTTTGATTCCTAAGGTTAACGCGAATTTTTTATTACCCCAAAATGCTTCTACATTTTCAACCTTTACCAATTTTACATTCGAATATTGTTTTTCGTAACTTTCAAATAATTCCAAAGTTTCATCGCTCGAAGCATCGTCGATTAAGACAATTTCGTAATCTGGATAGTTTTGAGTAACCAAAGTTTGAAAATACTTTTTGATGTTTTCTTCTTCGTTTTTAGCACAAACAATAATGGAAATAGGTAAACGTTTCGGAGTTCCTTCGGTTTTTTTACCAAATGAGAATTTTCCGAAAATAAAAAGGTAATAAATAAATTGAATAAACACGATAACCGCAAAAGCGATTAAGAGTATTGTTAGTATCATAAATGGGTAAAATTATGCGTGCGATTCTTCGTTGCAGTCTTTCATTTGTTCTGGAGTTTTTCCACAATAGCTGCAGTTTTCTCCATCTTTATTCAAAAACGGACTTTGGCTAGCGCAAGTTCCAGCGAATTTTCCGTCTTTTTTTGCCCAAATTTTTATCGCGATACCTGCAAACGCAAGTCCTAAAAGTCCAATGGTTACTAATACAAGTTTCATCTTTTTCTATTTTGAACTGCAAAATTAATTAAAATCCAAATAACAAATCCCAAATTCCAAACAAATCTCAAAAAACAAATTCAAAATTTTTGGAACACAGGTTAAAGAAATGTAAGAAATCGTTAAAGTTGAAAAATTTAGCACGCGGATAGGACAGATTTGCTAATGCAAAACGCAGATTTAAGCGGATTTCTTATGTTGTCTATGAAAAGTGTAATACCTAAAATCAACACAAAGCAAATCTAATGTGTCTATGTGTTTAAAAAAGAATACAAAGATTTTAAACTCCCAACTTCCTTCTCCCAACTCCCAACTAAATAATGTTAACTTCCGCTTCTATTGCAATTCCAAATTTTTCTAAAATGGTTTGTTGGATATTTCTTGAAAGGGCTACAATTTCAGCTCCAGTTGCGGTTCCATAATTCACTAAAACCAAAGCTTGATTTTTATGAACACCCGCATCACCAAAACGTTTTCCTTTAAAACCTGCTTGTTCAATTAACCATCCTGCTGGAACTTTTACTTCAGTTTCTGAAACTACATAATGCGGCATTTCGGGATGAAGTGATTTTGCTTTTTCGTAAGCTTCTTTTGCAATAATCGGGTTTTTGAAGAAACTTCCACTGTTACCTAATTCTTTTGGGTCAGGTAGTTTACTTTGACGAATGGCAATTACAGCGTTACTAACATCTTTTAGTGTTGGGTTTTGTATGTTTTGATGCTGTAATTCGGTTTCAATAGCTCCATAAGTGGTAGAAACTTTGTGATTTTTCTTAGTCAATTTAAAACAAACCGAAGTAATAATATATTGGTTTTTTAATTCGTTTTTGAAAACACTTTCACGATACTCAAACTTGCATTGTGCGTTGGTGAAAGTCTCAATTTCTAATGTTTTCAAATTCAAAGCATCGCACGAAAACATCGTATCTTTAATTTCTACTCCATAAGCTCCAATATTTTGAATAGGAGTTGTGCCTACATTTCCTGGAATCAACGATAAATTCTCAATTCCGCCGAAATTTTGATCAATACACCAAAGTACAAATTCGTGCCAGTTCTCACCAGCTTGAGCTTTTACAATGGCAAAATCATCGTTTTCTTCAACAATTTCTCTTCCTTTTAAATTAACATGAACGACTATTTTTTCGATGTCTTGTGTTAAAAGCATATTGCTCCCGCCACCCAAAATAAAAATATCGTCGTTTTCTGTCAAAACTTCTTTCAATTCTGCAATCGAACTTACAGAAACAAATTGTTTGGCTTTGGCTTCAATTCCAAAAGTATTGTAATTTTTTAGAGAGAAATTGGTTTGAATATTCATAGTAGAATAATTTTTTTCAAATGTAGTATTATGAATTTTAAATTGGAAATATTTTATACGATTGATGCGTTTCTTTGATGATCAGTTCTGTTCGTTCTGCATGAGTATCAGAAATAAAAATTTGTCCAAAAACGGCATCATTCACCATCGTTACAATTTTTTGCACACGTGTTTCGTCTAATTTATCGAAAATATCATCAAAAAGAAGGATTGGTAATTCGCCACTTTGTTTTTTCATGAACTCGAATTGCGCCAATTTCAAAGCAATCAAAAATGATTTCTGTTGGCCTTGCGAACCGAATTTCTTAATCGGAAAACCATCAATTTCAAAAATCAAATCATCTTTATGAATTCCAGCGCTAGTATATTGAATAATTCGGTCTTTTTGAAGTGATTCTTCTAAAAGAGATATTAAATCTTTTTCAAATAGTTGACTTTCGTATTTTAAAGCAACTTTTTCATTTCCGCCCGAAATATTGGTGTGATGTTGTTCGAAAATTGGAATAAAATCAGCTAGAAATTGTTTTCTTTTTTCGAAAATCAATTGTCCAGAATTACTCAATTGCTCGTTATAAATCGATAAATTATCCGCGTCAAAAGTCTGATTCAAGGCGAAATATTTTAATAAAGCATTTCTTTGTGCTAACGTTTTTTGATATTGAATTAGCAATTGCAAATATGTATTGTCTAAAGTTGCAATTACGCTATCAATGAATTTCCTGCGTGTTTCGCTTCCTTCCACAATCAAATCAGCATCAGAAGGTGAAATAATTACCAATGGAATCAAACCTAAATGTTCGGAAAGTTTATCATAGACTTTGCCGTTTCGTTTGATGGTTTTTTTTTGTCCTTTTTTTAAACTGCAAACAATTTTTTCTTCTTTGCCGTTTTTTTCAAGTAAAGCATCTATCACGAAAAACTCTTCGCCATGTCGGATGTTTTGAACTGCTAAAGGGTTGAAATAGCTTTTGCCATAAGCCAAATGATATATTGCATCTAAAATATTAGTTTTTCCAACGCCATTTTTCCCTACAAAACAATTAATCTTAGCGTCAAAATCAAATTCGATTTGGGCTAAATTTTTATAGTTAAGAAGCGATAATTGTTTTAAAAACACAATAAATATACTTTGATTTTGGACTAAAAATAGGACTTAATGCAAAAGTAAATCGAATTTGTTAAAAATATATACTAAAATGGTTTTTAATTTTAATAAAAATTATATTTTTGCACCTCATTAAATTTAATATAAATGGCAACATATAACAAGAGAGGATACAAAGCTCCAAAACCAGAAGAAGCTAAAGTTGAAAACGAGTTTGACGAAGTAGAAGCAGTTGATGTACAAGATAGTACTACGGCTGAGGTTTTTAATACTTTAGACGAGAAAGCTTCAAGAACTGAGGAGTGGGTAGCTAAAAATCAAAAAGTACTTTTAGGTATTGTAGGTGCAATTGCGATTGGAACTTTAGGATATTTATTATTCAATAGATTTGTTGTTGAGCCAAAAGAAGAAAAAGCAGCTAACGAAATTTTCCAAGCACAACAATATTTTCAACAAGCTGTTGATGCTACAGAGAAAAATGATTCTTTATACAATTTAGCACTTAAAGGTGGTGAAGGTAAATTAGGTTTCTTAGGAGTAGCTGAGCAATACGAAGGTACTGCAGCTGGAAACTTAGCTAACTACCACGCTGGTATGGCTTACTTAAACTTAGGTGATTTTAAAAATGCTATTACTTATTTAGAGAAATTTAAATCTGATGATGCTATTTTAAAACCAATCGCTTTAGGAGCTATCGGAGATGCTTTGTCGGAAACTAATAAAGTGGATGATGCAATTGCTCATTACAAAAAAGCAGCTGAAGCTTCTGAAAATGATTTCACTACGCCAAGATTTTTATTCAAAGCGGCTCAATTATCTTTAACTGCTGGTAAAAAAGCAGAAGCAAACAAATTATTTGTTGAGATTAAAGAAAAATATGAAACTTCTAAAGAAGGAATGAATATTGACGCTTTCATTGCAATGACTGAATAAGAATGGCAACAGAAAATAAAAATTTATCTAATTACGATAAAAACACAATCCCAAACGCGAAAGATTTTCGGTTTGGGATTGTTGTTTCAGAATGGAACGAAGAAGTTACCGAAGGTTTGTATAACGGAGCTTTCTCGGCTTTAACAGATTGTGGTGCTTTACCAGAAAATATCATCCGTTGGAATGTGCCAGGAAGTTTCGAATTGATTTTCGGAGCACGTCAAATGCATGAAAAATTAGAGCTAGACGCTGTAATTGTAATTGGCTGTGTAATTAAAGGTGAAACCATGCATTTCGAGTTTGTATGCGAAGGTGTTACACAAGGAATGAAAGACTTAAATCTTTTATACGATGTACCAACCATTTTTTGCGTGCTAACCGATAACAACATGCAACAATCGTTAGATAGAAGTGGAGGTAAACACGGAAATAAAGGTGTAGAAGCGGCTATTGCAGCAATTAAAATGGTAGATTTGAATAGAAAATAAAAGGATTTCCTTTAAAATCAATATACTAATCCCGATTTTCATCGGGATTTTTTGTTAACAAAAATTTGGAGGTTAAAAGCGTAAAAATCCCTAAATTTGAAAAAAATAATGCGACATGATTAAGTTTGGAAAAGGTAGAATGCCAAAAAATAAGCAATTCAATTATACACCACGTCATTATCAAGGAAAAACAGTTGATAATCCGTTTGATTTTGATTCACCTATTCGTCGTGATAGAGATGGAGTGAGTTATAACGATTTCAGAGGTCAATGGCAAGATGCACGTGATAGTAGTCGTAACAGAAAAAATAGATCTTTCAATATGAGAGTAATCATCATTGCCTTGATTTTGGTACTGCTATTTTTCTTTATAATCGATTTTGATTTTTCCATTTTTAGAAGAAAATAACTATGAATAACAGCATTTGGTTTTTTGACAATATTGATGTTTTTCAAATTCTTTGTCCGCATAAATTTACCGAATACAAGAAAGATCACTCTTTTAACTATTTTAAAAAAGGCGATTATATCTATTTTGAAGATGATATTGCTAATAAAGTTTTTTTGGTTAATTCTGGTAAAATAAAGGTGGGTTACATAACTGAAGATGGAGATGAAATAACGACTGCAATTTTATCAAAGGGTCAAATTTTTGGTGAAAAAGCAATTTTGGGCCAAGAAAAGAGAAATGAATTTGCCCAAGCACTTGATAATGAAGTTTCAACTTGTGTTGTTTCTTTAGATATAATACACGATTTATTACGTCAAAATACTGAATTTAGTATTTCTATTTATAAATTCATAGGTTATCGATTTAAAAAGCTAGAGCGAAGATTGCAAATCATGCTTTTTAAAGACGCAAAAACACGTTTGTTAGAATTCTTAAAAGAATTAGCAGACGATTATGGCTTTAAAAATGCAGTTTCTGGCGACACAGTTATTAAGCATCCATTCACTCAAAAAGATATAGCTTCATTAATTGGTTTATCGAGACCAATATTGAATATTTTAATCAATGAACTTCAAGATGAAAAAGTATTAACTTTTGAACGAAAACAAATAATTCTTTATAAAAATTAGTTGTGTTAGTTAGCTAACATTTTTTTCATTTTTATGAATATAATTTTGAACATCATTTTATAATTAAAATGAAGAATTATTAAAGGTCTTCTAGTTAACTAAATTATTTCGAAAAGATGAAAAAAGTTGTATTTGTTTTAATAGTATTTGTGTCAAATAATATATTTTCACAAGGCTGCAGTGATGCTGGATTTTGTACTTCTGAAAATATGAAATACGGAACATCGGTTGATTCTTTAAAACACACAATAAAGTTTGGAATCAATCAAGGTAGCGCAGATTTTGATGTATCTGTATTTGGTATGTACTTAGAATACAAATATCAAATAAATGAAAAAATAAATCTTGGTACAAGAATAAATTATACCAGTCAAAGCAAAGATGCTGTTTCTTCAAGCGCAATCTCCGACGGATATATCATTGCAGATTATTTGTTTACCCCAACTCTTAGCGCAAGTGTAGGACTTAAGATTCCCTTTTCAGATGGAAATGTAAAAGAAAATGGTTTTGCTTTACCAATGGACTTACAACCGAGTTTGGGAACATATGATTTAGTGTTGGGTGTGTCAAAAAAGTATAATAATTTATTTTTTGCTCTGGGATATCAACAGCCACTGAATAAGAATAAAAACACTTTTTTTAAGCCATTAAGTACAAACGAATTTTTTACAACAAATCAATTTAAAAGAGCGCCCGATTTATTATTGCGAGTAGGATATAGCTACGAAATAAATAATAAATGGAAACTAAGCCCAAGTTTGCTCCCAATCTACCATTTAGCTAATGATACTTTTGAAGATGTTACCAATCAGGAAATTGAGATTAAAGGATCTGAAGGTTTAACATTGAACGCAAGTTTGTTGGTTCAGTATTTAATCAATAATAAAAATGCATTAGAATTTAATTTGGGTTCACCATTAATTACAAGAGATGCTAGACCTGATGGATTAACTAGATCATTTGTCTTGAATTTAGAGTACAAGTTTAGTTTTTAAGTTGTAAAGTTTGTCATTAATAAACCTATATATTTTTATATAGGTTTATTTTTTTTATAAAGAAAACCCCATATAATTTCTTTATTTTTGCATTTCACCTAAATTCATTTATAAGTTTAATGGCTGCAAGTATAATTCAACTTTTACCCGATCATGTTGCCAATCAAATTGCTGCTGGAGAAGTCGTTCAACGACCTGCTTCTGTAGTAAAAGAGTTGTTGGAAAATGCCGTTGATGCTAAAGCTACCGATATCAAATTAATAGTTAAGGAAGCTGGCAAAACCTTAGTTCAAGTAATTGATAACGGTTTAGGTATGAATACAACTGATGCGCGTTTGTGTTTCGAGCGTCATGCTACTTCTAAAATTCGCCAAGCGGAAGATTTATTTGATTTGCATACCAAAGGTTTTCGTGGAGAAGCATTGGCTTCTATTGCCGCAATTGCGCATGTGGAAATGAAAACCAAACAAGACCAAGAAGAATTAGGAACGCATATCGTAATTGAAGGCAGTAAATTAGTAACACAAGAAGTGGCTGTTTTACCAAAAGGAACGTCGTTTGCGGTTAAAAACCTTTTTTTTAATATTCCAGCACGAAGAAATTTCTTGAAATCGGAAACGGTAGAATTTCGTCATGTGATGGATGAATTTCAGCGTGTAGCGATGGCACATCCGTCGATTTCATTTACGTTGATTCATAATGGAAGTGAGTTGTATAATTTGCCAAGTTCAAATTATCGCCAACGCATCGTCAATATTTTTGGTGGAAAAACCAATGAAAAATTAGTGCCTGTTTCAGAAGAGACCGAGTTAATCAATATTACAGGATTTGTTGGAAAGCCCGAATTCGCTAAGAAGAGTAGAGGCGAACAGTTTTTCTTTGTAAACGACAGATACATCAAAAGTGCGTATTTGCATCATGCGATTATGAATGCCTATGAAGGTTTGCTAAAAGAAGGCAATCAACCGAGTTATTTCTTGTATTTGCAAGTGCCTCCACATACGATTGATATCAACATACATCCAACCAAAACCGAAATTAAGTTCGACGACGAACATTCGTTATATGCTATTTTGCGTTCGGCAGTAAAACATAGTTTAGGGCAATTTAATGTAGCGCCCGTTTTAGATTTTGAACGTGATTCCAATTTAGATACACCTTATCAATACAAGGATAAAGAAGCTGATTTTCCTACAATTCAAGTGGATTCTAGTTTTAATCCATTTGCGAATGATAAACCTGCAGCTAAATCGCTTTCTTCTTTTGGAAGTTATAAAAGAGAAACCACTACTGCAAGTTGGGAAAGTTTATATGTAGGATTAAAGCAAGAAACACAAGAATTAGAACAGTTTTCATTTGAAAGCGAAGAAGTAACTGGAAAATTATTTGATGATGAGGTTGAGGAAACAATATCTTCTTCAACTTATCAAATTCATAAAAAATACATTGTAAGTGCTATAAAATCAGGCATGTTAGTTATCGATCAAGGTAGAGCGCACCAACGTGTGTTATACGAACAATTTCTAACAAGCATTACGGTTCAAAAAGCATCGAGTCAGCAATTGTTGTTTCCTTTGGAATTGTATTTTTCTTCGGAAGAAATGGTTTTATTGAATGAATTACAATCATCGTTAGAAAATACAGGATTTGTTTTTGATGCTTTCAATAGCGATTCAGTTCAGATTTCGGGATTGCCAATTGGAATGGCTGAAAGCGAAGTTTCGATTGTTCTAGAAGAATTAATTAGTAATTTACAAAACGAAATTCCGGAAAGTAGTTTTTCACAAAGCGATAGTATTGCCAAATCAATGGCAAAAAGTATGGCCGTAAAAACAGGAACGTATTTAACAGGAAAAGAACAAGAGAATTTAGTAAATTCGTTATTTGCTTGTAAAGATCCAAATGTTTCTCCTTTTCAAAAACCCACATTTATTACCTTAACGGTAGAAGATTTAGATAAAAGATTTGCTCTATGATGAATAATATGACCGATACCGTAAAACAGTTATTAATTATTAACGTTTTATTTTTTATAGGAAGTTATTTAGTGCCGCAAGCCAATGAATTATTGTCGCTTCATTATTTTGAAAGCGATGGATTTAAATTTTGGCAACCGATAACACACATGTTCATGCATGGAAGTTTGATGCATATTTTCTTTAATATGTTTGCTTTAATTTCTTTTGGAAGTGCATTGGAACATTTTTGGGGAGCAAAAAAGTTTTTGTTTTTCTATCTTTCTTGTGGATTAGGAGCAGCCATAATTCATTCAGGTGTGAATTATTATTACTTTCATGACGCTCAAAATTTCTTAATCCAAAGTGGCGTTTCTGTTCAAGATATTCAAACTTTAATAAAAGGAGATAGTGTAAATATTAATGCTTCTGATACGGCTTTGCTTCAAAATTATGTAAATCAAATGGGAGATGCCTTTAATAATCAGGCAGTAGGAGCTTCTGGAGCTATTTATGGCTTATTAGTTGCTTTTGCTTTTATGTTTCCAAATGCTGAGTTGATGATGATGTTTATTCCTGTGCCAGTTAAAGCAAAATATTTTGTTCCTGTAATCGTATTGTTAGATTTATTTTCTGGGGTGACAGGAATTAGTCTTTTTGGAGGTAATATTGCCCATTTTGCTCACGTTGGTGGTGCTTTAATTGGTTTTATCATGATGTGGTATTGGAAGAAAAATCAGTTCAATCAAAACCGTTGGGATAGATAGTTTTTAGAAAATAGAAATAAGAACAAAGAAAAAAGATGAACATTTTAGACGATTTAAAACTACAATACAAAACAGGAGGCATGGTGCAAAAGTTAATCTTTTGGAACATAGGTTTCTTCTTGTTTTCGTTGGTGTTTTTTTATAGTTTTTCTGTTGGGAAATTTCAAATTCCAACATGGATTGCTTTGTCATCTGATTTAGGTACGTTCATTAGAACACCTTGGACATTAATCACATTCAATTTCTTTCATGCGGGATTTTTACATTTGATTTTTAATCTTATGGTGCTTCATTTTTCTGGACGTTTATTCAATACCTGTTTTACAGATAAGCAATTGTTTGGTGTGTATGTTTTAGGTGGAATTTTCTCTGGAATTACATTCGTTATGTCATACATTTTTATTGGAAAAGCAGGTTTGTTAGTTGGTGCGAGTGGTGCTATTATGGCTATTTTAATTGCTACAGCTACTTATGCACCTTTTATGTTGTTGCGAATTCCGTTAATTGGAATTGTAAAATTATGGCATGTAGCTTTTGTGATTTTATTAGTAGATTTAATTCAAATGCCGTTAGATAATACAGGCGGACATCTAGCACATCTAGGCGGAGCTTTATTCGGATTTATCTACATAAAATTATTGCAATCAGGTACAGATATTACAAAGCCTTTTTCAGCTGTATTAGATGGTTTTGCGAATCTTTTCAAACCAAAAAAGAAAACCCCATTTAAAAAAGTACATCGCAATACAACAAAAAAAGGCGTAAATTCGTTTCAAGAGAATAAAGATATGACTCAAAAACAGATTGATGATATTTTAGATAAAATCAGTAAATCGGGTTATGATAGTTTAACAAAAGAAGAAAAGGAATTCCTATTTAAAGCAGGAAAGTAATCGATGCGCGAACAAACATGGTTGAGTAAAATAATGTTCTTTCTTAATATAGTTTTAACTGTATTGACTTTCCTTGCGTATTCACTCCCTTTTTTAGCACCAAATGCTTTTCCTTTTTTAAGTGTTTTGACGCTTATTTTACCTTTGTTTTTAATTTTAAACTTCTTCTTTTTTGTTTATTGGTTGTTGCAATTTAAGCGCTATATGTTGCTTTCAGGATTAGCTTTGTTGCTTGGAATTACGTTTATCAATCGTTTTTATAAGTTTTCAGAAACGAATTTACCCAAAGAAGATACTGATTTCAAAGTAATGTCATACAACGTTAGATTGTTTAATATTTATGAATGGTTGCCTAAAGACGATGTGGCTGAGCAGATTTCAAAACTAATAAACGAGAAGTCTCCTGATATTTTATGTTTGCAAGATTTTACTACAAATGATAATGTCGATTTTAGTCGATATCCTTATTCTTATGTGAAATTGAATGGTGAAAACCTAAAATATGGGCAAGCCATTTATTCTAATTACAAAATCATAAACAAAGGTGAAATTGAATTCCCGGATTCTTTTAACAATGCTATTTTTGCGGATGTATTAAAAGGAAAAGATACGGTTAGAGTATATAGTATTCACTTGCAATCGGTTAAAATTAGTGCGGATATTAATGAGAAAATTGATGAAGCTAAATCGAAGTTTATCTTAAAAAGATTGAGTTTAGCTTTTGGAAAACAACAACAACAATCAGAGATTATAAGTGAGCATTTCGAAAATTGTTCTTACCCAAAAATCATTTGTAGTGACTTGAATAACAGCGCTTTTTCCTATGTTTACAGAACCATTAAAGGCGATATGAAAGATGCTTTTGAAGAAGCGGGAACTGGTTTTGGAAAATCGTATAATTTCAAATATTATCCTGCCCGAATTGATTTTATCTTGGTAGATGATGCAATTCAGGTAAAACAATTTAAATCAATTGATACCTTTTTTCAAAGCGATCACTTCCCACAAATAACGCGCTTGAATTTGGAGAAAAAAGAAGAAAAATAAAATTAAAGTTGTTGGTTCTTCAAATAATCTACGGCATATCTGCCATCGTTAAATAACAAATCTAGAATACTTAAATTATTGATAAAGCCATGTTTTTCATTGAAAACCTGTGTGTATTCTTCTATTTGAGTAGTATCTTTTTTTCCGTTTACTAAATGTCTGAAATCTGAATAATCAGAAGCTTCATGGAAGAATTCAGTAGTTTTTTTGGGTTGGATATTAATTCCTAATGAATCGTTTACTAATTGAAAAACTTCTAAATTTAAATCCATCAAAAACTCATGTTTCTTTTCAAATAACGGACGAAAGTCATCTTCAAAGTATTCAAAGAAAGGCGAAGTTCGGTAAGCTGCTTCCAAGGATTTAAAATGGTTTTTCTGCCATCCAAAATCGTTCTCAATTCTGACGTCTTTGTATTTCTGATGTTTTTCAACAGCATGCTTTACTGGAACATTCAGTAATTGAACTCCGTTTGGACTATAAATATACATCCTATTTCTGTTGGTTTGTTTTTGGAAATTATCTTCCATTTCAAACGTAACCGAATCCGCTTGAAGCATTGCCACATAATGGCTAATTGATGGGAAATAAGTTGGATGTATTAGGATGTTCATTTGAAATGTTAAATTGTTTAATCGTTAAATTGTTTAGTTTTTATCTTTTAAGATATAATTTCTTAAGGAATTCAATTTATTAGTAATGCTATTTATTCGATTCCTACAGTTTGAATAATTGGTTTCACTAATATATTCTAATTCATAGGATAGTATTAATTGGTTTAATACTTCCATTGTTGAACTGTAAGACATAGAAATGAAATGAGCTTTGTCTTTATCTGAAATTCTTGAAGTTCCTTCTGCAATATTTGAGCAAATTGATACAGAAGCTCTTCTTAATTGAGAAACAAGTCCAAATTTTTCACTATCCGGAAAAGACAGAGTTAAATTATAGATTGATTTTGTCAATTCTTTTGACTCTATCCAAACGTCTAATTTCTCAAATGAAAATTTATGCATTCCTTTTAAACAATTAAACGATTTAACAATTAAACATTATTCTCTTCTTTCTTTTTCTTCTTTTTTCTAAAATAATCAAAAGCAAAGTAAGCTGCTAAAGCAATTAAGAAATATTGGAAATATGATTTTGGTTGACCATCACCGCTAACCGTTGTAAATAATCTATCCCAACGGATACTCCAGTTTTTAAGACCATCGTTGATACCATCAATACTCATCCAAATAAAAATTGGTTTTCCAACGATGTGATCAGCAGGAACAAATCCCCAATAACGAGAGTCTAATGAGTTATGACGATTGTCTCCCATCATCCAATAGTAATCTTGTTTGAAAGTATATGAAGTTGCAATTTGTCCGTTGATACGAATTTCATCACCGTTTACTTTTAAATCATTTCCTTCGTATTCACCAATTACTTTTTTATAAAGCGGTAAGTTTTCTTTGTTTAAGGCCACGGTTTTTCCAGCTTCTGGAATATAAATTGGGCCCATGTTATCTTTGTTCCAACTATTTTTAGAAGAAGGTTTTCCATCTAGAATATCTGTAAATATTCCATCTTCAGCTTCCTTACTAATTTGACGTTTTACAAAACTAATTCTACTATCAGATTTTAATTTTTCAAATTTTTCAAAAGTAAGATTTCCATAGAAATAATTGGGTGAAATCATTAAACCTAACTTATTGTAAATTTCTTGATCAATTTGTCCAGTTATAGCTGTAGTTAGGGTGTCTCTTGATATTTCTTCAAAAGCATATTGACTAATTAATTCATTTTTTAATTCGGGTTTGTCCCAAATTTCATTTTTAATTTCAAATAGAGGGTAACCCTCAGAAATCTGATAAAATTCTTTTAAATTATCAATAGAAGCATCTTTTGATTTTATTAGATAAAAGTATTGCGGTTTCGCTCTTTCAGGAAGTATGGACTCTTTTCCGTTAATAAAAATAATGCCATCTCTGATTTCAAAATTATCACCAGGAATAGCCGTACAACGTTTTACGTAATTGGTTTTCTTGTCGATAGGCTTATCGTATCTTTTATCAGCCGCTTTGTACATATGAAATAAAGTATCAGCTGGCCAGTTGAAAACTACAATATCATTACGTTCAATTTTTTGTAATGCAGGAAAACGGAAATAAGGCAATGAAGGCTTAGCAGTATATGATTTTACTTTTACAATAGGTAAAGTATCATGAACCATTGGTGCAGCAATTGGAGTCATAGGAGTTCTTGCTCCGTAATGAAACTTACTCACAAATAAAAAGTCACCCACCAATAACGATTTTTCTAACGATGACGTTGGAATAGTATAAGGTTGAATAAAATACGTATGAACTAAGGTCGCAACAACAATTGCAAAAGACAACGAACCTAAAGTATCCATTGTTTTGTTTGGTGCAGTTAAATCGCGATTGGCATGATAAGTAGTTTCTTGAGTGTAATTTACATAAGCGATGTAAAATCCTAATGTAACAACACCTAAAACCATATCAACGGTTGATTTTTTACCAAAAGTTCTCAGCGTTTCAATCCAAATAATTGGGAATAAAAACAAGTTAATAACTGGAATAAAAAGCAATAAAATCCACCATTTTGGTCGGTTGATGATTTGCATTAGTACAATTCCGTTATATACTGGAACAAACGCTTCCCATGCTTTTCTACCTGCTTTTACATATAATTTCCAAGTTCCAATTCCGTGAATTACTTGAACTAATAAGATAAAGATTAACCAACCTGATATTTCCATAATTTTATTTTGCTGTAAGCGTTAAGCAATATGCTTTAAGCTCTGTTTATTTATTATTATATTTCTTGTTGCCTAAAGCCTATAGCTTAGAGCCATTAAAAAGAACATCTTTCATAGTGAAAACCCCTTTTTTATTCACTAACCATTCTGCAGCAACAACAGCTCCTAATGCAAAACCTTCTCTGCTGTGAGCGGTGTGTTTGATTTCGATTTGGTCAACTTCGCTATCATAGAAAATACTATGCGTTCCAGGAACGTTTTCGATGCGTTTTGCCTCAATATGTATTTCGTTGCTAATTGGTGTTTCTAATGTCCAATTAGAATAATCAGTGTGTTTAATAACTCCTTCTGCAAGAGTAATTGCTGTTCCGCTTGGTGCATCTAATTTTTGTGTGTGATGAATTTCTTCCATTGAAACGTTGTATTGTTTCAAATTGGCCATCATTTTGGCTAAATATTCGTTTAATTCAAAAAACACATTTACGCCTAAACTAAAATTAGAAGCATAAATAAAACTTCCGTTTTTAGCTTCACATAAGCTCACCATTTTTGGATAGTCTGCAACCCAACCTGTAGTTCCTGAAATAACAGGAATTCCATTGTTTAAACATTCCGAAATATTTTCAATGGCGCTATCTGGAACACTAAAGTCGATAGCAACATCGGCATTTAATAAACCTTCAAAAGTGTTATTTTGGTCTTTTTTTAATACGATTTCATGACCTCTTTCTAAAGCTATTCTTTCAATAACTTTTCCCATTTTTCCGTATCCTAAAAGTGCAATTTTCATAGTAGTTAGTTGTTGGATTGATTGAATAGTTACCCAATTTTTTGTTAAAAACTATAGGTTAGTGTCATTCCGTAATTGAATCTGTAATCCATTTGATTTTGATTCATGTCTGGTTTAATCGATAGATTGTCATTAACATTGAATTGCATTAAATGCGCATCGATATTAGCATCTACTATATTTAAGATATAAATTCCAGCTGTGATTAATGCAGACAAATCTCTGTTTCTTTGGTGGAATTTTTGAGCACGAATTAGTCTATCGTTGTCTAAACTTCCATAAATAGGATGATTAGGGTCAGAAGTTCCATCTAATCTTCTTTTGTATTCGTCTCTGTATTCGTGATATTTATTTTGATTGAAACTGTAATAGTAAATTCCAGCACCTAAACCAGCATAAACAATCGGAATTTTCCAATATTTTTTATTATACGCTTGACCTAAACCAGGAACAAGTGCCGAATAAAAAGCGGCTCTAGCTGGGCGATTAGGATCAATAACTGCTTTCACGGTGTCTTTTGGAACCAAAGAAATCTCTTCTTGTGCTCTCCCTTCAAAACTTAGAAAAAGACAAGTTAAAATAAATATGTATTGAAGTTTTCTCACTAAGAATTAATTAGTTTCAAGATACGATTAAAGTCTTCTTCTGAATGGAAAGGAATCGTAATTTTCCCTTTTCCGTTGCCCGCAACTTTAACATCAACTTTTGTTCCGAAATAGTTAGCGAAAGCTTTTTTCTCATCTTCTTTGATGTCAAATGAGTTGCCTTTTGAAGGTTTGGCGGTTTTTGGTTTTAAACTATCTTGATAATTTTTAACCAAAGCTTCTGTTTCTCTAACCGAAAGATTTTGAGTTACTACTTTATGATAAATATCGCTTTGAACATCTTGATTGTCAATATTAATCAATGCTCTTCCGTGTCCCATCGAAATAAAGCCATCTCTCATTCCAGTTTGAATAATTGGATCTAATTTCAATAAGCGAAGATAATTGGTAATGGTTGAACGTTTTTTACCTACGCGCTCACTCAATTCTTCTTGCGTTAAATTGATTTCTTCGATTAAACGTTGGTACGAAATAGCGACCTCAATTGGATCTAAATCATGACGTTGGATGTTTTCCACCAAAGCCATAACTAATGATTCGTTGTCATTTGCTAAACGAATGTAAGCCGGAATCGTTTTCAATCCGATTAATTTAGAAGCACGCAAACGTCGCTCTCCCGAAATTAATTGGTAGTTATTGAAATCTAATTTTCTAACAGTAATGGGTTGAATTACGCCTAATTCTTTAATCGATTTGGCTAATTCTTGTAAAGTTTCTTCGTTGAAATTGGTTCTCGGTTGAAACGGATTAATTTCAATCGATTCAATATCTAATTCAATAATATTTCCTACTACTTTATCTGCGTTTTTATCCTCAACCGATTTAATATCGTTTTCAGGATCTTTCAATAAAGCCGATAATCCTCTTCCTAAGGCTTGTTTTTTTACCGCTTTTGTCATCTTCTCTATTATTGATTTTTCTTAATAATTTCTTCAGCCAAGTTCAAATAATTAGAAGCTCCTTTACTAGTAGCGTCGTAATTAATGATACTTTCTCCAAAACTTGGTGCTTCGCTCAATTTGATATTTCTTTGAATAATCGTTTCAAAAACCATATCGTTAAAGTGCTTTTGAACTTCTTCAACCACTTGGTTCGATAAACGTAAACGAGAATCGTACATGGTTAACAACAATCCTTCAATATCTAAATTAGGATTATGTATTTTTTGAACACTTTTAATGGTGTTTAATAATTTCCCTAAACCTTCTAATGCAAAATATTCGCATTGAATTGGAATAACCACACTATCGGCAGCTGTTAATGCATTCAATGTTAATAATCCTAAAGAAGGAGCACAGTCAATTAAAATATAATCGTATTTATCTTTTACGCTTTCTAATGCTTGTTTTAGCATGTACTCACGATTTTCTTTGTCTACTAATTCAATTTCGATAGCCACCAAATCAATATGAGCCGGAATCACCATAACATTTGGTGCCGAACAAGAAACAGTTGCCTCTTCAGGTGTTGCGCTATGTTCTAGAACTTGATACGAACCAATTTCCACACTTTCTACATCAATTCCTAAACCCGAACTGGCATTAGCCTGTGGATCTGCATCGATTAAAAGTACTTTCTTTTCTAAAACACCAAGAGACGCCGCTAAGTTTACAGATGTAGTTGTTTTACCAACACCGCCTTTTTGATTGGCAATTGCAATGATTTTACCCATTTGATAGTTAAAAATTTTAAGTGGTAAAAATACAATTATTTATGGTTTTTTCAAGGCAATTTTGTTAACAATGGGTTAAAGTGTAACTTAACTGATTTAGAGACAGAAAAATACCGAAATAAAAATATTTTGAAGCCACACTTTAGGCGTTTTTTAAACGTCGTTTCCCGCTTTCCGTTACAATAATTTTGCATTTTTTTTTTGACTTTTACAAAATGGATTTTCACTACAATCGGGGCTAGATGCAATCGTTTGGGAATAAAAAACAAAAAACACGAAGATCATTCGTGTTTGGAGGTGTATTAATCACGCTTTGGTGAATTTTTTTTATTTCGTTTTTCTTCTTTTTTCTCTTTTGCGGTTTTCAAAGGTTCTTTCTTTGCGGTTTTCTTCGCGTCTTGACTTTTTGCCATAATTTCTAGGTTTTTAGTAAATGTAAGCTAAAAAGTAATACCAAGAGGTTGAAAACTTTATTTTTTAGCGCAAAACAGTCAAGCTTTTCGCAATGTTCGCAAAGATTTTTACACAGACTTGTATGCTAAAATCCTAAATCTGATTCAGTTTTTCAGCCGCGGCAATTAACGTTTCATCCGTTTTAGCGAAACAAAAACGAAGCATATGTCTATCCGTAGCATCATTGTAAAAAACGGAAATCGGAATGGAAGCCACTCCATGATTTACAATCAATTCTTTAGCAAAATCCACATCGTTTTTAGATGAAATTTGATTGTAATTCACCACTTGAAAATACGTTCCATCGCAAGGCATCAACTCAAAACGGCTGTCTTTGATTAAGTTTTGAAATAAGTCGCGTTTGCGTTGGTACATTTTCGAAACTTCGCTAAAATCAACTACATCCAAATATTCTGAAATAGCATGTTGCGAAAAACTATTCACACTGAACACCAAAAATTGATGCACTTTTTTCATTTCGAACATTAAATTTTCTGTCGCAATTAAATAACCCACTTTCCAACCCGTAACATGCAACGATTTTCCAAAAGAAGAAGCAATTATCGTTCGTTCTACTAATTTTGGACGTGTATTAAATGAAATATGAGGTTGCGAAAACGTAATATATTCGTATACTTCGTCACCCAAAATAAGAATTTGAGGATGTTTTTCTAAAATGGTTTCTAAAGCTTCAAAGTCACTTTCTGTCCAAATTCTTCCCGTAGGATTGTGTGGATTATTGATGACAATCATTTTAGTTTTATTCGAAATTGCGGATTCAATTCGGTTGAAATTCGGCGTGTAATCATCATTTAATGAAACACGAACTGGTTTACCACCCGCAACCAAAACTGAAGGTTCGTAACTGTCATAACTTGGATCTAAAATCAACACTTCATCGCCGTGATTCACAAACGTGTTAATTGCTGTAAAAACGCCTTGCGTAGCGCCAGCGGTAATTAACATTTCAGTTGCGGTATTGACTTTTCTACCGTATTGTTTTAAAGTTTGATTCGCAATTTTTTCCAATAACGAAGGCAAACCCGCCATTGGTGTATATTGGTGAATGTTTTCTCGAATAATACGTTCCGAAATTTGCAACAAACGTTCGTCTTCAGGGAAATTTGGAAATCCTTGCGATAAATTAATAGCTCCGTGTTCATTCGCTAATTGCGACATTACAGAAAATATACTGGTGGTGATGTTAGGTAGTTTTGACATGGAACAAAAATATAAAAAATATACACGCTTTAATCTCTTCAAATTACTTTATTTTGTGGTTTAATTCTTAGATTTTGAAAGTAATTATCTTAACACCAATGGAAATTGAGCGAGAAAAAGTCCTAAACGCTTTAGCTCGAATTCCTAATTTGAATCATACGTACGAAGTAATTGTTTCTGGAATTGGTCGTGAAAGTACGGCTAAGGCGATGATGCAAATGCCAACACACGATATTTGTGTGTTAATGGGTTTTGCCGCTGTAGTTGGAAAAGAAGCCCATTTGCCTGATTATTTGCATTTAGGAAAACCTATCGAAATTACCAATGCTTCGTTATACGGTTACGAAGGTGGTTTGTTTGAAAACGGAAAACCCATTATCACCGAAAAGCCAAAGTTAAATTTACCTTGTTTGTCTTCCTTAACTTCCGACAAGTTTGTAAGAACAACCGATTTAGCCGAAAAAACGGTTGTAAATATGGAAGATTACACTTTTAAATTTTTAAAAAAACCACAAGATTTTATCGTGCGCATCATCTCCGATTTTTTACCTCACGAAACCGAAATCGACTTTTTTGAAGAAGTGAAAAGTATTGATTTTTTAGAGGGTGTGATGGCGGTGGATGAGCATATTTATAAGAAATTTTAAAATTTATTTGGAATATTGAAAAAATTAACCAAATCTTTGCATCAGAAAATTAATAACCTTTTAAAACGAAGAAAAATGTTTGTATTCAAATCATTACCTCAAAGCAATTCATCAGTAGGAACTGGTGTGGCTCTTCTTCGTGGCTTAACGCAATCATAGATAAAAAAACATATATGAAAAAGCCCGAAGACATTTAGTTTCGGGCTTTTTTTTGTTTATTCTAGAACCTTCAAAAAATTTCCCGAAACGTATTCAAAAATATTGCAATGTGCTAAGTATGCCTTTTTGGTTTACTGCGGTTCATTGTTATGAATCATTTTTAAAATAATCATGGGAAATAAACTATCTGGGAAAGACTTAATCAAATTAGGCTTCCCAAAAAATAATGCAATAAACATTGCCTTAGGGCAAATTAACAGATATCGAAAAAGAGAAAAAAAGGAAAGTATTTTAACCGAAGCCAAACAAGTATTGCTGCATCCAGAAAAATTCAAAGGAGATGGCACTTGGGGAAAAGTAGCGGAAGGTTTAGTAAATCCAGTTCAAGTAAAATTCAATCAATTGAAAACAACTCGAGCACCTTTTTCCATCTTTGGAGAAAACGAAATTGATGAACAAGCTAAGTTTCAATTGTACGATGCTTTAAAATTACCAATTTCAGTAAAAGGCGCTTTAATGCCTGATGCACATTCAGGTTACGGATTACCAATTGGTGGAGTTTTGGCAACTGAAAATGCAGTGATTCCTTATGGAGTGGGAGTTGATATTGGTTGTAGAATGAGCTTGTCGATTTTCGATTTGCCTGCGTCTTTTTTCAAAGGGAAAGACCATCAATTACAAGCGATTTTGAAAGACAATACCAAATTCGGAATGAGTGAAACGCACAAAATAAAAGCCGATCACGAGGTGTTTTATCGAGACGAATTCAAAACAATTCCATTGGTAAAACAGTTGTTAGACAAAGCGTACAAACAATTAGGTTCGTCAGGCGGTGGAAATCATTTTGTGGAATTCGGAATTGTGAAATTAGACCATCCGTTACCAGAATGGAAGTTAGAAGCTAAGGAATATGTAGCGGTTTTATCGCACAGTGGTTCTCGTGGATTGGGTGCAAACATTGCTAAACATTATACGTATTTGGCAAGTAAACAATGTCCGTTACCAAAAAATGTACAACATTTAGCTTGGTTGGATTTGAATACGCATGACGGTCAAGAATATTGGATGGCTATGAATTTAGCGGGAGAGTATGCCAAAGCGTGTCATGAAGATATTCACAGAAGATTGGCTAAAGCACTTGGAAAACGCATTGTGGTAACTATTGAAAATCATCACAATTTTGCTTGGAAAGAAATGGTGGATGGCAAAGAATGCATTGTGCACCGAAAAGGAGCAACACCAGCAGCTAAAGGGCAATTGGGAATTATTCCAGGTTCGATGACGGCGCCAGGATTTATTGTAATGGGAAAAGGAAACGAAGACAGTTTACAATCGGCTTCTCACGGTGCTGGGCGTTTGTTTTCGAGAGCTAAATGTAAAGCTACTTTTACCCAAAGTCAGATTAAAAAAGTCTTGGCAGATAACGATGTGACGTTGATTGGTGGAAATATTGACGAGGCACCAATGGCGTACAAGAACATTCATACTGTTATGAATTTACAAACCGAATTAGTAGATGTGTTAGGAACTTTCACACCGAAAATTGTTAGAATGGACCGATAAGATGGAAAAGATAATTCAAATTACCTCAGGAAGAGGGCCTGCAGAATGTACTTGGGTTGTAGCCCAAGTATTGAAAAAAGTGTTGCAAGAAGCAGAATCTTTACAATTAAAAGCGACTGTTTTTCAACACGAAGCAGGTCAAGAAAATGGAACGGTAGCATCGGCTATGGTTCAAATTATAGGAAATGAAGCAGATGAGTTTGTTGCTTCATGGGTGGGAACCATTCAATGGATTGGAAAAAGTACGTTTAGAAAATTTCACAAACGTAGTAACTGGTTTATTGGAATTTTTGAAGTGGATGCGATTCAATCTTTAGCATTTTCAGAAAAAGACATTCAATATCAAGCGATGCGAAGTTCTGGAGCGGGCGGACAACATGTGAATAAAGTGAGTTCTGCTATTCGAGCGACACATGTACCAACAGGAATTAGTGTGGTGAGTATGGATTCACGTTCGCAACATCAGAACAAGAAATTAGCTACTGAGCGTTTATTACTGAAACTAAATGAAGCCCAATTGAATCTTTTGAAACAACAATTTCAAAGTCAATGGACGAATCAATTAGCTGTAGAACGAGGTAATCCGATACGAACTTTTGAAGGTTCAGATTTTAAGAAACTCAAAGTAGAAAAGAAATTTAAAGCTGTGCGACAGCAATTAAAAAACGAATTAAAAAATGAAAAATATAGATAAATACTTATTTCAAGCCTTAGATAATTATCCTTATTCTTTGGAAGAAACTATTGAATCTTTAGATTATGCGATGTCCTACGATTCAAAAAATACAACCGCTTTGTGTTTGTATGGAAGAATTCAAACAGAGCAATTACAAAATTATGAAGAGGCAAAACGTTATTTTCAAGAAGCACTGGCAATTAATATTGATGCCGTAGCGGTATATCCATATTATATAGAAACCTTGCTTTTGAATGAAGATTATGAAGAAGCTTCCAAGTTAATTGACTTTGCAATGACAATAAAAGGCATTAATAAAATGGTGATTTTGTTAAAGAAAGTTCAATTGTTAGAACGTCAAGCAGCTATTAAAGAGGCTTTAAAATTAATCGATGAGGTTAAATTGAATACGTTTACCAATGACACTTACGAAACAGATGAGGTTGAAAAGCGATTAAAGGCAAAAAAAGAACTTTTAAAACCTAAGAAAAAGACCAAGTCTGAAAAATCTAAAAAGAAAAGTAAGAAATAAAAAAAACCAGCTTTTAGGCTGGTTTTTTGTTGATGTACATTGATTAGATGAGGTTTACTCCTCCAATAAAACTTCCAATATTGTAATCGCGGCATCGCTAATTTTAGTTCCAGGACCAAAAACCGCTACTGCTCCGGCGTCGAATAAGAATTGGTAGTCTTGTGCTGGGATAACTCCACCCACAATTACCATAATATCTTCTCTTCCGTATTTTTTTAGTTCTTCAATAACTTGTGGTACCAAGGTTTTGTGTCCCGCTGCTAACGAAGAAACGCCTAAAATGTGTACGTCGTTTTCAACCGCTTGTTTGGCAGCTTCTTGTGGCGTTTGGAATAACGGACCAATGTCTACGTCAAAACCTACATCGGCATAACCTGTTGCTACTACTTTCGCACCACGATCGTGACCATCTTGTCCCATTTTCGCAATCATAATACGAGGACGACGACCTTCTTTCTTCGCGAAAGCATCAGCTAATTGTTTTGCTTTTTCAAAACTTTCGTCGTTTTTAATTTCTTTACTATACACGCCGCTAAAACTTCTAATTTGTGCTTTATATCTTCCGAAAACTACTTCTAAAGCATCACTAATTTCGCCTAATGTAGCTCTGTTTCTTGCTGCTTCTACTGCTAAAGATAGTAAATTTTCACCACCATTTTTAGCGCTTTCGGTTAATTTTGCTAAACATTCGGCAACTTTAGCGTTATCGCGAGTAGCTTTAATTTGCTCTAAACGTTCAATTTGTTGTTTGCGCACCATTTGGTTATCCACATCCAAAATATGCAACGGATCTTCTTTTTCCAAACGGTATTTGTTCACCCCAACAATAATATCTTGACTGCTGTCGATACGCGCTTGTTTGCGCGCTGCAGCTTCTTCAATTCTTAGTTTAGGAATTCCAGCTTCAATGGCTTTTGTCATTCCGCCAAGTTCTTCTACTTCTTCAATTAAAGCCCAAGCTTTTTCAGCAATTTCAGCCGTTAAACTTTCTACATAATAACTTCCTGCCCAAGGATCCACCGTTTTGCAGATTTTGGTTTCTTCTTGTAAAAAGATTTGGGTATTACGAGCAATTCGAGCTGAGAAATCAGTTGGTAAAGCAATAGCTTCGTCTAAAGCATTCGTGTGTAACGATTGAGTTCCTCCAAAGGCTGCTGCGGCTGCTTCAATAGCAGTTCGAGCCACATTATTAAAAGGATCTTGCTCCGTTAAACTCCAACCCGAAGTTTGGCAATGCGTTCTTAAAGCTAATGATTTTTCGTCTTTTGGATTGAATTGTTTCAATAGTTTTGCCCAAAGCATACGACCGGCACGCATTTTTGCAATTTCCATAAAATGATTCATTCCAATCGCCCAGAAAAACGAAAGGCGAGGAGCGAACGTATCAATATCCATTCCAGCCGCTAAACCAGTGCGAATGTATTCCAAACCATCTGCTAAAGTATATGCTAATTCAATATCAGCAGTAGCTCCCGCTTCTTGCATGTGGTAACCCGAAATTGAAATCGAGTTGAATTTAGGCATGTTTTTACTCGTATATTCAAAAATATCCGCAATAATTTTCATCGAAGGTGTTGGTGGATAAATATAAGTATTTCGCACCATGAATTCCTTCAAAATATCATTCTGAATCGTTCCCGATAATAGGTTAGGAGTAACGCCTTGTTCTTCCGCTGCCACTATATAAAATGCCATGATAGGTAAAACCGCACCATTCATCGTCATCGAAACCGACATTTCACCTAACGGAATTTGATCGAAAAGCACTTTCATGTCTTCCACCGAGTCAATCGCAACACCAGCTTTTCCAACGTCGCCGACTACTCGTTCGTGGTCTGAATCGTAACCTCTGTGTGTTGCTAAATCGAAGGCAACGGATAAACCTTTTTGTCCAGCCGCTAAGTTTCTTCTGTAAAAAGCATTACTTTCTTCCGCAGTTGAAAATCCCGCATATTGACGAATCGTCCAAGGTCTGCGAACGTACATGGTTGAATAAGGTCCGCGTAAATTTGGTGCAAAACCAGCGCCAAAACCAAGGTGTTCTAAATCGGAAATATCTTCTTTAGTATAAGTTGGTTTTAATTCGATTCCTTCAGCGGTGGCAAAATTATCAGCACTTGTACTTTTTACTTTTGCCTTTTCACTTTTGCCTAATTCTAAATGTTGTATATCTTTTCTCATGATTATTGCTCTTGAGATAATCGTTCTTGTTCTAATTTTTCAGCCAAACGTTTTTCGATAATCGGTGTGATTAACGTTTTTCTGGCGTTTTGTTTTACGAAAGGATACAATTCCAAATCGTTTTTCATTTGGTCGTTTTTGTTTGGATACTTATTGGTTCCCAATAAAACTTCTTTCCCTGAATCGAAAAGTTCTTGTTCTTTTTGTGCGCTTTCGTTGATTTTTCTCTGAATTGTTCCATCGATTAATTGCGAAATCAATCCACCATTTTTCTCGATATCTTTGAATAATTCTAATGCTCTTTCTGCTAATTGTTCTGTTAATGTTTCAATGTAATAAGCACCATCAGCAGGATTATTCACTTTGTCAAAATAACTTTCGTGTTTTAAAACTAACAATTGGTTTCTTGAAATTCTATCGCCAAACTCGTTGTCTTTGTGATAAATCGCATCGTAAGCTAAATTCGCAACTGCATCGGCTCCACCTAAAATGGCCGACATACATTCAGTAGTCGTTCGCAACATGTTTACGTTGTAATCGTATAAGGTTTTGTTGCGTTTGGTTGGTGTTGCGATGATATGGCAATCAAAATTATGATTGTATTCTGATGCTAATGTATTGAATAAAAGACGTAATGCTCTTAGTTTCGCAATTTCAAAAAAGTAATTCGTTCCAACCGCAACTTCAATCGTAATCGGTTGGTTGATGTTTGGAATTCTATTGAAATATTCGTTTGCTTGCGCTAAAGTGTAAACTAATTGTTGTACTATATTCGCTCCTGCATTTTGATAAATTCCACTTGAAATAGTTAAAAATGGAACAGTTAATTTAGGAGTAATTGTATTTAGCTTTTCGAAATCTTTTTCAAGGTTTTCAAACCAATTTCCATCTTTTGCTAATTGACCGATTGGATCGTTTTGGATAAAGATGTTAGCATTGTTTTTTGCCTTGAAATCATTGATATTATTCGAAAATTCAACAGAAAGAAAAGGTAAGTTGAAATAATAATTCACATTCTCCAGCGGAAGATTTTGCATTAATTCTTCAATTGAAACCGTATCGTTTTCTAATGTAAAGCGAACACTTTCAGCTCCTCTTTGTAACGTTTCTAGCGCACGAGCGTTTGATTTTTGAACATCATGAACAAAAATATTTTGAACAATTGCAAAAGGTTTTGTTGGAACAATGGCATCAAGATTTATTGCTGTTTCATCATTGTGATAAAACGGTTTTACTTTTATTCCTTCTGGACTTTCCCAAACTAATGTTTCGTTGTAATCGGCACCTTTTAGTTCGTATTGAATTTGTTGCTTCCATTGTTTAGAAGAAACGGCTTCAAAATCGGAAAATAAATTGTTGTTAGCCACGAATTATATGTTTAATTGTTACTAGTTGTTTTTTCAGTTTCAGCTTTCTTTTCGCCTTCAAATTCGATGATGTAAATATCTTCGTTTTCGCGTTTCATGTAATATTTTTCGCGAGCGTATTTTTCAACACGATCATCATTTTTAAGGTGTTTTATATTGGCGCTGTCTTTTTTGATTTCGGTTTTGTAATATTGAATGTTATCTTCAATTTCTTCAATTTCTTTATCTAAAACGCGATGTTCTAAATAGGAATAATTGTCGAAAAATAACATCCAAACAATAAAGAAAAGTAATACCAAAATATAACGGTTCACTAAAAACCTTAGGAACGGATAATTGGCAATTAAATTCTTTATTTTTTTCATTATACTAATCTTTGATTAATTACAGCACGCACTACATCAATAGCAACTGTGTTGTATTTGTCATTTGGAATAATGATGTCAGCAAACGCTTTTGTTGGTTCGATAAACTGTTCATGCATTGGTTTTAACGTATTTTGATAACGGTTTAAAACTTCTTCCATGTCACGACCACGTTCTGCAATATCACGTTTTAAACGACGAATTAATCTTTCGTCAGAATCGGCATGAACGTATACTTTAATGTCAAACATATCTCTTAATTCTGGATTGGTTAGGATTAAGATGCCTTCTACAATCATTACTTTTCTTGGATGTGTGATGATTTTATCGTCAGTTCTATCGTGAGTAACGAAAGAATAAACTGGCTGTTCAATAGTTTTTCCAGCTTTCAAATCTTTAAGATGTGCTACTAATAATTCAAAATCAATCGCTCTTGGATGGTCGAAATTAATTTTGGTACGCTCTTCATAACTCAGATGATGCGTTTCTTTGTAGTAAGAATCTTGAGAAATAATACCTACCTCAGTAGCAGGTAACTCATTCATAATCTGATGTACAACTGTTGTTTTTCCACTTCCGGTACCGCCGGCAATTCCAATAATTAGCATAAAGATTCTTAAATTGATTGTTTTAGCAAAAATAGAAATAATATTCTATGTGTTTTTTGTTTTGATGAGAAAGTTTTGGGAATAAATGCTAAAAAAATATAGGTTTTGGAACGCGGATAAAACGGATGCTTTGCATCGCAGATAGAAAACAGATTTTTATAAATGAAAAAAGACCCTCAATTGAAGGTCTTTTGTCGGGGTGGCAGGATTCGAACCTGCGGCCTCCTGCTCCCAAAGCAGGCGCGATAACCGGGCTACGCTACACCCCGAATTTGTGAGTGCAAATATAGAACTATATTGTTATTTTCAAAACGTTTTTTAAAAATAAATTTAGTTTATTATGAAATAGTGAATTCTAATCTATTTTTAAGAAATAATTTTAATTAAAAACTTACATTTGCTACTCTTAAAAGAATAAAGTTATGTCAGATACAATCGAAAAAGTAAAATGCTTAATTATAGGTTCTGGTCCAGCGGGTTATACTGCAGCTATTTATGCGGCTAGAGCTAATATGAATCCTGTTTTATATCAAGGACAACAACCAGGTGGTCAATTAACAACAACTAATGAAGTTGAAAATTTTCCAGGATATCCTGAAGGCGTAACCGGACCTGAAATGATGGTTCAGTTGCAAGAACAAGCAAAACGTTTTGGTTCAGATATTCGTGATGGATGGGCTACAAAAGTAGATTTCTCTGGAGATATTCATAAAGTTTGGATTAACGATACCATAGAAATTCATGCAGAAACGGTAATTATTTCTACTGGAGCTTCTGCTAAATATTTAGGATTAGAATCGGAACAATACTATTTAAAATTAGGTGGTGGTGTTTCAGCTTGTGCGGTTTGTGACGGGTTTTTCTATAGAAATCAGGAAGTTGTAATCGTAGGAGCAGGAGATAGTGCGTGTGAAGAAGCACATTACTTATCTAAATTATGTAAAAAAGTAACGATGTTAGTTCGTAGTGATAAATTTAGAGCTTCTAAAATTATGGCTGAACGTGTTCAAAAAACTGAAAACATCGAAATTTTAATGAATACTGAAACAGAAGAAGTTTTAGGTGACGGACAAGTAGTTACTGGAGTTAAAGCAAAAAATAGAGCAACAGGTGAAATTACTGAAATTCCAGCAACAGGATTTTTCGTAGCCATTGGTCACAAACCAAACACAGATATTTTTGCGGACTACATTACGTTAGACGAAACAGGTTACATCGTAAATGTACCTGGAAGTTCTAAAACAAATGTAGCAGGTGTATTTGTAGCAGGTGATGCTGCTGACCATGTATATCGTCAGGCAATTACGGCTGCGGGAACAGGTTGTATGGCGGCATTAGATGCAGAACGTTATATTGCTTCGAAAGAGTAATTACAATACTATAAAAACAAAAAGCTCCTATTGAAAAATAGGAGCTTTTTGTTTTTATAGAAAATTATTTTTTTATTTTGATTACTCTCTTATTATGTTAATTTTTTCAATTCCATCGCCAAATTCTAAAGGATTGAATTGTATATATTCCAACTCTTTTATGGTTTTATCGTTATATTCTTCTGTTGATAAAATTTTATTTTCTACATTAAAAGGTTGGTTTTCAATTCCAAATTTCCACTCCATTTTTTGAGAAGGATTTAACATCTTGTTTGAAAAATTATCAAAAACAATCGATCTTTTATTATGCTTAAAAATGATTATATAATTATTAAACTCATTTAGCTTTTCGAAGTTAATTATTTGGTCTTTTGGGTAAAAAATTAAGGTGTCTTTTTCTTTTATTACTGAAATAGTGAAATTGTTTTTGATGTCAATATTAGAGTCATTTATTGAGTAACTAATTATTATAGGAAAAGTTTTAGATTTATCTTTTGAACAGTTTATAAGAAATAAACATACAATTATAATTAGAATTTTTTTCATGTTGGCAAAAGGTTGATTTTATAATTTTAAAATATAATGAAATTTAGAGAATAATAATCAATCAAATATACCAAAAATCAATCTTGATAAAAACAAAAAAAAGCTCTTAGTTTTCACCAAGAGCTTTTCAAATTTTTGCTATCTACTAATAGTAGCTATATCTTCTTACTTTAGCAATGTATTTAGCTAAACGAATTACTTGGTGACTATAACCATATTCGTTATCGTACCAAACGTACATTACAATGTTTTTTCCGTCTCCAGAAACAATAGTTGCGTTACTATCAAAAATAGCAGGAGCAGAAGTTCCTACAATATCCGAAGATACTAACTCGTTGTTTAAAGAGTATTTAATTTGCTCTACAAGATCACCTTCTAAAGCGTATTTTTTCATAATGTTGTTTACTTCTTCAATAGAAGTTTCTTTTCCAACTTCTAAATTCAATACTACCAATGAACCATTTGGAACAGGTACACGAATCGCGTTTGAAGTTAATTTTCCGGCTAATGCAGGTAAAGCTTTTGCAACAGCACTTCCAGCGCCAGTTTCGGTAATGACCATGTTTAAAGCAGCAGCACGACCTCTACGGTATTTTTTGTGCATGTTGTCTACTAAGTTTTGGTCATTCGTATAAGCGTGAATCGTTTCTAAGTGTCCTTTTACCACACCTAAAGTATCTTCAACAGCTTTTAAAACTGGAGTTATCGCATTGGTTGTACAAGAAGCTGCAGAGAAAATGCTCACTTCGTCTGGGTTGTAATCTTCATGATTTACTCCGTAAACGATATTTGGAACTCCTTTTCCTGGTGCCGTTAATAAAACTTTATCAGCTCCTTTTGAAGTTAAATGACGTTTTAATGCTTCTTCTGTAGTGAAAGCTCCGGTGTTGTCGATAACTAAAGCATCTTCAATTCCGTAAGCTGTATAATCAATTTCTTCTGGTGTGTTAGCTGTAATGATGTGAACCGTTGTTCCATTAATCAATAAAGCATTGTTTTCTGGATCTGCAATAACCGAACCATTGAAATCACCATGAACAGAATCGTAACGTAATAAAGATGCTCTTTTTTCTAATAAAACTGCATCATTTTTATCTCTAGTTACAATCGCTCTTAAACGTAATTGTTGTCCTTTTCCAATTTTCGACATTAATTCACGAGCTAATAAACGACCAATTCTACCAAATCCGTATAACACGACATCTTTTGGTTTAATTTCTTGGAAGTTTTTAGCGTTTTTTAATTTGTCGATAACGAATGCTTTTGCATCATTGTATTTGTCGTCTTCTAAATGATATTCGTAAGTTAATTTTCCAATATCAATTCTTGATGGTGGTAAATCTAAATCTACAATAGCACTTGCAATCTCAACTGAGTCAAAAACGTTGATTGGTTTTTCAACAAAAGCACCAGCGTACTCGTGTAAGTTGATGATTTCGCTTACGTTTTTATCGATCAATTGATTACGGAATAAAACCAATTCGATTGATTTATCATACCATAAATCACTGATGATTTTAATGAATTCTACACCAGCTTTTCTTCTGTCTGCCTGAAAAGCTAATTCTTTTTCGTATAAAGAGATATTGCTCATGAAATTAAATGTGTTGTTTGTAGTGCAAAAGTATAGATTTCAATCGTTTTCGTAAAATTTTTTTAATAAAAAAACCAGACATTATTTTTGTCTGGTTTTAAACATGAGTTGGGCAGCATTATTTTACATGATGATGCTATACATTTGACCGTTTTTAGAAATAATTTGATAACGCGCTTTTTGATTTTCTTTCTTAGCCAAATAGCTTGAAACGGTTTCCATATCTTTCGCTTTGATTCCGTCAATACTTAAAATTACAGCGCCGTCTAAAATGTCACTGTATTCCGCGTATTCAGGATTGTTGACTTTCTTAATTTTGATACCTTCTTTAACGTTGAATTGTTTTTTATCAGCAGCATCAAGATCTTCAAATTCAATTCCGTTGAATTCGTAATTTAAAATTTCTTTTTTAGTCAACTTAACCGGAAGTGTTTTTTGTTTTCCATCGCGTAAAACACTTA
Source organism: Flavobacterium cheniae (assembly GCF_004363695.1). Lineage (GTDB taxonomy): Bacteria > Bacteroidota > Bacteroidia > Flavobacteriales > Flavobacteriaceae > Flavobacterium > Flavobacterium cheniae. The sequence continues at coordinate 26,416 of NZ_SNZC01000005.1, read as the reverse complement.
CTTGAATGACATCATTAGGTCGTTTTGTATTAATGTAAGCTGATAATTCGGCAAAACCATTAATTTTTTTATCGTCTAATTGTACAATGATATCACCTTTGGTTAATCCAGCTTTTTCAGCTCCCGAATTTTTAGTCACCTTATTAATATAGAAACCTTGTGTTTCTTTGATACCTAATTCTTTTGCGTAATTCGAATTCAATTCGCCACCTTCAACACCTAAAACACCGCGTTGAACATTTCCAAACTGCATTAAATCTTCAATAATTTTTCGAGTTAAATTCGATGGAACAGCAAACGAATATCCTGCATAACTTCCTGTAGGAGAAGAAATCATCGTGTTAATTCCAATTAATTCTCCACGAGTGTTTACTAATGCACCACCACTGTTTCCGGGATTTACGGCTGCATCTGTTTGAATGAAGGATTGAATTCCATTGTTGGATAAATTTCTAGCTTTTGCCGAAACAATTCCAGCTGTAACAGTAGAATTCAAGTTATACGGATTCCCAACTGCCAAAACCCATTCTCCCACTTTAATTGAATCAGAATCACCAAAAACCGCATAAGGTAATTTTTCATCGGCTTCTACTTTTAAAAGCGCGACATCCATTTTAGAATCGGTTCCGACTAATTTTGCTTTGTAGGATTTATTATTGTTTAGCGTTACTTCTAATTCTGTAGCATCTTGAATAACGTGATTATTGGTTACAATATAACCATCTTCGGTAATGATAACACCAGAACCTGTTCCTATTTGTGTTTGTTCTCTTGGTCCTTGATAGCCATAGAAAAACTCCATTAAAGGATTGTTTGGTACTTTTGAAACACTCACGTTTTTTACGTGAACTACAGCGTGAATCGTGTTTTCGGCTGCTGCGGTAAAATCAATATTTTCGGCGCCTAAACTTACATTTTTGGCATAATTAGGTGATGCAAGTGTTAGTTTTCCTGCATTATTTGGCTCTAAAAAGAATTTGTAAGCACCTAATGTTACGGCTCCACTCAAGAGCGATACGAGAAATAAACTTCCAAATTTTTTCATATGTATTAATTTTTGTTCACTCAAAATTATAATAAAAAATATTCCAAAAAATCACTTTAACGCTCGATTAACAATGTTTAACATCTTATTAATAATTCGTACTTTTGTATAAATTAATTATACAATGCAACTTACATTTTATAAATATCAAGGAACTGGAAACGATTTTGTTATGATTGACAATCGTTCGGAGTTTTTTCCTAAAAATAATACCAAACTTGTAGCACAACTATGTGATAGAAGATTCGGTATAGGTGGTGATGGCTTGATTCTTCTTGAAAACCATCCACAATATGATTTTAAAATGGTCTATTATAATTCGGATGGAAACGAGAGTTCAATGTGTGGAAATGGAGGTAGATGTCTAGTCGCTTTTGCTAAACAAATGGGCGTTATCGAAAACAAAGCCGAGTTTGAAGCCGTGGATGGATATCATTACGCAACTATCGATGCAGAAGGAATCGTAGCGCTTCAAATGAAAGATGTTGATACAGTTAATCAATATGAAGATTATACCTTTTTAAATACAGGTTCGCCTCATCATGTGCAATTGGTAGATGATTTAGTTGAATTGGATATTAAAACAGAAGGAGCAAAAATTCGTTATTCTGATTTGTATGGAAAAGCAGGAAGTAATGTCAATTTTGTGTATCAATTAGCAAATGATATTTTTGCGGTTCGTACCTACGAGCGCGGTGTTGAAGATGAAACGTTGTCTTGTGGAACTGGCGTAACAGCAGTTGCTATCGCGATGCATCAAAGCGGAAAAACAAATAATAATATTATAGATTTGAATGTTGAAGGCGGAAAATTAAAAGTACAATTTGACGTAGATAATGGAAATTACACCAATGTTTTCTTAATCGGACCAGCAACTTTCGTTTTTGAAGGAAAAATTGATTTAGATTTTTGATTGAAGAGTAACGATTTTTGATTTTTGAACTTGTATTTGAACTTGAATTTGAAATGATAACATTAAAAGGAACCAACATATACCTACGCGCACTCGAACCTGAAGATTTAGAGTTTATCTACAAAATAGAAAACAACGAATCAGTTTGGGATGTAAGTAACACGCAAACACCTTATAGTCGATTTTTGATTCGTCAGTATTTAGAAAATGCACATCAAGATATTTATGAAGCCAAACAATTGCGCTTAGCAATTTGCTTAAATGATACTTTTGAAGCAGTAGGTTTAATCGATTTATTTGATTTTGATCCTAAAAATAATAGAGCGGGAGTTGGAATTGTCATTTCAAGCGAAAGCAATCGAAATTCAGGAATTGGTTCAGAAGCATTACAACTTGTAATCAATTATGCTTTCAATCAATTGCAATTGCATCAACTATATGCAAATATTGGTTCAAAAAATGAAATTAGTATTTCCCTTTTTACTAAATTTGGCTTTCAGAAAATCGGAGTAAAAAAAGATTGGAATAAAATCAACAATCAATACGAAGACGAAATTTTATATCAATTAATCAATCACATTTAAAAAATAATCCCTTGAACGTAAAAAAACTTATTTCAATAATCGCTGTTGCCGGAATCGTAGTTGCAACTGCAGTTGGTGTTTATGTATATTTCAAAGCTTTTACACCTAATACACAGTTTTCACAAGACGAAGTTTATGTTTACATTCCTTCAAATTCAACTTATGAACAAGTAGTAGAAATCGTTAAACCATTGGTAAAAGATTTTGAAAAATTTGATTTTGTTGCCACATCAAGAAATTATAGTACGAATGTAAAAGCTGGAAAATTTCTTTTCAAAAAAGACATGACTAGTTTTGATATGGTAAGAAGTTTACGTTTAAATGTTCCTGTAAAAGTAGCTTTTAACAATCAAGAAACGTTAGGTAAGTTAGTACAACGTTTAGCTACCCAATTAGAACCAGATAGTTTAAAATTAGATGTAGCGTTTACCAATACACCTTTTTTAGAGGAAAATGGATTAACAGAAGAAACTGTTTTGGCACTTTTTATTCCTAATACATACGAGTTCTATTGGAATACACCAGCGGACAAAATTGCTCAAAAATTAGCTAAAGAATACCGAATTTTTTGGAATAATGAGCGTAAAGAAAAAGCAAAAGCTTTAGGGTTAACACCTATTCAAGTTTATACGTTAGCGTCAATTGTACATAAAGAAACAGCAAAAGTAGATGAAAGACCAACAGTAGCTGGCGTTTATTTAAATCGTTTGAAACAAGATATGCCACTTCAGGCTGACCCAACCATTATTTACGCAATCAAAAAACGTTCGGGCGATTTTGACCAAGAAATTAAACGCGTTTTCTTTAACGATTTACGAATTAATTCTCCTTACAATACCTATGTAAATAAAGGTTTGCCTCCAGGACCAATCGCTATGCCTGATGTTTCGGCTATCGATGCAGTTTTAAATTCAGAAAAACACGATTATATTTATTTCTGTGCAAATCCAGATAAACCAGGTTATCATGCCTTTGCTTCAAGCTACGAAGCGCATCAAGTAAATGCTAAAAAATATGCTGAGTGGGTTACTAAATTAGGAATCGATCGTTAATTTTTAAGAGCGAATGGCTTGGGCTTTATCAGTAAACCATTTTCCTGCTTTCCATTTCAATCTATGCTTTCAGCATAGGATTTTTATTGCAATCAGGACTAGCTGGCTGTTCGTTTTTCTGTTTGTGTCTGTTTTTTCTCAAGCGCAATCAGATAGCAATACTTTCTTAAAACCTTCTGATACGCTCAATAAACCAAGAAGAACTGGCGTTTATGTTGGTGAATCTGTTGCTTTGGGTGCTACTTTAATTGGTTTAAACCAACTTTGGTATAAAGATTATCCAAAATCTGATTTTCATTTTATTAATGATAACAATCAGTGGTTGCAAATGGATAAATTAGGACACCTATATTCTACCTATCATTTAGGAAGGGTAGGAGCTGAAATGTTACAATGGAGTGGCGCTTCAAAAAAAGAACAACTCATTTATGGTTCCACTCTTGGATTAGGATTTTTAACTGTAGTTGAGGTTTTTGATGGTTTTTCACAAGAATGGGGAGCATCATCTGGCGATATTATTGCAAATGTTTCGGGAACGGCGCTGTATGTTTCTCAAGAATTACTTTGGAAAGAACAACGTATCACACCGAAGTTTTCATTTCATCAAACCAAATTCGCTTCACAACGTCCTGAAACTCTGGGAGCATCCTTTAACGAAGAAATTTTAAAAGATTACAACGGTCAAACATATTGGTTGTCGTTTAACGTTCATTCGTTTACAAAAGATAGCTTTATTCCCAAGTGGTTAAACCTAGCAATTGGTTATAGTGGAGAGGGAATGTTGTACGGAAATGATGCTGAAGCAATCGAAAACGGAATCATTCAAAACCCATATCGTCAATTTTACCTTAGTTTGGATGTTGACTTAACGAAAATTAGTACAAAATCTCATTTTTTAAAGACACTTTTCTCTGTTTTTAACACGATTAAAATTCCTGCACCTACTTTGCAATACGATGAGTATAACGGACTTAAAGGTCATTTCATCTACTTTTAGGAATTATTAACATGCTGTAAATCAATATTGTAATTTTTTTTGTATATTTGCATCGGTAATTTCAGATGGGTGACAGGCGCTGAGAAATAACAATTCATGATAAAAAAAAGGTCTTACTTTATAGGATTGACACTCCTAGTCTTAGTCGTTTCTTCAGGTTTTATAACCTTTAAAGAAGAAAAATTGGAAGGATTTCATTTGTCGAACTCAGAGGTAATTAAATACCACGTTCCAAATGAATACGAAAACGAAGAAGTAGTAATTCCAGTTAAAGTGCCACACGTTGGTAAATCATTTGCTGGTTTTGCTCAAAAAATGGCTTATAAAGAGTCAAGAGGTATATTACATTTAGTGAATCCTTACGGGTACATGGGTAAATATCAATTCGGAAGAAGTACACTACGCACTGTAGGTGTTTATGATTTTCAAGAATTTTTACGTAATGCTGTGTGGCAAGATAAGGCTTTTGAAGCTTTAATAGCTCGTAACAAGTGGGAATTAAGAAAAGAGATTCAAAAATACTCAGGAAGAATTATTAATGGTGTTGAAATTACAGAATCAGGCTTAGTTGCCGCTGCCCATTTAGGTGGTGCAGGTTCAGTAAAGAAATATTTAAGAAGTAATGGACGTAATGGTTTCAAAGATGGTTTTGGAACATCGTTATCAAGCTACATCAGAAAATTTTCAAATTACGATATTTCGCACATTGAAGCAGATGCAAATGCTAAAGTAAATTTAGAGTAATTTTACATTTTGTGAATAATAAAAATACAAGGTCGATTATGCAAATCGGCCTTTTCTTTTTTCCATTCGTTAACTGTTTTGGTTTTTATGTATTCTGTTGGTAAAGTAATATCACAAGCTACACATAAATAAGTGCTTGGTTGTAAAATTTGCAACAAATCCTCCATTAATTTATTGTTTCTATATGGCGTTTCAATAAACAATTGAGACTGATTTTTATCCTGAGATAAACGTTCGAAATTCTTTAAAGCCTGTTTTTTATCGTTTTTATCGATTGGCAAATAGCCATTGAAAGCGAAACTCTGTCCGTTCATTCCACTTGCCATCAATGCTAATAAAATCGAACTTGGTCCTACTAACGGCACTACTTGAATTCCTTTCTCGTGTGCTAACTTCACAATCACAGCACCAGGATCGGCAATTCCAGGGCAACCAGATTCACTCATTAATCCGATGTTTTCACCCCTTAATAAAGGTTGAATAAATTCGTTATGTTCAGCTATTTCTGTGTGTTTATTTAATACTGAAATCTTTAAATCAGGTTGTTTTTTTTCGGGATGAATACTTTTGATGAATTTACGAGCCGTTTTCTCATTTTCAACTATATAATAATCCACAAAATCAATGGTTCTCTTTATGGTTTGAGGCAAAACGTCTTCAGGAACTACCGTAGTTTCTCCAGGGTTGGATAAAGTAATGGGAATTAAGTATAGTTTACCTAAAGTGTTTGATTTCATGATATTATTACTTAAGTTTTCTTGCAATTTCTTCACAAGCTTGGTCTAACATATCAAAAACGTTTTCAAATCCGTCTTGACCTCCGTAGTAAGGGTCGGGAACGTCAACGTTTTCATTTGGAAAAATTTCGTTTAAAATGAGTTTGACTTTCGATTTCGCTTCTTCATTTGGTGCCAAAGCTAAAACATCTTTGTAATTGGAATTATCCATTACAAAAATATGATCAAAAGTATCAAAATCACTTTTTTTGAATTGTCTTGCTCTTTGATTGGTGATGTCTAAACCTCTATTTTTTGCAGTAGATATCGAACGTTTGTCGGGTAGTTCACCTGCGTGCCAACCTCCAGTTCCTGCTGAATCCACAATAAAATCTTCGGAAAGTTTAGAGCGCATAATACCTTCTGCCAAAGGAGAACGGCAAATATTTCCTAAGCAAACCATTAAGATTTTAGAAGCCATGAATTACAGCGATAATTTCTTGTTGATATCGTCAACGAATTTTCTAAATTGTTTGTCGGTAGTAACCAAATTGTCTACTGTTTTGCAAGCATGAAGTACCGTTGCGTGGTCTCTGTCTCCAATTTGCGAACCAATGTTTGCTAAAGAAGCTTTTGTAAATTTCTTAGCAAAGAACATGGCCAATTGTCTAGCTTGTACAACGTGACGTTTTCTAGTTTTTGACTGTAAGGTTTCAACATCCAATTGGAAATAATCAGAAACAATTTTCTGAATATAATCAATTGAAATTTCACGTTTTACATTTTTAACGAATTTCTCAACTACCTGTTTTGCTAATTCAATTGTAACTTCGCGTTTGTTGAAAGAAGATTGAGCAATTAAAGAAATAATAGCACCTTCTAATTCACGAACGTTTGATTTAATGTTTTTAGCAACATATTCAATAATGTCATTAGGCATTTCAACTCCATCTCTATATAAAATATTTTTTAGGATAGAAATACGAGTTTCGTAGTCGGGTTGGTGTAATTCAGCCGATAATCCCCATTTGAAACGAGATAGTAAGCGTTGCTCAATATCTTGCATGTCAACTGGTGCTTTATCAGAAGTAAGAATTACTTGTTTTCCGTTTTGGTGTAAATGGTTGAAGATGTGGAAAAATACATCTTGTGTTCCCGATTTACCCGATAAGAATTGTACGTCGTCAATAATCAAAACATCAATTAATTGATAGAAGTGAATAAAGTCGTTACGTGTATTTTTCTTAACGGAATCAATATATTGTTGTGTGAATATTTCAGCTGAAATATACAATACTGTTTTTTCTGGATATTTATCTTTGATTTCAACCCCAATAGCGTGAGCTAAGTGCGTTTTTCCTAAACCAACACCACCAAAAATTAATAATGGGTTGAAAGAAGTTCCACCTGGTTTATTAGCTACCGCCATACCTGCACTTCTTGCTAAACGGTTTGAATCTCCTTCAAGGAAATTATCAAAACTGTAATTAGCATTAAGTTGCGATTCGATTTTTAAATTACGAATACCAGGAATAACAAATGGGTTTTTTAATTCTGGATTTTTATTCACAATTGGCACATCTACTTCCTGAGGTTTTACCGCTGTTCTGTTATAACTCGGAATTTGCTCTGTAAATGGAAGTTTATTACCGTAAGTGTTTTCCATCTTAATTTTATACAATAACTTTGCGCCCGGTCCTAATTCTTTAGTTAGGGCTACTTTTAATAATTTTACATAGTGTTCTTCTAACCATTCGTAGAAGAATTTACTAGGTACTTGAATAGACAACGCGTTATCGTTTAGCTCAACTGACTGTATAGGTTCAAACCAAGTCTTGTAAGCTTGATCTTGAATATTGTCTTTTATGAAAGACAGACAGTTATTCCATACCGATTGCGCAGTTTTCGTCATAAATTCATTTAATTATTACTTGTTTATTTTAGTTTTGTATAGGTTACAAAAGTGAACAGAACGGATATTCTGTTCGGATAATTTGGGATAGCAAATATGTGAACAAAATTCTGTAAAAAAAATTTTTTTAACCTTGATTTTTAAAAAAAAATATTGTAAGCCTTGTGAATAATTTTTTAAGATTAATTTAATAGTAGTTTAATATGAGAGAATATCAATTTCAAGTTCGTGTGCGTTACGCGGAAACAGATCAAATGGGAGTCGTTTATCACGGAAATTACGCACAATATTTTGAAATGGGACGCGTAGAATGGCTAAGAAACATGGGGATTTCTTACAAATGGATGGAGGAAAACGGAGTAATGTTACCTGTAGTTACTTTAACCATGAATTATAAAAAGCCTGCACGCTATGACGACCTACTAACCGTTAAAACAATTTTTAAAAGTCAGACTTCTGTGAAGATAGAATTTGACTATGAAATCTATAATGAAGCGAATGAGTTATTAACAACAGGTTACTCAATGTTGGTGTTTGTAGACATGAAAACTGGACGTCCAATGACACCTCCAAATTATGTTTCTGAAAAGATATATTCTTTTCTAGAAGTTTAAATTTCCGTTAATTTAATTTCATACAAGCTTTCAAAAGTGTCCAATAAATTTTGGACATTTTTTTTACGGATTGAAATTTCAATTTCGCAATCCATTTCCATTTTTTGAGAAACGATTTGAAGATTTTTCTCTTTGATAATTCGCATTACTTTATTCATGTGTGCATAACCAAAAGAAATGATAAAATGCTTGTCAATTGTTTTTTCAATAATAGTTGCATTTTCTAAAGCCATTTGAGCTGCTGTTTTGTATGCCGAAATCAAGCCGCCAACGCCGAGTTTTACGCCGCCAAAATAACGAACCACTACAACTAATACGTTTGTAACTTCAAATGACTGAATTTGTCCGTAAATGGGCATGCCGGCACTATTATTAGGTTCGCCGTCATCATTAGCGCGGTATTGGATTTTCTCTGTGCCAATTTGATACGCATAACACCAATGACGCGCCGAAAAATGTTCTTTTCGCAAACGTTCTAAATTTTCTTTTACATCTTCTTCAGAAGTTACAGGAATAGCGTAGCCAAAGAATTTACTGTTTTTTTCTTTGAGTAAAACTTCTTCCGACGGAAAATCTATGGTTTTGTATAAATCGTTTTCTGAAAAATCCATTTTAATAGGTAACTAAATAAAGGGCAAATAAGGCTAATCCAATTCCGAATGCATTGCGAAGCGAAATTTTTTCTTTAAAAAAAAGAATGCCTACAAAAGTAGAAACTAAAACGATAGAAATATTATGAATAGTAAATAAAGTAGCGCTTTGAAAAGCTTTTGCTTCTAACATTTTCACTAAATAATACAAAGAAAAGTAATTAGGTAAGCCCAAAGCTATTCCCCCTAAAATATTTCTTCCTGAAAATTTAATTTTTCCTCGAATGGTTAGGAAAAGTATCGTTAGTATTCCAACACTAAAAGCACAGAAGAAGGTGACAGATGAAAATAAACCAATTTGATTTGCAGGGACATGATAGGTTTGCAAATATTTTAAACTAGCATCAATAGTTCCAGCGCCAAGAAATACTAAAACGGGAAAAAGTAAATTGTTGGCATTTTGTACTTCGCCAGTTTCTTTTTTGGAAGTGAAATAAACGGCAATTAACGCCAAAAGTATTCCTATAATCTTGATAAATCCAAGACTTTCATTATATAAAATAACTCCCAATGTAATTGGAATAATTACCGACATCTTAGAAGCAACGGAAGCAACCGAAAGTCCGTTTCTTTGAGATGTTAATGTTGTGGCATAAAAAGTAGATATAAAAACAAATCCCAAAAGAATACTTCCTTTAAACCAATCATGACTGATAATTTCTTTTGGAGCAAGACTATTATCTAAAAAGAACAATCCCACTAAAAAAGCAACAAAGTAATTTACGACTAAAGCCTGTAATGCATCAATATTAAATCGGGCAAAGAGTTTAATAATAACAAAAAGAACAGCATTAAATACAATGCTCAGTAATAAATAAATCACGGTGTTAAATTAATTTTTTATCAAAAAGTTCCACAACATCATCAATGCCTGGTTGTAAATTCCAAACTTGAAAACCTAACTTTTCAGCCATATCAGTGTTTTCTTTTTTGTCGTCTACAAATAATGTTTTTTTAGGATTCAAATTATGATTGTTAATCACGTATTTAAACGCATTTTCATCGGGTTTACGAATTCCGATTTCGTATGAAAAGTATACTTTTTCAAAACAACTATAAAAATCGCGAGCAAAAGTTTGGCCTTCTTTATGTTCAAATTTTTCAATGTGAGTATTGTCGGTATTGCTCAATAGAAATAATCGGTATTTTGATGCAATCATTTGTAAAAATTCCAATCGATATAAAGGGAAGTCACCTAAAATGGAATTCCAAGCAGCTCTAATTTCGGCTAAATCAGCATTTGGTAAATGTTTTTGAAAACCTTGTATGAATTCGAGTTCGTCAATTTTTCCAATTTCGTACTTTTTATTTAAAGCATCCAAATCGTCATGCCAAGCGGTTAAACCTAATTTTCTAAACTCAGTGTCAATAGCTTGTTTGTTCAAATCAATAAAAACATCGCCAAAATCAAAAATAATTGCTTCAATCATAATTCTTGAAAATTTTAAGTTCATCATTCATTATGTCAAAACTAGCAACCGGATTTCCGGAAATGTTTGGGGCTGTTGTGCCGTTTTGAAATGTTGTTTGTCCAATAAAAACTCTTGCTTCATCCCATAAATTCGCATCTATGAATGATTGGAGAGTCTTGCTTCCTCCTTCAATAATAACCGATTGTATATTGTTTTTATACAAAATGTCACAAATTGAAGAAATTAGGTGAATATCAAAGATAGCATTTTCATAGATACAATTTTCAGTTGAAATGAATTTTTCGCTTTCAGTGATGAAAATTGTTTTTTGAAAATTGTCTTTTACCTGATAGTTTTCAGAAATCTTGCCTGATTTATCCAATACAATTCGAATTGGATTATTTCCTGAAAAATCACGTGCATCTAATTTTGGATTATCGTCTAAAACGGTATTGGTTCCAACTAAAATGGCTTGCTCTTCTGTTCGCCATTTGTGAACCAATTGTCTGGAATATGGATTTGTAATCCAAACGGGAGCTTTTTCTTCTTTCGAAAGTGGAGCAATAAATCCATCAGCAGTTTCTGCCCATTTCAAAATAATACAAGGTCTTTTCTTTTGATGAAAGGTGAAAAAGCGTTTGTTGAGTTCGTTGCATTCGTCTTCTAGAATACCAATCGTTACATTTTTGCCACTTTCAACTAGTTTTTTGATGCCATTTCCAGCTACTTTTGCAAATGGGTCAACGGTACCAATTACAACATTTGGAATTTCATTTGCAATAATTAAATCACAACATGGAGGTGTTTTTCCAAAATGACTACACGGTTCTAAACTCACGTAAATCGTAGCGTCTTTTAACAAAGATTTGTCCTTTACCGAATTCACTGCATTTACTTCCGCATGTGGTTCTCCTGCTTTTTTGTGCCAACCTTCGCCTATGATTTTACCTTCGTGAACAATCACACTTCCTACTAACGGATTTGGATACGTAGTTCCCAAACCATTTTTGGCGAGTTCAATACAGCGTTTCATGTAAAATTCGTGCGTCGTCATAATACAAAAGTAGTATTTTTAAGATAGATTTAATAATCGATTCTACCAATTTACGTACTTTTACCCAACAATAAAAATGCTATGCTAATTAGAGAAATCCAACAAAAAGATAATGAGTCGATTGCCAAGGTAATTCGTGATATTTTTCATGAATTAGATGCTCCAAAAGTAGGAACGGCTTATGCTGACCCTATTTTAGATACTTTATACGAAGTCTATCAAGCCTCTCGTTCTGTTTATTATGTAGTGGAACATGATGGAAATGTAGTTGGTGGTTGTGGTGTTGCTCCTTTAGAGAATGCAGATGCTTCAGTTTGTGAATTGCAAAAAATGTATTTTGCTCCCGAAATTAGAGGAACAGGTTATGCGGAGAAAATTATTGAAAAGTGTTTGGAATTCGCCAAAACTCAAGAATTTGAAATCTGTTATTTAGAAACCTTATCTTTTATGACAACAGCTCAAAAACTATACAAACGAATAGGTTTTGAAAATATCTGCGGTCCAATGGGAAATACTGGTCATAATAGTTGTGAAGTTTGGATGACGAAGAAATTATAGTATAAAGATTAAGTTTATGAAGATTAAAATTTTAGTTTTTTTATTGATATCAGTAGTTGGTTTTTCTCAGAAGAAGAAAATCAATGAAGAATATGATTATATCAATAATTATTATCAGTTTGTTTATCAGGCGCATTATGAATATTTGAAAGAAGATTATCAAAAAGCCTATGATTTATTAAAAACAGCAGAAAAGAATTGTCCGTTATTGAATCAAATGGGGATTTATGAGCCAAAAATTTTAGCAGAATGTGCAGTTAGATTAGGGAAAAATAACGAAGCGTTAGATTATATTGAATTTACCTTAAAAGAATATGGAACAAAGTTTAGTTATATTGAAAATGACTCTGTTTTTAATGAATTAAAATCTTCTAAAAGATGGAAAAAAATTAAGATTAATGCTGAAAAATATTTTAATGACTATTCCAAAAGAGTTGATTTCAATTTACGAAAAGAATTAAATTTCATGAAGAAAGAAGATCAAAGGGTAAGAACTAATGGCTTTGATGCTGAAGGAGCTAAAATTGTAGATAGTGTCAATATTGATAAGTTGAAAAAAATTGTAACCGATTGTGATTGTTACCCGAATTATTCTGTGAATCTAGTTGGTAGTTATGATACAGATGAATTTGATCCAGAAATATCAGTTTTGGTTTTTCATATCAACAAAAAAAGAGCAGAATATTGGAAACCTATTTTTCTTGACTTAATAAGAAGAGGAAGAGCACCAGCTGATATTTATGGAAAATTGATAGATAGCAATTTGAGAAGTAATGGTGTTTTTCAATACGGAATTTATAATAATGTAAAAAAAGATAGAATTGAAGATTTTGAAAATTTAGATAACCGAAGAATTGCTGTTGGTTTACCGCCTTGGCAATTAGAAAAAGATATTTACGAACTTATTAGAAAAAAATACGGATTCTAATGCTACTAAAACAATACAAAACCCACTTTTTTGATTCGTTAAAAAACATTCAAGACGAACAAGAAATCGAAAGTTTCTTTTTTATCCTAACCGAATATTTGCATAATTTAAAGCGAGTAGATGTGGCTTTGAATCCAAATTTTGAACTTTCAGAGGCAGCAATTGAAAAATGGAATGCTATTTTAGCTCAATTACAGCAAGAAAAACCCATTCAATATATCACAGGAGAAGCTTGGTTTTACGGCTTAAAATTTGAAGTTAATGAAAATACTTTAATTCCAAGACCAGAAACAGAAGAATTGGTTGAATGGGTTATTGAAAGTCAAAAGTCAAAAGTTCAAAGTCAAAAGTTAGAGATTTTGGATATTGGAACTGGTACAGGTTGCATCCCTATTTCAGTAAAAACAAATTTGCCTCATGCTAATGTTTCCGCAATTGATGTTTCCGAAAAAGCTTTAGCGGTGGCTAAAAGAAATGCAGCGTCTAACAAAGTTGAAATTCATTTTATTCAAACCAATATTTTAGAAACTGAAGATTTGAATAAAAGCTTTGATATCATTGTTTCAAATCCGCCGTACGTTCGCAATTTAGAAAAGCAAGAAATCAAGAAAAATGTCTTGGACTACGAACCGCATTTGGCTTTGTTTGTTGAAGATACTGATGCTTTACTTTTTTATAGAAAAATTGCGCAATTGGCTTTGGAAAATTTGTCGCCAAACGGATTGTTATTCTTCGAGATCAATCAATATTTAGGAAAAGAAACCGTTGAATTACTAGAAAATCTAGGTTTCAAAAATATCGAATTGAAAAAAGATATTTATGGGAATGATCGAATGATTAAGTGTAAAAAGTAAATTTGTACTAACTACTCATATCTTAACGCTTCCACAGGATCTAATTTTGATGCTTTTATCGCAGGATATAATCCAGAAACAATCGTTACAATAAAGGTTGTAATAAATGCTGCAATAATCGCCATCCATGGAATTACAAAAGCAAATCCAATTGCTGACGCAATGGCAAACCCAATCAAAATTCCAAATAAGATTCCAACAATTCCACCTAATTGGCCAATTACTAATGTTTCTGTAAAAAACTGCCATGCAATTGTACTTCGTTTCGCACCAAGTGATTTTCTTACTCCAATTTCACGTGTTCTTTCAGTAACCGAAACTAACATGATATTCATTAATGCAATTGAAGAACCAAAAACGGTAATAATTCCAATTACCCAAGCCGAAATTCCTAAAACTGCGGTATTAGAAAGTAAGGTTTGAATCAAATCATCACTACGCTCAATTCCGAAATTTTCTTTTTCTACGGGACTTAATTTACGAACTCTTCTCATGGTGATAATGGCGTCATCAACCGCTTCATCTAACAAGCCTTCGTTGGTAACCATTACATCTAAATCGTAGTTGATATTAGGAGCAGAGAATAAAGAACGCGCTACTTGTGTTGGAATCAAAACACGTAAATCTTGACTATTTCCAAATGTTGAACCTTTCTCTTTTAAAACTCCAATTACTTTGAATTTAGCACCACGGATCGAAATGGTTTTATCAATCGGATTGATATTTTCAAACAAACCTTTTTCAAAATCCGAACCTAAAACACAAACATAATTGTTATTTGAAATATCAAATGAATTGAAATTTCTACCTTTTACAACTTCTAAACCTTTATTCGGACAAAAATTTTCATCCACACCCACAACCGAAATTTCGGGATCAGTTTTCTTTTCACCATATTTTACTTCAATAGCTGAACCAGCCGTAAACGATAGGGAAGTAGTAGTAAATGGAAAACTAAATTTATCTTGAAATGATTTGGCTTCCGGATAGCTGATGATAGGATTGACACGTTGTTCGGTGTCGTTTTGATTAATTTCAGAAGAAAAATCGTATTGACTTATCGAAAAAGTATTGGCTCCCATAGAAGCAAAATCTTTCAAAATAGTATTCTCTAATGCTGAAACCACTGTTAGAATTCCAACCAAAGCCGTAATTCCAATAGCAATAATCATAACCGTTAACGAAGTACGCAAAGCCTGACTTCTAATGGAATCAAGCGCAATTTTTGTATTTTCTTTAAATAATCCTACCATGACTATAAGACTACAAATTATTTATTTTGTTACATTAAAAAAGTAATTAGTAAAAAGTAATTAGTCTTATAATTTTTTGAAGTCAGTAATATATCCGATATTTGCATTGCAAAAAATCAGAATTGTCTTATTGACACATTTTCAAATTGACACATTACAAAAATGGCACAAAAACCAAGCATACCAAAAGGAACCCGAGATTTTTCACCAGCAGAAGTGGCGAAACGCAATTATATTTTCAGTACAATTAAAACCAATTTTGAAAAATTTGGCTTTCAACCTATTGAAACACCTTCGTTTGAAAACTCAGAAACTTTAATGGGAAAATATGGTGAAGAAGGCGATCGATTGATTTTTAAAATTTTGAATTCGGGAGATTATTTGGCTAAAGCGGATGCTACTTTATTGGAAAATAGAGATAGTTTGAAATTAACAAGTCATATCTCCGAAAAAGCTTTACGTTACGATTTAACGGTTCCATTTGCACGTTACGTAGTGCAACACCAAAACGAAATCGAGTTTCCGTTCAAGCGCTACCAAATTCAACCCGTTTGGCGTGCTGATAGACCTCAAAAAGGACGTTTTAGAGAGTTTTATCAATGTGATGCTGATGTAGTAGGTTCGAATTCGCTTTGGCAAGAAGTGGAGTTGGTGCAATTGTATGACTCGGTTTTTAGTCAGTTAGGTTTAGGTGGCGTTACGATTAAAATTAACAATCGTAAAATATTATCTGGAATTGCTGAGGTGATTGGTGCTTCGGATAAATTGATTGATTTTACAGTAGCGTTAGATAAATTAGACAAAATAGGTGAGGATGGCGTGAAAAAAGAAATGTTAGAAAAAGGCATTTCGGAAACGGCGATAGAAATAGTACAACCATTGTTTAATTTCACTGGAACCATCAATGAAAAAATAGAAAAATTAGCACAATTATTAGCGAATTCAGAAGAAGGAATGAAAGGTGTAAACGAGTTGCAATTCATTTGTGATAACGTTACGACTTTAGGTTTACAAACTGCTTTCTTAGATTTAGATGTAACGTTAGCACGTGGTTTAAATTATTACACTGGCGCCATTTTTGAAGTCGCTGCGCCAAAAGGTGTGGCTATGGGTTCGATTGGTGGCGGTGGTCGTTATGATGACTTAACAGGTATTTTCGGATTGAAAAATATGTCGGGTGTTGGGATTTCGTTTGGTTTAGATCGAATTGCTTTGGTAATGGAAGAAGTTGGTTTATTTCCAGAAGCTGTTTTAGCGACTTCAAAAGCCTTGTTCTTAAATTTTGGTGACAAAGAAGCTTTGTATTCGATGAAAGCCATCGGTAAATTGCGTCAAAAAGGAATCAAAGTTGAGTTATATCCTGATAAATCAAAAATTGATAAACAATTCAAACACGCCGATAGAAGAGGAATTCCTTTTGCCGTAATTGTAGGAGAATCGGAAATAGAGCGAGAAGAATTTGGCTTGAAAAACTTAGCGACTGGCGAACAACAAAAAGTAGACTTTGCAACTTTAGTTACGTTATTACAATAATTAAAATCAGAACTTTGTTGTTGAAATTTAATAGAATTTGATATGAATGTAGACGACGAAGCTAAAAAAGTAATTTGGTCACTTCAGAACAATAAACGTACTGAAGTTGAACGAAATGTGTTTCAACCCACAGGTAAAAAACCGATGAATAAAAACTTGGTTTATATTTTGTCGGCTATCGGAATTACTTTTTTGATGAGTTTTGCGTTGTCGTTATTTTCTAAAGAAACTACCCAATTTTGTTTTTTGATTGAAAGTTATTGCTTCAATTCAACTGAAAATCCATTAGCGTACACGTTTTATATTTTCATGAATCTTTGGATTTTAATTTTAGGAATTGGAATTGCTTATTTGATTGGTAAAAAATTAGGTAATCGATTCAAAATTTAGAAAAAATTATTCCATTAATGGCGACAGAAAGTTTTCAAACCGATTTGCAACTTGCTGAAAAATTACTTTATAACGAATGTGGTTTTCAACTTCAAAATCTTATTTGGAATTCAGAAAGCACTAATTATGGAGCTTGTTCTTTTGAATTGAACAACTATAAAATTCAATATCGAGTTGCGAATATCACACCTACAAAAATTGGACAATTTGTTGCTATTTGGAAACGAAATAAGGAAGGAATAACAGCTCCTTTTGACGTTGGTGATTCGTTAGATTTTATGATTATTTCGGTACGAGATTCAGAAAATTTCGGTCAATTTATCTTTCCGAAATCGGTTTTAATTGCTAAAGGAATTGTTTCTCAAAATGATAATGGAGGAAAGCGTGGCATTAGAGTTTATGCACCTTGGGATAAACCCGAAAATAAACAAGCCATAAAAACTCAGGATTGGCAAGCTAATTACTTTATTGAAATCAAAGAGAATTTACTAGTTGATGTTGAATTGGTAAAACGGATATTTTCAATTTAAATTACCCGTTTTTAAAAATCTCTTTCACAGCAGCTTCGTAATTCTTACTATTTCCTGCTTTTTTAATCTTTTTAAAAGTCTTTTGCGGATTAGAAAATGATTCTGAAAAGTATTCCCAAAACCCTAACATTTTCATGCGAATAGGAGTTGGACCTTGTAAATACGCATCATATTCTCTGTAGATTTCATCGTGAAAAGCTTCAAAAATTTCCAATCTATTTTTCGGATATTCTGTAGTGTCGTTTTTAATCATCGAAGGTAAAAATGGATCGGCAATTAAGCCTCTTCCTATCATCCAATGATCAATAGAAGGAAAACGTTCTTGTAGTTCTTTAAATTTCGCTACCGAAGTAATATCACCATTATAATAAATCTTCTGTTTTGAAGTATCTAAACATTTTTGAAACGAATCTAAATCGACACCGCCTTTGTATAATTGTTTGCCAATTCGAGCATGAATCGCGATATTTTTAATCGGATATTGTTCTAAAATAGGGAAAACATCTAAAATTTCGGTTGGATTTTCATAACCCATTCGCATTTTCATCGAAACGATAATGTCAGTTTCATTGTGAACACGTTTTAAGATGTGTTCAATTTGGTCGGTATTTTTTATCAATCCTGAACCCATACCGCATTTTGCCACCATTGGATATGGACAACCTAAGTTCCAATTCAATTCTTTGTAACCGAATTGTTGCACATATTTCGCTACAAATAAAAATTCTTCAGCATCATTCGTTATAATTTGTGGAATAACTTCTAAAGTAGAGTTGTTTTCAGGAAGAATATCACGTTCGTACGAACCTTTTACCGCCAATTTTCCATTCAGTTTGATGTAAGGCGAATAGAAAGTGTCGATGCCACCAAAGTGTTTGTGAAAAGCGTTTCTAAATCTAAAATCGGTAAATCCTTGTAAAGGGGAAGATAATAATGTAATACTCATGCAGCAAAGATAATACAATTTTTAAGCTGCGTATTTTCTTTTATTTTACTAATTCGATTTTATCTAATTTCAGTTCAAAAGATTCATCTTTTTTATTGCCAATCAAGAAAACAATTTCTTCTAAAAATTTACCATCAAAATTTGGTAAGTTAAGTGTTTGACCTCTGAATGAAGGATATAAATCTTTTAAATTAAGTGTGATTGTTTCCCATTCTCCAGAAGTTTCAAAGGTTGTGATATAAGAATAGTAAGAATTGATATCATCTTTTATTCTGAATTGATAATTTTTACCATCGCCTTTTAATCGAATGCTAACTTTCGAGAAACCGTTGATATCTTTGGTTTTCATTTGATAACGAACCGATGAAAAACCGCCATTATTTTCGGTTGAAACTCTTCCGAAAAACATACCATTTCCATTTTCATCAATTTTAAACTTTCCGTCTGAAATTCCACCCATCACAACATCATCAATGATTCTCCATTCACGTGGATTGGTTTTTTCATTGAAGTCAAAAAGTAGAAAATCATTCATAATAAAAGGGGTTAAAACTAAAATAATTAGAAATTTCATATCGTAATTTTTAATAAAAGTACAGAAATGAATTGATCTGCTAAGAAATTTAACCTTAGGTTTAGAAGTGTTTAAGTGTGAAATCTGATTTTAAAAAAGGAAGATATTATTCTCTTTTTTGTTTGAATAACCAATCGTACATAGCATCTTCATGAAAAAGGCGTTCTACGTTTCCGTGATTCCCACCTTTGATAATCGAAAAGATTAGATTGGCTTTTTCATTACATTTTCTAATCGCATTTGCCACTTTTTGAGATTCCGAAAGCGGCACAATATAATCTATATCTCCATGCTGAATCCAAAGTGGAATGGTAGCTAATTTACAGCCATCACTAACATTTCCACCGCCGCAAATAGCAACTGCTGCTGTAATTTTATCAGCGTGTTTACCTGCAAAATGTAGAGTTCCATAACCGCCTAAACTCATACCACAAACATAAATTCGGGATTCGTCTACGTTGTAGTTTTTCTTTACATATTCTATAACTTCTAAAACTTTATCAGGATTCCAACTTCCTTTAGCTAATTGAGGAGCGACAACAATGGCTGGAATTTTTCTTCCTTTATCCATTGCGCGAAGTACACCATATCTTCTCACACGATTCAAATCGGTTCCAGAAAGACTTTTTCCGTGTAGAAAAATTAGAATCGGTTGTTTTTCTGTACTTTCTTTTTCGGGAACATTAATCCAAAACGGGTAAGTGGTTTTATCAGTTATGGTTTTTAATTGGGCATAACTTATAGAAACGTTTAGAAAGGAAAAAAAAACTATTAAAAACTTAATGACTTTCATTTTAATTGATTCAAATTTTAGAAACGAAGTTAATAGAGTTTTAAGCTAGACTTCTTTCTTGTAAAAAGGGTTTAATTTGCAAAAGTAAGTATTTGTAAATTAATTATGTTTCAATTTTGATTCTATATATTTTGTATATATTTTATTTGAAATACTATCCTCTAAATCATTTTTTTTCTGAATTTTAACGTGCAATTTCTTAAATTCAATGTTTTCGTTAGTTCCAAATGGATTTTCCGAAATTTGAACCATTAATTGAATGATGTTTTTTTCTATAAAGTTAAGTTTAAAAACACGTTTGTATTTTTTATTAAAAGTGGCATAATTATGCAACACTAATTTATAGTTTTTTAATTCGTAATGAATAATAAGATTTAAAATCTCGGTTTTGATGAACGATTTAGGGCGATCTTCTAATTTAAATTCGTTCAGAATTAGATTAACATATTTTAAGCTTTGAGATAAGTTTTTATTGATTAATAAGATACATGCAAATTGATAATACATGCCAATAAAATAATAAGGCTCAATATTAAATTTATTTTCTTTTAACGATTTAAGAACTAATTGCATCATTTTTAATCCTTCTTCAAAATTGTTATTGAAAATTAAAAATTCTAATTCTGCTTGGTTGGTATGAAAGAAAATACGCTCTTGCGCTACACTTTTTTGAAAGTCTAAGATGTTTTCAAATCCACGTAATGCTTCAATTTTGTTATGAAAAGAGGCATCGTCACTTTTTTTGTAGATATCAATTACACGGGTATAAACAGAAATATAATCCAAAGGATTTTCTTCTTTATAAAACGGATTATTGTCAAAAACTTCAATTGTTTTTTCTAAGTTGAGTAATTCCCTATCTTTTTGATTGATAACATGAAAATAGTTAGCAATTGTTAAAAAATAAAATATTTTTGATTGAACAGAATGTAGGCTTAAACCATCTTTTTTAAAAATTGCATTTCCAATAATTTTATTGAATTCTTCGACAATTCCTTCATAGGGCATTTTACCTACATTGTTTTTTAAAAAGTAACTATGATAATATAAATCGGTAATTTCTCTATTCTCTTTTATGTAATTAAAGTAATTATCAATTTTTTCATTAACCGACATGGCGCCGTAGAACCCTTTTGAATATCCCATGCATTTTTTTTCCCAATTCAGTAATTCAAGAATTAAGATTTCATTTTCGTTTTTGAGACTTAACTTTTTTGCTTTTCTAATAATTTTTAAGCATTCGTCATATAAACCTTTATAAAATAAAATTTCAACCGACTTAATATGATTTTGAAGTTTTAGACTGATGGTTTTCTCGTGGTGGAATTCGTTTAAAGATCGAAGTATAATTTTGTTTAGATAATTAATATCGTACGAAATGTTTTTATCCGAATAATCTTGTTCTTTTACATGTTTCTTTAAAGTATCTTCAGAGATTGTTTCGTTACTGTTGATAATATCAAAAAGTAATAGGTATTTATTCTGACTTCCAAAAATATTTTTATTGATAAAGATCTTAAAGTATCTTTTTTCGTTCATAGACATTGATTCTATGAGTTTTTTGCTTTCGTTTATAATCATGGTATGTTATTCTAAAACCCAAAAATAGGTAATTTTTGTATAATTATGTGATTCTTCTTTATTTACTTTTGAACAAATGATTAACAGCATGTTAAATAATTGCTAATAATTAAATCAACACGATTATGAATAATACTTTACTCTCTATTAGATTCAAATTATTGTTGTTCGGAACACTTTTTTTCTTTACGAATGTGTTTTCAGCCAATATATATGTAAATGATGGTTCAGCTATCAATGATGTATACTGTTCGGCTTTTGGAAATGATACAAATTCGGGTTTAACAGCTGCATCTCCAAAGTTGACACTTGCTGCTGCTTATGCAATTGCAACTAGTGGAGATATAATTTATGTTGATTCAGGAACATATATTAGTACAGGAACAATTGCATTTAATAAAAATAATATTCAAATTATTGGTGCAGGAGCTGCAAATACAATTTTTGAATCTGGTTCTGTATCTGGTACTGTTAGATGGGGAAATCTTACTGCAAATGATGCAATTTTCAAAGGAATTCAAATAACAAAATATGATTGTGCATCTGATGGAATAGCTATGACAATTTCTTCTGGAACAGGAATAATTTTTGATCAAGTCATTATTTACGCTAACGTTGGATCTGGAGGACAAGGGTCGTTATATATTTCAGGTTCAACTACAAGTGTTACAATTAAGAATTCTTCTTTACCATGTAATAGAGTAGCTTCAGCGAATTATGGAGGCGCTCTAAAAATAAATAATGCTACTGTTAATATTGAAAATTGTAGCATGAATAATAATGTGATAAGTGCTTTAGATGGGGGGGCAATTTTAATTCAAGGAGCCTCTGCAAATGTAACCATCACAAATTCTACTTTTGATGCAAATGGTGCTACAACTGGAGGTGCAATTGCTCATAAAGGAGGAACATTGACAATATTGAATTCTTGTTTTGATAGTAATATTACTGCTGGTTTGGGTAGTACATTTGGAGGAGGAGCTATAATAATTAGTCCTTCAGTGGACTCGAATGTAACTATTTCTAATTGTAGTTTTTCAAATAATTCAACAACTGAAACCTCTTCTGATGGTGGTGCAATTACTATAACTAATACAAGTAGTCCAATATGTAATATTAATATAAAATCTTGTTCGTTTACTAATAATAACGCAGCTGATAAAGGTGAAGATATTAACTTTGATAGGTCTAATACTCCTCCTTTCGATATAATTTTAGAAAATAATACTTTTAACTCAGTTTATTCAAGTACCCAAGTAAATTTGCATAATCAAGATCTTCCAACGGCACAAATTAAATTCCAACAATTAATAGGTTTTGGTGCTAATGGTGATATTGTAGCTGACGGAAGTGGAGTTGCTATTTCAAGGCCAGAAATGTCTGGTAATTATACGGAACTTTCAACAATGCTTCCAGTAGGTTTGCCGCAAACAATTTGTAACGATCGTTTCACTGGTACTTGTGGCGCTGCTTCAGCAACATTTATTTGTTCAACATTGAATACTTGGGGAGATGTAACTACAACTGCCTCAAATACAGATGTAGTAACTTTTGATAAGGGAGCAAATCTACCAAATACTATTACAGCAGCAACATGGGCTACTTCCGTAATCACTTTTACAAAAGCTACTCATGGTTTAGTTGTCGGCAATTGGGTTGTAATTGAAGGATTTACACCTGCTGGATATAATGGATATTATAAAGTTACAGCTGTTCCTACAACTGGGACTTTTAGAGTTGCTAAAACTACTAACCCAGGAACTAGTACTGTTTTAGGTACATTTACAAAAGGCACACCTATTGGATGGTCAAGAAAAACTATTCCAACAATTGATGAACATGTAATTATTGATTACGACTATAATACATCAACTTATGGTAATATTGACGCTTGTGTAATGACTGTAAAAACAGGAAAAACACTTGTAATAGATATCGACAGTAAATTAAATGCTGGTGTAGATGAGTTGGGAACCTATGTTTACGTCATAAATTCTATTTTCAATAATGGCACAATAAACGTAAAAAGCAAAGGTAACTTGGTTCAAGTAAATCATCCAAACGATTTAAATAATGAGCCTATTGTAACTCCAAATATTAATTTTACTAAAAGTACAGGAAATAAAATACGTTGGGATTATGTTTATTGGAGTAAGCCTGTCAGCAATGCAATTCTTCCAACATTTAATACCAATTTTGATATTAAATATTATTGGGATCCTGATTTTTGTGTTAATGGTGTGAATTTTAGTTATCAAGGTTGGAGATCATTAGTAAGTGAGCCAACGGTGGGTACGGGTTTTATTACAAGAGTAAAAACAAGTGCAGGAACCACTCCAACAAATATTACTTTAAATTATTCAGGAACATCAAATAATGGGAATTATAATGCAACTGTTAAATATTATGATACAGAGCATAATGCATTTAGAAATTTCACATTGTTAGGTAATCCTTATCCAGGTGCCATTAAGTTTGAAGATTTTTATAATGAAAACGCAGACAAAATTTATGGAACCGTTTATTTATGGTCTGCCAATACACCTTATCCTGGTAGTGGACTTTATCAACAAGCAGATTACGCTTCATTTAATTTAACAGGAGGTGTTGGAGTTCCAAGTGCTACAACGCAAACTCCAAATGGAATTTTGCCAAATGGTTATATTGCTTCTGCTCAAGGTTTTATGGTGCGTCCTAAAGTGAACGGAACAGTATTGTTTACCAATAAACAAAGAACAAAAGATATACCAAGTAACAATCAATTTTATCGTGGAGCAAATGAAGAAAAAGATAGATATTGGTTGCGTTTAGCTGATGCTAATGGTCGATATAATGAATTATTAGTGGGTTATCTTCCTGGAGCAACTAACGATTTTGATGAAGCCTATGATGGTCCGATAAATTCATTATCTCCAGTTAAATTTTATTCTATTTTAGGAAATGAAAAATTAGTTATTCAAGGAAAACCTGAATTTGAAGTTACAGACATAATTCAATTGGATTATTCGTTAGCAAATCCAACTACTATGTTAACGATTAGTTTAAGTAAAAAAGAAGGCGTTTTCAATACACAAAGTATTTATTTACATGATAAAAAATTAAATTTTTACCATGATTTAACACAAGCAGCTTATTTCTTTTATCCAGATAATACCTTAAATAGATTTGAAGTAGTATATAAATTAAATGGATCCGATGAGGATGTAATTGAAGATGAAGAAATAAATATTCAAGCAGCTATTTTAAATTCGGAATTTACAGTTACAAGTAATATTCCACTTTCAAAGATTGAATTATTTGATATTAATGGGAAGCTTATATCATTTGACGAATTAGAGCAAAATAATCTTGTTTTTAATAAAAATGTTTACTTGTCTACAGGGGTTTATCTTGTAAATATAACTTGTATTAACGGTATAAAAAAAGTAGTTAAAATTTTAAATCAAAACTAAAAAATGAAGAAGTTTTATAAAATAATAGTAGTATCAATAATTTTGTTCTTTACATATTTAACTACCTATTCCCAAATTACAATTAACAATACATTGTATACTCCAACTCAGTTAGTGGATGGAGTATTGGTTCCGTCAACAAGCGGGACAACAATATCAAATGTTGTATTTAGAGGTGTTTATAATGATGTAAGTGGAGGTATTGCGAGATATCAAGTAGGTTATTTTTCAACAGCAACTACAACTTTAGCGCAATTAGGCTTTACAAATGGAGTTGTTTTAACTACAGGTCACACATCAACTATTCCATTGACATTAGGAGTTCATCCGGGTTCTGTAGGACAGATGGCAACAAGTTATACATCGTGTACAGCAGGTGAAATTAGACAAGGTGGAGGCTGCCCTGCAGGAATTAATGATTTAGATGTCTTGGCTGGTGCACAAAATTATTTTAATGCTGCAGTATTAGAGTTTGATTTTGTTCCAGTAGAGAATTCTGTAACATTTCGTTATATTTTTGGTTCAGAGGAATACACAGATAATAGTGGTTTTATTAATTATCAGTGTTCTTCTTACAATGATAAATTCGGTTTTTTAATAAGTGGTCCTGGAATTGCTGGTGGCCAAGGTTTTACTAATAATGCAAGAAATATTGCTCGTTTATCTAATGGTTCAGAAGTATCTATAAATTCTGTAAATAATGGAGTTGTTGGATCAAGTGGTGGTGCTCCAAGTTCTGCCAATTGTATTGCCGCTAATGGGAGTTGGGTACAAAATACCCCAACACCTGAATACTTAGGAACTATTGATGGAACACAACTTAATGGTAACACAAGAATTTTGACAGCAACACAGACAGGTTTAACCCCAGGTCAAACGTATCATATAAAATTAATTGTTACAGATGTAAATGATGGAACTTATGATAGTGTTGTTTATTTAGAAGCAGGAAGTTTTACTACTGAGTTTTCTTGTAATGCTGGTCCTGATCAAGCTTTATGTGCAGTAACTTCAACAACTCTTGCGGCTACTTCTCCTGCAACGGGTACTTGGAGTGTTGTTTCCGGTACTGGTACATTTGTTTCAAATACAAATCCTAATACAGTTGTTAATGGCCTTTCTTTAGGTGCTAATGTATTCAGATGGACTGCTTCAGATTTATCTTGTACTTCAGATGTTACAGTTACAGTAGGTAGTGCACCAAATGCAGGAAGTAATGGAACTTTAACTGTATGCCAAGGAACCACACCAACAAATGCACAGTTATTTGCAGCCTTAGGCGGAACACCAACTTCAGGTGGAACATGGACAAACGTAGGATTAGTTTATAC
>NZ_SNZC01000004.1 GCF_004363695.1 Flavobacterium cheniae | reverse complement strand
CGTGTCATTCTTTTTTTGTTCGCCTCTCATTCGATTA
The DNA here is from genome assembly GCF_004363695.1 of Flavobacterium cheniae. Classification (GTDB taxonomy): domain Bacteria; phylum Bacteroidota; class Bacteroidia; order Flavobacteriales; family Flavobacteriaceae; genus Flavobacterium; species Flavobacterium cheniae. Next base: position 231,708 of record NZ_SNZC01000004.1, on the reverse strand, counting down.
GCGGGTGCAAAAGTACAACTCTTTTTTAATCTGGCAAGCTTTTTTGAAAAAATTTTTTATTTATTTTTTCCTGACCACTTACTCAATATTTTTAAGAACTTGTACATCCCAATTCTTTCGTTTCGGGTCGGCAAAGATACTACCTTTACTTTTTATTATCCAAATCTTTTTTCAACTTTTTTAAAGTTTTTTTTGATTTGTTTAATCTTACAGTTTATGTATGAACTTCTGCTCTAATGCGGGTGCAAAAGTAGAAATCTTTTCCGTAACCACAAGCCTTTTCCAATCTTTTTTTGTTCTTTTTTTTGATACTTTTCTTAACTCTCTGATAACAAGGATTTAATATTAAAAGTTTTTTTTAGAGGTTTGTCGCAAGGAACACAATGGTGGCGCAATGGTCGCGAAGGGGATTGTTAAACACATAAGTCATATAAACATTTTGATACTTATATATAATGGTGAAAAGTTCATAAAAGGAAGATAACTCCCCCTTTATCTCTCTTCGAAGGGAAAATTTCTTCTACATATATATAGTAGTATGTTTTTCGCTGCGCTCAAAACAATGCTTACCGAACAGGAGATTTAGTTTCGCGGGATTGGAATAGTCTTCTGGAATGCAAAGCGTCTTGGCTAGCCCCGATGGGAGTGGAAATCCTTTTTGCTTTTTGTTGCCTTCGAGAACCTCAGGCAACAAAAAGCAAAAAGATTGTAGCGGACAGCGGGACTGTGAGTCTTTATGGAATGCGGAATGTGTGCTTCTGAAAATTAATCGAAACGTATTGCTTTTACTGGTGAGATTTTGGTAATAATATAAGACGGAATCAATAATACCAACAAACAAACTATTACGGTTCCAATATTTAATAATGCGATGTGAAGTAAATTGATACTTACTGGCGCTTCGTTTACGTAGTAGTTTTCGGGATTAAGTTGAATAACTCCGAAGAATTTTTGAACTAGCAATAAAGAAATCGCAATTAAATTCCCCCAAAACAAACCTCGAGCGATTAAATAGAAAGCGTTGTAAAGGAATATTTTTCGGACATTCCAATTGTTAGCACCCATGGCTTTTAGAATTCCGATCATTTGGGTGCGTTCTAAAATTAGGACTAATAATGCGACTACCATATTGATGGTGGCTACGACAATCATTACGATTAGAATAACCAAAATGTTGAAATCGAACAATTTTAGCCATTCGAAAATGCTATAATACTTTTCTTCAATGGTGATACTATTATAAGTAGGCGGAATTTCTTTGTAGACTTCCTCGCCTTTTTCTTTAATTTTTGAGAAATCATCTACGAAAACTTCAAATGCACCAACTTCTGTTGGTTGCCATTTATTGATGAGTTGCACGTGGCGAATATCACCTATTATATAAGTAGCATCGAATTCTTGAAAACCTGAATTGAAAATTCCGGTGATTAGGAAGTTTCTTTTATTTGGCAGTTTTCCGTTTTCTTTCATGAAAAAGGTTAGAAACTTATCGCCTACTTTTAAATGAAGACGTTTTGCTAAGTATTCCGAAATCAAAACTTCGGTATTGAGCTCAGATTTTAGATTTGGAATTTTACCATCGACCAAATATTCTTCTAAATTGGTGAAATTATAATCTTTACCGACACCTTTATATATGATTCCTTCGAATGCTTTTTCTGTGCGAATGATTCCAGCTTTGCTTGCAACCGCTTGCACATGACTGATGCCTTCTACATTTTTGAATTTGGGATAAAAACTTTGATTGATAGAAATCGGTTCAGTAGTGACTTGTGATTGATTGTCATCAAAATTAGAAATAATAATGTGTCCGTTGAAAGCCGAAACTTTTTCGCGAATTTTATCTTGAAGCCCAACACCTGTAGCCACAGCCATAATCATCATAATAATTCCGATGGCAATTGCCGTAATCGCAATTTTTATAATTGGCGAAGAAATACTACTTTTATAACTTTTAGCAGCAATTAGTCTTTTGGCTATGAAATATTCTAAATTCAAGGTTTTTATGACATCTAAATTATTTTTCAAAAGTACATTATTATTTTTTTCTTTACTAATCGTTTCGTGCGGAAGTAGCAAAAAGGCTATTCCGCAACTAAAACCGAGTACTGACAATGTAACTTTGAGTTCCACTTCAACAGATGTCACTTTTAAAACAGGTGCCGAAAACTTTGAAAGTTATTTGCCTTTATTAAAAGATAAACGAGTTGGGATTGTTACGAATCAGACAGGAATTCTTTCAAAAGAGAAGCATTTAGTTGATTTCTTAATCGAACAAAACATCAATCTTCAGAAAATTTATGCACCTGAGCACGGTTTTAGAGGAACCGCTGATGCTGGCGAATTAATCGTTGATGGAAAAGACACGAAAACAAGTTTGCCGATTATTTCCCTTTACGGAAACAACAAAAAGCCAAAACCCGAGCAATTAGAAGGAATTGATATCTTGGTTTTTGATTTACAAGATGTTGGCGCGCGATTTTACACTTATATATCGTCATTGCATTATGTGATGGAAGCTTGTGCGGAAAATAATATTCCACTTTTAGTTTTAGACCGACCAAATCCAAATGGAACTATTGTTGATGGTCCAATTTTAGAGAAGGACCATAAGAGTTTTGTTGGGATGCATGAAATTCCAGTTTTGCATGGGATGACGATTGGCGAATATGCAAAAATGATTAATGGCGAAAAATGGTTAAAAGATAGTTTGCAATGTGACTTAAAAGTAGCACCTTGTTTGAACTATTCGCATGACATGAAATATAGCTTACCTGTGAAACCTTCTCCAAACTTACCTAACGATCAATCGATTAATTTGTATGCGAGTTTGTGCTTTTTTGAAGGCACGAATGTAAGCTTAGGTCGTGGTACTGAAAAACAATTCCAAATTTACGGTTCGCCTTTTTTACCTGAAAGCGAATTTGATTTTAGCTTTACTCCTAAACCAAATTTTGGCGCGAAAGATCCAGTTCACAATGGAAAAGTGTGCTTTGGAGAAGATTTAACCGAAATTAGAAAAGTACACCGACTAGAATTAAAATGGTTATTGAAAGCTTACCAAAATACAACAGACAAAACCGATTTCTTCAACGATTTCTTCACCAAATTAGCCGGAACTAAAAAATTACGCGAACAAATTGAAGCCGGAATGACCGAAAAAGAAATTAGAAAAACTTGGCAAGAAGGTTTGGAGCAGTTTAAGGAAATTAGAGGGAAGTATTTGATTTATGAATAGAAGAAAATAGAGAAAAGATGAAAGAGAAAAGACTATTACTTTTACTTCTATTAACATTTATAGGTTGTTCAAGAGAAAACGGAACTATCTCAATTGATAATTGGAATAATCAAATAATTTCCAAATTAGATAAGACAGATTCTTTAATCCGCAATAAAGAAGAATTAAAGAAAAACATTGATTTTCTTCTAGAATTCAGAAAAGATATCTCTAAAGAAATTGACAAATTAAAATCTAAAGAAGAATTTTCAAATTTTGTTATTTACGAAAATTATAATTGTGAGTTTAATCAAAAAGACACTATTCAAACCAACATACCATTTACCAAAAATAAGTTTTATTACAACATATTAATTATTTCCGACAAAGAAAATTATTCATATGAATTGAGAGGATTCTCAGGAAATAAAAATCTAAAATTCAACAAACTAAGAATCGAAAATAAAGATGAATACTTAGAACATTTAAATCCAGAAAATATTGGAATTAAAAAGACAAATTATCTTTTGAATGATTTTTCTATTATTTCAAAAATTACAAATAATGAAAACAACTTAGATGCGGAAGTTATCGCTACAAGTTTGAACTAAACTTGTGAGATTCCTAACGGAATGACAAGATTGCGAAAAAACTGAACACTTTCAACTGAACACTGAACACTTTCTAAAGAGGCAACTTCTCCTTCATTTTCTCCACAATATTAAACGCTGCTGGACAAATCGCTACGTTTAGTAACGTTAAATCGGTGATTTGATTGAATTTTTTTCTGTCGGTGTGAGGGAATTCTCGGCAGGCTTTAGGGCGGACATCGTAGATGAAGCATTTGTTGTCACTATCTAAAAACGTACACGGAACACTTTTCAACACATAATCTTGGTCTTCATCAATGCGAAGATATTGGTCGATAAACTGTTGTGGTTTTTGACGCAAACTTTTGGAAATTCGTTCAATATCGGCCGAAGTAAATAACGGTCCAGTTGTTTTGCAACAATTGGCACACTCCAAACAATCCGTTTTTTTGAATTCAGCATCGTGTAAATCTTGCATTACATAATCCAAATTCTTGGGAGTTTTCTTTTTTAGCTTGTCAAAATACTTTTTGGTTTCGATATGCGTATCTTTGGCAAGTTTTCCGAGTTCGTTTAAATTTGGCTTTAGCATGAATTAATTTGTTTCAAGTTTCAGGTTTCAAGTTAAGTCACTTTATGTTTTTTATATACGAAAACTGATTGAAGGCAAAGTTAAGAACTTGAAACTAAAAAAACTTGAAACTTTAAACAAAATAACCTGAAACTAAAAAAACCTGAAACTTTAAACAAAAAAAATGAAAGACCTTTTCGGAAAAGCCATTTTAGACTATCAAACCAATAATTCTCCCGAAGATATAATCACCGAAACTTCTATTTCGGAAGCAGATGAAATGAGCGTTGCCTATTTGTTTCGTGATTTTAAAGAGATGCCAAAACTGGAACAAAAAGCATTACAATTAGCAAAAGGAAAAGTGTTAGATATTGGTTGCGGTGCAGGAAGTCATGCTTTGTATTTACAAGAAAAAGGTTTTGATGTTACTGCAATTGATATTTCTGAAAATGCCATTAAAGCTTGTGAATTAAGAGGTTTGAAAAACTGTAAAGTTTCGGATGTTTTGGATTTAGATACTTCTGAAAAATTCGACACCATTTTACTTTTAATGAATGGAACCGGAATTTTCGGAAAAATGAATCAGATTCCAAAGTTTTTGCAAAAATTGAAATCGCTTTTAAATGAAGGCGGACAAATTTTAATTGATAGTTCGGACTTAATTTACATGTACGACCAAGACGAAGATGGCGCTTACGAAGTTCCTGCTAATGGTTATTATGGTGAATTAACGTTCACTATTCAGTATAAAGGAGAAACGGAAGATACCTTCGATTGGTTATATTTGGATTATAATACACTACAAAATGCCGCAATTGCAAATGGTTTAGAATGTGAATTGATTTTAGAAGGGAAACATTTTGATTATTTAGCGAAGCTAACTTTATAAAACAAAAAATCCCAAAACTAATGATTTGGGATTTTTTGTTTATTTAAATGTCAAAGGCATTTTAAGATTAAAGCTAACAGCTTTTCCTGCTCTTGAAGCAGGCTCCCATTTTGGTGCTTTTCTTAAAACACGTATTAACTCCATCGATGAATTATCTCCTAATTCTCTAATAATTTTGATGTTTTTAACTTCTCCTTTTTCGTTAACAGTAAACTCAAAAACAATTTGACCTTTCTTTTCAATTGTACTTGTGTCAAAATTTTGAATGATATAATCATAAAATTTATCAATTCCACCATTTTGAAATTTGGCTTCAATAAAATCACCTCCTAAATACACTTCATCTTCTCCACCTAATTGTGAAAAACTTAGATTAGAAAACAAAACAAATACAGCTAATACTAAAAACTTCTTCATATAATTTAAGGAATATTCAAATATTTATGGGTTTGTAACGAAACTCTCCATTTCGGATTGTTCATTACATAATCAACTATTAAAGGTGTCATTTCTTCTTTTTTGCTCCATTCCGGTTGTAAAAACAAAATCGCGTTTGGATTTACCTTTGCTGCTTGTTCTTCGGCAAAAATAAAATCGTGCTTGTTGTAAATAATTACTTTTAACTCGTTAGCAATATCGTAAGCACTTTGAACGGGTAATTTATTTTTCTTTGGTGATAAACAAAACCAATCCCAAGTTCCCGAAACTTCATATGCTCCTGAAGTTTCAATATGTACTTTTAAATTTTGAGCTTTTAGTTTAGAAGTCAATAACGTCATATCCCAAGTCAAAGGTTCTCCACCAGTTACTACAACTGTGTCAGCGTATTTTTTGGCATTGGCAACAATAATATCGGTATTGGTTGGTGGATGCAATTCAGCATTCCAACTTTCTTTGACATCACACCAATGACAACCTACATCGCAACCGCCAATTCGTATAAAATAAGCAGCTGTTCCTGTATGATATCCTTCGCCTTGTATCGTGTAAAACTCCTCCATTAAAGGCAACATTTCGCCTTTTTCAACCGCTAACTGTGTTTCTTTTTGTAACATCTTAAAACTAAAATAGTGGGCAAAGATACAACTTGGAAGTTAGAATTTAGAAATAAGAAGTTAGAAATTAATTTTCGAGTTGAAGTTGTTCTTGAAATTTCGTCCGATTTTACTACATTTGAAATTCAAAATACATCAAAATGAGCAAGACAGAAGATTTTATCAAACATATAACGGAAGGATATACTTGTAAAGGAGAATTCATTACATTAGGCGGAGGAATTTTAGATGGCGAAGCAGTTCCAAACACGCATGTGAAAATTCCTTTAAAAACCTTAAATCGCCATGGATTAATTGCTGGCGCAACAGGAACAGGAAAAACTAAAACCATTCAAGTACTATCGGAACAATTATCGCTAAATGGAATTCCTGTTTTGATGATGGATATTAAAGGAGATTTCTCAGGAATTGCAATGCCTGGAGAAGAAAAATCGTTTATTACAGAACGTCATGGAAAAATCACACTTCCATATGAAACTAAAGCTTTTCCGGTGGAATTAATGACAATTTCAGAACAAAATGGGGTTCGATTACGTGCTACGGTTTCTGAATTTGGACCTGTTTTATTCTCTCGAATTTTAGATTTAAATGATACGCAATCTGGCGTAGTTTCTATCATTTTTAAATATTGTGATGATAATAGTCTGCCATTATTGGATTTAAAAGATTTCAAAAAAGTACTTAATTACGCAACCGAAGAAGGAAAAGCCGAATTTGAAGCCGAATACGGAAGAATTTCAACCAGTTCAACAGGTTCGATTTTGAGAAAAATCATCGAATTAGAACAACAAGGTGCAGAATTATTCTTTGGTGAAAAATCATTCGACATCCAAGATTTAATGCGAGTTGACGAAAACGGAAATGGTTATGTCAACATCATGCGTTTAACCGATATTCAAGACAAACCAAAATTATTCTCAACTTTCATGTTGAGTTTGTTAGCCGAAATTTACAACACCATGCCTGAACAAGGTGACGCTGGTCGACCAGAATTAGTGATTTTCATTGATGAAGCGCATTTGATTTTTGACGAAGCCAGTAAAGCCTTATTAAATCAAATTGAAACGATTGTGAAATTGATTCGTTCGAAAGGAATTGGAGTTTATTTCATTACGCAAAATCCGATGGATGTTCCAACAGGCGTTTTGGCGCAATTAGGTTTAAAAATTCAGCATGCGTTGAGAGCTTTCACGGCAAATGACAGAAAAGCAATTAAAATGACAGCTGAAAATTATCCAGATACTGATTTTTATGAAACCGATGAAGTTTTAACTTCGTTAGGAATTGGAGAAGCTTTTGTAACAGCATTAAGCGAAAAAGGAACACCAACGCCATTAGTGGCTACTATGATGCGAGCGCCAATGAGTCGAATGGATGTTTTAACTGAAAGTGAAATTGAAGTTAGTATTGCAAAATCGAAACTAGCGAAGAAATATAATGAGGTTTTAGATCGTGAAAGTGCTTACGAATTATTAAACAAAAAAATTGCCGAAGCACAAGAAGTTGCAGCCGAACAAGAAGCAGAAAAACCAACCCGAAAAGCAAAAGAAGAACCAAGTACGACAGAAGTTATTGGGAAATCAATTACCAAAGTGGTGACAAGTGCGAGTTTTATTCGAGGTGCTTTTGGTTTGCTGATGAAGATGTTTAAACGTTAATGAAAGGGATTGTTACCATAGGATTACTTATACTTTCTAATGTTTTTATGACATTAGCTTGGTATGGTCATCTAAAATTTAAAGAATTAAAGTGGTTTGAAAACGCAGGATTAACCACCATTGTTTTAATCAGTTGGGGATTAGCCTTGTTTGAATATTTCTTTCAAGTTCCTGCGAATAAAATTGGTTACGAAGGCAATGGTGGTCCGTTTTCATTAATGCAATTAAAAGTAATTCAAGAAGTAATCACTTTAGTAATCTTTGTGATTTTCTCGATGGTTTTCTTTAAGAACGAAACTTTCAAATGGAATCACGCAGTAGGATTTTGTTTTTTAGTTTTAGCGGTTTATTTTATTTTTAAGAAGTAATGAAAATTATATATAAAATCACTTATCCAAACGGGAAAATTTATATAGGAAAAGATTTAACGAACAGCATTAACTATTTTGGAAGCGCAAATAGTAGATTAATAGAAAAAGATTTTACTGATGAAGAGCGAGATGACTTTACTATTAGAAGACAAATTATTTGGAAATCTGAAATAGCTTCTGATAAAGAAGTAAATGAAAAAGAGGTTGAATTTATTATTAAATATAACTCTAACAATCCTGAAATTGGTTATAATCAATGGCCAAAATTTAAAAACACTAATCCATGAAAAAATATTTTATTCAAAAGTCGCCATTCGTAGTTCCAACAACTGATGGAAAATTAATTGAAGAATATCACGGATTGGCAACTACAAACAATTCAGCGATTTCGATTGCTCATATGATTGCGCCACCAGGTTGGAGCGAGCCTTTTCAAACTCCTGAATTTGATGAATATACGTATATCATTAAAGGGAAAAAGCAATTCATTATTGAAGATGAAACAGTAGTTTTAGAAACAGGCCAATCCATTAAAATTGAGAAAAATACACGTGTTCAATATTCAAATCCGTTTGATGAACCATGTGAATATTTGGCGATTTGTACGCCAGCTTTTAGTATGGATGCTGTAAATAGAGAAGAATAAAAAAAGAGGCAATTGCCTCTTTTTTTATTTTAATAATTCTAAAATCTTATTTTCAACTTCCTCTGAATTCCAATTTTCTTGAATATTATCCATTTTCAAAACTTCTTGCATGATTTCATTTTGAAAATCACCAATCGCCATGGCTTCTGAATAAGGTTGTAAACTAAAAGTTACTCTACTGTATAATGGCATCCATTTTTCTGGATGTTTGTCGGAAAACCATTTTTCGATTTTCTTTTGTAATAAGAAATTGGCATCCGCAGTTTTGGCACTCATTTCTTCGAAATTTCTTCTGGAAAGTTCTGCAATAGCATCTGCGTTTGGCTTTCTTGAAATTTCATATTCTTTGAAAATTCTATCCCAATCATCGCCATATTGTTGCATTAATTCATTCAGAATGGTGATATCTTCAAAACCTGCATTCATTCCGTGACCGTAGAAAGGTACAATCGCATGCGCTGAATCACCAATTAAAGCAATTTTATCATTAAATGTCCAAGGGAAACATTTCATAATCGCCAAATAACTATTCGGATTTCTAAAAAAATCGCGCACTAAATCAGGAATAACATCTTTTGTATCTGGAAAATAAGTCGCGAAAAACGAAACTAATTTTTCTTCGTTGGTTAACGATTCAAACGAATTTTCGCCTTCAATTGGCATGAACAAAGTACAAGTAAACGAGTTGTCTAAATTAGCCAATCCCATTAACATGAAATTTCCTCTCGGCCAAATATGTAAAGAATGAATATCAATTTTTGGAGAACCATCTGCATTAGCTGGAATGTGCAATTCTTTATAACCAATTTTCATGAACTCTTGCGAATAATCAAACATCGATTGACGTTGCATTCTGTGTCTAATTCTCGAGAAAGCGCCATCGGCTCCAAAAACTTTATCGTATTTTAACTCGGTCCAATCACCTTGTTCCGTTTCGCCTTCCCATAAAGTTGCGGTGGCTAACGTTACATCCCAAATTTTACGTTCAAAGAAAAATTCTACTCCTTCAGCTTCAGCTAAATCCACCATTTTTCTATTCAAAACGCCTCTTGATAGAGAAAAAATAGCTTCACCTTCTTTTCCGTAATATTGATAATTTAGATTTCCATCTTGTAAATGGATGGCTCTTTTATCAACTGGAATTCCGATTTTTCGAATTTCTTCATCTAAACCCACATCTTCTAATGCTTTCCAACCGCGATTTGACATCACCAAATTAATGGAACGACCCGAAAACTCAACCGTTCTAATATCGGGACTTCTGTCGTAAACATGTACTATATGTCCGGCTCTTTTTAAATAGATTGCCAGTAAAGTTCCTACTAATCCAGAACCTACAACAGCAATTTTTTGTGGCGTTTGCATGAAGTTTTTGTAAAAATTTGGACTACAAAAATACGGAATAATAAATTTTAATACCCGACTTTTATGAGATTTTTCATTTTGAAATTTATTTTTGTTTAATTATTTTTATTATTGGTTAAACAAAATGTATCTTTGAATAAAAAAATTGCTATGCGAAAGATTACGAAAGACGAATTGTTTTATATGTCTAAAGTGCCAAGATTGAACTTAGTAAATTGTGTTACTGGTTACAAATCGGCCAACTTAATAGGAACTTGCTCAGAAAATGGCACTTTAAATGTTGCTATTTTTAGCAGTGTTACGCATTTAGGAAGTGAACCACCTTTATTGGGATTTATTTTGAGACCTACAACGGTTCCAAGAGACACTTATAAAAACATAAAAGAATCCGGATTCTTTACTGTAAATCACATTACAGAAGAAATGATTGCTGATGCACATCATACGTCTTCAAGTTATGAAGAACACATTTCAGAATTTGATAAAACAAATTTAGAACCTGAATTCATTGACAATCACAAAGTACCTTTCGTAAAATTAAGTCCGGTACAATTACTTTGTAAATATGTGAACGAATACAAAATTGAAGAAAACGATTGTATTCATATCATCGCTTCGGTTGAGACTATTTATGCTGATGAAAAACTATTTCATGATGATAATTGGATGCAATTGGACAGAGGAAATGTAATCGCCATAAACGGTTTAGATGGTTATGCTGTACCAAAATTAGCAGACAGATTTCATTATGCGCGACCAGATAAACCATCAACTTCCATGTTATAATGGCGCATAAAAAAGTAAATCTTCCCGAAAAAATCTGTAAAACCTGTCAACGTCCTTTTTCTTGGCGAAAAAAATGGGAGAAAAACTGGGAAGAAGTAATGTATTGTAGTGATAAATGCAGAATGAATAAAAACAAATAGCATGAACGGATTAGTATGGTTTAGAAACGATTTACGCACGATTGACAATCATTCGTTGTACAATGCTTGTAGAGAAAATGAAAAAATAATTGGTATTTATTGCTTGGATCCGAGACATTTCGAAACAACTCAATATGGTTTCAAGAAAACAGAAAAATTTAGAACTCAATTTCTTCTGGAAACCTTAACCGAACTACAAGAAAATTTAGCTGAGAAAAATATCACATTATTAGTTTATTACGGTTATTCTGAACAATTGATTCCAGAAATAGCTGCTAAATATCAAATTGACACGATTTATATTCAAAACGAATGGACGCAGGAAGAAGTAGATGTAGAAAATGAAGTTCGCAATTTAATTCCTGCGGTGAATTGGAAAACGTATTACGACCAATTTTTATTTCATCCTGATGATGTTCCGTATGAAGATTGGGAGAAAATTCCAGAAGTTTTTACAGAGTTTAGAAAGCAATTGGAAAAGAAAATTCGAGTGAGACCAACCGTTTCCATTTCAGCAAAACCAACTTCTAATCTAATTGAAGAAAAAACAAGTATTCCAACGCTAGAAGATTTAGGATTTGAAGGTTTTAAGCAACCGAACAAAACCGCCTTTCCATTTAAAGGTGGCGAAAATCAAGCTAAAAAAAGAATCAAAGACTATTTTTGGGATACCAAAAAACTAGCCGTTTACAAGAAAACTCGTAATGGTTTAATAGGAAAGAATTATAGTTCAAAACTTTCGGCTTGGTTGGCAAATGGTAGTATTTCGGCACGAATGATTTATTGGGAAGTGCAACAATTTGAGAAAAAAGTAGTCAAAAACGAAGACACCTATTGGTTAATCTTCGAGTTGATTTGGCGCGATTATTTCAAATACATTTCGCTAAAACACAGCAATAAAATATTCCAATTGAACGGCATTTTACAAAAAGAATACCATTGGAACCAAAATACAAAAGCTTTCAACCAATGGACAAACGGCACCACGCCTGAACATTTCGTAAATGCCAACATGATTGAACTACAAAAAACAGGCTGGATGAGCAATCGCGGTCGTCAGAATGTGGCGAGTTATTGGGCAAAGGAATGGGAACAAGATTGGCGTATTGGCGCAGCATATTTCGAAAGTATGCTAATCGATTACGATGTGCACAGCAATTACGGAAATTGGATGTACAACGCTGGTGTTGGAAACGATCCAAGAGATAGAAAATTCAACATCAAACGTCAAGCGGAACTATATGATGGTGACGGAAAATTTCAAAAAATGTGGTTAATTCCTGAATTATTTTAAATGAAAACACTTCGATTACTTTTGGGCGACCAACTCAATTCGGAACATTCTTGGTTTGATGAAGTCAATCCGAATGTGATGTATGTGATGGCAGAAATGCGTCAGGAAACGGATTATGTGAAACATCACATTCAAAAAGTGGTAGCTTTTTTTCTTTCGATGCGAAATTTTACGGAGGAATTGACAAAACAAGGTCATCAAGTTGCTTATTATAAAATTTCGGATGCAAATAATCCTCATAATTTAGAACAATTGATTTTGGATTTGGTGGAGAATAACAAAATCGAGCAATTTGAATACCAATTTCCTGATGAACATCGCTTGGATAAACAATTGAAATCCATTTGTGAAAAACTTTCTATTCCAACAAAAGCTGTTGATTCCGAACATTTTTATACATCTAGAAATGAATTGGCGGATTTTTTCAAAGGGAAAAAGCAACTTTTGATGGAAAGTTTCTATCGCATGATGCGCAAAAAACATCATATTTTAATGGTTGGTGATCAACCGTTAGACGGAAAATGGAACTTTGACCATAACAATCGTAATCAATATAAAAATGAAGTTCCGATTCCGTTTCCTTTGGAATTTCATAAAAATGTGAGTGAAATTATTACCGAAATTGAAAGTCAAAACATTACCACTTTTGGAAGTATTGATACTGAAAATTTCAATTGGCCGACTTCAAGAAACGAAAGTTTGCAATTGATTGATTATTTCTGTGTGCATTTGTTGGCGCATTTTGGAACGTATCAAGATTCCTTATTTTCTGGACATAAATTCCTATTTCATTCGCGTCTGTCTTTTGCGATGAATTCAAAAATGATTCGTCCAAAAGAAGTTGTGGATGCTGTGATTTCATATTATTATCAAAATCAAGAAACGATTGAATTGGCACAAGTAGAAGGTTTTGTGCGACAAATTATTGGTTGGCGTGAATATGTCAGAGGAATTTATTGGAAAGAAATGCCCAATTATGCCCAAATGAACGCATTAGAAAACTACAATCCGCTACCAGATTTCTTTTGGACCGGAAAAACCAAGATGAAATGCATGCAACATTCGATTTCTCAAAGTTTATCGGAAGCTTACGCGCATCACATTCAGCGATTGATGGTCATTGGAAATTTTTCCTTGTTAGCACAATTGCATCCTGATGAAGTTGATGCCTGGTATTTGGGCGTTTACATCGATGCCATTGAATGGGTAGAAATGCCGAATACACGTGGCATGAGTCAATATGCGGATGGCGGAATTGTGGCGACTAAACCTTATGTTTCTTCAGGAAGTTACATTAATAAAATGAGCAATTATTGTGGCAGTTGTCATTACAAAGTAAAAGAGAAATTGGGCGAAAAAGCATGTCCCTTTAATAGTTTGTATTGGCATTTTTTAGATGAGAAAAAGCAACATTTTGCCAATAATCAAAGAATGAGCATGATGTTAGCCTTACTAAGAAAAATGAAACCAGAAGAATTAGCTGCTACGAAAGAAAAAGCGATTTCGATTTTAGAAAAAATAGAAACTTTATAAAAAAACCGAAGCTTTTGAAACTTCGGTTTTGAATTTTATTTATTAAATTTAATCTTATTACCTACATTCATCTTTTGAGATTTTGCAAAAACACCACACATGTGGAACAACATTCTTGCTCCTACGTTTCCATCCCAATCGTCATCACCTGGAGCCACTTCTACTAAATCAAATCCGATGATTTCTTTATTAGTTGCTGCTAAACGATTGAACAAATAAGCGGCTTGCTCAAATGAAAATCCACCCGGAACCGGAGTTCCTGTATTTGGACAATACCAAGGATACATGCCATCAATATCGAAAGAAATACAAACTTTTTCTGGTAACGAAGCGATTATTTGATCGCATTGTTGTTGCCATGTTTTGCCTTCGAAAGCTTCTTGTTTTAAATCGCTATCAGTGTGAACTAAAACTCTATCGCTTAAAGCTACTTCCACTTCTTGCTCACAGAAATCGCGAATTCCTACTTGTACAATTTTAGAAATTTGCGGAATTTGTAGCGCATTATACATGATAGAAGCGTGCGAATACGTGAATCCTTCATAAGCGATACGTAAATCCATGTGCGCATCTAAATGCAATATTCCGAAGTTCTCGTATTTGGTTGCTAAGGCTTGGTAATAGCCTAATGGCGTAGAATGATCTCCACCTAAAAGCACTACTTTTTTACCTTTATTCATCCAATTAAGCGTTTGCTCACGAACGGCTTCCACCATATCAGAACACGCATAATTGATCTCTTCTAAATCTTTAGTCAAAGATGGATGGTGATCTAGAATCATTCCGCTTTCCAATGCTTTGATGATTGGAGCAGCTTGTTTCTTATATTTTTTTGATTTCTTTTTTAACTCTTTTGGGGCTTTATCTAAATAAATACCTAATTTCCATAATTCAGGAAATTCTTGGTGATTTAAATCTACTTGAAAAGAAGCATCTAAAACCGCATCTGGACCTTTTGAAGCTCCAGAACCATAACTCACCGTAACTTCCCAAGGCACTGGAATTACAATGATTTCACTTTGCTCTGCCGAAAATGGCAAACCAAAAATAGTAGCATCGGCTAACCCTGGTTGGGATGGATCAAAATTTTCTAAAATTTGTTCTTTAGTCATGATTTCTTGTAATACTGTTATTCTATACAAAGATAGTTTATTTAACAAAAAAAGCCGAACAAGATGTCCGGCTTTTACTATTTATTTAAAATTTCTTATTGTTTTACAAACTTATGAGATGCTTTTGCATTCATAAAATAAACCATATAAACGCCATTTGCTAAATTAGAAATATCAACTGTAGATTCATTGGTGATAAGGCTTTTTCCTATTACTCTTTGTCCTAACATATTATAAATTTCAATTTCTTCATTTTCGAAATTATCGCCAATGATTGTAATAGAAGTTGAAGCTGGATTTGGATAAATACTGAATGTGTTTTTAACAACATCGTCAACTCCTAAACTTGCTTGAACCACCAAATTGAAATTACAATTTACAGAAGTTCCGCTTGTAGCTGTCATTGTAACAACATGTGTTCCTACAGCAACAACAGTTCCTGCCGCTGGACTTTGAGTTACAACAGCATCACAATTTGAATTGATTGCATTTGCTAAACTAGCAAAACTAGGCACAGTATAATTTCCTAATCCATCAGCCGTTACGGTTTGTGTACCAGGACAGTTGATTCTTAAATCAATTGGCGGCATTACATAACCTGCTGCTGTATATTTTTCAGTCATCACTTTAACATCAGCACAACTGTAGTTCATATCAATTGCAGCTTGTCTTACAGCAATAGCTGCATTTTGTTGATTTGTTGAGCTATTAGTTAAACCTAATCCTTCTAAAAAAGCAGTATCTGTTTTTGTTCTTCCTAATACATCCCAAATTTTCATATTAACCGTTGCCCAAATTTGACCATCGGTATGAATTTGGTTTACTAAACCTCCTGGGTATATTGGAGTATAATTTGTAGTTCTTCCACCCCAACAAACGTTATGACCATCCCAGTTGAACATCCAATGATAAGCAGCATCTGTTGTTGCCCATTCATTCAAAGAACGACTGTTAGATTGCGCCCAATAATCGCCACTTCCTTCACTCAATCCATTTACTTGCGACAATGAACCTCCAGTAATCCAATCATGTAAACCATGACCTAATTCGTGCCAAATTACATCACCATCTTCTGCATCATCCACACAACCTTCACCAAAAACTAAACGTCCAGATGAATAATACGAATTATCTTGACCATTTAAACCCGATGGGTCATACCATAGAACTCCACCGTTTGTTAAGGGTCTACAATTTACTCCTAATGTCACGTTGATGTATCTTAAATTGTTATCAGTGTGATAAAAAACATTTGCCGCTTCAAATCCGTCTTGATTTCTTGTAAATAAAAAGTTTGGATTGGCTTGAGTGAATAATCCTTTATTAGGGTTTTCTAAATTTTTAATTTCAACATAAGAACTTTTTAATAAATAAGTTCCAGCAGTATTATCAACTTGAGGAAGATTTACCAAAGCTCTTTGTGCATTTAATTCTGCTGTATCAGCATCATTTCCATCTACATAATTACCTGCGTAAGGTACTGCAGCTCCAGAAAGCGGATCTGACAAGAATACCATTGCGGTTCCTGTCTCAAAAGCTAAAGCGGTATTTGCCTCTTTAGGCATAAAATATTTTGTAGTTCCAGAAGTGCTAGTATTGTGTTGATGTGTTGTAGTACATTCAGAACCACAATAGATTGCGATATCTTTAACACTTAAAACGGCTCCATTTATTGCATCAATAATAACTTCCCAAGTTCCTGGTTTTTCTTCAAAACTAGTAACAGTTCTGTAAACTAATTTTGTCGTTTCTAATTTATTATAAACAAACAAGTTAGATTCTTGCAAAGTTACCATTCCAGAAACGCCAATTTCTTTATCAGCTAATTCAACAGCTCTTTCTTTTGAAATTTGAGGTATTGTATTGATTTGAATAACTTCTTTCGTAATGTTATGATCTGAAAAAGAAATTTCTCCAGAAGGATTAAAATGCACTACAATTTCAGTATCAAAAACAGGTACATTATTAACCATTTGTTGAAAACGTAATGTTTCACCCGATATACTTTTACGTACAAAACGCAAATTAATATCAGAATCTGAATTGATTTTCAATTCTTTTAAATTGGATTTAATCCATTGTCTTGCAACAGCTTCTTTTTCAGATACCTGAGCAAACAAAAGTTGAGCCGTTCCGATAACACAAAAGGCTAGCGTAAGTAAAGCTTTCTTCATTATTTTAATGTTTTGATAGTTAGGTTATTACAAATAAACCAAAAAAATATAACAAAACATAAAAAAATGTTAAAAATTTACTATTTACTCAAAATGGATTGTTTTAAAACTTGTCCAAATTCGTACATATCTTCAAAAGAACAATAGAATGGTGCTGGCGCTAAACGAATAACGTTTGGTTCTCTCCAATCGGTAATCACTCCATTTTTCATTAATCTTTCAAACAATTCTCGTCCTTGTCCGTGAAGGTAAACAGATAATTGACAACCACGTTCTTCTTGATTAGCAGGTGTTAGTATTTCAAAATCCGCGCCTTCTAATTCTTTGTCGATTTCATGTAGCACAAATTCTAAATAAGAAGTAATTAAATTTCGTTTTGCAATTAATTTATCCATTCCTACTTCTGCAAACATTTCAACCGAAGCTAAATAAGGTGCTAAAGACAAAATAGGTAAATTACTAATTTGCCATCCGTCTGCTCCGTGAACAGGATCAAAATCAGGTTCCATTTTAAAACGTCGTTCTTTATTGTGTCCGTACCAACCTGCAAAACGTTTTAATTCTTTATCATTATGATGTTTTTCGTGAACAAAAAATCCCGAAGCATTTCCTGGCCCAGAATTCATATATTTATAACTACACCAAGCGGCGAAGTCTACATTCCAATCGTGTAATTCTAATTTGATATTTCCTGCAGCGTGCGCTAAATCCCATCCTACATAAGCTCCTTGTTTTTGCCCCGCTGCAGTTATGGTTTTCATATCAAACACCTGACCAGTGTAATAATTAACACCTCCAATTAACACTAAAGCCAATTCACTTCCTACTTCCTCAATTTTAGCCAAAACATCTTCTAAACGGATATTCGCTTCACCTTCTCTACGCTTAATTTCAACAATTGCATCTTTTGGATCAAAACCATGAAATTTCACTTGACTTTGAAACATATATTGGTCACTTGGAAAAGCTTTTTCTTCACAAATGATTTTATATTTATTTGGTGTTGGATTGTAAAACGATACCATTAACAAATGTAAATTTACAGTCAAAGTATTCATAACTCCAACTTCAGAAGGTTTTGCTCCCACGATTTCACTTAAAGGAACCGCAAAACGTTCTTGGTAATCCCACCAAGGCTTATCAGAATAAAAATGCCCTTCTACTGCTAAATTTGCCCAATCATTCATTACCTCATCAACGTAAGTTTTGGTTCTTTTAGGCTGAAGTCCTAGAGAATTTCCTGTAAAGTAAATTACTTGTTTTCCGTTTACATGCGGGAAATGAAATTCATCTCTATATTTTCTCAATTCATCTTGAGCATCTAAACTTTGTGCGAATTCGCGTGTATTTTGAAAAGTCATTTGTTTGGTTGTTTGGAAAACAAAAGTAGTTAAAAGTTACAAAGTGTCAAAGTGATAAAAAACACAAAAATTGGATTTCAGATTTAGAACGAACAGTAAAATAAAAATCCCAACCTTTCGATTGGGATTTTAAAATTATATGATTAACATCGCGTCTCCGTATGAGTAAAAACGATATTTCTCTTTAATTGCTTCTTCGTAAGCTTTCTTCATTAAATCGTGACCACAGAAAGCAGAAATCATCATTAATAAAGTTGATTTTGGTGTATGGAAATTAGTAATCATACAATCTGCAAGACTAAAATCGTAAGGTGGATAAATAAACTTATTAGTCCAACCCGTATAAGGATTTAAAGTTCTTTGAGAAGAAACTGAACTTTCCATAGCTCTCATAGCGGTAGTTCCTACACAACACACTTTTTTCTTTTTAGCTTTTGCGTTATTTACAATATCACAAGCTTCTTGAGAAATAATCATTTCTTCAGAATCCATTTTGTGTTTTGACAAATCTTCTACCTCAACTGGATTGAAAGTTCCTAAACCTACGTGTAATGTAACCTCAGCAAAATCAACACCTTTAATTTCTAAACGTTTTAATAAGTGTTTAGAAAAGTGTAAACCAGCTGTTGGTGCAGCTACTGCTCCTTCTACTTTTGCGTAAATGGTTTGGTAACGTTCTGCATCTTCTGGTGTAACTTCTCTTTCAATGTATTTTGGAATTGGAGTTTCTCCTAATTCTACTAATTTTTCTCTGAATTCTTCATAAGAACCATCGTATAAGAAACGTAATGTTCTTCCACGAGAAGTTGTATTATCGATAACTTCAGCAACTAACGAATCGTCATCACCAAAGTATAATTTATTTCCAATACGAATTTTACGTGCTGGATCTACTAAAACATCCCATAAACGTTGTTCTGCATTTAATTCTCTTAATAAGAAAACTTCAATACGAGCTCCTGTTTTTTCTTTATTTCCGTATAAACGTGCTGGAAAAACTTTTGTATTATTTAACACCATTACATCGCCATCATCAAAATAATCGATAACGTCTTTAAATAATTTGTGCTCGATAGTATTGGTTTTTCTGTTAACCACCATTAAACGAGATTCGTCACGGTTTTCCGTTGGGAACTCAGCTAATAATTCATTTGGTAAATTGAAATTGAAATGAGATAATTTCATTTGAAATTGTTTAAGTGTTTAAAAGTTTAAGTGTTTAAGAATTGTTTTTCATTAAACACAAAAAATTAGTATGCAAATATACGATTATGAAATAGGCGTTGTCAAGTAAATTGAGGTTTATTTTACAAAACCCTTTGTTTACTGGACAACGCCTGAATCTAAAACAAAAAAACTAACTACTTAATTACAATTTTCTTCGTTGCAATATTGTCATCGATATCTTGAATTCTTACCATATACATTCCAGTAGCTAAATCAGAAACATTGATTTGTTTTTGATTAGATGAAAGCACTTTTTGCCCTTGAATATTGTAGATTTCTATCGATTGAATATCATTTTCGATTTCAATATTTAGAATATCTCGAACTGGGTTTGGATATAATTTTACTTCTAAATTATTTAAATTAAAATTCTCTGAAGTCAAAGTGTTGTTATTGTATAAACTGGTGATATCCGCTTGCTCTAATACGTAATTATAAATTTTTAAATCATCAAATTGCATAGTAAGTCCTGTATTACCAATTCTGAAATTAGACCCAGTTCCTGTATTTAACAAAGGAGTTGAAATTGTTTGTATAAAAGTACCATCCATGTATAACTTAGTATTCGTTCCATCAAAAGTTATTACCAAATGTCTCCAAGTATTTATAGCATTATTTGCATTACTAAAGGGATGATCATAAGCATAACCTTGTAAAATTATATTACCCGACGCGCCAAAATAGGCACCAAATGTTTTATATTGAACTGCAGTACCATATGAAAATATACTATGAGAGGTATGGTTAGGCGTTTTATACCACAAAGAAATTGTTCGAGGACTTGCTCCTGTAGGTGCAATTGCGTTACAAAAAGTACCATTATTTCCATTACCAACAACTTGTAATGCACCTACTGTTGATCCATTTCTAGCGAGAACAAAAGATGTTGTTCCTGGTATACTAGCAAAAGGATTATTTCCATTTACATTGTTATAGGTGTTGTTAAAAGTATATTCTGCAACAAGTCCTGGTACTGAAAACGTTGTAAAACTTGCAATTGCACTTGTAGAAGTTCCTGCGGAATTTGTTGCTTCTACTTGATAATAATACGTTGTGCTTGGATTTAAGCCTGTTAAACTTGCACTTCCAGGAACTGTGACATCTCCTGAAACCGAAAAACCAGTAACTTGATTGGTTAAACTTCCGCTAGTTAAACCATATCTTACAATTGAGGTAGTAGCCAAACCTTTGTCCCAAAGCGAATAATTTATAGAAGCTGAATTTGTTGTTATTGATGAAACAGCAACACTATAAATACCCGGAGTTTGAGGAGGTGTAGTGAAACTTCCTATTGCAGTTGTTGAAGTTCCGATAGAATTGGTTGCTTCAACTTGATAATAATAAGTAGTATTTGATGATAATCCTGAAAGGTTAGCAAAACTTGCTACAGCTGCCGTTCCAGAAGTTGATGAACCTGTGGCTTGATTTGTTAAACTTCCACTTGTTAAACCATATCTAACCAATGATGTTGTTGCGTATCCGTTAGCATTTAGCCAATAATTAATTGTTGCACCGTTGTAAGTTGCAGGATAAGATATAACTGAAATTGTTGGAGCAGCACTTAAAGTTGTAAATGAACCTGTTGTAGAAAAAGATGTTCCAGAAGCATTATCACATCTATATCTAAAATAATACGTTGTGTTTGGCGTTAATCCCGTCAAGTTTTTCGGTGAAACCCAAGTTCCTGCAGCATTTCCTCCAGCTCCAGAAAGTGGTGCAAGAGCAACATTACCCGCATCACCTGTTGCCAATTGAGAATAAAGTGTTGTTGTACTATTTGATGTTACTTGAAAGCTAATCGTTGCCGAATTTGCAGTAATATTATAAGAATTTGGCGCAGAGAATGTAGCAACTTGCGCATTCCCAAAAGAAAATGCACATAATAAAAATAATAGTAATCTTGTTTTCATAAGAGGTAATATTTTAAAGTTTGGTTCAAAAGTATTCTGAATCCTATCTTAAATTTTTGTTGAGTTTACCAAATCCTATTTTCGGTTAACGAAAAAAGAATGATAAGCGATTTCGTTAATTTAAAAGAGGGTTTCATTAACTGAGTTTATTCCATATTCCTTTATTTCCTATATTTGTTATAAATCAAAACCAATTGAAATTTCTAAAAATCATATTGTTGCTTCTTTTTTCCCAATTTACTTTTGGGCAAAACCCTTATTACTATAGCATTGATAGAACTAACGGATTACCTTCAAACAGTGTTTATGATATTTTTCAAGACAGCAAAGGCTTTATGTGGTTTGCAACAGGTAAAGGATTGTGCCGTTATGACGGAAGCGTTTTTAAAACATTTACTTCTGATATTCAAACATCAAAATCAGGTTCATGTATCAACGAAGATAGCTTTGGAAGAATTTGGTACATTAACTTTGATGGTTACTTGTATTACGTTGAAAATGGCGAGTTAAAAAATTTACCTCAAAAAGAATCTGTGGGTTATATAAAATTTGGCATAATTGAAGACAAACTTTTTTTAATTCAAACTAAAAGTGTAGCCGTTTATGATTTAAAAACATTGCAATTGGTTTATACCTATCATCTTAAAGACGAATACATTCGAGCTACCTATACTTCCAATTCAAAGTTTTACTTTGTAGGAGAGCATATTTACGAAATTGACTATCCAAATAAAATAAAAACCTATCCTCTAACAGAAGATTTTAGAAAAACACTAGAAGTACCAATTATTCAAGAATTAAATAATGAATTTTTTGTCGTTTCAAAATTTTCAAATTATTATTACACCTACAAGGAAAATCAACTTTCAAAAAAGAAGTTCAATAGTTCTTTCGATTTTATACAAAATTTAGCCATAATTGATAATGCGCCTTGGTTGTGTACTCCAAACGGAATTATAAAATATGAAAATGAAAAAGCAACGACTTACTTTTCCGATTTTAATGTTTCCTATATTTTTAAAGATAAGCAACAAAATTATTGGATTTCAACAGTTAACAGTGGTTTGTTATTTATTCAAGATTTTAAAAATAATTTTATTCCTTTATCTCCTAAACCAACCGTTTTTTCATCATATGACAATCAGCTTTTGATAGGCACCGAAAACGATCTTATTTTTGGATTACAATTAAACGATTTATCAGTAAATACTGTTTACAAAAACAACAGCAACCATCCTATCAACCAAATTATTGGAAACGAAAAAGAAAAAAACATCTATTTTACTTCATCAAAATTTAAAATTTTAAACAATCAAAATATTGTTTCAAACGAAAAATCTTTCGCTGTAAAAGATATCAAAAAAATTGATGACACCTATTACTCTTTTGCAGCTAGTGGAATTTGTGGCTTGTTTAAAGTTAGTGACAAAAAAAGCAAATGGGATAGTTTGCATAATAAAAACTTAAACGCTCCTTCAAATTTTAATGAAAGTGCTTTAATAAAATCTAACGGGAAATCTACGGCATTTAACCCTGAAAATAATTGCATTTATTATGCAACTAATATGGGTTTAAAGTTTGTGAATTCAAACGGAGTTAACGAAATAAAATTTCAAAACAAAACACTTTATGTTACCAACTTACAATCCTATAAAAATACCGTTTATGCATTATCTACTAGCGAAGAATTGTATAAAATCGATTCGAAAAATACGGTAACAAAAGTTTCTATATTTGAAAAACATCTGAAAGAACGCTTCACCAAATTTAAAATTCAGGAAAATTCTATTTTCATTTTTACCACAAACGGAATAATTGAATACAACTTAATTAAAAACAATTATCGCAAAATTTTACCATTAACAAGCGATTTAGAAGTTACCGATGTTGCAATAGTTAAAGACCAAATTTATTTTGCTACCTCTAAAGGAATTATCGTTAAGAATAAATTTAAAAATAAAGAATTTACAAAACCCGAATTAATCATTAATGAAATTAAAGTCAATGGAATTCTTTACAAAGAAAACAATCTAAGCGAGTTAGAATACAATCAAAATGATATAACAGTAAACTTTTCGGTGCTTTCTTTTATTCCAAACGAAAAAAAGAGTGTCTTATACAAAATAAATGATGGCAATTGGAACCGTTTAGATGCCGATAATAAAAACCTTATTTTATCATCGCTTTCACCAGGTGATTATAATTTGTTTTTAAAAATCGATGCCAATTATGAAACTAAAATAAAGCAAATCGATTTTAAAATCAACAAGCCTTTTTGGCTGAATACCTTTTTCTTGATTTACATGAGTTTGATTATCATAGCGTTATTGTATACGTTTTATAAATATCAAATTCAAAAAATAGAAAAGAAAAATCAGCTTTTATTAGATAAAGTTAATTTAGAAAAGAATTTAAACCAATCGAAATTAAAAGCGATCAAGTCGCAAATGAATCCGCATTTCTTTTACAATGCGCTTAACACCATTCAGTCTTATATTTTATCTAATGACAAGAAGCAGGCCGTTTCTTATTTATCAAAATTTTCAACTCTGACAAGGACTATTTTGGAAATGAGTGAGAAAGAAAATATTACGCTTTCTGAAGAAATTAAAACTTTAGGCTTGTATTTAGACATTGAAAAAGCACGTTTTGATGAAGATTTTAGCTACGAAATAAACATTGCTTATGGCATTGACATTGAAAACATCAAAATTCCATCGATGTTATTACAACCTTATGTGGAAAATGCCGTTAAACATGGCTTGCTACATAAAAAAGGTGAAAAGAAGCTGACTATCGATTTTGAACGCATATTTGATTCTTTAAAAATCACAATTGATGACAACGGGATTGGACGTCAAAAAAGCGCCGAATTAAATGCCATAAAAAACAAAGATCATTTGTCGTTTGCAACCGAAGCCATGCAAAATCGAATCGCCTTACTGAACCAATACAAACAAAAAAACATTGCCATTAATTTTGACGATAAATTCAATAAAAATGAGCAATCTTTAGGTACAAAAGTAATTATAGAAATTCCTATTACGTATTAAAATGAAAGCCATTATTATAGACGACGAAAAAAGAGCCAGAGTTTCCTTATCGTTACTTTTGCAAGAATATTGCCCTCAAGTTACTATAGTTGCTGAATGCGAAAACTTGCCCGAAGGCGTAAAAGCAATCAGAAAACACCAACCCGATATTGTGTTATTAGACATTGAAATGCCTGGACATAGTGGTTTAGAATTGTTAGATTTTTTCGATGAAAATGAAGTGAATTTCTCTATTATTTTTACTACAGCTTATAACGAATATGCTTTGAAGGCATTCAAATTTTCTGCTGTTGATTATTTATTAAAACCTATAATTCCAGAAGAATTAGCCGAAGCCGTTGAACGAGTTGCCAAACAAAAACAACGTTTTGAAAATTTTAGAGCTTTTAAAGAAAATTTGCAACAAGAAACATTAACAAAAATAGCCGTTCCGTCTGGTAATACATTGTTATTTTTAGATACCGATAAAATCATGTATATCAAAGGTGAAGGCGCTTATTCAGAAGTTTTTTGTAGCGATGGTAGCAAACAATTAGTAAGTCGAAACTTAAAGAATTTCGAAGATATTTTATGCTCCGATTCTCGATTTTTGCGCATTCATAAATCGTATATCGTAAATTTTAACTTCGTAGTAGCTTTCAATAAATCAGATGGTGTAAGTATTGAATTAGAGAATAAAGCTCAAATTCCTGTTTCTCCAGATAAAGCTCAACAAATCTTAGATCAAATTCAGATTATAAAACGTTAGTGTACTTCTGAACCTACAATTCCTATAATTTTCAAATCTTCCCAAAAATCAGGATACGATTTTGAAACTACTTCTGCTTGATTAATAGTCAAAGAAATTTTCAATGCTAACGGAGCAAAAGCCATAGCCATTCTGTGATCTTGATAAGTATCGATAGCAATGTTTTCATTAATATGATTTGAGGCCTCTAATGTCAGGCTTTCATTAGTAACTGAAATTGTTGCGCCTAACTTTGTTAGTTCTGTTTTTAAAGCTTCTAATCTATCTGTTTCTTTGATTTTTAAAGTGTGTAATCCTGTTAAATGACAACCTATTCCTAATCCAAAGCAAGTCACAGCAATTGTTTGAGCAATGTCAGGACAATTATTTAATTGATAGTTAACAATTGATAATTGATGATTTTTTGTTTTGGTAATAGTAATAGAATTGTCTTCATTAAAAACTGTTTCAACTCCAAAATCTTGGTAAATGTTTGCCAAAGCACTATCTCCTTGTAAACTATTTTTTTTATAGCTAAAAAGTGTAACTTGAAAATGTATTTCAGACAAAGCAACAATGGAATACCAATATGAAGCCGAACTCCAATCGGACTCAATTGTGAATTGTGAATTGTGAATTGTGAATTGTGGTTTTACAGAAATTTTATTTCCAACAAAAGAAGTCTTTACTCCTATTTCATTCAACAAAGTCAAAGTCATTTTTATGTATGGAACGGATGTGATTTCACCTTCAAGAGTTAATTCTAAACCATTTTCTAATTTAGGTGCAATCAACAATAAAGCTGAAATATATTGGCTACTCACATTTGCAGGAAGCGAAACTTTGTTTTGAATCAATTTCTTTCCAATAATTTTTATTGGTGGAAAACCTTCATTTTCTTCATAACTTATATCAGCTCCCAATTGATTTAAAGCTTCTACCAAAATTTTAATTGGACGCTCTTTCATTCTGGAAGAACCAGTTAAAACCACTTCTTTTCCTTCTTGGATGGAAAAATAAGCAGTTAAAAATCGCATGGCTGTTCCAGCGTGATGAACATCTACAAGTTGGAAGTTGGAAGTTGGAAGTTGGAAGTTTTGCAATGCTTTCAACATAACTTCAGAATCATCGGAATTAGATGTGTTATCCAAAACTAAATTTGGATATAACGCTTGCAATAGCAACAATCTATTGGTTTCTGACTTGGAACCAGTGATTTTGATGGGTGCTGGATGCTTGATGCTAGATGATTTAAGTAATAAATTCATTATTTGGTAACTATTTTTAATCCGACAATTGATAAAATTAATGTAGTGATGAAAAACACACGCCAAAACGTAGCGGGTTCTTTGAAAACGATGATTCCTACTAAAACACTACCCACAGCTCCAATACCTGTCCAAACGGCATAAGCGGTCCCAATAGGTAATTCTTTTGTTGCTTTTACTAATAATAACATGCTAATGGAAAGACACACCAAAAAACCTCCGTACCAAAGTAAAGAAGTGTTTCCTGTTGATTCTTTTGCTTTACCGAGGCAAGTAGCAAAACCTACTTCGAATAAGCCAGCGATTATGAGTAAAATCCAGTTCAATTTATTTCAATTTATCGTTGTTGTGATGACGGTCGTGATCTCGCTTAGTTTTTAAATCCATTTTTTTATCAAAAGCAGCTTGTAAATCCACACCTGTTTGATTAGCTAAACATAAAACCACGAAAACCACATCGGCTAATTCTTCACCAAGATCTTTGTTTTTATCGCTTTCTTTTTCTGATTGTTCGCCATAACGACGTGCAATAATTCGAGCTACTTCACCTACTTCTTCTGTAAGCTGAGCCATATTTGTTAATTCATTGAAATAACGAACTCCGTGTTCTTTAATCCAATTATCAACTTCTTGTTGGGAGTTTTTTAGGTTCATTTTTGAAATTAAATTTTACTTAAAATAATTTTTTCATTTAGCTTATTTACGATGATCTCATAAAACTGCTTTAAAGCACCATAGTCCTGCTCAGAAATCATGAAAGTATTGATTTCATAATTTACAACAGTTTGAATTTGATTATTAGCATAAGAAACATTAAACTTGAAATTTCCTAAATTTTCTATTAAATTAACCGAAACCGGTTCAGGTAAAAATTCAACCTTATATCCAGCAGGTATTTTAATGGAAAAATTGTAACTGTCTCTCGCTGGAAAATTAAAATCTACTGGATACTTTCTTGTTTCAGCTTTAAATGGATTCTCTTTTATCGTTAGAAATGTTATAGGCATCATATAAATTTTATTGCCGATTATTTCAACGTTTCCTTTGTCAACAAAACTAAATTCTTCAACAATTGGTTTATAAATATCATTAACATTATCAACTTTATAGTCACTGATTTCTAATCCATGATATTCTTTTTCCAATGATTCTAAATACATTTCTCTATTTATGTTTGCTTTGGAGTTTCTAAAAAGGTACGCATAATAATCAGTTATTTGTTTTCTTATCTTTCCTTTCATCACACCGTTTTCTTCTAAACTTGCCAAAACAATATTAGTTTCTTTAGAAGGTTGAACCTTATATAAATCCTCTGTATAAGAACTTCCGTTGTCTCTGATAACTCGTCCTACCCAATTGAGAGCTCTCAATGGAAGCATTCCTGGTAAAAGTTTCTTTTCTGTTGCATCAAGAAACAATAAACTTTCCTGATCTTCTACCACAACTGCAACATAATTATAAGCAGTTCTGTTCGGGAAAATTGCAACACCGTTTGATCTAGTACTTATAATTATTGGATTTGCCTCAATACCTACACTTCGTAACATAGCAACAAGCATTAGATTTATTTCAGCAACATTTCCTGAATTCTGCTTGTATGCTTTTCTTACTCCATCATTTGTATAAATTCCATAATTTTCATTCCAAGTCATTTTAGATTTAACAAAATCATAAATAAGAACTATCTTCTCTTTGTTTGATTTTGCATCCACTAATATTGTTTTTAAATCTTCATCAAAATAATCTTTCTTCTTAAGTTCACCACCGAAATTTTGATTCTCAAAAATATTTTTAACAACATCATCCCAAGTTAATGATAGATTTTTTTGAATTTCCCCCGGATAAGAAATTGAAGAAAGCTCTAACTTCAATATAGTTGTATAATTAATTTTATTAATGACATGATCTTCGTCTTTAATCGCTGGTACATTTGTAGCGGTATAAATATGTTTTGATCCAGTATGTTCATGTTTAATTTGTTCATAACCTGTGATAATAGTATTAAACTTAAAGTATTCCGGAAACTGTAAAGTATATTTTAAATTATCAATTGGGATATTTGTTTGGAAATAAAAATCATCTATATGAGTAATATAAGGTGAAGATTTTGTGACAGAAAACTCAATTATAGAACCTTCATTAACTGCAGGAAATGATAGTTTTTTAATGCTCCAATTATCATTTATTTTTTCAACAAACTCTCCTTCGCTCTTTAACTTGATTTTCTCGATTTTATCACCAACTAAATTGTAAGTAAAAGCGTCGCTTATACTTATCTTCTCATTTGATGTTCCTCCTGTATAAAAAGCAAATGATTGATTACCTTGTTCAAGACCTTCTTTGTTGTAAACTTTGATTTTATAATCAATTTTTGTGTCTAAAACCCATTCTCCATTACCTGTAGTTCTAAAAGATGAAATTCCGTTTTTAAATATTATGGTTGCTGAAGCATTAGATTCTATAGGGTGATTTTTTTGTTTTAATTCCTCAACAGTTACCTTACCTAACTCTAACTTTTGTGAAAAAGCATAATTTGAAATTAGTAAAATGCTAAATAAAATAAAAATTCTCATTGATAATTTGTTTTTGATTTATAGATTTCTTTTAAAAATAATTTTGGCGTTGTCTGCTCTTGAAACTTGTTCTGAAAAACTTCTGAAGTTTTCATATTCCTCTTTAGCATAGGAACCTTTGTTTAATAAATAACTTCTCTTGTAAAGTAATTTGTTGTCGGCAATACTTTTTAATTCCATTTTATACACACCAAATTTATCAGTAATTACAATATCACTTGGTTTTGCATCTACAATATAACCATTTGGAATTTCAATTTCAACTTCATCTTCATCTAAAAAGCCTGTATCAATTTCAAACGAATTTAACCTTGTTCTGTATCGTTGCGGGATGAATGATGTTCTATTAAAAACATTTAAATTAAACATTAATCCATTAGAAATTGACGCATAAGCTGGTACTATAATATCTAAGTCTTCAATAAATTCAATTGATTCTTTGTCATTTTTAATGGCTATTGAATTTATTTTTAAAGCATTCAACCAATTTAATAATTCTTTATAGTGCAACTCTTGTGTTTCTTTAGATTTAGTTTCAATTTGACTTTTCTGATTGTATTGAATTCCGCTTGATTTATAATTAAGCCTAGCTATTAAATCTCCATTTTCATTAATCTTACAATTTGCCTTAACAATTTGCTTGCTCTTTTCTTCATTGTAATCTGCTGTCTTAACAATTTCACCACCATTTGGCTTTACAACTAAAGCAAATCTATCATCTGTAAAATTACCATTGAAACCGAATGGACTAGTTTGACTAGTACATTCTAAAGAAATGAAGCCTTTGTTGTAGGGTATAGATAAAATTGCATGATTACCTTGCATAGCTACAAAATCTTCTAGTATGTTTTGCTTACTATTACCTCCATAAATAATTGTATAATAGGCCTCAACACCAACACTATTTAGCAAAACTCTTGTGTAGTTAGATAATGCTTTACAATCTCCATAACCCAATCTATCAACATCAGACGCTAACATAGGTTTCCACCCACCTATACCCATTTGAATACTAACATAACGCGTTTTTTCTTGAACAAACTTGTAAACAATTTTTGCTTTTTCGATCGGATCTTTCTCTGTTCCAACAAGTGATTTAATTTTAGAAATAGTCATTTCTGGCAATGCCTCAGTATCTTTTAATAAACTATTGTAAATCCAAGAGCTGAATTCATTCCAATTTTTTGCATTGCCTTGGTGTCCCTCTAAATTAAAAAAATCTAATCCAAACAAAACAGATGGATTGTTTTTGATAAATGAAGGTGAGAGCTCTTCATGTTTTTTTGCAAGATAATTGTCAACTTGATATGATATTTGTTGACTCGACTCTATTCTCTTTATCTTGTCATCAGTAAAATTTCTCTCCTTAAATTTAAATCCTAAATTGGGTAAATATTTTATAGAAATTGATGATTCTTGAACACTTTCATAATAATCGTCAATTGGATACCAAGTAGGAATAAATGCTGTATTTGAAGTTTCTACCTCACTATTATAAACTAGTGTAAATGGATATTCAGTTGGAGTATAGTCCAAATAAATCATTCTATTATCATTGTAAACTGAAAATCCATCAGCAACACTTTGATCAATAAAGTCTTTTCTTTTAATTTTCTTTAATTCAACACCTAATGAATTATAAATTATTGCTTCAATAGATTTTACCTTTGTTGAACCATCATAGTATTCTATAGCATCTATATTACTTAAACCTTTACTATTAAGTACAGTTATAACTTTTAATTTATTAATTTGCATCAACTTTTGAGATAAAATATTAATCTCTATATTTTGCTTTCTCACAATACTATTTGCGTTTTCTGTGAGTTCTTTTGGAATTAACAAAGTTGAAAGCTTTAAATCTTGTGAAAAACAAGTTAAAGTAAAAAACAGATTTAGTAACAAAAATTTTCTCATTATTAGTTTCATTCTTTATTTTTTGTATCAATAATTATTGTAACTGGTCCGTCATTAACTAAAGCTACTTTCATATCGGCTCCAAATTGTCCGGTTTGTATTTTTTTACCTAATTCTATTTCCATTTGTTGCACAAAAGATTCGTACAATGGAATGGCAATTTCTGGTTTTGAGGCTTTAATATAACTTGGTCGATTTCCTTTTTTGGTTAACGCATGTAATGTGAACTGACTCACAACAATCATCTCTCCATCAATATCTTTTAACGACAAATTCATTATTTCGCTTTCGTCTTCAAAAATTCTTAAATTGGCTATTTTAGAGGTTAACCAATTGATATCTTCTTGATTATCGGCGTCTTCAATCCCAACTAAAACTAATAAGCCTTGTTGAATTTGAGCAAAAATTTCGCTGTTAATAGTAACTGATGATTCGGAAACTCGTTGAATTACTGCTTTCATTTTAATGTTTAAACATCAAAAATATAAAAAAATATCAGAAAAGATTTACGGAAATCCGTAAAAACAAATCATTTTCTTGTTTCGTCGCTTGCTCTTCGTTCTGCATCATAAATATCTGCACGATATTGCTCTTCGTCACCCTCTAAAATTTGGGTATAACTTTTATAACGCGACCATGAAATTTCATCGTTTTCTAACGCTTTTTTAATAGCGCAATGCGGTTCGTCTTTATGTAAACAGTTATTGAATTTGCATTGGTCTTTCAAAGCAAAAAATTCTGGAAAATAATCTCCTATTTCTTGTTTTTCCATGTCAACAATTCCAAAACCACGAATCCCTGGCGTATCGATAATTTGCGCTCCAAAAGATAAATCAAACATTTCGGCAAACGTTGTGGTGTGTTTTCCTTGTGCGTGTGATTCCGAAATTTGTTTGGTTTTTAAATTCAAACCTGGTTCTAACGTGTTTACCAAAGTAGATTTCCCAACGCCAGAATGTCCTGAAAACATAGAAACCCTGTCTTTCATTAACGCTTTTAGTTCGTCAATTCCTTTTCCATCTTTTGCAGAAACCCGTAAACATTTGTAACCGATTGAAGAATAAACATGTTGTAAATATAATTGTTCGTCTAATGTTGGGTCATCAAACGTATCAATTTTATTAAAAACGATGACAGCTTCAATTCCGTAGGCTTCTGCTGTAACTAAAAATCGGTCAATAAAACTGGTTGTAGTTGGTGGATTATTGATGGTTACCAATAAAAAAACGACATCAATATTAGAAGCAATAATATGCATTTGATGCGATAAGTTTACTGATTTTCTAACAATGTAATTTTTTCTGTCGTGGATTGCCGTAATTACTCCTGTCGTTTCATCTGTAGTGTTTTCAATATCATAATCTACGATATCGCCAACGGCAATGGGATTGGTACTTTTGATACCTTTCATTCTAAATTTACCTTTTATACGGCATTCCAAAAAGTCACCATTTTCAGTTTTAATGGTGTACCAACTTCCGGTAGATTTATAAACGATTCCTGTCATTCAAGGTTAGAAATTAGAAGTTTAATTCAACTTCGTTATATATTGCAAAGATAGCTTTTCTATTCAAAATTTAGTCAATAAAAAAAGGCTACTTTATAGCAGCCTTTTAAATTTTTAATCTTCTAAAATCATTCTTCCTAACTTATCTTTACTTTTTCTTGAAGAATAAACAATAAACTCTTTATCTGATTTTCTATAGTAAACACCAGGGCGTAATACTAATTCATTTTTAATAACTTCTTCAGGATCTTTTCGCGTCATATTTCCATTTGAGTCGAAGATAAATAAAGCCGGAACTGCATTGTTATAATTACCTAATGATCTAATATCGTCTATATTGGTGATCCCTTTATTTTTAACATTATCATTAAATAGTAAATTAAGTACTCCGTTTTTGTAAATTGGAATTGCACCTAAATACTCAGGACCTTTACCTAATTGAGTTAAAGGAATTTGAATTGATCCACCAACAGCAAAACTACCATTACCTCCTGCCATTCCAAATCCAATTGACAATGTAGTTACAGTTGCAGACTGTTCTTTTGGTAAAACATGACCCCATTCAAATGTACCATCAGCTTTTAAACTTGTAATGATAATTTCGTTTTTAGTATAAGTTACAGGAGTTGCCGCTAATGGTCCAATACCTGAACTTTGACCTACATAAACAAATTGAAATTCAGACAAAACAATTAAACCACCATCATTTTTCTCAATAATAGTTGTAATATTATAGTATGGCTTAACGTCTTTTCCTTTTTTAGCTCTTCTTTCACCTAATAATTTAACTTTTGTTGCATAATCAAACTCATTAAACTTTACTGTGTTAGTTGAATTAGTATTTAAATCAATAGTTGCGTTATAAACTCCTTTAAGTTCTTTATTTGCCTTTCCGTTTTCTCTTACACTAGAATAAAAACCAACAATTTTCAAAGTATTTTTATTTGTAGAAATCATTTTACAGTTGATTATCTCTTTTCCTTTGATATCAATATTCACGATTTCTTTTTTGTATCCATTATTTCTTTTAAAAGCATGGATTTCAAATTTTTCAATTTGTTCTTTCTTTTTTGAATCTCTATAACTTTCATTAACAACTAAAAAAACATCATCTTGAAAATTAACTTCAAAATCAGAAATTGTAAATTCATAATCTTTCTTACTGTCATCAAACTTAACTTTTTCAGTATTTGAGAACAAAGTTCCCATTTTGTCATCAAACAATTTTACTTCATATTTAACAGCATCTTCTTTTGAAAATAATGAAGTATGCATAACTAACAAAGCTCCTTCATCTGGAGATAATTTAAAATAAAAATCACCTCTGCTTGATTTTTTTGCAACTTCAGCATCAAATAAGACTACAGGAGATTTACTTAAAACACCTTTATCTGAAACTTGTGTAGCTACTAAATTAAAAATTTTATCTTTTTTGTTATATACACTACCAATTACATACAAGTTATCATTCAAAAGAAAAATTTCTTCAAAATCAACTTCTTTATCGCTAATCTGAGGTATTACAATTGGGTTAGACGAAACAAGTTTCATTGAACCCGATTCAAATATTTTTATAAAATAATCATCTTTTCCTTTTATAGCTAAAGCAAAGATTTTGTTATTAGACTCTCCAACGATTTTAACAATTTTTTGTTTGTCATCAGCTAACTCTTCTCCATAAGTTAAAGACACTTTATCAATTTTGTTTTGAGCAACTAAAAATTGAATCCCAAGAACAAAGGCAAATAAAAACAGATTAATTTTTTTCATTATTTAGTATTAAAGATTTGTGGCGCGATATTACAAAAAATGTAAGAATATTTTCAGTAAAAATTTACTTATTAATCACTTTTTCTTGATGACTAATACTTTCCTGGTGTATCGCCTTAAACAAATGCATTACAAATTCGTTACTCAATCCTTTTTCTTCACCTTCTAAAATCATTTTGCCTAAAATTTCATTCCAGCGTTGGTTTTGTAAAATAGCTACATTTTTTTCCTTTTTAAGCAAACCTATTTTATCGGCTACTTTCATTCGGTTACCCAAAATCTCTAACAACTTTCCATCAAATTCATCAATTTGCATGCGGAGTTTTGCCATTTTTTGGTTGTATTCGCTTTCATCATCTGACACTTTTCTAACGCGTAAATTAATGAACATTTGCTTTAATGTTTCTGGCGTTACTTGTTGGGCTGCATCACTCCAAGCATTGTCTGGGTCAATATGTGTTTCGATAATTAATCCGTCATAATTCAAATCTAAGGCTTGTTGCGACACTTCTTGAATCATATCGCGCTTTCCTGTAATGTGCGAAGGATCACAAATCAACGGTAAATCAGGAAAACGATTTTGTAAATCAATCGCTATTTGCCATTCGGGATTATTGCGGTATTTTGTTTTTTCGTAAGTAGAAAATCCTCTATGAATTACACCTAATTTTTTGATATTCGCATTATATAATCGCTCTAAACCGCCAATCCATAAAGATAAATCAGGATTTACTGGATTTTTTAATAACACGATTTTATCAGTTCCTTGCAAAGCATCTGCAATTTCTTGAACGGCAAATGGATTTACAGTGGTTCTAGCTCCAATCCACAGCACATCAATATCGTGTTCCAATGCTAATTTAACGTGGGCAGCCGTTGCTACTTCGGTTGCCATTAATAAACCAGTTTCAGCTTTGGCCTTTTGCATCCATTTCAATCCGATTTCTCCCACACCTTCAAATCCACCCGGACGCGTGCGAGGTTTCCAAATTCCAGCTCGGAAAATCGAAACATCAGAATTCTTTAATTCGTGTGCTATTTTTAAAACTTGTTCTTCGGTTTCTGCACTACAAGGTCCTGCAATTACAAGTGGATGATTTAATTGAAAATCATCTAACCAAGTGCGTAATTCTTTTT
This sequence comes from Flavobacterium cheniae, assembly GCF_004363695.1. Classification (GTDB taxonomy): domain Bacteria; phylum Bacteroidota; class Bacteroidia; order Flavobacteriales; family Flavobacteriaceae; genus Flavobacterium; species Flavobacterium cheniae. The sequence goes on along the minus strand of NZ_SNZC01000004.1, from coordinate 195,857 downwards.
TATTTTCCATAATCCTTAATTCACTGTAAAATTACTATTTATTCTTAAATTATTATTGTTTACTCTTTTCATATTCGCCCAAAACCTTGAAATGCGTTGTCATGATTTCCATTACTTTTTTTGCCTTTTCAAAATGTTTGTATTTTTCAAAAACCACATCCACAAAAAAGGCATAAGTAAAAGGCGTTTCAATTATAGGAAGTGATTGAATTTTCGTTAGATTCAATTTGCAATTATTCATCACATTTAAAACCGTTGCCAATGAACCCGGCGTGTCATCCAACTCAAATTTTACTGAAGCTTTATTGATGAGATCTTTTGGAATTTCTTTGTTGGATGCTTTTAAAACTACAAAACGTGTTTTATTACTTTTTACGGTGTGAATTCCATTTGCAATGATTTCCAAATTATAAATTTCAGCCGCAACTGGTCCGCCAAGAGCACCGATTCCTTTTAATTGATTTTCCTGAATTCGTTTTGCCGCAATTGCAGTGTCTGAACTTTCAACCAACTTTATATGAGGATATTGACTAAAAAAATTAGCACATTGCAACAAAGCAATTGGATGCGAATGTACTTCTTGAATCTCTTCAATAGTTTGCCCAGGAAACACCATCAAATTCATGTGTATGTCTAAAAAATGCTCTCCTATAATGTGTAAATCGTATGAATCGATTAAGGCATAATTAGGCAAAATGGCTCCCGCAATTGAGTTTTCAATCGCCATAATAGCTTTGTCTGACAGGTTATTTTTTAAACTATTAGCTACATCTCTAAATGTAACACATTCATCCAAACCAATTGCTTCACCAAAATAACGATGTGCTACTTGGTGATGAAACGACCCTTGAATTCCCTGAATTGCGACTTTAATTTCCATAATATATGAGCAAAAAAAAATCCCGATTTGCATCGGGATTGTATGTTTATAAAATAAATTTCTTTGATTTATATAATAGCACAACAATCCCTCAACTGTCTCCAGAAGAAATAAAAAGAATTGTTAAAGAAAAATGTACTATTGTTAAGCATTGTGCTCTTTGTTATTTGATTCTGCTAAAGTAATAAAAAAATGAAAACAAAATACTTTTTTAAATAAATTTGAGTTCTTTTAAAAAAAGTTACTTTTGCTAAAATTTACATCATATGTCGATAGAAGTTCAAAATATTTCAAAAAATTACGGAGACCAAAAAGCGTTAGACAATATTAGTTTTTCTGTAAAAAAAGGAGAAATCGTAGGTTTTTTAGGCCCAAATGGTGCCGGGAAATCAACCTTGATGAAAATTTTAACTACTTATTTAACAGCCGATAGCGGAACAGCTGTTGTAAACGAACATGATGTAACTTCAGCTCAAAAAGAAGTGCAGAAGTCGGTTGGGTATTTACCAGAACATAATCCGTTGTATTTGGATTTATATGTGAGAGAATATTTAGCTTTTAATGCCGATTTACATAAAGTTGCCAAATCGAGAATTGATGAAGTAATTGCTTTGACAGGATTAACACCTGAAAGTCATAAGAAAATTGGCGAACTTTCTAAAGGCTATCGTCAACGTGTAGGATTAGCAACGGCTTTATTACACAATCCTGATGTTATGATTTTAGATGAACCAACAACAGGTTTAGATCCAAATCAATTGGTAGAAATTCGTGATTTGATTAAAAACATTGGAAAAGACAAAACGGTTTTTCTATCAACACATATTATGCAAGAAGTAGAAGCTATTTGCGATAGAATTATCATTATCGATAAAGGAAAAATAGTTACGGATAAAAAACTAAACAATTTAGTTGCCGAAGAAGCAGAACAAATTATCGAAGTAGAATTTGATAAAAAAGTTTCTGAATCTGATTTTGTGGCTTTACCAAATTTGAAATCGGCAAAAAATACACATGATTTAATTTGGGAACTTACTTTTACTACATCAACAGATATGCGACCAGCGTTATTTGATTTTGCTCAAGCCAATAATTTGAGAACGCTACAAATTGTATTGAAAAGCAAAAACTTGGAGCAAATTTTCAGAGAGAAAACAGCTAAGAAGAAATAAAAAAATCTCCTTACAAATAAACCTGTAAGGAGATTTCAAAAAGCTTTGGCTAAAATAAACTAATTCAATGTTGCCAAATACTTTTTTCTTAACTTGAAATAATCGTCATAAACTACAGAAAGCGCGTACGATGACAATTTTTCATCCAAAATAGAACTGTAAATAAAATCCTCTTCTGTAAAGCCATACTTTGAAATGGCATCTTTTATGTAATTTACAGCAGTTTCCTTTTTATTTTGATAGAAATAACAATTTGCTACTTCTATATAAACGTCTTTTAAATTTTCACCTTTTGACAATTTAATGTAATTTTCATACTCTTTGATTGCCTCAGTGTAATTCTTTTTCTCTGTTAATGATCTAGCTTTGGTCAAGATAGAATCTAATTCGCCAGCAAAAGTTAATTGAGCGACGAAAACTATTACGAAAGTAAGTATTGTTTTCTTCATAATATGGAGGTTTATTTCTATGAAATTACAACAAAAAAACAATACTCCCAAATTTAATTCGCAATAAATATTTAAAATACTAATATTTGATTTAACATTTTAACATTTTTTATAAGAATATGTTAAAAATTGAAATTGAAAACAAACAAAAAAACAAAGAATCAACTCATTTTAACTCAAAAAACTCAGATTTCATAAAAATTACTTTTTTTATTAATTTTTATGAAATCAAAACATTTATAAGATTTAACTGATTTTAAAAAATTTCTTTTGCAATAGCCTTAACATTCTCGGCCTTTCCCATAGAATAGTAATGCAAAACTGGAATTCCAGCCGCTACTAATTCTTTACTTTGTTGCGTACACCATTCAATTCCAATCTGTTTCACAGCATCATTATCTTTAGCTTTTACAACCGCCATGATCAAATCATCAGGCAATTCAACACTAAAGCGATGCGGTATTAAATTCAATTGTTTTTTGGTTGCGATAGGTTTTAATCCTGGAATAATCGGAACAGTAATTCCTGCTGCTCTGCATTTTGCCACAAAATCGAAGAATTTTTTATTATCAAAAAACATTTGGGTGATGATATAATCAGCGCCGTTTTTGATTTTTTGTTTTACGAAATGAATATCACTATCTAAACTTGGTGCTTCCATGTGTTTTTCCGGATAACCTGCAACTCCGATGCAAAAATCGGTTTTTGTTGAATTCTGCAAATCTTCGTCTAAATAAATTCCCTTATTCAAATTGCTGATTTGTGTTACTAATTCCGAAGCATAAGCATGTCCTTCTTTTTCAGGTTTGAAGTAAATTTCGCTTTTAACTGCATCGCCACGAAGCGCTACGACATTATCAATTCCTAAGAAATCTAAATCAATCAACAGATTTTCAGTATCTTCTTTGGTAAAACCACCACACAAAATATGCGGAATAGCATCTACTTGATATTTATTCTGAATTCCAGCACAAATTCCTACCGTTCCCGGTCGTTTTTTAACTACTTTTTTCTGCAGTAAACCATTTTCTAACTCTTTGAATTCATATTCCTCACGGTGATAGGTTACATCAATGAATGGTGGATTGAATTCCATCAATGGATCAATGCTATCAAAAATAGATTGAATATTTTGTCCTTTTAAAGGCGGTAAAATTTCGAAGGAAAACAAAGGTTTTCCGTTGGCGTTTTGTATATGTTCAGTTACTTTCATCTTAATCTGCTAAATTGGGTGAGAGCCATTTTTCGGCTAATTCAATGCTAATGTTTCTTCTTTTGGCGTAATCTTCTAATTGGTCTTTTTTAATTTTTCCTAAACCAAAATATTTACTTCCTGGATTCGCAAAATAATAACCCGAAACTGATGACGCTGGCCACATCGCCATACTTTCAGTTAACTTCACACCTATTTCTTGTTCTACATTTAGTAATTTCCAAATCGTTGGTTTTTCCAAATGGTCAGGACAAGCTGGATAACCTGGCGCAGGACGAATTCCTTTATATTGTTCTTTGATTAACTCATCATTTGACAAAACTTCATCAGAAGCGTAACCCCAAATTTCTTTACGTACTTTTAAATGCAAATATTCTGCAAAAGCTTCTGCTAATCTATCTCCCAAAGCTTTTACCAAAATGGAATTATAATCGTCTAATTGTTTTTCGAATTCCGAAGCTTTTTCATCAACATCAAAACCAGTTGAAACACAGAAACATCCAATATAATCTTGTTTACCAATTTCTTTTGGAGCAATAAAATCCGCTAAAGCGATATTTGGAGCTCCAACCGTTTTTTGCGATTGTTGACGAAGCGTCAAAAATTTCTCAACTTCGTTTGAAGCGACAACTTCAACATCGTCATCATTGACAGTATTCGCTGGAAAAATTCCTAAAATTCCTTTTGCGGTGAACCATTTCTCTTTAACAATCTGAGCAAGCATTTTTTGTGCATCTTCAAAAAGATGAGTGGCTTGTTCACCTACAATTTCATCCGTTAAAATCGCTGGATATTTTCCGTATAATTCCCAAGATTGAAAAAATGGTGTCCAATCGATGAAATCTACTAATTCTGAAAGTTCAACTTCAATTGTTTTTGTTCCTATGAAATTTGGTTTTACTGGTTCGAACGTATCCCAATCGATTTTGAATTTATTTTTACGCGCTTCTTCAATCGATAAGAAATTTTTCTCACGACTTCTATTTAAATATCCTTCTCGAAGTGAATCATATTCCTCACGAAGCGATTTTGCATAAGTAATTTTAGTATCGGGTTGCAATAAATTGGTTGCTACTGTTACCGCTCGAGAAGCATCGTTCACATGAACCACGGTTTCTTTATATTCTGGAGCAATTTTCACAGCCGTATGTGCACGTGAAGTTGTAGCACCACCAATCATTACGGGGATTTTGATATTCAATTTATCCATTTCTTTGGCCAAATACACCATTTCGTCCAGCGAAGGCGTAATCAAACCACTCAAACCGATAATATCTACATTTTCTCTAACCGCAACTTCAATGATTTTTTCTGGCGGAACCATCACTCCTAAATCAATGATTTCAAAATTATTACAGGCTAAAACTACTGAAACTATGTTTTTTCCAATATCATGCACATCACCTTTTACAGTCGCCATCAATACTTTTCCAGCACTTGACGAAGTAGAACCGTCTTTTGAAGCTTCAATATAAGGAAGCAAATAAGCCACCGCTTTTTTCATCACACGAGCGGATTTAACAACTTGTGGCAAGAACATTTTTCCGCTTCCAAACAAATCTCCCACCACGTTCATTCCGGCCATCAAATTGATTTCGATCACTTCGATAGGTTTTTTGGCCAACTGACGCGCTTCTTCAATATCAATTTCGATAAATTCGTCGATTCCTTTTACTAATGAATGCGTTAATCGTTCTTGAACCGAACCATTTCTCCATTCAGCAATCGCTTTTTCATTCGATTTTACATCGCCTTTGAAACTTTCGGCTAAATCTAGTAAACGCTCTGTGGCATCTTCTCTTCTATTTAATAAAACGTCTTCAACGTGTTCAAGTAAAACCTTGTCAATTTCATCGTAAATTTCTAACATTTCAGGATTCACAATTCCCATTGTCATGCCGTTTTGGATGGCATGATACAAGAACGCAGAATGCATCGCTTCACGTACTTTATCGTTTCCACGGAAAGAAAATGACACGTTACTCACACCTCCAGAAATATTAGCATATAGAAGATTTTCGCGAATCCATTTGGTCGCTCGAAAGAAATCTAATGCATTTAGTTTGTGTTCTTCCATTCCGGTTGCAACTGGAAAAATATTGGGATCAAAAATGATATCTTCAGCAGGAAAACCAACTTGATTAACCAAAATATCATAACTTCTTTTACAGATTTCGATACGTCTTTCGTAAGTATCCGCTTGACCGTTTTCGTCAAAAGCCATAACAATTACAGCTGCTCCGTATCTCTTAATTAATTTAGCATGATGAATAAAAGTAGCTTCTCCTTCTTTTAAGGAAATCGAATTTACAACCCCTTTTCCTTGAATCACCTTTAAACCCGCTTCAATGATTTCCCATTTTGAGGAATCAATCATAACAGGAACTCTTGCAATATCGGGTTCAGCTGCAATTAGATTTAAGAATTTAGTCATGGCATATACGCCATCTAACATTCCTTCATCCATATTAACATCGATGATTTGCGCGCCACCTTCTACTTGAGCACGCGCGATATCTAAGGCTTCATCATATTTTTCTTCTTTGATTAAACGAAGAAATTTTCTAGAACCGGTTACATTTGTTCGTTCTCCAACGTTTACAAAATTCGTTTCTGGAGTTACAATCAAAGGTTCTAAACCTGATAATTTTAAATATTTATCGGAATTATAACTCATTACTTATTCTTTTATAATGTTTTGCAACAGACTTCCAAAAGATTTTACTATCACTAACATATTGGCAAACCCAACATCGTTGTGACTGAATAAATCCTTCAAAATTTATTTTTATTGTACTATTTTTCATTGTATTTCTTTGCTTAAACCAAAACGCTTTCTCTTGGTTTGAATTCTTTTGCTACCTCAGCAATTAATTTGATGTGTTCTGGTGTAGTTCCGCAACAGCCACCGATGATATTTACTAAATTTTCCTGTAAATATTCCCGAATTAATTGTTGCATTTCTTCAGGCGTTTGGTCGTATTGTCCGAAGGCATTTGGCAAGCCAGCATTTGGATGTGCTGAAATATTTAACGAGGTATTATTTCCCAATGTTTTTAAATACGGTTTCAATTGGTCAGCACCTAAAGCGCAATTAAATCCAACACTCAGCAAAGGAATATGTGAAATCGAAATCAAAAAAGCTTCCACCGTTTGTCCCGATAATGTTCTTCCAGAAGCATCGGTAATTGTACCTGAAACCATCACTGGAATATCGATATTGCGTTCTTCTTTTACTTCTTCAATAGCAAACAATGCGGCTTTTGCATTTAAGGTATCGAAAATTGTTTCTACCAAAAGTAAATCGCAACCACCATCAATTAAAGCTTCTACTTGTTGTTTGTAAGCGATTTTTAAATCATCAAAATTCACTGCTCTGAAACCTGGATCATTAACATCAGGTGACATTGATGCTGTTCTGTTCGTCGGACCGATGGAACCAGCCACAAATCTTGGCTTATCGGTAAATTCATCCGCTACTTCACGAGCGATTTTAGCCGATTGAAAATTCAATTCGTAGACTAAATCTTCCAAATAATAATCGGCCATTCCAATAGTTGTTCCCGAAAAAGTATTAGTTTCTACAATATCAGCACCGGCTTCAAAATAAGCGCGATGTACTGATTTTACAGCTTCTGGTTGGGTAATGGAAAGCAAATCGTTGTTTCCTTTTAATGGATGTGGAAAATCTTTGAAGCGTTCGCCTCTGAAATCTTCTTCTTCAAATTTATAACGTTGCAACATCGTTCCCATAGCTCCATCGAGCACGAGAATTCGGTTTTTGATTTCTTCTTGAATTTTTGACATTGTATTCTCTCTCAAAGGCTAATTGCCTATTTTTCTTGATTAACTTAATTTGTTACCGTAGAAAGTTGGAGAGCAATTCTAACGTTATCTGCTTCCGATAAATATCGGAATAGAATGTAGCACCTTTCCACTAGCGCGGGAGGTTGCTAAGCTTTCGCAGGGTCTATTCCCTCCAGCTTTCGTGATAACAAACACTATAATTATGAACACTGCAAATGTAGTGACAAAATTGAAATTATGAAATATTTTCTAAAATTTCATTAAAAATATATTTTTTATAGATTTATATTCCTATTTTAATCTTAAATTAAGAATATAAATCTATAAAATAATTTAAAAAGTTTTATTCTAACGCTTGTTTTAAGTCATTAATTACATCTTGGACGGTTTCCAAACCAACAGAAACGCGCACCAAACCATCAGTAATACTTACCGCCAAACGTTCCTCTTCCGTCAATTTACTATGTGTAGTAGAAGCTGGATGTGTTACAATTGAACGCGTGTCACCTAAATTCGCAGACAACGAACATAATTTGATTTTGTCTAAAAATTTCCTTCCTGCTTCAATTCCTCCTTTAATTTCAAACGCTACAATATTTCCACCTAATTTCATTTGCTTTTTAGCGACTTCATATTGCGGATGCGATTTCAAAAATGGATATTTCACTGAAGCGACATTTGGATTATTTTCTAAAAATTCAGCGACTTTTAAAGCATTTTCGCAATGTTTTTCAATACGAACTGGCAAGGTTTCTAAACTTTTAGACAATACCCAAGCATTGAAAGGCGACAAAGCGGGTCCGGTATTACGAGAAAATAAATAAATTTCACGAATTAAATCAGAACGCCCAACGGTTACTCCACCTAAAACACGGCCTTGCCCATCGATTAATTTGGTGGCAGAATGAATCACTAAATCGGCTCCGAATTGAATAGGATTTTGAATGTAAGGAGTCGCAAAACAGTTATCGATAATTAAAATCAGATTATGCTTTTTAGCAATTTTCCCCAACAATTCTAAATCTAGAATATCAACTGCTGGATTCGTTGGCGATTCTGCGTAAAGGATTTTGGTATTCGGTTGAATGAAATTTTCAATCGTTTCTGGTTGGTTCACATCGAAATAACTCGTTGTAATATTCCATTTTGGAAAATATTTAGTAAACAAAGTATGTGTCGAACCAAAAACACTGCTTGCTGAAACTATATGATCGCCCGAATTCAACAAAGCAGCAAAAGTAGAATACACCGCTGCCATTCCTGTTGCGAAAGCGTAGCCGTCTTCTGCTCCTTCCAACAAACAAATTTTTTCTACGAATTCTGATGTATTGGGATTGGAAAATCGACTGTAAATATTGCGTTCTTTTTCCTCCGCAAATGAAGCGCGCATGTCTTCAGCATCTTCAAAAATAAAACTTGATGTTAAATATAAAGGAACGGAATGTTCTAAATATTGAGTGCGCTCTAATTGCGTTCTAATGGCTTGGGTTTCTAATCCTAAATTTTGGTTACTCATGGTTTTGTTTGTTGAATTTTTTAATCGTTGAACTTTTAAAGTTTAAAACCTACAAGACTTTTACATCTTGCAGGTTTTGAGTTTGGGTGGTTATAATTTTTTTTCGGATAAGCGTAAAATGTCACCAAAAACACCTCTTGCGGTTACGGATGCACCAGCTCCAGCGCCTTGAATTACGATAGGTTGCTCTCCATAAGATTCGGTATAAATTTCGAAAATAGAATCAGAACCTTTTAAAGAACCTAAAGCAGAATTGGCTGGAACGGATATTAATTTTACTTCTAATTTTCCTTTGTCTTGTTGCAAATCACCTGATAATTCTCCGATGTAACGTAACACTTCATTTGGACCTTGAGCGTCTTTGATGTTTTGGTAAATTCCATCTAATTCTGATAAACGTTTTAGAAAATCAGTTGCGCTTCCTTCGCGTAAAGGTTCTGGAATTAGGTTTTGAATTTGGATTTCTTCGAATTCGTTTTGTAAATCTAATTCGCGTGCTAAGATTAATAATTTTCGTCCAACGTCGTTTCCATTTAAATCTTCTCTTGGATCGGGTTCAGTGAAACCTTTGTCGATGGCTTCTTTTAAAACTTCGCTGAATTTTTTGTCTTCTATCGAAAAATTATTGAACAAATAACTCAATGTTCCAGAGAAAACACCTTTAATCTTAGTGATATTTTCACCTGACAAATGCAGTAATTTAATCGTATCAATCAATGGTAATCCAGCACCAACATTCGTTTCGTATAAATATTCTTTTTGATTTTCTTTTAGTACTTTTCGCAACGTTTTATAAAAATCGAAACTTACGGTATTCGCGACTTTATTTGACGAAATTAAATCGAAACTATTTTCGGCTAACGAAATGTAATTTTCAATGAAAGTCGAACTTGCGGTATTGTCAATTGCGATTAAATTTTCCAAATGATGTTCTTTAGCGTAAGCAATTATGTCTTCAACTTTGTATTCCTGACCTTTGTAGTCTAAAGTAGCTTTCCAATTTTCGCTGATTCCGAATTTATTCAACAATACCTTTTTGGAATTTGCGATTGCAAACACATTCAGCTTGATTCCTTTTCGCTTCTCGATATTTTTTGCTGATTCTAAAATTTGGGAAATCAAAGTTCCTCCAACTGTTCCGTGACCGAAAATGGCAATGTTGATTTTTTTTGCTACACCAAAAATTTCGCCGTGAATTACATTTAAAGCACGTTTGAATTCATCTTGACTGATGACCAAACTGATATTTCTTCCCGTAACCGTATTATTCAACAAAATTGGTGTGATTTTATTTCGGATTAAAGCCGTGTATGGTTTGTGGAAATTGGTTAAATCTTGACCAATAATCGAAATCACCGCTATATTATCGTTTACCGAAATTTTATTGACATCTTTCGTGTAAAAATCGGTTTCAAATTCTTTTTCTAAACCAACCAAAGCTTTCGAAGCCTTATCAGAACTCACGACCAAACCAATTCCTCTTTCCGAAGAACCTTGCGAAATGATGCTCACACTAATATCGTTTTCAGCCATCACTCGGAAAATTCGTGCATCAACTCCTGTTTTTCCTAACAAACCTCTTCCTTCTAAATTAATCAGCGAAACATTCGTTAAAACCGAAAGCGATTTGATACCTTCATTCGTTTGCTCGGCAGTGATTAAAGTTCCTTCATTTTCAGGATTGAAAGTATTTAAAATACGTAACGGAATGTTTTTTTCCACCAAAGGAATGATGGTTTTAGCATGTAAAATTTGAGCTCCAAAATTTGCCAACTCATTCGCTTCGTTAAATGATAAACGCTCAATTTTTTTCGCATCAGGAACTAAATCAGGATTAGCAGTAAAAATTCCGTCAACGTGAGTATAATTTTGAAATTCTTCTGCGTTTAGATAATTTGCTAATAAAGAAGCGGTATAATTACTCCCATTTCTTCCTAAAGTACTGGTTTCATTATTCAAAGTTGAGCCAATAAAACCTGTCACAATATTTACTTTATCTGAGTTCTTAACAAAATACTCTAGTACATTTTGTTTAGAAATCGCTTCAATAGGTTGCGCACTTCCAAAGTTGGTATCCGTTTTTATTAACTGACGTGAATCTGTAAATTGTGCTTTGATGCTGTTTTCGTTTAAAACATAAGCCACGTATTTTGCGGATAGAATTTCGCCATACGCTATGACTTGGTCTTTGATTTTTTCGCTGTAATCTCCTAAAAGCGAGACACCTTCTAGTAATTTCTGTAAAATCGAAAATTCTTCTTCGAAGATGTTTTCTTTCAAACCTTCTAATTGGTATTTTTTGAATTGCTCAAAGTCCGCTTGAAAATTAATGTTGGCTTGTGCTTTTTTTAATAGAATTACCAATTCGTCAGTAGCATTTCCTCTTGCCGAAACTACGACTGCGATAGGCTCGTTATTGAAATATTTTTGAGCAATCGTTTGAATTACTTTTTGCAATCCTTCTCCGTTTGCTAATGATTTTCCTCCAAATTTTAGTATTTTCATTTGTTTAGATTTTATTTTTTATTGGTAACAAATGGTATCGCTTTTTTATTTGATTTTGCTTCCGCAAATAGTTTTGTGAGCGATTTCATTGTGTTTTTAATTAAATATAGGTTTAAGTATGTTGTTTAGTTGTTCAAATTCTATCAAGAAAGCATCGTGTCCGTGAATGGATTTGATTTCGTGATAAAATGCATTGTTTTTGTAGTTTTTGACTTCCTGAAAAGCTATTTTGATTTCGTTTGCTGTAAAAAAATAATCGGTATCCACACTAATTAAATGAATGTTGGAAGTGATACTTTTTATGACTTCTACTTGATTTTTGTTTTTAAAAATATCGGTAGTTTTCAATAAATGATTCATGAGTTTATAGGCCGAAAGCTGAAATCGGTTTTGTAATTTTTCTCCGTGATGTAACAACCAACTTTCCACTTGAAACAATCCTTCCGAATTTTGCAATTTGGTGTGAAACTTTGCTTGCAATGATTCGGGTGTTCTATACAATAACATGGCGTGAATTCTGGCATCGTGAATTGGATTTTCAGAATTATTCAGAATCAAATCTTGAATTAACACATTTCCAATCAACCAATCAGAAGCTTTCCAACTTGTTGCTACCGGAATTAAATTCGCAATCGCTTTTGGTCGAATTGCAGCCATTTCCCACGCAATTGCTCCGCCTAAACTTCCACCAATTACCGCAAAAACTTGATTCACTTTAAACGAATCGATTCCTTTCCAAAATAAATTAGCCACATCGTAAGTAGTGAAATCTTGATAGTTCTCAATTAAATTTTCTTCATCATGATAACCGTTTCCAGGAATATTGAAGGCTAAAACCGCATACTTTTTGGTGTCAATAATTTTATCATCACCAATTAACGATTGCCACCAACCGTTTTCACCAATTACTTGCGAATTTCCAGTTAAAGCATGATTCACCACTACCAAAGGTGCAGAACCAACTGGTTGCCCAAACAGTTGATAGGATAAAATCACCTTTGCTTGCACCACACCATTTTGCAATGGAACATTTTGAAACACTATTTTTTGAATTTTACTCATCTTTCTTTTTAAAAAAAGGCTGCCATTAGGTAGGTCTATCGGCAGCCTTAAAACAAACAAAAACCTAAACTAAATTTTGAACTGGCAATTTTTCGAAAACACTTTGCAAATCGGCTTTCAAGTCTTCAATATCTTCTAAACCAACTGATAAACGAATTAAATCTTTCGTTACTCCCGTTGTGATTTGTTGTTCTTCTGACAATTGTTGGTGCGTTGTACTTGCTGGATGAATGATTAATGATTTTGTGTCGCCAATATTTGCCAACAAAGAGAAAAATTGAGTTTCATCAGCTACTTTTTTAGCGGCTTCATAACCACCTTTTAATCCAAAAGTTACGATACCACTTTGTCCTTCTGGTAAATATTGTTGCGCTAAATCGTAATATTTTGAAGAAATTAATCCTGGATAATTTACCCAAGCCACTTCTGAACGTTTTTGCAACCATTTGGCTAATTCCAAAGCATTTTCACTGTGCTTTTTGATTCGGATAGCCAATGTTTCTAATCCTTGAATAATTTGAAATGCATTAAATGGACTTAACGAAGCTCCTAAGTCGCGTAAACCTTCGATTCTAACTTTTGCAATGAACGATGCAGCACCTAAAACTTCATAATATTTTAATCCGTGATAACCTGCTGAAGGTTCTGTGAATTCTGGGAATTTTCCGTTGCTCCAATCGAAATTTCCTGCATCGATGATGACACCTCCAAGAGAAGTTCCATTTCCACCGATGTATTTGGTTAAGGAATGAATTACGATGTTTGCTCCGTGTTCTATTGGGTTTAGCAAAAATGGAGTTGCCACTGTATTATCCACAATAAAAGGCACTTTGTAGGTTTGTGCGGCTTTTGAAATGGCTTTTAAATCGAGTACATCTAATTTTGGATTTCCTAAACTTTCAGCGAAGAACACTCGGGTATTTTCTTGTGCTGCGTTTAAGAAATTCTCAGGATTTGATGGATCTACGAAGGTCGTTGTGATGCCTAATCTTGGCAAAGTCACGTTTAATAAATTGTAAGTTCCACCATATAAACTGTTAGAAGCTACGATGTGGTCGCCCGCTTTTAATAAAGTTAACAAAGCTGTTGAGATGGCTGCGGTTCCTGAAGCGGTTACCACAGCTCCAATTCCTCCTTCTAATTTGGCCAAACGTTGTTCTAAGATGTCGTTTGTTGGATTATTTAATCGAGTGTAAATAAACCCAGCTTCAGCTAAACCAAAAAGATTGGCTGCGTGATCTGAGTTATTAAAAACGTATGATGTGGTTTGGTAAATTGGCACGGCTCTTGTTCCTGCGTTTTTGGTGGTATCGTGTCCTGCGTGTAATGCGTTTGTTGCAAATTTATTTGTGCTCATGATATTTTTATTTTTGATGTTATTGTATTTTTTAAATGTATTTTTTTGATTTTACTGAGTTTGATTCAGCTACACATTCGACAACATCGTCTTGGATTGTAAATTGCTATTTTCATGTTCATTTTAATTTTTAGAAATAAAAAACCTCTGCTTTCGACAGAGGTTATATTGAATTAATTTACTTTTAAAATTATGCAATAGGTTTCCTCTGCGGATTATTCCACATCATCATACACATATTGCACATTGTAAAGTTCATTTTCTTTTCTTTTAATTTGACAGGGCAAAATTAGATTTATTTTCTACAATAAAAAAATAAATAGATTATTTTTCTAAATTTTGTTGTTTAAATTAAATAAAATGGATTTATTTTCATTAAAAATGAATTATTAATGGAAAAATAATCTATAAAAAAGACGGTTTCATAATTCTTCAATTAATAAACTATAAAAAAAAGTGAACAACTATTTGGAATTCAATTTCATTTCATACATTTGCAAACGAAAACAAAGAGGAAAAATTTGAACTGATTGCAACCTCATTAAAAAAATGCTAAAGCAGTATTACTACTCCTTTACGCAATCTCTGCAATTATTTTTCCTCGCTAAATTTTAAAAAATAATTTATTATGGCTTATTTATTTACGTCAGAATCAGTGAGTGAAGGACATCCTGACAAAGTTGCGGATCAAATTTCAGACGCATTAATTGATAACTTTTTAGCATTTGACCCTGAGTCAAAAGTAGCTTGTGAAACATTAGTTACAACAGGTCAAGTAATTTTAGCTGGAGAAGTAAAATCAAACACTTATTTAGATGTACAAACTATCGCGAGAGATGTAATCAAGAAAATTGGTTACACGAAAAGCGAATATATGTTCGAAGCAAATTCTTGTGGCGTTTTATCTGCTATTCACGAACAATCTGCCGATATTAATCAAGGAGTTGACAGAGCAAGTAAAGAAGAGCAAGGCGCTGGTGACCAAGGAATGATGTTTGGTTACGCTACAAACGAAACTGCTGAATTCATGCCGTTAGCATTGAAATTGTCTCATCAACTATTACAAGATTTAGCGGATTTAAGAAGAGAAAACAACGAAATCACTTACTTACGTCCAGACGCTAAATCTCAAGTTACTTTAGAATATTCTGATGATAACAAGCCTGTTCGTATTGATGCTATTGTAGTTTCAACTCAACACGATGATTTTGCTGATGAACCAACGATGTTAGCTAAAATCAAAAAAGACATTATTGAAATTTTGATTCCAAGAGTAATCGCTAAAAATCCTCAATACGCTCATTTATTTAATGATGCTATTAAATACCATATTAACCCTACAGGAAAATTCGTAATTGGAGGACCTCACGGAGATACTGGCTTAACAGGTAGAAAAATTATTGTAGACACTTATGGTGGAAAAGGTGCTCACGGTGGTGGTGCTTTCTCTGGAAAAGACCCATCTAAAGTAGACCGTTCTGCTGCTTATGCTACACGTCATATTGCTAAAAATTTAGTAGCTGCTGGTGTAGCTGACGAAATTTTAGTACAAGTTTCTTATGCAATTGGAGTTGCTGAGCCAACATCGATCAACGTAAACACATACGGAACTGCAAAAGTAAACTTAACTGACGGAGAAATCAGCAAAGTAGTAGAAAGCATTTTTGATATGCGTCCTTACTTTATTGAACAACGTTTAAAATTAAGAAATCCAATCTACAGCGAAACAGCTGCTTACGGACATATGGGAAGAACCCCAGAAACTGTAACCAAAACGTTTTCTGCTCCAGGAGGCTTAACAAAAACTGTTTCTGTTGAGTTATTTACTTGGGAAAAATTAGATTTCGTAGACAAAGTAAAAGCAGCTTTTAATATCTAAGAATCTGCTGAATACAAAATAGTTAAACCCATTTATTTTCGAATAAATGGGTTTTTTAATTACGGATTTTATACTTTAGCAAAAAATTCATTTTTAATGAAAACCTTTATACAAATATTCTTTTTTGTGACTTTATTTAATAGTTTCAAAGTTTTTTCACAAATTGGAATTAACACTACAAATCCAAAATCCACATTAGATATTGTAGCAACTGACAGTAACTTACCATCAAACACGGATGGAATTCTAATTCCAAGAGTTAATAATTTTCCAGCTATTAATCCAACAAGCGATCAAAATGGTTTGTTAATTTATCTTACAACAACAGCAGGTAATAACGCACCAGGCTTTTATTATTGGGACAACAATACTACTTCATGGAGTTCTGTAACAAACACAAAAAATGTTTGGTTGATAAATGGAAACACGAATACCAATCCAAACAACAATTACATTGGAACTAAAGATAATACGGACTTCATTTTTAGAAGAAATAACAACCATTCTGGAATTATAGCTATCAACAATACTTCTTTTGGAAACAATTCGTATAAGCCAATCGGGAGTAGCTCTAACAATACTGCTTTTGGTAGTTTTTCATTAAGTAGTACCACTAATGGAAATTCAAATACAGCTATTGGATTTAACACCTTGAAAAACAATACTACGGGTTTTTCTAACAGTGCAATGGGTGCTCAAGCCATGACAAATAATACAGTTGGAAACTCCAACACAGCATTAGGAATATATTCTTTAAACAATAATACTACGGGAAACTCCAACACAGCAATTGGATCAAACTCATTGTTGATGAATATTTCAGGAAATGAAAATTCTACTTTAGGGACTAATAGTTTATATAACAACACTAATGGAAATTATAATGTTGCCATTGGAACTTATTCACTTTATAGTAACACTAGCGGAAACAATAATACCGGATTAGGCTCTTACACTTTAACAGCTAATTCAACCGGAAACAATAACGTTGGAATTGGTTTAGCATCCTTAAGTTTCAACACAACAGGATCTCAAAACACTTCAATTGGTAATAATTCTTTAAACAATAACACCATAGGCTTTCAGAATACTGCTGTTGGTTCTTTTTCTTTGTATAAATCAAAAACAGGGAATCAGAATACTGGAATAGGAAGCTACTCGCTATATAACAACGATTCTGGCTCAAACAATACGGCTATTGGTTTCAATAGTTTGTATAATAATATATCAGGAAATAACAATAGTGCTTTTGGGAACAATGCTTTGTTTAGTTCAACCGCTGGAATAGGAAATTCAGCTTTTGGAAACCAATCTTTATTTGCAAATACTGGAAATTACAATTCAGGTTTTGGAGAATTCACCTTAAAATCAAACACTACTGGAAATAATAATGTAGCTGTTGGAGCAAATTCATTGGAAAATAATACAACTGGAAGTTTCAATACTAGCATAGGAAACAATGCTTCTAAAAACAACAATATAGGAGAAAACAATGTAAGTTTGGGCTACAATTCCTTGTCAAATACTACTTCAGGAAACCACAATGTTTCATTGGGAAACAATTCCTTATTTAACAACATTAATGGCTCTTTTAATACAAGCATTGGAAACAATGGGTTAATTTCAAATAATACTGGAAATCACAATACCGCCATTGGTTACAATGCTTACAATTCTGGAGATTACAACAATTCAACTGCAATTGGATTTAACGCATATATTTCGGGAGACAATCAAATTAGACTTGGTAATTTTGATATTACAAGTATTGGCGGGGCTGTTGGATGGTCTAATTTATCAGATGGACGCTTGAAAGAGAACATACAAAATAATGTTGTAGGATTAGATTTTATTTTAAATCTAAAACCTGTCACTTATAATTATAATTTCAAAGCTATTGATCCAAAAAGCCAAAACAACACTATAAGATATTCTGGATTTATTGCACAAGATGTTGAAGAAACAGCTAAAAAAGCAAACTACGATTTTAGTGGCGTGGATGTACCTAAAAACCAAAATGATTTTTACAGTTTACGTTATGCTGAATTTGTTGTTCCAATTGTAAAATCAATACAAGAACAGCAAAAAACAATTGAAGCATTAAAACTAGAATTAGAACTTCAAAAACAAAAAAACGAAGCTTTAGAAAAAAGGCTTAAAGCAATCGAAGAAAAACTTAAATAAAAAAGACCTGAAATTTCAGGTCTTTTTTTATTATAAAGTATATTTTAAACTCAGAATAACAAATCTCGGCTGTACTCTATAACTTGAAAAAGTACTAGTTCCTCCTAATTGACTAAAACTGTTAGTATCTAAAGATTTAGTATCTAACAAATTGGTTCCTGAAAGTTTCCATTCCCACTTACTATCTTTCTTTTGATACATTAAACTTGCTGTTAAGAAATCATATTCGCTATCAATTGTTTTGGCTTTATTTCTATTATGAAAATAAGAATACTCCGAAACAAATGAAAACGCATCTAAGAAGAAATATTCCAAAGTAACCGTTGGACTATCCACATAAATTATATCCGAAAAGTTGTCATTAATTGAATAATTGTAACCCAAAGTTAAATTTGGTAATGTTTTATAATTCGTTGAAAAGCTCAAACCATAACTTTGAGAATATGATTCGATTGTTTGCACTTCAGATGGATTGTTATTTGGATCCGTGTCAGCGTCAGGATAAACACGAATATTATTCGATTTAGACCAGTTTACTCCAACTCTTAAATTTGCTTTATAATATTTTGCAAACGAACGACCATAATTTCCACTTGCAGACAAACTTTCATCTGGAAAATTAGAATTCATATTTTCTGATGATGAAATTTGATTTACACCTAATAATAATGCTCTATTTTTAATAGCTTCCAGCTGTTTTGTATACGAAATATTAGCAAAAATATTCTCAAAATTAAACATGTTGTATTTAAAATAACGCAACGAATGCACTTGAGAAGTTGAATTTTCTAAAAATCTATTTCCACTAAACAAACTATTGTAGTTTGAAAACACATAACCTTGAGCTAACCTATTAATATCTGTAAAATTATTAGAAAGCGAATAATTATAAGTTAACGTTTCCGATTTTTTAATTTGCCACAGTGCGTAAACATCAGGTAAAAATCTATTAAAAGATTGCTTGTTTGACGCGCCTAATTGTTCATCGTTCATATTGTATTGATGCACACTAAATCCAGGATTAAAAGTGAATTTACCCAACATAAATTTATAGTGCACACCTAAAAACACATCATTAAATGCATAATTTACATCATTTACTGAAGTTGCATCCGTTAGATTATTCTGTGTCCCGTTGTTCAATATCTGGAAAATTGAAGAATCAAAATTTTGATATGAATAAGTGTTTCCTAAAGTCAAATTGATATTGCTTTTTGGAGTTAACATATAATAATAATCAAATTTTGAATCAACTTTATTGGTTTGCACAAAACGATTTTGAGTTATATCGTCTCGTACTCCAGCACCTTCATTAACATATCCTATTAACAAAGGAGCAAATGGCAACGTTTCTAAATTAGCATTATAAAACGGATCTTCTTTTTGATACAAGTGTTGCATTTCAAAAGCAAAAACATGCTTTTCACTTAACGTGTAATAATAGTTTAAGTTTTGATTAATAGAAAATGGATTTTGTTCTTTTCCTGTATAAATATCAGACAACAAACTTGAAAATACACTTGTATTTTCTTTTTGATCAGAAAACTTAACTAACGCATCATAATCGAAATGTACTTTTTCTGAAGGTACATAACTTGAACTTAATTTAAACAATACTTGTTTACTATCTTGTCTCGTAAAATCTTCGCGATTTTCTATTGTAGTTTCGGTTGATCCGTCAGGTAAATTATCTGTACGATTTGAAATCGTTGTAGTTTCAATTTCGGTTTTATTTCCTAACAAAATTCCAAAACCACTTAAAGTCCAAGCTTTCGATGGATTAAAACTAAAGTTAGCTGCTCCAAAAGTAGACTCAATATTAGCTGCTTGATTATTTCGAAGTCCCATAATTCCTAAGTCATTAGAAGCTACATTAAAAGATGAACCACCTTTACGCATCATATTTTTAAAACCACCTGTAAACTTGAAATAATCTTGAGCTGTTAATGGTAATTCTCCAATATTATTCACATTAGCAATTACATTTAAACTGTATTTCGGACTATAAAAAAACAACTTCGGATTGACTATGAATCGGGTGTCTTCCATTCCAACACCAATTCCAGCCATCATATCTCCAAACCAGAAATTCTTTTTCCCTTCTTTAAGTTTAATGTTTATGGCGATACTTTCTTCGTTATTTTCTAATCCTTTTAAATTAGAAACCTCGTTATAATTACGTAAAACTTGAATTTTATCTAAAGCGTCTGCAGGAATATTTTTGGTAGCTAACTTTGTATCACCGTCAAAGAAATCTTTTCCTTCTACCATTACTTTTTGAACTTTCTTACCTTCTACTTCAATTTCCCCATCTTTATTTACTTCAACACCTGGAAGCTTTTTCAAAACATCTTCCAACTTTCGTTCGGTGCCATTAGTAAACGAATCTGAATTATAAATAATCGTATCCCCTGAAACACTCACTGGCATTTCATGTACAATTTCTACTTCGTTTAGTTGAGTTCCTTCTTTTAATACCACTGGATAATTCATAGCAGTTGTTCCAGTCGTAACCGATTTTTCAAACGTTTGAAAACCAATATAGCTTACTTTAAGTGTGTAAGCCGTGCCCGCTTTTAAATTTAGGATAAATTTTCCCGTTTCATTTGTGATAGCATAAGCATCCATGGCTTTTGTTTGTTGATTAATCGCCATAATATTAGCCATTTCCAAGCCTACACCTGTAGTATCTTTAACAGTACCTTCGAAACGGATATTTTGAGAAAAGGCACTTGTAGTAAGTGCCATTATAAGGATAAAAAATATTTTTTTCATAATTCTTTTATAGAAAATTAACGTCCGCCTCCCATTCTAAATCCACCACGTTGACCACCTGGACCTGAGTTCATCTCACGCATTTCTTCCATTTTCTTTTTCACGGTTTCGTCATACTCTTTTTGAGTTATCTCTTTTCCTTTAGAAGCAGGTTTAATTTCAACCTTTTCTTTAGAATTTAAAACTAATTTAGAACACAAAATCACAGTTTTCCCATCGTTAACTTCCAAAATTAAACCTGGTAATCCCCAATAATTCTCTGGACCCTGATTCACAGGGATTTCAGGACAATACCAAGCTGTAATAGTATTTTCTTTTGGCATTTCCCAATCATCTGTAAAATTGGTTTTCTTAGCTTTTGCAGTATCTTTTACCGTTTCTGCTTTTTTATCACCTTCTTTAGCATTGTTGTTATTTCTAAATCTAAAATTTCTAAAATCAGACTCACTTACTTTCACTACTGCTGTTGCTTTGAAACAAGTATAATTTCCAATTTGCTTTGACTCCCCTTCTAATTTCCAATCGTATTTAGGTAACGAATCTTTAATTAAAAACTCTTTTCCGAAGAATTCCTTGTCTACAATATATTGTTTGTCTTTTGCGTTTTTATAGTGTGTTCCACCACCGCCCATCATCGACATCATCATTCGTCCACCACCTTGTTGACCTGGAGCATCTAATTTTTCTTCTTCTTTATAAATAGAGGCTGTTTTATCAAAATTTAAAATAAATGTTTTTTCAAACATTTTTTTCATACGCTCTTCTATTTGTTTTTGCATTTCGGGAGTAATCTCACGGTTTCCACCCATTCCTTTCATGAAATCAGCCGTACTCGTTTTAGATTCGTAAACCGCCATTCCTTGGAAATTCTGAGCATTTAGAAACCCAGAAATCATTAAAATCGAAGCAATAATTATTTTTTTCATTCTTTTCAAATGTTATAGATGTATATATAGACTACAAATAGTGCATTTTGTTACACAATTTAACTGCTATTTTTATGTTAAAGTAGTATATTAGACCCTGACTTTCAGAAATAGTTTAACGATGCTGGTAAAAAAAACACTATTTATATTAATTTTAAATTTGTTCTGCTTTTCAATGAAAGGTCAAGAACTAATTTCAACCACAAAACAAAATAGCATAAAAATAGAATGTGATGTTTTTTTAGGCTTTGACAATCAACAGAATAATTACAGCATCAAAAACAATATTTTAATCAAAAATAGCGAAACTATAACCTATCAATACAATAATTTAGGTTTAGGGAAAATCACAAGAGTAGACTTTCAAAATCCATTACAAATTGTCGTTTTCTATAAAAATTTCAACACTGTAGTCCTTTTAGACAATCAATTAAACGAAATCAAAAAAATAGATTTCAACTTAAAATCAACTCCGGTCACTTTAGAAGCTGTTGCATTGTCTTCCCAAAACCAAATTTGGATTTACGACAGTATTTCATCAAAAATTGGTTTATACAACGTAAATACAGATACTTTTAAATGGATTTCTACGATGCTTGAAAATCCGATATTACACTATGAATCCGATTACACGCATTTTTATTGGACCGATATTAATTTGAATTTGTATCGCATTTCAATCTATGGTACAATTGAAAAATTAGTAATTCTTCCAAAATTTGAAGCTATTCAACTAACAAAAAGCAACAATTTAATTTATCAAATAGAACATCAATTGTATTATTACGACTTAACTTCTAAGAGTAGCAGTAAAATAGCAATTGATGAAAAAATCATTTCAAAATTTTTCTTTAGAGATGGAATTTTGTCTATTTTTACCCAAAATGAAATTACTAATTACAAAATAATTTTACCATAATGCACATAGCAGTAGCAGGAAATATTGGAGCAGGAAAAACGACGTTAACAAGATTATTAGCGAAACATTTTAAATGGGAACCACACTTTGAGGATGTTGTGGATAATCCGTATTTGGATGATTTTTATCACCAAATGGAACGTTGGAGTTTTAATCTTCAGATTTATTTCCTAAACAGTCGTTTTCGTCAAGTATTGCAAATTCGTGAAAGTGGTAAAAACATTATTCAAGACAGAACCATTTACGAAGACGCACATATTTTTGCACCCAATCTTCACGCAATGGGATTAATGTCGAACCGAGATTTTAATAATTACACTTCACTTTTCGAATTGATGGAAAGTTTAGTAGGATCGCCCGACTTATTGATTTATTTAAGAAGTTCGATTCCAAATTTAGTAAGCCAAATTCACAAAAGAGGAAGAGATTATGAAAACTCAATTTCAATTGATTATTTAAGTCGTTTGAACGAAAGATACGAAGCTTGGATTCAAACGTATGATAAAGGTAAATTAGTCATTATTGATGTTGATAATTTTGATTTTGTAAACAATCCAGAAGATTTAGGAACCATCATTAATAGAATTGATGCCGAATTAAACGGATTATTTTAGATATATGAAACGCCTCAATTGAGGCGTTTTTTTTATTTCATTGTATCAAACAACGATTTCAC
Source organism: Flavobacterium cheniae (assembly GCF_004363695.1). Classification (GTDB taxonomy): domain Bacteria; phylum Bacteroidota; class Bacteroidia; order Flavobacteriales; family Flavobacteriaceae; genus Flavobacterium; species Flavobacterium cheniae. The sequence goes on along the minus strand of NZ_SNZC01000004.1, from coordinate 172,537 downwards.
CATAATATTATCAGTTGGTCGATCGGTTTTAATTATTTTAGGAATTCCTGGAATCAAATCAAAATAGTTGTCATTAAAAAAACGACCATCCGACTGCAAATACACATTTTTAGCAAAAGTATTTGTTTTAACTTCAATAAGTGTTTCACCCACAATTTTCACTTCAATAGTTGGTTGTTCTAATTGTAATTCTTTTGGTTTTACAAAATAATGATATGCTACTGTATTTTTATGATTACCACTAAATTCAATCTGCAACACCGTTTTTTCTTTTACAAATTTTGGGAAATCTGCATAGGAAATCTGCATACACGTTGTATTTTTTTCAACATCTAAAACACATTCTTTAGAAGCAGTCCAAAGTTCTTTCCCAGAAAAATCAATTAATTTTACCGTAACTATACCAGCTTTTACTTCCAAGTTATCATTACTTCCTATAATTGAAAGTCCATCTGTTTTTTCTGCTACTGCTAAAAAAATAGGCGCAAAACTTTCTTTGACTTGGTAATGAGCCGCTTTCCAATTCCCATAATAATCCAACGAACTCCATGACGTGACTGGCCAACAATCGTTAAATTGCCAATACAAAGTACCCATACAATAAGGTTTTGCCAAGCGGTGAGCTTCAATTGCGATTTTCATTCCACGAGCTTGTAACAATTGCGAAACATAAAGATAATTTTCAAAATCTTTTGGCACTACATAATCGCGCTCCATGTATTCGTTGATGGTTTCATAACCTGTTGGATGTTTTTGATGATTTTTAAAAGCTTCGGAAGTGAAATTCAAATCTTCTTTACGTATTACTTTTTGCAAGGTTTCTAAATTTGGCATGCCTTGAAAACCGTATTCGCTCATAAATCGCCCAACTTTATTCTCATAAATTTCAAACGGTTCTTTTCCCCACCAAACTCCCCAATAGTGCGAATCACCTTGAGTTAAACTTTCTTTTCGTCCCCAACCAATCGATGGCGAAGATGACCAATAAATATTTTTTTCTTTCGGAAGTAAACTATCTAAAGTTTTCGGAATCATTTCATGAAATACTTTTTTATAATCATTCCAAATTTGAGTCGAATCGGCTTTGGTATACTTAAACTGTTTTTGCCAACCCCAATTGTGCCAACCTTCGTCGTTTTCATTATTGCCACACCAAATCGCAATACTCGGATGATTTTGCAAACGATTTACGTTATCAATTACTTCTTGTTTTACATTTTGCACAAATTTTTCATTGCCCGGATACATAGAACAAGCAAACATAAAATCTTGCCAAACTAAAATTCCTTTGGCATCACAAGCTTCATAAAACGCATCTTCAAAATAGACTCCTCCACCCCAAACACGTAGCATGTTCATGTTCGCATTTTTAGCATTTTCAACCAATGAAAAATAAGTAGAATCTGAAACTCGTGGTAAAAAACTATCAGGTGGAACTATATTGGCACCTTTCATGAACACGGGTTTCCCATTTAATTTAAAATAAAAACTTTTCCCAGCTTGGTCTTTTTCCTGAATTAATTCGATAGTTCTCAAGCCAATATTTAGCTTTTTCGAATCCAAAAACTGCTTTTTCTGACTAATTTCAACAGTAAAAGGATATAAATTAGCATCACCTAATCCATTACACCACCAAAGTTTTGGATTTGCAATTTCATATTGCATTTTGATTTTGTTCTTTCCTTTTTTAAGATTGAATGTTTCCGATTTTTTATTGATTTTTAACTGAATTGTTTTGACTTTGGAAACGTAAATTTCGGTTGTGAATTCTAAAATCGCTTTTTTGTCATTCAATTCGACTTGACTGAATTTCATGTTTTCGATTTTAGCCGAATTCCAAAACTTCAATTGGACTTTTTTCCAAATTCCTGCCGTTACAAATCGTGGGCCCCAATCCCAACCAAATTGATATTGTGCTTTTCTAACAAAAACACGTTCTTTTTCGGGTAAGGTATAAGATATTTTTTTCGCTTCCTCTTTTCCTTTTTGAACCGCGGAATGAAAAACTACTTTTAAATGATTGGTTCCAATTTTCAAATGTGATTTGGCAGAAATTGTCCATTTTCGGAACATATTATCCGCTTCTAAAACTAGTTCTCCATTCAAATAAACCGATGCATAGGTGTCCAAACCCTCAAACTCCAAATCTATATTTTCGGTTTTTAACTCTTTAGTAGTAAGTATAAATTCTGTTTCATATTCCCAATTCTCATTTTCAATCCATTGCAATTGCTTTTCATTAGCTCCAAAAAACGGATCAGGAATTAATTGGTTTTGAAATAAATCGGTGTGAACGGTTCCGGGAATGGTTGCCTTGTATTTTTTTACTTCGTTTTGCTTGTTGAATGTCCAGTTTTCCGTTGACAAATTGCGATAGGAAGTTTGTCCAAAAATGAAAAAACAATTTAGACACAATATAAAAACGAAGATTTTTTTAAACATATAAGGCATGTAAGTTCATTTAAGATAGCAACTTTTTCTTCAATTGAACAATTTCCTCTGGACTAGCAATTTCACTTCCATCGGTAATGGCAGAAGAATGATACCAATTAGTATTAACCATTTCGTCTAATTCTGAAATATTAGTCGAACGCAATCCTCCACCGGGCATTATTTCGATGCGATTATTAGCTTGTTTGACTAATTGTTTTAAAACTTCTTTTCCTTCCATCACATTTGGAAAAGTTCCAGAAGTTAAAATCGTTGAAAATCCACAAAAAATAACATCTTCTAATGCTTTTTTTAAATCTGAAACCTCATCAAATGCTCTGTGAAATGTGCAAGGAAATGGTTTTGCTAATTCAACTAAGACTTTATTTTGTTCGATATTAATCGTATTATCATCCTTCAAAATTCCAAAAACAAATCCGTTGACTCCAAGTTTTTTGATGGTCTCGATTTCCGATTTTATTTGTTCAAATTCTGCTTCTGAGTAAACGAAATTTCCTCCTCTTAGACGAATCATTACGTATAAATCGATGTTCAAATTTTCGCGAGCTTGTTGAATGATTTCAATAGAAGGTGTTGTTCCACCAACTGACATGTCTGCACATAATTCCACTCTGTCAGCTCCAGCATTTTGTGCTATTAGAGCAGATTCAAGGTTAAAACAAGCGATTTCTATTTTTTTATTCTGGAACATAAGTCATGAATATTAGCCACGGATTACACAAATTCTCACGGATTAAATAATCCTTAAAATCCTTTAATCTGTGGCGAAAAATTATTTCAAAAAGTAATTCGCATCGATTAATTTATTTCCGGTTACATCGTGAACAGCATAATTGAAACCACCTTGTACACAATAAGAACCAAATTCACCTTTTTTATTCAAGGCAATGAACCCAACTTGGATATCTTTTAGATTTTTTCCTCGATTTTGAGTCAGTTTTACAATTCGCATCACGGCTTCTTCACAAGCCTTTTGTGGCGATTTTCCTTGACGCATTAATTCTACTACTAAATGACAACCTGTAATTCGGATTACTTCTTCGCCGTGACCTGTTGCTGTTGCTGCACCAATTTCGTTATCTACATATAAACCAGCACCAATAATTGGGGAATCTCCTACTCGTCCGTGCATTTTAAATGCCATACCACTTGTAGTACATGCGCCAGACAAATTCCCTTGAGCATCTAAAGCAATCATTCCGATGGTATCGTGATTTTCGATATTTGCTTTTGGTAAATATTCACTCGTTTTTAGCCATTCTTTCCATTCTTTTTCGGAAGCTTCAACTAACAAATTTTCTTTTTTGAATCCTTGTGCAATGGCAAACTGCAAAGCGCCTTCACCTACCAACATCACATGAGGCGTTTTTTCCATCACCATTCTTGCTACGGAAATAGGATGTTTGATGTGTTCCAAACAAGCCACCGAACCGATATTCGAAAATTCGTCCATGATACAAGCGTCTAATGTTACGCGACCATCTCTATCCGGACGACCGCCGTAACCTACACTTCTCTCATTTGGATCGCCTTCTGGAATTTTCACTCCTGCTTCAACTGCATCTAAAGCGCGACCTTTATTTTTAAGTACTTCCCAAGCAGCTTCGTTAGCTTGTAAACCGAAATTCCATGTAGAAAGTACGATTGGTTTGTTTGTTTTTCCTGAATTAATTTCAACTTCCGTTTCATCCGATTTGGAATGAAACGATTGAAATGCCACGCCAGCAGTTGCTAAAGCGGTCGTTTTTAAAAAATTTCTTCTGTTTGTCATTATTCTACACTTATTTCGTCTACAAATAACCAACTGTTGGAACCGGCTCCAGGTTTTCCATCTGCTATGATTCCGTTGTTTTCTGCAATGACTTTTATAAATTGAACGTTTTGTTTGTCGAATTTAACTACGATTTTTCCTTTATTTTCATCAATTTCTTTGGAAGAAATAATCGTAATTGGAATATAATTTTCACCATCTTTTGAAACTAAAATTCCAATGCTTTTTGGATAATAAATCCAACTTCCTTCTGATAAAAGTGTATTGATACTGATTTTTGAAATCATTTCTGTTTTTCCTAAATCGATAGTAGCATTCATATCTTTTCCCCAGAAACCTAACCAATCTCTTCCAAATTTAGAAGTATTTCCTTTCATGCCATCCACCAAAGTAAAAGGACCTCCAATTCCATAATTTTCGTGAGGTTGATGTACCAATTCAATCTTTTTTCCAGTTGACTTTGTGATGAAAAACGGTTGCTCGATGGTGGCACTTTTAGCCTTACCGTTTTCAAAATAAGCCGCTTTTATGGTTTGATTTGAAGTTACTAGAATTGGTTTTTCATAAGAAATTGAATTTGCGATTGGCTCTGAACCATCAGTGGTAAATTTAATTCCGTTTGGATTTACTGATTTTAATTCGAAAGCCACACCGTTTTCAGCAGGTTGTACTTTAGAAGTTACTTCGAAAATGGCTTTGCTGTAGTTGATTCCTTTTTTATAATACATTTCAAAATGTGAAATCAGTCTTTTTTCGAATTCTTTGTATTCTTTCGGATTGGATGTTCCCCAAACAACTTCGGAAAGCGCAGCTATTCTTGGGAAAAGCATATATTCAACATGTTCTGGCGTATTGATGTATTCTGTCCAAAGATTGGCTTGAGCACCTAAAATATATTTCGATTCATCTACTGAAAGTTCCTTCGGAATGGGATTAAAAGAATATACTTTTTCCAAATTGGTATAACCTCCAAAAGCAATCGGTTCGTTTTTGGGTTCCCCTTGATAATGGTCAAAATAACAATGAGATCCCGGCGACATGACTACGAAATGTTTTTGTTTGGCTGCTGCGATTCCGCCTTCAGTACCACGCCAACTCATAACGGCTGCGTTTGGTGCTAATCCGCCTTCTAAAATTTCGTCCCAGCCGATGATTTTTCGACCTTTACTGTTGACAAATTTTTCAATTCTCTGGATAAAATAACTTTGTAATTCATGTTCGTCTTTTAGATGTTCCTCTTTAATTCTCTTTTGACAATGCGAACAACTTTTCCAGCGAACTTTTGGACATTCATCACCACCGATGTGAATGTATTCAGATGGAAATAATGCGATAACTTCGGTCAAAATATTTTCTAAAAAAGCAAACGTTTCGTCTTTTGGGCAAAAAACATCTTCTAAAACGCCCCACGTTTTTCCCACTTCAAATGGTCCGCCTGTACAAGAAAATTCAGGATAAGAAGCTAAGGCTGCTAAAGCGTGACCTGGCATTTCAATTTCTGGAACAATGGTGATGTGGCGTTCTTTGGCGTAAGCTACAATTTCTTTGATTTCTTCTTGGGTATAAAATCCGCCATAACGAATGTCGTTAAAAGTTTGATCGGTGTAATGTCCAATCATGGAGCCGTTTCGCCATGCGCCGACTTCAGTTAATTTTGGATATTTTTTGATTTCGATGCGCCAACCTTGGTCATCTGTCAAATGCCAATGAAAGGTATTCATCTTGTACATTGCTAAATAATCAATGTATTTTTTGATAAAATCTTTTGGAAAGAAATGACGAGAAACGTCTAAATGCATGCCGCGCCATTGGAATTTGGGTTGGTCGTCAATATCTAAACACGGAATTCTAATTTCATTCTTCTTTTCAAATGGAATTAACTGTAATAAAGTTTGAATTCCGTAAAAATTACCAATATCATCACATTGAGCAATTGTAATTTCGCTTTTCTCAATTCTAAGAAAATATTTTCCTTTATTTCTATTTATTGAACGATTCCCTAATGAATCAATTTCAAAAGTAACTCCTGGCATCAACATATCAAAAAATCCGATTTTACTTTTTGAATTAGAATTTAAAGAAATTTTCAACAAAAAACCTGTTCTATTATTAATTTCATTTTGAAGATACTTTGCTTCAAAAGAATTTTCATCAGCTACGATTACAGTTTCTTTATTTAAAACGAAATGTCCTTTTTTTAATTCGACTGAATTCGGCTTCGGTATTAAATTAAGAGTTTGTTGTGCAGAGCTAATTACAGAAAAGAGCAACAACAAAGTCAGTATTTTGTATTTCATTGGAGTTGTGTTTGTTTGGCTAAAATTAAATAAAAAAACCGCACATTGCTGTGCGGTTTTCATTATTTGTATAGAAAAAGATTATTTTCCTAGTTCAGCAATTTTTGCTTCTACTTCTAAATCGTCTCCTTCGAAAACTTTTTCTTCAGTAGTTTCTTTACCATCTACTTTCTTAGTAATGGTAACTGTTGCTTTTACTTTTCCGTTATCGTCTTTTACTTTTTTTACATCCATTTTGATGATTTCCTCATGTTTTCCATGGTTGCAATTTTCGTCATGAACATGTCCAGCATCTCCGATGAATTTTCCGTTTTCATCATACATTGCCATACATTTTTCTTTACATTCTTGAGAACAGCCATTGTCTTCACACATTTTAGCACATTCTTCTTTTGTCATATCAGCACATTTAGACATATCGCATTTTCCTGTATCGCAACACATCATTTCTGTTTTTGCACAACAAGCTCCTTTTTCAGTTGTAGCACCATGACCTCCTAAGATTGGAGCGATTACTAAACCAATTAAACACGTTAATTTAATTAAGATGTTCATTGATGGTCCAGAAGTATCTTTAAATGGATCTCCAACAGTATCACCAGTTACTGCTGCTTTGTGCGCATCAGAACCTTTGTATGTCATTTCACCGTTAATCATAACTCCAGCTTCGAACGATTTTTTAGCGTTATCCCAAGCACCACCAGCGTTATTTTGGAACACAGCCCAAAGTACACCTGAAACGGTAACTCCAGCCATATATCCACCTAACATTTCAGCGATTAATTGGTTGTTATCTGCGTAAACTAATTTACCTAATAATACAATTGCAATTGGGAAACCGATTGTTAAGATTCCAGGCAACATCATTTCGCGTAAAGCGGCTTTTGTAGAAATTTCAACACATTTTCCGTATTCTGGTTTTCCAGTTCCTTCCATAATTCCTGGGATTTCTTTGAACTGACGACGCACTTCGTATACCATGTCCATTGCCGCTTTTCCTACTGAATTCATTGCTAATGCAGAGAAAACTACTGGAATCATACCTCCAACAAATAACATTGCTAATACCGGCGCTTTGAAGATATTAATACCATCAATTCCTGTAAAAGTTACATAAGCTGCAAATAAAGCTAACGAAGTTAAAGCAGCAGATGCGATTGCGAAACCTTTTCCGGTTGCAGCCGTTGTGTTACCTACAGAATCTAAAATATCTGTACGAGTACGAACTTCTTTTGGTAATTCACTCATTTCAGCGATTCCACCAGCATTATCAGAGATTGGTCCAAAGGCGTCGATTGCTAACTGCATTGCAGTTGTTGCCATCATTGCAGAAGCTGCTAAAGCTACTCCGTAAAATCCTGCTAAAGCATAAGTTGACCAGATTGCAGCAGCAAATAAAATTACTGTTGGGAAAGTAGAAATCATACCTGTTGCTAAACCAGCGATTACGTTAGTTCCTGCTCCAGTTGACGATTTTTGTACGATAGCCATAACTGGTTTTGTACCTAATCCTGTGTAATATTCAGTTACTGATGAAATTGCTCCACCAACAAATAGTCCAATTAAAGATGCATAGAAAACTCTCATTGAAGAAATCTCTTGAATTCCTTCACCAAAGAATGACATTTGCATAGTTTCTGGCAACATGAAAGTAATTAAGAAAAAACAAGCAATAGCTGTTAAAGCAATAGAAACCCAGTTTCCAATGTTTAATGCTTTTTGAACTTGCGCTTCTTTAGCATCGTCGCTTGAAATTTTAACTAACATTGTTCCAATGATAGAAAATAAAATTCCGAAACCAGCGATTGCCATTGGTAATAAAATTGGTCCAATTCCGCCAAAAGCGTCATCGATTTTACCACCCATATCTTTAATTACATAATTTCCTAAAACCATTGCCGCTAATACGGTTGCTACATACGAACCGAATAAATCGGCACCCATACCTGCAACGTCTCCAACGTTATCTCCAACGTTATCTGCAATTGTAGCAGGATTACGTGGATCGTCTTCTGGAATTCCAGCTTCTACTTTTCCTACTAAGTCAGCACCTACATCGGCAGCTTTTGTATAAATACCTCCACCAACACGAGCAAACAAAGCGATAGATTCTGCTCCAAGAGAAAATCCTGCTAAAGTTTCAAGAACGATAGTCATGTCATCTGTTGATGTCCATTCTCCGTTCATAAAAAATCTAAAGAATATGATAAAGAATCCAGTTAATCCTAAAACTGCTAAACCAGCAACACCTAATCCCATTACTGTTCCACCACCAAAAGAAACTTTTAATGCTTGTGGTAAACTTGTACGAGCCGCTTGCGTAGTTCTAACATTTGTTTTTGTTGCGATTTTCATCCCAATATTACCTGCATAAGCAGAAAATATAGCTCCGAAAATAAATGCAATTACGATTAACCAATGTGTTGTTGGAACAATAAATGAAATTCCTGCAAGAACCACACTCGCTCCAAGGACGAAAAACGTTAATAATTTGTATTCTGCTTTTAAAAAGGCTAAGGCTCCTTCGTAGATGTAATCTGAAATTTCTTTCATTTTTCCATCTCCAGCATCTTGCTTAAGAACCCAAGCGCGTTTGACAGCCATAAATGCTAATCCTAATAGTGCCATGACTATTGGCACATAAATCATCATTGATTCCATAAAATATAATTTAGTTATTTTGTTTGTTTATTTTATGGTAATATTAAGAAAATAAAACAAAAAAGGCAATATTTTTAGAAAAATACTGCCTTTTTATTTATTGAGAACTAAAAAATTATTTAATACTAAACAATCCTTCTGGTTTATTTTCGATTTCGTTGAAACGATTCGTACATTTTGTCAAAATTTCTTTTGCTTCATTAACGTCTCCCCAACCTTCAACATCTACTTTTTTATTTTCTAAATCTTTATACACTTGGAAGAAGTGCTCGATTTCTTTAATTAAGTGAGGATTTACATCGCTTAAATCGTTTAATTTATTCCAAATTGGGTCAGAAACTGGTACACAAATCACTTTCTCATCTGGTCCTTTGTCGTCTGCCATGTGGAAAACACCAATGGGTTTTACTTCCATAACACAACCTGGAAATGTTGGTTCGTTTACTAAAACCAAAACATCTAATGGATCACCATCTAATGCTAACGTTTCTGGAATAAATCCGTAATCTGCTGGATACATCATTGACGAAAATAACATTCTGTCAAAACGCATTCTTTTTAATTCAAAATCGTATTCGTATTTGTTTCTACTTCCTCTTGGAATCTCAATCAATACATCAAATGTAGTAATTTTATCTGCTGTCATTTTATCTTATGTTTTTAAAACGGGTGCAAAGTTACCACTATAAAACATGAGAAACAAAAGAGTTTTGCAAAAAAAATATAGGTTTAGAAATAAAAACCGAAAGAAGCCCTTACAGCAAATTTTCTAGCATCTGGCATTTCTAAGTAACTTCCTCTCCAAGCAAAATCGACACGCAATACTTTAAAAATATTTCCAACACCTGCATGATATTCCCAGTAAATATCTTCTGGCGCAATATACGTTAAACCCGAAGCATTCAACATTACATTTTCATCAGAAACTCTTCCGTAAACACCTTTTATTCCAATGATTTCACGTAAATTTAATTTTCTTAAAAGCGGAACTCTCGAAAATAATCTTCCGTTAAAATGGTGTTCAAAATGTAAAGAAGCATATTCATCTGCCACAAAATCGTAGTAATCTAATAAGTTATAAGTGTTTTCGATTACAAACCAAGATTGATTTCCAGGAATTACCCCCATTAAACCAAGTGGTACTTCTCCGAAAATTTTTCCAGTTTCGAAAGTGGTAAATAATCGACCAAAACCACCAATCATAGCTGGTTGACGATAATAAAGTTGCAATTTTTGATAATTAAAATCACTATTCAAAACCCCTTTTAAACCGTTACTATAGCTTAGGAAAACACGAGCATAATTGAAATCTACATCCATACGATCAACACCATAACCTACGGTTTTACGTTTTGGAGTATATTCTGCTACAAAATTTATTTCTGATTGCTTTACTTCACTTTTAATTTCGGTTTGAGTCAAATCAGTGTAATAATCCAAACTAAATTCGCTTGATGCCGATTTTAATGTTCTGTACGTTAAATTCGTTTGGAAAGTAAAATTCTTTGCTGGCTCTATTTCAAATCCTAAAGTTGTAAGATTTACAGAAGTTAATTGGTTATTAACACCACTTGCAAAAAGTGCCGACGAAGCAAAACTTCTCCCTAAAACATCATTTGAAGTTGTTAAACTAACCCCCATTTGTTCCACATCGCGACGATTTCCTATGGATAAAATCAATCTTTTATTTGGATTCACCATCCATCTACCCGAAATTCCATATTTGAATTGGTTGTCTCTAAATCCGTAAGCCGTGTAACCTTGAATGCGCCACTTATCATTTGAACCAAAATAAGTTCTACCACCAGCTCTTAATCTTTGCCCTTCAACATCGTTATATCCAAAAGTTGAAAATATTGGTCCGTAGTCCATTTTCCATTTTGGAATTTCAATATAACCACTTCCCAAAATTGAGGCAAGACTGTAAATTCGTTTAAAACGCGGCACTTCTTTTAAAGTGTCGAGCATTTTGTAAATTCCAGCTTCGTTTTTATTTAAAGCTTCAAATCGATTGGCTTCCCAATATTCGTCGGGTTTGTTGAAAACAGCATTATCATAGAAATTGACTTCTTGTTTATAGAATTTATCGTCTTTCTTAACGTTGAATTTATGATTTTTAGCAAGCGTTGTTCTTTTTCCGTAAACTCCTTTCGATTCTTCTTTTTTAGAAAAACTAAAATCAGACATCATGTAATCTCTTGTCAATAAAAAAACAGAATCATTTAAAACCTCATATTCTTGCTCAATATAAATTTCTTTTACCCAGTTAATATTGGCACTTTTACTGGCTTCTAAATTAATTTTCTTAATAGCAAAAGTGGTATCGTTTACCCAGAAATCTCCTTTGAAAGTCAATTCATTTTTACGTCTTGGATAGTACACAATATTATAACACCATTTGTTATCGATGTACATACTATCATTTAAAACGTAATTATAAACATTGATTCCTGTTCTTGACAAAGGACTCACGAAATCTTTATCGAAAAACTTTAAGTAATTGTCATAGATATCGAAATCAGCATATAAATCTTTGATGAATGTATTTACTCCATCACCTGAACCAAATCCAGAATTTTTATTGGCTTTTGTAATTTCTTTTGTTTTTTTTGCTTCATTATCGCCATAAACTTCACTTAGTGTTTCATTGATAAAAATTGGCAAATAGGTTTTTCCTGAAATACTTGAAGTGTCAATTTGGTCAAAAACAAATTCCATTCCTTTAAACACTTTACTATTCATGAAAGCAGAATCGATGGTATTTAAGTCAAATTCAACTTTTTCATACTTATCATATTCGTATTGTTTAAACATTTTGAGTCCGTTCTTTCTTCTACGTTCCCAAATTTTTCGCAATATATCGATAGCTGGATTGTTCTTTTTTGACGTTTTACCTGTATAAATTACAACTTCTTTAAGCTCTGTACCCGACTTCAACTCTATTTTTAACCCCGAATTCAAACCAGGTTTTAATGAAATTTCTTTCTTTTCGAATCCCACATAAGAAACCACTAACGTGGAATAGTTTTCTTTAGATTCAAAATAGAAATTCCCATTTTCATCGGTAATTACTCCTTCTTTTGAGTTTTTAAATATAACATTTGCAAAAGCTACAGGATCACCAAATTCGTCAGTTACTTTTCCACCAACCTTGGTTTGCCCAATAACTATTGAGCTTAGAAATAAAAAGAATAATACAATTTTTGTCTTCATAGGAAAAAAAAACTTCATCAGAAAGTTACTGATGAAGTTCCAAATATAATAAGTTAATTATTATTTATACATAACTTTTTTCACAGCCTTAATTACATCTTGCGAATTAGGTAACCATTCTTTTAATAAAGTTGGTGAGTAAGGCGCCGGAGTATCTGCAGTTGTAATTCTTTGAACTGGAGCATCTAAGTAATCAAATGCTTTTTCTTGTACCATATAAGTTATCTCAGAAGCAACTGAAGCAAATGGCCAAGCTTCTTCTAAAACTACTAATCTGTTTGTTTTTTTAACCGAATTTAAAATCGCATCGTAATCCATAGGACGAACCGTTCTTAAATCGATAATTTCACAAGAAATATTTTCTTTTGCTAATTCATCAGCCGCAGCGTAAGCTTCTTTAATGATTTTACCAAATGAAACAATTGTAACATCTGTACCTTCTCTCTTGATATCAGCAACACCTAATGGAATAGTGTATTCTCCTTCTGGCACTTCACCTTTATCGCCATACATTTGTTCTGACTCCATGAAAATAACTGGATCATTATCACGAATAGCTGATTTTAATAAACCTTTAGCATCGTAAACAGAAGAAGGAACTACTACTTTTAAACCTGGAGTGTTTGCAAACCAATTTTCAAAAGCTTGTGAGTGTGTTGCACCTAACTGACCTGCAGAAGCTGTTGGACCTCTGAATACCATTGGCATTGGAAATTGTCCAGCAGACATTTGACGCATTTTTGCTGCGTTGTTGATAATTTGGTCAATTCCTACTAATGAGAAGTTGAACGTCATGAACTCTACAATAGGACGATTCCCATTCATAGCCGAACCTACAGCGATTCCTGCAAATCCTAACTCTGCGATAGGAGTATCAATTACACGTTTTGGTCCAAATTCATCTAGCATCCCTTTTGAAGCTTTATAAGCTCCATTATATTCTGCTACTTCTTCACCCATTAAATATATTGATTCGTCGCGACGCATTTCTTCGCTCATCGCTTCACAAATAGCTTCTCTAAATTGTATCGTTCTCATGAAATTAATTTCTTTTGAATTATGATTGGCAAAAGTAAGAAAAATATAATTATTCTAATTCGTTATTAAAAAAAATGGCAACACTTTCTACTAAAACGTTTTAGCGTTAAAAATATTCAATCAAAACACAAAACACAACTCCGTAATTAAACTATTCCTAAAAAAAAGCTAATTTATCTAAGAAAAACATATTTATTATGCGTGCATAGTTTTTATTTAGAAATTATTTTGTATTTTTGGGACAGAAAATATTCACTAACAAAATACATAAAAATGAAAATATTAGTTTGCATCAGTCACGTACCTGATACTACTTCAAAGATTAATTTTGTCAATGGTGACAGTGAGTTTGACACTAACGGTGTTCAATTTGTAATTAATCCTAATGATGAATTTGGTTTAACAAGAGCCATTTGGTTTAAAGAGCAACAAGGAGCAAATGTTACTGTTGTAAATGTTGGTGGAGCTGACGCTGAAGCAACTTTAAGAAAAGCATTAGCAATTGGAGCAGACGAAGCAATTCGTATTAATGCAAACCCAACAGACGGAATGTTTGTTGCAAAACAATTAGCTGAAGTTGTTAAAAACGGAGGTTATGATTTAGTAATTGCTGGAAAAGAATCGTTAGACTATAATGGTGGAATGGTTCCAGGAATGGTTGCTGGATTATTAGGTTTCAATTTCGTAAACGCTTGTGTTGGTATCGACGTAAATGGAAACGAAGCAAAAGTAACTAGAGAAATTGACGGTGGAAAAGAAACTATTTCTGCAGGTTTACCATTAATTATTGGTGGTCAAAAAGGTTTAGTAGAAGAAAAAGATTTACGTATTCCAAACATGAGAGGAATCATGATGGCAAGAACTAAAGCCTTAACTCTAGTAGAACCAACTGGCGACGCAACTACAACAAAAGCTGTTAAATTTGAAAAACCAGCTGCTAAATCAGCAGTTAAATTAGTAAATGCTGACAACTTAGATGAGTTAATTAACTTATTACATAACGAAGCGAAAGTTATCTAATTTCAAACCTAAAAATTAAAGAATCATGTCGATATTAATATATGCTGAATCAGCAGAAGGAAAAATTAAAAAAGTAGCATTCGAATTAGCTTCTTACGCAAAAAAAGTAGCTGCTTCAATGGGAACAACAGTTACCGCTGTAACTATTAACAACTCTGACAACAGTGCTTTAGCGGCTTACGGAGTAGACAAAGTATTAAACGTTTCAAACGATAAATTAAACAACTTTAGCGCAAAAGCATATGCTGATGTAATTGCTCAAGCGGCTAAAAAAGAAGGAACTCAAATTGTATTAGTTTCTTCAACTACAGATAGTTTATATTTAGCTCCACTCGTAGCGGTAGCTTTAGAAGCAGGTTATGCTTCAAATGTTGTAGCGTTACCAGAAAGCACTTCGCCTTTCCAAGTAAAAAGAACAGCTTTTTCAAACAAAGCATTCAATATTACTGAAATTTCAACTCCAGTAAAAGTATTAGGAATTGCTAAAAACTCTTTCGGATTAGTAGAAAATGCTGCTGCAATGACTGAAGAAAGCTTCGCACCATCATTAAACGATGCTGATTTCGGAATCAAAGTTGAAAACGTAGAAAAAGTAACTGGAAAAGTAACTATCGCTGATGCTGAAATCGTGGTCTCTGCAGGTCGTGGAATGAAAGGTCCAGAAAATTGGGGAATGATTGAAGAATTAGCTTCTGTTTTAGGTGCTGCAACTGCATGTTCTAAACCAGTTTCTGACATCGGATGGAGACCTCACAGTGAGCACGTTGGACAAACTGGAAAACCAGTAGCTTCTAACTTGTACATTGCAGTTGGAATCTCTGGAGCAATTCAACATATTGCAGGTATTAACTCATCAAAAGTAAAAGTAGTTATCAACACAGATCCAGAAGCACCTTTCTTTAAAGTAGCTGATTATGGAGTTGTAGGTGATGCTTTCACTGTAGTGCCTCAATTAATTGAAAAATTAAAAGCATTTAAAGCAAGCAACTCGTAACAAAATAGTTGTTTAAAAAATATATTAAATTAAAATTAGAGTTATCTTTGTTTAGATAGCTCTTTTTTTTATTTTTGGAGCGAATGGCTAACCGTTTTTCTGTTAGCCATTTTCTGACTTTGTGATGGTGTTTAAAAATCCAAATCAGACATCAAAGAAATGATAATTAACAATTTGAAATGAGTTTAGTAAAATTAACTATAAAAGGTATTTCCTATAGCCAAACGCAAAACGGAGCTTATGCCTTAATCTTAAATGAAGTGGATGGTGACCGAAAACTACCTATCGTTATCGGTGCTTTTGAAGCTCAATCTATTGCTATTGCTTTAGAAAAAGAAATCAAACCACCTCGCCCACTTACACACGATTTATTTAAAAGTTTTGCCGACCGATTTGACATCGTGGTAAAACAAGTGATTATTCATAAGTTAGTTGATGGTGTTTTCTATTCGAGTATTATTTGTGAAAGAGACAAAATCGAAGAAATTATCGACGCTAGAACTTCAGATGCTATTGCGTTAGCGTTACGCTTTAATGCTCCTATTTTTACTTACAAAAACATCTTGGACAAAGCTGGAATTTACCTAAGCATTAATCCTTCTGAAAATGCAGAAAACCAGGAAAACGATGACATTCTTTCTACTCCAGAAACTTTTGGACAAGAAGATGTAGTTGTTCCTGCTGACAGTTATTCAGGCTATTCGCTAAAAGAATTATACGAAAAATTAGACGAAGCTGTGCAAAACGAAGACTACGAAAAAGCAGCAAAAATTAGAGATGAAATCTCAAAAAAAGAATCTTAATACTTTAACTATAACAGTATGAATGTAAAATTCAGATTAACGATAATGAACTTTTTCCAGTTCTTCGTTTGGGGAGCTTGGCTTATCACAGTAGCAAATTATTGGTTTGGAACTAAAAATTGGGATGGAGCACAATTTGGAGCTATTTTTTCTACTATGGGAATTGCTTCGATTTTTATGCCAACACTTTGCGGAATTGTTGCCGACCGATGGATAAATGCTGAAAAATTATACGGAGCTCTTCATATTTTAGGAGGTTTAACACTTTTATATGTTCCACAAGTTAGCAATCCATCTGATTTCTTTTGGGTGATTTTAGTGGCAATGATTTTTTACATGCCAACCATTGCGCTTTCTAATTCTGTTGCTTACAACGCCTTGAAAAAAGGTGGTTTAGATGTGGTGAAAGACTTTCCACCTATTCGTGTTTGGGGAACTATTGGTTTCATTGTAGCGATGTGGATTACCAACTTAACCGGAAATAAAGCTTCTGAAAATCAATTTTACATTGCCGCCATTGCTGCTATTTTCTTAGGATTGTATTCCTTTACATTACCAAAATGTGAACCAGAAGGAAATACTACAGAAAACAAGTCTTTCATGGAACTTATGGGATTAAGTTCGTTTAAATTATTTGCTGATTACAAATTAGCCTTATTCTTTGTATTCAGTATGTTCCTTGGAGCTGCTTTACAATTAACCAACGCTTACGGTGATGTATTTTTAGATGACTTTAAACACGATCCAGTTTATGCCGATTCATTAGTAGTAAAATATTCGACTTTAATTATGTCGATTTCTCAAATTTCAGAAACCTTATTCATCTTGGCAATTCCATTTTTCTTAAGACGTTTCGGAATCAAACAAGTAATGTTGTTTAGTATGATTGCATGGGTTTTACGTTTCGGATTATTTGCTTACGGAAATCCTGGTGATGGATTATGGATGATTATTTTATCCTGTGTGGTTTACGGAATGGCATTTGATTTCTTTAACATTTCAGGTTCATTATTCGTAGAAACCTCAACCGATTCTAAGATTCGTTCTTCGGCTCAAGGTTTATTCATGATGATGACTAACGGTTTCGGTGCTGTTTTAGGAAGTGTTGTCAGCGGACAAATCATCAGCATGTATTTTACAGATGCTGCAACAGGAGAAAAAGACTGGCACAACATCTGGTTAACTTTTGCTGCTTATGCTTTAGTAATTGCAATTGCTTTTGCTGTTCTATTCAAGCACAAGCATAACCCAAAGGATGTAGCTAATATTACACATTAATTTTATTATTGAATAAGTTGTTGAAGATTTCAAAAACTTCTGACTTCTAACTTCTAACTTCTGACTTAAAAATGCAACAATATCACGATTTAGTAAAACACGTATTAGCAAACGGCAACCAAAAAGGCGACCGTACAGGAACTGGAACCTTAAGTGTTTTTGGTTACCAAATGCGTTTTGATTTAAGCGAAGGTTTCCCAATGGTAACCACTAAGAAACTACACTTAAAATCGATTATTTACGAATTGTTGTGGTTTTTAAATGGTGACACGAACATCAAATATTTACAAGAAAACGGAGTGAAAATTTGGGATGAATGGGCTGATGAAAATGGCGATTTAGGTCCGGTTTACGGACACCAATGGCGCAATTGGAACAGTGAAGAAATTGACCAAATTACCGAATTAATAGAAACGCTAAAAACCAATCCAAACAGCAGAAGAATGTTAGTTTCCGCTTGGAATCCTAGTGTTTTGCCGGATACTTCTGTTTCGTTTGCAGAAAACGTAGCCAATGGAAAAGCCGCTTTACCTCCATGTCATGCGTTTTTTCAGTTTTATGTTGCCGATGGAAAATTAAGTTGCCAGTTGTACCAACGCAGTGCCGATATTTTCTTAGGCGTTCCGTTTAACATTGCGTCTTATGCTTTGTTTACGATGATGATTGCGCAAGTTTGTGATTTACAAGTAGGCGAATTCATCCACACTTTTGGAGATGCGCACATTTACAACAACCACATGGAACAATTAGAATTACAACTATCTCGTGAGTGCCGACCATTACCAACGATGAAATTAAACCCAGAAATTAAAAATATCTTTGATTTTAAGTTTGAGGATTTTACGTTGGAAGGTTATGACCCGCATCCACATATTAAAGGTGCAGTTGCTGTTTAAAAAGAAATTATGAAAAAAATAGTATTAGCTTTTTTATTTATTTGTTTTTTAAACTTAAAAACCACAGCTCAAGAATATTCCGAGTTGTATTCTGGTTTAGATAGTATTTCAAAAACAAATATTGGTTCTAATTTTTACAGAATCTTAAGAATGTTCAATTATGAATACAACCAAATAAACGATCCGTTAACAAAAGAAGAAAGAGTTATTAGTGGGATCATTAAAATTGACAGCAATAAGAAATTTCAATTTGTTATAATAAACGAAGAAAACAAAGACATTGAAGAATTATTAAATAATTTTTTTTTAAAAGCTCCGCCTTTCCCAATAGAAAATTTTGAAAAGGGTAAAGATTTAGAATACATTACTGTAAAATTTGATTTAAAAAAATACAATTACGAAGGGGAAAAATTTAATGATATTTTAATTCGACAAAAAGAAGAAAATAAAACCAATCGTATAGAAGAATTAGACCTTTATCCTTCTTATGGCGGAAAACCAGAGAAATTCACAGATAAAGAAAAAGCACTTGAAAGTATAAATAATATCATTAACAAAGTTGTAAGAAAAAATTTTAAATATCCAGAATATGCAATGGAGAATGATATTCAAGGAAGAACAATTACAAATTTTGTAATTAACAAAGAAGGTGAAATAAGAACTATTATTGTTTATTTTTCACATCCAATTCTTCAAAATCAAGCTCTAAAAATCTCAGAATTTCTTCCTACATTTAATCCAGGCATCAAAGAAGGAAAACCTGTATCTGTAAATTATCAATTTCCTTTAACTTTTAGACTTCAATAAATGAACAAAACTTTAATTCTTATTTTTATCTTTTCGCAACTCTTATCTTTTGGTCAAGAAAAAAAGATCACAGAAACCTCAGAAGAAAAAAAACCTATTACAGTAACAGAATCTGCACCTATATTTCATGGATGTGATGAAATAGATCAAAGTAATTCTGTAAACTGCTTCAAGCAAAAAATGGCAGAACATGTAATTAAAAACATGAGATACCCTACGGTTGCTAAACAAAAAAAAATACAAGGTAGAATTCTCGTTACTTTTTTAATAAACTATGAAGGTGTGGTTGAAAATATTGTTGCAAAAAGTCCAGAAGATTGTAAAGATTGCGAAATACTAGAAAAAGAAGCTATTAGGATTATAAGCTTACTTCCAAAATTTAAACCTGGAATGCAAAAAGGAAAACCAGTTAAAGTAAAATATACCCAACCCATAACTTTTAAACTTTAAAATTTAGGTAGCATCCAAAATATCACTTTAGTATAGTTTAAAATTAACATATAATTTCAAAACTACTAAAACCAATTATATAAACAGAATTAACAAAATCTTTTTCCATTTGATTTAATAAATAAAACTGCTTTATGATAAAAAAAATGCTATTTGTTTTAGCTCTGATTTTAAAAGCTAATATTAGTTGGTCACAAGAAATAACGGTAACCAAAGAAGAAGTTATAAAAGAAGAGATTGTTCCTTTTCCCGTACTTGAAGATGTTCCCGTTTTTCCCGGATGTGAAGAAGAGGCTAGAAACAAAAAACTAACTTGTTTTCAAGAAAAATTGAGTGAACACATTAGTAAAAACTTTAACTATCCAAAAGAAGCTAGAAAGAAAAAAATTCAAGGACGAGTTTCTGTAATCTTTGTAATTAATGCCGAAGGAAAAATTGAAATCATTTCAACTAAAGTTCCTGAAGGTTGCGAATTATTAGAGACAGAAGCAATTAGAATAATAAGTCTTTTACCAAAAATGGAACCCGGAAAATTTAGAGGAGAAACTGTGAGTACAAAATACCTACAACCAATAATCTTTAATTTAAAATAACATGAAAAAAATATCTATTATACTTTTTTTACTGTTTCAACTCTCATTATTTGGACAAGATAAAAATTACGAAAAACTATTTGACGACTGTAAAAAAACTTCCTCTCCTAATTCTTGCATTATGGAAGTAATTAGAACTGAAGTCCAATCAGAATATGAAAAATATAGAGAAGAAGCATCGAATTTATACGATTTACAACTTTTGAGAATAAAATATACCGTTACCAAAGAAGGCAATATGGTAATTGAATCTATTGATGGGAAAATTGAAAATTTCAAACATAAAATTATTGAACTATTCAAAAAATTTCCAAAAGTTGAACCCGTAATTGAAAACGGAAAACCTCGAGATGCTTTAATGACAACTTCATTTTATTTACACCCAAAAGAAAAATAACATGCTAACTATAATCGCAGCCGCATCTGAAAACAACGCTTTAGGAAAAGACAATCAATTGGTTTGGCATTTGCCAGATGATTTTAAACGTTTTAAAAGTTTAACATCGGGTCATTTTATTGTGATGGGAAGAAAAACTTTTGAAAGCTTTCAGAAACCGTTACCTAATCGCACACATGTAATTATTACTCGACAAAAAGATTACGAAGCGCCAGAAGGTTGTTTGGTAGCAAGTAGTTTAAAAAAAGCGATTGATTTGTGTCCAAAAGAGGAAGAAGTTTTCATCATTGGCGGAGGCGAAATCTACAAACAATCTATTGAAATTGCGGATAAAATCGATTTAACGCGTGTGCATACTACTATTGAAGCAGATACTTTTTTCCCGGAAATTGATACTGATAAATGGGAATTAGTTTTTGAAGAATTCCACACTAAAGACGAAAAACACGATTACGATTTTACTTTTTTAACGTATGTTAAAAGGTAAATTTTTTAAGTTCTTGATTATTAATCGTACTTTTGTGTTCCAAAATTAATAAAATGTCAAAAAATATAACGCCATACAAAGATTCAGAATTAGGTAAAAAAGAACAAGTTGCTCAAATGTTTGACAACATTTCTGGTAACTATGATGGTCTTAATAAAGTAATTTCTTTTGGCACTGATGCAAAGTGGAAGCAAAAAATCTTGAAAATGGTAGCGGCAAGTCAGCCAAAATCTATTTTAGATATTGCAACTGGCACGGGTGATTTGGCTATTTTATTTGCAAAAACTTCTGCTACTGAAATCATTGGTTTAGATATTTCTCAAGGAATGTTAGACATTGGGAAGAAAAAAATTGAAGCGCAAAAATTAGACTCAAAAATTCAAATGGTTTTAGGTGATGGTGAAAACATTCCTTATCCTGATAATTATTTTGATGTTATTACCGTTGCTTATGGCGTTCGTAATTTTGAAAATCTTGAAAAAGGTTTATCTGAAATCTTAAGAACATTAAAACCTAACGGACAATTTATCATTTTAGAAACTTCAGTTCCTACTAAATTTCCGTTCAAACAAGGTTATGCTTTTCATTCAAAAGTAATTCTTCCGTTAGTAGGAAAATTGTTTTCAAAAGATCAATCCGCTTACACGTACTTATCAAATTCTGCAAACGAATTCCCTTTTGGAGAAGTGTTAAACAATATTTTGAGAAAAATTGGGTTTATAGATGTGAAGCATCTACCTCAAACATTTGGAGTAGCTACTATTTATCAAGCATCTAAAAAATAATATGAAGAAGTTTTTATTTTTATTACTTTTTTCACCTATCCTTTTAGCTCAGGAAGGCATGTTTAGCAAAGACCCAATTATCAACAAAGAAAATTGGAACAAACAGCGCGTTCACTGGGGTTATTACCTTGGATTTAATAGTTTGGATTTTAAAACCGATTATTTATCCGTTACCGAAGATATTGAAGTAGGAGCCACTACTGGTTTTAACGTAGGTTTAATTGGAAATCTTAGATTGGCTGAATATTTTGATTTGCGATTTGAACCTGGATTAGTTATAACCCAACGTAATTTAACCTTTCCTAATATTACCGATACAGGTGATCGTTTAAGAGAAGTGAAATCGACTTATATTTTCTTTCCTTTATTATTAAAATATTCTGCTTTACGAACAGGTAATGTTAGACCTTATTTACTTGGAGGTGTTTCAACTGCTTTAAACCTTAGCAGCAATGCCGATTCTCCAGATGACAATTTCAATAACCGTTTTAGAATGACCAAATGGACTAATTTCTACGAAGTAGGATTTGGAATTGATTTGTATTTGGAATATTTCATTTTTTCACCATCTATCAGAGGTGTCTTTAGTATGAACGATGAGTTAATTCGTGATAACGACCCGAATAGTCCTTGGACAGGAAATGTGCACGAGATGAAAACGCGTGGTTTCTTCATCAATTTTTCTTTCCACTAAAAGTTAACTTCGTTTAAATTCACTCAGAATAATGGCTGTAGCGGTTGCAACATTTAAACTTTCTGTAACTTGAAGATTTCCAAAACGTGGAATAGCAATTCGTTCAGAAACTAACTTTTCAACTGAAGACGAAATTCCGTTCGCTTCATTCCCCATGATAATAATTCCTTCTTTTGGTAATTTTTCTTGGTAAATATTCTTCCCATCCATAAAAGTACCAAAAACAGGTAATTTAGTTTTCGTTAAAAACGCTTCTAAATTTCCATACACCACATTTACTCTACTAATAGAACCCATTGTAGCTTGCACCACTTTTGGATTATAAATATCAACTGATTCTTCCGAACAAAACAAGGTTTCAATTCCAAACCAGTCGCACAAACGAATAATTGTTCCTAAATTTCCAGGATCGCGAACATCATCTAAAACTACAATTAGTCCCTTTTCAACGAAATCTTTTGATTTTGGCATTTTAAAAACCGCCAAACAAGTATTTGGAGTAGTTAAAGCACTGATTTTTTTTAATTCCGTATCAGAAATGGCATGAACTTTGTCTTTTGAAACTGTAAGAAAATCTTGCTTTGTTGTAAATAAATCTTGTAATTCAAAGTTAGAATTCAGCAATTCTTGAACTACCTTTACACCTTCGGCAAAGAAAAGTTGTTCTTGTTTTCTATATTTTTTTTGCTGTAAACTCGTTATTAGTTTAATTTGGTTTTTACTAACCATAAAAATTGTATTTTTGACTAACTTTTAAAAAGTGCTTTGAGAAATAATTTATCAAAAATAACATTATTATTTGTAATCGGAACAATAATTTATTCGTGTTCGTTAGTGAAGCGAGTACCCGAAAGTGAAAAGTTATTGACCAAAAACGAAATCTTCGTTAATGACGAATTGAACAAGGAAGACCGTATTAATAATTTAGTGGTACAACAACCTAATACTAAATTTTTAAATTACCCATTTGGACTAACCTTATACAATGCCGCAAAACCAAATCCGGATTCTTCTTACCAAGCTTGGCTGAACAAAAAACCCAATAGAATAAAAAATCTGAATCGTTTTTTATCTGCCAAACAAGTGAATCGATTAGGTAAATCTTTTTTCGTTAGTGGATTATCTAATTTCATGAAAGAAACGGGAGAAGCACCTGTTATTATTGATGAAAAAAAAGCAATACGTTCTAAAGAAAGATTGAGTGGATTTTATTACAACAACGGATTTATTAGAAATACAGTTACAATGTCTATTGATTCTCTTGGAAAGAAAAAGGGAAAAATAGTTTATAAAATAACTACTGGAAAGCCTTACTTTATAGATTCCATTTCAAAATTTATTGAAACTCCAGCAATTGATAGCATGTACACGCTTCAAGAAAAAAAGAGTTTCATAAAAAAAGGCGATCAGTATTCTTATCTTAATTTTGATAACGAAAGAAAAAGAATCACTCAATATCTAAGAAATAATGGTGTGTACCATTTTCAGGAAAGTAACGTAAAATATGATGCTATCATAGATGATTCGGTTCAAAAAATGAACATCAATTTAAAAATTGAAGACCGTTATGTAAAAGATGGCGACACCTTAACAAAACGCCCATTTACAGTTTATAAAATTAGCCAGGTTAATATTTTTACTAATAATACTTCAAAAAAAGAACGCAATCAGTTTAACGATAGTGTAACGTATCGAAATTTTAATATCTACAGCGCAGGTAAATTAAAATACAAACCTAAAGCTATCACAAACGCCATTTTTATTGAAAAAGGAAAATTATTTAGCGACAACGACAGAACGTTAACTTCAAAATCGTTAAGCAATTTAAAGGTTTTTAATTATCCAAACATTGAATATGTTGAAGACCCTAGTGACAGTACAAACACTTCGCTTATTGCTAACATTTATTTGATGAGTAAACCAAAATATATTTGGCAACCTTCTATTGATGTTACAACTTCCGATGTACAAGAATTTGGAATTAGCGGCAGAATGGCATTTACATGGAGAAACTTATTTAAAAGAGCCGAAACATTTGAGTTATCAGCAAAAGGAAACATTGGTTCTTCTAAAGATTTGGCCAATCCAAATAACGTGTTTTTCAATATTTCTGAATATGGTGTAGAAGGAAAATTAAGTTTTCCAAGAATTGTTTTCCCTTTAGATACAAGAAAAATCATCAAAAAAGAAATGCTTCCTACCACCAATGCGAACATTGGTTTAACCAGTCAAAGAAATATTGGTTTAGACAAGGAAAACTTAACAGGAGTTTTTAATTATAATTGGACTCCAAAACAAAAAAACACCATTCGATTTGACTTATTAAACATTCAGTTTATTAAAAACTTGAATCCTGAAAACTACTTTAACGTTTATACTTCTTCCTACAACACTTTAAATGATTTAGCACAGGATTACAATGTTGACCCTGCTAACTTTGAAAATGGAAATTTAACAACACAAGGAGCAGTAAATTTCATCAATGATGTTGAAAACGGAAGTACTTCTTTAAACCCAAGCGACCAAGATTATAAAGTCATACGAAGTATTGGCGAAAGAAGAGAACGATTAATTGAAAACAACTTAATTGTTTCTTCTGGTATAACATTCTTCCGAAACACTAAAGCTAGCTTATTAGACAATAGTTTTTATTCGATACGAACTAAAATAGAATCCGCAGGAAATGTACTTTCACTATTAGCGGGTACAAAAAACGAAGATTTGAACCAAAACGGTAACGAAACCATGTTTGGAATTGAATATTCACAATACATAAAAGGGGAAATCGATTTTATCAAACACTGGGATTTTGGCAAGAAAAACACCTTAGCCATGAGAGCTTTTGCTGGCTTAGCAGTTCCGTTTGGCAATGCACAATCAATTCCTTTCTCGCGAAGTTATTTTTCTGGAGGTTCAAATGATAACAGAGGTTGGCAAGCCTATAGTCTAGGACCAGGTCGAAGTGGCGGAATTAATGACTTTAACGAAGCCAACTTTAAATTAGCCTACAGTTTAGAATACCGTTTTAGAGTGGGAGGAAATTTCTACAGTGCCTTTTTTGCCGATATTGGAAACATTTGGAATGTATTTGATAATATTACGGATGAAGACTATACTTTTAACGGATTTAGCTCATTTGAAGATTTAGCATTTGGTTCTGGAATTGGTCTACGATATGATTTTGACTTCTTTGTTTTCCGTTTCGATTTAGGTTACAAAGCCTACGACCCAGGAAGAGAAGTCGGCGACCGATGGTTAAAAGGGGTGAACTTTAGCAAAACAGTGCTAAATTTTGGTATTAATTATCCGTTCTAATTTTTTAAATTATTATTTTTGCACAACTATACTAAAAACATACAACTATGAGTCACAATATTAAACCTGGTGTTGCTACCGGAGATCAAGTACAAGAAATCTTTAATTACGCAAAACAAAAAGGATTTGCATTACCTGCTGTTAATGTTGTAGGATCTAGTACTATTAATGGTGTTTTAGAAACAGCTGCAAAATTAAATGCGCCAGTTATCATTCAGTTTTCTAATGGTGGAGCACAATTTAATGCTGGAAAAGGATTATCAAATGAAAATCAAAAATCAGCTATTTTAGGAGCTGTTGCAGGTGCTAAACATATTCATACTTTAGCTGAAGCTTATGGTGCAACGGTTATTTTACATACCGACCATTGTGCAAAAAATCTTTTACCATGGATTGATGGTTTATTAGATGCTTCAGAAAAACATTTTGCTGAAACAGGAAAACCATTATATAGCTCTCACATGATTGATTTATCGGAAGAACCGATTGAAGAAAATCTTGAAATTTCTAAAAAATATTTAGAAAGAATGAGCAAAATGGGCATGACATTAGAAATCGAATTAGGAATTACTGGTGGTGAAGAAGACGGTGTAGACAATTCTGATGTTGACAGCTCAAAATTATACACACAACCTGATGAAGTAGCTTACGCTTACGAAGAATTAATGAAAGTAAGTCCAAGATTTACTATCGCAGCTTCTTTCGGAAATGTTCATGGCGTTTACAAACCAGGAAATGTGAAATTGACTCCAAAAATTCTTAAAAATTCTCAAGAATACGTTCAAAATAAATTCAACACAGGAAACAACCCGGTTGATTTTGTATTCCACGGAGGTTCAGGTTCTACTTTAGAAGAAATTAGAGAAGCAATTTCTTACGGAGTAATTAAAATGAATATTGATACCGATTTACAATTTGCTTTCACTGAAGGAATTCGTGATTATATGACTTCTAAAATCGATTATTTAAAAACACAAATCGGAAGTCCAGACGGAGCAGATAGTCCAAACAAAAAACACTACGATCCAAGAAAATGGGTTCGTGAAGGAGAAGTTACGTTCAACACAAGATTAGAACAAGCTTTTGCCGATTTAAATAACGTGAATACTTTATAAGTACGAAGTACGAGGTACAAAGTACGAAGTTTAAAATTTATTATTAATTGAAATTAGATGAAGATAAGGTTAGCCTTCCAACTTCTAACTTCTAACTTCTAACTTAATTATGGCTTGGTTTAAAAGAAAAGAAAAAGGAATTACAACCGCAACTGAGGACAAAAAAGATGTCCCTAAAGGTTTATGGTACAAATCACCAACAGGAAAAATTATTGACCAAGATGAATTGGCAAGAAACTTATGGGTAAGTCCAGAAGACGATTATCACGTAAGAATTGGTAGTAAAGAATATTTTGAAATTTTATTCGACAATAACGAATTCAAAGAATTAGATGCGAATTTAACTTCAAAAGATCCATTAAAATTTGAAGACACTAAAAAATATAGTGATCGTTTAAAAGACGTAATGGATAAAACCAAACTAAAAGACGCAATTCGCACAGGAGTTGGAAAATCTAAAGGGAAAGACTTAGTTGTTTCTTGTATGGATTTTGCTTTCATTGGAGGTTCTATGGGAGCTGTTGTAGGTGAAAAAATTGCAAGAGCAATTGATTATTCTATCAAACATAAAATCCCATTTGTAATGATTTCAAAATCAGGTGGAGCTCGTATGATGGAAGCTGCAATGTCTTTAATGCAGTTAGCAAAAACATCTGCAAAATTAGCGCAGTTAGCAGAAGAAAGAATTCCATACATTTCATTATGTACTGACCCAACAACGGGTGGAACTACTGCTTCTTATGCAATGCTTGGAGATATCAATATCGGTGAACCAGGAGCTTTAATTGGATTCGCAGGACCACGTATTGTAAGAGACACGACAGGTAAAGATTTACCAGAAGGTTTCCAAACTTCAGAATTCTTACTAGAGCACGGATTTTTAGATTTTATCGCTCACAGAAAAGAGTTGAAAAACAAAATTAACTTGTATTTGGATTTAATTCAAAATCAAGAAATCAGATAAAAACAAAAATCCCGATAGTGATATCGGGATTTTTTTATTATTAAAACTTAGCTCGCAAAGCCAGAATAAAATTCTTCCCTGGCGCTACAATTCCTGAACTATACGGACGATAACGTTGGTCGGTGATGTTCTCTAAACCTGCTGTAACGGTAAAGTTTTCGGTAAGCTTATACATCGATTTTAAATTTAAGGTGTACCAACTTGGAGAATATGGATTTCCATTGCCATCAATAGCATAAATTTCTGGTTTTCCTTTTTCTTCTTCGGCTAAATCTTCGTAAGAAACGGCATCGCTGAATTGTGCATTCAATTGTAAATCTAATTTAGAATTAGCATATCCCAAACGGCCTACACCAAAAAATGGAGCTGCATGACGAGACGGACTCTTATCTCCATTATCCAATTCCTCTTCACCTTTTTGAAAATTCAAATCGCCATGAAAATAAAATCCAGTTGCCGATTTCACTTCAATTCCGGCTTGAATTCCGTATACTTTGGCATTGGCTGCGTTTTGAATGGCTTGTACGTTGCTCAATTCGCCATCGTAGATAATCTCGGTAGCGCCATTCAAAGTAAAATCTCTTCTTACCATAGCATTTTCTAACAAAGTATAATAAGTTGAAACATCCACTTTCACATTTTTACCAAATAATTTAGCTACATTCAAATCTACGTTATACGCATATTCTGCCTTTAAATCAGGATTAGGAACTACTACCGAACCTGGTTCTGAATCAAACACTTTTCCTAAATCATCCACATTAGGAGAACGGAAAGCCGTGGCAACATTGGAACTAATCACCCATTTAGCCGTTGGACGATATACCAAGCCTAAACTTCCAGTTAAAGCACCATCATTTATTTTAGCTTCGGTAAAAGGAAACGGATAAAAAGTAGTATCAAAATCGGCATCTAATACAAACTGATTGTATCGCAATCCCGCTTGAAGCAACATTTTTTCAGAAAATTTATATTGATCATTTACATAAACACCATACGAATTCCATTTGGATTGTGGATATCGAGCAGGTCCAGTTTGACTTGTTCCTGCAACAATATTTTCATCAATTCCTTCAGAGTTTACATCGTTCATTACATATTCCACTCCGTAAAAAAGAGCATTTTTAGTACTCGTTTTCTTTGTGAAATCGGCATTTACAGAAACTGCATTTACTTTTTCCGTACGAATGGCGCGATTTGGATTATTAAAATTACGACTGATTCTACTTTCCTCAAAAAACTGATGCGCCACACGAATAGAAAGTTCATCATACGCTTTCGTAGCTTGCATATTCGAAATTGACAAATTATTCATAATCCATTTTTGTGGACCATAATCAAATTCGCCATAGCGTGGCATTCCTGAATTGGTATAACGAATATGTCTGTCGTATCGCGAATAACTAGATGTTTCCGAAAAATGAAAACCATATTGAAAATCCCATTTTTCATTAGGTTGAAAACGCACTTTTTGCATCAAATTGATTTGAGAATAAGCCGTTGGTCTCTGTACTAAAGGATCATCATTCGTTACAACTATATCTACTCCATTTTGTCTTTGCACATAAAAAGGTCGTAAATATTCATCTGGTCCGTGACTTCCCATTTTTAAATCGCCAAAATCATTAGAACTGATACTCGTAACCGAAGCCCATTTTTTCCAACCTACATTGGCATCAAAATGTCCGGTTTTTTCATTGTTTGCTGAAGAATATCTAGTAAAAGCGCTTCCTGAAACAAAAGGTTTTTCTTCCGTTGTAAATTGTGGTGTTAAGGTTTGAAAACTCATTACACCACCAATCGCATCACTACCGTAAATAACAGAACTTGGTCCAAATAAAACCTCTGATTTTTCAATTGCAAATGGATCTAACGAAATGACATTTTGAATGTTTCCACCTCTAAAAATAGCGGTATTCATTCGCACACCATCAATAGCATATAGCAAACGATTGGTAGCAAAACCACGAATCATAGGACTTCCTCCACCCTGCTGACTTTTTTGCATAAACACTTTACCAGAAACGGTTAGTAAATCGGCTGCCGTTTGCGGATTTTGCAATTGGATATCTTTCTTAGAAATAGAGGTGATTTTTACTGGAATATCTCGAGTATTTTGTTTCCAACGATTTGCAGAAACAATTATTTCATCCATTGCCAATAACGAAGCTGTTAAATTCAACTGAAAAGAAGCTAATTCCAACTGATTATAACTCACAATTTGAGTTTCATACCCAAAAGATTGAATGATAATTTTATTAAACCCAACAAAATCAGAAACATCAGCCTGACCTTTGTTATTCGTAACAACGTAGACTTTTTTATCCTCGGAAGCTAGCGTAACCGATTCTAATGGCTCACCCGATTCTTTGTCTTTTATGGTTATTGTTTGAGAGAATAACGTTGTTGTGAATCCAAAAAATATAATGAGTAATAATTGCTTAAGCATTATTTACGAAATGTTTTAATAATTAGTGAGAACAAATTTACAAAATGATTGTCACTTATTGCCACAAATTACATGCCACTTCTAATAGCTTCCACTGGATCTAACTTAGATGCGGAAATTGCTGGAATAATTCCAGAAATTAACCCGATAAAAGCTGCTAATCCTGAACCTAATAACATGTTTGAAGCACTTAAAACAAATTCGAAATCTAAAGCGCTTGACAATATTAAAGCAATAATCCAAACTAAAAACATTCCCACTATTCCACCAATTAATGACAAAATAATAGCTTCAAACAAGAATTGAAACAAAATGAATTTATTTTTAGCACCTAACGCTTTTTGAATTCCGATTAAATTCGTTCTTTCTTTTACCGATACGAACATAATGTTGGCGATACCAAATCCTCCTACTAAAAGTGAAAATGCACTAATAATCCAACCAATCATGTTCATTTGACCTATGATGTTATCAATAAAATCCGTAAAACCAGATAATACATTTAGGAAGAAATTATCAATATCTCCTGTTTTGACACCTCTGAAAGCTCTTAATTTTTGAGATAATTCCGCTTTAAACTCTTCAATATCAACTCCTTTTTCTGGTTTTATTAAAATTGCTGCACGCAAAGCGTCATTCTCATCACCGTACATTCTTCTTAAAAAATTCACTGGAAAAAATACAGCCACGTCATTACTGTCGCCAAACATACCTTGCCCTTGTTTTTTTAGCACGCCAATAACCGTTAGTTTTTGTCCGTACAAACGAATTTTCTTTCCAATAGGGTCGCTATTTTCAAACAAACCTTTAGCTACTTCACTTCCTATTACAATAACTGGGCTTCCCGAATTGGATTCGGCTTCATTAAACAAACGTCCCGTTTCAATTTTAATAGGTTCAATATCAAAAAACTCATCTGTTGAAGGTTTCATTCGAATAGAATTCACCGTATTGGATTCGTATTTTACACTTTCGTTTCTTGCGAAGAAATTAAAAGAAATTTTTTCTATACTAGGAACACTTTTTTTCAAATATTCAAATTCATCATACGTTACTTTTGGAAATTGTTCTCTTTTCCAACGAGGCACTTCAGACGGACCAAAAGAAAAATTCATTAAGTAAATGGTATTCATATCCATATCACTCAAATCTTCCTTGATTTTTTTATCCATAGAATCTACTGCAGCCAACACCGCAATAATGGAAAAAATACCAATGGTAACACCTAACAACGACAAAAGCGTACGCAATTTGTTGTTGCGCAACGCGTTAATGGCAAAACTGAAACTTTCTGAAAGTAATCGTAAATATAAAAGCATAATATTGAGCTATAACTATAAGTAGAGCATTGAGCGAAAATGTTACAAATAATTATTAAAAAATCACTTCCAATAAAGTTTGACTATTTTAAGAAGTATAACTACTTTTGCACCACGAAAACAACAACATTTATCTGAGACTATTCAGATACAACAACACAACACCATGAACACAACAAAAAAAATTGCTTCGGCATTGATTTCTGTATTTGACAAAAACGGTTTAGAACCTATTGTTAAAGCCCTTCACCAAAACAATGTAACCATTTATTCTACCGGCGGAACCGAAACTTTTATTAAAGATTTAGGCATTCCAGTAGTTGCTGTAGAAGATATTACGGCTTTTCCTGAAATTTTAGGAGGAAGAGTAAAAACCTTACATCCAAAAATCTTTGGTGGTATTTTAAACCGTCAAGACCATGCGGGTGATGTGGAGCAAATGAAAGAATTCAACATTCCGCAAATCGATTTAGTAATTGTGGATTTGTATCCGTTTGAAAAAACAGTTGCTTCAGGTGCTGGCGAACAAGATATTATTGAGAAAATCGACATCGGTGGAATTTCGTTAATTAGAGCGGCAGCTAAAAATTTCAAAGACACAGTAATTGTTCCTTCTGTTGAGCAATATGCGCCATTTTTGAATTTCTATACCGAAAATAACGGTGCTACTACTTTAGAAAACAGAAAATTATTAGCTTCAAGAGCTTTTAATGTTTCTTCGCATTATGATTCGGCTATCTTCAACTACTTCAATCAAGTTTTTGAAGAACCAGTTTTAAAAATCAGCGAGCAAAACGGAAACGTATTACGTTATGGTGAAAACCCACATCAAAAAGGATTTTTCTATGGCGATTTTGATAAAATGTTCAGCAAAGTTCACGGTAAAGAATTGTCGTACAACAATTTATTAGACGTTGATGCGGCTGTGAATTTAATGAACGAATTCAAAAACGACAATCCAACTTTCGCGATTTTAAAACACAATAACGCTTGTGGTTTAGCAACAAGAAATACGATGAAAGATGCGTATTTAGATGCTTTAGCAGGTGACCCAACATCCGCTTTTGGTGGAGTTTTAATTGCGAATGGAAAAATTGATGTCGCTACAGCGAATGAAATCAACCAATTGTTCTGCGAAGTGGTAATTGCTCCGGCTTACGACCAAGAAGCAATTGATATTTTAGAAGAAAAGAAAAACAGAATTATCTTAATCCAAAACGAAGTAGCATTACCACAAACAACCGTTCGTACTTGTTTAAACGGTGTTTTAGTGCAAGATAAAGACAATGTTACCGATTCTAAAGACCATTTAAAAACGGTTACAACGGCAGTTCCAACAGCAGAAGAAATTGAAGATTTATTATTTGCTTCTAAAATTTGTAAACACACAAAATCAAACACGATTGTATTTGCAAAAAACAAACAATTGTGTGCTTCAGGAACTGGACAAACTTCAAGAGTAGATGCTTTACGTCATGCAATTGAAAAAGCAACTTCATTTGAATTTGATTTAACAGGAGCTGTAATGGCAAGTGATGCCTTCTTCCCTTTCCCAGACTGTGTAGAAATCGCAAATAAAGCAGGAATTACAGCGGTGATTCAGCCAGGAGGTTCTATAAAAGACGAATTAAGTATTAATTATTGCAACGACAATAATATGGCAATGGTATTCACAGGAATCCGTCATTTTAAGCACTAAAATTTACTTAAAAATATAGATTTTTAAAACGCATTAAAATATTATTTTTTAATGCGTTTTTATTTGAAAATATATCAGATAATTTTCATAGTTTTGCTAGTTGAATACTATTATACAAAAAACGCTAAACCCTTCTCTTACTTATGGGATTTTTTGATTTCATGACCGAGGATATCGCTATCGACCTTGGTACCGCAAATACACTAATCATTCACAACGATAAAGTCGTGATTGACAGTCCATCTATTGTTGCCAGAGACCGAATTACGGGCAAAATTATTGCCGTTGGTAAGGAAGCCAACATGATGCAAGGTAAAACGCATGAAAACATCAAAACCATTCGTCCGTTAAAAGATGGAGTTATCGCTGACTTTGATGCTTCTGAGCAGATGATTAAAATGTTTATTAAAAGTATTCCCGCTTTAAAGAAAAAATTATTCACACCAGCACTTCGTATGGTAATTTGTATTCCTTCTGGAATTACAGAAGTGGAAATGCGTGCGGTAAAAGAATCAGCAGAGCGTGTAAATGGTAAAGAAGTGTATTTGATTCATGAACCTATGGCGGCTGCAATTGGTATCGGTTTAGATATTATGCAACCAAAAGGAAACATGATTGTGGACATAGGTGGAGGAACAACAGAAATTGCAGTTATTGCATTAGGCGGAATTGTTTGTGATAAATCGGTTAAAATTGCCGGAGACGTTTTCACAAATGATATCATTTACTACATGAGAACGCAACACAATTTATTTGTTGGAGAAACTACCGCAGAAAAAGTAAAAATTCAAATTGGTGCTGCTACTGAAGATTTAGATAGTCCACCAGAAGATATGGCAGTAGACGGAAGAGATTTATTAACCGGAAAACCAAAACGTGTTGATGTATCGTACCGAGAAATTGCAAAAGCATTAGACAAATCGATTCAACGTATTGAAGATGCGGTTATGGAAACCTTATCACAAACGCCACCGGAATTATCTGCCGATATTTATAACACCGGTAT
Source organism: Flavobacterium cheniae (assembly GCF_004363695.1). Taxonomy (GTDB): domain Bacteria; phylum Bacteroidota; class Bacteroidia; order Flavobacteriales; family Flavobacteriaceae; genus Flavobacterium; species Flavobacterium cheniae. The sequence goes on along the minus strand of NZ_SNZC01000004.1, from coordinate 138,035 downwards.
TTACCTAGCAGGTGGAGGTTCGATGTTAAGAGGTTTAGACAAACGAATTTCAATGAAAACAGATTTACCTGTTTACATCGCAGAAGATCCTTTAAGAGCCGTTGTAAGAGGAACGGGAATGACCTTAAAGAATATCAACAAATACAAAGGAATCCTGATTAAATAAAAAATAATCCATGCAGCAAATAATTAATTTTATCATAAAAAACAGCTATCGATTGCTGTTTTTGCTGCTTTTGGGCATCTCATTTTCTTTGATTGTAAAATCGCATTCCTACCATAGAAGTGAATATGTAAATTCGGCTAACGCTGTTACAGGTGCTTACTATGAAAAAGTGAATGAAGCAAACGAATATTTAAGTCTGAAACAAAAAAACAAAGACTTAGCTTCGGAAAATGCTTTATTAAAAGAATTGCTTTTCAACAAAAAAGACACCATTTTAACTTCTAAAACCTTATTTAGAAACGACCTTAACAATTACAATGTTGTGGTATCAAAAGTGGTGAAAAATTCGTTTAACTCACGCGAGAATTATATCACTATCAATTCAGGGAAAAATTCTGGAATTGAAGTCGACATGGGTGTTGTAAACGATAAAGGAATTGTAGGTTTAATTGAAAAAACGTCAACTAACTTCTCTACCATTCAAAGTGTTTTGAACACCAAATCGAAGATTAATGCGAAGATTAAAAACTCGAATCACTTTGGTTCTTTAATTTGGGATGGACGAAATGTTGGTTTTGCTCAACTTATTGATGTTCCAAGATTGGCTTCCCTAAAACACGGAGATTCAATTGTAACAGGTGGAAATTCAGACATTTTCCCGGAGAATATTCCAATTGGAAAAATTGATAAGATTTTTATTGATAAAAAAACAAATTATTATACTATCAATATTCGTTTGTTCAACGACATGACATCGCTTGGTTATGTGTATGTAATTGAAAACAAAAGAAAAAAAGAGAAAAAACAATTAGAATTAGAAACCACAGCACCTAAAAAATAGTGAACAATAACATTTTAAATAGCATACGTTTTGTTGTTTTTTTACTTCTTCAGATTTTAATATTCAATAATATTAATCTGTTTGGGTATTTAAATCCGTATCCTTATGTGTTGTTTATTTTACTATATCCTGTTAACAGCAATAAATCTGTTTTGTTATTGAGTAGTTTTGCTATGGGAATTCTTTTGGATATGTTTTGTAATTCAGGCGGAATTCACACAATGGCATCTTTGGTTTTGGCTTACATAAGACCATCACTTTTTAAATTTGCTTTTGGATTGAGTTACGAATATCAAACTGTAAAAATTGCTGATAAAATTTCACCAGAGCGAATTACATTGTTGCTATTAGCGATTTTTATTCATCATTTCATCTTATTCTTTTTTGAATATTTCAGATTCGATTTATTATTGACTGTTTTGTCTCGAACACTATTTAGCACCCTATTTACGTTTATTATATGTTTGTTAACCATCTATTTAATCAAGCCAAGCAATAGACGATGAGAAAAGCTGTTTTACCTGCCGTAATCATTATTACTTCCATTCTTCTGATTGTACGAATTTTCTATCTTCAAGTAATTGATGAAAATTTAAAACTACAATCGGAAAATAATGCTATTAAAAAAGTATTCGATTTTCCAGAAAGAGGTTATATCTATGATCGTAATGGTAAACTTTTAGTTGCCAATCAGCCTTCGTATGACATCATGGTGGTTCCGAGAGAAATCAAAAATATTGATACAACCGAATTTTGCAATTTACTTCACATTACAAAGGAATATTTTATTAAGAAAATTGAAAAAGCAAATGTTTACAGTCCAAGGCTTCCTTCGGTTTTCTTGTCGCAATTAAACAAGGCTGAATATGCTGCTTTTCAGGAAAAAGAAAGAAAATTTGAAGGATTTTATACGCAAAAACGTTCTTTACGCGATTATCAAGTCAAAGAATGTGCTAATATTTTCGGATTTATTACACAGGTTAACGAAGCTATTCTTAACAAAAACAAATACTACAATAGTGGTGATTTGATAGGAAAGCAAGGTGTTGAGCAAGAATATGAAGAAATTTTAAGAGGAATTAAAGGCGTTAAATACTTACTTCGTGACAAACACAATAAAATTATTGGTCCTTACAAAAAAGGGCAATTTGATACCATTGCTCAACAAGGAAAGGATTTAACCTTAACAATTGATCATGAACTTCAAAAATACGGCACCGATTTAATGATTAATAAAAGAGGTGGTATTGTTGCTATTGAACCAAAAACAGGTGAAATTTTAGCTTTAGTTTCTGCACCTACATATGATCCAGCTTTGTTGGTTGGAAGACAACGTTCAAAAAACTACACCGCTTTATATAACGATTCGATTTCAAAACCATTGTATGATAGAGGTCTTCAAGCTACGTATCCTCCTGGTTCTCCATTTAAAATTGTTACCGGATTAATTGGACTTCAAGAAGAAGTAATTGATGAACAAACTACTTTTTATTGTAATCATGGAGCTAATTTTGGACGTTTTATGAAATGTCACTGTGGTTTACATACCCTACAACTGAACAACGGAACGTATCAGTCGTGTAACAGTTATTTTGGGAACACATATAAAAGAACTATTGAAAAATATAAAGACTCTTATTATAGTGTGGATAATTGGGCCAACCATGTTAAAAGTTTTGGATTAGGACAATTTTTAGGAACTGATATGCCAATTGGCGCAAAAGGTTTGGTTCCAACGTCAAAAATGTATAAAAAAATGTATAATGGAGCAAAAATCAGAAGCTCATATATAATTTCGAATTCAATTGGACAGGGAGAAGTTTTAACGTCTCCTATCCAATTAGCCAACATGATGGCTGCTGTAGCAAATCAAGGTTATTACTTTACACCACATATCGTTAAAAAAATTAAAGGTCAAAATTTAGATAAAAAATACACTACGAAACACTATACCACCATCGAAAGACAGCACTTTGCTCCCATGATTCAAGGATTAGCAGATGTTTACAATGTTGGTACTGCCTCCACTTTAAAAGTTGAAGGATTACAAATTTGTGGAAAAACAGGTACTGCTGAGAACAAAATTAGAGTAGCGGGTAAAACTTACCAACTAAAGGATCACTCAATTTTTGTGGCTTTTGCACCAAAAGAAAACCCTACAATTGCTATTGCTGTATTTATTGAGAATGGTTATTGGGGAAGTCGATGGGCTGGACCAATTGCTACTTTAATGGTTGAAAAATATGTAAATGGCAAAATCACTCGTAAAGATTTAGAAGATAGAATGCTAAATGGAAGCTTACTTTCAGAATATGAAAAAATTGAAAATATTATTTTTCAAAGAAAAGTAGATCCAATAAAAGTTCAGGATTCTTTGAACAAAGTCAATGTAGAAATTAGCGAAGCCAAAAAAGAAGAAGAGGAAAACTAGATGAAAAATCAAAGCGTAGGAAATAGAATTGACTATATCTCCATATTACTTTATATCGTATTAGTAATTATGGGTTGGATGACTATTTATTCCGCTTCTTTACCTTTAGAAGAAACTTCCATTTTTGATATTTCTCAAATTTACGGTAGACAAATGCTCTTCATTGGTTTAACCATTCCTCTTATTTTTATCATCTTATTCACCGATGCTAAAATTTTTGAACGTCTTTCTTTTGTGTTTTATGGTTTAGGAATTATATTATTACTTGGTTTATTTGTATTTGGAGTTACCAAAAAAGGACAAACCAACTGGTATCAATTTGGCGGATTTGGATTTCAACCTTCTGAATTTGTTAAAACTGCAACAGCCTTATTATTAGCAAAATATTTAAGTTATTCCCAAATAAATTTAAAGTACACTAAACATCAAATAATAGGTTTAGCAATCGTCTTTATACCTGTTTTGCTAATTCTAATGCAGCCCGATGCAGGTAGTGCCATGATTTTCATTTCGCTAATCTTTGTTTTAAACCGTGAAGGATTGCCAAGTTGGTACTTTTTTTCAGGGATAATTGCTATTGCATTGTTCTTTCTATCATTAGTAATTGAACCAATCTATTTAATTGGGATTGTATTTGTAATAATGGTGATTCATTACATATTTAACCGAAAAATTTCTAGAAATCCAATTGTTTACGGATTACTATATTTAGTTATGGCTGGATTTGCTTTCTCGGTAAGTTATGTATATGATAGTGTTTTAGAACCACATCAAAAAGATCGTATCAATGTATTAATTGGTGATGATGTTGACATGAAACGAGAAGGTTACAACCTGAATCAGTCGATGATTGCCATTGGTTCTGGAGGTTTAATTGGTAAAGGTTATTTAGAAGGCACACAAACTAAAGGAGGTTTCGTACCTGAGCAACACACCGATTACATCTTTACTACTGTAGGCGAAGAATGGGGATTCATTGGAAGTGTAACCGTAATTCTATTATTTGTAGCTTTATTCTTGAGAATTATATACCTAGCCGAAAATCAAAAAACAAAATTCAGTAGAGTTTATGGCTACTGTGTGGCTACTTATTTATTTACGCATTTCTTTGTAAATATTGCGATGCTTATTAAATTGTTCCCAACCATTGGAGTACCTCTACCCTTTTTCTCTTACGGAGGTTCAAGTTTATGGGCATTTACAATATTACTTTTTATCTTTATTAAGCTAGATGCGAATAAAGTAAATGAGTGGTAAATTTAAAAACTCCAACCTTTATAATCTGATTTAGATTCAAATTGATTTTCAATTGTATCTTCTAAATTAGGATAAAAGTCAATACCTGTCATTTTTTCAATATCGTCTACCGAAACCACAAACTCATACAAAGGTTGATTTGAATTTTCATGCGGCACTAAAAAACCAATCATTTTAGAACCGTCTTTAGTCAGCAGCACTTTGTAAAAATAATTAGGCACCGAAACATCTTCTTTACCTATAGTTTTTAGATTATCGCTCAAGACACCACCTGTTACCACATATAATCCATCACTTTTTACTGCCCAATATCTAACCTTTTCCTCTAAACGATTCCAAACACCCGAATTAAATTCATGCTCTTGTGGACTAATATTAGACGTGAAAAAAGTTTCGTTATACTCATCAAAGGAACCTTTTCTATCGCCAGCTGGACACAAATGGCCTTTATCGTAACCTGAATTTTTATAATTTCTCCAATCGGCAGATACAGATTCCACTAGTGGATCTTGCTCAAAAAAAGGTCTATCAAAATTAGTTGCTTTTACATCTTCACTATCCAAATAATACGCCACCCATTCGCTTTGTTCGTGCTCTTCAGAATAAGAAAAAACATAAGTATTACGTTTATAAACATCATTTGTGGTTGATGTTGGTAAAAAATCAAAATCACCAGAAATCATACTTTTATCAACTGAAACCTCATTTTTTTTAATGGAAGTACCTTCATCAATATTAAATTCTTTACAAGAAAACATAGAAACAACGATAAGGAGATAAATGAATCTTTTCATGCTTTGGCTCAGTTTTTGTTATCTTTGTAAAGATAAATTTTAAAATCCAAAATCATGAGAATAAATTTTTTAATTCTATTAGGTTTATTTAGTTTGCAATCTGCTTTAGCTCAAGAAACTGTAATTGATAGTGTAAAAGTTAAACAGGAAAAATTAGTTTTAGAGCAACAAAAAGCCGAAAAAGAAAGAATCAAAGCCGAAGAAAAGATAATTAAAGAGCAGCAAAAGGCCGAAAAAGAGCGCCAAAAAGCTTTAAAAGAAGCAGAAAAAGCAAAAAAGGATGCAGAAAAAGCTCAGAAAAAAGCTGAAAAGGAACTAAAACAAGCTGAAAAAGCGGTAGCCCAAAGAGAAAAAGCTAAAAACAATATCGAAAAAGCTAAATCTAAAATTGATAGTAACAAAAAAGATTTAGAAAAAGACAAAGAAAAATTTGAAAAGCTTAGAAGAAAAGGCAAACTAACTCCAGAAGACGAACTAAAATGGAGAGAGAAAATTCTTAAAAAAGAAAACAAAGCTTTAGAACTACAATTAGATTTAGAAAAAGCTGAAAACAAATTAAGAAAACTAGAATAAAAAAAATCCCGATTCAAATGAATCGGGATTTTTTTTTATTGATTTAGCGCACTTTATATTTTAACATTACGGATTAACACTACTTCGTTTTCTTCACGTACTGTGTCAAAATATAAATATTTTGATTTTCCACTCTACCTTCAATAAGATTCGCGTCGTCCCAAACTAATTTAATGTTGTGTACGGCAGCACCACGTTTTGCTGTAAAAGTAGCGCCTTTTACATCTAAATCTTTAATCAATACAACTGAATCACCATCTAATAAGATTACACCGTTACTGTCTTTATGTACAATTTTGTTTTCGTCTTCTTCTGCGCCTTCGCCTGTTGCTTTTGCCCATTCTAAGGCTTCTTCGTCTAAGTACATCATGTCAAGCAAATCGTTGTTTTTCAAACGTGCTAACATACGCCAAGATAAAATTTGAACCGGTAAATGCTCATTCCACATGCTATCTGATAAACCTCTCCAATCGTTTTCATTCATGGTTTCTGGGTTTTCAATTTGGTCTTTCAAATGTTTAGCAACCAAAACCGAATGTTCTAAGCTCTCTGCAGTGTGAGGTGGTAACGTGTACACAACTAAATCATGTTCGGCACCACTAATCTCGCAAACTGAACCACTGCGGTCTTTCAGTTTTTTTTCTATTACACTCATTTTGAATGGATTTTACGTAAATAAATAATTTGAAGCAAAGGTATAAATTGTTACATAACAGCATAAAAAAAAGCAACTTTTTTAAGGAGTTGCTTTAAAATATATTGCTTAAACTATTTTATAAATTGAAAGAAGCTCCAATTGATAAATTAAACTGATTATTATATTTTTCAAATCCTCTAGGATCATTATCATAATGAGCAATTGGTAATTGTATTTCAGAGTACAAGCCGAAACCATCTGTAATGAAATAGCGAACGCCAAAATGCGCCCCAAAATTTTTAATCCCAATATTTAATCCAGGATAAATATCTACTTTTTCTTCAATTCCAAAAACATCAGCAATGTTAGCACTAAAACGAGCTCTAAGATCAAAACGATCATCAAAATTTGGTTTTTCACCAGCTACTTCTTCAATTCCTAATAAATATAAAGAGGTAAAACCAAACGACATGTTTGTGCCTATTCCTCTATCATAAGTTGCAATTATTCCTGAACCTTTTTCTTGTAAGTTGGCTCCAACTTGAAATTTAGTATCTCCTTTTCCTTTAAAAACTTGCGCATTTGACATTTGAACTGCGGCTAATAAACAAATTACGGCTAAAATTTTTTTCATCGTATTAAAATTAAAATTGAGTACAAATATAGGGATAAATTAATTCCTACCTTTTTCGTTTGGATATAAGTCTGGTAGTGAGTCGCTTTGCCAGAATTCTTTACTATCAACATCCATGATAGTAAGTTTACCTTTGAAAGCAGCTCCTGTATCCACATTCCAAACGCAGGCTTTATTTACTGGAATTGTTTCATCAATTTTAGTAACAGGTGTGTGACCAATGAAAATTTCGTTATAAATCTTTAAACGCAATGGATAGGTAATAGCGTCTTTTGAAAGTTGACTATCAATTGCTAAAGCCGTTTCCCAAAGGGTTCTATCCCAGTAAAATAAAGGTTTAAAAAATTCGTGTTCCACTCCTTTCATATTGGTAAATCCGGCATGAATAAACAATCGGTTTTTATCATCTAAATGATAATCTTGTAATGACTTTAAAAACTGAATGTGTCTTTCCTTTGTTTCGGCGTTAATGTTTTGATAGGATAACACTGTAGCTTCACCACCATGTTGAAACCACAATTTTTCATCGATATTATCGTTATTACCTAACAACCAGTCTAATAGAAGCTCGTCGTGATTACCTCGAATAAAAATACAAGGTTGTTTTTTTTGTAATTCTATTAGAAAATCTAAAACGGCAGGCGATTCGCTCCAACCATCTACATAGTCTCCTAAAAAAATTAATGTGTCGTTTTCATCACAGTTAATTTTTTTTAGTACCTGAAGTAATGCTTTTAGACCTCCGTGGATGTCTCCAATGACAAATTTTTTCATAAAAACTCAATAAACACTGAAAAATTAAAGTGAAAATGTACAGAAAATCTGTAACAACATTATAAAAAGGTATAAGTACTTTTATAATGCAAAACTCGACAAAAAATTCAATTAAAACATAAAAACAAATAACAAACAATTAAAATTCAAACCCCTATGAAAAATTCAGTTAAATTATTCGGACTATTAATGGTTAGTCTTGTATTATTTTCATGTTCAACAGACGAGCAAGATGAGGACTTAGAAAAAGCCATTAAACTATCAGAAAACATACAACAAATGCAAGCAAGAGAAGGTGATGAAACTCCTTCAGATAGTATAGCAAAAGAAGAAACAAATCCAATAATAGTATCAAAAAAAGATTAATAATTTAAAAATAGTAAAAATGAAAACAGTAGCATTATTAATAGTAAGTTCTTTGTTTTTGTCTAACATTCAAAACAATAAAGAAAAGGATTCAATTGAAAAAATAATGGCTTATAAAATTGAAAAGACAGAAAAAATTAAAACCTTAAATATTACTAACCCAAGAACTCCTATAATAATTGTAAAAAAGGATTAATTATTATCTTTAAACAGTAAATTTGTACAAAAGCAACTCTTTTAATTGAAACAGATAATAATTTTATTTGGTTTTATTTTTTTCGTTGGATGTAATTCAAACGAGAAAACTCCTGTTATTCAAAAAAAGTTGGATTCTTATTTTGAAAATAGTTCAAATGTAAATTTAGATAAGAAAATTCGTCTAAAATATATTGACTCAGCTAAAAATTTAATTCAAGGCGCTAGTACTATTGATTCCATAAAAATTAAAAATTATTTTAAGTTAGCTAATCGTTATTTTATACTGTTAGAGTATGAAGAATATAAAAAAACAACTAATAAAATTTTAAATATTTCTGAATCAATTAATGATACATTAAATATTGCTAAGGCAGAATATTATTTAGGAGATTATTATTTTTCTCTTTCCAAAAATGATAGTGCTTATTATTATTACTTAGGCGCGGAGAAGAAGTATGAAAAAATAGAAGACAAATCTAATTTAGCAAGAACGATACTTCATAAAGCTTATATTTTACTCTTTGAAAAAGATTTTTTAGGCAGTGAATCAGAAACAATTAAGGTTCTAAACATTGCTAAAGAAATCAATGATCAATCTTTAATTTACGAATGTTATGTTAATTTAGGTAGTTCCTTATCAGGTTTAGGAAATTATGAAAAAGGGTTAGAATATCATCAAAAGGCACTAGTTCAAATCAAAAATATTGAAGATGAAAATTATAAACCTATTTTTCAAGCTCAAACTTTAAATAATATTGGATTCGTTTATTTAAACATTAATAAATTCAATGAAGCAAGCCAAATTTTTGCTGAAGGTTTAAAAATCAACAACCTAAAAGACATACAACCTATTTTATATTCATCTTTACTTGATAATTATGCATATTCTATTTTTAAAATCAATAAAAAGAAAGGTTTAGAGGATTTTCAAAAAGCTTTAACCGTAAGAGATAAAATTGGAGATGTCCTAGGAAAAATCAACAGTAGAATTCATCTTACTGAATATTACCTTTCTCAAAACGACACTTTAAAAGCGCTTCAACTTAATAGTGAAGCCAATAAATTAGCCAAAGAATCGCATTACAACAAAGAAGTTTTGGTAACACTAGATTTCTTCACGAAGTTACTTCCAAAAGAAGGCTTGTCTTATGCAAGAGACTACATCAAATTAAACGATAGTCTCCAAAAACAAGAAAGAGCTACCCGAAACAAATTGGCTCGAATTGAATTTGAAACCGACGAAATTATTTCTGAAAAAGAAACGATTTCTAATCAACGAAAAATTATTTTGATAGCTTCATTGTTGATTATTTCATTTAGTTTTCTACTCTATGTAATTCTTTATCAAAGAAGCAAGCATAAAGAATTGGTTTTCGCACAACAGCAACAAGAATCAAACGAAGAAATTTACAGATTGATGCTTAACAATCAAGAAGATATAGATGAGGTTCGAAGAAATGTAAAACGAAATATTGGCTTAGAACTTCATGATAACATTCTAAATAGACTGGCAGGAGTTAGATTAAATTTATTTTCAATATCTAGAAAACAAGATGAAGAAACCATTAAAAAAGCCTTAGAGCATATTGATTATATTAGAGTTATAGAACAAGAAATCAGAGCCTTTTCGCATCATTTACATAATGAATCAGAAATATATAAAAGTGGTTTTAAAAACATTTTAGATGAACTTTTAAAAAATCAAAAGGAAACATATTCACCAGAATCTAATTTCGAAATATATTATGACGATGCAATGAATAATATGAGTCCAGAAATAAAAATGAATGTCTATCGTATAATTCAAGAAGCGTTTAACAATATTAATAAATATGCAAATGCCACTAAAATTGTATTAATACTCGACACAGAAGATGATTTTTTACACTTAGAAATAAATGATAATGGCATTGGTTTTAACGAGAAAAAAATCAAAAACGGCATTGGCTTGAAAAACATGAAAAGCAGAACTGAAGCGATGAAGGGTGAAATTTCTATTACTTCCGAAAAAGAAAAAGGTACAATTATAAAATTAAAAGTTCCGTTGGTAAATTAAATAAATTGTAAATTTGAAATAAATAAAATCTCGTGAATAAAACAGACTTACATATTTTAATGATTGACGATCATCCATCAATGATTGAGGGTTATAAAAGCATATTGTCTTTTAACGATCTAGGTTTACGAATAACGACAACTCCAGCTTACAACTGCGAATCTGCTTATAATATAATTGACAGCACGCCTGTTTTCAAGGCATTTGATTTTGCTTTTGTCGATTTGAGTTTACCGCCTTATTTGGAAAAAAACATTAAAAGCGGTGAAGATTTAGCACTTCTAATTAAAAACAAATTCCCAAATTGTAAAATTGTTATTCTTACTTCGCATGCAGAAGCTTTTATTTTAGATGCCATTCAAAAAAATATAGCTCCAAACGGCTTGTTAGTAAAAAGTGATTTTACGGCAGATGAGTTTTTATTAGCATTTGAAAAAATTTACAACAATCATTTCTACACAAGTAGAACAGTTGTGGAAAACATTGCTGAATTACATGAAAAAAGCGCTTTCTTAGACGAAAACAACAGAAAACTAATTACCTTATTGGCGGAAGGTGTAAAAACTAAAAATTTACCTCAACGCATGAATTTATCCATAAGTGCAATCGACAAACGAAAAGCACAAATAAAACACTTCTTTAAAATTGAAAAAGGAAGCGACGAAGACATCATTCGCGAAGCTAAAAAGCACGGATTGATCTAAAAATTTTCAAAAAAAGCCCAAAACACTGAAAAATAAAAGTAAAAATATACAGAAAATCTGTAACAATTTTTCTTTTTGGTATAGGTAACTTTATAATCTAAATGATACAGAAAATGAAGTTATATACAAAATTAGTTATCGTGCTGTTAATCCTTAGTCTAATTTGGATTTACTTTATCGTTGATTTAACGTATTATACCCTTTTTCAAGAAAAGGCAACCTTTTTTAACACCCTTGATTACAGTCTACAATTCAAATTGGTCTACATATTGGGAGTTGTACTTTTTGTTTCTTATCTGATGCTGATTTTTTTTAAAAAAAACAATAAAAATTTGTACTAATCGTATTTCATTTTTCTTAAAATTCGCATTACTTCTTTAAAAGAAACATAAACCATTGGGTTTTCTAATGTTTTTAGAAAGGGTTTTGCATCAATAAGTTTTTGTTTTGCTTCTTCAAATCCGTTTAAATTGCAAATCATCATAATGTGAGGTAAATTCTCCAAATCTCTTTTTTCTGATTCTTGTAAAGGCAATCCTTTTTGGAGTTTTCCTAATAAGGTCAAATTTGAATTATAAATATGATGCAACATTTTTCGGTTGTATTGAGGAGGCTCAAACAACATTTCTGAATTCATTTTATAATAACCATTATCAAAAAAACTCAACGTAACTTTTTCAAAAGGATAATAACTGGTTTTGTCATTTAAACCTAAAGAAACGTATTCCGTAATTGAAAATGTACTGTCATCATATTCGATACTTACTTCGTCTAAAGCGGAGTAAAACAACTTAACTTGTTCGTTAATCAACTCAATATCTACTCTCGAATAATATACTTTATCTCGAATCTTCTTCTTATTTCCCGCCCAGCAAACCACAAACAATTCTTTAAAAACATGATAGTTAGAAGGAATGTCTTTATGGCGATTGTTGATGAAATCCAAAACACTTTCTAACGTATGCGCAATGCTATTACGTGAGCTATTTTCTATGCTAATAACGGTTTCAACATTCTGTTTTGAATACGGAATTTTCTCTTTCGTAGGCGAAGTGTTACTTCCTTTTCTAACAAAAGTACTATTGGCTTCAATAGTGTGAATTCCTTTTTTAAAATAAGAAGTTTTAGATTTAGGTTTTATCGTAACCAATCCTACCACTTTATCTTTTGGAAGATTAGGAAAAGGCACATTTTCGTACTGAATTTTAGGCGGATTTTCCAAAAAAGCATTCACCAAATTCTGAATTCGGCTATCATCAAAAAAATCATCACCAACGATTTCATTCGATTCGTCTTCAACTCCAACAACAATGTAAGAGTTGTTACTTGGATTAGAATTTGAAAGTGCACAAATGTGTTTTAGAAATTTTGCTTTTCCTTCTTTGGTGTGTAAATTCAATTGGCGCTTCTTATCATAAAAACTGTTCTCATCGTGGTGAGATAAAATGTTTTTGATAAGTAAGCGTTTGTTTATCATATTTTTGGTGATTAGTAATTAGTAACTAGTGACTAGCAAAAACTAATTACTAGTCACTAATTACTAATCACTTTTTTAAGGCACTTTATTTCCCATGCTTTCTGTCCAGATTGCAAACCAATCTTGCTTGTCTAATTCCAATGAACAAGCTTTCGATAGTTGCTGAATTCGTGCCACATTTACAGTTCCGGCAACGGGTAAAATATTCGCTGGATGTTGTAAAATCCAAGCCAATAAAATTAAATCAGAACCTACATGATATTTATCCACAAGTGTAGCTAAAAGTTGCTTCAATCTAAAAGTTTGCTCCGTATTTTCTCTAAAAACTGTTCCTAACGGATTCCAAGCCATGGGCTGAATGTTGTGAATTTGCATGTAATCTAGACTTCCATCTAACATAGCTTCATAATGCGTTGCCGAAAATTGCACCTGATTAAATGAAATTTCGGTTTTTTGACGCAAAAGTTCCGTTTGAAAAGGTGTAAAATTAGAAACACCAAACGATTTAATTTTTCCTTCCGATTTTAATTTTTCAACCGCTTCGGCAATTTCATCAGCTTGCATTAATGGACTTGGGCGATGCAAAAGTAAAGCGTCTAAATAATCGGTTTGTAGATTTTTTAATGAATTTTCAACTGACCAAACAATGTAATCTTTAGAATATTCATAATGTTTAATGGTATTATTAGGTCTGTTTTCAAAAGTATATTGAATTCCACATTTCGATATGAACTGTAGCTTTTCTCTAGAAATTTTACTTTCATTAAATGCTTTTCCAAATTGAGCTTCGGTTGTGTAACCTCCATAGATATCGGCATGATCGAAAGACGTAATTCCGTTTTCCAAATAAAGGTTAATTAAATGGCTCATTTCTTTTGTGTTAAGGTTTTTATCCGAAACACCCCAATTCATTACTCCGGCAATTATAGGTGATAATTTTATTGACATAGCCTGTTGTTTTTTTAAAATTTCCTTAAAATTATAAAATAGAATCATAAAACACTCACAAAAAGCACTTTTTTAATCACATTTTAACGCTTAATTAACAACTAAAAATTAAAAAAAATTACAATTTGCAATGTTAAAAAATGTTGTTAATTTCACACCACCAAATTAAACCTTAAAATGGAAGAAAATACATCGAGTTTAGACATAAGAGCAATCAACGAGAAAATTGAAAGAGAAAGTGCTTTTATCGATTTGCTTACAATGGAAATGAACAAAGTTATTGTAGGTCAAAAACAAATGGTAGAACGATTGTTAATTGGACTTTTAGGACAAGGACACATTCTATTAGAAGGAGTTCCCGGATTAGCAAAAACTTTAGCAATTAATACGCTTTCTCAAGCCGTTCACGGTTCGTTCAGTCGTATTCAGTTCACACCCGATTTATTGCCTGCAGACGTTGTAGGAACTATGATTTATAACATCAAACAAAATGACTTTACCATTCGTAAAGGACCAATTTTTGCTAATTTCGTTTTAGCCGATGAGATTAACCGTGCTCCTGCTAAAGTGCAATCGGCATTGTTAGAAGCGATGCAAGAAAAGCAAGTTACTATTGGAGACGAAACGTTCAAGTTAGACAAGCCGTTCTTAGTAATGGCAACACAAAATCCGGTTGACCAAGAAGGAACGTATCCATTACCAGAAGCACAAGTTGACCGTTTTATGTTGAAAGTCGTTATCGATTATCCAAAAATGGAAGACGAGCGTTTGGTTATTCGTCAAAACTTAAAAGGCGCTTTTGAAAAAGTAAACCAAGTGGTTTCTATTGAACAAATTTTAAAAGCTCAAGAAGCCGTTCGTGAAGTATACATGGACGAAAAAATTGAGAAATACATCTTAGATTTAATTTTCGCAACACGTTATCCAGAAAAATACAAATTAGAAAGTCTAAAACCATTAATCAGTTTTGGAGCTTCGCCACGTGGAAGTATCAACTTAGCAACTGCTGCTAAATGTTACGCTTTCATCAAACGAAGAGGTTATGTAATTCCAGAAGACGTTCGTGCAGTTGTGTACGATGTATTACGTCACAGAATCGGAATCACATACGAAGCTGAAGCTGAAAATGTAACTACAGAAGACATTATTAGCAGAATTGTTAACGAAGTTGAAGTGCCTTAAAAAAGTGATTAGGGAATAGTGATTAGGCATTAGTAAAGTGTCTTTTACCTTTTACCTTTTACCCTTTACCTTTTAAAAATGGATACCAAAGAAATTCTAAAGAAAGTTCGAAAAATTGAAATCAAAACCCGAAGATTGAGTGATCATATCTTTTCGGGAGAATATCACACGTCTTTTAAAGGACACGGGATGACGTTTTCAGAAGTGCGCCAATACCAATACGGTGACGACGTAAGAGCTATCGATTGGAATGTAACCGCTCGTTACAACGAACCTTTCGTAAAAGTGTTTGAAGAAGAACGTGAATTAACCATGATGTTAATGGTAGACATTTCGGGTTCGGAAAGTTTTGGTACAAAAAATCAACTAAAAAGAGATATGGTTACCGAAATTGCTGCCACATTAGCGTTTTCGGCTACTCAAAATAATGATAAAATTGGTTTGCTTTTGTTTTCGGACCAAATCGAATTGTTTATTCCACCTAAAAAAGGAAAATCGCACGTTTTACGAATCATTCGCGAGTTAATCGAATTCGAATCGAAAAGTAAAAAAACCGATTTATCACAAGCTTTAAAATATTTATCTAGCGTTTTAAAAAAGAAAGCCATTGTGTTTTTAATTTCCGATTTCATGGTGAAAGATTATGAGCACACGCTGAAAATTGCTTCAAAACGTCATGATGTAACTGGAATTCGAGTTTTTGACCAAAGAGAAGAAAGCATTCCTAATATTGGAATTGTAAATATGTTAGACGCGGAAACTGGCGAAACTCTTTTGGTTGATACCACATCCAAAAAAGTGCGAATGGATTACGAAAAATACTATCGTGAAAACGTAAATTATTTCAAAGATATTTTTTCAAAATGTGGAGCCGGAACAATTAGTTCGAGAGTAGATGAAAGCTATGTAACCAAATTATTAGGTTATTTTAAAGCGCGTAATTAAGAAAAATGAAAAAGAAACTTTACTTATATATTGCTTTATTGTTCGGATTTTTGGGTTTTGCCCAACAAATCTCTTCTTCTATTGATTCTACCCAAATTAAAATTGGATCGCAATTCAATTTAACCATCAAAGCAAAAGTAAACGCAAAAGATAAAGTGGTTTTTCCTGCTGGAAAGTTTTTTGGTGCTTTAGAAATATTAGAATCCTATCCAATTGACACCATAAAAAACGACAATGAATACGAATTAATCAAAAAATACGGGTTAACCCAATTTGATTCGGGACGCTATGTGATTCCGAAATTATTAGTAAAAATCAATCAAAAAGAATTCCGTACTGATTCGCTTTCTATTTTGGTAAACGATGTAAAAGTTGACACGACCAAACAACAAATGTATGACATCAAAGATATCATTGCTACCGAAGAAAAACCGATGAGCGAATGGTGGAAACTGTTGATTTTACTGGTATTGATTATCGCTTCTGGATTTGCTTCCTACTTCATCATCAAAAGATTGCAAAAAGACAAAGAGCAAAAAGTAGAATTTTTCGCTTCGCCAATTGAAAAAGCGATTGCGTATCTTCAAAACTTAGATAAAAAACAATTGGTGCAACGAGGTGATGTCAAAGAATATTATTCTGAAATGACCGATATCACCAGAACGTACATCGAAGAATCGGTTCATATTCCAGCAATGGAAAGCACTTCAAGTGAGTTAATAGAATCACTAAAAAAAGCGATTAAAGACAAGAAAATGTTTGTAAATCGTGAAGATTTGGATAAATTCAGTCGCGTTTTAGAAAATTCAGATTTAGTAAAATTTGCTAAATCGCAACCTATGTTGTTTGAAATTGAAACTGATAAAAAAATCATTGATAAGTTTTTGTTAATAATCGATAAGGCTTTACCAAGAACCGAAGACCAAGCGGCAATCCTTTTTGCAGAAGAGGTGCGTAAGAAAGAAATGCAAAAACAAAAATTCAAACGTTTGGTGATGTCAATTGGAATCTCGATGTTTTTATTGGTAACTTCAGTTGTAATTTTCGCTTACACGGTTGGATTCGATTTCATCAAAGACAATTACATTGGACATTCTACCGAAGAATTATTAGAAAAAGAATGGATAACGTCTGAATATGGCGAACCTGCAATCGTAATTTCAACACCAAAAGTTTTAAAACGTAATAACGACGAGAAAATTCAGAATAACCTTCCAGAAAATGTAAAATCGAACAGCCGATTCATGTATGGAAGTATCATCGATAATTTTTCTATTGTCTTAATTACAACCGCTTTTAAAGATACTACTCGATTGGATTTAGATTTAGCGCTTGAAGTTGATTTAAAAGAATTAGAAAAATTTGGAGCTAAAAATATCATTGTAAAAACAGGCGAATTCGAAAATGTAAAAGGGCTTTCGGGTAAAAAAGCTTACGGAACATTTACCGCTTTTGACCCAGTTAGAGAAGAAGATGTGAAAATGGAATACGAAATTATGGTATTATCTCAGCCTGGAGGTGCTCAAGAGTTTTTCTTAATTTATAAAGAAGAAGACGAACACGCGAAGCAGATTATAGAGAAAATTCAGAATTCAATCGAACTAAGAAAAGCCAAGAAATAATGGGAAAAGTAACCTTTTTAAATCCGGAATTCTTATGGTTGTTTTTGGTTTTGCCATTAGCAATAGGTTGGTTGTTTTATAAAAGAAACCAACTTTCAGCAACGGTAAAAATGAGTTCGTTGGGACCTTTCAAACAAAACAGAACTTTCTTGGCTAAAGCAAAACCTTTTTTATACGTATTGCGAATTTTAGCATTAAGTTCGATAATCATCGCATTAGCAAGACCAAGAAGCGTTGACGTAACTTCAAAATCGAAAACTACAAAAGGAATTGATATTGTAATGGCAATCGACGTTTCGAGTAGTATGTTGGCCAATGATTTAAAACCAAATCGTCTAGAAGCATTGAAAAAAGTAGCTTCAACGTTTGTGCAAGATAGAGTTAATGATAGAATTGGTTTGGTCGTTTATGCGGGTGAAAGTTATACGAGAACTCCTGTAACTTCAGATAAAACTATCATTTTGCAATCATTAAAAACCATCGAATACGATGATTCCATTATTGCTGATGGAACTGGAATTGGCGTTGGTTTAGCTACGGCTATTAACCGAATCAAAGACAGCAAAGCTAAAAGTAGAATTATCATTTTATTGACAGATGGTGTGAATAATTCTGGAACCATCGATCCTAGAACCGCTTCTGAAATCGCAAAAGAATACGGAATCAAAGTATATACCATAGGAATTGGAACAAACGGACAAGCGATGTTTCCTGTGGCAAAAGACGCCAATGGAAAATTAGTTTTCAGAATGATGCCAGTAGAAATTGATGAAAAACTGATGAAAGAAATTGCAAAAGCAACCGATGCGAAATATTTTAGAGCTACATCAAATAAGAAATTACAAGCCATTTACGACGAAATTAATAAGTTAGAAACTACAGAAATCCAAGAGAAAAAATTCTACAATTATGATGAGAAATACAAACCTTTCGTTTTAATTGCTTTTGTGTTGTTAGGTGTTGAGGTATTGTTGAGAAATTCAGTTTTTAGAGGAATCGTTTAGAAAAAGAAAAAATGTTTGAATTAGAAAGTCCAATATATTTTTATTTGTTAGCGCTATTACCCATAATAGTGGCACTTTTTCTATTCAATTTGTTTTGGAAAAGAAAAAGACAAGCTGTTTTTGCCGATTTGGAATTATTCAACCAATTAGCTCCAGAAAAATCAAGGTTTAAACCCGCTTTAAAATTAGGTGTTTTGTTGTTGGCATTGGCTTGCATTATAATTGCTTTGGTAAACCCAAAAATGGGAACCAAAATGGAAACCGTAAAACGTCAAGGAATTGATATTGTTTTTGCAGTCGACATTTCCAAAAGTATGCTAGCCGAAGACGTAGCACCAAACCGATTAGAAAAAACCAAGCAAATCGTTTCGCAAATTATTAATCAATTAGGAAACGACCGTGTGGGCATCGTAGGTTATGCTGGAAGTGCTTATCCAGTTTTACCAATGACTACTGATTATAGCATTGCTAAAATGTACTTGCAAAGCATGAATACCAACATGGTTTCTTCTCAAGGAACTGCTTTTAACGATGCCATTCAATTAGCAGTTGATTTCTTTGATGTGAAAGATACTAGCAAGTTAATTATCCTGATTTCCGATGGTGAAGACCATGGCGAAGGCGCAGAAGATGCAATTGAAATGGCTAAAGAAAAAGGCGTTCGTATTTTGACTATTGGAGTGGGAACTGAAAAAGGCGGTCCAATTCCATTACGAGATGATAAAGGAACCATAGCTTCATATAAAAAAGACTCAGAAGGACAAACGGTTACAACAAAATTATATCCTGAAGTTTTAAAAAATATTGCCGATAAAACCAAGTCAAAATATATTGTTGGTACATCAACAAAAGAAGTGGTAGAGGAATTAAAGAAATCATTAGATAAAATAGAAAAATCTGAATTCGAATCACAACAAATAGCCGATTTTGAATCGCAATATCAATGGTTTTTAGCGTTAGGGTTTTTATTATTATTGGTAGATATTTTCCTTTTGGAGAAAAAAACAGCATGGGTGCAAAAGTTGAACTTATTTAATGAAAAGAAACATGCGTAAGATAGTTTACATATTGCTATTATTGAATTGCATCACGCTTTTCAGTCAAGAAAAAGATAAAAATCTGTACAACGGAAATCAATCGTTTACCGAAAAGAAATACGTGGATTCCGAAGCCGATTATCGGGTAACAGAATCGAAAAAATCACCAAAAAAAGCCGTTGCAGGATATAATTTAGGAAATAGCATTTACCGACAAAATCAGCAAGGTGAAGCGCAAATCAAATATATTCAAGCATTAGAAGTTGCTAAAACTAAAGAAGAAAAACACCGAATTTATCATAATTTAGGCAACACTTTCATGTTGGAAAAAAAATATGATTTAGCAGCTGATGCTTATAAAAACGCACTTCGAAATAATCCAAAAGATGAAGAAACGCGTTACAATTACGCTTTAGCCAAAAGAAAAAATAAAGACAATCCACCTCCAAAAGACAATAAAAAAGATAATAAAGGTGGCGGTGGTCAAGATAATAAACCACAGCCAAAAGACAAAGACGGTAAAAACGACAAAGGAAACGACAAAAAAGATTCTGATAAAGACAATCAGAATAACAAAGATAAACAAGGCGATAAACAACAAGGAAAAGGAGACGGAGAGAAAAAAGAAGATAAAAACGAAAATCCAAAGCCAAGTAGCGCCGATAAACAACGTATCGATAATATTTTAGATGCGGTTAATAATGCAGAGAAGAAAGTGCAGGACAAAGTAAATGCGAAGAAAGTAAAAGCACGTCCGGTTTCAAATGAAAAAGATTGGTAATTCATGAAAAAGATACTTTTAGTTTTATTTATATCGTTTTTTTATAATTCTGTTTCAGCTCAAGTAAAATTTGAAGCGCAAACAGAAAGAAGCTCTTATGGTTTAAATGAGAGAATTCAATTGGTTTTTTCCATCAATAACGAAGGTGATAATTTCGTACCGCCAAAATTTCCTGGTTTTAAAGCTGAAGGTCCATTTATTAATAAGGGAAATCAAACTTCGATTACGATTGTAAATGGCAAGGTTACCCAAAAAAGAGAAATTTCAACCCAAGTTATTTATTATTTAACACCTACAAAAAAAGGAACATTTACAATTGGTGCTGCTTCAATTGAGTTTGATGAAACCATTTATAAATCGGCACCCATAAAAATTACGATTACAGATCCTATCCAAATGCCAACCTATCCTGGTCAGCAACCAACGAATGTGAATTATGGAGAAGGAATTCATTTGGTAGCTGAAATGTCAACCAAGAATCCGTATGTAAATGAACCTGTTACAGTAATTTATAAACTATATTTCGAACCAAGATCAACCGTTGGTAATTTTAGAAATTTCAAAGCACCAAAATACAATGATTTCTGGAGTCAGTACATCGATATGAAACAACTGCGTGCAGAACGTGGAAAGTATAACGGCAAAGATTACAGTATGGTTGTGCTTCGCAAAGTAATTTTGTATCCATTAGAAGCAGGCGCTAAAACTATAGAACCATTCAAAATTGATTTAGATGCGGAGGTGCCAACAGGCCGTCGCGATTGGTTTGGCGAATACGAAATGCGTGTAATTCAAAAATCGCTTTCAACAGGAATGCAAACCATCAATGTAAAACCACTTCCCGAAAACGGAAAACCTGCAGGATTTACAGGTGCGGTTGGAAAATTTGATTTTGTAGTAAAACCATCTAAAACTGATTTAAAAGCGGGTGAATCTTTAGATTTAGAAGTTAGTGTTTCGGGTAAAGGAAATTTAAAATTATTTACATTACCAAAACCTGTGGTTCCAAGTGCTTTAGAAATGTACGAACCAGCTCATACCGAAAATGTACAAACTCCAGTTACAGGTATGACCGGAAAAATTTCGGATAAATACACAATAATTCCACAATTTAAAGGAAAATATACGATTAAACCAATGGAGTTTTCGTACTATGATTTGGCAAGTAAATCATATAAAACTATCACTTCAAAAGAAATTACCATTGATGTAGCGGAAGGTGACGGAACATTTGTAGCCAATACACCAAGTGCTAATAAACAATCCATTCAGAAAAAAGAAGTATTCCAATTCAATAAGTTGAAAACGGAATTTATTTCCGCTTCTAAAAAAGATTTCTTAGGTTCAGGATTATTTTATAGTTTGTTATTTGCACCATTGTTATTGATTCCGATTGTGATGATTGTTAGAAAACAAAAAGAAGCAAAAGATGCCGATGTTGTAGGAAACCGAGTTAGAAATAATAACCGATTAGTGAAGAAATATTTGTCGGAGGCTAAAAAGCAAATGGGAGACAAAGTTCCGTTTTATATGGCAATGGAGAAAGCATTACACAATTTCTTAAAAGCCAAATTAAACATCGAAACAGTCGAAATGAGTAAAGATAATATCATCGAATTGTTACAACAAAGAAACGCTTCTGAACAAAGTATTTCTCAATTCATGGAATTAATGAACGATTGCGAATTTGCAAGATATGCACCAGCAACAGATATTGCAATGACTAATGATTTTGAACGAGCTGTTGAACGAATTTCAGAACTTGAAAAACAATTGAAATAATGAAAAACAAGATTATACTTTTCCTTTTGTTTTTGGTTTCATTTGCTAATGCAAGCGAATCAATCGACGCTACTTTCAAGAAAGCAAACGATTTATATAACAAAGGCGATTACGAACAAGCGCTGAAATCATTTGAAAGCATCGCAAATAAAGGCAACGAATCTGCTGATTTATATTTTAATATTGCCAATTGCTATTACAAATTAGGCAAAGTAGCACCATCGATTTACAATTACGAAAAAGCATTGCTTTTAAACCCAGATGATGAAGCTATTCAAACCAATCTGTCTTTTGCGCAAAAAACGGCAATTGACGACATTAAAATCCTTCCAGAAGTAGGTTTTAAGAAGGTGGTAAAAGAATTCACGTCCAAACTTCATTACGACACTTGGGCTTGGATTGCCGTTTTTATCGCTTTCCTGAGTTTACTTTCGTTTTTAGGCTATTATTTTGGAAATACCGTGTTTCTAAAACGAACGTTTTTCAGTCTGTTTCTATTGTTTTTAGTCGGAATTGGCATAACCGTTTTCTCTGCTTTCTTACAGAAGAAATTTGATGCGAATTACAATCCAGCAATCGTTTTTGCAGAATCAACTACTTTGAAATCCGAACCAAAAAATAGTTCTGAAGATGTTGTAACGCTTCACGAAGGCACAAAAGTTTTCGTTTTAGAAGAATTAGGCAATTGGAAACAAGTAGAACTAACCGACAAAACCAAAGCGTGGATTGACAAAGAAGCGATTAAGGAAGTGAAGGAATAGTGTTCAGTATTCAGTTATTAGTGATCAGAAAAAAAATGGAAGATTTAATCGTTTTTGAAGCAAAAGGCTATCCAGTTATCAAAGTATATAATGATTACTTTGAAATAAAAGCAATTGATTATTGGGAATTCAGAACTTTTAATTATTCAGAAATAAAATCAATTGAAATAATTGATTCAAGAAAAAAATGGTATTTCCAATTGTATCAAGTCTTATTTTTCAACGCTCGAATATTCGCAAAACAAGAACCAATTTTATTAAGAATTACAAAAAAGAATGACGGTTTTTGGGATTATTCTGCAAAAAATGAATATAATTCTAATTTCAATAGTATTCTGAAAGAATTAAGAAACAGGATTTCAAATTAGTTCTCAACTCCCAACTTCAAACTATCATACCAACCTTCAATCGTAGGATAAATCGCTTTTGAAATATTCTGAATTGGGTTATAAAACATTGAACTGTCTTGTGTTTCTTTAGAAAGCAACATGTTATTGATGTTGATTTTTTCAAAAATAAAAAGCACGACACTCAACGCTAAAATAGTTTTCAATAAGCTAAAAATCACTCCAGCAATTTTGTTAATCCAACCTAAAAAAGCAAAATCAGCTAATTTGGTTAAAATTTTTGCGCTTAAATGAATTCCTATCACCACCAACAAAAACGTAATGATAAAAGCGGTTATTTCAATATATTTCGGATTCCAACTTGGGACAATTCCAGTAAAAATAGCGCCTACTAAATTCGAAAATTTAATCGCTAAGTAAATTCCTAAAATTAAAGCCACAAACGAAGCAACTTCTACAAAAAGCCCGTTTTTCAAGCCTTTATAAACCGCAAAACCCAATAAAACCGCAAAAACAATATCAATAAAACTCATTTGAAAGAAAATAGATGAAAGAATAAAGAACAAAGACGATAGATTGCTTAAAAAACAAAACCATCGATTATCTTTGCAAAACTAATATAGAAAGTTGGGAATAGTCTTTTTTCTTTTCTCTTTTTTCTTTCATCTATAAAAAATGTCAAGAGACGAACAATTAAAACAGCGTTGGGAAAGCGTTGTCAACATATTATCAGAAAAATTTTCAAGCGGAGAAGACCTTGATTTAGAAGGAATTATCTACTTAATTGGCGTACAAGAATTAGGAAAAATCCATGCTGCTTTCAAAAAAGATGAAAAAGTAAACCTGATGCACATCGCTATTTGTCGTTTGTTAGAGCCTTATGGCTACTACGAATTTGAGTATTTTGATAACGAAGGATGGCCACATTACAAAGTAAAAGAAGAATTGCCACCACTAAAAGCAGGTGAACAAGCCGTACTAATGAAAGAAGCAATTGTAAGCTACTTTTTAGAGAAAGAATTAATTGACTAATTAATTTATAGTACAGACAAGTCATTGACTTGTCTCTCAAAAAAAATCCATAAATTTGCATTTTACAAAACGAGCGATGACAGAAACGATTAAAGCCCATATTGAAGAAGTAAAATCTTTTCAAACCGATAATAAAGAACAATTAGAAGCCTTCCGAATTAAATATTTAGGAAGTAAAGGCTTGTTGAAAGACTTTTTTGCTGAATTCAAAAATGTTCCAAACGAGCAAAAGAAAGAATTTGGTCAAGTAATCAACGAATTGAAAACTTCGGCAGAAGAAAAGGTAAAAACTATTCAAGACGCTTTAGAAAATAAAGAAGAAGCAAAAGGAATTTACGGCGATACAACGCGTCCGGGAGAAGCGATGAACATTGGTTCTCGCCACCCAATTTCTATTGTGAAAAACCAAATGATTGATATTTTTTCAACCATTGGATTCAACGTGTCTGAAGGTCCGGAAATCGAAGACGATTGGCACAATTTTACCGCATTAAATTTACCAGAATATCATCCAGCAAGAGATATGCAGGATACGTTTTTCATTCAAACCAATCCTGATGTTTTGTTGAGAACACACACTTCATCAGTGCAAGTGCGTTATATGGAAAACAACAAACCGCCAATTCGTACGATTTCTCCAGGAAGAGTTTTCCGTAACGAGGCAGTTTCTTCGCGTTCGCACTGTATTTTCCATCAAGTGGAAGGATTGTATATTGATAAAGACGTTTCATTTGCCGATTTAAAACAGACGTTGTTGTATTTCACGAAAGAAATGTTCGGAAAATCAAAAATTCGTTTACGTCCGTCGTATTTTCCATTTACAGAACCAAGTGCTGAAATTGATATTTATTGGGGATTAAAAACTGAAACCGATTATAGAATTACCAAAGGAACCGGTTGGTTAGAAATTGGTGGTTGCGGAATGGTTGACCCTAATGTATTGAAAAATTGCGGCATCAATCCAGACGAACACACAGGTTTCGCTTTCGGAATGGGAGTAGAGCGTATTGCCATGTTGTTGTACCAAATTGGCGATATCCGTATGTTTTATGAAAACGACGTTCGTTTCTTAGAGCAATTTAAATCATCAATTTAGTCATTGCGAGGAACGAAGCAATCTCACTTACTATGAAAAAAGACATTATCATCCCAAAAGTTGAAGGCGTTCACATTGTAGCTTTTCAAGAATGGAACGACGATTTCATGGAAAATTCTTGGTACGCTTATTTAATAAACGATACCGATAATTTATTGGAAATGGCCATGGTAGTTTCACGCGCGTACGGTTTAATCAATGGCGAAGAACGCAAAACAGGAACATTCCGTCATGCATTTGCCAAAGTAGAACCAAGAACAGCCGTTAAAGTAGAATTGTTAGAAAATAACGTCTTACAATTGAATAACGAATTCATGTTGTCGTATTTCGCAAACGGACAATTATTCGATAAAACCTTTGTTTTCAGAACCAATTCCATCAACGAAAAAGCTACTACCGACTTACCAATCATCAACAAAAGAGGCGTTTTCGCAAATTAGATTTTTGTAAATTATAATATTGAAACCACGAATGCACGAATTGATTTCTGTATTCGTGGTTTTTTGTTTTTAAAAAAGAAAATATTTTTACCTTTAAGAAATTTTTTCAACACAACAACATGAAACCATTTCTTATTGCTCTAGCCTTTTTAACTACTACTTTTTCCCAAGCACAAGACTACGTCAAACACGTCAACCCATTTATTGGAACAGGCGGTCACGGACACACTTTCCCTGGTGCTACTGTGCCTTACGGAATGGTGCAACTTTCTCCTGATACCAGAATCGATGGCAGTTGGGATGGCTGTGGTGGTTATCATTATTCTGATAATTTGATTTACGGATTTTCGCACACGCATTTGAATGGAACCGGTGTTTCGGATTATGGTGATATCATGTTGATGCCAACTATGGGTGAACCTTCGTTTGATAATAAAGTGTATTCTTCTACTTTTTCGCATGCGAATGAAAAAGCTTCCGCTGGATTTTATTCTGTGAAATTAGACAAACACAATATCGATGTACGTTTAACCACTTCAACTCGTGTTGGTTTTCATGAATATACGTTTAATAAAGACGGTCAAGCTAATATTATTTTAGATTTGAATCATCGTGATAAATTGTTGGAAGGAAGAATTCGAGTAATTGATGATAAAACAATTGAAGTCTTACGAAGAAGCGAAGCTTGGGCAAGAGATCAATATGTGTATGCCCGAATTGAGTTTAATAAACCGATGAACTTCAATAAATTTATATCCGATTCAGTAAGTAATAGAAAAGAATATTCTGGATCAAAAGTGGCTATGAGTTTTTCTAAACAAGTAAAAAAAGGAGAAAAAATCCTCGTAAAAGTATCGCTTTCGCCAACAAGTTATGAAGGCGCCAAATTAAACAGTTCCGAAATCAAACATTGGGATTTTAATAAAGCGCACAAGGCAGCTATCGCTCTTTGGAACAAAGAATTATCAAAAATTGAAGTCACTTCTAATGATAAAGACAAGTTAGCAATTTTCTACACGGCTTTGTATCACACGATGATGCAACCGAATATTGCACAAGATTTAGACGGAAAATACCGCGGTAGAGACAACCAAATTCATGTTGCAGAAGGATTTGATTATTATACGGTATTCTCGCTTTGGGATACTTTTAGAGGCGCGCATCCGTTGTATACTTTGATTGATAAAAAACGAACTGCCGATTACATCAATACCTTCATCAAACAATACGAACAAGGTGGCAGATTACCCGTTTGGGAATTGGCGTCAAATGAAACCGATTGTATGATTGGCTATCATTCCGTTTCTGTAATTGCAGATGCGATGGCAAAAGGAATAAAAGGTTTTGATTACGAAAAAGCCTTTGAAGCCAGTAAAGCTTCTGCGATGCGTGATGTTTTAGGTTTGGATGCCTACAAGAAAAACGGCTTCATTTCGATAGATGACGAACACGAAAGCGTTTCCAAAACCTTAGAATATGCTTATGATGATTGGTGTATTGCTCAAATGGCGCAACTTTTAAATAAACCAAAGGATTACGAGTATTTCATGAAACGTTCTCAAAATTGGAAAAACATTTTTGATTGGGAAACGGGTTTCATGCGTCCAAAGAAAAACGGCGGTTGGGACAAACCTTTTGATCCAAGAGAAGTCAATAATAATTTTACCGAAGGTAATTCGTGGCAATATTCTTTTTTCGTACCACAAGATATTGAGGGAATGATTCAAGCTTATGGCGGACCCGAAAAATTTGAAGCCAAATTAGACGAAATGTTCAACAGCGAAAGCAAAACTACCGGTAGAGAACAAGTAGATGTTACCGGTTTAATTGGGCAATATGCACACGGAAACGAACCAAGTCACCACATGGCATATTTGTACAATTATGTAGGAAAACCAGAAAAAACGAATGCAAAAGTCAAGTATATTTTAGACAATTTTTATACTAATACACCTGATGGCTTAATCGGAAACGAAGACTGCGGTCAAATGAGTGCTTGGTATGTGTTGAGTGTTATGAGTGAATATCCTGTTTGTCCTGGAAGTATTATTCATCATTATGAAAACGATTTATATTTTGATAAAATAGTTGTAAACCTTGAAAGTGGTGAGAAGGCTGTAATTACTGAAGAGCAAAGAAAAATCAATAAACAAAAAGCGATTCAACAAGAGAAAGAAATTGAATCTTCTGAAGATATTGATTGGAATTTAGATTATATTATTAAAGAAGTAATCCCAGTTCCTGTAATTCAAGCGGAAAGCAAATCATTTAAAGATAAATTGAAGATTGAATTGAAGTCTCAATACTTAAATGATGTGATTTATTTTATGATTAATGATAAAGACGATCATTTGGCAAAGAAACTATTTATTCCTTATACAAAACCTTTTGAAATATCGCAAACATCAACTATTGAAGCTTATGTAAAAACAAATGAAGGACAAAGCAACACCATTTCCGCAACGTTCTTCAAAAAACCAAACAATTACAGCATCAATATCAAATCGGTTTACAATCCGCAATATCATGCAGGTGGTCCAGAAGGGTTGTTAGATGGTATTTTAGGAACAGAAAATTGGAGAAAAGGCGATTGGCAAGGCTACCAAAGTCAGGATTTTGAAGCGGTGGTGGATTTAAAAGAAGTGAAAAATATTAATGAAATTTCAACACGCTTTTTACAAGACCAACGTTCGTGGATTTTAATGCCAACGAAAGTTGATTATTATATTTCGGAAGACAATGTGAATTTTACGTATTTCGGCTCGGTAAACAATACGTTAGATCCAAAATTAGAAGAAAATACGATTTTGAATTTCACTTCTAACGAAACAAAAGGTAAAAAAGCACGTTACGTAAAAGTCATCGCAAAAAACTTCGGTAAATTACCTGAATGGCATCAAGGCGCTGGTGGTGATGCGTTTATTTTTGTTGATGAGATTACGATAAAGTAAAGCTTAATAAAAAAGGTTGTCTATCAAGACAACCTTTTTTATTTGATATATGTTTTGAAATTAATCCTTATCAGGAAACAATAAAGAAGCCACGACAGACAAAATTAACACACTTCCAACAACCATTAAAGAATAAGAAGTTTCGATGTGATAAAACGGCGCTACAATCATTTTTACACCAATAAAGGCTAAGATAAATGCTAATCCGTATTTCAATTTACTGAACATGTACATAAAGTTCGCCAAAAGGAAATACAACGAACGCAATCCTAAAATCGCAAAAATGTTAGACGTATATAAAATAAATGGATCATCTGGTGCAATTGCAAAAATAGCTGGAATACTGTCTACAGCAAATAATAAATCGGTAAATTCAACAATAGTAACCACCACAAATAAAGGGGTTGCCATTCTAATTCCGTTTTGAACAGTGAAAAATTTATCACCATCAAAATTTGGACTTACTTTAAAAAACTTATGTACAAATTTAGAACCGGCACTTTTACTAAAATCTTTACTACCTTCATCTTCTTCATTACTAAAACCAGATTTGATTCCAGCAACAATTAAAATTAATCCGAAAATAGTTAAAAGGTAGTTGATTTTCACAACTTGACCGAACAATTCCATTTCGGGTAAATAGGTGTAATTTAGTAACCAAACTCCGGTAAAAATAAAGATAGCTCTAAAAACCAAAGCACCAATTACACCCCAAAATAAGACTTTATGTTGGGCTTCTTTTGCAACATTGAAGTAACCAAAAACCAAGATAAACACGAATAAATTATCAACCGAAAGCGCTTTTTCAATCCAATACGCGCCTTGGAATTGCATGAATTTCTCCGCTCCCATGTAGTGATAGATAATACCACTGAATCCCATGGCTAAAGATATCCAAATCACAGACCAAATAGCCGCTTCGCGATTGGAAACTACGTGACCTTTTTTGTTTAAAACTCCTAAATCTAAAACCAACATCGCAATGATGGTAATTGTAAAAGCCGTAATAATACCAGGATGATCAATTAAATGATCGATTGAACCTGTTTTTAATGATAGCATGTATTAGTTTAATTTATCTGTTAGTTCTTTAAAAACGGCTTTAGCGTCCTTGTTTTCGTATAAAATTTCGTAAACAGCGTCGATAATCGGAGTATCAGCTCCGTATTCTTTGTTTAATTTGTAAGCACTTTTTACTGCGTAATATCCTTCGGCTACCATGCTCATTTCCATTTGTGCTGATTTTACGGTGTAGCCTTTTCCAATCATGTTTCCAAACATTCTATTTCGAGAAAAAACGGAATATCCAGTAACTAATAAATCGCCTAAGTAAGCCGAATTATTAATGTTTCGCTTCATTTTGTGTACTTTACGAATGAATTTCTTCATTTCACGAATACCATTACTCATTAAAACCGCTTGAAAGTTATCGCCATAGCCTAAACCATGCGCAATTCCGGCTGCAATAGCATAAATGTTCTTTAAAACGGCAGCATATTCTGTTCCAATAATATCATCCGTAGTTTTTGCTTTTATGTAGTGTGAGCTCAGATTTTTAGCCACATATTTGGCTTTTTTTCTATCGCTACAAGCAATGGTTAAGTACGATAAACGTTCCATAGCTACTTCTTCCGCATGACATGGACCCGTAATTACCCCAATATTATCAAATGGAATATCGTATTTGGTATGAAAATGTTCACCAACAATCAAACTCGATTCTGGAACAATTCCTTTAATCGCAGAGAAAATAACTTTTCCTTCCAAACTTTCGGTTAAACTTTCTAATTCTTTGCTCAAAAAAGCAGAAGGAACTACAAAAATCACATAATCAGCATAAGCAACAGCTTCGTTGATGTCATTTGTAAGTTTTAATTTATTGGTATCAAACGCAACCGAGCTTAAATAATTCGGGTTGTGTTTTTGATGTTTCAAATGCTCAATAGCATAAGTACTTCGCATGTACCAAGCAATTTCGTCTTGATTCTCACAAAGCATTTTAGCAATTGCAGTAGCCCAACTTCCCCCTCCAATGACTGCAAATTTTGGCTTTTTTTCCATTTTACGATTTAATTTAGAACATCAAAAATAGTCATTTAAAAAGGATTTACAAAAAACGTTTGCGAAACTCTTTTAATACAAAGGCACGAAGAAAAACTCCGCGCCTTTATTATGATGAATAGGTATTTTTTAATAACTCATTTCTACAATAGCTCTCACTTTTTCTAAAGTGATGTTTTGCTTTTCACCCATAGCTTTCCAACCTCTTTCTTCGAAACGTTTTACGATAAAATCGGCTGTTTTTTCGATGTTTTCTGCGTTTTCTGAAATTTTGGTTCTCATGCCCATTTTGTGGAAGAAATCAACGGTTTTTTCAATCGCTTTTTCTGCAATTTCTTCAGTTGAATTGCCTTGAATGTTCCAAACGCGTTGCCCGTATTGTGCTAATTTCTCTTTTTTCGTGTCGAACATGACGCGGTATAAATTGGGTCCAATTATAGCCAAAGTTCTCGCATGATCAATTTCGTATAAAGCCGTTAATTCATGACCAATCATGTGCGTTGCCCAATCCGAAGGAACACCTTTTTGAATTAAGCCATTTAACGCCATGGTGGCACTCCAAACAAAGTTGGAAGCCAATTTATAATCACTCGGGTTTTCCACTACATCGGGACCAATTTCAATTAATGTTTGTAAAATACTTTCTGAAATTCGGTCTTGCAATAAAGCATCGTGAGTATAGGTCAAATATTGCTCCATAACGTGTGTGAATGCATCCACAACACCGTTTTGCAATTGTCTTTTTGGTAATGAAGTAATCACGGTTGGATCCACAATTGAAAATACTGGAAACAAAGCGCTTCCGCCAAGCGTTAATTTTTCTTGCGTAGCTTCAATCGTAACCACAGCACCTGAATTCATCTCAGAACCTGTTGCTGGCAAGGTTAAAACTGTTCCAAAAGGAATTACTTTAGAAACATCTTTAAATAAAATACGTTTTTTTAAAATATCGGCTTCGTCACCTTCAAAATTCACAGCTGCCGAAATAAATTTCACACCATCAATCACACTTCCTCCACCAACAGCTAAAATAAATCCGATTTTTTCAGCACGAATAATTTCAACTGCTTTCATCAAGGTTTCAAAACGAGGATTTGGTTCGATACCGCCAAATTCTAAGATATCGTGACTAGGTAAAGCCGCTTTTACTTGATCGTAAACGCCATTTTTAAAGATACTTCCGCCACCATAAGCGATAAGGATTTTAGTATTTGAAGGAACTAATTCAGTTAGTTTTTCAATTTGCCCTTTTCCAAAGACATAATTTACAGGATTGTATAATTCGAAGTTTAGCATAATAATTATCATGCTGAATTTAGTTCAGCATCTCGACAAAGTTACGCAATGGGATTGGGAACGAATGGTAAAGGAATGTTAATCTATTTCTTATAAAACATATTATGCTCCACATATTCCCAAACTTTATTCGGTAACATCGGCACTACATTTTTACCTTTTTTAATGCTTTCGCGAATGAAGGTTGAGGATAATTCAATTACTGGCGCACCAACTCTGTGAATTTTTGCATGATTGATAAATTGCTCATCAATTTCACCTGAATTTAGTCGCGGATAAACATAAATATCATGATTTTTAAGAATAACTTCGTAGTTTTTCCATTTGTGGAGCGAGTTCAAATTGTCTTCGCCCATGATTAAAGAAAATTCGTGTTTTGGAAATTTTTCTTGTAAATGCGCTAAGGTATTTACGGTATAATTCGGCTGTGGTAATTTGAATTCTATATCCGAAGGTTGGATTTTTGGGAAATCTTCCGTTGCTAAATGCACCATATGCAAACGATGGTAATCATCTAATAACGAACTTTTTTGCTTATGCGGATTGTGCGGTGTAACCACCATCCAAATTTGATCCAAATCAGAATGCTCTGCCATATGATTGGCAATAATTAAGTGCCCAATGTGAATGGGATTAAACGTTCCGAAATACAGACCTATTTTCATTTTTGTTACACAGAGTTTCACGAAGTTTTATACAGAGTTTCACGAAGTTTTTTGTGCTACTTGGTGCAAAACTTAGTGAGACTTTGTGCTATACTTTTTATTTACTAATAAAATCCTTTACCAATTTGTACGCATCTTCTTTTGCCACATCTAAATCATAATTTTTGATGATGGTGTCAAATTGTGGTGCAGTTGCTAATTCTACCGATGCTTTTGCGATACGCATGTTGATTTTGTCTTCGCTTTCAGTAGAACGTTGTTTTAAACGACGTTTTAATTCGTCAACACTTGGTGGTTTTACAAAAACGGCTAAGGTTTCGTTTGGAAATTTGCTTTTAATACGCAATCCGCCTGCGACGTCAATATCAAAAATTACGTGTTTTCCTAAAGCCCAAATGCGTTCTACTTCGGCTTTTAAAGTGCCGTAGAAATTATCGGTATATACTTCTTCCCATTCCACAAAATCTTCCGCTTTAATATGCTTTTTGAATTCGTCCCAAGAGATGAAATAATAATCCTTCCCGTGTACTTCTTCGCCACGTGGTTCGCGTGTTGTACATGAAATTGAAAATTCTAAATTCAAATCGGGTTGGGCTAATAAATGTCGTACTATAGTGGTTTTTCCTGAACCCGATGGCGCAGAGAATACTAATAATTTTCCGTTGGTCATTGTGTTGTGTGTTTAATAATAAATTTTCAAGTTAAACCTTTCGATTACATCTAAATATTCATTAAAAATTATCATTACTATAATTGAAATTAAAATACTAATTATTAATGAATTAGAAATAATTTTTAATTTTTCTTTTTTTAAAACATTTAGAATAGCTCCCAAAACAAAAGGAATAACTATTGTCATAAATGGAATCAGAAAAAAAGGTTCGAAAGCATATACTTCCTTTGAATTTGCATATTTTAAATCGGTAATGAGTAAAAAAAGTATTGATACTAAAATGCTGTAAAATATTGTTTTATTAAAATTGATTTCTTTTCTCAATTTAAAAATCTGTAAAATGGATAATCCTATAATTACAAAAATGATAATAAAATAAAACAATAGAATAATTCCCATCTTATCCGATTACAATACATTCAAAACTTGCTCCTTAATTTT
Organism: Flavobacterium cheniae; assembly: GCF_004363695.1. GTDB lineage: Bacteria > Bacteroidota > Bacteroidia > Flavobacteriales > Flavobacteriaceae > Flavobacterium > Flavobacterium cheniae. The sequence continues at coordinate 104,063 of NZ_SNZC01000004.1, read as the reverse complement.
CTCCAATTCATCTTTCATCATTACCACCAATTTTTGCATTTCGGTGTGGTTGGATTTCGAACCCATGGTGTTGATTTCTCTTCCCATTTCTTGTGTGATGAAACCTAATTTTCTTCCGTTAGCTTCCGTTCCATTTAAAGTTTCTAAGAAATAGCTCAAATGGTTGCCCAAACGTACTTTTTCTTCAGTAATGTCGTATTTTTCTAAATAAAAAATCAATTCTTGTTCGAAACGATTTTCATCAACATTGACTTTTAATTCATCTAAAGCAGTTCTTAAACGAGTTTTTACCGTTTCAACGCGTTCAGCATCATAAGAAACCGCTTCGGTCATTAAATTATTGATATTTCCGATACGCAATTGGAATTCTTTTTCTAATGAAGCACCTTCGTCTTTTCTAAAATTCGCGATATTTTCCAACGCTTCATCAATCACGGTTTGGATTTGTTTCCATTCGTTTTCATCAATTTCGTCGCGCTCTGTTTTTAAAGCATCGGGCATACGAACTGCCATTTTCATTAATTCCGTTTCATCTGCATTTGGAATCACGGCTTTCATTTGATTGATGTACCCTTTTATAATTGGTACATTGATTTTTGAAGTCGTTTCTTCGCCAGTTACTTCCACATAAAGCGAAAAATCAACTTTTCCACGCTCTAAACGTTGCGAAATTTGATTGCGTAAACCCAATTCCATCTCACGAAAAACCGATGGCATTCGCGTATTTAAGTCTAAACCTTTACTGTTTAGTGATTTGATTTCTACGGTAATTTTTTTGGTTGGTAATTGCAAAGAAGCTTTCCCAAAACCCGTCATGGATTGTATCATATTGTTATAAAAATGTCTTCAAAGATAAGAAAAAGTGTTCAGTGTTCAGTTTTTAGTGTTCAGTAAAGAAATTCTGATTATGAAGCAGATTTCTTTTGGGTTACCAAATAAACACCGACAAATATCAACACCGCCGAAATCAATTTTACTAAACTCAAGTCGTCTTTTCCTAAACTTACAGCGAAAATAGTGGCAAAAAGTGGTTGTAAATAAATGAAAACCGCTACAGTTGTGGGTTTTAATTCGCGCATGGAAACTAAATTTAGCAAATACGTTAAGAACGTTGAAAACACCACTACGAAACCAATTTTCCAGAAAATATCCGTTGGTAAATTAACGAAATCTATAGCTTGAAATTCGCCCCAACCAAAAGGTAATACCATCAAGAATCCAAAGGTATAAATCCATTTCACGAAGGTGAAGGCATTGTATTTATCCATTAATTTCTTCACGATGATGAGGTAAAATCCGTATGAAACCGCATTTACAAAAACCAATAAATTTCCTAAACTTGCGTTTGTTGCGTTTACCAATGATTTTCCGTAGAGAATTAAAGTTACGGTACCAGCTAAGCCTAGAATGATTCCTAAAACTTTTCGATTTTCCATTCGTTCTTTCATGATGAATGCAGATAAAACCAAAACAATCATCGGCGTAGTAACCATCAAAACAGCTCCCATAATGGGTGAAGTGTAACTCAATCCTTTGAAAAAAGTTAGCATATTAAAAGCAACTCCGAAGAACGCAGCAGCAATAATTCGAGGAAAATCTTCTTTGGCAATTTTTTCTTTGGGTCCAAAAAAGGAAATCAGCCAAAATAAAACTACCGAACCACCAACACGCATGACGATAAATCCGAAAGCGTCAACATATTTAGGCATAACATCTTTAGCAATCGTAAAGGTTACGCCGTAAATAATGGAAACTAAGGTAGCGGCAAATAATGCCCAATTTCTTTTAGACACTTTGAAGGGCTTTCGTTAATTTAAGGACATTGGGTTGCGTGTTCCCGATAAAAATTTCATCATTAAAAAGAACAACAGGACGACTCAAAAACGTGTAATGTTCTAAAAGATATTTTTTGTAATCGGCTTCGGTTAGATTTTTATCTTTTAAACCTAACGATTTATATAATTGCGCTTTTTTGCTAAAAAGCGCTTCGTAACTTCCTGAAAGTTGGTACATTTCTTCCAAATCGCTTTCCGAAATTGGATTTTGACGAATATCAATAAACGTTAATTTATTTGAATTTGGTAATGACTTAATGATTTTTCGGCACGTATCACACGAAGCCAAATAGTATATCTTGTTCATTTTATTGGTTTTTCATTTTCTGGCACAAAAATACAGCCTTTTGAATTCTAAAAATCAGTAATTTTATAAAAAAATTAGAGATGAATGCAACTTTCAGAATTTGGGAAACCAGCAGAAATATTTATTTGAAGTTTTTTGATAATTATTCATTAGAGCAACTCAATACAATTCCAGCAGGAATGAGTAATAATCTGATTTGGAATTTGGGTCACGTTGTAGTTTCCCAACAGAAATTGGTTTATGCTTTATCAGGTTTACCAATGTATATTCCAGAATCGCTTTTTGAGAAATATCAAAATGGTTCACGACCAGATGGAAAAACTACGCAAGCAGAAGTTGATGAAATCAAGAAATTACTATCCGAAATGGTTGGAAAAACCAAATCCGATTTTGAAGCAGGCGTTTTCAAAGAATTTCATCCGTATCAAACCAAAACCGGATTTCATTTGGGAACATTGAAAGAAGCCATGGAATTTAACAATTATCATGAAGGCATTCATTTGGGAATTATGATGTCGATTAAAAAATATATTTAGCGAATTGTTAACGATTCAAAAAGCAGCATCAAACAACTTTTATTTACCTTTGTAAAAATTTTTTAAAATGAAATTCAATACAAAAACGATACATGGTGGACAACATCATGAAAAAGTAACGGGAGCGGTAATGCCTCCGGTGTTTCAAACATCGACCTATGTACAATCAAGTCCTGGAAAACCAATTGGTGATTACGAGTACAGTAGAGCAGCAAATCCAACAAGAACCGCTTTAGAAGAGGCTTTAGCAAGTATCGAAAATGGAGCAAGAGGTTTAGCTTTTTCTTCAGGATTAGCAGCAACCGATTGTTTGTTACGCATGTTCAAAGCAGGTGACGAAATCATCGCTATGGACGATTTATACGGTGGAACATATAGATTGTTTACAAGATTATATAAAGATAGCGGTATCAAATTCCATTTTGTAGATATGAATGATTTGGAGAAATTCCAATCGTTAATCAATGAAAACACAAAATTAGTTTGGGTTGAAACACCGACTAATCCATTAATGAAATTAGCGGATATAGCTGCGATTGCTCAGATTACTAAAAAGCACAATATCTTATTTGCTGTAGACAATACTTTTGCAACGCCATATTTACAAAAACCATTAGATTTAGGTGCAGATATCGTGATGCATTCGGCAACTAAATATTTAGGAGGACATTCAGATGTTATTGCAGGAGCATTAATCATCAAAGACAAAGCATTAGGCGAAGAATTACATTTCAAACAATTCGCAACAGGTGCAACATTAGGACCTATGGATTCTTTCTTAGTATTAAGAGGAATCAAAACATTGCACTTACGCGTACAACGTCATTGTGAAAATGGCGAAAAAGTTGCAGCATATTTAGACAATCATCCTTTAGTAGAAAGAGTGTATTATCCGGGATTAGCTTCTCATCCATTTCATGAAATTGCTAAAAAGCAAATGAGTGGTTTTGGAGGAATGGTAACATTTACTTTCAAGTCAGGTAAAAAAGAAGATGCGATTAAATTCTTAGAAAATTTAAAAGTATTTACTTTGGCAGAATCATTAGGAGGAGTTGAATCGTTAGCGAATCACCCAGCTTTGATGACACATGCTTCTATTCCAGAAGACAAGAGAAAAGAAGTAGGTATTTCAGATGATTTAGTTCGTTTGAGTGTTGGAATTGAAGATATCGAAGATTTATTAGCTGATTTAGAACAAGCTTTTAACTAGTAGAAACAACTAAAAACAAAAAACCCGATTCTCACGAATCGGGTTTTTTTGTTCCTTTTACTTTATTAATTCATACTCAATTTCTGAGTAAATCCTTTTGCTTTAGTTAACAATTTAATATCAGATATGACATTTAAAGTCTCTTCCATATAAATATCCTTTTGCATGTCTTCATGCCAACGCTCTCTTTTTTGTTTCAATAACGTGTCTTTTTCAAACAGCGCAACTTCATCGGGTAAAGAAGTAAACTGATACTTATTTTTATAGTCTGAGATAGCTTTAAACTTCTTAATCTTCTCATCTGCAACTGCAATTTCTTTATTAAATTCGTTTAAATTTAAACTGAAATCATTTTCATCTTTACGTTCAAAAATCCATTTTGCATTTTCATCAATAAGATTAAAAGTTGGATTAGCAGCAATTCTTTTCTTACTATTTGCAATTACATTATCATAGTTAATATTTAACGGTTGGTATTTTGCAGGTTCTATTTTATCCCAAGGTAATGCACTTTCTTCATCACGTTCTCCCATATCTAAATAGGCGAAACGATCTGGAAAAACAATATCACTTTTTACTCCTTCACGTTGTGTTGAGCCTCCATTAATTCTATAAAATTTCTGAATTGTTGTTTTTAAGGCTCCTAAATCACCATAAGAATTACCTCTAATAAATTGATTTAAATCAATCATATTTTGAACAGTTCCTTTACCATAAGAATGCTTACTACCAACAACAATTCCGCGTTTATAATCTTGAATTGCTGCAGCAAAAATTTCAGAAGCTGATGCCGAAAAATTATTAATCATTACTACAAGCGGACCATCATATTGTACTCTTTTATCTGGGTCTGGTAAAATTTCAGGGTTTCTTCCTGGAGCTTTTACTTGAACAATTGGCCCTTCTGGAATAAACAATCCTACCATTTTAACAACTGTTTCCAAAGAACCTCCTCCATTATCGCGCAAGTCCATAACAAGACCATCGATGTTTTGTGCTTTTAATTTTTCGATTTCAGCTGCGACGTCTTTGAAGGCATCACGATTTTCTTTGTTTTCAAAACTGATATAAAATTTTGGCAAATAAATAATTCCATATTTTTTACCATCTTTCTCAACTACACTAGATTTAGCAAACGTTTCTTCAGTTTCAACTTCATCTCTAATAATTGAAATAACTTTTATTGTACCGTCAACTTTTTTAACTGTTAATCGAACTTCTGTTCCTTTAGGTCCTTTGATTTTTTTCACTACATCATCCAAACGCATTCCTGCAATATCAAGTGGCTCCTCTTTTCCTTGAGCTACTTTAAGGATTAAATCTCCAGCTTCTAATTCTTTTCCTCTCCAAGCCGGACCACCAGAAATTAATTCTGAAACTTCAACTCCAGATTCTTTCTTTTGTAAACGCGCACCAATTCCTTGGAAAGTTCCACTCATACTTACATCAAATTTCTCTTTATCATCTGGAGAAAAATAGAATGTATGTGGATCAAAACGTTCTACAATTGAATTTAAAAATATTGCAAACCAATCGTCTCTTTCTAACTCTTTTTCAATAAAATCAAAATATTCATTTAAAGATTTTAAAGAATTTTCTCTAACTTCTTTTTCAAGCGTCTCAAATGATTTTACTTCATATTTGGGATCATTTTTCTTTTTATCTTCCTCAATTTGCTCTTTATCTGTAATAGAAGAAAGCGCAGACAACTTTAATTGCTTTCTCCATCTGTCAACTAATTCAGATTTATTTTTACTAAATGGCAGTTTTTCATAATCTACATTTATGCTTTCATTAATCTTGAAATCAAAAGGCTTATCTAAAATTTCTTCATAAATAGCTCTAGATTCTTTCATTCTTTTCAACAAACGAGAATTAGTTAAATTAAAGAATGTTAAATCTTTATTTTTAATCATATCATCAATTTGAGTTTCATATTTACTGAACTCATCTATATCACTTTGTAAAAAGAATCGTTTTGTTGGGTCAATATTGTTCAAATATTTACTGTACACTTTTTTAGAAAAGTCATCATTTAACTCAACCGGACTATAATGTCCTTTTTCTAAAACAAAAGTTAGCAGTTCTAACAAAAGTTTGTCTTTTTCTGGGTCTTCCTTTTTTTCACTAGGAACAAAACTCCATAATATTGCTGATAAAGCAGTTACCAACAATATAACCTTATAATTTCTTTTCATAAATTCCACTATTCGTTTCATTGAAAAATTTTCAACTAAATTAAACAAAAAATCGTGCCACAAGTGTGCAAAATACTATAATTTTTTGTTAAACCAACAAAAATAGGCATACAAAAAAAAGGTTTTGGTTTAAATTATTTAATTTAGCAAAAAATGTACGAAGAATGTCAAAACCACTTATACTAATAACTAACGACGATAGTATTGTTGCACCGGGAATTCGCGCTTTAATTGAAGTAATGAAAGAACTTGGTGATGTTGTAGTTGTAGCTCCTGATAGTCCACAAAGCGCAATGGGACACGCGATTACCATTAACAACACTTTAAAACTAGAAAAAGTACATTTAGATAAAGAACTTGAACAAGAATACAGTTGCAGTGGAACTCCAGTAGATTGCGTAAAAATTGCAGTAAACGAAATACTAAAAAGAAAACCCGATTTATGTGTTTCTGGAATCAATCATGGCTCTAATTCTTCTATCAATGTAATTTATTCTGGAACGATGAGTGCTGCTGTTGAAGCTGGAATCGAAGGCATTCCTGCAATCGGATTTTCATTGTTAGATTATAGTTGGGATGCCGATTTTGAGCCAATTAAAACTCATGTTAAACAAATTGCATCTGAAGTTTTGAAAAATGGTTTACCTGAAGGTGTAATTTTGAATGTTAATTTCCCGAAATTAAGCAAAGAAGAAATAAAAGGAGTAAAAATTTGTCGTCAAGCGAAAGCTATGTGGCAAGAAGAATTTGATAAAAGAACAAATCCACAAGGAAAAGAATATTATTGGCTAACTGGTAAATTTGTCAATTTAGACAAAGGAACCGATACTGATGAATGGGCTCTAGAAAATGGATACATTTCAATTGTTCCTGTTCAGTTTGATTTAACTGCACATCATGCGATGCAACAATTAAATTCTTGGGAATTATAAAGGAAAAAATAATGAAATATTATATCATAGCAGGAGAAGCTTCGGGCGATTTACATGGTTCAAATTTGATGAAAGCTTTGTATGAAAAAGATCCATCAGCCGAAATTCGTTTTTGGGGTGGCGATTTGATGCAAAATGTTGGTGGAACTTTAGTCAAACACTATCGTGAATTGGCTTTCATGGGATTTATTGAAGTTATCATGAATCTAAAAACCATTTTGAACAACATCAAAATCTGCAAAAAAGACATTGAAGCGTTTCAACCTGATGCGATTATTTTTATCGATTATCCCGGATTTAATATGCGCATCGCGACCTGGGCAAAAGAACGAAACATTCCGACTCATTATTATATTTCGCCTCAAATTTGGGCTTGGAAAGAAAATCGTATCAAAGCCATCAAACGTGATGTGGATTTTATGTACGTTATTCTTCCGTTTGAAAAAGATTTTTATGAGAAAAAGCACAACTTCCCTGTTCATTTTGTTGGACATCCACTAATTGACGCTATTGCAAGTAGAACTGAAGTTTCGGATGAAATATTCAGAAAAGAAAATCAGTTATCTGAAAAACCAATTATAGCTTTATTACCAGGAAGTCGCAAGCAAGAAATTTCCAAAATGCTTTCGATTATGCTTTCGGTAGTGAAAGATTTTCCAGATTATCAGTTTGTAATTGCTGGAGCTCCTAGTCAGGAATATGAATTTTACAAAACATTTTTAACGAATGAAAACGTGAAATTTATTTCGAATAAAACTTATGATTTATTGAGTCATTCTCATGCTGCTTTGGTAACTTCGGGAACGGCAACTTTAGAAACCGCTTTATTTAATGTTCCTGAAGTGGTTTGTTATAAAGGAAGCTACATTTCGTATCAAATTGCAAAACGTATCATCACTCTAAAATACATTTCATTGGTGAATTTAATCATGGACAAAGAAGTGGTTAAAGAGTTAATTCAAGAAGAATTGAATACAAAAAACTTAAAATTAGAATTGAATAAAATTCTAAATTCCGAAAGTCGCGCTGTGTTATTGAACAATTATACCGAATTGAAACAAAAATTAGGAGGAGAAGGCGCTAGCAAAAAAACAGCCGAATTGATTGTAAATTCTTTTAAAAAATAAAGAAGATTCTTATCATTTTATTAGAAACTTAACTGATTTTTTATATTTTTGGGATGAGAAGTCCCAACTCCTTAAAACTAAATACTACTTCAAAAACAACAGTGATTGAAAGTATTTAAGTTTCCTTTACTTACCATTACCATTAGTTTTGCGATAGGTATTATTGCAGAATATAACTTGCAATGGAGTTTATCAACTCTTATTGTTTCATTGTTTTTGTGTTTAGGGATTTTTTGTTTTCTATTTTGGAAAAGTAAAAAAGCTTTGCTTCAAAATACTCTTTTTGGAATTGCCACTTACCTACTCGCCTTTACTTTAGGAATGATGAGTTTTTATATTCATTCCGATTTAAATTCGAAAAATCATTACTCTAAAAAGTCATTTGAGGAAACGAATTCAATTCGCGCAATCGTTTCAACTACATTAAAACCAAATGAAAAATACAACAAATATTTTATTACACTTTCGCATTTTAATGATTCAATAGCTTCTGGGCAACTATTACTTTATGTTCCGAAAACAAACAATGAAACCTTACATTGTGGAGATGAAATTTGGTTAAATAATGCCGTTTATCCTGTTCCTAAAGCTTTCAATCCGTACCAATTTGACTATTCAAAATATTTAGAAAAGCAAAACGTATTTCATCAAATTTACACGAATGAAAATCAAATTAAAATCATTCAAACACATAAAACGATTGATTTTTATATTGAAACATTAAGAAATAATCTCAGCAAAAGTTTCGACATTCATCATTTTAAACCCAAAACCAAAGCCATTATTGACGCTTTAATTTTAGGACAACGATTGGAATTAGACAAAGAAACCATTGCCGATTATTCCAATGCTGGTGTGATTCACATTTTAGCTATTTCGGGTTTGCATATTTCCATCATTTACTTCTTTATTGTGTTCTTATTGAAACCTTTAAAAAGAGTAAAATTTGGAGCAGAAATTCAATTATTGATTGTCTTGGGGATTTTATGGTTGTTTGCTTTGCTTACCGGTTTGCCTGCATCGGTAACAAGAGCCGTAACATTATTCATTTTTATTAGTATTGGAAATTACTTTAACCAACCGAAGGCGATTTATAATGCTTTAGCAATTTCTGCTTTTCTTATTTTATTAGTAAAACCAAATGCCATTTTCGATATTGGCTTTCAATTAAGTTATGCTGCTGTTTTATCGATTGTATTGTTTCAACCTTTTTACAAAAAATTTTATTTTACAGACAATAAAATTGTGGTTTACTTTATCGATACTATTCTAGTCTCATTAGCAGCACAAATTGGGGTTTTGCCTTTGAGCTTGTATTATTTCAATCAATTGCCATTGTTGTTTTTATTAGCGAATTTGGTAATTATTCCACTTTCGAGTTTGGTTTTAATTGCTGGAATTGTGATTTTACCACTTAATTATATTCTTCCTTCTGTTGCGGTTTTTCTTGGAAAAATTTTAGAATTCAGCATTCAATTCATGAACAATTACATTCATTGGATTGCCCAATTTAAAAGTGGTATCATTACCAATATTTCGTTTTCAGGTTGGTTGACTTTTTCGTTATATTTAGTTATAATTACTTTTGTGTATTGGCTTTATCATATAAAAGATAAAAACATAAAATATATTTTGGGAACACTTTTACTCTTTCAACTTAGTTACATCAGTATAAAATTGAGCGAAAACAACAGCAGTGAATTGGTGATTTTTAACGAAAAAACAACCCTGATTGGCATCAAAAATAAAAATAATGTAATTGCTTTTAGCGACATTCCTGAAAATCACAACGCTACTTTACATCACTACACCCGAGGGACATTTTCTGATTCGTTGCGCATTTTCCCATTACAAAACACGATTTCATTTCAGAATAAAAGAATTTTAGTTATTGATAGTTTAGGAATATATAAAACCTCAATTCGTCCTGAAATTATAGTACTAACTCAGAATCCAAAGATCAATCTTACCCGATTAATTCAAGAAACTAAACCAAAGCTAATTGTAGCAGACAAAAGCAACTACAAAAACACCATTAAAGCTTGGGAAGCGACTTGTAGAAAAGAAAAAATCCCTTTTCATGCTATTGCCGAAAAGGGATTCTATAGATTAAAATAATTCTTATTTTTTCTGAATAATCTGATTAGCGCCGTCAATCCAAACTTTTGGACCACCAGCTACATAACCAGAACTTCCTAAAGCATTTAAATTTATTTTAGCTTCTGCCGTTTTTGTAGCACTTACAAACCAAACAGTTGGATAACCATTTACTTGTAATTGTTGCTGTAATTGTGCATTCTGAAGTTTTACCGCGTCAGTTTGATTGTTTTTTCTTGGAAAATCTAATTCCACTAAAACCACATTATCTTTTGCCCATTTGATAAATTCTGGGGTTTTGAAAACTTCTTTTTGCAAACGAATACACCATCCGCACCAATCAGAACCTGTAAAAAACAAGAACATAGGTTTATTTTCTTTTATAGAAATATCCGTTGCTTTTGACATATCTGTATGCCAAGTTAATTCTTCTTGCGCCTGAATTGACATACTAGTCAAAGTTAAAAACGCTATTACTAAAATCTTCTTCATATTTTAAATTTTATAAAACAAAATTAAGCAAATTAGATGCCAGAAAATGTTAACTACTTAACTTCTTGCATTAATTTTTTAACTAAAGGTGATATCGCAATTAAAACAACCCCTGCGATTAAGGCATAAATAGCTAATTGTTGATAGCCATCTGTATAAGTAATTAGCTTTTCTGCCTTTGAGGCATTTTCATTAGCGCTTGACATTCCAGCACCTAAAATACCAGCGACATATTGCCCGTAAGCACTTGCTAAAAACCACATTCCCATCATTACTCCTTGTAATTTTAATGGTGATAGTTTGGTCATGATCGACAACCCGATTGGTGATAAACAAAGTTCTCCAAATGTAATAATGAAATATGCCAATGTAAAAATTTCCAACGAAGTCATTCCATCAATATTAGCAAAAAATCGAGTGAAATAAAACGTGTAAAAAGCCAAAGCTAAAAACAAAAATCCTAAACCAAATTTAACAACCGTATTAGGTTCGGCTTTTCTTGAATTCAACCAAACCCAAACCAATCCTAAAAGTGGTGCAAAAATGATTACGAATAAAGAATTAGCTGCATTATTTACTCCATTTGGATCTAAATTAACACCTAAAAAATCACTATCTAAATTATTAGCAGCAAACAAACTCAATGAACCACCACTTTGCTCAAAAAATGCCCAAAAGAAAATTGAAAAAACAATAAACACCATTGCGGCAATTAATTTTTTATTTTCTTGAATTGAAAAATTTCGCATTTCGTAAACCAAATACAACAATGTAATTGGTCCGATTGTGTACATGAAATAATCAGTATATTCTGGATTGGAAACCATTGTCATAATTAGTGGAATAGCTACTATTGTTCCAATATACGTTGCATATTCATATAATTTTCTTTTCGAATCTTGCAGATGCAATAAAGGAGAAAGTCCAATATTTGCCATACTTTTTTGCGTAAATAGAAAAGTAACTAAACTAATTGTCATTACAATTCCTGCTAAACCAAAAGCTAAGTTCCAAGAATAATTTTTACCTAAATAAATACAAGCGTAACCTCCTAAAAGAGCACCAATATTAATCCCAGAATAAAACAATGAGAAACCAGCATCTCTTCTTGCATCATTCGCTTTGTATAATGTTCCTACCATAGTAGAAATATTAGGTTTAAAAAAACCAGTTCCAATTACAGTAAAAGCTATTCCAAGGAAAAAGAATTGCTTGGGATCGAATGCTAAAATTGCACTCCCTATAATCATCATAATTCCTCCCCAAAAAAGCGATTTTCTATATCCTAGAATTTTATCAGCAAATAATCCCCCAACAAATGTAAAAGCATAAACGAAGGCTTGTGTTGCTCCATATTGTAAATTAGCCACATCTTCTTTCATGAACAATTCGTGAACCATGAAAAAAGTTAACATACCGCGCATTCCGTAGAAACAGAAACGCTCCCACATTTCGCTAAAGAATAAATACCAAAGTTGTTTTGGATATTTTCCTTCAAAATTTTGAATTTCTTCTATAGTTTGAGTTGCTTGCATCTTAGTGAATTCCTTTTTCTTGCATTACTTTGTTTAGTTGTTTCAATAAAATGAACATCAACATTGTAGCAAACATTAATAATCCGAAGTTAATCCAAAAGAAATCTTGTTTGTTGTCATAAGTATCCCAAAGACTTGCTAATACACCACTTAATTTATTTCCGATTGAAGTTGATAAAAACCAACCGCCCATCATTAATGAAGTAATATTCGTTGGGCTCAATTTAGAAACTACCGATAATCCCATCGGACTTAAGAATAATTCTCCAATGGTGATTACTCCGTAATTAGCCACTAACCACCAAACACTTACTTTTTCAGAACCGTTTGCTCCCATATTTACAGCAGCAATCATTACTAAAACTGACAAAGCTGAAATTAATAATCCAAATGCAATTTTGGTTGGTGTTGAAGGTTCTTTCTTTCTGCTTCTTAAGAATGTGAAAAAAGCTACGACTAATGGCGTTAAAATAATTACCCAACCAGGATTAATCGACTGACTTAAATTGGTTGCCCAAAGCGAAACTGTTGCTCCTTCTTCAGGTAATTTATCTTTTGCTACGTTTCTGAAATAAACAGGATAATCTACCGTTTTTTGAACTTCTCCATCCACTTTTTGAATACGGAAACTGGCATCGTATAATTCAACCGTGTCTTTTTTGTATTCTACTTCTTTGGCCAATTTTAAACCATTAAAAACCGTTTGAGTGGTTCCTGTAATTTCTCTATCTGTATAACGGTCTGCCCAAGTATTTAGTGCTGAACCATTCAATTTGAAAACTCCCCAGAATAAAATTACCACTGCGAAAATGGTTAATAAAGCTCCGATTGGTCTTTTGTCTTCCACTTTAGCTTTGAAGTACAAACTTCCGTAGAAGAAAATAACTGGAATACAGGCAAATATAAAAGCATCAGTACTATCCGAACCAAAAATATATCCCCCAGGATTTGCTTCAGAAGTTACTCCTTTTAATAACCATCCAATTACTCCAAAAACTGCTGATGGTAATAAAATGAAAAGTACAATTTTATAAAAAGGCATGTCGCCAGGTTGTACTCCTTTTTTATCAGTTTGATTTCCGTAGTGTTTTGTTCCTAATAAGAAAACAATTACACCAATGAACATTCCAACTCCAGCCGCCATGAAGGCATATTGCCAACCTAATAAAATTTGCAAAGCAGCTCCAAAGAAGTTACAAATGAACGCTCCAACATTAATTCCCATGTAGAAAATATTGTAACCCTCATCTTTTTTGTCTTTGAATTTATCCTCAGTATAGAAGTTACCTAAAAGTGTTGAGATATTTGGTTTGAAAAAACCGTTCCCTACAATAACTAAAGTCATGGCAATGTAAAGCATTGTAATATCATGAATTCCCATCATGAAATAACCCGCTCCCATCATAATACCACCAATTACGATAGATTTTTTGTAGCCCCAATATCTATCGGCAACTAAACCTCCGATGAAAGGCGTTAAAAATACCAAAGCGATAAAAGTTCCGTATAAATCGGATGCTTCTTTCTCGGTCATAGCGAATCCGGCTTCAACATCTTTAAGATATAGGGTAAAAATACCAATCATTAAATAGTAACCGAAACGCTCCCACATTTCAGATAAAAACAAGTAAGGCAATGCTTTAGGATGACTTTTCCACATAATTTATTGTATTAAAAAAACAAACCTACAAGGGTTTCTTGTAGGTTTGAAAGATATAAAAAATATTTTATTTTATCACTTATTCTGTTTGACCTTCAATATGGTCGTTGTGCATTCTTTTTTCTAACCAAGAACTCAGTACGAAAAGAATGGCTGCAGCAGCTCCCGACATGATGATGAACAAAATGAAGAATTCATATAAATTAGTAATTTGAAAACCTATAAATGAAGTTGCTCCTCCAGTACCATCTTCACCACCAGGAATCAAAGCACTTAATGTTCCTGCAAATTTGTTAGCCGCAGCATTTGCTAAGAACCAAGTTCCCATCATTAAAGATGATAAACGTAATGGTGCTAATTTAGAAACCATTGATAATCCAATTGGTGATAAACATAATTCTCCAATAGTATGAATTACATAAAGACCAATTAACCACCACATTGAAACTTTATCACCCAACCCTAAACCTTTAACTGCGATTGCAATTACTACGTATCCTAAAGCTACTAAACCAAGTCCAATTGCCATTTTCTTTGGAGAAGACGGCTCTAATTTTCTAGCATATAAGAATCCCCAAACAATCGTCATAATTGGAGCTAAAGAAATAACAGCTAATGGATTTACAGATTGAAAATAAGACGCAGGCATTTCCCATCCAAAAACAGTTCTTTCTGTTTGTCTATCAGCAAATAAAGTTAATGAAGCTCCTGCTTGTTCAAAAGCTCCCCAAAAGAAAATCACGAAAAACGCTAAAAGGAAAATCACTGTAATTCTCTGTGTTTCAATTTTGGTTAAACTTTTATCACTAAAGATTAAAATTGGCATAGCAACCATTGCTCCATAAATGAAATAGCTAATGATATCCACATCGCTTTTAAACATTTGTTTGAAGTTCAACATAAAGAAGATAATTGCTATTGAACCAATAATCATTGCAATACTTTTTGCATCTAATTTCTTAACTACCAATCCAATTTCTTTTCCTTCCTCAGAAATTAAATATTTTTTCTGACCTAATATAAAAGCTACAAGACCAATTAACATTCCAATACCTGCTGCTAAGAATCCCCATTTAAAATCCATAGAACCACAAACTAAAGGAGAAAAGAAAGCTCCTAAATTGATTCCCATGTAAAATATAGTAAATGCACTATCAATTCTTCTATCATTTGCAGGATATAATTGTCCTACCATTGTTGAAATATTCGGCTTAAAGAAACCATTTCCAATAATAATTGCAGTTAAACCCATCCACATCAACGAAACTCCACCATTAACTCCAACTGAAGCACTAAAAAACATAAAGAATTGACCAATTGCCATTAACAGACCTCCGATAATAATACTTCTTCTGTTTCCTAAATATTTATCACACAAGTAACCTCCTAAAAGAGGTGTTAGATATACTAAACCGGTATAACTTCCGTAGATTTCAGAAGCATCGGCATCTTTCATCAATAATACTTTTGTCATGAATAGAATAAAGATGGCTCTCATTCCATAGTAACTGAATCGCTCCCACATTTCTGTGAAGAATAAAAAGTACAACCCTTTAGGATGTCCAGTTTTTACAGCATTGTTTTCCATATAATTAGTTTTAGTTATTGGTTTATTATAATTTTTCTTTAATAAAATTCGTCATTTTTGTGTACAATTGTAATCGTGTTTTACCACCGTAAATTCCATGGTTTTTGTCTGGATAAATTGCCCAATCAAATTGCTTGTTAGCTTGAACTAATGCTTCTACCATTTTCATGGTGTTTTGAACATGTACGTTATCGTCAGCAGTTCCATGAATTAATAAAAAGTTTCCTTTTAATTTACTTACGTGATTAATTGGTGAATTATTATCGTAACCACTTGCATTTTCTTGCGGAGTTTGCATGTAACGCTCTGTGTAAATACTATCGTAATATCTCCAAGAAGTTACTGGAGCAACAGCGATTGCCATTTTGAATACATCAGCACCTTGGAACAAACAGTTTGACGACATGAATCCGCCATAACTCCAACCAAAAATTCCGATTCTTGAATCGTCAACGTAGTTATATTTTCCAATTACTTTAGCTGCATCGATTTGGTCTTCAACTTCGTATTTTCCTAATTCTTTTTGTGTACATTTTTTGAAAGCAGCTCCTTTGAAACCTGTTCCTCTTCCGTCAACACATGCTACAATGTAACCTTGTTGTGCTAACATCATAAACCAATAATCATTAGTTCCGTTCCAAGTGTTTGCAACTTGTTGTGAACCTGGACCTGAATATTGAAACATGAAAACTGGATATTTCTTAGTAGCATCAAAGTTTTTCGGTTTAATCATCCAAGCGTTTAATTGGTGACCTTTTTCTGTAGTTAATACAAAGAACTCTTTTGGAGTTACATCATATTTTGCCAATTTAGTTTCAACTGCTTCATTAGAAACTATTGTTTTAACAACTGCTCCAGTTTTTGAATCGTTTAAAGTGTAAGTTGGTGCTGAAGTAGCACTTGAATACGTATTGATAAAGAATTGAAAATTCGGGCTGAATGTTGCTGAATTAGTTCCTTTTTTAGAAGACAATCTCACTTTTGATTTTCCGTCTACTTTAATAGCATAAACGTCTCTGTTGATAGAACCATTTTCTACCGATTGATAATAAACCATTCCAGATTTTTCATCAAATCCGTAATAATTAGTTACTTCCCACTTTCCAGAAGTAATTTGTTTTTTCAATTTACCAGCTCTGTCGTAGTGGTAAATATGATTGAAACCATCTTTTTCTGATGTCCAAATGAAACTATTGTCTTTTAAGAAAGTTAAGTTATCAGTAACATCAACATAAGCCGCATCTTTTTCGTTTAAAACAATTTTTGTAGTCCCTGCGTTAGCATCTACAAAATGTAAGTCTAAATTATTTTGGTGACGATTCATTACTTGAACACTTAAAGTAGCCGCGTCATTCGTCCATTTGATTCTTGGAATATAAAAATCTTTATAATCTCCCAAGTTGATTTTCTTAGTAGTTCCTGATTTTAAATCGAAAATATGTAAAGAAACGATTGCATTTTTCTCACCCGCTTTTGGATATTTGAAAACGGTTTGTGTTGGATATAATCCTTCGTTGTACATATCCATTGAAAACTCTGGCACTTCGGTTTCATCAAACTTAATGTAAGCAATTTTTGTTCCTGTAACGTTCCAATCATAAGCTTTTACGAATGCGAATTCTTCTTCATACACCCAATCCGTAATACCATTGATGATTTTGTTCTTTTTACCATCATTAGTAATTTGAATACTTGCTCTCGATACTAAATCATGAACATATAAATTGTTTTCAAAAGCATATGAAATTTTAGTTCCATCAGCGCTAAAAGCAGGCTCTTGAATAGCGTTAGTAGTAAAACTACTTACCGTTTTTGAAGGAATATCGTAAATAAAATATTCGGCAGTAAAAGAATGACGGAAAATAGGATTTGATTTAGTAGCAATTAAAATCTTTTTCTCATTTTTATCAAATGAATAACTATCGATTGATAATACTTCTGAGTGATTTTTAGTATCAAAAAGTGTACTTACTTTTTCTAAAGTTGCAAAATCATACAAATCGATTTGATAACTTTTAGAATTTCTGTCATAATTTAACACCGTATATTGGTTGGTGTTTTTCATGGCACTCAAAGCATCCATCCCTTTAGTTCTGAAGGCACCGCCCCAAATTTCTTCTAAAGTAATTTTTTGCTGAGCTACAACTGATAATGAGCTCACTACAAAAAGCAATACTGCTAAACTGTATTTTTTCATAATAAATATGTTCTTAAAGACCCCAATTTTAGTGAAAATATATGAATTAACCATAATTTTAACTTCATTTAATAAAGTTTTTGATTTTTAAAAAATATTTAACTACATTTATGTTTGAAATGGCAAGATAAATAAATGGAAGTAACACTTCAAAATGGATTCTTTTTTTTTTCCAACGCTTTAGTGGTTGCTAATTTGTATGTTTTACTTTATTTAATTTTACTGCTTACCGTTTTTGGGTTGTTTTTTAATTTTCAATTAAAATCGTCTAATATTGATTTTCGAACTTTAAGAAACACCGTAAATCACCATTCTAATTCGCAATATCGCTATTATTTTTTGTATCTCGGATTAATTTTTCCGGTTGCAGAATTATTCTATTTGATTTTTAATGAATCTAAAAGTGTTAATTCCTATTTTGAATTTCTCATTGGTGCTTTTTGTGTTTTTATTTTCATAATAACATCAAAAAAAGAAATAGCCAAATACAGTTACACCATTTTTAGAATTTGTTTTTATTTACTGCTTTTATCTGTAATTTATGGTTTTTTTAAAGAAAACATGAACTTTCTTTTGTTTTCAAAATATCTATTACTGCTGTTTTTTGCTTTTGCAATTTTTAAACGATTTACTACATATCTAATTTTTATTGGCATTAACTTCATTCTGTTATTCTTTCTTACCCTTTTAAAAAATGAAGAAACAATAAACATTGTAACCCTAATAAATGCTTTGTTTATTATTATGATCATTCATTTAGGCCAAATAATACGAAACATTAAAGCAAACGAAAGACTAATTTTCACACAAGATATTATAAACAACACAAACTCGATTATTATTGCTACTGACAGCATGGGGAATGTACTTTATTGTAATGATTCAATAACTAAAATCCTAGGATATAGTCCAGACGAAGTTTTAGGAAAGGCTTTTTGGCATTTAACAGAAGATGCTGAATTTGAATCGGTTGATTATACTAATAAATTCAAACCAAATGCTGTTTATTTCCGAAAATTAAAGTGTAAAAACGGCGATTATAAGTTCATACAGTGGACCGACTTTAAACAAACTAACAATACTTACGTTGCTACTGGTCAAGATGTAACTTCTAAAATTAGTCTGGAAACAAAATATGCTAATTTGATTCAAAATGCCAAAGACATCATTTATGAAAGTGATCGATATGGCAATATAATCTATGCTAACAAATTTTCAATTCAAACATTAGGCTATAGATTAGAAGAGCTTTTAGGAAGACACTTTAGTGATTTTATTAGAGATGATTTCAAAAGCACCGTATCAAAATTTTATGTCGATTCTATCTCAGAAACAGATGAATTTGATATTTTAGAATTCCCCATAATTAAAAAAAATGGCGATGAAATTTGGGTGTCACAAAAAGTAACTATCAAAAGAGATGAAAATGATACAGTTTCTGGTTTTTCCTGCATCATTAGAGATATTACCAGCACCAAACTTATAGAACTTGAAGAACACAAACGAGTTGAAGAAATTAGTAGATTAAATTCTATATCCAACAAACTTTCAACATTAAATTTTTTAACATTTCCAAGCTTAGATGATTTAATAAAACATATCTGTAAAGAAACCGCTATCGGATTACGAATCGATCGTGTGGCGCTCTGGGATTTCAATGAAGATCATATTGATTTGAAAAATATTTATGTTCATAGTGAAGAAAAACATTATGCCGACTTAAAAATCCCTAAAACAAATATCAGTACCTACATTTCAAACATTGAATCTGAACCTATAATCATTGCTTCAAATGTTTATAAAGACGACTCTTTAAAGGAATTTACAACAGAATATTTTCCTAAATACGATATCAAATCGTTGTTAGATATTCCAATATATATAGGCGGAGATTTAAATAATATTTTATGTTTAGAAGCAACTCACGAGAATAGATATTGGACAAATGAAGACATTAATTTCTCAAAAACTGTAGCTGAAATCATAGCGCTTGCAATTGAAACCACAAAAAGAAAAAATGCTGAAAATCAGATCATTTATAAAAATGAAATTTTAACTGCAATTGCAAACGTTACTAGCAACCTTTTAATTCACAAAGATAAAGACCAGATTTTTGATGCTTCAATTGAACAAATAGGTAAAGTATTAAAAGTAGATCGCCTATATTATTTTGAAAATGACATCAAAACAAATTTAATGAGCCAACGTTTTGAATGGGTGTCTGAAACCGATTTAGCAGAAATAGATAATCCAGAACTTCAAAATATACCGCAAGAGGCATTTTCAGATTTTATGCAAATTCTTTTAAGTAAAAAACCTTACATAAACCTAATAAAAAACATACCTGATGGTGATTTTAAAGATTTATTAATAGACCAAAACATTGTTTCTATTTTAATAATTCCTCTTTTTGATAAGGAAACTTTCATTGGTTTCATTGGCTTTGATGATTGTAAAAATGAACGCATTTGGACAGATGAAGAAATTAGTATTCTTCTTACGCTATCAAACAATATTTCTTCAACCATTATAAGAATCAACAATGAAAAAGCAATTGCTGAAAGTGAAGAAAAATTTAGACTATTAGCCAATAATATTCCTGCTTCTGTTTTTTTAGTTAAATACGATGAAGCAAGAACAAAAGTCTATTTAAATGACGAAATAGAAAAACTTACTGGATATCATCGTGATGATTTTATGAGTAATAAAATTTCATTACTTGATCTTTATCACCCTGAAGAAGAAGAAAAATTAAGACTCATTATTGACGAAGCTTTACAAAAGAGAAAACCTTACAAAGTAACCTGTCGAATTAGAAAAAAAGACGGAATATATGTATGGGTTGAAGAATACGGAGAAGGAATCATCATAAACAACGAAGTAGCCTATATTGAAGGTGTATTAATTGATATTACCGAAAGAAAAGTAGCTGAAGAAGCAGTAATTGCAAAAGAATTAGCCGAATCTTCAAACAAAGCAAAATCAGAATTTTTAGCCAATATGAGTCATGAAATCCGAACCCCATTAAACGGAATTATAGGATTTAGCAATTTACTATTAGGTTCTGATTTAACCGAAATTCAAAAGCAACATTTAGAAACGGTTAATCAATCCGCTTCTACCTTATTAGATGTAGTAAATGATATTTTAGATATCTCTAAAATTGAAGCTGGAAAATTAATCATTATTAACGAAAAAACAAGTTTACATACCATCATCAATCAATGTGTAGATATGATGAAATTCATGGCGCATCAAAAAAACCTAGAACTCATTGTAAACATTCATAAAGAAGTACATTGCGCCATTTGGGTAGATGAAATTAGACTAAAACAAATTTTACAAAACTTACTTAATAACGCTATTAAATTTACTCAAAATGGGCAAATCGAATTAGAAGTTTCGTCTACCAATATTAACGACAGCTCATCAAAAATCAAATTTAGCGTTAAAGATACTGGTATCGGAATCAAAAAAGGAAACAAGAAAAAAATTCTAGAAGCTTTTACACAAGAAGACAATTCTACAACACGAAATTATGGAGGAACTGGACTTGGGTTAACCATTACAAACAGCCTTCTTAAATTAATGAACAGTAAATTAGAAATTGATAGCGAACCTAATGTTGGTTCTACTTTTAGTTTTGAATTAGACTTAAAATCTGAATTTTGTAACAACCATTTAAATACAAATAAGCACAACTTTAAAAAAGCTTTAATTATTGAGGACAATCAATTGGTAGCGTCATTAATCCAAAATATGTTGCAAAGCTTTACTATCGATGCTGATGTTTATCAAAATGACTTAGAAAACATTGCTGCTTTTATTTCCAAAAATAATTACGATTTATTGCTTTTAGATTTAGAATATTTGTCTATAAAAATAACAATTAACATCCTAAAGGAGTTAAATGATTTGCCTTCCATATCCATAATTGTAATGCAAAATTCTAATTCGAAATTTAATGAAATTGGAACCAATAAAAACGTACAAAGCATTATAAAACCAATAAAACATGATGCTTTACAGAATTATTTAAACCGAAATAATTCAGGAAAAAAACAACAAATTCTTTCTAACAAACAAGAGGTTTTATATAACACTGCTAAAATTTTAATTGTAGATGACAACAAAATAAACATGTTGTTGACCAAAACTCTAATATTAAACAGAGTGCCAAATTGCATCATTTATGAAGCAAGAAATGGTCAAGAAGCTGTTGATTTAGCATTAGAAAACAAACCTGATATTATTTTTATGGACATTCAAATGCCAATAATGAATGGCTACGAAGCATCAACTGAAATAAGAAAAACAAATCCAAACACTATTATTATCGCCATTACCGCAGGAATTATAACGGGTGAAAAAGAAAAATGTTTAGAAGTTGGGATGAATGATTTTATTATTAAACCAATTGATAAAATTTTATTTGAAACCACTTTATTTAAATGGATAAATAGTCTTCCTAATTAATCCAATTAGTATCTTTGCCTTCTATTTGAAACAAATTCACTGCTATGAATCAAAATGTTAAAGGCTTTTCAAAATTATCTAAAGAAGAAAAAATAAATTGGATTACCAATACCTACTTCGTTAACCCAGAAGAAGCAAAACAAAGCATTGTAAAATATTGGAATTCCGATGAAAGTTTACAAAAATTACATGATGAATTCATCGAAAACACCTTAACCAATTTTTATCTTCCTTATGGAGTAGCTCCAAATTTCATAATTAATGGAAAAAGCTACACTATTCCTATGGCTATCGAAGAAAGTTCGGTGGTAGCGGCTGCTTCAAAAGCAGCGAAATTTTGGGGAGAACGTGGTGGTTTTAAAGCTACTATTATCAATACCGAAAAAATTGGTCAAGTACACTTTCTTTTCAATGGAAATACTGAAAAACTAACTACTTTTTTCAATAAAATAAAACCAACATTTTTTGACGATACTCAAGAAATCACCAAAAACATGCAAAAGCGTGGTGGCGGAATTTTAGACATCGAACTTAGAGATAAAACCAACGAAATTCCAAATTATTATCAATTGCATGTTACTTTCAATACAAAAGACAGCATGGGTGCGAATTTCATCAATACTTGTTTAGAGCAATTTGCTAAAACATTAGAAAATCAAGCTCATGAATATGCTGATTTTACATCAGAAGAAAAAAACATTCAGATCGTAATGAGTATTCTGAGCAATTTTGTTCCAAATTGTACCGTTCGTGTTGAAGTTTCTTGTCCGATAGATCAACTTTCAGAGGATAAAAACATCGATTCAGTAGAATTTGCTCAAAAATTTGCAACTGCTGTTCGCATTGCCGAAGTAGAACCTTACAGAGCAGTTACTCACAACAAAGGCATCATGAATGGAATCGACGCCGTAGTTTTAGCAACAGGAAACGACTTCAGAGCCGTTGAAGCTGGAATTCACGCTTATGCAAGTAAATCAGGACAATATGCTAGTTTATCACATGTGAAAATTGAAAATGATATTTTTACTTTCTGGATGGAAATTCCGTTAGCACTAGGAACTGTAGGAGGTTTAACTTCATTACATCCATTAGTAAAATTCTCAATGGAATTATTAGGAAAACCTTCTGCCGAAGAATTAATGCAAATTGTTGCCGCTGCTGGTTTAGCACAAAACTTTGCTGCTTTACGTTCGCTTACTACAACCGGAATTCAGCAAGGCCACATGAAAATGCACTTAATGAATATTTTAAACCAACACAAAGCTACCAAAGAAGAAAAACAACAAGTGTTAGATTATTTCAAAAACACTACAGTTTCTCATAGTTTGGTGGTTGATTATTTGGAAAAAATCAGAAGTTAATGGAAACCCAAACTTTTTACAGTAACGGAAAATTACTCATAACTGGCGAATATGTTGTTTTAGATGGCGCAAAAGCATTAGCATTGCCTACAAAGTTCGGACAAAGTTTAATAGTAAAACAAGGAACAAATAACCAAATTAAATGGACGAGTTTTGATTCGGATAAAAGTATTTGGTTTGAAGACCTAATTTTATTTGAAGAAGTAAAAACTAAAATCACAAACGAAAATAATTCCGCTGTAAAAAATACTTTAATTGAAATTTTACATCAAGCATTTGTTCAAAATCCAACGTTTTTAGAAAAAGAAGGATACGAAATTGAAACCCATTTAACTTTTCCTCGCCTTTGGGGATTAGGAACATCATCAACATTAATAAACAGCATTGGTGATTGGCTAAACATTGATGCATTTGAATTATTACAAGAAAGTTTTGGAGGTAGCGGTTATGATATAGCTTGTGCGAAATCCAATTCACCTATAGTTTATCATTTAGAAAATGAAAAACCACATTTCAAGGCTATTCATTTTAACCCATCATTCAAAGAAAACATTCATTTTGTTTATTTGAATCAGAAACAAAGCAGCAAAATGGCTATTGCAAATTACATGTCAAAACACCATCATGTAAATGCTGTGATTTCAAAAATCAACACCATTACTTATGATGCCATAGATTGTAAAGAAGGAAAAGAATTTGCCAAACAAATGGAGAAACATGAAATTATAATGAGTGATGTTCTAGAAATTGAAACCATTCAAGAAAAAATTTTCCCAGATTTTAAAGGCATTATAAAAAGCTTAGGAGCTTGGGGCGGCGATTTTGTAATGGCGATTTCTAAAGAAAATCCTACAGCATATTTCAAAGAAAAAGGTTATCCAGTGGTACTTTCCTATGAAGAAATGATTTTATAGGAAATTAAAAAACTACTTTCTTGTTTATTCTGTTTCCATTATTTAATGTAATAATTAAAATTAAAGCCTGATTACTTTTTTTAACATTACTAATAGAAACCCTTTCACTTAAAACAGATTTTCTAACTGATAATTCTCTTCCTAAAACATCGTAAACTTCAATTTTGTCAATTGAATTACCATTAGAAAAAATAGTAATTTCATTTTCTGTAGTATAGACAATTACATCTTCTAAAGAATTTTCAATTAAAGTTGGTCTTTTGTAGACTATTTCAAAACGATCATTAAAAATTCCAGGTTCAGATAAGAAACTATAGGAGTTGTCTTTCAGGTCAATCAAACTATTTGTTAATTTGTCTTTTAAGTATATAGACTTGGAGCTAAAAACGCCTTCAAAATTTTCTAATGAAATTGAAAAAAATCCAGACGTTTCAGATTTAAAGCCTAGTAATACGCTATCATCTTCATTAAAAGCTGGCCTTCCTTGAATTACATATTTTACATCATCTATTAACGTATAAATCATTGGAATTCCAATCTCAAAGGCTTTCCCATCAATACCTAAATCAAAATTATTACTTGCTTTATCTGTATAACCAATTAAAATTTGATTATAAGCTTTGTTATCGCCATTTAGATTTATCCTAAATACATCCCTGTTTTCAGCAAGTTCATTTCTAAAAAACTGAGAATTTTTAACATCATATCGCAAGGCATTATGAAACCAAGCGGTGGTATTTTCAGATGAATAAAGGTAAAAACCCTGACCAGGCTTAATAGTGCCATCAGGAATTTGACCACCCGCGGCAGCTGCCACACCTCCTAAATTCGTATATGAAGCAAAATTATTCATTGGATACAAGCCTCCAATGGCTTGACTTGTATGAGTCCAAAAATACAAAGTTTCAATAGTTCTGTTTAAACCAATGAAATGACTCGCTTGTATGGTGGCAGGATATGGATTTCCTAACAAATTATATCCTAAATTTATTGGACTAAAATATTCTCCATTATTAGGAATCCCTACAAAAGTTCCAAAATAAGGGCTTGAAATTGATGAAGACCAATTATTAGGACTTCTAATGACATAGCCTTTAGTTGCTAGAAAATTATTAAGTGATGGATTTATCGAAATATATGCAGTTGATGGAGTTGTTCCAGAAGAAATATATTCATAAAAACGATTTGAAAGGGTATTTGGCGAAAATGCTAAAAGATTTTGATTGCTTACTGGAGCCGACCACGCGGTATAATCTAAGCGCAAAACAGGAGCGCTTTCCCTCATTAAAGTTATATTTCCTGAATTCGAAACATGATTAATTTGTACTAAGTTCGCACTATTTTGAATTGTAAAACTAGCAGTAGGATCAACATTTATATTTCTAACAATAGTAAAAGTGTGATTAGATTGTAAATTTACCTGCGATGTTCCTATTATAGAAAGCGAACACGCATACAAGTCGCCTGAGGAAGTAAAATTTCCAGAGATAATAGCTTTAACTCCTTTGTCAGGAACACCATTACTCCATGAAAAACCATCCCAAATTGTTGTATTAGGACAAGATAGTGTATTCCAAGTATCTGGAGCTTGAGGTCCACCCCATATCAAAGTAGCCAAATAAGGATTATCGATAAATGGATTTCTATTCCCCTGAATAGACTCTAAAACATTATTTCTAGTTCTTTCAAAATCACTAACTGGATCTTCTTCATTCCATTCTAAAAAAATATCTGGCATATCTGCATTGTATGTTGTTGCACCAGAACCAACATTAATAGCTAAACATCGTGTATTGTAGCGAACATACATATACATCATCATTCGAGCAATATCTCCTTTCCATTCATCACCAGGATACCAATATATCCCAACAGGCCCAGCATCACCTTCACCGTCTGCATAAAGTCTATTTCCTCTATCGGCATTAAATGTTACATCAGAGGCACGTATATGATGCGCATCGGTCCCTGGCCCAGGTGAAGAAGTAACTAAAGCAGGTGTCCCTAATGAAAGTGCATAGCAATGCTCTCTATTCCATGAGCCTGCAGGACAAGTTGTACTACAAATATTAGTAACAGCATCAATTCTATCATTTTTAAAAATGGCATCTACGTCATTATAACCGTAAATAAGTAGCACTTGAGAAGAATTTAATGGGTTTTTATCACCCGACTGTAAGGCATCCCAAACATCTGTAGCAGTAGAAGTATATGGTAATTGATTTGTATGTGTAGTAGTAATTAAAGTTGATAATTGTGCTTTTAATGTATTACCGGATTGGGTAAAATCAATAGAGCTATAGTAAGTAGGTATTTGAGAATAACTTATTAGTGATAAAAGTAAAAAAAATAACTTTGACTTCATTTGTTTCAAATTTGGGAGTACCAAAATAGAAAAAAAACACCAAAACAGATATAAACAATTCTTAAGATTTCATAAAAACAAAAAAACCTTAATTTCAAAAAGAAACTAAGGTTTTAAGTGGTACCTCCAGGGATCGAACCAGGGACACATGGATTTTCAGTCCATTGCTCTACCATCTGAGCTAAGGTACCGTTACAATTTTGAGCATTACTGCTTGTTGATTGCGGGTGCAAATATAGAACGATTTTTATATTTTCCAAAACAAATAATAAAAAAAATCAATTTGTATATTTGCACTTCATAAAACAAAACCATGCTTTTAACAATCGATGTTGGAAATTCAAGAATTAAAGTTGCTGTCTTTGAACACAATAAGCAAGTTGACTTTTTTATTTTCGAAACAAATGAAGCGCTTAAAAACTTTGAAAATATTTTTCAAAAATATCCCAATCTTCAAAAAATCATCCTTTCTTCGGTTGGAAAATTAGATGAAGAAGTGGTGAATTTCATCAAATGTAAGTTCCAAACAGAAATTATTGACCATAAATCGAAATTTCCTTTCACTAATTTATATGCCACACCAGAAACCTTAGGAATAGATCGAATGGTTTTAGCTGCAGGTGCTACTTTAATTTACCCAAATCAAAACAAATTAATTATTGATGCTGGAACTTGCATTACCTATGATTTCGTGAATGCTGAAAATCAATATTTAGGAGGCGCTATTTCACCTGGCATAAAAATTAGATACAAGAGTTTAAACAATTACACTTCAAAATTGCCGTTATTAACTTTAAGCGAGGATTTCGAAATTATAGGAAATAGCACAAAAAGTGCCATTCATAGTGGTGTAATCAATGGCGTAATCTTTGAAATTGAAGGGTTTATTTCACAATATTCCCTTAAAAATCAAGATTTAACAATAATTTTAACAGGAGGAGACGCAGAATTTTTGGCTAAAAGATTAAAAAGCACCATATTTGCCAATTCAAATTTCTTATTAGAAAGTTTGAACTTATTATCACTATACACACAAAAAAATGATTAAAAAACTTATAGTATTTGCTAGTATTTTTGTTTCAATAGCCTCTTGGGGACAAGACAATACCGCATCACCTTACTCTTACTATGGATTAGGAGAAGTGAAATTCCGAGGAACTCAAGACGCTAGAGCAATGGGAGGATTGGCAATTACAGGAGATAGTATTCAATTAGGATTAATGAATCCAGCCTCTTATTCAAAACTAAAATTAACCACTTTCGCTGTTGGAGGAACATCTTCTTTTACAAATTTTAGTACTGACACAGAAAAAGAAAAAGCACAGAGAACAAGTTTTGATTATCTAGCTGTTGGCTTACCATTAGGAAAATTCGGTGTAGCTTTTGGATTAATGCCATACTCTGCTGTTGGATACAAAAACGAAAACATCATTGTTTCAACTGAAGACACTCGCTACTACAGATCTCAAGGAAATGGATATATCAACAAAGTTTTTTTGGGTAGCTCATATACTTTTAATAAAAACTTAAGTATTGGTTTTGATTTTGCATATCATTTTGGAGACATTACAAATGATTTTAACGAACGAATTTTAGCTCCAGATTTTACTCAATACACAACACTTGAGAGAAATATTAGTGAATTAAATGGAGTTTCTTTTAATTTTGGAATGCTTTACAATACTAAAATAAACTCAAAACTTACATTTCAATCGAGCTTAACCTATAGCCCAGAAAGCAAATTAAGCACAAATAACTCTAGAAGCATAGCAACAATTATTTATTCTTCATCAGGAACTGAACTATCAAACGACACTGAAGACATTGTTATACCAAACAAACAAGTAATTATTCCAAGCAAATTAAGCTTAGGTTTTGGATTAGGCGAAAATAAAAAATGGTTGTTAGGAACTGAACTAACATTCACCCAAAATAAAAACTTAGTTAATAGATTTGCCGAAAGCACTTCGGTCGCTTACGAAAACTCAACTCGTTTTGCACTTGGTGGCTATTATATTCCAAAATACGACTCGTTTTCAAACTACTTTGATAGAATTGTTTACAGAGCTGGATTCAAATATGAAAACACAGGTTTAGTATTGAAAAATGAGAGTATAAAAGATTATGGCATGAATTTTGGATTAGGATTACCACTAGGAGTTTCAAAAATCGATTTAGGTTTCGAATTTGGAAAAAGAGGAACTTCATCAAACGGCTTAATTGAAGAAAATTATTTTAATGTAAGTGTTGGGATAAATCTTGGAGCTAAGTGGTTTGAAAAAAGAAAAATTGATTAATAAATATTTACAGGAAGAAAAAATGAAAACAAAATTAACTTTACTATTTATTGCTATAGCTGGTTTTTTTGTTCAAGCTCAAAACACTGAAGCTTGTACAGAAACCTTGAGCTTAATGACAACTTCAGTTAAAGCTAAAGATGCAACATCTTACGATTATTTAACAACTTTAAGAAAAGATTGTCCTTCTTTCCACAAAAGTATTTACTCTTTTGGAGAATTAGCTATTAAGTTGAAAATTGAAAAAGCAACAACACCTCAAGATAAAGAAAAATACGTTCGTGATTTATTAAAATTATATGATGAGCATGATCAACATTTCCCAAACAATGGTGCTGGGAATAAAATGAAAAAAGGTTTAGCATTGTTTGAAAATAAAATTGGAACTTCAGACGAAGTATATCAATTACTTGATGATGCATTTAAAACTGATTATGCAAATTTCAAATATGCAAAAGCAATGTATGTTTACTTTGAAATCTTAGTAAACAAACACAAAGCCAACAAAGGGGTTGAATTACAACAAGTATTTGATAAATATGACGATATTTCTAAAAAACTTGATGAAGAAGAAAAAGAATTATCAGAAGAGAATGATGGTTTCTTAACAAGAGAAGAAGCTGGACAAGTTTTATCTGACAAAGAAAAAACAAGAAAAGCTAGAATTGAAAATAGTTTAGAAATTTTTGGAAACGTTAGAAATGACATGGATAACATCGTATTAGAATTATCTACTTGCGAAAAACTTATTCCATTCTACCAAAAAGGATTTGAGTTAAATAAAACTAATGAGGAATGGTTAAAAAGAGCTGCAAGCCGTTTAGATGCTAAAGGATGTGATTCTGATCCAATATTCTCAAAAATATCTGAAGCTCTTTACAAATTAAACCCAAGTGCTGATGCAGCATATCAATTAGGTGTAGTAGAAATTCAAAGAAAAAATACGACTAAAGCTTTAGATTATTTCAATCAAGCTGCTAACTTATATACTGACAACACTAAGAAAGCTAATGTGTATTACAGAATTGCTGCAATGTATAGCAAATCAAATAAGGTTCAAGCTCGTACTTATGCAAGAAAAGCTTTATCTGTAAAACCATCTTTCGGTAAAGCCTATTTATTAATAGCGCAATTATACGGAAGTAGCATAAATGATTGTGGAAATGACCAATTTGAAAAAAGAGCAATGTACTGGTTAGCAGCACAATATTGCGACAAAGCTGGCGCAGTTGATTCATCAATCAAAGCAACAGCAAGTAAAACCGCTGCAAGTTATAGAGCCGCTGCTCCATCTAAAACAGAAATTTTCCAATCTGGAAAAGCAGGGCAAAGAGTTGCTTTTAACTGTTGGGTTGGAGAGAGCATTGTAGTTCCAAGCTTATAAGATGAAGCTATTCATTAAAAATAATATTTTAAACATGGTCACGATATTTATCGTGACTATGTTTTTTTCATGTGAAAGTGACATCAAAAAGGTACAACAACTTAGCGAAACAAGTTTTATACCTACTGGAGAAGCCGACACTTTAAATTTAAAATACACCGATTCTGGCAAAATCAAGTCGATTTTAAAAAGTCCAAAAATGTTGGACTACAGCAATATTAACAATCCTTTTACCGAATTTCCTAAAGGGATTCATGTAACCTTATTTGACAACAAAGGAAATACTACTACGGTTGTTGCAGATTATGCTATTTCTTACAAGAAAACAGACATTATTGATCTGCAAGGCAATGTTGTCATAAGTTCGCAAAACAGTAAAAAACTAGAAACCTCACAATTGTATTTTGACCAAAAAAACGAGTGGTTCTTTACAGAAAAACATTTTAAATACACTGACGAAGCTGGTGGATATTTAGAAGGTCCAGGAGTAGATTTCAGTAAAGACTTCAAAATTTTTAACATGCAACAAAGTAGTGGTGAAGTAAACACTTCTGACAAATAATTGTTTTGCATTTTCCTTTTTATTACATTTGATAAAATTATTTCACTATGGCTTATTTAAAATTCATCCAATATATCTATTTAATTTTTGCAATTTTCTTCTTATACGATGCTTTTAGAAAATATCAAGAAGGAAAAGAATTAAGTGACATAGGCTTAAGTCTAATTATTGCTGGTGTTTCGATAGGAATGTTTTTCTTTAGAAGACATTTTCACAACAAATACCAAAAAAAGTAAATCTTAAATGGAGATAGCCATTATCGTAATTTGTTTACTGCTTTCGGCTTTCTTTTCTGGAATGGAAATCGCTTATGTTTCTTCTAACAAAGTGTATTTATCTATTGAGAAAAGACAACAAAACTTTAATGCTTCAATCCTTAATAAACTTACTGAAAAACCTTCTCAGTTTATCACTTCAATGCTCGTTGGAAACAATGTAGTATTAGTCGTTTATGGTATATATTCAGGTGATTTAATCATAAATTGGCTGAAAGATTATTTCGAACTTACAGCTTTTTTTGGATTATTGTTACAAACGCTAATTTCAACAGCAATCATCTTATTAACCGCAGAATTTCTTCCAAAAGTTTTCTTTCAAATTTACGCGAATTCCTTTATCAAATTTTTTGCAGTTCCTAGTTATTTCTTTTACCAATTGTTCTTTTGGCCTACAAAGTTTATCATTTGGATTTCAGATATTATTTTAAGAAAGTTCTTTAAAACTCCGGGTGATCAAGTCCAAGAATATTTCAGCAAAGTAGAATTAGGTAACTACATTACAGAACAAATGAACAATGTTTCGCATGATAATGAAATTGATTCCGAAATTCAAATCTTTCAAAACGCATTAGAATTTTCTGATTTGAAAGCAAGAGATATCATGACGCCAAGAACCGAAATTAGTGGTGTTGACATTTTAGATTCGATTTCAGAACTGAAAGATTTATTTATAAAAACGGGTTATTCCAAACTGCTTATTTATCAAAATTCTATTGATGATATTTTAGGTTATGTACATTCTTTCGAATTATTCAAAAAACCAAAAACCATTAAAAGTGTCATGATTCCTGTGGAATATATTCCAGAAACCATTTACATTAAAGATGCTTTAGATTTACTAACCAAAAAAAGAAAAAGTATCGCTGTGGTCTTAGATGAATATGGAGGAACATCTGGCATTATAACTGTGGAAGACATTATTGAACAACTTTTTGGAGAAATTGAAGACGAACACGATTTAGATGAAGAATTGATAGACGAAATCATAGAAGAAAACACGTATTTATTCTCTGCCCGACTAGAAGTTGAATTCTTAAATGAAAAATACAACTTACAAATTCCAGAATCTGATTCGTACACTACTTTAGGTGGTTATATCGTAAATCACACTAAGGAAATTCCAATAAATGAAGAAAAAATTATCATAGAAAATTTCGAAATTATCATCCATTCGGCAAGTAATAAAAAAATCGAATTGGTTCGTTTTTCCATAAAAGAAGAAAAAAGATAAAAATCTTTAAAAAATTGAAGTAAAATATGACTTTACTATTTTATTATTAAATAGATAATTGTATTTTCGCCCTCTGAAAAAAATTAAACACAAATAAAAATGGCAGTTTTATCTAAAATTAGACAACGTTCATTCTTCCTAATTATTATCATTGCTTTAGCATTGTTTTCATTTGTATTAGCAGATGTTATTCAAAGCGGCACATTTAGCTCAGGAGCTAACGATGTAGGTTCGGTTAATGGCACAGACATTGAAGCACAACAATTTATGCAAAATGTTGCTATGATTGAAAAACAAGGACAAGGTACTAGCACAACTCAAGCTATGAATAGTGCTTGGGAACAAGAAGTTAGAAGAATTATCCTTACAGAAGAATTTGACAAATTAGGTTTAAAAATCGGTAGCGAACAATTAATCAACGTTATCAAACAAAATCCTAACTTAGCTCAAAATCCTCAATTTTTGAATGCTGCTGGTCAGTTTGACGAAAACAAATTCAAAGAATCTTTAAAAGGAATCAAAAACGCTCCAGACCAAACTCAATGGTTACAATGGAAAGAATTTGAAAAAAATATTGAAAGATATGCTGTTGAGCAAATGTATAACACTATGATTAAATCAGGTGTTTATACAACTAAAGCTGAAGGTAAATTCCAATACAAATTAGAAAACGATAAAGCAGATTTCGATTATGTAACGGTTGCTTTCTCAACTGTAAACGATGATCAAGTTAAGGTTACTGATGCTGAGATTATCGATTTTATGAAAAAATCACCTAAAAAATACAAATCAGATAATACAACAAGTATTGACTTTGTATTAGTAGAAAACAAACCATCAAAAGAAGATGAGCAAGCTATGTTATCTTCAATTGGTGAAGTTAGAGCTAAATTTGATTCAGTTGCAAATGTTGGAGAATTTGTTAATGCAAACTCTGACATTAAATTTGATTCAACTTATTTAGCTAAAAAAGATTTACCTCTTGATTATCAAGAAGCATTATTCAACTTACCAGTTGGTGGAATTTACGGACCATACGTTTTCAACGGACACCAATGTATTTCTAGAATGATTGCTAAAAAAGGAAATGCAAGTGCAAAAGCTAGTCACATTTTATTAGCTTATAAAGGCGCTCCTCAATCAACTGCAACTAGAACTAAAGAAGAAGCGCAAGCTTTAGCAAATGACTTATTAGCACAAGCAAAAGCTAATCCAGGAAATTTCGCTATGTTAGCTATGACAAATTCTGACGACCCAGGATCTAAAAATAATGGTGGTGAGTACGACAACATTACTCCAGGACAAATGGTTCCTCAATTTAATGATTATGTATTTAATAACGCTATTGGTTCAATTGGTGTTGTTGAAACAGATTTTGGTTTCCACGTAATTAAAGTTACAGACAAATACGATGCTGTTTTAATGGGAACAGTTGCTCAAAAAGTTCAACCTTCTGAAGCTACAATTGATGCTATTTACACAAAAGCAAGTCAATTAGAAGCAGATGCTAATGAAAATTCAGATTTTGCAGCTTTAGCTAAAAAAGCAGGATTAGAAGTAATTCCAGCTACTAACTTAAAAGGATTTGACGAATACGTTCAAGGAGTAGGTTCTCAAAGAGAAATCATCAGATGGTCATTCAACAAAGATACTGAAATAGGTGATGTTAGACGTTTTGAAGTTCCTCAAGGTTTTGTTATTGCAAAATTAAAAGATAGAAACGAAAGCGGCTTATTACCTCTTGATATTGCAAAACAATCTGTTGAACCAATCATCAAGAACCAGAAAAAAGCTGAAATTATCAAGAAAAAAATGAGTGGTAGTTCTTTAGAAGCGGTTGCTAAGGCATCTGGCGCTACAGTTCAACCTGCTACTGGTGTTTCTTTAAAAATGCCAGTTCTTCCAAATATTGGTAACGAACCTAAAGTTGTAGGTAAAGCATTTGGATTAGCTGCAGGTAAAACTTCTGAAATTATTGAAGGAAATTCAGGTATGTTTATGGTAAGAGCTAAAGCAGTAACTAAAGCTCCTGAAGTTCCAAGTTACACCACTTACATTACACAAGACAGAACACAAAATCAATCATATGGCGTTTCTAAAGCATATACAGCTTTAAAAGACAAAGCAGATATTAAAGATAATAGAGCTAACTTCTAATATCGATTTTGATTATAAACAAAAAAGAGGCTGATTTTCATCAGCCTCTTTTTTATTTCATTTGTTTGATAGCGTAGGTTACAATTCCCCAAATTATCAACTCGTTTTCTTCTTCAATTTTTATGGGTTGGTATTGAGAATTTTCAGGCATTAAATAAACTTCATCATTATCTTTCTTGATTCTTTTTACCGTAAACTCACCATCAATAAGACAAACAGCTATGGCATTATTTCGAGGTTCTAAACTTCTGTCGATTACTAAAATATCACCATCATCAATCCCTGCTCCTATCATGGAATTTCCACTGGCTTTGGCATAAAATGTGGCTTCTCTATTTTTGACTAACAAATGATCCAAACTCAATTTCAATTCTTCAAAATCAGCTGCAGGCGATGGAAAACCAGCTTTTATTCCACCTGAAATAAAAGAAGTTGGAATAGGATTATCTAAATCGGGAATAAAGAATGTTATTTTAGGATTTACTTGCATTGCACTTCTATTAATTCATTAAAATTGGTAGTATATCGTTTCGACAAGTGATTTTGTTTCATTTTCCAAGTGCGTTTCAAATCTTGAGTCGCCAATCGAATTTTACACTCCCCTACTTTCTCATGATAAGCATCCATGACTTCCATTAGTTTTTGAAACTTTGGATTTTCATCATCAAACAAGTGAAACTGTTTTTGGTTGGCTGGAATAATTTCGGTAACAATCACTCCTGCTTTTTTATAAATAGCGCCTTCTTCATATAATTCTTTCAACATTTTTACAGCCAAACCACTAATTGAAAAAGCGGTATTACTTGGAAAAGACAAAGTTTGTAAACGATAAAAGCTATATTTTGCTCCGTCTGCTTTAAATCTATCTTTACTCAAATATAAAATCACACCATAACAGCATGAATTTTGTTTTCGCAACTTCTCGGAACAAACACTGGCAAAAGTTACTACACGTTCTTTAAGCTCATTGAAGTCGGATATATCTTTTTCAAAACTACGAGTCACAGCAATATTTTTCTTAGCTTTTGGTTCTTCCATCTCCAATACAGATTTACCTTCTAATTCGTATTTTAAACGCATTCCTACCACTCCCATTTCTTTTCGAATAAACCACTCGTTGTGTGGCAAAGTAAAGTCGTAGGCGGTTAAAATTCCTTTCGTTTGCATTTTCTTAGTCAAACGATAACCAATTCCCCAAACATCTTCAATTTTAGTCCATTTTAAAGCTTTGATACGTTTCTCATCGGTATCGATTACATAAACACCTTGTGTTCGTTCGTGAAATTTCTTCGCAATTTTATTCGCAATTTTAGACAATGCTTTAGTAGGTGCAAAACCAATTCCTGTTGGAATACTCAACCATTTTATAATACGCTGACGAATTTGCAAACCATACTCGTGATAATCAGGTATATCTTGACCTGAAAAGTTTAAAAAAGCTTCATCTATACTATAGACCTCAACATTTGGAGTAAAAGGTTCTAACGTTTTCATAACACGATGACTCAAATCACCATACAATGCGTAATTAGAAGAAAAAACTTGAACGTTATGCTGCTTAATCAAATCTCGAACTTTAAATTCGGGCGCACCCATAGGAATTCCAATTGCTTTAGCCTCATTACTACGCGAAATAATACAACCATCATTATTAGACAAAACCACGACTGGTTTGCCATTTAATTGAGGCTGAAAAACACGTTCACACGAAACGTAAAAATTATTACAATCAACTAAAGCATACATCTTGTAAAGTTACTTCAACTTTTACAAAAAGAAAATCAGTCAATTGTTAATGTTAATAAATTATCGCTTCAAAGAAAAGTGTGCTTTGAAAATTTGCTTTGTCGTCCCATTCTGAGGTAAATACTCAACTGTGAACCAATAATCAGTAGAAGGCAATGCTTCACCATTGTAAGTTCCGTCCCAACCTGAACTCGCAGGTGACATTTGTTTTAAGAATTTTCCGTAACGATCAAAAATATTAATCACTGCATCTGGCTGATGACTCAAATCCCAAATATTCCAATTGTCGTTAACTCCATCTCCATTTGGCGTGAAATAATTTGGATAATTGATGATGTAAATTGGACCTACAATTGTTGGATTACATCCTCCTAAAATATCATAAATATTTACGTAGTATTCCCCTGTTGGCAAATTGGCAAACACATTACTTGACTGATATTCAGTTACGCTTCCATCCGGATAAACCAATTGATAGAGATAATCTCCAAATCCTCCTGTTAAATTTATAGTAATAAACGTGTTGTTTTCAAATGGAGTACTCACCGTAAAATCAGCAACAGCTGGACCCGATTGTACAATAGTTACGGTAGTTGTGTTATAGTTACAATTGGCTCCAACATCTGGTGTAAGCTTGATAAATTCAACCGTATAAACACCTGCTTGCGAAGCAGTATAACTTGGGCCCGTTCCCATCAAAGTTCCATTCAAAAACCAATTCACGGTAAAAAACGCAGGATTCAAACCTGAATTCATGGTAAACGTTCTTAAAACATCACCCGTTTGAGAGTCTACACAAATAATTCCACCTTGAATGGTTATATCCAAAAGAGGATGCACTGTAAATGCAAACGAAATTTCGTCATTACAATTTGGATTACCAATAGCCGAAGCATACACATAATACGTATACGTTCCTGGAGTTGAAACATTCAAATTCGTAATTAGATCTGCTGAATTACCTCCCGATTGCGAATAATAACCAATATTATACGTTGTTGTTGGTAATGTTGGCAATACGTAAGTTCCGCATTCTTCGTTATCAAAAACCAATCCTAAAGTGGCTAAATTTGGCGTTTCGGAAACGATGATATCAAAACTATCTTCTTCTGTACAAGTAGTTCTAACATCGGCATTCACCGCATAAACATAGATAGTTGTTGTTGTATTTGGCGTATTGAAAATGGTTCCAGGAGGTACAGGATTTACTCCATTAGGATCATAAAAATATCCAATGGTATAATTAAAAGGTGTTGGTGCTACATGTGTTAAGGCTGGTAATTGATAATTTTCAAATTCACACACATTTACGTTTGGATAATCCGGTAAATTAATTCCATTATAAGTAATTGTAAAAGGACGATTAATTTCGCAACCTGTAGTAGTCTCAATATTATACAAATAGAAAGTTTGGGTAGTATCAAAAACTTGTGTAGAAGAAACAATAGTTCCTCCTCCACTTGGTCCACCAGGCGCAGTATAAATTGTTCCGTTAACTGGTACTGAAATAGTGTAAGGATTACATTCTGTTCTACCAATAACATTATCAGCAGGCGGAAACGGATTCAAAGAAATAGTAAAACTTGATTCATTTTGACAGTTATTAGCA
The DNA here is from genome assembly GCF_004363695.1 of Flavobacterium cheniae. Classification (GTDB taxonomy): domain Bacteria; phylum Bacteroidota; class Bacteroidia; order Flavobacteriales; family Flavobacteriaceae; genus Flavobacterium; species Flavobacterium cheniae. The sequence goes on along the minus strand of NZ_SNZC01000004.1, from coordinate 65,969 downwards.
TCTAATCCGTTGTAAATATAATAGGTCCCAGGCGATAAGTTTAATCCTGTTAAATCAATTATTTCGCCAGCATTTAATTGTTGTTGACCCATTACTGTTGGACCTCCAGATAAAGTATAGTACGTACCATTCGTTAAAACAGGTAAAACAAATTCACCACAATAAACATCACTTACAATTGTATCTACAGGCGGTAACGGATGAATTGTGATGTTATAATTCAAATTAGAGGTACAATTAGGTAACGTTGTTGTATTCGTAAAATAATATACGACTTGTGAAGACGTGATGTTCAAATCTGTAATTGGAGCTCCTCCACCATTAGGCGCTGTAAAATATCCTCCGAATGGAACCGCTGGCAACGTGTAAGCACCACAACCTGAAACAGCAGTAAAAACAGAAGTATCTACCAAGTCAATCAAAAATGGATTATCTAAAGAACAGCTTCCTGGTGCACCTGAACTCGTTGTATGAGCTAACTGATTGTAAACGTAATACGTGCCTGGAAAATTAGGCCCAGCTACACTTATTACATCACCCGCAAACAAAGGAGTTCCTGAGCCATTTGGTCCAGAAAAATAATTTCCATTTACTAATGCTGGTAAAATATAGTTATCACAACTTACAACATCTGCAGGATCATCTGCTAATGGCAAAGGATGCACGTAGAAAACAAATTGGTCATCTCTACACAATACACCATTTACTTCTGCATAATAATATAAAGTCTCTGTAAAAGTTGCGGCTGTTGCATTTAAATATTCGGTTCCTGCTGGAACAATAACTCCAGTTCCTAAAGGGCCTCCTGGTTGAGTGTAAAAATTTCCAATATTTGCCGGTGGTGTTGGTACAAGAAATCTTCCACAATGGTCTAATTGCGGGACATATTCGTCAATTAAAGTTAAATTAAAACTAGACTCATTTGTACAACCATTAGCATCTGGACCCGCAAAAATAAAATACGTTCCACCATCTACTAAAATATCTCCAATATTAAATTGAACTTGCCCTGGTGTTGTTGGACCGCCTGATAACAGATAATACGTTCCATTTACAATAACTGGCAATGTAAATTGACTACACTCGATTGGGTCTGGAATATCATCAACAATTGGTAACGGATTAACCGTAATCGTTAGAGAAGTAACATCAAAACAAATTGGATTTGAATTATCTTGAATTCGGATTCCAACAGTAACTGTAGTTGTTCCGTTTGGAATTGTAACAGAAGCTACTGGATTTGTTCCCGAAGAAGCCTCCCCAACCGAATTATAATAAGTAACCGTATAATTTGCTGGCGATTGACCATTTAAAACTTCATTAGTTGTACTATTAGTAAAAGCATAAGTCGTATTTCCTTGACCTTCACAAACTGAAACTGGATTAGGTAGCGTTGCAACAACTGCATTCGTAACAATCAAATCAAAAGGATACTCAGCATCGCAAAAATTACCTGTTACGGTGTTGAAAATTTTAATATAAATTGTCTGACCACCAGCACTTGGATAAGAAGTTAAATTTCCAATTGGAATTGGATTATTCGCTGCAATATCAGCAGGCGTTTCATAATAAAAAACATCGTAAATAGTAGAGTCAATTCCTAAAGCTACTTCATTATTGGTAGTCAAATTAAAATTATAAGAAGCTGCACCTGTATTACAGGTTAATAAATCAGATGGGTTTGCAACTGCTAAATCTGTAAATACAATTGTATCAGTAATCGTACATGTTCCTCTTACTGCTTCAACAGAATAAGTACCTGCATGAGTAACAATGTAAGATGAATTAGTTTCTCCAGGAATTGGATTACCATTCTCGTACCAAGTATAGGTAAATGTATTATCTAAATTAGTATTCAATTGGACCGTATCGCCTGTACAAATAATTTGATCTGGACCTAAATCTAAAGTCGTAGTAAAACTACCAGCAGCAATAAAAACTGCCGAATCAAAACCAGAATTAGCATAATCACCAATTACCAATCGTATTCTATAAGGTGTATTTGGAATTACCGCCGAGGAAGCATTCATAACCACAGTTTGTCCTCTCATATTTAATGCCGAAGTAGGGTTTCCAACATTATATGTTCCGAAAAAACCAGGATTAATCGATGCGCAATTGTTATTTGGACTTGAAGGATCGTTGTAAATACTATTTCTAATTGTAGTTACCGATACCGGAGTACTAGTCCCAGGAATTACCGCTAAGTTATTTGAAATTCCAGAAGATAAATCGGTTAATACAAAAGCAAAAACATCACTGAACTCACATTGATAAAAACCATATTCATTAGAAGCAAACAAGAAATTAAAACTAAAACTATTCGAAAGCGGAATAAAATCAAACTCTAAATATTCTGCATTTACAATAGGACTGGTTCCTCCGTTAACATTACTTAAATTTTGCAAAAAAGCATCTCCAGGTGCGTTAACCGCGCTGCTTAAATTAGCTCCCGTATAAGGTCCTTGAGTAAAAGTAGCTACTCCATTTCTAATAATTATTCCTTCAGAAATTGGAAAAGACGAACCATTTTGATTAAAATAAGCAACCGCTTGAGTGGATGAAACCGAAATATTAGAAACTTCAACACATGAATTTCCTAATAACAAATCAACTAACTGAGCTGGCGAATTTGTAGTGTTATCTACCGTTATTGCTTGTGAAAACAAACAACTCGAATATAGAAAGGCGAATATAAAAAGTAAGTTTTTCAAGATTTATATGGGGATTAAAATCATTGATATAAATATAACTAAAAAAGGCTAAACAGGATTATTTAAATCAAAAAAAAGTTTGAACATTGTTAAATATTCAAACTTTTTGTTAATTATTTATATTTTCGTTAATCGTTCAGCTTCAAAACAGCCATAAATGCTTCTTGAGGAATTTCTACATTTCCTACTTGACGCATACGTTTTTTACCTTTTTTCTGTTTTTCAAGAAGTTTACGTTTACGAGAGATATCTCCACCATAACATTTTGCAGTTACGTCTTTTCTTAAAGCTTTAATCGTTTCACGAGCAATTACTTTAGCTCCAATTGCAGCCTGAATTGGAATATCAAATTGTTGTCTTGGGATTAACTCTTTCAGTTTTTCACACATTTTTTTACCAATATGATACGCATTACTTTCATGAATTAAAGCCGAAAGCGCATCAACTGGTTGTGCATTTAACAAGACGTCTAAACGAACTAATTTTGATTCACGCATTCCAATTGGATGATAATCAAAAGAAGCATATCCTTTAGAGACTGTTTTTAATCTATCATAAAAATCGAATACGATTTCCGCTAACGGCATATCAAAATTCAATTCTACACGTTCTGTTGTTAAATACGTTTGATTGGTAATTACACCACGTTTTTCAATACACAAACTCATTACGTTTCCAACAAAATCCGATTTTGTGATGATGGTTGCTTTGATATATGGTTCTTCTACTCTATCTAATTTAGATGGCTCAGGTAAATCAGATGGATTATTTACAATTAAGATAGTATCAGGTTCTTTTTTAGTATACGCATGATACGAAACGTTAGGAACAGTAGTAATTACCGTCATATCAAACTCACGCTCTAAACGCTCTTGGATAATTTCCATGTGTAGCATTCCTAAGAATCCACATCGGAAACCAAATCCTAATGCAGCTGAACTTTCCGCAGCAAATACTAAAGAAGCATCGTTTAACTGAAGTTTCTCCATCGAAGCACGCAAATCTTCATAATCTTCTGTGTCTACAGGATAAATTCCAGCGAAAACCATTGGTTTTACATCTTCAAAACCTTTAATCATATTTGTTGTAGGCGTTTTTGCATCGGTAATAGTATCTCCTACTTTTACCTCTTTAGCTTCTTTAATTCCAGAAACTAAATAACCTACATCACCTGTTGAAATAACACTTTTGGGTACTTGATTTAATTTTAATGTCCCAACTTCATCGGCAAAATATTCATTGCCTGTAGCCATGAATTTAATCTTCTGCCCTTTTTTAATTTCTCCATTAATAACACGGAAAATTACTTCAATACCTCTAAAAGGATTATAATGCGAGTCGAAAATCAAAGCTTGTAATGGTTCTTCTGGATCTCCTTTTGGAGCCGGAATTTTATCAATAATGGCTGCCAAAATATTTTCAACACCAAAACCGGTTTTACCAGAAGCATGAATAATATCTTCTAATTTACATCCTAATAAATCAATAATATCATCACTAACTTCCTCTGGATTAGCACTTGGCAAATCTACTTTATTTAAAACCGGAATAATTTCCAAGTCATTTTCTAAAGCCAAATATAAATTCGAAATCGTTTGTGCCTGAATACTTTGCGCTGCATCTACAATTAACAAAGCGCCTTCACAAGCGGCAATCGAACGAGAAACCTCATACGAGAAATCCACGTGACCTGGCGTGTCAATCAAATTCAAAATATATTGTTCCCCTTTGTAGGTATATTCCATTTGAATAGCGTGACTTTTTATAGTAATCCCACGTTCGCGTTCTAAGTCCATGTTATCTAGTAACTGAGCCTTTTCTTCACGAGCTGTAACCGTTTGTGTAGCACCTAATAAACGGTCTGCCAACGTACTTTTTCCGTGGTCAATGTGTGCAATAATGCAGAAATTTCTAATGTTTTTCATCTTTCAATGTAAAGTTCATGTACAAGAGGCATTTTCATCTTCCAAACTCTTGTTCGTTTAATCTGCAAATATAAGCTAAAGTTTTGGATTTTAAAGCCGATAAACTTTGGAAACCCATTCGATTTAAAAAATTCCTATCTTTGCAAAAAATTGAAGCACCATGCCTAAAATTGGTAACATCATACTACCCGATTTTCCTTTATTATTAGCCCCAATGGAAGACGTGAGCGACCCACCATTTCGTCGTTTATGTAAATTACATGGCGCTGATTTGATGTATTCTGAATTTATTTCATCAGAAGGATTGATTCGTGATGCGGTGAAAAGCAAGCAAAAGCTAGATATTTTTGATTATGAACGACCTGTTGGAATCCAAATATTTGGTGGTGATGAAGAAGCGATGGAAATGTCATCACGAATTGTGGATGCGGTACAACCTGATTTAGTAGACATCAATTTTGGTTGTCCAGTAAAAAAAGTAGTTTGTAAAGGTGCTGGAGCTGGGGTTTTAAAAGATGTAGATTTGATGGTGCGATTAACCAAAGCAGTAATCAAAGGAACCAATCTTCCTGTTACAGTTAAAACACGTCTAGGCTGGGATGAAAGTTCCATAAATATTGATGAAGTTGCCGAACGTTTGCAAGACATTGGTGTGCAAGCCTTAACGGTTCATGCCAGAACACGTGCTCAAATGTACAAAGGACATTCAGATTGGAGTCATATTGAACGTGTGAAAAATAATCCAAGAATTACAATGCCAATTTTTGGAAATGGCGATATTGATTCTCCTGAAAAAGCATTGGAATACAAAAATAAATATGGTTTAGATGGCATGATGATTGGTCGCGCCGCGATTGGTTATCCTTGGATTTTTAATGAAATTAAACATTATTTTGCCACAGGAGAAAAATTAGCACCACCAAGCATGAATGACCGAATTGAAGCTGCAAAAAATCACTTAATTTGGAGTATAGAATGGAAAGGCGAACGTTTAGGAATCAACGAAATGCGTCGTCATTATACCAATTATTTCAAAGGTATTCACGGTTTTAAAGAATACAAACAAAAATTGGTTACCACAGATGGTATCAATCAGTTATTGGATGTATTTACCGAAATTGAGCAAGTGTATGCAGATTATGTTTTTGAGGGGTAATTATCTACCCATGATAAACCCTAGAAAACACAATCTTCCCCTCTTTAATTTCTAAAACTTCAGCTACTAACATATCTGCTTCACCTTCAACTTGACGTGTGTATTCCATGAAAACTCTGTCCGTATTAGCGGTTAGTGAAGTTACTTTGTAGTGTAACGTTGGTAATCTATCAAAAGCATCTTGCCACCAAACGCGCATGGCTTCTTTTCCAATGATTAAACCATTAGTTTCAGGTTGGCGAATTTTCAATTTCGGACTGAAATGTTGGGCTTCGTCGTCGTATAATTCTAATAATTTCTCTAAGTTTTTCGTATTGAAAGCATCAAACCATTTAATGGCGATTTGTTGTAGTTGATTTGGCATAAAGTTTTATTTTAATTTGAAACACATAGACATATAGGTTTCATAGTTATTAAAAAGTCGTTTCACTTTGCACAGAAAACATAGCTTAGTGAAAAATTCATAAAAAAAGGCACAAAGAATGAAATCCTATGTGCCTATGTGTTTTATAAAATGGTATTAAGCATTTTTCAGGTTGATGATTTCTTGTTCGGTTAAGAATCTCCAATCACCTCTTGGTAAATTTTTCTTTGTTAAACCGGCAAAAGTTACACGGTCAACTTTTAAAACATCGTATTTTAAGTGCTCGAAAATTTTACGAACCACTTTTACGTTAGATGTTTTCATTTTAATACCGATTTCACTTTTTGGTTGATCTTCAATATAGGTAATTTCTTCCACGAATACTTTGTGGTCATCAATCATTAACCCTTTTTGGATTTTTTCTAAATCTTCAAATTTCAAATTTTTATCTAACGAAACTTGGTATACTTTAGATGAACGTTGGTTAGGAACAGTGAATTTCTGAACCATTTCAGTATCATTAGTAAACAATAACAAACCAGTTGTCGTTTTGTCCATTCTTCCAACAGGTAATAAATTCGATTTTGAAGCACCACGAACTAAGTCCAATACATTTGCAGAGCCTGGAGAATCATCTCCAGCAGTTGAAAAGTTTTTAGGCTTGTTCAACAATACATATTCTTTCTTTTCTGGCGTAATGTTTACACCATCAAACTGAACTACATCGGTTAATTTAACGCGGTGACCCATTTCGGTGACAACAACACCATTTACTTTTACATTACCACTTTGAATGTAAATATCCGCATCTCTACGGCTACACATTCCTGAATTAGAAATATAACGATTTAGACGGATTTCGTCTGGATTAGATGGTCTTTTTGGTGATTTTGGAGCTTTTGGAGCATCCGCTTTAGCTGCATCTGGCTTCGTTGCAAACTTTGAAGGCGCTTTACGAATTGGCGCATTTCCTCTTGAATTACTATCTTTCTTGTAACCTCCTTGTCTTCCAGAACCTGGACGACTTTTATCATTATCTTGATGACGTGACATATTATAAACAAATTTCTGCAAAGATATAACTAATATGTTGAAACACACACTTTAGTTTTTTAAATCCTAAAATGTTAGTTGAAACATCTAATAAATAGATATAGAATGAGTTAAAATTAGTTTTTTTCCATGAAATAAAACAGAAGGTTCTATTAAAACAATGCAAAAAACACCCGAAACAATAATGAACTTCAACAAGAAATGAAGTTTCAAATATTCTGTTTTTGTGGTAGCTTTCCATAACATCATGCAAAAAAACAACAAAGCAATTAAGCTCAAATAAAAGTAAATATCCATGTAGCCCACATTGTAAATTTCAATTAAGAAATATATGGGAACGATAGTCGAAATGGTTAATATTGAAATGATACTTTTTGCTCTTTTTTCACCAAAAACAACAGGAATAGTCTTATAATCCGAAATTAGATCGCCTTCGATGTTTTCTAAATCTTTAATTAATTCTCGAATTAAAATCAATAAAAACAAAAACGTAGCATGTGCAAAAATGACTTCGTAAAAGTTTTTATAATACATCAAAATCCCGAAGAAAGGCAAAACCGCTAAAACAGCAGCCGTAACGTTTCCAATTAAGAACATTTTTTTCAACTTGTGCGAATAAAACCAAATCAAGAAAATATAAGCCGAAAAAAACAACATCGCTCGCCATGAAATAAAAAACATCAACAAAGCGACGATGAAATTAATTCCAAAATAGACTTTCAACTTAGTTTCCTGACTTACCAAACGGTCAATCATGGCTTTTTTTGGGCGATTAATTAAATCCTTTTTCGCATCGTAAAAATTATTGATGATATAACCCGAAGCAATCGTTAATGTAGAAGCAACCACGATTAAAAACAAACGCCAATCGAGGATAATATCTAAAGCACGCTTTTCGGGAGCTAAAATGAATATGGCAGAAAGATATTGCGCCAATGCAACGACCCAAATATTATATCCTCTAATTACAGAGAAAAAACTAAATATTTTAGAAAGGACTAATTTGGTTTTACGGGTGAGCATAAGTTTTTGTTCAAAGTTTAAAGTTTAAAGTTACCTTAAAACTAAAAACATTAAAAATTATAAACTACTTCTAATTTATAGTCTTTTAAAGATGCTTTTGCTTTGTCTAAATCTTGGGTAAATCCTAAAATATAACCACCACCTCCAGAACCACATAATTTTAAGTAGTAGTCGTTCGTGTCGATTCCTTTTTGCCACACTTGGTGAAATTGCTCTGGAATCATAGGTTTGAAATTATTCAAAACTACTTTTGATAATTGTTTGGTGTTTTCTAATAACGATTTTACATCGCCGTGCAAGAAATTTTCCACACAAGCATCGGTATATTTGATAAATTGTGATTTTAACATCGTACGGAAACCGTTATCTTTTAAGTTTTCCATGAAAATAGAAACCATTGGAGCAGTTTCGCCCACTATTCCTGAATCAATTAAGAAAACCGCACCTTTTCCTTGTGTGCTTTGTGTTGGAATTCCAGTAGCTTCAATATTATCTTTCGAATTGATTAAAATTGGAATACTCAAATAACTATTCAAAGGATCTAAACCTGAACTTTTTCCGTGGAAAAACGATTCCATTTGGGAGAAAATCGTTTTTAGTTGTAATAATTTTTCACGCGTTAAATTTTCTAACACCGTGATTTTATCATTTGCATATTTATCGTAAATAGCAGCAACCAAAGCACCACTACTTCCTACACCATATCCTTGAGGAATACTTGAATCAAAATACATTCCGCTGTTTACATCTTGCTTTAAAACTTCTAAATTAAAAGTTACTAATTCAGGTTGTTCTGTTTGCAATTGCTCTAAATAAACAACAAATCTTTTTAAACTTTCGTTTGATTTAATTGCGCTTTCTGAAGGATTTTCATCTTTCTTCAAAGCACCATTATAGAAATTATAAGGAATTGAAAGTCCTTTCGAGTCTTGGATAATTCCATATTCTCCGAAAAGTAATATTTTTGAGTAAAAAAGTGGTCCTTTCATAAATTTCAGTTTTCTTTTTCAGTAAACAATGAGTAAATGTACAAAATTAATTTGATTTAGCGCCATTCCCAATTTGATCGCAAATATACTGACCATTTTGACAATAGCCAACTAATTCATCTTGAATAAATTGCAATACATTTGCTTTTACATTTTCGGGATACAAAACGTGCACATTTGCACCTGCATCTAATGTAAAACAAACCGGAATTTGGGTTTCATTTCTGAACTTCCAAATTTTATTAATGATTTCCAAGGTGTTTGGTTTCATTAAGATAAAATACGGCATTGAAGTCATCATCATAGCATGTAAAGTCAAGGCCTCACTTTCTACAATTTTGATGAATTCTGCTATATTTCCTGTAGATAAAATTGCTTTTATACTTGATAAATTTTCGTGCGCTTGAGCAAAACGTCTTTCGGCATAGGGATGATTATGCATTAAATCGTGCCCAACCGTACTCGAAACTTGCTTTTCACCTTTATCGACTAACAAAATTGTGTCTTGATAGTTTTTAAAGTTGGAATGGATTTCTGAAAATTCCACACCAAACAAATCTGAACTACCATTAATTTTTGCATGATTGCCCCAAACAACTACTTCTCCCTGTACACTTCTACAAGCACTTCCACTTCCTAATCTTGCTAAAAATGAAGCTTTTGAATAGAAATATTTGTCAGAAATAGTTGGATTAATAGCTTTTTCCAAACTCATAATGTTCATTGCTAAAGCTGCCATTCCAGATGCCGAAGAAGCAATTCCCGAGCTATGAGGAAAAGTGTTTTGAGTGTCAATTTTTAAATGATATTCCTTTAAAAACGGACAATACTGCTCTATTCTTTCGAAGAATTTTTGGATTTTTGGTTTGAAATCTTCTTTTGGTTTTCCTTCAAAAAGTAAATCGAATGAAAAACTATTGTTTTCCGATTTTTTAACCACTTCTAATTTCGTGATTGTTTTACAATTGTTTAACGTAAAACTTATTGAAGGATTCGCTGGAATTTGGTTTTCTTTCTTGCCCCAATATTTTACCAAGGCTATATTACTAGGCGCACTCCATTCGAAACTAGCGGATTCAATGGAATTATATGAGGTTGCAATAAAATCTTTTTCGGTAAGCATAGCTTAAAATTTTGACAAAAATACCGATTTTGATTGATTTGTTCCCTTGATATTTCGTTAATTTGCCTATAAAATTGAAAACATGAACAAATATCTTAAAATTATATACTGCGTTGCCATCTGTTTAGCTGTTGGTTACTTGTCGAGCAACGTTACGCAATCAAGCATCACTACTTGGTATCCAGAAATCAAAAAGCCTAGTTTTAATCCGCCAAATTGGGTTTTTGCACCTGTTTGGACAATGCTTTTCATTATGATGGGAATTGCTGCAGGAATGGTTTGGAATAAATTAGAATCGAACAAAGAATTGGTAAAAAAAGGATTATTGTTTTTTACTGTTCAGCTACTTTTGAACGCTTTGTGGTCATATTTATTCTTTGGTTTGAACAATATTTTATTGGCTTTAATCGAAATTATTTTGCTTTGGTTAATCATTTATGAAACCTATCTTATTTTCAAACAAATAGACAAAAGAGCTTCTTATTTATTGATTCCGTATTTAGCTTGGGTTGGTTTTGCAACGATTTTAACAGGTAGCATTTTTTGGCTGAATCGATAAGGTTTGTAGCACAATGTAACACCAAGTGAAGCACAAAGTTTCACAAAGTAATTTATATTTATTTCACAACATTCTCAGCCACAATAAATCCACCTGTCCAAGCATTTTGGAAGTTGAATCCACCTGTAATAGCATCGATATTTAGAACTTCACCTGCAAAATAAACGTTTGGTAAAATTTTGCTTTCCATGGTTTTGAAATTGACTTCTTTTAAGTCGATTCCGCCAGCAGTAACGAATTCTTCTTTAAAAGTACTTTTTCCGTTAACGTGAAATTCGCCATTTGTAAGTTGTTCAATTAACGAATTCAATTGTTTTTTATTCATATCAGCCCATTTGGTTTCTTCTGAAATTCCTGCTGCTTTTACTAGGTTTTCCCAAAGGCGTTTTGGTAATTCAAAATGTGCGTATTTTGAAACTAATTTTTTAGCGTTTTCTTCTTTGATGTCTTTCAACAAATCAAGCACTTCTTCAAAAGTAGTTTCGTTTAACCAATTGACTTGAATAGCAAATTGATACTTTTTTTCAGCTAATTCTCTTGCTCCCCAAGCCGAAAGTCTCAAAATTCCTGGACCGCTCATTCCCCAATGCGTAATCAACAAAGGTCCAGACGCTTCTAATTTGGATTTCTTAACCTTTACAGAAGCAATCGCAGAAAGCCCCATTAAATCTTTGATTCGAGGATCTTTGATGTTAAACGTAAACAAAGACGGAACGGGTTCTATAATTGAATGACCCAAATTTTGCAACAATTCCCAAATTTTAGGATTACTTCCGGAAGCCATTACAATTTTTTCGCAAGTAAAAACTTCTTGAGTTGTGGTTACTTTCCAATGGGTTTCGGTTTTGTACAATTCTTGAACACTGTGATTAGTTAGAACATCAATTTTTAGCTTTTTAACTGCTTCCTGAAAACAATCGATTATCGTTTGAGAAGAATTGGAAACGGGGAACATTCTTCCATCATCTTCAATTTTAAGTTCTACTCCATGTTTTTCGAACCATTCAATCGTATCACCTGAACAAAACTGGTTAAATGGTCCTTTTAATTCGCGTTCACCGCGAGGATAAAATTTCACTAAATCATTTGGCACAAAACACGCGTGTGTAACATTGCATCTTCCACCACCCGAAATACGTACTTTTTCTAAAACGCTTTTTCCTCTTTCAAGAATAGCCACTTTTAAGTTTGGGTTTTTCTCTACAATGTTGATTGCAGTGAAAAATCCGGCAGCGCCACCGCCAATAATAATGATATCGTATTTTGAGTTCAAATGATTTGTTTTAATTTTAAATAAAAGTAGTTATTTTAAAATAAAAAAGCTCCAACTTTCGTTAGAGCTTTTTGTGCGGGTAAAAGGACTCGAACCTTCACACCTTGCGGCACCAGATCCTAAGTCTGGCGTGTCTACCAATTTCACCATACCCGCGACAATTGGAGTGCAAATATAGATATTCGTATATATAAATCAAACAAAAAAGAAAATAATTTCATTAAAACTGATAAACCACTCCTACTCCAAGTAATTGTTTTAACTGAACCTTAGGTCCTTTAATAACTTGAACACCACTTTCTTCTTCTTTCGATTTAATATCATCATCATAAACAATATGTGTTCCAATATTAGCTTTAACATACTGATTTACTGTCATATCTAGTTGCAATTGCCAATCTACATCTATATTTCCAAAATTATTTATATAATCTGTATACAAAGCAATTCTGTGCTCAAAATTGATGTTTTTAAACACTTCTTTTTTCCACTGATTGGTAACCAAGATACCCGTTTCATTTCTAACATTTTTACCTTCTCTTACTAAATTTCCGAATTCATCATAAATTGCTTTTTCAACCCCAAAAGCACCTTGATTGGCTAATCTTTGATCAAAAACCATAGTTGTCTTTTGTGTTAAAGGAGAAAGATACAAGTTCAGATTCAAATCTTTTCTCGAATATTCGGCTCCAATACCTAAAAATGCATAAGCGGGTGCAAATGGTTTCGAAATTGCTAAATCAGTATTTGGATAGGCGTAACCATTAGCAAACTGTGTATTAAAATTAAATTTTCCAGCGTAATACCAGTTAGAAATTGTATCTGTTCTAAAACCAAATGTTGAGTTTAATTGGAATTGATCGTCAGTTTTCCTAACATCTTGTTTTTCTTGCTTGTTAATTCCGTATCGAGCAATCAATTCGTTTTTCCAAACTAAATTTTTATTTGTGTATGTTCTAATAAATTGCCCTTTTAATAAACCTGAAACAGAATTATTCCCTCCAGCATTCCAATTCACAAAAGTTATTTGTGAAATATCTAATCCGACAATATTTTCTTTTGACCAATTTGATGTTGAGTCTGGTAATTGTGTTCTAATAATTTGTGCTGAAGATTGTAAGCAAATAAAAAATAGTCCAAAAAGGTAGGCTTTTTTAAACATCTGAATAAGTATTAAATAATTGTTTTAAATGATTAACGTCGATTTTGCAAAGTTGTTGTAACTCAAAAACTGTTCCATGTTCTATGAATGAATCAGGAATTCCAAGATTGATTATTGATTTATTTAAATTATTTGTCGCAATAATTGCACAGATTTGTTCTCCAAAACCACCAGTAATCACTCCGTCTTCAATAGTAATAATGTGGTCGTGAGAATTAATAATAGATTTTACAGCATCTATATCTAATGGTTTTATAAAAGGAAAATGATAATGTGAAAATAATGCTGAATTTTCTACTTCGGTCAAAACTTTCGTTACATTATCTCCAATGGTTCCAGTGGATAAAACAGCAACTTTATTTCCTTTTTGAAGTTCTCTTATCTTTCCGATTTCCATTTTCTCAAAAGGTTGTTCCCAATTCAGATTTTCACCTCTTCCTCTCGGATAACGAATTGCAATTGGATGATTTAAACCTTCCGAAGCCGTAAACATAATATTTCGCAACTCGATTTCATCTTTCGGAGCTGCAATAATCATATTAGGAATACAATTCAAATAGGCAATATCAAAAACTCCGTGATGTGTTGCACCATCTTCACCAACCAATCCTGCTCTGTCCAAACAAAAAATAACAGGTAAATTTTGTAAAGCAACATCATGAATTACTTGATCATAAGCACGTTGTAAAAAAGTTGAATAAATATTACAAAAAACAACCATTCCTTGCGTAGCCATTCCTGCAGCTAAAGTAACGGCGTGTTGTTCTGCAATTCCAACGTCAAAAGCTCGTTTTGGAAAAGCTTCCATCATGTAAGTCATTGAACTTCCTGTAGGCATTGCTGGAGTAATTCCAATGATTTTTTCGTTTTGTTTTGCTAATTCCACTAATGTGTGTCCAAAAACATCTTGAAATTTGGGTGGTAAATGCGATTCGTCTTTTGGATGGATTTTGCCTGTTTCGGCATCGAATTTTCCAGGAGCGTGATATTTTACTTGGTCTTCTTCTGCTAATTGTAATCCTTTGCCTTTGGTAGTTATCACATGCAAGAATTTCGGACCTTTTACTGATTTTAATCGTTCTAATTCCGAAATCAATTTTGGCAAATCATGTCCATCAATCGGTCCCGAATAATCAAAATTCAAAGACTTAATGATGTTATTTTGCTTTGGATTTTTACCTTCTTTAACGGCTGTCAAATAATCCTTCAAAGCACCAATACTCGGGTCAATTCCAATGGCATTATCATTTAAAATCACCAATAAATTCGCATCGGTAACTCCAGCATGATTCAAACCTTCAAAAGCCATTCCGCTCGCAATTGAAGCATCTCCAATCACCGCAATGTGTTGTTTATCAACTTCTCCTTTTAATTGCGAAGCCAATGCCATTCCTAAAGCAGCCGAAATCGAAGTGGAGGAATGTCCAACACCAAACGTATCATAAATACTTTCACTTCGCTTTGGAAAACCTGAAATTCCGTTCAATTCTCTGTTTGTATGAAAAATATCGCGTCTTTCAGTTAGGATTTTATGTCCGTAAGCTTGATGACCCACATCCCAAACCAATAAATCTTCTGGAGTATTAAAAACATAATGTAGCGCAATCGTTAATTCCACAACACCCAAACTGGCTCCCAAATGCCCTTCTTTCTTCGAAACAATATCAATGATAAAGTCTCTCAATTCTTTGGCTAATTGAGGTAGTTGATTTTCAGGAAGTTTCCTTAAATCGGTAGGATTGTTAATTTTTGAAAGCAAATTTTCCATCACAGCACAAAAGTAAGAATTGGTTATCGTATTTTTGTACTTATGGAGAATATTTTTACCGACGCCTTTTTTATGAAGAAAGCCTTACAAGAAGCCGAAATAGCTTTTGAAAAAGGCGAAATTCCTGTTGGAGCTGTTATTGTTATCGATAATAAAGTAATTGCTCGCACTCATAACTTAACTGAATTGCTTCATGATGTTACCGCTCATGCCGAAATGCAAGCCATAACCAGTGCTGCGAATTTCATAGGCGGAAAATATTTAAAAAATTGTACTTTGTACGTAACGTTAGAACCTTGCCAAATGTGTGCAGGCGCTTTGTATTGGTCCCAAATTTCTAAAATTGTTTTTGGTGCTTCCGATGAAAATCGTGGTTTTCAAAAAATGGGAACGCAATTACACCCGAAAACCCAAGTAGTTTCAGGCGTTTTAGAAAAAGAATGTGGTGATTTGATGAAGGCTTTTTTTAAAAATAAGAGATAAATTTTTGTAAGTATTTTATTTAAAAATATTTTTATCTTTACGTAAGAATTTGCACGGTTTTTGTTGTTGCTAAATTGAGAACAAAAACAAACTAACTCTCTAATCTCCTTCCAAATGAAAACAACTCGTTTTTTACAATTGATATTTGTATTGATTGTAGCTTTGTCGTGCTCTAAAAGCGCTAAAGATTTCAATTCTGATTTCTCTCTTTTCAAAGCGTATATCCTCAACTTTAGTTCAGGATTGGTCTCGGCAAATAGCGACATTAGAGTAGTTTTAGCATTTGATAAAAAAGAATGGACAGCCAACGAAGAGTTAGATGAAAATTTGTTTACTATTAGCCCAAGTGTAGATGGAAAAGTAGTAGCGCTTTCTAATAACACCATCGCGTTTATTCCAGAAAAAAAATTAGACCAAAACAAAGAATATCAAGTTACGCTTCATTTGTCGGAATTAACGAATGTTCCTAGCAAATTAAAAGATTTCAACTTCACGATTAAAACCATAAAGCAAGATTTTATGGTAACGACTAATGACTTACAATCGTATAGTAAAGATTACCAATATTTAAACGGAGTCATCACATCGAGTGATGATTTGGATTTTGAAACTGCTAAAAAACTTATTTCTGTTAATCAAGAAGATAAAGCGGTAAAAATTAAGTTTGTCAAAGAGTTAAGCAACAAAAAAGAATACAAATTTATAATTGATAGCATTAAAAGAGAAGTCGAAGACACTAAAATTAAAATTTCATGGGATGGAACTCCTTTTGATATCGACCAAAAAGGCGAAATGCTCTACGATATTCCTGGAAAAAGTAATTTTAAAATAGTTTCGGCTGAAGTTGAGAAAGACAACAATCAAGTCTTATTATTAAACTTTTCTGACCCATTAAACAGAGATCAAGATTTTTCTGGTTTAGTGCAAGTTGAATCGGCTCTTAATTTACGTTTTGCAACAGCAGGAAATTTATTGAAAGTATTTTTCAACGAACCTTTAAAAGGCGAACTTTTAGTAGAAGTTTTTCAAGGAATTGAAAGCGAAGACGGCTTTAAAATGAAACAAAATTTTTCCGAAAAAGTTACGTTCGAACAAGTAAAACCTGGAGTTCGTTTCATAAAAAGCGGAACTATTTTGCCAAGTTCTAACAACTTAAAAATCAATTTTGAATCGGTAAATCTGAGCGCAGTTGATGTAAAAGTGTACCAAATTTACAAAGACAACATTCTTCAATTCCTGCAAGATAACGAGTTAAACGGAAGTCAAAATCTAAGAAAAGTAGCTCAACCTATAGTTAAGAAAACCATTGCGTTAAATAAAAATAAATTGCAAAATTCCAGCAAATGGAATGCATATGCAATTGATTTATCTAAAATAATCACACCAAATCCTGGTGCCATTTATCGCGTTGAAATATCGTATAAACGCAAATATTCGCTTTACAAATGTACTTCGGCTTACGTTGATGAAGGAAATGAGGAAGAGGAAGAACAAGACGATGAAGTAAGAAGTAGTCAAGATTATTACGACGATTACTATTACGAAGGCTATGATTGGTACGAAAGAGAAGATCCGTGTACCGATTCGTACTATTACAACAACACTATTTTTACGAATGTTATTGCTTCCGACTTAGGAGTTATAGCAAAACGTGGCGGAAACGGTTCGTATGTTTTTGCCGTGAATAATATTGTTTCAACGCAGCCTGTTGCATCAGCAAAAATTGAATTGTATAATTTCCAACAACAACTCTTAGGAACTATCACAACCGATAGTGAAGGAATAGCAAAAACCGAGTTGAAAAAATATGCCTTTTTTGCGATTGTTACCAAAGACAAAAACACAACTTATGTGAAATTAGATGAAGGACAATCATTGTCTGTTAGTAATTTTGATGTCGGTGGCGAAGAATTACAAAAAGGCTTAAAGGGATTTATTTATGGAGAAAGAGGTGTTTGGCGTCCAGGCGATACTTTGCATTTGGCTTTCATGTTGAATGATGTGGAAAGCAAATTAGAAAAATCACACCCAATTACGTTTAAGTTAAGCGATCCGCAAGGAAAAATGCGTTACCAAATGGTCCAAAAATATAACAGTTTAAACCATTATAAATTCAAATTAGCCACAAAAGATAACGACCCAACAGGAAATTGGGAAGTAAAAATTTCTGTCGGTGGGGTACATTTTTACAAAAGCATCAAGATTGAAACCATCAAACCAAATCGTTTAAAAATTAAAAATAGTTTTGCTGATAAACAACTTTCGGGTAATAGATTAAACGGTGGCGAAGTTGAAGTAGCTTGGTTGCATGGAGCGGTTGCAAAAAATCTGAAAGTAGAAATGCAAGCTAAATTCTTGGAACAACAAACTGTTTTCAAAAAGTATGAAAAATATGATTTTGATGATGAAGTGCGTAAATTTTATACAGAAGAAGTAAACGTTTTTTCAGGAAAAGTCAATGATTTAGGAAAAGCGAAAGTTGCGATTCAACCTAAAATCACAAGTCAAGCACCAGGAAAACTGAAAATGGTTTTCCAAACAAAAGCCTTTGAAAATGGTGGTGATTTTAGTACCGATGTAGCTACAGCAACGTATTCTCCGTATAAAACTTACGTTGGAATAAAAGCTCCAGAACCAAACAAATACGGCTTATTAGAAACTGATAAAGTAAATCGCTATGATATTGTGACTTTAGATGAATTGGGTAAACCAAAATCAGTTAGAAATTTAACGGTTCGTGTATATAAAGTAGAATGGCGTTGGTGGTGGAATTCTGATGGAGATGATTTATCACAATACAATTCTTCGGAAGTAACAACAGCTTACAGAAATTATGTGGTTTCAACTGATGCCTCAGGAAAAGCAAGTGTTCAATTTAAAATTCCAGAAGCAGATTGGGGAAGATATTTAATTCGAGTAGAAGATACTTATGATGGTCATGCAACAAGTTTAACGTCTTATATCGATTGGCCATATTGGTCAGGAAAATCGCGTCAAGGAAGCAGCGAAACAGCAAATATGTTAGTATTTACCACCAACAAAGAGAAATACAATGTTGGAGAAAACGCTATCGTTTCTTTCCCGTCAAGTGAAGGCGGAAGAGCTTTAATTTCGATTGAAAACGGTTCGAAAGTTATTAAAACACTTTGGGCAACCACTAAAAAAGGAGAAACACAAGTGGAAGTTCCTATCACGGGTGATATGGCGCCAAATGTGTATTTCCATATATCCTTGTTGAAGCCACATGCTTCTACGATAAACGATACGCCAATTAGAATGTACGGAATTTTGCCAGTAGAAGTAATCAACAAAAATACCGTTTTAGAGCCGGAAGTATCAATTCCTGCGGTGTTAAAACCGGAACAAAAAACTATCGTAAAAGTAAGTGAAAAATCAGGTAAAGAAATGACCTACACCATAGCAGTTGTAGATGACGGTTTATTAGATTTAACCCGATTTAAAACACCAAATGCATGGGAAAAATTCTATTCCAGACAAGCGCTTGGCGTAAAAACTTGGGATGTTTACGATGATGTAATTGGTGCTTATGGTGGAAAAATCAACCAGATTTTTAGTATTGGTGGTGACCAAGATTTAGCAGGAGGAAATGCCAAAAAAGCGAATCGATTTAAACCAGTTGTCATTTATTTAGGACCATTTAAATTAGAAAAAGGACAAACCAAATCACATACGATTACCTTACCAAATTATGTTGGTTCTGTACGAGCAATGGTTGTTGCTGGTGATGCCAAAACTAGTGCTTACGGAAGTGTAGAAAAAACTTCGTTTGTTAGAAAACCTGTTATGGTTTTAGCTTCAGTGCCAAGAAAAATTTCTCCAAACGAAAGAATTATGTTGCCAGTAACCGTTTTCGCAATGGAAAGCCAAGTGAAAAATGTTAATGTGCAATTAAAAACAAATAACGGAG
This sequence comes from Flavobacterium cheniae, assembly GCF_004363695.1. Lineage (GTDB taxonomy): Bacteria > Bacteroidota > Bacteroidia > Flavobacteriales > Flavobacteriaceae > Flavobacterium > Flavobacterium cheniae. The sequence goes on along the minus strand of NZ_SNZC01000004.1, from coordinate 46,449 downwards.
TACGAATTATTGGAAATGCAACTCAAAATGTAAGTTTCAGTTCGCCAGATGAAAAAGTAGTGTATTTTAATTTAGAAGTTGGAAGCGCAACAGGAATAGGGAAAATTGAAGTCATTGCAACTTCAGGAAAAGAAAAATCGACCTATGCAGTTGAAGTTGATATTACTAATCCAAATCCTATTACCAATGATTATGTGGACATGGTAATTCCGGCAAACGGTTCCAAAACAATCAATTGGAAAACATTTGGAGTTGCAGGAAGTAATAAAGCAAGATTAGAAGTTTCGTCTTTTCCAACTATTAATTTTAATGGGCGATTGAGTTATTTGATTCAATATCCACATGGTTGTGTGGAGCAAACGACTTCGGCTGTATTTCCACAATTGTATTTGGCGGATATTATGGATGTTGATGCGAACAAAAAAGCAGAAATTCAACGAAATATCAATGCTGGAATTCAAAAATTGGGCAATTTCCAACTATCAAATGGTGGATTGAGTTATTGGCAAGGAAATAATTATGTAGATGATTGGGCAACTTCTTATGCGGGACATTTCTTAATTGAAGCAGAGAAAAAAGGGTATGTTTTACCAATCGGATTTAAAAACAAGTGGATTTCGTTCCAACAATCCGAAGCTAAAAAATGGCGATTCAACGTGCAATATCGCAATGACTTTGCGCAAGCGTATCGTTTATACACATTAGCATTAGCTGGTTCAGCTGATATGGGTTCAATGAACAGATTAAGAGAAACCACCGGAATCTCAAACGAATCCAAATTACGATTAGCTGCCGCTTATGCTTTAGCTGGTCAAAAGAAAGCCGCGTTATCTTTGATAGGAACAACAACTACGCAAGAAGATAAACGATATGCAGATTATTACTATGGTTCGGAAGAAAGAAATAGAGCTATGGTTTTAGAAACCTACATTTTGGTAGATAACAAAACGAAAGCGTATGAAATGGCAAACAAATTAGCAAAAGATTTATCTTCTAATCGTTATATGAGTACACAAACCACTGCTTTTGGATTGTATGCTATGTCAAAATTCGCGCTTAAAAATGGTGGAAAAGGTGTGAATATAACGTATTCTATAGCTGGAAAATCGGAAACAGTTAGTTCTAAAAAATCATTTGTGGATAGAAATTTAGCAGCGAAACAAGGTTCGAATTCGGTAACGATACAAAATAAAAACAGCGGAACACTTTATGTTCGTGTATTAAATAGTGGAATTTTACCTGTTGGACAAGAAAAAGAAATTCAGAAAAACTTCTCAACTTCGGTAGTTTATAAAGATAGAAAAGGAACTGTTTTGAATTTAAGTTCTGTAAAACAAGGAACAGAAATCGTGGCGCAAGTAACTATTAGAAATCAGTCGGATGAAACATTAGAAAATGTAGCACTTTCGCAAATTGTTCCTTCTGGATTTGAAATTATGAATTCACGTTATACCGATTTTGGAAGTTATGCCGAAAACAAAGCCGATTACATAGATATTCGCGATGACAGAACGCAATTCTATTTCGGGATCAGAGCTGGTGAAACCAAAACGTTTACCATGTTGTTAAATGCCACTTATTTAGGAAAGTATTATTTCCCAGGAGTGCAATGTGAGACGATGTACGACAATAATTATTTGGCAAGAACCAAAGGGCAATGGGTGCAAATAGTGAAAGAGTAAGTTGGTTTACTCGATTAAAAACTAAAATAAGAAATAATAAAATTAAAACTGCCATAAGCTTATTGCTTGTGGTAGTTTACTATTTCTCACTCCCAAGACAACTTTTTGAAAACAACTATTCTACCGTAATTGAAAGTCAAGACGGGCAACTTTTAGGAGCCAAAATCGCTTCCGACGGACAATGGCGTTTTCCAGAAAGTGATAGTGTTCCTCATAAATTTCAGAAATGTATTGTTGCTTTTGAAGACCAACATTTTTATAAACATTTTGGGTTTAACCCAATTTCCATGTATCATGCTTTTAAGCAAAATCGAAAAGCAAATCGTGTAGTTCGAGGTGGAAGCACATTAACCCAACAAGTGATTCGTTTACACCGAAATGGAAAAAAACGTTCCTATTTTGAAAAAGGAATCGAAATGATTCTCGCAACTCGATTAGAATTTCGCCATTCGAAAGATAAAATTTTAGAATTATATTGTGCTCATGCTCCTTTTGGAAGCAATGTAGTAGGTTTAGAAATGGCATCTTGGAAATATTTTGGATTGCAACCGCATCAATTATCATGGGCGGAAGCAGCTACTTTAGCAGTTTTACCTAATGCACCAAGTTTAATTTATCCTGGAAAAAATCAAGAACGATTATTAGCCAAACGTAATCGATTACTAAAGAAATTGTACAATGATAAAGTCATTGATAAAGCAACTTACGAATTATCATTGCAAGAAAGTTTGCCTCAAAAACCGTTTGATGTGCCACAAATCGCGCCTCATTTGGTTCAAAAAGTAGCGAAAGAACATCCAGCTGAAAAAATAAAAACCACCATTCAATTGGATTTGCAAGAACGCACCAACGAAATCGTAAAACAATATTATAACTATTACAAGCAAAATCAAGTCTATAATATTTCTGTTTTGGTGGTGGATGTAAAAACGCGTAACGTAATTACTTATGTTGGTAATAGTCCTACCGATAAAGAACATCAAAAAGATGTCGATATTATTGAAGCGCCAAGAAGTACAGGAAGTATTTTGAAACCGTATTTGTACGCAGCTATGTTGAATGATGGCTATATTTTGCCGCAAACTTTGGTTCCCGATGTTCCTACCCAAATTTCAGGTTACTCGCCTAAAAATTTTAATTTAACTTATGATGGTGCGGTTCCTGCGAGTAGAGCATTGGCGCGTTCGTTGAATATTCCGTCGGTTTTGATGTTACAAGATTATTCAGTGAATCAGTTTTATGAAAAATTACAACAATTGAAGTTGCGAAATGTTAACCGACAACCTTCTAATTATGGTTTATCGTTGATTTTAGGTGGAGCTGAATCGAATTTGTGGGATTTGTGTAAAGCATATGCTTATATGTCGTCCACGCTAACCTATTTCAATCAAAACGATTCCAAATATCGTAAGAATGAAATGCTAAATTTGAATTACGATGCCAATTTTCAACCTGATTTTGGAAGCAGTTCACGTCAGAAAAACATTTTTGGTGCTGGCGCTATTTGGCAAACCTTTAATGCGATGAAAGAAGTTAACCGACCTGAAGGTGATGAAGCTTGGAAATTCTACGATTCATCACTAGAAATTGCATGGAAAACAGGAACAAGTTTTGGAAGTAGAGATGCTTGGGCAATTGGTGTTACCAAAGATTACGTAGTGGGAATTTGGGTTGGAAATGCCACAGGCGAAGGAAGACCATTATTAACTGGAGTTGATAGTGCAGCTCCGATTTTATTTGATGTTTTTAGATTATTACCAAAATCGAAATGGTTTGAAATGCCTTATAACGATTTAGATCCTGTTGAAGTTTGTGAGCTTTCGGGTTATCTAGCACAAGACCATTGCCCGAAAACAAAACAATGGATTCCAAAAACGGCTAAAAAAACAGACAATTGTCCGTATCATAAAATTATTCATTTAGATAAAAATCAGCAATTTAGAGTCAATAGTAATTGTGAAAGTGTTGATGAAATGATAACCAAATCTTGGTTTGTTCTACCACCGGTTATGGAATGGTATTATAAAAGTAAAAATGTAAATTATCAGAATTTACCACCATTCAGAAGTGATTGTGTAGATGCTTTGCAGGACAAACGTATGGATTTTATCTATCCAAAAGCTAACACTAAAATTATATTAACTAAAGATTTTGAAAGTAAAGTGCAGCCCGCCATCATCAAAGTAGCGCATTCTAATTCAGATGCGGAGTTATTCTGGTATTTAGACGATAAATATGTAGGAACCACAAAAACCTTTCATGAGAAACCTATTTTTGCTACAACAGGATTTCATATCATTACCGTAGTAGATGAATTTGGTAACGAAATCAGAAGAAAAGTACAATTTGAGAGTGAATAAAAACAAAAAAACCGCCAATCTTTCGAAAGGCGGTTTTTATTTTTACAGGATACATCCCATATTATTTTACTATAATTTCATTTCCTTCTTTATCAAGGAAGTGATATTCTAGATACGTGTAAGCGTCACGAGGTATAATTTTCACCCATTTCTTATATTCGAAAAACCATTTCGAACGTAATGATGGAAAACCTTTTGTAAGGTATGCTGCCACAAACGGATGTACATTAAGTACAACTTTTTTATGGTCTTTTATAATGCGTTCAAGGTCAGACGCTATTTTGTCGATGATTAAAATTGGAGCTTCAATTTCCCCTTTTTCATTGTTAGGGTCTTCTTCTCTTGTTTTAATATTAACTTCTGGTCTAACTCTTTGTCTAGTTATTTGAATTAATCCAAATTTGCTAGGAGGCAAGATTTTATGCTTGGCCTTATCGTCACTCATTTCTTCTCTTAAGAAGTCGTACAATACTTTGCGGTTTTCTGGATTTTGCATATCAATGAAATCCACCACAATAATTCCGCCCATGTCTCTAAGTCGTAACTGACGTGCAATTTCAGCTGCAGCAATCATATTAACTTCTAGAGCAGTATCTTCTTGGCTAGTTGCTTTGCTTGAACGATTTCCGCTGTTCACGTCGATAACATGTAAAGCTTCGGTATGTTCAATAATTAAATAAGCACCTTTGCTCATGGAAACTGTTTTTCCAAAAGACGTTTTTATTTGTCGTTCAATATTGTATTTCTCAAAAAGAGGCAAGTCTTTTGACTGATAGTGTTTTACGATAGACACTTTATCGGGAGCTATTTCTTGCAAATACTCCTTCGTTTCTAAATACAAATCTTCGTCATCTACATGTATACAAGAAAACGTATCGTTAAATACATCTCTTAATATAGAGGAAGCTTTGTTTAATTCTCCTAAGACTTTTGACGGATGAGGCGCTGTTTGTAAACGTCTGCTCATCGACATCCATCTTTCAAGGAGTGTTTGTAGATCTTTATCAAGTTCGGCTACTTTTTTGCCTTCGGCTACTGTTCGAACAATAACGCCGAATCCTTTTGGTTTAATAGATTGAACTAGTCGTTTTAATCGGTCTTTTTCTTCTCTTGATTCTATTTTTTGTGAAACAGAAACTCGGTCCGAAAAAGGAACTAAAACCACGTATCTTCCAGCTAAAGATATCTCAGAACTAATTCTGGGACCTTTTGTAGAGATTGGTTCTTTTACTACTTGAACTAAAATCGACTGATTTGGACTTAAAATATCTGTTATCGTCCCATCTTTGTTGATTTCAGCTTCAAAAGGAAAATTTTTGAGTGAATAATCTTTTATTTTACCTGCGCTTACAAGTTTAATGAATTTCATTAAAGAAGGAAGATTTGGACCTAAGTCGTGATAATGCAAAAAAGCATCTTTCTCATGACCTAAATTCACAAATGCGGCATTTAAGCCAGCAACGGGTTTACGGATTTTGGCAATAAAAATATCACCAACCGCAAAATTGCTTTGTTTTTCTTCTTCTTTGTGTAATTCAATTAGTTTTCCATCTTTTAATAAGGCAAAATCTACAGCGTCTGAACCTGATCGAATAATTAACTCTTTGTTCATGCAGTACATTTTTATCCGAACTTTTCGGCAATAGGCAATAAGTAATAAGCAATATGCGTAAAACGCATACAGCTTAAAGCTTAAGGCTTATGGCTAATTGTAAGGATGGATTAAATAATAATTTTACAGGATTTTTCCCGATAATCAATGTTAAATTGATTAATTTCAATGAACTTTTTTTTCTAAAAAAGAAAAAAGTAGTTTTAAACTACTTTTTCTTTTTATGACGGTTTGCTCTCGCTCTTTTCTTACGTTTGTGAGTTGCTACCTTATGTCTTTTTCTTTTTTTACCACTTGGCATAACATGTTGGTGTTTAGATTAATAAATAGTTTTTATACTGTAACTTCTGTTTTTTCTTTAACGCTTTCTACAAACACTTTAGCTGGTTTAAATGCTGGAATGTTGTGTGCAGGGATTTTAATTGTAGTGTTTTTAGAAATGTTTCTTCCTGTTTTTTCAGCTCTAGTTTTGATGATAAAACTTCCAAAACCTCTTAAATAAACATTGTCACCAGTTTCTAACGAGTTTTTCACTTCTTCCATAAAAGTCTCAACTGTTGCTTGAACATCTCCTTTTTCAAGTCCTAATTTCTCTGAAATTTTCGCTACGATATCTGCTTTCGTCATTTTCTTTCGTATTTATATTTTGTGTATTTTTTTGAGTTTGCAAATATAAGAATTAAAAAAACAATAATTCAACGTTAATTGATTAAATTTTAATTACTAAAGATTTATTTTTGTTGCCTTATAAAAAATCATGGAATTTTCTAACTCTTTAATTCATTGGTATTTACAGAACAAGCGCGATTTACCATGGCGAAACACGACAAATCCATACCCGATTTGGCTCTCAGAAATTATGCTTCAACAGACGCGTGTGGCGCAAGGTTTGCCTTATTTTTTGTCTTTTACTGATGCTTTTCCAACCATTTTTGACCTAGCAAATGCCGATGAAGAACAAGTTTTAAAATTATGGCAAGGCCTAGGTTATTATTCCAGAGCCAGAAACTTACATGCTACAGCAAAACAAATCGCTTTTGAATTTAACGGAGAATTCCCACCTACATATAAAGAATTATTGAAGCTAAAAGGAGTTGGTGAATATACCGCTGCTGCTATTGCTTCTTTTTCGTACAACGAACCTGTTGCAGTTTTAGATGGTAATGTTTTCAGAGTTTTAAGTCGTTATTTTAATGTAGATAGCGATATTTCCTTGCCAAAAACTAAAACAGAATTCCAACAATTAGCGCAAGAAGTTTTAGATAAAAAGAATCCTGCAGTATTTAATCAGGCGATTATGGAATTTGGTGCGCTACAATGCATGCCTAAAAATCCGGATTGTAATTCTTGTGTTTTAAATTCGAGTTGTGCGGCTCTTCAACATAAAAAAGTTTCAGAATTACCTGTAAAGTCAAAGAAAACAAAAGTAACGAATCGCTATTTGAATTATTTGATTTTGAAAGATTCGGATTCCAATTATATTGTGCAAAAACGCGAAGGAAAAGGAATTTGGGAAAATTTATATGAGTTTCCCCTTTTAGAAACCGACTTTTTATTGTCTGAAAAAGATGCGATTGATCAGATTTCAAAAATGCAATTCTACAATCAAAAACCTTCAGATATTTTAATTTTACAAAACGAAATCACGCTTCATAAATTATCGCACCAGCATTTGCATATTCGTTTTTTCGAACTTCGTTTTGCTTCGAAATTACCTGATTCAAAACCTTTTACAGCAATAGAAAAATTACCTTTTCCAATTGTAATTCATAATTTTATGGTTTCAAATTATTTTAATTCGCATTAAATTACTATTTTTGATTAACCCTAATACATTTACAAGCCATGAACGGAACTTTAAACAAGGTAATATTGATAGGTCACCTAGGTGATGAAGTAAAAATGCATTACTTCGAAGGAGGCAATTGCATCGGACGTTTTCCATTAGCGACAAACGAAGTATATATCAATAAAACTACTGGAGAAAAAATCACCTCTACAGAATGGCACAACATTGTCGTTCGTAATAAGGCAGCCGAAATCTGTGAAAAATACCTTTCAAAAGGAGATAAAATTTACATTGAAGGACGAATTAAATCGCGTCAATGGCAAGCTGAAGATGGTGCTACAAAATACACTACTGAAATTCAGGTGACCGAATTTACTTTCTTGACCACTAAGAAAGACACTGATTTAAGTAAATCTTCTTTACCAACAGGTAGCGCACCAGATGATTTTAATGTTTAACTAAATTAATTTAATTTGGATCCTGATCCTGCCAGTTTACTTCACACGATAGATTTTGAATTCCTTTTCGGAATAGTAGCAATTGTTATATTGCTCGCTTGTTCTGCCTTTATTTCTGGTTCTGAAGTAGCTCTTTTTTCTTTATCTCAAAAAGATGTAGATGAAATTCTAAATAAAGATTTCAACAAAGGAACTCTTATTTCCAGATTATTAGAAAAACCTAAGAAATTACTAGCTACAATTTTGGTGGCCAATAATTTTGTGAATATCGCCATTGTTATCATTTTCTCTTCTTTTAGTGGACGATTGTTTAACGGAATTGAATCTTCTGTATTCCGATTTGTTTTAGAAGTGGTAGTAGTTACGTTTTTCATTTTGCTTTTTGGAGAAGTTTTACCTAAAATTTATGCCAATCGAAATAATATGGATTTTTCCCAAAAAGTGGTAATTCCTATTTCGATTTTAAATAATGTATTGTCTCCGATTAGTGTTCCTATGCGAAATGGTATTCTTTTTATTGAAAAGAAACTGAATGTACAAAAAGGAAATTTTTCGGTAAACCAACTCTCACAAGCGTTAGAATTGACTTCACAATCGGATACAACGGACGGTGAACAGAAGATTTTGGAAGGTATTGTAACTTTTGGAAACACCGAAGTCCGTCAAGTAATGAGTCCGAGAATAGATGTTTTTGCTTTAAATATTGAAGAAACTTTCGAAGAAATAATGCCAAAAATTGTCGAAAAAGGCTATTCTAGAATTCCAGTTTATAAAGAAAATATCGACCAAATTGAAGGAATTTTATTTATCAAAGATTTGATTCCACACATTGATAGTGAAACATTTGATTGGGTAACATTACTTCGTCAACCTTTCTTTGTTCCAGAAAATAAAAAATTAGACGATTTATTGAAAGATTTTCAGGGAATGAAAAGCCACTTAGCTGTAGTGGTGGATGAATATGGAGGAACTTCTGGAATTATTTCATTAGAAGATGTTTTGGAAGAAATTGTGGGCGATATTAGTGATGAATTTGATGATGAAGATTTGATTTATTCTCAAATTGATGATAAAAATTTCCTATTTGAAGGTAAAATTAGCTTGAAAGATTTTTATCGAATAATTGATGTGGATGAAAATGAATTTGAAAGTAAAAAAGGTGAAGCTGAAACTTTAGCTGGTTTCTTACTCGAGATTTCTGGAAATTTCCCAAAGAAAAGACAGAAAATAACGTTTCATAATCTTATTTTTACCATCGAAAATGTAGATAAGAGAAGAATAAAACAAATAAAAGTTACGTTATAAGAATCATGATACAAAATATATTGAAATTAAGTTGTTTGGGATTGTTTTTTGGATTGGTTTCTTGTGGAGACGAAACATTACCAAAACCAAAAGGACATTTGAGTTTGGAATATCCAAAAGCCAAATATTCTAAATTAAATTCGGATTGTACTTTTACTTTTGAAAAAAATGATTTGGCTAACATAAAAGATAAATCATGTGCTTTCGAAATTAATTATCCAAAAATGAAAGCAACAATTTATTTAACACACAAACCAGTTAATAATAACATCGATAAATTATTGCGCGATGCTCAAACATTAACTTATAATCACGTGGTTAAAGCTGATGATATTATTGAACAGCCTTTTATTAACGACAAGAAAAAAGTGTACGGAATGTTTTATGAAGTAGGTGGAAACGCGGCTACAAACGCTCAATTTTACGTTACTGATAGCACAAAAAATTTTATAGTCGGAAGCGTTTATTTTTATGCAAAACCTAATTTCGATTCCATTTTACCAGCAGCAAATTATCTAAAAGAAGATATGCGAAGAATTTTAGAAACATTAGAATGGAAATAAAAAAAGCCCTGATAATCTCAGGGCTTTTTTTATTACATTTTTTTCGACTCTGTTACTTTGTAAGAATCACCGCCAGCAACACCTTCAATGGTTTTGGTTAACGATTCTAACGATTGCTTTTCAGCATCGAATTTTACGGTTGCAATTTTAGTTTCGAAATCTACTACTGCTTGTCCAACACCTTCTTGACCAGCTAATTTGTTTTCGATTGTTTTAGCACAACCCATAGCGCAAGTCATTCCGTCGATAGTGAAACTTGCAGTCTGCATTTTAGCTAAATCTGCTTCAGAAATCGCTTCTTTTTTAGTTTCTTCTACCGCAACTTCTTTGTTTTCTTGTTTACAACTTGCAAAAGAAAGAGCAATTACAAGCGCTAAACCAATATTTTTTAAATTTTTCATACTTACAAATGTTAAATTAAAAGTCTCTAAATAAAGACTGTGCAAAATTACAAAAATTCATAGTGCTATTTTAAAAATAAAGCCTGAATTTTGACGAACAAAATAGTGCAATGGAAAACAATTCAACAAAATGGTATTTATTAGGCTTTTTAGGCTGTGTTTGGGGAAGTTCATTCATCTTAATGCAATTGGGTTTGAAAGGCGTGAATTCGGTTCAATTAGGAAGTTTACGAATTCTTTTTGCAGCTTTGTTTTTGATTATTGTTGGGTTTAAACAAATTCCTCAAATTCCATTGCATAAATGGAAATACATTGCGTTAACGGCTTTATGTGGTACATTTATTCCAGCATTTTTGTTTGCTTTTGCACTTTCAAAAATTGATGGTTCTATAAGTTCGATTTTAAATTCATTAACTCCTTTAAATACATTATTGGCAGGATTGCTCTTTTTTGGAATGAGCGTGCAACGAAGTCAAGTATTTGGAGTTATTATTGGGTTTATTGGCTGTGCTTTGTTGGTTTTATTTGGTGATGGAGAAAACACTACTGAAAACTATTACTACGCTATCTTAATTGTAATTGCCTCTATTTTTTACGGAATCAATGTCAACTTAATTAAAAAATACTTATCCGATTTAAAACCTTTAACGATTAGCACAGGAAACTTCTTAATTATGTTTTTCCCCGCTTTAATTGTTTTATACTTTACGGGATTTTTTGATATTGTTCACGAAACTAAAGTACAAACTTCATTAGGTTTTATTGCTATTTTAGGTGTCGTTGGAACTGGATTTTCTAATATTTTATTCTTTAAATTAATTCAGTTGTCGTCGCCTGTTTTTGCTTCTTCGGTCACGTATATTATTCCAGTAGTAGCTTTTATTTTAGGGTATTTATTTATGAATGAAACGCTTTCTGTAATACAATTATTAGGTGCTTTGATTGTTTTAGTTGGCGTTTACTTTTCGAGTAAGAAATAATTTAATTATTTTCTATGAGTTTCAATTAAGACTTCTTTATTGTTTTCAATTTTAAACATTTTTCTCTCAATCCAATTATTCTGTTTATCATATATGTATTTGTAAATAATTGATCCGTTTTTAATAGGAGTATTTACAAAATTTCGAGGAGTAATTGGTTTTCCTTGTTTAAAATCCTCGACAAGTTTTTTTGTCGGAACTTCATCGTCTATTCTTATGATGTCACCATTTGAATTGTATTCAAAATAGAAGATGTGTTGTACTCTGTCGTAATGTTCAGTAATTAATGAAATTACTAATTTTTTGTTTTGATATACATTGAATTCTTCATCCATTATGTAATACAGAACATTTTCGGAAGAAAGTATTTGGTTGTTCTTAATTTCTAATTTTCCTGCTGCTGTAGTATCAATATGTCCATGATTAACTTTTTCTAAACGAATATTTAAAATATCATCATAAGTAACATTGCTTAAATATTCAAAACTTCTAGTGTTAGCAATGTTAATCATTTTTTGAATAACTCTATTTTTATTGTCAAATGTTTTTATTGTATCTTTTTTTGTTATGCTTTTTGAAGTGTTTTTAATCTCAACATTATTTAGATTATCCAAATTAGCAAAGTTCCCAAATTTTAATTTTATTTCAGTATCGCTGTCAATAGTAACTTTAAATGCAACTATTGGAATTTCATTAAAAGATTCTTTGTTTTGAGCAGTAACAAGTAAAGAAAAGCACAAGGTTAAAATTAAAATTATTCGGGTTTTCATGATTTGGATTTTTTTTGGTAATTAGTATAACGCTTCATTTTTAGTTTATATTGTTGAATAAAAAAAAGCGCCCAATTTCTTGAGCGCTTTCTGAATTTCATGTTTTGTTTATTATTTGAAATCTGCATCAGTTACACCTTCGTTAATTTTAACTTCAGTAGTAATTAATTCGATTTCGATACCAACATTCATGATGGTTTTGTATGGGAATTTCAATCCTTTTACATCTTTGTAATCTTGATAGTAAGTAGTTTGTGTCATTTTTTGACCACCTTGCTCTAATTCTTTAGCTTCAGCTACTTTAAATCCAGTTTTTACATCATAGTAATAGGTAGATTTTCCGTTTTTGATTGCATAAGCATCAGCTCCATTGATGTTTTCAATTCCTGTTAAGGTAACATCTTTATCTGTCAATAACGCTAACTCTTTGAATGTTGTAGCTTCAGCTTGCATATCTTTCAAATCTTGATCTTTGAAATCTTTTCTTTGACCTTGTTGTACCATGTAAGCTTCTTTTTCGTTAACCACTTGTTTCATCATGGTCATTCCCATAGCTTTCATTTCTACACCCATTTTCTTAGGAGCTGTTTTAACTACTAATTCTAAAGGAGTTCCTTGAACAGTTCCAGCTGACATTACCGCTAACGTTTTTACATTTTTAACCGCTTTTTCTCCACCAATTGAATTGATGTAAGTGTTTAAAACCGTTTGAGCTGTAACTCCTGCAGGAACAGGTTTTTTAACTTCTGGTTTTTCTGTAGGATTACCATATTTGTCAAAGTAGAAAATTGGTAATTTTTCTCTTTTGCTCATCGCTTCTAAACCAGGTAAAACATCCCCAGCTTTTCCTACGATAACCACTCTTGTTTTATCTGATAAGAAATATTTGTTAGCTGCATTTTTAATATCTTCTGCAGTAACTGCGTTGATATTTTTAATGTAGTTTTCATAAAAATCTTCTGGTAAACCTTGAGTTTCTTTATTTAAAGCGTATCCAGCAATAGTTGATGGTTTTTCAATTTGCATTACGAAGTTACCTACGTATTTTGCTTTTGCATTTCTTAAATCTTCTTCAGAAACTAAATCTGTTTTAATTCTTTTTATCTCATTGAAAAATTCAACAACAGCACTATCTGTTACTGTATTTCTAACAGAAGCACTTGAACGGAATTTACTGATATATTTTCCTGAACCAATTGAAGAATAAGCTCCGTATGTCCAACCGTGTTTTTCACGTAAGTTTAAGAATAATCTACCTTCACCACCACCACCTAAAATTTGGTTCGCTAAAAGAACTGAAAAATATTCTTTATCTGTCATTTTTAAATTAGACAAGTTTACTAAAGCAATTTCAGACTGTACTGCATTTGGTGTATCAATAAAATTGATTTGGCTGTATTGAACGTCTTTTGGAGCTGTGTAAGATAATTGAGGAGCAGTCGCTTTTTTCCATGAACCAAAAAGTCTTTCTACTTCTTTTTTAACTTCTTTAAAGTTAACATCTCCTACAATTACTAAATAAGCGTTAGCTGGAACGAAATAAGTATTGTAGTTTAAAATAACGTCATCAAAAGTCACATTTTTTAGCGTTTCTTCACTTGTATATTCACCTCTGTAATGATCCTTTCCAAAAACTAAAACATCTTCTACTCTACGAGCAATAGCTGACACACTCTTTTCATCTGCTTTTAAACCTTCGATGATTTTTTCTTTTTCTTTTTCGAATTCGGCTTTGTCAAACAACGGATTTAATGCGCCATCTGCCATTAACTCTAAAATTCTTTTTGAATATCTTGAAAGTCCGTTTCCAGATGCACCAGAAGCATAAAAATTAATACTAGCACCTAAGAAATCAATTTCTTCATTAAAAACATCTTTTGTAATAGTTTCTGTTCCATTACCTAACATTCCACTTAAAATATCCGAAACACCTTTTTTATTTCCTTCTGCATAAGGCGGGTTATCTAAAGTAAGATTGAAAGAAACTCTTGGTAATTTGTGATTTTCCACAACTAAAACTTTTAAACCATTCTTAAGTACAAAACTTTGTGGTTTATTAATGTTTATTGTAGGAGCTGGTCCTGCCTTTGGTTGCGGTCTATCTTGTGCTTGCATAGTTATTGTTAAAAATAAACTGGCTGCTATGTATATAAATTTTTTCATATTCTTCAAATCTTAGTTTTGAGCTTTGTCTTTAGCAGGAACATAATCTAAAATCATTCTTTGATTTGAGTTTAGATATTTTTTTGCAATGTCTCTAATTTCTTCTCTTGTAATAGAACGATAAATTTCAATTTCTGTATTGATTAAATTGATATCACCATACAACATATAATATGTTGCTAAATTGTCTGCAATTCCTTCAACAGAAGCATTGTTACTAACATAGTTACTTTCAAATTTATTTTGAAGTTTTTGGTAATCTTTTTCAGAAATTAATTCAGTTTGCATATTAACAATTTCCTCATCAATTTCTTTTAAGATAGATTCTGTAGAATTTTCACCCATTGGTAAACCATAGATTAAATACATTCCATAATCTTCTTGACTGTAGTTGAAAGCACCAATTTGTAATGCCATTTTTTTATCGTCTACGATCTTTTTGTATAATTTAGAGCTTTTCCCATCAGAAAGGTAAGCTGAAATCATATCTAAAACTCTAGCATCACGTGTTTTCATTGATGGAGTTCTGTAAGAAGCCACTAACATCGGAATTTGAATGTTTGGATCTTGCCAAGTTGCTTTAAATTCTTTTGTAATTGGCGCTTCTTCAACTTTTTGGCGAGTTACAGGAGCTCCTTTAGGAATAGCACTAAAATATTTTTTAACCCATTCTTTCGCTTGTGCTTTGTCAAATTGACCTGCAATTACTAAAACTGCATTATTTGGTACATAGAATTTTTTGTTGAAAGCTAAGAATTCTTCTAAAGTAGCTGCATCTAAATGCTCCATTTCTCCAATGGTTGTCCATTTGTATGGGTGTACTTTAAACATGTTTTCTTTAACAGCCTTAATTAAGTTTCCGTAAGGTTGATTGTCAACACGTAATCTTTTTTCTTCTTTAACTACTTCATTTTGTGTATCAACCCCTTTTTGGTCAATAACAGGATGCATCAATCTTTCAGATTCCATCCAAATAGCTAATTCTAAATTGTTAGAAGGAAAAACTTCATAGTAATACGTTCTGTCATCTGTAGTATTAGCATTGTTGTTTCCTCCATTTGCTGTAACCAATTTAAACCATTCCCCTTTACCAATGTTTTTTGTTCCTTCAAATAAAAGGTGTTCAAAAAAGTGAGCAAAACCAGTGCGGTTAGGTTGTTCGTCTTTAGCTCCTACGTGATACATTACTGAAGTAATAACCACTGGTGCAGAATTGTCTTGATGAAGCACAACGTGTAATCCATTGTCTAAATCAAATTCCTCGAATGTTACTTTTTGAGCAGAAGCAGTTCCGCCAAGCATTAGTGCAGTACCCAAAGCCATTAAAGATTTTTTCATACGTTATTAATTTGTTTGATATAATTGTAATTAGACGCAATTTCGAGATATTGTTACAATAATTGGAAATTTTATTCAAGAAAATTTACTGAAATTATAATTTCTATTATTTTATTAGACAGATAGTTGTTTGGTTTAGAAATTATTGTATATTTGCAACCTTAAAATTTTTAACTAAAATCATTGTTATGTACGCAATCGTAGAGATAGCAGGGCAACAATTCAAAGTAAGCAAAGACCAAAAGGTTTATGTTCACCGTTTAGCTTCAGAAGAAGGAACTAAAGTTTCTTTTGACAAAGTTCTTTTATTAGATGAAAACGGAACAGTAACTTTAGGCGCCCCAGCTGTAGAAGGAGCTTCTGTAGAAGCCAAAGTGTTACAACACTTAAAAGGTGATAAAGTAATCGTTTTCAAAAAGAAAAGAAGAAAAGGTTACAAAAAGAAAAACGGTCACAGACAATCATTCACTCAAATTTTAATTGAGGGAATTTTAGCAAGTGGTTCAACTAAAAAAGCAGCAGCTCCTAAAAAAGAAGCAGCACCAAAGGCTGAAAAATTAGTTGAAACCGTAGAAGAGAAAGCACCAAAAGCAAAAACTTCTAAAAAAGGTGATGATTTAGCTATTGTAGAAGGTATTGGACCAAAAGCTGCTGAAGCATTAGTAGCTGCAGGAATTGATACATTTGCAAAATTAGCTGCTGCATCTGCTGAAGAAGTAAAAGCTATTTTAGATGCATCTACTTCAAAAGTACAACATTTAGATCCAACTACTTGGGCTCAACAAGCACAATTAGCTGCTGATGGTAAAATGGACGAATTAAAAAAATTACAAGATGAATTAAACGGTGGTAAAGCTGTTTAATTATTATTAACTTATAAAACCAAAACATCATGGCTCACAAAAAAGGTGTCGGTAGTTCGAAGAATGGTAGAGAATCAGAATCGAAACGTTTAGGCGTTAAGATTTATGGTGGTCAAGCTGCTATTGCTGGAAACATCATTGTTAGACAAAGAGGTTCTAAGCACAACCCAGGTGAAAATGTTTACATGGGAAAAGATCATACTTTACATGCTAAAGTTGATGGAGTTGTAAAATTCCAAAAGAAAGCGGAAAACAAATCATATGTATCTGTAATTCCGTTTGAAGCTTAATAATCTTATTTAGCAAACATATTAAAAACCTCTCCAATGGAGAGGTTTTTTTATTTACTTATGTTTGAACTGTGTTGTCTTAGATAAATTAAAGACCATCAACAACAACTTGACCAAAAGAGATTATAAAACACCATCTCCACAGATAGAAAATCTAAATCCATCAACTTTTAAACAAAACAAAAGAGCCAGTTTTTCAACTGGCTCTTTATTATATAAAATCAAACGACTCTAATTAATTACAATCTTTTCTGAATAATTCAACTCAGAACCTGACAATTTAACAATGTAAACTCCGGTAGTTAATCCGTTTAAATCCAAAGAATAGTTACCTGAAAAATCAACTGATTTTGTCTTAACTAATCTTCCGTTGATATCAAATAAATCTACTTTTAAATCCCCAACGTAATTTGAGATAGAGATATTAACTAAATCAGTAGCTGGATTAGGGTACATCTTAATATTATTTGACTGAGAAAAATCAAGCGAAGAAAGTGTTGTATTAGTAAACATTCCCGAGAACACACCTCTTCCGTAAGTTGCTGCATAAACCATATTGTCATTTCTCATGTCTAAATCCGTAACTTTCACATTACTCATACCATTATAAGACTGTCTCCAAACTGGCGAAGCTGTATCAAAATTATTACAATACCATACACCTAGTTCAGTTCCAATAATCACTTCTGTAGCAAAACCACCTACATTTTTTAATGGATTTGGTAAAATTGCTTTCACAGGAATGTCTGGGAAATTACCTTCTTTGTTCAACCAAGTTGCACCACCATCTTTTGTATACCAAATACTTACTACATTATAATTGTGCATTGTTACAAAAATTTCATTATTGGATGCACCGTATTCCACATCAGAAATACTACCCACAAATGAAGGCCCTGAAATATCAGCCCATACTGGAGTTGCATCTGCAGTTGTTAATCTTAACAATCTACCTAAACGAGTACCTACTAAAAGGGTAGTTGAAGCAGTTGTGTATGGCGAAACAGCAAAAGCAGTTGGCGGCGCAGTCAAAAGCGGATCTGTTAAATTGGTTCTACCTATTGTTCCAGATTTTATATTAGAATATCTTCTTATTCTAAAAGTTGTTCCATTAGAATAATCTGAATATAGTAAATCTCTATTTGAATCTAACACCATTGGCGCTATAAAGGCTCCATTATTACCATCGGCATCATTATCTAATACTCTAGATGTAACAGTCGATCCTGGAAGAGGTCTAATGTTTATGCTTTCATTGTACACATAATTCGAAATGTAATATTTATCAGCCCCCTGGTCAAACATAGTAAAAGCACCATCACCGCCTTGAGATTGAGTACTACCATTTACATTAACTGCTGCATTTGCAAAATACTGAGTACCATTATCTTGTGCGCCAGCAGCAAAATAATCTCCTGCTAAAGTCATTCCGCTAACAGCTTGAGTTGGAGCAACACCTAAACTATAGAATTGAGTTATATTCAAACCATTAACTCTTGTTGCAATCGCAGATGTAGAAGTTGGAGCAGCAGATAAGCTCGATGCATAACTCACACCACCATCATGTGCAAAAATTGCTTGATTGGCATTCCCTGGTCTAAATACCATTGCGTGTTGATCTGCATGTACCACAGATACACCCGTTCCATAACCTGCCGACCATTTTGATATTGTTTGCCAAGAATTACCACTATTTGTTGAACGATGAATATCTATTCCTCCTATGTAAACAATTGCATCATTAGTTGGGTCAACCTTAATCATCAAATCATAAAAAGCCTGACCTCTACAAAAATCGGTTGCTGTTGTACCATGAATTGCAGCTGGCTCGTTAAGCGGAGTTGTACTAATAAAAGAATTGGTTGTCAAGTAAATATTTGCTTCTCTTGTCTCTACTACTGGCGGACCTGGATCAACAACCTTTACCTCTACAAGGACATATATTTTATTCGGATTACTAGATGAAAGAGCTATTTGAGTTCTATCACCATCAATATTATTATATTTCTGAACAAAAGAAGAACCGTTAATAGATTGAAAAACCGTACCTCCACCATCTCCGTAAACAACACTATTTGTTGTCGCAACCCAAATTGAATTATCAGCACCAAGTTCAATATCATTAGGACAATATTTGTTATCGTTTGCTGTAAGTCCCAAACTTAACTCCGTCCAAGTTGTACCTCCATCAGTTGATTTATAAAGTCCGTATTGAGGCCCACCTAAAAAAGTAGTGGCATTTGCACTGCTGTAAAAAGAATCTCCTGCAGCAACATAAATTTCAGAAACTCCCCCATTATTTCTTACAACAACATCGTTAATATGCTGAATACCAGGTACTAAATTACCCGTGAATTGCCCTGCTAATGGCGCAACTAAAGTAGTATTGATAGTATTTGAACCTAAGGCAGCAACTAATGCATCTCCATCAGCTTTCGATATCATTACAGATGGTATAGTGATAGGATCTGTTTCGGTACCTCCCATCGGAATTGGAGTACCATCAACACTATTCATCATAATAACAGCAATTGCACCTGCATCTTGAGCATTTTTTATTTTTTGTAAAAACGGACAACTACCTCTTCTTATTAGAGCAATTTTACCATTTATTTGCGCTCCATTAGTAAGAGTATTACATCCTAAAGATGATGTTCCTCCTGTTCCATCATTAACTAAAACAATGTCTCCAGTAATATTAGAAGTTAAAGCGGGACCAAACGCTGTAGTTGGATAACACGCATAATCATTAATTAGTGGAGCTGGAGAATTAATTCTCACAAGTGCAGCTGATTGAAAAGATGTAGGACCAGTTATACCGCCAAATATCTTAGTCCAAGTAAGGCCAGCGTTTGTAGACTTCCACAGACCGTCACCATTCACATCTCCACCAACGTATGACTCACCAGTACCTACATAAAAAACATTAGTATTATTGGGATCATATGCTATAGAAGAAATAGCTAAATTATCCGGTATATTTACTCGTGTCCAAGCAGTATTTAAAGTGATGTCATTATTCACCCATAAACCGCCACTTACCCCACCAGCAAAAACTCTCTTGAAAGTAGCATCATTAGGATCAAACATAATAGCTCTTACTCTTCCTCCAACATTATTAGGCCCTCTTTCAACCCAATTGTTATCAGAAGCATCACCTGGAGTTCTTCCATTAGCAAGAGCTTCTTGTCTTTCTCTTTGTAATTGCTCTCTTAATTGAATTAATTTTTCAGGTGTAGGTTTACCTGTTTCAGGATTCATTGTCAATTCATACTCCATTTCGTAGTACTTCTTAGGAGGAATCCCCATTGCTTTTCTCTCGCTTTTTGAAAGTTGAAGTGTGTTTTTAAAAGGAGAATTTGCTAGATTTTTGGCGTGCACTTTTCTTACCGCCTTGGCTTGCTTTTTTGTCAATGTCTTATTGACAGCTACAACATTTGTAGATTTATTCGCTTTTTCTTTGTTCTTATCAACATTTGACTGTCCGAAACTAAAAGAAAAAAAGAACAATGTACTAAGTAAAAATAGTAATTGTTTTTTCATGGTTAAATTGGGGTTAAATTATTACAATTGCAACAAAATTAGCATTTTACATGAAAATCAAAAATTTTTTACGAATTATTTTTTCATATTCATTTATTTGCTTGAATAGTTTTGTATAATTCTAAAGCTTTACCATCTGTTAATAACGATACAAAGTGACAAATGTGCAACAGTCTGTCGTACAGATTTTCTTTTTGAAACTGAAAACGCTCAGGCAGTAATTTTAACAATAACTCATCGTAATTAGATGCCGTTCCGTTTTCTTTTTTATTATAAGCGGTACAAAAACTATCCAATAAGTTATTGATGATTTTATAACCCATTACTTCTTTCTGAATTACTTCCTTACTTTGATATACGTTTTTAATACTGATTTGGATGATATCATTCATTTGCGCTTTGTACTGACTTTTATCCATCAAGGCAAACGGGAATTCTCCTGCCAAAATAGCTTTTTCATTTTCCATAAAAACAGCTACCGCATCATTGATTAAACTTCCAATAGCTAAGGCTCGCAAATAACTAATTCTATCTTCTTTAGTAAGTAATTCGTTGTATTTTTTGGTATCGATTCCATTTTTAACCAATTTGATTAAGTATTCCAAAGCATATTCTTCGGAAATCCAACCTAAGTTAATTCCGTCTTCAAAATCGATAATGGTGTAACAAATATCATCGGCAGCTTCTACTAAATACGCTAACGGATGACGTTCAAAACCAATATCATTTCCAGATTTATTTGAAATCAAACCTAAGTCGTACGCCACCTCAGCAAAAAAAGCTTTGTCTTGCTGGAAGAAACCATATTTTTTATCACAAATTTTTTGTGTTGGTTTTTTAGGCAAGCTTTCTTTCGGATATTTCATAAAAGCACCCAAAGTAGCATACGAAATACGCAAGCCGCCTTCAATTCCTTCACGAGAAGCCGCTAAAACTGAAAATCCGTTGGCATTTCCTTCAAAATCGATTAAATCTTGCCATTGTTTTTCGGTTAATTGGTCTTTGTATTGCAATCCATTTCCAGTTTTGAAATATTCGCCAATAGCTTTTTCTCCTGAGTGTCCGAAAGGTGGATTTCCAATATCATGTGATAACGCAGCAGCAGCCACAATCGCACCAAAATCATTCGCTTGATAACCGTGAACTTCTTGTAAATGCGGATATTTTGCAATGATTTGCTTACCCACTAAACGCCCAAGAGAACGACCAACAACCGAAACCTCCAAACTATGCGTTAGTCGGTTGTGTACGAAATCGGTTTTGGAAAGTGGAATGACTTGCGTTTTATCTTGCAAACTTCTAAAAGCAGCAGAAAAAATAATTCGGTCATAATCAACTTCAAAGCCTAAACGGGTGTCGTCTTGCTCTTTTCGTAAACGTTTACTGGTGTCGCCTTGTCTTTTTAAGGACAATAATTGTTCCCACTGCATCATGTGATTCTAGATTGAAGATTTTAGAAACTATTCTTTTTCGTTAGCCAAAAAGAAATTTCTCGATTTTTTTGGATACTGATTGTAACTTTTATCACTCGGATTTACAATTACCGATTTGATGTTGATTTCATCTCCTACTTTGAAACTTTTTTCTGTGTATTGATAATCCAATAAATATTCGCCACAGAAATAGTTTCCGTCTGCGTCTTTTTCTATAATTCCAGTGTGAACCCCTTTTTTATCTTTTGACATAATCTGTTTATTTTTTTCAAATGTACGAATTGGATTGTAATTATTTAAAAGAAAAACAGCCATCGTTTGATGGCTGTTTTATAAATTAATGATTTATATCATTTAAAAAATCATCTAAGTAACTTTTTCCGAAAATTTTTAAAACTGCTTTCTTAAATTCATCAGAAACCTCTCCTTTTAAAGTTAGTCCAAAATCTTGAGAAACTTTTAATATAACATTACTAACAGGAGAAATCTCTTCATGAAATTCTATAATTGAATTCACATTTTTTCTGCCTTCACTTTTTGAATTAATAAAATTATATATCTGATGAATCTCATTACCAATTTTAATTGACAATTCCTCCTCTTCCTTATTCAGTAATGCAATAGTTTTATAATATTCAGCACTGTCAAGTTTAGAGAATTGCTTCCATGTCAACTCAAGAAAAACAAATTTTTCAAAATAATCCATTTTAACTTATTTCTCTAATTAAGAACCACACATTTCGCAATCTTCTGGTCCGGCATTTTTTGCCATTTCAATCATTGCTCTGTATTCTTCAGCTGTCATTTCTACTGGTTCACTTACAACAGCAATGCTTTCAACTTTTTGAGTTGGCTCTTGTATTTCAATTGGTGCTGCTACTTTATCGTTATTTAAAGTAAACTTAATTGCATCTACAGCCGCTTTTGTTCTTAAATAGTACATTCCCGTTTTTAAACCTGATTTCCAAGCGTAGAAATGCATCGACGTTAATTTCGCATAATTCGCATCTTGCATAAACAAGTTCAACGATTGCGATTGGTCAATGAAATAACCTCTTTGACGGCTCATATCGATAATATCTTTCATCGACATTTCCCAAACCGTTTTGTATAATTCTTTTAAGTCTGCCGGAATTTGTGCAATGTTTTGCACAGAACCATTGTGACGCATGATTTCTTGTTTCAACGTTTCGTTCCACAAACCTCTTTCTACTAAATCATGTAATAAGTGTTTGTTTACTACAATGAATTCTCCAGAAAGCACTCTTCTTGTATAAATATTAGAAGTATAAGGTTCGAAAGCTTCATTATTTCCTAAAATTTGAGAAGTTGATGCAGTTGGCATTGGCGCTACTAACAATGAGTTTCTTACTCCGTTTGCCATTACTTCTTTTCTTAAACTTGCCCAATCCCAACGACCAGAAAGTTCTTCGTCTTTAATATTCCAAAGGTTGTGTTGGAATTCTCCTTTAGAAATTGGTGATCCTTCAAAAGTTGAATATGGTCCTTCTTCTTTAGCCATTTCCATAGAAGCGGTTACAGCTGCAAAGTATAAGGTTTCAAAAATTTCTTGGTTTAATTTTTTAGCTTCATCACTTGTAAAAGGCATTCTCAACAAAATAAAAGCATCAGCTAATCCTTGCACACCTAATCCAATTGGACGGTGACGCATGTTTGAATTTTCTGCTTCTAAAACTGGGTAGTAATTTCTATCGATTACTTTGTTCAAGTTACGCGTTACACGTTTTGTTACGTTATATAACAATTCGTGATTAAAAGCTCCGTTTTCGATGAACATTGGCAACGAAATAGAAGCTAAGTTACATACTGCAATTTCGTCTGGAGAAGTATACTCCATGATTTCGGTACATAAATTAGACGAACGAATGGTTCCCAAATTCTTTTGGTTTGATTTTCTGTTCGCTGCATCTTTGTACAACATATATGGTGTTCCTGTTTCGATTTGAGATTCAAGAATTTTTTCCCAAAGTTCACGTGCTTTGATGGTTTTTCTACCTTTTCCTTGTGCTTCGTATGAAAGATATAAAGCTTCAAACTCTTCTCCATAAACGTTATCTAATCCTGGACATTCGTTTGGACACATTAAAGTCCAAGTCGTATCTTCCTCAACACGTTTCATGAATAAATCGGAAGTCCACATGGCAAAGAATAAATCTCTTGCACGCATTTCTTCTTTACCCGTATTCTTTTTCAAATCTAAAAATTCGAAAATATCAGCATGCCAAGTTTCTAAATAGATAGCGAAACTTCCTTTACGTTTTCCTCCACCTTGATCTACGTAACGAGCGGTATCATTGAAAACACGTAACATTGGAACAATTCCGTTTGAAGTTCCGTTTGTTCCACGAATGTATGAACCTGTTGCTCTTACATTGTGAATTGCTAAACCAATTCCTCCCGCTGATTGCGAGATTTTTGCAGTTTGTTTTAACGTATCGTAAATTCCATCAATACTATCATCTTTCATTGTTAATAAGAAACAAGATGACATTTGAGGTTTTGGAGTTCCAGCGTTGAATAATGTTGGTGTGGCGTGTGTAAAGAACTTTTTCGACATTAATTCGTAAGTTTCAATTACTGCTTCTAAATCATTCAAGTGGATTCCAACCGAAACACGCATTAACATGTGTTGCGGACGCTCTACGATTTTTCCGTTGATTCTTAATAAATACGAACGCTCTAAGGTTTTGAAACCAAAGTAATCGTAATTAAAATCGCGAGTATATATAATATGAGAATCTAAAAATTCTGCATTTGCTTGAATTACTTCGTGAACCTCATCTGAAAGCAAAGGCGCTTCTTGATTGGTTCTTGGGTTAACATAATGATACATTTCACTCATCGTTTCCGAGAATGACTTGTTGGTATTTTTATGTAAGTTTGAAATGGCGATTCTAGCTGCTAATTGCGCATAATCAGGATGAGCAATTGTCATAGAAGCCGCTGTTTCAGCTGCTAAATTATCTAATTCTGATGTAGTTACTCCGTCATACAATCCTTCAATAACACGCATGGCTACTTTAACAGCGTCAACTCTGTCATTTAAACCATAACATAGTTTTTTAATTCTATCTGTGATTTTGTCGAACATTACTGGCTCCTTATGGCCATCTCTTTTAACTACATACATACTTTTTTAGTTTTTTGAAATCAGACAATCCCTTCCCTGCTTTCTGGTTATTTGTAATCTTTTTTTTGAATTGAGTTTTACTTCCTAATTCTAACGGAAATATATTTGCTTTTAGTACACTGATTAAAAATCAGCGTCAAAACTAATTTTACTTGATTCTGAATCAGAGTTCATTACTCCAGCTTTTTGATATTCTGCTACACGTTTTTCAAAGAAATTGGTTTTTCCTTGTAATGAAATCATATCCATAAAATCAAATGGATTTGAAGAATTATATACTCTATCGCATCCTAATTCTACTAATAATCTATCCGTTACGAATTCTAAATATTGTGTCATTAAAGTAGCGTTCATTCCAATCAAACTCACTGGAAGCGACTCGGTAATGAATTTTCTTTCAATACGTAAAGCGTCAACGATAATTTCTGTAATTCTTGCTTTTGGCACTTTGTTTACGATGTGATTCGTATGTAAATGAACCGCAAAATCACAATGCATTCCTTCGTCACGAGAAATTAATTCGTTTGAGAAAGTTAATCCTGGCATTAATCCACGTTTTTTCAACCAATAGATAGAACAGAAAGAACCTGAGAAGAAAATTCCTTCTACTGCTGCGAAAGCAATTAATCTTTCTGCGAATGAATCCGATTCAATCCATTTTAAAGCCCACTCCGCTTTTTCTTTAATTGCTGGAAACACTTCAATGGCATGAAACAATTGATTTTTTTCTACCTCATCTTTTACATAAGTATCAATCAATAACGAATAAGTTTCGCTATGAATGTTTTCCATCATAATTTGGAAACCGTAGAAGAATTTTGCTTCTGGATATTGCACTTCGTTAACAAAGTTTTCCGCTAAATTCTCGTTTACAATTCCGTCAGACGCAGCAAAAAATGCTAAGATATGTTTGATGAAATATTTCTCATCATCGTTTAATTTATTGTTCCAATCATTTAAATCGGTATGTAAATCTATTTCTTCTGCTGTCCAAATACAGGCTTCTTGTTTTTTGTACCATTCCCATATATCTTGATGTTTGATAGGAAAGATTACAAATCGATCTTTATTTTCTTGCAAAATAGGTTCCACTATAGACATAGCTATTTGATTTTAAAAATGTTAATGATTGGTTAAATTGACTTATTTGGGGATTACAAAGTTTGTCATTTGAAACGAGAAATGAAAGTCAAACTTATTCACAATTGGAGCAAGTTTTTAACAAAGTTGAAAATTGTCAGTAAATTAATATAGGTTTTTAAAATATTGATAATCAATAAGTTAAAAACAAATAAAACAACTGTTAAAACCTTGTAAGCGATTGATAAATCAACCTCTCACAACGATTTTTGAACCATAAAAATTAGATTATTTTTTCAACTCTTTTGCTACTTTGTCTAATTCGTCAAACCATTGTTGTCCGAATTTTCTAACTAGTGCTTCTTTCACAAATTGATACACTGGAACTCCTAATTCTTGCCCTAACGAACACGCGTCATCGCAAATATGCCATTTGTGGTAATTTACCGCAGCAAAATCGGAATATTCTTTAATTCGAATAGGATACAAATGACAAGAAACTGGTTTTTTCCAATCTACAATCCCTTGATTGTAGGCTTGTTCGATTCCACAAAGTGCCGTTTTTCCGTCAAAAATTACGTAAGCGCAGTCTTTTCCGTCGATAAGCGGTGTTTCTAATTCACCAAAATCTGAAACCACGTGCGTTCCTTGTTCTTCAATGGCTTTAATTCCTTCAGGACGAAGAAAGGGTTTTACTTTTGGAAAAATTTCAGCTAAAATTTTGGTTTCTTCCTCATCTAAAGGAGCACCTGCATCGCCATCCACACAACAAGCACCTTGACAAGCTGACAAATTGCAAACGAATTCTTTTTCTAAGATTTCTTCGGAAACGATGGTTTTATTTAACTGAAACATATGGTAATTTATTTAAAGTGCAAAGATACAATTTTGAATTCAGAATTTAGAAATAAGAAGTTAGAAGTTGGTTTTGGAATTTATACTATTATAATGTATCGTTAAATTAAAAACGTTCTTTGATCAATATCCTTATATTTGCACAAATATTCAGTGTTTTATGAATTTAGGAATTAATTGGAAAGAGATTTTTACCATCAGCATGATTTTATTTGCTGTGATTGATATTGTAGGAAGCATTCCGATTATTGTGGGTTTACGCAGTAAAATGGGTCATATTCAATCGGAAAAAGCGACTATTGTTGCCGCTGTAATTATGATTGCCTTTTTATTTGTAGGAGAAGAAATTCTGAAATTAATTGGTATTGATGCGAATTCATTTGCTGTTGCCGGTTCGTTTGTCTTGTTTTTCCTTGCTTTAGAAATGATTTTAGGCATACATTTATACAAAGAAGACAACCCGAGTACGGCTTCTATTGTCCCCATTGCGTTTCCTTTAATTGCTGGTGCTGGAACGATGACAACTATTTTGTCGCTTCGTGCTGCTTATGACAAAATAAACATTATTATTGCAATTGTTATCAACGTAGTTGTAGTCTATGGCGTGTTGAAATCATCAGGAAAAATTGAACGTTTATTAGGTGTTAACGGATTAGGTGTTATTCGTAAAATATTTGGTGTTATTTTATTGGCGATTGCTGTAAAATTATTCGCCGCAAATGTTAAAGGATTGTTTATTTAGAAATTTATTGAAATGAAAATATTTACTTACGTGGCGGTTGCCATTGCTTTAGCTTTAATTGTTTTTAATCTTTTTCAAATTGATTATAGTAATCCGTTTGAAGGTAATAGTACAATTGCCATAATTGGAGTTGTCGCTGGAATTTGCGCTATCTTATTATTGGTATTATTGCGTTTTTCAAAAATGATTGAAGAGAAAACGAGACAATAATGGTCGACGTTTTAATTATTGGCGCTGGAGTTTCAGGCGTTTCGTGTGCTTTGATTTTGGGTTCAGCTCAAAACAAACCGTTTGCAATGGATAAAAAAATTGCGATTGTTGCCCACCAAAAAGCGTCTTCGTTACAAAATGCCATTTTTAATAATGCTTACGGAATTCCCGCAGGAAAATTAGGAAGTGAATTGTTGGATGAAAGTTTGGAACATTTGACCAACACTTATCCGCATGTTCAACAAATTCATGGAGAAAAAGTAGTTTCAATTTCTGGTGAGGCTGGAAATTTCACAATTACTACCAACAAATCTTCGTTTCAAGCTAAAATTGTAGTGATTGCGATTGGTTCTGGAAATCCTTTTACTATTGAAGGCTTGGAATCGTTTGTAATGCCGCATCAAAAAGCCGCTCCAGAAAAAAATAGAATTCAATTAAAAAATACCGACCATTTAGTTACCGAAGGTATTTACGCAGCAGGTGTTTTAGCCGGACACAGAAGTCAATTAAGCATTGCTGCTGGAAGTGGTGCTTCAGTAGCAACCGATATTTTAACGTTGTGGAATAACGGAAATCCGGTGCAAGTGCATGATGCTTTGGCGAAGTAATTAATCTTCTTTAGTGAAAAAATTATTTTTCACATGTCTTGTCTTTTTGATTAAATCAGTGTAAATTTTATCTCCTTTCAAAATCATTACTTCATTTTCAAAATATTGATAATGTGTTTCTTTTTGAATCATCATTAAAGTTACATTTCCTTTTAAATCTTCTTTTTTGATTTCAAACTCGTGAAATCCTAAAAATATAAATCTCAATTTTTGAAAATCTTCAGCTTTTGAAAGTTGTAATTCCCCGTCAAAATTAGCATCTACACTTTTAATTTTATCAGATTCATTTAATAACAAACAAATAACTTTAGGAAGAATATCTTTATTTTCATCTAAAAACTTAAAGCTGTAAAAATCTGAATTATTACCTGAATTTTCTAAAATTCTGAATTTCAATGCATCCGACTTCTTTCGTTCACTATTTAGAATGATCTTTTTACCCGAAATAGACCAAGTTCCTTCAGTTGTTCCATTTATTAAACCTGTTACCCAAGTATAAGCAAACGTTTTATCTTTCTTAAATTCAACAGTTGAACCTACTCCATAGCCTGCCGCTTTATAAGAATATTTTCCAACTACAGCAGAATCATTAAGCTGCTCAGAAGAAGAGCAACCTAAAATTAGAAATAAAAAGAAAAGGAAATAAACTTTCATATTTTACTTACTCAACACCTTATTCACCATATCGTCTTTTTTCAAAATCAATTGGTAATACGCTTTTTCATTAAAAAGTTGACGTACAAACTCGGCGTGAAGATAAAATAGCACTTTCTCTTTTTGATTGTCTAAGTTAAAAAGCAATCCACCTTTTGCCATGTAAGTTTTAAAGTTATTGAAGTAATTTCCAGATTTGATTTCTTTATCCAAACCTTCAGTGGTAATTTTTTCAAACTTCTTTCTGTTTTGATCTAATTGTTCAAAGACAAAATAATTCACTAATCCCGATTGCATCAACATCGTTAAACCTTCGGCTCCGTGCGAATCTTCTAACGGCACAAAAATATCTGGCATAATTCCGCCACCGCCATAAACCAAGCGACCTTTCTTAGTTTTGAATTTTAAACTATCGGCGATTTTGGTTTTGTCTTTTTCGTATAATTCGCCACTTTCAAAACGTTTTTCAAATTCGTTAAAGTAGTTTTCGCCTTTATCTTCATACGGTTTTTGAATAGAACGACCCGATGGCGTGAAATATCTTGCCACAGTTAATCGCACAGCCGAACCATCGCCTAATGGCATTTCGCGTTGCACTAATCCTTTTCCGAAAGAACGTCTTCCAAAAACCAAACCTCTATCGTTGTCTTGAATAGCTCCAGCTAAAATTTCACTGGCCGAAGCACTATTTTCATTGATTAAAACACTGACTTTTCCGGTTTCAAAAATACCTTTTTCAGTCGCTAAAGTACTTTCGATTTTATCTTTTTTGTTTTTGGTTTTAACGATTAGTTCTTTGTTTTTTAAGAATTCATCTGCAATTTTTACTGCTGATTCTAAATAACCACCACCATTGTCTCGTAAATCGATAATAATATGATTAGCACCTTCTTTTTTCAATTGGGTTAAACCCGATAAAAATTCGTCATAGGTTTTTTCTGCAAAGCGATTTATTTTAATGTAACCCGTAGTTTTGTCAACCATTTGAGCTACATCTAGACTCTTAATTGGAATAACATCGCGGGTAACGTTTACGGCAAATTTTTTCTTTTCGGATTTTCGATAAACCGTCAATTTTACATTAGAACCTTGTTCTCCTTTTAAGATGGAAAACAATGTATCGGTTTCTAATTTTTTGTTGTATAACTGCAATTTATTCGCAAAGAGAATTCTATCACCTGCTTTTAACCCTGCTTTTTCAGAAGGACCATTTGGAATAGGCTTTATGATGGCTACCGAATCGTTATACATGTAGAAATTAACGCCAATTCCAACGAAATCGCCACGCATACTTTGTTCTACTGCTTCTAATTCGCTTTTTGGAATGTAAACTGAATGCGGATCGAGTTTCTCAAGAATTCCGTTAACGGTTAAATCTACGATAGAATCAGTATTTAAACTGTCAACATATTCTTTCTCGATGAAATCGATAAGTTTATTGAGTTTGTTTTTGTTGGCATTCTTACTTAAGAAAGCATTTTCGGTAGAAGGATTGAGTTTACTTCCCAATAACAAACCCGCCGCAACAGCTACTGCGATTACTATTGGAAAATATACTTTATTCATTTTCATTTTAGCTCAAATCTTCAATTAATTCAACCTCAACACCTGCTTTTCTTAAAAAATCAACTCCGGAAGTATCTTTATATTCTTGATGATACACCACTCTTTTAATGCCCGATTGATGAATTAATTTACTACAATCTTTACAAGGCGAAAGGGTAATATATAACGTAGCATCTTCACACGATTGCGTTGAACGAGCTACTTTTAAAATCGCATTTGCTTCTGCATGAAGTACATACCATTTGGTTAAATTGTCTTCGTCTTCACAACAATTTTCAAATCCCGATGGTGTTCCATTGTAACCATCTGAAATAATCATTTTATTTTTAACGATAATCGCACCCACTTTTTTTCGTTGGCAATAAGATAAATTGCCCCATTCTTTGGCAATTCTTAAATAAGCTTTATCGTATTTTTCCTTTTTTTCTTTCTTCATTATCGGTTCCAAATTTCGCTTTCAATAATCATTGGCAAAACTACGCCAATTATAAATGCTGACATAACTAAAGCCCAATCTCTTTTTGAAAAACGGAAAAAAGTTTGCACCACATACGAAATGATTAAAACTATAAGTACTACAATTATCTGTGCGGCTTCAATTCCTAATGCGAATTCTAACAAGGGCAGCAATTTATCAGAAGCATTTCCTGGTAAAATTGTTTTAAAGTAATTAGAGAAACCAAGTCCGTGAATGATTCCGAAGAATAAAGTTACGATTGCAACGAAGGTGATACTTTCATTTTTAGACGATTTTCCAGCAGTAAAAAGATGAAAAATAGCCGTTATTAAAATGGTAATTGGAATTAAAAACTCAACTAAACTGGCTTGAATTTGAACCACTCCATAAACTGACAAAAGCAAAGCTAAAGTGTGTCCTAAAGTAAAAAGCGACACCAAGACAAAAACGTTTTTCCAATCTTTAAAAGCATACGGAACCATTAATGCAATTAAAAACAAAACGTGGTCATATGCATTAATATCTAACACATGTTTTAGACCAATATTAAAATACATCCAAAATTCTGACATAATGATAATTATTTGGGGAATTTCAAACTTACGATTTATTTTTTTAAGTTGGTAATTTCTATATCACAAAAGCTTGTGAAATTGTTTCAAAAAAATAGATTTTTTATGTAATTTTGCAATAATTAAAAACAAACAACATGTCAATTTCAGATTTATTCGATAGCGGTTTTAGAAACAGAAACAAAGGTCATTTTTCAGCAATTGTAAGAGTAGCTTTGTCTGATGGTATTATTGGTCCAGAAGAAAAACAATTCTTAGACAAATTAGCTATCAAATTAGAAATTTCTCAAGCAGAATATGAGGAAATTTTAGAAAACCCTTTAAAATATCCTGTAAATCCACCATTATTACATACACATCGTTTAGAACGTTTATATGATTTATCAAGAATGGTATACGCAGACGAACACGTTTTAGGTAAAAAAGAACACGAATTACTTAAAAAATTCGCTCTAGCTTTAGGCTTTACAGCAGGAAACGTAGGTTATATCGTAGATAAAGCGTTAAAATTAGTAGATATGAATGTGGATTTAGACACCTTCACTTACGAAATGCAACACATGAACAGATAATCAAAACTGTTTTAAAATACAAAAGCACAAATTCTAACGAGTTTGTGCTTTTTTTATTTTGCTATTCTAAGAATTTACTTCGCTTTCGCCATAAACTCTTCTGCTTTTTCTACCATGTTTTTACTTCCGCAGAAGAACGGAACGCGTTGGTGTAACTCGGTTGGTTGAATTTCCATGATTCTTTTGAAACCGTCTGACGCTTTTCCTCCTGCTTGTTCGGCTATGAATGCCATTGGATTACATTCGTACAACAAACGTAATTTCCCATTAGGTGCTTTTGAACTGGTTGGATATAAGTAAATTCCTCCTTTAATCATGTTTCTATGGAAATCAGAAACCAAACTTCCGATGTATCTTGATGTATAAGGTCTATCACCTTCTTCTAACTGGCAATATTTAATGTAATCTTTCACTCCTTGAGGAAAATGAACGTAATTCCCTTCGTTAATCGAGTAAATTTTTCCGTCTTCTGAATATTTCATATTTGGATGCGACAAATAGAATGTTCCGATTGCTGGATTTAAAGTAAATCCGTTAACTCCGTGTCCAGTTGTATAAACCAACATGGTTGAAGTTCCATAAATTACATAACCTGCCGCTACTTGATTTACTCCTGGTTGTAAGAAATCTTCAATTGTTACTGGAGTTCCAACTGGAGTAATTCTTCTGAAAACTGAGAAAATCGTTCCCACTGAAACATTCACATCAATATTTGAAGAACCATCTAAAGGATCCATCAAAACTACATATTTGTTATTGTGAGAATTATCCGAACCTGCAACGGTAATGAAATCATCATTTTCTTCCGAACCAATTCCACAAACAATTTCACGATTAATTAAAGTTTGAATAAAAACTTCGTTCGCGTAAACGTCTAATTTTTGTTGGTCTTCTCCTTGAATGTTTTGTTCTCCAGCTGCGCCAACAATATCCACTAATCCGGCTTTGTTTACCTTATAGTTTACTACTTTAGCTGCCAAACGAATGGAGTTAATAATACGAGATAATTCTCCTGTTGAGTACTGAAACGAATTTTGATGTTCAATAATGAATTCGCCTAACGTTCTATTTCTTTCTTCCATTTCGAAAACGATGTAGTTGTGTTTAAGGCACAAATATCGGTAAATTTGTGAAATCAGAGAATTAATTTGAAAAGATGTTTAAGTTAATTTTACTTTTGTAAAAAATTACGAAAAATGATTATCCGAAAAGCCACCAAAAACGACATGCCATCTGTTTTAGAATTGATTCAGGAATTAGCTACTTTTGAAAAAGAACCTGATGCTGTTGTCGTTACCGTTGATGATTTAGTACGCGATGGTTTTTCAGAAAATCCGCTTTTTCAATGTTTTGTTGCCGAAGTTGATAATGAGATTATCGGAATGGCTTTGTTTTATTATCGTTTTTCGACTTGGAAAGGAAAAACCATCCATTTAGAAGATTTAATTGTAAAAGAAAACAAGCGCGGAACAGGTGCCGGATTTGCACTTTACAAAGAAATCATCAAACAAGGAAAAGCCGAAAATGTCCGCAGAATCGAATGGAATGTTTTAGACTGGAACACACCAGCTATTGATTTCTATGAAAAATCAGGTGCTAAAGTTTTAGGTGATTGGCGTGTGGTACACATGGACGACAAAGGAATTGAACAATTTTTAAACACAACTATATAATTCTTCAAAATGAAAATTTTTAAATTTGGAGGTGCATCAGTTAAAGATGCCGAAGGCGTAAAAAACGTATTACATGTTTTAAACACGGTAGGACACGAGGATGTTTTATTGGTAATTTCTGCTATGGGAAAAACCACGAATGCATTAGAAGTAGTAATCAAAAATTACTTTGATAAATCTAAGGAATTACATGCATCACTTCAAGAAGTTCGAAAATACCACAACCAAATTTTATTAGACTTATTTGAAGACGAAGATCACGATGTGTTTTTTGATGTAAATGCACATTTTGACGATTTAGAATATTTTATTCGCAGTAACAAATCGCCAAATTATAGTTTTGTTTACGACCAAGTGGTGAGCATTGGAGAATTAGTTTCTACTACGATTGTAAGTCATTATTTCAATTATAGCGGCTTAAAAAACAATTGGATTGATGTTCGTCCATTAATCAAAACCGACAACAATTACCGCGATGCGCAAGTCGATTGGGAAACCACTCAAAAATTGATTTCAAAAGGTGTTAAAAAGAAAACTCTAAACATCACACAAGGATTTCTAGGTTCAGATG
The DNA here is from genome assembly GCF_004363695.1 of Flavobacterium cheniae. Taxonomy (GTDB): domain Bacteria; phylum Bacteroidota; class Bacteroidia; order Flavobacteriales; family Flavobacteriaceae; genus Flavobacterium; species Flavobacterium cheniae. Next base: position 12,188 of record NZ_SNZC01000004.1, on the reverse strand, counting down.
AGAATAATTTTACGACTACTTTAGGTCGCGAAGGTTCAGATTATACGGCTGCAATTTTTGCATATTGTTTAGGAGCGGAAAGCGTTACCATTTGGAAAGACGTTCCTGGAGTTTTAAATGCCGATCCAAGATATTTTGAAAATGCAGTTTTGTTGAACCAAATTTCGTACAGAGAAGCTATTGAGTTAGCCTTTTACGGAGCTTCTGTAATTCATCCAAAAACGTTACAACCTTTACAGAAAAAGGAAATTCCGTTGTTTGTAAAATCGTTTATCAATCCAACATTAGCAGGAACCAGCGTTTCAAAAGGAGCTGATTTAGAACCACACACACCTTGTTTCATAGTAAAGAAAAACCAATTATTGTTATCGTTATCATCAATTGATTTCGATTTTATAATGGAAAATCACATCAGTGAAATCTTTGCTTTATTTGCAAAATTCAAAGTAAAAGTGAATTTAATTCAAAACACGGCAATTAGTTTCTCAGTTTGTATTGAAGACAAATACAACAATTTTGAAGAGTTGCGAAAAGTATTGGCTAAAAAATTCAAAGTTTCGTACAACGAAAACGTATCGCTTTACACTATCAGACATTTTGATGAAAACGCAGCAAAAGTAGTAGAAACAAATAAGACAATATTGCTACGCCAGATTTCGAGAGAAACAATGCAGGTGATTACTAAAGAATAAGAACTAAAAACATAAAAAAGAGTTTTGCTTTATGCAAAACTCTTTTTGTATAAAACTTAATGAGGGAGGGTTATTTTTTAAAAATAAACCTCATTATTACATATACAGACAATGAAACTATATACAGAATAGTAGATATAATTAATAAAATTTGTTTAACCTCATATTTTTCCTCATTTGCAATATCATACGCTTTTAATATCAAGAGAATACAAGAAAAAACAAAGAAGAATAGTCCAGCGAATAGAAAATATTTTGATTTTTTCATATAATAATTATGAGAATCAAATTAACTTAAATTTAAAAATATTATACAAAAAAAGTATGGTACTAATAAAGCTAAACAATATTAGGATGTACAAATTATTATTATTTATTTTATTTTGATTATTATTTCTAAATCTAAAATAAAGAAAAATATTAATTGATATAATCAAAATAATAGCCAATAATTTACTACTGAATGTGGATAATATATTTATTTTTATTAATAAAAAATAAATTAATAGTAGTAAAAACGGTAATATTTTAATGTTTTTATTCATAAATTACTTTTTTATACAATTTTCATAATCTAAAATAGCATTATCGTTTGATGCAGCATGCCAAACAACAACTGCACTATGGCAAATTACCCCGCCTATAACAGATAAGTCAGCCAATCCACAAGCCAAGTGTGCAGCATAAGCCTCCGCAGCGATAATGACCATTTCGTTTCTTAATTTTCTTTCACAAGGTCCGGCTCTGGAAACTAAACTATTATTGTAAAATTGCTCTAATGCGTTTATTAGAATTAGCTTTAATTCTTCTTGTGAATACTTGTTAAAATTATATTTGTTATCTAAATTTCTTAATAATTCTAATTGTGAATTATAATAATTTATAAATGAACTTTCTGAATCAAAACCTGTGATAGAGTAGAATGTATTTAACTCATCCTCTGTCAAATTATTATCAGAATAGATAAGGTTCAAAGCTTCTTTATCATTAATATTTTTTATTAAATCATATTCATTGTTAATGAAAAGCTGAAATTGTTCATCATTACCTAGTTGAGTAATGTCATTTGACTCGGTTCTTGAAAAAGTGTTATTATTTGAAGAGCTTATAGTTTCATTCTGCTTGTTTTCAAAGTTATTATCACTATCACTTGAACACGAAGTTAAAAAAATAAATAGATTTAAAAGAATTAAGATTTTAAAATTTTTCATAAAATTAAATTTATTATTTCACCTACTATCTTTTTCGGGTATCTGTTCGGCTTATTTTCCCCACTACAATTAAACTCAAATTATCAAAATATGTAGTTTCTTCAAATCCTTACTTTAAATCAAAGTTTAGCAAGCAATCTTCCGACAACGTTTTGAAGTTTCCTAGTAATTTGTATAAAACAAAGTTAAAATGATGTTTTTAATAAATTGTTACAGATTTTCTGTACATTTTCAATTTTATTTTCCAGTGTTTGCTGGTTTTTTTAAAAAAAAATGCCTTTTTCTGTTTTTTCAAGCATCAATTTTACTATTTCTGTATAATTTTTAAGTAATGGTAAAATCTAAGATGCTTTCCACAATGCAATATAAATTCCCTTTTCAAAGCCAATACTGTTTTTTCCTACATGTTTTGTTAAAATTTATTTTTCAAGAGAAACAATGCAGTTGATTACAAAGGAGTAGTCTTAAAATAAATTACCACAGATTCGCAGATTACTATTTAAAAAATCTGCGAATCTGCGGTTCAAATAAAATCATTCCTTTTTTCAAACAATAAATACTACTTTTGAAGATTCGGAGTTATAGTATTTATGCAAAAAATTGTTTTTTTAGCTGGATTTCTGTTGTGTTTTTTGGGCAGTTTTGCTCAAGAGACGTTACAATCGTATCCAACTAAAAAAATTGCTTTTTCAAAAGACACGATTTCGATAGAGAAATTTAGTTTAAACAATTCCTTTTTTGAAATTAAAGACAAAAACGGAAAAGTCATTGATTCGAGTTTTTACAAAGTAAATTTCCAAAAAGGAACTTTGATTTTTACCAAAGAAATCAACACTTCTGATTCGTTAGTGATTCGCTATTCAAAATTTCCAGAGTTTTTAACCAAAACCTATTCCATTTACGATGACGATAAAGTGGTTTCTAACGAAGCAGGAAAATTAGTCGTTTTCAAAAAAGACAAAAACACCAAATTCAAACCTTTCGACGGATTGAATACTTCGGGAAGTATCACGCGTGGTGTTACGGTTGGAAACAATCAAAACACGGTAGTGAATTCCAATTTAGATTTACAAATCACAGGAAAAATTTCGGACAAAGTGAGTTTGCGTGCTTCCATTCAAGACAGTAATATTCCGTTGCAAGAAGGTGGTTATTCGCAAAAATTAGACGAGTTTGACCAAATTTTCATCGAATTATTTTCGGATAAATGGAATATTCGCGCCGGTGATTTATTTCTGGAAAATCGAAAATCAGCTTTCCTTAATTTCAATAAAAAAGTACAAGGATTATCTACACGTTTTACCTTTGGAACACCAGATAAAAAAACCGAAGTCGTTGCAACTGGTGCTTTGGTCCGTGGACAATATGCACGAAGTTCATTCGTTGGTCAAGAAGGAAATCAAGGTCCATATAAATTGCGTGGAAATAATAACGAATTATACGTTTTAGTGATTTCAGGTTCGGAACGCGTATATGTTAATGGAATTTTGAAAACGCGTGGCGAAAACAACGACTACATCATCGATTACAACGCTGGAGAAATCATTTTTACTTCTTTATTTCCGATTACCTCCGAAATGCGGATCAACGTAGAATATCAATACACCGATAGAAATTTTACCCGATTTATAACGTATGGCGGAATTTCGCACGAGCGAGAAAGTTGGCAAATTGGTGGTTATGTGTATTCGGAAAGTGATGTGAAAAATCAGCCGTTGCAACAAAATTTATCTTCGGAACAAATTGATATTTTGCAAAACGCTGGTGATGATATTTCGGAAATGAACGGACCTTCAGCTTATTTAGATTCCTATTCCGAAAATAAAATTTTGTATAGAAAAGTGATTATTGGTGCTGTAGAAGTTTTTGAATATTCGAATAATCCTACTGACGAATTATATAATGTTCGTTTTTCTTTAGTAGGAAATAATCAAGGAAATTATATTTTAGTCAACAATCAAGCGGTTGGGAAAATTTATGAATATGTACCGCCAATTGCAGGAATTCCGCAAGGAAATTATGAACCAATTGTTCGTTTGATTGCGCCAACAAAAATTCAAATGGCAACCATTATAGGGAAGTACAATCCAAACGAGAAAACACTTTTAGATTTTGAAGTAGCATTAAGCAACAGCGACCAAAATTTATATTCGAATTTAGATGACAATAACAACAAAGGTTTTGCTGGGAAATTCAACGGAAAACAACGTGTTTTTGATGGAAAAACCAAAATTGATGCGTTTGCAAATTATCAGTTGGTGCAAGAAAATTTCAAAACCATTGAACGTTTGTACAACATCGAATTTAACAGAGATTGGAACATTACTTCGACCTTATTAGGCAATCAAAGTTTTTTGACTTCGGGATTAGATTTTAATTTCGACAACAAAGGAAAAGCGCTTTATCAGTTTGAAAACTTAACTTTTGGTGATGCATTTTCGGGAAATAAACATACTTTTTCAGGAAGATATGCTACCAAAAATTGGATGATTTGGAGTAACTCGAGCGTAATGAAAAGCGATTCCGAACTTTCAAATTCGTCTTTTTCTCGAAGTGAAAATCGTTCGTCGTATAAATTGGGGAAAAATTGGGTTGGTGCCACGGTGAATTTGGAAGATAATTCCGAAAAACTAAAAATAACCAATACATTTTCGGCCTTGAGCCAACGTTTTTTAGAATATGGTGCATTTGTGGGAAGAGGTGATTCGACAAAGGTTTTTGTGGAATTAGGTTTTTTACAACGTCAAAATGATAGTTTGCAATTCAACAGAATTGAGCGTGTAAATCATTCGAATTCCTACTACTTAAAATCGCAATTAATTAAAACCGAAAAAAGCAATTTGAGCGTGTTTTTGAATTATCGTACTTTGAAATATGAAGATTCAAACTTAAAAGACGAACCTTCTTTGAATTCACGAATTTTGTATTCGGATAGATTTTTTGGACAATTAATTCAGACAACAACGGCTTATGAAACAAGTTCAGGAACCATTGCCCAGCAAGAATTTACCTATTTACAAGTAGAACCTGGACAAGGCGTTTACATGTGGAACGATTATAATGGTAACGGAATTCAGGAATTACAAGAGTTTGAAATTGCTCCGTATTCTGATTTAGCGATTTATGTTCGAGTGTTTTTACCGAATCAGGTTTTTGTAAGAACGCATCAGAATAAATTTTCGCAAGCGCTGAATTTCAATTTTAACCAATGGCAAAATGAAAAAGGTTTTAAGAAATTCGCTTCGCACTTTTACAATCAAACTTCGTTTTTAATTGATCGAAAAATAAAAAGGAATGGTGCTAATTTCGATTTGAATCCGTTTTCAAAAGAGGAAGAAGAGTTGATTGGTTTGAATACAAATTTTAGAAACAGTTTGTTTTTTAATCGTGGAAAACAACATCATTCAACCACTTATTCATTCTTGTTAAATGAAAATCAGAATTTACTTTCTGTGGGAAGTGTTGCTGCTAAAAACCAATTGCATCAATTGCAATATCAGCATTTGGTAAAGAAAAGTTGGTTGTTTAATCTTTCAGGAAGTACCACTTCAACCGAATCTACTTCTCAGAATTATCCAAGTAGAAATTTCGCGATTGATGGTTATCAAATTGAGCCAAAAATCGGGTACTTGTTTTCCAAAAACGCGAGTTGGGATATTTTTTATGAATTTCAACAAAAGGAAAATCAAATTGGAGCTTTTGAAACTTTAAAACAAACTCGTTTAGGAACATCGTTTACTTTCAACAGCGAAAAAGGATTTAGTATGAATGGTGAATTTTCAATGTACAACAATACATATGAAGGAAACGCCTTATCAGCAGTAGGCTTTCAAATGTTAGAAGGTTTACAGCCTGGCAAAAATCAAACATGGCGATTGCTTTTACAGAAAAATTTGACACAATATTTAGACGTTAATATCAATTATCAAGGAAGAAATAGTGAAACCAGTAAAACGATTCACACAGGAAACGTCCAATTAAGAGCGTTTTTTTAGTTAATATTTAGATTAATTATACATTTCTACTTAATTTTACAAGCTTATTTCAATTTTTTACAATGAAGAATCTTCTAATAAAATTATTTTTTATTTTATTTATCAACTTTGGTTTTAGTCAGTTAAGTAACAAACACTGGTTACCGCCTTTGCATTGTAGAGATGCATCTTCTGTAGCCGACCATTATTTATACTTATCTACTCAAGAAACAACTCCTTTTCAAGTTACAGTTACAGATGGCGCTGGGAATCCTTTTGGAGCAAGCCCATATACTATTTCAGCAGGTGCTCCTTTGACTATAGATATTGGCTTTGGACAAAATACAAAAATGTTTGTTGGACAAGAAAATGTAAACATTGTTTTAAGTGATAGTGGAATTATATTAGAAGGACAAAAGGATTTTTACGTTAGCTTTAGAGTTAGGTCTACAAATCATGCAGAAATGTTAGTTTCAAAAGGGAAGCCGGGAATTGGAACAAGTTTTAGATTGGGACACATCATAAATGAATCTGCAGATCCAAGAAAATCTTTTGTTACAAGTGTGATGGCAACAGAAGACAATACCAATATTACTTTGTCTGATTATGATCCAAATGTCATTTTTACTACAAGTACGGGAATAATAAATGTTGCTTCTCAAAGTTTCTCTTTAAATGCCGGACAAAGTATTATTTTTACAGGTTATAGCGATACTTTTGAAAATTTAGATGGTGCTATTGGAGCATTGATTTCTTCGGACAAACCTGTTGCTGTAAATTCCGGAAATGCATTAGGTGGCATAGAATTAAATTATGCCGATTTTGCTCTAGATCAAATAGTATCAGCATCACAAATAGGTAATGAATATATATTTATTGAAGGAAACGGACTTGCAACTATGGAATTACCCTTAATTGTTGCAAACGAGGATAACACCGAAATATTTGTCAATGGTTCTCCAACTCCAAATGCTACAATAAATGCAGGTGATTATTTTTTAGTTGATAATTCGTTTTACCAAGGCACAACAAATAGAAACATTTATGTTAGAACCTCAAAAAACGTTTACGCTTATCAATTACTAGGTGGCGGAAATGATACAGCTACAGCAGGATTAAATTTCATTCCACCTTTAAGTTGTTTCTTTCAAAATTCGGTAAACATTCCTGATGTAAACGTAATTGGCGGAACATCATACATAGCTGACTTGATGGTTTTAACTTATGCGTCTGCATCTTTAACATTAAATGGTTCAACAATATCATCAGCGCAAGCGCAAGCAGTACTAGGAAACACTGATTGGGTAACATACAGAATATCTGGAGTTAGTGGAAATGTCAATATTGAATCAACTGGTCCTTTAGCTGTTGGAGTTTTTGGTTATGGATCTAATCCTAACAATCCAAATCAAGGAATCACTTCAGGTTTTGCAGGATATTATTCAGGTTTTGGTAGCAATCCAGAAGATACGGATGTTGCGGTTTGCTCAAATGAAACAGTTAACCTTTTTGAAGCCATAACAGGTAACCCTGGTGAAAACGGAACTTGGACTGTTCCAGCAGGCGGAGCGCCATTAAATAATGATATTTTTAACCCAACAATCAATATTCCGGGTGAATATATATACCAATTTACAAAAGACTGTAACTCATCACCTACAACAATTCCTGTAAAAGTTAATGTTACCATTCAACAAGCTCCTAATGCGGGAACAAGTTTAACTTATTCAACATGTGTAAACGCGAATTCATTTGACTTATTTACACTATTAGGCACTACCACAACTACTGGAGGAACTTGGTCTTCTGCACTTGCATCTGGAACAAGCATTTTTAATCCAGCTTTAGATTCATCCGGTGTTTATACCTATACAATACCTGAAAGTGGCGCATGTCCTGCGGTTTCTGCAAGTGTTACAATAACAAACAATCCAATTCCAACCGCACCGGTGATTTCTAATTTTAGCTTGTGTGACAACAACCTTGACGGAGATGACACAAATGGATTTGTTACTTTTGATTTAACTCAAAAAAGTAATGAAATTTCAACTCTTATTCCTGGATACAACATTACTTATCACACCGATTTATCAGAAGCAATAGCTGGAAGCAACAGCATAACTTCGATATATGAAACGAATAGAATTATTTATGTAAGATTGACAAATACAACTAACGGATGTTATTTTACTGTAACATTTAATCTAGTTGTTAATCCTAAACCTGTAGTTAATGCTATCGTTACTTTAAAACAATGTGATACTGATACAGACGCAAACACAATATTCAATTTAACTCAAGCTAATGTTTTAATTTCTACAGATAGTAATTTAACCTTTTCATATCACAATAGTTTAACTGGAGCTAATAATAACAACGACCTAGTTACTAATGAAGTTGCATTCAATGCAGCTAATGGAAGTACGGTTTGGGCAAGAATAACAAATTCTAATGGTTGTTTTAGAACTTCAAGAGTTAATTTAGTTGTTTCAGCTACAACAGTTCCTCAAACATATAGATATACAATTGATGATGTTTGCGATGATTATTTGAATGCTACAGATCCTAATGGAGATGGAATAGGATATTTTAATTTAACCGAAATTGAACCTGCTTTAACAAACCAATTCCCTACAGGTCAATCGTATACTTTTACTTATTATTTAAATCAAAATGATGCCGAAACGGAGCAAAATGCAATAACTGACATCAATAATTTCAGAAATACAGTTGCCAACAATCAACTTATTTGGGTTCGAATAGAAAGTAATTTATTTGAATGTGCAGGATTAGGTCCATTTTTAGAATTAATTGTTAATCCATTACCTGATACTAATTTAGGAGATGATTTTGTTATCTGTATTGATCCAGTAACAGGAATTGGCTCACAAACTATAAATGCAACACCAATTACGCCTGGAAATTACAGTTATGCCTGGACTCCAGCTAATCCAAGTGGAAATATATCAACTTACAACATTACCACGCCTGGAACTTACGAAGTAACTGTAACAAATTTAGACACCTCATGTAGTTTTACAGATTCTGTTGAGGCTACTTTTTCTTCTGAACCAGCAAGTGTTACTGCCGAACTATTAACGCCAGCTTTTTCTACTGGTTTAGCTACAATTCAAGCTGTAGCAATTGGAGGATTTGGTATTTATGAATTTAGTTTAAACGGAATAGATTGGCAACCAAGTCCTGTTTTCAGTAATTTGCCAAATGGATCTTACACCATTTATGTAAGAGATATTCAAGGTTGTGGTTTACTATTGACTAATACTATTCAAACCATTACTTATCCTAACTATTTTACTCCAAACGGAGATGGTTATAACGACAGATGGAATATTAACTTACCAGAAGAATATCAAGGTTTAATTTCAATTTATGATCGTTATGGTAAATTGATGAAACAAATGAGCCCAGACAGTTTAGGTTGGGACGGAACATTTAACGGCGAATTATTGCCTTCTACTGACTATTGGTTTAAAGTTGAATATAACGAAGACAACATAAGAAAAGAATTTAAATCACATTTTAGTTTAAAAAGATAATTACAAATGGGAACTATAGAAACCATAATTAATGGAAACATTGCTACTTTACTATTTTTTCATCCCTCAAGCAATTCATTTCCAAGTACATTATTACAACAATTAACCGATGAAATTAATACTTTAAGTAAAAATGATTCCGTTTCTATAATCATTTTAAAAAGCGCAGGAACTGGAGCATTTTGTGCAGGTGCTTCATTTGACGAATTACTTTCTGTAAGCAATTATGAAGAAGGTAGTCGCTTCTTTTCTGGATTTGCCAATGTAATCAATGCAATGAGAAAATGTCCTAAATTAATCATTGGAAGAATTCATGGTAAAGCTGTTGGAGGTGGAGTTGGATTAGCTTCTGCTTGTGATTATTCATTCGCAACTACTAAAAGTGAAATCAAACTTTCTGAAATTGCTATTGGAATTGGTCCTTTTGTTATTGAGCCAGCTGTTTCAAGAAAAATTGGAAAAATGGCCATGTCAGAAATGACTCTTAACCCAACCGCTTGGAAAACTTCAAAATGGGCATTTGAAAAAGGATTATTTTCTGAAGTTTTCGAAACCATTGAAGATTTAGACATAAGACTTGAAGAATATACTAAAGAACTTTCATCTTACAATCCCGATGCCTTATTAGAAATGAAGAAAGTGCTTTGGGAAGGAACAAGTCATTGGGACAGTTTACTTTATGAAAGAGCAGCAATTTCTGGAAGGCTAGTATTATCAGATTTTACTAAAAATGCATTAGAAAAATTTAAAAAATGAGAAGTTTAATCATTTTCCTTCAACAAGTTAATGTTGAGCAAAAATTAAAAGACGCTCCGGATAGTCAATATCAAATTGGAGTACTAATTGGTTCATTTGTACCTTTTATTGTATTAGTCGGAATAGCCTACGCACTTTATTACAGAGCAAAAAAGAAAGAAAAAATTTAAATTAAATAAGATGTCAAACATAAGAATTACCAAACAGTTTAACTTTGAAACAGGCCATGCCCTTTATGGTTACGATGGAAAATGTAAAAATGTTCACGGGCATAGCTATAAACTATCAGTTACTGTAATTGGAAAACCCATAAAAGACACTTCAAATGTAAAATATGGAATGGTGATTGACTTTGGTGATTTAAAGAAAATTGTCAAAGAACAAATTGTAGACGTGTTTGACCATGCTACTGTTTTCAACAAAAACACACCCCATATTGAGTTGGCACACGAATTAAAATCAAGAGGTCATGACGTAATTTTAGTTGATTATCAACCCACAAGTGAAAATATGGTAATCGATTTTTCTAATAAAATTAAAAATCTTTTACCTAACAACATAAAACTGCATTCCCTTAGATTACAAGAAACTGAAACTTCTTTTGCTGAATGGTTTGCTTCTGACAATGAATAATAAAGAAATTTAAAACAAAAAAGTCCTCAATTAATTTGAGGACTTTTTTGTTAGCATAATTACTAATTACTTCTTCACAATCAAGAATTCACTTCTTCTGTTTTGTGCGTGTTGTTCTTCGTTACATGGTTTACAAGCTACTTTTGGCTCGCTTTCTCCAAATCCTTGTCCTGAGATTCTATCTTTTGCTATTCCTTTGCTAATTAAGTATTGAACAGTAGATTTTGCTCTTCTGTCTGATAAATTCATGTTGTACTTATCACTTCCTCTGCTATCAGTGTGTGATTTTGCAAAGATGACCATGTTTGGATGTTCATTCATTACCATTACTAATTTGTCTAACTCTGCCGCGCCTTCTGCTGTGATATTACTTTTGTTGAACTCAAAGAATATTGGTTGTAATATCACCTCTTTCTCTGTGATGATTGGCATGATTGGTTTTAGTGTCAATTCAAAATTGACATCAAGTCCAAGCTCATTTTCTTCAAATTCAAATTTATTAATACTACTGTTTTCATAACCTAATTTGCTAGCGTAACTTACAAAAGTTGGCAAACAGGTTAACATTGATTCCGATTTACCATTAACATCAGTATTTTGATTTGTTAGGATTTTTTGGTTTATATCGGTTATAAAAACTGTAGCTCCTTCAATCACATTTCCTGTCATCTCATCTTTTACAACAACTGTTGCTCTAAAATTACAAATCGGATCTGCTTTATAAATATCGTCGTTACCGTCTCTATTACTAGAGAAAAATCCAACTTTCTTAGTTGTGTTGTATGTGAAAGCAAAATCATCCTTTGATGTATTTACAGGTTCGCCCACGTTCATCGCTGCTGTTCCTTTGTTTAAATCCATCTTGAAGACATCGTATCCTCCAAAACCTTGTTTCCCGTTTGATGAGAAGAACAAAATGTTGTCGTCTGTAATAAATGGAAAACTCTCGTTTGCCTCTGTGTTTACTTTAGCTCCTAAGTTCTCTGGCGTACCATATTCGTCGCCATTTACTGCTACTTTCCAAATGTCTTCTCCTCCAAAACCGCCTGGCATGTTTGACGAGAAGTACAATGTTTTTCCATCTTTGCTTATGCTTGGATTTCTTACATCATAAGCTTTGTTGTTAAACGGAAGTGGTTTACTGTTTACCCACTTATCACCTTCTTTGGTAGCTTTATAAAGGTAAATTTTACCAAACTTCGCATTCTTGGCCTTGTCCTTAGTGAATTCCTTTTCATTGAAACTTTCACTACCGTAGTACATTGTGTTTCCATCGCTTGTAATACTTGCTGGTCCATCGTGCCATTTGGTGTTTAGGTTGTCTACCGCTACTGCATCGCTAATGGTTCCATTTGCGTTGTAAGT
>NZ_SNZC01000003.1 GCF_004363695.1 Flavobacterium cheniae | reverse complement strand
ATCCTAATGATAAATTCTCTTTGCTACCCGCATATGCCGGATTCATTACACTCATATTGTACATGTATTGCGTGTAGTGTGGGTCTTGCTGGGCATGTATTTCAACCGTAAAGGCAATTACACTTAAAGTTACTAAAAATAGTTTCTTCATTATTTTTAATTTATTTTAAAATAAGCTAAGCTTACAATATTAACTTTTAAATTATTTATGTTCTCTATTAATGTATATCCAACCAGTTTTGGTTTCTAAATCTGTAAAATCAATTACATAATAGTAGGTACCATCTGGTAGTTCATTTCCGTTATCCGATTGACCATGCCATTCGTCTTCATAATTTGATTTAGAATATACTTTACTTCCATATCTATTAAAAATTTCTAACTTTTCAATGTTGTAGAAACTTAAATCTAATTCATCATTAAGATTATCACCATTTGGAGAAATACCTTTTGGAATAGAACAAGGTTGAACAGTAACACTTGCTACATCAGAGAGAGCTAACGAACAACCATTACTAATATTTAGCAATTCAATTGAAACAAGAACAGTAGAGCTTACAACTTCAACAGTTGCAACACCTGCAGCACTCAATGTTACTGTTTGGTTACTTCCTCCATTAATAGAATAAGTAATAACATTGTTTGCTGCACCGTTAATTTGGAAAATGGCTCTTTCACCTGAACAAATAGTTGTATTTACAACAGATAATGTAGGCGCAATAGGACTACTTAATTGTGCTGCGTTTACAAATGAAGCAGAGGAAGCAGAAGAACAAGTTCCATCATTAGATATAACAGTGTAACTCATACCTGTTGTCATTCCAGAAATAACTCCACCTGCTCCAACAGATGGACCAGCTGGTGTAAATGTATAGGTATTAGCCGCGTTGTAATTTGAAATCGAATTAGAACCATCTGCTATACAAGTAGGAGCAACAGTATTCAAAGTAGGCGTAGCAGGTGCAACTAACATAGCATTTATACTAAATGAAGCTGAATTTGGTGAAGCACAACTTCCGTTACTAGCGGCAACCACATAACTAGTACCAACAGTCATTCCAGATATAACACCCGAAGTATTAACTGATGGTCCAGAAGGCGTAAATAAGTAAGTTAATCCCACAACATAATTTGTTATAGTAGCAACACCATTTGACGAACAAGTCGGAGCTGAAACTGAAATTATTGGAGTAATGGGAATTGATAATTGAGCTGCATTATTAAAAGGTAATGAAGAAGCAGATGTACAAGTTGCATTACTAGCAACAACAGTATAATTTGTTCCTGTATTCATTCCTGTAATTGCCCCACCTACTCCAACAGCTGGACCAGCTGGAGAAAAAGTATAGGTTAGACTTCCATTATAATTTGAAATAGAACTAGAACCATCTACCAAACAAGTAGGCCCAACAGTAGCAATTGTAGGAACGACTGGCGTAACTAAAATTGCATTAATACTAAATGATGCTGAACTTGCAGAGGTACAACTAGCATTTGAAGCTGTAACTGTATAATTTGTGCCAACCGTCATTCCTGAGATCAAACCACCTGCTCCAACCGTTGGTCCAGTTGGTGAAAATGTATATGACATGCTTGCATCATAGTTAGATATTGTCGCAACACCACTAGATGAACATGTTTCAGGTGTAATTGAAACAACTGGTACATCTGGAGTAACTAACATAAGATTATTAACAAAAGCTGATGAAGATGTAGAAGAACAAGTACCATTATTAGCTAAAAGTGTATAACTTGTTCCTGTAAGCATTCCTGAAATTACACCGCCAGCACCCACAGATGGACCCGCTGGAGTAAAAATATAAGTAACACCAATGTCATAATTTGAAACTGTACTTGTACCATCAGTAGAACAAGTTGGTACATTTGAAACAATAGTTGGAGTTACTGGAACTGCAACAATAGTTATTGTTCCATTTCGACTTGCATTAACCGAACATCCAACAGTAGTTACCGTATAATTAAAAGTACCCGTTTGAGTTGGCGTTCCACTTATTGTAAAGGTATTAGCATTGTACACTGAAGTTAGACCAGTTGGCAATCCAGTTACAGTTGCACCTGTTGCCGAACCAGTAGTTGTGTACACAATATTTTCTATTGGTAATCCTTGACACAAAACTTGATTAGCTGTTCCTACCCCTGAAGTAAGATCGATAGAACAAGTTGGAGGAACACAATTTACAATTACATTAATCTCTTCAGTAACATTACATGGACCCGCATTAATTTCAACAAATATAGATGTTGATGAACCTACGGTATATGCAGATGGATTAGTAATGACATTAGCATTTTCATCATAATAAACAAATACAAAACTTGCAGGATCAAATGGTGCAACCCAACCTGCTTGATAAGAAGTCAAATCAATAACTGGATTACAGGCTCCAGGTGGAGCAACAATAGGTCCTGTATTATTAAAAGGTACTGCTCCAATAATATTTACTATAATATCATCTGTAGCTATATCAGAACAACCAGGTCTTGTTACACTCACAGTCCAAGTTCCGTTTTGATTTACAGTAGTTGTGTTTGTTGGTGTTGTATATTGCAAAACTCCATTTAAAAACCAAGAATATATTGGTGAACCAGGTAATGATGGCGCTTGCAAGAAAGTTGCTGTTAAAGTAACATTTGTAGCCGCTCCACATAAAATTCTGTCTGGACCTAAACGTACACCACAAACAACATCACAACTTAAAGCACCTGTTCCGCCAGTTTGATTTAAAGTATAAGTTCCCGCTTGACCAGAAAAATTGGTAACTAATAACATGTAGTATTGACCAGCAACTGCATTAGGAATGTTAACATTTTCAACAGGATCTGGTAAATAACTACAATCCACAACATTATTGGCACCAGTATAACCTGGTGAATACAATGCTAAATTATTACAAATACCTGATAATGAATTAAATGGACCCCATAAAATAAAATCCACATCAATTCCAGCACCATTACTAGTTCTAATTTGTGATAACTGAAAATCAATATTTCCAGATGTCCCTACTTGCATATAAAACCATGCTGGATTTGGTGTACTACCAAGACAGCCTAAGCTACCAAAACTAGCTACACCTGTAGTATTATTGAATGGACCTTGGTTACCCGAACACATTGCTGCAGCATTAGCACAGGTAGAAGATTGACCAAACGAAAAACTAAAGCTTAATAAAAATATTATTTTGTAAAGTAATTTCATAATCTGATTATTTTAGAAATGAGAAATAAGACCAATCAGAAACTTTAGTTTGATTATTTTCAACCAAAACTAATCTCCATTTGAAACACTTTGCTCCTACTTCAACATGAATTAAATCACGATTTCCTTTTTTAACAAAGTTATCTTTATTTAAAACTTGAATCGTTTCTTTAAAGTCTGAAGCATTTTCGCCATTAAAGCAATCATAAATAGTAATAACTTCAATAGAAATATTCTTGTTACTTAAATCAAGAGTTGAAAAATCCCAAGAAATTTTTGCATTATTGATGAAATCAAATTTAGGGTCTTGAAGATTTTCGATTTTAACCCCTTTAAAAATAGCATCGTTTTTATCTAATGTGGTTTGAGAGAAACCATATTGAAAAAACAAAAAGATACTAAAAAGTAATACTTTTTTCATTTTTTTATAGTTTGATAGTTAGTTTATAGAACCACAAATTTAACAAAAATTTAAAGCTAGGTACTTTTTTTTTAATAATTAACATTTAAAAATAAAATCTAAAGTTTATTATTTATCTTTGCGTCACTTTAAAATTGCTATAAAAATAATTAGTAAAATGACACAAAACGAGGACTTTCAGGACGAGATAGGAAACGATCATATTGCAACGAGTGCTCAAACTCCTATGCGAGATGATGCTTTTGTTATTTCTGACGAAGAAAAAATTGAATTAATCAAAAAAGATGTTGAGCATATTTTAAACACATTAGGTTTAGATTTAACTGACGACAGTTTAAAAGGAACGCCAAATCGTGTTGCAAAAATGTTTGTAAAAGAAATTTTCGGTGGATTAAATCCTAATAAAAAACCGGGGTCTTCTACCTTTGACAATAAATATAAATATGGTGAAATGTTAGTTGAAAAAAACATTGTAGTTTATTCAACTTGTGAACATCACTTACTACCTATTGTTGGTCGCGCTCATGTGGCTTACATCTCTAATGGAACAGTTGTAGGTTTATCAAAAATGAATCGAATTGTAGATTATTATGCGAAACGACCTCAAGTTCAAGAACGTTTAACTATTCAAGTGGTTCAAGAATTACAAAAAGTTCTAGGAACTGATGATGTAGCTTGTGTAATTGATGCTAAACATTTGTGCGTAAACTCTAGAGGAATTCGCGATATTGAAAGTAGTACCGTTACGGCTGAATTTGGCGGAAAATTCAAAGAAGATAAAGTTCGTAGAGAATTTTTAGACTACATCAAATTAGACACACAGTTTTAATTTAGAATTCTGACAACAGAATTTAAAGATATACTATCACAAATATTGAGCAATCATAAAAATGGAATTACATAAAAATCAAACGTTACAAATATACAACACGCTTTCAGGCGAAAAAGAAACCTTTACTCCTATTCATGAAGGAAATATTGGAATGTATGTTTGCGGTCCTACAGTTTACAGCAATGTGCACTTAGGAAACGTTCGTACGTTTATGAGTTTTGATGTGATTTTTAGATATTTATTACACCTAGATTATAAAGTTAGATACGTTAGAAATATTACCGATGCGGGACATTTAACCGATGATGGCGATGTGGATAACGATCGTTTTGTAAAACAATCGCGCCTAGAAAAATTAGAACCTATGGAAATCGTACAGAAATATACGGTAGATTTTCACAAGGTTTTGGATGCGTTTAATTTTCTTCCGCCAACGATTGAACCTACTGCAACGGGACATATTTTAGAGCAAATTGAATTAACTCAAAAATTGATTGATACTGGATTTGCATACGAAAGCAATGGTTCGGTTTATTTTGATGTGTTTGCTTACAACCAAAAAGGAATGAATTATGGTGAATTGAGTAACCGTAACATCGAAGAACTTTTTGCTAATACACGTGACTTAGACGGACAAAGCGAAAAGAAAAACCCACAAGATTTTGCACTTTGGAAAAATGCTTCTCCGGCTCACATTATGCGTTGGAATTCGCCTTGGGGTGAAGGCTTTCCGGGTTGGCATTTGGAGTGTACAGCAATGAGCACTAAATACTTAGGCGAAACTTTTGATATTCACGGTGGCGGAATGGATTTAAAATTCCCACATCATGAATGTGAAGTAGCGCAAGGAAAAGCTTGTAACGGCCATTCGCCAGTGAATTTTTGGATGCATACCAATATGCTAACCATGAACGGTTTACGCATGAGTAAATCGACTGGAAATTATATTCTTCCGATGGAATTAGTCACAGGTGAAAATACGTTTTTCGAGAAACCATTCCAACCTAATATTGTACGTTTTTGTTTCTTGCAAGCACATTATAGAAGTGTTTTAGATATTTCAAATGATGCCATGTTAGCAAGTGAAAAAGGATATTCACGTTTAATGGAATCATACAAATTAATTCCGATGTTGAAAGCAAGTTCTACTTCTACATTAGATATTACGGCTTGGAAACAAAGTTGTTATGATGCAATGAACGACGATTTTAATACACCAATTTTAATCGCACAATTATTTGAAGGAGCGCGTTACATCAATTTGGTAAACGACGGAAAAGAATCTTTAACAGCGGAAGACATTAAACTTTTAGAAACTACGATTTCATGTTTCTTGTTTGATGTATTAGGAATTAGTAATGAAGCTTCAGGAAATTCAAATACTACCGAAAAATTAAGCGGTGTAGTTGAAATGCTAATTGGGATGCGAAATGAAGCGAGAGCGAATAAAAACTTTTCTTTATCGGACCAAATTCGTGACCAGTTATTAGCATTAGGCATTCAATTAAAAGACGGAAAAGAAGGAACTAGTTTTACCTTTTAACAATACAAAGAATCTCAATTGAGGTTCTTTTTTTTAATTTATAATCATGTGTAGCCAACACCAATCGAAATATCCAAAAACACTAAAACAATGGTTCGTTTATCCATTTGTTTTATTGGTACGATTTTATCAGATTGGGATTTCTCCATTTACACCCGCAACTTGCCGATTTGAACCTACTTGTTCCACCTATACCATTCAAGCATTGCAAAAACACGGAGTTTTTAAAGGAGGTTGGCTGGCTTTGAAACGCATTTTTAGTTGTCATCCTTGGGGAAGAAGTGGTTATGATCCGGTTCCTTGATAGGCAATGATATTTTCATCAATTCATTTCTTATCGGAATTTTAACATGTTTCCCAATAATAATAATTATTTTTACGCTTTAATCAGATACAAAAATTATGATTCACGCACTCAATATGGTTTGGAATCCTGCAGAAGGGATTGATTTAGGATTTTTCATGTTACGTTTTTATAGTCTTTCTTGGGTATTAGCCTTTGGATTAGGTTGGTACGTTATGAAACCTATTTTCATGAGAGAAAACGAAACGGTGGAATCTTTAGACAAATTATTTGTATATACTTTAGTTGCTACAATGCTTGGTGCAAGATTAGGACACGTTTTGTTTTATCAATCTGAATTGTTTCACGAAGATCCATTGAGTATTTTATTACCAATTAGTACAAAACCTACGCTACATTTCACTGGTTTTGCTGGTTTAGCGAGTCACGGAGCTGCAATAGGAATCATTATTACTATGTTTTACATTCAAAGAAGAGTCATCAAACGTTCGTTTTTATGGATTTTAGACCGAATTGTAATACCTGTTTCTTTAGGGGCGATTTTTATTCGTTTAGGGAATTTCTTTAACTCTGAAATCGTAGGAACTGAAACCACTTCTTCATTTGGAATTAAATTTTTAAGAGACAAATACAATGGTAGAGAAGCAATGGAACAAACCCAAATTGGAGACGTTAACGAAGCTTACAAAGCCATTGAAACTAATCCACAATTTGCGGAATTATTAGCTGCTGTAACACCAAAACATCCAGCACAATTATATGAAGCTATTTGTTATGTTTTTGTGTTTGCAATTTTGATGTTTTTATATTGGAAAACAGAAGCTAGAAACAAAGCTGGTTACTTATTTGGATTGTTCTTAATATTATTGTGGTCGATTCGTTTTGTGGTAGAATTTGTAAAAGAAAGTCAAGGTGGTTTTGAACAATATCCAATTTTCAATGCACTATCAACAGGACAATGGTTAAGTATTCCGTTTATCCTAATTGGTTTTTACTTTGTTATAAAAGCTAAAGTGGTTAAAGAAGCATAATTACATAACACTCATACAAAAAAGTCGGTTAGAAATTCTAACCGACTTTTTTTATTTTTTTCTTTCAATAAGTATTCCAACTCCTAAAGCATTTGGCAGATAAGGCCCATCAAATTTACTTTTAATACTAATTTTGTATTTTCCTTTTTCAAGTGTATCAAAGGTTTTAATGGTTTGAAATACATCGCAAATATCTCCTGAACAATCTCCGATATCATTTCCTGACTCATCAATAAGTTTCATAACAACTGAGAGTGTTTCAACTTTACCATCAGGAGACGTAATTTCCACTTCTAAAGGCACTTCCTTAAACTGAAATCCACTAATGTGCCCAAAGTGTAGCTTTAACTCACAAACTCCCTCAGATTGCATATTTTCAAACTCAAATGACTTCACATCTTTACTTTCCCATCGATTATCTGTAAAATCACGATTAAATTCGTCATAAACTTCATTCTTATTGCAAGACGTTAATACGAACACAAGAGCAAATAAAATAAATTTAGCTTTCATAATTTACCATTTTTAGAATTATAAATATAAAAAAAGTCCTGATATAAATCAGGACTTTTCAATATAATATAAACTAATTATTTAGTCTTCTTTTTTGAATTCAGCCATTTTACGACCTTCTTTATCACCAATTGTATCTTGCATCACTGGAGTTGCAATGAACAACGAAGAGTAAGTTCCAACTAAGATACCCACTAAGATGGCAAATACGAAACCTCTAATTGTTTCACCTCCAAAGATGAAGATAGCCACTAATACCACTAACGTAGTAGCAGAAGTATTGATAGTTCTACTTAATGTAGTATTTAACGCTTTATTTACTAATCCTTTGAAATCTGGTGACGAATTGTAATCTAAGTATTCACGTACTCTATCAAATACAATTACGGTATCATTCAAGGAATATCCAATTACCGTTAAGATTGCTGCGATAAACGCTTGATCAATCTCCATGTTAAATGGTAAAATAGTATAGAAGAATGAGAAAATACCTAATACAATAATTACGTCATGCGCAACTGCTACAACCGCAGCCAAACCAAATTGCCATTTACGGAAGCTAATCATTAAGTAAACAAACACCACAAATAACGAACCTAAAACTGCCCATAAAGAGTTTGTTTTAATGTCTTTAGAAATTGTTCCTGTTACTTTAGCAGATGATAAAATTCCAATTTGTTTTCCTTCGTATAAGTTAGCAAACTTATCGTAAGTTAAATCCGCAGGTAAATGTTTCTTTAAACCTTCATATAATTTTTGGTTTACTTCTTTATCAACTCCTTCTCCTTCTTCTTCAATTTTATATTTAGTAGTAATTTTTAACTGATTATTACCACCATAAATTTTAGCTTCAGCACTTCCAAAAACAGCTACTAAATCAGCTGCAACATCTGGTGCAGAAACTGCTTTATCAAAACGTACTTGGTATGTTCTACCTCCTACGAAATCTACACCTTGGTTTAATCCTTTAGTAGCTAAAGAGAAAATACTTAATGCAATTAGAATACCTGAAACTACATAAGCAATTTTCTTTTTCCCTAAGAAATCGATATTTAAATTTTTAAACCATGTTTTAGTTAACGAAGTTGAATATGCTAATTTTTCGTTTCTGCTTAAACTCCAATCTAAGAACATTCTTGTTACAAAAACTGCAGTAATTACAGAAGTGAAAATACCAATTAATAATGTAGTAGCAAAACCTTGAATTGGTCCTGTTCCAAAAACTAATAAGATAATAGCTGTAATCGCTGTAGTAACATTGGCATCAATAATAGATGACATTGCCCCTTTCCAAGTAAATGCATAATCAGTAGCTTCTTGAACTGATTTACCATTATCTAATTCCTCTTTTGCTCTTTCAAATATGATTACGTTAGCATCTACTGCCATACCGATTGTTAATACGATACCTGCGATACCTGGCAATGTTAATACAGCACCAAAACTTGCTAAAGTTCCAAAAATGAACAAGATGTTTACCAACAAAGCTAAGTTAGCATAGAATCCAGTTTTACCGTAGTAAACTACCATCCATAATAATACTAAACCAAAACCAATAACGAATGATAACATACCATTATCAATAGCTTCTTGACCTAATGATGGACCAACAACTTCTGATTGAACAATTTCTGCTGCAGCTGGTAATTTACCTGCTCTTAAGATGTTTGCTAAATCTTTAGTTTCATCAATTGTGAAGTTACCTGAAATTTCTGATTGACCTCCAGTAATAGCTCCTTTACTTACACCTGGTGCAGAGTAAACAATATTATCTAAAACAATTGCAATAGCATTTCCTTGTTGCGAAACTGCTCCAGTAATTTGTTCCCATTTTCTTGATCCATTACCATTCATTTGCATTGAAACGGCTGGTTTACCCATCTGATCAAAAGTATCTTTTGCATCAACAATTACACCACCACTTAAAGGAGCAACATTATCTCTTGTTCCTTTTAATGCATATAAATCTGTAATATCTGGATTTTTCTCGTTTGTTTTACCCCAAGCAAATCTAATATTTGTCAAATTAGCTGGTAATAAAGCTTTGATATCGGCTCTTTTTAAATAACCGTTGATTGCTGCAGTATCTTTAGTTGCAAATGTTCCAACGTGTGGAGCACCTTGTTGACCTGGAGCTAACATTTTACCTAAGAATGGACTTGTACCAGCTGCAGCAGTTGTATCTGCTTTGTCAGTTAATAACGAATCGATACCTGTAGTTTTAGTTGGAGCCGCTTTAACAGCTACTTCTGTTTTCTTTAATGCCTCTTCAACAGCCATTAAATATTGTCCAACTTCTTCAATTTTATATGTTTCCCAAAACTCTAATTGAGCAGTACTTTGTAATAATTTTTTAATACGGTCTACATCTTTAGCTCCTGGTAATTCTACCAAGATTCTACCAGAATTTCCTAATAATTGAATGTTAGGCTGAGTTACACCAAATTTATCGATACGCTCTCTCAATACTTTGAAAGCACTTTCTACTGATTCTTGAACTTTTTGTTTGATGATAGGCTCAACTTGTTTGTTGGTCATATCAAATTTGATAACTTCATCTAAGTTTCTGTTTCCAAAAACATCAGCAGCTGATAATCTTACATTACCAGCGTTTGCAGCTTCAAAGAAAGCATCAATAAAATCCTGATTTCCTTTTTGATTTGTTTTTGCATCAGCAAGTGCTTTGTTGAAAGCTGGATTTTTAGAATCGTTAGCCAATCCTTTTAAAACGTCTTTAACCGAAATCTGAAGGATTACGTTCAATCCTCCTTCTAAGTCAAGACCTTTGTTGATTTGGTTATTAGTAACTTCTTTGTAAGTATGTCCTAAGTATACTTCTTCTTTCCCTATAGAATCTAAATAGCGTAATTCTTTAGCCGTATCTCCTTTTGCAAAAGCTTTTGCATCAGAAACAATACTATTCGCTACGAAAGTAAAAGAAAGTTGGTATACACATACCAAAGCAAAGATAATTGCGAAAAATTTAATAAGTCCTCTATTCTGCATTATTCTAAATTTTATTTATTCTATTTTATAAAAACGGACAAATATATAATTTACAATAGGATTAAGCAATTTTATTTTGGATTAAAATACCCTTTTTATCCAAGTTTAATCACAAAACGCTATTACAACCTAATAATGAAAGACTTGCAACTTAAAAAAGTATTTCACATTCCTTTATTTATTGTTGAAAACTTATTAATTTAAAGCAAAAATCCTTTTTCAAACCTTTTTTTAAAAATAGCAATAACAAAAAAAAACTGCCAATTTCTTGACAGTTTTTCAATTCTATTTTGATGTAAAATTACAATACTGATTTTAAATCGGCATTCATATTACGAACTGCGTCTGCACTTTTAGCAAATAATGCTTTTTCTGCATCATTTAATTGCACATCAACGATTTTTTCGATACCATTTTTACCAATAATACATGGAACTCCCATACAAATATCTTCTTGTCCGTACTCACCTTCTAAGAATACTGAACATGGAA
Organism: Flavobacterium cheniae; assembly: GCF_004363695.1. GTDB lineage: Bacteria > Bacteroidota > Bacteroidia > Flavobacteriales > Flavobacteriaceae > Flavobacterium > Flavobacterium cheniae. Next base: position 331,538 of record NZ_SNZC01000003.1, on the reverse strand, counting down.
TCATACGTTTTTGATCGTTTAAAATACTATCTACTAAATACGCTACAGAAGCTCCTGGCGCATACCAAGCAGAAGTTCCTAATAAACCTGTTAAAGTAGCACCACCAACCATAGTATCAGCAGCTACTTTATCTAACTCAGCTTGAGATAAGAAATTAGAAACTGGAACACCATTGTAAGAAGCTAAACGAGTTAACGGAATCATAGTAGTATCACCGTGACCTCCAATAACCATACCTTGAATATCATTAGCTGGTTTATCTAATGCTTTTGACAAGAAATATTTGAAACGTGAGCTATCTAAAGCGCCACCCATTCCAATTACTCTGTGTTTAGGTAATCCTGTTGCTTTTAATGTTAAATACGTCATTGTATCCATTGGATTTGACACTACTACAATAATTGCATTTGGCGAATGAGTTAATACATTATCAGCAACTGATTTAACGATTCCAGCGTTGATTCCGATTAATTCTTCACGAGTCATTCCTGGTTTTCTAGGAATTCCAGATGTAATAACTACTACATCACTTCCTGCTGTTTTAGAATAATCTCCTGTTGTTCCGCTCAATTGTGTGTTGAATACAGTTGTTGTAGCACATTGCATAATATCCATAGCTTTACCTTCTGCAAAACCTTCTTTAATGTCAACTAATACTACTTCGCTTGCGATTCCTCTGTACGAAATAACATCTGCACATGTTGCACCCACGTTACCCGCACCTACTATTGTTACTTTCATTTTGTTGTGTATATTAAATATTTATAAAAATTAAAATTGATATTGAACTCCAATATTTCCGTTGACAAATTTACCAAAAGCAAATATTTGTTCTTGATAAAATATTTGTTCTTGATAAAAAGACATATGATTTATCTGTTTATACTAATGAAATATTACGCATCAATTTTTGCGTAAGAAGCATTTTTCTCGATAAATTCTCTACGAGGTGGCACCTCATCACCCATTAACATAGAGAAAACTCTATCAGCTTCTGCTAAACTATCAATAGTTACTTGTCTGAATGTTCTGTTTTCTGGATTTAAAGTGGTTTCCCATAATTGCTCAGCATTCATTTCCCCAAGACCTTTATAACGTTGAATAGCAGCACTTCCACCCATTCTTTCGTTAGCTACATCACGTTGAACGTCATTCCAAGCATACTCTTTTTTGTTTCCTTTTTTAACTAAATATAAAGGTGGAGCCGCAATATATACGTGTCCTTTTTCAATAAGTTCTTTCATATAACGGAAAAAGAACGTTAAAATTAAGGTAGAAATGTGAGAACCATCGACATCGGCATCACACATAATCACTACTTTGTGGTAACGTAATTTTTCTAAATTTAATGCTTTTGAATCTTCAGCTGTTCCGATTGTAACTCCCAATGCGGTAAAAATATTTCGAATTTCTTCGTTTTCAAATACTTTATGTTGCATTGCTTTTTCTACATTCAAAATCTTACCACGTAAAGGTAAAATCGCTTGGAAAAATCGGTCACGACCTTGTTTAGCTGTTCCACCCGCCGAATCTCCCTCGACAAGGAAAATCTCGCATTTTGCTGGATCTTGTTCTGAACAATCAGATAATTTACCAGGTAATCCACCGCCACCCATAACGGTTTTACGTTGTACCATTTCACGTGCTTTTTTAGCAGCGTGACGGGCTTGAGCAGCCAAAATTACTTTTTGAACAATGATTTTTGCATCATTTGGATTTTCTTCCAAATAATTTTCTAACATTTCTGAAACCGCTTGAGAAACTGGAGAAACTACTTCTCTATTCCCTAATTTGGTTTTGGTTTGACCTTCAAATTGTGGTTCTTGTACTTTTACCGAAATAATAGCTGTTAAACCTTCACGAAAGTCATCTCCAGAAATTTCAAATTTTAATTTATCTAACAATCCAGAAGCATCCGCATATTTTTTCAACGTACGCGTTAATCCCATACGGAAACCTTGCAAATGTGTTCCTCCTTCGTGTGTATTGATATTATTTACATAAGAGAAAATATTCTCAGTGTAACTTGTATTGTAAATTAAAGCAACCTCAACTGGAATTTCGCTTTTTTCATGTTCCATGCTAATTACATGAGAAATAATTGGTTCACGATTTCCATCTAAAAACTTAACGAATTCTTTTAAACCTTCTTTTGAATGGAATGTTTCTACTGGTTGAGAACCATCATCCGCTAAATGTCTTTTATCTGTTAACGTGATGGTAATTCCTTTGTTCAAGAAAGAAAGTTCACGCAAACGAGCTGCTAAAGTATCGTAAGAATATTCTAAAGTTTGGGTAAAAATAGTAGCATCTGGTTTAAAAGTAACCATTGTACCTCTTTTATCAGTAGTTCCAATTTGTTTAACTGGATACATTGCTTTACCTCTTTCGTATTCTTGCTCATAGATTTTACCTTCACGGTAAACTGTTGCACGTAAATGATCAGAAAGTGCGTTAACACACGAAACTCCAACACCATGCAAACCTCCAGAAACTTTATATGAATCTTTATCGAATTTACCTCCAGCACCAATTTTAGTCATTACAACCTCAAGTGCAGAAACACCTTCTTTTTTATGTAAATCAACTGGAATACCACGACCGTTATCTTCAACTGTAATCGAATTATCTTCATTAATTGCAACATAAATAGTATCACAATGTCCTGCTAATGCCTCATCAATTGAGTTATCTACAACTTCATAAACTAAATGGTGTAATCCACGAACTCCAGTATCTCCAATATACATGGAAGGACGCATTCTTACGTGCTCCATTCCTTCTAATGCCTGAATACTGTCAGCCGAATAACTACCTTTTTTATTTTCTTCACTCATAATATTTGTGCTAAATAAAGTATTTTTATATCAACAAATATAAGTAAATAGACAAAAAGAAGAAATAAAAACCATAGCAACTCAACACTAAGTTATCAACAATTGTTAATTTTTGACAAAAGTGCCTTAAATCGAATAAAAATAGCCTTATTTTAAATTTTTGATAATTTTTTAATTTCCTCAAAACAGAAGAAATAAAAAAAACCTCTTTAAAGCGAAATTAAAGAGGCCTTTCAAAACAACAAACCTAATAAAAAATACTAAACCACTTCTTTTTCTACTGCAATAGACACATCCGCTTTCACGTGAGCTGCATTTGCTCTACCACTTGGATCTTGGTTTTCTTGCCATTTTGGAATCCATTTGCGAACTGTTTGTGCCGCACTATCTTGCGGAAAATGCTTATGAAAAATTCTTCTATAATAAAACGCTTCTTTCGTAACTGGCGTATTATAAGGAAAGAACAGTTTTGCTTTTTCAAATTCTTCATCCGTTACTTGACTTGAACAATACTCGATTAAAGTATCAATCCAGTTGTAACCTACTCCATCAGAAAATTGTTCTTTCTGACGCCATAAAATCTCTTCGGGCAAAAAGGGCTTTTCAGGTGTATCAAATGCTTTTCTTAAAATATATTTTTCAATTCCGTCATAGGTTTTTGGCATTTTTTCTTCGGGTTGAATTTTAATCGCCAAATCCAAAAATGCTTTATCTAAAAACGGTACTCTCGCTTCTAATCCGTGCGCCATGGTTGATTTATCGGCACGAAGCAAATCGGCTGTAAATAACTTTTGAACACGTTCGATAGTTTCTTTTTGGAAATCTAATACCGATGGTGCATTTCGGAAATACAAATAACCACCGAAAATTTCGTCTGCTCCTTCTCCTGATAACACCATTTTGATTCCTTTTTCGGTAATCGCTTTCGACAAGAAATACATTGGCGTACTCGCACGAATTGACGTTACATCATACGTTTCCAAATGCCAAATCAATTTATCTAAAATTTCGATTCCTTGTTCGACTGTGAAATGAATTTCATGGTGTGTAGTTCCAATGAAATCCGCTACTTTTTTTGCTGCAACTAAATCTGGAGCAGAAGCATCTAATCCGATAGAAAACGAATGTAATTCTTGTCCAGTTCCTTCTAACAATCTTGAAGTAATTGAAGCAATTAAAGAAGAATCTAATCCTCCAGAAAGCAATACTCCAAATGGCACATCGCACATTAATCGTTTTTCAACTGCTTGAGTTAAACTCGATTGTAATGCTTGTAAATCTAATTTTTCAACTGCCGGTTCATGCCATTCCCATTCTGGTTTGTAATATTTCACAAAACCTGTTTTTTCGGTGTAATAGTGTCCTGGAGGAAATGTTGAGAATGACTTACATTGGTCGGTAATCGCTTTCATTTCGGAAGCAAAATACAAGCGGCCTCTTTCATCCATACCGTAATACAAAGGTTTTACTCCAAGCGGGTCGCGAGCTACGATATAATCATCACCATCGATAACGATTAGAGCGAAAATTCCGTCTAACATATCACAGAAATCGTAACCAAACTCTTCATACAAATGCACGATAACCTCTGAATCAGATGTAGTTCTAAATGTGTGGTGTTTTAAAGTTGTTTCTCTTAACTTTTTGTGATTGTATATTTCGCCATTATGTACCATCCAAGCGGAACCGGTTCCTTGAATGGGTTGTTTTCCAGTATGCAAATCGACAATTGACAAGCGCTCGTGCGCCAAAATGTGACCTTTCTCGGTTACATAAATATCACTTTCATCTGGACCACGATGGCTCATTCTTTTAGACAATTGCTGTACTAATGTTGCTTCTTTTCCTTTTCCTATAATGGCTAATATTCCACACATAATCTTTAAGTTTAATCGTTGAAATGTTTAATTATTTAAGTGATATAAATGATTCACTTAATTTGATGAAGCAAAATTGAATATATAAGTTTAAATAATAAACCTTAAAATCAATTTTAGTTACAATACATAACTAAAAAACGATTTTTTAATTAAATCAGAAACTTTAAAAGTGGTTTTGAGTTTGTTTTGGTTACAAATCATAAAAAAACCACTCGAGTGAGTGGTTTACATTTTATTCAATTGCTTTAATTTGGAATCGATTGTTATTGATTTCAACCTCATCTCCGAGACTTTTCCCCATTAATTGACTTCCTAATGGCGATTGTGGTGAAACAGCAATTATCGTCTTATTTTCGAGTTGGATTTTTGGCAAAGCGGCGCTGATATAAAACAGCATTTCATTGGTTTGAACTAAACTTCCCAGAGCAACTTTGGTATGAATTGCATCCGCATCAATTTTATCAACGCTATTTTTTTGACCGATGATTTCTGCTAATTTTTGATTGAGTTTTTCTTGCTCCAAATGCATCATCGATAAAGCGGTTTCGTGCTTATCGCCAGCCGAACCTTTCGCATCGTTTTGCGCATCTTGAGCTAAATCGGAAATCATAAAACGCAATTCGCTTATTTTTTCAGATAATAGGTTTTGATAATGGGATTTTATTTTTTGTTTGAATGTCATGGTTTATAGCAAAGTTCGTAATGTAAGGTGCTAAGTTTATTATTTTTCTGCTATTCTTACCAATTTCACAAACCTGTTTTCATTATTAATAAAAGTAATTGTATCTTGAATATATTCATTTTTAAAAATAACAACGGTTAATTCTTTATCACCAATTGGAAAACCTTTAATTTGATGGATTTCGAAATATCCTTGTTCATCTGTAAATCCTAGAGTATCACCCTTTTTAAAATCTGTTATCAGAACATCAGAAATTGGCTTATGTGTTTCATTATCAACAATCATTCCATCAATAGACTGAAAGCCATCACAAGAAACCAAAAGAAAAAATAAAGCCGATAGAATAAAAAATTTAAAATACATTTTGATTTTTTACTGATTAAAAACCTAATAAAACCGATTACTCAACTTCAAAATTCGTTGTTCAAAATTAAATATTCAAAATTTTTTAACATTGAACAACGAACTTGGAATTTTGAATGTTGAAGTTTTAGAAATCGAACTTATAGTTTGCCCCTAACAACACCTGAATCCCTTGTACTGGGAAATTTGCCCAACGGTTGTATTGTTGATTGGCCAAGTTGTTTCCTTTTAAGAAAGCGGTTAATCTTGCGTTGTATTTGTAGCCTACGTGAGCATTCAAATCGAAATAGCTATCTAAAGTTATTGCTGTTGTAGTGAAAGTTCCTGGATTAATCGTTAAATCATCTTGAATTGAAACTAAATCTTTTCTTTCGCCAACAAAAAACACATTCGCTCCTGCGTACCATTTTTCGTTGATATCAAAATCTACGGTTGAACCAATTTTCAATTGTGGTAAATTCCAAGCTTCCGCTTGTGTATCGGTTGAGTAATTATTGTATGTTCCGTTGATTCCGAAAGTTACATTTTTAGAGAAATCGGCTTTCAATTCCCCGAAAATACTTAGCGTGTTCAAATCGTCATACACAACTCCGAATGAATTTCCATAAGCATAACCATTTGTATTTGTTCCAGTTCCATCAAAACCATTGCTTACAAATAACGCTCTATCTGCTTGATTTTTATTAGAAGCTCTAACATTGAACGCTACTGAATTGGCTAATTTACCTTTCATCCCAACATACAAATCAAATTTATTATCCGTTGGCGCAATAAATAACGTTGGCGAGACAAACGGATTTTGATCTACGAAATCAGCATACGAATTTTGCTCTAAATCACCTTCTGCTCCAGCGTAAGCGACTAAAATATCACCTACTAATTTATAAGATGCTTTGATGTTTGGATAAATAAAAATCTTCCCATCACTTTCTTCATTGATTTTTGCAGTTGCATAATATACTCCAGCTCCAATTTGAACCGATAAATCATCTTGTTGGTATAAAATACTTGGTTTTGTTCCTGCAATAATAGTGCTGTATTTTAATTCCGAATCTACATCGTACATTCTTTCAAAACTTCCACCTACATAATCTACTACGAAATCTGCTTTAACTTTTTGATTCATCACATCGAAATCGAAATTTGGCTTGATGAAAAAACGATTTTCTCCTGAATCCAATCCGTCCGAAAAACGTTTGAATTGCATGCTAGCATCATTAAAAATTCCGTCTTTAAAACTCATTTTTCCGCCTAAAGCGATTGTATTGTAAGTTTGTTTTGAATCGATTCCTGCAATCGTTGGATCATCAAAGAAAATGGTTTCTGTTGGTAAACCGTACCAATTGTAAATTTGGTTTTTCACGCCTAAATCTACATTCCAACTCATATCGCGTTCACGAACTCCGTACGTTACATCTAAACTTGTGTTGTAGAATTTATCATCTAAAACCAAATCTTTAATTCCGCCTTGAGACGACAAATGACGTAACATTCCGCCTACGTAATTGCTTCTACTTAAATTTTGTGTAATGAACAATTCTGCGTTGATAGTTGGGTAATTTCCGAAACCTAACGTGGCGTAATTGTTGTATAATTTTTCTTTTTCAATTTTGTCCACACCAGCTGCTTTTCCTTTTGCTGGCGTAAACGTTGAAGCAACCGGAAACGAGAAAATATTGTACTGAATTACTTCTTTTTGCTGATTGTCTTCGTCATCTAACAATGGCGTTTCTTTTACCTTAAAGGCATCTGAAATAGTTGGTGTGTATGGTTTCACAATGTTTACCACTTCCGAACCAATGTTTTCATCTTTTACTTGGGCAAAAGAAAATTGGATTCCGAATACGACTAAAACTAAGGCGATTATATTTAATTTCTTCATTTTCTATATTTTTAAATGAGATACTAGATACTGAAACAAGTACAGTATGACAATTATCTGATTTTTATTAATTTGTGATTGATGAATTACGTTTAGCTTCTTCTCCTTTGATGAAATCTAATTCTTTTTGAGCTTCTTCGATTACATCTGTATATTCTTTGAAGTTTTCAATAACACTTTCTAAAATGTAAGTCGCTTGAAAACTATCTTTTAATCCGTAGAAGTTTTTCGCCATAATTACTAAACTCTTCGCTCCGTAATATTTGTATCCTGAATAATCTTGAGCAATTTTTTGCACTACAACATTTGATGGTTCAAACTTGCCTTCTTTATTCTTGAAATAGGCATCGTAATACAAAGCTTCGGCTGCTAATTCACCTTTTGCAATTTTTTGAAGTTTTGCATACGCTTCTTTCGCTTTAGCTTCATCATTTGTTTTAATAGCAGAACGCGCTACGATAATTTGAGCATCACTTTTAATTCTGTCATCGATTTTGTCGTTTTTCAATACTTTATCAGCATATACAACGGCATTAGTGAAATCTTGTTTTTCGTAATATGATTTCATTAAATTAGATTGTGCATACGTAGTATTTTGCGGGAAATCTGCTTCGGTTTCCAAACGTTTTAAAACTGGAATCGCGCTGTCGTAATTTTTAGCTTTCAAATGAACTTGACACAAACGCGCTAAAGCTTGTTCGGTGAATTCGTTTCTTGGTTTTGAAACTACAAACTCGTAATGTTTTACTGAATTTGATTCTAAGTTATCTGCAAAATATAATTGCGCTAAGTAGAAATTCGCTTTCAAAGCATGTAATCCGTTTGGAAATTTACTCACATAACTTGAGAATCCTGAAATAGCTTGCTTGCTGTTGTTTTGTAAATATTGTTTTTCAGCCGATTCGTAGGTATCGTTATCTAAATCCGCATCAGAAACTTCTACAAATGATAAGGTTTTAACCCAAGCCGCATATTCATCCACTTGACCTTTATCTACATAAATCAAACGAGCTGTTGAAACGGCTTCGATAGATTCTGGTGAATTTGGATATTCTGCAACCACTTTTTTAAATTTCCCTAGAGCTAAATCTTCTTTGCTTGAGTTATAGTAAATCAAACCTTGTTTTAAAATGGCTTTTGCCACATACGAACTAGATTTGTATCCGCTGATTAATTTATCATAAGTTGCAATTCCTTTGTCGTTTTGATTTTGATTTACGTAAGTATTACCTAATTCATACAAAGCATCATCTGCATATTGAGAAGAAGGATATGTTTTTACAAATTTCTCTAAATCTTCAATTTTACGATCTGGTTTGCTCACAAATCCGTAGCTAATTCCTTTTTGAAATGCTGCGTAATCAGCATCAACACTTTTCATGTCGATAGCTTTGTTGTAAGCATCCATAGCTGGCCAATATTTTGCTGCCATGAAATTACAATCACCCAAACGTAAATAGGCATCTGTCAATCGAATTTTATCCTCATTTACAGATTTGGTATACGAATCGAAGTATTGAATTGCATTTTCATATTCTTTCAACTTGAAATACGAATACGCTAAGTTGTAATTTGCATTTGCGTATTCAGGAGTATTTGAAGCTTCAGATGAATTCAAAAACTGTTTAAAACTCAATTTTGCTTCTTCAAATTGGTCTAAATTATACTCAGTTTCCGCTTTCCAAAAAGTAGCTCTTGCGGTGAATTTTGCATCTTTATTTTCGGCTAACGATTTTTTAAATAACGCATAAGCACCTTTGTAATCGCCATCGGTATACAATTCTAAACCTCTGTAAAACGTTACTTTTTGATACGCTAATTTATTTTCTGGAGATTTATTTTTTTCTAATAAAACCAACGCTTCTTTATAATTTTTTGAAGTGATATACGAACTAATCAACAACGTATTGATTTCCGATTTATAAGGCGTGTTTGGATATTTAGCCACGTAAGCATTTAATACTTCAGGAACCGATTGATAAGGATTTCCGATTTCGTAACTCAATTTTGCATAATTCAAATACGCATCTTCTTGAATTTTTAAATCAAATTCCATTTCAGAAGCCGTTTTGAAAGCATTTAACGCTTGTTGTTTTTTATCGGTTTTCAAATAACTTTCAGCTAAATGATAGTATGCATTTTGAGCCACAGCATCATTTCCGTCAATGATTTTATTGAATTGTGAAATGGCGTTTTCGTAATCTTTTTGTTGGTAATAGGTGTAACCTAATTGGTAAAAATCGGTATTTGTCCATTTTCCTTTTTTACCATTATAAGCTAATAAATAAGGAAGTGCTTTGTCATATTTTTTCAAATTGAAATAACTTTCACCAATGATTTTAGACAATTCGCTTTTTTCTTCCCCTTTAGATTTTGGCAGTTGTTCTACACCTAAATCAATGGCCTTTTGGAAATTCCCAAGCTTGAAATTCATGTCGGCTTGAAAATATCCCATTTTCTCTTTGTACTTATCTTGGTCTGAAACTTGCTCGAAATATTGATTAGCGCTTTTATAATCATCCGTTTCGTAAGACATATAACCTAAATAATATTTCGCTTGACTTCCAAAAGTCTTCGAATTCACTACCTGGTTGAAGTATTTTGTAGCTTCTTTCGTGTTTTTAGCTGTGAAATACGCATAACCTTTTTGGAAATTATATTTTTCTCTATCGGCTTGCGACATGCTATTCGAATCCGCTTTATCAAACCATTCTAATGATTTTGGATAATTTCCTTGATCAAAATAATAATGCGCTACTTCGATATATGCTTGATTAGTCTTTGTACTCGTTGGATAATCTTCTACAAAACTTTCAACTAAAACGTCTGCTCCCATTTGATCCAAACGAATCGCGCAATTAGCAATATAGTAAGCACAATCCGATTCTACTTCCATATTATCAGTTTTCGATTTTACTTTGTCGAATAAAATTTGGGCTGCTTGGTATTGCTTGTCTTTATACAATTCAACTGCTCTGTTGAACTCCGTTAATTCGTGTGTATAGACAGAAGATTGTTGGGCAAAAAGTGTTCCCGAGAAGAACAACACTAAAAAAGAAAGTTTTAAATACTTTATCATTTGATTCGTTATTTATAAGTTCCAAATATAAGGCTTATTGAAAGTATTAACGAAGGTTCTTAACATATTATTGTACAATTTTTGAACATAGTTTTTAACCAAATACACAATTTTTAATTGAAATCAACTTAAAATTTTGATACAGAACCATAAGTTATTACTTTTACATTTTAAAATCCATCAAAAATATGTCACAAACAGTTCTATCCTTAAAAAACGTAACGATTTATCAAGATAAAAATCCAGTTTTAACCGATGTAAACATCGATGTAAAACATGGTGAGTTTCTTTATTTAATTGGTAGAACAGGTTCGGGAAAAAGTAGTTTTTTAAAAACATTGTATGCTGATTTAGCCTTAACGGATGGCGAAGGCAGCATAGTGGATTACGATTTAAACACTTTAAAAGAAGACGACATTCCGTATTTGAGAAGAAAATTAGGCGTAGTTTTCCAAGACTTTAAATTACTTTCTGACAGAAGTGTAAAAGAAAATCTATTATTCGTTCTTAAAGCAACAGGCTGGACAGAAAAAGAAGAAATGGAAGTTAAAATCGAAGAAGTTTTAGATAAAGTTGGAATGAAAGGTTTTGCTAATAAAATGCCACACCAACTTTCTGGTGGAGAACAACAACGTGTTGGGATTGCAAGAGCTTTATTAAACGATCCAGAAATCATTTTAGCCGATGAACCAACAGGAAATCTTGACCCACAAACTAGTGTAGAAATCATGGAAGTACTTCGCAAAATTAATGCGAATGGAAAAACTATTTTAATGGCAACTCACGATTATGCTTTAGTTTTAAAATACCCTTCAAAAACTTTAAAATTTGAAGGTGGAAAAATGTTCGAAGTAGTTCAAAGATCGGTGTAAATGCTATCGATTTTAATAACGATATACCATTACAATCTTTTGCCTTTAGTAAAAGAAATTCATCAACAATGTCTTGATTTAGGAATCGATTTTGAGATTTTAACACAAGATGACGCCTCAAATTCGATTCATAATGTAGAGAACGAGAAAATCAATTTACTTTCTCATTGTAGTTATGTTTCTTTGGAGAAAAATGTAGGTTATCGTGAAAATAAAAATATTTTAGTTAGTCAATCTCAATATGAAAATTTACTAATTTTAGATGGCGATTGTGTTTTACCTTTTCCAAATTTCATAAAAAATTTCGTTGATCAAATTCCTGATTACGAAGTAGTATATGGTGGAAGAATTCACGCTGAAAAAGCACCATCAAATCAACAATTGCTTCGTTGGAAATATGGCAAATTCATGGAAGATCAAACGGTTGACCAAAGAAATAAAAATACCTATCGAGCTACTTTGTTCAATAACACTTTGATAAAAAAATCGGTTTTTAATCGCATTAAATTTGATAGTTCTTTTAAAAAATATGGTCACGATGACACGCTTTTTTCTTTTGAACTTCAAAAAATGAACGCTAAAATCAAACATATTCATAATCCAGTTCAACATGACGATATTGATACCAATGCCGTTTATTTTGAAAAAACTAAAAACTCGTTAGATAATTTATACTTACTTTATAAAAAACAACTTATTACTAAAGAATACAGCAAAATGGTAAGCTTAGTTTCTAATTTAGATACATTTAAAATCACGTATTTGTTAGCTGTTTTTTATTCTGTTTTTGGAAAATTTTTAGAGCATCAACTTAAAGGAAATAATCCGTCTTTGTTTGTTTTCAATGTGTTTCGATTGACCTATTTTAGTAAAATTTATATTGGATGAAAATACTGATTATCAATAATTTTAATAGTGAAAATCGACTTGGAGGAGTTGAACACTATTTGCATGAATTGATTCAGTATGCCGAAAAAAACAATTCTGATTACATCTTTAAATGGTTTGGGAAGGATAAAATAAAAACCAATTGGGTTGAAAAAATCTACCACAAAACCATCACGCAAGAAATTATTCGAGAAATTGAAAGTTTTCAACCTGACGTAATTCACTGTTTCAGCATTGGCGCACCAGTAACACCACATTTCATGGAATTTGCGAAATCTAAAGGAATTCCGATTGTGTTTTCTTTTCGCGATTATTATTACATCTGCCCGAAAAACTATATGCTGAATGATAAAAATGAAGTACTTCATAAACACGAAAGCGCTTTAGAATGTATTTTACATCATCAACCAAAACGAAATATTTTGTTTGATACTTTGTTGTATTTAAAACAATCGCATCATAAAAGTATTATCAAAAAACATATTGATTATTTTTTAACGCCATCCGAAAATTTAACACAATTTGTTTCAAAACATTTTAAAAAAGAAGGCAAAACATTAGCAAATCCAATACTTATAGAGCAAAACCAAAATTCCAATTCAGAAGGAAACTATATTATGTTTGTTGGGAGATTGGTTCCCGAAAAAGGGATTTTGACTTTATTAAAAGCATTTCAAAACATTTCCAAACAATTTCCAAATGAGAAATTATGGATAGTTGGAGATGGTAATCAAATAGAAGAACTTCAAATTTTTATAGAAAATAACGAACTGAAAAACGTTTCATTTTTAGGAAATAAATCACGTGAAGAATTACATAAAATTTATGCTAATTCGAAATTTTCAGTGGTTCCGAGTGAATATTTAGAAGCGTATGGCAATGTAATTTTAGAAAGTCTTGCTTTTGGTAAAACAGTAATCACAAGTGATTTAGTTGGAATTAAAAATGAAATTGAGCAATATAATGTAGGACTAACTTATTCCTTCAAAAATCAGGAAGCATTGGAAGAAAAAATGGTCGAACTTCTTTCAAATTCAGGTTTAAAAAGCGAATTAGAAAATAATATTCCAAATTATTTAGTTACTAAAACATTTGCAAAACATTTTTCAGATTTAGTAAACGTTTATGAAAATTTACTTAGCCGAAATCGCTAAAAAATCTTCAAATCCTCTGATGTAATCTGCTTCTTCAAACACATCAGAAGCCACTACTAAACAAACTGCTCCCGAAGAAAAGTTTTTCAATTCACGCCAAATACCATTGGTAATTAATAAACCTTCAAAAGGTTTGTTTAAAGTAACTATTTTTTCCTCTTTTCCGTCGTTTAGAATTACATCAAAACTTCCTGAAAGCGCTACTAAAAACTGCTGTAATTTTTTATGTGCATGTCCGCCACGTTCTGCTCCAGCAGGAACATCGTACAAATAGTAAACGCGTTTGATTTCAAACGGCACCACTTCCTTTTCGATAACGGATAAATTACCTCTTGGATCTTCAATCTTAGGGATATTTACAATTTTAATTTCCATAATTTAACATCTGTAACCATTGGTTTACTACAACTTCCGACTGAAATTTTGCAACACTCGAAACCGAGTTATTTTTGCAATTTTGATATAAAATTTCGTCTTCAACAAAGATATTCATTTTGTGAGTTAATTCAGTGAAATTCTGATTTTCTACTAAAATCCCATTGTGATTATTGATTATCATTTCGTTTGGACCGCTTTCGCAATCGAATGAAATTACAGGAATTCCAATACTTAATGATTCTAAAATAGTCATTGGAAAACCTTCGTACTGACTTGATAGAACCAAGAACTTCGCATTTGAAATATAATTCAAAACATTTTCTTTAAAACCTAACAAATGAACTTTAGTTTCTAATTTCAAATCAAAAATTTTCTTTTCTAATTTATCTTGCTCTTCTCCTGTTCCTAAGATTACCAAATGAGTGTTTTTCTGAGGCAAATTAGAATTCGCATAACTTTCAATTAGCTTATCAAATTGTTTTAATTGAACTAATCTTCCAACAGCAATTACATATTCAAAAGGTAATTTTTCAGTAGTTGAATACGAACGAATTGAAACCGAATTCGGAATAACTTCAACCAATTTACAATCAAATTTAGTTTCAATTTTTTGTTTGATAAAATTGGAAACCGCTACAATTTTATGAGCTTCTTGAAGCATTTGTTTCGCAATAAAATCATTATCCGTTAAATATGTTTCCAATCTACTACTATGAATGGTATAAATGGAATTTAAATTCCGATAAATAAAATTCAAAAACACCCACTCCATTTTTGGATTGATACGATGACGAAAATCGATTACGTAATCAAATTGCTGGTTTTTTAGGTAATTTCGTAATTTAAAATACTTAACAAACTTCGAATATTGTCCAAAAGCTACTAATTTCCCACCAAACTCATAATCAATTTTGTCTTCTAAAACCAAAGTATGTACTTCTATTCCAGCATCATGAAGCATTTTTGTTGTAGTTCCAAAAACCCTTTCCAAACCACCTTCAGCCAATTTATAGCCAACAATGGCTACTTTTAATGGTTTTTTTGAGTGGTTTTTCATTTCGGTTGAATTAGTTTAGTAATTTAGCATAAAAATAGATTTAAAAACCCAATATGCAAAATTTTCCGCTTGTTAGTGTCATTTGTTTGTCTTACAATCACGAAGCTTACGTAGTGGAAGCCTTGAATTCTGTCATTAATCAAACCTACCCAAATATTGAATTGCTAATTGCAGATGATTGTAGTAGTGATAATTCTATCGGAGTAATTAAAGATTGGGTAAAAAATCATCCTGAAGTACATTTTTCTTCTAATGAAAAGAATTTGGGCAACACCAAAACCTTCAATCAATTGGCTAAAATAGCAAAAGGCGAATTTATCATTGATTTAGCAGCAGATGATTTATTAGTACCGAATTGCATTGAAAAACAAGTTACAACTTTTCAAAATTCAAAGTATAAAAACCTGGGTATTGTTTACGGAAATTTAATCGAAATCGATAAAAACGGAAACTTCCTAAATAATTATTACAAAGAAGAAGATCGTCCAGAAAGTGGTGATATTTACAAAATGGTGATTGGTAGAACAACCAAAATTTGTTCGGTTTCTTCAATGATTAAAAAATCGGTTTTGGAAAAATTGGGATATTATGACGAAGATTTGGCCTACGAAGATTTAGATTTATGGATTAGAACTTCTAGAGATTTTGAATTTGAATACATTCCTGAAATTTTGGCAAAAAAAAGAATTGTTTCTGATTCTTTAAGTTCTCATTTTTTGATTGAAAACAATTTGAGAGCAAAAAAGTTAAACGAATCTACTTTAAAAATTTTAGTCAAAGCATATCATTTAAACAAAACAAAAGACGAACACAAAGCATTGTTGGGAAGAATTCGATTTGAAATGTATAAATTCATAAAAGCAAAACACTTCAAGTTACTTTTTAAACTTTTTTTATTGGAAATTAAGGTACGTTTGAAAAGCATTTAAGCCTTAAAAATAACTTTTCTAAAATAGACTACCAAAGCTAAAAAGTAAACTACATAAGTAGCTGCATAACTGATTACAGCTCCAATCGCACCATAGATTGGAATCCAAAACCAAGAAGCAACAAAAAAGACTAAAAAAGATATACTTTCAGTAAGAAGATAGCCTTTTAAGTCTTTAATTACATAAAATCGAATTCCTAAAATTAGTGACATTGCTTTGAAAAAATCTCCTACAAGTTGCCAAGCAAATAATTCTCTCACTTGATAAAAATCAGATGTTAGCAATAATTTAATTATAAAATCTTTGCAGAAATAAACACCTATTAAAGTTATTAAAAAAACAGGAATAACTTGTTTAAAAAACTTAGTTGTAATAGCTATTTTTTCATGTTCAGAAGAGGTTTTGATTAATTCTGGTAAGAAATAAAAACTTACTAAAGTTGAAATAAACATAAAATAAAATCCCGAAATTCTCTGCATCGCCTCAAACCAACCTGAAGCTTCAATAGAAACTTCTTTAGCTATAAGATTTCGAATAAAAATGTATAAAATAGGAGTTAAAACAGCCGTAAAAAGTGACATAATTCCAAATGGAATCAATCCTTTTAAAACACTGAAATCGATTTGAATTCTTTTGAAAATAATTCCAAAAGAAAACTCTTTAAAAAAATAAAAACTTGAAAATAAAAACAATAAAAAAGAAGTTATGGAAATGGAAACCAAAGCACCAAATACTCCATAAAACCAAATAAAAATAAATGAAGTAAGCAAACTAGCTATATAACCATAAATTGAAATAAAAGTCACTTTTTTGTAATAACTAAAACCATTTAAAACCGTAATAAAAAAGAGATGAAAAACTTGAAATGGAAGAAAAAAAGCAACAAAATTTAAAATAAAATTATACTCCGATTGGCGATTGAAAATCATTTTTCCAAAATACGAATTTCCAAAAATTAAAACGGTAGAAATTAAAAGCGAGAAAAACAAAAGTGTCCAAAAAATAAGGCGTACAAAATGATTTAGTTTTACTCTATCTCGATGATTTTTAGCAACATTTTGTAAAACGCCATTCTGAATTCCAAGTGTTCCAACAGATTCTAATAATGATGTAAAACTTCTCAAATTTCCCATCAAAGCCATTCCTGAAGGACCAACAAAATAGGCAATTACTTTAGATGACAAAAAACCAGTAATTAATCGTATCAGGATGCTAAAACTACTTAGCGAAGTAACTTTAAACAATTGGTTTTGACTTATTTTTTTAAAAATATCCAAAATCAATATTGATTTAAAATTGTAATAATATGTTGGATTTCGGAAGCTTTTAAACCCGAATTCAAAGGAATACTCAAAACCTCATCATGGATTTTCTCAGTGATAGGAAACGATAAATTGTTCCAATTTGATAAAGCTTTTTGTTTGTGAGGTGGAATTGGATAATGAATCATGGTCTCAATTCCGTTCTCTTTTAAAAAATTCTGTAACTCTAATCGGTTTGAAGTTCGAATAACAAATAAATGAAACACGTGATTTTGAGATAAATCCCAACTTGGCATTATAATCTTTTCGTTTTTAATTTCCGAAAGATAGCGTTTTGCCATGCTTCTACGGAATTCATTTTCCGAATCTAATTGCTTCAATTTAATATTCAAAAAAGCCGCTTGCAATTCGTCTAAACGAGAATTTACGCCGATAATTTCGTTTTCATACTTTACTTTCGAACCGTAATTTCGCATAGAAAAAAGCACTTCAGCTAATTCATCATCGTTAGTTGTAATGGCACCTGCATCGCCTAAAGCACCTAAATTTTTTCCAGGATAAAAACTAAAAGCCGCAGCGTTTGATAAATTTCCTGCTTTTTCTTTTTCTGAAAACTGACTTCCGTGCGCTTGAGCTGCATCTTCAATAACCAATAAATTATGCTTTTGAGCTATTTCATTAATAACTTTCATTTCACACAATTGACCGTAAAGATGAACAGGTAAAATGGCTTTTGTTTTTGAAGTTATTTTAGCTTCAATTTCATCTGGATTGATGTTGAAAGTTTTTAATCTAGGTTCGACTAAAACAGGAACTAAATCAGCTTGTAAAACCGCTAGAATACTAGCAACATAAGTATTTGCTGGAACAATAACTTCATCTCCTTTTTCAAGTTTTCCTAAATGAATATAAGCCTTAAAAATCAAAACTAAAGCATCTAAACCATTTCCAACACCAATACAATGTTTCGTACCACAATAGGTGGCAAAATCGGTTTCAAATTGCTTGACTTCATTACCTAAAATATACCAACCACCATCTAGAAATTGCTTCATCTTTTTCTGAAAAGCAACTTCAAAAGGTTGATTTAGTTTTCTTAAATTTAGGAAATGTATCATAGTAAAACGTTATCTAAAAGTGTGTGGTTTTTTATTTCAACTTCGTAAAAATCTTGTGTAATAGCTCTTGCGCCAAAACTTTCTTTCCAATACAACAAACCTTCATTTATATTTTTACCCTGATTTTCATTGGAAATTCCGAAATCGAAATATTTTTTGTCTTTAAAAACGCTAGAAATTAAATAATCGTGTAAAAAATCTAAACTTCCTAATTCGTTTTTATCTGAATTACCAGAAATATATTGAGAATGCGCTACTAAATCCGTTTCAAAAATGGTTGTTCCAGCCACAATTTTATCGTTTTGATATACATTAAATTGTCGGATATTTTTTGGAAATTTACTAAACAACAACTGAATTTCTTCTAATGAATGAACTGGTTTTGCTTGATGTTTAACTTCTAAATTTGGAATTAAAATTTCATTCCAAAATAATTCAAAATTAGGTTCTTCTTTTACAACTAAATCATTTTTGATTCCTCGTTTAATCCCATTTTTTCTATCACGTGAAAAAGAAAATTTAGTTTTCAAATCTACAACCGACAAAACATCTCTTCTAACCAAATTTCCTTGCATTAAAAACATCAAATATTGCAATTCATCTGAAGGAATTTGATTGTAAATAGTTGGGATTTCTTTGAAAATTATTTTCTGAAATTGTTGTGTGTTCAAATATTCAAAAACAGATTTTGCAATCGAGATAAAATCGGAAAGTTTTGTTTTTTCATGAATTACAATTCCACCATAAGTTAGTCCTTGATGTGAAAAAAGGATTTCTCCTACTCTATTTGCAGGTAAAACAGCAATTAATTCATGACTATCATCAAAAGCAAGCAATGAATAATCTTCAAATCGGTCTTGATGATATTCCATAAAATCACGATGAAATAAAAAAGTAGCATTTTTGGCATTGGCTACAAATTCGTTCCACAAATCATAACGTATTGAACTATATTTTTCTACGTGATACTTTCCCAAACTATTATTTTAAAGCGGAAAATTACTAAATTTTTACGGCATCTGATTTCTTTATTCTGTTTTTTAAAAAAAATATAGTAAATTGGAACCAAATTTTCACTAAATCAGTATGTTGAAAAAATTACTTTGCCTCATTTTTCTATTAGGAATTCTATTACCTACTTTTACAAAAGGTCAAGATATTTCGTTGTTTACCCAAGTAAATGGAAGATACGATTTCACATTTGTAGGAAATACAATGAATATAGCTGAAAATAATCCCACCAATTTCTATGTAACCAATACATCGTCATCTGCAACACTAAATCTAGGTCCGAGTGACACAATTATTAGAGCTTATTTATATTGGGCAGGCAGTGGAGATGGTGATTTTGAAGTTGATTTGAACGGAACAACAATTACTCCTGATAGAACTTTTTCACATTCAAGATTTTTCAACCCTAATACGTTTACTTACTTTAGTGCTTTTAAAGATATTACAACTTTGGTTCAAACAACTGGAAATGGAACTTATACCCTTTCTAATTTAGATATTTCTCCTTTTGAAGCTCTTCATTATAGTAGAAAGACAAATTTTGCAGGTTGGGCAATTTTAATAGTATATGAAAATCCAAGTTTAACATTAAATCAATTAAACATTTATGATGGTTTACAAGGTGTTCCAGATGCCTTACAAATAAATTTAACTAATTTATATGTTCTAAACAATGCTAATGCTAAAGCGGGATTTATCGCTTGGGAAGGAGACTCACAACTAGCTACAGAGAATTTCACTGTTAATAGTACAGTTATTAGTAATCCTTTTAATCCTCCAAATAACGTTTTTAATAGTACTAATTCGGTTACAGGTTCCAACCAATTATACAATATGGATTTGGATATTTACGAAATTGATAGTTATATTTCTATCGGAGACACGAGTGCTTCAATAGCATTAACTTCTTTTCAAGATTTCATCATGATTAACACTGTAGTTACCAAACTAAACAGTCAATTACCTGATGCAACCATTGTACTAGAAAATCCCATTTCCACTTGTAATTCAAGAGAAGTGACAATTGATTTTACAGTTTCAAATTTAAATAGTACTGAAGTTTTACAAGCCAATACTCCAATAACCTTTTATGCTGGAACACAAGCAATAGCAACTGCATACACTCAAAACATAATTCCAATTGGAGGTAGCGAAAATGGAAACATAACTTTAACCATTCCAAGCTCTGTTCCTCTAAATTTTACATTGCTAGCTGTAGTTGACGATACAGGAAATGGCTCTGGAATTGTTACAGAACTAGTAGAAAACAACAACACCTTCCAAATTGATA
The DNA here is from genome assembly GCF_004363695.1 of Flavobacterium cheniae. GTDB lineage: Bacteria > Bacteroidota > Bacteroidia > Flavobacteriales > Flavobacteriaceae > Flavobacterium > Flavobacterium cheniae. The sequence goes on along the minus strand of NZ_SNZC01000003.1, from coordinate 310,854 downwards.
TTGAACTTACAGTTTCTCCAACTTTCAACAATTTAAATTCGATAACTAATTGTAATCTTGGTTTAACTCGAGGCATCTTTGATTTTTCAAGTTACTCTGAATTAGTTAAAACAGATCCAAGTCATATTGTTTCATTTCATGAAAGTTATAATGATGCCGTTCAAAATATAAATCCAATAACAAACACCTCAAACTACGAAGCCCTTTCCACTCCAAAAGAAATTTTTGTACGTATTGATAATGGTTGCTTTTCTGTAACTTCATTCTTTTTATTAACTGAAAATTGTCCTCCTACAGTTTATAATGCAGTTTCTCCAAATGGAGATAATTCAAACGACACATTTTTTATCGATGGACTTCGTGATATTTTCATGAATTTTGAATTATTAATTTACAACCGCTGGGGTAAACATTTATGGACAGGAAACAATAACAAACCCGATTGGAATGGTTATGTAGAAGATGGTGTTGGAAGTACTTTAGCGCCTGCTGGAACTTATTATTATATCCTTTATTTAAATGATCCTAATTATTCCGAACCATTAACAGGTTATCTTTATATAAACCGATAATTTACTATTAACAAAAGTTAAAATTTCTTAAATCCGTTTCTTACATAATTAAAATCGAAGATAATTTTTATCTTTAGCCATTACTAAACCAAAAACCATGAGATACTTATCGTTATTGTTAGTATTCTTGATTTCATTTTCCGGAAATGCTCAAGAATATTTTCCAAAAAATGATGGCGTAAAACAAAGCTTCAAAAACTATGTTGCTATTACAAACGCCACTATTTATGTATCAGCAACGCAAAAAATTGAAAAAGCAACGCTGTTAATCAAAGAAAACAAAATTGTTGAAGTTGGAACAAACATTTCTATTCCAAAAGGAGCTACAATTGTAGATGCAACTGGAAAAACAATTTATCCATCATTCGTAGAATTATATAGCGAATTTGGAATCAACAAACCAACACCAAGACCAAGTGGTAACTTCACTCCACAATACGATACCAATCGTGAAGGTTATTATTGGAACGACCACATCAAACCTGAATACAATGCTTATGAAAACTTAAGCTACGATCAAAAAGCAGCAGGAGGTTTAAGAGAAGTTGGTTTTGGTACCGTTTTAAGTCACCACAACGATGGTGTAATTGCAGGAACCGGTTTACTTTGGACATTAAACGATTTTGGCACCAATGCTGATAGAATGTTGAAAGATAAAGTATCACAACATTTCACATTTAGTAGAAGTAAATTTACTAAGCAAAGTTATCCTTCTTCTATGATGGGTAGTATGGCTTTAATTCGCCAAGTATTTCACGATGCAAAATGGTATGCACAAGGAAATGCAACGAACAAAGATTTATCTTTAGAAGCTTTCAATGCGAACAAATCTTTACTTCAAATTTTCAATGCTGGCGATAAATTAAATGCATTAAGAGCAGATAAATTAGGCGATGAATTCGGAGTAAAATATCTAATTAAAGGAAGCGGAAACGAATTTGAACGCATTGACGAAATCAAAAAATCGGGAGCTACTTTTATTATACCTTTGAATTTTCCAGATGCTTATGATGTAACAGATCCATACTTAGCGCAACAAGTAAGCTTGAGCGATATGAAATTTTGGAATCAAGCACCTTTCAACTTGAAAATTTTAGCTGAGAACAATGTTTCATTTGTACTTTCAACAGCTGATTTAAAAGAAACAAAATCGTTCTTATCAAATTTAAGAAAGGCCGTTTTATATGGTTTACCAAAAGACAAAGCCTTATTAGCTTTAACAGAAACTCCTGCAAAATTGGTAAATCAATTTGACAAAGTAGGTTCTATTTCTAAAGGAAAATTAGCGAACTTTATTATCGTTTCTGGAGATATCTTTGAAGACAAAAGCAATATCTTAGAAAACTGGGTACAAGGAAATCGAAACATCATCGATAAAATCAATCCAACTGATATCAGAGGTACTTACGATTTAGTTTTTGACAACCATAAATTCGAATTAAAAATCGAAGGTGAAACTTCAAAATTCGAAGCAAAAGCAGTTAAAGATAGTATCAACTTTGGAACAAAAATTCAGTTCAATGATCCGTGGGTGAATTTGGTAATCAAAAATCAAGATACTACAAAAGCGAATTTCGTTAGACTTTCAGGAACTTTCGTAAAAGACATGATGCAAGGTAAAGCCGTTTTAGAAAATGGAAACGAAACTTCTTGGACGGCAACTAAAAGAACAACTGAAGTTAAAGAAGATAAAAAGAAAGACGATAAAAAAGACGAACCAAAAGTGCCGTCTATGTATGCTGTAACGTATCCAAATATTTCTTTTGGAAACGACGAAAAACCAAAACAAGAAACGATTCTATTCAAAAATGTAACCGTTTGGACGGGTGAAAAAGAAGGGAATCTTAAAGAAACTGATGTTTTAATTCAAAACGGAAAAATTGCAAAAATTGGTAAAAACTTACCTTCTTCTGGAGCAAAAGTAGTTGACGGAACAGGTAAACACTTAACAGCTGGAATCATTGATGAACATTCGCACATTGCTATTTCAAATGGAGTTAACGAAGGTGGTCAAAATTCATCAGCAGAAGTTACAATTGAAGATGTTGTAAATTCAGAAGACATCAATATTTACAGAAATTTAGCTGGTGGAGTTACTTCAGCTAACTTATTACATGGTTCGGCAAATCCTATTGGTGGTCGTGCAGCTTTCATCAAATTAAAATGGGGTTATTCTCCAGATGAAATGTTAGTAAAAGATGCTCCAAAATACATCAAATTTGCTTTGGGTGAAAACGTAAAACAATCCAATTGGGGTGATTTCGAAAGAAACCGTTTCCCTCAATCGCGTATGGGTGTGGAACAAGTTTATGAAGATTATTTCACAAGAGCAATTGAATACAAAAATGAGTGGGATACTTACAAATCAGGTAAAAATAAAAAAATGCCAAGATTTGATGTAGAAATGGAAGTTTTAGGCGAAATTTTAGCAAAAAAACGTTTCATCACTTGTCACTCTTATGTACAATCGGAAATAAACATGTTGATGAAATTAGCAGAGCGTTACGGATTCAAAATTCAAACGTTTACTCACATTTTAGAAGGCTACAAATTAGCTGATAAAATGTCGGCTCACGGAGTTGCTGGTTCAACATTTGCGGATTGGTGGGCTTATAAATATGAAGTTAATGATGCAATTCCATACAACGCAGCTATTATGATGAACGAAGGCGTAAAAGTTTCTATCAATTCAGATGATGCTGAAATGTCGAGACGTTTGAACCAAGAAGCAGCAAAAACGGTTAAATATGGAAATGTAACAGAAGAAGAAGCTTGGAATTTCGTAACCTTAAATCCAGCGAAAATTCTTCAAGTAGATAATAAAGTAGGAAGTATCAAAGTAGGAAAAGATGCTGATGTTGTGCTTTGGTCTGATAGTCCATTATCAATCTACACAAGAGCTGAAAAAACGTTAGTAGACGGAATTATTTTCTATGATTTAGAAAAAGAGAAAGAAGTGATGAGCGAAATTCAAAAAGAAAGAGCTGAATTAATCAACTTCATGTTAGACGCTAAAAACAAAGGAATGAAAACGCAATTACCTAAGAAAAAAGAAAACGGTCATTACCACTGTGATACCTTAGGAGAAAATTGCAAAGAGTCTCACTATAAATACAACTAGTCATGAAAAAATATATAGTTCTTTTATTTATTTCTTTGTTTGGGTTTGCCCAACAAACGCCAGCACCAAAACAAAGTAAATCGATTTTAATCTTAGGTGCCAAAGCGCATTTAGGAAACGGAAAAGTAATTGAAAACAGTTTAATTTCGATTATCGATGGAAAAATTGCAAACATTGGAGATGCAACAGTAATGAAACCAGCCAAACACGATATTGTGATTGAAGCATCTGGAAAACATGTATATCCAGGATTTATCGCGCCGAATTCAACATTAGGTTTAGTTGAAATTGATGCCGTAAGAGCTTCGGATGACGAAAGTGAAATTGGACAATTCAATCCACACGTAAGAAGTATTATCGCTTACAATGCCGAGTCAAAATTAGTTGAAACTACGCGTCCAAATGGCGTTTTATTAGCACAAATTACACCAAGAGGTGGCAGAATTCCTGGAACTTCATCAATCGTTCAATTAGACGCATGGAATTGGGAAGATGCTTCAATTAAAACTGATGACGGAATTCACTTAAACTGGCCAAGAAGCTACTCAAGAGCGGGTTGGTGGGCTGAACCAGGAGGAATTGAAATGAACAAAAACTACGATCCGCAAGTAAAAGCTATTCAAGAGTATTTTGACAATGCGTTTGCTTATTTGGGAAGTAAAAATACTAAAAAAGACATTCCATACGAGGCTATGAAAGGTTTACAATCGGGTGAAAAAACCTTGTTTGTAAACGCAAATGGTGAAAAAGAAATTATTGATGCCGTTTTATTCAAAAAGAAAAACAACATCAAAAACATGACAATTGTTGGTGGTTATTATGCTTTTAAAGTAGGTGCATTATTAAAAGAAAATAATGTTTCTGTTTTATTAAATCGCGTTCACAGTTTGCCACTTTTAGAAGATGAAGATGTTAATTTACCATATAAAAATGCTAAATTATTAGTAGATGCAGGCGTTTTAGTTGGCTTACAAAATGCAGGTGACATGGAACGTATGCAAACTAGAAATCTTCCTTTCTATGCTGGAACTTGTGCCGCTTGGGGACTTTCAAAAGAACAAGCATTACAATTAATCACCGGAAATTCAGCTAAAATTTTAGGAATTGACAAGCAATATGGAACGTTAGAATCAGGAAAAAGTGCCACATTATTTATTTCCGAAGGCGATGCTTTGGACATGAAAACTAATATCATTTCTTTTGCTTTTATCGATGGAAGACAAATCAGTTTGGAAAGTCACCACACCGAATTGTATCAACGTTACAAAGGAAAATTCGAACAACAAAAAAAATAAGACCAAAAGCCTTTCAGTAAATGAGAGGCTTTTTTTTGTACTTTTGCTCTATAATTTCTTATTCATGAAACAAATCACCTCGGTTCAAAATCCGTTTATTAAATCGTTAGTTCAATTACAAGAAAAAGCAAAAGTTCGCAAACAAACGGGCACTTTTTTAATTGAAGGAAAACGCGAAATTGAATTAGCACTAAAAGGAGGTTATGAATTAGAAACCATTTTATTTTTACCTGAAATTATTTCGGAAAAACAACTAAACGATTTAACAATTAAACCGTTAAACGTAATAGAAATTTCAAAAGAAGTCTACCAAAAATTAGCCTATCGCGATACTACCGAAGGAATTTTAGCTATTGCCAAAACCAAATCGTTAGCTTTGTCCGATTTAAAACTTTCTAAAAATCCATTAATTTTAGTTGGGGAATCTTTAGAAAAACCAGGAAATGTCGGTGCAATTCTAAGAACAGCTGATGCCGCAAATATTGATGCAGTTATTATTGCCAATCCAAAAAGCGATTTATATAATCCAAATATCGTTCGTTCAAGCGTAGGTTGTTTGTTTACCCGACAAATTGCTGTTGGAACTACGGAAGAAGTAATTGCCTATCTAAAAGCGAATAACATTAATATTTATTCCGCTACTTTACAAGATTCTACTGAATATCACACCCAAAACTACACTACTCCTACTGCTTTAATCGTTGGTACAGAGGCAACAGGTTTATCTGAAAAATGGAGAACCGAAAGCACTAAAAATATCATTATTCCAATGCAAGGGGAAATTGATTCAATGAATGTTTCGGTGGCAGCCGCTATTTTGTTATTCGAAGCCAAAAGACAAAGACAATTTCAATAGCAATTTCAAAATTCAACTTCAAATCTTTGTTCTTTATTCTTTTCTCTATTTTCTCTCTTGCACAATTAGAAAAAATACTTTACTTTTAGTTGGTTAAAGAAAATGTATGACAGAGTTAGAATTAGAAGCCGAAAACAAAGCCATTGCGCAAGAATATAAAGAATTACTTCGCATCAGTTATCAAACTCTTACTGATGAAGACAAAAAAATCATCCGTAAAGCATTTGATGTAGCTGTTGATGCCCATAAAGACCAACGCAGAAAATCGGGTGAAGCCTATATTTTCCATCCTATTGCTGTAGCTAAAATTGTAGCTCGCGATATTGGTTTGGGAGCTACTTCCATTGCTGCTGCTTTAATGCACGATGTAGTTGAAGATACTGATATTACGGTTGAGGACATTGAAAAAATGTTCAACCCAAAAATTGCTCAATTGGTTGAAGGTCTAACCAAAATTGCCAAAGTTAAAACCGATCAGGAAATTTCAATTCAAGCAGAAAATTTCCGTAAAATGCTATTGACGTTAAACGATGACGTTCGGGTAATTTTAATCAAAATCGCTGATAGATTGCACAATATGCAAACTATGGGAAGTATGGTGGATTACAAACAAGCCAAAATCGCTTCCGAAACACTTTATATTTATGCACCGCTTGCCCATCGTTTAGGGTTATATAACATCAAAACCAAATTAGAAGATTTAGGTTTAAAATATACCGAACCCGAAGTTTACAACGATATTGTAAGTAAAATTAAAGAGACCAAAGAAGAGCAAGATGAATACATCAAAACTATTTCAGATGTATTGAGTAAATCAATGATTGACGAAGGAATAGAATTCACAATCAAAGGCCGCCCAAAATCGATTTATTCGATCCGTAGAAAAATGAAAGTTCAAGGCGTTACTTTTGATGAAGTTTACGACAAATTTGCGCTTCGAATTATTTACAAAGCTAACCAACACGACGAAAAATTCATTGCTTGGAAAATATATTCTGTAGTTACTGATCATTATCGCCCTTCGCCAAGCCGTTTACGTGATTGGATTTCTTCCCCAAAATCGTCTGGATATGAAGCACTTCATATTACCGTAATGGGACCAAAAGGGCGTTGGGTTGAAATTCAAGTGCGAAGCGAACGCATGGACGAAATTGCGGAAAAAGGCTACGCTGCTCATTACAAATATAAAAATGGCGCTACGGAAGAACACGGTTTGGAAATTTGGTTGAACCAATTGAAAGAAGCTTTAGAAAATTCAACATCCAATGCCGTTGACTTTGTAGAAGATTTTAAACTGAATTTGTATGCCAAAGAAATCTATGTGTTCACTCCAAAAGGTGAAATTAAATCGTTACCAAAAGGAGCAACTTCCTTAGATTTTGCTTTCAGTATTCACTCAGAAATTGGTGTAAAAACTAGAGGAACTAGAGTAAACGGAAAATTAGTTCCACTAAATCATGTTTTAAATAGTGGTGATCAAGTTGAAATTATTACATCGGTGAATCAAAAACCAACTTCGCAATGGTTGGATTATGTAACTACTTCGAGAGCAAAAAATAAAATTAAAAACGTTTTAAACGAAAATACTAAAAAGATTGCCGAAGACGGAAAAGAGATTCTTACTCGAAAATTACGCCATTTAAAAATTGTTCTAAACGAAAATACCACTAATGAATTGGTCAACTTCTTTAAGTTGCAAACCAGTTTAGATTTATATTACCGAGCTGGAATTGGCGCTATCGAAAACCAACAACTAAAAGATTATGCTGCTCAAAAAAGCAACACATTGGTTAATTTCTTCAAAAAAACCATTAAGCGTTCTCCTTCTAGTCAACCAGAACAAATTCACAAAAATGAAATTAGTAAAAAATACGATTTATTAGTATTTGGAACTGAACAAGACAAATTAGACTATAAACTTTCCTCTTGTTGTAATCCGATTCCAGGTGATGAAGTTTTTGGATTTGTTAGTATTAATGAAGGAATAAAAGTACATAGAAAAGACTGCCCAAATGCCATTAGCATGCAATCTAATTATGCCTACCGCATCATTCCAGCCAAATGGATTGACTCCTCTCAAGAAGAATTTAAAGCCATTTTAAAAATCACAGGAATGGATATTTTAGGATTAACTAACGATTTAACCAAAGTAATTTCAAGCCAAATGAACGTAAATATTCAGAGTATTTCGTTGAGTAGTGAAGCTGGTATTTTTAACGGACAAGTAGCAGTTGTTGTTCAAAACAACACTATTCTGAAAAAATTGATTGAAAACATCAAAAAAGTAGATGGAATTGATAAAGTGACAAGGGTTTATAATAATTAATTTATGATAAGATTAGCATTTATAGTTTTATTTTTTTCAACTTTTTCAACCGCACAAAAAAAAGAATATGTCTTAGATATAGATGGTAGCGAATCAAATTTTCAAGCATTATTTAAAAAACACCCTAATAACTCTATGGAATTTAGAGTTAAAAAGGATAGTGGAAAAGTTTTTCAAATATCAGCGCCTAAATATGAAATCTACAAGGTTAATCATGATGTTGTTTTAAAAAATATTTCAAAAATTCACAAAGAAATTCACAAAGATTCATTGACTTATTTGATTCAATATTTTTATAAAGATGATAGAACATTTTTTGACGAGGAAAATAAGTTTTTGGATAAAAACGGAAGCTATCTCAAATTTATTATCAACATGAAACGAAATGTTGAGAAAATAAATCCCCACATCAAAGTATTATTTGTATTTGAAAAAGGAATTAACATTTCAATTGTAGGTAACAGAAAGTCATTTGTAATAGATGAAGATTTGTTTTTCAAAAATCAATTTTTAAAAAAATCAATCTTATGTGGATCATTTTTATTAATAAAACCAAACGGAGAATTGTTAGTAAGAAATGGCGAATATAGATTAGATAAAATGGCCGAGCATTTTAATTCTGAAATTTGGGATGCAATTTTTAAACAATAATAAATTCATCTTAATAACTCTGTTCAAAAAAACTTCTAACTCCTAACTTCTAACTTCTAACTTTCACTATCTTTGCCGATATTTCATTAAACAAAGCAATGGAAAACAATAATCAGGAAATTGTAAAGAATGTTTTTACTAAATATTTAGAAGAGAAAGCGCACCGTAAAACGCCAGAACGTTATGCTATTCTTCAAGAAATTTACAATGCAACCGAGCATTTTGATATTGAGTCTTTGTACATCAAAATGAAAAATAAAAATTATCGCGTAAGTAGAGCTACGCTTTACAATACTATCGAACTTTTATTAGAGTGTGGTTTGGTGCGTCGTCATCAGTTTGGACAAAACCAGGCACATTACGAAAAATCGTATTTCGATAAACAACACGATCACATTATTTTAACAGATACTGGCGAGGTAATCGAATTTTGCGATCCAAGAATTCAGCAAATTAAACAAACCATGGAAGAAATGTTTGGTATTAATATTTCAACCCACTCACTTTACTTCTACGGAACAAAAAAACAATAATAAACAACTAACTACAAATAATAAACAACAACACAATGACTGTAGATTTACTACTTGGATTACAATGGGGAGACGAAGGAAAAGGAAAAATCGTTGACGTTCTTACCTCAAAATATGATATTATTGCTCGTTTTCAAGGTGGACCAAATGCGGGACACACATTAGAATTCGACGGAATCAAACACGTTTTAAGAACTATTCCTTCTGGAATTTTTCACAAAAACGCTATTAATATTATTGGAAATGGAGTTGTAATCGACCCTGTAGTTTTTCAAAAAGAAATTGAAGGTTTAGCTAAATTCAATATGGATGTAACCGCTAAATTATTCATTTCTAGAAAAGCACACTTAATTTTACCTACACACCGTTTATTAGATGCCGCTTCTGAAGCATCAAAAGGAAAAGCGAAAATTGGCTCTACTTTAAAAGGAATTGGACCAACTTACATGGACAAAACGGGTAGAAACGGACTTCGTATAGGTGATTTAGAATTAGTAGATTTCAAAGAAAGATATAGAACTTTAGCTGACAAACACGAAGCAATGATTGCGTTCTACGATGTAGAATTACAATACAACTTAAAAGAAATGGAAGATGAGTTTTTTGCAGCCGTAGAAGACTTAAAGAAATTAACTTTCATTGATAGTGAAGAATATTTAAACAAAGCGTTAAAAGAAGGAAAATCAATTTTAGCTGAAGGAGCGCAAGGATCTTTACTAGATGTTGATTTTGGAACATATCCATTTGTTACTTCATCAAATACAACTGCTGCTGGTGCTTGTACTGGTTTAGGAATTGCTCCTAACAAAGTAAAAGACGTTTTCGGAATTTTCAAAGCGTACACTACTCGTGTAGGTAGCGGACCTTTCCCAACAGAAGATTTCGATCAAGCTGGACAAACTATGGCTAAAGTAGGAAACGAATTTGGATCAGTTACAGGACGTGCACGTCGTTGTGGTTGGTTAGATTTAGTTGCTTTAAAATATGCGGTTCAAGTTAATGGCGTAACACAATTATACATGATGAAAGGCGATGTTCTTTCTGGATTTGATACGTTACAAGTTTGTACAGGATATAACTACAAAGGACAAGCAATTCAACATTTACCATACAACATTGAACCTGAAAATGTAACTCCAATTTTCACAGAAATGAAAGGTTGGAAAGCTGATTTAACAGGAATGACAACGTATGATGAATTACCACAAGAATTAAAAACATATATCGAATTCATTGAAAAAGAAGTGGAAGTGCCAATCAAAGTAATTTCGGTTGGACCAGACAGAAAACAAACGATAATGAAATAATCACTAAAAACGCTTTCAATTGAAAGCGTTTTTTTATGCTTAAAACTGATAAAAAAATCTTAATTAAGAACCGACTTTCTACTTTTTACTTAAATTTGGCTCAAAATAAATCCGACTTGAAAAACACATTTTTTTATATCGCCTTCTTATTGCTGTCAGTAACCTTTTCGGTAGCGCAAGAAAAGAAAAAAATTATCATTGAAAACTCCGATTTCGTAGATATGAATCAAACCGAAATTCCAGGCGCTATTGTGTTTACTGGAAATGTTCGCATCATACACAATGGAGTAAAAATGTTTTGCAATAAAGCGTATCATTTTAAAGATGAAAATTACGTAAAAGCATTTGGAAATGTTCAAATGAATCAAGGCGACACCATTACAATGAACAGCCGTTATGCTGAATACAATGGTGATAAAGAACTGGCTTTTGCAACTGGAGACGTAGTTTTGCGTTCACCTGAATCAACCTTAACTACCGATACCGTTTATTTCGATAAGAAAAACCAATTAGCATCTTATAATTCATACGGAACCATTCGCAACAAAGAAAACACGTTGAGAAGTAAATCGGGACGCTATTATGTAGATCAAAAGAAATATAAATTTACAACTGCAGTGACCGTTACGAATCCGGAAAGCACTATAAAAACTAACAATTTAGATTATTACGAAAATTCAGGTCATGCTTATGTTTTTGGACCTTCTACCATTACTAGTAAAGAAAACGTAATTTATACCGAAAACGGATTTTACGACACTACGAATGATGTTGGAAAACTATCAAAAAATTCTAAAATCATGCTAGATAACAAAATAATTGAAGGCGATGATTTGTATTATGACCGAAAGAAAAATTATTCAAGAGGTATCAACAATGTAAAAATTACCGACACCATCAATAAGGTTATCGCTACAGGTCATTACGCGGAATTATACCGAAATGCTGCCACCAAAAAAGACTCAATGATTTTAACCAAAAGAGCTTTAGTAAAAACATTGGTAGAAAAAGATACTTTGTATATGCATGGTAAAAAAATCATTGTTTCAGGACCGCAAGAAGATCGCGTGATTCGTGCTTTCAACAATGTTCGTTTTTACAAAAGTGATATGAGTGGAAAATGTGATTCGCTTCATTCTAACAATAAAACACAGTTGACGAAAATGATTGGAAAACCTATTCTTTGGAACAACGAAAACCAAATGACAGGCGACATCATGCATTTAATTGGTAACAACAAAACACAAAAATTAGATTCTCTAAAAGTACTCAACAATGCTTTTATTATACAAAAAGACAGTCTCAGCAAAAATGGTTACAATCAGATAAAAGGACAGAATTTATATGGAAAATTTGTTGATAGTAAACTAAAAGAAGTCGATGTTGTTAAGAATGCCGAAGTCATTTATTACATGTACAACGATGCTAATGAGTTTATTGGAATCAACAAAACAGTTTGTAGTAAAATTAATTTGGAATTAGAAGCTAATAAAATTAATTCGATTACTTTCTTTACTAAAACTGATAGTTTTATATATCCCGAAAAAGATTTTCCTGAAAATGCTCGGAAATTAAGAGGTTTCCTATGGCGTGGTGATGAACGAATTTTAAGTAAAGATGACATTTTCCCAGCTGAAGAAATTGCATTAGACGATAAAATTCAAATCGAAGCGAAAAAGAAAGCTGTAGCTGCTGAAAAACCTATGGAGATTCTTCCAGAAACTTTAGAATTCGACGACAATAAAAAAGTTGAAGAAAAGAAAACTGAGAAAAAAGCAACATCAAAAAAGAAAACTGTGAAGAAGCAATAAGCAATAAGCTTTAAGCTTTATGCAAAATATTGTTTAGTAATTCACAACAAAGCTTAGAGCCTATGGCTTAAAGCCTAAAGCAGATTAAAATGATTGAAGATTTTTTTAAATACCAAGCACAAACCTCACCTCACCCATTAGCCATGGAAATTTCTCATGCTAAGGGTTCTTATATTTACGATACTGATGGCAATGCCTATTTGGATATGGTTGCTGGAGTTTCGGCAAACACATTAGGACATCAACCACAACGTGTGAATGATGCCATCAAAAAACAATTAGACACCTATTCTCATGTAATGGTGTATGGCGAATATGCCCAACATCCAGCAACAGAATTATGTAAATTATTAGCACAACATCTTCCCTATCCACTTACGAAAACGTATTTGGTTAACTCAGGAACGGAAGCTATTGAAGGTGCATTAAAATTAGCTAGAAGAGTTACAGGAAGAAGTCAATTAATTTCGTGTCACAATGCGTATCATGGAAACACTATGGGAAGCATGAGTGTGATGGGATTCGAAGAACGCAAACAAATTTTTCGTCCGTTAATTCCAGATGTGGATTTTATTACGTTCAATAATGAAGCAGATTTAGAAAAAATTACCACTAGAACAGCAGGAGTTTTATTAGAAACGATTCAAGGTGGCGCCGGATTTATTGAACCTCAAAACGATTTTCTTAAAAAAATACGCCAACGTTGTGATGAAGTTGGTGCTATCATGATATTAGACGAAATCCAACCCGGATTTGGTCGCACTGGAAAACTTTTCGGATTCCAAAACTACGATGTTATTCCAGATGTTGTGGTTATGGGAAAAGGAATGGGTGGCGGAATGCCTGTTGGGGCTTTTACCGCGTCAGCAGAAATGATGGATTTACTAAGTCACGATCCAAAACTAGGTCATATTACTACTTTTGGCGGACATCCTGTCATAGCGGCAGCTTGTTTGGCTACCTTGCAAGAAGTTACTGAAACCCATTTAATGGCTGAAACTTTAGAAAAAGAACAATTGTTCCGAAGCCTTTTAGTCCATCCATTAATTAAAGAAATTCGCGGTCGAGGGCTTATGATTGCTGCAATGACCGACTCTCCAGAGATTACAAATGAAGTAATTTTACGTTGCCACAAAAGAGGAGTAATTTTATTCTGGTTGCTTTTTGAAGGATGCGCTGTTCGAATTACACCGCCATTAACCATTAGTAATGAAGAAATTACCAAAGGATGTGGCATTATTATTGAGGTATTAAATGAGATAGAAAGAGAAATGAAATGATGGATGATGGAAGATGGGAGTTTGATGTTTTTTTTAAACTCAAACTAAATTTTGAAATTGATTTTTGACATTGCTCTTGTAATTGAAAATTGTTAATTAAATTGTTTACAACAATTCAAACCCCAAACCACTACCCCAATATTATTCCTTAATTTTAATAAGGATAAAATCATAAAACGAAGCGCTATGAACTTGAGTCACGAAGAAGAAGAAAACAGCTTGTCCTTATCTAAATTTGAATCGATGTTAAAAACCAACAAAGTTTTTTTCTTTGATTCAGAAGAGTTTGAAGATATTATTCTTCATTATATGGATACCGGCCGATTGAACTTGGCCAAAAAAGCGCTAAAATTAGGTTTAGAACAACATCCAAAATCTACAGGATTAAAATTAGTTCAGGTAGAAATGTTGGTTTACGAAGACAAACTCGATATTGCTGAAAAGTTACTAAACGAGTTATACGCTATTGAGCCAACTAACGAAGAAATTTACATCCAAAAAGCCAACATACATTCTAAAAGAGACGAACACGAAAAGGCTATTTCTTTTCTAAAAATCGCTTTGAAATATACTGATGATTATGCTGATGTATATTCGATGATTGGAATGGAATATCTTTTCATGGACAATTTAGAACTGGCTAAAGAAAATTTCATCAAATGTTTAGACGAAGATACCGAAGATTATTCGGCACTATATAACGTTGTGTATTGTTTTGATTTCTTAGATCAGAATGAAGATGCTATTGTTTATCTAAACAAATTCATTGATAAAAATCCGTATAGTGAAGTCGCTTGGCATCAGTTAGGTAGACAATATTATGCATTAAAAAACTACGAAAAAGCAGTTTGGGCATTCGATTATGCTACTTTAATTGACGAAACCTTCTTAGGTGCGTACATGGAAAAAGCAAAATCATACGAAAAACTAAAAAAATATCAAGAAGCAATTGATTGCTACAACATTACATTAGAATTAGATGATCCTTCTTCTTTTGTTTTGCTTCGTGTGGCGAAATGTTACGAGCGTTTAGGAAATACCGAATTTGCACTAAACTACTACCTAAAAACTGTTCACGAAGATCCATTGTTAGACAAAGGTTGGATTGCAATTACCGATTTTTATATTCGTCAAAAAAACTTCCAAAAAGCGTTGTATTACGTTAACAAAGCTATCGGAATTGATGGCGACAATTCGTTATATTGGAAACGATTTGCAGCGGTAAATACAGCACTTCATTTCTTTGAAGAAGCAGAATACGGTTACCGAAAAGCATTTGAAAGTGGCGATATTAATTTAGACACTTTTACGCTTTGGACAGATGTTTTACAATATTTAGGAGAGTTTGATACTGCTATTGAAATCCTTTTAGAAGCCAGCAATGTGTTACCAGACGAGTACGAAATGGAATATCGTTTAGCAGGATTATACTTCTTAACAGATGATGTTACCAAAGGAAATCTTCACCTAATGAACGGAATGAAATTAAATTTGAAACAGTTAACTTTGTTTCAAGAGTTGTTCCCAGTAGTTTGGGAAAGAACTGAAGTTCAGAAAACGATTATGAAATTTAAAAAATAAAGAACAAACAACCCTTAACCCATTCCAAAGTAGCAATACTTTGGAATTTTTATTGTCATGAGAAAACTTTTTCCCGATTATCTAATTATTACACTTAAAGGTTTAGCGATGGGCGCTGCCGATGTAGTTCCTGGTGTTTCTGGTGGAACTATTGCTTTTATTTCTGGAATTTATCAAGAATTAATTGATAGCATTAATAATGTGAATATTTCCGTTTTAAAAACATTAAAAAATGAAGGCTTAAAAGCTGCTTGGAAGCAAGTAAATGGTAGTTTTTTATTGGCTTTACTTTCTGGAATTGGAATCAGTATTTTGACTTTTTCAAAAGTAATTACGCATTTATTAGAAACCCAGCCTATTTTAGTTTGGTCGTTTTTCTTTGGATTAATTATTGCGAGTATTACTTTAATTTGGAAAGAAATTACGAGTTGGAAATTAGTTGATATTTTATTTTTACTAATCGGAATTACCGTTTCCTATTACATTACTATTGCGCGTCCAGTGAGTTCTCCTGATAGTTATTGGTATTTATTTTTATCGGGTTTTATTGCCATTATTGCGATGATTTTACCCGGAATTTCAGGTGCTTTCATTTTGCTTTTAATGGGTTCTTATGAAACTGTAATTGGAACTATCAATACTTTTAGAGAAGGCTTAACTACAGCCAATTCCGAAATCTTAACACAAGCTTTATTAAAATTAGGTGTTTTTGCTCTTGGTTGTATTATCGGATTAAAATCGTTTTCTAAAGTATTACATTGGATGTTTGCCCATCATAAAAACACAACATTAACCTTATTAGTTGGATTCATGGTTGGTTCATTAAATAAAGTTTGGCCTTGGAAACAAGTTTTAGAAACCAGAATCAACAGCCACGGCGAAGTGGTGCCTTATATTGACAAAAGTATTTTACCACAAAATTTTGAGGGCGAACCGCAAATTGCAATGGCAATCGTATTGGCTATTTTAGGATTTTTTGTGATTTTTGGAATGGAAAAAATGGCAAGTAAATTAGGGAGAAACTAAATATAAAAAATAGCGTTCTACAATCAATACCTCAATTTCTAAAAATTCATTAAAACTATTTTTTTTTAAGTAATAAATTAAAACAACCTACAATCCAAATGGAAATTATCGATTTTTTATCTGCCTTTCTAAATGATCCTTTAACCATAATACAAGACTTAATTATTCAATACGATTACCTAATTTACTTAATCTTATTCTTAGTTATTTTTGCAGAAACTGGCTTCGTTTTTATGCCACTTTTACCAGGAGATTCTTTGCTTTTTGCTATTGGTGTAATTGCTGCTTCTACAGGACAATTGAGCATGTCAATCATCATTCCGTTATTAATTATTGCAGCTTTGCTTGGTGATAATTTAAACTACTTCGTAGGAAATAAATTTGGCAATCTCATAAAGCAAAAAAAGAAAATCCTTTTTCTTAAAAAAGAATACATCACTCATACCGAAACTTTCTTCGAAAAAAATGGTGGAAAAGCAATCATCATGGCTCGTTTTGTTCCCGTATTAAGAACCATTGCACCTTTTGTTGCTGGAGCAGGAAGCATGCCGTACATTAAATATATTGTTTTTTGTGTGTTAGGCGCTTTTATTTGGGTAACCAGCTTAACCTTTTTAGGTTACTTCTTAGGTCAAGTCGTTTGGGTGAAAGAAAATTTTGATTTGGTTATTTTATTAATAACACTTGTTTCTGTTTCTCCTGTTATCATTAAGATAATTAAAAAGAAACTAGCAAAAGAATAATTTTATTTCACTTAATTTAAAAAATAAACATTGTCTTAACAATTTATAATAAAATACTATTTAAATTTGATTCTTTATAAACTCTGAAAATCTTTTACCAATGAAAAAGAAAACAAAAAAACAGTTAAAATTTGGCTTAATTGGTCGAAACATAAGCTATTCTTTTTCAAAAAAATATTTCAATGAGAAGTTTGAAATTGGTCATTTTGACAATTGCGAATACAAGAATTACGACATTGAAAGCATCAAAGAGTTTCCAAAAGTAATTACCGAAATTAAAGGGTTACGTGGTTTAAACGTGACGATTCCGTACAAAGAAGAGATTATTCCGTATTTGGATAAATTATCTAAAACAGCTAAGAAAATTGGTGCCGTAAATTGCGTTACGATTTCCAAAAAGAAAAAGCTAAAAGGTTATAATACCGATTACCACGGATTCAAAAAATCAATAAAACCTTTATTGAAAGACCATCATAAAAAAGCTTTGATTTTAGGAACTGGTGGTGCTAGTAAAGCAATCGCTTACGCCTTACGAAGCTTAAAAATTGAATATGATTTCGTTTCGAGAACAGCAGATGAATTTCAGTTTAAATACGAAGAATTAGACGCTTCAATTTTTGAAGAATATACGATTGTCATCAATACGACTCCAGTAGGAACACATCCTAATGTGGAGGATTGTCCGAATTTAGACTACAGTTTGTTTACCAAAAAACACATTGCCTACGACTTAATTTACAATCCAGAAGAAACTGCATTTTTAAGAAAAGCCAAAGCAAAAGGCGCCGTGACTAAAAACGGTTATGAAATGTTAGTTTTACAGGCGGAGAAGGCTTGGAAGATTTGGAATGAGTAGATTATGATATTTGTAGTTTCAATTTTATTACTGATTCTCTATGCTTTCAAAATCAAAGACTGGAAGAAAAATGATCATAGACTAAATCCAGAACTTTCAATTTATCTCAAATATTTACACTACTTTACGATTACAATCACAATTGTTTTATTAATTCTCGAACTTCAAATTAGAGGAATTTGGACAGGAAGAATCGTAACATTCATTGTTTTACTTTCGGGGATTTTCTATAATCTTTTTGCTCAAAAATCAGTTTTAAACAAATTAGAAAAAACGTACTTTAGTTTTCTCAGTATTTTACCTCTTATTTTTCCTTTATTACTTCTAATTCCATTTCTTGGAGTTGTTATAGTATTTTCAATCATAGGTCGAACGATTTCTCCTTTTGAAAAAATATGTTATGAAGATAAAAATCTAAGAATTCAAACTAGCTTTGTGGGTGTAATGGCACCTCCAAAAATATTGGTTTACAAAAAAGGTTTGTTTTTCGAAAAAGAAGTAGAAGATCTCTATTTTCCCGAAGAAATCGACTCATTAAAAGTCGATTATAAAAAAGATTCTATTTACATCCATTACTGGGAAACAAACTATGATAATCAAGTTGTTAAATCAGAAATAAAAATTCCACAATAATTCAATGGTTAGCAAGAAATTGTCTGTAAACAATTCTTAAGAAAGCCCAAAACACTCGTTTCAAAGAAAATAAGCGATAATTGGACGATTTTTTTTGAATTTTCGGAGTGCTTTAGTATCTTCACACAATATTAGTAACCTTAAGCATTTACACAATGTCAGAAGCAACACATGATAACCTGCATAACGCAGATGGACAAGACCAAATGGAACAATTAGATGGCGTTACCATTATTAGTCAATCGGTATTAGAGGAAATAGACAATTCTAATGCAGAAGAAAGCGAAGATGATTCGATAAAAGAAAAGCATGAAATTCCGGTATTGGATTACGATGCGATGTCGATGGAAGCCTTAACCGATGAGCTAGAAAAATTAGTCAACAACGAAAAAGTAATGGCGATTAAAGACCATGTAGAAGGCATTAGAAAAGCTTTTTCGGACAAATACCACCATTTTATAGACGAGAAAAAAGAGGAATTCTTGGCTCAAAACAACGAAGAAGGTTTAGATTTTGAGTATCACTTTCCTTTAAAAAATAAGTTTGATGGCATTTACAACGCTTACAAAGCAAGCAAAGCCAAACATTTCAAACAATTACAAAACAATTTAGAGCAAAATTTTGCCGTTCGTGAAGGCTTAATCGACGAGTTGAAAAACTTAATCGATTCTGGTGATTCGAATATTGGCGATATGTTCAAAAAAGTAAACGACATTCGTGAGCGTTGGAAAAATGCAGGTGCGATTCCAAGAGACAAATACAACATCTTGTGGAACAATTACCATTTTCATATTGAGCGTTTTTACGACATTATGCATTTGGACAAAGAAGCGCGTGATTTAGATTTGAAACACAATTTAGAGCAAAAGCAACAAATTATTGCTAAAGCGAAAGAATTGCTAAACGAAGAAGATGTAATGAAAGCGTTCCGTGAATTGCAATTGTTACACCGCGTTTGGAAAGAAGAAATTGGACCAGTTGATCGTGAACACAGAGAAGCGATTTGGGACGAATTCAGCGAAATCACCAAACAAATGCACGATAAGCGCGAAGCTTTATACGCAGTAGCAAGAGGAAAAGAAACGGATAACTTAGCGGTTAAAAACGAAATTATAGTGCTGATTGAAGCTTTAGGAACCGAGAAAATCGATTCGCACAGTGGATGGCAAGCACAAATTAAGAAAATGGAAGCGTTGCGCGAAGCGTTCTTCAAAGCAGGTAAAGTTCCAGCGGAAGAAACTGAGGAAACTTGGGCTAAATTTAAAAATGCGGTTCGAGCTTTTAATGCACACAAAAACGTTTTCTATAAAGATATCAAACACGAGCAACACGAGAATTTAACTAAGAAATTGGAATTAGTTGAAAAAGCAAAATCGTTAAAAGAAAGTACCGATTTCGCTGCGACTACTCCAGTTATGAAGAAAATTCAGGACGATTGGAAAAAAATTGGACATGTGCCTCGTAAATATTCGGATAGTATTTGGAAAGACTTTAAAGATGCATGTAATGCGTATTTTGACAGAATGCACGAAGCTAAAAATGCTGAAACGGGTGAAGAAGTAGAAGCATTTGAAAAGAAAAAAGCATTTTTAGAAGAGTTGAAATCGTTTACATTAACTGGCGAACACAAAGCGGATTTAGATGCGATAAAAGAACACATTGCTACTTGGAAAACTTTTGGAAAAGTGCCTTTTAACAGAAGACACATTGAAGGAAAATTCAATAAGATTTTAGATGCCTTGTTTGAGAAACTAAGTATGTCTAAAAAAGACACCGAAATGATGCGTTTTAGCAACCGTTTAGAGCAAATGAGCGACAACGATGACAAACGTGCTTTAGAACAAGAGCAATTCTTTATTAGAAAGAAAATCGACGAAGTACAAAGCGAAATTTTCCAATTAGAGAACAACATTCAGTTTATTAGTAGTAGTTCTAAAGGTGAAAATCCTTTTATTAAAGAAGTTCAGAAAAACATTGAACGCCACAAAGACGACTTGAAATTGTGGAAAGAAAAGCTACAGCAAATTAAAAATATGTAAGATTGAATCCCGAGTTAAGGCTCGGGATTTTTTTTTTTGCTTGTTTATAACTTATATTAAATATGAAGAAGAACTTCAGCAAGCATTGTAAGAAATTTGTTATTTTTGTATAATTACTTGAAGTAATTTACTAGTTAGGCGTCATTTTACCAAAAAAAATCCGAAACAGAATGAATTTTGAATTATCAAATAAAGAAAGAGAATATTTTGGACTTGAAAAAGTAAAACCAAATTGGGAAAAAGTAATATTAAAAGGTGATACTTATCGTGAACCGAGCATTTTGTATTTTGAAAATAATACAATAAAAAAACATATAATTTCAAGCTCAACTCAATATGTAGAATACCAATATGACGAACTGACAAAAAACAGAGAAATCATATTGCCAAAAACAACTAAAGGAAAAGAACAAAAACTGACTGCATCTGTTCTATCAACAAAAACTCCAATTGGTGTGTATTTCTCATTAAATAACTTCGGATATTTATTAATTGGAAATCACACGACTAAAACAACTTTTTATTCAAGTTATTGGGAAGACAAAAAACAAAAACCAGAAAACAAATTGGATTTTTGGGTTGATGATTTTATAAAAAACTCGGATGAACTTCATATTGAACAAATTAATGCTTTCAAAAATTTCAAAAAGAAAAATGTAAAATATAAATCGGGGGATTTTTTTACATACAAAATTGACAGAAAAAATTATGGATTTGGGAGAATTTTACTTGATATAAATAAATTAAGAAAAAATAATTTATTGGTAAAAAACCACGGTTTAAATTTATTAATGGGAACACCAGTTTTGGTTCAATTATATCCATTTATCTCCACAGAAAAAAAGATTGATATCAAAATATTAGAAAATCTAACGGCGTTGCCGTCAGATTTTATGATGGATAATCATTTACATTATGGAGAATATGAAATAATTGGTTATAAAAAGCTTGAGGAAAAAGAATTTGAATATCCAATGTCTTATGGTAGAAGCATTAGTTATGGAAGTACAAATGTTTTTCTTCAATGGGGATTTATTCATAAAGAACTTCCTATCACTAAATTCAATAAATACATAAGTGGAGAAAACATATTTTTGCCTGAAAATAGTACATCTAGATTTATGCAAAATCCTTATGGTTATTATTCTTGTGGTTTTAGTACAAGTTATTGGAAAGTTGACATAGTTGAAACAATAAAAAATAATAATATTTTTGACTTTAATCGTGAACCGCATTACAAAACAGAGTATGATTTAAGAAATCCAAAAAATCAAGAATTGCGAAAAGAAATTATGTCTGAATTTGGCTTGGATGCAAGTTTAGATTATGAAGAAAATTGTAAAAGAACAGGAACAGAAGCCACAATGAAAATATTAGAAAAAGTTAAATAAATAAAAAAACGAACTCCTAACAGCAGTTTGCAAAACGTTAAAATTACTTAAAACTCATATTCCCTCTCCACTTTAGCAATTCTTACTTTGTAATTTTTGTACCAAGTAGTTCTACCTTTTTCTTGCGCTTCAAAATGTTCCATATTGGCTTTCCAGTTTTTTATGGCTTCCAAGCTTTCCCAATACGAAACGGTAATTCCAATTTCGCTTCGTGCGCTTTCCATGCCTATATATCCAGGTTGTGCTTTGGCTAGTTCCACCATTTTTATTGCCATTTCGGCATAACCTGCTTCTACTTCGGTTCTGGTAGAGGTAAAAATTACTGCGTAGTACATGTGAATTATGAATTGTTAATTATTAATTGTCAATTAAAGCTTCTTCGCTTCTTCCCAAAAAACATCCATTTCGGCTAGCGTCATATCCATTAAAGGTTTGCCTAATTCGGTGGCTTTGCTTTCTAAATATTGAAAACGTTTAATGAATTTTTTATTGGTGCGTTCTAAGGCGTCTTCTGGATTTACTTTTAAGAATCTGGCATAATTTATCATGGAGAACAAAACATCGCCAAATTCGGCTTCTATTTTATCTTGATTGCCAGCTTGTACTTCAACTTGGAGTTCGTTTAGTTCTTCTTGCACTTTGTCCCAAACTTGATGCGGTTCTTCCCAATCAAATCCAACACCTTTTACCTTATCTTGAATGCGACTTGCTTTTACTAACGCCGGTAAACTTTTTGGCACACCTTCTAATACTGATTTTTTGCCTTCTTTCAGTTTTAGTTTTTCCCAATTTTGCTTTACTTCTTCTTCGTCAGCCACTACCACATCGCCGTAAATATGCGGATGACGATCGATTAATTTATCACAAATGGAATTCGCTACATCAGCGATATCAAAATCATTGGTTTCGCTGCCAATTTTTGCATAAAAAACAATGTGTAACAATACATCGCCCAACTCTTTTTTGATTTCTTGCAAATCGTTGTCTAAGATTGCATCGCCTAATTCGTAAGTTTCTTCAATCGTCAAATGACGTAAACTTTCAAGCGTTTGCTTTTTATCCCACGGACATTTTTCGCGTAAATCGTCCATAATATCTAAAAGGCGATTGAAAGCTTGTAGTTGTTGTTGGCGTGTGTTCATTATTCGTAAAATTTTATATTGAGACAAGTCAATGACTTGTCTGTACTTATTTGCCTTTTAATCTTGGCTGTTGAGACAAGCCATTGGCTTGTCTGTACAATATTGATAGAAATAATATCGTAAAAATAAAAAATCCCACGTGGAAAACGCAGGATTTTAAAATATAGTTTTCAACTACTTATTCAGCAGCTGGAGTTTCTTCTTCTTTAACTTCTTTAGATAATGCTTCTAATGAAACGAAACCTTTAGGTTGTAACAAATTGTACCAGTTTAAGATTTTCTTGATGTCAGACGTATACACTCTGTCTTCGTCAAATTCTGGTAAAATTTCTCTGAAGTATGATTTTAATTTTGCATCATCTTCTTTATGAGACATTGCTAAACCGTCGTTTTCTTTCATAGCAATTGCTTTGAAAACTTCTGCTAAACGCACTTCTTCTGAATATGTGTACACTGCAATTTCTGATAACAAACTTACGTTAGCTCTCATTCCAACAGTTATCTTTTTTCCGTCTAATAAAGACTCGGCTACAAATCCTGTACGTGTTTGAATTTTTAATTCATATAAACCTGGTTTCCCAGAAATAGCTAATATTTTTTGAATGCTCATGTTTCTTACTTATTAAGGTTGGCAAATATCTAATCTTTATTTAAAAATGCAAAAATTTTAACGTCCTTTTTTGTTTACGTACTTCATTTTATAATCGGGTCTTGCTTTACCATCCATGATGTTTTGCAATTTCTTCCCAATTAGCTTCTTTTTCAGCATCGACAAGTGATCGGTAAATAAAATTCCTTCGATGTGATCGTACTCATGTTGAATAACACGCGCAATTAAACCATCATATACTTCTGTCTTCTTATTGAAATCTTCATCAAAATATTCAATTGTAATCGTATCATGACGAAAAACATCTTCACGCACATCTGGAATACTCAAACAACCCTCGTTGAAACCCCAAATATCACCTTCTTCTTTAATGATTTTAGCATTAATGAACGTCTTTTTAAACTCTTTCATTAAAGCCGCTTCTTCTTTAGAAACATCATCACTATCACTAAAAGGTTCGGTATCTACAATAAACAGACGAATAGGTAACCCAACTTGTGGAGCAGCCAAACCAACGCCGTGTGCATGACACATAGTGTCATACATATTAGCAATTGTTTCTTTAAGATTCGGATATTCTGGTGTAATGTCCTCACAAACTTTGCGTAAAACTGGTTCTCCGTATCCGTATATTGGTAAAATCATAATCTGTATTTTCTAATTTCTAACTTCTGAATTCTAAATTTCGAGTGCAAAAGTACTATTTTTTATAACGCAAATAATCTTGAAGTATAATTGTTGCGGCAATTTCGTCAACCAAGGCTTTATTTTGGCGTTGTTTTTTATTTAAGCCACTATCAATCATCGTTTGAAATGCCATTTTGGAAGTAAATCGTTCATCGACACGTTCAACAGACATTTCAGGAAAAGCTTCTTGAAATTTAGTCACAAACGCATTGATAATTTCAGCACTTTGTGATGGTGTTCCGTCCATTTGTTTGGGTTCGCCAACAATGACACGTTCTACTTTTTCTTTAGAAAAATAGTCTTTTAAAAAAGCAATTGCCGTTTCTGAAGCTACTGTGGTTAGCCCAAAAGCTATCATCTGCATTTCATCAGTAACGGCAATGCCTGTTCTTTTTATTCCGTAATCTATTGCTAAAATTCGCATTTATTGACTAATTTTTAGCAAATATAAGTTCAATTTACTTAATAATTTCAAATTCGGCTAAAGTTGCCATTCTAGCTTTGTTTAATTTTAGCGTTTTGCCATCAAAATTATAATTATCAGCCATTTCTAAAACTTTAGCTAATTCTTGTTCGGTAATCATATCTTCACAAGCCATCATGGTTGAGGCCACTTTTGAGAATTCAATACGACTTACATCTTCTTTTAATTTATAGCTTCCCATCATATTATTACAACCTGCAAAAGCTGAGAATCTTCCGTCTGGATTAAACGTAATTCCATATTCTTTTTCAATATTTGAATCTTTCTTCACTACATTTCCATTCATTTTTACTAAACGCCATTTTGACTTTTTAAGTTCAACTTTTGCATCTACTATTTTTCTTGCTTCATTACCCGTAGCCATAGCTTCCGAAACTTTACTATCTTTTGACAAAGTAGTGGTATCTAACTTTTGTAATCTGTATTTAGAAGCCATTTTTCCTTCAATTCTGTCTCCATCTACATCTAAATGAAACAAATCGTTTTCACCTACAAAATATTGATTTGGAGCTTGAGAACCAGAAAGTGTGATGGTATTACCAGCTTCATTCCAAGTGAAAGTTCCTTTTTCGGTTATTATTTCTTTTGATTTTCCTTGATATACCACTTCTTTAGTGTAGCTATCAGCAGTTAACGTGATTGTTGTTTCGATACCTTCGCAATCAGCACAAGGCAAAACACCATAATAAACACCATGATAATCTAGAGCATTCATGGCATTATGACCATCTGTTACCACTTCGGTAGAATCCAATAATGGAAACTCTGAGTCATCTTTTATTTCTTCTTTACAAGAGATAGAACTTAGAGCAATTAGGGCTGATAGAAATAGACTTTTTTTCATAACGTTTCTATTTTTTGTGATTAATGTAAATTTACGACTTATTTCTTACATCAAAAAGAATTCCAAAATTCATAAAATGTTATCTTTGCATCACAAATTTTTACAATCATGACCAATTTACAAGCTACAATAGAACAAGCATGGGAAAATCGTGCTTTATTACAAGAAGAAACTACGCAAAAAGCCATTAGAGAAGTTATCGAATTATTAGATAGCGGAAAACTTCGTGTTGCTGAACCAGTTGAAAATGGCTGGCAAGTAAACGAATGGGTTAAAAAAGCAGTAGTGATGTACTTCCCTATTCAAAAAATGGAAACTTGGGAATCGGGTATTTTTGAATATCACGATAAAATGTTGTTGAAACGTAATTATGCAGAAAAAGGAATTCGTGTAGTTCCAAATGCAGTAGCAAGATATGGTGCTTATATTTCTAGTGGTGTAATTTTAATGCCAAGTTATGTAAACATCGGTGCTTATGTAGATGAAGGCACGATGGTAGATACATGGGCAACCGTAGGAAGTTGTGCGCAAATTGGAAAACATGTTCACCTTTCTGGTGGTGTTGGAATTGGTGGTGTTTTAGAACCATTACAAGCCGCTCCAGTAATTATTGAAGATGGTGCTTTCATCGGCTCAAGATGTATTGTGGTAGAAGGTGTTCACGTAGGAAAAGAAGCGGTTTTAGGTGCGAATGTGTGTTTGACTGGTTCTACTAAAATTATTGACGTAACAGGAGATGAACCTATTGAATACAAAGGAGTTGTTCCGGCTCGTTCAGTAGTAATTCCAGGAAGTTATACGAAGAAATTCCCAGCTGGCGATTATCAAGTACCTTGTGCAATTATCATTGGGCAAAGAAAACCTTCAACCGATTTGAAGACTTCTTTGAATGATGCATTGAGAGAATACAACGTAGCGGTATAATCAAAATTAAAATACAAAGTGAATTCCAATTCATGACAAAATTGTTGTGAATTGGAATTTTTATTTTCCTCTAAAAGTAAATTACAAGTAAATAAATTGTAAATTTTATATGAATGGTTAAATTTGCTGAAAATTACCTTTCTATGTCAAACTATTTTAGCAGTGTAAAACTATTTTTCAAGCGCTTTTTTATTGTTCTTTTTATATATCAAATTTGTCGTTTGTTGTTTTACTTTTTCAATCGAAATGCCTTTGAAAACATTTCTGCTAAAGGTTTTTTGGGTGGAATTCATTTCGATTTATCGGCAATAGCGTACATCAACTTAGTTTTTGCACTTTTGCACTTTATTCCAGGTAATTTTAAATACAAACCCAACTATCAAAAGTATTTGAAAATTGGTTTCTTCATTGTGAATTTCATCTTCATTTTAACCAATTTTGTTGATTTCGAATATTACAAATTCACCGGCAGAAGAAGTACTTTTGGCATGATTACAGCAAGCGGAATGGAAAATGAAATTGGCGGATTAATTTTTTCTTTTTTAGTTGAGTTTTGGCATTTGCCGTTATTAGCAATTCTTTTGGGTTTTGGCTTTTGGAAAATAATTGCTAATCTAAAATCAGCAAGTGAACAAAGTGCAAACTGGTCTCAAATTGCAAAACAATCCGGAATATTTATTCTTTTAATGGGATTTGTTTTCTTATTAGGTCGTGGTGGTTTCCAGAAAAAACCGTTACGTATTGTTGATGCTGTAAATTATGGTTCGATAAATCAGTCGGCAATTGTGCTGAATACTCCGTTTTGCATCATCAAAACTATTGGTAAAAAAGAAACGTTAGAATCACCAAAATACTTTTCAGAAACAGAATTAAATCAAATTTTCAATCCAATAACTGAAATCTCTTCAACTGAAAATCCGAACAAAAAAAATGTGGTAATTATTATTTTAGAAAGTTTCGGACGAGAAAATATTCAGCGTGGACAAACGCCTTTTTTAGATGATTTGATTGAAAAATCGTTATTCTTTGAAAACGGTTTTGCTAATGGAAAACTTTCTATTGATGCTGTTCCTTCAACACTTTCGAGTATTCCGAGTTTGATGAATAATTCACTAATTACGTCAAGTTATTCGATTAATGAAGTGTATGGTTTACCAAAAATTTTAAAAGATAATGGTTATCAAACTGCGTTTTTTCATGGTGCTTTCAACGGAAGTCAGAATTTTGACCAATATTGTAAAGTAGCTGGTTTTGATAATTATTTTGGGAAGAATGAATACGTTGGTCCAGAAGCTTTTGATGGAAGATGGGGCATTTTTGATGAAGAATTTATGCAATATTTTTCAGAGAAGATGACCGAATTCAAACAACCATTTTTTAGTACGATTTTCACAATTTCGTCTCATAATCCATACATTATTCCAGAAAAACACAAAGGTAAATTTCCAAAAGGAACTACTAAAATTCATGAAAGTATTGCTTATTCTGATTATGCTTTGAAACGCTTTTTTGAAACGGCTTCTAAAGAAGATTGGTATAAAAACACGCTATTCGTAATAACTTCAGACCACACTTCATCAGAACCAACAGAGAAAAAATTTAAAACTAATGTTGGAAAATTTAGAGTGCCAATATTATTTTTTGATCCTTCAAATCCTTCTATCGTTGGGAAAAATCAGAAGAATTTACAACAAATTGACATCATGCCTTCGATAATTGATTATTTGAATATTGATAGTAAAATGATTACCTACGGAAAATCGTACAAATCTGAAAAAGATTTTGTGGTGTATTATTTAGATAATATTTACCATTATGTTTCGGGCGATTATTACTTGGCTTTCGATGGAAAAAAAACGTTAGGATTGTATAATTTCAAGAAAGATGAATTGCTAAAAACCAATGTAATCAAAACCGAAAAAGCAAAAGCAACCGAAATGGAAACGTTTATAAAAGCCTATATTCAATCGTTTAACGAGCGAATGATTGGAAATAAATTAACGCTTCAATAATTTTTCTTGGCGTTGTAATTTCAGCAGTTTGGCGTATTTCATGTGCGAGAAAAACCCTTGAATTAAGGCTATTGTGATGCCGTCAATTCCATTGAAAATTCCTTTTTTGAAGAAATAACATCTTACAAAAGCGGTTAAACCATTAATTACAGGCTTCATTGCTCCTACTCTTTTTCCCTGGTCAAAAAGTTGTTGCGCATGCCAAGTAGAATATTGGTTTTTCTTTGCGATAATTTGCTCAAAAGATTCCCAGCCGTAGTGTAAAATGTGAACGGCTACCTTTTTCTCGTTAGTTGTTTCTATTTTTTGATGCACTTTAGCTTCTGAAGGTTTCGCTGTTTTCTTATTAAAAAAACGCACTTTATGATCGGGATACCAACCTGAAAAATCAATCAATTCATCAGCTAAAAAGTTTTTAACTCGAAACGAAAAAGCATCGTAATTTCCTTCTAAATACTTTCCTTTTAAGATAAATTCTTTGGAATCTTTATCTAAAAATTCGTCTGCATCTAAATTTAAAATCCAATCGTTTTTGCAAAATGGCAATCCGTGCGTGCGTTGTGGTCCATCGCCAAGAAACTTTTGAGAAACAACTTTTGCTCCTTTTTCTTCGGCAATTTTCACTGTATTATCAACACTTAACGAATCAACAATGATTACTTCATCGCACACTTCAAACAAAGCATCGATGCATTTTCCAATATTTTTTTCTTCATTATAAGTAATGACTAAACCGCTAATTGCCATAAAAATTGAATTTTCACAAAAGTAATCAAATTATTTTGTTGGCAAAGTTTCAAAATCAGTGTATTTTAGCCAAATAATTTATCAAAAATGAAAATTTTAGTCATACAACAAAAGCGAATTGGAGACGTACTTACCTCAACTATTTTATCCAATAATTTGAAGCAAAAATATCCGAATGCGCAAGTGGACTACATGTGCTACGCCAATTGTGTTGATGTACTAAAAAACAATCCAAATATTGACAATATTATTGTTTTGGAAGAAAAAGTGCGAAAAAACTATCTTTCACTTTTTCAATTTATTTTCAAAATTAGAAGTACCAAATATGATGCGGTAATTGATGCTTACAGTAAGTTGGAAACCAATTTAATCACACTATTTTCTGGCGCAAAATATAAAATTTCATATAAGAAAGGCTACTCCAATATTTTTTACAACTATAATATTGAACGCTTAAAAAACGGAACTAAATCGGATATTGGATTGGCAATTATAAATCGTTTACGTTTACTAAAACCACTTATTGAGGAAGAAATTACCGATTATAAACCGAAAGTTTTTTTAACGGATTCGGAAATTAATCAAGCAAAGGAAATACTATCAAAATTCCCATTAAAAACAGACAAGCCCACTTTTATGATTGGGATTTTAGGTAGCGAATGGTACAAAACCTATCCGTTTGAAAAAATGGCGGAATTGTTAGATTTTACAGTTCAAACAACTGATGCGAATTTACTTTTCAACTATATTCCGAAACAAAAAGAAGACGCTCAAAAAATCTTCGATTTGTGTCAACCCGAAACACAACAACGCATTTATTTTGATTTGTATGCCAATGATTTACGTTCGTTTTTAGGTTTAATGTCGCAATGTGATGCTTTAATTGGCAACGAAGGCGGAAGTGTAAATATGGCAAAAGCACTATTTATTCCTACGTTTTCGCTGTTTTCACCAAGTGTAGATAAAGAAACATGGCAAATTTTTGAAGATGAGAAAAACATCTCAATCCATTTAAAAGATTTGAAACCAGAAATTTATACCGAAGTTGACGAGAAATACATCAAAGAAAATACATTCAAATATTTTGAAGAATATCCGATTGCCTTAATTAAAGAGAAATTGAAAGATTTTTTTGAGATTATTCGCTGATATATTTTGACAAACCATTTTCAATAAAAGTCACATTGTGTTTTTTATTGAAATTACGAATGGTATTGTTTTTCTCCCAAGTTTCTGGCGTTGCGTAACCTCTTTTGTGGTCTAAATGCAAACAAACAGCACTGTAACGAATTTGCTTGGATAAAATTCCGAAGTTGAACAAACGTTCGCCAACTTCTCTATCCAAACCACCGTATTGCATTTCTTCGTTAAAACCATTCACCGCAATTAAATCTTTCTTAAAGCAAGATGTATTGTGACCGTTAAAAGTTCGTTTTGTAGGTGTTAACCAATTCATGAAAGCCGCAAAAAGTGAAATCTTGGTCAGTTTTGATAATTTAAAAGTCTTAGAAACTCCATTTTTTATCAACCAAGAAATAGAAAAACAATCTTGCTTTTGGATATTTTCTAATGAAATTTTCAGAGACGTTTCCCTTGGTAATTTAAAATAGCCTCCTGAAAGAAAATAGCCTTCTTCTTGGTGCTTTAAATGTTGGGCAACAAAATCTTTTCGTGGAATACAATCGCCATCGGTAAAAAGTAAATAATCGGAATTGGTTTTTAAGATAGCTTTATTTAAGATTTTACATTTCTGAAAACCATTATCTTCTTGCCAAACATGAACAATTGGAAACTTAAATTGGCTTTGAAAATATTCAATTATTGTTTTTGTTTTTTCGGTAGAACCATCATCGGCAATAACAACCTCAAAGTCTGGCTCAGTTTGGACGCTGTATCCAACAAGCACTTTTTGAAGCCATTCTTCCGAATTGTAAGTGGTGATAATTACCGATAATTTCATGCAAAGAATTAAAAGTGAAAAATACTACTTTTTCCAGAACTTTAATTTCTTTTTGATTCTTTTTTTTCGGTGAAAGCGATATTGAAAATCGGCCGTTAATCCCCACATGGTTTCAAAAATAGTAGTTTCGTCACCGTTTGAAAGTTTTGCGTATTCATTACTCATCACTGCAATCATGTCTTTCTTGTGTGTGATTTTCGATAAATTCTTCATTCGGGTTTGAAAATCGATAGTTTCATGAAATTTCATTCGGTTCAAATCCACTAGAAAAAAGGAATAACTTCCGTCAGTATTTTTACGAATTAAGGTATTTCCTGGTGAATGATCTAAAAACTCAATGCCTTTTTGATGCATTTCAAAGGTAAATTGGGTAAACTTTCGAATGATAAAATCTCTATTTTCAAAAGCTTCATTTTGAACAATTTCTCTAAATTCAAATACATCCTCTAAATGTTCGCATGCGTAGTAACTTTCTTTTAATCCGATAAAATCATAATTTTCAAAAAAAGCTACTGGTTGTGGCGTACCAATTTGCATTTCCATCAATTTAGAAGCAAACTCGAAAGAACGACGCGCTTTTGATTTTCTAAAATAGCGATAAGCAATTTTATTAATGATGTTAGGTTTCTTGAACGATTTGATGCTAATCACTTCATTTCCCAATTCAAAAAGTTTAATTGCATTTCGTTTTCCAATAACAAAATCTTTTCCAGATGATGCAAAATGGGTAATGCAATTTTCGATTTGAGTTTTATATTTTGAGAAGTTAGGATGATACTGCGCTAGCATGTTTTTTTTATTCAAAAGTAGCTATTGTTGGTTATAATTCCAATTTATTGAATATTTTTACATGATTTTAGCAAACGAATATGAAAGAATTACCAAAATGTTCCTTAGTTACACCAACTTATAACTGGCCCGAAGCGCTTGAACTATTGCTTTTAAGCATTACTAAACAAACAGTTTTACCCAATGAAGTAATTGTTGCTGATGATGGTTCAAAAGAGGAAACTCGTTTGTTGATTGAACGTTTTCAAAAATCATTTC
The DNA here is from genome assembly GCF_004363695.1 of Flavobacterium cheniae. Taxonomy (GTDB): domain Bacteria; phylum Bacteroidota; class Bacteroidia; order Flavobacteriales; family Flavobacteriaceae; genus Flavobacterium; species Flavobacterium cheniae. The sequence continues at coordinate 278,376 of NZ_SNZC01000003.1, read as the reverse complement.
CTATTCCGTTAATTCACGTTTGGCATGAAGATAATGGCAATCAAAAGCCAAAAATCATGAATAAAGCCATTGCACAAGCTAAATACGAATACATCGTAGAAATTGATGGCGATATCATTATGCATCCTGATTTTGTAAAAGATCATTTAACTTATGCTGAAAAAGGAGTTTATTTATTTGGTTCACGAGTTAATATTCAAAAATCGATTTTAGAAAGTATTTTCAAGAACAAAACTACTTCGTTTCATTTCTTTTCCAAAGGAATTAAAAAACGTGGAAGAACATTACGAATTCCATTTTTTATGAATTCTGCTAAACTTCACGACAAACGTTCTTCTAAACTTAGAGGTTGTAACATGTCGTTTTGGAAAGAAGATTTCATTAAAGTAAATGGTTTTAATGAAGGTTTAGTAGGTTGGGGAGTTGATGATTCTGAGTTAATTCAACGCATTCACAATATCGGAATTCAAGGGAAACGATTAAAAAATGTTGGAATTGCTTATCATATCTACCATAAAGAACAAGACAAAAGTCACATTCATTTAAACAATGCTATTGAAGATGAAGTAAGAGAGAAAAAGATAACTTTTGTTGAAAAAGGTGTAAATCAGTATTTATAATTTCATCACTCTAAGGTATTCCTCTTTGGTTTGCTTAGCAATATTTTCAGCATTGAAATCATTTTGAATGATTGCTTTACTTTTTACAACAAACTCAGATTTTAAGCTTTCATTATCTAAAAGAGTTAAAACTTTAGCAGCCAATTGCTTGAAATCTTTCACTGGAGCAATAAAACCATTTTTTCCGTCTTGAATAACATCTGGAACCACTCCAACTTGAGTTGAAACTACGGGTGTTCCTAGTAGCATGGCTTCTAAAACAGATGTTGGGCCACCTTCCCTTTGTGAAGTCATCAAAAAAGCGTCAAATTGTGGTACTAATGAAGAAGCATTTTCGATTTTATCTGTGAAGATTATTGCATCTTCCAATCCTTTATCTTTGACTAGTTGTTTCAATTCAGGCGTATTTTTTGTGAATTCACCTATTTGGATAAACTTAATATCTTTTCGGTTAAGATTATTAACCACTTCGTCAACAACATTTATGAACGTTGGTAAATCTTTTGCATTGGAATGATTGGCGATATTGCCAACAACCTTAAGCTCTGAATCAATTTTATATGTTTCTTTTAAATCTAAAACTGATTTCAGATTCAATATTTCTAAAGAAACACAATCGTGAACTACTACAGTTTTGCTTTTTGCTTTTTCGTTTAAGATTTTACCTAAATCCCTTTTTACCGAATTAGAAACACAAATAATTGAAGATAGTCCTTTAAAATTATATTTTAAATTACTCAAGAAGCTACTACTTGTTCCCATCCCTTTTTTAGAAAAAACCGTTTTGGGTTTAATACCAAATAAAATTTTTGCAATTACGTAAAATGTTAAGGAATCACTTGTATGTAAATGGATTATATCAGGACGAAAATCATGAATTACATTCTTTAATAAAGAAAAGTTTCTTGGTTTATTTAATTTTCTATCTTTGACTCCAATAAACGAGATTGATTTTTTAGCACATTGACTTTCTAATACCGAATCTTCAATACCAAAAACTAAATTTTCAACTTCATTTTTTGCTAATTCGGGTAAAATATACATCATCTGTTGCTCATTGCCGCCCCATCCTTTTGCTCCAGATATATGTAATATTTTCATTGAATTTGATTTTTTATTTTGATTGATTGATTTTGTAAAATTATATAAATTAAAAATTAAAATAAAAAAATTGCATTTTATTTAACTTACGATAGTAAACAACGAATGGATTTATCAATAATAATAATTAACTACAATACGAGTAAATATACTATAAATTGTATAGAGAGTATTGTAAATACTATTTCTGATTCCATTAATTATGAAATAATTCTTGTTGATAATTGTTCTGAAATTACAGATCTCCAAAACTTAGAAGAGCAAATAAAAAAATACAATCGCTTAAAGTTAATTAAAAACCCAATAAATAGTGGTTTTGGAGGTGGAAATACAGTGGGATCATCTGAAGCTAAAGGAAAATTTTTAGCCTTTGTTAATAATGATACTATTCTTCAAAACGATTGTTTTTCTATTTTAATTGATGCAATGGAATCAAATCCTAGTTATGGGGTTTGTAGTCCACAATCATTTAAAGAAAATGGCGATTTTTTACCTACAATTGATCATTTTACATCTCCGAATAAGGAACTATTTGGAAGAGATTTTCTAGAATTCATAAACCCAAAAAGATATCCTAAAAGAAAACAAATCTATTCTAAACCAAAAAGAGGGCAATTTGTTAGCGGAAGTTTCATGGTATTTAGAAAAGAAGATTTTGATAAAATTGGAGGATTTGATACTAAAATTTTCTTATACCAAGAAGAAACAGATATTTGCAAAAGAATGTTAAAAATCAACAAATATGCTTATTTAATTCCGGAAGCTAAATTTATACATTTCCACGGCGCTAGTACAAAAAAATCGATTGCTATAAAGACCGAATTAAAACTTTCAACACTTTATGTAATCAGAAAACATTATGGTTGGTGGGCTCATAAATTAATTTTATTGTTTTTCATAGTAAAATATTTTATACGAAGTTTTTTCAAACCTGAATATTGGGAGATTTTCAAGGTTTTAGTAAAAGGTGGTCAACTGAATCATTCTCTTCTAAAAAAATAAAGAAAAGTAAAATGAAAAAAAGTATTGTTTTTGTTAGTAACAGTCTTCCTACATACGATAAAGATTCAGGAGCAAATCGATTAAAAGAGATTATTGAAGAGTTTCTTAATGCTAATTTTGAATGCTATTTTCTTACTAATGAAAACAATTCAAGTAGTAAATATTGGAAATATTTCTCCGAGATTGGTGTTACAATTTTAAATGTTTCAGAAATTGAGAAAATTCAAACTTTAAAAGATGTTGGCTTTGTTTGGTTTAATGGTCCGAATTCATTTAAAAAAAACCTGAATTTTGTTTCTCAGCATTCACCTAAATCAAAAATCATCTATGATATGGTAGATGTTCATTTTTTAAGATATAAAAGATCACTATTATTAAATCCATTTAAAATTTCGGATTATAAAAGGTATTTCAAATACAAAAAAATTGAAACTAAATTAATCAAGAAAGCCTCAATTGTTGTTGCAATTTCTGAGAAAGAAAAAGAGTTAATTAGTAAATATGTATCACCAGAAAAAGTAATTACTATTTCAAATATTCATTATCCAAAAGTTAGCAAAGCTGAAATTCCAACTTTTAACCAAAGACAAAATATTTTATTTATTGGTTCAAAACATACCCCAAATATTGATGCTATTTACTTTCTTTACAATGAAGTTATGCCTAAAGTTTGGAAAACTAATAAGGACATAAAAGTGCAAATTATTGGAGATGTTGCTGAAGAAATCAAAGGAATTTCGCATCCTATGTTTGAATTTTTAGGATATGTTCCAAATGTAGCATCTTATTTTTTAAATAGTAAATTAATGGTGGCTCCTTTGCGATATGGTGCCGGAGTTAAAGGCAAAATTGGTCAAGCATTTGAATATTATTTACCCGTTATCACAACAGACATTGGCGCAGAAGGAATGAATTTAACAAATAATCATCATGCGATCATAACAAATGATTCTAGTGAATTTGCTGCTAAAATTATTGAACTTTATCAAAATGAAGAACTTTGGCAAAAATTAAGCAATGCCAGTGAGGATAGTTTAAAACCATTTTCAAAAGAACATTTGCGAAATGTAATTCAATCTATTTAAAAACCTTATCTAACTCTAAATAAACCGATTCTACTGATAAATAATTGACAAAGAAATTTTCAGACAACGTTTGTTGTTGCTGGTAAAAGCTTTTATCCGTTAGTAGTTGTTCAATATATTTTGAAAAAGTTGTAGCGTCTTCGGTTACTAAACAACCATTGTTAGTTTTATTTATTAATCCATCAATTCCTCTTGGATTACAAACAACAGGCAAACCAAAAGAAAGTGCTTCAACAACCTTTATTTTAAGTCCAGAACCAGATAACATTGGACAAATTGCTACTCTTGATTCACTATAAACTCGATTTAAATCTTCAACAAAATGCATTTTAGTCACATTTGGAAGTTCTGGAATATGATCATTTATCTTTCCAACAACGCAAATGGACAGATTATGATTTAATTTAGGATAAACTTCTTCAAAAAACCATTTTACTGATTTCACATTATGCTCATTACTACTAGCAACATAAACCAAATCATATTTTTTAGCGCTATTCAATTGAAATTTAGCTTGCAAAGCATGAGGAATTGTGATTACTTCACTTGAAACAAATTGCGAAAACACATAATTTTCATCTGAAGAAATGACCCAAACTTTTTGAAATAAATTCAACAATTCAATTTCTTTATTAAAATACTTACCCAAATTAAATCGCTTTTGATTTTGAAACTGTGAAGTCAAAAAATCATGAGTATCAATTATTAACTTAGCATTCTTTAAATATTTATTTTCTTTAATTAATTCAGCCCAATAAGCATACGAAATAATAATGTAATCATATTGGTAGTCTTTCAAAATTTTTAAAAACTGTTCTTTATGACCAAATCTAGTTCTATCAAAATCTCTAATTCTTCCTTTTAATTTATTTGGAATTGCATAGGTAAATAAGTAAGATAAAGTTTTAGAAATAGGTTTGTCTTCTCTCAAAAGAAAGCCATTTTCTATCAAATCAGCATTTTTAATTGATTCTAAATCAACTTCAGAAAATGATTTTGAAGCAATTCCTACATAATCAATTTTATGATTCTTACTTTTGAAATATTGAAGTAAAGCAAATGCTCTGGCATTATTTCCTTGAATAGAAGCGGCTGGATTTTCGGGATAGAAATAAAGTATTTTCATTAGATTATTACTTATTTTAAACTAAAATTCATTAAATAAGTTTTGCATTATTTTAAAAATAAAAGTAATATATTAATTGTTAATTACAGTTCTTAATATAACTATTTAATATCTAAAAATAATAATATATTTGTTTAAATAAATAGAGCATTTTATGAGGCCTTCTATTTCGATTATTGTCCCTTGTTTTAATGGAGAATTATTCATAAAAAACACGATAAACTCAATAAAAAATCAAACCTTTACCGAATGGGAATGTATAATTATTGATGATGGCAGCAAAGATAACAGTAAACAAATTATTAATGATGAAATAATTGATGATGATAGGTTTCATTTTGTTTCTCAGGAAAATAAGGGATTATCAAGTACTAGAAATTACGGAATTAATCTCGCAAAGGGAGAATATCTCTTTTTTTTAGATTCTGATGATAGTTTACCCGATAATGCTTTATCTGATTTATTTCATGTTATTGAATCAAATAAAAATATCGATATTGTTATTGGTCAAACTTTATGCACATATGGTCAAGAATTTAAACCAGTTGACTTCCTTTCAAATGAATGGCCAAAAAATGAATTACTCCATAATGTTGAAGCTAGTTTTATTGAATACATGATTGAAAAAAGCACAACTTGTATTGCGCAAAATCGCTTGTATCGTTTTGATTTTTTAAAAAATCATAATTTACTTTTTTACAATGGAATATTACACGAAGATGTGTTATGGTATTTTGAAACTATGTCATTAGCTAGTACTTTTTTTTGTTCAGAAAAAACAACTTACTATTATAACGTGAATAATGACAACGCAATTACAAAAAATATTAAACAAAAGAACATTTTTGATTACTTAACCATAATTGAACAAATTTATGAAAAGTACTATCTAAAATGTAATAACAATAAAACAAAAGATTTGATTGGAGTATATATCATTTTTTTAAAAATTCAAATGTTGGAATTAATTAATCGAGGCGCTAATCTTCACAAAAAAGAAACATTTGAAAAAATAAAAACTTGCCTTAACAAAACAATAGTAGAGAGAAAGGTTATTAAACTAAATAAGAAAATCGAAAAAAAAATTTTTATCTTTAATTACATTATAAATCATAAAAATGAAAAATCAATTTTACTATTAGACTTTTACAGTAGTAGAAATTTTATTTTAAAATTACTTTTTAAAGTATATAAATTCATTTTTCAAAACTCATTTAATAAAATAAACAACAAGTATTATAAAATAGTATAACTTAAAATATTTTACTATTTTCAATAAGAAAAAACAAATCACTTTAGCATGAAAGAAGCTTTATTAAAATATGACTTTACAGATAACGGATTAAACATTGGTGACTACATTCAAAGTTTAGCTGCTAAACAATTTTTAAGCAATCAAGACCCTATTTTAATAAGTAGAGAAGCTTTAAATGAATACGAAGGAGAACAAGTGAAACTAATTATGAATGGTTGGTTTTTAATGAACGGAGAAAATTTTCCGCCTTCAGAAAAAATAATGCCTTTATTGGTTTCGCATCATATCAATACTTCTGTTCATTCACATTTTAGAAAAGAAGAAGTTGTCAATTTTTATAAAAAAAACGAACCTGTTGGTTGCAGAGATTACTTTACACTTGAATTTTTAGAAAGTTTAGGAGTAAAATGTTACTACACAGGTTGCCTTACTTTGACATTATCTGAAAAATATAGTTCTAACGAAAAAAACGATAACATTTACTTTGTTGACCCAAGATATAAAAGATCTAGAGGTTTGTCAGGTCAATTAACTCGACTTTTTTTGTTAGTAACAAAATTTAATACAATAAGTACAATTCGATCTAGATATATTAGATCAAACAATAAAAAAAGTTGGAAAAAAACCATTGATTTTTACCGTTCATTTTCACAAATATTTGATGATGAAGTTTTAAAAAATGCTATTTATATTAAACATTACATGCCAGCCAATAAATTCAATAATGATTACGAAATATTTGCTTATGGTGAAGAATTATTAAGAAAATATGCTTCGGCAAAATATGTAGTTACATCTAGAATTCATTGTGCTTTACCAAGTTTATCTTTAGGAACTCCTACATTGTACATTGATATTCCTAACGACCACAACATAAGTTCTTGTAGATTAAACGGAATTAAAGAATTTTTCCACATTATTCATACAAACGGAACTAAATTATCTTGTGATTTATTAAAAAATGACGAGAAATTTAATTTAAAATCATCTTTCACAAACAAAGAAGATTTCATCACAGTAAAAGAAAAAATCAAAAAAACAGTAATCGATTTTATAAAAAATTAAAGATTTACTAATGAATATATCAGAAGAAGTACACAACGCTTTCGAAGTAATAAAAAACGGAGGCATCATCTTGTACCCAACAGATACTGTTTGGGGAATTGGTTGCGATGCTACAAATGAAGACGCCGTAAAAAAAATCTATGCTTTAAAACAACGCGAAGAAACTAAAAGCATGATTGTTCTACTAAATGGAGAACGCATGATGTACAACGTTTTCAAAGAAATTCCAGAAGTAGCTTGGCAAATTTTAGATTTATCCGAAAAACCAACCACTTTAATCTTAGACAATCCTCGAAATGTCGCCAAAAACATTATAGCTGAAGACAATACATTAGGTGTTCGAATGGTAACCGAACCTTTCTGCTTCAAACTAATGGAACGAATGAAAAAACCATTGGTTTCTACCTCTGCAAATATATCGGGTATGTTTACTCCAAAAACTTTTAAAGAAATTAGTCCCGAAATTATAAAAGGTGTGGACTATGTAGTAAATTTGCACCACGATAAAGTTTGCAAAAATCCTTCTACGATTATTAAATTAGGTTTAGATAGTCAGGTAAAAGTGATTAGAAAATAATGATTTGAAGATTTGAAGATTTGAAAAATATCCCAATTTTCAAATTAACTAATTTTCAAATTTTCAAATTAAAGCATGAATTACAAACAACATTTAGAACATAACATCTTCAAAATCATTTCACAGGCCGCACAAGAACTTAACTTGGAATGCTATGTGATTGGTGGTTTTGTTCGTGATATATTACTCAACAGAGACCATAAAAAAGACATCGATATCGTTGCCGTTGGTAGCGGAATTGAATTAGCATTAAAGGTTTCTCAGCTAATTTCATTTCATCCAAAAGTGCAAGTTTTTAAAAACTACGGAACAGCTATGTTACGTTATGATGATATTGACGTGGAATTTGTTGGAGCTCGAAAAGAATCATATACTCATGACAGCCGAAATCCTTTAGTGGAAAATGGAACTTTAAAAGACGACCAAGAACGAAGAGATTTTACGATAAATGCATTAGCTTTTTCATTGAATTCTGAAAACTTTGGCGATTTAGTTGATCCTTTTAATGGTGTGGAAGATTTGAAAAACAAAATCATCAAAACGCCTTTAAATCCAGATATTACCTATTCCGACGATCCGTTGCGAATGATGCGTGCGATTCGTTTTGCAACACAATTGAATTTTGAAATTGAATCTGAATCTTTGGAAGCAATTTCTAAAAACAAAGATAGAATCAATATTATTTCAGGCGAACGAATTGTTGATGAATTGCATAAAATTTTAGCTTCTGAAAAACCTTCGATTGGATTTTTACACTTGTATCAAACCGGTTTGTTAGATATTTTTTTACCTGAACTAACGGCTTTGAATAATGTAGAAGAAGTAGAAGGTCACACACACAAAAACAATTTTTACCACACGCTAGAGGTTGTCGATAATATTTGCCCGAATACTGATGATGTTTGGTTACGCTGGTCGGCTTTATTACACGATATTGGAAAAGCTCCAACCAAAAGATTCAACAAAAAACAAGGTTGGACGTTTCACGGACATGAATTTTTAGGCGGAAAAATGGTCAAAAAAATATTTGAACGTTTGCACATGCCTTTGAATCACAAGATGAAATTCGTGCAAAAAATGGTGATGATGAGTTCGCGCCCAATCGTAATTGCGGAAGATATTGTTACTGATAGTGCTGTTCGACGTTTGGTTTTTGATGCAGGTGAAGATATTGATAGTTTAATGACTTTATGTAAGGCGGATATCACCACAAAAAATCCAAAGAAATTTCAGAAATACCATAAGAACTTCGACATTGTTAAAGAAAAAATTGTAGAAGTAGAGGAAAAAGACCGAGTTCGTGTGTTTCAACCACCTATTTCGGGCGAAGAAATCATGGAACTATTTGGTTTAAAACCTTGTAGAGAAATTGGAATTCTAAAAGAAGCGGTTAAAGAAGCTATTTTAGAAGGAGAAATCCCAAATGAATATGAACCTGCAAAGGAATTTGTTTTAAACAAAGCTTCAAAATTGGGATTAAAAAAAGTATAAAATTTATAATTTGTTAAAGCGCTTTTCAGATGATCATTGAGTAAATTTGAAGTGCTTTTTGAATATCAAAAAAATGAAAACAAATAAATCGGTTATTTACTGGCTACTTTCGGGATGTGTTTTGTTATTTATCATGGTAACTGTTGGTGGAATTACGCGTCTAACCAACTCAGGTTTATCCATGACCGATTGGCATTTAATCAACGACACCTTCCCTCCTATGTCGGAAGAAAAATGGGTGGAAGCCTTTGAAGAATACAAGAAATTTCCTGAATATCAAAAAGTAAATCAATACAAAGATTTTCAATTAGACGACTACAAATTCATCTTCTTTTGGGAATGGTTCCACCGTTTTATTGGTCGTATTATTGGAGTGGTTTTCATTATTCCGTTCGTTTATTTCCTAATCAAAAAACAATTAGATAAGGAAACCATCAAAAAATGTTTTATTCTTTTGGGAATGGGTGCTTTTCAAGGATTCTTGGGTTGGTTCATGGTAGCTAGCGGTTTAAAAGACATGCCCGATGTGAGTCATTTTAGATTAGCGATTCACTTGACATTTGCTTTTATTACGTTTGCTTACACGCTTTGGGTGGCTTTAGATTTAATTTATCCAGAGAGAAAATTACCAGTTTTAGAATTACGAAAAATTGCTCGTATTGCTTTGGTAATTCTAATCATTCAAATTATTTACGGAGGTTTTGTTGCAGGATTAAATGCAGGATTAATTCACAATCATTGGCCTTTAATGAGCGATGGACAATTTTTCCATGAAAGTATTCAATTAGAACAATCGAATTTACTTTTAGCCTTTACTGAAGGAAAAAGTGGCGTGCAATTCATTCACCGAACATTTGCTTATTTAGTTGTTGGAATGATTATTTTCTTATTCATAAAAAGTAGAAAATTTGTATTAGATAAAACCCAAGATAACGGAGTTAAAACGTTGTTAGTTTTTGTGTTTATCCAATTCATTTTAGGAATTTTCACATTGTTATTCCATGTGCCACTTTGGTTAGGATTAGCACATCAAATTATGGCTTTCTTTTTATTAACCGCCATGACTTTTACATTGCATAGATTCACAAAATAAGGTTACCGACTATATTGTCACAGTTCTTTGTTATTAACTTTAAATGTCAAAATTAAATACTTCGGATAAATTTTTAGATTTATCTGACTACGGAAGATCTTTCGGAAGATTTTTCGCTCTTCAATTAAAAGAAACACGATTTACACCTATTCATGTAACACTTTTATTTGGAATTTCTGGCTTACTTGCAATTTATTGTATTTTAAACCAACACTATTTAGCTGCTGCTTTTTTCATCATCTTAAAATCGGGAATTGATGCCGCTGATGGAGAACTAGCCCGATTAAAAAAAACACCTTCTTACGTGGGAAGATATTTAGATAGTGTATTTGATATTATCTTAAATTTTCTTTTTTTGATGTCAATTTGTTATGTTTCTAAAACTTCTATTTGGGTCGCATTATTGGCTTTTATTGGTATTCAATTGCAAGGAACACTTTACAATTATTACTATGTAATTTTGAGAAATAAATCAGTTGGAGGCGATGCAACGAGTAAAATTTTCGAATACAAAACCCCAAAAGCTTTACCTGGTGAAACACAACAAGCAGTTAATATTTTATTTGGAATCTACACCTTAGTTTACAGCATATTCGATAAAATTATTCACTTCTTAGATGCTGATGCTTATAAAGTAAAAACATTTCCTAATTGGTTCATGACTTCTCTTTCGCTTTACGGATTGGGTTTTCAATTATTAATAATTGCGTTCATGTTACCTTTAGGATGGATTGAATTCATCGCTCCATTCTTTATCATTTACTCTTTGTTGATTTTTGTTCTAATTGGAATTCGAAAAACTTGGATACGTTAATTCTAAAAAAAAAGAGTGAAACATTACATTTCACTCTTTCTAATAATATAACTAAAATTTATTTTTTCACTTTAATAGAACAACCAATTGCTTTTGTAGTATTTGGTGTTGGCTCCTCGCCTTTTTCTAAAGCAGCAATTGCATTTTCTAAATATTTTTCTTTCACTTGAGAAGCATCTTCTACATTATCATCGATAGCACCAATATATTTAACTACTAAATTCTTATCTAATAAAAATACGTGAGGTGTTTTCGTAGCCCCATATTGTGGATAAATTTTCTGACCTTCATCAAACAAATATGGGAATGTAAATTTCTTTTCTTTCGCTCTCTTTTGCATTAATTCAAAACTATCGTCAGGCTGCGCCGCTGGATCATTTGGATTAATCGCTAACAAAATATAACCTTTCGATTTGTATTTCTTAGCTAAATCAATAATTCTGTCTTCATACTTAACAGCAAACGGACAATGATTACAAGTAAACACCACGATAAATCCTTTCGCATCTTTATAATCCGCCATGCTGTACATTTTATTATCAACCGATTTTAATTTGAAATCGGTAGCCTTATCTCCTACTTTATAACCTGTAGGATTAGTAAAACTCATCAAAACACCCATTAGTAGGGCAAAAAATCCAATTCTTTTCATAGTAATTAATTTATTTTAGTTAGTGATTCATTTACAAACTGATTTAATTCTTCAAACGAGGCAAATTCTTGTTCTACAAAAACACCTTTATTTCCATTTATAATCCAAGTAGCCGGAATAGAACCTGACCAATTTTCATCGACTTTTGAAATCCAATTGTTGAATTTTTTATCCGCCATGTATGTCGTCACGAACGAATAATTCTTCTTTTTCAAAAATGGTTTCAATTTACTTTCTACTTGTTTATCGAAATCTAAACTTACGGTTACAACTTTTATATTTGGATTTTCTTGATGTAATTTTTGAAAATATGGTAATTCTTTCACACATGGCGCACACCAAGTGGCCCAAAAGTTAACTACCAAAGGTTTATCCGAATTATTTTGAATATAAGCATTCAATTCGTCAAAGTTTTGAAACGTAATCAAGTCTTGAGCTTTCACAGAAAAACTCAAAAAGAAAACCGAAAACGCTATTAAACGAAAATATCTCATCTGCTTTTTTATCAAAAATAGTGAGATATTCATTTTGTTTGTTGTTAATTAACAATTCTTTATCAACCTAATTAAAGACAAATTCAATTAATTCAAATTTATTAAGAATGTAACATTTTAGCAATTCAGTCGTTTTATTATTGAACCAAATGGAATTGTATGAAAAGTATTAAAATCGTTTTTGCCCTTTTATTTCTTTTATCGATAAATATTGCAAATCCATGTAGTATGTACAAAGTGACCAAAAATGGTAAAACCATGGTGGGTTGTAATGAGGATGCATGGAGAACAACGCCACATATTTGGTTTGAAATTGGGAACAAAAAAGCTCCTTTTGGTACTGCTTTTACGGGTTCTAGATTTGATGGAAAAAATGGTTATGCACCACAATCTGGAATGAATGAGCACGGATTGATATTTTCAAGATTAGCATCGTATCATCCAGAAAATAAGAATTCCAATTTTAAAAACCGCCTAAAAATAAACAATCCAACTCAATATCTAAAAGACATTCTTCACACTTGCAAAACAGTTGAAGATGTAAAAAACTTTATTGAAAAATACGATTACAGTTATTTTATAGAAGATGTTTTCATTTACGTTGATAAATCCGGAAAATACATCGTGGTGGAACCTTACAAAATTATTTCGGGCAATGATGCAAGTTATGTTTTATCTAATTTTTGTCCATCTATAACATCAAAAGAAGATGCTTCTAAATTAGAACGCTATCAAAATGGTGTTTTGTTTTTGAATAACAAATTAGAAACCGATTTAGAATTTTGCCGAAAATTATCCGACACCATGCATGTTTGCAGAGAAAAAATTGGCGACGGAACACTATTAACTTCTATTTGGGATAACACTAGCGGAACCGTGAATTTATACTTCTATCATAAATATGACAAAACTATTCAATTCAATATTAAAGATGAATTAGCTAAGGGAAATCACATTCTAAAAGTCGATTCTTTATTTCCAAAAAATGATGAATTTGAAAAACTAGCTTCATATCAAATACCTCAAAACAATGATACTTTACGCCTTTTTCTGGTGTTTTGCGGATTATTCATTTTTATGAGTTCTTTTTACTTTTTTGTGAATTATATAAAAAACAGAAAAACCAATAAATTCAACAGTATCAAATTACTTTTAATTCCGCTTGGACTCATTTTATTTTACTACATGTATGTTTTAAGTACAAATATGAATATTTTCTATTTTGCGTCTCCTTATAAAAGTTCTTTTAGTCCAATAATAAGTATTACTTCTTATTTGCCTTATGTGATTTTAGTACTCATAATTCCGTTAATTATATTCAATTTAAAACTAATTAAAGAAAAGCTTTGGAATTCTTTTGCTTTGATTATCTTAAGTTTAAACAGTTTGTTTTATCTGATTCTAATTGGATTTTTTGTGTATTGGCGCTTTTATTTTAATTTTTAGTTGTACATTAAATTATTAAGATAAATCTCAAAAAAATATTCAACTTATTGAAATATTTATATATTTGTTTTAAGTCAATACCTAAATTAAAACACTCATGAAAAATTCTATTTATCTTCTATTGTTACTTCCATTTTTATCATTTTCTCAATTTTATCCAGGAGAAATGATCATGAAAGACCAATCTGTTAAAAAAGGACTAATAGAACTTCCAGATGATTCAGCAAATAAACATATCAAATTTAAAGAAACTGAAAAAGGTAAATCAGAAAAAATTGAAATAGAAAAAATCAGTCATTTCAATATTGTCGACAAGAAAAAACAAACTCAAAAATACCTTATCACTTACTTAGCTTATTTTAAACCATTTAGTAAATCAAATGAAATAAAAATAGACAGCAAGTTATCATGTGTTCATGTTGTTAAAGAAGGTAAAATAAACTTATATTATGCATGGTTTCTATCAGCAGGATATGGAGCATTAGGAACTCCAACTAGCCAAGATAGCGGAACGTTTTATGTAAATAAACCAAATGAAAACTATGCTATATTATTACATGATTCAGCAGCTACCAATTGGTTTAGCTTCTTAAAAAACAATGTTGAAATAATCTTTGCTAAAGATTGTCCAAAACTTCACGAAACTTTAGATAAAAAAGTCATAAAAGACAAAGGTATTATTTACTTTGTGGATTTACACGAACAGAATTGTAATTAACAATTTATCCAATCCACTCTTTAAAATCACCAACTCGTTCTCTGGCAACAATAACCTCATCGTCTTTGTAAGTTGGTAAAATGATTTTTAATCTTGAATTAGAATACACTTGAATTTCTTTAACGGCCTTCAACGGAACAATGAATTTTCGGCTTACGCGATAAAAATCTTTTGGATTGATTTCGGCTTCAACAACCTCTAAAGTGGAATCGATTAAATAATCGCGATTGTCTATAGTGTGAATATAAGTTCCTTTGTTTTCGCTGTAAAAACATTCTACTTCATCAATTGAAATCACTTTTAATTGTTGTCCAATTTTTACTGAAAATCGCTTTTTATATTCTTTTTCCAATGGATTGACTAACATGCGCTTAATCGCTTCAAAATCTAATGAAATATTTTGCGTTTGGTTTCTCGCTCTGAATTTATTCACAGCTACTTCCAAATCTTCTTCATCAATAGGCTTCAATAAATAATCTATACTATTTAACTTAAAAGCGCGCAATGCATATTCATCATAAGCGGTTGTGAAAATCACGGCACTTTTAATATCGATTTGCTCAAATATCTCAAACGACAAACCATCAGACAATTGAATGTCCAAAAAAATCAAATCAGGATGCGGATTGTTTTGAAACCAAATAATGGATTCTTCAACCGAATGCAACATGGTATTCACTTGCAATCCTAATTTTTCTACTTTGCGTTGCAACAATCGTGCTGCTGGTTTTTCGTCTTCGATTATTAATATATTCATTGTTTTAAAACTTCAAAATTCAACATTGGTTGTTCATTATTCAGCGTTTGATTATTCCCACTTATTCGCCTTCTCTTTCTCCATGAATTCCTTAATCTTACGCTCTTCCCAGTTTTGTCCCATAATCCAATTAGGTACAAAAACCGAAAGACCATGTGCTACTAAACCAATTCCCCAGAAAAATGCCGTCATAAAATTCTTAAACTGAAAATAACTTTCGCCTGGATCTAAGTTCTTAACATTAAGAAAAACGATCATTATGTTAACAAAAACATATACAATTGCGTGTGTGTAAAAGCCTTTAATTTTTTTAACTCGTTTTAAGGCTTCTTGATATTTGATTTCGTCTTGTGTGTTCATGATTTCTATTTTTTAATTGGAAATAAAATTATTCCCATTTTGTGTTTTTTTCTTTTTCCATTATTTCTTTAATCTTTTTATCATCCCAATCTTTTCCAAAAAACGGAATGATATTAAAAACGCCAACAGCATGAAAAAACAAACCGGTTCCCCAACCTAACATAGGCCAATAAAACCAAATATGTTTAGGCGAAAAATACAAGTTAATGAAAATCAAAACTGGAATTACAACAACATAACTTGCTAAATGACCGTAAAATCCTTTTAATTCTTTTACTCTTTCTTTTGCTTTGTTGTATTTTTCTATATCAAATTGATTTGCTTCCATGATTACTTCCAGTTTTTAGAATTATCGTCTTTATTCATCAATTCGTTTATTTTACGCTCTTCCCATGATTTTCCGTAACCAAAAGTTTCTAAAGCGTGAAAGGTTAATCCCATTCCCCAACCTAACATTGGGAACCAAAACCATTGAAAATTATTTGAAGATTGTAAATTAATAATTATCAAAACCGGAATTACGATGCAATACGAAATTAAATTGCCGTAAAATCCTTTTAATTGTTCTACTTTGTCTTTTGCTCTTTGATAAGCTAAGTTTTCGTTATATATATTTTGTGTTTCCATGATGGTAATTTGTTTGGTTAAAATAGGTAGAAAAATCTTGAATTCTTGCTCATTTTCTTCTACCAAAACTGTTCTTTTTGTTAATATAGCGTATCGATTAACGATATTTTGTAGTCCAACGCCTTTTCGGTTTGATAAAACTTCTTTCTTTTGAAGATTATTTGTTACGACCAACTGATTATTTTCGATAGTAATTTTTACGTGAAGCGGTTTTGCTTCGCTGACTACATTGTGTTTGATGCAGTTTTCTAATAATAATTGCAATGATAATGGAACTACTTTTGCTTCTTCGTTATCAAAACCTTCTGGAATTTCAAATGTAATGCTGTTTTCAAATCGCATTTTTAGTAAATTCATATACGTTTTGGCAAACTTTAATTCTTCAGCTACCGAAACCAATTCTTTGTCTTTTTGCTCCAAAACATAGCGATATACTTTTGAAAGCGAAGTCGTGAACTTTTGAGCACTTTCTGGATTTTCTTCAATTAACGAACTCAATACATTCAAACTATTAAACAAAAAATGCGGATCGATTTGGTTTTTTAAACTTTCAAACTGTGCCGAAGCGGTTCCTGCAATAATTTTTTGTTCTTTGACTTTGTTTTCTTGATAGGCTTTGTAAAAATAAATCGCATGAATGGCTAAGGTTACAACAAACGTAATTACGACTGAAACAATGTAATTAGAAGGTCTTTCATTTGCTAAAAATTCTTGAATTGTTTTCCCTTCAATTAATACATCTTCTACAATTCGAAGTAAAAAAATTACAATTACTGATACAATAAACGAAAGAGCAAATCCTTGAACAATTCTATTTCTAGAAAATCTGTCGGTTTGATAAACATCATCTAGTTTTACAAAAATGATGGCATTGGCATAATAAAGTGAGTATCCGTAAAGCGTTGTATAGAAAAATTGCCAAGCTAATCCTTCATTAAACCCAACTGAACCTCCAGATAGTAATCTTATGATAATTAAAACCACAAATACAATTAGTATTATAAAGGTAGCTCTTGGAAACTGTTTTATTAATTTATCAATCATAATTGATTTTATTTACATTTTTTTAATTCTGCCTGTGCTCTATCTAATCCCCAACTTGGATGAAAAGCTGTTTCAGGTTTAAAAGTAGCAAAAAGTTCGATAGATTTTTCAATTTGAGCACACATTGGTTTTGTATCTTGACCAAAATATTGTGCCATTCCAATTTCAAACGAAGCTTTTTGAAACACAACTCTCGGATTTTCAGGAGCAATTTTGTAAGCTTTATTTAAAATGTACATTACATCTCCCGATAATTTTTGTCCGTTTGTCATTGGATCATAAACAATCCAAGCGGTGTGAATCATAGCTTGCATTACTAAAACTTCAGGATTATCTTGTGCTAGCTCATTACAAACATCTTGTGCTTTTTGAGCTACTCTTAATAAAGATTCCATTTTAGTTTTATCTTTCTCACCAAAAGCTTGTGTTGTATTGATAAAAGCAATGTAATAATTTGGTAACCAATTTGTTTTTTCAACCGATGCAATTCGTTCTAATTGCGCAACCGCTTCTGCTGGTTTTCCTTCTTTCCAAGTTTGTAATGCTTTACCCATTCCTTGTTCAAATTGTCCTTGAGCACTTACTACTGAAGCTACAAATAATGCGATGATAGTGATAATTTTTGTCATGATTTCTAATGTTTAATTATTGAAATTGTTTTTGTTATTGAAATTGTTTTGATGATTCAAATTTCCGTTAGATTTTATTCTTTTAAAACTTATACTTACCGAACTGTTGATTTTTGAGGATGAATTGTATAAAATAAAAAAAACATATATTTGTTTTCCCAAATTACCATTCTATGAAACTGAAATTCATAATATTATGTTTTTTTACATCTATAATATTAATTCCTGCACAAGAAAAAACTTTATTCATTGGAAACAGTATGACTTATTTTAATAATATGCCAAACTTGTTTCAAGAAATCGCAAATTCTAAAGGCAAAAATGTACAAGCAGAATATTATGCCCCTGGAGGAACTGGCTTTATAAATCATCATGTAGATAATAATGTTTATAATCTTTTGAGAAATAATGTTTGGACAAACGTAATTCTACAACCTGGAACCTCTGAATCGGCAGGAGTTTCTTGGCCAGTAAATACAACTATTCAAAGAGGTCAAAGAATGATTGATTCTATTAGAAAATATAGTCCTTGTGCCAAAATATTTCTATATCAAATTCCTTATGGAATAAAAGCTACTAATAATGTTCCAGATTATAATGATTATTTTAATATTCAAACTAAAATAAAAGACTCTATAACTAAAATGGCTCATGGTCTAAGAATTCCTTTAATTCCAGCAGGAGAATCGGCAAGAAATCATTTTAGCAGTAGTCAAGATTTACTTTTACATAGTAGCTATAATGATGTACATCCAAATTTGAATGGTTCCTATTTAGTTGCTTGTACAGCATTTACAACAATTTATCAAGAAAATGTAAATGTTTCTAATTATTTAGGTGGAGTTACCCAAGGAAATGCCACATATTTTCAAGGAATTGCAGACAATGTAACATTAACAAATAGGAGTAATTGGCTTATAAACACGTATAACCTTAATGCCGATTTTGTATTCCAGATAAATGGTCCTCAAGTAACTTTTAACAATCAATCTTCCAATTACACTACCGTAGAATGGAACATTAACAATGAAGTTATATCGGGTGATATTAATCTGACACATACTTTTACAGAAACTGGAACAAAAACTGTTACATTAAAAGTAATAAAAGATGGTTGCCAAAGCATAATAACAAAAACAATAGATATACAAACATTAAGCAACCCTTTATTTGAACAAGTTTCTTTAGTTGCGTATCCAAATCCAGCAAAATCACATTTGAGTATAAACAATAATAAAAATTTTACCTTTAATATAATTAATGTTTTAGGACAAGTTGTATACACTAACAATGAAAATAAATCAAATTATATCATACAAACAGATAATTTAATTAATGGTGTCTATTTTATTTTGACCAATTTTGATGAAAAAATAAAATTCATTAAAAACTAAATGGTTATAAATTATCCAAATTATTCGTCTTCTTATTGTCGCTAATAGTCCAAAATAAACCTACAAAAATGAATCGATCAGCTGCTTGTGTAATAGCTTGACGCTGAAATTGTCCTGAAATAGAAGGCGTGTTGGCATATTGATAACCAAATACATTTTCGGTTCCTAAAACATTGGTTACTGAGAAAAACAATATTTTTTGTTGGGATAACAAATAAGCCCAACTAAAGCTTAAATTGTTGAATGATTTTGTTTTTTCGGACATAAATTCAGTAACATTTGGGTTATCATACGGTCTACCTGAATTGTATGAATACGTCGCACTAATTTGAGATTTCCATTTACTTACAAAGTACTTAGTAACCAGTGAAAAATTATGATTCGCAACAAACGAAGGCGTAACTTGAGTTTCATAATTTCTAAAATCGCGTTCCGAATCAATAAACGAATACGAAATCCAATACTCTAAATTCTTGATGGTTTTGCTGTCTCTCCAAAACAAATCCAAGCCTTTTGCATAACCAAAACCTTCATTATTGTAATTACTGTCAAAGTTGGCTTGCGTTCCATCGTATTTTACTAAATTTTTATAATCCTTAAAAAACGCTTCCGCACGAAACATTCTTCCTTGTTTGTTGTACATATAATTCAAAATGTAATGCGAAGTGGTTTCGTAATCTAAATTAGAGTTGAATTTCAAATAATCTTGTTTTGCAGTTTGGTTGAAATTTCCGTAAGCCATTGAAAACTGACTATTTTCAGCCACTTTGTAGGCGAATGAAACTCTTGGTTCTACTGTAAACTCATCAACAACCGAAGCATTTGAAGAACGTAATCCAACATTAAAAGCTACTTTTCTCGACAATAAAACTTCCGCTTCTGTGAAAAATGCAATGGAATTATTTTGATAGCCATAACCGAAAACATTGAAATTCTCATCAAAATTCGTGTGAAACAAATCGGCACCAACACTCAATTTAAAATGGTTTGAGATTGAGTTTCTTAATTTGAATTTAGTATGTAATGTTCGTTCGTTATTCGCAACTTTATCTTCAGAAATTCCGATTTTATTTTGTGCATAACCATAACTAAATCCGGTTTGAAGTTGTAAATTATCATTCAAATAACCTTTATACGAAGTATTGAAATAGAAGTTATTATTCTGCAAATCAAAACGAATTTTCTCATCAAAATTTACATCTTTCTGATTCAAATCGAATGTAGAATAATCGAAAGCCCCGTAAACTTTTAAAATTCCATTTTTAAATTTATATCGAAAAACACTTTCTCCTGAAAGAGACTGAACAGGTTTATTCCAATCTAAATTCTGCGGAACCACTAATTGATATGGCGCCAAATTGATGTAACTTGTATTGAATGTAAACGAACTTTTCTCCCATTTTTTAGTTTTCCCTAATCCAAATCCAACCGTCATAATTGAAATATCCGTTTGGTTTTGAGTCGGTTCATCAATTGTATTTAATAATAAAACACTTGATAAAGCATCACCAAATTCCGCACTATAACCACCAGTAGAAAATGTAATTCCACTAAACAAAAAAGGTGAAAATCTACCTCTTGTTGGCACATTGTTAGCACTTGGTCCATAAGGTTGCCCAACACGAATTCCGTCAACATACGTTTGGGTTTCGTCTGCTTCACCACCGCGAACAAATAATCTTCCGTTTTCACCAACCGTTTGTGTTCCTGGCAAAGTTTCTAAAGCCGAAATAATGTTTCCAGCAGAACCAGCTGTTGTTACAATATCCATCGCTTTAAGAGCAGTTGCTTTACTATTATCGCCTGCTTTGAAAGTTCCTGCAGTAACTTCTACAGCATTTAAAGTATTGAGGCTTTCTTTAATTGTAAAAACTTTTGATTGAAACGTTTCAACCACAAAATCATAAATTATCGTTTCATACGACAAAAAACTAATTTGTAATTTCTGATTTCCTGAAGCAGTTGTTTTGAAACTAAAATTTCCCTTTTCGTCTGAAGTAGTTCCATCATAAGTTCCAATTACAAAAACATTGGCACCAGCAAATGGCATTCCTTGTTCATCGACAATTTGTCCTTTGATTTCGGTTTGCCCAAAAGAGATTAGTGAAGTAAATGCGATTAAAAAAGTTAAAAAAGATTTCATTTTTGTTGATTTTGATGAAGCAAAGTTGCAACTGAAAAACCTTGAATAAAATTGAAACTAACCCAACTGTCATTTTTTGAGGATGAATTGTATCTTTCCCGATTTTAATTACTTTTACCAAAATTAGATTTATGGCATTTCAATATATTTTAGACGGAATCTATAACGAAGTCATCCAAATTGAAAACACCGGAAAAGTAGCCGATTACATTCCAGAATTAGCAAAAATTGATGCTAATAAGTACGGGATTGCATTGGTAGATAAATATCAAAATGTGTTTACAAAAGGTGAAGCTTTGGAGAAATTTTCTATTCAAAGTATTTCAAAAGTCATTACGACTTCGCTAATATTCTCTAAAATTGGAAACGATTTATGGGAACGCGTGGGTTATGAACCTTCTGGAAATTCGTTTAATTCGTTAGTGCAATTGGAAAACGAAAATGGTATTCCAAGAAATCCGTTTATTAATGCTGGCGCTTTGGTTATTGCTGATTTAATGTTGGAGCATTTTGAAAATCCAAAAGCCTTTCTTCTTGATTTCGTAAGAGAACTGACCGAAAATCCAAATATTAATTACAACGAAAATGTAGCGCAATCTGAAAAAGCATTTGGTTACCGAAATGCTGCTTTGGTTAACTTTATCAAATCATTCAGCAACATCAAAAACGAACCAGAAGCGGTATTAGACTTTTATTATCATCAATGTTCTATTGAAATGAGTTGTGTGGATTTGGGTAAATGTTTTCAAGTTTTCGCTAATAATGGTGTGATTCCAAAAAGTGATAAAAAATTCCTTTCCACAAGCAAATGTAAACGCATGAACGCCTTAATGCAAATGTGTGGTTTTTATGATCAAGCGGGTGAATTTACGTTTAAAGTTGGGCTTCCTGGAAAAAGTGGTGTTGGAGGTGGCGTCGTTGCGGTTTTCCCAAATCATTATACGGTAGCGGTTTGGAGTCCGAAATTAAACAAAAAAGGAAATTCATTTTATGGTTTAGAAACCTTAGAACGATTAACAACAGAAACTTCATTATCCATTTTTTAAACGTATTAAAATGAAAAAAATAGTAACATTACTTTTTATTTGCCCTTTAATTCTTTTTGGACAAGATTTCAAGAAAGAATTTACATCAAAATTCCGTGAAAACGAATACAACTCTACTGAAATAAAAAATATTCTTAAAAACTGGAAAAAAACATCAAAAAATGATGTTGAATATTATATTTCTGCTTTTAATTTTTATTTTAAAGAGTCTCAACAGGAAGTATTACAATTAACTCAAGATGAATCTCAAGAAGGCAAAGAAGCTCTAGTACTAAGTGATTCATTAGGCAACAAGTCTGGATATATGTATTCACAAATTAACACAAATGATTCCTTGTTTAAAATTTCTCAAAACACAATTGACGAAGCAATAAAACTTTTTCCAAATAGATTAGATTTACGATTTGGAAAAATACATACATTAGGAGAAGTTAAAAAATTTGATGAATTTACTACCGAAATATTAAAAACTATAGACTATTCCAAAAAGATAAATCATAAATGGTTTTGGTCAAATGATAAGATTCTAGAAGATTCAGAGATTTTTTTTATTGATTCAATGCAAAGTTATCAAAACACCTTATTTCAAATCGAATCTGATGAAAACTTAAAAAAAGTTGCAAAAAAAATGTACAACATTTTTCCAAATGACATATTTGTAATATCGAGTTATGGTGTGACTTTTTTAATTGAAGGAAAAAACAAAGAAGCATTAGAACTCTATCTCAAAGCAGAAAAAATAAATCCAAATGATACTATAGTATTAAATAATATTGGATTAATCTATGAGCGCCTATCTGATAAAAAGAATGCATTAAAATATTATCAAAAGATAACAGAAGTTGGTGATAAAAAAGCAAAAGCATTAGCTGAAAAAAAAATTAACCAACTAAAATAAAATCTTATCAACAATTCGCAAAAGCAAAAAAGTTTCTCGTAAATAATAATTACTTTTGCAGTTCTTAAAATTTCAACGATTATGATTTATAAATTCAGAGCTATTCTCGATGCTGAAGAAGATATTTTTAGAGATATTGCCATCGAAAGCGACAACTCATTAGAAGATTTACACAATGCTTTAATCAATGCATTTGGTTTTGACGGTACCGAAGTAGGCGCTTTTTATACCTGTGGTGCTGATTGGTCTTGGCATGAAGAAGATGGTATTCCGTTGTTTGACACAGGTGATATTCCTGGCGAAATCAAAACTATGGCTGAATATAGATTAGACGATTTAGTTCACGAACAAAACACTAAATTAGTTTATGTGTATGATTTGTTTTCTATGTGGACTTTTTTCTTAGAATTAGCTGCCATTGAGAATGACAAACAAATTGGTGAAACCTATCCTGCTCTTTTATTTTCACATGGTGAACTTCCAGCCGAAGCCCTACAAAGTGGATTCAGAGGAGATTTATCTGAAGAAGATATGTTCGGGGAATTTGAAGACGATTTAGACGACGAAGATTACGACATGTTTGATGGAGACGATAGTTTTGAAGACATGGGATTTGAAGAAAATTGGAACTAAAAGCCAAAGAATTAAAAAGAATAAACCAAAATACAATCTGTAAAAGCCAAGAAAAAACAAACCTGTTCTATCTTGGCTCTTTTATCTAAACTATAAAAAATGATCAATCTATTTAATGCTCATATTGAGAATTTATCAATTCACCGCGTAGGAAACAAAAGCAGAAACGAAGCTATCTTCTTATCTGAAAATCCATACGGGTTGAATGATGAAATCATGCCTTTATTAAAAGAATTTTTCTTTAAACCATTTCGTGAAAAAGAAGAAAATTACTTTCAGTTTGCTCACGAAGTAGATTTAGAATATAACGAAATGTACAATTTTGCTACCGAAGTTTTCAATAACCCAAGCGAAATTCACAACGTTTCAAAAAAAATCACGAAACACCTTTTCGAACAATCGAATCATCCGCATATTAAAAATGGAGAAGTGTATGTAGCTTATTTTACACACGTTTCTATCGATAACAATGTTGTTGATGCTATTGGTGTTTTCAAAAGTGAAGTACAAACCGATTTCTTACAATTTGAAGAAAAAGAAAGTAACTTAGAAATGATTTTACAACAAGGAATCAACTTGAATAAGTTAGATAAAGGTTGTATCATTTTCAACTACAAAAAAGAAGAAGGCTACAAAATTTTAACCGTTGATAGCAACCGTTACGATGCGCGTTATTGGTTAGAGCATTTCTTATCAGTTGATGCGTTTCAAGATGAAAACTTCATGACCAAAAAATACTTAAAATTCTGTCAAGAATTTGCTAAAGAAGTAGTTTTACCAGCAGAAGACAAACAACAAGAAGTATTGTTCATGAACCGTGCTATCAATCACTTTGCAAAAAATGATGAGTTTGAAGAAACAGCTTTCTTAAACGAAGTAATGCAGAATCCTGAATTCATACCAGAATTCAAAAATTATAAAGTAGATAAAGGTGCCAAATACAGCATCGAAGACGTATCCAGTTTTCCAATTGCGAATGCTGCCGTTACTGATGTGCGTCGTACCTTAAAAAACACGATTCAATTAGATACTAATATCCAAATCAAATTGGATTTCATTAACCCAGAAAGTGCGGAGAAATTCGTTGAAAAAGGTTGGGACGAAGAAAAACAAATGTATTATTACTTGGTTTACTTCAATAAAGAACAGAAATCATAAGGCATTTACATCCAAAATATTAAACCTCAATTACAACTTTGTACTTGAGGTTTTTTTTGAAAGAACTTTAACAAAATATTTGTTTAACTTTTTTGATTATAAATTAAACATTCTTTACCTTTGATGAAATTTTAAAAGTCATGGCAAAGAAGAAAGAGATTACTAATCAAGATATTTTAGGTTTCTACATTGATTATTTTTTAGAAAATAACAAAGCGCCACATTCGGTATATAAATTTGCGAAGCAATACAACTTTGAAGAAACTGTTTTTTATGCTAATTTTTCATCTTTTGAACAAATAGAGAAAACCTTTTTCACTTCATTATTTCAGCAAACAATGGGCTTGTTAGAAAAAAGCGAAGATTTCGAATCGTATGATGCACGAACTAAATTATTAAGTTTTTATTTCACGTATTTTGAAATGTTAACTGCTAACAGAAGTTTTACAGTTGCACTTTTAAAAGAAGATAAAAACAAATTGAAAAGCCTTTCTAAATTAACAGAATTAAGAAAACACTTCAAGCAATTCTTTGATACTTTAGAAATTGAAAAAATCGATTTAAAACAAGAAAAGTTAATCGAATTTCAAGAAAAAACCATGAGCGAAATGGCTTGGTTACAGTTTTTATTCACTTTAAAATTTTGGATAGAAGACACTTCGCTATCTTTTGAAAAAACCGATATTTTCATTGAAAAATCAGTCAATACCAGTTTTGATTTAATGGATATTGCTCCTTTGAAAAGTTTAATTGACTTCGGAAAATTCATGTGGCAAGAAAAAGCCTCATTTAAAATGTAAACACAGATGAAAACTATAGATAGTATTCCTACATCAAAAATTCAGAGAGCATCCAAACTGATTCAAACTGGAGCAAAAGTTGGTGTAAATTACATAAAATATTATGGTGATAAAATCACCAAAACTGAAGCCGAAGCCAAAGAAAATCTAAACATTAACAATGCTTCTGACATTTACGACGGTTTAAAGCAAATGAAAGGAAGCGCTTTGAAAGTAGCGCAAATGCTAAGCATGGATAAAAGTATTTTACCTCGTGCTTATGTAGAGAAATTTTCATTAGCTCAATTTTCGGTTCCACCGTTATCGCCACCATTGGTAAACAAAACCTTTAAAAACTATTTTGGCAAACAGCCAAACGAAATATTTGACACTTTTAATGCCACTTCAATAAACGCTGCGAGCATTGGTCAAGTGCACCAAGCGAGCAAGGATGGGAAAAATCTTGCTGTGAAAATTCAATATCCAGGAGTGGCAGAAAGTATTAGTTCTGATTTGGCGATGGTAAAGCCAATTGCGATTAAAATGTTCAATATTAAAGGAAAAGATTCGGATAAATATTTCAAAGAAGTTGAAGATAAATTGATTGAAGAAACCAATTACATCAACGAAGTTAAGCAAAGTATTGAAATGGCTGAAGCTTGTGCCACTATTCCTAATTTGATTTTTCCAAAGTATTATCCTGAATGGTCTTCTGAAAAAATTATCACAATGGATTGGATGACAGGCGAACATTTGTCAGAATTCACCGCTCATAATACTGATGCAGAAAAGTCGAATATTTTAGGACAAACGCTTTGGGATTTTTATATGTTTCAAATGCACAATTTAAGAAAAGTCCATGCCGATCCGCATCCAGGAAACTTCTTGATTACGAAAGACACGAAACTTATTGCTTTAGATTTTGGTTGTATTAAAGAAGTTCCGAACGATTTTTATGTACCTTATTTTGAATTGGCGAAGAAAGAAAATTTAGCAAATCCAGAATTTTTTAAATCAAAATTATACGAATTAGAAATATTAAGAACAGACGATTCTAAAGAAGAAACTGAGTTTTTTACAGACATGTTTCATGAATTGTTAAGCTTATTCGCAAGACCATTTCATGTGGAAGAATTTGATTTTTCAGACGATGAATTTTTTGGACAAATTGCCGATTTGGGCGAACGCTATTCAAAAAGCACCGAATTAAGAAATATGAATGGAAATCGAGGTTCAAAACATTTCATTTACATCAACAGAACATTCTTTGGCTTATACAATTTAATGCACGATTTAAAAGCTAAAAACGTTAAAATCAACAACTTTATAAAATATTAATAATTGCCCCAAGTTTACTTAAAATCCCTAACCGAGCCATAACGTTAGGGATTTTTTTATGTTTTATATTTTAAAGTTGGTAACAAATACAACAACTGTTCGTCTTATTTGTAAATCAAAAAACGAATCAACTTGGAAACCATTTTAAAAATCACCAATCTTAATAAGATTTTCAATAAACATCTACACGCAGTTAAAAACGTGTCTTTTGAAATCAAAAAAGGAAATGTTTACGGAATTCTTGGACCCAACGGATCTGGAAAATCAACCACTTTAGGAATAGTATTAAATGTTGTCAATAAAACTTCAGGCGATTTTGAATGGTTTGGAGGAAAATCTAATACGCACGAAGCACTAAAAAAAGTAGGTGCTATTATTGAACGACCAAATTTTTATCCGTACATGACTGCCAAAGAAAATTTGGAATTAGTATGTAAAATTAAAGGAACTTCGCTTTCAAAAGTAGATGAGAAATTAGAATTGGTTGGACTTTTAGAACGTAAAAACGATAAATTCAGAACGTATTCACTAGGAATGAAACAACGTTTAGCGATTGCTTCTGCCCTACTGAATGATCCAGAAATTTTAATTTTAGACGAACCAACAAACGGTTTAGATCCGCAAGGAATTAGACAAATTAGAGATATTATCCGAATTATCGCTTCGCAAGGCACGACCATTTTATTGGCTTCCCATTTATTAGACGAAGTTGAAAAAGTGTGTAGTCATGTGGTAGTTTTGCGTAAAGGTGAAATGCTATATCAAGGTTCGGTTCATGATATGATTGAAAACAATAGCTTTTTCGAGTTAAAATCAGACGATAAAGAGCAACTTAAATTGGCACTTCAAAATCACCCTTCAGTTGAAAAAATAGAGGAAGAAGAAGGAAAAGTATTGGTTTATTTAAATCAAGATATTGCTGCCAAAGACTTAAACTCGTATCTGTTTGAACAAAAAATTGTTTTAGAACATCTTGTAAAAAGAAAAAACAGTTTAGAAGAACAATTTTTAGAATTAACCAAAAACTAACACCATCATGAAAAGATTACTATCTATAGAATTTCAAAAAATTTGGAAAAACAAAGCCAGTCGAGTATTATTACTTGCTTATTTTGTTTTATTAAGTTTCATCGCATTAATCGCATCCATAAAATTTAGTATTGGAACCTTCGAAATTAGAATTGCTGATCAAGGAATTTTTAATTTCCCATATATCTGGCATTTTAACACATACATAGCCTCTTTATTCAAAATTTTCTTAGCTATTGTAATTGTTTCCATGATGGCAAACGAATATACTTATGGCACTTTAAAGCAAAATTTAATTGACGGATTGAGTAAAAAAGAATTTATTCTTTCCAAATTTTTAGTAGTGGGAACTTTTGCTGTTGCTTCTACTCTATTCGTTTTTGTAATGTCGTTAATATTAGGATATTCATTCTCATCTTACAATGAAATGGGAATTGTATTTTCTGATTTAGAATATTTATTGGCATTTTTTGTTAAGCTAACAGCATTTTTCTCTTTCTGTTTATTTTTAGGAATATTAGTAAAAAGAAGTGCATTTGCATTAGGCTTTTTATTCATTTGGTTCATTGCAGAAAACATTTTTTATTGGATTATTAAATTTGTCATCTTAGGTGGCGATGATAAACACAAAAATTTTGGAGACACCATAATTCAATTTTTTCCAATGGAATCGATGGGTAATTTAATTAAAGAACCCTTTACCCGATTGAGCGCCATTAAAACGATTGAAACCACAATTGGTGGAGCAAAAGTAGCAAAAGATTACAGTGTACACTTTTCAGAAATAAGCATCGCTTTACTTTGGGCTTTTATATTTATTTTAACATCTTATTATATCTTAAAAAAGCGCGATTTATAGTATCTTTGCCGATGCTATGAATACTTTAAAAAACACCATTTCTATCTTACTTTTCGTGTTGGGAATCCAATTCGGAAATTCCCAAAATATTTTAGTTAACGAAGGATATACACCTCAAGATTTAGTTGAAGATGTTTTAATCAACAGTACTTGCGCTAACGTATTTAACGTGAGTGTTTCAGGAGGAAATTTTGCTACTGGAGAAAAAAGCTTTGGCTATTTTGACGGAACCGGAACTACCTTTCCATTTCAAAACGGAATTATTCTTTCAACAGGAAAAATCAATAATGCGCCAGGCCCAAATTCCTTTCTATCAGATGATGGTGGGAATATGGGTTGGGATGGCGATTCAGACTTAAACGATGCTTTAGGCTTGAGTAATTCATTCAATGCCACAATTTTAGAATTTGATTTTATTCCATTAGGAAACAAAATTAGTTTCGATTACATTTTTTCATCTGAGCAATATTTATCTAATCCTTCTTCTGGACAATGTAATTTTACTGATGGTTTTGCCTTTTTACTAAAGAGAAATGGCGATCTTAGATACGAAAACTTGGCCGTTATTCCCGGAACTACAACTCCTGTAAAAGTGAATACCGTTCGAGGTCCAGGTACAATTTGTCCACCAGCAAATGCAGCCTATTTTGATGCATTCAACGATGTAAACCATCCCACAAACTATAACGGACAAACCACTGTTTTAACCGCGCAATCCGATGTTATTCCTGGCCAAACGTATCATATTAAATTAGTAATTGCAGATGAAGGAAATTTTAGATACGATTCAGCCATATTTTTAGGAGGAGGCAGTTTTAATTTCACAATTGATATAGGAGATGATCGTTTAGTAGCAAATGGGAATCCGTTATGTCAGGGTGAAAATTTAGTGGTTAATTCTACACAAACTGGAGCAACAGGTTACCAATGGTTTCAAAATAATATTGCAATTCCTGGTGCTACGAATGCAACATATAATATTACTTCGGCAGGAGATTATTTAGTAGAAATTAATTATGGTGCTACTTGTCAAACTACTGGAACTATCAAAATTGAATATGCTGATGTTTTAATTATTGACGAAGATACTTTTACATTATGTGATGTCGATAATAATCAGGATGGGAAAACTGTTTTCAATTTAGATACTATTAAAAACGAACTTTTCACAAACTTACCAACTAATTATGTCGTTTCATTTTTTGAAATAGCCACAAGCACAACAGCTTTACCTTCAAGTTACACAAACACAATAGCATACAACCAAACCATATACGCAAGAGTAATGAATGTTCAAGGTTGCTATACCGATTTTCCAGTAAATTTAGTAATCAATACTTTTGATGATGTCATTACCGATGAAGAATTAGGTTTGTGCGAAAATGAACCCATTACATTAAATGCTGGAACTGGTTTTTCGAGCTATACTTGGAATACAACTCCACCTCAAACCACCCAAACTATAACTGTTGATGCAGCGGGAACTTATGTTGTTACACTAACAAATGCAAATAATTGCTCAAAAACAAAAACTTTTACAGTTACTGCATCAGGAATTGCTACAATTGAAAACATAGATATTAACGATTTTCAAGAAAACAATACAGCAACTATTGAAATTTCAAGTACAAGTTTAGGTGATTATGAATATTCATTAGATGGTGTTAATTATCAAGATTCCAATGTTTTTACTAATCTAAACGCAGGCGAATACACGGTTTATGTGCAAGACAAAAAAGGTTGTGGTATCGTTTTTGAAACTTTCTATATCTTAGATTTTCCAAAATATTTCACACCAAACGGAGATGGTTATAACGATACTTGGTTCATCAAAAATTTAGATAAACGAAACTTAGAAAATAGTATTATCACTGTTTTTGATCGTTACGGTAAATTATTAAAACAAATTTCAGGAGTAAGCGAAGGTTGGAACGGAACTTTTAATGGTAATCTTCTACCTGGAAGTGATTATTGGTTTGAAATCAAATTAACTAACGGCAAATCGGTAAAAGGACACTTTACATTAAAACGTTAGGCATAATAATTGCAGAATAGCTTACAAAATAATATATTCGCAGTATGATGCAAATACACGAAATTGAAGCTATAAAATCGATTTTAGCTACACCAAAAAAAATTACAATTGTACCACATAGAAATCCAGACGGAGACGCTATGGGTTCTACTTTAGGTTTATATCACATCCTTAAACAACTAGAACATGACGTTCTTGTAATAGCTCCAAATGAATTTCCAGATTTTTTAGCTTGGTTACCCGAAAGTGAAAAGGTTTTAATTTTCGAAAGAAGTTTTGATACTTGCAAAGCTATTTTAGAAAAATCGGATTTGATTTTTACTTTAGATTTTAATGCACTTCACAGAACGGGAGACCAAATGGAAAATGTGTTAAAAACACTAACAGCTAAAAGTGTAATGATTGACCATCATCAAGCACCCGATGGTTATGCAACCTACACTTTTTCGGATACCGCTTATGGTTCTACTTGCCAAATGGTATACGATTTTATTCACCAATTAGGCTTAGAAAATCTAATCAACAAAACCGTAGCTACTTGTTTATATACTGGAATTGTTACCGATTCTGGAAGTTTTCGTTTTCCAAAAACAACAAGTGCTACTCACAAATGTGTTGCTGATTTAATTGAAAAAGGCATCAACAATAGCGAAATTCATAATTTACTTTTTGATAATTCTTCATACAATCGCTTGTTGTTATTAGGAAAAGCACTTCAGAATTTAAAAATGCTTCCCGAATACAAAACAACTTATATTACGCTAACCCAAGATGAGTTAAACGAATTTGGACATCAAAAAGGCGATACAGAAGGCATTGTGAATTATGGATTAAGCATCAAAGGAATCGATTTTACAGCTATTTTTATCGAACACAAAGAAGAAGGAATTATCAAAATTTCTTTCCGTTCACAAGGTGATTTTGATGTAAATCAATTTGCTCGAAAACATTTCAACGGAGGCGGACATATCAATGCTGCCGGAGGTAAATCTTTTTCGAGTTTAGACGAAACGATACAACAATTTATTGCTATTTTAGCAGAAGAAAAAAAATAATTATGAGAATTCAAAACCTATTCCTTTTTGGAGCAATGATTTTCTTAGCCAGTTGTTCACAACAGCAGCAAGCGAGAAAACCTATTTCTCACACTTCAGGAACTTTCATAAAAGAATCTATTGAGCGTAATAAAGTTTTAATTGCAGATGAAGAAGATTTAATTGCTGAAATTATAAAAAACGACTCACTTAAGTCTTACATAGCTTCAAACAAAGGATATTGGTACAAATACGAAACCAAAGTAGAGGAAGTAACAGCAACTCCTAAAAGAGGCGATATTGCCTTTTTCGATTATGAAATTAAAGATTTAAAAAGTAGAATTATCTACACAATAGCTGATACAAAACCACAAGTATACTATGTTGATAAAGAAAACATAATGATGGGATTGCGTGACGGAATTAAATTAATGAAAAAAGGCGAAACCGTTACTTTCTTATTTCCATCTCACATGGCGTATGGCTATCATGGTGATGATAAAAAAATTGGCACAAACGAACCTCTAATTTGTACCGTAAGTTTAAACGATATTAAAGTAGATACTCAAGCTAAAAACTAATACCTAATGAAAATTACTTCCATTTTATTATTAAGCATTGCTACATTTTTTGCTTCTTGTTCAAAATCCTATGACAACCTAAAAGAGGGTTTATATGCCGATATTGAAACCGCAAAAGGAAACATGATTGTGAAATTAGAATTTGAAAAAGTTCCGAATACGGTTGCTAATTTTGTGACTTTAGCAGAAGGTAAAAACCCATTCGTAAGTGAAGAATTCAAAGGAAAACCATTTTATGACGGATTGAAATTTCACCGCGTTATTGCTGATTTTATGATTCAAGGCGGTGATCCAATGGGCGATGGTTCTGGTGGACCAGGCTATAAATTTAAAGATGAATTTCATCCTGATTTAAAACACTCAAAAGCCGGAATTTTATCAATGGCAAATGCAGGGCCAAGTACTAATGGAAGCCAATTCTTTATCACACATAAAGAAACGCCTTGGTTAGATAATATGCATACTATTTTTGGAGAAGTTGTAGAAGGATTAGAAGTAATCAATACAATTGAAGCAGATGATGTTATTGAAAAAATTACTATTATCAGAATTGGTAATGCTGCCAAGAAATTTGATGCCGTAAAGATTTTCAAAAACTACTATTCTTCGGTAGCCAAAGAAATTAAAGAAGCAGAAGAAAAAGCCAAAGAAATTATTGAAAATAAAGCCAAAGAAATTACTACTTTAAAAGCTACCGGAACAAAAAGTGCTTCAGGCTTAATCTATCAAATGATCAAAAAAGGCACTGGTAAAAAACCTGAAAACGGTACTCAAGTTGTAATTCATTATGCAGGCTATTTAGAAAATGGACAACTTTTTGATACGAGTTATGAAGATGTAGCCAAATTATACGGAAAATTTGATCAAAACAGAGCTAATCAAAATGGATATGCAGGTTATCCTGTGACTATGGGTAATTTACCTTTTATCCCTGGATTTAATGAAGGTGTAGGCATGATGAACTATGGAGACAAAATAATGCTTTACATTCCTTCAAACCTAGCCTATGGTGAGCAAGGTGCTGGAGATGTAATTCCACCGAATGCCAATATCATTTTTGAAGTAGAACTTTTAGAAAATAAACCAAAAAACTAATAATTACAAAATGAAGAATATTTTAAAAATAGCAGTTCTAGCGTTAAGTTGTATAACTTTCGCTGTAGCACAAAACAAAAAGCAAGATGGTATTTTTGCTGAATTCAACACATCAAAAGGTAAAATTGTGGTTGAATTAGAATACAAAAAAACACCTATTACGGTTGCTAATTTTATTTCTTTAGCAGAAGGAAAAAATCCAAAAGCAAATGCTAAATTCAAAGGAAAACCATTTTATGACGGATTAAAATTTCACCGAGTAATTGCTGATTTCATGATTCAAGGTGGTTGCCCTGATGGAACTGGAGCTAGTGGACCAGGTTATAAATTTGATGATGAAATTGTTGCTGATTTAAAACATTCAGGAAAAGGAATTTTATCTATGGCTAATGCTGGACCTGCAACTAATGGAAGTCAGTTTTTCATTACGCACAAAGCAACTCCACACTTAGACGGAAAACATACCGTTTTTGGACATGTGGTAAGCGGACAAGAAGTTGTTGACAAAATAGTTAAAGATGATGTTATTACATCTGTAAAAATTATTAGATCTGGAAAAGAAGCAAAAAAATTCAATGCTGAAAAAGTATTTGCAAATTATTTTATAAATAAAGAAGCTGCTGATAAATTAGCTGCTGAAAAACAAAAAGAAGCTAAAGAAAAAGCTTTAAAAGAATTTGCAACTGCAGCATCAACTCCAAGTGGTTTAAAATATATTGTATTACAAGAAGGAACTGGAAACAAACCAGTAGCAACCAGTAATGTTAAAGTACATTACACTGGAATGTTCTTAGACGGAAAAGTATTTGACAGCAGTGTACAAAGAGGTGAAACTATCGATTTTGGTTTAAACCAAGTAATTAAAGGTTGGACAGAAGGTCTTCAATTAATGAATGAAGGATCTAAATACAAATTTTACATCCCATCTAATTTAGCTTATGGCGAAAGAGGTGCTGGCGGTGTCATTCCACCAAATGCCGATTTAATTTTCGAAGTTGAATTAATCAAGATAAATCAATAATAAAAAAAGCCGCTAATTTAATTAGCGGCTTTTTTTTATACTTATTTAAATTAGAATCTCCAGTCAAATTCATCTTTATCACTAAAAACGGCACCGACTTCAATTTTTACAATTTCGTTATAATCAACATGAATAAATAACCAATTTTCTTCGTTAAAGTAACTCATCATACCTTCTACTGTATCGGTTTCAAATGATTTTACTTTGTTCTTCTCTAAAACAGGAAAAACATCGCTCCAATTCTTTCCAATTAAAGTCGTATTGAATAACTTCACTATTGGATTAGATGTTGTCATATACCCTAATCTAAAAGCTTCTTCTTTGTAAAAAATCAAACGAAGTTTTCTGGCGTTATACATAAAAACAACGTTTTCTTCTTCATCTTTATATTGTGTATCGGGTTTACCCAAAATTTTAGTAACATCTTGCTCTTTCATTCCAAAAAGCAAATTGTCAATTCCGTATTTCAATTTAATTTCCATTCTTGTTTATGCTAAAAAATCCCGATTTTCATCGGGATTCATATTAATTATACTTTAAAACGTTTTCTGTCGTTTTCTGTTAAATAAATTTTTCTTAAACGAATAGATTTTGGAGTAACCTCAACATATTCATCTTTTTGAATGTATTCTAACGCTTCTTCTAATGAGAAAATAATCGGTGGAATAATTCTTGCTTTTTCATCATTTCCAGATGAACGTACGTTTGACTGTTTTTTAGCCTTAGTTACGTTGATACACATATCATCACCACGAGAGTTTTCACCAATTACCTGACCTTCATAAATCTCAGCATTTGGCTCCACGAAGAATTTACCACGATCTTGTAATTTATCAATAGAATAAGGAATAGCTTTTCCGTTTTCCATAGAAATTAACGAACCATTGTTACGCCCTGGAATTGCACCTTTGAAAGGTTCGTATCCAATGTAACGGTGCGACATAATTGCTTCACCTGCAGTAGCTGTTAATAATTGATTTCTTAAACCAATGATTCCACGAGATGGAATGTTAAATTTAATAATCATACGATCACCTTTAGCTTCCATTGATAACATTTCTCCTTTACGGATAGTTACGAATTCAACTGCTCTACCTGAAAGGTTTTCTGGTAAATCAATTGTTAATTCTTCAATTGGCTCACATTTTTGACCATCAATTTCTTTAATGATTACTTGTGGTTGACCAATTTGTAATTCATATCCTTCTCTTCTCATAGTTTCAATAAGAACCGATAAGTGAAGAACTCCACGACCAAAAACCATGAATTTATCAGCTGAATCAGTTTCACCTAACTTCATGGCTAAGTTTTTCTCTAATTCTTTAGTTAAACGATCTCTAATGTGACGCGATGTTACAAATTTACCCTCTTTACCAAAGAAAGGCGAATCGTTAATTGTAAACAACATACTCATTGTAGGCTCATCAATTGCAATAGTCTGTAAAGCTTCTGGATTTTCAAAATCAGCGATAGTATCACCAATTTCAAATCCTTCAATTCCGATAATTGCACAAATATCTCCAGCAACTACTTCGTCTACTTTTTTACGTCCAAGACCTTCAAAAGTATGTAATTCTTTAATTCTTGATTTGATTACTTTACCATCTCTTTTTACTAAAGATATTGGCATTCCTTCTTTTAAAACTCCTCTTTCTAAACGACCAATCGCAATACGACCAGTGAATGAAGAGAAATCTAAAGAGGTAATTAACATTTGAGGAGTTCCTTCAGATACTTTAGGAGCTGGAACGTGTTCCAAAACCATATCTAATAAAGGCTCGATGTTTTCTGTTTGATTTCTAAAATCATCAGACATCCAGTTATTTTTAGCCGAACCATAAACTGTTGGGAAATCTAACTGAGCTTCAGTAGCACCTAATTCAAACATTAAGTCGAAAACTTTTTCATGAACTTCTTCTGGAGTACAGTTTTCTTTATCTACTTTATTAATAACCACGCATGGTTTTAATCCTAAGTCAATTGCTTTTTGTAATACGAAACGCGTTTGAGGCATTGGACCTTCAAATGCATCTACTAAAAGACAAACACCATCAGCCATATTAAGTACACGCTCAACCTCACCACCAAAATCGGCGTGACCAGGAGTATCGATAATGTTGATTTTTGTTCCTTTATAAGTTACAGAAACGTTTTTAGAAGTAATAGTAATACCTCTTTCACGCTCTAAATCATTATTATCTAGGATTAAGTCTCCCGTGTTTTCGTTTTCACGAAACAATTGACAGTGGTACATAATTTTATCAACCAAAGTAGTTTTACCGTGGTCAACGTGTGCAATAATTGCGATGTTTCTAATAGAAGTCATTTATTTTATTTTTGAAAGTGCAAAGGTAATCTTTATTTTTGTAAAAACACTATAGTAATCAACACTTTAGTTGAAAATAATAATTGCTTAACATAAAAAAAAGCCCTCATAATGAGAGCTTTAGTATTATTTGTAACAGTAGACTATAAAGAAGCTACATGTTTAGTTAACTTAGATTTTAAGTTAGATGCTTTATTATCATGAATGATATTTTTCTTAGCTAATTTATCAATCATAGAAATTACAGTTGATAATTTTGCAGAAGCTTCAGCTTTATCAGTAGCTAAACGAATAGCTTTGATTGCATTACGAGTAGTTTTGTGTTGGTATCTGTTCAACACTCTTTTTTTCTCGTTACTTCTAATTCTTTTTAAAGCAGATTTATGATTTGCCATTTTGTTCTTTTTTTAATTGTAATAATTGTTATAAACTACTAGTTAAAAAAGAAAAACCTCCCACATTCGCCTAGGTGAACACTTTGGTTTTAACTAATAAAATAATAACCGAGACACCAATTATTATTTTATAAAACTTATTTACAACTAATTTTGTAGCCCGTAGGGGAATCGAACCCCTCTTACCAGGATGAAAACCTGGCGTCCTAACCGATAGACGAACGGGCCATTAACCTATTCTTTTGTAACCTCAATACTTGTAGCCCGTAGGGGAATCGAACCCCTCTTACCAGGATGAAAACCTGGCGTCCTAACCGATAGACGAACGGGCCATTACATTAATTTTGTAATGCGAGTGCAAAAATACAACTAATTTTGATTTCTGCAAGACCTTGTATAAAAATTTTTATTTTTTTTTAGTATGCCTTAGCAAAAAGAACTCTTCCTTTAGACGGAGCACCAGTAAACATACAGCTTCCCGCTTCTTCTACTCTATCTAAAGCGATACATCTAATAGTGGCTTTTGTAAGTTCTTTTATCTTTTCTTCTGTTTCAGCAGTACCATCCCAATGTGCAGCTAAAAAGCCTCCTTTAGTTTCTAACAGTTCTTTAAATTCTTCGAAAGAATTCACTTCTGTTATATGAGTATCTCTGTATTCCAATGCTTTAGCAAACATATCATTTTGAATAGTTTCTAATAAATTTTGAATATACGATGCTACTCCTTCTTTAGAAACCACTTCTTTTGATAAATTATCTCTTCTCGCAATTTCGTAAGTACAGTTTTCTAAATCGTTTGGTCCAACCGCAATTCGTACCGGAACACCTTTTAATTCCCATTCCGCAAATTTGAATCCTGGTTTCTGAGTATCTCTATTATCATACTTAACAGAAATTCCTAATTTTCGAAGTTCAGCAGTTAAACCATTTACTTGCTCTGAAATCGAATCAAATTGCTCATCTGTCTTATAAATAGGAACAATAACCACTTGAATTGGAGCTAAATTCGGAGGTAGAACCAAACCTTTGTCATCTGAATGCGTCATTACCAATGCTCCCATTAAACGCGTTGAAACTCCCCAAGAAGTTCCCCAAACGTGTTCTTGCTTTCCTTCTTTGTTAGCAAATTTTACATCAAAAGCTTTGGCAAAATTTTGACCTAAAAAGTGCGAAGTTCCCGCTTGCAAAGCTTTTCCATCTTGCATTAACGCTTCAATACAATAAGTTTCATCAGCTCCAGCAAAACGTTCGGTTTCAGTTTTTAATCCTTTAATTACCGGAATTGCCATGAAATTTTGAGCAAAATCAGCATATACATGCATCATTTTTTCTGATTCTTCAATCGCCTCCTGACGAGTGGCGTGAGCGGTATGACCTTCTTGCCATAAAAATTCAGCAGTTCTTAAAAATAAACGTGTTCTCATTTCCCAACGCACTACATTTGCCCATTGGTTAATTAGTAAAGGTAAATCTCTGTACGATTGTACCCAACCTTTATATGTTGACCAAATAATTGCCTCACTCGTAGGACGAACAATTAATTCTTCTTCCAACTTAGCATTCGGATCTACCATCAATTTTCCTGGTCTTTCTTCATCATTTTTCAAACGATAATGTGTCACAATAGCACATTCCTTAGCAAATCCTTCCGCATTTTTTTCTTCTGCTTCAAACATACTTTTTGGCACAAACAAGGGGAAATAAGCATTACTATGTCCGGTTTCTTTAAACATCCTGTCTAATTCGGCTTGCATTTTTTCCCAAATTGCATAGCCATATGGCTTGATTACCATACATCCTCTTACTCCAGAATTCTCTGCTAAATCAGCCTTTACGACTAGTTCGTTATACCATTTGGAATAATCTTCTGCTCTTGTTGTTAAGTTCTTGCTCATTATATATATTTTGGCACAAAAATTGTTTGTATAAATTTTAACTAATTTGTTCGGCAAAAATAGTTAAATTTGAGGTGTCCAACAATAAAAAAAAGAGCTATGAAAACTTTTTACCCAATTAATTCGAAAAATATTGCATTTTCCTTAATGGGATTACTAGCAATATTAACTACTTCATGTGGTTCCTATCAAAACTCATCTTATTACGATAATGATGGAGTTTACGGTTCTGAAAGACCTACTACTCAGACAGAAAACAAATATTCTGAACAAAATTTAGAAAAATCAAATGAATATGCTCAACAATTTAGAGCTATGCAGGAAGATTATTCTTATTTTACTGATGTTGACAATTATAATTCTCAAGAAAAAGACACTGTTGTAACCGTTTACAGAAACGAATCAAACAACAATTACGCTGGATGGGGAAATAACTCATCTGACATAACCATCAATTATTATGATAACGGCTGGGGCTGGAACAACTGGTACTCTCCTTATTGGGGATATTCTAACATTGGCTGGGGAATGGGCTGGGGTTGGAATTCTTGGTATGGAGCAAACTGGGGCTGGGGCTGGAATTCTTGGTACGGTCCAGGTTGGGGCTGGGGTTGGAATAACTGGTATGGAAATAATTGGGGATGGAACGGATATTATGGTAACAATTGGGGATGGAATGGCTACTACGGAAGAGATGTAGTGTATAATGGTGGAAGAAGAGGCGGAAGCAACTATTACAATCCTAATGGAGGTAGAAATGGTAGATATTCTGACGGTAGAACCTCAACAACTCGACCTAACTTTAACGGCACCAGAAATACCACAAGAACTCAATACGGGGGAACAAGATCAACTACAACGCCTACAAGAAACAATACAAATTACAATACTGGCGGAACAAGAAATAATAATTATTCTACACCAAGAAGCAATAGTTCTACTCCAAGAAGCAATAATTATTCAACTCCAAGAAGCAACAATAACAATTATTCAACTCCAAGAAGTTCTTCAGGAGGTAGTTTTGGAGGCAGCTCATCAGGAGGTGGAGGTCGTTCTGGAGGTGGAGGATCTAGAGGTGGTAGAGGTTAATTAAAATTGTATTTACATATGAAAAAGATATTTTTAGTAATAGCACTTAACATGTCATTCTTTTCAATTGCTCAAGAAATGACTACAAATGATGCACTTAGATATGCTGTTGAAAACATGAATGGAACCGCTCGTTTTAGAGGAATGAGTGGTGCTTTTGGAGCAGTTGGTGGCGATTTATCCGCTATAAATATTAATCCAGCGGGTTCCTTATTTTTCAACAATAATTTTGCTAGTGCTACTATTTCAAGCTTTAACAATAGTAATAATGCTAATTACTTTGGAACCAAAAACAAAGAAAATTTTAGCACATTAGATTTAAATCAAATTGGTGCTGTATTAGTTTTTAATGACACTTCCGGAAAATCTGAATGGAATAAAATTTCAGTTGCCTTAAATTACGACAACACGAATAATTTTGACAACCGTTTATTTACTTCGGGAATAAACCCATTTAATTCTATTTCGAACTATTTTGTTGACCAAGCTAACTTTTTTGCTGATACACCATTTAATGATTATCAGTTTGATATGGCTTTCGAAACATATATTATAGATCCTCATCCAACAACACCAAATCAGTATGTTTCGAATGTATCGCCTGGTGGTAATTATTATCATGACTATTTTGCCACTTCAAATGGATATAACGGAAAACTAACTGCGAATGTAGCTACAAGTTACAAAGACAAATTGTTTTTAGGAATAAATCTTAACGCTCATTTTACAGATTATATATTAACTACGAGCTTATATGAAAATAATGATAATCCAGAAAACCCAAGCACACAACCTACTGTAAGAAATATAGTTTTTGATAATCAGTTAAGCACTTACGGTTCTGGATTCTCGTTTAATTTAGGTGCTATATATAAAGTAAATGAATCGCTTAGATTAGGAGCTTCTTATGAATCGCCAACATGGTATAATTTAAACGATGAATTAGTTCAAGATTTATACACTTATGGAAATGTGAATGTTCCTTCTGGGGATGAAAGTCGCTATTACGGAAGTCCTATTTTTGTTTTCCCTACTTACAGATTAAGAACCCCAAGCAAAATCACAGGTAGTGCTGCTTATATAATTAATAAAAAAGGACTTATTAGTATTGATGTGGCAACCAAAGATTATAGCAATATTGAATACAAAAACACCAATCAAAACAACTTTAGAGATTTAAACTCTCAAATGAGCACCGAACTAAAAAATGCTTACGAAATAAGAATTGGTGGTGAATATAAAATCAAACAATGGAGCTTAAGAGGTGGTTATCGTTTTGAAGAAAGTCCATATGAAACAGGAGATATTATTGGAGATTTAACTGGTTATTCTGGTGGTGTGGGTTATAATTTTGGTGAAAGTAAGTTAGATTTATCTTATGCTAATTCACATAGAAATTACAATCAAAATCTAATTTCTTCTGGAATGACAGATACTGCAAGAATTAAAAATGTTCAAAATAATGTAACATTAACTTATTCTATAAACTTTTAGAAAAGAAAAACAATATATTAAACCACTTCTTCAACTGAAGTGGTTTTTTATACCCAAAACTCAGCCACTAGCCCTAATTGGAGCGAAATACATCCATTTCGGAAATAGCGGACAACGTGACCAAAACATTAAAAAAATCTCAAACGCTGGTGCTTCTACTGATTATTTTATGTAATTTTGCACCTCAAATTTAAAAGCATGAGAACCAAATCGTTAAAGAAAAATAAAATCAATGTAATTACACTTGGATGTTCTAAAAACACTTACGATAGTGAGGTTTTGATGGGACAACTAAAAGCCAATGGGAAAGATGTAGCACATGAACAAGAGGGCAACATCGTAGTAATTAACACATGCGGTTTTATTGATAATGCAAAGGAAGAATCGGTAAATACGATTTTGGAATATGTTGATAAAAAAGAACAAGGTTTAGTAGATAAAGTATTCGTTACCGGATGTTTATCTGAAAGATACAGACCTGATTTAGAGAAAGAAATTCCTGATGTTGACCAATATTTTGGCACTACAGAATTACCACTTTTATTGAAAGCATTAGGTGCGGATTATAAACACGAATTATTAGGAGAACGTTTAACAACGACTCCAAAAAATTACGCCTATTTAAAAATTGCAGAAGGTTGCGATAGACCTTGTAGTTTTTGTGCGATTCCTTTAATGAGAGGAAAACACGTTTCGCAACCTATTGAAAAATTGGTAAAAGAAGCTGAAGGTTTAGCCAAAAACGGTGTAAAAGAATTAATCTTAATTGCTCAAGATTTAACTTATTACGGATTAGATTTATACAAAAAACGTAATCTTGCCGAATTACTAGAAAACTTAGCTAAAGTGGAAGGTATAGAATGGATTCGTTTACATTATGCTTTCCCTAGTGGTTTCCCAATGGACGTTTTAGATTTGATGAAGCGCGAACCAAAAATTTGTAATTATATTGATATTCCTTTGCAACACATTTCAGATGACATTTTAAAATCTATGAAACGTGGAACGACAAAAGAAAAAACAACAAAATTATTACAAGAATTTAGAGAACGCGTCCCAGGAATGACAATTAGAACGACTTTAATTGTGGGTTATCCGGGAGAGACTCAAAAAGATTTTGAAATCCTACGTGATTGGGTTCAAGAAATGAAGTTTGAGCGATTAGGTTGTTTTACCTATTCACATGAAGAAAACACAGGAGCTTTTGCTTTAGTTGACGATGTTCCTCAAGAAGTAAAACAAGCACGTGCCGCTGAAATCATGGATTTACAATCGCAAATTTCTTGGGATTTGAATCAGGAGAAAATTGGACAAACATTCAAATGTGTAATTGATAGAAAAGAAGGACAATATTTCATTGGAAGAACCGAATTTGATAGTCCAGATGTAGATAATGAAGTTTTGGTAGATGCTTCTAAATACTATTTAAAAACAGGTGATTTTGTGAATTTAAAAATAACAGACGCTACCGAATTTGATTTATACGCAGAACCAATATCATAAACTATGAAAAAAATATTTTTTTTAATTCTTATCGGTTTTTCTTTTTTCAGTTCAAATGCTCAAGTAGACAGACGAATTGGCACAGGCCAATATAAAAATGGAAACCAAAATAAAAATGTTGACTTAGTTGAAACTTCAGTAGAATCTCTAAAAGAAAAATTAAATTTAGATGGTTTCCAAGAAGCTATAGTACGAAACCTAGTTAAAGACAATCAAACTAAATCAAAAGAAATAATTGAAGCTGTAAGCTATAGTGATATAGAAAAAAGAAACTTACTCGCAGAACTAGGAGAGAAATTTAACATTGAAATTAAAAAAATATTACTCCCAGAACAGATAGAAAAATACGAAAAACTCATTTCAAAAAAGAAAAAATAAATTATCAAAAATGATAATTATCATATGCCTTTTTAGAATTGATTACTAACTTTGAGTATAGAAATTTAAAAACCAGCAGTATGATAACTAAACATCCTATTTACCAAGATTTTCCTGAATACGCAGACAAGATTAAAGACTTGTATCATAACAATGATGAGTTTCAAGTTTTGTTACATTCGTACACTGAATTAGATGAAAAGATTTACAAAATAGAAAAAGACGAGGAACTTGCTATGGATGACGAATTAAGTCATTTGAGAAAAGATAGAGTTTTTTTAAAAGATGAAATTTATACTTTTTTAAAAAATAG
This sequence comes from Flavobacterium cheniae, assembly GCF_004363695.1. Lineage (GTDB taxonomy): Bacteria > Bacteroidota > Bacteroidia > Flavobacteriales > Flavobacteriaceae > Flavobacterium > Flavobacterium cheniae. Next base: position 233,984 of record NZ_SNZC01000003.1, on the reverse strand, counting down.
TTAGGAAATATTTTACAAAAAAAACCGCTTTTAAAAGCGGTTTTTTTTGTTATCATTAACATCTAATTTTCTAAAACCCTATTAATTTGAACAAAACGTCTTTTATAATAAGGCTCTTCGGTAGAAGAAATAATTACGCCGGCTTGAACAGAAGAATGAATAAATTTGATTTCATCACCATTTATTTCGGTAATCATTCCTACATGATTTATACTTCCTCGTCCATTTGTTGTAAAGAAGATTAAATCCCCTTTTTGCGCTTGACTTCTTTCTATTCTATAACCTGCTCCTGCCGCCATTGAACTTGATGAACGAGGTAAAGTCATATCGATATTTTTAAAAGTTGAAAACATCAATCCTGAACAATCAAAGCCAGCACTTGTAGTACCTCCTCCTCTGTAACGAGTTCCAATATGTTGGGATGCCTTAGCAATTAAGAATTCAGCCTTAGACATATTTTCTGGAGAAATCTCTTCAATTTCTTTTGGAAATTCAACGACAATATTTTGATTTTTTTCTAATTCAACATTTCCTTTCTTAACAATAACTTCATAACCAATTGGCAAGTTCGCTACGATTTCAGGATTCATTTCTTCTAAATCTCTAACACTTACTTTGTACTTTTTAGAAAGTTTGTATAAAGTTTCTCCTTTACTTACCGTGTGGACCTGATTTCCTAGTTCGTCTAAGCACAAATTAGCATCTTTATTCACAGGAGTTAAATCTATTTTTACTTCTTCAACAGATTGCTGTTTTTTAGACTTTGTAGTTTCTTTTTTAGCAACAATTACAATTTTATCCCCTATTTGAATGGTTTCTGGTTTGATATCTGGGTTTAATTCCTTTAACTTTTCTAAACTAATATCGTATTTTTTTGCAATTTTATAAAGTGATTCACCTGATTCTACGATATGAGTTTCGGAACTTAAATTCTTAGATGAATTAACTTCTTTCTTATCTTTTGATTTTGAATTTTTATTCGGAATTAACAAAACTGTCTTTAATTGTAATAAAGCTCCTTTTGATTTTGGATTTAATTCATAAATATCCGATTCGCTTACTTTATACTTTTTAGCAATGGAATAAATAGATTCTCCTTCTACAACAGTATGTTTGATAGTCTTTTGTGAAAAAACCATACTACTACAGAAGAAAAGAAAAAAAGTTAAAATTTGAATTGATTTCATTAAGAATTAATTTAGATGGATTATAGCTATTTTAGGGTTTGCAAGATAAAAAAAACTCCCTTTAATAAGGGAGTTTTAACATTAATTTAAATTCAAAAATTAGATTACGCCTTGCCAGCTGCAATCAAGTTTAAAGCAGAACCAGCCACAAACCAACCAATTTGACTATCATTGTAGGTATGATTTGCTAAAATTATATCTTTTGTTCCATCAGCGTGAACAAATTCCAATGTTAATGGTTTTCCTGGCGAAAATTCAGTTAAATCTAAGAAGTTAATCGTATCGTCTTCTTGAATTTTATCATAATCCGATTCGTTAGCAAAGGTTAAAGCTAACATTCCTTGTTTTTTCAAATTTGTTTCGTGGATACGAGCGAACGATTTTACTAAAACCGCTTTCACGCCTAAGAAACGAGGCTCCATGGCGGCATGCTCACGAGAAGAACCTTCTCCATAATTATGATCACCCACAACAATGGAAGGAACTCCCGCTGCTTTATAAGCTCTTTGAACAGCCGGAACTGCATCATAAGCCCCTGTCAATTGATTTTTAACGGAATTTGCTTTACCATTGAATGCATTTTCGGCTCCAATTAACATATTATTTGAAATATTATCTAAATGTCCACGGAAACGCAACCAAGGTCCAGCCATCGAAATATGGTCGGTAGTACATTTTCCAAAAGCTTTGATTAGCAATTTAGCTCCTGAATAATTTTTACGATCCCAAGCCTCAAATGGCGCTAATAATTGTAAACGATCTGAAGTTGGAGAAACGGCAACTTGAACTGAAGAACCATCTGCTGCAGGCGCTTGGAAGCCAGCATCTTCTACATCAAAACCTCTTTTTGGTAATTCATCACCAAATGGAGCATTCAATTTAACTGCTTCGCCTTTATCATTCAACAAAGTATCGGTTAATGGATTAAAATCTAAACGACCTGAAATTGCTAAAGCGGCTACCATTTCTGGAGAAGTTACAAAAGCATGCGTATTTGGATTTCCATCGGCACGTTTAGAAAAGTTTCTGTTAAACGAGTGAACGATGGTATTTTTTTCTTGTTTGTCTGCTCCTTCTCTATCCCATTGTCCAATACATGGTCCGCAAGCATTGGTAAATACTTTAGTTCCCATTTTTTCGAAATCAGCAATAATTCCATCTCTTTCAATAGTATAACGAATTTGCTCTGAACCTGGATTGATTCCGAATTCTGCTTTTGGAGTGATTCCGTGTTCTACCGCTTGTCTAACAATAGAGGCAGCACGCGCCATATCTTCGTAAGAAGAGTTGGTACAAGAACCTATTAATCCCCACTCTACTTTTAATGGCCAGCCGTTTTGAGCTGCTTCCTCTTTCATTTTAGAAACTGGCGTTCCTCTATCTGGTGTAAATGGTCCGTTAATGTGTGGTTCTAATTCTGATAAATTGATTTCGATTAATTGATCGAAATAGTTTTCTGGATTGGCATAAACTTCGGCATCAGCTGTTAAGTAAGAAGCTACTTTATCGGCAGCATTTACCACATCTTGACGACCTGTTGCAGCTAAATATCTTCGCATGGAATCATCGTAACCAAAAGTTGAAGTTGTTGCTCCAATTTCGGCACCCATGTTACAAATAGTTCCTTTACCAGTACAAGACATAGCTTCTGCACCTTCACCAAAATATTCTACAATAGCTCCCGTTCCTCCTTTTACGGTTAAGATATCGGCCACTTTTAAAATGACGTCTTTTGGAGCAGTCCATCCAGATAATTTACCTGTTAATTTTACTCCGATTAATTTTGGAAATTTTAATTCCCAAGACATGCCCGACATTACGTCTACCGCATCAGCACCACCAACACCAATGGCTAACATTCCTAAACCACCAGCATTTACGGTATGAGAATCGGTTCCAATCATCAAACCTCCAGGAAAAGCGTAGTTTTCTAAAACGATTTGGTGAATAATTCCAGAACCTGGTTTCCAAAATCCGATTCCGTATTTGTTTGAAACTGACGAAAGGAAATCAAAAACTTCTTTGGATTGCTTATTTGCTAATGCTAAATCTTCTTTAGCACCATTTTTTGCTAAAATTAAATGGTCGCAGTGAACTGTTGTTGGAACCGCAACTGTCTTTTTTCCGGCATGCATGAATTGTAATAAAGCCATTTGAGCGGTTGCATCTTGACATGCTACTCGATCTGGAGCGAAGTCAACATAATCTTTACCTCTTGTAAATGTCTGAGTTGGCATTCCTTCCCATAAATGCGAATACAAAATTTTCTCAGACAACGTTAATGGACGTCCAACTATGTCACGAGCTTTATCCACTCTAGCCGCCATGTTGGCGTACATTTTTTCAATCATTTCAATATCGAATGCCATAATAATTATTTTATTTAGTTATGTTATTTTCAACCTCCTAATTTACGAAAAAATGGACAGATAAAAAACAAAAAAAAGCCTAAGCAGAACTTAGACTTTTAATTGATTATTATAATTGATTATATTATCCTACCAACAATTTGTGAGATGGAGCAAACTTAGTTAAGTTAATTCCTTCTACCGCTAGTTTGTATTCTTCAATTGAAGGTGTTCTACCTAAAATTGTAGATAAAACTACAACTGGAGTTGATGATAATAAAGATTCTCCTTTTTTAGTTTCTGTATCTTCAACAACACGTCCTTGGAACAAACGAGTTGATGTTGCCATAACTGTATCTCCTTTAGAAGCTTTCTCTTGATTCCCCATACAAAGGTTACAACCTGGGCGCTCTAAATACAACATGTTTTCATATTCTGTACGAGCAGCGGCTTTTGGCGCATTATCATCAAATTCGAATCCTGAATATTTTTGTAATACTTCCCAATCACCTTCTGCTTTTAATTCGTCAACAATGTTGTACGTTGGAGGAGCAACTACTAAAGGCGCTTTGAATTCCACTTTACCTTGTTGTCTCTCGATATTTTTAAGCATTTGCGCTAAGATTTTCATATCGCCTTTGTGCACCATACAAGAACCGATGAATCCTAAATCTACTTTTTTGTCACCTCCGTAGAAAGAAAGTGGACGAATTGTATCGTGAGTATAACGTTTAGAAACGTCTTTATTATTTACATCTGGGTCAGCAATCATTGGTTCGTTAATCACATCCAAATCTACTTCAACTTCAGCATAATATTTTGCATTAGCATCAGGACGTAAAGCTGGTTTTTCACCCGATTTGATTTCAGCAATACGTTTGTTTGCTTTGTCAATTAACCCTTGAAGTACACGGTTTTTATTATCCATGCCTTTATCAATCATGATTTGGATTCTTCCTTTTGCAATTTCTAATGATTCGATTAACGTTTCATCTTCTGAAATACAAATAGAAGCTTTAGCTTTCATTTCGGCAGTCCAATCTGTAAATGTGAATGCTTGGTCAGCTGTTAATGTTCCTAAATGTACTTCGATGATTCTTCCTTGGAAAACGTTTTCACCACCAAATTTATGTAGCATTTGCGCTTGCGTAGCATGAACCACGTCACGGAAATCCATATAACTTGCCATATTTCCTTTGAAAGTCACTTTTACTGATTCTGGAATTGGCATTGAAGCTTCACCCGTAGCTAAAGCAAGAGCTACCGTTCCTGAATCTGCACCGAAAGCAACTCCTTTTGACATTCTTGTATGAGAATCTCCACCAATAATGATAGCCCATTCATCAACCGTAATATCATTTAATACTTTGTGAATTACGTCTGTCATAGCATGATAAACGCCTTTTGGATCACGAGCTGTGATTAAACCGAAGTCGTTCATAAATTGCATTAATTTAGGAATATTAGCTTGCGCTTTTTTATCCCAAACAGAAGCTGTATGACAACCTGATTGATAAGCTCCGTCAACAATTGGAGAAATCACAGTAGCTGCCATAGACTCTAATTCTTGAGCTGTCATTAAACCAGTAGTATCTTGAGAACCTACAATGTTTACTGTTACACGAACATCAGAACCAGCGTGTAATGCTTTTTTAGAAATAGTTCCTACCGCATTTCTATTGAAGATTTTCTCAACAGCTGTTAAACCTTGTCCTTCAACTGAAACTTCTTTTGAAGGTGCGTAAACTAGTGGCGCTTCAATTCCAAGAGTTTTAGCTGCGAAAGTTTGGATTTTTTTACCGAAAACAATCGCATAAGATCCACCTGCTTTGATGAATTCCATTTTCTGAGGCGTGAATGCTTTAGAAATGTCGATTAATTCTTTGTCTCCGTTGTATAATTTTTTTGTTTTTGTATTGATGGTAAGAACAGTACCCGTTGCTACAGAATATACTTCTTCTAAAACTGGATCACCACTTTCATTACGAACTACTTCTCCATTAGCATCTGTCTTTTTTACCCAGTTTTTCAAATCTAAACCGATTCCACCTGTAACATCAACTGTAGTTAGGAAAATTGGAGAAATTCCGTTAGTTCCACCTACGATTGGAGCAAAATTTACAAATGGTACATAAGGACTTGCTTGTTTACCTGTCCAAAGTGCAACGTTATTTACACCCGACATACGAGAAGAACCTACACCCATTGTTCCTTTTTCAGCAATTAACATTACCGATTTATCTGGATGTTGCGCTTGCAACGCTTTAATTTCTTCTTGAGCTTGAGGCGTAATCATACATTTACCATGCAATTCACGGTCAGAACGCGAGTGCGCTTGATTACCTGGAGATAATAAATCGGTTGAAATATCACCTTCACCAGCAATAAATGTTACTACTTTAATTTCTTCTGCAATTTCAGGAAGTTTTGTAAAGAATTCTGCTTTAGCATAACTTTCTAAAATTTCTTTAGCAACGACATTTCCTTTTTCAAAAGCATCTTTAATACGAGCCATATCAGCATCGTAAAGATAAACTTGAGTTTTTAAAACATCCGCTGCTTGCTTTGCAATATTTGAATCATTTCCTAAAGCTAAATCTAATAGCACCTCAATTGAAGGTCCACCTTTCATGTGCGATAATAATTCGAAAGCAAAAGCAGGAGTAATTTCAGCAACAGTCTCTTGACCAAGAATAATTTCTTTTAAGAATTTTGCTTTCGCTCCAGCTGCAGGAGTTGTTCCTGGTAATGTGTTATAGATAAAAAACTTTAAACAATCTTCTCTGTTTGCATTGTTTGTATCTTTAATTTGAGCGATGATTTCGTTTAACAAATCAGCTCTATCAATTGGTTTTGGGTGTAATCCTTGACCTTTTCTTTCTTCGATTTCTTTAATGTATTCGTTATAAAGATTCGTCTCAGTAGCTAATGCCATATTGTAAATAGGTTAATTATTGGTTGTTGTATTTATTTTGTGGCACAAATTTAATAAATCTTAATCAGATTTAAAAATTTTTAATAAAAAGCCTAAATAGAAGAATTATTATTTATAAAGATTCTATTTTGATAATTATTTTTCAATAAAAATGATTAAAATCAAAATATATTGAATAATTCGTAATTTAAAATCAAAGTTTTATTAAATTATCAAAAAACAATATTCAATTTTATGAGAGTCTCAAAATAGGTGAGCTAAATTATTGCTTATCTCTCCAATTCATAATTGGTTTTTCGTAAAATCTGTACAAAATGTAGGACAATAAAAAAGTTATGGATAGATAAATAAAAGTAAAAAAGTGACGTTCCGTTGTAGACATCTGAGAAGTATCCATAAAAACCCTCAATAATTGTAGTATAATACTGTAATGAAGTAAATAAATAGAATATGAAATTTTACTTATCAATTCAACAGGATACAAAACTGGATTGGCGTACGTTTTCCATTCGGAGAAGAAAGGCAACAAAAATGCAAAAGCGACTGAAGTAATTGGCAAATACAAAACATTCCAAAAAAACGGATTTTGTTCGATTGTCAGATTCATTGGAATAAGTCCAAACATTAAAAAGAATAAAATTGCAAAGCCTATCAAAGCAAACACACCTTTAAATTGTTTCCAAATACTACTATAATTAAAAGAAAACCACGCGACTAAAACTCCAATTAAAATAGCATCTATTCGATAAAGCAAAACCGATTTTAAATTTAAATTCCATTCTGATAAATTCGAAATTTTATGTTGGGAATGATAATAAAATTTATTCATCCAGAAAACTAGAATCAAAGCTACAATTACCAACAAAAATAATTTTGCCTTGTTTTTTACCTTACTTAATCCCACAAAAAATAATGAAAATGGCAAAAGTAAATATGTATATTCTTCTATTGATAAACTCCAAGATTCCGGAAAAAAAGCAGGTGATTTTGATGCGAAATTTTGCAAAAAGAGAAAATAACTTCCTGTATTTTCAATCGAGAATCCAAGAAAAAAAGCAATCAAAATGTTTAAAATCAATACCAAATAATAGTTAGGTAATGTTCGAAACCAGCGTCTTTTTAAGAAATGAAAAACTGATTTTAAAGTAAAATTTTCATTGACAAATGTTTTATACAGAATTGAGCCAATCAAAAAACCACTTAAAACAAAGAAAAGTTCCACACCCCAAAAACCAAAAAGTTCAAATAATGTTGGAATAAACGCATTACTTTTTGGGTAAATCCATAACACATGTGAACTCACTACCATTAAAATAGCAGTAGCTCTTAGTGCGTCTAAACCGAAGATTCTTTGTTTAAAATTGAGTTCCAAATTCCTTTATTGATTTATAAAAGTAATAAAAAAAGCTGTTTAAAACAGCTTTTTAATAATATCATCTTCCGAAATTCCTTCGGCATCGGCTTTGTAATTTTTTACGATTCTGTGACGAAGAATTCCAACGGCTACTGCTTTTACATCTTCGATATCTGGTGAGAATTTTCCATTGAAAGCGGCATTAGTTTTTGCTGCTAAAATTAAGTTTTGTGAAGCTCTTGGTCCTGCGCCCCAATCGATATACGTTTTTACAAATTCGTTTGATAATGGATTATCCGGACGTGTTTTGCTTACTAACGAAACTGCATATTCAATTACATTATCGGCCACAGGAATTTTACGAATTACATTTTGAAAATCGATAATTTCCTGAGCCGTAAATAAAGGATTTACGACAGGTTTAAAATCGGATGTTGTTGCTTTCACCACATCAACTTCTTCTTGAAAACTTGGATAATCTAATTTTACGGCAAACATAAAACGGTCTAATTGCGCTTCTGGTAACGGATATGTTCCTTCTTGCTCAATTGGATTTTGGGTTGCCAATACAAAATATGGCAAATCTAATTTATAATGATGTCCCGCAACAGTAACAGCACGCTCTTGCATAGCTTCTAACAATGCTGCTTGCGTTTTAGGAGGTGTTCTGTTGATTTCGTCAGCCAAGATAATATTAGAGAAAATCGGTCCTTTAATAAACTTAAAATGACGATTTTCATCCAAAATTTCACTTCCTAAAATATCGGAAGGCATTAAATCGGGTGTGAACTGAATTCTTTTGAAATTCAATCCTAAAGCTTGCGAAATAGTATTCACCATTAAAGTCTTTGCTAATCCAGGAACACCAATAAGTAAAGCGTGACCTCCAGAAAAAATACTCATCACAATTTGATGTACTACTTCATCCTGACCCACAATTACTTTAGCAATTTCTTGTTTTAATGCTTTTTGTCTTTGAACTAATTCCTGAATGGCTGCTACGTCTGACATATTGAATTTAGAATTTAGAATTCGGAAAATTGAACTTAATTATTAAACCTCTAAAATAATAAAAAACCCTCTGAAAATTCAAAGGGTTAGTTAATTTATTTTTTTAACCAATTGTTGGTAAATTCACAATCTTTATATTCATCACTTATTTTAATATAAGTTTCTTTTATTTTTTCTTCAGACCACTTAGCAATTTCTTTAATTTGCTTATCTCTTAAAGCTAATTCTTTAATTTTAAGATAATCTCTAGAAAAATCCGCTTGATGTTCTTCAATTCTATTATTAACAGTAATTATTTTATAAAACTTACCTGTACCTCTTTCTTCGTCTAAAATTGGAAACGAAACCTCACCATCTTTTAAAGAAGAAACTTGAGCATATAAAGATGGATCCATTTTGGTTAATTCAAATCTTGGCTCCATTGTTCTTGGATTTAACAAAACCCCACCGTTGTTTCGCGTTTCTTTTTCGTCTGATGATGATTTAGCTGCATCAGCAAATGTAATTTCCTTATTTATGATTTTAGTTCTTATTTGATCAATTTTAGCTTTTGCATCTTTCATTGCTTGAGTTGAAACTTTTGGAGCAATTAAAATATGACGCAATTCTACTTCTTGACCTTTAATTTTTTCTACCATAATAATGTGATAACCAAATACAGTTTCAAAAGGCTCTGAAATTTCACCTTCAGCCAAACTAAATGCTACATCTTTAAATTCTTTAACAAAAGCAGTTTTACGATTCATTTTATAAAAACCTCCTGAACCAACTGATGCTTCATCTTCTGTAAACAAAACGGCTTTACTAAAGAAACTAGAACCGTTTAATACATCTTGTTTAATTTCTTTTAATTTATCAATTACTCGCTTCTTTTCGTCTTCAGAAACAACTGGTTTTACTACAATTTGAGCTACTTCCATTTCGGCACCAAATGTTGGAATTTCATCAGCTGGAATTCCTTTGAAAAAATTTCTAACTTCCTCTGGAGTAATCTCTACTCCATCAACAATTTTTTTCTGCATTTGCGTGGTAAGCTTGTTCATTTTTACAGCATCAAAAAAATGATTTCTTAACTCTTCCTCATTTTTTTTGTTGTAATATTTAACTACTTTTTCCATTGAACCAATTTGCTCCACTGCTGCATCTAATTGCTCACTTAAATAGGCATTTACCTCAGCATCTGTAACCACAATACTATCTTGAATAGCTTGGTGAGCATATAATTTATCTTCTAATTGTTTACCAAAAAGTTCACAACGTGTAATGTTTTTAACATCAACATTTTGTGCTTTTAATGTAATGTAATCCAAATCGATATCGGAATCCAATACAACATAATCACCAACCACTGCTACAACTCCATCTACTTTTTGTTTCTTAGGCTGTGCAAATACTGTTGTTGATGTAATAAAAAGTAATGCAAAAAGTAATCTCTTATTTATAAATTTCATATTTATTGTCTTTGATTGCGTCATTCGTAATCTCTTTTTCTAAAGTGTTAATTAATTCTAATTTTCTATTGTTGATAATAATTTGCTTAATTGTAGGTTTTAAAAACTCTAAAGGTGTTGCGCTATCTTTTGGTAAAACATTATTAATTTTTACTAACCATATAGTTGTTGAATCGGGATACTGAAAATTCATTCCACTTGAAACATATTTCTGCTTATTTTCTAAATTAATAAACGGAATTTTTTCATAAACCTGATTAATATCTACCCAGATAGAATCGTTAAAAGCATAGCTTTTAAACTGAACCGCCATTTGTTCTAACTCCTTTTTATCTTTTTTGGTAAAGGAACTAAACTTTGATTTAATTTTCGCAAATTTTGGATTTTCTTTAACTAAATTGATATATCGCAACTTTACTAACTCTGATGAATTCTTAAAATATTGCTTATTTTTATTGTAATAATCTACTATCTGATCGTCTGTAACCAAAGTATCTACTTGTCTAATTACTAAATTTTCTAAGTAAGCTTTGGTGTATAAATCAACTTTGTATTGTTCAATTAAAACATTAAATTCATCTAATTGATCTTTCCCTATATTTTTTTCTGCCGCTTCAAAAAGTAATTTTTGAGTTGCCCATCGACCAATAAAAGATTTTACAATTGCAATACTATCTTGTTCTGATGTTCCTTTTGGTACTAAATTTAAGATATCGGATTCGTATAAATAACTTTTACCAACACGCGCTATGGCTTTTGGTTCTCTAGGCGCTTTGAAATAATCGCACGAAGAAACCAATAGTAAAAGTAAAATTATTTGTATCCAGTATTTCATTTATTTATGCAACTGATTTTTTACTTTTGCAAATACATCTTGATTTACCTTAATAGTAAATTCTTTTTTTAATTCATCTACCCAATTATTCTCTAGATATTGCTGATAATCGCTAATTACTTTTCCTTTACATTCAGACAGTTCTTTTGAACCAGCAGGCTTTACATCCGAAATATTTACAACAAAAAAGTATTGGTCTTTTGAAACAATAGCGGTTACACCTTTTGGCAAGTCTTTAAATTGAGATAAAACATCATAATCTTCTTCATACATACCTGATTTTGACATGATATTTACTTTACCATCATTATTTAATTGTTCTTTGATATATTCTAATGATTTTCCTTTTTTCAAAAACTTTTGCGCTTTCTCAACAACTTTACTATCCGTTGATGATAAAATATCAGCACTATATTTTTTTTTCCATTGATAGTTTTTGATGTTGTTTTTAAAATAATCGTTTAATCCTATAGTATCATTTTTAGCTCTATTCCAAATCTCTTTTTCCATCAAATCAAAAAGCAATAAACCATCTCTGTATTCATCCATTACATTTTTGAATTCCGAAAATTCATTTTCTAAATTATCATTATAGTAGGTTATTAATTGCTCGTCAACAAATTTTTCAAACAATTCGTCTACTAATCTAGCAACAGGTTTTGTTTTAATATTTGACTTTTGTTTTGAAGCAATAAAATCTAAAAACACTTTAGAATTGATTTTTCTATCTTTATTGATGGTTAAAACAACTCCATTTAAATCTTTTGATTTTTCAGGAACAACCCAAGTTTGAGTGTAAAACTCATCATTAACTAATCCCTTTATTGTTGCAATTAATTTTGAGTCTTTAGTAAATGTATATTTTGCTCTTAATTTTTTAGCCAAAGAATTAGTAATTAACAAAGAACGTTCGTCTTTTCTAATTTTTTCCTCTAATTCAAATTTCATATCGTCAAACGTACGAACGGGATGCTTTTCGATTAATTTAACAATATGCCATCCAAATTGTGATTGAAAAGGAACTGAAATTTGATTTTTATCTTTTAATTCAAAAGCTACGTTTTCAAATTCTTCTGAACTCAACTGCCCAGAACCAAAACGTTGCAAAACACCACCTTTAGCAGATGATGATTTGTCTTCAGAAAATTGTTGTGCTAAACTTTCGAAATTTTCTCCTTGTTGAATTTTTTTATAAATATCATCAATAGTAGTTTTAGCTTTTTCATTTTGAGCAGCATCATTTTGCTTTAAAATCATAATGTGTGCCACTGTAACTTCTCCTCTATTCACTCTCTTATCAACAACTTTTATGATGTGGTATCCAAAACGAGTACGAAATGGTTTTGAAATCTGACCTAACTTAGTTTTGTAAGCTGCATTTTCAAAAGGATATACCATTCTGAAAGCTGAAAAATAACCTAAATCACCATTATTTTCTTTTACTGAAGGATCTTCAGAAAATTGTTGTGCTACTTTAATAAAATCTTCACCTGCATCTAATCTTCTTTTTATATCGATTACTTTATTATATGCTTTTAAAGTATCTTGTGGTGAAGCACCTTCGTCAACTAAAACCAAAATATGTGAAGCTCTAACTTCTTGTTGCATTCTTTCATAAGCTTCATGCACCAATTCATTAGTAACTTTAGAATCGTTTACATAATTCTTTGACAATTGATTTCTATACGATTTTAATTCGTTCTGATAATTCGTACCGTTTTGCAAACCAATTTTATTTGCCTTTTCAACTTTTAATTTATATCCCAAAAATAAATCCAAATACTTGTCTAAATCTTTCTGAGAATCATCTTTTACTAAATCTAAATTTTTATTGTATACTCTCATGAATTCATCTGTATAATAAGGATGATTATCAATAGTAAACAAAACTTCCTTAGTTTGAGCCAATAAAAAACTTGGAGCTATTAAAAAAACAAAAATAAGTAGGCGACTAATTTTCATATAAATCATACATTTTAAGTTGTAATCGACAAAAATAACAATTCGAGACTATTTCACAACATTTATAAGCGACTATTAACAGAAAATTCTGCAAAAAAAAGTTACTTTTGCACAAAATTTTGAATAATGAGTTTTATAGAAGAAATAGCAAGAAGACGAACTTTTGGAATTATCTCCCATCCCGATGCCGGTAAAACGACTTTAACTGAAAAATTATTGTTGTTTGGAGGCGCAATTCAGGAAGCTGGAGCTGTAAAAAGTAATAAAATTAAAAAAGGAGCTACTTCCGATTTCATGGAAATTGAAAGACAAAGAGGAATTTCGGTAGCGACTTCTGTTTTGGCTTTTAACTATCAAAATAAAAAAATCAACATCTTAGATACACCGGGTCACAAAGACTTTGCTGAAGATACTTTTAGAACTTTAACTGCAGTTGATAGTGTTATCGTAGTAATCGACGTTGCAAAAGGGGTTGAGGAACAAACTGAAAAACTAGTGGAAGTTTGTAGAATGCGAAACATTCCGATGATTGTTTTCATTAACAAATTAGACCGTGAGGGTAAAGATGCCTTTGATTTAATGGACGAAGTGGAGCAAAAATTAAAACTTCGCGTTACGCCATTGAGTTTTCCAATTGGAATGGGATACGATTTCCAAGGAATTTACAATATTTGGGAAAAGAACATCAACCTTTTCGAAGGTGATAGTCGAAAAAACATTGAAGAAACGATAGCTTTTGACGACATCAATAATCCGGAATTAGAGAAGATAATTGGTGAAAAACCAGCAAATCGCTTACGTGAAGAATTAGAATTAATTGAAGAAGTATATCCAGCATTTAGTCGTGAAGAATATTTGGCAGGCGATTTACAACCGGTTTTCTTTGGTTCGGCTTTGAATAATTTTGGAGTTCGTGAATTATTAGACTGTTTCGTTGAAATTGCACCAACACCAAGAGCAAAAGAATCAGATACTAGGTTAGTTCACCCTGAAGAAGAAAAATTAAGCGGATTTGTATTTAAAATTCATGCCAACATGGATCCAAAACACAGAGACCGTTTGGCGTTCATCAAAATTGTATCGGGAACGTTTGAAAAGAACAAACCGTATTTACACGTTCGTTTAGGAAAGAATTTAAAATTCTCTAGTCCGAATGCATTTTTTGCTGAGAAAAAAGAGATTGTAGATATTTCGTATCCTGGTGATATCGTAGGTTTACATGATACTGGAAACTTTAAAATTGGAGACACATTAACTGAAGGCGAAATCATGAATTTCAAAGGAATTCCAAGTTTCTCACCAGAGCATTTTAGATACATCAATAATGCTGATCCATTAAAATCGAAACAATTAGAAAAAGGAGTTGACCAGTTAATGGACGAAGGTGTGGCTCAGTTGTTTACTTTAGAAATGAACGGCAGAAAAGTAATTGGAACCGTAGGAGCACTTCAATACGAAGTAATTCAATACCGTTTAGAGCATGAATATGGAGCAAAATGTACGTATGAAAACTTCCCTGCATTTAAAGCATGTTGGGTAAAACCACAAGATCCTAAAAATGTAGAATTTGCCGAATTTAAACGTGTGAAACAAAAATTCTTAGGTCATGATAAATACGGACAATTGGTTTTCTTAGCTGATAGTGACTTCTCTATCCAAATGACCCAACAAAAATACCCAACGGTTGAATTATTTTTCACATCTGATTTTCAAAAAAGATAATTTATTAGTATTATTGCACTATAATTAGATAAAGCCCCCAAATTTAAAAATATGAAATCAAACCTATTTAAACTTTATGCAACACTTATGATGGCTTTTGTAAGCTTCTTAAGTTTTGCTAATCCAATTGATCCACCTGCCGATGATGATCCACCACCAGCACCAATTAACACAAAATTAATTTGGTTAGCAGTTGCAGGAATTATCTTTGTTTACTTTTATTTTAGAAAACAAGCGAAGACTACAAGTCAAAACTAAAAATAAAAAAAGACCTGAAAAATTTCAGGTCTTTTTTTATTTAACTACTATTTATTTCTCTTCTGTTCTCTTGCTAACAAAGTATTTTTCAACAACATTGCAATTGTCATGGGTCCTACTCCACCAGGAACTGGCGTAATGTATGAGGCTTTTTTAGATACGTTTTCAAAATCTACATCACCTACAATTCTATAGCCTTTTTCTGTGGTTTCGTCTTCTACTCTTGTAATACCTACGTCAATAATAACTACATCGTCTTTTACCATTTCTGCTTTTAAGAAATTTGGAACTCCTAATGCAGAGATAATAATATCGGCTTGTGAAGTAATTTGGTTGATGTTTTTAGAATGACTGTGTGTTACTGTTACTGTTGAATTTCCAGGAAATCCTTTTCTTCCCATTAAAATTCCCATTGGTCTACCTACGATGTGACTTCTTCCAATAACTACGGTATGTTTACCATCTGTAGGAACATTATATCTTTCTAATAATTCTAAAATTCCGAAAGGTGTTGCTGGAATAAAAGTGGACATATCTAACGCCATTTTTCCAAAATTTTCTGGATGGAAACCATCTACATCTTTACTTGGATCGATAGCCTCAATGATTTTTTGTGTATCAATTTGTTTTGGTAAAGGTAACTGAACAATGAATCCGTCAATATCATCATTTTCGTTCAATTCTTTGATTTTTTTCAAAAGTTCCGTTTCAGAAGTTGTGCTTGGCAATTTAATCAAAGTAGATTCAAAACCTACGCGCTCGCACGATTTCACTTTACTTCCTACATACGTTAAACTCGCTCCATCGTTACCAACAATAATAGCTGCTAAATGAGGTACTTTTTCTCCATTAGCTTTCATTTGAGCTACCTCAGCAGCAATCTCATTTTTAATATCTTCCGATACTTTTTTTCCGTCTAATAATTGCATTTTTTATTTCAGGTTTAGTGTTTTGGATTTAAAAGTTGTGTGTTTCCCAAAACAAATAGTTAGTATATTTAAAAAAATAAGGCTTAAACTCGAAAATTTAAACCTTAAACTATAATTTACATTTTTGGCATTCCGCCTTTCATTCCAGCCATAGCCTTCATCATGTTTTTTCCGCCACCGCCTTGCATCATTTTCATCATTTTGCTCATTTGGTCGAATTGTTTCATCAATTGGTTGACTTGCTCAATTTTTGTTCCCGAACCTTTGGCAATTCTAGTTTTACGTTTTACGTCTATCAAAGATGGTTTGCTTCTTTCAGCTGGTGTCATCGATTGGATGATAGCTTCAATATGTTTGAAAGCATCATCTTCAATTTCAACATCTTTTAACGCTTTTCCAGCTCCAGGAATCATTCCAACAAGGTCTTTCATGTTCCCCATTTTTTTGATTTGTTGGATTTGCGCTAAGAAATCGTCAAAACCAAATTCGTTTTTAGCGATTTTCTTTTGTAATTTTCTTGCTTCTTCTTCGTCGTATTGCTCTTGTGCTCTTTCTACTAAGGAAACAACGTCTCCCATTCCCAAGATTCTATCCGCCATACGATTTGGATAAAACACGTCGATAGCTTCCATTTTTTCACCTGTACCGATGAATTTAATTGGTTTATTTACTACCGATTTAATCGAAATAGCAGCACCACCACGCGTATCTCCATCTAACTTCGTTAAGATAACTCCGTCAAAATTCAATCTATCGTTGAAAGCTTTTGCTGTGTTCACTGCATCTTGACCTGTCATGGCATCCACAACAAATAAAGTTTCATGTGGCTCAATTGCTTTATGAACATTTGCAATTTCGTTCATCATTTCCTCATCAACTGCTAAACGACCAGCCGTATCGACAATTACAACATTGAAACCATTTGCTTTTGCATGTTTGATTGCGTTTTGAGCAATTTCAACAGGATTTTTATTTTCTGGTTCTGAATAAACTTCAACACCAATTTGTCCACCCACTACGTGCAACTGATTAATTGCCGCAGGACGATAGATATCACAAGCTACCAATAAAGGTTTTTTGTTCTTTTTTGTTTTTAGAAAATTAGCTAATTTTCCAGAAAAAGTAGTTTTACCAGAACCTTGTAAACCCGACATTAATATCACTGTTGGATTACCAGAAAGATTAACTCCAGCAGCGTCACCACCCATTAATTCAGTCAACTCGTCTTTAACGATTTTCACCATTAACTGACCAGGTTGTAACGTAGTTAATACGTTTTCACCAATTGCTTTTTCTTTTACTCTTGTGGTAAAATCTTTAGCAATTTTAAAATTTACGTCGGCATCCAATAAAGCTCTACGAACTTCTTTCAGAGTATCAGCAACGTTAACATCGGTAATTTTACCGTGTCCTTTTAATATATGAAACGCTTTATCTAACTTATCACTTAAATTATCAAACATAATTTTGTCTTTGTTTAATGAGGTGCAAAGATAAGATAAAGTTATAAAGATGCAAAGTGAGAAAATGGGTTTGTTTTAAATAAAAAAACCAGCCGTAAAAGCTGGTTTTAATTTTATTTGAATTTTGTTAGTCTTTCTCAAAAGTTAAATAATCAATACTTCCATCGCCACCACTTACGTGTTTTAATTCGATTTTAGTAGTGGTTCTTGAAATAACATTCCAATCTTCACTGATTTCTTCAAATGGTCCGTCAAGTGCAGTAAACATTATATCTAATTTAGTATAACCGCTGTCTGTATATGTACTCCAGTCCCCAGATTGGGTTGTTGAACCATTGGTTGCCGATAAAGAACCGTCAGCTCCAAAGGTAAAACTATAACCTGAATAATTACTAGTTTGTACTACATCATTCTCTTTAAACAAAGTCACAACCCATTGACCATCTGTTACAGTCGAAGTAATTTCCGTTGGATTTGATACCTGTGTAGAAGTATCATCTTCATCCGAACAACCTATGCTAACAAATAATAGCAAAGATAAAATTGAGATTAATTTTAATTTTTTCATGATTTTTGTTTTGTTTAATAACGCTAAATTATAAAAAAAAGTATGGCATTAATCTTGAATCTTAAATACTTTTCTTAAAATATCTTCCATTAAACACCATTTGGTAATGGAGGATTGTAACAAATTGGCTCCAACAAAAATGGTAAACCAATACCAATTTTCATTCACATACATTCCTAACAACACACTTAAAATGATGAAGGTTCCTGCTATTGCTCTTATTAATCTGTTTATCATAATCTTTAATTTTTAATTATACTTTTCTACTGAAAATACTGCTAAATGAACTTTTGATATTGTTTTTTGTTCCTTATTGAATTGATTAACTTCTTGAAACAAAGTATCTAAATTTTGTTGTAAAATGAAAGCGTAAAAAACTATTGAATCCGTTTCATTCATTTCTGAACCAAACCAATTAGATTCTACATTTTCCTCTGAAGCATCTCTAAAACCTTTTACATCTCTGTACGAATACGATTTTACTTTAGCTTCTTTTAGCATCTTTTTGACGTCTTTTTCAAATTCTGCTATGGCGGTAATTAACACTAATTTCATGTTTATATTTTTTAGATTCTGAAACAAGTTCAGAATGACATTAATTTAATTATTCTTCTCCCATTTTTTACGTTCCGTGATATAGTAAATCAATGGAACTACAATCAATGTTAATAATGTTGATACAATTGCACCCGCTACTAACGAAATCGCTAATCCTTGGAAAATTGGATCAAACAAGATGATGGATGCTCCGATTACTACTGCTCCAGTAGTTAACAAGATTGGTGTTGTTCTAACGGCTCCAGCTTCAATGATAGCTTGTTTCATTGGAACTCCGTCGTTCAAACGGATTTCGATAAAGTCAATCAGCAAGACCGAATTCCGAACCATAACTCCAGCTAAAGCAATCATTCCAATGAATGAAGTTGCCGTAAAGAAAGCACCTAAAACCCAGTGACCTAATACAATTCCAACCAATGAAAGTGGAATGGCAACCATCATTACTAAAGGTGTTTTGAAGTTTTGGAACCAACCTACAATCAACATGTAAATCACAATAATTACGACCAAAAAAGCAGCTCCTAAATCACGGAACACTTCTAAGGTTATTTGCCATTCTCCATCCCATTTTACAGTGAAATCACTTTCATCTGATGGAGTATCCATGTACAATTCGTTTACTTTATAGCCTTTTGGCAATTGCATTTTTTCTAACTTCTCATTCATTCCCAAAATCGCATACACCGGACTTTCTAATGCTCCTGCCATATCTGCTAAAACATACACCACGCGTTTTTGATCTTTACGATAAATGGTGTTTTGTAAAGTATCTGTTTTAACTTTTACCAAATCACTCACAGGAACCACATTGCCTCGACTGCCTTTGATTTTCAAGTTTTGAATATCTTGCATCGAAGTTTTGTCTTTGTCTTCTAATGAAAGTGTAATACCAACAGGATTATTCGAACGTTCATCGTATAAATTAGAAACTGGCATTTCTCTTAACAAATAAGTCAAATTCCCCACTATTTGTTGTGGAGCGATTCCGTTTAACATAGCTTTTTCTCTGTCAACTTCTAATTTGTATTCTACTTGAGGTGCTTCTACCATCCAATCAGTATCTACTACATCTGAAGTAGTTTCCAAAATGGTTTTAACTTGATTCGCAACCTTGATTTGATCTTCATAATTTGGTCCGTAAACCTCAGCTACTAAAGTTGATAAAACTGGTGGTCCAGGTGGAACTTCTACAATTTTCACATTCGCACCATATTTTTTTGCAATTTTTTGGACTTGTGGACGTACAACTTTTGCGATATCATGACTTTGTAAATCTCTATCTTCTTTGTGTAGTAAATTCACTTGAATGTCCGCCATATTGCTTCCACCACGCATATCATAATGACGCACCAAACCGTTAAAAGTTATTGGAGCTGAAGCACCAACATAATTCTGATAATCCACTACTTCAGGAACGGTTGAAAGATATTGTGCAATTTCTTTTGTAACCGCTGCAGTTCGTTCTAACGTTGTTCCTTCTGGCATATCGATTACGACTTGAAATTCGTTTTTATTATCAAAAGGTAACATTTTAACTGCAACTGATTTTGTGAAAAACATCAAAACTGAACCGATTAACAAAACACCTGTAACCAAAAACATTAGATTACGTTTTTTAGAATTGTCTAAAAGTGGTTCTTCAATTTTTTTGTAAATTCTATAAATCCATGAGGTTTCTAATCCTTGTTCTTCTTTATGTTCTTGCTCGTCTTTTTCGTGTAATAAATGGTATCCCAAATAAGGTGTTACGGTCAAAGCCACAAACAACGATAATATCATCGCAATCGAAGCACCAATTGGCATCGGACTCATATAAGGCCCCATCATTCCTGATACGAAAGCCATTGGTAAAATAGCTGCAATTACAGTAAAAGTTGCTAAAATGGTTGGATTTCCTACTTCGTTAATGGCATAAATAGCCGCTTGTTTGAACGGTAGTCGTTTCATTTTAAAGTGACGGTGCATGTTTTCGGCAATAATAATACTGTCGTCTACCACAATTCCTACCACAAAAACTAAGGCAAAAAGCGTGATTCGATTTAACGTATACCCCAATAAATAATAACTAAATAAAGTCAAAGCAAAAGTCAATGGAACAGAGAAAAACACTACTAATCCGCCTCTCCAACCCATCGCTAACATTACTAAAACAGTTACTGCAATAATAGCAACACCTAAGTGCAACAACAACTCACCTACTTTGTGCGATGCTGTTTCTCCATAGTTTCTAGAAACTTCAACGTGTACATCAGACGGAATTACATTTTTCTTTAAAGCTTCTACTCGTTCCAGAATTTTCTCTGAAATTTTCATCGCATCCGCACCTTTAACTTTTGCAATCGAAATGGTTACGGCTGGATATTCCGAATTGTGTTTTGAGAATTTTTCATTCGCTTTTCCGTATCCAAAAGAAACATAATTCTTAGGTGTTTGTGGTCCGTCTTGAATGGATGCAACTTGTTTTAGATAAACGGGCATATTGTTATTTACGCCAACCACCAAGTTTTCTACATCTTCCGAAGATGCTAAAAATTTACCTGTAGTAACTAAATATTCAGTGTCATTTTGTACAAAACTTCCTGATTGCGAACTTCCATTATTAGCTTGAATCATTTGCATAATGCTCAATGCATCTACACCATTTTCGCCCATTTTGTCTTTATCCAAAACTACTTTTAGCTCGCGCGTTCTTCCACCAATTTCTTTCGTAATCGCAACGTCTTTTACTTTTTCAACTTCCGAAGTAACTTCTTCTGCTATTTGACGCAATTGAAAATCATCGTATTTTTCGCTCCAAAGTGTTAATCCTAACATCGGAACATCGTCAATAGAACGCGTTTTTACCATTGGTTGATAAACACCTTGTGGAAACATGTTTTGGTGTTTCATCAATTCGTCGTATAATTTCACATACGAATCTTCGCTGTTTTCACCCACATAAAATTGCACAACCATCATTGCCTGACCGTTCATTGCCATACTGTGAATGTGCTCTACTCCTTTGATGTTTGAAATTACTTTTTCAAGCGGTTTAATAACTCTGCTTTCTACTTCGCTTGGACTTGCTCCTGGATAACCCACCATTACGTCGGCCATAGGAACATTAATTTGTGGTTCTTCTTCTCTAGGAATTAAGAATGAACTGTATGTACCAATAATCATCAACGCTACCATCAATAAAATGGTTAGTTTTGAGTTGATGAAAAAATTGGCTATTTTACCTGATATACCTTCTTGCATTTTTTTAAGTTTAAATGTTTATAGCATTCTTTTTACTGAACACTAACCTTTGCTCCATTGAATAATTTTCCTTCAGCTGAAATGATGTATTGTTCGTCTGCTGATAATCCTGATAAAACTTCTACTTGATTCCCGAATGTTTTTCCGATTCGCAACCATCTTAAAATAGCTACATTGCCACTTCCGATAGTGTAAATTCCTGTCAATTGACCTTGTTTTACTAAAGCAGTTTCTGGAACCATTACTATATCAGATTTTGCTATAGTTGTTTCTTTTTTAGCGCTTGGAAATTGAACGTTGACAAACATTCCTGATAAAATCTCTTTATCCATTTTGTCCAAAGTTACTTTCACTAAATATTGTCCACCCGTATTTTTTGCAGATAAACTCACTTCAGAAACTTTTCCAGTAACTTCTTTATTTAATGATTTCACGTTGATTTTAACTGGCATTCCGTTTTTAACATTCGAAATATCACTTTCTGAAACCATTGCCGTTACTTGTAATCTTGAAGCACCTTCTATACTTACTAAAGGCATTCCTGGATTGGCCATATCACCTTCTTTTACGAAAGTATTGGTTACCGTTCCTGAAAATGGAGCTGTAATATTCGAATAAGAAAACTGCGCCATCACTTCATTACGCACTTGTTTGGCTGCTTCTAAACCTGCTTTTGCCATTTCGTAACGTGCTGTCATATCATCCAATTCTTTTTGCGAAGCCGATTGTTGTGCAAACAAATTCACAAAACGATCATAATCTTTTTTTGCATTGTTGTATGCTGCTGTTGCTTGTGTTATTGAAGCGTCAACTTGTGCTTTTTTAGCTTGTAAATCGGTATTATTGATGCTTACTAAGAGTTGTCCAGCAGAAACATTTTGTCCAACTTTCACATTCACTTTGGTTACATAACCCATCATTCTGGTGCTTAAATTCGCGCTGTTTTCCGATTCGATTTTTCCACTTGCTGTTATGTATGGACTATTAGAATTTCCTGAATTTCCAGCCACTTTTACTGGAACTGCAGGTAAATCAGCTACATTTTCTTTTTTATCACTTCCACAAGATGTTAAGATTAGTGAAGACAAAGTGATTATAGTTATTATCTTTTTCATAGTATTATTTCGTTAAAAATTGTAAGTATTGTTTGGTAAAGTTATATTCGAAAACGGCTTGTAAATGCTCTAATTCTTTTTGTGCCATTTGCGTTTCAGCCATTAATAAATCGGTTGTTTTTTCTAATCCTTGTGTGAATCTATTTTGACGAATTCTAAAAGCTTCTTGCGATTGTTCAAAAGCTAATTTGGATAAATTCACTTTGTTTTCGGCATCTACCAATTGACGATTGGTTTTACTCAATTCTAACTGGCTTTGCTTTTTGTATTGTTCGGTTTCAATTTCGGCTTTTTCAA
This sequence comes from Flavobacterium cheniae, assembly GCF_004363695.1. Lineage (GTDB taxonomy): Bacteria > Bacteroidota > Bacteroidia > Flavobacteriales > Flavobacteriaceae > Flavobacterium > Flavobacterium cheniae. Next base: position 210,751 of record NZ_SNZC01000003.1, on the reverse strand, counting down.
AATCAGCTTTCGCTTTTTGCGTTTTTCCAATGGTTTTAAATCCATCAAAAATATTCCATGATAATTGCGCACCCACTAAATAGCCTTTAGCTGAAGTCCCGAAAATATTTTGATCATATAATTCATAACTTCCAAAAGCGTTTAATCTTGGTAAGAATCCAAATTTGGATGATTGAAACATTTTTTTGTACGCTTCAGACGATTTTTGCATCGCTTGAATATCTTTTCTGGAATCAGAAATTGTGGTATTCATACTTTCGATTGCAATTGAATTGTCTAAAGCTTCTGCTGGCTTGTAGGTTTTTCCAGCCATATCTTCGTTCAATAAAAATGCTAAATAATCGGATGCATTTTGCACATTTGATTTGGCATACTGTAATTGATTTGTAATTTCATTCACACGAACTTGCACGTTTAACAAATCCGTTTTTTGCAACATTCCGTTTTTGAAATAGTTTTCAACCATTTTTAAATTGCCTTGTGCGGTTGCATTCGCTTTTTCTAAAACTTTCACTGCTTTATAAGCCAATTGCAATTGCATGTATGCTTTTGAAACTTCCAATTCTAAATATTCCTTAGTTCGTTCCGTTTGCAATTGAAAAGCATCCATTTTTGCTTTAGCCGCTTGTCTTCCATATAAACCATCTAAATTAAAAAGAGGTTGTTGCACTTCAATTTTAGTGGCGAAGTTTTGAGTTACATCTGGGTCATTCAACAACGCTGGATTAAAATCGGAAGCTGTTAAAATTTCCTGATTTAATTTCGAACCAAAAGCCATTAAAGGATTAGTTGTAGAAATTCCTGTGTGCGACACATTAATGTTGGGCAAAAAGAGTGCATTCGATTGACGATAATCCGCTTTAGCCGATTGAAATGATTTTTCTGCCACTTTGATTTGTAGGTTATTTTCAGTGACTTTTTGTAACAAATCATTTTTTGAAATCGTCAGAGTATCTTGTGCAAAAGCAGCACCAGTTACCATTCCTAATACGATTAATAAATTGACTTTTTTCATATTATAGTTTATTCTTATTTTATGTTACAAATGTACATTCGTAAAAAAAGGTAGTCGGTAACAAGAGTTACATAACGAAGTGACAATTGTTACAAATGAAAAGAGCACCTCTACAGATGCTCTTTTACTAACCAATAAAACTAAAACAATCATCAATTTCTCAATGAATTGTTTCTCAAAATTATGTCTTTTAAAAAACCTACTCAGCAACATTTGTTACATAAAAAAACGCCCCGAAATAATCGAGGCGTCTTTATAAATATGAGTGTAAAACTATTCAGCTTTTTTCTCAGCAGCTTTTTTAGATGAACAACATCCACCTGATTTAGCTTCTGAACCACAAGATTTTTTTTCAGCAGTTGAACAAGATTTTTCAGTTTTAGCTGTTTCTTTTTTTGCTTTTTGTTTTGGCTCTTGAGCGTTAACATTCATTGAAAACATAAAAGCAGCTACTGCCATAATTGAAACTAATTTTTTCATTTTTTGTATTTTTAAATTGTTATTTATTTTTTTTGCTTGTATTGTACTATGACAAATATATATAATTTTAGAAATAGTACTCTTAATTTTTTATTATTTTAACAGTTATTACTTTTTTATTACTTTTTGAGACACATAAAATTTGTCATCAAAAATAAAAGTTATAATCACAAATTCTGATTTGGCTGATGCTAAACTAAAATTCATGCTGTTTATTCCTGCGCTTACATCTTCGATTTCTCCTTCTTCTGCTATTTTACCATCTAATGTCGATATTATATAATTGACTTTAGCAGAATAAGCCATATCAAATTGAATTCTAACCGTATCATTTGATGTTGGATTAGGCGAAACCGTAAACGAAAACGGATTTTTACCATCTATTTGAGGTGTGCTCAATAACGGATTTTTTACTAATTTAACTTCATAAACCGTTGGATCGGCACTCGTTAAATTGGTTTGATTATCCGTAAAAGCTGAAGGAGAAGAACTTTGAATTCCCCCAAATAAATATCCAATTACGAATTCGTCCGCAGTAATATTCGATAATTGAATTACTTCATTTGAATAATGTGGTAAATTCTCATTCGGAATAAACTCAGCTCCAGCGCCTTTTAAATTTGGCATTTCAACTGGCAATTGATATTCAAGCAAACTTCCATTGGCAAAACGAGTTGTTCTACTAATCGTTTTTACAAAAGGAACCGTATCGTCTTGTAATAAGGTGCCATTAGAATAGTAATACTGACTCATACCCCCAAAAAACAAATTGTGCATTCTGTTATTGGTAGCATCGTACAAACAAGCCTTTCCACTGTGATAATTACTCAAATATTGATTGAATTGCGTTTGAGGAAAATAGCCTCCTGCTTTTATATCAACTGGATATAAAAAAGGCAAATCCACTGCAATTTGAAATACGCCTGAAGAAATCGTGTATCCTAATTCTCCATTAGGAAAAATCTGAGGCAATAAATTATAATCCCGACGGTGTAAATGAACGGCATCTACAACTTCTTCATAATTGGCATAACTCAAACTCGCTCCCGAATTATCAATTGTAAATTTTCGGATAGCATTCGAATACGTTTGGGTAAACGTTGGATTGTTCATTGGGTTATATCTTCCGTCAAAACGATGCCCACCTACCAAATAAAACGTAGTACCAATTTTTGCTAATTGACCTCCCGTAATCGCAAAAACATCATTTGATATTTGTTTGAAATAGGATGTTATTGGAGTACCTGCAATGATAGCATTTATCAAATTAGGCACGTCAACTGAAGTCAAATTATTGAACGTTTTATGATCGGCAGCTGTTGTTGAATAAGCATATCCTCCAATAATAAACAAAGCATCACCATCCTGATAAAAGTTCATGTTGGTCGATTGCAATTGTTCTTTAATTCCTGTTGGAAGCGAATTCACGGAAGCCGACCAAGATTGCTGCGTTGCAATATCAACCACATACATATCCGTATTATTTTGAGCTCCTGGAAAAGCATTAAAAGGCTGACGTGCGTGTAAACCGTCTTTTCTTCCGCCAATGATTAACCATTTTCCATTATGTTGCGCAAAAGCATAAGAATGCAATCCGGGCAAACCTGAAACGGAGACCGGAGTTAACACCACATCATATTCGAAGGTGCTTTGTGCTGTTGTTGACTGAAAAAAAGCCAACAAAAACACGATTAATATATTTTTCATTTTATTCCATTATAAGTTAAGCTTGTGTAAAAACACAAACATAAAAATCAACTTTTTTTAAGTTAAGAAATGGAAAACTTCGGCGGATGCCAAATGGAATGTTGGTATTTAGAAATAAAGATCTTCTCGTAGTTCGATTGTTCTTTTTCTATTTTGAATTCTGGAAAAGTTATTTCGGGTTTAAAATCTAATTCGGCTACAAATTGAACCGGACTAAAATTCAAACTCATGATGATTTTTCCTTTCTCACAACCCGAAGATTCTGAGCCTGATTTATTACAAGTTTGTTCACAATTTTCATTCACAAGCATCTTCATTGCTCTAACTGATGGCAACGTCACCAGAAGCAATAAGTAAAAACAAAGTATGTGAACTAAAAATTTCATTCAACAAATATATACAAACTTTAAAAACCTATGGTAACATTTGTTACACAAGAAATTAGGATTGTTTCTTTTTGAAGAAATCACTAATCATGTTAAATAGTAATCCTCCTAATACGCCTCCATACAAAGTACTATTTAATGGTTTTGAAGTGATAGAACACGTTCCTGAAACACATCCAACATAATGGTAATAAGCATAACCTGAAATTAATCCTATTACAACTCCAATAAACGTAATTATAATTTCTCTTTTATTCATCTCGTTTTAAAAAAACAAAGTTACAATTCGTACGAAAGCAAATTGGTAACAAAAGTTACTTAAAACTGAAAATAAATAAAAGGTTGCGCACCAGCAGAAGCCGTAGCATACACTACCCAATAAATCAATCCTAATAAAACAGCTTTTGCTAGCAAAGGTAAAGTTGAAAATGTTTTTTGCATACCAGCTAAAGTTTTCACTGGAACAAAATGCCAAACCACGCCAATAGCGATTAATAAAAATACATTTTTATAACCTAAAATAATGGTTTGCCATTGATTTAAATCGAAAGTTAATTTGGTAATATTATCTGCAATTTGAAATGCCGTTGCAAAGTCTTTCGCTCTAAAAAACAACCAACAAAACACAACAAAGTGGAACGTTAAAATAACTTGGATAGTTCTAACGAATATATTTTTTGGCAACTTAATAAACTGACCAAAGAATTTCTCTACTACTAAAGCCAATCCGTGTAAAACGCCCCAAACTACAAATTTCCATGAAGCGCCGTGCCATAATCCACCTAATAGCATCGTCATGAATAAGTTGAAATAGGTTCTGATTTTACCTTTTCTGTTTCCACCTAAAGTAATGTACAAATAATCACGTAACCAAGTGGAAAGCGAAATATGCCATCTTCTCCAAAACTCAGTAATCGAACCTGATTGATAAGGTGTTCTAAAGTTATCAGGTAACCAGAATCCCATTAATAAAGCCAATCCAATTGCAATATCAGAATATCCAGAAAAGTCACAATAAATTTGAATTGCATAACCATAAGAAGCCATTAAATTTTCGAATGCAGTGTAACTATTCGGTGCATCAAATACGCGATCAACGAAGTTGCTTGAAATGTAATCTGAAATAACTGCTTTTTTGATTAATCCACCAATAATCAAGAATAAAGCACGATTGAAATCTTCTTTCGTTAACTTTAATTTCTCATAAATTTGCGGAATGAAATCACTTGCTCTTACAATTGGCCCTGCTACTAATTGCGGGAAAAACGAAACGAAGAACAAGAAATCCATGAAGCTTTTCGTAGGCTCTAATTCTCTTCGGTAAACGTCAATCGTATAACTTAAGGTTTGAAATGTATAAAATGAAATTCCGACTGGTAGAATAATATCCTCAAACTTCATAGTGCCATCGAAAAGTGAATTGTAATTATCGATGAAGAAATTGGTGTATTTAAAATAAGCCAACATCCCTAGGTTAATCAATAAACTTAATATCATATAAAATTTACGATAACCTTGTTTGGCTTCTTCATAGATTAATCGCGATAAAACATAATCAACAACCGATGAAAAAATCAACAATCCAAAATAGATTCCACTTGATTTATAATAGAAAAACAAAGAAAACAACACCACATAAGTAATGCGGAAATAATGAGTTTTTCTAGATAAAATGTAAATAATATAGAAAACTAAAAAGAATCCTAAAAAAATAGCGCTATTAAATAAAAGCGGTTGTTTTGGATTGAATAAAAACCAGTTTTTAATGGTCTCTAAATCGATATTCCCTACATTTTCAAGAAACCAATTTTGTATGCTAAAAAGTGCTTTCACTACTGCTTTGTCGATTTAAATAATTCGTATGATTGTAAAAAGGCTTCAAAAAACAAATCGCCTTGTTTTTCATATCCTGCTTTTGAATAATGCACCTTATCTCTTGCCATGTAACCTTTTGCTGCATTGCGTTGAATGGATTTGTTTCCACCAAAAACTTGAAGTAAATCCCAAACGGCATAATTTTTCACATGCGCATTTTCTTCAATTAATTCGGCATATTTTTCAATAAAGGTATTTTTATATTTTCTATGCAAAACCGAAGGCGGCGACGTCATCACCAAAACACAAGCTTGAGGGTTTTTATCTTTAATTCCTTGAATAATTTGGCTCAAATGAGTAAAATATTGTTCGCCTGATTGCTTATCGAAACTTTCATTTGTTCCTAAAGAAATAATTACTAAATCAGGATTTAAAGCTGGCAATTGCTCATTGAATAATCTGAATTTATTGTAATCAGACGCTTTCGCACCATTCACTCCAATACTGTGATAGATGACACCCGAATTATCATTTTCCAAAACCAATCCGTTCAAAGCAAAATCATCAATTTCTTGATTCGGAACAATCGCAATTTTATCTAAAGGCGTTTCCGAAATGTAATCGTTTGAAAATGGTGAAGGTTGTAATTCGATAGGAATATATTCTGTTTTTGTGGTGCTTTTCGATTGTGTTCCTTTAGTTGGAATCGTCAAAATTTTTCCATCGCGAATCATATCGCTTTTTAAACCGTTTGCTTGTTTCAATGCTTTCAAAGAAACATTGTATTTATCGGCAATTCCTCCTAAAACTTCACCTGGTTTTACTTTGTGAGTGATTTTCTTCGGAACTTTTCTTTCAATTACTATACTTTTATTAGAAACCGAAACATCAAACAAGTTGACATTTTGAGGTGTAATCACTTTTAATTTCGTGAAATTATATTGCGCATCTTTTACATTCAATTGAATCGCAAAATCTTTTGAAGTCGTTTCCATAGAAAAACCACTCAAGCCAACCGGACGATTAGCATCAGCATATAAATTTCTAAAACTTTGAAAATTTCCTGAAGCAGAATAACGAATTGGAGCACTGTTATTTGTCTTAGCTACGCTATATGGAAACGTAAATCCAAAACCGCCATTCCCATATACTTTTTGAAATTGAGTACGAATTTTAGCCGTAAATAAATCCGCTTGAATATGTGAATCGCCAATATGAACAATATTAATTTTACCCGATTTACTTTGCTCTAATTGGTACATTTTTTCATAAAACGCCAAAAGTGCATTCGGATTGTGAATGTCGTTTCCTGTGAAAGTAACTTCAATAGAATCGATAACAGGAAGATCTACTTCAACAGAATCTATCGGAACTAATAAAGTATCTTGAGCAAATCCAAAAAATGAAATTCCCAATAAAAACATCAAAAATCTATTCTTCATAAACGGAATCTTTATTAATGATGACACTATCTTTTTTCACTGGAGCAGCTGGTTTTTTACGTTTCTTTCTCAAATCTTTATACATTTCATAGCCTTGATTTAATTGGGTAAAAATCAAATTTGCAGCTTCTTTAGCTCCTCTGTGATTAAAGTGTGTGTAATCTTTATTAGCTCTGGCTGGCTCTTGTTCTACCCATTGAATCATAGAACCATCGCCACCCATTAAAGTGTACATATTGACAAAACTCGATTCCGACTTGATAGCATATCGTTTTTGTGCTGTATTTAAAGGAACAACAGCGGAATCGGTTTTCATTTCTAAATCATATTTGGTAGATTTATCAGCAGTTGAAACAATCAAAATAGACACTCCTGGAAAACATTCTTTCAAATGCGCTACTACTTTTGCCATTCGCTTTTCGTACCAACCGTAGTTTAATGAACCGTAATTTAAAACGTTAGCTCCGTATTGCAACACAATTAAATCGTAATCTAATTTCGAATGAAATGCCCGCATAGTGGCAACATCAAAACTTCCAATTGGCAAACCAGAATTTCCTCTATTCGAGAAATTATCCACGTGAACACCTTTGCCGTCATCAAAATTAAATCCGTAAATTGGAATAGAATCGGCTTTTTTGAAATTCACTTTGATGCTTTTTAAATTTCCTTCCGATAAAGCTAATGTATTAACCGCTTTATTAGGTGTCAATTTTTTAACAATAGTATCTGCGCCAGATGTATAAAATACTTTTCCATCTTTATTCGACGAACTTCCGTAGAATAAGGTTGGGCGAGGTAATTCTGAAGCAAATCTTGTTTTATTGGCTTTATATTTTACCCAAGCTACATTTGCTGTATCATTCGCATAAAACACATGACCGTTTACACCAAATGGATTAGATGGACGCTTTACTTTTAAATACGATTGGGTTTTCCAGTTTCCAGAAAATTCGTGAGTAATTGAACTACGAGAACTCGCCGATTCAGAAGTAATATTCACAAATCCAACACCTTGACCACCAAATTTTTCTTGTAAATAAGTTCTAAAATCTTTTACAATTAAATCGCCATCTGTCATTGAATCCCCAAAATAAGCTATACGAACGTTTCCTTCTTTTTTAGTTTCTAATTGAAATAATTTTTCGAAAAATGTTGCTAAATACTGATTTCCGGTATATTCTTCGAATGTTTCTGGCGGAAATTGAATTCCGTTTACCACTTTGTAATCGATAATGGTTTTAGCCATAGAATCTTCTACAACTTCGCCTTCGTCTTCAGCAATAGCTTCCAAAAGCAAACTATCAACAACTACATTTTTAGAACTAAAAGTACTTTCCGTAAATAACTTTTTAGGTAAAAACGTTTTGAATGCCAAAAAAGACAATCCAGAAACGATTACCACGATTAAAGTTTGAAAAAAATATTTTGATGTATTCACTTAATTTTATCTCTTATAACTGATTTACTATTTCAAAATTCGTTGTTCCAAGTTCGTTGTTCGATATTTAAACAAAGAATATTCAACATGGAATTTTGAATGTTGAAATGTTTTTACATTCGCTCCGGAACTTCAATTCCTAATAACTGAAATGCATTTTTTATCGTGTTTCCAACTGATTTTGACAATTGTACTCTAAACACTTTTTTATCGTGATTTTCCTCTCCTAAGATTGAAACCTGTTGATAAAACGAATTGAATTCTTTTACCAAATCATACGTATAATTCGCAATTAATGCCGGACTATGATTCTCTGCCGCATTTTGAATTACTTCAGGAAATAATTGCACTTGCTTGATTAATTCTTTCTCCTTTTCGTGTAATTCTAATCCCGAAATTGAAATTGAAGTATCAAAATCTGCTTTTCTCAAAATTGACTGAATACGAGCGTAAGTATATTGAATAAATGGCCCAGTATTTCCTGCAAAATCAACTGATTCTTCTGGGTTGAACATCATTTGTTTTTTAGGATCAACCTTTAGCATATAATATTTCAAAGCGCCTAAACCGATTGTTTTGAACAATACCGCTTTTTCATCTTCAGAATAACCATCTAATTTTCCTAATTCTTCCGAAATAGTTTGCGCTGTCGTAGTCATTTCTGCCATTAAATCATCAGCATCTACAACTGTTCCTTCACGTGATTTCATTTTTCCAGAAGGCAATTCCACCATTCCGTATGATAAGTGATATAAGCTATCAGCCCAATCAAATCCTAATTTTTTCAAGATTAAGAACAACACTTTGAAGTGATAATCTTGCTCGTTTCCAACGGTGTAAACCATTCCTCCAACATCTGGAAAATCTTTCACACGTTGAATAGCTGTTCCAATATCTTGTGTCATGTAAACCGCTGTTCCATCAGAACGAAGCACGATTTTTCTATCTAAACCATCCGCAGTTAAATCAATCCAAACTGAACCATCTGGATCTTTCTCGAAAATGCCTTTTTCTAAACCAAATTGTACTACTTCTTTTCCAAGTAAATACGTGTTTGATTCGTAATAATTAGGAATATTGAAATTAACACCTAAATTTTTATAAGTTTGCTCAAAACCATCATACACCCATTGGTTCATGGTTTTCCAAAGTTCGATAACTTCTGGCTTTCCATTTTCCCAATCTAAAAGCATTTGTTGTGCTTCCAAAATAGATGGTGCTAGTTTTTTTGCTTCGTCTTCGGTTTTACCTTGAGCGATTAATTCTGAAATTTCTTTTTTGTATTGTTTGTCGAATTCCACATAGAAATTTCCAACCAATTTATCTCCTTTCAATCCTGTTGATTCTGGCGTTTGTCCGTTTCCAAATTTCTGCCAAGCCAACATCGATTTACAGATATGAATTCCTCTATCGTTGATGATTTGTGTTTTATATACTTTTTTTCCAGAAGCTTTAATGATTTCTGCAACGGAATAACCCAATAAATTGTTTCTGATGTGTCCTAAATGCAAGGGTTTGTTAGTATTTGGTGAAGAATATTCCACCATTACAGCCTTCTCGCCTTCTTTTGGAGTTACAAAACCAAACGTCTCGTTGTTTTTAATCGAATTGAAAAATTCTACATAAAAAGCATCCGAAATCACAATGTTTAAAAATCCTCCTACGACATTGAACTTAGCAACTTCATTTACGTTCGCTACTAAGTAATTTCCTATCTGATTTCCGATTTCAACTGGGTTACCTTTTAATGCTTTTACCAAAGGAAAAACTACCATAGTAATATCACCTTCAAACTCTTTCCTAGTAGCCTGAAATTCAACTTTTTCTATAGAAATATTGAACAATTCAAGAACCGCTTTTTGGATGTGTGTTGTTAATGTGTGATGTAATGTCATTTTACCTTATTTTTTTGAACGTGCAAAGGTAATAAATAGTAGTTAGTGATTAGTAAATAGTGATTAGTTTTTTTTCGATTAAAAAAATATTTTAAAAATACTGTAACAATTAACAATTGTTGAAGTCTATTAACCACAATCATCAATCATTTAATCAAAAACAAACAAATGAAACTTAAATTAATTATCACCTGTTTTTTGTGCTCAATTGCCTTTGGATTTGCACAAAACTCGGGAAGCATTAAAGGTAAAATAGTTGACAAAAAAACAAATGAGCCTTTACCTTACGTAAACATTATTCTTAAAGATAATGACAAGATTGTTACAGGAGGTGTAACCACAGAAGACGGAAATTTTGCCATCAACAAATTAGGATTACAAAAATATACTATTGAAATTCAATTCATTGGCTACACAACAGTTGTTAAAAACATTGATTTAACTGCAGATGCAAATCAAAACTTAGGAACAATTGCTATTTTAGAAGATGTATCAGAATTAAAAGACGTAGAAGTTGTGGCTGAACGCTCTAACATGGTGCAGAAAATCGATAGAAAAGTAATTAATGTTGGAAAAGATTTAATTGCTTCAGGAACTACTGCTTCTGAAATTATGAATAACATCCCAACAGTTAGTATCGACCCTCAAACGAAAGAAATCAGCATGAGAGGAAACAGTAATGTACGTGTACTTATCGATGGAAAACCTTCGAATGTTTCTGTAGAGCAATTGTTACAACAAATTCCTTCTGCATCAATTAAACAAATTGAGTTGATTACGAATCCTTCGGCAAAATACAATCCCGAAGGAATGAGTGGAATTATTAATATTATTTTGCATAAAAATTCGCAAGATGGTTTTAATGGTTCTATCAACACAGGAGTTACATTTGGAATTACTCCAAAAACAAACTCGGCTCTGAATATGAATTACCGTGTAGGAAAAGTGAATTTTTATACCAATTATGGTTTTAATCACGGAATCAATGCCAATAATGGTTTTGTAGATAGCGAAAGACCTACTCAAGAAAATCGTCAAGATTTTAATTTTAGAAACAAAAACAATTCGCATCTATTAAAGTTAGGAATGGATTATTATATAAACGACAAAAACACATTATCCGCTTACACCAACCAAAGTTTTACTTATGGTTCTGGGACAGGTTTAACGACAGTAGTTTATGATGACCCTATTGCAAATAGCAACACCACACAACTTTTTGGAAGTAATGGCGACAACAAAAATCAAACTTATGATGTTGTTTACAAACATGATTTCGATAAAAAAGATGAAAATTTAGAACTTCAATTTAATTATTCGCACACGGAGAATGATGAAAACACAGTATACGATGAAACGATTTCGAATCCAACTTTTAATTTTGATAGAACCAATTTAGTAAAAGGAACAACAGATTATTTTCAGTTTAATGCAGATTATGTAAATCCAATAACTGAAACTACAAAATTAGAATTGGGAGTTGAAACGAGAATTCAAAATTCGGGCAATCATTTTAACGATATTAATCCGAGTTTTACAAGCGCTAATAATTCGTTTGAATTTGGTAGAAATATTTATTCGGCTTATGCTAATGTTGGCAAGCAAATTGGAAAATGGAGCGGTCAACTTGGGGTTCGCTTAGAATATTTTGACTTAGATGCTGATTTCGCAATTAACGAAACAAATCCTAGTTTTAATGATGCTCAAAACATTTCGGATGATTTATTTACAGCTTATCCATCAGCATTTTTAACATACACAGCAAACGACAAAAACTCTTTCAATTTCAATTATTCAAGACGAGTTGACCGACCAAGTATTGGACAAATTAGCCCAATTAGAGAATGGACAACACCTTTAATGGAGTCGAGAGGAAATCCTGGATTAGTTCCGCAGTTTACTAATTCATTTGAAGTAAATTATACGAGAAATACAAAAATTGGATCGATAACAAGTGGTGTATTTTACAGAAGTATTTCAGATGAAATATCAAGAACTGTTTACAACGATCCAAACAATCCAAATCGTAACATTTTATCGTATGACAACTTTGATAATAATGATGCCTTTGGAATTGAAACTTCTGGAAATTTAAAATTCACAAAATGGTGGTCAGTTAATGCAAGTGCCGATGTGTATTTTAAAACGGCTAAAGGAACGGTACAAAATGCTAGCACAAATGCTTTAGAAAATGCAGAAGTTGATGTAACTACTTTTAATACAAGAATCAACAATAGTTTTACCGCTACAAAAGATTTACGTTTCCAATTATTTGGAATGTATAGAGGAAAAGACAGAGGATTACAATATGACAGAATGGAAATGTACAAAATGGATATTGGAGCAACCTACAATATCTTAAAAGGAAAAGGAACCATCACAGCTCGTTACAACGACGTTTTTGAAAATATGAACTTTGCTTTTGATGGTAATATTCCTTTCAGACAACAAGGTGCATTTTACTGGGAAAGCCAAACATTTTATGTTGGATTTAACTACATTTTTGGCGGCGGTAAAAACCGTGCTTTAGCAAGAAAACAAAGAGATGCTAACGAGACTCAAAGTGGTGGTGGAATGTTCTAATTTAGCTATTAGGCATTAGGCATTAGGCATTAGGCATTAGGCATTAGGCAAAAGTAAAAAAGCGTTCTGAAAATTTCAGAACGCTTTTTATTTATTCATTTTTAGCATAAAGCTTACCGCTTATTGCATACAGCGTATTACCATCTAATAATCACACTTCCCCAAGTAAATCCTGAACCAAAAGCAGCTAAAACTACTAAATCACCTGATTTGATTTTACCTTGCTCCCAAGCTTCGGTTAAAGCAATTGGAATGGAAGCTGCGGTTGTATTTCCGTATTTTTGAATATTATTGAAAACTTGGTCGTCAGTTAAACGGAATTTCTGCTGAATGAATTGCGAAATTCTCAAATTCGCTTGATGTGGCACCAACATATTAATGTCAGAAACTTGTAAATTATTCGCTTGTAATCCTTCATTAATGACTTCACTAAAACGAACTACTGCATTTTTAAATACGAATTGTCCGTTCATGTAAGGATAATAACTTTCATCATTTGGATCGTTATCAGCAATGATATCAGTTACCCAACGTTTTCCCATTCCTGGCGCAATTAATGATAATTCTTCGGCATGTTGCCCTTCTGAATGTAAATGCGTAGACAAAATTCCTTTAGATAAATCTTCTTCTCTAGAAAGTACTGCTGCTCCTGCTCCATCTCCAAAAATCACAGAAACTCCTCTTCCGCGAGTGGTCATATCCAACCCTGTTGAATGCAATTCAGAACCAATTACTAAAACGTTTTTATACATTCCGGTTTTGATGTATTGATCCGCAATTGAAATTGCATACACAAACCCAGAACATTGATTACGAACATCTAAAGCACCAACCGTCCTTAAACCTAAATCGCGTTGGACTAAAACACCTGGACCTGGAAAATAATAATCAGGACTTAAGGTTGCAAATATGACAAAATCAATATCTTCTTTAGCTATCCCTGCACGCTCAATGGCAATCTTAGCAGCTTTTACACCCATTGATGTGGTTGTATCTTCTCCTCTTATGATGTGGCGACGCTCTTGAATCCCAGTTCTTTCCTGAATCCACTCATCATTGGTGTCCATTTTTTTGGCCAAATCATCATTGGTAACAATATTTTCAGGCACGTAATAGCCTAATCCTGATATTTTGGAATGAAACATAATTTTTATCTTTAATTAAATTTAGCCTGCAAAAATACAAACTTTAAGCGTATTTATTGAGCATATAAAAAAAAGTCCAACTTAAAAATAAGTTGGACTTTTAATTTTTTTATACTTTATGCTGTTTGATCATACGTTTCTGCGTCAGGAGCATTTTTTGCTACAGAAGCAATTCCGTTGTCTCTAGAAGCGGTACTTTCATACATTTCACTAGTTCCAATAATTTGACCATTAGTCGCTTTTAAATTGAAATAATACTTTCCATTTTTAGATTCCAAACGATCAAAACGAGCATCATCTTGCGAATTTTTTTTCACAGATTCTACACCATTTAAACAAGCTGCTTTTGTAGTGTAACCTTCACTACCTAGAATTTCTTGACCATTGCCAGCTTTTAAGCTAAATTGAAATTCACCGTTTTTTCTTGTAGAAATTACAAATTTTCCCATGTTTTAAAATTTTATTTTGAACTATTTTATTTACAAACGAATTATAAAGTTACAAAAAAAATTAACATATAATTTAAAATTTCTAAATTCTAAAAAATTAATTTTAGAGCTTAATATTCAAACCAACAAACATGAAATTAAGATTATTAACATTTGTGGCGTTTTTGGGTACTTTTTTAAGTACATCAGCACAAGAAAATGTAACCTATCAAAAACCCTCACCTGAGATTTTAGCCTTAGCTGATTACGAAAGAGCGCCATCAGTAAGTATGGACACTAAGAAAGAATACATGCTTTTAAGCTACCGAAACACATACAAAACACTTGATGATTTAAATCAAGAAGAAATGAAATTGGGCGGCTTAAGAATTAATCCAGTAACCAATATTTCGAGTACTGTTACTTATATTAACAATCTAAAAGTTAGAAAAATAAAAGACAAAGCGGAAATTCAAGTAAAAGGCTTACCAGAGAACGCTCGAATTACCAATGTTTCTTGGTCGCCAAACGAAAAGAAAATTGCTTTTACAAACACTACTAATAAAGGAGTTGAACTTTGGGTAATTGATGTAGCAACAGCAACAGCCAAAAAATTAACTGCTGATAATTTGAATGCCAATTTAGGAAGTCCATTCAACTGGATGAAAGACAACGAAACGTTATTGGTAAAGGTTCTTCCAAAAGACCGTCCAGCATTAATTAATAGTGGTAAAGATTTACCAAAAGGACCAACCGTTTCTTTAAGTGATGGATCTAAATCGCAAAACAGAACGTATCAAGATTTATTAAAAAATAAAACAGACGAAGCTAATTTTGATGTTTTAGTGACATCTGAATTATATAAAGTTTCTATTTCTGGAAATACTACTTTATTTAAAACAGCTGACATTTATGCGGGTGAAAGTTTTTCTCCAGATGGTAATTATTTAATGTTGACTACGATTCAAAAACCTTATTCTTATATTGTTCCAATGAGTCGTTTTCCACAAAAAACCACGATTTATGATGCCAATGGTAAAGAAGTAAAAATGGTAAATGAAGTACCATTAACTGAAATTATGCCTAAAGGATTTTCATCAGTAAGAAAAGGAAAAAGAAGCATGGGATGGAGATCTGACAAAGCTGCAACTTTATATTTTGTAGAAGCTTTAGATGGTGGAGACCAAGCTGTAAAAGTAGATTTCAGAGACGAAGTGTTCTTATGGGAAGCTCCTTTTACTTCAAATCCAATAAGTTTAATCAAAACACAACAACGGTATGGTGGTATCATGTGGGCGAATGACAAAATTGCAATTGTAGCGGATTCATGGTACGATACAAGAAATACAAAAGCGTATTTATTCAACCCTTCAAATTTAGCTATTGCTCCAAAAATTATTGAAGATAGAAATTCGCAAGATATTTACTCGGATCCTGGAAATTTCGAGATGAAAAAGAACGAATTTGGAAGATATGTAATTGCAATAGAAAACAACAAAGGCTACTTAATTGGTGCTGGAAATACTAAAGACGGACAATTTCCTTTTATTGATGAATACGATTTCACTACTTTGAAAAAAACGAGATTGTATACTTCTAACATGAAAGACAAAAAAGAAGACTTGATGTCGATTGAAGATTTCAAAAAAGGAGAAGTTTTAGTGATGATTCAGTCTAAAAATGAATATCCAAATTACTATTTCAGAAACATCAAATCGAAAAACAAATTAACACCAATTACCGCTTTCAAAAACCCATTCGAAAGTATTAAAAACGTTCATAAAGAAGTTATCAAATACAAGAGAAAAGATGGTGTTGAACTTTCAGGAACTTTGTATTTACCAGCAGGTTATGACAAAACGAAAAAAGAAAAATTACCTTTGTTAATTTGGGCCTATCCAGCAGAATACAAAGACAAAAATTCGGCAGGACAAAACGATAAAAACCCTAACGAATTTACATTTCCTAACTATGGGTCGTTTGTATATTGGGTAACCAAAGGTTATGCGGTTTTAGACGACGCTGCTTTCCCAATTATTGGTGAAGGAACAACAGAACCTAACGATACATTTATTCCACAATTAGTTGCTAATGCCGAAGCTGCTATTGATGCAGTTGACAAATTAGGTTATATCAATCGTAAAAAAGTAGCTATTGGAGGACACTCTTACGGTGCTTTTATGACGGCTAATTTATTAACACATTCGAATTTATTTGCTTGTGGAATTGCAAGAAGTGGTGCTTACAACAGAACATTAACTCCTTTCGGATTTCAAAGTGAACAACGTAATTACTGGGATGTTCCTGGAGTTTACAACGGAATGTCGCCATTTATGAATGCAGAAAAAATGAAAACACCATTATTATTAGTTCATGGTGAAGCTGATAACAATCCTGGAACTTTCACACTACAATCAGAACGTTATTTTCAAGCGTTAAAAGGTTTAGGTGGTCCGGCAAGATTGGTGATTTTACCAAAAGAAAGTCACGGTTATGTTGCCAAAGAAAATATTTTACATTTGTTATGGGAACAAGATCAATTCTTAGAAAAATATTTAAAGAATTAGAAAAAAACATAGTATAAAGAAGTTAGCCCTTTGAATTGAAAGATTTGAAGGGCTATTTTATTTTCAAACAAACAACTTCTCCATTTTCAATCAAATCATCATTTTCAAAAAAAACCGTTTGATTTTCGAATTTCGCTTCAATTAAATAATGACTTCCTCTAAAATAAGAATTTACAACTTCCACTTTTATATCGGAATTAATCGAAACTTTTAATTGATGCGGATAAACAAATTTCAATTCTCCATCAATTTTAATTTCGTTCACATCTCCAAATAAAGAAGCTATATATCGATTTTTTGGGTTATCATAAATGAATTTTGGAATTCCACTTTCTATGATTTCTCCATCTTTAATAATCGCAACCTCATCGGCAAAAGCTAAAACATCAGTACTATCGTGAGTGGCAACAATACAAGTAATTTGTTGTTCTTTTAAATAGCCAAAAAGTTTTCTCCTTAAGCTATTCTTTCTAAAATTATCGATATGACTAAAAGGTTCGTCTAACAACAACACTTCAGGTTCTAATGCTAAAACTCTAGCAATGGCTACACGTTGCATTTGACCACCACTCAAAAACTTAGCTTTTACATTGGCATATTCTGTCATTTCTACAATTTCTAATAATTCCGAAATACGAGCTTGTTTGTCTTCTGGAAAAAAATTAGAAAGATATTTCCCTACGTTTTCAGCAACAGTAATAAATGGCATTAAATCAAAATCTTGAGCCAAATATTTCATAAATGACATACCTGGAATCAAATGGAATTTCGGGCCTAGTACTTCGGTTTCGTTCCAAAATATTTGTCCTTCATCTAAATCATGTAACCCATAAATCAATTTTAATAAAGTACTTTTCCCACAACCACTTTCTCCTATAATAGCTAAATTTTTTCCTCTTGTTAAAGAAAAACTTATATTCTTTAGAACCAATTTATCTTGATAGGAAAAACATATTTCGTTAGCTTGTAGCATCTTTTTTTTACAAAGTAAATTATAAAAGTCAACCTTTTAAAATTTTTAAAAAAAATATTTTTTAAACTTTAATTTAATTCTATATTGCGACACCCAAATTAACCTTTAAATACAAATGAAAAAAACTTACTTTATCATGGCAATTTTGCTATGCTCTTTATTTTTGTCAAAAAACACATATGCCCAAATTGGTGTAGAAGTTAATTACGGACTTAATGGTGTTTTTGAACCAAGCATTAATGATTTATCCCATCTTGGAGGAGCAATTTCTTATGATTTTGATGAAACATACGGAATGAAAATTGATTTCGCTTCTGATAAATTTAGAACTAAAAACCTTTTATTTACCGAAGAAACAGGAATTGATATTACCCGAATTTCACTTCAAGGAACTATGAATATTACTACTGCATTTTCTAGAGCCTCAAGTTATGACTTCTTCAATTTAATCGCACACGCTGGTGCTGGATATTCTTTAGTTAAATCGAGTTTTAATTCTGGAAATGATAATTTAGTAAACGTTGTTATGGGTTTGACTCCACGATTTAAAATCACTGATGGATTATATTTTGCAATTGACACATCTGTTATATTCAATATATCACAACATTATAATTTTGATGGAAGTTTTTCATACACAGAAGCGGTAAATTCTTTTACTGGAATAACATACAATGTTACTGGAGGAATTATTTACAAATTCAACGAAAACTACTAAAAATACTTATAACTGAAAACATTAATTTTAACCAAAAAACAAAAAAGACTGCCTTATAAGCAGTCTTTTTTTATTATTCTATTGTTGTTTATTTCCCTGCTTCTTTTTTAGCATCGTCAATCATTTTATCATTAGCTAAAATAGCAAACTCAACACGTCGGTTTAAACTTCTACCTGCATCGGTATCATTTCTTTCAATTGGTTCTGCTTCTCCCATTCCAATTACTGCAAATCGACCTGAGCTCAATCCTTTTCCAGAAAGATACGATTTTACTGCCGCTGCTCTTTGAGTAGATAAATCTAAATTGTAACTTTCAGAACCTTTACTATCGGTATACCCATAAATTTTAATATCAGTATCTGCATACTCTTTAAAAACTGGAACTAATTTATCTAAATTTTGTTTTGCTGTAATGGTTAAAGTAGCTTTATTAAATTCAAAATTTACGGAATTTTCTCCTAAAACCAAATGAATTCCTTCTCCTACTCTTTGCACTTGAGTTCCGGGTAAAGCTGTTTCAATTTCACGAGCTTGTTTATCCATTTTATTTCCTATTAAACCTCCAACGGTTCCACCAACTACGCCACCAATTACAGCTCCTAAAGCCGTATTGCCTCCTTTACCCAAATTATTTCCTAGAATTCCTCCAATAATAGCTCCTGAACCAGCACCAATTACAGCCCCTTTCTGAGTGTTATTAGCGTTTTTAGTAGCTTCACAACTTACAAAAGTACCAGAGAACAACACAACCAAAATCAAGCTCAAAACGATATACTTATTTTTCATACTCTTTATTTTTTATTTTATTCTGTTAAATTGATAAACCAAAGTGATGGTTTTTCCTGCAACATCAACTGTATCGAATAGCTGAAAAGCATTTTCTGTCAAATTAGCTACTTTTAATACATAACCTTCTTTTACTGTTTTAGCTTTCACATCTGCACCTACAAATTTCAAAACAAGATTTCCTTCCTGATTAACATACCAAGTAATATCACTTGAAAACGTCGGACAACCTGCTTTACGCAAAGCCATTTCTCCTTGATTGTTGTTTGAAATGAAGCGCCAAGAACTGGTTTCAAAACATTGTGAATCCGCTATACCAAAGGAATTAATTTTAATATAAGACGAGTTTGGATAAGAAACTGAAGTCAATTCCCAATTTCCTTTTAAGCCTACCTCTGTCTTATTGTCTAATTTTGTAACTGGATTGGATTTACATGAGACCATTAAAAAAAACAAACCGAAAATAATTATATTTTTCATAATAAATTGTTTTACAAGAGATTATACTTACAAAGATAACCCTTATATTACCGTCAACTGTTAATTAAAACCCAATTCTCATATCCGACAATTTGTCATAAATTCAAAAATGGTACTTATTTTGAATGATAAAAACCATTCAATTGTTTAACTAAAAATTTTAAAATATGGCATCAGGAAAAATTAATGTTTCAGTAGAAAACATCTTTCCCTTAATTAAAAAGTTTTTGTACAGTGACCACGAAATTTTTCTTCGTGAATTAGTATCGAATGCGACAGACGCTACTTTAAAATTAAAACATTTAACTAGCATTGGCGAAGCTAAAGTAGAATATGGCAATCCAATCATCGAGGTTAAAATTGACAAAGAAGGTAAAAAACTACACATCATCGACCAAGGTTTAGGAATGACAGCTGATGAAGTAGAAAAATACATCAATCAAGTAGCTTTTTCTGGAGCTGAAGAATTCTTAGAAAAATATAAAGACTCTGCTAAAGATTCTGGAATTATTGGTCACTTTGGATTAGGTTTTTACTCGGCTTTTATGGTGGCTGAAAAGGTAGAAATCATCACTAAATCATACAAAGACGAACCAGCAGCACATTGGACATGTGATGGAAGTCCGGAATTTACTTTAGTACCTCATGACAAAACAGAAAGAGGTTCTGAAATCATCTTACACATTGCAGAAGATTCATTAGAATTTTTAGAAGAATACAAAATTCGTGAATTGTTAACTAAGTATAACAAATTCATGCCGGTGCCAATTAAATTTGGAACTCGTAAAGAAACCATTCCAGTACCTGAAGGCGCAGCAGAAGATGTAAAACCAGAAGAAATTGAGGTTGACAACATCATCAATAATCCAAATCCGGCTTGGACTAAACAACCTGTGGATTTAACAGATGAAGATTATAAAAAATTCTATCACGAATTGTATCCAATGCAGTTTGAAGAACCATTGTTTAACATTCACTTAAATGTAGATTATCCGTTTAATTTGACTGGAATTTTATATTTCCCAAAAATGGGCGCTGATTTACAATTGCAAAAAGATAAAATTCAATTGTACCAAAATCAGGTTTATGTAACCGATAATGTAGAAGGAATTGTACCTGAGTTTTTAGGCATGTTAAAAGGTGTAATTGATTCACCAGATATTCCGTTGAATGTATCACGTTCGTATTTACAAGCGGATGGCAATGTTAAGAAAATTTCGAACTACATCACTCGTAAAGTTGCGGACAAATTGAAATCGTTATTCAACGAAAACCGTGAAGATTTCGAGCAAAAATGGAACGATATTAAAATTGTTTTGGAATACGGAATGCTTTCGGAACCAAAATTCTATGAAAAAGCAGGCGATTTCGTCTTGTATCCAACAACTGAAGACAAATATTACACGTTAGCAGAATTAAAAGAAAACTTAAAAGACAATCAAACCGACAAAAACGGAAAGTTAGTTGTTTTATATGCTTCAAACAAAGATGCACAACACAGTTACATTGATATCGCAAAAGAAAAAGGCTATCAAGTGTTATTATTAGATTCGCCAATTGTATCGCATTTAATCCAAAAATTAGAAGCAGATAATGAGAATTTGACTTTTGCTCGTGTGGATGCAGATCATATCGATAAATTAATTCAGAAAGAAGAAGAAACGATTTCTAAATTATCAGATGACGAAAAAGAAAAATTAAAAACGTCTATTGAAACGGTTGTCCCAAAAGAAAACTATACGGTTCAATTAGAGAATTTAGATAGTAATGCTTCACCATTCATCATTACCCAACCTGAATTCATGCGTAGAATGAAAGAAATGAGTGCTTCTGGCGGTGGTGGAATGTTCGGCATGGGCAACTTCCCAGATATTTATAATTTAGTGGTAAACACGAATTCAGAATTAGCCACTACTATTTTAAACAGTCCAGAAGACGCTCAAAAAGACTTAGTTAAACAAGCTTTAGATTTAGCAAAACTTTCACAAGGTTTATTAAAAGGCGAAGAATTGACTGCTTTTGTTAAGAGAAGTTTTGAGACTTTGAAGTAAGAAATAAAGTAATAATTATTAATCCTGACAGGTTTTGAAACTTGTCAGGATTTTTCATTAAATTTGATTACTAAAGAAAGAAACCATGAAAAATCTAACATTCGAAATTGAAATAAACGCTCCTGCTGATATAGTTTGGAATGCCATGTGGAATGAAGAAAATTACAAAAAATGGACATCCGCTTTTTGTGAAGGTTCATATGCAAAATCTTCTTGGAAACAAGGCGAAAGGATTCATTTTTTAGATCCAAACGGAAACGGTATGTATAGTGAAATTTCAACTTTAGTTCCGAATGAAAAAATGTATTTTACTCATCTTGGTAACATCAAAGAATTTGAAGAACAACCTTTAGACGAAGCTACAAAAGCTTGGTCGGGCGCTCAAGAAAATTACGAAATAATTAAAGTTGGAAGTCTTTCAAAAGTTTTAGTAACTCTTGATATTGTTGATGAATATGCCAACTTCTTTTTGGAATCATTCCCTAAAGGATTAAATACCATCAAAGAAATAGCTGAAAATAATGAATAATTTTTTCAAGATAATAGTTATTACACTAATTAGCGGATTTACTTTTTCGCAAGAGCAAGAAAAACCAATGCCTGCTATTGACATTTTAAAAAAATATCAAAATGTTCGTGATTTTACTATTTCAAAAAATCAGGATGAAATTTATTTCACCATTCAAAATCCTTCCGAAGAACGAGCTGTAATTGCAGTAATTAAGAAAAAGAAAAAAAGATGGTCAGAACCCGAAATGACATCTTTTTCTGGAAACTTTAGAAACATCGAACCTTTTTTAACGCAAGATGGTTTGCGTTTGTATTTCGCATCGAATCGACCTATTAACGACACGACAACAAATGCGAAAGATTACGACATTTGGTATGTTGAAAGAAAAGACCTAAAAAGCAAATGGTCGAAACCAATAAATATTGGAGCTCCAGTAAATTCTTCTAACAATGAATTTTATCCTTGTGTAACGCTGAATGGAAATTTATATTTTACTTCAGATGCGATAAAAACACTCGGAAAAGATGATATTTTGGTATGCAAATGGGACGGAAAACAATATATAGAACCTAAAAATTTAGGCATGAATATTAATTCAACTGGATACGAATTTAACGCCTTTGTGAGTCCGAATGAGGAATTCATTATTTACACTTGTTACGGAAGACCTGATGGTTTAGGAAGTGGTGATTTATACATAAGTTACAAGAATAATAAAGGAAATTGGGACACCGCAAAAAACTTAGGAGCTGAAATCAATTCTAAACAAATGGATTATTGTCCGTTTTACGATACCACTACACAAACACTGTATTTCACGAGTAAAAGAATGATTGTAATTGATAAAATATTTACCAATTTAAAAGAATTTGAAACCGAAATTTCTAGTTATGAAAACGGATTTAGCAGAATTTACAAATATCAAATAAAGTTATAATCATGACACTATCTATCGAAACTCCAGCTTTACTATTCTCTGCAACTTCGTTAATTTTATTAGCCTATACAAATCGGTTTTTAACTATTGCACAGATCATTCGTAATTTAAAGAAAAACTACGATGACAATCATAACAAGAATATTCTTCTAGAAATCAAAAATCTGAATTTAAGATTAACATTAATTCGTTACATGCAGCTTTTTGGAGTGATGTGTTTGTTCTTATCGGTTTTTGCTATGTTATTACTTTATGTAAGTCAAGAAAATCTTGGTATTTACTTTTTTGGAGCCAGTTTGCTTTGTTTATTGATTTCTTTGGGAATCTCATTTTGGGAAATAAGTATTTCCGTTAATGCTTTGAGAGTTCATTTAAAAGATTTATCGGAAGACATTGAATAATTTTTAACTTTTCATTAAACCTTTTTAATTTTATGATGTCAAATTCCAATAAAAAATATTTTAATTATGAAAAAATTATCTGTTTTTTTGTTGCTAATTCTTGGAATTACAACAAGCTTTGGTCAAGAAAATGATAAAAATGATTTTCCTGAATTTACTGGTGAGAATTTTAGTTTAGAAGGTGCTTTGGCTTTATTTAAGCAAGCAAACTCATTAGAAGAATTTGAAAAATTAATTAATGACGAAAAGAACAATGTTAATAATCTTGATTTAAACAATGATGGAGAAACAGATTACATTGTGGTACAAGACATTCAAGAAAAAGATACTCATGTCATTGTTCTAAGTACTTATTTAAACGAAAAAGAGAAACAAGACATTGCAACAATTGGTATAGAAAAAACTGGAAATGAATCAGCAATTCTGCAAATTGAAGGCGATTCAGAATTATATGCAGAAAACACAATTGTTGAACCTTTTGAAGTGGAAGAAAAAATCGAGAAAACAAAAGGTGGTCCAAATGTTCCCGTAATTACATCAACAGGAGTAGTAGTAAATGTTTGGTTTTGGCCAAGTGTTCGCTTTTTATATGCACCGGGTTATGTAGTTTGGGTTTCACCTCATCGTTGGGGATTTTATCCAAGATGGTGGAAACCTTGGAAACCATACAGATATTCAATTTTTTACGGAAAATGTGCGCATCATCGCGTGTTATATCGCAAAACTACAACACATAGGGTTGTTGTTGCTCGAAAAGTATATACACCTAGAAGAAGTAAATCTACAATTGTAGTTCACAACAGAAGAGGAACAACAGTTATACACAAAAACAAAAGAGGAAAAACTACGGTAGTAAAAACAAAACGTCGTGGTGGTAGAAGATAACTTACAATTAATATAAAGTTGAAATAAAAATCTCGTTTAAAGTAAATTAAACGAGATTTTTTTATTACAATCGCTCAAATGATTTCAAATTAATTACCAATAGCAGGCTGATCTTCTTTTTTATCATTATTTAAAATATTACCTTCTTCTTTTGCTAATTTATTTTTAGTCGGGATTTTATAATTTAATGTAATTCCTACTCGTCTTGAATCGTTTTTACTTTCATAAACTAAATTCGTTCCTAATGCGTTAAATCCTTGTTTATTGGTGTTAAAAATATCATTACAATAAACCGAAACTGACAAATTATTGTCTAAAAATTTCTTAGCAAATGTAACATCAAATTGTTGACTAAATGGCACTCGATTTTCATAATAGAAATAATTCCCACCCGTTGATGAAGTATTATAAGTTGCTGTAAACTTAATTTTACTTGGTAAAACAATTTGCGACATAGCATTAAAAAACCACAAGCCTTTTCCACTAACCTCAGGCAAAATGTGCTTTTGATGTCCAACATATAAATACAAGAAATTAATCTCATCTGGATTAAAATCAAATTTTAAGGTCTCTTTCAATCCTTTGGTAAACAACATATAGGGTACTGGTAAACCAAAATTAAAATTATGAATGGTTACTTGTGGAATATTTTCTGAAATACTTGCAGCTCCATCACCATCAGTAATTATTCTATTCATTACCTGATTATTGGCATCGCTACGAGAATAACCAATAAAAAAATATTCAAAAGCACTTATTTTAAACTCATAATTATCAAAAATGGTAGGTTCTAAATTTGGATTTCCAAAAAAGGAAACATTGGGATTTTGATAATTGGTATTATTCGGATTTAAAGCAGAAGTATTGGGTAAGCTAATCTTTTTATTATAATTTGCATTCACAAAAACTTGTGGAATTATATTGTATTGAATACTTGCATTTGGAAAAAATCGGGTTTGATTAAACGGAATTAATTCATCAGTATCTGTATTTCCATCAATAGCATACGACTCTAATCTTCCTCCTAAAATAAAATCAAACTTTTTATAGGTAGATTGAAATTCAGAATAAGCTGCTAAAGTGGTTCGTTGATAATCTAAATTAGTTACACCTAAATTTAGGGCTTCAAATTCTAATTTATCTGCTAAAACTCCAGTTGAAAATTTAGTTTTCTCTAAAAACGAAAACTCTTGTGAGTAATCGGTTTTAAATTGATAAAACAATTGATTGTAACCATTATCTAAGACTGAATTCCCAGAAACTCTATTATTCAAATCGAAATTATTGTTAACCGAATTGACATTAAATCTAAAATCTAATTTTTTAGTTGCATCATCAAATCGCTTCTGATAGTTCAAAGCAACATCATTTCTATTAAGTTTGTTTTTACTTTTATCGCTGGTTACAAATCCAAAACCACTAGCATCAATTAAAGCATTATTATTTGAAGTGGTGAAATCGTAATTGACCAAAAATCTATCTTTTTTTAAATCGAACTTTAAACCTGTTTTAAAAAAGTAAAAACGATTTTCTCTGTCGGTCGTATTTTTAGAAAGTACAGTTGTTTCATTTTCAAAATTTGTACGCTGGTAACCTTGGTTAAAGTTTTGCCCCAATTGTACTTGCCAACCAAACCATTTGTTTTTTGCATTGACCAATAAACTATTATTAAATCGATGACGTGATTTGTCGTATTTTGTATAACTATATCCGTTTGAATACGTTGCCGAAAGATATTTTTTAGCGTTTTTTGAAGTTACAATATTTATAATTGCTCCACCAGAAGTTGCAGGAAATTCGGCTCCTGGTTGCGTAATAATTTCTACTTTTTCAATTGAATTTGCAGGCATACTTTCTAAATATGAAGTAAGTTCATTCGAAAAAATATTTAATGGTCTGGCATCCATAAACACTTCTAATTGCTTTCCTTGATACATCATTCCAGCCACGTCAGAAACTATTAATCCGGGTAGTTTTTTTAATCCTTCCATCACAGAGCCTGAATTCAAATGACTTTGTTCAGAAAAATCAAATATGGTTCTGTCGGCTTTTTGTTCAATACTTTTCTTTTTAGATTGCACCACGACTTCATTTAATTCGGTGGTTTTAATACTATCTTTAGATGTTTCTTCTTGAGCAATAGAAAATTGAAAGGTTAAAAAAGAAAGGAAAATCAAAAAATTTCTCATTGTAGTAATTTATTTGCAATTAGTAGGCTTTTTCCTATTTTGTTACAAAAAAAATTATTTATTCCACAATCCACAACAAAACTGGTTTTTCCGATTGTTGCAAGCGAACATCTAATTTTCCCATAAATGCATCAGAAACCGCTGGACATCCCCAACTTAGTGGACTATGTCTTGGATACACTTCTTTATTTTTAACAGCACTCCATGAATGTAAAACCACAACCCTTTTTTCAGCACTTTTATTAGTTGCTTCTAATCCGTGCAACCAATATTTCACGTTGATTCCCCACGAACTATAATCGCGATTTCCAATTTTGTATTTACCTTTCATGGAACAATGACTATCAACTCTATTATCAAATTTTACTTTTTTCCATTTGTCTGGATTTTCTTCAAATTGGTCGCAACTTCCGTGTGTAACCAAGTTTTTATCTAATACTTTCTTTGTAGTAAAATCATAAATAAAAAAACGATTCTTTCCAGAGTGCAAACTCAAATCAACTAAAAAATAATAGGACTCATTATAACCATTCTCCTTACAAAATTCCTTTGCCTCTTTATGAAAGGAATTATAATCTTTTAACGTTAAGGTTTCAACTTCCGAATTATTACAACATAAAAAACAAACCGCAATCAATAGTAAAAAGTGTTTCATATAAATAGAATTAAATTGATATAACTCCACTTTTTGATTTTTATTTAAACCTTTTGTGTTAAATAAAGTCTAAATTTTAAATGCAATACCATACATCATGAATCAGTCAAATCTTTGGTCACTTCGGTTAGGATTTTCGGGAAAACAAAGCCAGAAAATAAATAGTATTGGAATTGAAAAATTTCTAAAAGAATCGTTTTATGCTCCATTTGAAAATAAAATACCCTATTGTTTAATAGAAGATCCAAAAACCTTAAGTGAACTTAAAGATTTTAGAGAAAAAGTAAAAAACACTACTTCTGAAGAAGGTAAAAAAGCCTTAAAAAATCAAATCAAAAACAGTATTGAATTAAGAAAATGGTGGATTAATGAAATTCAAAAACAAGAATTTCCTTTGCGTGAAAAAATGGTGCTTTTTTGGCACAATCATTTTGTATCAACCTCACAAAAAGTAAAAGTTAATTGGTGGATTTATCAACACAATCAAATCTTAAGAGAAAATGCTTTTGGAAATTTTAGACAATTAACCAAAATAATGATTCAGACGAATGCCATGGTGCGTTATTTAGACAATACCGATAACCGAAAAGGTAAAATTAACGAAAATCTAAGCAGAGAATTATTAGAATTATTTACTTTAGGCATTGGAAATTACACCGAATCCGATATAAAAAATGGCGCAAAAGCATTGGCAGGATTAGGTTTAGGCGAAAATGAAGCTAAATACAGAGCTTTTTTTGAAGACAACGACACCATTACTTATTTAGGAAAAACTGGAAACTTCAAAGCAAATGATTTAGTTGATATTATTTTTGAACAACCAAATATCCCTTACCTTATTACTCGAAAAATTTTAAAATGGTTTATTTATGATAATCCAAAAGAAGAATTGGTAAAATATTATGGCGATTATTTAAGAAAAGTAGATTTTGAAATTGAACCTTTACTTTTAAAAATTTTCACAGAAGAATATGAGAAAAAAACCTCAGGAAGCAAAATAAAAAACCCATTAGAATATATCTTACAACTTACCGAAGCCCTGCAAATTAAAGAAATAGATGCTGCCATCATTGTATTTTTCATAAAACAACAAGGCATGGATTTGTTTAACCAACAAAATGTAAAAGGTTGGGATGGTGGAAAATCATGGCTAACATCACAGCTCTATTTACAGCGTAACAATGTATCTGATTTGCTTTGTAATGGAAGAAACATTAACCGAAAAACATTTAAAAATTTACCTGAAAATGGTGAAGAACTTAAAATTTCATTAGAAAAAATTGACATAAGAATCAATTTTAATCCCAAGGGAACAAACAAACAAATTATCAAAGAATTAAGTGATGCTTACTTGTTTCAAATAGACGAGAACATTCAAAAAGATATGGAAGCAATCTTAAAATATGATTTTGACGCAAGTTCTAAAAATTCACAACAGGCGGTTGTTCGGTTATTCAATTTTATAACCAAATCACCAGAATTTCAATTAATTTAAACCATTTGCTATGAACAGACGTAACTTTTTATCGCTTACAGGAACATTAACTGGAGGATTGTTAATTCTACCTGATTTTCTTCATGCTTTTGGTAACCAAACGCAATTAATTCAAGGTAATTCTTCAGTTGTATTTATTCAATTAAATGGTGGAAATGATGGATTGAACACTTTTATCCCTTTTGAAAATGAATTATATTATAATTTACGTCCAAAGATTGCCATTTCAAAAAATGAAGTAATAAGCAAAAATAAAAGCATGGCTTTTCATCCTGCCTTAAAAGGATTTGCAACAATGCAACAAAACGGCCATTTATCTGTAATTCAAAATGTGGGATATCCAGAACCAAATCGTTCCCATTTTCGTTCTCAAGAAATTTGGCAAACAGCATCTGCATCAGATCAATACATCAATGAAGGTTGGCTAGGGCGTTATTTAGATTTACAATGTGTTGAACATGCTCCAACAGCCGGCATAAACCTTGACAATATTGATAATTTGGCATTAAAAGGAGTTGAACCAAATTTTATAACCGTTAAAGATCCAAACCGTTTTAAATCAAAATCTGAAACAGAAAACATACAACTTTCAGATAATCCACAATTAGATTTTGTTAGAAAAATTGCAAATTCAGTTACTGAAGGTGCGGACGAAATTCAAAAAGCTTTAAATCAATCCAAAACTGAAATTAACTATCCAAAAACACAATTGGGTAAAAATTTAGAATGGATTGCCCGATTAGTTAAAGGGAATTTAAATTCAAAAGTATATTATACTTCTCAAAACGGATATGACACTCACGATAATCAATTAGCCATCCACAGCAATAAATTAACCGAATTAAATGATGCCATTTTTAGTTTTTATACCGAATTAAAACAAGCTAATCTACTTCAAAATGTAACGATTGTAATATTCTCTGAATTTGGTCGTCGCGTAAAAGATAATGGCAATGGAACAGATCATGGAACAGCTGCTCCAATGTTCATCATTGGTGGAAATAACAAAGGTACTATCATTGGGAAAAATCCAAACTTATCTAATTTAGACAATGGTGATTTAATTTTTGAAACCGATTTTAGAAGTGTTTACGCTACTATTTTAGAACAAAAGCTTCAATTTGACTACACAAAAATTGGAATCAAAAATCAAATTCTAAACGGATTGTTTTAATTTCTGAATTCTAAATCCCTATATTTGCGCCCCTTAAAAATTTAGGAAATGTCGAACAACAATATCATAAAAGGAGTTTTTCTTGTAGCATTAGGAGCAACGAGTTACGGAATGTTAGCCACTTTTGTAAAACTAGCATACAAAGAAAATTTTACAACAGCTGAAGTAACTTCATCTCAATTCATCTATGGAATCATTGGAATTTTAATTATCAATTTATTCCAAAGAACTAAAAACAAAAATACAGCTGTAAAGGCTACTCCAAAAAACATCATGCACTTAATGTTAGCTGGAACTTCTTTAGGAATGACTAGTGTTTTCTATTATTTGGCTGTAAAATACATTCCGGTTTCTATTGGAATTGTATTATTAATGCAAACCGTTTGGATGGGCGTTTTATTAGAATGGTTTTTAGATAAAAAAGCACCTTCTTTTCAAAAAATAATTTCTGTAATTATTGTTTTAATTGGAACAGCTTTAGCGATAAACATCTTTAAAATAGATTTCAACGACCCAACAATTGATTGGTCAAACGGATTATTCTGGGGATTATTAGCAGCTGCTTCTTTTACTACAACTATGTTTACAGCAAACAAAGTCGCATTAGGCATTTCGTCTGCTCAAAGAAGTTTGTATATGTTGTTAGGTGGAGCAGTTATCGTATTTGGTTTCAGCTTATACACGCAAGTAACTCCTTTTAACTTTGAAATTTTCACCAAATGGGGAATTGTTTTGGCTTTATTTGGAACCATCATTCCTCCTATGTTATTAAATGCAGGATTTCCTCTTACAGGAATTGGATTGGGAAGTATTGTTTCTTCTTTAGAATTACCGGTTTCGGTTATGATGGCTTATTTCTTATTGAACGAACAAGTTTTATTAATTCAATGGATTGGAATTGTGTTGATAATTACTGCCATTGTTATTATGAACATTCAGTTTAAGAAAAACAAATAGCAAGAATTATACTGTTAATAACTTTATTTTCAGTGATTTAAAAAGCATTCTTTTTTTAGTAATTTTAGTTAAATAACCATTACAAGAAATTGTAATTAAAACTATTTAACTATGAGAAAATTATTTGCAGAATTTTTCGGAACCTTTTGGTTAGTATTTGGTGGCTGTGGCGCAGCAGTTTTTGCAGCCGGAGTTCCAGATATTGGAATTGGATTAGTTGGTGTTTCACTAGCATTTGGATTAACCGTTTTAACTATGGCTTACGCTGTTGGACATATTTCTGGCGGTCATTTTAATCCTGCTGTTACTTTTGGATTATGGGCAAGCGGACGCTTTTCATCAAAAGAAATAGCACCTTACATTGGGGCACAACTAATTGGTGCAACTGCAGCCGCGGGAGTTTTATACTTAATTTTAAATGGTGGTGGCGGAACTGAATTTGCAGCTGATTCTGCGGGTGCTTTTGCATCAAATTTCTATGAATCTAACGCTTTTGATCCGAAAACATATTATAATGGTGTTGGATTTTCAATGGGAGCCGCATTTTTAGCTGAATTCATATTGACAATGTTTTTCTTAATTATCATTTTAGGAGCAACAGATAAATTAGCCAACGGAAGATTTGCTGGAATTGCAATTGGTTTGGCTTTAACCTTAATCCACTTAATTAGTATTCCAATAACCAATACTTCTGTAAATCCTGCTCGTTCTACTTCTCAAGCTCTTTTTGTACAAGGTGAAGCCTTGAGTCAATTATGGCTATTTTGGGTTGCACCAATCGCTGGAGCCATTGTAGCAGGTTTTATTTACAAGAATTTATTACAAGACAACAAATAATATTCCCCATAAAAATAGTAAATTAGCGATGTTAATCATCGCTTTTTTTATGCTCGATTTATTCCCAAAAGAAAAAATAATTTTACCTCTACCTGATGCGGTTTTTGAATTTTATCCCAATTTCTTCAATCAAGAAGAAGCGGATGTACTATTCGATAAGCTCATAAATGAAACCCCTTGGCAACAAGATGACATCACTATTTTTGGAAAGAAAGTCGCTCAACCTAGACTAACTTGTCTTTTTGGAAACGAAGGTAAACCTTATTCCTATTCGGGTTTAACAATGCAACCTCATGCTTGGAATCCTACTATGATGTTTATAAAAGAGAAAGTGGACAAAATTTCCGAACAAAATTTCACCACCGTTTTAGCCAATTTATACCGAAACGAAAAAGACAGCAACGGTTGGCATGCCGATAATGAAAAAGAATTGGGCAGAAATCCCATAATTGCCTCTGTAAGTTTTGGGGAAGAACGTAAATTTCAATTGAAACACATTTCAGATAACAACGTAAAATTATCGCTTAATTTAAACCACGGTAGTTTATTAGTAATGAAAGAAGGTAGCCAAATTCATTATAAACATCAAATCCCAAAAGCTACTCAATCCAAAAATGCGAGAATAAATTTAACGTTTCGAACAATTTTGTAAATATTCTCTAAAAACACATAGCAACTTTCTAATAATTTTAAAAAATCCTAAAAAAACAATTGGCATATTTTTTGAATTTATTTTTTTACTAATATTGAATTACAAACCAATAAAAAAGTTAGAATTAGTATTCATCTGATGAGAAAGAAGAAAATTTCAGAATTCGACAACGAAACACTAGATAGAGTTGTTGCTATGGCTCAAGAGGAAAAAAAACCTTTTGAAGTTTTAAAAGAGGAATTTGGAGTGACTGAAAACGAAGTCACCGAATTAATGCGCAAACGATTATCCAAAGACAATTTTGAACTTTGGAAAAAGAAAGTAACGGCAAGTAAGCCTAAACCAAAACCCATAAAGTACAACGAATTAGAAGATGAAGATTTAGATAGTAAATATTACTTCAAAAATAAATTCGACTAAAAACTAAAGCTCTTAAATAAAATAAGAGCTTTTTTATTGACATTAATTTGATTAGTTAAATTTCCAAAGAGAATTTGTAACAAACATCTCTTTTTTTCTACTTATATCTAATTCAATTTTGATAAAATGAAAAAAATAATCCTTTCCCTTTCTTTAGTGGGATTTTTATGGAGTTGTAGCCCAACTCAAACAACTGCTAAACAAAATGATGTAGCAGTAACAATCGATTTAATTAATGTTAAAGACGATAAAGTAATGGTTACCGTTACACCTCCAACTATTACAAGTGAAACTGTAACTTTTCATTTCCCTAAAACAGTTCCTGGAACCTATTCAGAAGACGATTACGGTCGTTTTATTGAAAATGTAAAAGCATTTGATGCTAAAGGAAATACACTTAAAGTAGCTAAAATTGATGAAAATTCATATACTATTTCCGATGCTAAAAAACTATCAAAAATCACATACTTAGTTAATGATTCATTTGATACAGAAGGTGGTGCAGGTTTTGGTGAAAGCGAAGATATTTTCTCACCTTCAGGAACAAATATTAATGCTGGAACAAACTTCATGTTAAATACGCATGGATTCATTGGATACTTCAAAGGAAAAGAAGAAACACCATACAAATTAACCGTTACACACCCTGAAACTTTATTAGGTGTTTCGGCAATGATAGATACAGATGCAAGTGCTACTTCAGATGTATTTTTAATGTCAAAATATGCAAGTTTGGTTGAAATGCCAATCATGTATTCTAAACCTGATTTCACTTCTTTCATGGTAGATGACATGGAAATTATCATCAGTGTGTATTCTCCAACAGGAAAATATACCGCTAAACAAATTACACCTCACATGGAAAACATGATGAAGGCACAAAAACGTTTCTTAGGACCAATTAACTCTACAAAAAAATACGCCATCTTATTGTACTTGTCTGATATGGCAGCTAAAGATGCAAAAGGTTTTGGAGCATTAGAGCACCCAACATCAACTGTAGTAGTTATGCCAGAAATGATGGGATTAGAAATGTTACAAGAACAATTAAAAGACGTAGTTTCTCACGAATTCTTTCACATTGTAACACCATTAACAATTCACTCAAACGAAATTCAATATTTCGATTTCAACAATCCTCAAATGTCGGAACATTTATGGATGTATGAAGGTGTAACCGAATATTTCGCTAACTTATTCCAAGTAAATCAAGGCTTAATTGACGAAAAAGAATTCTTCGAAAGAATGGCAGGCAAAATTGCACAATCGCGCCAAATGAACGACAATATGAGTTTTACAAAAATGAGTAAAAACGTATTGAATCCTCCTTACAAAGAACAGTATTTAAACGTATACCAAAAAGGAGCTTTGATTGCTATGTGTATGGATATTTTAATTAGAGAAAACAGCAATGGTCAAAAAGGAATTTTAAGCCTAATGCAAGAATTATCTAAAGAATACGGAACAACAAAAGCATTTAAAGACGAAGAGTTATTTGATAAAATTACGGCATTGACTTACCCTGCTGTAGGTGAATTCTTAAAAAACCACGTAGCTGGTGAAACTCCAATTCCTTACGAGCAATATTTTGCTAAAATGGGAGTTACAGAAGCAACTATCGAAATTGCTGGAAATCCATTCTTAAAAGGGCAAACACAACCTTATATCACGGTAAATCCTGCTACAAAAGAAATCATGATTTTACCTGATACAGAATTAAATGTATTCATGACTACTTTAGGTTTAAAGAACAATGATACGCTTTTGGCTTTCAATGGTAAAGACTATAATTTAGATAATATCTACGATTTAATCATGGCAAGTATGAACTGGAAAGATGGTGATGCTATGACCGTAAAATTCAAAAGAGATGGTAAAGAACAAACTGTAAAAGGAAAAGTTGTAATGCCAAAAGAAAAACAAGACGGATATCAAGCAACTGATGACACTAAAAAAACAGTTAGAGAGGCTTGGTTAAGAGGTTAAATTTAAGTTTAAAGAGTAACAAATCTTGATTTTTGAATTTGAACTTGAATTTAAACTTGAAATTTGCATTTGATATTGCACTTGAAAATCCTCAAAGTACTTAGTATTTTGAGGATTTTTTTATTTACTTTGCGAACATAAAATAAAACAAAAGGATGAAGAAGATATTTTTAGTTGCTATTGCCGTTTTCACACTTATTGCATGTGACAAAAAAGAAGTTGATGCCGATGCTAACATTCATATTACTGGAGATGTAAAAGGCTTAAGTCAAGGGAAATTGTATTTACAAAAAATACAAGATTCGGCTTTAGTAATTTTAGATAGCATTATCGTTAACGGAGATTCAAAATTTGAGAGTCACATTAAACTTGATAGTCCAGAAATGTTATATTTATTTTTAGATAGAGGACAAACCAATTCTATTGATAACAGCTTACCGTTTTTTGCTGAGCCTGGAAATATTAAAATTGAAACTACCTTAAAACATTTTTTTGCTGATGCG
Organism: Flavobacterium cheniae; assembly: GCF_004363695.1. Taxonomy (GTDB): domain Bacteria; phylum Bacteroidota; class Bacteroidia; order Flavobacteriales; family Flavobacteriaceae; genus Flavobacterium; species Flavobacterium cheniae. The sequence goes on along the minus strand of NZ_SNZC01000003.1, from coordinate 175,236 downwards.
AAAATATCAGGTTCTAAAAATCATGATTTATGGAAAAAGTTTGATAGCATTAATAGTAAATTCAGAGATCAAAACTTAGCTTTGATGGAAAAACGGTTAAAAAACGAATTAAAACCTAATGCAACCACTACAGATAGCATTGAGAAGGCATATAAAAGCTTATTAACGAGAAAATATCGTTACACGGCACATTTTGCAGCTACAAACGGAAATAAAGAAATTGCGCCTTATTTAGCGCTTTCAGAAATTGCTGATATCAACACAACGTATTTAGACACCATTCAAAAAAGTTTGACACCTGAAGTTGCCAAATCAAAATACGGAAAAATGCTTAACGAGCATATTAAGGAAAGAAAAACTTTAGAAGTTCAGAAATAAAGTAAAGCGGTCAGTAATTGACCGCTTTTTTTTATGCTATATTCAAAATTGATTTTTATCTTTATAGAATATCGATACTTATAGTCCATGCGAAAGAATTCAAACGGAGAGTGGACATTTAAAAAATAGATTAAAATGAAATATAAATTAATATTAATATCAATAATAATATTGTTAAATTGTAATAATGCGACTCTTAATAATAAGAACGAAAATCAGACTTTTTTTGTTGAATTCTTCTATCACAATAAGGGAGCTAAATACCCTATGAGATATACTTGTGGGAAATTAATAAGTGGAAAAACTGATAGTAAACCAAATTATAAAAAAATCAATAATAAGGAGTTTACTGAAAAAGTAATTTCGTACTATACTAATTTAAAAGAGGCAAAGGATGAAAGATTTGATGCTAGAATACATTTTCTAGTACATTCACAAAAAGGAGTTGATACCATTTGCATGGGTGAGACTTTTGGAATTGTTGTAAATGGAGTTACAAAAGAGGATTCAGAAGAATTTATTAATTTTATTAAAAATGAAATTTATAAATAATAAATGGTAATTTATAAAAACAATCATTACAACATTTTAGAAACCCTAATTTAAAATAAGATTAGTTAACTAGTTCACCGCTAGCGCGAGCATCTTGCTCGTGACTACATATTTCAAACATTAAAAAACCTTTTTTATACTTTGTGTACACAAGCGTGACGCTTGCGGATGCGTTTTAAAAGATTCTGAAATCAAAGATTCAATGAAGTTAAACAAGTTCAGAACGACTTGAAATAAAAAAACCACCACATTGCTGTGATGGTTTTTAATTTGAGCCGGCGGAGGGACTCGAACCCACGACCTGCTGATTACAAATCAGCTGCTCTAGCCAGCTGAGCTACGCTGGCAACTCAAATTTCGAGTGCAAATATAAGGGTGAATTTTTAATTTCCAAATATTTTTTACACTTTTTTTATTGATTTTTTTATTTTAATTCGTTTATTTTCGCAACAAATTGATTAGCAGCAGCTTCGTATTCTTTACGAATTTGTTTAAAATGTGCTTTTTTATTCTCAACGTCTTTTACGTTAGCTTTTGTCATTAAAGCATCGAAAGTTTCGTACACTTCATCAATTAATTTATCAGATGCTTCAGTTGGTTTTCCTGTTGTAGACATTTCCCAAATGTAAACGATGTTTACAATATCACCTAAAACGTAGTTGATTTCTTTTTTCAAGTTTTTAACGCTTGCCATTTTGTATAAATTTAAAATTTGAAGCAAAATTACATAATATATTTTGTTCTCAATACATTATATGGAAATTTCTAACAATGTAGCCTTTCCTTTAATGGTTAAATTCTCAATACATGCCGGAATCAAAATTGTATCTCCCATTCGGTATCGTAAGATTTCGCCATTCATTACCATTTCAAATTGTCCATTGGTACACATAAAAACGGTGAAAGCTTGTTTCTTTCGTTTCCAAATAAAACGATCTTGTAACGCGATAATATTAGTGATAAAATAAGGACAATCTACCACCAAAGTACTTTGATTAGCCTCTTCCTTATATGTTATTTTAGAATCAGTTGCGTTATAATTAATTGCATCCAAAGCTAATTCGGTATGTAATTCTCTACCGTTTCCGTTAGCATCTACTCTATCCCAATCGTAAATTCGGTAAGTAACATCACTTGTTTGTTGAATTTCTGCTACCACAACCCCAGCTCCAATGGCATGAATAGTGCCAGTTTCTAAAAAGAAAACATCGCCTTTTTTTACTGGAGATTCATTCAATAAAGCCACTAAATTTTTATTTTCTAAATGTGCTAAGTATTCTTCTTGATTAGAATCTTTCTTAAACCCAACCACCAAACGAGCCGATTCATCTGCTTGCATTACATACCACATTTCGGTTTTCCCGAAAGAATTATGGCGTTCTTTAGCTAAATCATCATTCGGATGCAATTGAATAGATAAATCTTCCTTGGCATCTATAAATTTAAAAAGCAATGGGAATTGTTTTCCAAAACGAGCAATGACCGATTTTCCTAAAATTTCTTCAGGATATAAATCAATAATTTCGTTGATATTCTTTCCTTTCAAAACACCAGTAGCAACCACACTAATGTCGCCAGGCACGGTTGAGATCTCCCAACTCTCGCCAGTAGTTTCAGAAACTATAGGTTTGTTGAGATAGGTTTTCAACTTCGTACCGCCCCAAATGCGGTCTTTAAGTATCGGTGTAAAGGTTAAAGGATAAAACTTCATAGTCAAATAGTGAAGTACAAAGATGCAAAAAATTCTAACGAATTACAGAAATTGGAAGTCTTACTTTGTGAAAAAATATTTTATTTTGACTTTTTGATAGCGTCTAAAGCCTTTGTAATATGATTTTTAGCACTGATGCTATCAAAAATATAAATACAATATCCTTTAGCGTCAAAAACATAAGTTACACGTCCTGGTAACAATCCGAAAAGTGCGGTTGGAACGCCAAATAAACGACGCAGTTTTCTATCAGCATCAGAAAGTAAAATAAAAGGAAGTTTATATTTTTGTTGAAAGTTTTGATGCGAAGTAGCCGAATCACCACTTACGCCAATAACTTCGGCACCCAAATCTTGAAAATCTTGATACGCATCTCTAAAACTACAAGCTTGAGTAGTGCAACCTGGCGTAAAATCTTTTGGGTAAAAGTAAATTACAACTGGTTTATGTTGAATAGAAGCACTTTCAAAAGCAGTTCCATCTTGTTTAGCCGCTTTAAAACTTGGTAATTTATCTCCAATTTGAATTGCCATAATTAGTTTCCTTTATAAGTTACAAAGTTTCTCGGAGTTTCGTACAAGGTAATTTCTAATTCTTTATCAGAAGCTATCAAAACGCGAAGTTTGTTCCAAATAATATAAGCAATGTGCTCGGCTGTCGGATTCAAATCCTTGAACTCAGGAACATCTTCATTCAAGTTTTTATGATCAAATGCTTCTTCAATATGTTCTTTGATTAAATCGGATAAAATTTTAGTATCAATTACATAACCCGTTTCCATATCCACTTCACCAGTTACCGAAACAATCAATTCGTAATTATGTCCATGAAAGTTAGGATTATTACATTTTCCAAACACTTCCTGATTTTTTTCCATTGACCAATCCTTGCGATACAAACGATGCGCAGCATTAAAATGGGCTTTTCTTGAAACAGTTACTCTCATGGCAATTTAGAATTTAGAAATTTGAATTCAGAATTAGTGGTTTGGAAATTTATAATTTATGTTCTTCTAGATAATGATAAAACTCATCAAATATAATCTTAAACCAAACGGTATAAGCCTCTGGATTTAAAATCATATCTTCTTTTATCGCTTCAATGGTCATCCATTTCCAGCTTTCAACTTCATCATCATTAATAACAGGTTCTCCGTTGTAATAGCCAATCATCACATGATCCAATTCGTGTTCGGTTAAGCCATTATCAAAAGGTGCTTTGTATATGAAATGAAATAGTTCTTTTAACTCTGCTTTAAAACCCATTTCTTCAAACAAACGGCGTTTTCCAGCTTCAATATTGGTTTCGCCAGCGCGTTGATGACTGCAACAAGTATTAGTCCACAAAAGTGGTGAATGGTATTTGTGATGCGCGCGTTGTTGCAACATCACTTCATTTTTATCATTCAAAATAAACACCGAAAAAGCTCTATGTAAAACTGCTTTTTCATGGGCTTCCATTTTATTCATCAGCCCAATAGGCTCGTCTTGTTCGTTGACTAATATTACTTGTTCTTCTATCATAGGATTTGTAATGCTTGTCAAAAATACAAAAAAAGAAAGGATTGGAAACTAGTTTTTGAGTTTGTGATAAGTTTAACTTGTGTTGAATTCCAAAGTAAAAAGAGCAATCGAAACTTAAAATTGGCGGGTTTTATAGAAGTGAACGTTTTTTTCACTACCTTTGTCACATTGGTAATGATAATAATTTCTTCTCGCAATACTTTGAATAAAAGTACTTTATAAATTTCTTGTTTATTTCGCTTGTGTGTTTTTATCCTTTTACTTTAAAACAAATATTAATTTAAATTATTTAAAATTTAATGGCTAGACCGCAGGAAACCTTTAACAAAAAAGAACAAGAAAAACTTCGTGCTAAAAAACGAAAAGAGAAACAAGAGAAAAAAGAAGCACGTAAATCAAACCCTAAATTATCGGGAGAAGATTTATATGTGTATGTAGACGAGAATGGTCACTTAACCAGCACACCTCCAGATCCATCTAAAAAAATTATTGTTGATGTAGAAAGCATCGAAATTGGTACTTCAAGAAGAACTGAGGAAGATGAAGCACCAACGGAACGCAGAGGAACAATCGATTTTTTCAATGATTCTAAAGGTTTTGGTTTCATTAAAGCTGTTGAAACAGGAGAAAAATACTTTGTACACATTAGTGGTTTACTAGATGATGTAAAAGAAGGTAACTTAGTAACTTACGATTTAGAAAAAGGCGCTAAAGGCATGAATGCTGTAAACGTTAAAAAAATATAATTCCCCTTTTTATCCCAAAAATCAAAATCACAGTGCAAGCTGTGATTTTTTTATTTCGATAAACTCTCCGCAATCTTCAACGCACACTTTTCACCATCAATCGCTGCGGAAATAATACCACCTGCATAACCTGCACCTTCTCCACACGGATACAAGCCTTTGATTTGAACGTGTTCCAATGAAAAATTATCTCTTGGAATTCTAACTGGAGATGATGTTCTACTTTCTGGCGCATGTAAAATAGCTTCGTTAGTCATGTAACCTTTCATGGCTTTTCCGAATTGCACAAAACCTTCGCGCATAATTTGCGATAAAAATCCAGGAAAAACTTGTCCCATTTCTACCGAAGTAGTCCCAGGAACATAAGACGTTTTTGGAATGTCTTTAGATACTTTATTTTGAGTAAAATCAATCATTCTTTGCGCTGGAACTTTTTGAGTTTCTCCAGCCAAATGCCATGCTTTTTGTTCGATGGCTTTTTGAAATTCCATTCCAGCTAAAGGCCCGAACTTTTCATAAGGCTTGAAATCTTCTAATTTTAACTCCACTACAATTCCAGAATTTGCTGTTGCTTGATCACGTTTTGAAGGCGACCAACCATTCGTAACTACTTCGCCAGGAGCTGTAGCACAAGGCGCAATTACACCTCCGGGACACATACAAAACGAATACATACCACGACCATTCACTTGTTTTACAATCGAATAAGGTGCTGGCGGTAAATAATCGCCTCTAAAATCACACGAATATTGAATTTGGTCAATCAATTCCTGTGGATGTTCTGCTCGAACACCTAATGCGAAAGGCTTCGCTTCAATATGAACACCTTTTTTATGTAACAATTCGAAAATATCACGAGCGGAATGTCCGGTTGCTAAAATGACTTTATTAGCCGAAATCACATCACCATTTTGAACCACAACACCTTGCATTTCGTTGTTTTTGATTACAAAATCAGTCACACGAGTTTCAAACAATACTTGCCCACCACATTCGATGATTTTCTCTCGAATATCTTGAATAATTTGAGGTAATTTATTGGTCCCAATGTGCGGATGTGCTTCTACCATAATATCTGGCGTAGCTCCAAAACCAACTAAAAGGGCTAAAATCCTATCAATATCGCCACGTTTTTTAGAACGTGTATATAATTTTCCATCCGAATATGTTCCTGCTCCACCTTCGCCAAAACAATAATTGGAATCTTCGTTTACGATATGATCTACATTAATCGCTTTTAAATCGCGACGACGACCACGAACATCTTTTCCTCGTTCTAAAACGATAGGTTTTAAACCTAATTCGATTAATTGTAAAGCAGCAAATAATCCAGCTGGACCTGCTCCTACTACAATTACTTCTTGTTTATTGGCAACATTTGGGTAATCAGGTAATTCTATTTTTTGCGCTTTATATTCTTCACCAACCAAAAAAATATTCGCCTTAATATTCATTTTAATGGCTTTCTGACGCGCATCGATAGAACGTTTTAAAACATCCACTTTTTGAATTTCTTTTGGGCTAACCTGAAATAACTTTGCAACATGTTGGGCTAACAAACTTTCGTTTGCCGCTACTTCGGGTGAAACTTGAAATTGAAATTCGCGTGGCATAAATTGGTTTTAAAAAATGAATTATTTTGCAAAAGTAATCATTTGAAACTATTTTTTAGATGCAAATGCTCGCAAAGCAAATGAAGCCAACCAATGTTCACCTTCATAATTTCCATCCACAATGGAAGGTAATGAAAAAGACAAATGAGCATCTGCCATTGGTTTCAAGTGAGAAAATTGTTTTGGATATTGTTGAATCAAATCATACAAATTCCAAGCTCTACTAAAATTAAGTCCATCTAAATGTACTAAATGTCCATCGGTTCTATCTGACACTTTTGCGACATCCCATTTCCATTTTTTAGAGAATAATTGAGGCGCAAATTTTTTAATCCATGGAATAAACTCATTTTGAGGAAGAATTCGTTGCATTATGGCTACTTCTTCCATGCATGGTGAAAGAAAATCAGTACCGCTTGGCTCCCAATTAAAAGGACAATTTTCATCTTTTAAAAACATACGTTTAGCATTTTCTTTAATACTGTTTTGCAAAGCAATATTACCAGAAAAAACAGCATAATCCCAAGCATTTGTTAGTCCAAAAGCAGTATTAGAATGTGTTCCAACACGAATAGGGTATAAAAGTTTTGGTAAAAATTCGATATAACGTTTGATAATTAAATCCGTCAAAGGACGCAGATTGTCAGCCAATTCTTTTGCATACGAATCATTTGAAATTTCTAATTCATGTTGTAATTTTAATAGCCAATTCCATCCATAGGTTCTTTCAAAAGATTTTTCATGCGTTTTTTCAAAATAGGCAATTTCCTTATCAATATTTTCTTTGGAAAGATTAATTTTAAGCTTCTCTATAATGAGTGCTGCATCTTTAATATCTTTGAAATTAGATAACAAATACACTAAACTCCAATGTCCATGTACCGAAGAATGCCAATCAAAACAACCATAAAAAGCAGGATGTAATACTTTTGGAGAAAGTAATTCGGTTTCATTCAGTAAAAGTTGATTTAGTTTATTGGGATATTCTTGTTGTAAGCATTTTACAGGCAAACTCGCCAAATGATTGGCTTGTTCAATTGTCAAATTTTGCGAGAGAGCAATACTACTAACCAGAAAAAAAAGTACACTTTTCATAACAAATAGTTTTTTCAAATTTAGTAAAAACTTACCTTTGAAAAATAGTTAATTACAATGTCTAGAAAAATAAAACTAATTTGGGATTTTAGAGGAGAAGCAGCTGCTAAAACAGCAGAGCATCACGATATTCATTTAAAAGAATATTTAGTTGAGGAAAAAATAACGTTAGAAAAAACGGGATTTGAAATCATTAATGAAATGCACGCAATTGCTTTCATTGTGGTAGAAGAAAAAGACATGATTATCTTTAGAGACATTTTAAAACCACACCGAGGAGAAGTTTACACAGCAAATTAAATATGATCACAACCATTATAAGCATGTTTGGAAACAAATGTCCAAATTGCAACAAAGGAAAGATTTTTGAAAAAAGATTGTTGCATTTTAGTTTTAGTTTCCCAAAAATGCATGAAAATTGCTCTAATTGCGGTACGAAATTTGAAAAAGAACCTGGCTTTTTCTTTGGCGCTATGTTTGTTAGTTACGGACTTGGAGTGGCAGAAGCCTTAATAACTTATTTTATCTGCATGCCGTTTTTTGAAGAAACTTTCGATTTGAGAATTATCCCAATAATTGGAGTTGTGATTTTAAGTTTAACCTTAGTCAACATCAAACTATCGCGAATTATTTGGATTTATATGTTTAAGGATTATTCGGTGTAAAAAAGAAAATCCAAACTCTTTTTTAAATGGAGTTTGGATTTTTATTTTTTGGAATCTAATACTAATTCGCTACTTCACTAATAAACTTAATACGCATTAAACGAAGTTCTTCGATATCGTAATCGCCATCAAATTCTTTTAAAGCGTCTTTAATATTATCGGATTCGGAATCCATGAAATAATCATGAATCTCTTCTTGTTGGTCTTCATCTAAGATTTCGTCAATCCAATATCTTATATTTAATTTTGTTCCTGAATAAACGATTTGTTCCATTTCTTTCAACAAACCATCCATGTCTAAACCTTTTGCCTTGGCAATATCGTCTAAAGCTAGCTTTCTGTCTACGTTTTGAATAATATACAACTTCAAACCTGAATTGGCTCCAGTAGATTTTACCACCAAATCATCAGGACGAATAATATCGTTATCTTCAACATATCTATTGATTAGATCAATAAAAGGTTTTCCGTATTTTTTAGCTTTTCCTTCTCCTACTCCATGAACATTACTCAATTCATCAATTGAAATAGGATATTTTAATGCCATATCTTCCAAAGAAGGATCTTGGAAAATAACAAATGGTGGAACGCCTAACTTTTTAGCTTCTTTCTTGCGTAAATCGCGCAACATACTCATTAACGCTTCATCAGCTGTTCCTGTAGATTTTGCTGCCGTTACAATTGCTTCATCTTCTTCTTCATTGTATTCATGGTCTTCCGACATCATAAAAGAAACTGGTTTTTTAATAAACGCTTCTCCTTTTTCTGACATTTTCAACACACCATAGGTTTCAATATCTTTTGTCAATAATCCATCTACTAAAACCTGACGAATTAAAGCCATCCAATATTTCTCATCAAAATCAGCACCACTTCCAAAATAAGGTTGCGTATCAATTTTTTGTGCTTTAATAATCGCATTGACTTTACCTACAAGTGCTAAAACTACTTCTTTCGATTTGAACAATTGTTTGGTATCGCGAACTACTTTTAACAAAGTAACCACTTGGTCTTGTGCTTCGACTTTCTTTTTCGGATTGCGAACATTGTCATCCATATCGGCGCCATCTCCATTAACATCATCGAATTCTTCACCGAAATAATGTAATAAGAATTTACGACGTGACATCGAAGTTTCGGCATAAGCTACCACTTCTTGTAACAACGCAAAACCAATTTCTTGTTCGGCAACTGGTTTTCCAGAAAGGAATTTTTCTAATTTTTCAATGTCTTTATACGAATAATACGCCAAACAATGTCCTTCGCCACCATCACGACCAGCACGACCTGTTTCTTGGTAGTAACTTTCTAATGATTTTGGAATATCGTGGTGAATTACAAAACGAACGTCTGGTTTGTCGATTCCCATACCAAAAGCGATGGTTGCTACTACAACTTCCACATCTTCCATTAAGAACATGTCTTGATGTTTAGCACGTGTTTTAGCATCTAAACCCGCATGATAAGGAACAGCACTTACACCATTGACTTGTAAAACTTGTGCAATTTCTTCCACTTTTTTACGACTCAAACAGTAAATAACACCTGATTTTCCTTTATGTTGTTTGATGAATCGAATAATATCCGATTCGATATTTTTAGTTTTGGTACGTACTTCGTAATATAAATTAGGTCGGTTGAACGATGCTTTAAAGGTATTCGCATCAGGCATATCCAAGTTTTTTAAGATATCTTCCTGTACTTTTGGAGTTGCCGTTGCCGTTAAACCAATCATCGGTACATCGCCTAAAAGACGAACAATATTTCTTAAGTTACGATATTCAGGACGGAAATCATGTCCCCATTCTGAAATACAATGTGCCTCATCAATCGCTACGAAAGAAATTGGAACACTATTTAAAAATTCAATATATTCTTCCTTAGTTAAGGATTCTGGTGCTACATATAATAGTTTAGTGATGCCCGAAGTAATGTCTTTTTTTACTTTGGCAATCTCAGTTTTATTTAAAGAAGAGTTTAATACGTGCGCTATTCCTTGTTCAGAACTTAAGCTTCGAATGGCATCTACTTGGTTTTTCATTAAGGCAATCAGCGGAGAAACCACAATCGCGGTTCCATCTAATACCAATGCTGGCAACTGATAACAAAGTGACTTTCCTCCACCAGTAGGCATAATCACAAAGGTATTATTCCCTGTAATGATACTTTTAACTACTTGTTCTTGAAGTCCTTTGAATTGGTTAAAACCAAAATATTTCTTTAATTCTTTATGTAAATCAATTTCGTGTGGATTCATTCTCTATTAATATGATTTTACCTAAATTTGCAAACATAAAGATACGACTTTCTTTTACACATACAAATTTTTTAATTTTTCTATTTTGAGCACAACTGAAACGATTTTAGCTACCGCAAAACGAACTTTACTTTCCGAAAGTAAAAGCATCGCAGATCTTGTAAATTACTTAGATGAAGACTTTGCCAAAAGTGTTACCGAAATCTATAACACCAAAGGAAGATTGGTAGTAACTGGAATTGGCAAAAGCGCTTTAATCGCTCAAAAGATTGTAGCCACTTTAAATTCGACGGGAACACCTTCTATGTTTTTACATGCAGCAGAAGCCGTTCATGGTGATTTAGGAATGGTACAACCAGAAGATATTATCATTTGTATTTCAAAAAGCGGCAATAGTCCAGAAATTAAAGTATTGGCTCCGTTATTAAAACGTTTTGGCAATACCTTAATTGGAATGACAGCAGATAAAAATTCGTACTTAGGAAAAGAATCACACTATATTTTACATGCTTATGTTGAAAGTGAAGCTTGTCCAAACAACTTAGCACCGACAAATAGTACTACAGCTCAATTAGTATTAGGAGATGCTTTAGCTGTTTGCTTAATGGAAATGCGCAACTTTAAAAGTGAAGATTTTGCCGTATATCATCCAGGTGGAGCTTTAGGAAAAAAATTATTACTTCGTGTGAAAGACATGTTAGATACTACTCACAAACCAATGGTTACTCCGGATGCCTCTATCAAAAAAGTAATCATGGAAATTTCAGAAAAACGTTTGGGTGTAACAGCGGTTATTGAAAACAATCAAGTAGTAGGAATTGTAACTGATGGCGATATTCGTAGAATGTTGAACAACCGTGATACTTTTACCGATTTAACAGCGCAAGATATTATGACTAAAAATCCAAAAAATATTAATTCTGGTATTTTAGTTTCAGAAGCGTTGGATATTTTGGAAAATAATTCAATCACACAATTAGTAGTGGTTGACAACAACGAATACAAAGGAATACTTCACCTACACGATATTTTAAAAGAAGGAATCGTATAATGGCAGAAAAAAACATAAAAGAGATGTCGTTTTTAGACCATCTTGAAGAATTACGTTGGTTATTAGTAAGAAGTTCAGCAGCAATTTTAATTTGCGGTGTGGTAGCTTTCTTTTTTAGCGATTTTATTTTCAATGAAATTATTTTTGGACCAAAAAGTCCCGACTTTGTCACCTATCAATTCTTTTGCGATTTAGGAAAACAATTTGACATGGCAGACACAATGTGTATCAACGAAATCAATCTCCCTATTCAAAACAGGGAAATGGGTGGGCAATTTTCTATGCACATGTGGACTTCAATTACGGTAGGATTTATTTTTGCATTCCCCTTTATTTTATGGGAAATTTGGAAATTTATTAGCCCGGCTTTATATGAAAAAGAGAAGAAATATGCCGCTTCGTTCATCATTGTTTCTTCAATTCTATTTTTTATTGGTGTATTGTTTGGCTACTATTTAATTGCCCCGTTATCAGTACAATTCTTTGCGAGTTATATTGTGAGTCCAGAAATTAGTAATTCGATTGATATTGACTCCTACATGAGTTTGATGAAAACATCCGCTATTGCAAGCGGATTGTTATTTGAATTACCAATTATCATTTTCTTCTTAACAAAGATTGGATTGGTAACACCAGAATTTTTAAGAAAATACCGAAAATACACTTTAGTCATCGTGTTAATTGTAGCAGCAGTCATTACACCACCAGATGTTTTGAGCCAAATTATCGTTACAATCCCAATTATGATTTTATACGAAGCAAGTATTTTGATTAGTGTTTTAGTTGTAAAAAGTCAAGAAAGAGAAAAATTAAAAGCATAAAAAATGGCAGATTTAGTAAAAGAATTCAACGATTATCGTTCGAAAATGAACGAAAAATTATTAGCAGATAACAATAAAGTTATCAAAAGAATATTTAATGTAGACACTAATGCTTACATGGAAGGTGCTTTAGATGTAAAAACTAAAGAACTTTTAGGCTTAGTAGCGTCAGCGGTTTTACGTTGCGACGATTGTATTAAATATCATTTAGAAACCGCTTATAAAAATGGCGTGACTAAAGAAGAAATGATGGAAAGCATGGGGATTGCCACTTTAGTAGGTGGAACCATTGTAATTCCTCATTTAAGAAGAGCTTATGAATTTTGGGAAGCTTTAGAGGAGCAAACTAAATAATTGTTAAAAGATAAATTGTTAAATTGTTTATTCGTTTATTTGTAAATCGATTAAACAATCAAACTTCTAAACATTTAAACCTTAGAATGAAATTAAGAGCAGAAAATTTAGTTAAAACCTATAAAAAAAGAAGTGTTGTAAAAGGAATTTCCGTTGAAGTAAATCAAGGAGAAATCGTGGGTTTATTAGGTCCAAATGGTGCCGGAAAAACCACTTCGTTCTACATGATTGTAGGTTTAGTAAAACCAAATAGTGGGAATATCTATCTTGACGATATGGATATTACCAACTTCCCGATGTACAAACGTGCTCAACACGGCATTGGTTATTTGGCACAAGAAGCTTCTGTTTTTAGAAAATTAAGTATCGAAGATAACATTTTAAGTGTATTACAGTTAACCACTCTTTCAAAAGCGGAACAAGAAGCTAAAATGGAAGAATTAATTGCCGAATTTGCATTGGAACATATTAGAACCAATAGAGGTGATTTACTTTCAGGAGGTGAACGTCGTCGTACAGAAATTGCGCGCGCTTTAGCAACTGATCCAAAATTTATTCTTTTAGACGAACCGTTTGCCGGAGTTGACCCTGTTGCAGTAGAAGACATTCAGCGAATTGTAGCCCAATTAAAAAATAAAAACATCGGAATTCTAATTACTGACCACAACGTACAAGAAACCTTAGCAATTACCGATAAAACGTATTTAATGTTTGAAGGTGGAATTCTAAAGGCTGGAAAACCAGAAGAATTAGTAGCAGACGAAATGGTAAGACGTGTTTACCTTGGACAAAACTTCGAATTACGTAAAACAAAAATTGATTTTGATGCTCCGAAAACTACCATCATTCACGGTAAAGGAGAATTGAATTTAAATAAAGAAGAATAAAAAAATCCCTCACTTATTTGAGGGATTTTTTTATATAATTTCATTTCTATTAGTGAATACACTTTAACAACAGCTTATTTTTATTACCATTAAAAACATTCACATCCACCATTCCTTCTATACCTTGAATTTGAGCTTTTTCAGTGAATTGCCAAAATAGCCAATCGTCTTCTAAATGATTACGCCAAAAATTGTAATTAGCAATCCAAAGCGGATAATCTGAAAATTCTTTTTTTAAGAAATCGGTATAATAACTTTCTCCCGAATAAATAATTGGCTTGACTTTATAATGTTTTTCCACCTTTTTCAACCAACGACGTAATCCTACTTTTAAACTATCTATTGATTGTGATTTTGGTAATTTTTCGATATCCAAAACAGGTGGCAAATCGCCTTTTTCTAGTTTTACATTTTTGATGAAATTTTCAGCTTGAGCAATCGAATTTTCATTAGGACGATAATAATGGTAAGCGCCTCTAATAAGTTCTCGTTCTTTTGAAGCTTTCCAATTCTCTTTGAATCTTTTGTCTGTTTTATTTTTTCCAGCTGTAGCTCTGATAAAAACAAAAGACAATTCAAATGATTCATCAATATGATAGGTTTGTTCCCAATCGATTTCACTTTGGTATTCCGACACATCAAAACCTATGGCTTTGTCATCGTGTTTGTGTAATACTTCATAAATTCGGATATCGGCTAATTTTCGCTCTTCTTTGGATAAAGTTTCAACATTTTTATCGGTTTTAAAACCTAAATAATACAAGAAACCATCTCGGAATTTATAAATTCCAATCGCAACAAATAGTAATAAAACAAAAGAAATCAGGTAGAAAATCCATTTACTTTTCGAATTGGATTTTCGTTTTGCAATAGGTTTTCGTCTGTAACTTTTGGACGCCATTACGCCTTCGCTATCATTTTATTACTGATTACAGAAACCAGCACATAACTAATGATAATCAACGGAATAGCCACGAATCCTAAAATAAAAAAGGATAATAACGACCCAATTAAAAACAAGATTTGCATTTTATATTTCGCCCAAGTAAATTCTTTAATTTTCAATGAAAACAAAGGAATTTCAGCGTTTAAGATGTACGAACTCAAAATTGTAATAAACAATAACACGTAAGGATTATACAATATAGAATTTAATACTTCAGAGTCATTTGTATATTGAATCATCGGAATACTCATAATTACCAAAGCGTTTGCAGGTGTTGGCAATCCAATGAAAGAATCGGTTTGGCGTGTATCGATATTAAATTTTGCCAATCTATAACAAGAAGCTAACGTAATTAAGAAGCCTAAATAAGGTACAAATCCCATATAAAAATACTCTTCCGTTAAATAATAAACCGAAGTAGAATCTCCTTGAATATTTTGAAACAACACAAACATCATTAATCCTGGCACTACGCCACAAGTCACCATATCTGCTAAAGAATCTAATTGCACACCTAAAGGTCCGGCAACATTGAATTTTCTAGCTAAAAATCCGTCCCAAAAATCAAAGAAAATACCCAAACAAACAAAAATAAACGCTTCATCATAATAGCCTTTAAAAATAGCGATGATGGCTAACAATCCTGCTGCTAAATTTAGCAAAGTGATTAGATTGGGAATGTGCTTTTTGATATTCATATAACGTGACTTTATAAACTCTTTACTTAATTTATTGCTGTTATTGCAACTAAAACGAATTGCAAAATTACAACTAAAAAAGACCTAAAAACAAGCCTTCCCTAATTTACAGCAAATGTAATACAATAAGTTAATACTTTTAGAGTTTACTATTTGAGAAATTTATTTCATCTTTGTAAAAAAATTGGCATTGAAAAAGACCATTTTACTACTTTTAATTTGTTTTTGTGGGACAACCTATGGGCAAACCGTACGAAAATATTCAAATGAGTTTATGAATATTGGAGTTGACGCTGCTGCTTTAGGAATGTCTAATGCTGTTGTGTCTCATACTGGCGATGTGAATTCTGGCTATTGGAATCCTGCTGGATTGTTAAAACTAGAAGACAAACAGTTTGCTTTGATGCATGCTAATTACTTTGCCAATATTGCGCAATATGATTATGCTGGTTTTGCCATGCCAATTGACGACCGAAGTGCTGTTGGAATTTCCTTAATTCGTTTTGGAGTTGATGATATTTTAAATACCACACAATTAATTGATAGCGAAGGAAATATCGACTACAACAGAATTTCGCTTTTTTCTACTGCCGATTATGGCTTAACTGTTTCTTATGCTAGAAGTTTACCTATTGAAGGATTAAATTACGGAGTAAACGCGAAAGTAATCCGAAGAGTTATTGGTGATTTTGCTAATTCTTGGGGATTTGGATTGGATTTAGGAATTCAGTACATCAGTGATGATGAAGATTGGAAATTTGGTTTGATGATTCGTGATATTACTACTACTTATAATACTTGGACCATAGACGAAGAAAAGTTTCAAGAAATTGCAGATGCCATTCCGGGTGAAAATCAAGAATTACCTGAAACTAGTGAGATTACGCTACCAAAAGCGCAATTAGGAATGTCAAAAAAATGGATTATTCGTTATGATTATAGTTTGTTAGCGGCGACCAATTTAAACATGCAATTTACTCGAACCAATGATATTATTTCAACCAACACAATGAGTATTGATCCTGCACTTGGATTGGAATTTGGTTACATTGATTTGGTTTACTTGAGAGCTGGTGTTGGAAATTTTCAGCAAATCACGCAAATTGATGATTCAAAAAAATTGAGTTTTCAACCGAATATTGGTTTAGGATTTAAATACAAAGGCATTCAAGTGGATTACGCTTTAACCGATTTAGGTGACCAAAGTGCAGCTTTATATTCTAATATTTTTTCCATTAAAGTAGATTGGGAATTGTTTAGATAATTTCAGAAATAAGAGAAAAGAAACAAGAAGAAAGACTTTATATAAAATGACAAAAAAACTACTTTTCGCTTTACTTATTTTAATTTCTTTTAATGGGTTTGCCCAAAACATTACACTTTCTGAAAAAGCAAAAGTTAGCATTTTAACTTGTGGTTTAGGACCAGAATCGTATGCTATGTATGGTCACACTGGTATTCGTATTCAAGATAGTATTCATGCTATTGATGTAGTTTACAATTATGGCGCTTTTGACTTTAGTACGCCTAATTTCATTGGCAGATTTATAAAAGGCGATTTACAATATTTTGTTACCAATGGTAGTTTTATCGATTTCTATTACAATTATCAAGCGGAAAATCGTGAAATAATTGAACAAGAATTAGCACTAACTCCAACACAAATCAATACATTGTTCCAACAATTAAATCATTCCGTTTATAGTGATGAACGTTATTACACCTATAAATTCATTGACCGAAATTGTACAACGATGGTGGTGGATAAAATCAATGGAATTTTAGGTAAAGAATACATCAAATCGGATAGTTCAAAGATATCGTATCGCGAAATTTTATATCCGTATATGAGCGACTTTTATATGAAACTAGGAATTCAATTGATTTTTGGAGCAAAAGTAGATGAACCAGCCACTCGCCTATTTTTACCTTATGAATTCAAAAACGCGATTTCAACTACAAAAGTAAATGGAAATAAAATTGAAAAGAGTGATTCAAAAATTCTTCAAGTAACCAAACCTGAAATTCCTTTTAACTGGTTAAACTCTGTTTATTCTTTAATTACAGTGCTTTTAATTTTAGCACTTTTAAACAAGAAATGGATAAAAATTAGCTACTTCATCTTTGCTGGATTATTAGGGCTTTTCTTCTCTTTGGTGGGATTGTATTCGTTGCATGAAGAGATATTATGGAATTATAACATTTTATTGTTCAATCCTCTTTTATTGGTATTTGCTTGGTATATTAAAAAAGGGATTAAAGATAAAATACTGCTTTTTGGAAAAATAATTTTGGCAATGTTATTGGTGTATTTAGCTTATATGACTACAAAAATTCATTTAGGAATTGTTTGGCCTTTTATTGTCTTACATTTTTATTGGATTGGAAAAATTGTTTTGCAGATTAAGAAATCAAGCACAGCACGCGGATAAAACTGATTCGCTGTTGCGAAACGCTGAAATACACAGATTTTTATCAATTAATTTTTTCTTTACATACTCTCAAACTCCAACAACAGACGGACGACTAACAACTGAACACTAATTACTGTCCTCTAAAAAACAATACCGTACTCAACGTTTTTACGACGATATTTACATCTAAAAACAAACTTCTGTGTTTGATGTAATACAAGTCGTATCGGAGTTTCATCAAACTATCTTCTAAGTTAGAACCGTAAGGATAATTCACTTGTGCCCAACCAGTAAGCCCCGGTTTAATTACATGACGCGTTTGATATAACGGAATAGAAGCAGCAATTTGATCCACAAAAAATGGTCGCTCAGGTCTTGGACCAATAATAGCCATTTCGCCTTTTAAAACATTAATAAATTGTGGTAATTCATCTAATCTTGTTTTACGTAGAAATTTCCCGAAAGGAGTAATTCGACTATCATTTGTTGTAGCAAAAACAGCACCGTTTTGTTCGGCATTTTGCACCATAGTTCGCATCTTGTAAATGGTAAATGGAATTCCGTTTTTACCTACACGCTCTTGTGTATAAAAGAAACTTCCTTTGTTTACAAAAAGATTAATAATCCATAAAAGAGGCGCAATCAAAAAGAATCCTATCAACCCAACAACCGCAAAAACAAGATCAAAAAAACGAGTATAATACATGTATAATTTGTTCTGATTGCTTCTACTAAATGGGAAAAACTTGTACAATTCTCTATCTTCAAATTGAATAGGTAAACGATAAGTACTGTTCTCGTATACCTGATTATATTTTCTGATAACAATTCCTTTCTCTAATAATCGTAATAATTTATTATACAATTCAACCGATGCAAGTTTGTTTTTAACATTAGCAACCACGATTTCGGAAACGTAATTTTGGTACACAAAATCATCTAATTCTTCTGCAGAAACACGTGTCACGTTAGCCCCATTAGGAGTTTCATCAATTGCGACGTAACCCACTACTTTATAATGTGGGTTAAACTTGGCTAATTCAGTTACCAAACCATCTACATCTTTACTGCTGCCTACAAAAAGCACTTTTTTCATAAAACGATTTGAAGCAAAGAAAACGATATATAAATAGCGCCAAACCGACAACGAAATTAAAATAGAAAAGAAAAACAGGATTATTTGCAAACGATTAGAAGGCAATACAGGTGTATAAAAAGGGGTTAACAAATAAAACAATACGGTAACCGAAGTGGTTAATATGATACTTTTAGAAATTTGAAAACGATTACTTGCTGTTTGTAAATTGTACATTTCAAATATGGTTCCAAAGAAAACAATATAAAGTGCTAGTACAATAGTCCAATAAAAACTTGTTTGCGAAACTCTGAAATAATCGAATTGAGTATAATGTCCAATTAATGCTAATGTAAGCACCGTAAACACAACATCCATAACACGCAATAAGATTTTGCGTTCGGAAATTTCAAAATGTATTTTTTGGGAGGCACTCATTTTTTTGTAATTCTAATGCAAAGTAACGAATTTAAAAGAAATAAGGAAACTCGTATCGCTTTTTTATTAATTTAATAATAGAGTAACGCATTATCATTCATAAGTTTGGTTAAAGGAAGAATTTTTAACTGATTATTAAAGAACCTTTAAAATAAATTCAAAAGTACCTTAAACTATTTCAATAACGAAATCCAACTTTGTTTCACTACTTGCCAATCCATTTGTTCTATAAAAGTTCTAGCATTTTTAGCCAACTGGTTCACTCTAACTTTATCATTTAACAAATCTAAAATTGTTTCCGTCATCTCTTTATCATCATCATCGTTAACCAACAAAGCATTTTCTTTATCAGCCAACAAATAAGGAATACCACCTACATTAGTACTCACAACTGGCAAACCTAAAGCCATGGCTTCCATTACGCTAATTGGTGTATTATCAAAATGAGTGGTATTGATAAAAATATCATGTTCTGAGGCTAATTGCCACCAATCTTCTTTTGCTAATTGTCCGGTAAAATTTACAGCAACCCCAATAGAATCAGCAAAATCTTTAGTCGTTTGCAAACTACCATCTTTGTCGGGTCCTACCATAGTTAAAGAAGCTGAAGGATGTTTTTCTTGCAATTGTTGTAGCACTTTAACCGCCATTTCAGGATTATAAATGGATGCAAAAGCGCGAACCCAAAGTAATTTTGGTGCTAACTCAACTCTTGTTTTGAGCTCGTATTTATCTATTTCAATAGAATTAGGAATGTGGACTACATTTGTAAATCCAGCACTTTCAAACGCCTGCTTTAAATAACCAGAAGGCGCCACATTTTGATAGGCGTTAGCAAACACCATTTGGCATAACTTGGGATTGTTTTTAAGCCGATTAGGTAAATCGCCGCCTCTTAATATGGGAACATATTTAACTTTGAAAATTCGAGCAATCTGACTACAAAAAAAAGCATACCAAAAACTTGAAGTGCTATAAGTATCTATCAATATATAATCTACTTTTTTTGCTTTTAAAAGAGTAACATATAACATATCTAACATTCTAGACCACTGATTTTTCTTGCTAGAGGTAAATATTACATGATACCCTTCAACCTCAAGAAAAACCCCAAGTGTTTCAATAGAAGTTTTGTTATATCCGTGTTTAGATAGCTGGTTCCCTATGTACAACAGGTGTTTCATCATCTACAAATTTTACTTTTAAAAGTGATAAGGCGTATATAAATGCGGGAGCAGCGGTGCGCATAGCAGCGTGATTAATGGTTAGTGCCCAAAAAATAAAAAAGGAAAGTAGAAATACATTTTGCTTATTTCCAAAATATAAAGAAATTGGAGTTATAAACAATATTAGCAAACCAAACAATCCTAATGAGCCATGATCAGCTAACATACGTGTAATCTCATTATGGGAGGAAACTTTATGCCCTATGATTTCTTCCCTATATTCAGCATTTTTACCAACTCCAATACCAAAAATAGGATTTTCTTTAAAAGCATTTATTTCTGTTCCTGCAATTGCCTCGCGACCTCCAAGCCTATCTTCTTTATCCCTTCCTCTAGCATCTTTATTTGCATAGCGATACTCAATCATCCCATTTGTCTTGTAAACAGAATAAGACCATAACAAACCGCCTCCAATTACAGAAAACAATATTACTGTCAACAATTTACTCTTAACCTTTGGACCTGAATAATAAAATAACACAACCATTAAAAAAATAATCATTGCTATCCCAGTTATAACTCCTCCCCTTGAAAAGGTTAAGATTCCGCGGTAAGAAACTAATACAAAAATTATTAAATTTATAATAATCATTTTTTTTGTATTTGAATAAAGTAATGCTAATACAAAAAAAACAAACATACCTAAACCTAAAGATGTAGACACTTGATTAGGTCCAAATCCTCCTGAGGCAGAAAAATTTGATTGTGTACTGATAAAAATTTCTTTGTTACTAGGTGTAAACAAAAATAAATAAATAGTCATACTCAATATAGGTAGCCCTATAAAAACAAACATCTTGAACAATTGCTCTTTTGTAACCACTCGCTGATAACAATACAACGAAGCAATTGCCAAACATACTGGACCAGAAATATTAAATGCGATTGCTTTTCTAACATTAGTATCAAAACTTAATTCATTGGCTCCAATAATAATACCAGGAATTAACAGTAATAGAAAAACAATATAAATAAATGAATTCTTTGAAAATCCTTTATAAATCATTCCAAAAACGAGAAAAACAATAACTAAATACTTGGATAACTCGTGTATTGGATTTCCTTCTGTCATTCGCAGAAAAACTTCGACACCTACAATATAACCACATATAAGCAAAGCTTCGTTATTCTTGTTTTTAGTTCTTAGCATGTACATAACTCCAAAAACAAAAACAAAAACAGCATATAACTTTGCTAGGAATGGTAATAAATAAATTACAAATCCAATAATTACATGTACTATAATTAAATTAAAATATGTTAATTGACTATTTTTCATTTACCCAATTTAAATATTTTAACAACACTTTTTCTTCAGAATAAGTATTTAAAATAGTTGTTTTTAAATTTTCCCCTAATAAAAGTCGTAAAGAATCATTTTCTATTAATTCAATTAAAGCATTCGAAAATGACAATGCATCATTAGGCTGAATTAACATACCGCTTTTTTTATCGTCAATCACTTCTGGTATTTCTCCAACAGCAGTCGAAACTACAGCTAATTTTTGAAATCCATATTCTAAAAGTGCTACTGGCAAACCTTCAGAATCTGATGTTAAAATTCCTATTTGACATTGTTGCAAAATAGAGCTTACATCATCGCATGAACCATATAAAAAAACGTTTTCTTGAAGTCCTTTTTCTATAATTAAATTTTTAATCGTTTCAGAATAAGAATCTTGAAAATCTTTTCCAACTAAATGAAACGACCAATCAAGATGATTTACTTTACATTTTTCTGCTACTTCTAACAAAAGGATATGATTCTTCTGAGATCTTAAATTTGCTAAACAAACAATTTGTTTTCCTGTTATTCCTTTTAATTTTGTTTTTATAAATGAAGTTTCATTAGCTGATACAGTAAAATTAGCTAAATAAATTACTTTTTTACAAAACATATTATTTTTTGACCAAGCCTCTAACTTTTGATTTACAGCTACAATTCCAAAAACTAAAACAGAAATAATCCTTAAAAAAAAAGACTTTCTTTTTTCTAACATTTCGCTTTTACCATAATGATCATGCCAAATAATTCTAATACTTGGAAATACTAATTTTATTAAAAAGGCAAAATATATAGAGGTGCTATGGGCTTGAATGAATTTTACATTATTTGCTTTCAAAAAACTTCTTAACTTAAATAATGCTTGTAAATCTAAAACTTTCTTTTTAGCCAAAAATAAATAAGAAACATCTTTGTCTAATTGATTTTGTAAACTACCTTCATTACGCGTTACCACAATACCAGAAAAAGAGACCCTTTTTTGAAGCGCATTAGCATAACTAACAGCCATGCGCTCAGCGCCGCCTGCTTCAAGGCTGTCTATAAGTTGAACTATGCGCATGTTTGTTTTAATAGCAGAAATACAATTAAATTCATCGACAAATATAATCTTTTCTTTTATTCATATCAGACATAAAACCTATGTTTAATCAATCATTAGACAATTAATTAGTAAAAAATAGTATTTTTACCAATGAAAACTAACCTATATGAATCAAATACAAAAACTATTAGAAAGTAAAAGATTATATTACATTCTTTTTGGCATACTTGTTTTGCTCTCTTTGAGGAATTTATTTTTACCCTTACAAGGGGATGAACTCACCTATAACAAAATTGCTCAAAATGTATTAGAAGGCCAATATTATCAAACTAAAAACCCTTCTTCTGTTATTCCTATAGTTCCTTTTTTAATGGCTTTTTTTTCAATTCCAAAATTTCCTTTATTAGGTTTTGCTTTACATAAGTTATTTCATATTGGTCTTTGTATTTTAGGAATTAGATTTGCTTTCTTAACTTTCAAAAAACTCAATTTAGAGCCTACAATTACATACATTTTATTGCTTTTAACATGTGTTTCTTCAGGTTTTTTATCATTTTTACCTTCTTTATATCCTGAAGCAATTGTTTTTGTGACATTTTGGGGATTCATTTATTATCTAAACTCAGAAAAAAACCTTTCAAACTTTAAGCGTCTTTTTGCTCTTTTTATCCTTTTGGTTTTTACCCGTTATGTTTATGCTGTTTTAGGATTAATGGTATTACTTTACTACTATTCTTATTTTCAACAGGATAGAAAAAACTTTGGAAAAATAGTTCTTTACTCCATAATTCTAACAACTCCGCTACTCTTTTGGTTTAAATATGTTTACAATATTGAATCTCAAAATTTAAGCGAAATAAGCTATTTTAGTCGTTATAAAATGGACGAAAATCCACTATGGTATAACATTAAATGTGGCTTAGGAATTGAACAACACTATCAAGTAAACAGAATCAATGGTATTCCTGCCTTTATTTCACTATTTGTTCCAGTAACGGGAATTAGAAATTTTGTTATTAGTTTAGTTCTTTTATTAGCTGTAATTTTTGGTCTTTACAAGAATTGGAAGAATCCAATAATTAAACAGTTAAGTATTTCATTTGGGTTAGTATTTTTAGGTTTTGTATTAGCTGGAACAGGATTTAGTCGTTATTGGTTAGTGTTGCTACCGATTATCTATTTAAGTTTTTATTATATTTATACTTTATTTACAAAAAAAGCGAACTACTTTATTTACGCCAGTAACTTATTTTTCATTGTTCTATTACTAAACGAATTCAGAATAACCTTATTGTTGATAAAAAAAATAATCTAAGATGTTAGAAAAACTTGTTATTTATATGCCTGCTTTAAATGAAGAAGCAACAATTTTTAAGGTCATTCAATCCATACCAAAAAGCTTTGAAGGTTTTAACCTAACCGAAGTTTTGGTAATTAATGATGGAAGCTCAGACAATACTGTTGAAGAAGCAAAAAAGGCAGGCGCAACTGTATTGAGTCACAATAAAAATAAAGGCGTTGGAGAGGCATTTCAAACAGCTCTTAATTATGCCCTAAAAACTAAAGCGGATGTTTTAGTAAGTATTGATGCCGATGGACAATTTGATGTAAATCAAATTTCTGAATTAATCAATCCAATAATTCTTCAACAAGCAGATTTTTGCTTAGGCATTAGATTTTCTGGTGGAAAACCAGATAACATGCCAGGAATAAAATTTTGGGGAAACAAACAAGTTAATAAAATTGTAAGTTTTGTAAGTAAAACTAAAATTTATGATGCCTCTTGTGGTTTTAGAGCCTATTCAAAAGACACTTTGTTAAGTTTAAACCTACATGGAAGTTTCACTTACACACATGAAACAATTCTGGATTTATTAGATAAAGGATTTAAGGTAGCCCAAATTCCAATTACCGTTTTATATTTTGAAGATAGAGTTTCCAGAGTAGCTAACAATCTTTTTAAATATGCTTACAAAACTTCGTCAATAATTTTCAAGTCATTAAAAGATTATCGTCCTTTACAGTTTTTCCTTGGAATTGCATCCGTTATTTTTTTAATCGCTGTTTTTTTTGGAGGATGGGCTTTATTACATTGGATTATCTATAATACGATAACACCTTACAAAAGTTTTGGTATTATAGGATTATCTCTTTTAGGAATGAGTGTTATTATCACTATTTTTGCTTTCATGGCTGATATGTTAGGCAGAATAAGGAAAAACCAAGAAAAAATATTATATTTTTTAAAACAAACGCATTTTGAAGATCCTAAAAAATAAAGAATTACAATCTCAAGTTTTAAAATACATTATCATTAGTCTTTTTGGTTATGGTTTTGTATTTGTATCGCTTTATGCTTTTGTTGATATTTTAAAAATCAATAAATCAATTGCATTCATGATTGTTTATGGAATTTCTTACTTAATGCTTTATACGCTTCAATTAAGATTGCTTTTTAAAACCACTCATAGTAATAGTAAGCTAATTAAGTTTTGCTTAAGCTTGGTTTTCTTTTACTTATTGGCTAATATTTTATATAATACTTTTAATTATTTTGAAATAAATTATTTGATAAGTACATTTATAACTATTTTGATTTTAACACCTTTACGATTTATTATTTCAAAATTTTACGTTTACAAATAATGCAAAAATTTTTATACAAAATAGATTATGTTTTACAACGATTTTTGACTTCGTTGCTATTTACTTTTCCAATAATTAAATTGATTAAAAAAGCATATTTTTTTGTTCGTTTTAAAACAACTTACATTGAAGCTACTAATAATGTTGTAATCACTAATTTTGATAAGCCTAACCAAAATTCAGGAATTACTTTTTTAGGAAAATGTGTGTTATCAAGAAACATTGAAGTAGATATTTGTGGAGGTATTGTTATGGGAAAAAATGTCACTATTTCTGACCATGTTACTATACAAACCCATAAACACGAATATGATGGTTTTAGTTTGTATAAAAATAAAACATCATCATCTCCCTTAGAAATAGGAGATGAAGTTTGGGTTTGCAATAATGTAATTATTACAAATAGTGTAAATAAAATTGGTAAAGGAGCTGTAATTGCTTCGGGCTCAATCGTAACTAAAGACGTTGAAGATTACAGCATTGTTGCAGGAGTTCCAGCGAAGCATTTAAAGTATAGAAATAAAATAAATTATGGAAAAGCATAGTGCTACTTGGAATAAAATTTCTCTTTCTTTCTTTAAAAAAGGTTTTAAATTTATTTTACTTCACCTTTCAATGCAATTTTTTGTTCCGCCTTCGTTGCGAACTAAATTACTAAAATTGTATGGTATTCAATTTAAAAATCGCAAGACTGTTTTTATTGGAACCAATGTATTATTCGACAATTTAAAAAACGTTTCTACATCTATTGGAGACAATGTTTTAATTACTTCTGGTGCAAAAATTTTAAATCATTTTCCAATTATTACCCCAGAAGGCGTTTCTGAGTTTAGCATGGGCAATGTAATTATAGAAGACAATGTTTTTATAGGCATGAATGCGCTAATTATCAAACCCGTAACAATTGGAAAAGGTGCCGTAATTGGTGCTGGTGCAGTTGTCACTAAAGATGTACCGCCTGGAACTATTGTAGGAGGAAATCCTGCAACAGTAATTGGGTATACAAAAGATTTTAGTAAAAATTTAGAGTAACTTTTTAATCTCTTCTTCAAATTTATCCGTAGTAAATTGGCGCGACCAGTTTTGCCCTTCCGAAGCCATTTTTTGATATAACAATTCGTTATTTAGTGCACTCATTACTTGACTTACATCGGTTTGCAATTGTTCTTCTAACTGAATACCTCTTTCTCCGTAGCCCAACATATAAGGCACACAAGAAACTTTAGAAACAATAGGCACACAACCCCAAAACATAGCTTCCGCTACAACTTTTGGCCAACCCTCGCTTTTTGATGGCAAAACTAAAAAATGACTCGTTTGATAGGCTTTTAAAACTGTTTCTTTTGACTGATTTCCTCTCAAAAAAACAATATCTTGTAAATTATTCTCTTCTATAAACGTTTCTAAAGTTGATCTCAAAATCCCATCTCCATACAAATTCAGTCGGACCTTTTTTCCTTGTTGGTATAATTTTTCGACCAATTGAATAGCAAATAAAGGTTGCTTGCCTTTTGACAATGTTCCAACAAATAAAAAATCAATATATTCTTCTAATACTCTTGACTGTATTACCTTTTTATCTGATTCTGAATATGTTGCTGTAAAAAAAGGCTTGATATTTTTAGTTTGATTTTCCCAATCACCATACACCAATACCTGCATGTTTTTTGTCAAAAAAGTATTGGATAAAATCCAACGCTGTAGTTTGTATGTAAAAGGTTGTTTGGCGTTCGGATCCCAATTACCAGCATATTTAGCGGTTTTAGGTTTTTTAGGAAATAAAATTTGAACCATAGCTCCAATTAATCCCATATTTCCTGGGCAACGCAAATGAATATGGTCGGCTTGAGACATGGCTTTATAAACTTGAGACACTATCTTAGGCAGCCTAGCTATTGTCTTGAATACATTAGCTATAGAAGTAATTTCAAACTCTTCCACTTGACGAAAATCCACGCTTGAATGATTGTACTTTTCATGAATAGGGTTTAGCTCTTTATCAACCAAAGGTGCTACAATTATAACCTCATCTACATATTTTAGCCAAATATTCATTTCACGAATATAGGGTGCATAACCAAAATATTGATTATCACTTTTAATGTGTTGCACGTGAGTTATAATAGCAAATTTCATATTATGATGTAAAACTTCCTACATTAATTTTATTTGAACTAAATACTCGTTGCTTTACAAAATCTAAATCCTTAATAAACAACGTATTGAACTGGTTCGTGTTTTTAAAATCAATTTCTTTAAAAGCTTTCGTTTCAAGATTAAAAACATAAGGCAAAAATCCTTTATCTCTTAATAACTGAATAATTTGTTCGTCTTGAATATTGAAATTCTTCCCTGATTCGTTTAACTCTATTAAAATCAATTTGAGATTAGCATTTGACAAGGTATTTAATCCTCCATTTAACACAAACCACTCATAACCTTCTACGTCAATTTTTATAAAATCAGGAACCTGGTGTGAACAAATTTCATCTAACGTGCTTACTTTTACTTTTACTCCATGACCTGTAGTTGAAACTTTATTGGTAGTAAATTGCTGATTAGTAAACACTAATTCTCCCGATTCATTTGACAAACCAATATTTAACAATTCAGGTTGATGTATCCAATTGTTTATTTTAACATTGTTTGATAATCGTTCAAATGTTGAAGGAATAGGCTCAATTGCAGTTACTTTACATTTTGAACACAAGCCCGCTAGCAAAGTATAATGTCCAACGTTAGCCCCAATATCCAAAAAAGAGTCTCCTTCTCGCAGTAAATGCATCAAAAAAAGAGAATCAGCAGCTTCATGTAATCCTGAGTGATAATTTCCAACAATACCATCTCCTTTTTTAACTTTAGCTTTAATACCATTTAGATACGTAATCGTTACTTCTCTTTTTAACACATAAAGCAAAAAATTAATATATAAATACTTAATTAAAGCCCAAAATGGATTTGATTTGGTTAAAGGATTCGTTTTAAAAGATTGATATCTCTTAAGAACGTATTTATATTTTTTAAACAAGGTCTTTACTGTCTTCATTTAATAAAATTAAAGTTTGAAATCTATTCGCTTCAAAATCATAATTTTTATAATACGATTCGTAATAAGCAATTACATTTTTTTGAAGTGCAAAATATTCTGAATCATTCATTTGTAAAGCTTTATCAATAACTTGAGAAATACTTGTTTCAGATTGGTAAAGTAACGCATTTTTTCCATCTATTAAACTTGGATTTAACCAATTTTGATAATTAATGATGGGCACTACTCCAACCGACATGGCTTCTATCACATTGTGACACATCGGCATTGTCATTCCTGGTGCACAAAATAAAAATTTGGCCGATGACAAATAGTGACGCCATTCTTCTGAAGGGATTGCGCCTTGTTGCCATTTCATTACTACAAATGAATTCTTGAAAATACTAGATTCTAATTGTTCTTTAAATTCTGTTCCTGTAATCGTTACTACAGTTTTGTGCTTTATAATTTCACTGTAAATCTGCCATCGATTTAGTAGTTGAAAATTTTTAGTAATCGCATCCGAATCGTAAATTTTAGCTTCAAAATTGCCACTCATTACAATTCCAACCTGTTTTTCTAATAAATCAGGTTTAGCAATCATATAATTTCTTGGATGCATAATATACGGGACCGCTTCTTTTACATATACATCAGTAGTATACACTTTCTTATAATTAAAATTTACTTGAAAATCGGCATTTTTTTGGTGCGAAAACAAACGATAGATCTTAGGTTTTTGAAATGGTTTTGAGAAATAAATAAAATCCAATTCTTTAAACCACTTAACCAATACAAAATAACGAAACAAAGAAAACTCAATTACAATGGGTTGCTTATACTGTTGTTGTAATCTAAAAATAATATTCAAATACGTTCTAACTTTTGTATTTCGCTTTAAACTTAAAAACAACACTTCTTCTGTATCGTTGTAAAAACGAACATGTTGGTAGTTTTCTCTAAACTCTTTGAGTTTTCGATTTATTTTCTTTTTAAGTAAATACAACATTATATTGGAGGATTAAAAAACAAAGTGAACCATCCTGAAATTCGCCCTAAAGTTTCCGTTAACGCTTCTTTTCTTTTTGATTTGGTAGCAACATTCGTAAATCGTATAGCGGTTAATAATAGCGTAATCAAATGCCATTTTATTTTCGCTTTAAAGGACGGATTTGGATACTTCACACGCCAAACATAATATCCATTTCGTACCACCATTTTGCCATAATCATATTTATTAGGTCGTCCTGAGGCATCGTGATAATGTCCTAATTGCGCATTGGTATTGATATATAATTTCCCAACTTTTGATAATCGAAGGGTAAAATCGGCATCTTCATACAATCCATACCCTTCAAAATAAGTTGAAAATTGAAATTCCTTAAAAACCGATTTTCGAAAAGAAGAAACGCCTCCCATAAGTTGCTCTACTTCGTAAATTTTCCCTGAAGGTGGTAAAAAACCGATACTTCTTCCGTGAGAAAATTCAGGCAAACAACCTGGAGGGCGATTACTATCTAATCCTAACTTCTTACGCCAAACAAATCGGGAACCATCTTTTCTTTTCCAACCATCGTAATAAAACTCATTTGCTTTCGCTTGATAATCTGAAGTTGTTTTGGTCCAATTAGTTTCATTTGTAATATAGCCGCCAACACCTAATGCTTCCGGAAATAAAGTATACGTTTTTATAATTTCTTCAAAATAGTTGGATTCTAAAACGGTATCATCGTCTAAAAAACAAACTACTTCGCTTGCTTCCTGAACTCTTGCAATACCATAATTGCGTTGTTTCGTTAAACCTCTATCTTTATCATCTACTTTGAAATACTTTAAACCTTGAAACGAATTTTGAGTCAGCATTTCTTTAGTGAAATCATCCGGAGAACCATCTACTATCAAAATCTCATTTGGATGCAACGTTTGATGCTGCACTGAAAGCAAAAGCTTCAATAAAGGCTGCGAACGTTTATACGTACAAATGATTAAAGCAAATACCATGTTATTTTGATTGTAATTTTAATTTTTTAGCCCATTTTTCACTTACTTCCCATTGCTTTTGCATGGTTTTGTAATATTTAAACGGATTTTTAATCGTTTGTTGGTTGTAATATTTTAAAAACAAATTTAATTTATATCCAAGTATTTGCTCATTTGTATGATACAACATTTTAAACAACATTACAGTTGGCGAAGGTTTGGGTTGTATTGCTTCTTCTTGCCAAGGCAAAGTAGGTTGTACTCTAAATCCTCCTACTGGTGCTTTTAAATGTAAAATTTGTGGTTGTGGCAAATATAAAACATCATATCCTTTGTTTCGCAATTGCATCCCAAAATCGGCATCTTCTCCAAAACCATTTTCAAAACGCATATCAAATTTCAAACCTTCCAATGCTTCTCTTTTTACCATACTACAGCCTGAACCAAAAGTATCCCAATGCATCAGGTGATGAAAAACGGGAATTTCATTAGGTCTAAAGCAGGCTAAGGTAAACGCTTTTTCAGTGGTTTTTAAAATGCTTTTTAAACTTTCTTCAATAAAAGCAGGTGCTAGTTTAATATCATCATCGGCAAAAAACACCCAATCACTTTTTACTTCTTTCAAAGCCATATTTCTTGCATTACAAGCACCTGTTTGATGAATAAAATGATGAATTATTTCAAAAGGCCAAATTTCATTCTTCACATAATCTAACTCGGACTGACTATTTTCAAGAGGATTTTGTTCTACAATTATGATACGATTTGGAATTTTCGTTTGCGTTCTTAAATCACAAAGCACATCGTATAAATATTTTTTTCTACCAATAGTTGGAATCAAAACATCTAAAGTAACTTCTGAAAAATCTACATTTGAAATTTCTTGCTCTGTTTTAGCATTTGGGTCAAAAACAATTCGTTTAACTGAAATTACACTCATTAAAGATGCAATAGGAAATCGTTTTTCAAATAAAATAAATAACAAAAACAACTGCAAACATTTTGAAAAACCATAGTATTGTGCTGTCCATTGAAAAAGTTCATTGGTTGTTCCCAAGTGTGGCTTTACAACCTTTACTTCTAGAAGCAAATTGTGATTTGAATAAGTTCGCAATCCGTTTCTGTGACCCATTTTTGCCATAATGGTCAAAAAAAAACCAAAACTAAAATTATCATTAATGAATTGACTTCCGAAACTTACAAAACCTTGAGCCGAAATAGTTCCTATAAAAGCACTTGCTTGCCAACTTGCAAAGGAAACTCTTTTATTAATTTTTATAAAAGGTGAAGGTTCTACATAACCTACTTTTTCTGTTAAAAACTCTGTTTCAGATGGATTAAAAAAATGCATCACTTGACTTTCAGCATTTAGTTCAACCCAATTGTAATTTACATGATTCTTCAATGATTCGTGAATCCAGATCAATTGAGCATTCGGATATTGTTGCGAAAATTCGAAAATTAACTTCTGAATATCTTTAGAAGAATCAAACGAAGAAACGGCAGCGAAATCTTTATAGATTGCTGTAACTTTTTTAAAATTATGTACAAAAGTTAGGTTCATGTTTTACTTTATCAAATGCTGATAGTAATTAATATTTTCTGCTACTTTTTTAGTAATATCAAAATGTTCTTCAACATATAGTCTAGCTTCGTTACCCATTTTGGCATTACAATCCGTATCGCTTAAAAGTGTAATTATTTTTTGTGCAAACACCTCATGATTAGCAGGATGTACTAAGAAACCACTTTTCCCATCTTGCATTAATTCTTGTGCCCAACCAATGTTACTATTCACTACTGCTTTTTTCATTGCCATCGATTCGATAGTGACCATTCCGAGGGTTTCAGCGTAAGTAGGAAATACACAAGCATTTGCTTTTTTAATATAATCTTGCACTTCTGCGTAAGGCATTTTGCCTGAATAGGAAACCTGTTCCAAATCCTTTTCATAAAACTGTTGCTTAACTAATTCCCAAGTAGATTTGTTTCCTGTGGCTACATCTCCAGAATCGCCACCAATTAAAACCAATTGGGCTTCTGGAAACTGATTTCTCACTTTATGGAAGATTTCAGGCAATTCAAAAACGCCTTTTTTTCTTATTATAGTCCCAATGTACAAAACAAGTCCTTTCTCAAAACTTTCTGGATATTCATTATTGAATTGAGTTAAATCCAATCCGTAATGAATGGTTTTTATCTTCTCTTTGTGCAATCCAAAAAGTTCAGCCGAAACTTCACCTGCGTATTTCGTAGGAGCTATAAATCCTTTTGCTTTTCTTACCGCTAAAGTTTCAAACAATCGATTTTTAAACTTCTGTTTTCTTTTTTCGATATGACAAAAATAAGTGTCGCTTCCGTGAAAACGAATTACTAACGGAACCGTAAAATTTATAAAAGCAGTAACTCCTGTCCAATCGGGTGCTTCAATTAGATCTATTTTCTCTTTCTTAACAACCGAATTAATATAGTTTTGAAGGTGTTTTCTGTAAAAAAACCATTTTCCTAATCGATATTTTTTGTCTGAAATAAAATGAAAAACTATCTCATTTTCTTCAAAAACTTCCGATTTTGGCTGACCATATACAAAAACCGTTACCTTTACCCCTTTTGCAACCAAAGCCACCACCAAGTTTTTAATACTGGTGCCCAAACCACCCGAATGTTTTATTTTCGAATGTGGATATTCTGGAGTTAAAAAAGCGATATGCATAGTTATTTACTTAATTCTTTACAAAAGGCTAAAGTACAAAAAGTTCTTCCTTTACTATTTACGTGAATGTTATCGAAGAACAAATCTTCTGGTAAAATTCTGGAATGATTAATTATTTTAAATTGGTCAGTGTTCGGAAAAACGACATTTTTTCTATGAATAGGAGATTGATACACAATTAAATCAATAGCTTTTTGTTTGCATAGCTTTTTAATCTTTAAAAATGATGGATTTAAATAACTTGTTTCAATATTAGTAACAATTCCTTTTTCTATACGATTTTCAATTTGTGGATACGTGTAATTTCCTTTATCATCAAATCTATTTCTTTTTGTAGGTTTTAAAAAGGCATACATTGAAGGATAAAACAATTCATTATTATAATAGCTCACTCCTAAAATAGGCATGAACTTAGAATAAGTAAGTACTTTCAATCCTCCATGCTCCATTCGATTATAATAATTATAAATCAAAGTATCTTGAACTTCCGTTAAAAAACGATAATCGTTATTATTTAATTCGTTTACCGGATTTTGTAAATCACTCGGAGTAACACATAAAATCAATTGATCTATAGATTTTCCTAAAGAAAGGAAATATTGCAACATCAAATAATGCGAACTTAAAGAAGTATCGTCCATACTAATATTTAAACCAGAAGTATTTAAAATTTTATCAATCAACTTCGTATCTAATGTAGTTAATCCGGTACTAGAACCTAAAACCACATAATCAAAATGAGTTTCTTTGACACCATTTTTTACAAACTGATTTTTATACAATTGCGACTTCCCTAAAACATATAGAGATAAATAAGCAATTCCGTTTCCAATCAAAAGAATGAAAAACGTATAAATGGCTATTTTGGTTAGAAACTTCTTCATTAGAATTGGAAATAAATAAAGTCCATTTGATTTTTAAAACTTCCCATAAAGAAAATTAACAACACTAAAAGTAAAGCCCCAAAAGCAGAGATTTTAGGTAATTCTCTTTTTTTGATAACCCAAACTAATTCTTGCATAGATAAAATTCCGACAGCCAAAACACTTAAACCAAAAATCATCAAATTCGCATTGGTTTTATAGAATAAGGTCAATCCTAAATTTTTCAATTCTAACATATGAGCTAAATATTGAAAAGCATCTGTAATTGAATCCGCTCTAAAAAAGACCCAACCGATACAAACCACTAAAAAGGTTACCCCTATTTTAGCAAAATCGAGCCAACCATAGGATTTGGTAATCAAATGACTTCTATTTATGTTGAATAGTAATAATGGTAAAAACATCAAAGCATGAAATAAACCCCAAACTACATAGGTCCAATTGGCGCCATGCCAAAAACCACTTACCAAAAAGATAATCATAACGTTTCTAATTTGAAACCATTGTGAACCTTTTGAACCGCCAAGCGGAATATAAATATAATCGCGAAACCATGTAGATAATGAAATGTGCCAACGACGCCAAAATTCTGCAATATCTCTTGAGAAATACGGAAACTTGAAATTTACCATTAAATCAAACCCAAAAAGTTTAGATAAACCTATAGCAATGTCTGAATATCCTGAGAAGTCACCATAAATTTGGAAAGCGAAGAAAACCATTCCAACGAACAATTCGCCACTAGAATACGTTTCAGGACTTTCAAAAATCTTGTTTACAAAAAAAGCACAGTTATCCGCAACCACCACTTTTTTAAACATTCCCCAAATAATCAATTTGACACCGTCCACCGCATTTTGATACTCAAATGTTCGGTTTTTATAAAACTGAGGTAATAAATGAGAAGCTCTTTCAATTGGACCCGCTACTAATTGTGGAAAAAAAGTTACGAAAGCGGCAAAATCGATAAAACTTTTTGTAGGTTTCATTTCCTTTCGGTATACATCAATGGTGTAACTCAAGGTTTGGAACGTATAAAACGAAATTCCTACTGGAAGTATAATATTTAATGTACTGGCTTCCATTGTAATTCCAACACTTGACCAAGCTTCTATCCAACTTGCCACGAAAAAATTGTAATATTTAAAGAAACCTAACATCCCCAGATTCCCCACTAAACTAATTCCTAAAAGTAATTTTCGTTTTTTGGAAATGGATGTTTTTCCTAATTGTATAGCAATAAAATAATCTAAAAAAGTACTGGCGATAATTAAGGATAAAAAACGCCAATCCCACCAACCATAGAAAATATAACTGGCTACCAACAACAATACATTTTGTGCTCGTAGTTGGTTTTTAAATACAAACCAATACAAGAAAAAAACAGTAGGCAGAAAAAGTAAAAATTCTATCGAGTTAAAAAGCATTTACTATTTTTTAAATAAGTCTTCAATAATTTTAGTGGTGTATAACCTAGCGCCTTTATCATTCAAATGTCCGCATGAAGAAAAGTATTGATCTCCATCTACTACATGTTCATACTCTTTAATTTCAGGATACAAAGCTTTCACTTTTTTAAAATATTCCATTCCTTTTACATTCGAACACATAGGAGTCGTTACTGCTATCAAATTGACATTATTAGCATTACAAATTTGCTTAATTTCTTCGAAATAACGATTACGTAAAGGCACTAAACTTTCAATATTGTTCTTCATGTTGGCTTTAGGATTATATCCAAGCGGATAATACCCATTATTTGCCAAGGTATTGGTCGGTTCGTTTACCAAGGTTTTACACCAAGCTCTAAAACCTACTTTAGCATCAAATTGTATGTAACGATAAAACGGCACATAATACAATTCGGTAAAATCGGGTTCGTTTTTAAAATGTTCTGCAATAGTATTCGATTGATGCATAAACGGCATGAAACGTCCAAAAGTACCATCATCACGTTTTTCGTTGGACAGATTTAAATCCGTTTCTACAATGACGTTTTTTATTTCCCAACCGCGCTCTATCATTAATTTTAGTAGCAAAGAAGTTTCAAACAAATGTGCACCACTCATTCCGAAATTAAAAGTTTTCAACCCTTCTTTTTCAAACAACTCCGACACAAAATGGTTATTCGCTCTTGAAGTTCCTAAAATAATAACATCATAATTTTGAGGTTTCGAATTGATAACATTTTCTACTTTATTTCGAGTTTCCGATTGTGCAAAAACAGTGGTATAAATGAAATCTAATGCAAAAGCGGAGAGCAAAAGCACCAACAAAATTTTTCCGACAAAGACAAAAAACTGTTTCATTAGAATTGGAAATAAATAAATTCTTTATAATCGGAATACACGCCTAAAGCTAATAAAGCCATAATCGCTAAGGTTACTTTTATCCAACTTGCTTTTCCTGATAAAGGCTCTACTTTAGTACGATTGAACCATTCAACAAATACAAAAATCATTACCAAAAATAGTAATTCAAAATTATAACGTTCGTTACTCAAATATTGCGAATCAAAATGGAAATCGGTCACCATTTTTTGGATATATCCGACAGCTTCAGTCATTGATTTTGCTCTAAAGAAAATCCACGCAATTGTAGTTAAAGCAAAAGTACCTAAAATATTCAAAATGGTTTTTACACTGCTTATATTCCAACCCATTTCAATTTCGCCCATATTGGAACGATTCTTATTTTGCAATAACAAAGGCAAGAAATAAATTGCATTCAATAAGCCCCAAATAATAAACGTCCAATTGGCTCCATGCCAGAATCCGCTCACTAGGAAAATGATGAATGTATTTCTAACTTTCATCCACATACCCCCTTGACTTCCTCCTAAAGGAATGTATAAATAATCGCGGAACCATGATGATAACGAAATGTGCCAACGACGCCAAAACTCGGCAATGTCTCTGGAAAAATAAGGATAATTGAAATTCTTTAATAAATCGATTCCGAATAATTTAGAGGTTCCTAATGCAATATCGGAATACCCTGAGAAATCACCATAAATTTGGAAGGCAAAGTAAATAGCTCCTAAAATTAACGACAACGAATTCATAGATTCGTAGTTGTCAAAAACTGCATTGGCATAAGTGGCGCAACTGTCTGCAATTACTACTTTTTTAACCAATCCCCAAATGATTTGATAAACGCCTTCTTTCGCTTTTTCAAAATTAAAATGGCGTTTGATTTTTACTTGTGGTAATAAATGTGTGGCTCTTTCAATAGGTCCAGCAACCAAAAGTGGAAAGTAACTTACGAATAAAGAATAATCAATAAAATTAAGCTCAGCTGTGATGCGTTTGTAATAAATATCAATTACATATGACAAACCATGAAATGTATAAAAGGATATTCCAACAGGAAGAATTAATTTCAATAAAACTGGATTCGTTTGAAATCCGAAACCGTTTAACAAATCGGCAAAAGATTGCGCAAAAAAATCGTAGTATTTAAAAACGCCTAAAAATCCTAAGTTAATCCCAATAGTTAACCACAACCACAACTTGCGTTTTTTATCCGAAGTGCTGTTTTCCATCATAATAGCGCTGAAGTAATCCAGCAAAGTAGAAAACACCAATAAAAACAAAAATCGCCAATCCCAACACGAGTAAAAATAATAACTCGCTATAATCAATACCGCATTTTGAGTAGTTTTATTTTTATTAAATACTAACCAATACAGTAAAAATACGATGGGTAAAAAAATGGCAAAGGATAAGGAGTTGAAAAACATACTATTTTTTTACAATACTATTAATGCCTTCCCAAATATTCTCTGAAGCTTTTGTTGGCTCCATTCCTACTACTACATCAAACCATTTTTTCCCGACTGGAACATTGGATTGCTTTCCGTCTAAAATAGCTTTTACAATAGAAGTTAGTTCTTTTTTATCATAAACAAACAAGGCCGCTTCTTTATTTGGCATCGAACGAAAATGAATGTACCTGTAATTTTGTCCGATATCGCGAATTCCTTTTTGTAATTGCGGTTGTTCGTAATCAAAAAACAAACACGATTTATCATGTGCCACAAAATCGAAGACCATTGAAGAGGCAATATTTCCAACGAATTCAGTATGCTCACAAATATTAGATTGTAGAGCAAAATCTTCTTTGGTTGGCATAATTTCGTTCCAACTCGTGCCTACTGGTCGCCATAAGGGATCAATAGAAACAATAACATCCTGATATTGTTGTAAGACAGCATCGTATCGATTCGTAAAATCTACAGGACATTTTCTGTAAATAATGCCCAAGTTATATCCTTGTTGGTTTAATTCACGAACTGAAATCGCTAAATCTTCTAAATAATATTGATCTAAAGGTGATGTTACAATATCATCTCCCGAAAAACAAATGTATTTTTTTTCTAAATCTAAATGGTGTGACTTATAAAAATCTTCTTTTGATTGCAATAAACTCGTATCGAAATGGCTTTCAAATTGTGGTGTTCCTGTAACAAAAACTTGCTCTGGTTGTACATACGGACAATATTGAAGCAATTCTTTTTTCATATAATCGCTCCACACAAAATAAAAATCGGGTTCAATTAGCGTGGTAGCTTTAGGTAAATTATCCCATGAAAAAATAAAGGAAGCCGTAGGAATTCCTAAATCTTGAGCAGCCAAAATAGGCGCAATAGCTTGAGTTGGTCGAGGATTCGTACAAAAAACAATATCGGGTTTGTGCTCTAGTAATTGCTTTTTACAATACTCATATTTAGAGGTACTTCTTTCTAACTTTTTAATTTTAGTTCGAATGCTCTCTACTCCTTTTTCAGTAGATTTTGTAGCTACTAAAAAATCGACATTTAAACTTTTAATAATATTTTTTATTCCCTTGTAAGATTGCGGAAAATTATAGGTATTATAAACCGTTTCCTTGAATTTTTTATCGAAAACGTTTAACTCACAACGCTTTCTAGCACGAGTATATACCGTTGTCCAAGGATGTAATTGATGATTTGTAATATTTACTTCATCATATCCTAATTCTTCTTTTATTTTAAAAGGCGTATTATTCCAATACACCATTTCATATCCTAAAGTTGTACCAATAGCATTAAAATTGGTTAAAGCGAAATTACGCAAACCTACACCGTCAGGTAAAAAAATAAAGGCTTTTTTACTCATACTATTTTTTTAAAAACTTATAAACCCCAATATTTTTAAAAAAAGAAACTATATTCCTCTTTGACTTATTTTTAACATTACTGAAAAAATATTTTCTATTGTTAGAATCAAAAATATTTTTTCTTTTGCTCTCATACTTTTTTAATATGTTGATAACTGTTTCGTAATTATTATTTTTCTTTTTATTAGTCACAAGTTCTCTTTTTACAAATAAAGCCTGTACATTTTCATTACCAATCACCATATCAAAACCATTCTTATTCATAAAGGACTCTAAAATAGCTAAATTAAAATGGACTGTATGTGCATTTTGAAGATATCTTAAAAAATCATTTCTATAATTTTTGGTTAAATTATCTAAACCAGGAACTTCTATGTAAATCATATCTCCTACATTTAAATAATTATACCATTTCTGAATTTCAATATTTGGATTTAATATATGTTCTAAAACATGGGAGTAAATAACCAAATTTGGTTTTATTTTTTTTTCAAAAATGACATCTATTGTTCCACTAAAAAGTTCAATTCCTTTTTCTTTTCCAAAATCCACATAACTACTCCCCAAATCAACCCCCCAAACAGCACATCCATTTTCTTTAAAAAAACTAAGAATTCCTCCAGCACCAGCGCCAACTTCAACAATATTTAAATCTTCAAGATTTACATTTTGTCTTATAAAATCATATATTAATTTTCCATGATTATGTTGATTTTTAAAAAAAACATCTGTTCCAATGCTATTCCCAGAATACAATTGTCTGTAGTGATTTTCATAAAAATCATTATATGAATTCTGATTCATTCTAGGATTTGTTTGTAAAAGTCCGCATTCTCTACAAATTACAGTAGAAACAGCTAAACCATATCTATCCTTTTCAGCAATTAAATCAAATCCATTAGAATTACAATTTAAACATTCAACAGCTTCAAATACATATTTACTTGAATCTATTTTAGATTTAATTGCATTAAGAGCTTCCGTTTGGGATTTATTTAACTCCAATATAGCTTTACCATTAGCCTTATATCTACTTGAAAGGATTTTATTTGAAAGGATTTCCATGTTCTGAAATTAATTTGCTATTTGATGGTTTTATATATTTTGTTAATGTTGAAAAATTAAAGCAAAAATCATCATCTTCCTGATTTAAATAAAAAACTTTTTCATCATCAATATATTGAGAAAACATTTCTTTGCCAATGTTATTAATCAATATAGTTGGAACACCTAACAAATGAGCTTCAATTAAACAACCTGAAAAATTAGTTATATGAACAATTGAGGAAAGTAATGCTTTTGGCAAAGGCATTTCATCAATAGAACTTTGTATGATTGCTTTATCTTCAATTTGATGTTGAATTAAAAACGCCTTTATTTCTTCAATTTCAATGTAATTTCTGGGATGCAAACGCAATATCCATTGATAGGGTAAATCCTTAATTAATTGAATAACTTTAGGAGTCAACATATCTTGAATTTCAAAAGGAAATGTTTGCAAACTGTAAATAATTGTATTGCTCTCGCTTCTTTCAAAATGATTATGCTTCAACCAATAATTAACAAAAGGCTGTCCCACCACTTTTGCTATACTATTATTTTTATGACACCATTTTTCAATATTTATTTTTGAAAATTCATCCCAATTCCAAAATTCTTTAGGCAATAAAGCATATCCATCTGATGGGAATTTAGTCCATGCTGAAAAAACCATGTGAATATTCGTTTGCGGACCGTGCTGAAAATCAACCGTTTTTATTCCCATTTGATTTGCCGTTAAAAGAGCCGCATACAAATCGTCATAACCATAGAAGCCTAAAAAAACTAATGTTTTAGGTTGTGTCTTCTTATAAAATCTTCTAAAGAAAGGTTGCAAAGCAATAACTCTTCTAGACCAATTTTTCAAATCTTGAACGGAGAATCGCAACAAATCCAATCGGATAGGTAATTGCTTTAAATAGGCATAAAAATCATCATAATTTTCTAAAGAAACACTATCGTTTTTAGACGTAAACTTTTCTTTAAAATTTAATAAATTCTTATAATTTCTTACTTCTTGTTCTAAAGAAATAACCGCTTCTTTATTAAAAGTATTAGGATAAACTTTTTGATACTCTACATTATAAACCTCATTTTTAAGATGGTGAATATCCACTAAAGAATCATAAAATCGATTAAAATAAAGTCCGTTTTGCTTTACCCTATGAATGTGTGAACCAAACAACAAATGAGGCTTCTTTTTTAAACTGAAAAAGAAAAAATTCAACTTAAAAAAAGAAGAAAAAATTAGAAAGAGTTTAGAAAATATGGTTTTTTTTGAACTAGAAGTGTGCTTAACATCGGAAGTTGTTTCATCCTTTTCTAGCTTTTTATTCATCATCATTAAAAGATGAATGTAAAGTTTAATTCGGAGATAAGGCCATATTTTGATATGATTTACTTCCCATTTTTCAACTGGCCATTTTTCTTCAATATGAAGAATTACTTTTTTAATTTCGTCTTGGGAACTGATGCTATTCATATCAATTTTTAAAAGGGCAAACTTCCATTAATCCATTTCTTAAATCTTCCAGTACTTGAGGATTTGGCAATGAAACATATTGTTGAAATAAGCTGGTCATTTCATCATTAGTGTAGGCTTCTGTTTTTATTTCGGGATGGTAAAATGGAATTTGAATCGATTCCATGTAATCTTGATATTTGATGTCATCACCAAAAACTTTGTCTGAAAATTTTTGCCAAATAGCCGGAATTCCATATGCATGGGCAATAATTACACCGTGTAAGGAAGAAGAAATTATTCTTTCACATTGTAAAAATTCAATGGTTTTAGACTCGATATCATTGGTCATCATATCTATTAAATGGATATCCGATCTGTTTTCAAACCACTTCTCCACAACTTTATAATCGTTGTAATGCGGAACGATGCCATATTGATATTTCTTATCTACTTTCGGATTAAAATAACGCGGCAATAACAAAGCAGGATCGCCATAAACTTCTGGCACTTCATAACCTAAATCCATTAAATATTTTCGGGTTTGAGGGCCACGAACGGCTAAAAATTTAGCGTTTTTAATTTTGATTTCCTTATTGATAATGCCACTTCCCCAAACGATACATTTATGATTTACATTAGCTAGAATGCTTCCAATAGTTACATAAATGGGTGAGAAAAAATCTAAAAAAGAAAACTTTTTAGGCCAAGCAAAAACCACTTTTTTACCCGAAATTTTTTCTACTAAAAATTTACCCAAGACATCCCCATAATTTTCTTTGGATTTGCCTTGGATAATTTTTTCATTCCACCAAAATAATCGGATGGTATTTTTAAGCATAAA
Organism: Flavobacterium cheniae; assembly: GCF_004363695.1. GTDB lineage: Bacteria > Bacteroidota > Bacteroidia > Flavobacteriales > Flavobacteriaceae > Flavobacterium > Flavobacterium cheniae. The sequence continues at coordinate 132,722 of NZ_SNZC01000003.1, read as the reverse complement.
AATTATACTTTTTTATTTTTCAACTTATCGCGTTGTACTTGCTCAATTGGTAAAATATCTTGACTTTTAAAACTAAGTGCTTTACTTACCGCTTTTAAATCACGACATAATTTACGTAACCCTTCTGGCTCTAAAGATGCCGCATGATCAGTACCTTTCCAAGTTCTATCAATTGTATAATGACGCTCAATAACATTTGCCCCTAGAGTATAAGCGGCAACGTCTACTGCAATTCCTAAATGATGTCCAGAAAAACCAATGTGTTTTACTTTGTCTCCATATTTTTCAATCAATAAATTGATATCTAATAAGCAAACGTCTTCAAATGGAACTGGATATCCAGAAGTACAGTTATACAATACTAAATCTTTGTTTCTACCCTTTTCAATGAAGAAATTAACTAAATCATCAGCTTCTCCTTTAGTAGTCATACCAGTTGAAATGTGAATTTCTCCTTTATAATTATCACATAACCAACCTAACATATCATAGTTGTTGTTACATGCAGAAGGAATTTTTATGTATTCTGGATTTAAAGATGCAATTTCTTTTGCAGAAGTAGTATCCCAAACCGATGTTGAATACACAATACCCATTTCCTCACAATAGGCTTTTAATTCAGCATGTTGATTAACATCAAATTCTAAATATTCTCTGTGCGCACCATAAGTATCTCCATAAGAGTTAGCAGGATTAGGGTGTGGTGCATTGTATTGATCTTCTGTCAATAATTCTTTATTGTTACGTTTCTGAAATTTTACTGAATCCGCATTACAAAATATTTTAGCTATTTTGATTAATTCTTTTGCGATTTCCATTTCACCTTTATGGTTACAACCAATTTCGGCAATTACGTAAGGTTTTTTATATTCTGTCATTTTCATTCTATTAGAAAGGCAAAGAAAAATAATTTTATCGAATAATCACAACTAATCTCTGTTAATCTTCAGTTATTTATGAACGATAACATTTTCATATGATTTAAAAAATTAGTCAAGCCAAAAAAAACATTAAAATCTTTTATTGTAATTCATTATCCATTCACAAACTTCTCTGATAGCACCATCTGCAGAATTATTTGACAATGTAAAATCTACTTGTTGCTTAACAATTGTCGTAGCATTAGCTGGAGCAAACGACCAACCTACTGTGCAAAGATTAGCCAAGTCATTTACATCATCTCCTACATAAGCCAAATTGGCCCATGAAGTTTGTTGTTGATTTATAAAATCTTGCAAAAAGGAATACTTATCTTTTACTCCTAAAAAGGTATGTTTTATTTGAAGTTTCTGCATGCGTTTCGCTACTAAATCAGAGTTTTCTGAAGTGATTACAACAACTTCAACGTTATTTTGTCTTAAGATTTCTAATCCCATACCGTCACGCATATCAAACTTTTTCATCAACTCGCCTTCTGCTCCGTAATAAACACATCCATCTGTAAAAACACCATCAACATCTAATACTAAATAATTAATTCGTTCTTGTTTCTTAAAAGCTTTTTGGCGTTCTGCTAGTAAACTTTCTATAATAGTCCAATCGGAAAGGCTATCGATTTCCATTAAAGTTTCCTCAGGCATTTCAACCAAACCTATGGTTTCACTAACTCTGTTTTTACTTTTTAGGAAAGCGTCTTTTGTTGTAGCATAAACAGCTCCGTTTTCCATCAATAAACCTGCAAAATCTTGTCTTCTTGGACGATTAAAAACATCATAATTTTGAGGTGTTCCATCTACATTCCAAGTAAAACGATGTGTTTTTACTACACTTAATGCAGCCGTTTTTCCTTCGGTACTTATCTCAGATAAAGCACTATTAATATCTTGTGAAGTGGTTAAAGGCGACGTAGCTTGCAACAAACATAAAACATCAAAATCGTGATTGATTTTTTCAGCAAACTCTAACATAGCACTTTCTGTAGATGCGGTATCATTCGCATTTTCATCATTGCGAAGCAAACCTTTTACTTTACTTGTCCAGTGATATTCTTTACTTATAAAGTTTAAAATTTCCTCATCATCTGTAAACACATAAACTTCGTCCAAATCAGAAAAAATAGCGGCACCTAAAACCCATGAAAATAAAGGACGTCCTAACATTTTCTTTTTATTTTTTCCTGGAATTCCTTTAGAACCTTTTCTAAGTGGAATGATGGCAACTTTTTTCATTTTAATTTAATTTTTTATAGATAGAAATCACTTCATTTTTAACTTTTATGTAGTGTAACTTTGGAACAATTTCTGCTTGATTTAAACTTTCAGCTTTTTCAAAATTACAATTATTGACAGCGTGAATTACAATTTCTTTTATTTTCTGTACTTCTTCACAATCCTCAATTAACAAACCATTCTCTCCATCTCGAATTAACTCAGCTGTAGCACCACCAGGATTAGATTGAATAGGAAACGCTCCCATAAAAATAGCTTCAAGCATAGTATTTGGCATGCCATCTGAATTACTATTCCCTATGTAGATTAAGGATTTACCCATTAATTTTAGTACTTCTTCGTGTGGAATCTTTCCTAAAATTTCAAAATTACCCCAACTTTTTAATGGTGATTGTTTCACAAAATCAAAAGTTTGAGGATCGGCACCAAAAACTACAATTTCGTAATTATGTAATTGTTCTTTTAACGTTGCTATCGCCTTTAAAACAGGAATAGCTCTACCAGAACGACCTTGGAAACCTTTTATCAAAATAGTTTTTCGTTGTGAAATGGGTAATTTGTATGTTTCCATCTCGTTTAACTCAAAACCGCCGCCACCGGGAAAAACTCCTAAAAATTTACCTGTAAATCCGTATTGTTTTGCTATTTCATAATCGCGCTGGCAATCGGTGAACAAATAATTAATTCGTGGTAGAACACGTTTAATATCTTTTAAGTAAGTAGATTCGTTTTGAAAATAAAACAAATCGCTACCCCAAGAAGAATAAATCCATTTTTGAGTTGGATTTTTCTCCATAACTTCCATTATAGGGGAACAAGATAAATACAAAGCAAAGCTGTGCACAACATCAGGTTGAATTTCATTCAAATAATTTTCAAAAGTTTTCGCTGTGTATTTTTCGTTAAATTGATGAATGTATTCATATAATTTCGGAAACTTATTTTTAACAAATATGCGTCCTGGATAATTCCACTTTAATTTCCAATCTACTTTTTGTTGCATCCAAGAAATTTTTGATACTGTCTTACTCATTCCTGTAATATCAAACCAATATACCTCGTGTCCGGCATCTTGTAATTGATTGGCCCAACGAAAGAAATGCAAAGTAGGTATGGAAACCATTAAAATTTTCATGCTACAAAATTTAGAACTAAAATGATTTTATTCGTTTGTCTATTAAATGAATAGTGATAAGGGCAATTGCGATAATTTTTTATAATTTCTTCTAAAACTAGATTGTTTACATATTCCATTTTATAAAAAGGGAGTGCTTTTTTTCCTAGAATTCTTTTGATAAAATTCTTATTTTTCTCTTTGCGTGAAAGGTCATGAATTTCTATTTGAATAACTTCATTTTTAAAATTTTTCAATTGTGCTAATAAAGCATTCACTTGAAGCAAAGAAGAGGAAACAATTATTTTCTTTTCGGGAAATTGCAACTTTTGATAATCGGCATCATGGGTTAATTGTCCCCAATTTTGATATTGATTAACTACTGTACGTTTATTTTTTTGCGTTTGAATCATGTAAGCATGATTAATGCGCTCTAATTGTGAATGATAAGGATGCGTACTCCTTTTACTGCGATACGCTTTTGGATGCCATTGATGCTTAACCAAAATTTGTTCTTCATAAAATGCAACTTGTAATCCTAAATTTTGCATTCGAATATGAGCATCGGTATCTTCTGCTCCCCAACCTTGATAAAACTCATCAAAACCATTGACGCTTTTTAAAATTGCTGTCGGAAATAGGGTATTTCCTGTTACATCTTTACCTCCTTTAAAATCGACTTTTAAATCTTCAAAACTTTGCTTTTTAACCGATTCTGTCTCACTTAAAAATCCGTATTGAAAATAATGTACGATATTAGGATTTACTACACTTTTTAAAGTTTGAATATAGTTTGGATGAAAAATCAAATCAATATCACCTACCACAAAATAAGGCTGGGTAGCCTTTTGAAGCGCTATATTGATAGCGCGACATTTGCTCCATAACTGACCAGAAGTAGGACAAGAAACAAATTGAATTTTAGGATACTGAAGCACTAATGTTTTTAGTTCGTTCAAATACGTTTCGTTTGAACCATAATCAACAAGAAACCATTCAAAATCAATATCCGATTGGCTTTGAAGAGAATCCAAACAATTTTTAATGATTCGGATATCACGATTTCTATTGGTTAAAACTAAGGTAATCAAGATGTAAAATTATTTATTTGTTCTTTTGTTAATCCTTTACTTTTTAAAAGTGCCTTTTTTATAGGTTTAAAGTACAATATTTTTTTAAATAGATATTCCGAAAACAAATATTCCAATCGATTTTTTTTTAAAATAGCAAATTTTGAATATTTATTTTCTTTTTTTGAAATCTCTATAAGTGAATTATACATTTCTCTCATCCAAGGTTCCACTTGATTTCCTATGTGATACGCATAATTATCATATGTTGACAAACGATAACCTCCCATTTTTAAAACAGGTTCATCTGTATATAAATATTCGCTATCGCCACCTAATTTAAATTTGCTGTTCGTTTTAGGTAATTCTTGAAAAACTTCTCTTTTATAAGTTGCTACAAAATGAGGACAACCCAAAACAGCAACGGTTCCGTTTTTTGAGGTTAATGTTCCAATCGTATCTTTCCATTTTTCATCAAGCCAAGGCCAACCAATGCTATTAGCAAATCGAGTTAATGCAGCAACGTTTTTTATTGGTTTAAAAAAAAGACGCTTGGAGAAAAGGTTTCGAATCCAAATATTAGCCGTTAAGTGGAAATGTTTTCTAAAAACAGGTACAGGTGATACAGCTCCTGCTTTTGGGAATGCTTCAAAAACTTCCGAAACGGCTTCTTCCCATCCATTACAAAACAAAACATCGGCGTCTGTTATGGTGATTAAGCGTTCTTCAGCAGTTCTAAGTGATTTTAAAATACTATTGATTTTTCCAACAGCTTCTTTTTCAATAATTAACTCATCAATAAATCCTTTTTTTTGTAATTCGTAAAGTTTATCGTTTACCGAATCACATGAGTTATTACTTACTACGGATATTTTTAATTGTGTTACGCTAGTTTTAATAACCGAAAACAAACAAAATTCAAATATTTGATACGCTTCTTTGTAATAGTCTTCTTCATTTGGAATATACAAAGGAATAATTACCCGATGTGATGAAACATTCGGATTTAATAATACATCCTTTGAAATATTTGCGCCTTTTCTCATTTTTTAAACGGACACGAAGCAAATAAAGCTTCTTGTGTTTGAATTAACTTATCTTTTGAAGGTAATAAAACAGAGGTGTTTTCACTTAATAATTTTTCAAAATCAACAATTGAACTTTCAGACGGGTTAATGAAAAACTCTTGGTGATAAGTAATATTTAATGATTCAAAATAGTCATAAAACTTGACATTATCACCAGATACTTTATTTGAAAATTTAACCCATAAAGCCGGTATTTCATAAGCATGAGATACAATTACACCATGTAAAGAAGAAGAAATAATTTGCTGACACTCTAGTATTTCTTGAGTTGTTTTTACAACATCATTAGTCATTAAATTAATAACTTTAATTGTTGTATCATCTTTAAATCGAGCAACAATAGCATCATAATCAACATAATGCGGAATAATTCCTAAAGCATATTTTTCCTCTTTTACATTTGAGATGAATTTAGGTAATAAAAGAGCAGGATCTCCATATACTTCTGGAACTTGATAGCCCAATTCTAATAAACGCTTTCTAGTTCTTGGTCCTCTAACAGCTACAAATTTAGCTGCTCTTACATTTTCATTTTTTTTAATAATACCGCTTCCCCAAACGATTGAGTTTTTACTGGCAGCACAAATAATGCTTCCAACAGTTATATAATGCTTAATAAACCATTTATACCAGCGTTGCATAGGATGCGAAACTTTAACCACTTTTTTACCAGATAATTTTTCAGCTAAAAAAGGAGCTAAAATATCTCCGTAGTTATCAATCTCTCCTTGCGCATTGAGTGCCCACCAATAAACATGAATTTTATTCATTAGCATTATAATTTTTAAAGAAGAAATCTTTATTTACTTTTATTTTTTCATCATCCCAATTCCACCATTCTGAAGCTAGAAGTATTTTTTTTGAAGCTTCTGTAAATCTATTTTTTATAAACTTTGCTGGAACTCCTCCAATAATGGAGTAAGGTTCAACATCTTTAGTAACTACGCTTCCAGTTCCAATTATAGTGCCATGACCAATTTTAACATTTGGCAAAACACTTACATTGTCACCAATCCAAACATCACTTCCAATTTCTATTGAAAACTTGTTTGTATAAAGATTAGCTTTTTTGGGTTTATCTTGAAAATATTTTTTGTAAAAACCATATTGCATTACTGCAAAATTATAATCGTGATTAGATGTAATAAATTTTACATCTCTACCTAATGCGCAAAATGAACCAATCTTAATTTTACCAGAACCTCTAATTTCAAAATTTCCATTGTGAAAAGTATCTTTACCAACTTCAATATTGCTTGATGGCTGAATTAGTACTGGAAGTTTTTCGTATTCCAATACACTTTTTAAATTTTTTGATAACCAATATTTTATTTTTGATTTAATTCCCATTTCGCATCTGAATAAACATATAAATTCCCTTTTGGAATTCTTCCTGTTCCATAAACATCATTAGGTACAACTGTAAAACCTAAACATTCCTCTTTTATGTCTATAGTTGTATTATTTTCTGCTAAAGCAATTGTAACAACATAATCACCTGGCATTAATTTTAAATCTGAAGCGGTTGCTTTAAAAACAAAATCTCCTTTTGAATCAAAAATAAAATCAGTTATTTCATGCGATCGTATTGCGGCAATTCTAGTACCACTAGCTGTTGAAATAATAATACTGGCTTTTAAATTATTATAAGCTTGATTTGCTAAAACAAAAATGGAAAACTCTAAAATATTCCCCATTAAAACACCACTTGAATTTGAACGTTCTCCTTTTAAATTCAAAGAACTAACTTCAAATTTGGAAATTTGAATAGGAGCTTCTTTTTCATCAAACTCAATATAATTATTACTATTAAACGAAAAAATACTACTTTTTAAGTATAAATCGATAGTTTCATCAATATCTCCAAAGAAAATAGTTTTTCCATTTTCAATTAACATTCCCCTAGTACATAAACTTCTAACCGCCGCCATATTATGACTCACGAATAAAACGGTTCTGCCCTCGCTTTTAGAAATGTCTTGCATTTTTCCAATCGCTTTCTTTTGAAACTCAGCATCACCAACAGCTAATACTTCATCAACAACCAATATTTCAGGTTCTAAAAAAGCAGCTACAGCAAAAGCCAAACGAACGGTCATTCCGCTACTATAACGCTTTGTTGGCGTATCAATATAGCGTTCGCAACCACTAAAAGCAATGATTTCATCTAATTTTGAAGTGATTTCTTTTTTAGTCATTCCTAAAATAGCACCATTCAAATAGATATTTTCTCTACCTGTTAACTCAGGATTAAAGCCGGTTCCTACTTCTAATAAAGAAGCAATTCTTCCTCTAGATTTAATTACTCCTGTTGTAGGCGCTGTAACTTTAGATAATATTTTTAGTAACGTAGATTTTCCAGCACCATTTTTTCCAATGATACCTAAAACTTCTCCTCTATTTACTTCAAAATTAATATCTTGTAATGCCCATACATAATCGCTATTTCCCTTTGAACTTCTGTCATTTGTCTCGCCTACTTTCAAATAAGGATCTTCTTTTCCACGAATAGCATGCCACCATCTATTCAAATCATGACTCAATGTTCCTGTACCCACAGTTCCTAAACGGTATTGTTTAGAAATATTTTCGGCTTTTAATATGATATCTTTTTTATTCATTCTCTTACTAAACTGTATCAATAAAACTCTTTTCTGTTTTATTAAAAATCAATAACCCTACAAAAAACACGACGATTGTTACTGCAACTGTATAAAGCAAACCTGAAATAGAAATACTTCCTTCATGCAATAACATGTAACGGGCTGTTTCAATAACATAAGCTAAAGGATTATACTCAATTAACCAACCAAAATCGGGCAATTTTTCTTTTAACAAAGCCATTGGGTACATTACTGCAGAAACATACATTAAAAGCTGAACTCCAAACCCAACCAAGAAACTTAAATCGCGATATTTAGTAACTAATGAAGATATAATCATTCCTAATCCTAAACCTAGTATCCCCATAATAGCAACTAATATTGGGAAAAAAAGTGTTGATGTGGTAAGTTGCATTTTCATTCCTTGTGTTAGATAAAACACATAGAAAGCAACGAAAATTAAAAACTGAATTCCAAATTTTACCAAATTAGAAATTACAATAGATAAAGGAACTATTAGTCTTGGAAAATAAACTTTACCAAATATGGAGGCATTTTTTTTAAATGTATCCGATGTATCATTCAAGCAGGAAGTAAAATAACTCCAAACCATTACGCCTCCTAAATTAAATAAGAAAGCAGGAGTATCTCCTGTTTTAATGCCTGCCACATTATTAAAAATAATTGTAAAAATAACAGAGGTAAATAAAGGTTGAATTAAATACCACAATGGTCCTAAAATAGTTTGCTTGTAAACCGTTACCACGTCGCGTTTTACAAACAACATAAGCAAATCTCGATAACGCCAAACCTCTTTAAGATTTAGTGAGAAAAATTTGTCTTTTGGAGCTATCTCAAACAACCATTCTTCTTCTGAAAATTCGGTTTTATTCATGTATGCAGTACTTTCTTTATTAATGTTTCAAAATTAAACTATTTTGGTTACTGAACAAACTTATTGAATGGATAATGGCTAATTGATAATCAAATATTAATACAAATAGTTTAATTTTGCCTCAAATTCCAAATCATGTTATCGCTTTTCAAATCTAAACCTAAATTAGCCGAGTTAATTCCTTCAGGATATGTGGATATTCATTCTCATGTTTTACCAGGAATAGACGATGGGGCTCAAAAAATTAAAGATTCTAAATTTTTATTGGAGTCGATGATTGATTTTGGTTTTTCAAAAGTGATTACTACTCCACATACGATGAAAAATGTGTGGGATAATTCTACCTCATCAATTGGTGATGCTTACAATTTAGTTCATAGTGAATTACCTGAACTTTCAAAACAAGTATCACTTCAATTTGCTTCTGAATATTTTTTAGATGAAAATTTAATACGTTTAGCACAACAAGAAAAACTACTTTCACTGAAAGATAATTTCATTCTAATTGAAATGTCGTATTTGAATGCGCCTATTCAATTGTATGATTTTCTTTTTGAGTTACAACTAAAAGGATATCAATTGGTTTTAGCACATCCTGAGCGTTACAATTACTTCCATTCCTATAAAAAAGAATATCAAAAATTAAAAAAAGCAGGTTGTTTATTTCAATTGAACCTATTATCTACCGTAGGTTACTATGGTAAAAATGTAGCTGAAATTGCTGATTATCTTTTAAAAGAAAATCTATATGATTTTGTAGGTTCTGATATTCATCACAAAAATCACGTAGCGGCTTTTCAAAACAAGGTGATGATCAAAAATTATCAAATTTTAGAAGAGACTATGCCTAAAAATGTGTTTTTTAAGTAATTATTTTGGCAACCATTTTTTCCAAAACGGGGTAGATTTTTCTTCTGTCCCATAACCGTATCCATAACCATAACCGTAAGTTGTGCTTACTTCTGTATCGTTAACAAGCACCGACATACTAGGTAAATTTTGATCTGAATATAATTTTTCAATGTAAGGAATCATTCTTCTATCTAAATAGTTAGCTCTTGTTACGTATAAGAAGGCATCGGCATATTTTGCAATTAATGTTGTATCAGTTACCAGTGAAATAGGCGCTGTATCTACCACAATATAATCATAAATATCTTCAATCTCAGCCAATAAATTTTCTAGTGCTTTCGACATCAGTAACTCAGAAGGATTAGGCGGAATAATTCCTGCAGGCAAAACATCAAAATTAGCAGCAATTCCAGACGGATATATGTAATCTTTCAACACTACCTTTTCTTTTGATGAAATGTAATTTGTTATTCCTTTTGTAGGTGTTGTTATATATTCTGATATTTTAGGATTACGAATGTCTAATCCCATTAGCAATACTTTTTTATCTGTTTGTGCTAAAATAGTTGCTAAATTTACCGATATAAATGTTTTTCCTTCTTTTGGATAAGTAGAAGTTACAAATATTTTCTTTCCTTTTCCTTCCGGTTTATTAGTAAAGAAAAACTCTAAGTTAGTTCGAATTATACGCAATGCCTCTGCAGTTCCACTTCTCAGATTATCATTTGTAATTAGATTACCCGAATCCAATTTAGGAACTTCACCAATAACTGGTATTGAGGTGATTTTTTCAAAATCCAACCTAGATTTAATTTTTGTATCTACTAAATCTCTCAAATAAATCACCGAAAACGGCAGTAAAAAACCTAAAAACAGACTTCCTAAATAAATAATTTGTCGGTTTGGAGAAACAGGAGCATTTGAAACTAATGCACGATCAATAATTTTTGCGTTTGGAGCCGTTACCGCTAAGGTAATAGCCGTTTCCTCTCTTTTTTGAAGAAGATATAAATACAAAGACTCTTTAATAGTTTGTCTCCTGTTGATATCTCTGAACTCTAATTCTTGTGTAGGCACTTTAGAAATTCTAGTTGCCATCGTATTATTTTGTCTTCGAAGTCCATTTAACTCAATAGTTAATTGTTGTTTCATTTGTTGAAGACTTGTAGAAATTGTAACTTGTAAAGCCTTTATTTTTTGTTCTAACTGTTGAATGGTTTTATTTTGAGGTCCGGCAGAAGTAGCCATTTTTTGCTTTTGAATCACCAATGCATTGTAAGATGCTATTTGGTCACTAGCTTCTCCACTAATCAAATTTGTTGGAAGTACATCATTTAAAGAAGTACTTTTAAGATAATCTTGAAGTGTAGAAATAACTTGCACTTGTGTACTCTTTGCTGCAAATGCTTTTTCAAGTTCGCTTGCAGAACCTAAGTACAACTCCGCTTCAGAAACAATATCTGTTACTTTATTTTCTTTTTTAAATGTTTCCAGATTTTTTTCAACTCCCGAAAGTTCTTGGGTTATTAGATTTAATCTATTCTCTATAAATTCAAGTGTATTTTCGGAAACAAACTTCTTATCGTTGACACCATCTAAATTATAATTTTCTACCAATTTATCTAAAAAATCGGCTGCTTTACCTTTAACCGCATCTGTAAAAGATAAAAACAAAACAGATGAATATTTGTCTGCTGCCGTTACTTGTAAACGATTGTAATAACTCTCCACTAAACCATCAAAAGGAAATACTTTAACCAACACCTTCTTCCCTAGCTCCGTTTCATGAATTTGATTTTCTTTAACTATCATTTTTTGCCCCATAAAGACAAACGGAAAATTATATTTTTGATCAGACAAAACTTCGCCTGAAATTTCATCTTCTATTGCAAAACTTTTTTTATTTGGCGTGATAAAAAAAGAAAAATACTGATTCACAGGCGCCTGTGTTGAATCATTTAGAATCGTTAATTCAAAAGGTAAATCACCATACATTTCCCCTGACAGAATACGACCTACACCATAGTATGTATATTGCAATTTCAAATCCAATATGGTTTTCCCTACTAACGATTTAGAACGTAATACATATAACTCGTTATCTACAGTACTTTTTGCACTAGAAATCGCAGAAATATCTGAAAAAGCCGCTAATTCAGATGCAATACCTGACTTTCGCTCATCTTTAATCATAATATTCGAAACGGCTTTATATGTGGGCACCGTATAACGTAAATAAGCAAACGCAATTGACAAACATATAAAAAAACTAATCGCAAACCATTTCCATTGAGAAACGTACTTTACTAGTTCCTCTTTAAAATTAAAATTAGTTTTATTTTGAATTTGATGTTGCATGATTTAGTTAATAGTTAAAGCAAATATTGTTACAACTAATGACAAGGCAGATATTCCAATAGCAATATTAGGCCCTACAGTTGATGAATTAATTTTAGTTTTATTAGGTTCGATGTAAACAACATCATTTTGTGCTAAATAATAATAAGACGAATTGATGAAATCTGATTTTGTAATATCAACACGTTGTGATATTTTTTTACCGTTTTCCTCTCTTATGATTAAAATATTATTGCGCTTTCCGTAGATAGTTAAATCACCTGCTTGACCTAATGCTTCTAGGAGTGTAATACGCTCGCTTTGTATTGGGTAAGTACCTGGTTTATTAACTTCACCTAAAACTGTAATTTTATAATTTAAAATTCTCAGATTAATGCTCGCATCAGCAACGTGGTCTTTTAGCTTTTCTTTTAGTAAATCTATTGCTTGTTCTTTAGTGTATCCTGAAAGTTTAATCTTTTTTAAAATAGGAAATTCTATGTATCCATTTTTATCCACTAAATACGTTTGGATTTGATTTGATTGGCCTGAATCTGAGCTTGAATTTTGAAGCGTTACAGCTACAGAATTATAGGGTGCCGATACTTCAGGGTTTTCTGAACTAACAACAATGGCTAAAATATCGTCCGGTTTAATTTTGGTTTCAAATTCAGACGTTTCTGAAGCAGAAATAGCATTCTGTATGTACACTATCTTCTCTCTTGAAGCACAAGAAAAAAATAAAAAAGGCAACAAAAATATCCAAGTTGATAAAAAAAATATTCTTTTCATATGTCGTATCATAAAACTGTGCAAATATAACGTACTTTATTTAACTTTCAAGAAATCAAATTAATCGAGGTTTTCATATACCGAATTCCTGCTTTTAAATTCTGGAACAATCTTTTTCATTTCAGCTACCACCGCATCAGACTGCATTTTTTTTGCATATTGTATCAAGTTTTCTAATTGCGATTTAAAGGAATCAAAATCTGTAACATTATATTCTTGAGCAATCATGATTTTATCATGGTGAGTTGGTAATGTTTTAGAAGCATCATTTAATAATTCCTCAAATAACTTTTCTCCCGGACGCAATCCTACCACTTCTATTTTAATATCTTCCTCAGGAACAAATCCAGCCAGACGAATCATTTTATAGGCCAAATCAATTATTCTAACCGGTTGTCCCATGTCAAAAATATAGATTTCACCACCATTCCCCATAGAACCCGCTTCTAAAACCAACTGGCAAGCCTCGGGAATCGTCATAAAATAGCGAATGATATCAGGATGGGTTATGGTTATAGGCCCACCTTCTTGAATTTGTTTTGTAAATAATGGAACTACAGAACCATTTGAACCCAAAACATTTCCAAAACGAGTGGTAATAAATTTGGTCGCTCTTGAAGTTTTTGATTGAGATTGCATAAATAAGGATTGCACGTATAATTCTGCAATTCTTTTACTTGCTCCCATGACATTACTAGGGTTTACCGCTTTATCAGTAGAAACCATCACGAAGGAAGCTACTTGATATTTAATCGCTAAATCTGCCAGTATTTTTGTTCCTAATACATTGGTTAAAACCGCTTGATACGCATTGGTTTCCATAATAGGCACATGCTTATAAGCCGCCGCGTGATATATAACATCTGGTTGATGATTGCTTAAAATTTGCTCCATTATAAAAGCATCTTTAATATCGGCGACAAATGGGATATAAGTAGTATTTTTTAGACTTGTTTTAACTAATAAACTTAATTCATACAATGGTGTTTCTGCTTGATCTACCAAAATAATTTTTGCAGGTTCAAAAGCTAAAACTTGTTGCACAATTTCGCTTCCAATAGATCCAGCTGCACCAGTTACTAATACCGTTTTATTCTGAATTTGTTTTGATATCAATTTATTTTGAATAACAATAGGCTGTCTTTCGAGTAAATCTTTAATATCAAATTGTTTAATATTTTTTGTGATACTCTTTTGATCTTCCCAATTCTTTACCGTTTGTGTTGATAGCACTTGATAGTTATGCTCCAAACAATCGTCTACTATTTTTAATTGTTCTTCTTTAGTTAATGTGTAATCGCTTAAAATAATAGCAGAAGCATCGAATTTTCTAATAATTTCAGAAGCATTTTGTTTGAAGCTTACGATTGGCAATCCTAAAACCTGCTTGGTTCTGTTAGCATTTGTTTTCTCAATAAATGCTACAACTTTATATCGTTTTGGCTGTTCAGAATTTAAGGCTTTCGCTAACGCAAAAGCATTTGCATCAATACCAAAAACGACAATTTTTTTTATTTGGTCTTTATTTTCTAATTCAATGTAGGTCTCAAATAAAAACTTTACTAAAATTCTAAATAAAAATAATAATACAAATGATATAACACCGTGAATAAAAAGTTCAGGCATTAAAAAAATCTTTGTTTCATGAACAAAGAAATGAGTATAATTCAGAACTACTAATGAAAAAAACGCAAAAGAAGTGGCTAACAACAATCGCATTCCATCAATAAAACTAGAGTGTCTTATTATCCCTGCATAGGTTCTAAAAGCAAAAAAGAAAAAAGCGTAAGTTAAAAGTGTTATAAAATATCGGATGGAAACAGAATAAGTATCGTAACTCTTAAACGTTAAATTAGCAACTATAAAATAGGTTATTATACCAGCAAACATTACTATAACCATATCAATACAGAAAATAACCCATCGTGGTAAATAGGCTAAATTGCTGAATCGATTTTCAAAAAAATCTTTAGTTAATTCCTTAAAAATTGATTTCTTAGTAGTATTTGAGTTAAATTTTGACAATTAAATAGTTTTAAAATTGGGGTTACAAAAATACAACAACTTATCAAAGTGATTGTGATTTAAAGCTTTACTTTTTATTTTAAAAAAAAACCTCTAAAACAAGAAAAATTCTTTCCCACTGATTTTCGGTTAAATTAGAACCAGAAGGCAAACACAAACCATTTTCAAATAAAGACGCCGCCACCGAAGTACCATAAAATGGATACATTTCAAAAACGGGCTGTAAATGCATAGGTTTCCATAATGGTCGAGTTTCTATATTTTGAGATTCAAACTCAAATCGCAATGCTTCACGTTGCTCAAAAGATGCTAAAACAATTGCTGTTAACCAATGATTCGAATAAAAATCATTTGAAGGTTCTTTCAAAACAGTAACATTTGGAATCGTTGCAAAAAAATCTTGATAACGTTGATTCCACTTTCTTCTTACATCCACGTGTTGTTCTAGAACTTCCATTTGACCACGACCAATGCCGGCAGCAATATTACTTAATCTATAATTATAACCAATTTCACTGTGCTGATAATGCGGTGCGGCATCTCTTGCTTGAGTGGCGAAAAAAATTGCTTTCTCTTTTAAAACTTCTGATTTTGTTACCAAAGCGCCGCCTCCAGAAGTGGTAATAATCTTATTTCCGTTAAACGATAAGGCAGCTAAACTACCGAATGTGCCACATTTTTGACCTTTGTATGCACTTCCTAAGGCTTCTGCACTATCTTCTAAAACTGGAATTTCATAACGATTTGCAATCGCAATAATTTCATCCATTTTTGCTGGCATTCCGTACAAATGAACAGGAATGATTGCTTTTGGCTTCTTTCCTTTTGCGATTCTATCTTGAATAGCTGCTTCTAATGCAATGGGACACATGTTCCAAGTATCCAACTCGCTATCTATAAAAATTGGCGTTGCACCTAAATACAATATTGGATTTACAGTTGCTGAAAAAGTCATCGATTGACAAAGAACCTCATCACCTTGCTGTACTCCCAATAAAATAAGTCCCAAATGCAAGGCAGCTGTTCCAGAACTCAAGGCCGCAACATGAACTTGATTACTCAAATAGTTTTCCAAGTCAGACTCAAAGCCATTAACATTTGGTCCTAAAGGAGCTACCCAGTTCGTTTCAAAAGCCTCTTGTATGTATTTTTGTTCCGTTCCACCCATATGAGGAGAGGAAAGCCATATTTTTTCGTTCATTTTAGTTCTAATCTTGATATTTAATAATTTTTGCTGGAGTCCCAACTACAACTGCATTATCTGGAATATCTTGCAACACTACAGAACCTGCCCCAACAGTAACATTCTTTCCTATGGTGATATTAGGTATAACAGTAGCACCTATACCAATTAACGTTTTTTCGCCAACCGTAACATTTCCACCCAAACAAGCATTTGGAGCCACATGCACATAATTTTCTAACCTACAATCGTGCTCTACAATAGCGCCTGTATTGATAATACAATGATTTCCAATTACAGCTTCTGCATTTATAACTGCTGTAGCCATAATTTGAGTTCCAGGTCCAATCTTGGCAAACTTGGACACAATAGCATTGGGATGAATGGTCATAATAAAATTAGTATCTAAAGTTGTAACTATTTTTTTTCGTATTGCATTATCTCCAATGGCAACAATACAATTTCGAGCCTGCAGCTTTTGTCGATTAAAATTTTTCTTGACGGGAATTCCAAACAAAGCATCTGATTTTGGCCCATCATCTAAAATTCCTTTGACAACATATTTATTTTCCGATAAAAGCACATCCAAAACTACTTTTCCATGACCGCCTGCTCCAAAAACATAAACAGAAGTTGTTCCGCTGAATGGTTCTATCGTAGCTGAATTTTGAGCATTTATCCCTTCTTTGATTACAATCTTTTTTACCGTTTTTAGCAAGATTTTCACATCTAAGGTAAAAGAAATGTTTTCAACATAAAACACATCCAATTCAAACTTGGTTTCCCAATCAATTGCATTTCTTCCGTTTACTTGTGCCCAACCCGTTATTCCTGGTTTTACTTCGTGACGCCGATTTTGATAGGGCGAATACAAATGCATGTATTGTGTTAATAAAGGTCTTGGCCCTACTAAACTCATATCCCCTTTCAAAACATTGAACAACTGTGGAATTTCATCTAAAGATGTTTTTCTGACAAATTTTCCAATAGCCGTTAATCGTTCAGCATCAGACAACAAATTGCCTTTTTTATCTTTCTTATCATTCATTGTTTTAAACTTGATGATAGTAAAAATTGCTCCATTTTTTCCAGGTCGTCTTTGAAGAAAAAAGGGTTTCCCATGATTAGCAAAAAAAAGCGCAATAGTGATAAATACAAAAATAGGACTAAACAAAAGCAAACCCAATAAGGCCGAAATAAAATCTAATAAAGGCTTAAAAAAAGTGCTGTACATTACAGGTTTGTTTGCTAATTTGAGACGGTAAAAATATTGAAAAAAAATGGTAAAACGACGATTGCCTTATACAATATATAGAAGTAAATTTTTAATAAGGTAATAATATTATTGTACTTTTAAAAATTCCTTGTATTTTATCAAAAGTGCTTCCCAAACTAACTCTTGTTCATATCGAGAGATAATTGAAGACCTGGCGTTTGATTGCAATTGGTTTCTCCAAGTTTCATCCTCTTTTATACGAATCATAGCACGCAACAAAGCAGTTACATTCTTACTGGGCACAATAGTACCGTTAAATCCTTCTATAATGATTTCATTACTTCCATTAATATCGGTTACAATACTAGGCAAACCCATGGCTCCAGCTTGCATCACAACATTTGGAAAACCTTCACGGTAACTAGGAAAAACCAGACAATCGCTTATCACTAAGTAAGGGCGAACGTCATGTTGAAACCCAACAGACAGAATAGAATCATTTTGCTGAATTGCTTTTAAGGTTTTGGGCTGTAACGGATCTTCCGTTTCATACGGTCCAACTAAAAGAAGTTTACAATTTGGTATTTCTAGTGAAAGAAAAGCTCGAACTAATTCATTAATTCCTTTATCTGCAACTAATCGACCAATAAAAACAAAAACAAAATCAGAAGAATCAATTCCCAATTCATTTCTTAAGTTTTGTTGCTGTTGCTCTGAAATTGTATTAGAATTAAAAAAAGTCGTATCGATACCATTTACATTGCCATTTGCAATCACTTCTAGCGGTTTTTTTGTAATCTTATAATCTAACAAATCCTGTTTCACTCCAGCTCCTTCTGGAATAATATGAGTAGCGTGCCAGCACAACACTTTGTCCATTAGAATTAATAATTTTTGAAAAAGTCCTTTTTTAGCAGGAAAAACTAAACCTGTGAACGTATGAATCCTTACAGGCACATTAGCATATTTAGCAGCAACCATAGATAATAATCCTGCCTTTGGTGTAATGGAATGTACGATTGTTGGTCGCTCTTTTTTGAACAATTTATACAATCTATACAGAGAAATCAAATCTTGAAAAGGGGCAATAGAACGTTTCATGGTAACTGAAACAATTGAAACCCCTTCTCTGTTTTTAACCGTTTCTAAATCGGCATCATAACCCGAAACAGCAAGAACATCAAAAAACTGATTCAAATAACGCAGCTGTCCTTTTAATAAAATATTCAAAGACATGGCAACGGTTGCGGTTCTAATTATTTTATTTGCTGCCATATGTTTCTATATATAATTGAATATGTTGCGCTACCATTTTAGCGCTATCAAATTCAGCCGCTCGAAGCTTACAACTAAGAACAACCGATTGGTAATAAGACGAATCAATAGACAAATCTACAATGTGTTGTGCTAATTCTTTTTGATTACCTATTTCAAATAAAACGCCATATCCTTTCACCATTTCAGCTAAACCTGGAGCATTTGAAGCTATAAAAGGTTTGCCAGAAGCCATACCTTCAATTGAAGAAATAGACAATCCTTCAAATTTCGAAGATAATATATTGATATCTACACTTTTTATAATACTGTAAATATTACTTTTTATCCCTAATAAAAAAACTCTGTCTTCTAATTTTAAATGCTTTATACATTCGATAATTTTTTCTTTCTCGCTTTCACTTCCATCTCCTATCAAAACAATTTTAAATTTTTCTTCTAAATATTGTAATGATTTTATCAATGTCAATTGATCTTTACCAGCTCTAAAAGCCGAAACTTGGCATAAAACAAAATCGGTATCGGATAAATTGGGATGAATTTCATTTTTTGAAATTAGACTAGCATTTTCAATCTTTTCAAGATTCACTCCGTTTTCAATCAATATAATTTTTTGTTTTTGTGTTGGAATATGCTTCTCTAATGCTAATGAAACATCTTTTGAAATGGAAACTATTTTATCATAAAAGCAATAAGTTAACCTATCTAAGATATTGAGTATTGGAGTAGCCATTCGCTTGTTATATGTACTGTGTTCAGTAAACACAAGTTTGGTTTTTCTGCCATTCCATAAATTAGCAAAAACAACGTAATATTGAGCCGGAAATAAATGAACATGAGCCAAATCATATTGTTTCAAAAGTTTAGCTATCTTAAAAATAGCAAACGGATTGTAAATATCTTGAATACGATTGGATTTCTTAATGATGTGAATTTTACAGCAATTCATTTTTTGAAGTTCGCGAGTAAACATAGTATCATTGTCCCAAAGTAACAAAATATCCATTTCAATGCCTTGAGCACGATACAAAGGAATCGTGTCAAGCAATAGTTTTTCTGCTCCGCCTGTTCCTAATGAATTGATGATTTGCAAAACTCTCATAATTTCCTACCATCATTTACATACATTAGAAATCCAAAAGGAAGTCCAATGATAGAATTAATAAAAGAAACTCTTTTGAATAGCGACCAAAAAGATGCAGCTGAATTAAATGAAAAGCGCCAAAAATTGACATTAGCCTTTAACTTTTGAAGAAAAGGAATAGCAAGACGTTCCAATTCAGCATAATGAAGTGTGCTTAATTGAGGAGACTGCCTTCTTATTTTCACAATAGAAGAAGTTAAACCGCCTTCTAAATATTCGGTTATATAAATTCCTTTATTAAAAAAAAGCAAATCATAATTTTGAGCTATTCGATTCCAAACTAGTGCTTCTGGACAAAACTTTTCTCCTTTAATTTCTGGAAATGGATAGGATTTTAATATTGCGGTTTTAAAAACTTCTACCAAATCTCCCGTAATATTGTGCTTGTAACGTATATCGATAGAATTACTAATCATTTCCTCAAAACCTTGATTTCCAACAATTGAAAAATCCGCATACATACGTCTACCCGCAACACCAGCAACTGTTGGCAACGTTTTTATTTTATCAAGATAGAAATATACGTTTTCAATAGCTTGCTCGGGCAAAAAATCATCGCTGTCTACAATAAAAAACAATTCTCCTTTAGCCATAGCCACTCCATTGTTAATAGCTGTGTGTTTTCCGCTATTTTCTTGTTTGAAGAACTGAATTTGAATTTGATTTTCTAGCTGAAAACTTTCTATTAATTTTTCCGTATGATCAACACTACCATCATCTACAATTACCCATTCAAAATCTGTTTGAGTTTGTTGACATAAACTTTTATAAAGTCGCTCTAACAAATGAGCTCGATTGTATGTAGGAGTGAAAATCGTTATCATTTGGTTGATATTAATAAATTCACAAAAGCTATAATCAACATTAAACCAGCTATCCAAAAATTTTGATTTGGAAGTGATTTATTCTTAGAAAAAGGATATATAAAAATAAAAGGAATTAAAAACCAACTTAAATAAGCAAATCGATCTGTAAAAGGCACTCGAATAACCAAAAGCCAAAAAGCATTTAATAGCACATACAATGAAAATATTTTATCGAAAAAAGAATCTTCAAAACCTTTTCTTTTAATGTACCAACCAAATAAAATAGGCAATATGGAATAAACTAAGAAATTAATTTTAAAACCTGATTCATAACTTTCAAATTCATCATTCAAATAACTGTTCATTCGTGCGTCTGAATCGATAAGAAAATCTCCAAAAAAACTAACAAAAGTATCGCCCAATAAAATTGACAAGACTAAAAAGAGAACCCAAACAAAAATAAAATTATCTTTTCGATTGTATTTAATTACAAAAAAGTTAACCACTACAACAAATAATAAACTTTTATGAAGAAGTATCGCAATCAAGGAACCTAAGATTAACTTCAAACTTATTTTTTTTTCCATGAAGAAAAACATGAAAACGGATAATGCCAATCCTTGTCTAATGGTATTGGTTCCATACCCATAAAACCCTAATGCAGCTATCATTAGAACAAAAACTAAGCTTCTATAAGATGGAGCAAAAGTTTTATGGATAAAATATAAATAGCCAGATAGGTATATCAAAGCAGTTATAAAAAAATAGACAACTGGAGTATTCGTGAAGAAAGCTATGATTTTGTTGTAGATATAAAATCCACTTTCGGTATTCATTAGCTTTGTTGTGTTATTATCGATAATGGAATTGAAAATATTTTGATAATTCCATTTGTCTGAATACATTTCTATGGGTTCATTGGCAAAAAATAAAGCACCAAAAAATAAAATGAAGTAATTGAATTGATACGGGATAAGAGGAACCGTATTAAAAGCAATTTGCTTGTTTAGCACTATACGAAGACTATATAAAAACACTAAGGCAAAACTTCCGTAAGCCCAAAATAATAACCAATCATGTGATGTATAGCTTTCCAAATTACGCTAATAAATGATATATTTTTTGAATTTCATTTGTGGTATCCACTTTGTGTAATCTCAAATTTGAGGAATACTGATTCCTTACTTCTTGATTCAATAGCAATTCTTTTATTGCTGTTGCAATTTCTTGAGCGTCAAAGTTACAAATTGTAGCAGTAATATTCGGTTGAAATTGATCTAATACTGTAGAAAACGAAGTAACCACGATTGGCTTATCCAAAATTTTTGCTTCATCAAGTGCAATAGACCTTCCTTCAAACTCAGATAAATGTGCTATAACTTTTGTTGCTTTCACATACGGATATGGATTTACTTTCAACCCTAAAAGTACAATTTCATTTTCAATTCCGTATTGCTTTATGATAGCTTGATAATCTTGATCTTGACTATTCTCACCGATAAAATACCACTTAAAAACAAAACCCTCGCTTTTTAAAATACGAGCCACTTCTAAAGCAAGAGGGGTACCTTTTTTCTTGGACAAATGTCCTATTGTTACAATGGAATTTTCAGCCAACTCTACTGAAAAAGCTTCAGACAAACTATTGATGAGTTGGGGTGAAGAAATATTTTCAAACAATTCAATTCTATCTTGAACTTGAGGAAAATACTTTTGTAACGAAGCTACACAAGTGGGCGATATTGTAAAAATTTTATCCATTTCAGGATAATATCGCTTGTCCATAGCATAATAATAATCCCATTGGGTATAATCGCTATGAAAAAAACTCACTTTCTTTTTTGCTTTTACAAAATCAACCAAATAGTACAATTGATGTTGTCCATTAAAATCGACGGCTAAATCGAACTCTTCTTGTATTCTGAAAATCATTCGTGACAAAATCCAACCTGCCATTCCTCGGTTAATTTTCATCAAAAAAGCTACTAGAATTCTCATGAAAAAAGAGAAAAAATAGCCGTTTTTCAACAATAGCTTCAAATTTTCAGGAAAGCCTGAAAAAATATATTGTGTTTTTTTATCTTCGATTACCTTGATGGTATTGGGAATCAATTCCATAAAAACACCTGTTGGGTTGGTTATAAAAACACTTACATCATATCGATTGGTGTCTATAACATTTAATAGCGAGCTCATACTTTTAGATACGCCACCACTTTCCATGTTGCTGATGATGAATAGTATTTTTTTCTTATTCATTATCAATACAATTTTCAAGTGCAACAATTGACTTTTCGGTATCAAAAATCAAACTTCGTTCTAAAGCTAGTTTTTGGTATTTTTCTAATTCAGCACTATCATTAATTAAAGATTGTAAAGATTCAAACAAAGCAGTAGCATTGTGGTCACAAATGATTCCATATTTTCCATTGGCTAATAATTCCATCGGACCTACTGTAGCTGTACTTACAGTCGCTTTGCCCAAACAAAGTGCTTCGGCAACTACTAAAGAAAACCCTTCAGTTTCTGAAGAAACTACCACAATATCGCTTTCATTCATTAAAGCATAAGGCGATTTAACGAAGCCCTTCAAAGAAATGCAATCTGCAACATTATTTTCTGTTATTTGATGTTCCAATTGACCTCGCAAACTTCCTTCTCCTATAATCTGAATTTGAAAAGAATAAGAATGTTCTTTAAGTAATTTTGCAACATCAATTAATCGATCAAAACGCTTTTGTACTTCTAATCGGCCAACAGCAACGATATTAATTTTACCTTCTTGCTTTTCAGGTATTATTTCATTCAAATGACTCAAAATATTTTTTTTATCTATTATATTATAAATCACTTCTTTTTTGTTTGAAATAGCATACAACCTTTCAAATTGCTTTTTCGATTCCTCAGAAACAAAAATAATTGTATTCATTTTTTGATACAAAGCTTGTTCTGAAGCAGCATCTTTAAAACAACTTAAAGAATAATGATCGTGAAATAAATCCGTATGAACCCATGAAAGATGTTTAGGAGCTTTGGATAAAAAATAGTTATGAAACTTCAACGGAATTCCTTCCATAAACGAAATAACAACATCAAATTTTTGATTCTTAAAAAGCGTTTCTACACGTTTTTTCTGAAAATAATTCCAACCCAAAAACTTAGACAACCAATGTTCCAAACGGTAAGGAAAAAGAGCGAATTTAGCATATAAAAAACCCAAAGAAACTTCTTTTGGAACATCTTTGAGATAAACACCTTCATTAATGACTAAACAAAGTGTAACTTCATACTTGGAGTAATTTAAATTACGCAAATAATCGATGAGAACTTTTTCTGCTCCACCACCATTTAATGCGCTCATAAGAATTACAATTCGTTTCTTTTTCATTTTAGTATTCGATAGCTTTTGTAAAACAATACAATTCCAGAATAACATTTAAAGGTAATCAAAAACTTTAGTAAAAAATGAACCGAATTTGTTTTTAAAGCCGACTGACAAAATGCATAAATATCAGAATTTAAAATTTGTCGAACGCTTTGACATTGCTCCTTTAAAGTCATATCACTATCGGAATGATGCGTATTATTTAAGTTATTTAAAATTTGAAAAAGAAAAAAACGTTTGATATAATCTTCCCTATTTTTGAAATCGGGATATGATTGTAACTGTTCATAAATAATGGGTAATGCAGCAAACAATTGTTTGTGATACTTTATACTTGACGAAGTGGGATGTTCAATATAATAGTAGTGAAAACTTGGAACGATAATTACACTTTCTACCTGTTTGAAATAGTCTAAATTAAATATCAAATCTTCTTGATAGGTAATCGAAGCATGAAAACGGATTTGATATTGTTGTAATAATTCTAAATCATACAGCTTACAACAAGGAGAACTTAAGCTTTCATATTCAAAAAGGGTTAGGATTTCGTTCGTGTTAATTTGGGGCTTTTGTAATGCTACCAATCGAGAAAAACCACTATTTTTTGTTGTAACTCCATTTTTAACATGATACATTCCACAAATTGAAAGTAGTCTTTGGTTATCATTAGGCAAAGCTAAAACCAAATCAGCTAGCATTGTTGAAGTAATGTAATCATCGGCATCTAAAAACATTATTTTAGTTCCCGAAGCTTTTTCAATACCCAAATTTCGAGCAACACTTACTCCTGAATTTTCTTGATAAAAATACTGAACTCTGGCATCAAGCGCTACAAAAGATTGGCTTATGGTTGCAGTAGAATCGGTAGAGCCGTCGTCGATTAAAATGACTTCCAAATGAGAATACGTTTGGGACAGTACACTTTCAATACATCGAGTAAGATACTGACCCACATTGTAACACGGTATGACGATAGAAATTTTCACTTGCGATTTAACCAATTATTTTGAGATAAAGGTAAGCATTTCAGGAGAAGTTAGAATCGCAAGTTCTTTTTCGCGTTCTAAATCGTAATCTCCATTTTCTTCATCGGTAAAACCAGGATGACACATGATTTCAATGTTTCTTCCTTTATTCTTTTGTAGGATTTGAATTAAATTTTGTGAAGTTGCCTCACTAGCAAAAAAATCCGCTGAAAAATGAGAAGTATAATACTTTGCTTGCTTAGTATCAAGATAAAACTTAAGGACTTTTATAGGATTAATAACCGTGTTGTTTATCTTTCGTAATGGCAATTGATATCGATTGGAAAATGAGATAAAAACCTTTCTAAACTTTGAAGTAGCATGAATGTGATGATGGGTATCCATATGATTAATTGAAACACCTGTTGCTAATGCTTTTTCTATTTGAGCTTCAATTTCATCATAAACTTCCTTCATATCAATGTGTTCTAAAGTATGCAAGTTTCGAATAAAAGAACCCTTTTCATCCACTATAGTAGTGTGATTTTTTAATAAAGGCTTGCCTTCTGTCAAATTAATATGAATTCCAATGTTTGCAAGTTGGTTCACTTGAATTAACTTAATAGTTTCATCAAAATACGGAGTAGTAACTATCCAACTAGAACTATTTACCACACCATACCGATATGCTTTGAGTATGCCTTGATTAACTCCTCTAGACCAACCTAAATCATCTGCATTAAAAATTATTTTACTCATATTTTTTTTAAAAGTCTTTCAAGTCTTCCTTTATTATATCCTTTAATTATTGCTAATAATTTAAAATCAGCTTTCTTTAAACCTTTCATACTACTTAGATTGTCAGATAAGGCATAACCTATTTTTGTTTTATTATTTCTTAAACAAATTTTCTGAAGCAGCAATGGATAAAGACCTTGCCCTCTATAATCCTCATAAGTATAAAAATCATACAATACTTCAATCGTATTGGGATAATTAGTTTTTAAATTTAATTCTCCAAAAAAGTGAGAACTTGTTGGATTAATCCATCCGTAAGAAGACAAGCAATCTCCTGCTTTTAAACAACAAAATACGTGACCATCTTCTAATCTTTTCTTGTATTCCTGTTGCTTATTGGAATCGATATCAAAAAGTTGGGAAGCATCATTTATTTCAAAAAAAATGAATTTATCGTTTTCAATACTATTTTGTTTCCCATCACTTTTCCAATAAAAAAAATAGATGGCTCTTTTTAAATAATCAATTTTACCTAAAATCTTCTTATAAAGTGTTCTCATATCGATACTTTTAAATTGTAGATAATATGTGGTTTTCCACCTAAATCAAACTTATATTTTTCATCTCCAACAGTCAAATCTATACCTTCTATTTGTGGAATCTCCTTTTTAATATATTCATTAAATAAAAGTAAACCGGGCGAAAAGAACTTGAAATCGTCGTTAATAACTACACGGTTGATTTCTATATTTTTTTCAATTTTAAATCCAAAAAAATAAGCCGCAATTTCCTGATTAATTTTTAAAACCGCTAATGTAAAATCGGTTTTTCGAATAGTTTCAAAATCGAACATATCTTTTTCGTGTTGGAACCCATAATCTAACCAGAAATATAATTGGGATTTCCAATATTTTTTTTCTTTTCTAAAATCATTTCTTGAAGAATAAAGCTGTTTCAACTGCTCCCAATTGATTTGAGCATAATCTCTTTTTTCAAAAATTTCCAATTGAACGTGAAGATTACTTTTCTCTAAACGATTATAAGCAGTGCGAATGTTTTGGCGAACACTTTTAGATAATGATGAATAATAAGCTTCATACGTTTCTGGTAAAGGTATAGCTACGCAAGATAATGGAGTAGAAATGACCAATGGCAATTGAGCTATAGCTTGATAACATTTGGAAGATGCTTTCAAATGTAC
The DNA here is from genome assembly GCF_004363695.1 of Flavobacterium cheniae. GTDB lineage: Bacteria > Bacteroidota > Bacteroidia > Flavobacteriales > Flavobacteriaceae > Flavobacterium > Flavobacterium cheniae. The sequence goes on along the minus strand of NZ_SNZC01000003.1, from coordinate 105,865 downwards.
AAATTGCATAGTACGAGATTTAAAATCAAGCTGAATTTGATTGAAAAGTACCTGAAATTGCTCATTTGTAATTGATGGCGAATACAGCAAATCATAATAATCAGAAGGCCCTAATAAATGACCAAAGGTGATTGTTTTTCCTTTAATCGTTTTTGAAACAAAAAAAAAGCCAAGTATCCATGATCCATCATCAAAACTTGCTTGAAAATATACTGGTTTATGTAATCTTCTGGTTAGAAAAGTACCATGATAAAAAGACAAAACAACGTCGTGCCAATTTGATGAAGTAAAATAAGTAGCGCTAGATGAATTATCCCATAAGTTAGCATCTAACTTTTTGTAAGAATAATTTATTTTTAAGTTTAACATACCTATTTCATTTTATTTTTAACATAACTCAGCATTAGGCTTCTTTCATTTTTACTAAGTCCAAAAAAGAAAATTATAATAAAAACTATAGAACTGTAATAAAATGAGGTCTTTACTAATTCATAAAAAGTTACTATGTTTTTTGGTGGCAGGTAGTAAAAGTAAATAAATATAATCAACGAAACTAATAGCTGTCTTACTAGCACTTTTTTAAAGAAATCTAATATTTTAAAATTTACTATTTGTTCTAAGAATAAAATTCGAATAAAATAAGTAACAAACGCAACACTTATAAAAGCAACATATACTAATGATGGATTTTTGTATTCCTTAAATAAATACCAAATTATTGGAACTGATAAGAATAAAACAACACCTAATATTATTTTAAAGAATTTAATCTTAGAAGTTGCTTGTACACCATAATCTAACATATTAGAAATGGATTCAATTAGTATATATAGGAACGACAACTTTGTAAAAACTAATGTATATTCTGGCAAATCATTAAGCCACAATCGTAACAAAAATTCAAGATTAAAATAGATAGGCACCAAAATTATTAGCAATCCAAAAAAAGAAAATTTAGAACCCACATAGATTAAATTCAAATAAGATTTATAATCTTCTTTGGCATAATTTTTAACAATTTGTGGATTTAAAGCCATTTGAAAATTACTTACAAAACTTAAAATTAAACCCTGAATCATAGAAGATAATCCATAAGCTGCATTGACAACTGGACCAAAAAAAATATTTAATAAAACATTACTTAATTGTTGTTGGGATAAATAGCCCAAATTACCAAACATATTCCATCCTGTATAGCTTACAAGTTCCTTGTAATAAGTTTTATTAAAGTAAAACTGATAAATAGTCTCAGGAAAATGTTTTTTGCAGTATATGTAGTAAAAGAAATGTACAATCAAGGAAACTAAAAATGTTAAAACCGCATAGGTAACCAAACTATCACTAATAAAATAGAACAATAACCATACGCTTACTAATTTCAATATTGTCTGTAAGACACTAACAATAGCGAAAACATCAAAATATTCTCTTGCTGATAATAATGCATTATAAGGCACTTGAATTATACTGATAACTAAGGTAAAAATAGAAAACTGATACACCCAGTTTGCGGCATTAATTCGTTCTAATGGAATATTTAATTTATAATTCACAAACCACAAACCAATAGTTTCAGCTAAAACAAAAACTAAGAATGCTACAAAAAAATGAATATTTAAGGTGGCGTTAAATGTTTTTTTTAACTGTTCCTCATCGCCTTTACCTAAATCAAAAGATAAGTAGCGTTGCGTGGAGGATGCCATAGCAGCATTTAAAAAAGAAAATAGAGTTACAATACCGCCCACTAATCCATATATACCATAATCGATTATCCCTAATGCTTCAAGGACTAATCTTGAAGTATATAATCCAACAACCATAGTTAAAAACATACGGAAGTAGAGAAACAAAGCGTTTTTAGCTATTTTTTTATGGTCGGACATTATCTATTTATAAACTTTAATCCTAAAGTTTAGCATCTGCAAGACTTCCCAAAACTCCTTTTACATCATAAACTACTGCGTTTTCTTTTTTCAGCGAAGCCAAATCCAAAATTTTAAACTCATTGTGAGCCACACCTAAAACGATTGCATCATATTTTATATCAGAATCAAGTGTTGCATGACAGGTCAAACCGTATTCATGTTTTACCTCATCTGAATTTGCCCAAGGGTCATAAATCGTAACTTTTGTACTGTATTCTTCCAATGATTTAACAACATCAACTATTTTAGTATTGCGAACATCAGGACAATTTTCTTTAAAAGTGAATCCTAACATTAAAATAGTTGCCCCATTAACTTTGATATTTTTGCGAATTAAAGTCTTTACTACTTGCGAAGCTACGTACTCACCCATACTGTCATTCATACGACGACCCGCTAAAATAATTTCGGGATGATAGCCTACTTCTAAAGCTTTTTGAGCCAAATAATAAGGATCAACACCAATACAATGACCTCCAACCAAACCTGGTTTGAAAGGTAAGAAGTTCCATTTAGTTCCAGCTGCTTGTAATACATCGTGCGTATTAATTCCTAATAAATTAAAAATTTTAGCCAATTCATTAACAAACGCAATATTAATATCACGTTGTGAATTTTCGATTACTTTAGCTGCTTCCGCTACTTTAATGGTTGGTGCTAAATGCGTTCCTGCAGTTATAACGCTGTTGTATAAAGCATCTACTTTTTTACCAATTTCTGGTGTAGAACCAGCAGTAACTTTTAATATTTTTTCGACTGTATGTTCTTTATCTCCCGGATTAATTCGTTCAGGCGAATAACCTGCAAAGAAATCCTCGTTGAATTTTAATCCTGATATTTTTTCCAAAACAGGCACACATTCTTCTTCCGTGACACCGGGATAAACTGTTGATTCATAAATTACAATATCACCTTTTTTTAGCACTTTAGCGACTGTTTCACTAGCTTTATACAAAGGTGTTAAATCGGGCTTATTATGTTTGTCTACTGGTGTTGGAACCGTAACTATGTAATAATTGCAATCCGCAATATCGGCTAATTGATTAGAACAATATAAACCTATTTCATTCGAAGACTTATCAACTAAAGCAGATTTTAATAACGCTTCTTCCACTTCTAATGTTACATCAATTCCTTGATTTAATTCAGAAATACGTTGTTGATTAATATCAAATCCTACGACTGAATATTTGGTTGCAAAAAGTCGTGCCAATGGCAAACCTACATATCCTAAACCTATTATCGCAATTTTTTCACTCATTATCTTGATCCAATTCCTTGGTAAATAAATCCAATTTTTTCTAACTCTTCTTTATTCAATATATTTCTACCATCAAAAACAAAAGCTGGCTTTAACATATTGTCATATATTTTTTGCCAATCGTATGTTTTAAATTCGTCCCATTCTGTTAAAACAGCAATTGCGTGTGCATTATTACAGGCATCGTAAGCGTTAATTGCTACTTGAACACCTTTTGCGTTTTCTATTTCTGAACGAGATTCTAAATAATTCAAATCAAATTGAATTTGTTCTTCTCCTACTTTAGGGTCATATACAACTACTGTTGCTTGCTCACTTAATAAATCGTCTGCCACATAAATAGCTGCTGATTCACGTGTGTCATTAGTGTCTTTTTTGAAAGCCCAACCTAAAAATGCTATTTTCTTTCCAGAAACGGTGTTATATAAGGTTTTGATTATATTATTGGCAAAACGACGTTTTTGATGATCATTCATAATGATTACTTGTTCCCAATAATCGGCCACTTCATTTAATCCGTATGATTTAGCAATGTAAACTAAATTCAAAATATCTTTTTGAAAACAAGAACCTCCAAAACCTACAGATGCTTTTAAGAATTTAGGTCCAATTCTGCTATCTAATCCAATTGCTTTTGCTACTTCGTTAACATCAGCACCTGTTTTTTCACACAATTCGCTCAAGGCATTAATTGAAGAAACACGTTGTGCTAAAAACGCATTGGCAGTTAATTTTGATAATTCTGAAGACCAAACATTAGTCGTTAATATTTTACCTTTTGGAACCCAATTTGCATATACATCAACCAATTTTTGGATAGCATTTTGACCTTCTGAAGTTGTATCTCCACCAATTAAAACTCTATCGGGTGCGAATAAATCTTCAACAGCAGTTCCTTCAGCTAAAAATTCTGGGTTGGATAAAATTTGAAACTGTACTCCGTTTCCAGTATTATCTAAAATATCTTTAATAGCACTTGCAGTTCTTACAGGTAACGTTGACTTTTCAACAACAATTTTATCGTTTTTAGCTACACGAGCAATTTGACGTGCACACAATTCAATATATTTCAAATCTGCAGCCATTCCTTTTCCTACACCGTAGGTTTTGGTTGGTGTATTTACAGAAATAAAAATCATTTGTGCTTCATCAATTGCTTTGTCTACTTCAGTTGAAAAAAATAAATTTCTACCACGAGCTTCCGCAACAACGTCACTTAACCCAGGTTCATAAATAGGAATATTATTCACATCCGCATCGTTCCATGCAGCGATTCTTTTTTCATTTAAGTCAACAACGGTAACTTTTATGTGTGGACATTTTTGAGCAATAATAGCCATTGTTGGCCCTCCAACATACCCTGCGCCGATACAACAGATATTTGTAATCATTGTATTATCTTTTTACTTTTTATTTTTTACTTTTTACTTGCAAATTATTCCAATACCAATTTACCGCTTCTTTCAAACCTTCTCTCATTGAGAACTTTGGTTGGTAATTTAGTAACTTCTTTGCTTTTTCAATACTTGCTAGTGAGTGCGGAATATCTCCTACTCTATTTTCTCCATAAATAATGGGAACATTAGCTATTTCATTATCATAGGTTGATAAAAACTCTCTTAAAGAATTGACCAACTCATTTAAAGTGGTTCTTTCGCCAAAAGCAGTATTATAAACCGTGTTTATTGCCGATTTATTTTCAGTCAACATTGCCAACTCATTCATTTGTATCACGTTATCTATGTAAGTAAAATCGCGAGAAAAATTTCCATCGCCATTAATTACTGGACTTTCATGATTTAGAAATTGGGCTACAAATTTAGGAATTACTGCGGCATAAGCACCATTTGGGTCTTGATTTCTTCCAAAAACATTGAAATATCGCAATCCAATAGTTTCCATTCCATAAGTTTTACTAAATACATCAGCATATAACTCGTTTACATATTTAGTAACAGCATAAGGAGAAAGCGGTTTTCCTATAACTTCTTCAATTTTAGGTAGCTTTTCAGAATCGCCGTAAGTAGAAGAACTAGCTGCGTAGATGAATCGTTTTACATTAGCATTTCTTGAAGCTATTAGCATGTTCAAAAATCCTGAAACATTTACTTCATTTGTAGTAATAGGGTCATTAATAGAACGAGGCACACTACCTAGAGCCGCCTGATGTAATACAAAATCAATTCCTAAAACCGCTTTTTCACAAGTTTCCAGATTTCTAATATCACCTTCAATTAAAGTAAAATTTGGATTGGAAAGAAATTGTTCAATATTATGACGATGTCCTGTTGAAAAATTATCCAAACAAACGACTTCATTATGTTCTAAAAAATACCCACACAAATTAGAACCGATAAAACCCGCTCCACCTGTAATAAGTATCTTTTTATTTGAAATTTTTGCCATGTAGTTTGCCTCAGCCGATTTTAGCTATTCTTTTTAAACTTATCTAGTAATTTTCTCCAACCTGATTTAGGTTGTACTTCATCATGATAAGCTTCTCCATAAGCTCCGTAACCATAACCATAGCCATATCCGTAACCATAGCCATATTTAGCTTTGTTTTGAAAACCATTAAACACGATACTGATATTATGTAGTTCGCCTCTTTTATGCTTATCATTGACTACACTTAACATGCCTTTTTTTGTATACCCTTGTCGTGTTACATATAATGTTGCATCGCAAAAATGAGCTAATTCTAAAGCATCTGAAACTAATCCAACGGGCGGTGTATCTAATACGATATAATCATATTTCGTTTTTAGCTCTGCTATCATTTCACCCATAGCCTCACTCATTAACAATTCGGAAGGATTTGGCGGAATAGGTCCGGAAGGAATCACATCAAGATTTTGAATATGTGTTTTTTGAATTACTTCATCGATTGTTTTTTGACCAATAAGATAATTTACAACTCCCGTAATATTATCAATATTAAAATCCCCGAAAATTCTTGGTTTTCTTAAATCTAAACCTACAATTACGGTTTTTTTATCGCTTAATGCAAAAACAGTAGCTAAGTTAATAGAACAGAAAGTTTTACCTTCCCCACTTACCGAAGATGTCACCATTAAAATCTTAGACCCATCTTTTTGTTGCTTTTTATACATGAACTGCAACGAAGAACGAATAGCCCTAAATGATTCCGCTAATGGTGATTTTGGTTTTTCGAAAACCGATAAATTATTATCTGTGTTTTTCTTGCCAACTACTCCAATTAAAGGAATATTTGTTAGTTTTTGAATATCATCAGTTGTATTAATACTATTATCTAATAATGTAATTACAAATACTATAAGCAAAGGAATTAAAAAACCCAACATCGCAGCCAAGATATAATTGATGCTTGTCTTAGGTCCTCTTAAACCACCTCCAACATCTTTTGCTGGATCTAGAAAATTAATATCTGAAATATTAGCTGCTTTTACAATTTCTGCCTCGCTTCTTTTTTCTAAAAACGTGCTGTATATTTTGTCTTTTAGATTGTACTTTCTAGTAATTTTAATATGCTCTTGTTTGTTTTCTGGCAACAAGCTTGCTTCCCCTTCTGCCTTTGCTATGTTTCTATTGATAAGAGAAGCATCTAAATTTAATGCACTTTTTGCACTTGCAATATTTTCTATAAGCACTTTTTTAATTGATTCCATTTCTACATCAAACTCAGAAAACATTTTCTTGTTTTTTACAGAATAGGACATATTTGCTCTCTCAGCAGATAATTGAATTAATTTAGCCACATTTCCTAACACATTTGGATCATCAATTCCTGCTACTGTTGGCGCAGGAAGTTTTGAATAATCGGTAGTTTTTTCTAAATAATTCTTCAGTAAATTATAGTAGGCAATTTTTCTATTAATAGCATCTTTTTCTACATCATAACCTGACAATCTTGCACTCAAAAGTCCACCACCACCTTCTTCTTCTAATTCAAAAATATTTTTACCTCTTCTAAACTCTTTTAATTCATTTTCCGCCTCTTTAATTTGGCCTTCCATTTCTCTCAAAGTACTATCTATGAAAGCAATTGTATTATTAGCAAATTGATTTTTACTTTCTAGCTGAATTTTCCTCAATACATCAACGGTAGTATTTAAGTACTCAACAAGTCTGTACTTATTAGGTCCCTCCATTTGCAAACGAACAACCGAAAGTGCTTTTGCATCAGCACTAACATCAATGCCTCTGTAAGCTGCTACAGTGCTATTAAAATCATCAAAACGGACGAAATATTCTTGATTTGTAAAATCAAATGCCTCTGGCTTTATGATTACTTTTAATTTCAAAAATGGTAAATCTACCGATTCATTAATTTTGTAAACCTTACTAAATTCACCTCCCGAAACATTAACGGGTGTTATACTCAAATCTGAATATTGTACTAATTTAGCAGATGTTGCTTCACCAAAATCAACACTTAATTTATATTGAGAAGGGGAAATAAACTTGACTTTTATTAATTGCCCAAAAAGCTGCCCTTTTGTTTTATCGATTTCTACATAAAAAGGAGCCTCACCATAGGCGTCTTTATAAAAATATTCGCCCTGCTTTAAATACTTTATATAATATTGCAATCTATCTACTACAACTTCATTGTGTGAACGTGATTTCAAGGTTGTAATAATAGTTTGTACTTTATCTGAAGTACCTCCCCAATTAAAAACTAAACTCGTATTTGAAGTAAAAAAAGGATTGTTTTGGTCTTCCACTACTATGAGTGATTCCATACCATAAATACTTTCTTTTCTAATATTTACATTGTATGCATAAACAAAAGTGATGATTAAAGACAAAACAAACCATTTCCAATATCCTATAATTTTCAAAAGAAATCCCTTGAAATCAAACGAATTTTGCGATTCGAAAAAATTAAAATCTTTAGTATCTAGCATTTTAATTACAATGTTTTAGACAACACCAATAATGTTGTAATTAAAGAAATAGCGGTCATAATAGTTGCAACAGACTGCACTCCTGTAACTCCTGTTCCCCAAGTTTTTTGTTTTAATGGCTTGATGATAATATAGTCATTAGGCTGAATGTAAAAGTAAGGTGAATTTAAGGCATTTTCATTGGTTAAATCGATACTATACGTTTCAAAACCATGTGGAAACTTTCTTATGATTTGCACTTCTTTTCTGTTACCTGTAGTAGTTATATCTCCTGAATTGGCAATTGCTTCCATAATAGTAGCTCTGTCTTGATACAACACTCCTGCCCCTGGACTACCAATTTCTCCATTAATAGTATATCGTAATCCAGCTAATTTAACAGTAACGAAAATGTTAGCCTCTTTTCTAAAATATTCTTCTAGTAATTGTTTTTCAATTTTTTGTCTCACTTCATCTGCTGTAAAACCTAAAACATTAACTTCTCCTAAAATAGGAACCCTAATATTTCCATGATCATCAACTGTATATCCATTAAAAAATAAAGTTTGAGGAGATTGTTGTGTTTGAACTGAACCAGCTGAAGAAGTAGAAAACATTTCTACTAATTTTTGATCTAAAGCCTTAATATTAACACTTAAGATATCATTTGTCTGAATTCTGTAAGGCTTGGAAACTTCTTGAGCGACTTTTATAGAATCAGATTTCGACGAAGCATTAGGTTGCAAATACGTCAAATCTTTTGTAGAAATACAAGAAGTAAGTAAGGCTGTAAATAAGGCTAAAAAAACTATTTTTTTCATGAGTAAGCTATACTGATACTGTCTGCATTTTATAAACAAAACACAAACCACACTAAATTAGGTAACAAATATAGTTTTTACAATTAAAATAACGAAGTTATTCCTGATTTTTGATTAAAATTTTGTCAATATGGCTTTATAGAAGTTTCAAATGGAATTCTATTTAACAAGCTTCGGCCTAAGGTTACTTCGTCGGCATATTCAAGTTCATCTCCAACGGCAATTCCTCTTGCAATGGTAGATGTCTTAACTTCATATTCTTTAATCTGTCTGTAAATATAAAAATTGGTTGTATCGCCTTCCATAGTTGAACTTAATGCAAAAATAATTTCAGCAACATTTCCTTCTTTTACTTTTTCAACAAGTGAAGTGATTTTTAATTGACTTGGACCGACTCCTTCAATAGGAGAAATTTTACCACCAAGTACATGATAAACCCCTTTGAACATTCCGGTGTTTTCTAATGCCATGACATCACGAACATCTTCCACCACACAAATAATCGATTTATCTCGGGAAGCATTGGAACAAATTCCACAAATCTCTGCATCTGAAATGGTGTTGCATTCTTTACAATATTGAATATCATTACGCATGGCTGTTAAAGCTGAAGACAACATTTCTGTCTGTTCTGCAGGTTGTTTTAATAAATGCAAAACCAATCGTAATGCCGTTCTTTTACCAATTCCTGGCAATTGAGACATTTCGTTAACCGCATTTTCTAATAATTTTGAAGGCAATTCCATTTAGCAAAAGTAAAAAAAAGTTAGGAGATAGAAGTTGGGAGTTAGGAGTTTCCCAAAAATAATTACAAAAGAATTTTCTTTTGACTTCTCGCTTCAAACTTCTATCTTTTTCCTATTTTAGCACAAATTAAAACCAACCTATGACTTCAGGAACTATTTTAGCTATCATTATTATTTATTTCGGAATCCTTATTCTTATATCCAATTTTGTAAGTAAAAAAGACAGCAGTAACGATGCTTTTTTTAAGGCGAATAAAAACGCAAAATGGTATTTAGTTGCTTTTGGTATGATTGGAACTGCACTTTCTGGTGTTACCTTTATATCTGTTCCTGGTGAAGTCGGAAATCCTGATTTGCAGTTTAAATATTTCCAATTTGTATTAGGAAATGCGATTGGTTTTATCATTATCGCCACTGTCTTGCTTCCACTTTATTATCGAATGAATTTAACTTCGATTTATAGTTATATTGAGCAACGATTAGGTGTTGTAAGTTACAAAACAGCAGCCACTATTTTCTTGATTAGTAGAACTATTGGTTCGGCTTTTCGATTGTATTTAGTGGTAATTGTGTTGCAACGTTTTGTTTTTGACGAATACAACGTTCCGTTTGCAGTGACGGTTTTAATCTCATTAGCCTTGATATTTGCTTACACCTATCGTGGTGGATTAAAAACAATTATTATTACAGATACTTTGCAAACCTTTTTCTTAGTTTCATCTGTATTTTTAACGATTATTTTTATTTGTAACAGCTTGGATTATAGTTTTACAGAAGCTTTTGAAGCCGTAAAAAACAGCAATTATTCTAAAGTTTTCTTTTATGAAGATTACTTGAAAGGAAACTATGTTGTGAAACAAATTTTAGGCGGAATCTTTGTAACAATTGCCATGGTAGGATTAGACCAAGATTTAATGCAAAAGAATTTAAGTTGCAAAAACATTGGTGAAGCGCAAAAAAACATGTTTACTTTTACCGGAATTTTTGTAATTATCAATATTTTCTTTTTAAGCGTGGGAGCTTTACTTTATTTATATGCCGAGAAAAACGGCATTTCTGTTCCAATGGTAGATGGTGTAAAACGTACTGATTTATTATTTCCTGAAATTGCATTTAACCATTTGAGTATTATTCCTGCTGTTGTTTTCTTACTGGGATTGACCGCTGCAACTTTTGCCACAACTGATTCGGCTTTAACCGCTTTAACCACTTCTTTTTGTGTCGATTTCTTAGGAATGGATAAAGCAGAAAATCAAAACAAACCTAATGTAGTTAGAACACGTCACTTGGTACATGTTGCCTTTTCATTATTGATGTTTTTAGTGATTATCATTTTTAATTCATTGAATGACAAATCGGTAGTAACCATGATTTTCAAAGTTGCTAGTTACACGTATGGTCCACTTTTAGGATTATATGCTTTTGGATTGTTTATGAAATCAAAAACCGTTCACGATAAATTAGTTCCAATTATCTGTATAATTTCTCCATTAGTTTGCTTTTTATTAGCCAAAAATTCAGCGGCTCTTTTTGGAGATTACGTAATTGATAACGAATTAATTATCGTAAACGGAATTATTACTTTTATAGGATTGTTGTTAATCAGCAAACCTGCTACAAGTCAAACTAAGTTTTAATACTGATTGGTTGCCAATAACACCAAAGTACAGGCTACTTCATACTGAATATTATTTGCTTCCAATATTTTATAAAATTCAGGGTTTTCAGTTCCTGGATTAAAAATAACGCGTCTTGGTTTTAACGATAAAATATAGTCGTAATAGTCTTGTTGTGCTTTTGGATTGAGATATAAAGTCACAGTATCAACCGCATGAAAATCTAGTTTCTCTGTTTCAATTGGAATATCAAACGCCATTCCTTTTTTGGCTCCAATTGCTACTACTTGATGACTTTTATCTACTAAACTATGAATGGCTTTATACGAATAACGCTCTTTATTTGTGGAAGCTCCAATGACTAATGTTTTCATGATTATATATTTTACAAGCTAAAGTTACGAATAAATAAACAAATAATAAAAATTTGCTAAAGTCTGAATTGAAAAAGAAATTTGAAGTAATTTTAAACAAAAATGCTTTACAATATCTCATACAAAGACCCAAAAATTGAAAGAGAAATCAATGAATTAGTCGGAAAACCTTTTTCGATAATAGAAAATATTAAGAAAGGCGGAATAGGCTCACCAAAATTATTCATCACTCGATGCAGCGCTGCTATTTATGATTTATTACATGTAAATAACACTGCAAAATTCTGTAATATTGAATTGCGCCCAAAAGGAATTATAATTGGTTTTCAATCAAGGTTAGACATTTACGCATTAGTTATTCCTTATTACAAGCTAGTACTATTTAAACCTGGAAACTCGATTACTTTTCATATTGACCAACATTATATTAGTGTTGATTGTTCAAAAAACAGCAAAGGAGTTCAAAAATTCATAAATAAGCTTGAATTGGAAAAAGAGAAAAACACCTACTATTCTCCTCTAGATGTTTACTAATTGTTTTAGCTTACGTTTTCTAAACTTAAAAGTAATCTAGATTTTTTTTTGAATCAAAAATAAAATAATTACCTTGTACTATATTTGTAAAAATTTTACGATGGAATTATTCATTTATTTATTCGCCGCTTTATTCTCAGTATTAAATCCTATTGGAACAGTTCCTATTTTTGTTGGGTTAACCCAAGGATATACAAAAGCTGAACGATCAAAAGTATCTTTATTGACTTCTTTTAATGTATTTATCATTTTGATCATTTCATTTTTTATTGGTCAATATGTATTACAATTTTTTGGAATTACGATTACTGCGTTACGAATTGCCGGAGGAATTATTATTACTAGTTCGGGATTTGGATTATTAAATGGAAATTTCAGCAAAAACAAAGGGATTAATAAAAAGGTCCAAAAGGATGTTGAAAATCGACATGATATTGCATTAACACCTTTAGCGATGCCTATGTTGGCCGGACCAGGTTCTATTTCGCTATTAATTGCTTTTTATCAAGATCATAACACTACTAATGAAATTATTATTTCTTCCATAGCTATTTTAGTTGTGGCAGCAACAATTTATTTAATTTTAAGAAGCGCACATTATTTAGCTAATATTTTAGGTGCTTCTGGGATTGTTGCTATTTCAAGAATTATAGGTTTTTTAACCATTGCTATTGGAATACAATATATAATTAGTGCAGTTTTAAGTATTGTTAGAGGTATTTAAAATTTTCTTTTTAGTACCTTTAATAAAAAATGCGAATTTTATTAACTGGTGCTAACGGATATGTCGGAAGAAGATTGTTACCTGAACTACTATCTCAAGGCCATGAGGTAATTTGTTGTGTTCGTGATAAAAACCGACTTGGATTAGACAAAACCACTCAAGAAAGAATTACCATTTGGGAAGTTGATTTCTTACACACAATAAACCTAAACAATCTTCCTGAAAAGATTGATGTAGCTTATTATTTAATCCACTCCATGACATCTTCTACTTTCGATTTTGATGTTATGGAAGGAAAATCAGCGCACAATTTCAATTTATACATGAACGAAATTGGCGTTAAGCAAGTTATCTATTTGAGTGGAATTGTCAATAACTCCGAACTTTCCAAACACTTACAATCTAGAAAAAACGTTGAAGATATTTTGTTTGAAGGTAATTTCAATACCACTGTCCTTCGTGCGGGAATTATTGTAGGTTCTGGAAGTTCATCATTTGAAATTATTCGCGATTTGTGTGAAAAATTACCTGTTATGGTAACTCCAAAATGGGTTTTAACGAAATGTCAACCTATTGCTATTCGCGATGTTATTCATTATTTAACTGGAGTTTTACTGAAGGAAGAACATTATAATAAATCCTATGATATTGGCGGACCTAATGTGATTACGTACAAAGAAATGATGCTTTTGTATTCCAAAACGAGAGGCATCAAACTTTGGATTTTTACACTTCCTGTAATGTCGCCAAAGCTTTCTTCTTACTGGTTGTATTTTGTAACTTCAACATCTTATAAATTAGCTGTAAACCTAGTTGATAGTATGAAAATGGAAGTCGTTTGCCAAAATAATGATCTTCAAAAAGCATTAGGAATTAAACCAATCACTTATGTAGATGCTATTAAATTGGCATTTTTAAAAATGGAACAAAATCTCGTTATTTCTAGCTGGAAAGATAGTTTGGTAAGTAGCCGATTTAAAGAAAATTTTTCTGAATTTATTCAAATTCCTACTTATGGATGTTTGAAAGATCATAAAATTAAATCGGTAACCAATGTTGAAAAAACGCTTGATAATATTTGGTCCATTGGTGGTGATAAAGGGTGGTATTATGGAAATTGGATGTGGAAAATTCGTGGCTTTTTAGACAAACTTTTTGGCGGTGTAGGTTTGAGAAGAGGCAGAACACATCCGACTCATTTAGACAATGGAGATGCGCTTGATTTTTGGCGCGTTTTAGTAGCTAATAAAGAAGAAAAACGATTGCTATTATATGCTGAAATGCGATTACCCGGAGAGGCTTGGCTAGAATTTAGAATTGACAACGAAAACAAACTCCATCAAATTGCAACTTTTAGACCTAAAGGATTATTAGGGCGACTATATTGGTACAGTTTAGTTCCTTTTCATTTTTTTATTTTTGGAGGCATGATTAAAAATATTACCAAATAAAAAAATCCCTAATTCCAATTATATTCGGAAATAGGGATTTCTACTTTATTTAAAATCACTCGAGGTGACGTTAAAGTTATTCTCTTGGCAAGAAAATTTCTGCCATCATACAACGAGCACTTCCACCACCACAAGCTTCAATAGTATCTAAACTTGAACTTACTATTGTTACATGTTCTTCTAATTGTGCAATTTGCTTTTTAGTTAAACTTTGATGTGCCGATGCGCTCATGATTAAATACCTTCTATCATCGGTCCCTTTTACTTCTAACATATTTCCAGCGAAATTATTCACTTGATCTTCAGTTATTAAGATTACTTCTTTTTCGTCACCTTTTAAACTATCTAAGACCATTTTGCGTTCTTTCTTGTCATCGATACAATCCGCACAAATAACTGCAAAAGTTTCGCCAACACACATAATAACGTTAGTATGATAAATATGTTTTCTTTCTCCGTTTACGGTTTGAAAGGCTTCAAATATTACAGGAGTAAATTCGAAATCTTCACAAAATTCAATGAATAATTCTTCGTCTGCTCTTGGTGATAAAGCACAATAGGCTTTTCCGTTAGCTCTATCTAAAACAATACTTCCTGTTCCTTCTAAGAAAATATCATCATCTTCAGCTGAAGTATAATCCATAATCTCATTGATTACAAACCCCTCTTCTTCCAAATGATCTAAAATATCTTCTCTTCTTTCTAATCGGCGATTTTCGGCAAACATAGGATATAAAACCACATCTCCATTTTCATGAAATGAAATCCAATTGTTTGGAAAAATACTGTCTGGCGTATCTGGACTTAATGTATCTTCCACCACTACAACATTCAATCCAATCATTCGTAACTTCTGAACGAAAGTATCAAATTCTTCTTGTGCTTTTGCATTAACCGAAGATGGTGTTAAATTATCTAATACTTTTTGATAATAATTATTTACCGCTGTTTGTTCATTCATTCGGAATGCTACCGGACGAATCATCAATATGGAATTAGTTGTTTGGTTCATGTTTATTTTTGTTTTTAGACATTAAATGCAATGTCTGTACATTATTTATTCTTAATCTCGAATCAAAGGCAAAGTTGAACATCGTAACAAACCTTCTTGTTTAGCAATTTCGGCATAAGGAATTTCTTCTACTGTAAATCCGTTTTCACGTAACCAATTGTTTAATCTGGTGAAATTCTTTTCAGAAACTACTACATCAGGAGCAATTGAAAACACATTTGAATTCATGTGATACATTTCTTCTCTTTCGATATGGAATAAATTCTCTTTTCCGAATAAATTCACCAAAAACATATAATCTGCTTCTTCACGAAAACCACTTTTATAGATGATTCCTTTGTTTGTTCCAACAGGTTGAAAACAGCAATCTAAATGCAAAGCATTATCGCGAGGTTCAATTTTCGACTTTACTAAGTCAAATGCTTTCACAATTTTATTTGGAAACAAAGCTTTAATGTAATCAACTCCTTGCCAATTGGTTCTTGCAGTAATATAATCTTTATAATCTGAACCTTTATACGTTCCTATAAAAATATAATCATTCCAAGGCATAACATCGCCACCTTCAATATGCACTTCATCTGGCGGACGTACCACTTTTTTAGGATCAATTTGATCGATTACGTATTGAATAGCGTCTAATTCACGCTCTCTGTCTGGTAAAATATTGGCTTTAATAAAAATATCATCGATTACAAATCCGATATCTCTAGCGAAAATTTGGTTATAATTTTCAATAATTTGAGGTCTGAAGACTTTTACATCGTATTTCTGAAACACTTTATTAAAAGCTTCCATTTCGTTTACCATATCGGCTTCAACAGGATAGGTTCCGGCTTTAATGTGCTCTAATGATTTTGGATCATAAGCTTCTTCGATGGTAGGTGTTGGACCATTACTAACAGCGGTTCCTAACACCACTGCCCTTAATCGAGAAGTTTCGTTTTTTACATTTAATTGTAACATAGCGTATGGCTTTTGGCAAATATAGAAAAAGGAAACGAGATTATTAATTAGTCAATCGTTATAAATTTTTATCAAATTGATTGTATTTGCGTATAAATGATTAAATTTGAGAAAACTATAAAAAACAATTTATCATGGGATTATCGAATTTTTTTAGTTCTCTTTTTGGAAAAGCAAAAGAGAAAGCGGAAATAGCGAAAGAAAACTTAAGCGAAGTAGCAGAAAATGTTGCTGAAAAAGCTGCAGATGTAGCTGAAGACGTAAAAGAAACAGTTGAAAACGTAGCCGAAAAAGCAGCTCAAAAACTGGAAGAATTAAAAGTGAATGAAAAAGTAGCTGATGTAATAGAGACTGCAAAAGAAAAAACCGCTGAGGCTGCGGGTTGGGTTGAAGAAAAAGCGCACAACTTAAAAGAATCATTACAAAATGCAGCTGAAACTGTAGAAGACAAAGTAGAAGATTTAACAGGAAATACAGAAGAGGACGAACAAAAACCTGCTGAATAAATGCTAAACCAATAAAAGCAAAAATCCCACTTTTCAGTGGGATTTTTTTTATGATTATCTGTCTTTTACTTCTTTAAAAGGACGTAATGTATAACCTGTGTAAACTTGTCTTGGACGACCAATTGGCTCCTTGTTAATTCTCATTTCTTTCCATTGAGCAATCCAACCTGGTAAACGACCAATAGCAAATAAAACTGTAAACATTTCAACTGGGATTCCCATAGCTCTGTAGATAATTCCTGAATAGAAATCTACGTTTGGATATAAGTTTCTTGATTTGAAATATTCGTCTTCTAAAGCTACTTTTTCTAATTGTTTTGCAATATCTAATAATGGATCATCAACTCCTAATGAATTTAATACATCATCAGCTGCTTTTTTAATGATAGTTGCTCTTGGATCAAAGTTTTTATACACACGGTGTCCGAATCCCATTAAACGGAATGGATCGTCTTTGTCTTTTGCTTTTAAAACGAATTTAGCCACATCACCACCATTATCATGGATTTCTTGTAACATTTCTAATACTGCTTGATTAGCTCCACCGTGAAGTGGTCCCCAAAGTGCAGAAACTCCAGCCGAAATGGAAGCAAATAAACCAGCATGAGAAGAACCCACAATTCTTACTGTAGAAGTAGAACAGTTTTGTTCATGATCTGCATGTAAGATGAATAATTTATCTAAAGCAGCTACTACTTTTGGATCTGCTTTGTATGGTCCTGTTGGTAATTCAAACATTAAGCGCATGAAATTATCAACATATCCTTTTGTATTATCGTAGTAATTTAATGGATAACCCATCGATTTTCTGTAAGTCCATGTAGCAATTACTAAGAATTTACCCATAGTTTTACAAACTGCTTCATACATTTCTTTTTCGTTGTGAGGATTCACAGCTTTAGGATTGAAGGCAGTTAAAGCACTTGTTAATGAAGCTAAAACACCCATTGGATGAGCCGTTTTTGGAAAGCCATCAATGATGTTTTTCATTTCTTCATTAACCAATGTATATTTGCGAATATCGTTTTCGAATTTTTCTAATTGTGCTATTGTTGGAAGTTCTCCAAAAATCAACAAATAAGAAACTTCTAAGAAATCAGCTTTGTCGGCTAAATCTTCGATTGAATATCCTCTGTAACGTAAAATCCCTTCTTCACCATCTAAGAAAGTAATTTCACTTGTACATGAACCCGAGTTTTTATAACCAGGATCAATTGTAATAGCACCAGATGCACTACGCAACTTGTCTATATCGATAGCAACCTCATTCTCAGTTCCCACAATTACTGGAAACTCATACTTTTTGCCATCAAGCTCTAATATTGCAGTTTTTGACATATTATTTATATGATATTTTATGATAAAATTAATGTGAATTGCGAATTTAACAAATAATAATCAAACAATAAAGAAATTATCTATAATTTATGGTTAAATAATATACATGAAAAACCCTCTCAAAATTTACATTCTGAAAGGGTTGAGTATTTAGATACTGAAACGAGTTCAGTATGACAATAATATTGTTATTTTTTTACTTTAAAAGCATTTACTCCAGGAAAATAAGCTACATCCGCTAATTCTTCTTCAATTCTTAATAATTGATTGTATTTAGCCATACGATCTGAACGAGAAGCCGAACCTGTTTTGATTTGTCCGCAATTTAAAGCAACTGCTAAATCAGCAATTGTATTATCTTCTGTTTCTCCAGAACGGTGAGACATTACAGAAGTATATCCTGCATTATGCGCCATGTTTACAGCTGCAATTGTTTCTGTTAAAGTACCAATTTGGTTTACTTTAATCAAAATTGAATTTGCTATTGATTGACTAATTCCACGAGATAATCTTTCAACATTAGTTACGAATAAATCATCCCCAACTAATTGTACTTTATCTCCGATTTTCTCTGTTAATAATTTCCAACCTTCCCAATCGTCTTCGTACATTCCGTCTTCTATAGAAATAATTGGATATTTTTCAGTTAATTCTGCTAAATAAGAAGCTTGTTCTTCAGAAGTTCTGATTTTTCCTGTTTCACCTTCAAATTTAGTATAATCGTATTTTCCGTTTACATAAAATTCTGAAGCTGCACAATCTAAAGCAATCATAACATCATCACCAAAAGTATAACCTGCATTGGTAACTGCTAATTTAATAGAATCTAAAGCATCTTCTGTTCCGCCGGCTAAATTTGGAGCAAATCCACCTTCATCACCTACTGCAGTAGATAAATTTCTATCGTGTAATACTTTTTTAAGGTTATGGAAAATTTCAGTTCCCATTTGCATTGCATGAGTGAAATCTTTTGCCTTAACTGGCATAATCATAAACTCTTGAAAAGCAATTGGAGCATCAGAATGCGAACCTCCATTGATGATGTTCATCATTGGAACTGGCAATGTATTCGCAGAAACGCCACCAACATAACGATATAAAGGCATTCCTAATTCGTTAGCTGCTGCTTTTGCAACCGCTAAAGAAACACCTAAGATTGCATTAGCACCTAAGTTTGATTTGTTTGCCGTTCCGTCTAATTCAATCATCATTTTGTCGATTAAATTTTGTTCAAAAACCGACATTCCTACAATCGCTTCAGCAATTTTTGTATTTACATTTTCAGCAGCTTTTAAAACACCTTTTCCCATGAAAGCCTTTCCACCATCACGAAGCTCTACAGCTTCATGTTCGCCAGTTGAAGCACCACTTGGCACAGCTGCTCTTCCTAAAATTCCGTTATCTGTAACTACGTCTACTTCGATTGTTGGATTTCCACGCGAATCTAAAATTTGTCTTGCGTGAACTTTGATAATTATACTCATTTTATATTTTTTTAGTTATTACCTTATGAATAATAACAAATTTATAATTTAAACTATAATGATATTGAAAAACTCAAAAAACTTATAAACGATAACGTTTTAGTTGCTTGCAGTTTTTATGTTTTCGATAAATTGGTCAAATAAATAACTTGAATCGTGTGGTCCAGGACTTGCTTCAGGATGATATTGTACTGAGAAACAATTTTTAGATTTCATTCGCATTCCTGCCACTGTTCCATCATTCAAATGTTCGTGTGTTAATTCGAAATCTGGATGCTTATCTAATTCATCTCTTACGATAGCAAAACCGTGATTTTGAGATGTAATTTCACCTTTTCCAGAAATCAAATTTTTAACAGGATGATTTATTCCGCGGTGACCGTTGAACATTTTATAAGTTGAAATTCCATTCGCTAACCCAATAATTTGGTGTCCTAAACAGATTCCAAATAACGGTTTATTTTCGTTTAAAATTTGTTTTGCTACTTCTTGTGCACATTCTAAAGGTTCTGGATCACCAGGTCCATTTGACAAGAAATAACCATCAGGACTAAATGATTTTAAATCTTCATAAGAAGCGTTGTATGGGAAAACTTTGATGTAGCAATCTCTCTTCGCTAAATTTCTAAGGATATTGGTTTTAATTCCTAAGTCTAAAGCTGAAATTTTATATTTCGCTGTTTCTTCACCAAAGAAATAAGGTTCTGAAGTTGAAACTTTAGAAGCCAATTCCAAACCATTCATATCTGGAACTTGCGCTAATCTTTCTTTCAATTCTTCGATTGGAGTTCCATCTGTACAAATAACAGCATTCATCGCACCGTTATCTCTGATATAGCTTACTAAAGCTCTTGTATCTACATCCGAAATTACGATAAGATTTTGTTTACTTAAATAATCGAAAAGACTTTCTGAAGCATCTACACGTGAATAATTAAAGCTAAAGTTTTTACAAACCAATCCCGAAATTTTTACTGAATCAGATTCAACTTCTTTGTCGTTTACACCATAGTTACCAATATGTGCATTGGTTGTAACCATGATTTGTCCGAAGTAAGAAGGGTCTGTGAAAATTTCTTGATAACCTGTAGTCCCTGTATTAAAAGCGACTTCACCAAAAGTAACACCTTCAATTCCGATTGATTTTCCGTGAAAAATAGTACCGTCTTTAAGGAGTAAAACGGCTTTAGAACGATTGTTGTATTTCATTGTGTTGTGTTGTTGTGGGTGCAAATTTAGTTATAAAAGTTGTTTTTAGAAAATGTTTGATTCGTAAAACCAAAAAAAAAGGATAAACTTAAAAAAGTCTATCCTTATTATTTTTACATGAATGGTTTCATGATTATTCTGTAGCTTCAGTGTTTTCAGAAGTTTCAGCTGCTGGAGCTTCAGGAGTACCTTCTGCTTTTTTAGCTTTTCCACGACGAGTCGTTTTCTTAACTTCTTTTTTACCACCGTTATACAATGTGTTGAAATCTACTAATTCAATCATTGCCATATCAGCGTTATCTCCTAAACGGTTACCTAACTTAATGATACGTGTGTATCCTCCTGGACGGTCACCAACTTTAGCAGCAACTTCTCTGAACAATTCAGTAACAGCATATTTATCTCTTAAATAAGCGAAAACTGTACGACGATTGTGAGTAGTATCTTCTTTTGATTTTGTAACTAATGGTTCAACAAATTGTTTTAAAGCTTTAGCTTTAGCAACAGTAGTGTTGATTCTTTTATGTTCGATTAAAGAACAAGCCATATTAGCTAACATAGCTCTTCTATGTCCTTTTTGTCTACTTAAATGATTGAATTTTTTTCCGTGTCTCATGACGTGTTTTATTTATCTTCATCTTGCATCAATCCATTATAGGAGCGCAAAATATGAAGCAATTATTCTTTATCTAACTTGTATTTAGTTAAGTCCATACCGAAAGTAAGGTTTTTATTAGCCACTAACTCATCTAATTCAGTTAATGATTTTTTACCAAAATTACGGAACTTCATTAAGTCGTTCTTGTTGAAAGAAACTAAATCACCTAATGTATCAACTTCAGCCGCTTTTAAACAATTTAATGCTCTAACAGATAAGTCCATATCAACTAATTTAGTTTTCAATAACTGTCTCATGTGAAGAGATTCTTCGTCATAAGACTCAGTTTGAGCAATTTCATCTGCCTCAAGAGTAATTCTTTCATCAGAGAACAACATAAAGTGGTGGATTAACGTCTTAGCCGCTTCAGTTAATGCATCTTTAGGATGGATAGAACCATCTGTAATGATTTCAAAAACTAATTTTTCATAATCTGTTTTTTGTTCCACACGGAAATTCTCAATAGTATATTTTACATTCTTTACTGGTGTGTAAATTGAATCTGTAAAAATAGTTCCTATTGGAGCGTTTGATTTTTTGTTCTCTTCAGCTGGAACATAACCTCTACCTTTTTCGATAGAAAGTTCCATGTTGATTGATGTTTTGCTGTCTAAATTACAGATAACTAAATCTGGATTTAAAACTTGAAAACCAGAGATGAATTTTTGAAAATCACCTGCAGTAATTTTATCTTTACCTGAAAGAGCGATTGAAACAGATTCGTTATCAATATCTTCAATTTGACGTTTAAAACGTACTTGTTTAAGATTTAAGATAATTTCTGTTACATCTTCAACTACACCAGAAATAGTAGAGAACTCATGTTCTACACCTTCTATTCTTACTGACGTAATTGCATATCCTTCAAGAGAAGAAAGCAAAACTCTTCTAAGTGCATTACCAACAGTCAATCCGTAACCAGGTTCCAAAGGTCTAAATTCAAATTTACCTTCGAAATCCGTAGAATCGATCATGATAACTTTATCGGGCTTTTGAAAATTAAATATTGCCATACTTTCGACTAAAGTCAATTATTATTTGTTATACAACTCAACGATTAGTTGTTCTTTAATATTTTCTGGAATCTGAAGTCTTTGAGGCACAGAAACGAAAGTACCTTCTTTAGTATCATTATTCCATGTAATCCACTCATAAACTTGAGAAGAACTTGCTAAAGAACGCTCGATAGCTTCAAGAGATTTTGATTTTTCACGTACAGCAACTTTATCACCAGCTTTTAAGTGGTAAGAAGGTACATTAACAAGTTCACCGTTAACAGTGATATGTCTGTGAGATACAATTTGACGAGCTGCTCTACGAGAAGGCGCAACACCCATTCTGTAAACTACGTTATCTAAACGAGCTTCACATAATTGTAATAAGATTTCACCTGTTACTCCAGAAGCAGCAGATGCTTTTTTGAATAAGTTTCTGAATTGTTTTTCAAGAATTCCGTAAGTGTACTTCGCTTTTTGCTTTTCCATTAACTGAACTGCATATTCAGATTTTTTACCTCTCTTTTTAGCTAAACCATGTTGCCCTGGAGGGTAATTTCTTTTTTCGAAGGCTTTGTCTTCTCCGAATATTGCTTCGCCAAATTTACGAGCAATCTTAGTTTTTGGACCAGTATATCTTGCCATTTTAAAAAATTAAAAAAGGTAGGAATTATGAATTCAGGTCTTATATCCTTCGATAATTTTAAACCTACCTGTGTTATACTTAAATTATACTCTTCTTCTTTTCGGAGGACGACATCCGTTGTGAGGCATTGGAGTTACATCAATGATTTCTGTAACTTCAACTCCAGAATTGTGAATAGATCTGATTGCAGATTCTCTTCCGTTTCCTGGTCCTTTCACATAAACTTTTACTTTCTTTAGTCCAGCTTCAAGAGCTACTTTACTACAATCTTCTGCTGCCATTTGAGCTGCATAAGGAGTATTCTTTTTAGAACCTCTAAAGCCCATTTTACCAGCTGAAGACCAAGAAATAACTTCACCTTTCTTGTTTGTTAACGAGATGATGATGTTGTTAAAAGTAGCATTAATATGTGCTTCTCCCGAAGATTCAACGATAACTTTACGTTTTTTTGCTGTTGCTTTAGCCATATTATTACTTATTATTTAGTTGCTTTTTTCTTGTTAGCAACAGTTTTTCTCTTACCTTTTCTAGTTCTAGAGTTGTTTTTAGTTCTTTGACCTCTTAATGGAAGTCCAGCTCTATGACGAATTCCTCTTTGACATCCGATATCCATTAAACGTTTGATGTTTAATTGAACTTCTGAACGCAATTCTCCTTCAATTTTGAAATAAGATACCGCTTCACGAATTGCTCCGATCTCGTCATCATTCCAATCTTGAACTTTCTTGTCTTCGCTCACTTGAGCTTTAGCTAATATATCTTTAGCTCTGCTTCTACCAATACCAAATATGTATGTTAAAGCAATGATTCCTCTTTTTTGTTTAGGTATATCTACCCCTGCAATTCTTGCCATAATTATCCTTGTCTTTGTTTAAATCTAGGATTCTTTTTGTTAATAACGTATAATCTTCCTTTTCTACGTACAATAATGCACTCGGCACTTCTCTTTTTAACTGATGCTCTTACTTTCATTTTAATAGCTTTAGTATCTATAAGTAATTCTTGCTTTAGACAAATCATAAGGGCTCATTTCAAGTTTTACCTTGTCGCCTGGTAACAATTTAATGTAATGCATACGCATTTTACCAGAGATATGAGCAATTACAATGTGTCCGTTTTCTAACTCTACACGAAACATAGCATTTGATAATGCTTCAATGATTGTTCCGTCTTGTTCTATTGCTGATTGTTTTGCCATAAAAATTAAGCTACTGCTTTTCTATTTTTACCACTTTTCATCAAACCATCATAGTGTTTATTCAATAAATAAGAATTTATTTGCTGAATAGTGTCTATTGCAACTCCAACCATGATTAGTAAAGAAGTACCACCATAA
Organism: Flavobacterium cheniae; assembly: GCF_004363695.1. Classification (GTDB taxonomy): domain Bacteria; phylum Bacteroidota; class Bacteroidia; order Flavobacteriales; family Flavobacteriaceae; genus Flavobacterium; species Flavobacterium cheniae. The sequence continues at coordinate 81,392 of NZ_SNZC01000003.1, read as the reverse complement.
AAATAACCCCAAGCACCTTGAACTCCAAGTAAACTTACTGCAACAGCTGGGAACACAGCCACTAAAGCAAGAAATAATGATCCTGGAAAAGTGATTAATGACATAATTTTATCTAGGTAATCTCCAGTTTCAACACCTGGCTTAACACCTGGTATAAAACCTCCGCTTCTTTTTAAATCATCTGCCATCTTATTAGTTGGTACAGTAATTGCGGTGTAAAAGTACGTAAAAATTACGATTAACAAAGCAAAAACAATATTATATACTAAACCGAATGGATCGTTGAACATTCCTGCAATAGAAAGTGCAGTATCTGATTCTTTAGCCAAACCAGAAACAGCAGCAGGAATAAACATAATAGCTTGCGCAAAAATGATCGGCATAACACCTGATGCATTTAACTTTAATGGGATAAACTGTCTGTTACCACCCATCATGTCTTCTTCAAAATCCCCAGAAACCGTACGTCTTGCATACTGTACTGGAATTTTTCTTACAGCCATTACTAATAAAATACATGCAATTATTACTAAGAACCAAAGTATTAATTCGATTACGATCATCATGATACCTCCATTTGCTTGAGAAGTTCTAGATGAAAACTCTTGAATAAATGCTTGTGGCATTCTTGCAATAATACCTACCATTATCAATAAAGAAATACCATTACCAATACCTTTATCGGTAATTTTTTCTCCTAACCACATTGCAAAAATAGTTCCAGTAACTAAGATTAGAACTGAAGAGAAAATGAATGTTGGTCCAGTTAACATAAATGCTTCACCTGGTAAAGTTCTGTACAAGTTATAGATATAACCAGGACCTTGAACTAAAGTAATTAAGATTGTTAACCATCTTGTAATTTGGTTAATTTTCTTTCTACCACTTTCACCGTCTTTTTGTAATTTTTGTAAATATGGCACCGCAATTCCCATTAATTGAACTACGATAGAAGCTGATATGTATGGCATGATACCCAATGCAAATACAGAAGCTTGCGAAAACGCACCTCCTGTAAATACATTAATTAACCATCCAATACCTTCATCAGTTTGGTTTGTAAGATTTGTCAATTTAGTAGCATCAATCCCCGGAAGGGTTACTTGAGCACCGAAACGGTACACTAATAATAATCCAAGAGTTAATAAAATTCTATTTTTTAACTCTTCGATTTTCCAAACGTTGATGAATGAATCTATAAATTTCTTCATTTTACTAAAGGATTATAAAGTTACAGCTTCTCCACCAGCAGCCTCGATAGCCGCTTTTGCAGATGCAGTAAATTTGTGAGCACTTACTTTAAGTTTTGTTTTTAGCTCACCTCTTCCTAAAATCTTTACTAAGCTATTTTTTGTAGCCAAACGAGTATCTACAAACACAGTAAAATCTACTGTATCGGTAACTACACCGTTATCTACTAATAATTGTAACGAATCAAGATTGATACCTTGATATTCTACTCTATTAATGTTCTTGAAACCAAACTTAGGCACACGTCTTTGAAGTGGCATTTGACCACCTTCAAAACCAATTTTCTTAGAATAACCAGAACGAGATTTTGCTCCTTTGTGTCCACGTGCAGCGGTACCACCTTTTCCAGAACCTTCTCCTCTACCTACTCTTTTATTTTGATTGTGCGTAGAACCTTCAGCTGGTTGTAAGTTACTTAAATTCATAACTGTATAGTGTTATTTAGTTTCTTCTACAGAAACTAAGTGTTTAACTTTATTTACCATTCCAAGGATAGCAGGATTTGCATCATGCTCAACAACTTGTCCCATTTTACGAAGACCTAAAGCTTCCAAAGTTCTCTTTTGATCAAGAGGACAATTGATTTTACTTCTTACTTGTTTTACTTTTAATTTTGCCATGATTTCCTGTTGATTAACCTTTGAATACTTTTTCTAAAGATACTCCTCTTTGTTTAGCTACCGTTAAAGCGCTTCTCATTTGTAATAAAGCATCAAAAGTTGCTTTAACTACGTTATGAGGGTTTGAAGAACCTTGTGATTTAGATAATACATCGTGAACACCTACAGATTCTAATACCGCACGAACAGCACCACCAGCAATAACTCCAGTACCGTGTGAAGCAGGCATTAAAAATACTCTAGCACCACCAAATTTACCTTTTTGCTCATGAGGAACAGATTGTCCCTGTAAAGGAATTCTAACTAAGTTTTTCTTAGCATCTTCCACCGCTTTAGCGATTGCTTCAGAAACATCTTTAGATTTTCCTAATCCATGACCAACTACACCGTTTTCATCACCAACTACTACGATAGCAGAGAAACCAAATGCTCTACCTCCTTTAGTAACTTTAGTAACACGATTTACACTCACCAAACGGTCTTTTAATTCAAGACCTCCTGGTTTTACAATCTCTACGTTTTTATAATTATGATACATAATTTCTTAGAATTTAAGTCCAGCTTCTCTAGCTCCTTCAGCTAATGATTTCACACGTCCATGGTATAAATACCCACCTCTATCAAAAGAGATTGTTGAAATACCTGCTTTAAGTGCTTTTTCAGCAACTAATTTACCAACTGCTTTTGCAGTTTCAACAGCAGTTCCTTGAGCAACTTCTTTATCTCTCGATGAAGCAGCAACTAAAGTTGTACCGTTTACGTCATCTATGATTTGCGCATAGATTTCTTTATTACTTCTGAATACAGAAAGTCTTGGTTGAGCAGCAGTTCCGCTTACAATCTTTCTGATTCTGAACTTAATTCTTTGTCTTCTTTCAGATTTCGTTAATGACATAGTCTTAATTTTTAAGCTGATTTACCTGCTTTTCTTCTTAGTTCTTCTCCTACAAACTTAACTCCTTTTCCTTTATATGGCTCAGGTTTGCGGAAACCTCTGATCTTCGCAGCTACTTGACCTAATAATTGTTTGTCGAATGATGATAATTTCACTATCGGATTTTTACCTTTTTCTGATACTGTTTCAACAGTAACTTCACTTACAACATCTAAAACAATGTTATGAGAGAATCCTAAAGCTAAATCAAGTTTTTGACCTTGATTAGAAGCTCTGTATCCAACTCCAACTAATTCTAATTGTTTTGTAAAGCCTTCAGAAACACCAACAATCATATTGTTGATTAATGAACGATAAAGTCCGTGTTTCGCTCTCTCATCTTTATGATCTGATGAACGCTCAACGATAACTTGGTTATCTTCGATTTTAACGGTTACATCAGAAAATTCTTGAGTAAGCTCGCCTAATTTTCCTTTTACTGTAACTACAGCTTCTTTAACTTCTACAGTTACTCCTGCTGGAATTGCAATTGGATTTTTACCTATTCTTGACATTGTCTCGTCTTTTTATTAATATACGTAACAAATAACTTCGCCACCAACATTTAATTGCTTAGCTTGTTTTCCTGTCATCAAACCTTTTGATGTAGAAACAATAGCAATACCTAAACCATTTAAGATTCTAGGTAAGTCAGATGAACCTGCATATTTACGTAAACCTGGTTTACTAATTCTTTGGATATCTTTGATAACTGACTCTTTCGTGTCTTTATCATATTTAAGTGCAATTTTGATTGAACCCTGTACAGAGTTGTCTTCGAATTTGTAACTTAAGATATATCCTTGATCGAATAAAATCTTTGTGATTTCTTTTTTCATGTTAGATGCTGGAATTTCAACCACTTTGTGGTTAGCTCTCACTGCATTTCTAACTCTCGTAAGATAATCGGCAATTGGATCTGTATACATATGTATAGAATTGCGGCTATGGTTTTCAATCCGCCCTCAGCGGATTGAACCTTTAACCAATTAAACTTTTTTATTGGATTGCAAAAGTAATAACTTTTTTCGAGATTACCAAGATGCTTTTTTAACACCTGGAATTAATCCTTGATTAGCCATTTCACGGAATGTTACACGTGAAAGACCAAACTGACGCATATACCCTCTTGGTCTACCTGTTAATTTACAACGATTGTGTACTCTAACTGGACAAGAATTTTTTGGTAATTTTTGTAATCCTTCGAAATCTCCAGCTTCTTTCAAAGCTTTTCTTTTCTCAGCATACTTTTCTACTAATGCAATTCTTTTCACCTCACGGGCTTTCATTGATTCTTTAGCCATGTCTTAATTCTTTTTAAAAGGTAATCCTAATTCCGCTAATAATGCTTTTGCTTCTTTATCTGTTTCTGCAGAAGTTACGAAGGTAATATCAAATCCTGAGATTTTATTTACTTTATCAATATCAATTTCTGGGAAAATGATTTGTTCAAGCACACCTAAGTTATAGTTACCTCTTCCGTCAAATCCAGTAGATTTAATTCCGCTGAAATCTCTAACACGTGGTAAAGATGAAGTAATCAATCTATCTAAGAATTCATACATTCTTTCTCCACGTAAAGTTACTTTAGCACCAATTGGCATACCTTTTCTCAATTTGAAAGACGCAACGTCTTTTTTAGAAATAGTAGCAACTGCTTTTTGCCCAGTAATTTTTGTCATTTCTTCAACAGCGTAGTCTACTAACTTTTTGTCAGATACTGCTGCACCAACTCCACGGCTTACAACGATTTTTTCAAGTTTAGGAACTTGCATTACGTTTTTGTAACCGAATTCTTCTGTAAGAGCAGCAATTACTCTGCTCTTATATTCTTCTTTTAGTCTAGGAATATATGCCATAACTATAGTACTTGATTAGATTTTTTTGAAAATCTCACTTTCTTGTCTCCTTCTTGTTTGAAACCAACTTTAGTTGCTTCTTTTGACTTTGGGTCAATTAAAGACAAGTTAGACACATGGATAGGAGCTTCTTTCTTAACGATTCCTCCTTGAGGGTTTTTTGCACTTGGTTTTGTATGTTTCGAAACCATGTTAACTCCTTCAACAATCGCTTTGTTTTTCTCACGAAGAACACGTACAATTTTACCTTCAGAACCTTTGTGGTCTCCAGCAATAACTCTTACGATATCTCCTGATTTTATTTTTAGCTTTATCATTTGTATAAGAATTAAAGCACTTCTGGTGCTAATGATACAATTTTCATGAATTGTTTTTCACGAAGTTCTCTGGCAACTGGACCAAAAACACGAGTTCCTCTCATTTCTCCTGCAGCGTTTAACAATACACATGCGTTATCGTCAAAACGGATGTAAGATCCATCAGCTCTTCTCACTTCTTTTTTGGTACGTACAACCACTGCAGTTGATACCGCTCCTTTTTTAACGTTTCCGTTTGGAGTTGCATCTTTAATTGAAACTACAATTTTGTCACCAACAGAGGCATAACGACGTTTCGTTCCTCCTAAAACACGGATAGTTAAAACTTCTTTAGCTCCCGTATTATCTGCTACTTTTAATCTTGACTCTTGTTGTACCATAATTACTTAGCTCTTTCAATGATTTCAACTAATCTCCAACATTTTGATTTAGATAAAGGTCTTGTTTCCATGATCTTTACTGTATCTCCAATGTTACAATCGTTTGTTTCGTCGTGTGCAACGTATTTTTTAGTTTTTAACACGAACTTACCGTATAATGGGTGTTTCACTTTTGTAGTTTGTGACACAACAATAGATTTCTCCATTTTGTTTGAAGTCACCACACCTATTCTCTCTTTTCTTAAATTTCTTTTTTCCATCTTTCAGCTAGTCTACAATTATTGTAACTCTCTTTTAGTTAACTCTGTATGTAATCTCGCAACTGATCTTCTTAAACCTCTTAATTGAAGAGGATTTTGGATTGGCGAAATTGCATGAGCATTTTTTAGGTCGGTATACGTTTTCTTTAACTGACTAAGTTGTTCTTGTAACTCAGCTGCAGATAGATTTTTAATTTCTGATTGTTTCATAATAAATTTTGATTATGCTTCGAAATCTCTAGCAACGATAAACTTAGTTTTAACAGGAAGTTTTTGAGCTGCTAAGCGTAAAGCTTCTTTTGCAACTGATAGAGGAACTCCTCCAACTTCAAACATAATTTTACCAGGTTTAACAACTGCAGCCCAATACTCAACTGCACCTTTACCTTTACCCATACGTACTTCTAATGGTTTCTTTGTAATAGGTTTATCTGGAAATATTTTGATCCATAATTGACCTTCTCTTTTCATGAAACGTGTTGCTGCAATACGAGCTGCTTCAATTTGACGAGAAGTAATAAATGAAGAATCTAAAGATTTGATACCAAACATTCCATTTGAAAGCTCGTGTCCTCTTTGAGAAACGCCTTTCATTCTACCTTTCTGTACCTTACGGTATTTTGTTCTTTTAGGCTGTAACATTTTTCTTTAGTTTAAATAATTACTTTCTTTTGCGTGCGTTTGGCTTATTTCCATCTCTTTTTGGAGCAGAAGATCCTGAAGGCTTAGACTTTTGTTTGTCCATTCCTACTAACGGAGAAAGATCTCTTTTTCCATAAACCTCACCTTTCATTATCCATACTTTGATACCCATTCTACCATAAGTAGTATGTGCTTCACCTAATGAATAATCAATATCAGCTCTGAAAGTTGATAAAGGAATTCTACCTTCTTTGAAGTTTTCTGAACGTGCCATTTCAGCTCCATTCAAACGACCAGAAATTTGTACTTTGATACCTTCTGCGTTCATACGCATTGCAGCAGCAATAGCCATTTTAATTGCACGTCTGTAAGAAATTCTACTTTCAATTTGACGAGCGATACTTGTAGCTACTAAATAAGCATCAAGTTCAGGTCTTTTAATTTCAAAGATGTTGATTTGAACTTCTTTGTCAGTAATTTTCTTAAGTTCTTCTTTTAACTTGTCTACCTCTTGACCACCTTTTCCGATAATAATACCAGGTCTAGCAGTAGTGATAGTAACGGTTACAAGTTTTAAAGTTCTCTCGATAATTATTTTTGATACACTTGCTTTAGATAAACGAGCATGGATATACTTTCTGATTTTATAATCTTCAGCGATTTTATCACCGTAATCATTTCCACCATACCAGTTTGAGTCCCATCCTCTGATGATACCAAGTCTATTTCCTATTGGATTTGTCTTTTGTCCCATACTGTTTATTAATTGCTTTGTGTGTTATTATTTGATCCTAACACGATTGTTACGTGGTTAGAACGTTTTCTAATTCTGTGTGCACGACCTTGTGGTGCTGGACGAAGTCTTTTTAACATCATTCCTCCATCAACTGTAATCGTTTTTACAAATAAGCCTGCTTCTTCTAAATTAGCATCTTCGTTTTTCTGTACATAATTGTTTATGGCAGATAACAACAATTTCTCTAATTTTCTTGAAGCTTCTTTTTGACTAAATCTTAAAATATTAAGAGCTAGTTCAACTTTCTGACCTCTTACTAAATCTGCAACTAAACGCATTTTTCTAGGTGAAGTTGGACAGTTATTTAATTTAGCAAATGCAATAGACTTGTTAGCCTCTTTTCTTGCATCCGCAACTTCTCTTTTACGAACTCCCATTGCTTCTTATTTTTTACCTTTATTTTTAGCCCCAGCATGACCTCTAAAAGATCTTGTTGGTGAAAACTCTCCTAATTTGTGTCCTACCATGTTTTCTGTAACGTAAACTGGTACAAACTGACGACCATTGTGAACTGCGATAGTTTGTCCAACGAAATCTGGAGTAATCATAGATGCTCTAGACCAAGTCTTAACAACACCTTTATTACCACCTGCGATATTTTCTTGAACTTTCTTCTCTAATTTAAAGTGAACAAATGGTCCTTTTTTTAATGAACGTGCCATGTCTATCTAATTATTTCTTTCTACGTTCTACAATATACTTATTACTCGGGTTAACTTTAGAACGAGTTCTATAACCTTTAGCAGGTAAACCTTTTCTTGAACGTGGATGACCTCCAGATGAACGTCCTTCACCACCTCCCATAGGGTGATCAACTGGGTTCATTGCTACTGGTCTTGTTCTTGGTCTTCTACCTAACCATCTTGATCTACCAGCTTTACCTGATACGATTAATTGGTGATCAGAGTTAGAAACTGCTCCAATAGTAGCTGAACAAGTTAACAAGATTAATCTTGTTTCTCCTGAAGGCATTTTAATTGTTGCATATTTTCCATCTCTTGCCATCAACTGAGCGAAAGTTCCTGCAGAACGAGCGATTACAGCTCCTTGACCTGGTCTTAATTCGATACACGAAATAACAGTTCCTAGAGGAATTTTACTTAAAGGCATTGCATTTCCAATTTCTGGAGATGCATCTGGACCTGAAACTACAGTTTGCCCAACTTGCAATCCATTTTGTGCAATGATGTAAGTTTTAGCTCCATCAGCATAAAATAATAATGAAATAAAAGCTGAACGATTTGGATCATACTCGATAGTTTTAACTGTAGCTGGAATTCCAACTTTAGTTCTTTTAAAATCGATAATACGATACTTTTGTTTGTGACCACCGCCTGTGTAACGCATGGTCATTTTTCCTTGACTATTTCTACCTCCAGAGTTTTTTTTCGGTGCGATCAATGAACGCTCCGGCTTATCAGTTGTAATAGTGTCAAAGCTATTAACAACTCTAAATCGCTGACCCGGGGTAATAGGTTTTAATTTTCTAACTGACATTTTCTATTAGATATTAGTATAAAAATCTATTGTTTCTCCCTCTTGAACTTGTACAATTGCTTTTTTGTAAGCATTTGTTTTCCCACTGATTAAACCACTTTTAGTATATTTAACACTTCTATCAGCTCTATAGTTCATTGTATTAACTGCAACTACATTCACACCAAAAGCTGCTTCAATAGCATTTTTGATCTGAATTTTGTTAGCAGTTTTTGCAACTACAAAACCAAAACGGTTAAAAATTTCACCATCTTTAGTTATTTTCTCAGTTATAATAGGCTTAATTATGATACTCATAATCTTATTATTTACTTAAATTAGCTTCAATTCCGTCTACAGCACCTTCTAAAAGAACTAAACTTTTTGCATTTAAAATTGCATAAGTACTTAATTCTGAAGTAGTTACAACGCTAGACGCTTTTAAATTGCGTGACGACAAATATACATTTTTATTTGAATCGCCCAACACAAATAAAGATTTTTTATTATCTAACCCTAAAGACTTCAATACGTTAATGAAATTTTTAGTGCTTGGTGTGTCAAATGTAAAATCTTCAACTACTACTAAATTTGACTCATTTACTTTTAAAGATAAAGCTGATTTACGAGCTAATCTTTTTAAGTTTTTGTTCAATTTGAATGAGTAGCTTCTTGGTCTTGGTCCAAAAACTGTACCTCCACCTTTAAACAAAGGATTTTTTGCAGATCCTGCACGAGCAGTACCAGTTCCTTTTTGTTTTTTAATTTTACGAGTACTTCCTGCAACTTCAGCTCTTTCTTTAGCTTTGTGGTTTCCTTGTCTTTGATTAGCCAAATATTGCTTTACATCTAAATATACAGCATGTTTGTTTGGCTCGATTGCGAAAACTGAATCAGAAAGTTGAACTTTTCTTCCAGTTTCTTTTCCGTTGATATCTAAAACTTTTACTTCCATTACTTCTGAATGATTACATAAGAGTTTTTGTGACCTGGAACACAACCTTTTATTACTAAAAGATTTTTCTCACCTACCACTTTTAAAACTCTAAGGTTTTGTACTGTTACATTATCTCCTCCCATTCTTCCAGCCATACGCATTCCTTTGAATACTCTAGATGGATAAGATGACGCTCCTACAGATCCTGGTGCTCTTAAACGGTTGTGTTGACCGTGTGTTGCTTGTCCAACACCGCCAAAACCATGACGTTTAACAACCCCTTGGAATCCTTTTCCTTTAGAAACTCCTAATACATCAACAAATTCACCTTCAGCGAATAAGTCAACGGCGATTACATCGCCTAATTTGTACTCCTGTTCAAAACCTTTGAATTCAACGACTTTTTTCTTTGCAGCTGTTCCCGCTTTCTTAAAGTGACCTAACTCAGCTTTAATAGAACGTTTTTCAGCTTTGTCATCGAAACCTAACTGAATAGCAGAATATCCGTCTACTTCATTGGTTCTGACTTGGGTAACAACGCATGGACCACACTCGATTACAGTACAAGGAATATTTTTCCCGTTCTCATCAAAGATGCTAGTCATGCCAATTTTTCTTCCGATTAACCCAGACATATTAAACTAATTAATTAATTAAACTCTTATTTATACAACAAATAGTATTTGCACACTACTCATTTTGAGGGTGCAAATATATAAATTATTTTTTAATTATCGCAAAAATAAATAGTTAAGTGAAATTTCCTTCAAAAAAGGCAATTTCACTCACTAAATATGGTAAGAAAAAAACCGTAATGCTATTAACATTGACGGTTTTTTTATGGTTATTGCGATTGCAATCTAAATCAATTATACTTTGATTTCTACTTCAACACCACTAGGTAATTCTAATTTCATTAAAGCATCGATAGTTTTTGAAGAAGAACTATAGATATCTAATAGTCTCTTGTATGAACTTAATTCGAACTGCTCTCTTGATTTTTTATTAACGTGTGGAGAACGTAATACAGTAAAAATCTTTTTGTGAGTTGGTAATGGAATTGGACCCGTTACTACTGCACCAGTACTTTTTACAGTTTTTACAATCTTCTCTGCTGATTTATCAACCAACATGTGATCGTAAGATTTTAATTTTATTCTGATTTTTTGACTCATTTTCTTAAAAATTAAGCGTTACCTTTTGCTTTTTTGATTACAGCTTCTGAAATATTAGAAGGTGTTTCTGCATAATGTGAAAACTCCATTGTTGATGTAGCTCTACCTGATGATAATGTTCTTAATGTTGTTACATAACCAAACATTTCTGATAAAGGCACATCTGCTTTGATAGTTTTAGCACCATTTCTGTCACCCATATCATTTACTTGACCTCTACGACGGTTCAAGTCACCTACGATATCACCCATATTTTCTTCTGGAGTAATAACTTCGATTTTCATGATTGGCTCAAGAATAACTGCACCAGCAGCACGACCTACTTCTTTATATCCCATTTTAGCTGCTAATTCGAAAGAAAGAGCATCAGAATCCACAGGGTGAAAAGATCCGTCTAATAAAGTTACTTTTAAACTATCTACTGCATATCCTGCTAAAGGACCTGCTTTCATAGCTTCTCTGAAACCTTTTTCAACAGCTGGAATATATTCTTTTGGTACGTTACCACCTTTAACTTCATTAACAAACTGTAATCCCATAGGAGCTTTACCGTCTACTAAATCAGCAGGTTCTAAACGGAATACGATATCACCAAATTTACCACGACCTCCAGATTGCTTTTTGTAAGTTTCTCTGTGTTGTGCTGCTTTTGTGAACGCTTCTTTATATTCTACTTGTGGCTCACCTTGGTTAACCTCAACTTTAAACTCACGTTTCATACGATCTACAAGGATGTCTAAGTGTAACTCACCCATACCTGAAATAATCGTTTGACCTGAAGCCTCATCAGTTCTAACTGTAAATGTTGGATCTTCTTCAGCTAATTTAGCTAAAGCCATACCCATTTTATCTACGTCAGCTTTTGTTTTTGGCTCAATTGCGATACCAATTACAGGATCAGGGAATTTCATTGACTCAAGAATAATTGGGTGTTTTTCATCACACATTGTATCTCCAGTCTTGATATCTTTAAATCCTACAGCAGCTCCAATATCTCCAGCCTCAATATATTCGATTGGATTTTGTTTGTTAGCATGCATTTGGTAAATACGAGATATACGCTCTTTGTTTCCAGAACGAGTGTTCAAGATATAAGAACCAGCATCTAAACGACCTGAATAAGCACGGAAGAAAGCTAAACGACCAACATAAGGGTCAGTAGCAATTTTAAATGCTAAAGCTGCGAACGGCTCTTTTGGATCAGGACGACGTAAAATTTTCTTTTGATCTTCTTCTAATAAATCAGCATCATCAGGGTGAATTCCTTCGATACCTTCTTTATCCATTGGAGATGGTAAGTATTTACATACTGCATCTAACATGAACTGAACACCTTTATTTTTGAAAGAAGAACCAGCAATCATAGGAATGATAGCCATATCAATTGTAGCAGCTCTTAAAGCTGTATTGATTTCATCCTCAGTAATAGAGTTTTCATCTTCCATGTATTTTTCCAACAAGTTTTCGTCGTAAGTAGCAATCTCTTCAATTAAAATTGAACGATACTCTTTTACTTCGTCAACCATATCAGCTGGAATAGGCACGATATCAAAAGTTGCCCCTTGAGTTTCGTCATGCCAAATAATAGCTTGGTTTTTTACTAAGTCAACAACTCCTTTAAAGTCATTTTCTTCACCAATTGGTAAAGTAATTGCAACAGCGTTAGATTTTAACATGTCTCTAACTTGTTGACAAACATTTAAGAAGTTAGAACCTTGACGGTCCATTTTGTTTACGAATCCCATACGAGGAACTCTATATTGGTCAGCTAATCTCCAGTTAGTTTCAGACTGAGGCTCAACACCATCAACCGCACTAAATAAGAACACTAAACCATCTAATACTCGTAACGAACGGTTTACCTCAACTGTAAAGTCAACGTGTCCCGGAGTATCGATAATATTAAAGTGGTATGGTAATGTTTCTGGCAATACTTTACCTTGCTCTGTTGGAAAATTCCACTCACAAGTTGTAGCAGCTGAAGTAATTGTAATACCTCTTTCTTGCTCTTGTGCCATCCAGTCCATTGTTGCAGCACCATCATGTACTTCACCAATTTTGTGTGATTTTCCTGTATAGAATAAGATACGCTCAGTTGTTGTTGTTTTACCAGCATCAATGTGAGCAGCAATTCCAATATTTCTTGTATATTTTAAATCTCTAGCCATTTCTGTACGAATTAAAATCTAAAGTGAGAGAATGCTTTATTAGCATCTGCCATTTTGTGAGTATCCATTCTTTTCTTAACAGCAGCACCTTCTTCTTTAGCCGCAGCTAAAATTTCAGAAGCTAATTTTCCTGCCATTGATTTTTCGTTTCTTCTTCTTGCATAAAGAATCATCCATTTGATAGCATAAGAAATCTTTCTATCTGGACGAATTTGCATTGGAATTTGGAATGTAGCTCCACCCACTCTACGTGAACGAACTTCTACGTGAGGCATAACATTTGTTAATGCATCTTTCCAAATCTCTAAAGCAGATTTTTCTGCATCTTGCTTTTTAGTTTCAACGATTTCTAATGCATCATAGAAAACTTTAAAAGCTGTTGATTTTTTACCATCCCACATTAAGTTGTTTACAAAACGTGTTACTAACTGATCGTTAAATTTTGGATCTGGTAAAAGTGGTCTTTTTTTGGCCGCTCTTTTTCTCATGTCTTTTCTTTAAAAGATTTTAAATTACTTTTTCTTTCCAGTTGGTGCAGGTGCTTGTCCTGGTTTTGGACGTTTTGCTCCATACTTAGATCTACGTTGTGTTCTTCCTGCAACACCCGCAGTATCTAATGCTCCACGTACGATGTGGTAACGTACACCTGGTAAATCTTTTACTCTTCCACCTCTAACTAATACTATCGAGTGCTCTTGTAGATTGTGACCTTCTCCAGGAATGTATGCATTCACCTCGTTACCGTTTGTTAAACGAACCCTAGCTACCTTTCTCATTGCTGAGTTTGGTTTTTTAGGAGTTGTTGTGTAAACACGAGTACACACACCTCTTCTTTGAGGACAAGAATCTAAAGCAGCCGATTTACTCTTCTTAGTTATTTGGGTTCTCCCTGTTCTTACTAATTGTTGAATTGTTGGCATAATTAAATACTAAAAATTTTTACTGTTTAAAATTCCCGCTTTTTACGGGGTTGCAAATGTAGGAATTATTTTTTACTTTCCAAATCATAATTTATTAATTTTCAATGCGATTTGATTTTTGTAGTGTTTTGATTGGTATTGAGTTACAAAAATGAAAGACAAAAATTCTCTTGAATTGTTGCGTTAGATTATGATACAAGTTCAGAATGACAAAGTGAATATAAAATTTATTTTACTTTTTTTTCGTTTCTTTACTGCTATGAAATTACTTTTTGGTTTTATTCTGTTTTTTTGCTTCCAATTTTCATTGGGACAAAATTTCTATTTAAACATAAAAGGAACTTCCGAAACAGAAAACAAAACCATTGACAGTTTACAATACGAATCTAAACACAGTTCAGTTGCTTTACTTTTAGAAGAGCAAAAACGTTTTGAAAGTAAATTAAAGAACGAAGGTTTTTTTGATTGGTTGCTATTAGAACAGAAAAAAGTGAATGATAGTAGTTTTGTTTTTAAATATCATTTAGGTAATTCGATAAAAAACAATAGCATATATATAGGTAAACTTTCTGCCGAAGAAAAATCACTATTACAATTAGAGAAAGACACTATTACCATTACCATGAATGAAGTTGAGAATTTCATGAAAAGTAAAATTGCGTTGCTGGAAAAGAAAGGCTATTCGTTAGCGAATTTGCAATTGACTAATCAGCGAAAAGTTGACAACAATTTATTTTCTGAATTGCAACTGAAACTCAATTCGAAAAGAAATATTACTGATATTGTTATCGTAGGTTATGATAAATTTCCAGCAGGAATTAAAAAAGCAATTACTAAAAAAGCTAAAAAAGCGACTTTTAATCAAGATAATCTAAAGCAGATTAATGATGAGTTTGATAAATTGCAATTTGTGAGTCAGCTGAAATATCCTGAAATTTTATTTACAACTGATTCGACGAAAATTTTTGTGTATTTAGAAAAATCGAAACCCAATAAATTTGATGGCTTTATAGGGTTTTCAAACGATGATCAAAGTAAATTGACTTTTAACGGTTATTTGGATTTGCAATTGCAGAATATTTTAAACACCGGCGAAAAATTCAATTTGTATTGGAAAAACGATGGCAACAGACAAACTTCGTTTAATTTAGGAACCGAATTGCCTTATATTTTTAAAACTCCCATCGGAATTAAAGCAAATTTGAGAATTTTTAAACAAGATTCTACTTTTCAGAATACCCTTACCGATTTGAATTTGGGTTATTATTTTTCATACAACACAAAAGCTTTTATTGGTTATCAAAAAACTACTTCGGTTGACATTCAAAACACAAACTCGTTTAGTTTGAATGATTTTACGAATACTTTTTTAACTACAAGTTTTGAACACACCAATTTTGACAACGAAAACTTCATCTTTCCTGAAAAATCAAAAGTCTACATAAAAGCAGGGACGGGTAATCGAACCCTTACATCTAAAAAAACAAGTCAATTTTTTACTCAATTGGATTTAAGTCACAACTTTAATCTGAATCAGAAAAACAGTATTTATCTAAGGAATCAAACTTTTTATTTACAAAGTGACGATTATGTAATTAATGAGTTGTTTCGATTTGGAGGCATCAATTCGATACGAGGCTTTAACGAAAATAGCCTACAAGCTAATGTTTTTAGCGGAATTATGGCAGAATACCGATATTTAGTCACTCCTAATTTATATATTCATTCCATAACTGATTATGGCTATTTTCAAGACAAAACAGCAGTAATAAATGATAAACTTTTAGGCTTAGGTTTTGGATTTGGATTATTTACCAAAAACGGACTTTTTAATTTAGTTTACGCCAACGGAAGTACAAGCGACCAAGCGATAAAACTCTCTAATTCAATTATACATATTAGTTTTAAGACAAATTTTTAATTTAACACAAAAAATGTTATAAAAAAGTTAATATTATATTAGGTTTGTTATGAAATAATTCACAATTTTGAATTATAAATTCAAATCAACCAATATGAAATCAAAAATTAATTTATTACTAACCTTTTTAGCGCTGTTGTTAAGTCAACAATTTTTTGCTCAGGCAAAATCTGTGTCAGGAACAATTCTTGACGAAGGAGGAGTGCCTCTTCCAGGAGTTACAATTCTTGAAAAAGGAACAAAAAACGGAACTCAATCTGATTTTGATGGAAACTATCAAATCAAAGTAAATGACGGAGCTGTACTTGTTTTTTCATTTATCGGAATGTTACCTCAAGAAGTTGTTGTATCATCTTCAAAAATCAACATTACAATGAAGGAGGATGTGACCGAACTTGAATCAGTTGTAGTTACAGCTTTAGGTATAAAAAGAAAACCAGACGAAATCACAACAGCATCACAAGTTGTAAAAACAGATGAATTAAACCAAGCAAAAGCGACTAATGCAGCTGTGGGATTAGTTGGAAAAGTATCAGGTTTACAAATCAACACTATTAATAATGGTGTAAACCCAAACACTAGAATTCAATTACGTGGTTTTCGCTCTATCTCAGGAAACAACGAAGCTTTAATTGTTATTAATGGAGTTATTTCAACATCGGGTGCATTCTCTGAATTAAATCCAGAAATTATTGAATCTATAAACGTAATCAAAGGTTCAAACGGTGCTGCTTTATATGGATCACAAGGATCAAATGGTGTAATTATCGTTACAACAAAAAAAGGAAATAAAGAGGAAAGCAAATTTAATATTGCACTAAATTCTTCTATCACTTTTGAAGAAGTTTCGATGTTACCAAAACTTCAAAACAGATTTGGACAAGGCTACCAAGGAGCTCAAGATTTTACAGAAAACACGAGTTGGGGTCCAGAATTAGACGGTTCTCTTCAACCAACTGGTTTGGAACAAACTTTAATGCCATATTCTTTTATTAAAGACAACTACAAACCATTTTTCAACACTGGAACTACTCAATTAAACTCTATTGCAGTTTCTTCAGGTGATGAAAACGGGTACGTAAACCTTTCTATCGGAAATCAAGAAACAAGTGGTATTATTCCCTCAGATACTTTTAAGAAAAATAACTTCAATTTCAGCGGTGGTAAGTCAAATGATAAATGGAGTTTAAACGCAAATTTACGTTACACTACTAGTCACCAAAATACGGCTGGAGGTGTAGAAGGTTCTGTTTATAACTCATTAACCCAAGTTCCTGTAAATGTACCTGTAGAAGCTTTTTCAAATCCGGACAACGCAACACACTGGACATATTGGGAATTAAGTCCATATTGGAGACTTAAAAACGAAAGAATCGACACTAAAGGACAGACTATTGAAGGTGTTGGAGAAATTGGATACAAAATCAACAAAAACATCGACGCGACTTATAGAGCAAGTTTTAGAACAACTTCATTTAATGGTTACGAATTTTTCAATGGTTATGTTGCTGAAGTAGTTTATTGGGATTCTCCATTTGATTATGTTTCTTCATATGAAGTTAACAACAGTAATTCAAGAAGAATATATTCAGATTTCTTATTGAACTTTAATTATATGCTTACTAATGACATTTCATTTAAAGCAAACGTTGGTAACAATATTACTAGTATAGAATCAAATGCTTCTTCTATTAGAGGTGAACGTTTAGTAGTTCCAGGATTGTATAATATTTCTAACATTACTGGAAATGCAATTCCAACTGATTTTAAATCACAACAAAGAGGATATGCCTTTTTTGCAAATGTTGATTTTGGATATAAAGATTATTTATTCCTTAATTTAACAGGAAGAAATGACTGGACATCGGTATTAAACAAGAACAATAATTCGTTTTTCTACCCAAGTGCTGGTGTTTCTTTTATACCAACAAAAGCATTTGAAAATTTTGGTGGTGAAATCTTAAATTATGCAAAATTATCAGCAAGTATAGTAAAAGTTGGTAATGCAATTGTAGGACCATATGACATCAACGACCGTTTTTTAAGCGGCGCAAGTGCAGGTTTCCCATACAGTACAATTAACTCATTTGTACAAAATTTAGAAATCACTGATGGAAACTTAAGAAATGAGAATAACATATCTAAAGAGATTAATTTAAATCTTGAATTTTATAAACGTAGAATTACTTTTGATGCTAGTTACTACAGTTCTAAAAACACAGATCAAATCCTTCAAACATCTCCATCAAGTGCTTCTGGAGCTAACGTAGCTACAATAAATGTTGGAGAAACAACATCTACTGGTATTGAATTAGATTTAGGATTAACACCCGTAAAAACAGACAATATAACATGGGATATTCGTTTTGGATATAGCGCACCAAAAACTGTTGTTGACAAGGTTACCGAAACTTCAACTCAAGTAGCTGTTGGAGATTACCTTGGAACTGCTGGAATTGCTGCTATTGCTGGAGAACAATTCCCAATGATTGTTGGAACTGGTTACCAAAGAGATGAAAATGGAAATGTTGTAATTGACGCTTCAACTGGCGACCCATTAAAAGCAACAAATGTTAAATTAGGAAAAACAACACCTGATTATATTTTAGGTTTATCAACTTCTTTACGCTATAAAAACTTCAAACTTTCTGGAGTATTTGATTACAGAACAGGACACGTATTCTATGCTGGAGTTAAAGATGGTTTAATTCAAAACGGAACTGATATTGCTACAGCTCAAGGCGGAAGACAACCTTTTATCTTCCCTAACTCTGTAATTGAAACTTCACCGGGTGTTTACACAGAAAACAATACAATAACTACATCAGGAGGACAAGACTATTACACAGGAATTTATAGAGAAATCGATGAAAACTTCGTTTTAGACGCAACTGCTTTTAAATGTAGAGAAATTGCCTTAACATATACTTTTTCTAAAGATATATTAAGCCATATTGGTATCGACGGACTATCTATCGGATTCAATGCTAGAAATGTTTTCATGATTTTACCAAAAGAAAACAGAAACTATACTGACCCTGAATTCTCATTCACTACAGGAAACAATGTTGGACTTAGCACAGGAAACCAAGCGCCTCCAACAAGAACCTACGGAATCAACTTTAACTTAACTTTTTAAGAAATACTATGAAAAATATTTTTAAACATATAGCTTTTGGATTAGTAGTACTTACTAGTCTAAACTCATGTGATGATTTTTTAGATGTAAATGATGACCCAAACAATCCAACATCTGAAAATATAGATCCGGCAATTGTTCTTGCAGCTACTCAAGTTTACACTTACAATACATTGGCAAGAGACATGAACCAATTAGGTAATCTTATGATGAACAATTGGACAAGAGATGTTGGAGCTTCTAACTCAAGTTATTATTTTAATGAGCATAATTATAATGTAACTTCAGATTTCTATTCTGGTATTTTTGAAAACTTAATGTTAAGAACTTCAAATTATACTTTTATTCAAAATGTAGAAGGAACAGAATACGATAATTATAAAGCAATTGCTAAAATTATGAAATCGTATTATTTTCAATACTTAGTTGATATGTATGGAGATATTCCATACTCAGAAGCACACAAAAGAGGTGCTAATTTAACACCTGAATACGATGATGATTTAACAATTTATCGTAATTTAATTATTCAATTAGATGAAGCGATTGCCCTTATTGACAATGCTCCTGCTGGAAGCTTAAACCCAGGCGGAAATGATGTTATGTTAGGTGGTGACATGGAAACATGGAAAAAATTCGCAAATACAATTAAACTTAGAATTTTATTAAGAGAATCTGACAGAACAGCATCTGGAACTTATGTTCAAGATAAAATTGACGAAATGGAAGCAAATGGTGCTGAATTTTTAGGAGCAAATGATAACATAACTATTAACCCAGGTTATGCAGCAGCTACTAATCAACAAAATGGATTTGCTTCATTGTTTTTAAATGTGAACGATGCTTTTGTAAACAATTATAGCTCAACTGCTGCTACAAAATACACTATCGAGTATTTGACTAATACAAACGACACAAGAAGAAACCGTATCTATGCGGCAGCTTCAAATGGTTCTTATGCTGGTCATCAACAAGGCGATATTTTAGAAGCTTCTACAAACTACCCTGTTTCTCATATTGGTCCTGGTTTATTAATTAATTCAGCTCAAGATGGAATTATATTTACTGCAGCTGAAAGCTTCTTATTACAAGCTGAAGCAGTTCAGAGAGGCTATTTAACAGGTTCAGCTAAAGATTTATATGAAAGTGGTATTAAAGAATCATACAAAATCTTAGGCTTAACAGAATCAGACGCTATCACATATTTCAGTCAATCTATTTCACTTGTAAATTGGGATAGTTCAACAGGAAACGAAATTGAAGCAATTATCAACCAAAAATGGATTGCTTTAAACGGAATTAATGGTGCAGAAACTTGGATTGAAAACACAAGAACTGGGTTTCCAGCTCACGTTCCATTATCTACTGTAGCTCCTGGAACTTCTAGACCAATTCGTCTACTTTATCCAAGTTCTGAAATTGCAGGAAACACGGCAAATGTTCCCCAACAAACAGAAGCACAAGCATTTACTAGTAAAATATTTTGGAACGAATAAAAAAAAGAAATATGAAAAAAATTAAAATTTTATCATTAGCGTTCTTCGCACTTTTAATGATAACATCGTGTGTTAAAGACGATGAAGAAAATACAGGAAATGGAGCTAGAGTTGTAGGT
The DNA here is from genome assembly GCF_004363695.1 of Flavobacterium cheniae. GTDB lineage: Bacteria > Bacteroidota > Bacteroidia > Flavobacteriales > Flavobacteriaceae > Flavobacterium > Flavobacterium cheniae. The sequence goes on along the minus strand of NZ_SNZC01000003.1, from coordinate 60,982 downwards.
TTCAGTAGAAGTTTCAATTCGTTCATTTTCACTGGAGCAGATACTGATCCTTACTTAATTAATGAAAAGATTAACCTAATTGGAGGTGCTAACGGAACTCCTTCAAATGAAGATATTGTTATATCATTTTCAATTGACCCAAGCAGTACTGCAATTCAAGGAACGGATTATACCATTTCTGGAACATCTACAATATTAGAAGCAGGTTCTGATTTTACGCAAATTCCAATTACAGTAGATCCTTCTGTACTTCCAGGAAATACTCCAAAAACAATTGTAATCAACTTAGATGGAACAAATTCAGACGCAACAGTTATTGCAGATGATAAAAAACAAATTACAATTACAATTGCTAAGTGTGAATCTAACTTAGCTGGTACTTATGACCTAGTTGTCACTCGTACAGATAATAATACGACTTATAATTTCCCAGGTGAGGTAATTACTGAAATTGGTATTGGACAATATGTAACTTCTTCAACAGGTCCTTATGGCAATGGTGATTTAACTTCTGATGGTGCTCCAAGAGATGGTTTTGTATTTAACGATGTTTGTCAATCTATACAAATCGAAGAACAATATCTTGGTGATTATTATACAAATTTAGTTGAAGGTGATAGCGACTCAGGGTTTGTAACTCTTGATCCTGACACTGGAGAAGTAGTCTCTATAACCATGTATTACTCAATTAGAGGTTTCAGTAGCGGTACCGCTAGAAGAACTTTTACAGCCGTATACACTAAACTTTAATAACGATTCATTATGAAAAAAATAAATATCATACGATTCCTTTTTACAAGTGTCCTTTTTTCGTCAATTATAATGCTAACTGCTTGTAATGACGACGATACTGATTTAGGAAGCAAAGTAAAACCTGTTTTAACATCAAGTACAACAACATTCACCGCAAAAGAAGGTGATGTTATTACCTTGGATTTCACTTTAGATAAAGCAATCAACAAACCAATTGAATATCGTTTGGTTATGTTAGATGAAAGCACTGCAACAGACATGGAAGATTATTCAATTCCAGGTTGTCGTAGTAATGATCCAGATTGTGTGGCTATCGAAGAAAACGGAGGACCAGTGGGCTACATTTTCGAAATCCCTGCTTACACTACATCTTATAGTGTTGACATTTCTTTACTTAATGATTTAGATATTGAAAGCACAGAAAACCTAAAACTTAAAGTAGTCTCTAATAGAACATTGTTAGGAACTGTTAATGACCTAGTTTTTGACATCAATATTGAAAACTCAAGCGACTTGGTTATCGACTTAAATTGGTCTGGTTCTTTTGATGATAACGGTACAATGGTTGACAATTGTGATTTAGATATGGACCTAGAACTAATCGACAGTAATGGTGATTATATTGACTTCAGCTACAGCAATTGTCCAGAACAATTAGTTCTTAGTACTGCATTAGCAGACGGAACATACTATTTAGATGTTAGTCTTTGGACAACTTATGGTTACAACCAACCAATAAACATTCCAGCTTCTGTTACATTTAATAAACCTGGTTTACCATTATCACAAACGGTTGATGTTTCTTCTTATTTCCCAATGGATCAAGGAGGATTGGACGACGGTAATTCAAATGCAATCATTACCTTTGAAATAACAAAAGTAGGACACATTTTTACAATTACTAATCCAAACAGCCAAGTTGTATTTCAAGGAAGAAATGCTAAAAGAGCTGGTAACCGAATTAATCTAAAAAAATAAACTCAAAAGAGTTTTAAAAACATAAATCCAAAACCACTTCAATTGAAGTGGTTTTTTTATACCTTTGCCTCATGGAAAAAGACAACCAAATATTCGGGATTAGAGCAATAATTGAAGCAATTAACGCTAAAAAGGAAATTGATAAAGTATTCGTTCAAAAAGATGCACAAGGCGACTTAATGCAAGATTTGATGAAAACAATGAAAAGAAACAACATCAACTTTTCATACGTTCCTGTTGAAAAACTAAACCGATTAACTCCAAATAATCACCAAGGTGCGGTGGCAACCATTGCTCCTATTTCTTTTGTTTCATTAGAAACTTTAGTAGAAGGCGTTATCGAAAGTGGTAAAAAACCTTTATTCCTAATTTTAGATCAATTATCCGATGCACGTAACTTTGGCGCTATCATCAGAACTGCAGAATGTACGGGTGTTGACGGAATCATTATCCAAAAACAAGGTTCGGCTCCTGTGAATGGCGATACGGTTAAAACTTCAGCTGGTGCGGTTTTTAATGTGCCTATTTGCAAAGTAGACCACATTAAAGATGCGATTTTCTATTTGCAAGGTTCTGGAATTAAAACCGTTGCTGCAACTGAAAAAACAGAAAACCATATTTACGACATCAACTTCAACGAAGGAATTGCGATTATTATGGGCAGCGAAGACCGAGGTGTTAATCCTTCGGTATTAAAAATTGTAGATGAAAAAGCAAAATTACCTATGTTTGGCACTATAGAATCCTTAAATGTTTCTGTGGCTTGTGGTGCGTTTTTGTACGAGGCTTTGAGACAGAGAATGTAGTTCAGTGTTCAGTGTTCAGTGTTCAGTGTTCAGTGTTCAGTGTTCAGTGTTCAAAATTAATAGTTATGAGAACAACATTCTTTAGCTTAATTTTTCTTTTTTCAATTTTATCATATAGCCAAGATGTTTTAATTGGGAAATTTTGTTCAAATCTAAGTGAACAAAAAACAATCTCAACAATTCAAGAAAGATGCATTACTTTTAATAATGATGGAAGTTTTGCTGAGGAAATCAGACTTGATGTTGATATAATTTTGACCGGAAAATATCTTTTTTCAGATAATTTAATCGCATTAACTTATGATGATGAAAAGAACGAAACTTCTATTTTAAAAATCATCAAGATTTCTGATAAGAAAATCGTATTTAAATATTTATCAAAAGACAGAAGTAGTAAAAAAATTATACTATACAAATCAATTCAATAAAAACTACTTCTTCCCTCCTAAAAACTCATAAACCACTTTCATAGAAGAATTGAAGTATTCTCTAATGACTTCTTCTGGTTTTGGTGGTGGATTGAAATTACCTTTTTCATCGAAGTTTTTCATAAAGGGATCTAATTCTGGATTGAAATCAGGTTTTTCCCATTCGTAGAAAATCGGTTTTGAAAATTGCGGTGTTTTTAATACTAAGGCTAAGGCTAATCCAACAAGAAATCCTGCTAAATGTCCTTCCCAAGAAATACCTTCTTTTACATTTGGAAACATATACCAAACGCTTCCTCCGTATAAAATTACGATGGTGAATGATAAAGCTACTAATCGATAATATTTAGTAAAAATGCCTTTGAAGAAAATAAAACTTACCAAAGCATAAATTAATCCACTGGCACCAATGTGGTAACTTGGTCTTCCCAACAACCAAGTTCCTAATCCTGAAAATATAATTCCGAACAGCAAAACAACAAACGATTGTTCTTTGTAGAAATATCTTAAAATAGGCAACAAGACCAATAACGCAACTGAATTATTTGCCAAATGCTCAATATCGCCATGCAAAAACGGACTAAAAAGAATTCCTTTTAATCCATAAACCTCCCTTGGATAAATTCCAAAATGAGACAAGTTATCATGAAATTGTAATTCATACCAAAAAACTGACCATAATGTCAATACAAAAAATAGCGGTAATAAAATGACCGCTTTTGTAAACTGAAAAGGATTATCGTGCTGTTTTTCCATATTGATTTGAATTCAAAGATAAAGCCAAAAATATTTCTATGCACATTTGTCATAAAATTGTAATTTTACGTCATGAATCAACCATTAGCCGAACGCATTCGCCCACAACAATTATCAGACTACATCAGCCAATTGCATTTAGTAGGACCTGAGGGTTCGTTAACGCAACAAATTGCCAAAGGATTAATTCCAAGTTTGATTTTATGGGGACCTCCAGGAACTGGAAAAACTACCTTAGCACAAATCATGGCGCAAGAAAGCAAACGTCCGTTTTACCAACTGAGTGCCATACATTCGGGCGTAAAAGACATTCGTGAAGTAATTGAAAAAGCGAAGCAAAGCAGTGGTCTATTCACAGCTAAAAATCCGATTTTATTTATCGATGAGATTCATCGCTTTAGTAAATCGCAACAAGATTCTTTATTGGCAGCGGTGGAAAAAGGTTGGGTTACATTAATTGGTGCAACGACTGAAAATCCGAGTTTTGAGGTCATTCCCGCTTTATTGTCAAGATGTCAGGTATATGTGTTGAATGCATTTACCAAAGACGATTTGGAAGCGTTGTTAGATCGCGCGATGAAAACTGATGTTCAGCTACAAAATAAAAACATCCAATTAAAAGAAACCGAAGCATTAATAAGACTTTCAGGAGGCGATGGGCGAAAATTATTGAATATTTTCGAATTGGTTATTAATGCTACAGAAAGCGACACCATTGAAATTACGAATGAAAAAGTAATGCAATTGGTGCAAAAAAACACGGTGTTGTATGACAAAACAGGCGAACAACATTATGATATTGTTTCAGCTTTCATCAAATCCATTCGTGGAAGTGACCCAAATGGCGCTGTTTATTGGTTAGCTAGAATGATTGAAGGTGGCGAAGATGTTAAATTCATCGCTCGAAGAATGCTAATTTTAGCCAGTGAAGATATAGGAAATGCCAATCCAACAGCGTTTATCATGGCAAATAATGCTTTTCAAGCGGTGGCAACAATTGGCTATCCTGAAAGTCGTATTATTTTGAGCCAGTGTGCAATTTATTTAGCAACTTCAGCAAAAAGCAACGCCAGTTATATGGCAATTGGAAAAGCGCAACAAATGGTAAAACAAACTGGCGATTTACCAGTTCCTATTCATTTACGAAATGCACCAACCAAATTAATGAAAGAGTTAGGTTACGGAGATGAATATAAATACTCTCACGATTTTCCCAACAATTTTGCCGAACAAGAATTTTTACCAACTGAAATTTCTGAAACTAAATTCTTTGAACCAGGCGAAAATGCTCGTGAAAAAGAATTGCGTCAGTTTTTAAAGAATCGTTGGAAGGATAAATATGGGTATTAAGTCTTAAAACTTAACCTCCACTTTTTCTGAAAATAATTTATCTCCTTCGTAATATTCAAAAAACCAACCACTACTCTTCTTCATTAAAACACCTGATTTTGAATCTTTCTGAGCTATGAAAATATTGTCTGCAGAAGTTTTCTTTAAAATAATAATGGTTTCTGGCTTATCGTTCACAAGTTTATAACCATTAACCATTGGAATTGCAAATAAAGTGTTTGAGGCCACTGAATTCGAAATAATTTCATTATTAGAAACAACATCTACTTCTTTTGGAGTTTCCACAACTTCTATTTTTTCTATTGCATCTACATTTTTGAAATTTATTTTCCCTTTAAGTGAAGACAAAGCTTGTCTAAAAGCTTGATTATAAGCTGTTTTTAATAATTTTTCTCTACTTGTAGCTAATTCACTTTGTAGTAAAATATTATTTTTACAATCTTTTATTTCAAAATAAATTTTTGTTAAAAACATTGTATTACTTTCAACTGGGACTATAAATAAAGCCAAACATCTATTTTGATAAAGCTTTGGAGGTAAAACATCGCTATCATAAAAAACTTCAAATCCCTCCTTCTCAAAAAAAGATTTTGTCAATTCATTCAATCCAAATTTATTTTCTTCCTTTAAAAAACTGAATTTTTTTGGTACGATAACATACTTGTAATTATCTTGAGCAAAAGAAAAAGAGTAAACAAACAAAACGAATAATAAAACTACTTTCTTCATAACTATAATATATTTTTTAATTCTAATAAATGTTTTACCTGAAATACAGGATTTTCTACTTCAATATTTTGTTCATTGAAAAACACCGCTTCTATACCTGCTTCTTGTGCACCAATAATATCGGCTTCATAACTATCGCCTATCATTAAACTTTCTTCTTTTGAAGCTTTTGCCAAAGATAAGGCAAAATCAAATATGTTGCGATGTGGTTTTTTAACTCCAGCCATTTCCGAATTGGTTATCGTTTCAAAATAATGATCAATATTAGAATTTTTCATTTTTTTTGTTTGAACCGAAGCAAAACCATTCGTTATAATATGCAATTGATATTTCGGCTTTAGATAATCCAATAACTCAATAGCACCGTCAAAAAGGTGATTGTATTCGGGTAAATATTTGATGTATTCTTCAGACAAATGATGAATCATTTCATCTGAAACTTTAAATTGTAATGCATCAAAAACGTCTTTCAAACGATAATAACGTAAATCGTCATGCGTGATTTTATTCACTTGGTACAATTTCCAATAATGTTGATTTCTTGGAATGTAAATATTTAAAAAATTCGACAATTCAATATCAAATCCTTGTTGTTTGAAAATCGTATCAAAAGCAAATCCTGAATTTTTATCAAAATCCCAAAGCGTGTGATCTAAATCAAAGAAAATGTGTTTTTTATGTTGGAATGAATACAATGCTATGTGTTTGAATGATTAAAAAAAGCCCAAACGAATGGGCTTCTAATTTATTTACTTTGAGAAATAATTACGGCGTCTTCGATATGGTAAATCCAATCTTCTACATCGGTTTCATTATATCTAAAAGTTCCTTTTAAAGTTACATACGTATCGGTTTTTAACTTTGGAAAAGCGCCACCTTTAAATTTGATACCCGCAATTGTTTCTGGTCCTGATTTTCCACAGAAGAAACAAGCGGCAAATACGTTTTTACTTAACGCGTAATTTTTGTTATCAATTGGCACAATGAAACCGCTCATGAAAACGGTTTTCTTTTGCATCATTTTCAATTTCATGTTCACTTGTGGGAATTCTACTTCACCATAAGTCGCATGCTTTTTGCGAACATATTTGATATCACCCAATAGTTTCCATGTCAGCGTATCTGCTGCTACTGATGTTTTAGTAGAAGCTTTTACAATTGAAGTTGTACTATCTGAAAAGCTCATCATCGAAATAAAAACGACTAAAGCTAAACTTAATTTAATATAATTACGCATTTGCTAATGTTTTTGAAATATTTAAATTGTATGCTTTTATGGCAGGAATTAATGCTGCAATAAAGCCCACAAATATAGTTAGTAAAAATAAAGTTCCTTCTTTCTCCCAAATAAATTCGTATGGATTGAAACTCATTTTGAAATCTTCTTCGGCTGAGTTGGACAACATACTTAATCCTACTCTTCCCAAAATCGTACCAAAAATAAATCCAACCACACATAAAAGCAAACTTTCAATCATTACGACTTTTAAAAGTTGTAATCTTTTGGCACCGTTGACACGCATTAAGGCAAATTCGTTTTCGCGTTCTTTTAAAGTATTGTAAAGTGCGATGAAAATCGAAATTCCTGAAATCAACATAATTCCGTATGCTAAATATTGTAAAGCTGAAATTCCAATTCCGAATAAAGAAAACAAACGATTTACTTCAATTGCTGGTGAAGCGACTTGCATCTTGGTGTTTTGCGCGATGATTCTTGGCCAAGTTACAATTCCCATTTTGTTTCGGAATTTAAGTAAAACAGCTGTGATTTCCATTCCAGGTTCATCTAAAGTCATGTCGGCTTCTTCGTGATGTTCTTCTCCTTCTACATGAACGTGACCTTCTTCACCATGCGCTGGATTTTCTGCTTCTTCATGTCCGCCGTGCATTTGCCAAACACTTGGAATCGTACACAAAATCAAATTATCGACTACTTTCCCTGTTGGTTTTGCAATTCCAACAACTTTATATCCGTAATGATCGTGCACTTCTCCTTCTGCCGCATCGCCATGCGAACCGAAGAACTCATCACCAATTTTTAAACTTAATTTTTGAGCAATATCACTTCCGATTACGACTTCGAAGTTTTTTTCGAATAGGTTTCCTTTGGCAATCTTTGCACCATATTTTTCTAAATAATCAGGAGTTGTTCCTAAGATTTTATATCCACGATAATTATCCCCAAAAGCTAAAGGAATCGCTTTTTGAACAAACGGATGTTGCATCCAAACTTTTGCCGAATCGTAACTAATATTTCCTGTAGGAGAATCCACTTGGTAAACTGAAGACAAAATCAATTGTAACGGACTTCCTTGAGCACCCATTACCAAATCTACTCCATCAATATTGCTTGAAAACTTTTCTTCAAACTGTTTTTCGACTAAAACTAAAGTGGTAATAATCGCAACACTTGAGGTTAGCAAAACAACACTCAAGATGGTATTTAATGGTTTGAACCATATATTTTTCCATGCTAATTTTGCTATCATATCAAGGTAATTTTATTGATAAATCTTTCTTTAATTCGGTTATCATGCGTAACGATTAGTAAAGCTGCCTTATACTCTTTCGATAAAGAAGTCAGCAATTCGATTACTTTTTCCGCATTTTTATCATCTAAACTTGATGTGGGTTCATCAGCTAACAAAACTTTTGGTTCATTCATCAAAGCACGTGCAATCGAAACGCGTTGTTGTTGCCCGATACTTAATTGCGAAGGCAATTTATTGGCTTGATTTTCAATTCCCAATTGTTCTAATAATTTCTTTGCACGTTTGGTATGTTTTTTACCCGTTGCCAACCAACTAGCCATTTCTAAATTTTCCAAAACGGTTAAAGCGCTAATGAAATGTGATTTTTGAAAAACCACACCAATATGCTTTCCGCGGAATTTATCGGTTGCTTTTTCTGAAAGTGCTACGATATCCGTTTTATCGATTTCTATTTCGCCTTTAGCTGGTTTTAATAATCCTGCTAAAATATGTAAGTAGGTCGTTTTACCTTTACCAGAATCTCCTGTAATTAAAAGCGTGTTTCCTGCTTCGCAATACAAATCTGGAAAGATAAATTCTTGCTCTTTACTATAAGAAAACCGTATGTTTTTAGTGCTTATCATTATTGTTTCAGCATTAATTTAATGTTGCAAGATAACAAATTCGTTTAAAAAATTTCTTAAATAAATTGTAATAATCAGATATCAAAAAAGAAGCTGAAACGAGTTCAGCTTGACAATTTTTATTTGATTAATTAACTATTCTTCATCATGTGTACACAAACCTACAATTGTATGAAAAGTGTCGTGTAATCCATTTAAAGCTTTAGTGATTTTTGCATCAGCTGCTTTAGATTTTACTAATTTATCCAACGCTTTACTGTCTTTAGCTAATTTATTAACAGCAGCCACAATTTCTTTTTTATTGAATTGAGCTGGAATTTTAGCCATTTTTAAAGCATTTGCTTTTTCAGCCATTTCAGCGCTTCTTTCTTTGATAGGTTGCAAGTTTCCTTCTTCACTTGGATGAAAGGTTTGCGACATTACTTTATGAAAGGTCTTGATTTCTGGCCAAGAAGCAAATGTGTCTGGTTTTGGCATTGCTGCTTTGTATCTTTTGCTTACTTCTGTCCAATTTACAACACTCCACAAAGCAGATAGATAATCGGCTCTTTTATTTTGATACTTTAAGTAATAAGCATGTTCCCAAACATCGATTCCGAAGATTGGTGTTCCTTTTACTTCTGCAATATCCATTAATGGATTATCTTGATTTGGTGTTGAACTAACAACTAATTTTCCTTCTTTAGTCACAACCAACCAAGCCCAACCTGAACCAAAACGACTTGCTCCAGCCGCATTTAATTTTTCTTTCAACACATCAAAACTTCCAAAAGTTTCAATTACTGCTTTTTCTAATTCGGCAGACATCTTAGTGTTTTTCTCAGGTGTTAATACCGACCAAAACAATTCATGATTGTAATGTCCACCTGCATTGTTACGAACCGCTGCAGGCATAGTAGAAACTTTTGCAAAAATTTCGTTTAAGCTTAATTTTTCATCAGCAGTTCCTGCTAAAGCTGTATTTAAATTTTTAACATAAGCCGCATGGTGCTTGCTGTAATGAATTTCCATAGTTTGCGCATCTACAAATGGCTCCAATGCATTATAAGCATACGGCAATGCTTTTTGTGTAAACTGAGCCGATGCTGTTAATGTTACTAAAAGTGTGGCAACTAAAAATTTTATGTTTTTCATGTTGTGTTAATTTTTGATAAAAATACGGCTTATCAGTTAGATAAAAAACTACCAAATCTTAAAATTTCCATAATTCTGAAATTTAAATTTTAGAAAATTCCTTCATCCTGAAAACTCAAATAACCATTTTCAGTAATAATAAGATGATCTAAAACCTGGATTTCTAAAGTTTGGCCTGCTTCTTTTATTCTTTTGGTAATCTTTAAATCAGCTTCGCTTGCCATTAATTTTCCTGATGGATGATTATGAGAAAGAATTAAACCAGTTGCGTTTTGTTCGAAAGCTATTTTGAAAATTATGCGAATATCCACGACTGTACCTGTGATTCCGCCTTTTGAGAGTTGGGCTTTGTAGATGACTTTATTGGAATTATTGAGATACAATACCCAAAATTCTTCGTGAGGCAATTCGCCAATAATGGGTTGCATGATATCGAAAACTGCTTTGCTGGAAGTGATTTTTTTGAGTTCAATAGCGTCTTCGGCCCTGCGTCTTCTTCCTAATTCTAATGCTGCAGCAATAGAAATAGCTTTAGCTTCACCAATTCCTTTGAATTGCATGAGTTGGGACACCGACATTTTTCCTAACGCATTCAGATTGTTTTCGGAAGAAGCTAAAATGCGTTGGCACAATTGTACCGCGCTCTCATTACGAGAACCGGAACCAATTAAAATAGCAAGTAATTCAGAATCAGATAAAGTAGATTTACCTTTAAGAAGAAATTTTTCACGTGGGCGATCATCTTCAGCCCATTGATTGATTGGCGTGTACATAAAAATTTATTTTGGCGTTTATAAAAACAAAGTAAATTAATTTTTTAAACACCTCAAAATAAATGGCTTAAAAATTGCGTTTAAATCAACAACAATTAATAAAACATGAAGCTAATTCTTCCTCTTCTTTTAATATGTTTTTCTTTTGGATGTAAAAAACCTGAAACTAGTGCTGAAAACATACCGGAATCAAAACCAACAAATCATCTCATAGAAAACCCAACCGATTTCTATGAAAAACTATCCAATGCAGCGATTTCGATTATTGACCCTGAAGTAGTTTACACACCTGATTATGTTGGGATAAAATATCCAAATGGTGATGTTCCTACAAAAACGGGAGTTTGTACGGATGTTGTGATTCGTGCCTATCGAAAACTAGGAATTGATTTGCAGAAAGAAGTACATGAAGATATGAAAGCAAACTTTTCTTTGTATCCGAATTTAGAAAAATGGGGTTTAAAAACTACAGATAAAAACATCGACCATAGAAGAGTTCCTAATTTAGAAATTTTCTTTGCTCGAAAAGGAAAAACTTTATCCATTACACAAAATCCAAAAGATTACAAAACTGGTGATTTAGTCACTTGGATGATTGGCGATAAATTGCCACACATTGGAATTGTAACACATATAAAATCAGAAAATGGAAACCCTATGATTGTTCACAACGTTGGAAGCGGTCAAGTTTTAGAAGATTGTTTATTGAGTTGGAAAATTGTGGGGCATTATAAATATGGTAATTAGACAATTTTCAATGTGCCAATTAAATCTCTAGTAAAATTGACACATTGACCAATTGGCATATTAACTAATTGATTAAATCTTTCACCTCATCAAAATTTAAACCACCATAATTTCCTGAACTCATTAATAGTAAAGCAGAATTATCTAAATTTTGACTAAATAAAAAGTCTTTAAATTCGGCTGGATTGGTATAAATAATTAAATCTTCTCTTTGGAACGATTGTGCGATTTGATCATAAGTAACTTCCTCCAAACGTTTAATTTTTACTGCATCGGGTGAATAGAAAACTACAGCAACATCCGCTACGTCTAAAGCGCCTTGGTATTCTTTTAAGAATTCGGCATTTAAACTGCTGTACGTATGCAATTCTAAACAAGCGATTAATTTTCTATCGGGATATTGTGTTTTTACGGCTTTTGTAGTGGCAGAAACTTTACTTGGCGAATGCGCAAAATCTTTATAAGCGACTTTATTAGCACTTTCGGCAATTTTTTCTAATCGTTTTGAAGCGCCTTTGAAACTAGCGATAGCTTCGTAAAATTCGGCTTCGTCAACACCCATACACTGACAAATCCATTTGGCACCAGCTAAATTGCTTAGATTGTGTGCGCCGAAAACTTCAATTGGCATTGGACCTTCTGGCGTATCTAACAACGTGGTTCCGTTTTCTACTGTGTAACTTGGTGTTTGGTAGGCAATTTTTCGGATTGGATTTTCGGTTCCTTCGGCTACTGCTTTTACGGCTTCGTCTTCTTCGTTATAGACTAAAATTCCACCACGCGTGATTTGGTTAGCGAAAATTCTAAATTGTTCTACATAATTATCAAATGTTGGAAACACATTGATATGATCCCAAGCAATTCCAGACAACAATGCAATATTCGGTTGGTACAAATGGAATTTTGGTCGCAAATCGATTGGAGAAGTCAAATATTCATCACCTTCTAACACAATAAAATCATTGTCTTCGGTTAAATGCACCATCGTATCGAAACCTTCTAATTGGGCTCCCACCATATAATCCACTTCAATATTGTGATAATGCATTACGTGTAAAATCATCGAAGTAATTGTGGTTTTTCCGTGCGAACCACCAATAACTACTCGGGTTTTATTTTTCGATTGTTCGTATAAAAATTCTGGATACGAATATATTTTTAAGCCTAATTCCTGTGCTTTTAACAATTCTGGATTGTCGGCTTTGGCGTGCATTCCTAAAATGATCGCTTCGATATCGGTTGTGATTTTTTCAGGAAACCAACCTTCTTCGGCTGGCAACAAACCTTTTTTCTCCAAACGCGATTTTGAAGGTTCGAAAATAGCGTCATCACTACCTGTTACATTATATCCTTTGTTATGTAAGGCTAATGCTAAATTGTGCATGGCTGCCCCGCCGATTGCTATGAAATGTGTTCTCATTTTTTATGTTGAATTGTTAAACTGTTAATTTGTTGAATCGATTAAACGATTCAACAAATTAACAGTTACACTATTTGTTTTCAAATTCTCTTTTTAACTTGTTTGCTTTTGTTTTGTCTTTCAACTTGTTCAAATATAAGTCATATAATTTTTCGAAAGTAGTTTTTGAATTCCCAATTTCGTGTGCTTTTTTATAGTGATTTTCTGCTTTTACATAACGTTTAAAATACACATCAATATATCCTTTTGACAAGTAACCATCCACTTTTGAAAGCATCATTAATTCATCGGCATATTTTTGTGCTTTTTTTTCACTTCCACCAATCATTGCAGGTAATTCGATGTATAACATGACTAATGCCCAACGCGATTCAACGTGTTTTACATCTAATTTTGCAGCGGTTAAAAATGATTCTTCTACTTCATCAATCATTCCTAAAGCTTTGAATTTATTGGATTCTTTAGCTTTCATTCCCAATGCGCCACCATATTTATACCAATAATTAGCGTTTTTTGGATAACTAACTTTTAATTTTTTATAGTTGGTTATCCCAGTATCCCAATCTTTTTGATGTCCGGCAATATCACCAAGATATTCAATGGTTTTTATATGATTCGGTTGCGCTTTTAAATGTTCGGAAAATAGTTTTTCTGCTTCGTTGTATTTTTTTTGCGCATACAATTTCTCGGCCTTTTCAAACGTTGATTGTGAAAAGACTGAAAATGAAAGCATTAGAAAAAAGATTTGGATAATTTTCATATGTTTTAATAACATTTTCATAGGTAACATATGGTATCGCCTTTTATTATTTGTATTTGCTTGCGCAAACTTTTTTAGTGGCGATTTCATTTTTCAAAAATAGTGAAATGATTTTGGATATTTCACATAAAAAAACGACTTGATTTCTCAAGCCGTTTTTAATTTTACTGTATTTGAAAATTACTTCACAATTGTCATTTCGTCAACAATGTGTTTAGCTCCTGAGAAATTCTCAATTACCCATAACACATAACGAATATCAACGTTGATTGTTCTTTGTAATTTTTTATCAAAGATTACGTCACCTGCCATAGCTTCGATGTTTCCGTCGAATGCTAAACCGATTAACTCGCCTTTTCCATTTAATACTGGTGAACCTGAATTTCCTCCTGTAATATCGTTATCAGTTAAGAAATTAACGTGTAAAGAACCGTCTTTATCAGCATAACGACCAAATTCTTTTTTAGCGTTCATTTCTAATACTCTTGTAGGTAAATCAAATTCTAAATCACCTTTTTTGTATTTTTTAACTTGACCTGCTAATGTTGTGTAGTTGTTGATTGAAGCATCATTACGTTTGTCAGCTGGTAAAGAACGAACTTTTCCATAAGTTAAACGTAAAGTTGAATTTGCATCCGGATATTTGATTTCTCCAATTTTAGATTCTCTTAAACCTTCAACTAATAAACGGAAAGATGCACCAAAATCATTTTGAGATTTGATTAATTCTTCACTTCTAAAGCTGTAGTGATTTAACATATCATTCGTTAAAACGAAAAGTGGATCATTTTTAAGTAATTCTTCAGATGGTAAATCTAAGAAAGCTTTTACTCTATCAACTGAAGTAAAAATACTTAAATCAAATGCTGCGTTTACATATTTTGTAAAATCGCCATTGTTTTCTTTAGCTAGTTTTTCAACCATTGGAGCTAAAGTATAACCAGCTTTTTTAGCATATAAATTTAATTGAGCAGCTAAAATATCTTTTTCTGCTGGAATATGTAATTCACTATGCATTCCTTGAGCCATTTCTAAAATAGCTGGCGCCATTTGTGCTCTTTTTGTAGCATCTGCTTTAGCATAGTTTTCTAATTGTCTTCCTAAACCTCTGCTAACTGTTCCAAAAGCTGATGTTCTGAATAATTGCATCATGTAGTTATCATGACGCGATTTTTCATTCGTCATTGCATAAAACTTATTAATTGTAGGAACTACATTACCATATTTAGCTTTATTAGCTGGTTGGTTAGCCCATTTGTGGAATTTAGCTTCTTGAGCTGCTTTTGTTTTAGCTGTACCAAATTTTGATAACGCATCAATCATTCCTTGACGGTTTTTCCAGTAGTTAGCTACTCCTGCAAATTTTGAAGCATAAATAAGGTTTAAAGCATCCGACTGAACCATATATTTTTTCATATTGTCCATTCCTGTTTTTGAACCTTCAACCCAAGCTGGATAAGCAAATTTTACGTTTTGCTCAATTCCACCTGCTGGCATCCAACGGTTAGTTCTACCTGGATAACCTAAAATCATAGCGAAGTCATTTTCTTTAACACCACCAATATTTACTGGTAAATAATGTTTTGGTTTTAAAGGAACATTGTTTGTAGAATATTCAGCTGGATTACCGTTTGCATCAGCATACACTCTAAACATAGAGAAATCTGCAGTATGACGTGGCCATTCCCAGTTATCAGTATCACCACCAAATTTTCCTAAACTTTCTGGTGGAGTTCCTACTAAACGAACATCTTTGTAATCTTGGTAAACGAAATAGTAATATTCATTTCCTTGAAAAAATGGACGAACAGAAACCGTATATTTTCCACCTTCATTATTTTCTTTTTCAATTTTAGCGATTTCAGCATTGATAGCTTTTTCTCTATCAGCTTCGCTCATTGTAGGATTTACAACAGATAAAATTCTTTTTGTACAATCGTCCATACGAACAAAGAAACGTACATATAAACTTGAAGGTTTTAATTCATCTGCTCTGTTTTTTGCCCAATACCCATTTTTTAAATAATTTTTTTCTGCTGATGATAATTCTGCAATAGCATCATATCCACAGTGGTGATTGGTTAAAACTAATCCGTCTTTTGAAATCATTTCAGCAGTACATCCACCGTTAAATTGCACAATTGCATCTTTTAAACTGTGGTTGTTGATACTGTAAATTTCTTCGGCTGTTAATTGCAAGCCCATTTTTTGCATGTCGCGGTGATTTAAACGCTCAATGAACATTAAAAACCACATTCCCTCATCTGCCTTTACCGAAGCTGGCACAAGCATTATTGCAGAAACGACAAATAATAATAATTTTTTCATAATAAATCTGTGTTCTTTTGATTTGTGTGGCGAATATACTTAAAAATACGATTTTGATAAAATTATCACTTCAAAATCAGATTAGATTGAAGCAATTTTAACTTTTTATTATAAAAACTAGATTAAAAACAAAAAAGCATCTCCAAATTGAAGATGCTTTTTCTTACTTTTTATACTCTTTTATTTTTCTTCTACATTTAACATTTGCCACAATTTGTCTTTCAACTCTTGTAAACCTTGTTGCGCAACAGAAGAAATAAACATATAAGGTGTTCCTTTAAATTCTTTGTCCAATTGTTTTTTCAATTCTGCTTTTAATTCATCGTCTAACATATCGCATTTTGAAATCACAATCAAACGATCTTTGTCCAACATTTCTGGATTATAACGACGTAACTCATCTAACAGAATTTCGTATTCTTTCTTAATATCATCTGCATCTGCAGGAACTAAAAATAACAAAGTTGAATTACGCTCAATATGACGCAAGAAATAATGACCTAATCCTTTTCCTTCCGCTGCACCTTCAATAATTCCCGGAATATCAGCCATTACAAACGATTGAAAATCTCTGTAAGCCACAATTCCTAAATTAGGTTTTAAAGTCGTAAACGGATAATCAGCAATTTTTGGCTTAGCCGAAGTTAAAACAGAAAGTAAAGTTGATTTTCCTGCGTTTGGAAAACCTACTAAACCTACATCTGCTAATACTTTTAATTCTAAAGTTACATCAACTTCTTTTACAGGCATCCCAGGCTGCGCGTAACGAGGTGTTTGATTGGTTGAACTTCTAAAATGCCAGTTTCCTAAACCACCTTTTCCTCCTTCTGCTAAAATTCGAACCTCATCGTGTTCTGTAATTTCAAACAAAACATCTCCTGTTTCTTGGTCTTTTACAACCGTTCCTAATGGAACTTCAATGTATTTATCTTCACCATCATGTCCAGTACTTCTTGAACTTCCTCCATCACCTCCGTGACCAGCACGCATGTGTTTCAGAAATTTCAAATGAAATAAAGTCCAAAGATTTTTATTTCCTTTTATATATACGTGTCCACCGCGACCACCATCACCACCATCAGGTCCACCTTTTTCAATAAATTTTTCTCTGTGTAAATGCGACGACCCTTTTCCTCCCTTTCCGGAAGAAACATATATTTTTACGTAGTCTACAAAGTTACCTTCAGTCATTCTTTTTTTTCTTTAAATTATTTTTGACAAAGACTACTATTAAACCGAATGTCCACTGGACATTCTCCTCTTAATATCAAATCTTCTGTCATCTTTTCTTTTATTCTTTTAAATTGGTAATTAAAACTTTATCAATTTTAACACCGTCCATATCAATAACTTCGAACTCTAATTTGTTCCAAATTAACTTTTGTCCTTGTTTTGGGATTATCCCTAATTCTGTTATGATTAATCCACTAACTGTTGTTACTTCATAATCACCTGTTAACTCATCCATATCGAAATAAGTTAAGAAATCGTGTAACGAATAATGTCCATCAACTAACCACGAACCATCTTCTCTTGCCACAATTTTAAATTCGTCTTCATAGAAATCAGCCGCATCTCCTACTAACGCTTCTAAAATATCGTTTAATGTAATAATTCCCTGGAAAACACCGTGCTCATCGGTAACCAAAGCATAATGTACTTTTGAAAGTTTAAAATTTTCCAATGCTTTGTATGCCGAAGTATGTTCAATAAAATAAACCGGTTCTCTGGTAATCGCTTTTAAATCGAAATTTCCTTTCTCGAAATTAGAAAACAAATCTTTTAATAAAACGATTCCTTCCACATCATCTAAATTATCCGCACAAACGGGATAAACCGAATGCAATTCATCTAAAACTTTCGCTTTAATTTCTTCAATTGTGTCTTCATAAGACAAATACACAATTGAATTTCGGTGAGTCATTAACGAATTTACTTTTCTATCTCCAATATGAAAAACACGTTCCACAATATCTTGTTCAATTTCTTGAACTTCCCCTACTTCTGTTCCTTCTTTAATAATAGCTTTAATTTCTTCTTCGGTAACTTTACCATCAGCGGTTGGTTTTATTTGAAGCATTTTCAATAAAAACTCAGTCGAAGTAGTCAATAACCATATAAAAGGCATTGTTATCGTTGAAACCAATTTCATTGGAACGGCAACTGCTTTAGCAATTCCTTCAGGATAATTCAAGCCGATTCTTTTTGGCAACAATTCTCCTAAAACTAGAGAGAAAAAGGTTAATACCACAACAACAATTCCTACCGCAACAGAATTTGCATATGGTTTTAGTGCTTCAAAAGTGGCTACAAAATTCTGAACATCAGTAGTGATTTTATCACCCGAATAAATACCCGTTAAAATTCCGATTAAGGTAATTCCGATTTGAACTGTTGATAAGAATTCATTTGGTGAATTAGCTAAATCTAAGGCTGCTTTAGCATTTTTGTTCCCTTTTTTTGCTGCTGTTTCTAAACGGTTTTTACGTGCTGAAATCAATGCGATTTCCGACATTGAAAAAACACCGTTTAAAAGAATCAGAAAGAGAATGATTAAAATTTCCATAGTTAAAATTATAAAAAAAGAGCTAAAATCCCAAATTACGGAAATAGCTCCTTTTCTGTGTGCAAATATCGAAAAAAAAATCGAAAGCCCGAAATTTATCTCTCGGGCCTTATTTTATTATTAAAATGTGTCTAAAACTAAACTCAATCTTTCGGTAACTTCTTCAATAGATCCAATACCATCAACTGCGTGAAATTTGTGTTGCGCTTTGTAATAATCCATTAGTGGCGCGGTTTTTTCGTTGTATTCTTGGTAACGATTTCTGATTTTTTCTTCGTCTTGATCATCTGGTCTACCTGAAGTTTTTCCTCTTTCTAACAAACGTTGCACTAAGATTTCATCATTCGCTTCTAATGCAACAGTAGCTGTGATTTCTTGATTTTTACCTTCTAAAAACTTATCTAAAGCTTCAGCTTGAGCAATTGTTCTTGGAAAACCATCAAATAAAAAACCTGCTGCTTGTGGATTTTTGTCTACTTCACTTTGCAACATTTTAATAGTTACTTCATCTGGAACCAAATCACCTTTATCCATAAAAGTTTTAGCTAATCTTCCTAATTCAGTGTCATTTTTGATATTGAATCTAAAAATATCTCCTGTAGATAAATGAACTAAATTGTATTTGTGCTTTAAAAAATCGGCTTGTGTTCCTTTTCCTGCTCCTGGTTTACCAAATAATACGATATTGATCATTGTTTTGTTATGTTAAGTTGTAATAGTTAGTTATTCTGATAATTGATAAATGTCTTTTAAATTTCTTCCTAAACCATCGTAGTCTAAACCATATCCTACTATAAATTTATTTGGAATTCGAATACCTACATAATCTAATTTAATGTCTTTTGTATAGGCTTCTGGTTTTAAGAATAAAGTAGCAATTTTGAAATGTTTCACATTGTGTTGTTTCATAATAGCTTTTAATTCCTCAATCGTATTTCCAGTATCTACAATATCTTCCACAATAATTACAGAACGACCTTCTAAACTTTGGTTCAAACCAATTAGTTCTTTTACTTCGTTTGTGGTTTGTGTTCCTTCATACGATGCCATTTTTACAAATGAAACTTCGCAATTGTGACTGTATTTTTTCAATAAATCAGCCACGACCATGAAAGCGCCATTCAAAACTCCAATAAAAACAGGGACGTCATCGCAAAAATCGTCTTCAATTTGTTTTGCCATGTTTTCAATGGCGAAGTTAATTTCCTCTCCCGAAATAAAAACTTCAAATTTCTTATCGTGTAGTTGTATCACTTTGGTTAGATTTAGAAATAAACAACAAATTTAAGAAAGTCAAATGAATAGCTACAAAGTATTTCAACTTTTTTGCAAATTTGATATATTTACCGAATGAAAAGTCAAATGTATCAGAAAATCGAAGAAAGCACTTGCCATGTTGCCAGCCGAAAAATGGTTAGTAATTTTGCTATGAAAGATGAAAATCATCTAAAAGAAATGATACAACTTGCTTTTGACACAAAAGATGAATTACATATAAAAGCCTTTTGGAGTTTGGATTTGGTTTGCGAAAAGAAACTGAAACAATTTGTTCCTTATATTGAAGATTTTTGTAGCGTTCTTCCAAAAATAAAAGATGATTCTGCATTACGACCAGCGACTAAAATTGCCTTTTTTCTCACCAAAAGTAATCACAGAAAAAACGGAATTTCTCTCACACAACAACAAGAACACAATTTAATTGAAGCCTTAATTGACCGATTGATTCAAGACGAAAAAGTAGCAGCAAAAGTGTATGCTATGAAAGCCCTTTTTGTCTTGGGAAAGAAATACGATTGGGTTCACGAAGAATTAAAAACGATTATTTCTCAAGATTATTCGAATCATTCCGCGGCTTATCAAGCAGCAACTCGAAATCTTTTGAAAAAACTCAACAAGTAACAAATTGTTAATTATCAATTGTTAATTATCAATTGTCTGAGTATCTTTGCGCAAACAACAACACTACAAAATGAATTATTTTTCTTCTGATTTTAAATTAGGAATTTTAGGAGGAGGTCAATTAGGAAAAATGCTTTTGACCGAAACTCGAAAATTTGATATTCAAACTTTAGTTTTAGAACCAAGCGAAGAAGCTCCAGCACGATACAGTTGCAACGGATTTTACAAAGGCAGTTTAATGGATTTTGATACCGTTTACCAATTTGGCAAAATGGTCGATTTGTTAACTATCGAAATTGAGAATGTAAATCTAGACGCTTTAGATCAATTGGAAGCAGAAGGATTACCGATTTACCCTTCGCCAAAAACCTTACGTTTGATTCAAAACAAAGGAAAACAAAAAGATTATTACGTTTCAAACGATATTCCCACTTCGCCTCACCAACGATTTGTTGATTTGAACGATTTGAGAACTGCATTAGAAAAAGATGAATTAGAATTTCCATTCGTTTGGAAATGTGCGCAATTTGGTTACGACGGAAATGGCGTTAAAATTTGTCGCTCAGCATTAGACTTGGTAAAATTACCTGATGTAGAATGTATTGCAGAAGAAATGGTTCCGTTCAAAAATGAATTAGCGGTAATTGTAGCGCGTTCTGTTTCTGGAGAAGTAAAAACCTATCCCGTAGTAGAAATGGAATTTCATCCTGAAGCCAATCAAGTAGAATATGTAATTTGTCCTGCTCGAATTGATGAAAAAGTAGCACAAAAAGCTACAGAAGTTGCTTTAAAAGTTTCAGAAGCTTTCAATCATGTTGGATTATTAGCTGTGGAAATGTTCCAAACTTCGGACGATGAAATTTTGGTAAACGAAGTCGCTCCTCGTCCACATAATTCTGGACATTATTCGATTGAAGCGAGTTATACTTCGCAATTCGAAAACCATTTACGTGCGATTTTAAACTTACCTTTAGGAAACACCGATAGCAAAGTTGCCGGAATTATGGTAAATTTGGTTGGTGAAGAAGGTTTTTCTGGACAAGTAGTTTACGAAAACATAGAGAAAATCATGGCAATTGATGGCGTAACACCACACATTTACGGAAAAAGAGAAACAAGACCTTTCCGAAAAATGGGACACGTTACGATTGTAAATGAAAACATGACGGAAGCAAGAAAAATTGCAGAGGAAGTGAAAAATAGTATTAGAGTAATTAGTACAACAATTGAATAAAACTTATGAGTAAAGTAGCAATAATAATGGGAAGTATTTCGGATATGCCGGTAATGCAAGAAGCCATCGACATATTAAAAGGATTTGATATCGAAACCGAAGTTGATATTGTTTCAGCACACAGAACACCTGAAAAATTATTTGATTTCAGTAAAAACGCACACGAAAGAGGTATCTCAGTAATTATTGCTGGTGCTGGTGGTGCGGCTCATTTACCTGGAATGGTTGCTTCTATGTCGCCACTTCCTGTAATTGGAGTTCCTGTAAAATCGAGCAATTCTATTGATGGATGGGATTCGGTTTTATCGATTTTGCAAATGCCAGGTGGAGTTCCTGTAGCAACTGTTGCATTAAATGGCGCAAAAAATGCTGGAATCTTAGCCGCACAAATTATCGGAAGTTATGATAAATGCGTGTTAGATAAAATCATCGCCTACAAAGAAGGATTAAAACAAGCAGTTTTAAAAGCTTCGGAAGGCTTAAAATAAAACTAAAATAGAAAACCCCGAATTATTGCTAATTCGGGGTTTCTACTCACAATTAAGTGACAACTATAAAAAAATTCTACTCTCTCTCTGTTTGGGGCAAAAAGGATGTTCGTACATCATTTCGTCGACAAAATTATACACTTTATCGATAAAAACAAATTTTTATGGAACTTTTTTTAAAAAAATTTACAACAAAACACAATTCAGCACCATTTAGTAAGATTAATCTTTCAGATTATAAAGAAGCTTTCGGAAAAACCATCGAACTCGCTCGTACTGAAATCGATAGCATAGTAAATAACACAGAAATACCTAATTTTTCTAATACAATTGAAGCTTTGGATTATTCTGGCGAACAATTGGATAGATTGTCCAATATTTTCTTCAATTTGAATTCAGCTGAAACTTGTGATGAAATGCAAAAAATCGCACAAGAAGTTTCTCCATTGATTACTGCATTTAGTAACGATATTGCTTTGAATGAAGATTTATTTAAACGAGTAAAAGCGGTTTATGATCAAAAAGACACTTTGACATTAACTACCGAACAAGCAACTTTATTAGACAAAAAATTCAAAGGTTTTTCTCGAAATGGAGCTTTATTGAATGAAGAAGACAAATTAAAACTACGCGAAATCGATACCGAATTAGCCAAAATCAAACTGACTTTCGGTGAAAATGTTTTGGCTGAAACCAATAACTATCAATTACATATAACCAATGAAGCTGATTTAAAAGGTTTACCTGATGGCGCTAAAGAAATGGCGGCAAGTTTGGCAAAATCGAAAAACTTGGAAGGTTGGGTTTTCACTTTAGACTTCCCAAGTTATTTACCTTTCGTAACTTATGTTGAAAATCGTGAATTACGAAAAGAAATCGCTATTGCTGCTGGAAAAAAATCTTTTCAGGATAATGAATTCGACAATAAAGAAAATGTAAAACGCATTGTGGAATTACGTCACAAACGCGCTAATTTATTAGGCTACCAATCGCATTCGCATTTTGTTTTGGAAGAACGAATGGCTCAAAATCCAGAAAAAGTACAATCGTTTTTGAATGATTTGTTAGAAAAAGCAAAACCAGCGGCTCAAAAAGAATTTACTGAATTAACCGCTTTCGCAAAAGAATTAGACGGAATTGACCAATTAGAAAAATGGGATGGTGCTTATTATTCGGAAAAATTGAAACAAAAATTATTCAGTTTGGATGATGAGTTGTTGAAACCCTATTTCCAATTGGAAAATGTATTAAACGGAGCTTTCACTATCGCTGAAAAGTTATTCGGAATTACCTTCAAAGAAGTTTTTGATATTGATAAATACCACGAAGACGTTCAAACTTTTGAAGTTTTAGATTTCGAAGGACAATTAGTAGCTGTTTTTTATTCGGACTTCTTTCCGAGAAAAGGAAAACGAAATGGCGCTTGGATGACTTCTTACAAACCACAATATATAAATGACGGAATCAACGAAAGACCACATGTTTCTATAGTGTGTAATTTCACACCGCCGACAGAAACAAAACCATCGTTATTAACTTTTAACGAAGTAACAACATTGTTTCATGAGTTTGGACACGCGTTGCATGGCATGTTAGCGAATACAACTTATCCAAGTTTATCTGGAACTTCGGTTTATTGGGATTTTGTGGAATTACCAAGTCAAGTGATGGAAAACTGGTGTTACGAACCCGAAGCATTGGCATTATTCGCCAAACATTACGAAACAGGTGAAATTATTCCGCAAGACTATGTGGAAAAAATCAAAGAAAGTGCGAGTTTCCTAGAAGGAATGGCAACATTACGCCAATTAAGTTTCGGAATTTTAGACATGACGTATCATGGAAAATCGCAAACTATTGATGATGTAAAAGCTTTTGAAAAACAAGCGATGGAAGGCACAAGTTTGTATCCAGATGTAGCAGAAAATTGTATGAGTACATCGTTTTCACATATTTTTCAAGGCGGTTATTCTTCAGGATATTACAGCTACAAATGGGCGGAAGTTTTAGACGCTGATGCTTTTGCGTATTTCCAAGAAAAAGGCATTTTCAATAAAGAAGTAGCGACTAAATTCAAAGACAACGTTCTTTCAAAAGGCGGAACCGAATTACCAATGGAATTGTATAAAAAATTCAGAGGACAGGAGCCGAAAGTAGAGGCTTTATTGAAGAGAGCAGGGTTGATTTAAATTATCAGAATTTTAGATATTTAGAAACCGAAATTAAACACTTCGGTTTCTTTTTAAAACAAACTTTCATTTTTTTTTGAAAGTTTAAAAACTTTTATATATCTTTGTCCTATCAAAATGAAATAACCATCAAAATGGAATTCAAAGAAGCAAAAAATAAATTCGTACAAACCTGGGGAGCTTTAGGTTCTCAATGGGGCATTAACAAAACCATGGCACAGATTCATGCGTTATTGATGGTTTCACACGAACCTGTTTCTATGGAAGACATTATGGAAGAATTACAAATTTCGCGCGGTAATGCTTCTATGAATTTAAGAGCTTTAATGGACTGGGGCATCGTTTACAAAGAATACAAAGCAGGCGAAAGACGTGAATTTTTCACAGCGGAAAAAGATTTAGACGAATTGGCCGTAAAAATTTCAAGAGAACGAAGCAAACGCGAAATCAAACCCGCCTTGAAAGTTTTAAAAGAAGTTTCATCTATTCAATCAGACAACACAGAAGCCGAAAAACATTTCGTAGATCAAACCACAAAATTGTACGACTTCGTTTTAAAAGCCGATAACGTTTTGGATAAAATCACAGAATACAAAGACAATTGGTTGGCAAAATTGGTTGTTAAAATCATGAAGTAAAAAAATTTAATCAAAACTTTCAATTATTTCTGAAAGTTTAAAACAATAGACAATATGAGAATGATTAATAAAATTAATAAAGCTCTATTAATAATAACAATAATATTAGACTTTACAATCCTATTTGGTTTATATGCGCAGATTTTACTTGGGTTCACTCAACTGTGTATTGCTCTATATATTTCATTCAACTTTAAAAGACTAGTGAAAAAACTCAAATATCAAATTATAAATTATTGGATTTATGTCTTCTTATATTTTTCCTTTTCCACATACCTGTTTTTAGAAGAGAAAAGTATTTTAGACAATTACATAATATTGATTACAACTATAATGATCCTACCAATGACAATTGCAATATATTTTACAATCACATTAAATAAAATAGCAAAGCAAAATGAAAAATAAACTAATCATCGCAGCAGGAACCGGGTTCTTAGGAAACGTTTTAATCCAACATTTCAAAAATAAATTTGAAGAAATTGTAATTTTAACTAGAGGAAAATCTGAAATTAAGAACCAAATCAAATATGTAAATTGGAATGCTAAATCATTTTCAGGTTGGGAAAAAGAGTTAGAAAAAGCAGATGTTGTCATAAACTTAGCTGGAAAATCAGTTGATTGTAGATATAACGAAAAAAATAAAGCCGAAATTTTAGCTTCAAGAATTGATAGTACCAAAATTTTAAACGAAGCCATTTTACAATGTGAAAATCCTCCAAAACATTTTATAAACTCATCAACTGCAACTATTTATCGCCATTCAGAAGATAAAGAGATGGATGAATATACAGGAGAAATTGGTAATGATTTTTCTATGAACGTTGCCAAATCTTGGGAAAAAACATTCTTTGTTGTAGAAACTCCAAACACATTAAAAACAGCGATTCGTACTTCTATCGTTCTCGGTAAAAATGGCGGAGCATTTGTTCCATTAAAGAAATTAACTCAATTTGGTTTAGGTGGAAAAAACGGTAATGGAAAGCAATTCATCAGTTGGATTCATGAAAAAGATTTCGCTAGAGCTATTGAATTTATAATCGAAAAAGAACTTTCAGGCAGCATCAATGTAGTTTCTCCAAAACCGATTCGAAATGAAGAATTCATGAAAAAACTTCAAAAAGCAATTGGAATTCCGTTTGGATTACTAATCTCAAAATCAATGCTTGAAATTGGAGCAAAATTCATCAAAACAGAAACCGAATTAGTTTTAAAAAGTAGAAATGTCATCCCAAAACGATTAACAGAAAACGGCTTTGAGTTTGAATATGCTGATTTAGATAAAACGTTTAAAAATCTCTTGTCATGAACCTCAACATCATCGCCTACCTAATTTATTTCAGCATCACAGGCATTATCATTGTGAAAGTTGGAAGAATTTGCTACAACAATGGAAATATTTTCGTTTCGCAATTGATTCCCAATCACGAAGATTTGTGTCATAAAATAAATCAATTGCTTTTGACGGGATATTATCTGTTAAACATAGGTTATTGTGCGATGACGATAATTTCTTGGGAACAAATTGAAAGTATCACGCAACTCATTGAAGTGATTACCTCAAAATCGGCTTTCATTATTATTGCGATTGCCGTGATGCATTACATCAACATTATTTTATTAACAAATTACATCAAAAAATTAATTTAAACACACGTATTATGGAAACTACAAAAATTTTAATCGGCTATGCAATTTATCTTCCAATTGCTTTATTTTTAACCTACTATGTTTCAAAAACACTTTTTAAAAACAGTAAAATTTATATGTTGGACATATTTAAAGGTCGAGAAGAAATTGCCAACGCCACCAACAAACTATTCGAAACCGGATTTTATTTACTGAATTTAGGTTTTGCTCTTATGATTTTAGAAATGAACATGTATGACAATAGTTATCAAGTCCTAATTGAAAAACTAAGTTATAAAATTGGCGGATTTTCAATTTATTTGGGTTTGATGCTGTTCTTAAACCTATATTTCTTCTTTAGAGGAAAACGAAAAGCAAGTCAAGCACAAGTAGAACAACGAATTGTGATTAATGGGTAAGTTCACAATCCTGACAGGTTTTTGAAACCTGTCAGGATTAACACCAACCACCACAAAATCGGAACGCTTTCTAACCAAAATGAAGCGTAATATCGTGAACGGTTTTCATTTGCAAAAAAGAGAAAAACTGCTATTGTTCCACACACCAAAAGCTTAAAAAAGAAAGGCAAAAACTGATGATTATTGGTATAGAAAAATTCTAAAATCAAGAGTAAAAACAACAAGAGATAACCTAGTTTTTTCGTCAACTTCACTCCTATTTTCTGCGGAACGGTTTGTAAATGAATGTCGTCATGTTTTACATCTACAATATCAAATACCAAAACTATTGAGAAAACTAATAAAAATCGCTGAAAAGCCATCAAAAGTACATCCATTGTAAACGGAATTTCAGCTTCTAACAAAGGTAAAATCACAGTTACTCCAACCCAAGTAATTCCAACAATGTAGATTTTTACACCTTTCCAATTTCGGGCATTTTGTTTGTTTGGAAAAAAAGGTAATGTGTATAAAAGTGTAAGTCCAAAAAAAGCAAAAGCACTTAGTTTTGATTCCCAACTCAATTGCAAGAAAAAATAAAAACAAGCCAACAACGAAATAAAACTTAAAAAAACGATGACTTTGAGTTCATTTTTGATTTCGGTTTTGTTTAACCTTGCGATAGCATCATACTTCACAAAATTATAGCCAACTACTGTTCCAAAAAAAGCAAAAAAAGCAACCGATGAATCCCCTTCAACACCAAAGAAATATTGCGTCATGGACACTAAAGCAAAAGCGGATAATGCGACATGCAAACTACTATTGATGTAAAAATCGAGAATTTTCTTTAAAACCACCATTCAACAAAAATAATCAATCTGTTAATAAGACTCTATTTTAGTTGATAAAATCACAAAATTTCACATTTTAAAAACAAATTATTACAAGATTAATAATTACTTTTGTTGACCAAAACAACACATAATAACACACATACACATTTTTAATAAATGAGAACAGATGCATTCGCTTTGAGACATTTAGGGCCACGTGAAAGTGACTTAAATCACATGTTTAAAACGGTTGGTGTAGAATCTTTAGACCAATTAATTTTCGAAACAATTCCAGATGATATTCGTTTAAAAAACGACTTAAATTTAGATGCTCCCATGACTGAGTATGAGTATTTAACTCACATTCAAGAATTAGGAAAGAAAAATAAAGTATTCAAATCATACATTGGTTTAGGATATCACCCAGCAATCGTTCCGGCGGTTATTCAAAGAAATATTTTTGAAAACCCAGGATGGTACACAGCTTACACACCTTATCAAGCTGAAATTGCACAAGGTCGTTTAGAAGCGATTTTGAATTTCCAAACTACGGTTATCGAATTAACAGGAATGGAAATCGCAAATGCTTCTTTACTTGACGAAGGAACAGCTGCTGCTGAAGCAATGGCGTTGCTTTTTGATGTAAGAACTCGCGATCAAAAGAAAAATAATGTGACGAAATTCTTCGTTTCGGAAGAAATTTTACCACAAACCTTATCGGTTTTACAAACACGTTCTACTCCGTTAAATATTGAATTAGTAGTTGGAAATCACGAAACTTTCGATTTTTCAACAGAATTCTTTGGTGCGATTTTACAATATCCTGGAAAATATGGTCAAGTTTATGACTATGCAGGATTCATCGCAAAAGCTGCAGAAAACGAAATTAAAGTAGCAGTTGCTGCTGATATTTTATCGTTAGCAAAATTAACTTCTCCAGGTGAAATGGGAGCTGCAGTTGTAGTTGGTACTACACAACGTTTTGGAATTCCAATGGGTTATGGCGGCCCACACGCTGCTTATTTTGCGACTAAAGAAGAATACAAACGTTCAATGCCAGGAAGAATCATTGGTGTTTCTATCGATGTAAACGGAAACCGCGCATTACGTATGGCTTTAGGAACTCGTGAACAACACATCAAGCGTGAAAAAGCAACTTCTAACATTTGTACAGCTCAAGTTTTATTAGCTGTTATGGCTGGAATGTATGCTGTTTTTCACGGGCCAAAAGGTTTACAATATATTGCTAATAAAGTACATGCTTCTGCGGTTACAACTGCCGATGCTTTAAATAAATTAGGTGTTTATCAAACGAATACCGCTTTCTTCGATACGATTTTAGTAAAAGCTGATGCGAATAAAGTAAAAGCAATTGCTGAGAAAAACGAAGTAAACTTCTTCTATCCAGATACAGAAACGGTTTCGATCTCATTTAACGAAACGACTTCGGTAAACGACATCAACCAAATCATCGCTATTTTTGCTGAAGCTACTGGAAAAGATAAAATTACAGTTAGTCAATTAGCTAATGAAGTTATGGTTCCTGAAAGCTTAGTAAGAAAATCAACTTTCTTACGACATGAGGTTTTCAACAACCATCATTCAGAGTCGCAATTGATGCGTTATATCAAAAAATTAGAACGTAAAGATTTATCATTGAATCACTCAATGATTTCATTAGGTTCTTGTACTATGAAATTAAATGCTGCTGCAGAAATGTTGCCTTTATCGATGGCAAATTGGAACAGCATTCACCCTTTTGCACCAATTGAACAAGCAGAAGGTTACCAAATCATGTTGAAAAAATTAGAGCAACAATTGAATGTCGTAACAGGTTTCCAAGGAACAACGTTACAACCAAATTCAGGTGCTCAAGGTGAATATGCTGGTTTAATGGCTATTCGTGCTTACCATTTATCAAGAGGCGATAACCACAGAAATGTGTGTTTAATTCC
Organism: Flavobacterium cheniae; assembly: GCF_004363695.1. Classification (GTDB taxonomy): domain Bacteria; phylum Bacteroidota; class Bacteroidia; order Flavobacteriales; family Flavobacteriaceae; genus Flavobacterium; species Flavobacterium cheniae. Next base: position 31,073 of record NZ_SNZC01000003.1, on the reverse strand, counting down.
AGCTTCTGCTCACGGAACTAATCCAGCTTCTGCTGCTATGGCAGGAATGGAAATCATCGTAACAAAAACCATGGATAATGGGAATATCGATGTAGAAGATTTGAGAGCAAAAGCAATCTTACACAAAGACAACTTATCTGCTTTAATGGTTACTTATCCTTCAACTCACGGAGTTTTTGAAAGTGCTATTATTGAAATTACGAAAATTATTCACGATAATGGTGGTTTAGTGTATATGGATGGTGCGAATATGAATGCACAAGTTGGATTAACAAATCCAGCCACTATTGGTGCTGATGTTTGTCACTTAAACTTACACAAAACATTCGCTATTCCTCACGGTGGTGGTGGACCTGGTGTTGGACCAATTTGTGTGAACGAAAAATTAGTTCCATTCTTACCAACTAATCCAGTTATTCCAACAGGAGGAAGCCAAGCAATCACTGCTATTTCGTCTGCGCCTTATGGTTCGGCTTTAGTTTGTTTAATTTCTTACGGTTACATAACTATGTTAGGCGCTGAAGGATTAACAAACGCTACTAAATACGCTATCTTAAATGCAAATTACATGAAAGCGCGTTTAGACGAACATTATCCAGTTTTATATTCTGGAGAAATGGGAAGAGCGGCTCACGAAATGATTTTAGATTGTAGAGCTTTCGAAGAAAAAGGAATCAAAGTAACAGATATTGCAAAACGTTTAATGGATTATGGTTTCCATGCGCCAACGGTTTCTTTCCCAGTTGCTGGAACCTTAATGATTGAACCTACAGAATCAGAAGATTTAGCGGAATTAGATCGTTTTTGTGATGCGATGATTTCAATTCGTAAAGAAATTGAAGCTTCAACAAAAGAGGATGCCAATAACATTTTAAGAAATGCGCCTCATACATTAGCAATGGTTACAGCTAACGAATGGGTTTTCCCTTACACAAGAGAACAAGCGGCGTTTGCATTAGATTATATTGCTGAGAATAAATTCTGGCCAACGGTTCGTCGTGTTGATGAAGCGTATGGAGATAGAAATTTAGTTTGTTCTTGTGCTCCAATTGAAGCATATATGTAAAAATAAATTTCCAATATTTAAAATCCCAAATTCCAATTCAGGTTTTTGGGATTTTTTTTTAACATGACAAAAGTCACTTGCTTCAAGAAGTATTGTTGTAAATTTGTACGATTATAAAATCTGAAAATGAAAGACATTGAAACTCGAGAAGACATTCTATTCATCATAAGAAAGTTCTATGACAAACTTTTAGCGGATGATTCGATTAATTTCTTCTTTACTAAAGTAACATCAGTTGACCAACATTTGGAAACACATTTTGAGATTTTGGCAACTTTTTGGGAACAATCGTTGTTTTTGAAAGGTGGTTATTACAACAATATGTTTTCCATTCATAAAGAGGTTCATGACAAACAGGAGTTTACAAAAGAACACTTTGAAACTTGGCTATATCATTTTAATTCAACGATTGATGAATATTTTGAAGGTAAATATGCCGAACAAATGAAAACACAAGCGTTAAGCATGGCGACAATCATGCAGATAAAATTTTCGTAAATACCCCTAAAAAAAGTCAATTTCGTATTATTTTGAGCTTAAATTGACAATTCAATAATTAGCGCAAAAAAACATACGTTTTTATTTTATGTTAAAAAATAATTGATAATTTCGTTACATTAACAATAACTATTATGAATATTAAAATAACAGGTTCAGGAAGCTATATTCCAACTAAAAAAGTTACGAATTCTGATTTTGCTCAACATGATTTTTTAAATGAAGACGGCACTGCTTTTAATATGACAAATGATATTATTGCGGAGAAATTTGTTGAAATTACTGGAATTCTAGAACGACGCTATGCCGCTGACGACATGGTTAATTCTGACATGGCAATAATTGCTGCAAAAAAAGCAATTGAAAAATCAGGTATTGATCCTGAGACTCTAGACTATATTATATTAGCTCACAACTACGGTGACATTCAAACAAATACAATTCAATCAGATACTGTTCCAAGTTTAGCCACTCGTGTTAAATATGGATTACAAATTAAAAATCCTAAATGTGTCGCTTATGATATTCTTTTTGGTTGTCCTGGTTGGATAGAAGCTGTTATTCAAGCACAAGCCTATATTAAAGCCGGAATGGCTAAAAAATGTTTGGTTATTGGTTCTGAAACTTTATCAAGAGTTGTAGACAAACACGACCGCGACAGCATGATTTACTCGGATGGCGCTGGAGCAACAATTATTGAAGCTACTGATGATGAAGGCGGAATTTTAGCTCATGAATCCGCTACTTTTTCTTTTGACGAAGCTAAGTTTTTATATTTTGGAAATTCGTTTAATAAAAATGAAGACCCAAATATTCGCTACATCAAAATGTATGGCAGAAAAATTTACGAATTTGCCCTTTCTAATGTTCCTAAAGCAATGGCTTCTTGCTTAGAGAAAAGTGGAATTCCTATTACCGATGTAAAGAAAATTTTAATTCATCAGGCAAATGAAAAAATGGACGAAGCCATCATTAATCGCTTTTACAAATTATTCAAGATGGAAACACCAGTTGGAATTATGCCTATGAGTATTCACAAATTAGGAAATTCTAGTGTTGCAACGGTTCCAACCTTATATGATTTAATTGTAAACGGAGAATTAGAAGGACAAAATTTAAACAAAGGCGATGTTATTATTTTTGCTTCTGTTGGAGCTGGAATGAATATTAACGCAATTGTGTACAAGATGTAAAAAAGTTGGATGTTCGAAGTTGGATGTTCAAAGAAAAAAGTAAATTTGTACTCCAATTTCTATTTCAATGTACGAGAAAACATATCCGAGTAAACGATTCAATATCACTTTAGATTTTCTAAAAAAACACATCAAAACTTCTGAAACCATTTTTGATTTAGGCGTTCCAAATCCTTTTTCAAAAATCATGGTAGATAATGGCTATTCTGTTATCAACACAAAGGGCGAAGACATTGACAACAATCAATCAGCGCTTCAAGAAGAAAATTACGATGTGTTTACAGGTTTTGAAATTTTCGAACATTTACTAAATCCTTACACTGTTTTACAAAACGTAAAAGCAGATAAAATTTTAATTTCGATTCCATTACGTTTGTGGTTTTCACCAGCTTATCGAAGTAAAACCGATATGTGGGACAGACATTATCACGAATTTGAAGATTGGCAATTGGATTGGCTTTTGGAAAAAGCAGGATATAAAATTGTTGACCGAGTAAAATTCACACATCCTGTTAAGAAACTTGGTTTTAGACCATTATTAAGATGGTTTACACCGAGATATTATTTGGTTTACGCTGAAAAAGTAAAATAGTTAGATGAAATACTACATTATCATTCCCGCTTACAACGAAGAAGCTTTTATGAGTTTGACTTTGCAATCGTTAGTAGAACAAACGATTTTGCCGGCAAAAGTTGTAGTGGTCAATGATAATTCTACTGATAAAACTCCAGAAATTGTTTCTGAATTTGCTTCCAAATATCCTTTTATTACTTTAGTTAATAAAAAATCTGACGCAATTCATCTTCCAGGAAGTAAAGTAATTCAGGCATTCCATGAAGGCGAAAAACACATTGATGACAATTACGACATCATTGTAAAAGTAGATGCCGATTTGATTTTTCCAAACAACTATTTCGAAACGATTATAAAGCACTTTCAATCAGATGAGAAAATTGGAATGGCTGGCGGGTTTTGTTATGTAGAAAAAAATGGGGATTGGGTTTTAGAAAATCTAACCGATAAAGATCATATCCGTGGAGCCTTAAAAGCCTATCGAAAAGCAACATACAAACAAATTGGTGGATTAAAACCTGCAATGGGTTGGGACACAGTTGATGAATTGCTTTGTAAATTCTATAATTGGAAAGTAGTTACTGATTCAAGTTTACACGTAAAACACTTAAAACCAACTGGCGCAAGCTACAATAAAGCTGCACGTTACAAACAAGGAGAAGCTTTTTACAGTTTAGGTTATGGATTTATCATCACTGCTATTTCCTCATTGAAATTGGCAATGCGAAAAGGCAAACCTCTTTTATTTATAGACTATTTAATGGGGTTTTGGAAAGCAAAATCCTCTGGAAAACCTTTATTTGTAACTCCTGAACAAGCCAAATTTTTCAGAAACTACCGCTGGAAAAAAATGAAAGAAAAGTTGTTTTAACCTATTCCAAAAAAATATAGTATTTTTACTGAATACTAGAAACTGATCACTGAACATTAAATAATATGATGCTAGTTCGCTACTTATCGCAAATAGGAAAATACTTTATCATGTTGAAAGAAATTTTCAACAAGCCTACTAAATGGTCGGTAATGAAACAATTAATCCTAAAAGAAGTGGATGATTTAATCATTGGTTCGCTAGGGATAGTTTCTTTTATTTCCTTTTTTGTTGGAGGAGTTGTGGCAATTCAAACTGCATTAAATTTAACCAATCCTTTAATCCCTAAATATTTGATAGGTTTTGCAACACGTCAATCGGTGGTTTTAGAGTTTGCTCCAACATTTATTTCCATTATTATGGCAGGTAAAATGGGTTCATTTATTACATCAAGTATTGGAACCATGCGCGTTACGGAGCAAATTGACGCACTAGAAGTTATGGGAGTTAACTCATTGAACTATTTGATTTTTCCAAAAATTATCGCCTTACTTTTATATCCGTTCGTAATTGGATTGAGTATGTTTTTGGGTGTTTTTGGAGGCTGGATGGCTGCTGTTTATGGCGGTTTTACCACTAGTTTTGAATTCACTACCGGACTTCAAACCGAATTTATTCCGTTTCATATTGCGTATGCCTTTATAAAAACTATTGTTTTTGCTTTATTGCTTGCGACTATTCCTTCCTTTCACGGTTATTACATGAAAGGTGGCGCTTTAGAAGTTGGTAAAGCAAGTACTGTTTCCTTCGTTTGGACATCGGTAGTAATTATTTTAATGAACTTTATATTAACCCAACTCCTATTGAGCTAATGATTGAAGTAAAAAACATCGTAAAAAAGTTTGGCGAACAAACCGTTTTAAAAGGCGTTTCTACTCGTTTTGAAGCTGGAATGACCAATCTTATTATTGGACAAAGTGGTTCGGGAAAAACTGTTTTCTTAAAATCGTTATTAGGTTTACACACTCCTGATAGCGGAACAATTTCATTTGATGGCAGAATTTATTCAGAACTTTCAAACGACGAAAAAAGAACTTTAAGAACCGAAATAGGAATGGTATTCCAAGGAAGTGCTTTATTTGACGGAATGACTGTGGAAGAAAATATTGGATTTCCTTTAAAAATGTTCTCAAATAAAACGCCAAAAGAAATTAAAGAGCGTGTTGATTTTGTTATTGATAGAGTTCATTTGGTAAACGCACACCACAAACGTCCGTCTGAAATTTCTGGTGGAATGCAAAAACGTGTAGCAATTGCTAGAGCTATTGTAAATAATCCGAAATATTTATTTTGCGATGAACCTAACTCAGGCTTAGATCCAAAAACTGCTATTGTAATTGACAATTTGATTCAGGAAATTACGGAAGAATACAACATTACTACTGTAATTAACACTCACGACATGAACTCTGTAATGGAAATTGGTCAGAAAATCGTTTTCTTAAAAAACGGATTATTGGAATGGGAAGGAAGCAATAAAGAAATCTTCAAAACCGATAACGAAGCCGTTACCGATTTTGTTTATTCTTCTGAGTTATTCAAGCGTGTAAGAAAAATGTACTTGGAAGATGATGTGAAATAGTACTATTTTAATTTAGAAACTATTTGCTTAATATCTTGCTCTTTATTTTTTGGATAAATCAACAATACATCGTCTTTGTCAACTATAATGTAATCAGTTAAACCATCAATCACTACTAACTTTTTCCCTTCAGTTCTGATGATATTATTAGTTGCATTTTCTAAGTAAACGGTTGCATTTACAACTGCATTTTCTTGTTCGTCTTTTGGTAATTTATCATATAATGAACCCCAAGTTCCTAAATCATTCCAATCGAAAGTAGCAGGTAAAACGTAAACATTCTGCGCTTTTTCCAAGATTGCATAATCGACCGAAATATTTTGAGCTAAAGGATAATTATCTTTGATAAAAGCCGCTTCTTTTGGTGTATTTAAAGCTTCATAACCATTCATGAAATGCGCAAACATAACAGGCTGAAACTCTTCATAGGCTTTTAAAACCGTTTTAGCACTCCAAACAAAAATTCCAGCATTCCAAAGAAAATTTCGGCTTTGAATGAATTTTCTTGCTGTAGCATAATCTGGCTTTTCGCGAAATTGTTTTACTTTTTTAACTGGTCTCGAATCTAACTTATCAAATTCGATATAACCGTAACCAGTGTTGGCAAATGTTGGTAAAATTCCCAAAGTCATTAAGTTTTCATCGCGCTCACAGAAATCAAAAGCGTGTTGCAAATTAGAACAAAACTGCACTTCATCTTCAATCCAATGATCTGATGGCGCTACTACCATAATTGCATCTGGATTTTGTTTTTTTATTTTCAACGAAGCATACAAAATACAAGGAGCAGTGTTTCGCATTACAGGTTCTAAAATAATCTGCTCTTGTTTTACCATTGGCAATTGTTCTAAAACTATGTTATTGTAATCTTCATTAGTAAGAATTAAAATATTTTCTTTAGGAATAATTTGAGACAAGCGCGTAAACGTTTTTTGAATCAACGTTTCGCCAGTTCCTAGCATATCGTGAAATTGCTTAGGAAATTCAGTTGTACTCACAGGCCAAAAACGAGAACCAACTCCACCAGCCATTAATATTGCGTAATAATTTTTGTTCATTTTTTGAAAGATTTTTTTATTGCTTTTCTAATTCGGCAACAATTCTACTTCTGCATTGGGTTGAAAAAGATATAATCGCCCAGAACTTATTTCTAAACATTCGTATCGCTTAACTCGTAATGCTATTTTCTTAAAAATTTTTCCATTGTGAATTCTAAAATGACTTCCCATCGGAATTTCAAAGATATAATTTTTATCGGTTTCTTTTTGGTCAAATTGCTTTAATGCGATAGCTAATTTTGCATCAGTATCGCTACTTGCTTTCGGATTTCTAAAATGCTTGGCAAGCAATGGTAACAATTGATTTGGGAATATTTCAGGTCGAATAAAAGGCACCATCATGCGTTGAAAAGTGAGTTTCCATTCGTCGCCATGTGGTTTTATGTTTCGACCATATTTTTCAAATGCTACCAAATGGGCTATTTCGTGAATTAATGTGATTAAGAATCGGTATTTATTCAAACTTGCATTCACTGTAATCAAATGATAACCTTGCGCATCTTTTCGATAATCACCATGACGCGTTTGACGTTCGTTGACGATTTTAAGATGCACATGATTCGCTTTGATTAACTCAAAACAATGATGAACTGCGTGTTCAGGAAGGTATTTTTGTAAAACTTCGCTCAATTTTAAGGAGTTGAAGATGAAACTTGCAATACTTTTCCGTTGTAATATTTGTTTCCGGTTAAGGCGAAATTAAAGATGTAATCTGCCATTTCTTTCGCTGAAAGTGGTGCTTCGTAACCCGGAAACGCTTCTTGTAGCATTTCGGTATTTACAGCTCCAAGTGCTAAAACATTAAATGAAATTCCTTGTTCTTTGTATTCTTCTGCTAATAATTCTGACAAGGTAATTACAGCTCCTTTACTTGAAGAATATGCAGCTAATCCAGCGAATTTCATACTTCCTTGTATGCCGCCCATAGAACTAATTGTTACTACATGACTTCCTTTTTCCATGAATGGAATACAGATTTTTGTCAATTCGGCAACAGCAAAAACATTGACTTTGTAAATGTTTTGAAATTCCTCTGAAGTAATTTGTGTGAATTGTTTATGCAACAAACTTCCTGCGTTGTGAATTAAAACATCTACTTTTTTCCAAGTTCTATTGATAAAATTTTCCACTTGAAGCAATTCTTCTGGATTTGAAATATCAATTGATAAACACGTAATATTTGGATTTTCGATTAACTCTTTTGGTGTTTTTCGGGAAATAGCTAATACTTGATGTCCAGCGTTTGCAAATTGCAAAGCTAATTCGTAACCAATTCCGCGAGAAGTTCCAGTGATGATGATATTTTTACTCACAATTTTATTTTTTTTGTGTTCGTTAATCTTCTATTTCAAAGTGATTATTTTGTAAAAATAGGAATAAAAAAAATCCCGAAGAAATTTCGGGATTTAGATTAACAAACTAAATTATACAATAGCAACAATAACCAAACCTATTAGAATATATAACAACAAAAGCAATAACTCTAATCTGTATTTATCTATGGATGAAAAAAGTTGTTTCATGACAAATCATTTTAGTTGGATTTCCACATACTAGAAACATTTAAAGAACTTCCATCTGAACCTCCATACACAAAAATATCGCCATCAAATAGAGCTGCTTGATGATAACAACTTGCTGGAAAAGGATTTGAAACCTCAACTTCTGACCAATTTTTACCATCAGTAGATTTTAGGATAGTATTGTAATAAGAATTCGAATCGCGACCTCCTAAAATATAGAATTCATCATTTTTTACTACTAATTGATGTCCGTAAATAGGTTCAAATCCTGATATTACTTCTTGTGTCCAATTGATTCCATCTGAAGAAGATTGAATGTCTCCATACGTATTTCCGTTACCATTACCACCGCAAATCCACATTTTATTATCGTAAACAAATGCTTTATGATGACCGCGTTTTTCAAATGAAGTTAAATCTTCCTCTTCTGTCCAAGTAACACCATCTGTACTTGACCAAACATCGTTATGAACATTCGTATTATTTCCGCTTACACCTCCAATTAACCATAATTTACTATTGTAAACCACAACATCAAACGCATAACGATTACCAAAAGCAACGTTTGTACTTTCTTCAACCCAGTTTACACCATCGGTAGATGAAAAAACATCACTTCGCCCATTACCATCATATCCACCGATTATCCATAATTTACTATTAAAGACAATACATTTATGATAGGATCTTGCTGGAATTGCATCGCCAGTTGTGGTTACCAAATTCCAAACAATTCCATCAACACTATTTAAAACCGTATTAGTAATAGTATTGGAATCATTAGTTCCGCCAATTATCCATAATTTATTATTAAATTGAATCATTTGATGTCCTCTCAAACCTAATGGCAATGAACCAGAGGTTGAAACTTGAGTAAAACTCATGTTGTCATTTGTTTGATTGTCATCATTATCACTACATGAACTAATAGTCAATGTTACAGCAACCAATACAATCGATTTTAAAAACTTTTTCATATCACTAATTTTTGATTATTTTTTTAATTCCTTTTCCTTCTTCTGAATGAATCATTACTAAATAAATTCCAGCAGATAGCTCATTAATATTATAAGATTCTTGACTTTCAAATGTTTTGATAACTTGTCCTTGAAGATTTAATACTTCTACCTTATCGATTGAAATATCGGTATTCAATTGAAATTGAGTATTTATTGGATTAGGATATACTGAGAATTTATTATTTAATTGAAAATCGTTTGAAGATAATAAGGCTGTGTAATCAAAAACTTCTGCATATCCTCTTGAAGCATTATAAGGTGCTCCTACTGCAATTTTGTTTCCATCATTAGACAATGAAACCCCAAATCCAAATCGATCCCCGTTAGTATTTCCTAAAACATCAGCACCTTGTTGCGTCCAAACATTTGATACTAATTTATAATACTCGGCTAACCCCCTAAATGTACTTCCTCCTCCAGAATAGCCACTTGATCCCACAACAATTGCATTACCATCACCTGAAATCGAAATTGACTTCCCTAAATTTGTTCCAGAAGTACCGCTCCATCCAATAATATCTTGCCCTATTTGAGACCAAGAGGACCCATTATAATTGTAAACTCTTGCTATTCCTTGATCTCCTATTGTTCCATTATACAATGGTGTTCCAATTGCTACTCTTGTTCCTGTATTTGAAATACTTACTGCACTTCCAAAGGCCATATCTACTTGAAACCCATCAATATCTGCGCCCATTTGTACCCAAGATGAACCATTCCAATTAAACACTCTCACGTGTCCTGCATTTGAACCTCCAGCATCATTATATCTTGCACCAACTGCTAATTTTGTTCCATCTTGCGACATAGAAAGGGCTACACCAAAATTATCAGATGCTGCTTCACCATTTAAATCAACTCCTCTTTGTACCCATGCTGAACCATTCCAAGCGTACACTCTAACATGTCCAGAATTTGCACCGTTACCATCGTTATTATGAGCCCCAACAGCAATTACACTTCCATTTGAAGAAATAGAAACAGATACACCCGAATTATCTCCGGCTGCTTCCCCATTTATATCTGCTCCCACTTGTGTCCAAGCAGAACCATTCCATTGATAGACTCTTACATGACCAGAATCTGTTCCGTTACCATCATTCAAATAACCACCAATAATAATTCGAGATCCATCTCCTGAAATAGCAACAGCTCCCGCATTATCTCCATTCACTTCTTCTGCAATATCGGCACCTAAAACATTCCAAGCTGAACCATTATAATCATAAACCCTAGCATATCCTCCAAAAGCAGAAGAAATGGTATTATCAGAACTTCCAACAACATATCTATTTCCATTTGACGATATAGAAACAAATGCTCCGAATAAATCTCCCGTTACAGCACCATTCATTGTCGTACCTAATTGAGTTTGTGCACTAAAATTTTGTGCCAATAAAAAACAAATTGAATAAAGTAAAAATCTTTTCATAATTATTTGATTTTGAATTATTATGAAACAAAACAACAAATTATATTAAAGTGGGAATTTTATAAATGAAAAGTGGTCAGTATTACTTATCAAATGATTTCTAAAAAATGAAAAGTGGTCAACAAGAAGTTGTAATTGTAACGGGATTTCAATTTCAAGTAAATTAAATATTTTACATTTGTTATCATAAGCAACAAAAATGCAACTTAAACAACTTTATATTTTCTTATTATTAATCACGCAAATTGCTCTTTCTCAAGAACCTTATCACGTTTCTTTTGGAAGAAAAGATGGTTTGCCTTCTTTAAACATTTATCATTCACTACAAGACAAAAATGGTTACCAATGGTTTGCTAGTGATTTAGGAATTTTAAAATATGATGGTTATTCGTTTTCCTTATTAAGTACTGAAGATGGATTAGCTGATAATGAAAATTTTAGCTGCTTTCAGGATTCAAAAGGGCGCATTTGGTTTCTTGCTTATAATGGAAAAATTTCATTTTTATTAGACAACAAAATCTTTAACGAATCTAATTTTGCTCTCTTAAAAACCAATCAAAAAAACGGCTACATTTCGCGTATTTCTGAAAACACAAAAGGGGAAATCATTGTAATTTATTCTAATGGTAATGTCCGAATTTTGAACTTCAAAAATAACTCAAGTTCTACTTTAGAAGGGAAACAAATTATATTACACTATATCCAAAACAAAAAAGACTATTACATTAATCCAAAAGGGATTTATAATGACAATCTAATTTTAATAAAAAGTTTACCACAAAAAAACTTAAATGGTTTGGTAATCATTCGCTCTTTTATAAAAAACAATGTTCTTTATTTTTCACATCTGAATGCGATTTACACCATCAAAAACAATGTTTGTACCAAATTATTTGACGTTCCTGTTCCTGAAACTGGCATAATTAGTTTGTCTATAGATAAGGATAACAAAATTTGGGTTGGCACACGAAACGGTGTTTATGTGAATGATTTAAACAACCTAAAACCAAATTTTGAAATTTTCTTTAAAGAAAACGCTATTTCAAGTGTTCAACGAGATTTTGAAAACAGAATTTGGATTACAACTCTTGATAATGGACTTTACTATATTCCAAATACAACAGCTAAAATATTAAAATCCAACACTAATGAATCGTTAATTTCAACTTGCTTAACTAAAGATGAATTTGGAAACTTATGGTGTGGAACGGCTAATGACTTGTTCTATAAAGTTGATACGTCAAAAGAGCTTAAAAGCTTTGATGCTAAATCAAGTATTCAATCTAAAAACTATATTTTTCAGATTTATTTTTCCAATGAAAATCAATACATCATTGGAAAGCACGCGATTTTAATTCAAGGTAAAAAAAATAATAACATTCCATTTATTGGAGCAAAAACAATAGTTGAAGATGAATTTGGTGATTTATGGATTGGTGCCAATTATCTATTAAAAATTCCAAAAAAAGAAATTGATAGACTTTCTAATTATGATCTTTATTCGTTTGACAAAAGAGTTGTTTTAAAGGAAAGAACTAATTCATTAATTAGAAATGATAAAACCATTTGGGCAGGAACAAACAATGGTATTTATAAAATAGAAAACAATAAGACAATTTATTTATCCAAAAACTATCCAAAAACCCAAACCATAATTTCGAAATTATATTTTGAGAAAGAGACGAATTTACTTTTTGTAGCTACAAATTCGAACGGTTTATTTGTTTTTCAAAATGATAAACTTATCCAACATTTTACAAAAAAAGATGGTTTAAATAGCAATATTTTATATTCCATTAAAAAAGGATTTCTTCCAAATTCGTTACTTATTAGCACTAATTTAGGCGTGAATCAAATTACTTTTTCTAATGGAAAATTCACTTTTGAAAACTTAAATAAATTCATTGGTATAGAAAATCTAAAAGTTAACGATACCGAAATTATTGAATCCAATTTATTCTTGGCTTCAGATGATGGTTTGTTATATCTCGATATCAATTCCTTACAATCGAGTACAATAATTCCAAATCTAAAAATCGAAGAATTTTTAGTAAATGGCAAAAACATAACCGTGAAACCCGAATTATCATTCCGATATTCTGAAAACGATATTAGTATTAATTACACTGGACTTTCATTTAACTCGCAAAAAAACATTACCTACTTTTTTAAATTAGGCAAACAAAACGAAAAATGGAGTACCACAAAAACACGTCAAATTAATTATCAAGGATTAGAACCCGGTGATTACGAATTTCAAATTTATGCTACCAATGCTTCTGGAGTAAAAAGTAAAATTGAAAAAATAGCTTTCACTATCCGAAAGCCTTTTTGGAAAACCTATTGGTTTTTAGCAGTTCTATTTGGTGTTTTTGGATTGGCATTTTTTATTATTTGGAAAAAAAGGATTCATAGTTTAAATCAAAAATTTGAAACAGAGCGCCATCAAATTGAAATGGAACGCGACAAAGCCAATTTGGAAAAACAAATGATTGAATTGGAACAAAAAGCGTTACGAATGCAAATGAATCCGCATTTTATTTTTAATGCTTTGAATACGATTAAAGGCTATTATTCGGAAGGAAATGATGAAAAAGCGGGAGATTATATTTCGAAATTTTCGATGTTGCTTCGTATGTTATTAGAAAACACCGAACAAACAATTCCATTAGGAACCGAAGTAAAAATGCTGAAATTGTATATTGAATTGACTCAAATTCGCTATAAAAATGTTTTTGATTATGACATTTCAATTGACCCGAAAATCAATTTAGAAGACACTGCAATTCCAACCTTACTATTACAACCAATTGTTGAAAATGCAATCATTCATGGCTTAGCTCCAAAAAAAGATCATGGTCAACTTACCATTTCGTTTACCAAAAATGAAAAATCACTTTTATGTCAAGTTATTGATAACGGAATTGGAATTAAAGCATCATTAGAAAAACAAAAGCAACGTCAACACGAATCAAAAGCGATTTCAATAACAAAAGAAAGACTAGCCTTAATAGAAAATGAAGAAGCAACTGAAGTGATTTTTGAAATAAATGAAATAACAGATAGTTTAGGAAATTCATCAGGAACGAAGGTAATTATACAAATTCCATATAAAACCATTTGGTAATGAAAACAATTATAATTGAAGACGAAATACAAGCAATTTCAGCCTTAATGGCCGATATAAATCGCTACTGTCCAGAATTAAAAGTCATTGGAACTTCTGGAAGTGTTGATGAAGCCATTCAGTTAATAAAAGATAACAAACCTGAATTGGTTTTCTTAGACATTCAATTAACAGACGGACTTGGTTTTGAAATTTTAGAAGCGTTTCAAAAAGGAGAATTTCATGTAATTTTCACTACAGCTTATAGTCAATATGCGATTAATGCAATTAAATTTAGTGCTTTAGATTATTTATTAAAACCAATTAATGGTGACGAATTAAAAGCGGCTGTTGCCAAAGCAAAAACCATAAACTCCTCCGAAGTTCAGGTTCAAATTGAGAATTTTATTAAAAATCAATCGCTTCAAAATCAAAATAAGCGTATTGCTTTGCAAACTTCTCAAGGTATTTTTATTCATGAAATTAAATCAATTTTAAAATGTACTTCAGAAGGAAATTACACACACATTCACTTCATCGATGGAAAGAAATTACTCATTTCAAAGCCGTTGAAAGAATTTGAAGATTTACTTTGCAATAATGGATTTGAGCGAATTCATCATTCACACATAATCAACCTCAACCATCTTACTAGTTTTATTTTTAAAGATGGCGGTTATGTGGTAATGAGCGACAAAAGTTCGTTACCCGTTTCCAAAAGAAAGAAAGCGAGTTTATTAGAAATTTTGAATCGAATGAACGGAATTTAATTCAATTTAATTTCTTTTTTAGACGCATTAATCATTTGTTCTAAAACCGGAATTGTTTTTGAAATTACATTAGTCATGTGTTTCGTATCCATCAATTCAAACTCATCATCAGGTTGGTGATAGAATTCGAAATTTTCAAAATCAAATGTAGAAACGGTTTGCGCCGGCACATTAAACTCGGTGAAAAATGGATAATTATCTGAAGCTCTGAATAACATATATTTTGTTTCTATTGGTAAATATCCAACTAATTTTTCTCCAGCATATTCGTTCATTTTGGTTGCCATATTCGATTTTCCAAAACCTGTTAAATAGAAATCCATTCCTTTGACTTTCATTGGCACACCAATCATTTCAAAATTGAACATGAAATACAAATCCATTTTTTGTTCTTTCAATTTGGCTGCTAAATGTTTCGAACCTAAAAGGCCTTTTTCCTCTGCAGAAAAGAATACAAAAAGAATACTTCGTTTATTGTTTTTAAACTTGGCGAAATACTTTGCAACTTCTGTTACCGCTGTGGTTCCAGTTGCGTTGTCGTTTGCGCCATTTACAATTACATCACCATTAACACCATTTTGCAACATTCCGATATGATCATAATGTGCACCGATAATTACAAATTCATTTTTCAATTTTTTATCTGTTCCTTCTATATAACCTACAATATTAAAAGCAGGTTTGTCAAAATTCGATAAGGTATCGCGATACGTTTTAAAATAAGGCTTTACTCCATTTTCTTTTAATAGATTTTCTAAATAAACCGCAGCTTTCTCAATTCCTTCGCTACCAGAATCTCTTCCTTCTAATTCATCCGAAGTTAAATAAGACAAGGTTTTAATTACATTTTCTTCAGCAACCTGATAGTTTACTTTTGAAATATTTTTCGAAGTAACATTGGTTTGTGCATTCAATGACAATCCAATAAAAGAAATTAGTAACAAGAATTTTTTCATAGCATGTAGTTTTAAGTAAAAATAAAAAAATCCCGAATAAATCGGGATTTTGTATGATAAATTTAACACTTATTATGCTAACATCGTTACTGGATTTTCCATAAACGCTTTGAACGTTTGTAAGAATTGAGCTCCTGTTGCTCCGTCCACTGTTCTGTGGTCGCAAGCTAAAGTAACTGTCATTGTGTTTCCAACTACGATTTGTCCGTTTTTAACTACTGGTTTTTCAATAATAGCACCAACAGATAAAATAGCAGAATTTGGTTGGTTGATAATAGAAGTAAACGATTGAATTCCGAACATTCCTAAATTAGAAATAGTGAACGTACTTCCTTCCATTTCAGCAGGTTGAATTTTTTTAGATTTTGCTTTTCCAGCTAAATCTTTGACGTTAGCACCAATTTGAGTTAAACTCATTTGATCTGTAAATTTCAATACTGGTACCATTAATCCGTCTTCAACTGCTACTGCTACACCAATATTCACGTGGTGATTGATTACCATTGCATCTTCTCTCCATTGTGAATTTACTTGTGGATGTTTTTTCAATGCCATCGCACTTGCTTTGATTACCATATCATTGAAGGAAACTTTCGTTTCTGGCAATCCGTTAATCATATTTCTTGAAGCAATAGCATTATCCATATCCAACTCGATAGTTAAATAATAATGCGGTGCCGTAAATTTAGATTCTGATAATCTTCTCGCAATGGTTTTACGCATTTGCGAATTTTTGATTTCTTCTTGGAATACTTCTCCTGCTGGAACAAATGGTTTCACAGCTGCAACTGCACTTGTAGCTTCTGCAACGGCTTGAGTTGGAGTTGCAACGGTAGATGGAGAGAAATTCTCAACATCCGATTTTACAATTCTTCCATTTTCACCTGAACCTTTTACTTGAGACAAGTTGATTCCTTTATCTTGAGCAATTTTTTTAGCTAATGGAGAAGCAAAAACTCTACCTGAAGTAGCTTGTTCGGTTATTACAACTGCTTGAGCAACTTCTTTTACTTCTTCTGCTTTTGGAGCTTCAACAACAGCACCAACTTTATAATTAGCCGCAATTCCTGAAACGTCAGTTCCTGCTGGTCCTAAAATTGCTAAGATGGTATCAACTGGAGCAGAATCACCTTCTTGTACTCCGATATATAATAAAGTTCCTGCATTAAAAGATTCGAATTCCATAGTAGCTTTATCCGTTTCGATTTCAGCTAAAATGTCACCTTCTTTTACAGTATCTCCTACTTTTTTTAACCAAGTCGCAACTGTTCCTGTTGTCATGGTATCAGACAAACGAGGCATGGTTACTACTTTTACACCAGCTGGAATTTCAACTGCAGCAGAAGTTGGTTTTTCATCTTCAACTACTTTTTCTTCTTTAGTTTCAGTAGCATTTCCTCCACTTAATAAAGCCGAAATATCTTCGCCTTCTTTTCCAATAATAGCTAATAAAGAATCAACTGGAGCCGATTGTCCTTCTTGAATTCCAATGTGTAATAAAACCCCATCATGAAATGATTCAAACTCCATTGTAGCTTTATCCGTTTCAATTTCGGCTAAAATATCGCCAGTTTTGATTGTATCACCCACTTTTTTTAGCCAAGTTGCTACAACTCCTTCAGTCATCGTATCACTCAAACGGGGCATTGTTATAATTTGTGCCATAGTTCTTATAATTTATGTGGGATGAAAGGATAATTTTCTTGTTCGTACACTACATCATATAACTGATTTACTTCTGGGAACGGAGAATCCTCTGCGAATTTTTCACATTCAGCTACTAAATCAGCTACTCTTTGATCGATTGTTTCGATTTCAGCTTCTGTAGCGTAATTATTTTCTTTGATAATATCAAGAACTTGAGTAATTGGGTCGATTTTTTTGTATTCTTCCACTTCCTCTTTTGTTCTGTATAATTGTGCATCGGACATTGAGTGTCCTCTGTAACGGTAAGTTTTCATTTCTAAGAAAGTTGGCCCGTCTCCACGACGTGCTCTTTCCATTGCTTCGTGCATAGCTTCAGCTACTTTCACTGGATTCATTCCATCAACTGGTCCGCAAGGCATTTCATATCCTAAACCTAGTTTCCAAATATCAGTATGATTTGCAGTTCTTTCTACAGATGTTCCCATAGCATAACCGTTATTTTCAACGATGAATACTACTGGTAATTTCCATAACATTGCCATATTGAAAGCCTCATGTAATGAACCTTGACGCGCAGCACCATCACCAAAATAAGTTAAGGTAACTCCGCCAGTATTGAAATATTTATCTGCAAAAGCAATACCTGCTCCTACTGGAATTTGTGCACCTACAATTCCGTGACCTCCATAAAAGCCATGTTCTTTAGAGAAAATATGCATAGATCCACCCATACCTTTTGAAGTACCTGTAGCTTTTCCGTATAATTCTGCCATAACTTTTCTTGGGTCTACACCCATTCCAATTGGCTGAACGTGGTTACGGTAAGCGGTAATCATTTTATCTTTAGACAAGTCCATTGCGTGCAAAGCTCCAGCTAAAACTGCTTCTTGACCATTGTATAGGTGCAAAAATCCTCTAACTTTTTGTTGGATATAAACAGCTGCAAGTTTATCTTCAAACTTTCTCCAAAATAGCATGTCTTCATACCACTTTAGGTAAACTTCTCTTGTAATTGGTTTCATTTTAGTTTGTTTTTTTAATACAATTGAATTGTGAAAGGCATTATTTGTCAATCACAATTTTACGAACAGCAAAAATACTACATAGAACCTGATTGAAAAAATTAAATTCTACGATTTTTGTATTTTTTATAACAAAATCGATAAAAAAAGTTACGAAATCGCTATAGATGATTTTTATCAAAAACCAAAGGCAGTAGATTTTTTAATGAATCTGACTTATAAATATCGCCTTTTGCTCCCATAAAGAAAATAGCAATTGGAATATCTTGTTTGAATTCGTATTCTGCGATTGCTTGCCTACAACTTCCGCATGGTGGAATTGGCTCTTCTAAATCTCTATCTTGTGGAGATGCCGTAATAAACATTTTTACAATTTTTGCATCTGGATAGGTTGCCCCTGCATAAAAAATTGCTACACGCTCAGCACACAAGCCTGAAGGGTAAGCTGCATTTTCTTGATTTGAACCTTGAACTACAATTCCGTTATCCAAAAGAATAGCTGCACCCACCGTAAACTTTGAATAAGGTGCGTAAGCTTTACTTCTAGCTTCTACCGCTTGCATCATTAACGTTGTCTCCTCTTGAGATAATTCTTCTTTTGAAAGTACCGAAATGGTCGTGTTTATTGAAATTTGCTTCATATGTAAGGAAAAAAAATCCAAATTCTAAAATAAGAATTTGGATTGTTTATTAATTTATTTTTTGTTTAAAGTTCATCGTAATTATCGCCAAAGTTAAATGTTAGAGAGAATCTCAATGTATTTTCTAATGGATTTCTCACTTTAGATGCTGAGAACAAATACGACACATCAATTTTCACTACATTATACTTAAAACCGGCTCCTAAAGTAAAAAACTTTCTTGCCCCTTTTAATTCATTTTCATTAAAGTAACCTAAGCGTAGTGCGAATGAGTCTTGATACCAATACTCTGCACCTAAAGCCCAAGTAAACTCTTTTAATTCTTCTGAAATACCATCAGGAGCATCATTAAACGAATTGAAAATTCCGCTTGTCCAACTTGTTTTTCTGTAATCTGACAATGCTTGTGTGTATGCATCATCAGCCAAATCTTGCTCTGCAGGCTCAATTGAACCACTATCATCAGCATCTACTGCAGCAACTTTTGCTGGTGGTGTTGGAACTAAAAGTTTTGTAACTTCAGCCGTAACACCAATTTTACTATACTCATCAAAAATAAAATCAAAACCTCCACCTAAACGCATATTGGCTGGTAAAAAGTTATCATTTAAATCATCATTATCATAACTAATTTTAGGACCTAAATTCTGAAAGTTAAATCCAGCTCTCCATCTACCATTAAAATCATCATAAGCCATTTCTTCTGATTGATAATAACCTGCAATATCAACTGCAAATGTTGTTGCTGCTGTAGCATCATTATTTGCATCACCAATTCTTAAAGCCGAACGAATAAATCGCCCACCAACAGCCATAGAAAAACGGTCACTCAATTTAAGAGAATAAGAACCATCTAGAGCTAGTTCATTTGGATTAACTGTTCTTACCGGCTCGTTTGGATCTGGAGTTTCTCTCAATTCGATATCACCCAAACCAAAAAAACGTAAAGACCCAGCAAATGCACTACGCTCATTTATTCTATTGTAGTATGTCAATTGTCCCAAAGAAATATCGTTTGCAATACTAGACAAATAAGGCGTATAACTTACAGAAAAGCCTTGTTTTTGAAGAGAAAAAGCATATTTAGCAGGATTGAATTGT
The DNA here is from genome assembly GCF_004363695.1 of Flavobacterium cheniae. GTDB lineage: Bacteria > Bacteroidota > Bacteroidia > Flavobacteriales > Flavobacteriaceae > Flavobacterium > Flavobacterium cheniae. The sequence goes on along the minus strand of NZ_SNZC01000003.1, from coordinate 11,014 downwards.
TGCGAGAAAGCATCTGCAGAAGTTGCTACTCCCATGTCAGCCATACCCGCAGAACGCGCATCAGCAGCAATTAATAAGAAAGGAACACCTGTGGTTATTACTCGGCTATTATCTTCTTGCGCTTTAACATATTGACCTACAACTAATAAGGTAAATATTACAGCAATTTTTTTCATTGTATTCATAGAAATTAATTTGACAAATATAGTATTTTATTATAGTATTACAAGTTTCTCATATTTTTCAACTGACTTTCCAGTAGTTGTAGATCGTACTTTTAATTTATAAACATAGACCCCTTTTCCAATCTTATCTCCAAAATCATCACGACCATCCCAGATAATTTCTCTACAAAGAAAACCTTCAGTTGTAACTTGCTGATTTATTGTTTTAACCAACTTTCCTGCAACAGTCAGAATCTGAACTTGAACATCAAGTGGTTCAAAAGGCATGTTATGATTGAACCAAAACTCTGTATAACTTACAAATGGATTGGGATAATTCAATACTCTTTCTACTCGAAGTCCATCATCTGAACAAATCGCATTAAATTGAATTTCTGCCGTAATTAAATTATTGTAAACATCCCAAGCTTTAAACAAAATTGTATGTAATCCTGGCGTTAAATCCCTAAAAGGAAATCGTACAAAACCACTGGTGTAATCGTCGTTGTTTGTTTCATAATATTCATTCAAAACATACGGATTAGATTCATCGCCATCCAAAATTGCTACAATATCATGCCCGATTCCACTTGCCGTATTGATTCCGTTTTCATCTTCTAAAAAAGCCAGCAAAATGGGTGAACAATTTGTAATTCCGCCCGAAACAAAACCTTCATCATTCATATGCAATCTAACCGTTGGCGGATTTGTATCACTTACAGCATTTACGTTAACACCTCCTATTTGGATTGTTCTATCATAACCTGTTTGGTTATCCAAACTAGGCATATCACGTTTTGCATAAAAGCTTATTTTACCATTTCCAACTGGAATTCTAATATCTTGCGGCACCACGAAACTAAATTCAAATTGTCCGTTTACTACTGATGCATTTCCTCTAAAAACAGTTTCTCCTAAAGTAGTAAAATTCATCACTATAAGTCCGCTACCATTGGTAACACCATTATTTCCGAGAGTAGCCCTATTAATATCTTTATCAAAAATTTGAACTGCTAAATCACCGTTATAACCTGATAACAAAACATCATTTTCATCTCTTACCTCACCAGATATCTTTGTTAAACTCAAAGCTTGAAGAACAGGCAATGGTTGATTTACTGGGATATCATTTACTTTTGTAAGTACAACTCTAGGTCTCGCAATTGCTAATTTCATGGCTGGATCACCAATGTAAAAGACAACTCTCCTATTATCTGAACCTGTATCTAATTTTGTTAACCTCAGTGCTTCTGCGATTGAAGGATAATCATTCGACCCAAATGCATACAAGTCTTCATTCAATAAATTATTCATTACAAAACCTGTTGTAACACCAATTTGACGTGTTGTAGCAATCAAACCAATTGCCCCACCGCTTTTATTCCAATACATGTACTCACCTCCTGTAAAACGACCCGGATCATCAAAACGTGTAAACTCACAAGTTATTGTTATAAAAAGCGGATATCTGTAACGATTGGTTAAATTTTGAGCATCTAATTTTTCAAATAATCTTTCCCTTGCAAGTGATTCTTCATTTCCGTGACCGAAATAATTAAAAACTAAAGCTCCAAGTTCCAATGCATCTAAAAAATCTTTTTTTGCTTCAGGATAGCGCTCTCCACCTGCAGCTACTTGTTGTAAATAAGCATCTGTATGTATTTTTTTTACATTTACAAATGGCTTTTGTGTAGTTAAAGTATTCGCTAAATTATCTAGTCCAAACTGGAGCGTTGCGTCTGTTGTATTATCAGCGTCATCGGAATAGATAACATAATTATTACGCCATCTTCCGTACGACTTCTCATCATGATATTCAATTACCTTATCAACCATTTCTTTGGCTTGGCCAGTAGAAGAAACTAACATTCTTCCAACTGCAATATCAATTCCGTCAAAACCACCTAACATTTGACCTTCGGTATCATCCATCAAACCATAAAAATCATCAGACATGAAGGACGAGAATAATGAGAAATTAGAAATGTTATTTGTTTCTGAAGCAAAAGGATTGAATCCATGAAAAACAGGAACAATATTGGTATTACTGAATAATCGGTCTTTGTAATCATAAGATGCATCTCCAAAAAGATTTACATACTTAACTCTTTTATTTGGAGCGGAAGCATTCCAATACACATACTTAATTAAATTTCTAATTGCTGCAATATCTTGTTTTCCAGAAGCAAATTCTTGATAAATTTTTTCTAAAGTAACCACACGCACCACTAAACCAGAATTATTTCTATGAAAATCAGCTAAACGTTCTGCTTGCGTTGTTAAAAACTCTGGTGTTATAATCAAATAATCGATGTCTTGAAAATTTCCTTGAGCATCTTTAAAAATTGTGCCTTTTAAATTCTGATTCACCACAACAGAATTTGATTCACGCAATGGGGTAAAGGTGTCAGACATATCAACTGCCACGTATTTTCTAGCCGTACCTAAATTTACTTTAAAATTAAAATTGGCTCCAGTGGTATTTTCGTAAGCCGTAACATTATATAAATCGGTAACATCCCAAACTTGAGAAATTCCTGATGCATTTGCAATTCTGTATTCTCCAACACCAATATTAGCTTGCTCTTGATCATTAAAAAATAGGAATTGTTTAGAGAAACCTGTTAAATTCCGCTTTACTTTTAATCGTATAAAATCTAAAAAACCATTTGAACTCGGAACACCTCCGTTATTATATGTTATTGCAATTGAAATATTTGAAGAAGTGGCATTAAAAACGGCATTTAAAGCAGATTCATAACCTTCAACTCCACTACCTGAAGTTAACTGCGGAAAATTCAAAGTTCCCAAATCAACAGAATTGGCTTTTACATTAAAAGAAGAGTTACCAAATGACTTAGAAGCCGTATTTACTTTTATTTGAACAGGAACTGAAGTATCTAAATTAGGAATTGAAAAATCAAATGTTTGAAATTCATCTACATTAAATTGTTCACCAAACCATCTTCTACCAACTTTTCCAGCATTAACTAAATCTTTCTCGTAGTAAATTACATCATCAAACTGATTAAAAGTTAAAGTTGGAGGATTTATTGGCTGCAATGCTTGTTCTATTCTTTTTCCAGCTGAACCTAATGAAGTTATGTAATAATATGATTTATCTGCAAACAAGTTCACACTGGTTAAACTTTCGGCACTCCAAGTATCAACTCCTTCTGCATAAAATAAAATATAATCGCTATTATCAAAAACGCCATCATCTTCACCAATAAATTGAATCGCATTCTGTTCTAAATCAACCGGATAAGGGATTGAATTGTTTAACGGCAACATGCGTCCACCATTTCCATAAATCTTTATATTTCTAGGATCTACATTAACATTAAAACCCAAACTCTGAAGAAAAGTTTTAGAAATTCTATAAACACCTGATTTTTCAACGTAAAAACGGTGCCAATTTCCAGTTGCTAAAACCGAATTTGAAACCGCCTGAATAACATTCTGATTTTGACTTCTATTTGACAGATTGTTTTGAAAAGAATACGTTAACGAAATAACTTTTTTAAAAACGCCACCTTCTTTTATAATGGGACTAAAAATTAAAATACCTTTATAATCATCTCGAGCACGAACAACTTCCAATGAAGTTTGAATCTTATTAGGTAGTAATGATTTATTCAAATCATAAAGTTCCGATTCGTTTATAGTTTGATATTTTACATTTGATATAACCAAACTTGACACATTAGTTGATGCGGTAACTGGCACTAATTTCCTATATTGAATTTTTCTTGACGGAATATCAATATTGTAAAATTCTGTATCAAACTGAGGCACTTTAATTGAAGTTTCCCCCAAACTGTAATCCACATTAGAATTCCAATTAATAGAAATATTATCTGTTTGTTGCCCAAAAACAAACACAACAGAAAATAACAGTACAAATAAGATAGTCTTTTTCATTAGCTATAAAACGTGTTAAACACCTATATATTACAAAGAGAAAAAAAATATTTATTTTAATCTAATTTTTTACAATAAAACTTAATATAAATCGTTGTAAGAGAAAGGATTTTAACACAACATTAATTTTTTTTTACAAAAATTTAAAAACATGTTGCATTTTAATTCATTATTATTATCTTGCGACACGAAATTTATTACCTACTAAAGTATGAAAATTAAGAAAATTATGGCTTTAAAAGTGTTAGTAGTATTAGCACTGGCATTAGGCTTTACAGGTTGTAGCAAAAAAGGAAGCACAAAAGGTGGTTCTACAGCTACAGGATGGAAAATCAATGATAAAAAAGGTGGATTCCAGTTTAACGACAAGTTTAAACAACAAGAAACGCCTCCAGGGATGATTTCTATTGAAGGAGGTACTTTTACAATGGGAAAAGTACAAGACGATGTTATGCATGATTGGAACAACTCTCCAAATCAACAACACGTACAATCTTTCTTTATGGATGAAACAGAAGTAACCAACAAAATGTATTCTGAATACTTGTTTTGGGTAAAAACTGTATTTCCTCCAACTGAAGAAAACTACAAACACATTTACAATGGAGCAATTCCAGATACTTTAGTGTGGAGAAATCGTTTAGGTTACAACGAAACGATGACAAACAACTACTTAAGACACCCTGCTTATGCTGACTACCCAGTAGTTGGTGTTAACTGGATTCAAGCAACGGAATTTAGCAAGTGGAGAACTGACCGTGTAAATGAAAACATTTTAGAGCGTGAAGGTTACCTTAAGAAAGATAACAAAATCAAATTAGGTTCTGACGTAACTGCTGAAAACTCATTCAGTACTGAAACTTATATCAATACGCCTTCAAAAGCATTTGGTGGTAACGAAGAAGTGGTATTGAAAAAAGAAATGGGTGGTGGTAGAAGACCAGCTGCAGATACTGCTAAAAACGTATACGCTCAAAGAAGTTCTGGGTTAATTTTACCAGAATATAGATTACCAACAGAAGCTGAGTGGGAATATGCTGCAGTAGCTTTAGTTGGAAACAGAGAATACAACATTTACAAAGGACAAAAGAAATACCCTTGGAGTGGTCAATACACTCGTTCGTCTAAAAGACAATACAGAGGTGACCAATTAGCCAACTTTAAACAAGGTAAAGGGGATTACGGAGGAATTGCAGGTTGGTCTGATGACGGAGCTGACATTACAAATAAAGTTAAAGCATATGCTCCAAATGATTTTGGTTTATATGATATGGCTGGAAACGTAGCTGAGTGGGTACAAGACGTTTACAGACCTATGGTAGATGACGAAGCAAATGACTTCAACTACTTTAGAGGTAACGTTTATACTAAAAACAAAATTGGTGAAGATGGAGTTGTTGAATTAGTAACTTCTGACAACATCACTTATGATACTTTAAGTAACGGTAGAATTATGGCTAGAAATTTCCCTGGTCAAATTGCTCAAGTTCCTGTTGATGAAAACGAAACATACTTAAGAACTCAATTCTCAACTTCTGACAACAGAAACTATAGAGATGGTGATAGACAATCTACACGTTTCTACAAATTTACTGACTCTGAAGAAGGTGCAGGAGAAGAAAAACACAGAATGTACGAAGCTCCTAAACACTCTATCACTGCTGATAGTTTAGGTAAAATGGACAAGAAATTTGATAAATCTGACAAGAGAACTACTTTAGTAGATGACAACGTTAGAGTTTACAAAGGTGGTTCATGGAGAGATAGAGCATACTGGTTAGACCCAGCGTCTAGAAGATTCTTCCCTCAAGATATGGCAACTGATTACATCGGATTCAGATGTGCGATGTCTAAAGTAGGTCCTAAGTCAAACAAAAAGACTCCAAGAGGAAATCCAAAAAAATAATTTTCATACAAAATACTTAAAAAAGCCCTTTCGTTTGAAAGGGCTTTTTTTTATCTTCGTTTCGATTTAAAACTAATCACATGACCACAATAGCGACTTTACATTCCTTATTTTTAAATTGCTCTAGCGTTTCTACCGATACTCGAAAAATAGAAAAAGATAGCTTATTCGTTGCCCTTAAAGGCGAAAACTTTGACGCTAACACTTTTGCTAAAGAAGCTTTAGAAAAAGGAGCCAAATTTGTAATAATTGACAATCCCAACTATAAAATTGACGAGCGAACTTTATTAGTAGAAGATTCACTTATTGCCTTACAAGAGTTAGCTAAATATCATAGAGCCTATTTAGGATTACCAATTATAGCCTTAACTGGAAGCAATGGAAAAACCACTACCAAGGAATTAATACACGCTGTGCTTTCAAAAAAATACAATACACTGGCAACTATTGGCAATTTGAATAATCACATTGGAGTTCCACTTACACTATTGCGTTTTACAAAAGAAACCGAAATTGGCATTGTTGAAATGGGCGCAAATCATCAAAAAGAAATAGAATTCTTATGCGAAATTGCGCAACCTGATTATGGTTATATTACTAATTTCGGGAAAGCTCACCTAGAAGGATTTGGCGGAGTTGAAGGCGTAATCAAAGGAAAAAGTGAAATGTATGATTATTTAAGAAACAATGAAAAAATTGTTTTTATTAATTTAGATGACGCCATTCAAAAGGAAAAAGCAACAGGAATTAAACAATTTAGTTTCGGTTTAAACGAGTCAAAAGTTGATGTAAAAATCGATAAGGTTGAAGCTAATCCAATGGTAAAAATAACCTACAACAACCACACAATTAATTCGCATCTTATTGGAATTTACAATGCGAATAATATCAATGCCGCTATCACTATAGGAAATTATTTTAAAGTTTCAGATGAACAAATTAAAGATGCAATTGAAAATTATATTCCTGAAAATAATCGCTCGCAATTGCTACAAAAAAACGGTAACGAAATAATATTAGATGCTTATAACGCAAATCCGAGTAGCATGTCGGCAGCCATAACAAATTTTATTCAATTAGAGCACAATCATAAAATTGCAGTTTTAGGCGACATGTTTGAATTAGGTGAAGAAAGTCTTTCTGAACATGAAAAAATAATAGCATTATTAATTTCCGAAAGCAATATAACTACCTACTTTATTGGTAAATATTTTTATGCTAATCAGGTTCAAAATTCACACATTAATTTCTTTGAGAATTTTGAAAACTTCGCAACATTTTTCAAAGAAAACCAACCAAAAGAAAGTTTAATTTTAATCAAAGGCTCTAGAGGAATGGCTCTAGAAAAAACTTTAGAACTGATATAAAACAAAAAGTGCTACCAAAAAAATGATAGCACTTTTTCCTTTAAAAAATTAAACTATTGATTTCCTGAAACTATTTTATGAGTAACAACTTCTTTGTTTGTCATTAATTTCAAAATATACAATTCTCCACCTGCATGATTGAAATTGACATCAATTTTCATCTCTTTTCCAAAATAAGCATCGGTGTCTTTAAATTGATATAACAAGGAGCCTTTAGTGTCATAAATCTGAATATCTACAGCTGAATCGTAATTAAATTGATAGCTTAAAGTTATATACTCTTTGAAAGGATTAGGAGAAGCTGTAATATTTAAGTCACTAAAAACAGTAACATCTTCTACTATTACCTCAGGTATCGCAACTCCAACTCTACATTCATCATAACCTCTATTAATAGCATCTACTGCCGCATTAATATTAGAATGAGAAAGTCCACCAATATTCTCTCCACCTAAAGCTTTATTAGCTAAGATAAATAAATTTCCAACTGTGGCACCTCCGTTTGAATTCAAATAATTAATAACACTTTGTGGAATACTGAATACTTGAACTGTTTCCATATTAGGAATATTCGAACCACATTCAATAGTTTTAGCTGTTGCAAAAGAAGCTTCTAAATCTAAATCACCTAAACCACCATCTACTTGAATATTAAAGAAAAGTGTCATGGTTTGACTCAATAAATTATTATTAATTGCTCCTCTTCTTGAAGCTTTAGTTGTAAGTGGGTCATTATCTGACCAAGTTGAATACACATCATATGTAGCAAAACCAACTAATCTTCTTGGACTACCTCCTCCAGGCAACATTTTATAAATATTGTTATCTCTAGGATTTGCTGCTCCAATAACGTCACTTAGTTTAAGAGTAAAATAATTTCCCGTAGATACACTACCAAAATCAAAACTACCTCCAACTAACTCTAATGCTTTTCGCATCATTATTTGAGAATTGACAACTCCTAAATCTTGAGTACAACCAAGACCTCCATAATTACCATAGAATCCTTGAGTGTATGTACAATAATCATCGTCACATGGTATTAGTTCCACTTCAATATCTTCAGATATCTCGCAACCATTAGCATCTACAATTTTAATGGTATGATTTCCAGCATTTAGACCTGTAAAAGAAAAAGGTGATAACTGTTCGGATGCCGTACCATTATCAATACTTACCATATAAGGAGAAACTCCTCCTGAAAAGGTAGCACTAATACTTCCTGTTGCTGTACCAACACAATTTTCCGGTTGCATCTCTAAAGAAAGGGATAAAGCATCTGGCTGAGTTATTGTAGCGTCACATGCTGTTGCATCTTCTAAAGTTTGAACCGCATCTGTAATCAATATGGTATAAGCACCTGCTGGTAAATTTGAAAATAGTGCTCCACCAGGCTCATCATTAACTCCCATTACGCTATAAATTACATTATTCAGATCGTTTGAATTATACAAATAGAAATTGTAAGGTGGGATTCCGTTTGAACCTTGAACTTGAATTGATCCACTTGATTCTCCGTTACAAGCAGCAGGTGTTGGTGTTGTTTGACATCCAATTCTACAGTTAAATGACATAGTAAAGGTTGAAGAACAAGAAGATTCACATCCAGTTTCTATATTACGAATTGTCCATGTTACTGTTACAGATGTTTCTATACTACCTGGAACTCCAATAATTGGATTTAAAGGCGCATTACTAGCTCCTACTGGATCAGCATTAGATGGACTGTATACATATTGCACCGCTACCACTTCAATATTAGGGTCGGAATTTAATCCTGCGAACGAATTAAACCAAGTATTGAATTTCGAATCTGTAGCAGCTTGAGCAACACTAGCAGAAACACCACAATCTACATCAAATAAAGCAGGACTTGGACAAGCAACTTTAGGTAAAGCATTTACGGTTACCACTGCGCCATCGCTATTAGTACATTGATTTGCATCTGAATAGGTGTACGTTACATTGTATGGTCCTGCAGCTAAGCCTGAAGCGTCGAACAATCCGGATGCGCTTACATTAGCACCGCTCCATGTTCCACCTGCTGGCTCTGCTGTTAATTGAACTGTAAATCCAGTACAAACCTCTGCATTATTAGCAACAACGGTTGGTAAAGCATTTACGGTTACCACGGCACCATCGCTATTGGTACATTGATTTGCATCTGAATACGTGTACGTTACATTGTATGGTCCTGCAGCTAAACCTGAAGCATCGAACAATCCGGATGCGCTTACATTAGCACCGCTCCATGTTCCACCTGCTGGCTCTGCTGTTAATTGAACTGTAAATCCGGTACAAACTTCTGCATTATTAGCAACAACGGTTGGTAAAGCATTTACGGTTACCACTGCGCCATCGCTATTAGTACATTGATTTGCGTCTGAATAGGTGTACGTTACATTGTATGGTCCTGCAGCTAAACCTGAAGCGTCGAACAATCCTGATACGCTTACATTAGCACCACTCCATGTTCCGCCTGCTGGCTCGGCTGTTAATTGAACTGTAAATCCAGTACAAACTTCTGCATTATTAGCAACAACTGATGGTAAAGCATTTACGGTTACCACTGCGCCATCACTATTAGTACATTGATTTGCATCTGAATACGTGTACGTTACATTGTATGGTCCTGCAGCTAAACCTGCAGCATCGAACAATCCTGATGCACTTACATTAGCTCCACTCCATGTTCCACCTACTGGCTCTGCTGTTAATTGAACTGTAAATCCGGTACAAACTTCTGCGTCATTGGCAACAACGGTTGGTAAAGCATTTACGGTTACCACGGCACCATCGCTATTGGTACATTGATTTGCATCTGAATAGGTGTATGTTACATTGTATGGTCCTGCAGCTAAACCTGATGCATCGAACAATCCGGATGCGCTTACATTAGCTCCACTCCATGTTCCACCTGCTGGCTCTGCTGTTAATTGAACTGTAAATCCAGTACAAACTTCTGCATTATTAGCAACAACTGATGGTAAAGCATTTACGGTTACCACTGCGCCATCACTATTAGTACATTGATTTGCATCTGAATACGTGTACGTTACATTGTATGGTCCTGCAGCTAAACCTGAAGCGTCAAACAATCCGGATGCGCTTACATTAGCACCACTCCATGTTCCGCCTGCTGGCTCGGCTGTTAATTGAACTGTAAATCCAGTACAAACTTCTGCATTATTAGCAACAACTGATGGTAAAGCATTTACGGTTACCACTGCGCCATCACTATTAGTACATTGATTTGCATCTGAATACGTGTACGTTACATTGTATGGTCCTGCAGCTAAGCCTGAAGCGTCGAACAATCCTGATGCACTTACATTAGCTCCACTCCATGTTCCACCTACTGGCTCTGCTGTTAATTGAACTGTAAATCCGGTACAAACTTCTGCATTATTAGCAACAACTGATGGTAAAGCATTTACGGTTACCACTGCGCCATCACTATTAGTACATTGATTTGCATCTGAATACGTGTACGTTACATTGTATGGTCCTGCAGCTAAGCCTGAAGCGTCGAACAATCCTGATGCACTTACATTAGCTCCACTCCATGTTCCGCCTGCTGGATTTGCTGTTAGTTGTACTGTGAATCCAGTACAAACTTCTGCGTTATTGGCAACAACAGTTGGTAGAGCGTT
>NZ_SNZC01000002.1:776884-835134 GCF_004363695.1 Flavobacterium cheniae | reverse complement strand
GATGAACAACTTCCATTAGATGATGTTACGGTATAACTCGTTCCAACTACCATTCCACTTATCAATCCGCCTGCGCCTGCTGTAGGACCAACTGGTGAGAAAGTATAAGTCAACGCGCCACTGTAATTCGTGATAGTAGAAACACCAGCTGATGAACACGTTGGTGCTGTTGTTGAAATTGTTGGTTGTGATGGCGTCAAAGGTGCAGTATAAGGCAAACTAGCCGAACAATCTGTACTATCTGAAAAAGAAGCAGAAACAGTACAAGAAGATCCATTTGCAGTTAAACCAGGTATTGAATATGCAATCGGAGACGTAAAGGGAGCATTAAAAACTTGACTTCCTCCACATGAATTCACAACTGTCATAGTTCCCGTAGCTGGCGGATTTGAAAAAGTTACTTCACCTGAAAGGGTGTATAAACCCGGAGTAGTACAAGTAGTATTTGCAGTAATTGAACATGTTGTAACTAAATCACAAGGACTTGCTCCTACTGGGCTTAAAACGTAAGAATATCCACAAGCATCTCCTGCAAAACCATCTACCATAAGATATGCACATTCTCCAGCTGCTAAAGTAATATTTGGAGAAACCCAAGACCCTCCACTATAAGTAGGATTAGGTGCTTGAGACAACCATGTTAACGCACCTGGAGTTCCTGTAAAAATAGCCATCTGTAAACCACTATTTAATCCAGATAATGAACAAGCACCTACATTAAATGTTACCTGCCAAGTTCCTGCAGTTGCTGCACAAAACGAAAACCAAGAATCATTGTTAACAACAAAAGGTACATCAGCACCAGGTTGTCCTCCACATGCAGGACAAGTTGTTGCTAAATTATTGTCTAAATCTCTAAAACCAGCACCTACTCCACTAGGGAAGTAACCACCTTGCGTTGTACCATTAAAAACGGTTCCACATGCATCTATAACTGTACCATTACCTACTGAGTTATTTGAGGCAGGATTATAAATACCAACACAAAATTGGTGTGCTCTATCATTTCCACCTCCACAATCTTGACCATTATACTGAATTCGATAAGTGGCACCAACTGTTAATCCTGTGAGTGCTTGAAAAACACCAGGATCGCCATTTAATATAACACAATCAAAAATTGCTGTACCTACACCAGGAACACATGCTGCATTAGGGCCATAAACAGAAACACGTCCAAAACAATTGGTTGTATTAGTTCTAATTAAATTTAAAACCATTGTTGTGTTTGTAGCTACAAACGAATACCATACTGTTCTAGGAGTAATTCCTCCACCAGCTACTGCACAATATTCACCTCCTTGAGCTGTGGCCGCACTTGTTGTTTGAGAACAAACTAACGGTGCATCTACGGTTAAAGCCGTAGCACTAGCACAATTATCATTTGCCGGCTGAGCATAGCTTAACAATCCAACTAGAAAAGTTAGGCATAATAAAAATACTCTCATTATTCTTTTATTTTAGATTTAGGAAAAATTTTAACCTCTGTGAACATATCAAGCTTTAAAACAACTGTCTCGTTTTCTTTTCTGTTTTGCTCAACTAAACATTTTTCTTCATCAGTTAATGGTCTTGGCTTCACATCTGTAGACTCAACTGTTCCGGGAATAATGTAAACCTCAGTGTATTTTGCATTAAAACCGCAAATTTCACGAGATTTTACAACCATATTGCTATTACTCTTTTTACTTGAATCCGATTGTGAAGCCTTGCTTTTAGCTTGACAAAATCCCGACAAAGAGAAAAGAGAAAAACAAATTAGTAGAAATAATTTTTTATTCATGGTTCAAAATTTAATTGTAAACTATTTAATGTTATTTTTAAAAAATGTATTTAAATTTGATTTATGTATTTTTGTAAAAGATTCGAACATTTAGAATCGATTAAAACACAAATAATCGGTTAAAAATATACTTATTTTGATAATATGTTAATTTTTAACCTTTTAATTCGATAAAATGCAAAAAAAAACGTTTATTAACATATTCTTAACTAATTTTTAACTTGAAAATCTACTTCGCATCTGATCAGCACTTTGGGGCACCCACTCCAGAATTAAGTTTTCCTAGAGAACAAAAATTCATTCAATGGCTTGATATTGTTAAGCAGGATGCTGATGCGATTTTTTTATTAGGCGATTTATTCGACTTCTGGTTTGAATACAAAACAGTTGTACCAAAAGGATTCGTAAGAGTTTTAGGAAAATTAGCAGAAATTAAGGATTCTGGTATTCCAATCTATTTTTTTGTAGGAAATCACGACTTATGGATGAGTGATTATTTCCAAAAAGAGTTAAATATTCCTGTTTATCATGATAACCAAGAATTTACTTTTAACGATAAAACATTCTTAATTGGCCATGGAGATGGAAAAGGTCCAGGCGACATGGGCTACAAACGAATGAAAAAAGTCTTTACTAATCCGTTTTCAAAATGGTTATTTCGTTGGTTGCATCCTGATATTGGTGTGAAATTAGCCCAATATTTATCCGTAAAAAACAAATTGATTTCAGGAGCAGAAGATGTAAAATATTTAGGAGAAGACAATGAATGGTTAGTGCAATATTGCAAACGAAAGTTAGAAACTAAAGAGTACAATTTCTTCGTTTTTGGTCATCGTCATTTACCATTGGAAATAGAATTGACTGAAAACTCAAAATATGTGAATTTAGGCGATTGGATTGGTTATTTCACTTATGGTGTTTTTGATGGAGAAAAATTGGAATTAAAAGAATTCAAAAACTAAATTGTTTCTAAATCTTTTTCGATATCCAGTTCTCTGAATTTTGGTGAAGCCACAGCGGTAACGCCTACAATTCCTAAGGTCATCATTCCACCAAAAACTACAGCAGGAACTACTCCCATAATTTTGGAAGCCAAGCCGCTTTCAAAAGCTCCTAATTCGTTAGACGAACCCACGAAAATAGAATTCACAGAAGACACGCGTCCTCGCATATGATCAGGTGTGTAAATTTGAAGAATGGTTTGTCGAATTACTACTGAAATTCCATCGGTAACTCCACTTAAAAATAATGCTATTACTGATAACCAAAAGTTAGTTGATAAACCAAAAACGATAATACAAACTCCAAATCCAAAAACAGCTAACAATAACTTTTTACCTGCTTTTTGATGTAACGGAATGGATGTAGCCACTAACATTGTTATTAATCCACCAATAGCTGGTGCGGCTCTTAAAATTCCGAAACCTTCAGAACCTACTTTTAAAATATCTTGAGCAAAAATGGGTAATAAAGCGACAGCTCCACCAAACAAAACTGCAAACATATCAAGCGAAATCGCATTTAAAATGGTTTTATTTTGAAACACAAAAGACAAACCTTCTTTCAAACTTTTGAAAATCGGTTCGCCAATTTTTGGATTTAAAATCGGCTTTCTTTCAATTTGTGTTAGCACTATTAAAGCCATAATAACACAAAAAACCACAAAAACCAACGACCAAAAAACCCCAAACCAACCAATCGTAAATCCCGCCAATGCTGGTCCGATTACTGCTGCCACTTGCCAAGTAGAACTGCTCCATGTCGCTGCATTAGGTTGTTCTTTTTTAGGAATAATCAATCCCAATAAACTAAAAACGGATGGGATTAAAAACGCACGAATGATGCCGCCTACAAAAACTAAAGCGTAAATTCCGTAAAGAATCGTGTTTTTGGAAAAGGAATCAATAAAATTTGGATGAACTAAAAGACATAACAAGGCGCTAATTGTTGCTAATCCTGAAAAACATTTGATTAACAAACCTTTTTTCTCGTTTTGATCCACAATGTGTCCAGCGAACAATGCCATACTAATCGCTGGAATGATTTCCATTAAACCTATTAATCCAAGTGATAATGGATCTTTTGTGATGCGATACACTTCCCACTCAATCAATACAAATTGCATCGACCAAGCCAATACAATAAACAAGCGCATGGCTAAAAACCAGCGAAATTCGGGTATTCGTAAAGATGAAAATGGGTCTTTTTTAGCCATTTGAAGCATTAATGTCGCGTAATTGCAGTTGCAAAGTTACAGTATCTTTCCATTCGTTTTCTTCTAAAGAGAAAATAGCGTCAAATTTATTTTTGTTGGTAACCAAGTCTAATTTATTGCCCAATCCAAAACCAATTGCTCCAAAAGATTCCGAATTTCCTTGTTTTATAAATGCTTTCAAATGTTCATTATCAGAACCTAAAGTTTTAGCATAACCTGAATCGGTTAATCCTTTCGCTAAAAATAAAGGTGTCATATTTTCAGGTCCGAATGGTTCAAATTGCTTCAATAAACGCATCAACTTCGGATTAATTTCGGATAATTCGATTTCGGCATCGTATGAAATTTCTGGAGTCAACAAATCGGGATGAATAGTTTCTTGAACGACTTTTTCGAAGGCATTTTTGAAATTTTCATAATTTTCTTCCAAAAGTGTCATTCCAGCTGCATACATGTGGCCGCCGAATTGCTCCAAATGTTCGGCACAAGCTTCCAACGCATTATACACATCGAAATCTTTCACAGAACGTGCCGAAGCTGCTAATTTTTCGCCACTTTTTGTAAAAACAATGGTTGGACGATAGTAATTTTCTACCAATCGTGAAGCGACAATTCCGATAACACCTTTATGCCAATTTTCTTGATACACGACAGTTGAAAATCGGTTTTGTTCGTTGTTTTCTTCGATTTGAAGTAAGGCTTCTTTGGTAATTTGTTTGTCTAATTCTTTTCTGTCGGAATTATGTTGCTCGATTTCGGAGGCGAATTGTTCCGCTTGATCTAAATCGTATTCGGTTAATAAAGCAACAGCTTCGTTTCCGTGTTTGATTCTTCCGGCTGCATTAATTCTTGGTGCGACGATGAAAACTACATCCGTAATCGTCAAGACTTTTTTCTTTACATTTTGAACCAAAGCCTTAATTCCTGGACGCGGATTCGAATTAATCACTTCCAATCCAAATTTCGCCAACACTCGATTTTCACCAGTAATCGGAACAATATCTGCGGCAATGGCTGTTGCAACCAAATCTAAATACAACACTAAATCATCAATGGTTTGGTTTCGATTTTCGGCTAAAGCCTGAATCAATTTAAACCCAACACCGCAACCACATAATTCATCATACGGATACGAACAATCATCTCGTTTTGGATCTAAAACCGCAACGGCATCAGGCAAAATATCGCCTGGTCTATGGTGGTCGCAAATAATGAAATCGATGTTTTTTGCTTTGGCATAATTGACATGATCAATCGATTTGATACCACAATCCAAAGCTATAATTAAGGAAATATCGTTGTCTTCGGCATAGTCAATTCCCATATAGGAAATACCGTAACCTTCTGCATATCTATCTGGAATATAGGTCGCAACATTCGGATAAAAACTACGTAAATAACTTGAGACTAAAGAAACAGCAGTTGTTCCATCGACATCGTAATCACCAAAAATTAAAATATTTTCGTTGTTAGCAATGGCATTTTCAATTCGTACAACAGCTTTGTCCATATCTTTCATCAGATACGGATTGTGTAAATCGGCTAGAGTGGGACGGAAAAAGGTTTTGGCTTGTTCGAAGGTTTCAATACCTCGCTGAACTAATAATTTTGCGATGATTTCATCGACTTGAAGGGCGCTCTGAATGGCTTGTACTTTTTCTGGATTTGGCTTAGATTTTGGATTCCAACGCATAGTTTTAAAAATTAGAATTTAGAAATTAGAATTCAGAACTTTCGTTTGAACTCTGTTATTTTGGCTTATATAATTGAATGACAAAGGTATAAATATTTTTGAATTTACTAAATGAAAAAAATTAACCACATAGAAACATAGGTGAATTTTCACCAAAATAGTCGTTACACTTTTTATAGGTTAGATAGGCTTTGTGTATTCAGTATGAACTAAAACTAACTTTTTTATCTATGTTTCTATGTGGTAAAACCTTTATAGATTATTATATTTTATGATAAAAAATCGCTACCTCAACTTTTGCAAATTGGCGGAACATTTCCATGACGCCACAATATTTTTCAACCGATAAATTCACCGCTTTTTCAAGTTTTTTCTCGTCTAAATTGTTACCGTAAAAATGGTAATCTACTTTTACTTTGTGATACGTTTTTGGATGTTCCTCAGTTAGTTCACCTGATGTTTCAATTTTGAAATCGGTTACTTCTAACTTCATTTTTTCAATTAAAGAAGCTACGTCTAAACCGGTGCAACCCGCTAAAGCCGATAACATCAACGCTTTTGGACGCAAGCCTTTTCCTTCTCCTCCATTTTCAGGACCAGCATCAATTGAAATGACATCGCCACTTGGGTTCGTGGACTCAAATTGCATATTCCCTTTCCAGGTAGTGGTTATGTGGTGTGTTTCCATTTAAAAAATATTATTATGTTAACCTGAAATCGAGCAACCATAGCATTTAAGATTATAAATTTTCGGCAACCACAAAAACAAGCTAATTGCTATTAATAGTAAGACCCAAGTTGTTATATTTAATTTACGATAAAAAAAGCGATATAATGAGATAATTAAAAACAATAAAGCAAAAAAAGAAATCTCAATTGTGATCTTATCTGCTAAAGCTAAATGACTATTTACCAACTTTTGAAAATATGCAATGATAACAAAATAAATAAAAGCATTTATTGTTAGCAAAATAAAAAAGAATAATCCTATTTTCTTAAAACTCATTATCCTTTGGTCTTAATTAAACCCCCAACACAAACTACAATTTCACCTTTGGCTGGCTTTGCTTCAAAATGTTTTAGTACTTCTTCGGCGGTTCCTCTTACCGTTTCTTCGTGTAATTTGGATAATTCTCGAGAAACAGAAACCGATCTGTCAGCGCCGAAATATTGTGCAAATTCGGCTAAGGTTTTGTTTAATTTATGTGGCGAAACATAGAAAATCATGGTGCGGTATTCTTCTTGTAAGGCTAAAAATCGGGTTTGTCTTCCTTTTTTATCGGGTAAAAATCCTTCGAATACGAATTTATCATTGGGTAAACCGCTATTCACCAAAGCCGGCACAAAAGCAGTTGCTCCTGGCAAACATTCCACATCAATTCCGTTTTCCACACATGCTCGTGTAAGCAAAAATCCTGGGTCGGAAATGGCTGGAGTTCCTGCATCGCTAATTAGAGCAATGGTTTCGCCTGCTTGCAAGCGCTTCACCAAATTTTCAACGGTTTTGTGTTCGTTGTGCATGTGGTGGCTGTGCATGTGTGTAGCAATTTCGAAGTGTTTTAGCAATTTCCCGCTGGTACGCGTGTCTTCTGCTAAAATTAAATCAACTTCTTTCAGTACTTTAATTGCACGAAAAGTCATGTCTTCTAAATTGCCAATAGGCGTTGGAACTATGAATAACTTACCCATTTATGAAAACTTTTTCTCGATAATTTCCATAAAACGCGCTTCAAATTCTTCGTTGCCTTCCCAATTGTTATAATCAGGTTTTACGAAATCCAAAACAAAAGATTTTGCTTCTTCAAAACTATCAAATGTATTCAGTTGCGAAATTACACGATTAAAATCATCCGAACTTCCGCCAAATAATTTCTTCTCAAATCCGATTCTATCGTTCAAACCAAAAGAAATCGTTTTGTTTAATCTATCGTTTAACGAACTTATTTTTGGTTCTTGACTTACTTTCTCGAAAGTTGCTTTTACTTCTTCTTCCAATACTTTTGGCGTTTCGGACACTACAGGTTCTGGTTGGATTTCTGCTGCAACTTCTTCTACTACAGGAGTTGGTGCTTCAAAAACTGCTTCAACAACATTAGCCACCTCAGCAGGAATGTCTTCCACTTTCACAAAATCTAATTCTTTGTAATCGTGTACTAATAAGTCTTCAAACGAAATTTGTTTTGCTGGTTCTTCTGCTTTTGGAGTTTCTGCAACTGGTTCTTCTTCGATTATTTCTTCCTCAATTGGTTCTTCATCCATTGGAGTCATCAAAACCTCTTCCTCTTCTTCATCATCTTCCACAATTAATTCTGCGATTACGACTTTTTCTTCCGCAATTGGTTCGGCAATAGTTTCTTCTACTTCTGGAGCAACTTCTACTTTTACTTCTTCCGGAGTTTCAACAACTTTATCCTGAATAGGCGCGTTGAAAACTTCAGTTGGTTTTCCTTCTAATTTTTCAGCTAAAACTTCTTCAGAAATTTCGTTTTTTACCAATTCGAAATTCTCTTCATAAAAACGCAAAATCGTCAATTGATCGTACAAATTTTTAGCTTCTTGCTGTAATTGAACCGTTTCTGAATGGTTTTTTAACTTTAAAATTCGGTGCGCAATACTGATTAATTCAGCAGATATTCTTTTCTTCATAACTTTAGGCTGTAGCGTTTACTATATCGATTGTTTTTTACTATTTTTGTTTTGCTTACAAATGTAGCAGAAAATAATTTTTAACGTACGAAAGATACAAAATGTTTCTCGAAAATACCGTAAATCAACAAGAACAATTTGGCTGGATTGAAGTAATTTGTGGCTCAATGTTTTCGGGTAAAACCGAAGAATTGATTCGCCGCCTAAAACGCGCTCAGTTTGCCAAACAAAAAGTGGAAATCTTTAAACCGGCTGTCGATACAAGATATGACGATGAAATGGTAGTTTCGCACAATAAAAATGAAATTCGTTCTACACCTGTGCCAATTGCTCAAAACATTCGAATTTTAGCACAAGGTTGTGATGTAGTAGGTATTGACGAAGCGCAATTTTTCGACGATGAAATTGTTGCCGTTTGTAATGACTTAGCCAATTCAGGAATTCGAGTGATTGTTGCTGGATTGGATATGGATTTTAAAGGAAATCCTTTCGGACCAATGCCGGCACTTATGGCTACAGCCGAATATGTTACCAAAGTTCACGCTGTTTGTACACGCACTGGAAATTTAGCGCATTATAGTTTTAGAAAATCTGATGATAAAAGACTGGTAATGCTTGGCGAAACCGAAGAATACGAACCATTAAGTCGTGCTGCTTATTTTAAAGCTATACGAGAAAACATGGAAGTGAAAGATGTTGAAATTGTAAACAAGCAAAAAGACGATAATCAATAAATTGAATCTCAACCTAACTCATATTATTTCGTTTTGTAAAGGCGTTTTTCACGGAAATTCGACTGAGTTTACCGCAAGTCATATTTCGATTGACAGCCGTTCGTTACAAAATGGAAGCAATACTTTGTTTTTTACCATCAAAGGACAAAATCACGATGCACATTTGTATTTGGAAGAGTTGATTGCAAAAGGCGTTCGTTATTTTGTGGTTGAATATATTCCAGAACATTTGTATGAAAAAGCAAATTTCATTATCGTTGAAAATTCGTTAAATGCGTTACAACAAACTGCGATTGGATATCGAAAACAATTCGATTTTCCATTTGTGGGAATTACAGGAAGTAACGGAAAAACCATCGTAAAAGAATGGCTGAATTTCTTGTTAAGTCCAAATCATTTGATTGTTCGAAATCCGAAAAGTTATAATTCGCAAGTTGGCGTTCCATTATCAATTTTAGCCATTGAGGGAAATTATGATTTAGGAATTTTTGAAGCCGGAATTTCGTTACCGAATGAAATGTCAAATTTAGAACACATCATACAACCGAAATACGGCATTTTAACAAATATTGGTTCTGTTCATGACGAAGGTTTTGCGAATCGCGAAGCCAAAATCAAAGAGAAAGTGCAACTTTTTGAAAATTGTTCCGATATTTTATTAAAAAAGAATGCTGAAATTGAAGTTTTACTTCCAGAAAACAATCAAAAACATACTTGGAGTTTTTCGGATGAAAGTGCAAATCTTTTTGTTTCTAAGAAAAATGAAAATGGAAAAACCGAATTAACGTTCAAAAACACAACCAACACTTTTAGTGTAACAATTCCGTTTTCCGATGAAAATTCGATTGAAAATGTAATTACTTGCGTGAATTTCATGCTGTTTTTAGGCGAAGAAATTGCGTTTATCCAAAATCGCGTTGCCGAATTATACCCAGTAGAATTACGACTTCAAGCTAAAAAAGGCATCAACAATTGTTTGGTAATCGATGACAGTTATTCGGTAGATTATCAATCGTTGAAAATTGCGTTGGATTTCTTAGAACAACAAAAATTACACGATAAAAAAACGATTATTTTATCCGATATTTTCACAAGTGGCATTGCTGTGGAAACGCTTTACAATCAAGTGAAACAATTGCTTTCGAAAAATAAAATCGAGCGCATTATTACCATTGGCGAAACCATCGGAAAACAATTGAACGATTTGCCGAATGTAATTTCGTTTGCCACTACACAAGAATTTTTACAGCAATTCAATACGCAATCGTTTCAAAACGAAACCATTTTAGTGAAAGGTGCGCGTGGTTTCAACTTTCATGAAATTGTGGTTTTGTTGGAAGAGAAAAATCACGAAACCATTTTAGAAATCAATCTCGATGCGATTAGTCACAACTTGAATTTCTACAAATCTAAACTAAAACCAGAAACCAAAATTATGGTCATGGTGAAAGCATTTGGCTACGGAAATGGCGGTTACGAAATAGCAAAATTGCTCGAACATCATAAAGTCGATTACTTAGGAGTTGCGTTTGCCGATGAAGGTATCGAATTACGTAAAGCTGGAATTACGACTCCAATTATGGTTTTAAATCCCGAAAATAGCAGTTTTAGAGCCATGATTGCTTATAATTTAGAACCCGAAATTTATTCGATTACGGGTTTACAAGCGTTTTTAAAAATTGCCCAACACCAAAACATTTCCCATTATCCAATTCATATTAAATTGGATACGGGAATGCATCGCTTAGGATTTGAACCGCATTTGATAGACGAATTATGTTCCTTACTTAAGAACAATAATTTCGTTAAAGTGAAAAGCGTGTTTTCGCATTTAGCTGCAAGTGATGATTTGGAATTTGATGATTTTACAAAATTGCAATTTCAACGTTTTGATGCGATGTATTCCGAATTAGAAAAAGTGTTGCCTTCAAAACCAATTCGTCATATTTTAAACACGTCTGGAATTTTCAATTATGCGGAAAAACAGATGGAAATGGTGCGATTAGGTATTGGTTTGTATGGTATTGGAAATTCAGAACAAGAATTGAAAGTGTTAGAAAATGTGAGTACTTTAAAAACCATTATTTCCCAAATTAGAGAAGTTTCAGCCGAAGAAAGCATTGGTTACAGCCGAAGATTTCGAGTGACTCAAAAAATGAAAGTCGCTACTATTCCAATTGGTTACGCCGACGGAATTCGAAGAGCTTGGGGCAATGAAAAAGGTTTTGTTACCATCAACAATCAAAAAGCTACGATTTTAGGTTCCATTTGTATGGACATGATCATGGTGGATGTTACGAATATTTCCTGTAAAACTGGAGATGAAGTGATTGTTTTTGGAAAAAATCCGAAAGTAACAGAGATGGCAAGTGTAATTGGTACGATACCTTATGAAATTTTAACTGGAATTTCGCAACGTGTTAAAAGAATTTTCTATAAAAATTAACATTATGTTAAAATTTTTGTAAATTCGTAAAACTAAAACAAAAAAACTAACTCTTAAAATTAAAAACTATGGGATTTTTTGCAGATTTTAAAGCCTCTTTAATGAAAGGCGATGTATTAAGTTTAGCTACTGCTGTTGTAATTGGTGGTGCTTTTGGTAAAATTGTTGGCTCTGCAGTTGACGATGTAATTATGCCAATTGTTGGGCTAATAACAGGTGGAATTGATTTTACTCAAAAATTCGTTGCATTAAACGGCGAAAGTTATGCAAATCTTGATGCGGCTAAAGCAGCAGGAGCAGCAGTAATTACTTATGGCAACTTGGTACAAGCTATTATTAACTTCGTAATTATTTCGTTATTTATTTTTGTAGTTTTAAGAGCAGCAGAAAAAGCAAAGAAAAAAGAAGAAGCAGCCCCAGCGGCACCAGCAGGACCATCTCAAGAGGAATTGCTTACACAAATTAGAGATTTATTGAAAAAATAGTCGATACCGCTACATTATATATGCTAAATTAAACCCCGATTCGTCGGGGTATTTTTTTGATGGAAATTGATTAGATTTGTTTTAGACATTTGATAAAATAATAATTGAAGTATGAGAGAAATTAAATTGACACGAAAAGTTAAAAAAACTGATACTTTTTTTCCATTTACAATAAGTGTCTTTTTAATTATTTTTGTATTGTTAACAAAAGGAATTGCATTAAATTTCTTTGTGATTACTATAAGTGTATCAGCAATCTTAATTTTTCTGCAACGATATAATGCTGTGAATTTGACTATGTATGAAGATACAATAGAAATAGATTTTTATTTGCTATTTAAAAAAATAGAAGTAGGATATAGCGAAATAATTGAAATAAAATCACTTTGGGATTCTGGATTAGGAGCAAATTTAAGGTTTAAAGTAAAAGACAAAAATGAAGTTTATACTTTTAGAGTTAAATTTTCAGATGATGAATTTTGTAATTTTTTTGAAGAAAAAACTGGCATGAATATAAAATAATTAAATGTATTGATTAAAATCTTTCGAATAAAATCATATTTCAAAATCCTGTTACAAATCAAAACTTTTGTTATAATTTCATCAATATTTGCTAAGTCGTTTGAATATTCTATATTTTTGCATCATTAAATAACACACACAATGAGAGTAGCCGTAGTTGGCGCTACCGGAATGGTAGGCGAAATAATGCTTCAAGTATTAGCAGAACGTAATTTTCCTGTAACGGAGTTAATTCCAGTTGCTTCTGAAAAATCAGTTGGAAAAGAAATCGAATGGAAAGGTAACACCTATAAAGTAGTAGGTTTACAAACCGCTGTAGATATGAAACCTGAGATTGCTTTGTTTTCGGCAGGTGGAGAAACTTCTTTAGAATGGGCTCCAAAATTTGCTGCTGCAGGAACAACCGTAATCGATAATTCTTCCGCTTGGCGTATGGATGCAACTAAGAAATTAGTGGTTCCAGAAATCAATGCATCGATTTTAACTAAAGAAGACAAAATTATTGCGAATCCAAACTGTTCAACGATTCAAATGGTAATGGCTTTAGCGCCTTTACATGCTAAATATGACATCAAACGTATTGTAGTTTCTACTTATCAATCTATTACTGGAACAGGTGTAAAAGCAGTTCGTCAGTTAGAAAACGAATATGCGGGAATTCAAGATGAAATGGCATACAAATACCCAATTCACAGAAATGCGATTCCACAATGTGATAGTTTTGAAGAAAACGGATACACCAAAGAAGAAATGAAATTGGTTCGCGAAACACAAAAAATATTAAACGATAAAACCATTGCGGTTACAGCAACTGCAATTCGTATTCCAGTCGTTGGCGGACACAGTGAAGCCGTAAATATTCAGTTTGAAAATGATTTTGATGTGAATGAAGTGCGTCAAATTTTACAAAACACGCCTGGTGTGACAGTTCAAGATAATTTAGAAACGTTTACCTATCCAATGCCAATCTACGCACAAGGAAAAGATGATGTTTTCGTAGGAAGAATTAGAAGAGATGAAAGCCAACCAAACACCATCAATATGTGGATTGTTGCCGATAACTTAAGAAAAGGAGCTGCTACGAATACAATCCAAATTGCGGAATATTTGGTTGCGAATAACTTGGTATAATTTTAAACACATAGACACATAGTTTATTTTTAATAGATTAAGGATGTTACACTTTTTTGAGTTCACATCAGACTTAAATTCTATGTTTCTATGTGTTTCAATACACAACCACGAACTAGCGAAATAAGTCATCAAAACTTAAAAAATCGTTAATTCGTGGTTTCTTTTTTTCGTTTCTTTAGAAAAAGCTATCTTTGTGATTGTGAAAAAGAAGTTACTATATATGAATATTGGTTTAATGCTCGCAGTTTTATTTGCTGTGTGCTATCAATCAGTGCATACTTTTTCGCATGATCACCATTTAAAAACAGAATGTTGTGATGATTCACACCATTTGACTTTAAAAACTTCTGAAAAAACGTTTACTGAAAGTGAAGACTGTCCAGTTTGTGATTTCAAATTTGCAGCTTTCCTTTCACCAGAAGTATTCCATTTTGACTTTATTTCTTCGTTTTACGAAATTCCGTATCAATTTAACAGTAAGGAATCTTGTGTTACGTTTGAAAGGAATTCGTTTTACCTTCGTGGTCCTCCTGCTTTAGTTTAAAAATATATTTCGATATCATTACCAAAAATAATGATACGTTGTTGTTACATTTAAACTAAAAGATATGCGATTCTTATCGATATTATTTTTCTTTTTGGTTGGCTTTTTCGGATATGCTCAAG
This sequence comes from Flavobacterium cheniae, assembly GCF_004363695.1. Taxonomy (GTDB): domain Bacteria; phylum Bacteroidota; class Bacteroidia; order Flavobacteriales; family Flavobacteriaceae; genus Flavobacterium; species Flavobacterium cheniae. The sequence continues at coordinate 820,810 of NZ_SNZC01000002.1, read as the reverse complement.
TTACGATTACTGGCGTTATTTCGGATGAAAATGGCTTACCACTGACAGATGCTCACGTACACATTGCCAATAAAACTACTTCAACCGATGCAAACGGAACTTATGTTTTATCAGGCATTCCAAAAGGGAAACAGAAACTCTATATTTCGTTTATAGGCTATTATGCTATTGAGGAAACTATCGAAATTTCAGCCGATTTAACTATCAATCGTCAATTGAAATTAGATGTTACCAAATTAGACGATATCACCATCCAACAACTTTCGAATTCAAAAAGTGAAAGTAGTAACGAACAAGTCTTGAAAAGCGCTACTATTGAAAAATTTAGCAATCAAACCTTGGGTGAAGCCTTGAAAGAAGTTTCTGGAGTTTCGATTTTAAAAACCGGTAATACTATTGTTAAACCGGTAATTAATGGTTTGCATAGTAATCGTGTACCAATTATCAATAATAATGTTCGATTAGAAGACCAACAGTGGGGAACAGAACACGCACCTAATTTCGATATTAATGCGGCTGGAAAAATTACCGTGATTAAAGGTGCTTCGGCTTTGCAATATGGTGGTGATGCTATTGGTGGAATTGTTGTCATCGAACCTGAAGTGATTAAAAAAGACACTTTGGTTGGAAAAACAATTCTCAACTTATCCTCAAACGGAATGGGTGGAAGCTTGAGTTCAAGTCTCCAAAAAGGGAATCGCTATGGTTGGAGTTGGAATGCTTTGGGAACTTTCAAATATTTAGGCGATCGCGAAACGCCAGATTATGTGTTGTCAAATTCTGGAAATCGGGAACAAAATTTTTCGGGAGGCATTCGTTTTGCTAAAGAAAAGTATAATTTCAATGCGATGTACAGTTTTTACAATGCGCAAATTGGAATCATCAAAGCTTCGCATATTGGAAATGTAAACGATTTGTACAATTCCATCAACAACCAACAACCAAGCGTAATTGAACCTTTCACTTATTCGATTGACGCACCAAAACAAGAAGTACAACATCATTTAGCAAAAGTGAATTACCAAAGATGGCTAAACGAAAACACTTCGATTGATTTTCAATATGCGTTTCAATTCAACAATCGTTTAGAATTTGACGTTAGGAGAAACGACGAAAATACTAACAAAGCTGCTTTGGATTTGCAATTAGCAACGCATACTTTTTTAGCGGATTATAAAACGAATATTGGAAATTGGCGATTGAAATCGGGATTGAATTTGGGTTACCAAAACAATTTTGCGAATCCAAAAACAGGTGTTCGTCCACTAATTCCGAGTTATGAGAAATTGGATGCCGGTTTATACGGAATTGCCGTTTATAAATTTGACAATGCTACTTCGTTAGAATCGGGAATTCGTTATGATTTTTCGACTATCGAAGCAACAAAATATTATTTGAAATCAAGATGGACAGAACGTGGCTATGATGCCGAATTTTCACATTTTATTGTGGGCGAAGAAGGCAATCAATGGTTAACGAAACCTACTTTTGATTATCATAATATTACAGCAAACATTGGGTTTAGAAAGCAATTTCATCATGAAATGGAATGGTTAGTGAATATGAGTTTGGCTTCTCGAAATCCAAATCCGTCTGAATTATTTAGCGATGGATTACATCATTCTACTGGTCAAATTGAATTAGGTGATTTACGATTAGAAAAAGAACAAGCCTATAAATTCAATACGACTTTTAAGAAAGATTGGAAATCGTTTCAAGTGCAACTTAATCCGTTTATTAATCGAATTTCAAATTTCATTTATTTGCAACCTATTGGTTTTGAAACTACTATTCGCGGGGCTTTTCCAGTTTGGGAATTCAAACAAACAGAAGCTTTGTTGACAGGTTTTGATGTTAATACCAAATGGAGTATTTCCAATCATTTTTCACACGAATTAGGAATGGCTTATGTAAACGGTCAAAATCTAAGTACTAACGAGTATTTAATCGATATGCCGCCGTTTGTCATCAATAATAAAATTCAATATAAAAATGAATCTTGGTTCAATTTCGTAAGCGAATTAAAGAGTGAAGTGGTTTTCAGACAAAATCAATTCCCAAATTACAATTTTGAAACCAATATTGTTGTAGATGATGAACTAACTCCGGTTTTGGTTGATATAAGTTCACCACCAAAAGGCTATCATTTGTTGCATCTTTATAGCGAAATGACGTTTAAAATCAATAAAAAAAACAGCTTAACCACTTCTTTCAGTGTACAGAATATAATGAACACAACGTATCGAGATTACCTAAATCGTCAACGCTTTTTTGTAGACGAAATGGGTAGAAATGTTCAAATTCAATTAAAATTTAATTATTAAAAAATCAAAACATGAAAAATTTAAAACTTATCGCGCTATTAGTAATTCCAGTAATATTTTCAACTTCTTGTTCTAACGATGATGCTCCTGTGAACGAGGAAGAAGTTATCACAACTGTAAGAGTTACATTAGTTGGTGGAGGACAAACTATCGTATTAGAATCAAGAGATTTAGATGGTGATGGTCCAAATGCTCCTGTTTTAACTCCAGTTGGTGGTGGTATTCTAGTAGCTGGAACGACTTACACAGGTTCAACAGAATTTTTAAACGAATTAGAAGATCCAGCAGAAGACATTACAGTTGAAGTAGAAGAAGAGGGAGCTGATCATCAAGTGTTCTATCAACTTCCATCATCTATTGGAACTGTAACTTACACGGATACGGATACTAACGGAAAACCAATTGGCTTAAACTTTACATTAGTTGCTGGTACTTCTGGCTCAACAGGAACTTTAACAGTTACGCTAAGACATGATTTAAATAAATCAGCAGCAGGAGTTGCAAGTGGTGACATAACAAATGCTGGAGGAAGCACTGATGCTGCAGTAAACTTTTCAGTTGCGGTTAACTAAAAAAAATCAAATTTGTTACAAAACGGCTGAAATTTCAGTCGTTTTTGTTTTTTAACAAATCTTTAAAACCCTTTTGAATATCTTTGTTATTCAACAATAAACTTTTTATGAAAAAAACAATAACAATATCGGCTATTGTTTGTACACTTGTTATGAACGCACAAACAACAAAAGTTAATTATCCCGTAACGAAAAAAATCGACCACGTTGACACGTATTTTGGTGAAAAAATTAACGATCCGTATCGTTGGTTAGAAGACGACCGAAGCGCTGAAACGGAAGCTTGGGTAAAAGCTCAAAATGTTGTTACTTATGGTTATTTAGAGCAAATTCCATACAGAAATCAGCTAAAAACCCGCATGGAAAAACTATGGAACTACGAAAAAATTGGAGCTCCATTCAAAGAAGGAAATTATACCTATTACTACAAAAATAACGGACTTCAAAATCAATCGGTTTTATACCGAAAAGATAAAGCTGGTAAAGAAGAAATCTTTTTAGATCCAAACACATTTTCAAAAGACGGAACGACTTCTTTAGGTGGATTAAATTTCAGTAAAGACGGAAGTTTAGCAGCCTATTCTATTTCAGAAGGTGGAAGTGATTGGAGAAAAGTAATCGTAATTGATACCAAAACTAAAAAAATTATTGGAGATACAATTGTGGATGTAAAATTTAGCGGTGTTTCTTGGTACAAAAACGAAGGATTCTATTATTCAAGCTATGACAAACCGGTTGGAAGCGAATTATCGGCAAAAACAGACCAACACAAATTGTATTACCACAAATTAAACACGGCTCAAAAAATAGATAAATTAGTTTATGGTGGCGATGTAAAAAGAAGATATGTTGGTGGTGGTGTTTCTGAAGATGAAAAATATTTATTCATTTCGGCAGCGAATTCAACTTCTGGAAACGAATTATATTATTTAGATTTATCAAAACCTAATGCTAAAATCGTAACTTTAATTGACAACTACGAAAATGATAATGATGTTTTAGACAATAAAGGTTCTAAAATTTACTTGGTAACCAATTACAAAGCGCCAAACAAACGCGTTGTAACTTTTGATTTATCAAATCCAGCAAAAGAAAATTGGAAAGATTGCATCGCTGAAACCGAAAATGTATTGTCGCCAAACACTGGTAGCGGTTATATTTTTGCAAGTTACATGAAAGATGCGGTTTCGTTCATCAAACAATATGATTACAACGGAAAACTAGTACGCGATATTCAATTACCTGGTGTTGGAACTGCTGGTGGTTTTGGTGGAAAAGAAAAAGAAACTACTTTATATTTTTCGTTTACGAATTATGTAACACCAGGAACTATCTATTCTTTTGATCCAAAAACAGGAAAATCAGCAATCTATCAAAAACCAAAGGTGGATTTTAACTCGGCTGATTACGAGTCAAAACAAGTGTTTTATACTTCAAAAGATGGCACAAAAGTTCCAATGATTATCACGTATAAAAAAGGCACAAAATTAAACGGACAAAATCCAACTATCTTATATGGTTATGGTGGATTTAATTCAAGTTTAACTCCTGCTTTTAGTATTTCTAATGCTGTTTGGTTAGAAAATGGCGGTGTTTACGCTGTTGCAAACTTACGCGGTGGTGGTGAATATGGTAAAAAGTGGCACGATGCAGGAACCCAAATGAAAAAACAAAACGTTTTTGATGATTTCATTGCTGCAGCTGAATATCTAATCAAAGAAAACTACACTTCTTCAGATTATTTAGCGATAAAAGGTGGTTCGAATGGTGGATTATTAGTAGGTGCAGTTATGACACAACGCCCAGATTTAGTAAAAGTGGCGTTACCAGCAGTTGGTGTTTTAGATATGTTACGTTACCACACATTCACCGCTGGAGCAGGTTGGGCTTACGATTACGGAACATCCGAACAAAGCAAGGAAATGTTTGAATACATTAAAGGTTATTCACCAGTTCATAACGTAAAAGCAGGTACAAAATATCCAGCAACTATGGTAACTACAGGAGATCACGATGACCGAGTAGTTCCGGCGCATAGTTTTAAATTTGCTGCAGAATTACAGGCTAAGCAAGCTGGAGATAACCCGGTTTTAATTCGTATTGATGTAAATGCGGGTCACGGAGCAGGAAAATCGGTTGCTGCTACGATTCAAGAAAATGTGGATATGCAAGTCTTTACGCTTTATAATATGGGTGTTAAAGAATTAAAATAAAAAAGAAATACTAAACTAAAAAAGAGCCATAAGGCTCTTTTTTTTTGTAATAAATTCGATAAGTTGCGATTAAAAATATGAAAGTTTTAATTTACAATTACGAATAATGACAAACTTAGGCGTGTTTAATATTTGTGGCTAATAGCAACGTCACCATAAAATTGCATCAACACAAAAGCACCTATTAAACTAGAAGCAACACCTTCAAAAAATAAAACGCCACAATATTGAATGATATTTATTTTTCCAACGAAAAAGAAAGTATCCGATAATGTTGTTAAGTAGCTTTCTCCTCCTTTTATGTAGATGAATGCAATTAAACCAACTATTCCAAGAAAAACACCCAATACTCCTGTTATAAATCCTGAAAATAGATTTTCAAAATAGTTCATTTTTCCTTTATCGTAATTATATTTAATGGTTTTATGAATTCCATATAAGACGATAAAAGCATTTAATGAACGTAAATAATTTTTACTTGCCAATCCTAAAAAATCCATTAATAGGAAAAACAACCCGATTCCTAAAAAGATTAGAAATGCATTTTGTAATACTGTTTTATTTTTCATGACTTTCAAAGTTTAGATTAATAAAATTACGAATTTTAATCTAAACTATTGAAAATCAACACATAAAACTAAGTTAAATTAAAAACGGTTATCACCATCAAGCATTCTTCCTAAGCCACCAAGCAAACTTCCTTCCTCTCTTCCACTTCCTCCTGCTTTTGGTGCCGATGCAATAATTCTATCAGCCAAACGTGTAAATGGTAACGACTGAATGTAAACAATTCCAGGTCCGCGAAGTGTCGCAAAGAAAACACCTTCACCTCCAAAAATAGTGTTTTTAATTCCTCCAACAAACTCAATATCATAATCTACATCTTTGGTAAACCCTACTAAACAGCCTGTGTCTACACGAAGTAATTCTCCAGATTGTAATTCTTTTCTAGCTAAAGTTCCTCCTGAATGTACAAATGCCATTCCATCACCTTCTATCTTTTGCATAATAAAACCTTCACCGCCAAACAAACCAGTTCCTAATTTCTTAGAAAATTCAATTCCTACCGAAACGCCTTTTGCAGCGCATAAAAACGAATCTTTTTGACAAATAAACTTTCCTCCAAATTGCTGCAAATCTATTGGAACAATTTTTCCAGGATATGGAGAAGCAAAAGACACTTTACGTTTTCCCATATCTAAATTTTGATAAGCTGTCATAAATAAACTTTCACCTGTTAGGACACGCTTTCCAGCTGAAAGTAATTTACCGAAAATTCCGGCTTGTTGTTCTTGACTTCCGTCTCCAAAAATAGTTTCCATTTTGATGCCGTTTTCCATCATCATGAAACTTCCTGCTTCGGCAATTACTACTTCTTGCGGATCTAATTCGATTTCCACATATTGCATTTCTTCACCATAAATATGGTAATCAATCTCGTGTGCTTGCATAATTTTTAGTTTTCTTAATTAGTCGAACAGAGAAATAAAATGTTACTGTAAAAACAAAAAACCGAAAACAATTGTGCTTTCGGTTTTAATTTATAATTAGAAAATCTTATTTCGTCAACTCGGATAATTTTAAGGTTTTTCCGCACATATCGGCTGTAATTTTAAAGATTACATCTCCTTTTTTACCTTCGTTCGCCCAGCGAACTTCTTTTCCAACATTACAACCAATACTTGTTTTAGAGCCTTTATTCAAAGACACGAAACCTGTTCCAGTGTGAATGGAAATTTTGTCTTTAGAATCATTTATAAGCGAGAAACTTTCTCCAACAACTGTTTCTGTTTTTACAATTGAAGTATTTTCAGTATTGGTTATAGTACCAAAAGATGTTAATACAACAAAACTTGATAACAGGATAATTTTTTTCATATTTTTATAGTTTTAGTTTACTAAAAATAGTACTTTTTAATGAATTTTTACGGAAAAGTTCATGAATAACCTTTTTCGGTTTACAAAAGGGTAATATTAGTAATCTAACTTCACATAGCCAATTTCTCTGCTGATTTTAGCTTTTCTTCTATTTATATAAGATGAAGAATTTGAAGCTTTGTATTTTCTTGGATTTGGTAAAATAGCGGCAATTCCTGCAGCCTCATAACGCGTTAAACTAGATGCATCTTTTCGATACCAATGTTTTGCAGCTGCTTCGGCACCGTAAACGCCATCGCCCATTTCGATACTATTTAAATAGACTTCCATAATGCGTTTTTTACCCCAAATTAGTTCAATTAAAACGGTGTAATACGCTTCTAATCCTTTTCGAACATAACTTCTGCCTTGCCAAAGAAAAACATTTTTTGCCGTTTGTTGCGAAATGGTGCTTCCACCTTTTAAACGTTTACCTTTTTGATTATTCTTAAAGGCTTTTTGCATGGCCTCAAAATCGAAACCAGAATGTTCTAAAAAACGACCATCTTCGCTAGCAATAACTGCTTTTTGAAGATTTAAGGAAATTTCATCTATTGGCACCCACTCGTGACTACAAACCATGTCTTTTCCTTCTTCATTGTGTTCTAAAGCCCTCATTCCCATAAGTGGTGTAAATGGAACTGGAACAAATTTGAAAAGTAACACCACTGAAAAACTGATAATGTTAAACCATAGAAAAAGCAACCAAAAGAAACGTAAAATCTTTTGACCTGTGGTTCTTTTTTTTGCAGGTTTTTTTGCTGAAGTATTTTTACTTGGAGTAGTTTTTTTCGCCATATTTTTAAACTAAATCTGCTAATTCTTGTCCGACTAAACTACCTATTGCAACGCCCATTCCACCCATTCTCACACCACAATAAACGTTATTTGATAGTTGTTCTACAATAGGTTTTTTATGTGTTCCCACACCCATTGTTCCGCTCCATCGGTGTTCAATTTCAAACGCTTTATGTGGCAAAATTACTGTTTTTAATAACTCTTCCAAACGATTTTGAATCAATTCTGTTGTATCGTGTGAAGTTGTTGTTTCACCTTCGAAATCTAAGTTTCTTCCGCCTCCAAAAAGAATTCTATCGTTGATATTTCTAAAATAAAAATACCCTTTATCTAAATGAAAAGTACCTTTAATATCTAAATTCGGAATTGGTTTTGTAATTAAAACTTGAGCTCTTGCTGGCTTAACCTGATTATTGGTTAATTGCGAAGCGAATCCATTAGTAGTAAATAACAATTTATTGGTTTTGAATGTAATTCCATTCGTTTCAACCTCAACAGTATCATTCAATTCTTGAAAACTTGTTACGGTTTGACTATTTAAAATCAGAATATCATTTTGATGTGCTTTTTTTAGTAAAGCTTGCATCATATTTCCAGTATCAATTTGGGCTTCAAACGGATTGAAAATCAAATTTTCAAAAATACCTCCAAAATTAAATCGATCTACTTCTTTGGAGAAAACATCAGTTTTAAAAAGTGGTTTAATTATATCATTAATGAAGGATATTTTCTGAATACACTCATTATAAAACGACTCGTCTTCTTTTAAAAAGAGTTCATATCCACCATAAGGTTTCAAATCAATTTCCGAATCGCCGAGATTTTTTCTTAGCAACTGTAATCCAGCATATCGTTTTTGAATCAATTGAATTACCTCTTCTTCTGTATGGGTTTTTAAATCGTCTATGATTTCGGAAATACTTCCAAAACAAGCAAATCCTGCATTTTTTGTACTCGCTCCTTGTGGTAAAATGCCTTTTTCAAGAATTAAAATTTTTGATGAAGGAAATCGTTCACGCAACGCTAATGCGGTATGCAAACCCACAATTCCACTACCTACAATAGTAAAATCGATATTTGAAAACCAATTTTTTATTTCCCAATAACTGAGTTGCATTGTTCTAAATTTAAAAAGTAAATGTAAGAATTTGTTTTTAGTTACACACTAAATCTCGTTATTTGCGTTATGATATAAAAATCTGAAAAAATGAGAATTTATTTACTTTTAACAACGTTGTTTTTTGCCCAAATTATTTCAGCCCAAAATTCCACAAAAAACATAACCTTAATTTTCAATAAAAGTAATTACCATTTTGAAGAAACTTCTGGATTTAAAAGAATGAATTCACTGATTAATTATTCAGAATACAATTCGTATAGAGAAACTTATCTTTCACCAAACAACAAAGAAAAAAATGACACGATACAATTGAATATTGAATCGGATAAGATTTTTTTAATACATAATTGGAAAGAATTGAATAAAAGTTCAAGAGTGATTTTGAATGCAAATGATGTGGTTGAAATTGATTACGAAAAAGGATTTCCAAATTTCAAAATTCAAAACAGAGTAGTAAAACCGTTTGATTTAAATTTAGAACACCAACTAAATTTAAGTTTTCCGATTGATAATTTTGTCTTTTTTCAAACTAATAAAAGAAGTAGAAATTCAAAAGAAGAAAAAGAATATAAAACGGAGTTAGCCAACTTTATTCAAAATTCTAAAACAGCATTAGATGAACTTTTAAATTCAAATAAAATTTCGAAAGAAATGTATGATTCGCAGTTGAATTACATTACTTTTTATACCTTAAATACAGATACAAAAACAAATTTTTCTGATTTTAAAAACAACCTTAAAAACGAACAATTAATTTGGTTAAAATCGTACCGCTATTTCTTAGAATTATATGTGAAAAACGAGTTTAAAATAAAGAAATACGATAAAGAAATTAAAGATTTTGAACTAAAAACCGCTAATAACAAAACCAAAACAAAAGATGTAAACATTCAATATGAAGATAACGAAAATAGTTTTCTTCAAGTTGAAGAATCGGACTTGTTTTCTACTAAAGCTAAAGAATATTTACTGTACGTTTATTTGAATCGTATTGCAAAAACAGATTCAAATAAACTATCAACTTATGTTTCAATTTTTAAAAAATATTCAAACGATAAAAAATTAATTGAAGGCTTTGAAAATGCATTTTTAGTTGACATTGAAGCTTTAAAACAAAACACTTCTGAAGTCGTTTTGTATGACGAAAACAAAAAAGCAACTACATTAACGGCAATTATTGAAGCTAACAAAGGTAAAATAATATATGTAGATTTTTGGGCGAGCTGGTGTGCACCTTGTAGAGCTGCATTTCCAAGTTCGAGAAAATTACACGAAGAATTCAAAGAAAAAGAAATTGTGTTTTTATACTTATCTACGGATGCTAACTTTGAAGCTTGGAAAAAAGCAAATCAATTTGAAAAGCTAACCGAAAACAGCTATTTGATAATTAATCCAAAAACTTCAGAATATTTAAAAAAATTAGCTATTGATTTTATTCCGAGATATGTTTTAATAAATTCGAATGGTGAAATTTCAAATTCAAAAGCACCTTCTCCTGATTCTGAAAAAATCAAGCAAGAGTTGAATAACTTGTTACAAAGTAAATAATTAATCCGTTGTATTTTTTCTTGCTTTAATTGCTTTCATAACCAATGGAAAAGTAGTTACTGCAATTAAAATTAGGATGATTTTTTCGATGTGTTTCTTTAAATCGATGCCAAATTCTTCGTTAAAGAATCCGTACAAATAATGACCCGCAAAAACTAAAAGAAACGACCATAAAATCGAACTCAACACGTTGTAAAACATGAATTTGCTTTTTTGCATGTGAACAATTCCAGCGATAATTGGCACAAATGTTCTTACAATTGGAAGAAAACGGGCAAAAATGATAGCTTTCCCACCGTGTTTTTCAAAAAAGGCTTGGGATTCGTATAAATATTTCTTTTTGAAAAAGAAACTGTCTTCTTTATTATATAAAAACTGACCACTTTTGGCTCCAAACCAATACCCAAAAATATTCCCTAAAGTTGCCGCAGTAGCAATCAATAAAGCCAAAATGGTAACATTCGATAAATCACTTGGAATTAAGAAAAATGTTTCTACCAACTCGCGACTATAAATTCCAGACAAAAACAAAAGACTGTCACCTGGCAAAAAGAATCCTGCAAATAAACCTGTTTCAGCAAAAACGATGAATAAAACCATATAAATTCCAATAGGAATTCCACCGACTTCCATCGTAATATAGAATTCAGGATTAAAAAGCTTGGTCCAATGAAAATCGTTCATAGCTATGCTAGTTTATTTACAGATTTTGCTACAATCATAGAAACCGCTGCATCACCTGTAACGTTTACAGTAGTTCTACACATATCCAAAGGTCGGTCGATGGCAAAAATTAAGGCTAATCCCGCTTCAGGAATTCCAGCTTGTGCCAATACGATAACCAACATTACCATTCCTGCACCAGGAACAGCAGCACTTCCGATAGAAGCTAAAGTTGCTGTAACAATAATTCCTAATTGAGTAGCTAAAGATAAATCCATACCAAAAGATTGCGCAATAAAAACAGCAGCAACCGCTTGATACAAACTGGTTCCATCCATATTAATGGTAGCACCAATAGGTAAAACAAAACTTGCTACTTCATCATCAACACCTAAATTATCAACCGTTCTTTCCATTGTAACCGGTAAAGTAGCCGCGCTTGAACTAGTTGAAAAAGCTAATAATTGTGCTGGTGAAATTCCATCAATAAAGAACCTTGGGCTTTTTTTAGCAAACACTTTAACTAGAACTAAGTAAATACACATTACTAAAATTAGACCTATAATAACTGTTAAACCATACATTCCAAGTGCTTTGAACAAATCCAAACTCGGTGATTCGGCAACAATGGCTGCTAATAAAGCGAAAACTCCAAACGGAGAAAACAACATGATTAAATCAATCATTTTTAAGATAATTTCATTAAAACTATCAAAAAAGTCCTTAACGGGTTTTGATTTATCTTCAGGAAGTAAAATCATTGCAATTCCGAATATGACAGCAAAGAAAATCACTTGCAACATATTTCCATTATCCGAAGAAGCTTTAATAATATTATCAGGAACAATGTCAATTAATGATTGTAATGGTCCAACTTCGCTTTGCTTGTTTGCTGCTTCAATTTTTGAATTGGCATCAGCAGTATAACTTGCAACTAATTCTGTTCTTGTTTGTTCGGAAATATAACTCCCTGGTTTAATAATATTTACGATTACCAATCCGATTGAAACTGCTAAAACCGTTGTTAAAACATATAAACCAATGGTTCTTCCTCCCATTTTAGACAACTTCGAAATATCTTTTAAGTCAGAAATTCCTTTGATTAATGAAGCCAAAATTAAAGGAACAGCAATTAACTTTAATAAATTAATAAAAATGGTTCCGAATGGTTTTACCCAATCAACAATAACGTCTTTTCCCCAAGTAAATTGAATCAATATAAAAGCGAATAAAACTCCGAAAACCATTCCAAGTAATATTTGCCAGTGTAGTGCTAATTTTTTCATTATCAAGTTTGCTTTTAAGATTGTGAAAATAGGTATATTTTTTTGAACCTTAAAAAGATAATTACATATTCTTCCATTTCTTGTATTAAAAATTAAAAACACTAATATGCAATATTTCAAACATATAAATATAAACTTTAACACATGTTCAATTATTTTAATTTATAAGTGTGAATATCATAATTTTTTACAGTATTTTTTTAATAATTGATATTGCAATATTGAAAAACTTAAATATATTTGTTCCAACTAAAAACCCAAACTATATTTTTATGAAACAAAAATTTCTCCTACTTGCTTTACTAGCAACTTCGAGTTTCCTACAGGCTCAAGACAAAGGAATCTTTTGGAAGTCAGCTGAAAGCAAAAGCAAAATTGCTTTAGAAAACAAACTGGAACTTCCTACCCACCAACTTTTAGATTTAGATGTCTCAGGGGCAACTAATTTTTTAAGAAATGCGCCAGATCGTTTTTCAAGTCAAAAATCAACTATTGTTTTGTCTTTACCTAATGCAGACGGCACAATGGAACAATTTAGAATCTTTGAAAATTCTAACATGGACCCTGAATTAGCAGCAAGATATCCAGAAATTAAATCATATATCGGAATTGGAATTGACAATCCAACAGCAAGTGCATACATCAGTACTTCGCCGCTAGGATTCAAATCAATGGTACTAAATCCGGGAAAACCTGCTGTATTTGTAGAACCATACTCTCAAGATTTGCAAACGTATACTGTTTATACAAAATCAGATAAAAAAACAGCTTTTACAAAATTTGAATGTGCTGTCTTAGATCGCGTAACTCCATCTTTAGAAGGTGCCAATTTAAGACCAAATGCAGATGACGGTAATTTAAGAACATTCCGTTTAGCCATGTCGGTAACAGGTGAATATACTGCTTATTTTGGTGGAACAAAAGCGCAAGCATTAGCAGCTATCAACAATACAATGACGCGTGTTAATGGTGTTTTTGAGAAAGACTTCAATGTAAGAATGGTATTGATTTCTAATACTGATTTAGTTATTTATACTAGTGCTTCAACAGATCCATATTCAGTTTCAAGTTCAATGTCGAATTGGAACCAACAATTACAAACTACTTTAACTAATACTATTGGAAATGCTAACTACGATGTTGGACACTTATTTGGTGCTTCAGGTGGTGGTGGAAATGCGGGTTGTATTGGATGTGTTTGTGTAAACCCAACTTCAACAGTTCCGTTAGGAAAAGGAAGTGGTTATACTTCTCCAGCAAACGGAGTTCCTTCAGGAGACGCGTTTGACATCGATTATGTAGCGCATGAACTAGGACACCAATTTGGAGCTAACCATACTTTTTCAATGAGTAATGAAGGAACAGGTGCTAACATGGAGCCAGGCTCAGGCTCAACAATCATGGGATATGCTGGAATTACAAGTCAAGACGTTCAGTTAAATTCTGACCCTTATTTCCATGCTATTAGTATCCAACAAGTAACTAATAATATCAAAACCAAAACTTGTCCAACACTTACTGCTACAGGAAATGCAATTCCAACTGCAAATGCTGGATTAGATTTTACCATTCCAAAAAGTACTCCATTCATGCTAACAGGTTCTGGAACCGATGCTAATGGTGATGCACTAACTTACATTTGGGAGCAATTCGACAATGCTTCTTCTGCTCAAACAGGAGCAAGTTCTGCTGCAAGTGCTACAAAAACATCTGGACCAACTTTCAGATCGTATAGCCCTTCAACATCAGCTACAAGATATTTCCCAAGATTACAATCGGTTTTAACAGGTGCTACTACTACATCTGGTTCAGAAATTGTGGTTGAAGCTTTACCTTCAGTTGCAAGAACTATGAATTTCAGATTTACCGTTAGAGATAACAGAGCGGGTGGTTCAACAAACAACAGTGACGATATGATTGTAACTGTAAATGGAACTGCTGGACCTTTTGTAATTACAGCTCCAAACACAGCTGTTTCTTATGTTGGAGGTTCATCTCAAACCATTACTTGGAACGTAGCAGGAACAACTGCAAATGGTGTGAACTGTGCGAATGTTGATATTTTAATCTCTACTAACGGAGGTACAACTTGGTCAACATTATTAGCAGCTACTCCAAATGATGGAACACAAGCGGTAACGATTCCAAATACAGCAGGAACTCAAAACAGAATCATGATTAAAGGAACTAACCATATTTTCTTTGATGTTTCTAATACGAACTTTACAATTACAGCTGGAACTACTACTGACACAACTGTTCCTTCAACTCCAACTTTATCTGCTTCTGGAACTACTCAAACAAGTACCAACTTGTCTTGGACAGCTTCAACTGACAACGTTGGTGTAACAGGTTACAACGTTTACAGAGGAACAACTTTACTTACAACAGTGACTGGAACTACATACACTGCAACAGGTTTAACAGCTTCAACAGCGTATTCATTTACAGTAAGAGCAAGAGATGCTGCTGGGAATTTATCAGTTACAAGTAACACAGTTAATGTAACTACTCTAGCTGCAACAACTACAGATACAACTGTACCGTCAACTCCAACATTATCTGCTTCTGGAACTACACAAACAAGTACCAACTTGTCTTGGACAGCTTCAACTGACAACGTAGGTGTAACAGGATACAATGTTTACAGAGGAACAACTTTAGTTACAACTGTAACTGGAACAACATACACTGCAACTGGATTAACAGCTTCAACAGCTTATTCATTCACAGTTAGAGCTAAAGATGCAGCTGGAAATTTATCGGCTGTAAGTAATACAGTTAACGTAACAACTTTAGCAGCTACTACTGTTACTTATTGTACTTCACAAGGAAACAGTACGGCTGACGAAAGAATCGGAAGAGTTCAATTTGGAACAATTAACAATGCTTCTACTGGAACTGCTGGTTACGAAAACTTTACATCTATTTCAACAAATATTGTAAGAGGCACAACTAACACTATTACTATTACTCCATCTTGGACTAGCACTGTGTATAGCGAAGGTTATGCTGTATTTATCGATTATAACAACGATGGTGATTTTATTGATGCTGGTGAAACTGTATTCACTAGAACTGCAACAACAGTAACTCCAGTTAGCGGAAGTTTCGCAATTCCCGCAACTACAACTGTTGGAGCTAAAAGAATGAGAGTTTCAATGAAATACAATGGTGTACCAACATCTTGTGAAGCTTTCTCTTACGGACAAGTAGAAGATTATACGATTAACGTAACTTCAACTGCAAGAGAAATTGAAACTACTCCATTAACTTTTAGTTTATATCCAAATCCTGTTAAAGGAGATGTATTAAACATTTCTGACTTTGAAGACGAAGCTTCTTACAGAATTTTCAGCGCTGTGGGTCAAGATTTAGGTAATGGAAAAGTAGAAAATAACACGATTAGTGTTGGCCACTTAGCAACAGGAACTTACATGATTGAAGTTACTACTGCAAACGGAACTAACATGAAACGTTTTATCAAACAATAATTTCAATAAAAGGAAAACTAAAAACCGCTCAATTACTGAGCGGTTTTTTTATGGCTATATTTTTGTATTTTTATGCCATTAATATTTACACCCATGAAAAAATTAGCTTTACTAATTACTTGTATTATGAGTATAACTGCTGCAACCGCACAAAACGTAATGACGCCCGAAACCTTATGGCAATTAGGTAGAGTTACTCCTTTAGGAATTTCAAAAGATGGAAAATTATTGGTTTTCAAAGTGGGAATGCCTTCTGTGGAAGAAAATAAAATCAATTCTAAATATTACACTATTCCGGTTCAAGGTGGAACTGCTACTTTGGTGGAAGATTATAAATCATTATTAGCTGATAAAAACGTTTCTCCTGATGGAAAAAATCTTTTATTTTCGAAAGAAGTAAAAGTAGAGAAGTTATTAGGAAAAGACATTTATCCTGAATTATCAAAAACTACCGCTCAAGTGTATACGGGATTAGATTACCGTCATTGGGACACTTGGAATGATGGAACGCACAATCATGTTTTCTATTCGGAGAACAAAAAAGATGCCGTTGGAATTGACATTATGCCAAACGAACCTTTTGATGCGCCTCAAAAACCATTTGGCGGTGATGAAGATTATATTTGGTCGCCTGATGGAACAAAAATCATCTACGTTTGCAAAAAGAAAGCCGGAACTGCTTACGCAACAAGCACCAACACCGATTTATACGAATACGATTTAGCATCAAAAATCACAAAAAACCTTACTGAAAGTAATTTAGGTTACGATACTCATCCAATTTTTTCACCAAAAGGAGATTTGTCTTGGTTACAAATGAAACGCGATGGTTTTGAAGCGGATAAAAACGATATTATCGTGCGTCATAAAGGTTTAGATATTAATTTGACAGCAGGTTGGGACGGAACAGTAGATAGTTTTACTTGGAGTAAAGATGGAAAAAAAGTATACTTCATTGCGCCAATTAAAGGAACAAAACAACTTTTCGAAGTCAATTTTCCAGGTTTAACAAAAATTGCGGTTCGAGTAACACAATTAACCGATGGCGATTTTGATGTAAATGCGATTGTTGGTTTTTCTGGAACTTCTGTTTTAGTAACGAGAAACGATATGAATCACGCACCAGAAGTATATTCGTATGATTTAGCTAAGAAAACTTGGAAAAAAATTACGAAAGTTAATGATGAAGCTTATGCTAAAATCAGTTCTTGTAAAACCGAAAAACGTTGGGTAACAACTACCGATGGTAAAAAGATGTTAGTTTGGGTAATTTTACCACCAAATTTCGATAAAACTAAAAAATATCCAACGCTTTTATACTGCCAAGGAGGACCACAAAGTGCGTTAACACAATCGTATTCTTTCCGTTGGAATTTCCAATTAATGGCTTCGCAAGGTTATATTATTGTAGCTCCAAATCGTAGAGGAATGCCAGGACACGGAACCGCTTGGAACGAACAAATTTCAGGAGATTGGGGTGGACAAGTAATGGATGATTACATAGCTGCAATTGACGATGTAGCAAAAGAATCGTATGTAGACAAAAACCGTTTAGGAGCTGTTGGTGCGAGTTATGGTGGATATTCAGTATTTCAATTAGCTGGAATTCACAAAAATCGTTTCAAAACATTCATTTCACACTGTGGAATTTTCAATACGGAAAGTATGTATGGAACTACGGAAGAAGTTTTCTTTACGAATTGGGATTCTGGTGGCGCTTATTGGGAAAAAGACAATGCAAAAGCACAAAAAACGTATAACGAATTCAATCCAATTAAGTTAATCAACAACTGGAACACGCCAATATTAATTATCCAGGGTGGAAAAGATTACCGTGTGCCAATTGGGCAAGGACAAGAAGCTTTTCAAGCAGCGCAATTAAAAGGAATAAAAAGTAAATTCTTATTGTTCCCAGATGAAAACCATTGGGTGTTAAAACCACAAAATGCATTGGTTTGGCAAAAAGAATTTTTTGGTTGGTTGAAAGAAACACTTTAAAAGTTCAAGGGCAAGAGCAAGTTCAATTTTCAAATTGTTCTTGTTCTTGAATTTGATTTTTGACCTTGAAAATGATGCAATTCCAAGACATAGAACTCACTATAAAAACCTTTCATAAGCATGGCTTAACGAAAGAGGCAGCGCTATGGCTTTTAAAAGTATATGAATTAGAACATCCCAATTTTGCTGGTTTTGAATTTAGAGAAGTTGCAAAACCCGATTTTATTTTAATGACTGCCGAAGGTGAAATTGGAGGCAAACAAATCATACGTATTCCTGAAAATACATTTGAATTTCCGTTGGTTTTGATGTTGAATTTATTGGCACATGAAATGATACACGTAAAACAAAAAGCGCCTGAAGTTGCTATGCAAGACAAAAACGAGCGCGAATGGCAAGCCTATTACGAAATGTTGTTTCACAAAGAGTTTCCTTTGATTCCGAAAGCGTCTATTTTTCATCAAAAGTTTTTTGCGGAAAAAGCAATGGTGTATTACGACCGTTCTGAAAAAGAAGCCAATCCGTTGCGATTGAAATATGAAAATCAGAAGTTAGAAATTGAGGAATTAATTAAAAGTTTAGGATAAAAATCTGAATTCAAATTTGAGAAGATTCAACTAAAAAAATGAAAATCAAAAATGAAAAAATACATAATAATCTATTATATAATCGTTAATCTAATCTGTTTAATTCCAAATATCATAAGTGTATTTATTCAATTTGATTTTAAATTTAATACCTTGTTTTTCTTTACTTTCAGTTTATTAAATGTTATAGCCATTTCATCTATTTATCTTAATCGAGTGGTAAAACCTTCTTTGTATTTTCTTGCACTAACAAACTTAATTCAGGCGTTTACGTTTGTATTTTTGGGGTTTTCATATAAGTTTTTGCTTGGACCAGATATTTCTTTCTTTGTATTTGACGATGGTGATTTATCAGCAAGATTTGCCGCAATATTTTATAACATCATATTCGATTTAGACTCATTTAATATTGATGACAATTTTATGTTTGGATTTAACTTTTTGCACTTTTGGCTATTCTTGTTTTTCAATAAATTAATTATTGAAGAAAAAAAACTTAAAACTAATCTTTAGAAATTAAAAGTAACAAACATAAAAAAAGCGATTTCAATTTGAAATCGCTTTTTTAGTTTTTATTCTTGAGGGTCTTTCATTACAAAAGATTCCATGAATTTTGTAGTGTAATTTCCAGCTACATAATCTGGTTCGTCCATTAATTGTCTGTGGAATGGGATTGTAGTTTTGATTCCTTCAATTACGAACTCATCTAAAGCACGCTTCATTTTATTGATAGCCTCTTCTCTCGATTGAGCCGTTGTAATCAACTTAGCAATCATAGAGTCATAATTTGGTGGAATTGTATATCCAGCGTAAACGTGAGTATCTAAACGTACTCCGTGTCCTCCTGGCGCGTGTAAAACCGTAATTTTACCTGGCGAAGGGCGGAAATCGTTATAAGGATCTTCAGCGTTAATACGACATTCAATTGAGTGTAATTGTGGATAGTAGTTTTTTCCTGAAATTGGAATTCCAGCTGCTACCATAATTTGCTCACGAATTAAATCGTAATCAATTACTTGTTCTGTAATAGGATGTTCTACTTGGATACGTGTATTCATTTCCATGAAGTAGAAGTTTCTGTGTTTGTCAACTAAGAATTCAACCGTTCCAGCTCCTTCGTACTTAATGAATTCTGCTGCTTTAACCGCTGCATTACCCATTGCTTCACGTAATTCGTCAGTCATAAAAGGTGACGGAGTTTCCTCTGTCAATTTTTGGTGACGACGTTGTACAGAACAATCTCTTTCTGATAAGTGACAAGCTTTTCCGTAAGAATCACCTACAACTTGAATTTCGATATGGCGAGGTTCCTCGATTAATTTTTCTAAGTACATGCCATCATTACCAAAAGCAGCAGCAGACTCTTGACGAGCACCTTCCCACGCTTTTAATAAATCTTCTTTTTTCCAAACGGCACGCATTCCTTTTCCACCACCACCAGCAGTTGCTTTAAGCATTACCGGGTAGCCAAATTCATCCGCTAATTTTTCAGCTTCTTCATATGAATCTAAAATTCCAACTGAACCTGGCACACATGGCACACCCGCTTCAATCATAGTTGATTTTGCTGATGCTTTGTCTCCCATACGGTCAATCATTTCTGGAGAAGCTCCAATAAACTTGATGCCGTGCTCTTGACAAATTTTAGAAAATTTAGAATTTTCAGATAAGAATCCGTATCCTGGGTGAATAGCGTCTGCGTTTGTAATTTCGGCTGCTGCTATAATGTTTGACATTTTTAAGTAAGAATCTTTACTTGGCGCAGGTCCTATACAAACCGCTTCATCAGCAAACTTTACGTGTAAACTTTCAGCATCAACAGTTGAATATACAGCAACCGTTTTGATGCCCATTTCTCTACAAGTTCTAATTACACGTAGTGCAATTTCACCTCTATTGGCAATTAATATTTTTTTAAACATGTTTTTTTAATTAGATAATTAGACAATGTGTCAATTAGACAATTATGAAGAAAGAAAACTTCTAACTTCCAACTTCTAACTTCTAACTTTATTAAGATGGATCAACTAAGAATAAAGGTTGATCAAATTCAACTGGAGAAGAATCATCTACTAAAATTTTCACGATTTTTCCTGAAACTTCTGATTCGATTTCGTTGAATAATTTCATTGCTTCAATCACACAAAGAACATCTCCTTTTCCGATAGTTGAACCTACTTCAACAAACATTGGTTTGTCTGGTGCTGGTTTTCTATAGAAAGTACCAATGATTGGTGATTTTACAGTAATATATTTTGCGCTATCATCAGCTGCTGGAGCTGCTGGAGCATCAGTAACAACAGGAGCTGCTACTACTTGAGGAGCTGCCATTTGAGGCGCTGCTTGCATTGGCATTTGTTGCACGTAAGTTGTAGTGCTTTCAGTTCCTTCAGCAGTTGTTTTTATGGTGATTTTAAAATCGTCCATTTCTAATTTAACTTCTGTAGCGCCCGATTTGGCTACAAATTTGATTAGGTTTTGAATCTCTCTAATATCCATAATATTTGATTTAGTTTAGTTTGTTTTTATTTAGTGTAAGCCCATTTTAAATAGATAGCACCCCATGTGAATCCGCCACCAAAAGCTGCAAAGATAATGTTATCTCCTTTTTTCAATTGGTTTTCGAAATCTGATAATAATAAAGGTAGGGTTGCCGAAGTGGTATTTCCGTATTTTTGAATGTTAATTAGAACTTTAGATTCGTCTAACTCCATACGATTTGCAGTAGCATCGATAATTCTTCTGTTTGCTTGATGCGCTACTAACCAATTGATATCGTCGTGAGATAAATTGTTTCGTTGCATGATTTTCTCACTCACATCAGCCATTCCAGAAACTGCGTATTTAAAAACCGTTTTTCCGTCTTGGAAAACAAAATGTTGTTTGTTTTTAACGGTTTCTTCTGAAGGAGGTAAAATAGAACCACCCGCTTCAATTTTTAAGAATTCTCTTCCGATTCCATCACTTTTTAGAATTTCATCTTGAAGACCTAATCCTTCTGTATTTGGTTCAAACAATACGGCTCCTGCTCCATCACCAAAGATGATACAAGTAGCTCTGTCTGTATAATCAATAATTGATGACATTTTATCGGCACCAATTAATAAAACTTTTTTGTATTTTCCAGATGCAATATAAGCTGATGCTGCTGACATTCCGTAAAGGAAGCTCGAACAAGCGGCTTGTAAATCAAATGCAAAAGCATTTGTTGCTCCAATTTGTGTAGCTACATAAACTCCAGTTGAAGCTACTGGCATATCTGGTGTTGCCGTTGCCATGATCACTAAATCGATATCTTTAGGATCTAAATTGGCTTTCTCTAATAAGTTTTGAGCGGCTTTAATTGCCATGAAAGAAGTGCCTTGGCCTTCCTCTTTTAACAATCTTCTTTCTTTAATTCCGGTACGAGTGGTAATCCATTCGTCATTAGTATCTACTAATGTTTCCAATACTTGATTCGACAGAACAAAGTCGGGAACATAAGAACCTACTGCCGTAATTGCTGCTGTTATTTTATTCATCTTCGATTAATTTTTCCTTCTGAATTTTTAAGGTTCAAAAAGTGGTGGAAATTACAAAAAAAATTTCAAACGAATCCTATTCGTTTTTATTAATTATAAACGAAATAGGTACTTAACAAAAAAACTCTCACAATGTGAGAGTTTTCTCTATTTTTTCTCTGATGCAATTAAGCTACTGCTTCATTTTTATCAATTACAACTTGACCTCTGTAGTACATTTTACCTTCATGCCAGTAAGCTCTGTGGTATAAGTGTGCTTCACCAGTTATTGGACATGTTGCGATTTGAGCAACTGTCGCTTTGTAATGTGTTCTTCTTTTATCTCTTCTTGTAGACGACTGTCTTCTCTTAGGATGTGCCATTGTTCTATTTTATTTATCCGTTAATAGTTTTTTTAAATTCTCCCATCTAGGGTCAATATCATTATTTTGTTGTTCTTCTTTGTTTTCTTTTGGAGAAAGCGATTCCAATTTTTCAATTACATCCGTTAAAGAACCATCTTTAATTCCAGGATGTACTCTTCTTAAAGGAACTGACAATATAATAGACTCATATATATATTGCGCAACATTTACTTGAAATTCACCATGAGGCAAAATGAGCAACTCCTCATTCTCATCATTAAAGGCATCTCCAAACTTAACTAAAAGTTTTAATTTTCCTTTAATTGGCAAATCGAACTCTTCTCCAGACACATCGCAAGGCACATTTACTGTTCCTTTGTGCTTAAAATCGAGTTCAAGCATAGTGCTTTTCTTCTCTAAAACAATATCAACTTTGACTGAAACGGCATTGTATTCGTCGTAATCAAAGTTTTTAAAGAACGTATTATCTATTTGATAATCAAACTGATGCTTCCCTATTTTTAATCCCACGAATGGTATTAAATATTCTTTTAAATCATTCATAACAACAGTTTTACCTTTTTAAAAGGTGTGCAAAGATATAAAATATTTATAAATTCAAACCAGTTGTGAACATTTTTTTGTTTATAACTGTTTTTCTTTTGTTTTTAAAGGGTTTTTAATCAGCTCTTGATAGTCATTTCTTTTGTTATAAATATCAATTGCTAAATAAACTGCCTCTTTAAATGACTCGTGATTAGCCACTCCTTTACCTGCAATTTCATATGCAGTTCCGTGATCGGGAGAAGTTCTAATTTTATTTAACCCTGCTGTGTAATTTACTCCGTTACCAAACGACAATGTTTTGAAAGGAATCAATCCTTGATCATGATAAGTTGCAATTACCGCATCGTATTTTTCATATTGTGCCGAACCAAAAAATCCGTCCGCTGGAAAAGGTCCGAAAACCATATTTCCTGCTTCAAATAATTTTTTTAATGCTGGTTTTATTATTTTTTCTTCCTCTTGACCAATAA
Source organism: Flavobacterium cheniae (assembly GCF_004363695.1). Classification (GTDB taxonomy): domain Bacteria; phylum Bacteroidota; class Bacteroidia; order Flavobacteriales; family Flavobacteriaceae; genus Flavobacterium; species Flavobacterium cheniae. Next base: position 797,388 of record NZ_SNZC01000002.1, on the reverse strand, counting down.
CCCCATTATCACCAGAATGCGGATTCAATCCTAAAACAGCTACTTTTGGTTTTTCAATTTCAAAATCTTGCTTCAACGTTTGAATGATGGTTTTAATTTTACTCGAAATTAATTTTTCATTCAAATGTTTCGCTACTTCATTCACTGGAACATGATCAGTAAGTAATCCAACACGTAAATCATCGTGCACCATTAACATTAACGCATCGCCTTCCAATTCTTTATCCAAATAATCAGTGTGACCTGGGAATTTGAATTCTTCTGATTGAATGTTATACTTATTAATAGGTGCTGTTACCAAAACATCAACCAATCCTTCTTTTAACGCTTTAGTAGCCGCAACAAAAGATTTTATAGCATAACTACCAACTACATCATCATTTTTCCCGAATTCTAAATTTACACCTTCGCGCCAAACATTCAATACATTGATTTTTCCAACAACTAATTGTTCTAATTTATCAATTCCATGAATAGCAACATCTAACTTTAGCTCTTTCTTTAAAAAAGAAACGATTTTTACATTCGCAAAAATTACAGGCGTACACAATTCTAACATTCGAGTATCTTCAAATGTTTTTAAAATAACCTCGCTTCCAATACCATTTAAATCTCCAATCGAAATTCCAACAATTATATTTTCTGCTTTTTTAACCATGACAAATGTGATTTATTGCTTACTTTTGATGTGCAAATTTAGTAAAATTAAATCAGTTATGTTTACCGGAATTATAGAAACCCTCGGAATTATAAAAGAAATCGAAAAAGATCAGGAAAACCTGCACTTAACGGTAGAATCTGAAATTACACATGAATTAAAAATTGACCAAAGCGTAGCCCATAACGGCATTTGTTTAACTGTGGTAAAAATTGAAAACAAAAATTACACTGTAACCGCTATTAAAGAGACTATCGACAAGACTTCTATTGGAACTTGGAGTGTAGGTGATGCTATAAACTTAGAACGCGCGATGAAACTTGGAGACAGATTGGATGGACACATTGTTCAAGGACACGTAGACCAAACTGGAACTTGTACTAATATTAAGGAAGCAAACGGGAGTTGGGTTTTCACGTTTGAATATGACGCCTCTTTAAACAACATTACAATTGAAAAAGGTTCGATTACGATAAACGGAACAAGTTTGACTGTAGTGAATTCAGGGTTAAACACTTTTAGTGTTGCCATTATTCCCTACACTTTTGATCACACTAATTTTAACACTTTTAAAATTGGCACAAAAGTAAACTTAGAATTCGATGTAATTGGAAAGTATGTAAGCCGATTGAACGAATTAAGAAAATAAAAAAAGGCTCTTATAAAGAGCCTTTTTTTGTAGATATATATTTCTTAGATAAATAATAACCAGAAACTAATGCCAAAAAGAATAAAACAACTAACCCTCCATCAATAGGTAAACCTGGTGGTGGTGGTGGAGTTGGCGGCGGAGGTGTTGGTTCTGCTGCTAAAACACCTTGAATACTAAATAGTACTACTAAAATTGTTATAATTTTATTCATAATTGTTCTCATTGGCGCAAAAGTATAATTTATATCATTCTCTTACTAATAAAAGAAATTATTTAATAATAAGTTAATATTCTGTAACACAAACTCATTAGAAAACACGAAAATATAAATATTTTTATACTTTACAAGTTATTTTTAGAAAAAAACTTAAAAAAAACTTAAAATTTGTTGTTTGTAAGTATTCTCTTCTTAATTTAAAACAATAAAAGTGGTCCCACCTGGGCTCGAACCAGGGACCACCTGATTATGAGTCAGGTGCTCTAACCAACTGAGCTATAGGACCAGTATTGAAGTTGCAATATTAAGACTAATTTTTATGGCAACCAAATCTTTTTTTAAACTTTATTTTATTTCTTGGCAAAGCTCTACTAGCACGCCATTTGTACCTTTTGGATGAAGAAATGCAACCAATTTATTATCAGCTCCTTTCTTAGGAATCTCATTTAAAACCACAAAACCTTCGTTTTTTAATCGAATAATTTCTTCATTAATATCATTTACGTCAAAAGCGATGTGATGGATTCCTTCTCCCTTTTTTTCTAAAAATTTAGCGATTGGACTTTCTGGATTGGTTGCTTCTAACAATTCTATTTTATTTGGTCCATTCATAAAAAAAGAAGTCTTAACTCCTTCGCTAGCTACCTCTTCTTCCTTATATGGCGGCTGTCCAAACAATTTTTCAAACAAAGCATTAGACACTTCTAAACTTTTCACCGCAATACCTATATGTTCAATTTTTCTCATTTAATATCATTATTTTAAGTATGAACAAAGTTAACAAAAAACAACGAATGATTTTTTAAAGACTTTTATATATAAACTTAAAAGAATACGCCTTGATGAAATTTTATGTATTTTTGCATCATGGAAACAAATAGACAAAAAAAAATAGGAGCACTTTTACAAAACGACTTGGTTTCGATTTTGCAAGGTGAAATCCGTAAAAATAATATCAATAACTTAATAATTTCGGTTTCAAAAGTAAATGTAACTTCTGATTTATCGATTGCAAAAGTGCATTTAAGTATATTCCCTACAGATAAAGCGCCTGAAATTTTAGCTGCGGTTAAAAGTAATGCCCCACTCATTAAACATGATTTATCGCAACGTGTAAAAAACCAATTGCGCAAAGTTCCGAATTTGATTTTCTATATTGATGACAGTTTAGATTATATCGAAAAAATTGACAAAGCCTTAACTGGAGATGAAAATCCTATTGAGAATCCGGATTTATTAGAAAAAAGAAAGAAATCGTAATTTGAACCTTTCCTTTTACATAGCCAAACGTTATGCTGTAAGTTTCAGTAAAAACAAAGCAATTAACATCATTACGGGAATTGCTTCTGTTGGAATTATAGCTAGTACGATGGCGCTTTTTGTTTTTTTATCTGTTTTTAGCGGGCTCAAAGAATTTAGCTTGAATTTTGCTAATGCTTCTGACCCAGATTTAAGACTAGAAACCACTACTGGAAAAACATTTGTAGTCAACCCAAAGCAGGAAGAATTACTAAAAAAAAGTGAAGCAATTACATCTTACAGTAAAATAATAGAAGAACGAGTTTACTTTATGTATGACAACAAAGAATTAGTTGCTCACATAAAAGGAGTAGACAGCCGATTTATACAAGTAACCGATTTTAACAACCATTTATATGCTGGAGAATGGTTTGAAAATAATTCTGAAAACGTAGTTGTTGGGGCTGATATTAGTAGAAAATTAGGCTTAGGATTGTTTGATTATAACAATGGCTTAGAAGCTTATGCTCCAAAACCAGGAAAAGGAAACATCGAAAACCCGAATGAAGCTTTTAATAAAGTTTTATTATTCCCTTCCGGAATTTACTCCATAAATGAGGAATTAGACAGTAAATATGTTTTTTGTTCTATTGATTTGGCAAAAAATTTCTTAGGCCTAAAAAATAGTGAGATTACCAATCTTGAAATTAAACTAAAAGTAGGTGCCAACGAAAATCAAGTTAGAGAAGAACTAACCTCTATTTTTGGAAAATCTATCAAAATAAAAAACAGAGCACAACTTAATGACTCGCTCTATAAAATGCTACAATCTGAAAACTTATTTATTTATTTATTCAGCACATTAGTAGTTATACTTACCTTGTTTTGCCTTGCAGGAGCTATTGTAATGATTATTATTGACAAAAGAGACAACCTTAAGACTTTATACAATATTGGCGTTACACAAACATCAATTCGCACTATATTTTTTACTCAAGGAATAATCATTACTATGTTTGGATTATTTATTGGCTTAGGGTTAGCAATAGGTATTATTCTACTTCAACAGCATTTGTCTTTTATCATGATTACACCTACCATGCCTTATCCCGTTCTTTTTGAGTGGCAAAACATGTTAATTGTAATAATGACTATAGTAATACTTGGATTAATTTCTTCTTGGATAGCTTCAGGAACTGTGAATAAAAAGCTTTTTAGTTAATCCGAATCCTTTCCAAAAAACACCTACTGTTTTGGCAAAGGCGCTCCTACTGCAACATCACATCGATGACCTTCTTGACCATGAGGAGGATTCATTCCTGGAGGTGTTGTTGAACCAACGATTGTTGTTGATCCGTTATTTGAATTAATATTCATCACAGGCTTTTCAGCAGGTTTTTGATTAACAACTTGAGTTGTTGTTTGAGGTTGTTTTTTTTCTGCTGGTTTTGAATTTAAAGGCGCTCCAACAGGAATTTCACAACGATGACCTGGTTGACCATGAGGAGGATTCATTCCTGGAGCCGTTTGGGTTTGGGCTTGAGTTGTTTGTTGCGCTTGTTGTTGAACAGCTTGCTGTTGCACTTGACCTTGATTACCAACTCGTTGTTTTAACCAAGCTTCGCCTGAAAAAGGTTGGGTTTGTTGTTGTGTTTCTTCAACTGGTTTAACTTCTTCATCCTTTTTACAAGAAACAAAAAACACTGAACCTAATATTATCGCTGAAATTAATTGCTTTTTCATCTTTTTCTTTTTTATAGTTCTCAAAGATAAAACTTTATCTTTTGTTTTGAAAAAGAATGCTAATATTTTGTTTGTTTGAAACAAAAAAACCTCTCATTTCTGAGAGGTTTAGTACCCGGAGTGGGAATCGAACCCACACACCTAAGTACACGAGTTTGAGTCGTGCGCGTCTACCAATTCCGCCATCCGGGCAATGGGAAATGATGGTTAAATCATTAAGTGGGTGCAAATGTAAAAAATATTTCTGCAATTCATAAAAAAATAGTTAAAAATATCCTTTCAGAGTTCGATTTTATTTCTAAATTTGCACCTCGTTAACACGACACAACACTAACTAACTACTAAACAATAAATTAACATGCTGTATCAAGAACCAGAAGCAAAAATTTTTGCATGTTCTCAGAGTGTGTATTTAGCTGAACAAATTGCTGAAAAGTATGGAGTTCCGCTAGGTAAGATTACGTTCTCTAAATATAGTGATGGCGAATTTCAGCCTTCTTTTGAAGAGTCAATAAGAGGATTGCGCGTATTCCTAGTTTGTTCTACATTTCCAAGTGCAGACAATTTAATGGAATTATTATTGATGATAGATGCAGCAAAAAGAGCATCTGCCAGACATATTACCGCAGTTATTCCTTACTTTGGTTGGGCAAGACAAGACAGAAAAGACAAGCCAAGAGTGCCAATTGGAGCTAAATTAGTTGCAAAACTTTTAGAAACTGCTGGAGCAACCCGAATTATGACCATGGATTTACATGCCGATCAAATTCAAGGTTTCTTTGAAAAACCAGTAGATCATTTGTTTGCTTCTACCATCTTTTTGCCTTATGTAAGAAGTTTAAATTTAGAAAATTTAACTATTGCATCTCCAGATATGGGAGGTTCTAAAAGAGCATATGCCTATTCTAAATTTTTAGAATCTGACGTTGTAGTTTGTTACAAACAAAGAAAAAAAGCGAATGTAATTGATACTATGGAGTTAATTGGAGACGTAAAGGGCAGAAATGTTATTTTAGTTGACGATATGATTGACACCGGAGGAACATTAGCAAAAGCTGCTGATGTAATGATGGAAAAGGGAGCATTAAGCGTAAGAGCAATATGTACACATCCTATTTTATCAGGTGAGGCATACGAAAAAATAGAAAATTCTAAATTATTAGAATTAATTGTTACCGATTCAATTCCGTTACGAAAAGAATCAAACAAAATAAGAGTAGTAAGTTGTGCTCCATTATTTGCAGAAGTAATGCATATGGTACAAAACAACAACTCAATCAGTGGTAAATTTTTGATGTAATCAAGAGCAACCACTTTAATAAGTATTTATTAATTATATATATTTTACAATGAAATCAATTACGATTAAAGGATCAGAAAGAGAAAACGTAGGTAAAAAGGCAACTAAAGCCGTACGTGATGCTGGAATGGTTCCTTGCGTTATCTACGGAGGAAATCAGCCAGTTCATTTTGTTGCAGACGAAAGAGCATTTAAAGATTTGGTTTACACTCCAAACGCACACACAGTTGTAGTTGAGTTAAACGGAACGTCTTACAATGTAATTATGCAAGATATTCAGTTTCACCCAGTTTCTGACAAAATTTTACACATTGACTTCTTCCAATTAAGTGACGACAAAGAAATCGTTATGGAAGTACCAGTTAAAATTACAGGAACTTCTCCAGGTGTTTTATTAGGAGGTGTTTTACGTTTAAACCAACGTCGTTTAAAAGTTAAAGCTTTACCTAAAAACTTACCTGACTTTGTTGAAGCAAGTATTTCTGAATTACAAATGGGTAACAAATTGTATGTAACTAAATTAGAAACAAACAATTTCAAATTAATGCACCCAGACAACACTGTTGTTTGTCAAGTAAGAATTTCTCGTGCGGCAATGAAAGCTGCTCAAGAAGCTGCAAAAGCAGAAAAAGGTGGAAAAAAGAAAAAATAATTTCTTTACAAACTATACAAAGGAAGCATCAGTTTTTACTGGTGCTTTTTTTATGCTTTATACTTTCTAAACTTTGTACTACTTTTACAGCATGAATTGGTTTTTAAACATATTTAAGAAACGCACACCAGAAGAAAACATTCCAATGAAGAAATTCTTAATTGTTGGGCTTGGGAACATTGGCTCAGAATACACAAATACGCGACACAATATCGGTTTTAAAATTTTAGATTACATTGCTAATCAGGAAGGAATTTCTTTTCAAACAGTAAAATTGGGTGAAGTTGCCGAGCTAAAAATAAAAGGAAGAACCTTACTTTTATTAAAACCTAATACTTATATGAATTTGAGTGGTAAAGCAGTAAAATATTGGTTAGAGAAGGAAAACATCGAAAAAGAAAACATGTTGGTTATTACTGATGATTTAAATTTAGCTTTTGGAACTATCCGAATTAAAACCAAAGGAAGTGATGGCGGTCATAACGGACTTAAGAACATTCAATTATTATTAAACTCGACTGAATACCCACGTTTTCGATTTGGTATCAGTGACGCCTTTAAAAAAGGGCAACAAGTCAACTATGTTTTAGGCGAATGGGATACAGAAGAAAAAGAAAAACTAAAAGAACGTCTTGAAATAAGTTCTGAAATAGTAAAATCGTTTGCTTTAGCAGGATTAAACAACACTATGAACACATACAACGGAAAATAAAAAAGGGAAGCTAATAGCTTCCCTTTTTCTAAAATTACTAATTCAATTATTGAACTACAATTTTCTTAATTTCTTTTCTAGCTCCATCTTGAACAGTTACAAGATAAACTCCAGATTGAACATTACTTAATTGTAAATTCTCATTAAACAAGCCACTATTTGTGTAAGATTTCGAATAAATTTCTCTACCTCTAATATCATGAACATTCACTTTAATTTCTCCAGAGTTAGAAGCAAACTGAATGTTAAAATTACCATTATTTGGATTTGGATAAATAATCAAATCTGAAATTTTAATTTCATTATCATCAATACTTAATGGCTGAATTGTACAGATATTCAAACTCCAACTATTAAGTGATCCTCCGTCCTGGTTAAAACTATCTAAAATTCTTAAAGTCCATGTTCCTGTTGAACTTTGTCCATTAAATGCCGATAATAATTGAGATGACCTAACCGTTCCTGAAATACCTGGATTAGTCCCACAAACAACATTAGAACCAGAATCGTCAAAAGTAGCATTAATGTTTAAAATACTAGCACTTGTACAAGGCTGAGCAAACAATTGAACTTGAGTTCCTGAAGGCGAAATTAAAGTTGCCGTCATATCATTAATCCATGTATGAGAAACATTCATTGTTATATTAACATCACTTATTACGCCACCTGATGGTATATTTAAAGTGGAGTTAATTGTTACATTAGCAGTTGTAGGAATTGTTAATGGAACATTTGTTGAAGCCACCGTACCAGGACAACTAACAACCCCTGTTGTAAATCTATATTCAGGACTAAAAGTTCCACTACAAGCAGAATTCTTAGGTAGAACTCTCCAATAATATGTTGTTCCTTCTAAAAGCCCTGAAACAGCATAACTAGTTGTTGTTGAATTACCACTTGAAATAACATTAGTAAAAGCCAAATCGGTTGCAACTTGAACATCATACGATGTAGCATTACTATCTGCTACCCAAGTTAAGTTTAAACTTATCCCTTGACCTACAGAGTTATTCGCTGGAGAACTCAAAGTTGTTGCAGCAAAATTTGAACTTAACAAATCAAAATAAAATGGCGCTGTTTTAGTCACAGCTCCAGAAGTAGCGGTTACGTTAAGTCTGTAAAAACCTGGTGTTACGCCTGTTGTATTTGATACAGTCATAGTAACATTACCTGAAGCAGAGATAGATGCAGGTGAAAACACAACCGTTGTTCCAGGCGGATTTCCAGTAACACTAAATGTAGTTAATCCACTAAATCCTGCTAAAGCATCATATTTAATTGTATAGGAAACAGAAGATCCTTGACAAATAGCTTTGTTTTGCTCTCCTTCAAGTCCATTAAATGAAATTGCCATTGTACTTGCAGGAGCAGTAATTGTAAAATTAGTATTGGAAACATCAAAAAATATGTTATCCCATCCTTTTACCATAATTCTATTAGTTGTTCCTGCATTATTAGGAACTGTAATTGTCTCAGTACCATCATTAGGAACTTTACTTGCTAACAAAATTGGAAAACTTGTTCCTCCGTTAGTAGATAAATAAATATCAACAAATTTTGCATTTACACCATTTACATCGGTTCCAGCAACATTCCACGTAACATTTTGATTTGTTCCTGCCTGCCATGACACTACTGTATTAGGCACATTTACTACAAAAGGTCCTGCCACTCCATCAACTGTTACTTTCATTTCATCAGTAGCTGCTTGACCAACACCCGAATTATTATCTCTAACGGTCAATGAAAAGTTTAAATCTCTCGCTACTGAAGGACAAACCTCCCAAGTATTAGAAGTAGCTCCCGTTAATACAGTAGCCATACTTGGCATATATCTTATAGGTGAAGAAGTACCCCAAATAGATCTAAACATAGGCCCTGCAACTCTAGTAGCAACTGGAGCTGCCGTAGTATTAGGATTTTGCGGGTCATTTTGCTCCCAAGTATAAGTTACAGGATCACTTTCAGGATCTGTTCCTTGTCCGACTAACATAAACGCTGTTGATCTTGGAATTACATAATCTCTACCAGCATTAGCTGTTGGAGGATTATTAGTTAAATTAGTCATTGGTAAAGTTGGTTGACTTACACCAAACTTTACATTCTCCATGATGTCTCTAATATTTACATACGCGAAATAAGCATCACTGGCTCCTTGAACGTTAGTATTACAAATACCTGCATATGCCATAATTGTTGAACCAGAACCAGGTTCAACTTCTGTTAAACCACTTCCTGAACGACATCCTGAACTACTTTGAGTATGATATCCTCCAAATTGATGACCCATTTCATGAGCTACATAGTCAATATCAAAAGGATCTCCAGTAGGATTTGCACGACCTGTCATACCCGTACCTTTATGAAACCCCCCAAAAGGATCATTACTTGTACTACAAACACAGCCTATACACCCTGCATTACCTCCACCAGAAGTGTTAAAATTATGACCGATATCATAATTATTAAATCCGATATTAGCATCTATAGTAACACCTGTTTGATTGTTAAACTCTCCATTCCAAGGATCAGAATTTGTAGCTCCAATGTAAATTACCGCATCATTATTAGCCACAAAAATCATAGTAATCGCTAAATCATTTTCATAAACACCATTTACACGAGTCATCGTGATTGCCATTTGGGCTTGAACTCTGGCTTTTTGAGTAGCAACAGGATCTGCAGTATTTCCTCTAAATAAATTACCATATTCTGCAGTACATGATTGTGCTAATCTATAAGTTCTCAATACTCTATCATCTGTATCAGCTCTAAACATAGCATTTGCTCTTCTGTCAGTCTCTAAAGACGGTAAATGAGCTCCTTCTGACGTTAAACATTCAAAAGATTGCCCATCACCAATAAGACTTTCTCTGTTATAGATTATATAGTTTTGAGTATCCTCCGTAAAAGGATCAATAAAAGCAGTACTTTTTCCTGCAGACAAAGTCATACTATGTAGACCAAATTCTGTAACAGAAAATCTTGCAGTAGCAGTAACATCATCAATACCTTTTCCAACATATGATTTTATAGTTGGAAATTTCACTGCTAATCCAGGCTCCATAATAGGTGTTTCTAATACTCGGAAACTTTCTAGTTGTCCATCTGCATTTGGCAACTGAATAATAACATTTGAAATACCATGAAATTCTCCTCTGACTGGAGCATTTCTTAATTGATTTTTCAAATTTTGAAGATCTAATTTCCATAATTTGTACTCCTGTGGAAAAGAAGCTCTTTTAACTTTTGGTTGATTCTCAATAGAATTTTCATCTATTTGCTGCCACAAAGATTTGTTTTGCGCCTTTAAAACAAAGGAAGAAAATACCAAAACAACAATTAGTAATAGTTTTTTCATTGGGGTTAAGTTTATGATTAATAAACAAATATAAATTTTTTTATTAATTTTTTAACATAATAGCAAAAAAAAGAGAAGACTTTCGTCTTCTCTTCAATTAAATATAGAATGTTTTATAATTACTGAACCACAATCTTCTTTGTTTCTTTAATAGAACCATCTTCTACAGTTACTAAATAAACTCCAGATTGAACATTGCTCAATTGTAAATTTTCATTGAATAACCCGTTATTTGTATAAGATTTCGAGTAAATTTCTCTTCCTCTAATATCATGAACGTTTACTTTAATCTCATTTCCTGAAGTAGAAGTAAATTGAATATTAAAGTTTCCATTATTAGGGTTTGGATATAAAGTAAAGTTCTCTAATCCAAATGATTCAGATGATAACGTAACTGTTTGAGAACAAATCTCAATAGACCAAGAGTCTACCTGACCTATATCACCATTATAACCATCTCTCGCTAATAAAGTCCATACTCCATTAGATGACTTACCATTAAAAACAGATAAAGGACTAGAAGGCGCGAAAGTACCTGTCATATTTGCAGCACAAGAAAACACAGCAGATCCATCATTTAAAGTAACATTAAAGTTATCATTCCCTGCGCAAGCTCTATTCCAAACCAAAACTTGAGTAGCATCTGGATGATTAATTGCAATTTGTAAATCTTGTGGATAAGTATGCGTTACATCCAAACCAATATTAACATCTGAAATTGTAGCAGTTGTTGGAACATTTATTGTATTAGAAACAACAGCTCCATAAACATTAGCACCTGTACCATCAGGGATCGCCAAAACATTATTATTTGCATAAGTATTACAAGTTGTTGTAACCGTATAACCTAAAGCAAAATTAGGAGAAACTGCATAAAAAATGTTCCCAACGGCTTCAACAAGAATTCTACAATTTACAGCCGGTGTAGCTGGCATAGTTACAACTTGAGTACCGTCATTTGGTGTATTAGCTAACAAAGTTGAAAAGGTAACTCCATTATCTGTTGATAATAAAATATTAACATTTGCTGTGTTAATTCCATTACCAGTAGTACCAGCAACATTCCAAGTTATAGTTTGAGAACTATTAGTATTCCAAGATGCATTTGCAGCAGGACTTGTTACTGTAAACGGACCAGCAGCAGCAACAGTTGTTACTGTCATATTTGCTCTTGCTGTTTGTCCTCCAGTTGGCGTTTGATTATCTCTAACTGTCAATGCGAAATTTAATGTTCTACCAATTGTAGGGGTTACTTCCCAAGTTGGAGCTAAATTACCAGATAAAACACTTTGGAAATTTGGTAAATATCTTTTGTTAGAAGTCGTTGGATTTAAAGATCTGTAAACAGGACCTGTTGTTTGAGTAGATGTCGGAAAATTTGTTCCAGCAGCTGCATTTGTTTGCTCCCAACAATAAGTTAAAGAAGCCCCAGCATTAGCGTCTGTTGCATTTCCAGTTAATACAAAAGCAGTTCCTTGTGGAATTGTATAATTTGTTAATGCAGATATAACAGGAGGATTATTTCCATTAGCTGCTTGAGGAGCACAGTTTCCAGAACCAATCATTACCGCATTCATGCTTGCAATACTTACTGCATGAAAATAAGCATCTGAGTTTGACTGAACATTTTCTTCACAAATTCCAGCATATGCCATAATAGTAGAACCACTTCCAGGCTCAACAGAATTTGCAGGACTATTATTACCAGAATCACAATTTCCTGCAGTATCGTCATTAGAGCTAAAAGTATGTGGTCCTCCAAATTGGTGCCCCATTTCGTGCGCTACATAATCAATATCATAAGGATCTCCTACTGGAGAAGGCGAACCTGTAATCCCACGAGCTTTATTCGCATTATTACAAACAACCCCTAATCCAGCTAAACCACCACCACCAGTACTCACTGTATGTCCGATATCATAATTAGCAGAACCTATAGCACCATTTATAACCGTTTGACTTTCATTAATTAATGCTCCAGCATTGGTATTTGAAAATGAATCAGTATCAACAAAAATTATCACATCATTATTGGCAACTAAATTCATTCTTAGAGACATATCTCTTTCATAAACACCATTAACACGTGTCATTGTAACATTCATTGCAGCAAGAACAGCTGCTTTTCTTGCAGCTACAGAACCGCCTGTTAAACCGGCTGCTGCAACATGAAATGCCGCATATTCAATTGTACAAGCCATTGCCAATCTGTATTGTCTAAAAATACCATCAGTAGCTAAAATTTGATTTTCTACTGCACTTCTATTTTGCTCTGCAATCTCCTCGTGATTATCTTGAAAATGACAAGCAAAAGTTCTAACTGCATAAAGATCTTTTCTACTGTAAACAATGTAGTTATTCAAATCTTTAGTATAGGTATCAATATAATATGTTCCTTCATTTCCAGAAGTAGACATAACGTGTAATCCAAAAAGCGTAACACTAAATCTTAATTTAACAGTAGGGTCATCAATACCTACAGCAGCATATGATTTTATATCTGGATATCTATCAGCAAGCCCTTTTTCCATGATTGGCGCCTCATAAACTCTAAATCTAGAAAGCTCCCCTTTTGAATTTGGAAAATTTACAATCGTGTTAGAAAAAGTACCTTCGGTATCAATTGGAGCTCCAACCAAAGACTGTTTGAAAGCATTTAAATCTAAATGCATAATTTGATAAACCGACGGCACAGATGCTCTCTCCATCTTTACAAGACCACCCAGTTTCTCTTCAGAAGTTTTAGTCCAAAAATTACCTTGTCCAAAACTTAAATTTGAAAACAGGATAATCGATAAAAAAAATTGTAATTTTTTTTTCATTTTATAGTTAATTATTTGGTTAATAAACAAATGTATAAATAATTTGTTAAATCACAAAAAAAAGAGAAAGCTATCGCTTTCTCTTTTTATAATTAACATAGTTTATAATTTATTCTATTATAATTTTCTTTGTAGTTTTTCTAGAACCATCTTGAATTTTTACTAAATAAACTCCAGATTCAACATTGTCTAACTGTATTGATTCGTTGAATAATCCATTATTTTGATACTGTTTATCAAAGATAACCCTTCCTCTTAAATCAAACACAACTACATTAACTTTCTCCGATGATGGAGTAAACTGTACATTGAAAGTTCCATTATTTGGATTAGGATATAAACCTATTTCATTAAACTCAAAACTATCTGTTGGTAAACTTTGTTGTCTAGCAAAAGAATAAACCCCTTGAATTCCACCAGTAAATGTGGCAGTTAAAGTAACTCCAGTTCCAAAAGAACCAATTGTTACTGGCTGAATTTCTCTTGTAATACCATCTCTTACCACATACAATAATGATCTGTTATTTCCTGTTGCAGCTTCCCAACCAGCAATTTCTGCAGCTGTAAAATAGAAAGTAATTGTAGTGTTACCACTTACATTATTTGCTGGAGTAATTGTAAATTGTTTTGACATTGCAAAATCAACAGCGTTTGTTGAAGTTCCATATTGTAAAGCACTTGTTCCTGCTCTCGTAACAGAAGAAACTGTACAACCATAATTTGAAGCATCATTCAAAGTAACAACATTTGATAAATCTCTTGTAGTAGCATCTTTGAAAGCAGTTGTTCCTGCTCCTGAAAGCAAGCTACTCATAGCTGTAGGAGTATTCACGTTAGTTTCAATTGTAGTAACAATATCAGACGTAACCGAAACATCATCTAACATAAACACAAACTCATCCGATGAAACACACTGAATTGCAATGTAAACATTTTGATTATTGTAAGCACTTAAATTATATGTGTACTCTGTCCAAGTTAGAGGCGGAACAATGTAAGGACCCGCTGAAAGTTGTGTAAAGCTAGCAGTATTAGTATTAGTCGTAGAAATTAAAACTCTAAAACGCTCACCACCATTATAGTTATCCGTTAAACTTTTTGCCCAAAATTTTAACTGAGAATTTGTTCCTAAAGAAATTTGCGGTGTAATAGCCCAATCATTATTTGCAAAAGGCGCTACACTTTCATTATAACAATAATACCCTTTATTTCCTGAATGAGCATCATAACCCCCACCTGCAGCACTAGGAGTAGTAGCTGAAGGATTAAAAACAATGTACGACCCTGTATATCCTTCATTAGGAAAATTATAAGTATCATCTGGATAAGTTGGATTCACGTCTAAATCATAAGTTGTCCAACCTCCAACATTTCCTAATGTAAAGTCTGTGTAGGTTTCAAAACCTTCAGAAAATATTTGTTGTCCTAAAACGGTAGCAGCCACTGCTGTATCGTCATTTAGAATAGTCATGTTGAATTTAGTTCCTTCGTAAGGGTTTGCAGTTGCATTTCCTCCATTAGGATTTACTGAAAAAGTAATAATTAAATCTTCGTTTGGTTCAACAGAAGCATCATTTAGAACTCTAAAAATAAAATTTTGATCTGTTGTTGAACCAGAATTAAATGTTACCGATGGTGTCATTATTTGTATATCAGAAGCATTTGCAACAGATAAAGCATCAACACTGAAAGTTACAAGAGCATTTGCAGAAGCAGCTTTACTAATACTAACTGGCACTGTAAATTCTGTATATCCACAACCATTACCTTCAACTACAGATTTTACAATTCTTGAACCACATGCAACCCTTTTAAATTGTATATATGGAGGCTGAGTAGTTGGCTCACAAACTGTCGACACTAACAAATCATCTCTTCTTGGAGAATTCATTAACACTGCCAACATTCTATCTTTCTGATTTTGAGTAAAGATATTCATACAACCATCATCTGAATAGTCCATATAATTTTCAATCTGCCTTGTATTTCCACACTGAACTGGAGCATTACATCCACCAGTACCGACACCAGCATAATAATCAGCATCACAATTAGGTGTGTCAGCACAAAAATCATCTACAGTACAATCTCCATCACCCCAAGTATGACGTAATCCAAACATATGACCTACCTCGTGAGTCATTGTTCTTCCTTTGTCATATTGAGTTCCTGCATATGTTCCCGCAGGGAAAATAGTTCTAGACCCCCAAGTATTATAATTACAAACAACACCGTCAGTAGTTGCATCTCCACCACCTAAATCATCTACACATGGATCTGTTCCCATACCAGCTAATCCAGAACCTGAAGGAAACTGAGCATAACCTAGAGTAGATGCCATGCCTCCACCAAATGCAAAAGTCCACATATTTAAATATTTTGTTGGATCCCAAATAGTAGCCGTTTTAGCAGTTTGAATAGCTGCCATAGACGTATAACTAGCAACACCTCTATTTACCCTGTCAATCCCTGTTGTAGGATTTCCATTTGGGTCTACTTGAGCCAAACAAAACTCAATTGTTGTGTCAACACCAGCACCAAAACCAGGAGTTCCAGACATTCTTCTAAAATCTTGATTGAATACCGTAATTTGAGACAAAACTTGACCATTAGCAATATTTTCATTACTTCCTACAGCATCTCCGTTATGAATTACGTGCACTACTACAGGAATTCTAATTACCGATGGTAATCTTCCTGCTAATCTTAATCTTTTAATCTCTTCTATCTTTGGAGCCAACCAAGCTTCAAAAGCGTCATCTGAAGCGGCCACACCTCTACTTTGTCTATCTTTTTGGTATTCAACAGTAGCACATCTTACAACTCCATTTGGAGCAAAAGTTCTTGCTCTAGCAACTGAAGTTTCAAAATCATCTTGCGAATGATTTGTTGAAGGCAAGCTTTTTTGACCAAAAGCAAAACAACCAGAAAGAGCAATAACTGCAATTAGTAAATTTTTCTTCATTTTTAGGTTAATTAAATATTAATGTTTAACAAATGTATCAAAAAAAAACAATTTTTTCTTTTTTTGTTACTTTTTTCAACAGATAAGAAATTATCTTTGCAAGCTAATCTGTACCATATTGAAAATTTACAAATCCATAAACGAAGTTTTAACTCCAAAAAAAACCATAATCACCATTGGCACTTATGACGGCGTTCATCTTGGACATAAATCTATTTTGGAAAAAATGAAAAACGCAACTCTTGAAAATATTTACGAAAGTGTTGTTTTGACTTTTTTCCCACACCCTAGAATGGTTTTACAACAAGATTCATCTATCAAACTATTAAATACGATTGATGAAAAAGCAACGCTACTGGAAAAATTTGGAATAGACAATCTAATTATTCATCCGTTTGATGAAGCTTTCTCTAATTTAACTGCCGAGGAATTTGTTAAAGAAATTTTAGTTGACAAATTAAATATTCATAAAATCATCATTGGACATGACCATCGTTTTGGCAAAAACAGAAGCGCCGACATTAATGATTTGATTTCTTTTGGAAAAAAATATGATTTTGAAGTAGAACAAATTAGCGCTAAAGAAATTGATGAAATAGCAATAAGTTCGACCAAAATAAGAAAGGCTTTATTAGAAGGCAATATTAAATTAGCCAATGAATATTTAGGTTATCCTTATTTTATTTCAGGAAAAGTAATTGAGGGTAAAAAAATCGGAAGAACAATCGGATTTCCTACTGCCAACATTTTATTATCTGAAAACTACAAACTACTTCCTAAAAACGGGGTTTATGTCGTCTCAAGTTTTATAAAAAACGAGTTGCGTTATGGTATGATGAATATTGGTAATAATCCAACTTTAGGCGAAAATGAACAATCAATTGAAGTTCACTTGTTTGAACTAAACAAAGATATTTACAACGAAAATTTACGAATATCAATTCTGGAACACATACGAGAAGAACATAAATTCAATTCGATAACTGAATTACAAGTCCAACTTGAAAAAGATAAAACCTTTTCACTAGACTTTATTAAAAACATGAAATGAAATCGATATTCCAAGCAATAGACAACAGTCCGTTAATTGTTTTCCGAATATTTTTTGGATTTTTAGTTGCTTGTGAAAGCTTTGGTGCCATACTTACAGGCTGGGTAAAACGTGTTTTAATTGACCCTGAATTTACATTTTCATTTATCGGTTTAGAATGGCTTCAACCTTTACCTGGTTTTGGAATGTACTGCTACTTTTCTTTAATGGGCATTTTCGGATTAGCCATCATGTTAGGATATCGTTACCGAATAGCGATTATTTCCTATACGATTATGTGGGCGGGTGTGTATTTCATGCAGAAATCATCTTACAATAACCATTACTATTTATTACTTCTCATCAGTTTTTTGCTAATTTTTCTTCCAGCAAATCGATACGCTTCTTTAGATGTGAAACAAAATCGAGTTTCAGAAGAAAGAATAATGCCTTATTGGATAAGCTTACTCTTTATCATTCAAGTTGGAATTGTATATGTTTATGCTGCTGTTGCTAAATTTTATCCAGACTGGCTAGACGGCACATTTACGCGTAACTTATTGGTTAGTTCTACTGAAATAATTGCCTTGAAAAAACTGTTTCTTCAAAAATGGTTTTATCTGTTCATTGCTTACATGGGAATTCTCTTTGATTTGTTAATTGTACCGATGTTACTATTTAAAAAAACTAGAATAGTAGCTTTACTAGCGTCATTAACTTTTCATATTTTTAATGCCGTATTTTTAGAAATTGGTGTTTTTCCTTTTTTTGCCTTAACTTTTGCTTTGTTTTTTTACGAACCCGAAACCATTAGGAGAATATTTCTTAAAAAGAAAACAAGTGTTGAAAATGAAAATGTAAACCAAAATTTCTACGGAAAAAGAATTGTTTACTTTTTGATGATTCCTTATTTAATTATTCAACTTTTACTCCCACTTCGTCATCACTTTATTGAAGGCGATGTACTTTGGACAGAAGAAGGCCATCGATTAAGTTGGCGCATGATGTTGAGAGAACGTAGTGGTTACATTGTTATTCGCATTAAGGATTTAGAAACTGATGATGAATCATTTTATGATTATAGCAAAAATCTAACAGATAATCAAGCGTATAACTTGGCCACAAAACCCGATTTTATTTGGCAATACTGCCAACGAATAAAAAAAGAATACCAAGGAAAACAAATAGCAATTTACATCGATTGTAAAAACAGCATCAATAGAAAAGAACTAAAAACTTTAATTGACCCAAAATTTGATATGGCTAAGGCAGAATGGGATTATTTTGGACATAATGAGTGGATTGTTCTTTATTAAAACTGAATAAATATTTATATTAGTATTACTAATTTTCATAGGGCCTACATGGAATATATATGGGACATGTATGGGATATGTATGAGAGTGAGATGGAACAAAACACAAAGATTCTCAACAAAAAATCCCGATTTACATCGGGATTTCGTTTTATTTATTCATTTCTGTAAAATACTTGTAGAATAATGGAATGGTTTCAATTCCTTTTAAATAATTGAAAACTCCAAAATGCTCGTTTGGTGAGTGAATGGCATCGCTATCTAACCCAAAGCCCATTAAAATAGTTTTACTCTTTAATTCCTTCTCAAATAACGCTACAATTGGAATACTTCCACCTGAACGAACCGGAATTGCAGGAACACCAAAAGTTTCAGTATAGGCTTTGTTTGCTGCTCTATAACCAACACTATCAATCGGTGTAACATAACCTTGTCCACCATGATGTGGTTTTACCACCACTTTTACTGATTTAGGAGCAATACTTTCGAAATGTTTTTTGAATAATTCCGTGATTTCTTCCCAATCTTGGTTAGGCACTAAACGCATTGAAATTTTCGCAAAAGCTTTACTTGCGATAACCGTTTTAGCTCCTTCTCCAGTATAGCCACCCCAAATTCCATTCACATCTAAAGTTGGACGAATTGAATTTCTTTCATTGGTAACATAACCTGCTTCACCATGAACTTCTTCGATATCTAAAGCTTTTTTATATTTCTCTAATGAGAACGGCGCTTTTGCCATTTCGGCTCTTTCATCAGCAGATAATTCTTCTACTTTATCGTAAAAACCAGGAATGGTAATATGATTGTTTTCATCATGTAACGAAGCAATCATTTTGGTTAATACATTAATTGGATTCGCTACTGCTCCACCATATAATCCTGAATGCAAATCTCTATTTGGCCCTGTAACTTCAACTTCAACATAACTCAAACCTCTTAAACCTGTTGTAATAGAAGGTTGTTGATTAGAAATCATTCCGGTATCCGAAATCAAAATCACATCATTTGCTAATTTTTCTTGATTTCTTTCTACAAACCATCCTAAACTTTTTGAACCTACTTCTTCCTCGCCTTCAATCATGAATTTCACATTACATGGCAAGCAATTGTTTTGAATCATGTATTCAAACGCTTTCACGTGCATGTACATTTGACCTTTGTCATCGCATGCACCACGAGCAAAAATAGCTCCTTCAGGATGAATTTCTGTAGTTTTGATTACTGGTTCAAAAGGTGGTGATGTCCATAATTCCATTGGATCTGGTGGTTGCACATCGTAATGTCCATAAACCAAAACCGTTGGTAAGTTTTTATCGATAATTTTTTCTCCGTAAACAATAGGATAACCTGGTGTTTCGCAAAGTTCTACAAAATCGCAACCTGCTTTTTCTAGACTAGCTTTAACTGCTTCGGCTGTTAATACTACATCATGAGCATAAGCGCTATCTGCACTTACAGAAGGGATTTTTAAAAGTTCGATTAATTCGTTTAAAAAACGTTCTTTATTTTCTTGAACGTATTGTTTTATATTGTCCATTGTGATTGTTTGATAAAGTTCAAAAATACGAAATTGATTTTAAATGAAATAAAAAAAGCCCAATCTTTAATCGATTGGGCTTTTCAAAAAATATTATTTTTATTAATAAATTACTTTCTTCGTAATTACTTGACCGTTTGACAATGTTGTTTTCACTAATAAAGCTTGGTTTGATTTCACTATTTTAGAAACAACAACTTCATCTTGATTAGTAACTGTTTGTTGGTGTAATTTTCTTCCTAAAACATCAAAAACAACTACTTCTGAAATTAACGCTGAAGAATTTAAAACAATTCCA
>NZ_SNZC01000002.1:0-776786 GCF_004363695.1 Flavobacterium cheniae | reverse complement strand
ATCTTGATTAGTAACTGTTTGTTGGTGTAATTTTCTTCCTAAAACATCAAAAACAACTACTTCTGAAATTAACGCTGAAGAATTTAAAACAATTCCATTGTTTGAAGTGTAAACTGTTAATGCATTTTCATCAACAAAATCTTCTCCTCCCAAAGTTGTGTTTTTGTAAACCAATTCAAAACGATTTTCAAATGTTCCTTCTTGTGATGTAAATGAATAAGGACCTTGTTTGATATTGTGGATAACATTTGTATCCGTATCTTTTACAAAAACATCCTGATTAACAAACAATCCATCAACATTTTCTAACGAAATAGTATAGTTTCCTGGTACTAGAACCTTTAATCCTAAAGGTACAATATCCTCATCAGTAAAAGGCAATCCTTTTCCTTGAATTACTAATTTATCAGCATTTAAAACAGAGTATAACATCGGTTTAGAATCATCTAAAATTCTTCCATCTATTGCGTTGTCAAATCCTGAAGTCGCACCATCTGTATATCCAACTAAAGTTTGATTGTAAGAAACATTAGCATCATTTAAGTTTAACCAAATTCTATGTTTTTCTGTCACAGATGTTGTCGCATTTGAATTTCTGTAAAACTGTGTAGAAACAGAAGCATTCTCTCTCAAATCGTTTGCAAAATTTACATTATTTGCTGCAGCACTTAACACATAAAAACCTTGTCCAGTTTGAATAATTCCATTTGGAATAATAGCACTTCCGAAAGCGGCTGCACCACCTAAAGTTGTGTAAGAGGCAAAATTATTTTGCGGGTAAACGCCTCCTGAAGCTGGAGTTGTATTGGTCCAAAAATAAAGCGTTCCAACAGATGAGTTATCTAATAAAAACTTATCTGCATTAATTGGTGATGGATAAGGATTTCCTAAAAGATTATAACCTACTCCAACATTTTGAGAAACAATTCCATTAATAGGAGTTCCAAAAAACTGACCATTATAAGCCGATGCAATAGTAGCCGGCCAGTTATCCGCAACACGAATCATATACCCTTTACCTGAAATGAAATTATTCGTTGGAGTAACTGATTGATAAGCCGTTGGCGTAGTAGTTCCTGTAAACAAATACTCATAAAAACGAGTACTAATTGTATTTGGTGAAAAAGCCAATAATTGTTGACCCGACACAGGTGATGACCATGCAGTATAATCTAATCTTCTCATCGGAGATGAAACTCGCTTAACTGTTATTAATCCTGTGTTTACAGCTGTATCATTTAATTGTCTAAGAGCTGCATTATTTTCAACTGTTAAGCTTCCTCCTGCATTTACTACAACATTTCCTCCAACAATTAAAGTATGATTAGGGTTAAAAACAACATTTGCTCCACTTGAAATTGTTACCGAACAAGCTTCCACATTAGATGAAGAAGAATAATTACCACTGATTGTCACGGCGTGTAATTTTGTTGGCACACCACTACTCCAAGCAGTTCCGTTCCATGTAGTTGTGAAATCTCCACAAATAAGTCCCGTTGCAGGACCAACAGCATAACCACCTCTTAAATTAGAATTGAAAGTAGCTTCAAACGTAACATTTGTACCAAAAGTACCTATTGTAGCTGGAACTTCAGAAATGGTAAAACTCTCATAGTTAGCTGAATTTACGGAACTAATACTATTATCAACCACTTTAATAATTCTTAAACTAGTTCTTGATTTACCTGTTGCGGCTTCCCATGCAGCTACTTCTGCTTCTGTAAAATACAATTTAATTGTAAAATTACCCGATGCATTATCATTAGCTGGATTAACGTAAAAAGTTTTTGACAGAACTCTATTTGGAGCTGTCGTATCTATAAAATTAGCTGTTGGAGCACCTACAGAAACTTGACTTCTATTAACCTCCACTGTGGTACATCCATAATTAAAACTTGCAGCGCTAGTTATATTTGCCATTACTCTTCCAGAAGTAGTATCAGATGTATAGATTGTACCTGATGATGGGAATGTAGCTTGATAGCGCGTTGGGTTATTAACTTCTGTTTGAACATTTTTAGTAGCTACTGCTTGTAAAAGAACAGTATCTAACAAAAGTAATCCCACATTTGTTGTACCTGTATTATTATGTCTAAACACAATATACCCTGTTTGACCAGCTAAAGCTAACAAATTATAAGTTCTTAATTGTGATGTATTCTCATTAACCACAGCATTTGCTTGAATAACAGTTCCTGCTAAAATTGCGGCTTCATTGGCAATACTTGTTGTAAAATAAACACTATAATTTCCTGCATTTCTAGTTTGAGCAGTATTATCATAACCTGCTACTATATAAGAAAAAGAAACTGATGATGCATTTGAAGGAATAGTCACTTGAGGACTTATAAAATAATTGTTTGGATTTGCATTAGTCGCACTTCCACTTAAATAAGACAGTCTTTTCTCAGAAAAAGCACAAGTACCTGATATTGTATTTGGAGCTGTTCCGATTCCATCGGCATTAACCAACCCCCAATTTCTACCATCACCATCGGTATCTAACAACAACCATCCCGCAGGATCTTCAAAATCTTCGTCAATTAGATTTAATGTTTCAACTAATGTTGGAGCCACATCATCATTTATGATAGTTAATGAAAAAAGATTTCCTTCTGTATTCATAACAGCATTTCCACCATTAGCATTAACCGTAAAAGAAATAACTAATTCTTCGTCTATTTCTTGTACTCCATCATTAAAAATTCTAAACACTAAATTTTGATCTGCTGTAGAACCTGAGTTAAAAGTAACCGTTGGTGTCATTATTTGAATATCTGTAGCATTTGCTTGTGATGAAGCATCTATGAAGAAGCTTACAACCGCATTAGCTGAAGCAGCTTTATCTATATTTACAGGCACTGTAAACTCTGTATAACCACAACCATTTCCTTCGATTATAGATTTTGCAACTCTTTGTTCACAAACTTGTCTTTTAAACTGAATATAAGGAACTGAGACTGGGTTACAAACTGTAGAAGTTAACAAATCATCTCTTCTTGGAGAATTTACAAGTACTGCCAAAATTCTATCTTTCTGATCTTGAGTAAAAATATTCATACAAGCATCATCACTATAATCCATATAATTTTGAACCTGATCATTATAATCAACAGGAGAGTCTACACAACTATTTGTCGTTGGACATCCAAAATTTGCGGCATCTGATAAAGGAGTATCATTACAAAAATCATCTACACCACAACCTCCGTCACCCCAAATATGACGTAATCCAAACATATGTCCTACCTCATGAGTCATCGTTCTTCCTTTATCGTATTGAGTTCCTCCATAGTTACCCGTTGGAAAAATTGTTCTTGAACCCCAAGTATTAAAACTACAAACTACTCCATCAGTAGAAGCCTCTCCAGCTATACAATCAGCGGCTGGCATTCCTTCTAAACCTGAGCCTGTTGGAAATTGCGCATATCCTAATACACCTGCTAAATCACCACCAAAACTAAAAGTCCACATATTTAAGTATTTGGTAGGATCCCAAATTGTATTTGCTTTTGCCGTTTCTACAGCAGCATTATCAAAACTAACAATACCAAGATTTCTCCTATCAATTCCGTTTGTAGGATTACCATTTGGATCTATTTGAGCCATACAAAATTCAATAGTTGTATCGGCACCTACAGGATTTGTATTATATCCTGGAGTTCCCACCATTCTTCTAAAATCTTGATTAAATACCGTAATTTGAGACAATACTTGACCATCTGCAATGTTTTCATTGGAGCCAATTGCATCTCCGTTATGAATAACATGAACTACAACAGGAATAGTAATCACTGAAGGCAATCTTCCTAAAGTTCTTAATCTTTTTATTTCCTGAATTCTAGGCGCCAACCATCTTTCAAAATCTTCATCAGATGGAGCTAATCCAGCTTTTTGTTTTTGTTTTGTGTATTCACTAGTAGCACATCTTACAATGCCATTTGGTGAAAATTGTCTGGCTCTATTGACCGATTCAGAAAAATTAGAATCTAGAGAATTTTCTCGAGAATTTGAATTACTGATTAAAGAATTTGAATTATTTTTTTCAATTATTCTTTTAGATTGAGCGTTTATAACTTGAAAACACACAAGCATAAACACTACAATGAATAAGTAGGTCTTTTTCATTATTTTTTAATTTGGGGAATTAATAACAAACATAATAAAGATTTTGATATTTAACAATTATTAATAGAATTTAACAAAAAAAGCTCGGTAAATACCGAGCTTTTCAAAAAATATTATTTTTATTAATAAATTACTTTCTTAGTAATTACTTGACCGTTTGACAATGTTGTTTTCACTAATAAAGCTTGGTTTGATTTTACTATTTTAGAAACAACAACTTCTTCTTGATTAGTAACTGTTTGTTGGTGTAATTTTCTTCCTAAAACATCAAAAACAACTACTTCTGAAATTAACGCTGAAGAATTTAAAACAATTCCATTGTTTGAAGTGTACACTGTTAATGCATTTTCATCAACAAAATCTTCTCCTCCCAAAGTTGTGTTTTTGTAAACCAATTCAAAACGATTTTCAAATGTTCCTTCTTGTGATGTAAATGAATAAGGACCTTGTTTGATATTGTGGATAACATTTGTATCCGTATCTTTTACAAAAACATCCTGATTAACAAACAATCCATCAACATTTTCTAACGAAATAGTATAGTTTCCTGGCACTAGAACCTTTAATCCTAAAGGTACAATATCCTCATCTGTAAAAGGCAATCCTTTTCCTTGAATTACTAATTTATCAGCATTTAAAACAGAGTATAACATCGGTTTAGAATCATCTAAAATTCTTCCATCTATTGCGTTGTCAAATCCTGAAGTCGCTCCATCTGTATATCCGACTAAAGTTTGATTGTAAGAAACATTAGCATCATTTAAGTTTAACCAAATTCTATGTTTTTCTGTCACAGAAGTTGTCGCATTTGAATTTCTGTAAAACTGTGTAGAAACAGAAGCATTAACTCGTTGGAAATTTGAGAAAATGGCTGAACCAAAATCATATGCTTTCACATAAAAACCTTGACCTGTTTGAATGGTTCCATTAGGCATTGGTCCACCTGCTGCTGCTGCTGTCCCTCCTAAAGTTGTATAACTTGCATAATTATTAACCGGATAAACTCCTCCACTTGCTGCTACAGTATGTGTCCAAAAATATAGAGCTCCAACTGTTGTTTCATTATCACTTAAGAATTTATCAGCATTAATTGGTGAAGCATAAGGATTACCAATTAAGTTATATCCAATACCTAAGTTAACTGATAAATCTCCATTAAAAGGAACTCCTGCAAATTGTCCGTTATAAGCAGCTGGAGTAATTGAAGACCAATTGTTATCAACACGAATCATATATCCTTTACCTGAAGTAAAATTATTTGTTGGTGTTACTGACTGATAAGCAGTTGGGGTAGTAGTCCCTGTATATAGGTATTCATAAAAACGAGTAGCGACTGTATTAGGAGAGAATGCTAATAATTGTTGTCCAACAACTGGTGATGACCAAGCAGTATAATCTTGACGAATCATTGGGGTTGAACTTCTCTTAACTAGAATATTTCCTACATTTATAGCTTGTTCGTTAATTTGACGTAAAGCCGAATTGTTTTCGATGGTTAATGTCCCTGTTCCGTTTACCGTAACTTCATTACCAACAATTAAGGTATGTCCTGGATTGAAAACCACATTAAATCCACTATTAACAATAACTGAACAAGCTTCTAAGTCAGCAGTTGACGAATAATTTCCGTTAAATATAGCAACCACATTTTTTAATGGTGTTCCGTTTGACCAAGTAGTTCCATTCCAAGTTGTGGTAATTACCCCACATGCATTTGGAGATTCAACAATTTCTTTATAACAAATTTGAATTGAAAAACTATTAAGCACACCATCTCTTGCATCTGCAGTTACATCTGCAACTCTAAAAATCCAATTCCCTAGCGAACTTTGACCATTTAATACATTTAAATCACCTGTTGGTCTCATGGTTCCAAAATTATTATCTGCACCACAAGCAGCCGCTGTTCCAGATTGACTATCCCATGTTCCAATTAAGTCAGAAACAGCATTAGAACAACCTCCATCAGTAAACAATTGAACAAAAGTTCCTGCTGGACTATTAATTGCTGCATATAACTGGTTTCTTCTTGAATGAGTTACATTCGTAGTTACGTTAACGTCTGTAATCACAACATTATCTGGAATATTCAATGCAAAATTTTGATATGCAAGAGGTGTTTGATCCGTAATAACATTTCCTGTTGTTAACGTTCTTGTGTAGGTATTACAAACATCATTTACTGTATAACCAATAGCAAAATTTTGCGTATTAATTGCATAAAAATCATTTGCTGTTGGTTCAATCAAAATTCTACAAAAAGGTGCAGAAACATTTGGGATAGTAACGGTTTGTGTTCCATCATTGGCAGTATTAGCAACTAAAACTACAGGATATGTTTGACCTCCATCAGTAGAAAGTCTAATGTTCACATTTGCTGCCCCTGTCATAGTATTGGTAGCATTAACTGACCAAGTAACTGTTTGAGTAGAACCTTGTGTGTAACTTATTCCAGCCGTGTTTTGTGAAGTAACAAGAAATGGTCCTCTTGTGCTATCAAAAGTAACTGCCGTGTTAGCACTTTCATTATTACCTGCGCCTGGATTATTATCTCTAACAGTCATTCTAAAATTCAATGTTCTGTTAATTGTTGGGATAATTTCCCATTGATTTCCAGCAACTCCATTTGCCACATGATCTTCTAATCTTGGGAAATACCTTGTTCCATTATTTTTTGGCATAAAAGAACGAAAATTGGCACCATCAGTTTTTGTTCCTGAAGGATAAGATGCTGCCGCTCCAACAGTTGTTGCATCGTTAACCTGTTCCCAACAATATGACAAAACATCTCCAGCATTCGCATCTGTTGCGGTTCCTGTTAATTTAAATGCCGTTCCAATTGGCAATGTTTTTGTAGCTGGCGCAGAAGGAACTGGCACAGCGTTACCTGTATTAATTAATACAGGACAAGTCTTACCTTTTATATTATTTGTAATTTGCTGAATAGAACCTGCATGAAAAATAGGAATTGAATGCGCTGCAACATCTGTAGCTCCAGTAATTCCAGCATAACCCATAATGGTTACTCCAGAACCTGGCTCCATATTCACCGCATTATTTTCTGCACTATGAGAAAAAGTGTGATTTCCACCTAATTGATGCCCAATTTCATGAGCTACATAATCTATATCAAAAAAATCTCCTTCTGGTCTACCATCTGAAGGGGAAGTATAACCTCTACCCTTTGCATTATCTGTAGAACATACACATCCAATACAACCAGCATTTCCACCACCTCCATCGGCACCAAAAAGATGACCAATATCGTAATTTGCATTCCCAATAACCGACTGTAAAGTTGCTCCTAATTCATTATTCCAATTACCTAAATTAGCGGCATCTGAATATGGGTCTGTTGCAGGATTATAATAAATGACATTTACAGTAGTTGCAATTAAAATCATTGTTGCATTAAAATCCATTTCAAATACAGCATTTACTCTTGTGTAAGTTCTATTGTAAGCAGCTAAAACTAAATTTACCTGAGCCGCACTCGTAGCACCAAAATAGTTTGAATATTCAGCCGTACATGATTGAGCCATTCTAAATGTTCTTAAAATACCATCATCGGCATTATTTAAAATAACGTTTTGATCCGCTTCTCTATTTAAAACTTGTCCAAACTGTTGCACAGCATCCTCTGTTGTACATATGAAATCAGATTCTTTTTTGGCATGAACTCTATCGAAAACAATCATTGTTTTATAATCCATTGAAATTGGATCTATAATATAAGTTGAACCTTCTGAGCCTGAACGAATTAAAGCACTTACTCCATTATAAGGAGAAACACTAAAACGAATTACATTAGATGGATTGTTAACTCCTTGACCCGCAAAAGATCGGATTTCAGGAAATTGATTTTGTAAAGTTTCTTCAAATGTAGATGCTTCAGTAATTCTAAAGTCTTCTACTTTTCCATTTGGCATAGGAAAAGAGACAATTACATTTGAAACACCTGTAAACTCTCCCCTTACAGGAACATTAACAAGTTGTGATTTGAATTTTTCGTAATCAAAACTAAAAAGTTTATACTGTGTAGGTAAAACTTCTTTTCTAAGTTTTCCTTGAGTAAACTCAATAGAATTATTAACTTCAGACCATGCCAAATTCTTCTGAGCTGAAGAATTTAAGGCAAAGAAAAATAATAAAAAAAATAGTACTATTTTTTTCATAACATTGCGATTTGGGGTTAGGAAGCAAACTTATAAAAAAAATGTCAAAATATCTTAATAAAAACAAAAAAAACCAGCTATTAAATAGCTGGTTTTAAAATAAATATCATGTAATTAATGTAAAACTTTTCTAATCACTTGTTTTCCACTTTCTAAAGTAACATAAATGATTAAAGCACTGTTTGTTTTAATTATGTTATTCAAGGATACATTTAAAGAATTTACGTTTTGCTTATTATCAATTAATCTGCCTAAAACATCATAAACCTTAACATCTTTTATCGTTTCCTTTAAGGATGTTATTGATAAATTATTTCCGCTAGTTACAATTACAGAATTATCAAGATTTTCAAAATCTTCATTCCCCAAAGTTTCGTTAGTGTAACGTAACACAAATCTATCATTAAGAATTCCAGAAGTTCCAGTAAACGAATACGGATTTTGTCTTAAATCATGAATAACACCTAAAGTTTTATCTTCTAAATAAATGTTTTGTCCTCTTTCGAATAAACCATCTACTGCAGCAATAGCAATTTTATAAATTCCATTTGAAGGTATTTTAACTCCCATAGGAACTCTATCTTCTTGCTCAAATGGTAATCCTTTACCTTGAATAGCCATAACTTGATCATCAATTAAAGAATAGAAGTTCTGAGTTAATTTATAATCTGTAAATGCATCAAACATTCTGTCTTTTCCTGCTGTTGCGCCGTCTACATAAGCTACTAAAGTTCTAGTCGTTTCATTTGTTGGACTTACTAAGTCTAACCAAATTCTATGACGTTCAACATCATCACTAGGGCCTGCATTTGTAGTATTTGCATTTCTATAAAAATGACTGTTCGAATAATTTTTACTTCGCATTGCATTGTTAAACAAAGCTGTTGAAGTTGCTGCTGCTCCTGGATTCATTAAAACAAAGAAACCTTGTCCAGCTCCAATAACACCAGGTGCTCCAGGTCCGCTTGTAGCTCCTGAACCATTTAATGCAATGTAATCACCTGCCGTATAATTTGAAACGAAATTGTTATAAAAAGGATCTGATATAGCTGTGGTAGGTAATGTACCATGCGTCCAAAGTCTAATAAAACCATCAAGTTCAGTATTCGCGGTTAAGAATGAATTAATGCTAATTGATGATGGATATGGATTTCCTAATAAATTCCAGTTATCGTCAGTAGCTAAACGCATCACTCCATTTGGACCAGCAGTTCCTGCATTTAAATTATTTCCTCTAGCAATTGTAGGGGCATAAACTCCATTATTTGGAACGCCATTATTAAAAGTAGCCGTCCAGTTTTGATTTGCAGTATTACTAAACCCGTTTGGAGCTCTTACAATATAACCTTTTCCACCCAACATTGCTGTTGAAGCATTTACCCAATTTCCTTCTCCTCCATTTGGATTTAAAATAGTTGGATTCCATTGCCAATGATAATATGCTGGTGTTAATGGTGAGATACTATTTACATCAAAACCACTAACTGGTGACGACCAATACACATAATCTTGAAGTTTTACCGAAGCTATTCTTTGGTAAGAAATATTTCCAGTGTTAACACCTAAATCGTTTACTTGTACTAATGAACCGTTATTGAAAACATTTAAAGTACCGTTGTTTGTTAAATCATTCTGAACTAAAACAAAATCATCTGCTTGAATATTTAATGTAAATGTTGCATTTACTAACAAACTACAACATTCAAAATCACCATGAGTTGTGGTGTCGTAATTTCCGTTGATTGTTGCAAACGTTGAAATTGTTGGCGCACCATTTGACCAAGTTGTTCCATTCCATGTTGTTAAAGAACCTCCTAGACCAATAATTGTTGCATTAGACGCCACAAAACACGTTGCAACATCTTCCATTACTTGACAATAATATTGATATCCATCTAATCCAACTACACTAGAAATAGTTAAACTTGAATTTGTAACTCCAGAATAAACACCCGCATTTGTAAGTGCTGTCCAACCTGGAGCACCTGGAGCAGAAACATACCATTGATATGTTAATCCTAAACCACCAGCAATTGCCTCTGTTCCTGTAACAGTTAATACCACACTATTAGTTGAACAATTGAAATTATAATTTGGAACAGTAGTAATAGGAGGATTTCTAATACCTTCATAACTATCAATTAAACTATAATCATCACTACAAGCATTAAAATCGATAATATCCCAATCTGTAGCAACAAACGTTGTACTTGGAAGTGGAGATGCTGTAGCTTTACGTTTAAAGTCATATCCAGCAGAACCTAAACCTAATGAATTTATCCAATTAGTTCCATTACATACTCCCCAAGTATCTATTATAGTTCCAAGTTTAGCTAAATGAATACAGTCATTATTATTTACACCACTTGAAACGTCATTTTGATCTGCTAAACTTCCATCACCACCAGGCACAGCACAAGAACTACCTCCAATACTTGTTGCCAAAGTAAATGAATCTCCAGGAGCTAATAAGCCTGTTAAAGGAATATCATCTCCAGTTCCACTACCGTTGTTACGGATATAAATCTCGTAATCTGTCATGTCGATTGTTGAAGAAGTGGCGTTAAAAACCTCTATGTAAGATAATGAACCCGTTGATGCGTCAGTAACTTC
Organism: Flavobacterium cheniae; assembly: GCF_004363695.1. Taxonomy (GTDB): domain Bacteria; phylum Bacteroidota; class Bacteroidia; order Flavobacteriales; family Flavobacteriaceae; genus Flavobacterium; species Flavobacterium cheniae. The sequence goes on along the minus strand of NZ_SNZC01000002.1, from coordinate 765,870 downwards.
AGAAATAAATAATTCTGTAATTCCAACTGCAGCAGGAGCACAAGTTGTGTTATCATCTACAATTACTGTAAACGAAGAATAAGATAAATTACATCCACCAGCATCCTGAATAACAATATTTCCCGATGTTGCGTTTGCAGGAACTGTTGCTTGAATCAATGTATTAGAAACCACTGTAAAAGTAGCTGGTAAGGCACCAAAACTTACAGAAGTAGCCGTTGTAAAACCGGTACCATTAATAGTTACTAATGTAGCAACCGGACCTGAAAGTGGCGAAATAGAACTTACTGAAGTTGTTGGAGTACATGTTATTCCGTTTCCTTGAATGCTAAAATTATAAGGGTTTTCATCACCATCATTATTTGCAATAGATATTGTTGCTGTTCTTAATCCTAATCCTGTTGGCTGAAAATCTATTTGAAAAGTTGTAGAACCGCTTCCTGCAATTGTTCCTGATGGCACTACCGAAACTGTAAAATCTCCTGCATTTGCTCCAGAAATGTTTACAAACGGAGACGCACCAGTTAATGCTAAAGGATCTACGCCAGTATTTTGAATTGTAAATGTTTTAGTAACAATATTTCCAACCAAAGTTGAACCAAAATCGGTATCGTCAGTTACTGCTGGAGTTGTATCTCCATCAATAATTTCATTTCCATTACCAGAAACTAACATTTCTACTGCTGGTGGTGTACCACAGAAAACCATGACATTATCAATCGTTCTTTCATTTATTCCCGAAGCTCTTGCATCAATAAATCTTATATGGTAAGTCCCTCCCATATATGCACTTAAGTCAACAGTCTCTGTTGCACATGTGGTTGAAATAGAAGTTATAGTCGTAACATTAGTCCAAGGAGCTGCACCAGTTGGTGAAACTTGAATCGTTAATGCCCATGCTGTTCCATCACCACTTCTTCTTTTAGAAAAAACTAAAGTTTGAGGATATGCAATTGCAGGGGTAATAGCAGCATCTCCAACACCGTTGAAAACCATCCCTTGTGCACCATCACATGGTTGTCCTAAGTAAGTTATACTTGACATAGTCCAACCAGAAGGTGCGCCAGTTTCAAAATTTGCAACTAAACACGGTGCAACTCCAATAGTAATTACTAAAGTTTCAGTATCTGAACCTGCAGCATTTGTTGCTGAAATAGTCACGTTGTATATTCCTGCAGTAGTTGGAGTTCCTGAAATAACTCCGGTTGTTGTATTAATAGCTAAACCAGCAGGTAAACTCGTTGCATTATAACTTGTAGGCGTATTTGTTGCTACAATGGCATAACTAAAAGCTACGGTTTCATTTCCTGAAGCCGTTAAACTACTTGTAATTACAGGCGCACTTATTCCATTTCCTTGAATAGCGAAAGTATATGGGTTTTCATTGCTATCATTATTTGCAATGCTTATAGTTGCCGTTCTTAAACCATCTGCAGATGGATCAAAAGTTACTTGAAAAGTTGTGCTTCCAGAAGCTGCTATACTATTTGAAGGAATTGCAGTAACTGTAAAATCTGCTGCATTAGCTCCTGAAATAGTAACATACGGACTAACTCCTGTTAAACTTAAAGCTGCTGTTCCTGTATTTTGAATGGTAAATGTTCTAACAATTGTTCCTGAAGCAGTTGAAACTGAGCCAAAATCGGTATGGTCTGCTAAAGCAGGTGTTGCATCTCCTGAAACTATTGAAACTGTATTTCCTTGAAGATTGATTTCAGGTATTAAAGTGGTAAAATTCCCAACTAACTCAACTAAATTATAGCAATTTCCTGTGTTATTATATTCATAAACCGCAAAGTGATAAGTGGTACCTGCAGTTAAAGCAGTTAAATTTACTGAATTACCTGTACCATTATAAACCACAAAATTCCCGGTTCCAATTTGTGTACCAGAGCCAAAAGCAGCATTTGCGGTATAAGTAGTCCCACTAACTGGATCTGCATTTACTGCTCCTCCTAATCTTGCTACTACTAAAACATTATCACCATTTCCTCTTGTCCAACCTGTAGTTGCTGTAGTTTCAGCAATTGAAGAACTTGTGAAAACTGATGCTTGTGTAGTAGGAGCTGAACAACCAGCTGGAACTGTCCAAGAAACATTCAAATCATCTATTGCCAAACCATGATCACTACCTGTATGATCAGGGTCTTCCCATTTTAACATTATATAATCTCCTGATGCAAGACTTAATGAAGGTATTGCAGTTGAAGGAACAACTACTCTATTTGCAGCTAAATTACCATCAAGAGCACCCGCAGCTGCAGAGTTTTGTGGACTAATAAAATTTAAAACTGTTACTGCTGTCCATCCAGTATTATTGTTAGGAGTTAAAGCCGTAATCGGACTTGATGAAATTCTATACCAAAATGTAATAGTTTGAGCTGTTACATTTTCCCTTCTCCATTGTTCTCCAGTGTATGCAACAGATAAGTTCGTAACAGTTGTACCTGATGTATTTCTAAGTAATAAACCATGAGCAAAACTACCAGCAGCGGCGTTTCCAGAACCAATTGAACCTAAAGCTCTTTCTGTAGATGGCGCAACTGCACCAAAACTATATAAATTTCCAGCGGTGGTAGTTCCTGTATTTGATGCATAGGTGGTCCCTGTTCCAGTTCTTTGTGAATACCAACTTGCAATGGTACTATTGTCAACCCAAGTAGGGGTTCCAGTATTTGCTAAAGTATTAAAATCCTGAGTATAATTTCCAGATGTAACTATATTAACCTGTCCCCACCCTAAAACCGAGCAAAATAACGCAACAATAAATAATTTTAATTTCATAACTTTGAATGAAAATATTAGATTTGGTTAAATTTCGCCTTCTTTGATTAAAAAAAAGCCTACAAAGATAAATCATAATTTTTTGATTTTAAAATATTTACTGCATTATTAAATTGTTAACGAATTGAAAACTAATAAATCCGCTTTTTCCTTGAAAGAAATCTATGCTAAGATGGAATACTATTGCGCCTATCAGGAGCGATGTTATAAGGAAGTGGAAGAAAAATTATATTCATTTTCTGTTAGCCAATCGGAAAAAGACGAAATTTTGACTTATCTTATTGAAAATAATTTTATTAACGAAGAACGTTTTGCTCAAAGTTTTGTTCGTGGCAAGCACAATTATAAATTTTGGGGTAAAAATCGCATCGTAAACGAACTGAAATTTCGAAATATCTCTTCTCGAAACATTCAAACTGCTCTTAAAGAAATTCCAGAAGCTACTTATTTGCATAACTTTCACATCTTGGCAGAAAAAAATTGGGAAACCATCACGGAACGAAAAGGACCAAAAAAGAACAAAAAATTCGTCGATTTCTTACTTCGTAAAGGTTATGAAACGAGTTTAATTTATGAGAAGTTGAAAGAGTTGGAAGTGGGGAGTTAGGAGATTGGAGATTGGAGTTGGGAGTTATTACACAGAGATTCACAGAGTAACATTGAGACACACTGAGCTTTAAAAAAACTTTTTAAAGTTCTTTGCAAAACTTAACGAAACTTAGCACCCCTTTAAACCGCAGATTCGCAGATTTTAAAAATTTACTTTGCACTACTTTGTATAACAATAAAACCGCAGATTCGCGGATTTTAAAAATTTACTTTGTGCTACTTTGTGAAAAACTTTGCACTACTTTGTGTAACAATAAAACCGTACTTTTGCAAAAAAAATAATCCATGTTAGAAAATAAAGACCAATCAAGAACCAGTTTATCGCAATTAGGCGAATTTGGCTTAATTGAACACTTAACTAAAAACTTTAGTATTACTCACGAGTCTACAATTAAAAGTATTGGAGACGATGCTGCCGTTTTAGATTTTGGAGATAAAAAAGCGGTAATTTCCACCGATTTATTAGTAGAAGGCGTTCATTTTGATTTGGCTTACATGCCGTTAAAACACTTAGGATACAAAGCGGTTGTTGCGAATGTGTCTGACATTTGTGCGATGAATGCTACTCCAAAACAAATTACAGTTTCGATAGCAGTTTCAAATCGTTTTCCTTTAGAGGCTTTGGAAGAATTATTTGAAGGAATTACGTTAGCCTCAAAAATTTACAATGTAGATGTAATTGGTGGCGATACGACTTCTTCACAAAAAGGATTAATTATTAGCATTACTGCTATTGGTGAAGCAAATCTAGAAGATATCGTATATAGAAACGGAGCGAAAGAAAACGATTTATTAGTGGTTTCGGGTGATATTGGTGCAGCTTACATGGGATTACAAGTTCTGGAACGCGAAAAACAAGTGTTTCAAGTGAATCCAAACAACCAACCGGTTTTAGATGATTACACGTATTTAATCGAACGCCAATTAAAACCAGAAGCACGTAACGACATCAAAGAGTTACTAGAAAAATTAGAAATAAAACCTACAGCTATGATTGATATTTCGGATGGTTTGTCGTCGGAGATTTTACACTTATGTAAGCAAAGTAATGTAGGTTGTAATTTATACGAAGAGAAAATTCCAGTTGATCCGCAATTGATTAATGTGTGTGAAGAATTTAATTTAGACATCACAACCGTAGCATTAAGCGGTGGCGAAGATTACGAATTGCTTTTCACTATTAAAATGGAAGATTTTGATAAAATAAAAGGAAATCCAAATTTCACTGTAATTGGTCACATGGTTGCCGCTACCGAAGGAAATCATTTAATCACAAGAGCTAATACTAAGATTGAATTAAAAGCAAGAGGTTGGAATGCTTTGAGTGAGTAGAGTAAAGTTAAAAAACTATAGCAACGATTTGCTTTCAGTTGTTCTCGATACATTTTTCACAAAATAGCTAAGGCAATTTTATGAAAAACACTCGAAGTGACGCTAGTGGAAAACCGAGAGTTCAGAAAATATAAAAACCCCAAATTTCAGTTGAAGTTTGGGGTTTTTTGTTAATGATTTAAAATTAATAATCTATTTTTTCTAACCTGATTTCAACATCTGATTTTGTAACTTCCTGAAGAATTATATATCCTTTTTTTGCTTTCAAAGGATAAATTTTACCTTTTGATGTTTTTAATTTCACCTTTTGATTTTTAAATTCCCCATCAGCATAGGTTACAATTCCTAAAACCCAATTATCTGGCAAAGCTTCCGCTAATTCAGGAATAATAGTATTTAAAAAACCTCTCTTAACTTCATTATCACCATAGAAGTAAACAAATTCGTCATTCTTGATTTTTTGCGAATACATATAGTCAAATAACCCATTTTTCTCTAAAGTATTTCCGTATGCCGAATAATCATTTATAGTGTTTTTTTGTTTTGCAATTTCTTTAAATGATTCCGCCTTAAAATCCTTATCTAAAATTAAAGTATAAAAATTTTTAATACTTGTACTTTGCCCTGGATTAAAACCTTCACCTACAACTATTGTTTTACCATCTGTAGTAACTCTAAAGTCTAAGAAATGTATAAAATCGCTCTTTAATTTTCCATATTTTGAAATTTCAAAAAACGTATTTAAATCCGTCCAAAACATAAGCTTTTGTTCCACTAGCGATTTTGTTTCAATATCATAAACTCGTTTTGAAATTCCCAAACATTTAGTATTGTCATATTCGCTATCTTTATGAAATTCGAATACCCTTTCAAAAATGAAGATTTTATTGTTTTCAATAAAAAGATTACTTTTTGAGTAGGTATATTTAGCATCATCTCTAGGAATTGTAAACACTTCGCTTCCATTTGTTATGTCTTTTACTTCATAAAAATATTTACTCTTCCCTTTATAGGCTTTACCATAAAACTCTTTACTCAAAATTAAATACTTATCATTAGCAATTTCACGATAATGATTTTCTCCATAATCTTTTGATAAATTATATTTTATTTCCCATTTTTTATTTAAATCTAAATCATAAAAACTATATCCTTTAATATCAGCTTTTTCAAATTCGACTAATCCAGAAAACTCATTTTTACCTTTTAATTCACGCTCATATTTTATAAATCCGCAATTAGGAACTGGGCGAAAAAAATCGGGAAGTACATTTTTTCGCTCAAATTTTTCTAAAATATTTTCATCTTGAATTGTTTTTCCATTTCTTGAAAAATAACCCGGACTAACAACAAAGTTTTTTAAATCTATTTTTTTAAAGAAATAAGAACCATAATCAATTACATCTTCAAAATCTATTGCTATTATTAATTCTCCATTCCTTTTTTTAAGATAATCAATAGTAGGATAAGCACTAAACAACCAGGTGTTCAGATATTCTTGTTGAAATGAATTTGATCCTACTTTATTTAAGTTTTTATCTAAAACAACAAATTCCAATTCGAGAACGGATTTACTTGTTTTATCACTCTGATATAATAAAAAATATCCCCAAACATCGTCTCCATTCTCATCATAAATAATTTTAGAATCTAAAAATCGATTTTTTGACAATTCACTTATTTTTTGAATTTGAGCTTGCAAACCAAGACTTATTAATAAAAAGAATAGGACTAATTTTTTCATTTTAATATTCGTATATTTTTAATATTTGATCTAATGTCGTTTTTCTCAAGTTTCTTATAAAGCTTAAAAACATATTATAACTTTCAGAATGGTAAGGCGAAACGGTTTCCAAATATTGATTTAGTTTGTATTGAATTTTATATTCTGAAATCAAGCGTAGATTATCGTACATCATTTTCTTTAAAATCGGATTTTCTTTGTCTGTTTTTAATAAAATCATGGTTTTGTACAACGATTTACCATATTCTTTTAAATAATACAACATGAAAATTTCATCATACTTACTTTTTGATTTTAATATCAAATAATCTAACTTGTAATATTCAGAAATTTGAAATTCGGTTATCTTAAACTTGTCTTTTAAGTAGGCAACTCTTACATCAATATCGGGATGTGTTCGAAGCGAATCAACGTTCCAAAACTTTGCATTCCTCTGATAGTTATAATCACTAAAATCTTCCGTATCTAACCATTCATCTTGAAAAACAATAGTTGTGTTTTCAAATATTACATGATAATCTTTCTTTGTTAACGAATCTTTTTCTTTATCGATATATTTTAGATTGGCTAATGCTTCAGTTGATTTTAGCAAATACTTTGGATTGGTTTTACTAAAGTAAATAAACCCTAATGAATCTGCTTGATGTTCTTTATCTCGGCTAAATCTCCTGTTATGGTATACAAATTTTTTTACTTCCGCTTTAGCTATACCACTTCTGTTGTACTTAATTTTTTTCAACTCTCTCGCCTTCTCAATCATTTCTTTTGAATTTCCTTTTTTTAAATAGGCTTCAACTGAATTAAAAACATGATCTAACTTTTGATGGGCAATTTCGTGACAAATGATGAAACTCAATTCTAATTCATCATTTACATTTAAAACTAAAGGTAAATTTAGGACAACAATTCCTTCACCATAATTATACGCATTAAATTCTTCGTCTAAGGCTAAAACAATTTTGATGTCGTTGAAATTCTCACTTGAATTATTTTTCTTGATATCACTAAAAATCCTTTCAATTAATGGTGAAATCTCTTTGTGATAAACAAATTTTCCATTTTTTATTTCATCTAAGAAATTGGATTTTTTCTCAACAAAAATCTCTCTTAATTCGGCTTTTACTTTCGAATCTGAAATTTGATTAATAAGTATTTCTGTCTTTCTCGTTTGATTAAGATAGAATAGTTCTAAGTCTTTTTTAAAACCTTCATTATTCAAAGTGTCTAGAAGAATATATTCTTGACAAAAAAGGAATTGAAAAAAGCATGAAAAAATAATTGTATAAAAAGACTTAGCATTCATAAAAACAAATCTAATTTAAAAATCCCAAACTCATATATTGAAATTTGGGATTTATATCTTTGATATCTTGAATTTACATTTTCATTAACCAGTTTCTCATTGAAACTTCGTTATTGATGATATCTCGTAATTCTGAAATCTTCACTCTATCTTGTTGCATTGAATCTCTGTGACGAATAGTTACCGTTTCATCTTCTAATGTTTGATGATCAACCGTAATACAGAATGGCGTTCCAAGAGCATCTTGTCTTCTGTAACGTCTTCCTACCGCATCTTTTTCGTCATACGCTACGTTGAAATCCCATTTTAAATCTTCTATGATTTTGTTAGCAACTTCTGGCAATCCGTCTTTTTTAACTAATGGTAAAACCGCAGCTTTTGTTGGTGCTAAAACCGAAGGCAAACGTAAAACTGTTCTTGTTGAACCATCTTCTAACGTTTCTTCTTGTAACGCTTTAGAGAAAACCGCTAAGAACATTCTATCTAAACCAACTGAAGTTTCTACCACATAAGGTGTGTAGTTTGAATTGGTGTCGTTATCAAAATATTGTAATTTTTTACCTGAGAATTGTTCGTGCGCTTTCAAATCGAAATCAGTTCTTGAGTGAATTCCTTCCAATTCTTTGAATCCGAATGGGAAATTGAATTCGATATCCGCAGCAGCATTAGCATAATGAGCTAATTTTTCGTGGTCATGGAAACGATAATTTTCTTTTCCTAAACCAAGCGACAAATGCCAATTTAAACGCGTTGTTTTCCAGTATTCGTACCATTTCATTTCCTCTCCTGGTTTTACGAAAAACTGCATTTCCATTTGTTCAAATTCGCGCATACGGAAAATAAATTGTCTTGCTACGATTTCGTTTCTAAACGCTTTACCTGTTTGAGCAATTCCGAAAGGAATTTTCATACGACCGGTTTTTTGAACGTTTAAGAAATTCACGAAAATACCTTGAGCCGTTTCTGGACGAAGATATAAATCCATCGCACTTTCAGCAGAAGCTCCTAATTTTGTTCCGAACATTAAATTGAATTGCTTTACATCAGTCCAGTTTTTTGAACCGCTATCTGGACAAGCAATTTCTAATTCTTCAATTAAGGCTTTTACATCAGCAAGGTTTTCTGTCTCTAAAGAGCGCGCCATTCTTTCCAGAATTTCTTTCTTTTTAGACAAATATTCCATCACACGAGGATTGGTTGTTTTGTATTGTTCTTCATCAAATGAAGCACCAAAACGCTCACGTGCTTTGTCAATTTCTTTTTGTGCTTTCTGATTTAATTTCTCGGCATAATCCTCAATTAAAACATCGGCACGGTATCTTTTTTTAGAATCTTTATTATCGATTAATGGGTCGTTAAAAGCATCAACGTGACCTGAAGCTTTCCATGTGGTTGGATGCATTAAAATTGCAGCGTCTAAACCTACAATATTTTCGTGCATTTGCACCATTGCTTTCCACCAGTATTCACGGATGTTTTTCTTTAACTCTACACCATTTTGAGCATAGTCATATACTGCGCTTAAACCATCGTAAATTTCGCTTGACGGAAAAATAAATCCGTACTCTTTTGCATGCGAAACTACATTTTTAAAAATATCATCTTGTTTTGCCATACTGCAAAAGTAAAAATAGGAATGAAATAAAGAAAAGAAATTGAAGAATAAAAATAAGAATTATTGATATTCAAAAATTGTGGTGCCAATTTTAACGAAATCGTGATAAATATTGATTTTATATTTACCTTTTATAGTTTTCTTTTGATCCAAATTAACATAAGTACAAACATCTGTATCTAATTTCTTATAATTTGCATTTACAGAAGCACTATATTGTAATTTAATATTAGTATCCGACTCAACAAAAGTATCTCCTAACGAAATAATTTGATTTTTTGGGTTTACCACTTGTACATAAATTGTCTTTGAACCCGAATGTACCAATTGGTTTTCTTCTAAAGTAAAACAAACTCTTAATTGTTGAATTTTTGCTTCACTCATTTTGTAAGCATCAGAATAAATTTTAACCCCTTTTGCATTAACATTCAAAGCTGTAAGCTGAGCGGTTTTACTTGCTACTTTAGAATTTACAACAGTATTAATTTTTGAAATCGCTTCTTTAGAACCTTGTTGTTTTTTAGCAAAAAACACAATAGAATCTTCTATTGAATTAAACCTTGAGTCCTGTTTTGTTGATTTTCCTGACTGAACTAACTTGATTTGTTCGTTAAATCTTAAACTATCAATTTTATTTTTAACGCTTAAAGAATCGTACTTGTGAAGAATTTCTGTAAGTTGACTTTCTAACACTTTATTTTCTAGTTCAGAGTTTTTAGTATAAGCCTCAAAATCATCTGATATTTTATAATATTTGACACTTAAAAACAATGCCAATAACAGCAATACTAAGATGCTTATTTTGGTTATTTTGTTTTTTCTACGTGTCATTTTATAAACTTTTTTATAAATTTATTCAAAAATGTTAATGTTAGTATAATTAATCGATAAAATGCTAAAATATCTGATAAACTTACTTTTCCCAAAACTTTGCTTGGGTTGCAATGCTTTGCTACTTAACAATGAAAAAATTATTTGTAGCGAATGCAATCACAACTTACCGCATACGAATCATCATTTTTTGGAGCACAATGATACAACAAAAAAATTTTATGGCATAATTCCTATAGAATTTAGTGCATCAATGTTGTATTTTCATCATAAAGGTATTGTTCAAAATTTAATTCATAACCTAAAATATAAAAATCATCAAGAAGTGGGTTCCTTACTAGGTAAATGGTATGCAAAAGATTTAGAAAATATTAGCCAAATACAAACTGTCTCGGAAATTATCCCAGTTCCATTACATAAAAAAAGATTAGAAGAACGAGGTTATAATCAAGTTACTACTTTTTGTGAAGCTTTGTCAAAAGAACTTGAAATACCTTATAATCCTAACCTTTTATACAGAAGTCGTTATTCCAAAACACAAACCAAAAAAGACAAAGAAAATAGAAAAGATATTGCCAACTCCTTATTTGATGTGAATTTCACCGAAGCTGACCAAAACAAACATTTCTTACTTGTTGACGACGTAATGACATCTGGCGCTACACTTGAATCTTGCGCAAAGGCATTGTTAAAAATTCCAAACAGCAAAGTTAGTGTTGTAACCATTGCCTATACGCTATCATAAAAATTACTAAAAATTGTATGTTTGTACTAATTATAGTCGTTATTTTGTAACCACATTATTTGAGAAAATGACAAAATTTAAATACATAGCTTTTTTATTAGCAAGTCTTTTATTATTAACCAATTGCGCTAAGCGCGGAACCATTACTGGTGGTGATAAAGATACCATTGCTCCAAAAATCATCAATAGTAATCCAGATAATTTTACTACCAATTTCAAAGGAAATGAAATCAAAATTAGCTTTGACGAATTGATCAAGGTAAAAGACATCAACAAACAATTGATTATTTCGCCTCCAATGAAAAAACAACCTATCATTGTACCACAAGGAAGCGCAAGTAAGTATATTTCAATTAAAATTTTAGATACTTTGGCACCAAATACGACTTATAGTTTCAATTTTGGACAAAGTATTACCGATAATAACGAAGGAAATTCGTATTCGCAATTCAAATATGTTTTTTCGACAGGAAATTATGTAGATTCTTTAACTGTGGTTGGAAAAGTAAAAGATGCTTACGAACAAAAACCAGATAATTTTGTTTCGATAATGCTCTATGATGCTCAAACATTTACTGATTCAACAGTATTTAAAGAAACGCCTCTTTATATTACCAACACTCTAGACAGTTTAAAAGTCTTTTCATTGGAAAACCTAAAGGAAGGCTCTTATAAAATTGTAGCCATGAAAGATAAAGCTGGTAATAACAAATACAATCCAGCAATAGATAAAATTGGATTTATTGACTATCCAATTACAGTTCCTACCTCAGATATGTTTGAATTAGAATTGTTTCAAGAAAAGAAACCTTTTAAAGCAGACAAACCATCACAGGAAAGTAACAACAAGCTTTTCTTAGGATACGAAGGTGATTTTAAAAACACTAAAATTACTGCTTCTTATAACAATACTCAAGTACCAATTAAAATTGCCAAATTCCCTGAAAAAAACAAAGATTCTGTTCGAATTTTTTATCCAAAAATGAAAATAGATTCTTTACAAATTTCTGTTACTAACAAAGACTATTCTAAAACTTTTAATGCAAAGCTAAAAGATTTAAAAGAAGCAGATTCGCTAGACATTGAAAACAAAACAGGTGGTATTTTAGCGTTTAGAGACGCATTTGTTCTTAAATCAAAAACACCAATAACCGCTATTGATGAATCTAAAATTGTATTACGAAGTAAAGATTCTACAACTGTAAAATTTACCTCAAAATATATTGATTTTGATCAGGAAATTGTTTTTGATTTTGAAAAAAAAGAAGATGAAAAGTACACCATAGAATTACTTCCTGGTGCTATCAAAGACTTTTACGAAACCACAAACGATTCACTAAAATATAATTTTAGTACCAAGCAACTTTCTGATTATGGAAATTTAAAAATCAACATTTCAAACATTAAACGCTTTCCATTTATTGTTGAATTGATGGATAAAAACGAGGTTTTGTATAAAATGAGTTCAACAAAAGAAACAAGTGTTTATTTTGAAACCATTGAACCAAAATTATATACGATAAGAATCATCTACGACGATAATTCCGATAATGAATGGACTACAGGAAATTACTTGGCTAAAAAACAAGCCGAAGAAATTATCTATTTTCCAAAACTAATTGATGTTAGGGCAAACTGGGATGTAGAACAAGATTTTATTTTGGATTAAAGAATTGTAAAATCGTCTCTATCATTAAGAAAATTCAATTTTTGACGGGTTTCTTGTTGGGCATTTTTATCCAATTCGAAGATAAAAACTCCTAATTCATCTTCGCAATCCACAATTGTATTTCCTAAAAAGTCAGTTGCCTTAGAATGTCCAGGATATTCTAATTTATTGGCATCTTCGCCTATTCTATTAACACCAATGGTGTAGCACATATTTTCAATGGCACGCGCTTTTAAAAGAGCATCCCAAGCGTTAATTCGTGGTTTTGGCCAATTGGCAACGTACAATAACAAGTCGTAATTTTCAACATTCCTAACAAAAACCGGGAATCGCAAATCGTAGCAAATTTGTAGACAAATATTCCAATTATTATAATTTACGATTACTTTTTCAATTCCTTTTGTGTACACTTTATCTTCGCCAGCTAAGGTGAATAAATGCCTTTTGTTGTAAAACTGCACTTCGCCAGATGGAAAAACAAACACCATTCGGTTATAGAAATTTCCGTTTTCTTTTATTACTAAACTGCCCGTTATGGCACAAGTTTTCTTTTTTGCTAATTCTTTTAACCAAGCCATTGTTTCGTCTTCCATAGTTTCAGCAACAGCAGATGGATTCATGGTAAAACCTGAAGTGAACATTTCGGGCAAGACAAATAAATCAAATGATTCGTCTTCATTTAAGAAATATTCCTCAATGAATGTTCGATTGATTTCTGGATTTTCCCAAGCTAATTTGGTTTGAAAAAGAGCTACTTTCATTTATCTTATTTTTATTGAATACTCCCATTTATCTGATGGGTGATTATTAGAAATTGACGGTATTAAAACTAATGGCACTCCTCCAATAATGAAGCTTCCTCCAATAATTGCACCCCAACCTCCGGTACCAACTGTTACCACACCAGCAATTATCGCAAAAGAACCATAAACAATGAAAATAGGATTTGCTATGGTTCCAAAAAGTGACTTTTTCTTCATTTTTATGATGTCTTCTAACAGTATAACTTTTTCTTCAATTATAATACTTATGGAATCCTTTATTGTGAATCTTCCATAAAGTTTTTGACCATCTTTTGTCCATACCTTAATACGCTTGTTCTCCTTAATTTCTTTGGTAAAATTAGAATTTAACTTTTGAATAACTAAAATGTTGCTTTGCGATATAACAGCAATTGAAAAAAGAAAGAAAAACAAAAGAAATAGCTGTTTCATATTGACTAATTTATCAGGTTAAAAATACCATTTTATTCTTTCATTTAAGAATGTTTAAGAAATATTTAAAAACAAAAAACGCATCCAAATGAATGAATGCGTTTTTATTATTTTTAAGATTCTATGAATTACTTCACAGATGCTTTTAAAAATTCTCTGTTCATACGAGCAATGTTTTCTAATGAAATACCTTTTGGACATTCAATTTCACATGCTCCAGTATTCGTACAATTTCCGAAACCTTCTTCGTCCATTTGACGTACCATGTTTAAAACACGTTGTGTAGCTTCAACTTTACCTTGTGGTAATAAAGCGTATTGAGATACTTTTGCTCCAACGAATAACATCGCAGAACCATTTTTACAAGTAGCCACACAAGCTCCACAACCAATACAAGCTGCTGCTTCAAACGCTTTGTCTGCATCAACTTTAGGAACTGGAATTGAGTTAGCATCAATAGTATTTCCAGAAGTGTTTACCGATACGAAACCTCCAGCTTGCTGAATTCTATCAAAAGCGGTTCTGTCAACAACTAAATCTTTGATTACAGGGAAAGCCTTACTTCTCCATGGTTCGATGTAAATTGTATCACCATCGTTGAACATTCTCATGTGTAACTGACAGGTTGTAATTCCAGTATCAGGTCCGTGAGCACGTCCATTAATGTATAATGAACAAGACCCACAAATTCCTTCACGACAATCGTGATCAAAGGCAACTGGCTCTTTTCTTTCGTTAATTAATTGCTCGTTTAATTGGTCTAACATTTCCAAAAACGAACTTGCAGTAGAAACATTATCTAATTTATAAGTTTCTATGCTACCTTTAGAATTAGCATTCTTTTGACGCCAAATTTTAAGGTTTATATTGATATTTTTTGCTGCACTCATAATATTTTATTTGTAATTTCTAGCTGCAATTTTAATTTCTTCGTATTTCAATTCTTCTTTGTGAAGTTCTTCTCTACTGATATCATCTCCTTTGTATTCCCAAGCCCCAACAAATTTGAAGTTTTCGTCATCACGTAAAGTTTCTCCTTCAGCATCTTGATATTCTTCACGGAAGTGACCTCCACAAGATTCTTTACGTTGTAAAGCATCCATTGCCATCAACTGACCTAATTCGATGAAATCTGCAACTCTTAATACTTTTTCTAACTCAGGATTTAATTCGTCTGCACTTCCAGGAACATAAACTTCTTTGTAGAAATCTTCTTTTAATTGAGCGATTTCAGCAATAGCTTCTGTTAATCCTTTTTCATTACGACCCATTCCTACTTTATTCCACATAATCAAACCTAATTTTTTATGGAAATAATCAACCGATTTTGTACCGTTGTTGTTTAAGAATTTGCTAATTGAATCTTTTACTCTTGCTTCTGCTTCTAAGAATTCTGGAGAATCTGTTGAGATTTTTCCAGTTCTAATTTCGTCAGCTAAATAGTTAGAAATTGTGTAAGGCAATACAAAATATCCATCTGCTAAACCTTGCATTAAAGCTGAAGCTCCTAAACGGTTAGCTCCGTGGTCAGAGAAATTAGCTTCACCTGCTACGAAACAACCTGGAATAGTAGATTGTAAGTTATAATCAACCCAAACTCCACCCATTGTATAGTGAACCGCAGGGTAAATTTTCATTGGCGTTTCATAAGGATTTTCATCCGTGATTTTTTGATACATCGTAAACAAGTTACCATATTTCTCTTCTAACCACTGTTTTCCTAAAGCTGTAATTTCTTCTGGAGTTGGATTGTGATTTCCTTTTGCGTACGCCGATTGTTTACCTTTAGTTTGAATTTCTGTTGAGAAATCCAGGTATACTCCTTCGTTAGTATCATTTGCTTCGATACCATGTCCTGCATCACAAACTTCTTTTGCAGCTCTTGAAGCCACATCACGAGGAACTAAATTTCCAAAAGCTGGATATTTTCTCTCTAAATAATAATCTCTATCTTCTTCTGCAATTTGCGTTGGTTTTAATTTACCAGCTCTAATTGCTTCAGCATCTTCTTTTTTCTTAGGAACCCAAATACGCCCTGAGTTACGTAACGATTCAGACATCAAAGTTAATTTTGACTGATTTGTTCCGTGAACTGGAATACATGTTGGGTGAATTTGTACATAACATGGGTTAGCAAATAAGGCTCCTTGCTTGTGGATTTTCCATCCTGCAGTTACGTTACTTCCCATTGCGTTTGTAGAAAGGAAATATACGTTTCCATAACCTCCAGAAGCAATAACAACAGCATGTGCTGAATGTCTTTCGATTTCTCCTGTAATCAAGTTACGAGCGATAATTCCACGAGCTTTTCCATCTACTTTAACTAAATCTAACATTTCGTGACGGTTGTACATTTTTACACGTCCTAACCCAATTTGTCTTGATAAAGCAGAATATGCTCCTAATAATAATTGTTGTCCTGTTTGTCCAGCAGCGTAGAAAGTACGTTGTACTTGCGTTCCACCAAACGAACGGTTGTCTAACATTCCACCATATTCGCGTGCGAAAGGAACTCCTTGAGCCACACATTGGTCGATAATATTTCCAGAAACTTCTGCTAAACGGTGAACGTTTGCTTCACGTGCACGGTAGTCACCACCTTTAATTGTATCATAAAAAAGACGGTAAATACTATCACCATCATTTTGATAATTTTTTGCTGCATTGATACCTCCTTGAGCCGCAATTGAGTGTGCACGACGTGGAGAATCTTGAAAACAGAATGCTTTTACATTGTAGCCCATTTCTCCAAGAGAAGCGGCAGCAGAAGCACCTGCTAAACCAGTTCCTACCACAATAATATCGATTTTTGGTCTATTATTTGGAGCAACTAATTTCAAGTGATTTTTATGATCGGTCCATTTGTCTTTTAACGGACCTGCTGGTATTTTAGAATCTAACTTCATAATATATACTGATGTTGATTATTTTTTAAAATGTAAGAAGATTGGAATAATTGCAAATAATAGTGGAACTATAATTGCAAATGCTCTTCCGAAAAACTTGATTGCTGGTGTTAATTTTGAACTAGTAGCTCCAAGCGATTGAAAAGCACTTTGAAAACCATGCCATAAGTGAAATGCCAAAGCTAACATTGCTAAAACATAACCGATTGTAAAAAACAATCCGTATTTAGCATCTTTAAAAAAGTCTACAGTTAATTTGTACAAATCTTTGTAACCTTCAAAAATGACTTCACCCGTTTTTTTGTTTACGATTTTAGTCATGTCTTGCACTTCTAGATCGTATTGCCCTTGTGTTTGCATTTTGATTGTCTCAAAAAATTCTTTAGATAATTTTCCGCTTTGATCCAATTGCATGTAAGGCATTTGAGAATCTTTTGTTCCCACTAACTGAATTTGTTTTTGCCCCATACCATTGTCCATTTCTTTTTGAACTAATGGCATGTTTTTGTCAAAATGCATTTTAGCCCAAAAATTCACCATGTGTGTAGCTATAAACACCATGATAACTGTTCCTAAAACCGCCATATTTCTTGAAGCTAAACTGCTTGAAGAACCATCTGTTTTAGCATAACCAACCGGTCTTGCTTTTTTGTTTTGGATTGTTAACATGATCCCATCAATAGCATGGAATAAAATTGAAATGTAAGTAAGATAAGAAAGTAACTTAACTGCTGGATTGGTGGTCATGAATAATGCATATTCATTAAATTGCTGACTGGTTCCGAAAATCAATTGAAGATTTCCTGCCAAATGCCCCGCCAAAAACAAGCATAGAAATAAACCTGTAAGAGCCATCCAGTATTTTTTTACGATAGATGACTTTAATAGTGCCGATTTTGCCATAATTTTTATTTGATTGTACTAGTTTAATAAAAAATCAAACAAAAATAAGGCTATTTGAAATTAACTACAACCTTTTAGAGCTAATTTATAATGATTTTAAAATGAATTTAACTATCGTTGAATATCAGAAGCTTAGATGCTTAAAATCATAACAACATATACTATTTTAGCAAATATATTTATTTAACATAAGTAGGTATCAATCCTCTTAAGCCCATATCAACCACATTTTCACCTATTGAAGGCTCATATTTACCATCTGAAGTAACTTCTTGCCATTCAAAACTATTGTTAGAGGAAAGTGATAAAGTAATAACTACATCTCGCGTTTCATTACCATTAATAATAAGATTTTGAGCAAATTTTCCAGTTACCACACATGAGCCAGAAGGGATTGGTGAAGTTGCTGCAATTGGGTTTGGAACCGTTGTAGCGCCAGCAGGTGCTTGCCCTGAAGTAGCATAAGGAAAATCATTCAAGGCAAAAGCCCAATAACCTTGCAAACGATTTCCATTTACTGGGAATGAATTATTACCTATTGAATGTGTTGTAATATAATTATTATATCCTACAAAACTCGCTAATTTACCTTGATAATCTGCACCATTGTTGCGAATTGAAATATTGTATTCTTGATAAGCTAATGAAACTCGAACATATTCATAGTTTCCTTGCGCTACTTGACTTAATGGAATTCTCAAAAAAGCTTCGCCTTCACCTACCACAACGGCTTTACTAAAATCAATTGCAACCGAACCTCCTTGAGTGGTTTCATCTGCATGGTATAAAACAGTTCCTTCTGTTAGTTGAGTGTAAGCCGTGGGAGCCAACTCAAAATAATGAGCACTAATTTTCCTAAAATCAGGTGATTGTGCTGCATGACCAGATGGAATAGTAGCAGGTTGACCCAAATTATTCAATCGCACCTGATTGGGGTCAAATTGGAATTTGACTATTAAATGAGGCTCTTCTGATACATCGTCTGAATCCTCACAAGAGAAAAAGGCAAATGCACCTACTATTAAAGAAAATAAAACTACAAATTTCTTCATACTATCGATTGTTTTCTAACCCTGATGGAGTGATAGCTCCCGATAAAATCGGGACTATAACGGAAAGCAGGAATCCAACATTAAACAAAACCCAAACGTTTGGTTTCTAAATTAAGACGATTTTAATACGTTTTTGTTACGTCTTCATCTATAACGAGAATAAAGTCCGCTTTATTGTAATGTTCGGCTTCTAATTTTGTAATATCTTTTTGTTCAACCATGGCAATGGTAACAATTTGTATATCAGCATCTAACTTTCTTAAATACCAATTGATTCCTTCGTAATTATCTGAATGATAGGTTCCGTTGTAATGTACAAAAATGCTGTTTTCTTTTCTGTTTTTATTGATAAAATAAGCCATTGTAGCGTCTTTTATGGCTTGTGCTTTTGGCATTTTCTCTCCAGCATGACCGCCTTGCATACTCATCATCCCTTTATATCCTGGCAAATTAATATCAAATTCTATTGGCAATGGAGCAATCCACGATTTCTCTAGTGCAGAAAGCGAATCCAATGCCACTAAATCTTTTTTAAATACTAACGAAGCGTATCTTCGAGGCACATTTGTAGCGATAAAATTAATTTTTTTTTCTTTTGCAAAATCGACTAAAGGTTTGTAATCGGTTTTATAGTTTTTCCAAAGGCGAGCCGAAGAATCCAATTGTTTTTGATTGATTTCGCCTTTTAGATATTGATCGAGTTGCTTTTGATTATCGGCTTCTAACATTTCGGCACCTAAAACCAATGGCTTTCTTTGAGCCAAATCTTTAGTAAATTCTAATTGCAACCAATGCACTAATGAATTGTCGTGAATTTCACCAAACAAAACCACATCCGTCTTTTCGCTGGCTTTCAAAACTTTTTCATAGGATGATTTTTTACCCTTTTTATCAAAAATTTGATAGGCTTTTTTGTCTTGAGCAACACTTATGATAGTTGCAAATAAAAAAATACTGAATGTTAGTTTTTTCATTACTTATTTTTTTGGAGCTGTGACTTCAAATGATTTGGTTTCCGTTACTTTATCTTTTGAAACTGTCATTTTATATTTCCCAACAGGCAAATAAAACTTCTTGTTTTCAGCTTCTTTAATTTTAATATTTTTATCTTTCTTATTCCACTTTTCAGCTACTTCTTTTGAAAGCAAATAATCGTATGCAAACGAATTCAATCCTTTTTTAGCTTCCACTTTTTGAGTATGAACTAGCATTCCAGCTTCATTTGTAATCGAGACATTCACAATACCATCAACATCTGAATAGAACCAAATAGTTTGCGAAGGCTCACTTGGTTTTCCCCACGCGTAATTTTGAGTTCCCCATCGGTCTGATTTTGTTCTATCGTTTAGTTTAAATAAATGTAGATTTTTAGCCAAAACGTCTTTAGTCAATTCCTGAACTTTAGAAATATCCATTTTATAAATCGAACGACCATGTGTTCCTACGATTAATTCTTTTGCTTTCGTTTGAATTACCGCATCATGAATCGCCACTTTTGGCATTCCGTTTGAGAAATCTTGCCAATTTGCTCCTTTGTCTACCGAAATGAATAAACCATTGTCCGTTCCAACATATAAAATATTCTCATTTGCTGAATCTTCAACAATTACGTTCACTGCTTGAGTTAATCCATTCGAAATTGAAGTCCAAGTCGCGCCAAAATCTTCTGAAACAAATGCATAGCTTTCAAAATTATCGTTTCTGTAACCATTCAAAGTCACGTAAACTCTTTCTTTTTTATGAGACGAAGCGACGACTCTTGAAACCCATAAATTTTGAGGTAAATTACCAGAAATCAATTGCCAAGAAACACCGCCATCTTTCGAAACATGAATTTTCCCATCATCTGAACCTGCATAAAGTAATCCAAATTGGAATTTACTTTCTGAAATAGTCGAAATAGTTCCAAAAGCTACATTTCCTTCTTTAGCTCCGTTTGTTAAATCGCCTGAAATTCTTTCCCAAGTTTCGCCTTGATTCATGGAACGCTGTAAAAACTCCGAACCCATATACAAAATATCTTGGTTGTGCGATGATAATAAAATCGGCGTTTGCCAATTAAAACGATATGGTTTTTCGCCTTTTGGTGCTTTTGGCGTGATGTAATCAAACTTACCTTCTTTCTGATTGATTCTATAGTAGTTCCCAAATTGATAACCCGTAAAAACTACATTTGGATTACGACTATCAATTTGAATTTGCATACCATCACCACCAATTAGTTCTTGATACGGATATTTCCCTTCTTGATGCCAAGCTACATTGTGTGAGTAATTATTTGATCCAAACCAGACGCCGTTATCTTGCATCCCGCCATAGACATTATAATTTTCTTGATAATCCACATTAACCGCATACAACTGACCTAATGCTTCATTATTGCATTTTATCCAATGTGTTCCGTTATCATACGAAATATTCACACCGCCATCGTTTCCGTTAATAATGTGATTTGGATTTTCAGGATTTACCCAAGTTACGTGATGATCGGCATGCACATTTTCTTTTGAAATTACAGTAAATGTTTTTCCACCATCTTCCGAAAATAATAACGGAACTCCACCAATATAAACACGATTTTGATTTTTCTCATTTACCGAAATGTTCGCGAAGTAATAACCATAGGTATAAAACATATCATCGATGTAATTCTGATTCGCTTTTTTCCAAGATTTTCCGCCATCTTCCGATTTGTAAACTTCGCAACCAATTACTTCGGTTTCAAATAACGCTTTATTCGCATCAGACAAAACGGCTAAAACTTCTTTTGGTTCCATATTATTATCAGCAACCCAATTTTTAATGTTTTCCGCACGATATTTATCTCTGAAACCACTTTCTTTCAAAGCAATATTTAGTTCCTTGTTCGAAATTTCCATGAAATCAGCTCCAGGAGTTGACAACATCGTAGTCAATTTATTTTTTGAAGCTGTTTTTGGTCGTTTGTTCTGATTATCAACAACGGCATAAATTACGTTTTCATTAAACATTGCCAAACCAATTCTTCCTACACCTTCATTCGATGGAAATCCGCTTTCTTTGGTTGAAATTAATTTCCAAGAAGTTCCGCCGTCTTCACTTTTATAAATGCCTGATTTTTCTCCATCACCATCAAAATGCCACGCTTTTCTATCTTTTTGCCAAGACGCCGCAAACATGATTTTTGGATTATTTTTAGAAACCGCTAAATCGATAATTCCGGTATCTTCCGCAACGAACAATGTTTGTTTCCAAGTTTTTCCACCATCGGTTGATTTGTAGATTCCGCGCTCTTTATTGGTAGTATATAAATGTCCGACAGCAGCCACGACAATTTCATTCAAATTGCTTGGGTTCACCCAAATTCGGCTAATATGATGCGAATCTTTTAATCCTAAATTTTCCCAAGTTTTTCCTTTATCCGAAGATTTTAAAACGCCAACTCCAGCATAAGACGAGCGCGAAGCATTCACTTCACCAGTTCCTACCCAAATTGTTCCAGAATTCCAATCCACAGTAACTGAACCACAATTTACGGTTTCAGCCGAATCCATCACCGGAGTGAAAGAAGTTCCGTTGTTGTTGGTATACCAAAGTCCGCCTGTTGCATAAGCGACATAAAATTCGGTTGGGTTTTTAGGATTTACGGCTAAATCTACCACACGACCACTCATAATCGTTGGCCCGATATTATTAGCCTCTACTTGATTAAACAAAGAATTTTGAGCGATTGCCGATTGTACAATCAATAAAAACAGGATAGTAATTTGCTTCATCTTGAAAAAATTTGTTGAAAATTAGCCAAAACATTGCACTTCTACAAAATTTCTAAAGTATTTAACAACTTTTCATTTTTATCTTTTTATTTTTGGAAATCGAAAAAAATCATAAACCATGAAATACCATCAAATAGACCGCGATTTATACGTTAAAAACAGAGCGAAATTTACAGCTCAAATGAAACCTAACAGCGTTGCGGTATTCAATTCAAACGATATTTATCCGGTAAGTGCTGATAGTACTTTGCCTTTTGCACAACATAGAGATATTTTATATTTATCGGGAGTGGATCAAGAAGAAAGTATTTTATTGCTTTTTCCTGATGCGCCTTACGAACATTTGAGAGAAATTTTATTCTTAAAAGAAACAAACGAGCATATTGCTATTTGGGAAGGTGAAAAACTTACTAAAGAAAGAGCTTTTGAGGTTTCTGGAATTAAATCGGTGATTTGGTTACAAGATTTTCACAAGACTTTGAAAGAAATCATGGCGTATGCCGATACAATTTACATCAACACCAACGAACATTACAGAGCGGTTATTGAAACGGAAACTCGTGAAGCGCGTTTTATCAAATGGTGGAAAGAAAATTATCCTGCACATAAAGTAGAAAAATCGAATCCTATTTTACAAAGATTGCGTTCGGTAAAAGAAAGCGAAGAATTGGATTTAATCCAAAAAGCGTGTGATATTACTGAAAAAGGTTTTAGAAGAGTATTACAATTCGTAAAGCCAAACGTAATGGAATACGAAATCGAGGCTGAATTTGCGCATGAATTTCTAAGAAATCGTTCGAAAGGTTTTGCTTACACACCAATTATCGCTTCTGGAAACAATGCAAATGTGTTACATTACATTGAAAACAACCAACAATGTAAAGCAGGCGATTTGATTTTGCTTGATGTTGGTGCAGAATACGCGAATTATTCAAGCGATATGACGCGTATGGTTCCAGTTTCTGGTCGTTTTACAGACAGACAAAAAGCGGTTTATCAAGCGGTTTTAAATGTGAAAAATGAAGCTACTAAAATGTTGGTTCCAGGAACTTTATGGAAACAATATCATGTAGAAGTGGGTAAAATCATGACTTCTGAATTACTTGGTTTAGGGTTAATCGACAAAGCCGATGTACAAAACGAAAATCCAGATTGGCCAGCGTATAAAAAATATTTCATGCACGGAACAAGTCACCACATGGGATTAGACACTCACGATTACGGATTATTACACGAACCTATGCAAGCCAACATGGTATTTACAGTTGAGCCAGGAATTTACATTCCGAAAGAAGGTTTTGGTATTCGTTTAGAAGACGATATGGTGATTCAAGAAAAAGGTGCTGCATTCAACTTAATGCGCAATATTCCGATTGAAATTGAAGAAATTGAATCGATAATGAATTCTTAATTAGAGAAAAGATACAAGAAGAAAGAAAAAAGACGGTTTACGAAAGTGAGCCGTTTTTTTATTCCCAAACTTTGCGTACTTCGCGAAAAAACTTTGCGCCCTTTGCGTTTAAACTCTACCTTTGCTTTTATGAAAACCACAAACTTCAAAAACACTAAAATCAATTACACCGACCAAGGAAAAGGAACGGCTGTGGTTTTATTGCATGGGTTTTTGGAAAATCAATCGATGTGGAAAGCGTTTGTTCCTGAATTGGTTAAAAAACACCGCATGATCACTATCGATTTATTAGGTCATGGTGAAACAGAATGTCTAGGTTATGTCCACACGATGGAAGACCAAGCCGATATGGTGCATCATGTCTTGCACGAATTAAAAATCAGGAAAGCGGTTTTGATTGGACATTCGATGGGCGGTTATGTGGCGTTGGCTTTCGCCGAATTATATCCTGATAATGTCAAAGGAATTGTATTACAAAATTCCACTTCAAGAGCTGATAGCGACGAACGAAAAACAAATCGTGACAGAGCTATTGTGGCGGTAAAGCAAAATTATTCGGCTTTTATTCGCATGAGTATTGCTAATTTATTTAGTGAAGACAATCGCGAACGCTTAGCAGATATTATTGAAGAAGTAAAGTTAGAAGCTTTAAAAACGCCTCTTCAAGGTATTGTTGCTGCGTTAGAAGGTATGAAAATCAGAAAAGACCGTGAAGTTATTTTGCATTTTGCGCCTTATCCCATTCAACTAATTTTAGGCAAAAAAGATCCTGTTTTAAATTACGAAGAGAATTTAGAACAAATAATTGGCACGCAAGTACAACTCACCACTTTTGAAGATGGTCACATGAGTCATTTTGAAAACCAAGGGGAATTGTTAGGAGTTTTGAGTGGTTTTTTGAAAAGGGTTTAATTTAACCGCAAAGCACGCAAAGCTTTTTCGCAAAGTTCGCAAGGTTTTATTTCAATTATACTTTTTCTTTAAACGGAATTTCAGCATTAAAAATTTCCAAAATCAAAATTTCTAATTCTGCTTTAAAATCTTCTAAAATTTCAGTTGAAATCGCTAATTCGGCATCTTTTCCTTTACCTAATCCAAAAGGCAAAAAACCACTTTTCATGTTTTTGAACGAAACAATTCCCGCTGAAACTTCTCGGTTTTGTTTTAATTCGTGATTTTCAAACATCAATGCATAACACAACAACTGAATAATTTTTTCATTTTTAATATCGGAAGTCAAATCAGTGAAATCGTGAATTTTTAAGCTATTGCCCAATACTTTACCCGTTTTGTAGTCGATGATTCTGATAGTTCCATCTCGCTCTTCTATTCGGTCGACTTTACCTGCAATTTTTATTGGAAATGGCAACGATTTTACTTCGATTTCACAAGATAAACTCGCTTCCAACAATAGTACTTTTATGGCTTGACCTTCTTCGATATCTTTCTTTTCTATCTGTAGAAAATTATAAACATTTCGTTTCGCTACTTCAAACGCCAATAGATTTTTCCCTTTCGTGATTTCACCTTCTTTGTAAATTTCTTTGAAATGTTTCAAAATCACCTCGTCAATTTTAGTTTCCATCGTTTCAATATGGTGCAAAGCTAAATACTGATTCAAATACGGAGTATACAATTCTTCCAAAGCATTGTGAATGATGGTTCCCAACGTATTTACTGCGATATTTTCCTCCACTTCATCCGCTTCGTTAATACGTAAAATACGTTGCATATAAAACTGTAATGGATTTCGAATATAATTCGTTAAAGACGATGGCGAAAACCCTTTATCGGTTGCGATTTCGCGCAAACGCGTTATAATTTTATCCGTTTTTGGAATGGTAACGGGTTCGTACGCTTTTTCGGGTAAAACAGCGTTGTAAATGGTACTTGAAATAGTATGACTTGGTTGTTTCTCAATCTCTAATTGCGTGATGAAACGACTTTTTTCACCAGCATCGATTCCTTCGTTGTCGGTGTTATAAAGCAACCAAACGTTTTTAGCGCGCAACAACAAATGATAAAAGTGATAGCAATAAATCGCATCTTTTTCTTTGTAGGTTGGTAAGCCTAGTTCTTTCTTTACATCATATGGAATAAATGAATTTTGAGATTTTCCAGCTGGAAATTTACCTTCGTTTACTGAAGTGATTATCACATTTTCAAAATCCAATACGCGGCTTTCTAAAACACCCATTACCTGAAGACCACTCAAAGGTTCGCCTTCGAAAGAAACTTCCGCTAAATCGATGATTTGCTTGTAAATTGCTTGTAACGACTGTAAACTTTCGATTTGATTATAGGTTTCGTGGTAATTGGTTAATTTATTAATCGTTTTAAACACCGAATACACGAAAGCTTTTGTTACTTTCTCTTCACTATCATCGTTACTTAAATAGGATTTTATGGTTAGTAAAATCGAATTCAAGTTTGTTAAAATATCAGAAATAGAATCGTCCCAACGAGTGAATAATAATTCAAAGAATTTATTTTCTGTGTTTGGATATTTTTCTTCGAATAAACTGAATAATTTTTGATTGGAAAAGAAAGTGAAATTGTTGTTGTTAATCACTTTTACAACTTCTTCCACTTTACAATATGGTTCAACCAAAGGATGATTTAAAATATCTAAAACTTCTTTGTAATAGAAGGTGTAGCTTTTATCGTTTCGTTGTTTGGCATTGGTATGCAACTTGAACAACTTACTAATCAACAGTTGCGCCGGATTATTTTTACTTGGATAACCCATCGTAATATTCAACGCCTCAACTGATTCTGGCAAACTATATAAAACTGGAAGCAAGAGGTTTTCATCGCCAAGAACAACAGCCGTTTTTTCTAAATTTGGGTTTTCAGATTGAATTTTTTCAATAATGGTTCCTACAATTTTGGCTTGACCAATACTCTTTGGTGTTCCAATAATTTCGATGTTTTTAGCTTCACTAAAATGATTCACCACCCATTCAAAATTTTGGTTTACGAAAGGTTTCCATTCTTTTTTAAACTTTCTAATGAATAAACCTGCATCGTGATACGAATCATTCAAAAAAACCTCATCAATATCCCAATAGATTCTGGCTTTGTTCTCGTTTGCTAAATGTTTGAATATTCTTTCTTCGGCTTGATTTAAAGCATTGAAACCCGCAAAATAGATTTGATTGGTGATTGTTGCGGTAAACGGAGCTAAGTTTTTCACCGCTTCTCTGTATAATAAACCTTGATAACCGATTCCCTTTTTTAGTAAATGATTGTAAAAAGATTCGTAGTATAAAGGTAATTTAGCCCAAAACTCTAAATGTGTATCTATTAGTTTGGTGGTATTTGATGGTTCTAAATTCCAACGTTTCAAAGCTTCAATATCTTCTAAATAAGAAAACACATGGCTTGGATCTAATAAATACCTGTCGATTTCATTAAAATCTTGAATAGCAGTTTTTGCCCAAGTAGCAAATTCTTCAAACGATTGTTGTTTGGCTTTTTCGGTAACTGAAAGATAGACTTCGTAGAATTCAAATAACAATTCAACAGGATCAATCGTGCGAAGATTCGAAATCTCTTGAATAAAATCTTCAATACTAATGATAGTTGGAGCAAACGAAGTGGTTTCTAATTGATTTTTTAAACTTTCTAAAAGAAACACTTTGGCTCTTTTATTCGGTAAAACAATCAAACAATTTGATAATTCAATATCAGATTGAGATAATATGGTTTGGCTTAACTTATCTAAAAAAGTATTTTGTTTCATTTTATAAAAATAAAAAAACGCCCCGATAAATCGGGGCGTTTCCTATAATATTTTTGAAAGAAATTATTTAACTAATTTCACTTCTACTCTTCTGTTGTTAGCTTTACCTTTAGAAGTTTTGTTAGAATCTACTGGCATAGACTCACCAAAACCTTTAGAAGATAATCTTGAAGCATCGATACCTTGCTCAATTAAGAAATTCTTAACTGCAGCAGCTCTATCTTCAGATAATTTTTGGTTCATTGCATCTTTACCATCAGAATCTGTATGTCCTTCTAATGAGAACTTAGCAGTAGGATACTCTTTTAAGATAGCAGCCATTGCTTGTAAAACTGGCATTGTTTGTTTTTGGAAAGAAGCTTTACCTGAGTTAAACAAGATAGTTTTACCGTAATCATTTAATTTTTTCATTGTTTCGTCAGAAACTTCTGGACAACCATTGTTAGCAACAGTACCAGCTACAGTTGGACATTTGTCATCTTTATCAGCAACACCGTCACCGTCAGTATCAGGCCATGGACAACCAGCGTTATCTTTAGCACCAGCTACAGTAGGACATTTGTCATCTTTATCAGCAACACCGTCACCGTCAGCATCTGGACATCCGTTCATCATTTTAGTTCCTTTGTCTTCTGGACAAGCATCTTCTGAATTGATGATTCCGTCACCGTCGTTATCAGGACAACCGTTTAATTCTTTAGTTCCAACTTCTTCTGGACAAGCGTCTTCTGAATCTTGGATACCATCTTTATCTGTATCAGGACATCCTTTGAATTCTGGTAAACCAGCAACTTCAGGACATGCATCATCTTTGTCATAAATTCCGTCACCGTCTGTATCTTTACCTCCAAATTTAAAAGTTATACCAGCGAAATGTTGGATATGTGTTGGAACATCAAGATCAGCAACTCTGTCATCATCAAATGAGTGTTTGTAAACAGATTGTAACTGTAAACCTACATTTTCAGTAACCCAAAATGTTAATCCTAAACCACCATTTACAGTTCCAGCAGATGCATCACCAAAAAAGTTATAACCACCACCTAAGTTGATAGATGGATCTAACCATTTAGATTTTAACATTTCCATGAAGCTATATTTAATAGTAGCATCAAAAGCGAAATAATTTAAATCCCCAGGATTCACAACTACATCAGTTGACTCAGTTCCAGGTACTCTTACTACCCACTTATTAATTCTGTTAACCGAACCAGTTAATCCAAAAGAAAAACCATCACCTACATATCTTGATACATTAACATAGGAAACAGCAGGAACGATATTCCAGTTGTCGTTTGCGTTAGCTAATTGGATCCATTTTGGACTATCGTTTCCAACAGCACTTACTTTAGTGTCTACTCCGTTAGCACCAAAAGAGATTGCCCACGGGTTGTTGCTGTCTTGCGCTTGAGTTGTCATACCTGCAAACAATAAAGCGGCAGCAAATAATTTGTTAAGATGTTTCATACTTGTTTTTTATTTAATTACAATGCGTTATAATTGGAACAAAAGTAATACGTTTTTTTTAACTACAAAAAGTTTTGTTAAAAAAAATTACTTATTTGTCGGATTTTACTTGATTATTCCTAAATTTTTAGCAACTTCCGTGAAAGCTTCTATTGCTTTATCCAAATGTGCTTGTGTATGCGCAGCCGATAATTGCACGCGAATACGCGCTTTATCCTTTGGAACAACCGGAAAGAAAAACCCTATAACATAGATTCCTTTTTTTAACAGTTCTTCTGCCATTATTTGTGATAATTTAGCATCATATAGCATAACTGGCACAATTGCAGAGTCTCCATCGATGAAATCTATACCTGATTTTCTTAATCCAGCTTTAAAATAATTGGTATTCCACTCTAATTTATCTCTAAGTGTGGTATCTTTTTCTAATAGTTCAAAAACTTTTAATGAAGCTCCTACAATAGATGGTGCTAACGAGTTTGAAAACAAATATGGACGCGAACGTTGACGTAAAATTTCAATTACTTCTTTTTTTGCCGTTGTATAACCGCCCATTGCACCACCTAGAGCTTTACCTAATGTTCCTGTAATGATATCTACTCTTCCCATTACGCCTTTAGCTTCCAATGTTCCTTTTCCTGTTGCTCCAATGAAACCAGCAGCGTGACATTCATCAACCATTACTAAAGCGTCATATTTATCTGCTAAATCGCAAATTTTATCTAATGGCGCTACTAATCCGTCCATTGAAAAAACGCCGTCAGTTACAATTAATTTAAAGCGATGACCTGCTTCAGTTGCTTTGATTAACTGTTGTTCTAAGTCTTCCATGTTATTATTTTCATAACGGTAACGTGCTGCTTTACACAAACGAACACCATCAATAATAGAAGCATGATTTAAACTATCAGAAATAATACAATCTTCTTCTCCTAATAAAGGTTCAAAAACTCCACCGTTAGCATCAAAAGCTGCTGCGTATAAAATAGTATCTTCTGTTCCGTAGAAATTGGCGATTTTTTGTTCTAATTCTTTGTGGATATCTTGAGTTCCGCAAATAAAACGTACTGATGACATTCCGAAACCGTGAGAATCTAAAGCATCTTTCGCCGCTTGAACCACTTCTGGATGTGATGATAATCCTAAATAATTGTTCGCACAAAAATTCAAAACCGTTTCGCCAGTTGAAATTGTAATTTCTGCTCCTTGTGGTGACGTTATAACACGTTCTTTTTTAAATAATCCGTTTTCTTGAATGGTATTTAATTCGTTTTGTAGGTGTTGTTGGATTTTTCCGTACATAATATATTAATCGTTTATGGTTGTGTTAATGGTTACAAAGTTACTATTTCTATACTTTCTCCTATATATATGAGTGCTTTTTTTGCAACGGTATAATTCATTTCTTGTAAAGCCAATTCATATTCTTCTAATTGCGCTTTGTGTTTGTTGTGTTTTTCTCCTGTTTTATAATCTAATAAATACGCAACATTATCTTTAATTACAACTCTATCGGGCTTACTGTTTTTTGTGGCTTTTTTAATGATATTTTGCTCATTAAACACTTTGGCTTCAGGTTCAAAATATTCTTTTAATTCCGAATGATTAACAATGTTTTGAATCGTTTCTTTGAAAACTTCTTGTTGAGAAAACGTAATCAATCCTAATTCTGTTGCTTTTTGAATGGCCAAATCCACATCGTCTTTCGTATGAATAAACGCCATGATTTCATGCAAAATATTCCCAAAATTAATTGCATCTTGCTGAATGGTTCCCCACATTAAAGCTTCGCGTTGTGCAATTTTGATGTTTTTTGGATTTAATTTATGCGTTACAACACCAATTTGATTGTTTTTACCTTCGTGTGCTTTGTTGGTTGAAATTCGGGTTGGATTTCCGAATTCGTATTCCAATTTTGTATCTACGTATTTGCCTGAATTCTGTAAAAACTCTATAAAATAATACGATAAATTATTGGTAACCAAATCGCCTTTTTTGGTTGTAAGTTTATTCGAAATCACATACAATTGTTCTTCAGCTCTCGTTAATGCAACATATAAAACGTTAATCGTATCTAAAACTTCTTCTTGGTTTTTGGTTTGAAAAATGGTTTTTGCTTCGTTTCCGTAACTTTCGACTTCTTTTCTGTTATTGATTAACGCTTTTGGCAAATCAATATTCGAATCTTCTAACGGAATCCAAAGTTTATCTTTAATTTTTCTCGAAAAATCTTCTTCGGCAAACGGAAAAATCACAACAGGAAATTCCAAACCTTTTGATTTATGAATCGTCATGATACGAACGGCATTGGTTCCTTCTGGTGACGGAATACTTTTTTGGTAGCCAATTTTGTCCCAATACTCCAAGAAATCAGCAATGCTAGATTGTACTTTTACGTCATTCTCTAAAACTAAATCTAAGAAATATTGCAAATAAGAAGTATTCACTTTATCATTTAAAAACGTCGCTATTAAAATTTCAACCGCTTCATACAACGATTTTTTCTTGCAATTTTTGAACGAAATATCAATTCCGATGGTTTTCAAAAACGTTTCTAATTCTTCCGAAATTTTATCTTTTGCAGTCAAAATAAAATCATGAATTGCTACTTCTGATTGCAAATATTTCGCAATGAAATACAAGAAATAGACTTTCGATTCATCATCTTTTGGGTTTTTCAAATAACGAAGCAGCGCAATCAACAACTTCACTTCAGTCGCATTTTGAATTAATAAAGTTTCCGAAGATAAAATCGGAACGCTGTTTTCGGTTAAGAAATTCGCCAACTTAATTCCAGGTGCTTTTGTTCGCGTAAGCAACACGATATCTTTATATTCAAATCCGTTTGCGATACATTTTTCAATCGTTCTTATGGTTTGATTCAAGTAAAATTTATCTTTTACCGAAATCGAATCGTTGTCTGAATCAAAACCTTCGACATCAGTTTCGTCTTCTGGCACTTCGATAAACGACAAATTCACATAACCTCCGTTTTTAGAATTGATTTCCTGGTGCGAAAGGTTTTCGTATAAATTTTTATAATCTGAATTTTCAAATTTATCTGATAATTGCTTGAAAA
Source organism: Flavobacterium cheniae (assembly GCF_004363695.1). Lineage (GTDB taxonomy): Bacteria > Bacteroidota > Bacteroidia > Flavobacteriales > Flavobacteriaceae > Flavobacterium > Flavobacterium cheniae. The sequence continues at coordinate 733,706 of NZ_SNZC01000002.1, read as the reverse complement.
ACGCATTATTAAACTGAATTACTTCGCTAAAACTACGATAATTGGTTCCCAAACGAAGCGTTTCTTTGTCTTTATTAGAAAACGGATTATACTTTTTGTCTTCTTTTGCTAAATCGATAAATTGTTCGGCTTTTCCACCGCGCCAACGGTAAATGGCTTGTTTTGGATCGCCAACCAACATTAATGTTCCTTGTTGACCAAAATCGTCTTGACCAGAAAGCGCATTATCAATTAGCGGAATTAAATTTTGCCATTGCATTACCGAAGTGTCTTGAAATTCATCGATGAAATAATGACGGTATTTTTCACCCAAACGCTCATAAATAAAAGGCGCTGGCTGATTTTGAATTTCGTTGTGAATGATTTTATTGAAATCGGAAATCGAAACTAAATTTTGCTCTTCTTGAATTTGTTTGAATTCTTGATAAATCGTATTTAGTAACGACAATGGGTTTAGATTTTGTAGAAAAGCTTCATACATTGAAATTTTTCCTGCTTTTTCATTGATTCCAATAACCGAAGTTAAAATTTCGGAAGAATTTTCATCAATAAAATCTTTATCAGATTGTGGAACAGTTTTAGAATAACCACTTTCTGAACCATCTAAATATTTAATTACGGTTTCATTAATCGCGATTTTATCATCAACGATTTTCTCTAAGAAATTAGGAACTAAACTTCGGTAAAATGATTTTCGAGAAACGCCATTCGTATCTATTTTATCCAAAACAGTTTTAGCAATAGCTTTACATTCCGATTTTAACTCTTTAATTTCCTCCTGCAATTTCTTTTTGATTACACCAAAATCATCCAAACTCTTATCGGACATTTCTTTGATTTCTTCCGAATTGTTTTCGTTGGTAATCAATTGGGCAACCTTTAATAATTCGGCCGAAATGTCCCAGTTTTTATCGTCGTCGGTTTTTTCTTTTGAAAATTCGATTAGCAATTTGGTCAAATTTACATCATCACCAGCTTTAGAAATGACTAAATCGATGGCTTCTTGTAAAAGTGAATCGGTTTCCAACGAAACTTCAAAATTCGGTGGCAAATTCAAATCTTGAGCAAATGTTCGGATAACTTTATGCGTGAATTTATCAATCGTAGAAATATCAAATGCCGCATAATTATGAATGATATTTTTGATTATGGCTTTCGATTTATCTTTTAAAGTGGCAATGCTCAATTTAGTTTCAGCCGAAACATCTTTTAGCAATTCCATCGCTTTATCGGAAGTGGTATCAATGGAAAACTCGTACAAACTGGAAACAATTCGGCTTTTCATTTCTTCTACCGCTTTGTTGGTAAACGTAATGGCCAAAATTTTTCGGTAGGCATCATCATTCGAAGCCAAGAAAAGAATTTTTAAATATTCTTTCGTTAGCGTATAGGTTTTTCCAGAGCCAGCCGAAGCGTCGTATATGGTGAAAGCAGTTGTGTTCAAATGTTATATTTATCTTAATAATAGTGGTATAGAAACTATCTATTTTTGATTCCGAAGTTTAATTTGTAAATTTGGTGAAAATATTACTAATCTAAAAATAAAATATTATGGCTTTTGAATTACCACAATTACCTTATGCATACGATGCATTAGAACCACATATTGATGCAAGAACAATGGAAATTCACCATTCTAAGCACCATAATGCTTACGTTACTAACTTAAACGCTGCAATTGCCGGAACAGATTTAGAAGGAAAATCTATTGAAGATTTAATGAAGAATTTAGATATGAACAATATGGCAGTTCGTAACAATGGTGGTGGACATTATAATCACACAATGTTTTGGGAAATTATGTCGCCAAATGGTGGTGGATTACCAACAGGTGATTTAGCTAATGCTATTGATGCTGCGTTTGGTTCATTTGATGCTTTTAAAGCAGAATTTTCTAAAGCGGGAGCTACTCGTTTTGGTTCAGGATGGGCTTGGTTATGTGTGAAAGACGGAAAATTAGAAGTTTGTTCTACTCCAAACCAAGACAACCCAATTATGCCAGGTGTTGCTTGTGGTGGACAACCAATCTTAGGAATGGATGTTTGGGAACACGCTTATTATTTACATTATCAAAACAGACGTCCTGATTATATGGAAGCTTTCTTTAATGTAATTAACTGGACAGAAGTAGCAAAACGTTTTGCTGCAGCGAAATAATTCAGAATAAATAAAATTAAAAAAGGCGAGGATTTTTAATCCTCGCCTTTTTTGTTACCAAGTTTATTAAAATAAAAAAGGTGAAATTGCTTTCACCCTTTTTGCCCCAAATCTACCATAAAACTTAACCTACTAATTTTCTGGTAGGGCTAAAGTAGTACAAGATAAAATGCTTGCATAAAAAAATTGTTGAATAACACAAAAACTCGACGAAATGCAATTTAAAAAAACAAAACAGTTATTTTTTTAATTTTTTATAACAAATCTCTAAGTTTTTGGGCAAAAAAAAAGGCACGCATTGCGTACCCTTTTTGCCCCAAATCTACCATAAAACTTAACCTACTAATTTTCTGGTAGAGCTAAAGTAGTATAAGATACTATGCTTGCATAAAAAAATTGTTAAACGAATTAAAAAGTCGATGAAATGCAATTTTTACATAAAATAACACCCTTATTTTAGTTAAAACTTACTTTTTTGGCAAAAAAAAAGGCACGCATTGCGTACCCTTTTTGCCCCAAATCTACCATAAAACTTAACCTACTAATTTTCTGGTAGAGCTAAAGTATGGTGAGATTTTGTATTACTATAAAAAAATTGTTAAACGAAATAAAAAGTCGATGAAACGCATATTTTAATAAGCTCGAGCATCTTTTCCTTCATAAAAATTCATGAATGCACGATTTACTACACGATTTCCTCCATCTGTTGGATAATCTCCTGTGAAATACCAATCTCCTAAGTTTTTCGGACAAGCTTTATGCAAATCTTCCACCGTTTGGTAAATGATTTTTACTGCTGCTTTTGTGTCTTCTGGCGTAAGCATTTCGGCAATTTTATCAGAAATTTCTTGATCAGTGAATGGCGCATAAATTTCTTTTACATAATTCACTACATCAGCATCACTAAAATCTTCTTGTGCTTTCGATTTTTGATATACTTCTTCTACTATATGATATAAATTGCGTTCTTTTAATAAATCTAAAGCTGCTCTGAAAGCCACTAAACCTTCTAATTTCGCCATATCAATTCCGTAACAATCTGGGTAACGAATTTGAGGAGCCGATGAAACAACTACAATTTTCTTTGGATGCAAACGATCCATCATTTTAATGATACTTTGTTTTAAAGTAGTTCCTCGCACAATACTATCATCAATAATTACCAAATTATCGGTTGGTTTTACCACACCATACGTTACATCATAAACGTGTGCTACTAAATCATCGCGACTACTATCTTCAGTGATAAATGTTCTTAGTTTCGCATCTTTAATCGCGATTTTTTCCGTTCTGATTTTTACTGAAAGCAATTCTTTTAAGGTGTCTTCAGTCAGCGTATCTTTTTGCTCGATAATCATTTTGGCTTTTCTCTGATTTAAGAAATCTTGAGCCGCTTCTGACATTCCGTAAAAAGAAGTTTCTGCAGTATTTGGAATAAACGAGAAAACGGTATTATCGGTATCGTTATCAATTGCTTTTAGAACACTTGGAAAGATTAATTTTCCCAATTCTTTACGTTCTCTGTAGATTTCGGCATCGCTTCCGCGAGAAAAATAAATGCGTTCAAACGAACATGCTTTTTTGATTAATGGTGTTCTTACTTCCTGAATAGAAACATTTCCGTTTTTCTTGATGATGATAGCACTTCCTGGAGTTAATTCTTGCACTTTTTCGAAAGGTACATTGAAAACCGTTTGAATTACCGGACGTTCTGAAGCGACTACCACAATTTCATCATCTTCGTAGAAATACGCAGGACGAATTCCGGCAGGATCGCGCAAAACAAACGAATCGCCATGACCAAAAAGTCCAGCCATTGCATAACCTCCATCGAAATTACGAGAAGCACGTTCTAAAATGCGTTGTACATTTAATCGTTCGCCAATAATTGGTGAAGCTTCTTGTTTAGAAAAACCTTCTAATTTGCATTGTTTGTATAATTCGGTAACCTCATCATCTAAGAAATGTCCGATTTTTTCCATTACGGTAACGGTATCGGCCATTTGTTTTGGATGTTGTCCTAAGTCAATTAAGTTTTGGAACAACTCCTTTACATTTGTCATATTGAAATTTCCCGCAACAATTAAATTTCGGTGCATCCAATTGTTTTGACGTAAAAATGGGTGAACACTTTCGATGCTATTTTTACCGAAAGTTCCATAACGAACGTGACCTAAAAACACTTCTCCCAAATACGGAATATTTTGTTTTTGAAGTGCAACATTGTCTTGGTATTCTGGATGTTCTTCTAACTCGCGACTAATTCTGTCGTTAATTTGAGCGAAGATATCCTTAATAGGTTGCGGGTCGTTTGAACGAATACGGCTGATGTATCTTTCTCCTGGATTTACATCCAATTTAATACTCGCTAATCCAGCTCCGTCTTGACCGCGGTTGTGTTGCTTCTCCATAAGTAAGTACATTTTTTGTACACCATAGAAAGCGGTTCCGTATTTTTCTTTATAAAATTCTAACGGTTTTTTTAATCGTAGTAATGCAATTCCACATTCGTGTTGTATAGCGTCACTCATAAGTTGTTGTGTTGTTGTAGGTTGTTGTAATTCTTATTCTTTTTGAAACAAAAAATGCCCCGAAATTTCGAGGCACGTTTTTATTCTTCTAATTCTATTTCAAATTGTGTTAAGGCTTTGAATTGTTTCAAACGCGCATTCACTTCATTTTTATCTAAATTCTCCATTCGTTCTGTTCCAAATTTCTCCACACAGAAAGAAGCTAAATTTGAACCGTAAATAATAGCGTTTTTCAAATTGCTAAACGAAATGTTTTCTGATTGTGCAATGTAACCTGCGAAACCACCTGCGAAAGTATCACCAGCTCCTGTTGGATCAAATACTTCTTCTAATGGTAAAGCTGGAGCAAAGAATACGTCTTTGTTATGGAACAATAACGCTCCGTGTTCTCCTTTTTTGATAACCACATATTTTGGTCCCATGGTATGGATTTTAGCCGCTGCTTTTACCAAAGAATATTCTCCTGATAACTGACGCGCTTCTTCATCGTTGATTGTGATTACATCTACACGTTTGATTACGTCTAATAATTCTGGTAAGGCACAATCCATCCAAAAGTTCATTGTATCTAAAACGACTAATTTTGGTCTTTCAGACATTTGGTTTAAAACGCCTGATTGTACAATTGGGTGTAAGTTTCCTAATAAAACTACATCCGAATTTTTATACGCTTGAGGCACAACTGGATTAAAATCAGCCAAAACGTTTAATTCAGTAACTAAAGTGTCGCGAGAATTTAAGTCGTTGTGGTATTTTCCACTCCAAAAGAAGGTTTTTCCACCTTTTACAATTTCGATTCCTTCTATATTTACTCCTTTATTTTCTAATAAATCTAAATATTCCTTTGGAAAATCTTCACCAACCACAGAAACTACTGCTGCATCTACATTAAAAAAGTTAGACGCTAAACCAATGTAAGTCGCTGCTCCACCTAAAATTTTGTCTGTTTTTCCGAAAGGTGTTTCAATAGCATCAAAAGCTACTGTTCCTACTATTAATAGTTTGTTCATTAAATTGAATTTGAAATAAGGTGCAAAGATAAGTTTTTGTTTAGAAGTTTAAAAGTTTATGAGTTTAAAAGTTTAAAAGGTTTTGAAGGTTAGGATTTTGCGCATATTTATGCTCAAAAACCTTATTCATAAATTAATTTTATGACTATCATAATTTAATACTTTCTAATTTTTTAACAATTTTAATAGCTAAAGAATATTTTTGAAAAAATTTTAATAAATAAAAAACAAAAAAACTTATGAAAAAAATTAAATTCTTAATGCTTTTTGCTCTATTTACAGTTTCTGTTAGTGCGCAAGACTATGTTGATATTTTTAAATTATCTTTAAATAATGCGACATTAGGAAATGTAGACAATGACTACGAAACAAGTGTAAACAATCTAAATATGGAACTTTACTATCCTAAAAAGTTATCTGAAAAAGCTGTTTTATTAACTGGATTTACGGTTGAAAACACACGATTAAATTTTTCCCAAGCTTCAGAAAGAACTAGTTTAACTATGACACGTTTAAACTTAGGAATGAAATACCAACATTCTGAAAAATGGTCGGGTACCTATGTTTTTCTTCCAAAAATAGCATCAGATTTTGATAATATTGGTTCAAATGATTTCCAATTTGGAGGATTAGCTGTTTTAGATTATCAATACAATGAAACTTCAAAAGTTAAATTTGGATTATATGCTTCGTCAGAAAACCATGGTTCTACTATTACACCATTAATTGGTATTTGGCATCGATCAAAAAACAATAAATTTTACATAAATGCTACTTTACCAATTCGTATGGATGCAAATTACGCATTAACTAAAAAATTTAGTGTAGGTACTGACTTACTTACCTCAATTAAATCCTATAATTTATCAGAATTTAATTCAGACTTTTATACCCAAGAAGAATCGATTCGTTTTGCTATGTATGCAGCACTTGGTTTAATGGAAAACTCAATCATTTTGAGAGGAAAAGTTGGATTTGACACAACAGATTATGGTGTGTACAGCAGTAATGAAAAAGTAGGAGCTCAAGTATTGACGTTCCCTTTAAGTACCGATAAAAGAAACCGACTAAATTCGGAATTTGATTCTTCTATATATCTAGGATTTGACGCGATTTACCGATTCGATTTAACAAAAGAAACTAAATAATTACAAGGAGCTGAAAAGCTCCTTTTTTATTACAACAACTTCCCTTCTTCTCGCTCATAAAACTCATCAATCGATAATTTTTCTTGTTGCGATGCCATAACGGCTAATTCATCGCAGCGTTCATTTTGCGGATGACTGTTGTGCCCTTTTACCCATTGAAAATCAACTTGGTGTTGGCGATATATTTTTAAGAAGCGCATCCATAAATCTGGATTTTTCTTGGCTTTGAAGTTTATTTTTTCCCACTGAAAAACCCAACGCTTTTCTACCGAATCCACCACATATTTGGAATCGGAAACGACTAAGACTTTAGTTTTTGGGTTTTTTAATTTTTCTAAACCTACAATTACCGCTAATAATTCCATTCTATTATTGGTAGACAATCGGAAACCTTCGTAAAATTCTTTTTTATACGGAGTTCCTACCATTTCCATCACCACGCCATAGCCAGCCGGGCCAGGATTTCCCTTGGCAGCGCCGTCTGTATATATGTGGACTTCGTGACTCAAGTGAATAGTAATTAGTGATTAGTGATTAGCTTTCCTATTACTTCAGGAAAATACTGATGTTCTAATTCGTGGATTTTATGCGCAATTTCTTCCGCGGTTTTGCAATCTTCGATATTTACTGATTTTTGAAAAATAAATTCACCTTCATCGTAATGTTCGTTTACATAATGAATGGTAATTCCGGTTTCTTTTTCATTATTTTCTAAAACTGCTTGATGCACATTCATGCCATACATCCCTTTTCCGCCGTATTTTGGCAACAACGCAGGATGAATATTAATCACTTTTGGATATTCTTTTAATATAGACTCAGGAAATTTTAGTAGAAATCCGGCTAAAACAATTAAATCAGGTTGAAACTGATGTAATTTTTCCAAGACGAAACCTTCATTTAATTGCGCTTTGTTAAAAACCACTGAAGAAATGTTATGATTTTTTGCTCTATCTAACACTTTGGCATCTGGTTTGTTAGAAAAGATGGCGACTACAGTTCCTTGGTTATTTTTTTTAAAATACCTGATTATTTCTTCGGCATTTGAGCCATTTCCGGAAGCAAAAAGCACAATATTCTTCATTTTCTATTGATTTCTTCCCACAAAAAAAAGAATAAAATTTGGTAAAAAATAAAAAAAAGAAGCCTTTGTGAATTATTTTTTTTAAATTCGTGGTCACATTTAGTAACAAAAAGGTTGTTTTAAAATAAAGTTTTTTATTTTTGCCAACAAATTAAATTAAAAATTAAAAGATTATGTCAGACATTGCATCAAGAGTAAAAGCGATTATCGTAGACAAATTAGGTGTTGACGAAAACGAAGTTGTAACAGAAGCTAGCTTCACAAACGATTTAGGAGCTGATTCATTAGACACTGTTGAGCTTATTATGGAGTTCGAAAAAGAATTTGATATTCAAATTCCAGACGACCAAGCTGAAAACATTGCTACTGTAGGTCAAGCTATTTCTTACATCGAAGAAGCTAAAAAATAATAAATAAAACGCCCGTGTGCATTTTTTTGCATGCGGGTTTTTATTATTTTAAGAAATTAGACTATTTTTGATTGAATTTCAATCACATTATATTGAAATACCCTTGTCTCTTTACTATTATAAACTAAAGAAAACACGGGTATTATTTGTTTAAACGATATTTTAAAAATAAGGATATGCAATTAAAGCGTGTTGTTGTAACTGGCCTTGGAGCATTAACCCCAATTGGAAATTCCATTCAAGAATACTGGGATGGTTTAATTAATGGGAAAAGTGGTGCTGCACCCATAACGTATTACGATACAGAAAAACATAAAACAAAATTTGCGTGCGAAGTAAAAAACTTCAACATCGAAGATTATATGGATCGTAAGGAATCGCGCCGATTGGATAAATTTGCTCAATATGCCATTGCTGCAAGTGACGAAGCGATTAAAGACGCTGGAATTACTTCAGATAATGTAAACAAACATAGAGTAGGTGTAATTTGGGGTGCTGGTATTGGAGGTTTAGAAACTTTCCAAGATGAAGTAATATATTATGCTAAAGGTGATGGAACGCCAAAGTTCAATCCTTTCTTTATTCCTAAAATGATTGCCGATATTGCTCCAGCTCATATTTCTATGAGAAATGGCTATATGGGTCCTAATTATACCACTGTTTCAGCTTGTGCTTCTTCGGCTAATGCCTTAATCGATGCCTTCAACTACATTCGTTTAGGAATGTGTGATGTTATCATTTCAGGTGGATCTGAAGCGGCTGTAACCATTGCAGGAATGGGTGGATTTAATTCTATGCACGCCTTATCAACAAGAAACGAAAGTCCAGAAACAGCTTCAAGACCTTTTGATGCAACTCGTGACGGTTTTGTACTTGGAGAAGGTGCTGGTGCATTAGTATTAGAAGAGTACGAACATGCAAAGGCACGTGGTGCTAAAATTTACTGTGAAATTGGGGGTGGAGGAATGTCTTCTGACGCTTACCATTTAACAGCTCCGCATCCAGAAGGAATTGGAGTAATTGCAGTAATGGAAAACACATTGCGTGATGCTGGAATGTCTCCAGAGCAAGTTGATCACATCAACACACACGGAACTTCTACACCTCTTGGTGATGTTGCCGAATTAAAAGCAATTAGTCATGTTTTTGGCGCTCATGCTAAAAACATTAATATCAACTCTACCAAATCAATGACAGGACATTTACTTGGTGCTGCTGGTGCTATTGAAGCAATTGCTTCTATTTTAGCTATGCAACATAGTATTGTTCCTCCAACGATTAACCATACTGTTGTAGATGAAAACATTAACCCAGAATTAAACTTAACTTTAAATAAAGCGCAAAAACGTGAAATTAAAGTAGCGATGAGCAATACGTTTGGTTTTGGTGGACATAATGCTTGTGTATTGTTTAAAAAATTGGAAGACTAAACACATGCGTCGTTTATTTAATAAAATAAGAAAAAACTCCCGTTCTCCAGAAGACGGGATTTTTTTTGAAAAAATTACCAAAATACTAGGTTTTGAACCTATAGAGCTTAGATATTACAAAAAAGCATTTACGCACCGCTCTACCAACAAAGTAGACGAGAAAGGAAATCCGTTCAATTATGAGCGTTTAGAATTTTTAGGCGATGCCATGCTAGGTAGCGTAATTGCTGCTCATTTATATAATGAAGTTCCATCGGGAGATGAAGGGTATTTGACTAAAATGCGTTCGAAAATTGTCAGCAGAGAACATTTAAACGAACTTGGTCGTGATTTTAACTTGCTTCAATTTGTAGAAAGTAAAATCAATTCAAATCAATTTGGTGAAAATATTCACGGTAATTTATTTGAAGCATTTATTGGCGCTATTTATTTAGACAGAGGTTTTACATATTGCGAAAAGTTTATCCAAAATAAAATCATCAAACAATATGTAGATATTGCCAAATTAGAAGGAAAAGTTATCAGCTACAAAAGTTTAATCATTGAATGGTGTCAGAAAGAAAAAATGTCTTTCTTTTTTGATTTTGTGGAAGATAACGGCATCGAAGGTCAGAAATATTTTGGGGTAAAATTGCTTATCGACCAAAAAATTATTGCCCGAGCAAGAGCTACTTCTAAGAAAAAAGCAGAAGAAAAAGCATCGCAACGTGCTTATTTTGCTTTACAAGAAAAAATTTCAAAAAAATAACCCAGTACTAAAACGTTTTCGTTACTAAATTAACGTTAAGAACACGTAAATGGGTACTTTTTAATAGATTTTAGTCTTATCTTTACAACTTAAATTCTGGTAATGGCCATTCATAAAATTCAAATAAACGATTTTGTTTCAGATGATTATGAGCTTATTGCCGTGCATTCATCTTTAGATGATTACAAATTGGCTTATATGCTGAACAAGGAATTAGGCGTTCAATTAAGTAAAAATCTTGCTTATGTAGAAATTGCCATTCCCGAAGGAAAAAGCGCTTTTAGTAATTACATTTTTGATGATGAAAAAAACGATGTTGTTTGGACGTTAATCGAAAACAAAACCACGATTATTAATTCCAACAAACAAACAACCTCTTTATTTGAGCAAGTAGACATCACCGTTTTTTTACTACCTGAATTTAAAAAAGCCGATTACCTTATTAAAATTGAAAATATCGATTACGGATTTGACTCAGAATCCATAGTTGATAAAATTCAAGAGATTAAAAATGTAACTACGGCTTACACGATTGATATCACGAACTTAAAATCTAAAAATAATTTAATTTTTTAATTAAAATGCCAACAAACAAAAAGACTAAAATTGTAGCTACGCTAGGCCCAGCCTGTAGCACAAAAGAAGTAATAAAAAAAATGATTGATGCCGGAGTTAATGTATTTAGAGTTAACTTTTCGCATGCTGATTATACTGATGTTACAGAACGCATACAAATGATTAGAGAGCTAAACGATGAGTTTGGCTATACAACTTCAATTTTAGGCGATTTACAAGGTCCAAAATTACGCGTAGGTGTAATGAAAGAAGATGTAGTAGTAAGCAAAGGCGATATTATTACCTTCACTACTGCAGAAGATATCTTAGGAACAGCTTCGAGAGTTTACATGAACTACAAAGAATTTCCAAAAGATGTAAATCCTGGAGAAAGAATCTTATTAGACGACGGAAAATTAATTTTTGAAGTTACTAAAACCGACAAAAACACCGAAGTTGAAGCGGTTGTAGTGCAAGGTGGTCCTTTGAGATCAAAAAAAGGAGTAAACTTACCTAACACTAAAGTTTCGTTACCAGCTTTAACTGAAAAAGACATTCGCGATGCTATTTTTGCGATTGAAAATAAAGTCGATTGGATTGCTTTATCGTTTGTGAGAACACCAAAAGACTTAGAAGATTTACAAGATTTAATTGCAAAACATTCCGATCATAAAATTCCAATTATTGCCAAAATTGAAAAACCTGAAGCAGTTGAAAACATTGACAAAATCGTAGCGTTTTGTGATGGTTTAATGGTTGCTCGTGGTGATTTAGGTGTGGAAGTTCCAGCGGAAGAAGTGCCTTTGATTCAGAAAAAATTGATTCACAGAGCAAAAACAGCTCGTATTCCGGTAATCGTAGCAACACAAATGATGGAAACTATGATTACGTCTTTAACTCCAACACGTGCCGAAGTAAACGACGTAGCCAATTCGGTTATGGACGGAGCGGATGCCGTAATGTTATCAGGAGAAACTTCAGTAGGAAATTATCCTGTGGAAGTTATTGAAACTATGACCCGTATTATTGAAAGCGTGGAAGATTCGCCACTTATTAAAGTGCCAATTTCGCAACCACAAATAAAAAACAGTCGTTATATTACCAAATCGATTTGTTATCACGCGGCTCAAATGGCTGATACCATTAATGCAAAAGCGATTACAACCTTAACAAATTCTGGTTATACTGCGTTTCAAATTTCGGCTTGGCGACCAAAATCGCATATTTTAGTATTTACTTCTAACCGAAGAATATTAACACAATTGAACCTTTTATGGGGTGTAAGAGCATATTTCTATGACAAATTAGTAAGTACAGATGACACGATTGATGACATCAATACCATTTGTCAAGAAAAAAAATACGTTAGAAAAGGCGATATGGTAGTTAACTTAGCTGCAATGCCTATCGTAGCGAAAGGAATGGTAAACACATTAAGAGTTTCTGAAATAGAATAATCTCATTTCTACATAAAAAAGGAGTGCTAAAGATAATTTAGCACTCCTTTTTGTTTTATATATGTTCGTTTTATGCGGCTATTTTTTCAAACGCAATAAAATTAGTTACTTCACCTTTGTGATTGAAAATTGGAAATCCTTTGATGTGACATTTATACAACGAACCATCTTTGCAATAATTAATTACATTTTTCTCAAACGGTACTTTGTTTAAAATGGCTTTTCTGATTTCGTTGCTCACTTGTAAATCGGTTTTGGCGCCTTGAAACATTTTTGGTGAGTTTCCAACGACTTCTTGTGCTTCGTAGCCATTCATTTTTTTGATGTTTTTACTAGCGAAAACAATTTTTAATTGTGCATCAGTAACCACAATTACGGTTTCGTCTTGTAAACTTTCTTTATAATCCCAAACTGATTTCCATTGATTTTTATTAGCTATTTGATGTAACGAATTTACATCGTGAAGCAATACATTAGTTTGCAACAAATACTGAGAATAAATATCCCAAGACACTAGTGGCATAGCTTTTATAGCGCCATTTTCATGCTGTTTTGCAAACGCAGCATCGTAAACTTTGAACTCCATAACGATTGTAATTTGGGATAAAACTAAAAAGAAAAACGAACCAATAGCTATTAAAAACGAACTTTAACGCTTGTTTAAGTTTGAAAAAGGAATGAAAAACCTCCGTTTTGAAAGTGTCAGAATGGAGGTTTCATCTTATTGTTTCAGAAGGATTTGCTCAGAAGCTTAAAATTAATTCATCAATTTTTTAAGCTCCTTATCTTCTTCCAACGAAAATTGCTTTGTTCTTGTGCAAATATTTGTCCAAAAACCATTATAGCTTGAAGCGTCTAAATTTGCTTTTTTATAGTTAAACCCAAAATAACAATCTTTAGATAAATAAACTTGGTATTCTTGACCAAACTCAAAATCTTTATAACCACATGTTCCAGAATGCCTATTTGTATAAACAATGATGTTTTTTCTTAATCTTTTTCCTTTATAGGTGTAAAGTACTTCAATCTCAATTCTTAAAATATCTTCATTTTTTAAGAACTCTTTTTTATCATTATCTAATGCATTATTCGAATTTATTTTTTTTAATCCTTTTTTGTTTAGAGTACTTATAAAAGTGACATTTTCTTTAGAAATTACTTTACCACGAACAATAACATCAGTTGAATTAAATTCCGTCTTAATATCATCAATTAATTCGCATTTGCATGCAAAAACAGATTGATAATTAAATATTAAAAAGTATAGGATAAATATATATTTAGTCATTTTTCTGAATGTAATTTACCTTGCAATGTAAAAAATTTTCTTCACTTAAAACTCAAACTTCAATTGCACTGAAACACTTTTTTGAGGTAAAGTGGTTTTGGTTTTTTCTTCGTTGTTTAAATTGTGAATGGAAATACCTAGTAATCGCACGGAGTTTCTTAGGCGTTCTTGGTAAAGTAAATCTTTAGCAACGTCCAAAATGATGTTTTTGTCGTTTACAAAATACGGCAAAGTTTTGCTTCGGGTTTGTAAGGTGAAATCGGAATATTTTATTTTTAAGGTAATAGTTTTTCCTGAAATTTTGCTTTTTTGGAGGCGTTTTTCTAATTCTTTGGCAATACTTAGCAAGCGATCTTCCATGAAAATTTCAGAAGATAAATTCTCACCAAAAGTGCGCTCCGCTCCTACCGATTTAATTTTTCGGTTGGGTTTTACCGCGCTGTTGTGAATGCCTCGCACAATTTGGTAGTAATGCAAACCGCTGTTTCCAAAATGTTTTTCGAGATACTCTAACGGTTTTTGCTTTAAATCGTAACCTGTGAAAATGCCTAATTGGTACATTTTTTCAGCCGTTACTTTGCCTACTCCATAGAACTTTTTAACGTCTAATTTTTCTAAAAAGGCTTCCACCTCATCTGGATTTACCGTTTTTTGTCCGTTCGGTTTGTTGTAATCGGAAGCAATTTTGGCTACGAATTTATTTACTGAAATTCCTGCCGAAGCCGTAAGTCCAACTTCTTCAAAAATGCGCTTTCTGATTTCTTGAGCAATTAATGTCGCGCTGGGATTGCCTTTTTTGTTTTCGGTAACATCTAAATACGCTTCATCGAGCGATAAAGGTTCGACTAAATCAGTGTAATCGTGGAATATCTTTCTGATTTTTTTGGAAATCTCTTTGTAACGGTCAAATCTTGGTCGCACAAAAATTAAATCGGGACACAATTTCTTCGCTTGAATGCCGCTAATCGCACTTCTAACTCCGTATTTTCTCGCTTCGTAACTTGCTGCTGAAACCACACCACGAACTTCGCTTCCGCCTACCGCCAAAGGTTTTCCTTTCAGCTCAGGATTGTCCATTTGCTCTACCGATGCATAAAACGCATCCATGTCAACGTGAATTATTTTTCGGTAGTGCTCGCTCATAAATTATTCTGTAGGAAAAAAGAAACTCATTGGTTTTCTAAAGAAATGTTGTTTGATAGACGTAATAATTGGTCGTAACTCCGCCAACGGAATATTGCGCGAACGAAACGCCAACCCAAGCGACAAACTAAAACTCACAATAAAGTTGACAAAACCAATAATTCCGATGCCTAAAATGCCCCAAAATAACATCACGTTATTCACCATATAATCGGCTCCGTAAATTGCTAAAGCTAAATTTCCGCTGGCAAAAGTAATGTGTCGAATATCTAAATTTAATCCTAAAAACAAGCCTATAGAAGCCGTACTTCCTAAGAAAACACCAAACCAAAAGTTGGAAATGATTCCTGCCCAATAGCGTTCGTACCATTTTGAAATTTTTTCAGCTCTGGCTTTTCCGAAATTTAATTTTAACAACGGATGTTCTTGAATTCGATAATACACATCAAAATGCTTGTCTCGATTGGCAATACTTCCCGAGATAATTCCAGATAAGAACAAGAAAAATCCAGCAATAGCAGCATGAAAAATCGCCATAGAATGTATCGGACTTAAATCGGTAACTAATTTTTGCCATTTGGTTTCGGCAATATTGTAATCAAACGCTAAATCGATTAACCAAATTCCTAAAAGCGCTACTGGAAAAGCCATCACGACATTTCCCACAAAGGCAATAAACTGCGAACGAAACAATCGGGCGAATAAAACAGCAAAACTGTTGTGCTTTTCTCCATCTCCGCTGGCTTGCTTTTTCAAACCATCTTCCAAAGCACTAATTAACGCTGCGGCCGTCATAGCAGGCTGTTTTGTAGCTAACGTAAATCCTAAAACATAAATCGCAATAAAACCAAACGAATAATTCATACTATAGAAAAAAGCATGACCAAAGTCAGATGCTTCTACTTTTGACAATAGTAATTTTATAATACACAAAAAACCCACAATCAAACCACCGCCAAGCGCTGCGTATAACATTTTGAAATATTCGGTTTTCGATTCGGTAATATAATGTTCGCCTGTTTTTGCGGTATGTTGTGTGATTTCGTAAGACAACAATTGCGTGCTTTCAGCAAATAGTTTTCTTACGTTGGTTTTTAAACAATTGTATTTAATTAGTTTGATTGCTAATTCTATCGATTTTGATTTCTTTTCTTCGGGTTTGTCAATCACTAAAAGTGGCATCAAAACACCAATGCGATACAAATGTTGTTTTATACTTAATAGGTTTTGGTTCACACGTAACGAAATTCCGTATTTAGAAGAGTTTTGAAAGGCTTTCTCGACAAATTCGTTACATTGTTTATATAACACCAATAATTGCTTGAAATTGATATCTGATGAAGTCGTATGAAATTCCGATTCTTTATTACGAATGGTTTTTTCAATGGCATATAATTCTTTTTCAAAAGCCGCAAATGGACTTTCTAAACCAGAATATTCGGGCACCATTTTCATTACATCGGTTTCCAAGGCTTTTCCACTGGTGCGTTGCGACAACAGATTTATGGCTTCCATTACTTCGTACAAAGGTGCATGAGCTTCAACCGATTCGTAAATGGTTTCAAATTGAAACAAATCGAATAGTGTTTCTAATTCTGCTTTCGGAATTTTATTAATCCAAATTGGATCAGAATCAGCATAAAAAATCTGATTTAAAACGTATTGCAGTGTGTCTTTTGGCGCTTGATACGGTAGTATTTTAGCGAAAATTCTCTTTTTTACTTCATAAAAGAAATCGATGTCTTGTAAAATTCCTGCATCGGTTAAAATGCTGTCAAAATTTTTGTTTTGCAGCACGGTTTTTAAATAGACAACAAAATTTTCTCTTTCTGTTGGATGATTCGTAAAGAATTCAATTATAGGGAAAATACTAAATTTTTCAAGTTTTTTTGGACTTTTCGGACGAATAGCATTGACCAATTGAACCAATATATCGATATCGTTCTCTTCGTTTTTCCAAAGCTGTAATTCATTAAAATAATTTCTAATGATGGCGTCGGGTGTTGTATTCGTTTTTCTTTGTAGCATCTTCCTGATTTAGGTCTAATATGGGTAAAGATACAAATTGAAAGGTTTTTTTCGTAATTTAGATGCCTAAATAAATATTAAATTTTGGTAGAAATAGAACGCAAATTCCTCGTTACCAATCGCGATTTCATCATAGAAAGCAGCGAAAACTTTAGAATTGTTCAAGGTTATCTGAATTCAAATCCTAAAAGAACCGTTAGAGTTAGAATCAAAGGCGACAAAGGTTTTTTAACCATAAAAGGTAAAGGAAACGATTCGGGCATGAGCCGTTTTGAATGGGAAAAAGAAATCGCTATTTCGGAAGCCGAAGCTTTATTATCACTTTGTGAAAAAGGCGCTATTGATAAAATTCGATATAACGTGATGCATGAAAATCATCTTTTTGAGGTCGATGTTTTTTTTGGCGAAAACGAAGGTTTAATTGTTGCCGAAATTGAACTACAATCGGAAAACGAATCTTTTTCTAAACCCAATTGGTTAGGCGAAGAAGTCACTTCCGATGAACGTTATTACAATGCTTATTTATGTAACCACCCTTTTAAATCTTGGTAAAATGAAAGCTCTTTTTGGAATACTTGTACTTGTATTATTGTTTGCTTGCGGATCTAACACCGTAGTTTATCCTGACAAACCGAAAACCAATCACGAAACTTTTAGCTACAAAGAAGGCGATACTACGTATGTGATGCAAAAATATTTTTTGGTGATGCTTAAAAAAGGTCCTAACCGTGAACATTCTAAAGAAGAAGCGGCGGAAATTCAGAAAAAGCACATGGAACATATCAATTGGTTAGCAAAAACCAATAAAATTAGTATTGCAGGTCCAGCTGACAAACATGAAACTATTGCGGGATTTTTACTTTTTAATACCGAAACTTTACAAGAAGCAGATAGTTTGGCAAATCTTGACCCAGCCGTAAAAGCAGGAAGATTGGTAGTTGAAACTGTGCCTTGGTGGGCTTCTAAAGGAAGTAAATTGAAATAATTATTCTACGATTTCTAAACTAACGCGTAAAAGCGAGCGTCCGTTATTGTGAGAAATGTCTAAAAATGGACGTTTTGCCAAATCGATTTCTCTATTTCGAGTATGTGGTCCTCTATCGTTGATGGTTACGATAACGCTTTTGTTATTGGCTAAATTGGTGACTTTTACTTTCGTTCCAAATTTTAGCGTTTTATGAGCGGCCGTGTATTTTTTGTTACTAAAAACTTGTCCGCTTGCGGTTCTTCTTCCGTTTAATTTGTCAGAATAATGCGAAGCTTCAACGTTTTTCTTGTATAGTTTAGTTTTTAGATTGGCTATAGAATCGGCTACTCGAATTGAGTCTGATTTTTTTATCGAATCTAAAATTTGAAGCGAATCTTTTTTCTTAACTGTATCATATAAAGAAGCTTTTCTAACGAAACCTGATTTTGTTCCATTAGAAAAGCTTACTAATGCAGTAACAAGTAATACAAACGATATTATTAGGATATTTTTCTTCATAATTTTATGATTTTGTAAACTTATTACCAAAGATTGTACCAAAGACTAGTTGAACCAATTAGCCCAAGGAAGTCTTGATAAGATTAACACTAAACCTAATGTATAGAAAACGGCAATCTTTTTGAATTTTCCGTTGTTACTTTCTTCTTTTTTATGTTTCGACCATCCGATTGTGATTACTGCTAATGCAATAATGTTAACTAAAGGATGCTCTAATGAGGTCAAACGCATAGCAGCGTCTTTCATGTTTCCTAATTGCCCAGCGCCAAGTGGAGAAACAAAATACAAAATCAATCCAATTAATAATTGAATGTGACAAATAATCAAGGTAAATAAAGACAAGCGTAAATCTTTGTCTGTAAATATTTTTTTAGAAGTTAATCCAAAAATGGCATTAAATGAAGCCAATAACAATAAGCCTAAAGCGGCATATGCTAAAATAGAGTGAACAGATTGAATAGTTTCGTACATACCTAATTTTTTAAAAGTGAATTACAAATATAGGAAATTAAAAAACCTCTTACTCAAAAAAATGAATAAGAGGTTTTTATATAATGTATTACTAAAACTTATTCCAAATAGGCTTTCAACAAAAATGATGTTGAACTATCGTGATTTTTAACCTCTTTTGTTACGATTTCATCTAAAATAGAATTCGCTAATTGTTTACCTATTTCAACGCCCCATTGGTCATAACTGAAGATGTTCCAAATGATGCCCTGCACGAAAATTTTATGCTCGTACATCGCTACCAAAGCACCTAATGATTCAGGTGTTAGTTTGTTGATAAGGATGGTATTCGTTGGTTTATTTCCCGAAAAGACTTTGAAAGGCAATAGAAAATCGGCTTTTTCACCTGAAATTCCTTGCTTTTCGAATTCTACTTTTACTTGCGCTTCCGTTTTTCCCATTAATAAAGCTTCGGTTTGCGCAAAGAAATTCGACATTAATTTGTCGTGATGATCTTTGTTTCCGTAAAGTGGTTGTTTGAATCCGATAAAATCCGTTGGGATTAATTTGGTTCCTTGATGAATCAATTGAAAGAATGCATGTTGCGAATTCGTTCCTGGTTCGCCCCAAATAATGGTTCCAGTTTGATAATTTACTGGTTTTCCATCTCTACCAACACTTTTTCCGTTACTTTCCATAATACCTTGTTGTAAGTATGGCGCTAACTTCTGCAAATATTGCGTGTACGGAATTAAAGCTTCGCTTTCGGCACCAAAAAAATTGTTATACCAAATGCTCAACAAAGCTAAAACTACTGGAATATTTTTATCGAAAGATTCATTTTTAAAATGTTCGTCCATTTCGTTGGCCCCTTTCAACAACTTATCAAAATTATCAAATCCAACTGCTAAATTTACGGACAAACCTACCGCGCTCCATAACGAAAAACGACCTCCAACCCAATCCCACATTGGGAAAACGTTGTCGGGATTAATTCCGAATTCGGTTACTTTTTGAATATTGGTTGAAACCGCTACGAAATGCTTCGCTACATCATCTTGTGAAGCCGATTGCAAGAACCAACTTCTGATAGTTTCTGCATTTGATAATGTTTCTTGCGTTGTAAATGTTTTAGAAACTACTACAAATAAAGTCGTTTCTGGATTTAATTTTTTGATTACTTCGTTAACGTGATCGCCATCTACATTGGAAACAAAATGAACTTTTAAATGATTTTTATAGAATTGTAAGGCTTCTACAATCATGGCTGGACCTAAATCAGAACCACCGATTCCAATATTTACGATATCGGTAAATGGTTTTCCTGTGAATCCTTTTCTATTTCCTGAGATAACTTCGTTAGAGAAGTTTTTGATTTTATTTTTTACCGAATATACTTCTGGCATTACGTTAATGCCATCGACCAAAACATTGGATGATTCTTTCGCACGTAAAGCGGTGTGTAAAACAGCTCTATTTTCGGTTTGATTGATTATATCGCCTTGAAAATAACCGGAAATGGCTTGTTTTAAATTAACTTCGTTAGCTAAATTCAATAACAAATCTAATGTTTCTTGATTGACAATATTTTTAGAAAAATCAACTAAAAAATCATTCCATTGAATGTGAAATTTATCAGCTCTATTTGGATCAGACGCAAACAAATCTTTCATTGAAGTTGCTTGCATTGTTTCGAAGTGCGATTGTATTTTTTGCCAAGCTTCAGTTTGTGACGGATTTACTTTCGATAGTGCCATTATTCTTTAAATTTTACTGCAGTTATACTATCCAATTCTTTCTTTAAAGGAGCAATATGCGCTAAATATTTTTGTTTGTGAGAGTCATTCATCGGTTCGGCATTAGGTAATTTCAGCCTAAGCGGATCAACTTGAACGCCATTTTTCCAGAAACGGTAACAAACATGAGGTCCGGTTGCCAAACCTGTGCTTCCTACTTTTCCAATTACTTGTCCCTGAGATACGCGTTGCCCATTTCTCACCGATATTTTAGACATGTGTAAGTATTGAGTGGAATAAGTAGAACTGTGACGGACTTTTACAAAGTTTCCATTTCCTGCGGTGTAACCTGTTCGTTCTACAACTCCTGATGCGGTGGTTTTAATTGGTGTTCCGTGAGGTGCTGCGTAATCAGTTCCATTATGAGCTTTGAAGCGCATTTGTACCGGATGAAAACGTCTGCCTGAAAAACGAGACGAAATTCTAAAATAATCCAATGGTGCTTTTAAGAACATACTTTTTAAACCTTTTCCATTTTCATCATAAAAATCTTCCTGTTTCTGATTTTCAGACAATTTATATGGAAAGGCAAAAATCTTTTTCCCTTTATTTTCAAAATAAGAAGCTTCAATGCTTTCAACTCCTACATAAATAGAATCATCGATGTAACGTTCATTAATCGTAACCGCAAATTTATCTCCTTTTTGAATTTTAAAGAAATCGACTGTGTAAGCATAAATATTGGCTAATTTATTGGCTAAACCAGCGCTAACTCCTGCATTGCTTAAAGTTTCAGACAATGAACCTTTAATCTCTGCCGCTACCACTCTTCTTTTTAAAATAGTGGGTTTTTGTTTGTTGGAAACTACAATTGAATCTCTAAAATCGACAACCGTAAAATTAATTCTGTCTTCTATATATACTAAAGCTTGTAGCGTATTTGGCTTTTTCTTATCTAAAAATAAAATGTAAGGTTTCCCAGCTTTTATTCGTCGAACATTGAATGAATCCTTTACTTTTTCAGTAACATCGTGGATTCGTAAACTATCTTTTAATGGGAATTTTTCTAGTAATTTTCCAAACGTATCACCCGAACGAATAGTATCTCTAACCACTTTATAGTCGTTAAACGTAAATCCGAATTCTTTTATGATAGGTTCTTTTTTTACTGTTGCTTTTTTTGCTTTCTCTGCCTCATCTTTCGAATTACAAGCGGTAAAAAAAGTAACAAATAAAATGGCTAGTACTAAATATCTCAATGTTTTTTGTTTTGTGCGCTATGCGGTTATTCTCCCCAGTTATCTAATTCTTCTTTCGTCCATAATTCAGGGAAGAATATTCTTTTTTGGTATTTTGGTAACATGTATTTTTTCCAATCGCTTCCACCTGTAGCTTCGTGATTTCCTGGAACACTCTCGATGTATTTTTTTGCAGCGTTAAAGTGGCCCATTACCCAAGTAATATTAACGGTTTTGTCGTAATGACGCATAGCAGCTACTAATTCAGGATTTTGTTGGTCAGTTTCTGGCAATTGTTTGAATTTTCTCCACAAATTAATTGTGTTGTATTCTTCCATCCAATCTAAGAATACTTTTTTGTATTTTCTTTCGAATTCTAAAATTAAATACGATTTTTCGCCTGTATGATAATCTTTACCAGCTGCTTGCCAATACAAATGCTCAAAAGCGTGGTCATATGGAGTATTTCTATCTATGGTAGCTCTGAAACGGTTGTCAATTAAGTTAATTAAATCAGTTGAACTGAATTCTATTAAACGATATTGTGCCGATTGAAATCCACTAGCAGGTGTTAATGTGTTTCTGAACTTTAGATATTGTTCCGGCTCCATTCCGTCTTTCATGATATCGAAAGATGTGGTTAACATATCAAAATAACGACTAATTCTTCCTAATTTCTCGGTAAAATAATCAGTTGTTGGTTTTTCGTTATGACACAATTGGTTCATTTCCCAAAGAATCATTTTGAACAACAACTCGTTTACTTGATGATACATTACAAAAACCATTTCGTCTGGCAAAGTGGTTCGTTGTGTTTGAAGACTCAAAAGCGCATCAGTTTGGATATAATCCCAATACGTAATGGGTTTAGCCCAAAGCAAACCTTCCAAATGAGTGGATGTGTTTTGATTGATGGCTTCAAATTTATCATGAAGTTGATCTAATTGTTCCTGAATTTTGGGAGTAACTTCCATTATTTATCTACTTTAACTTTGAATGAATGTTTTAAGCCTTTAAAAGCTTCTAAATCAGCTTTGATAGAACCAACAGCTAAACTTGCCTTTAAACGGATTGGAATTTTATTGTCATCGTCTGAAATCCAAACGGTTAAACTTTCTTCTTCTTTAAAAACTCTACCTGCTTGCACATAAGGTCTAAAAATCATGCAAGAAACTTTTCCAAATTTAGTTTTTATATCTTCTCTACCAACAAATTTTAACTTAAACTTTGTGGTTTCATCATCAAAAAACATATCAATTGCAATAGATTCTCCTACTTTTAACTTATCAATTTTAGGGTGATTTCTTAAATAGTAAAAAGAAGACACAATATCTTGAATATCCTCAGGAACCGAGAACGTTTTTTCGGTTTTGTGTTTGTAATCTTTAACTAAAACTGTGTTTCGTTCTTGATTAAAAAAACCTTCTTGATTTTTAGTATAACCTCCTTCATCAATTTTTCTAACAAATTGATACGGTTTTCCTGTTTGTTTGTCGAAATAACTTTCATAATTATCATCAACTTCAAAGAAAAACTTAGCCATTCCTACAGTCCAACCTTTTCCAACTACATGATGTACTTTTTTGTTGTTTTTAACGGCGTCTTTAATTTCTAATGAAGCATAACCGGCATTTACCATTCCGTAATGGATTCGAAGTTTGAACCACTCACCAGTAGTGTATGCATTTTCCTGAACTACGAATGAATTTGTAGTAACAAAAAGAATAAGAAGTAGCGCAATTTTTTTCATGGTTTATTCATTTTTAGAAATGAAAATGCAATTTCCGTTCCAAAAATACTAAAACAAAAAAACCCAGTCAAAAATATGACTGAGTTTTTATGCTATTAACCAACCAAAAAACTATAAATTATGAAAATTTATTACAAAGCAAGGCAAACTACCTCCTTGTTTTGCGAGTGCAAAGGTATATATGTTTTTGAATTATTCTTAGCTAAATTTCAACTTTAACATTTTTTTATCAAAAACGACACCACTACAACGTTATAATTTGATGATTTGTTAATGATTTGGTCTTTTTATAATGTACCTCGCAATTCTTGTTCGCGTTCAATTGACTCAAAAAGGGCTTTAAAGTTACCTGCACCGAATCCTCTAGCACCCATTCTTTGAATAATTTCGAAGAAAAGTGTTGGACGATCTTCAACTGGCTTGGTAAAAATTTGCAATAAATATCCTTCTTCGTCAGCATCAATCATGATACCTAATTTTTGAAGTTCATTAATATCTTCTTTGAATTTATCCATGTGATCTTTTAATCTTTCAGGAATTGCATCATAATATGCTTGCGGCGGAGTACTTAAAAACTCGATACCTCTTGCACGCATTTCAGCAACTGTAGTTAAAATATCATCTGTTGCTACTGCAATGTGCTGTACACCTTCACCCTCATAAAAATCTAAATATTCTTCAATTTGAGAACGTTTTTTCCCTTCTGCTGGTTCGTTGATAGGGAATTTAATTCTTCCGTTACCATTAGACATTACTTTAGACATCAAAGCTGAATATTCCGTAGTAATTTGTTTGTCGTCAAACGAAAGGAAATTTACAAATCCCATAACGTCTTCAAACCATTTTACTGCTTCATTCATTCTGTTCCAACCTGTATTACCCACCATGTGGTCGATAAATTTTAACCCTACTGGTTCTGGATTGTAATCTGATTTCCATTCGCTATATCCTGGTAAAAAGATTCCGTTATAATTTTTACGTTCTACAAAAATGAAAACAGTTTCTCCGTATGCGCCATAGATACCCGCACGAACAACTTCTCCATTTTCGTCTTTTTCAACTACTGGTTCAAAATATGGTTTTGCACCACGCTTTGTCGTTTCTTCAAAAGAATAACGTGCATCTTCTACCCAAAGTGCAATAACTTTAACACCATCTCCGTGTTTTTTTACGTGTTCGCCAATTAAAGAATCGCTATTCAAAGCGGTTGTTAATACCAAACGGATTTTATCTTGCTTTAAAACATAAGAAGCCCTGTCTTTTACGCCAGTTTCTAATCCTGCATATGCTAATGATTGAAATCCGAAAGCTGTTTTGTAAAAATGAGCCGCTTGTTTTGCGTTACCTACGTAAAACTCTACGTAATCTGTTCCCATTAAAGGTAAAAAGTCTTGTGCTCCTTCAAATATTTTTTCTAATCCGTATTCTACTGATTTTATTTCTTGTGCCATAATTCTTAAATTTTAATTTTCCGCTCTCATAGAATCTACAAAAGTGGAATCTATATAAATGGAATCGTTACTATAATTTTCTTCAATTTCTTCTTCCAAATAAATGGAATCGTTAACTTCTTGATTTTTAATTTGATCTAATCTGTTTTCTATGATGTCGGAAAAACCAACTTGATAAACCACAACCGCAACTATTATTACTATAAAATACATTGCTGATAAAATAGTTGTTACCAAACAAATGATTTTTCCAACATATACATTTTGTCTACTTTGGTGTGAATATACTGTTGGATTTGCTTCATACTCTTTAAGACTTTTTATTGAAAGAACTAATCCTACAACTCCTAAAATTAACGAAACAAAAACTACTAATCCACAACAAAATCCTAAGATCATAATTACAAAAGCAATTATTCCAAGTATTAAAGCTGTTGGGTCGGCTGATAATTTATTATAATTCATTAGTCTAACCAAGATTGAAAGTATGTATCATCAGCAATACCCATGGCATCTTCTGTAACCATTAAAGGTTTGAAAGTATCTACCATTACGGCTAATTCTAACGTTTCTTTTTTACCAATACTTCTTTCTGCTGCTCCTGGGTGTGGTCCGTGAGGGATTCCTGCAGGATGTAACGAAATATTCCCTGGTTTTACATCATTTCTACTCATAAAATCACCATCTACATAGTATAAAACCTCATCGGCATCAATATTACTATGATTGTAAGGTGCAGGAATTGACAATGGGTGATAATCGTATAATCTTGGAACAAACGAACAAATTACAAATGCATTTGTTTCAAAAGTTTGATGAACTGGTGGTGGTAAGTGAATTCTTCCTGTAATCGGTTCGAAATCATGAATTGAAAATGCATAAGGATAATTAAATCCGTCGTATCCAATTACATCAAATGGATGTGAAGCATACACCATTTCGAAAATTTCGTCTTTTTTCTTTACTTTGATTACGAAATCTCCTTTTTCATTGTAAGTTTCTAATTCTTCTGGACGACGAATATCTCTTTCGCAAAACGGCGAATGCTCTAATAATTGCCCGAACCAGTTTCTATATTGTTTTGGTGTATAAACTGGCGAATGTGATTCTACGATAAACAAGCGATTGTCTTCGGTATCGAAATCGATTTTGTAAATCATTCCTCTTGGAACTACTAAGTAATCGCCATATTTGAAATCTAAATTTCCTAACATGGTTCTTAGTTTTCCAGTTCCTTGATGAATGAAGATTACTTCATCTGAATCGGTATTTTTATAAAAATAATCGGTTGTTGATTTTCTTGGTGCTGCTAAAACGATGTGACAATCAGAATTCGTTAAAACAATTTTTCTACTTTCTAGAAAATCGTCTTGAGGTGCAATATCAAAACCTCTTAATTTATAAGACTGAATGTTATTTGACTTTGCGATTTTTGGCGCAACACTATATTGTCTTCTGATTTCTTTAACCTGAGTAGGTCTTTGTTCGTGATATGAATTGGTTGACATACCGTCAAAACCAACTGTTCCAAACAATTGCTCATAATACAAATCTCCGTTTGGTTTACGGAATTGTGTATGACGTTTGCGAGGAATTTCTCCTAATTTGTGATATATTGGCATTTTTTCTTTTATTAAAAGTTCTAAAATAGCTTTTAGCAAGATTACAAAATCCCGCTGTAAATCGAAAAGAAGTTATGCTCACTCAGGATTTCTCTTGATGAGGAACTTTAAATGCGAAAGTAAGTCTGTCCAATTTTTCATCATTACAAATATCGAAAAAAATATTTTAAAACCAAAATCCTACTGAAAACCAAGTGTAATGATCTTTAGTTTCTGGCGACCAGGAGTGTTTAATTTCAACCGGTCCAATTACAGTTTCCATCCCATAACCAAAGGAATAACCCGAATAATTTGGCTGTACAAACCAAGTCTCTATGGTGTCAAAAATTTTATTTCCAACATTAGCAAAGTTAGCACTAAAATTCAAATGATGCTTCTTAAAAATCTCATAATCCGCTGTTAATAAAAGTTTTACATAACTATCTCCAGCAATACTTAAAAAATCATAACCAAAAAAGGGCTTGATGTTATTTACTTGTTGAAATCCGTAACCTCCTAAAATAAAATCAAAATAAGAAATACTTCTTTCGCCTACTGCAAAACCACCTTCGGTTTGAAATTTAAGCGTCATATTTTTAAAAACGGTTTGTGCAACACCAAAATCAGCTTTTGCTACTGAAAATCGTTCAAAATTATTTTTATAATCAGATGAATAAACATAAGAACGTATCTCAGAATTAAAATTCCAGCCAGTTCTTGGAAAATACTTTTTATCAAATGAGTCATATTTTACAAAACCAAATACCGACAGATAATCACTACTGTCAAAAACAGGATCAGTATTTTCTAGTGTTTCCGATTCCAATTTTAAAACTTTAAATTCTAATCCACCTCCTAAAGAAAACTTTTGAGCAAAAATCGTTTGCAAATACGCTTGGTTACTCAAGTCGAAAAAATCTACATTAATTGCATTGGCTGTTGTGTTAAAAACAACGTCATCGGCAATATTACTAGTAATATTTCTATTAAATGTCGTTAACTTTGAATTGAACCCAAAACTCCAATGAAAGCCATTATCAATATAATAATCAAAATTATATCGAATATTATCTCCTAATATAACATCTAAAGAAGCAACGTCATTCTTAGCTATTAATCTTTTTTTGGTGTAATTCACTAAAATCCCACTTTTAAACAAATCATCATAGTGCAATCCAAATTTCAAGAATGTATTGTTCTCGTTTTCCTTTAATTGCAAAATTAATTTGTCACCATCTTGCATTTTTTCAAATGAATAATTGATAGCGCTAAAATTTTGTGTAGCATTTAAATTTAAAATTCCCTTTTGCAATTGGGCATTAGAAATTTTGGTATTTCTTTTGAACTTTAATTTCCCTACAATGTATGCACGAGTATAATTATCCAGTTTATTAAACACAATATCTTTGATATAGATAGAATCTTGAAAGACTATTTTTTTATCATTTTTTGAATTTGAATTTCCATATGGCGCTAGTTCCTTTATAAATTCTAACGCTTTTTCTTTCCCTTTTGCAATAATTTCATTGCCTTTTTCAAAATCTACAACGGTATAGCCTTTAATGTCTGGTTTGATGTAAATATCAGTTGCTTTTTGTTTTCCCTCCATTTTTTCAATCATGGAAAAATTATTAATCTGTGCTAAAACCGATGTTACGCCTTTCAATTCTTCTCGGGTTTTTAAACCATCCTGAACGTCAACACCAATTATAATATCCAATCCTCTTGCTTTTAGTTCTTCAACAGGATAATTATCTATAACACCACCGTCAATCAACAATCTTCCGTTCATTTCAACTGGGCTGTACAACGTAGGCAACGCACCACTGGCAATCATGTTTTGAGCTAAGATTCCTGAGTCTAAAACCACTTTTTCACCTGTTTCAGCATCAGTTGCAATACATAAAAACGGAATGGGTAACTCATCAAAATCTCTTATATGACTTACTTGTTGTGTTAAAGAAGAAATTAGATTGAAATTATAAAGGCCTTTAGATAAACCAGAAGGTAAACCTAATTTGAATTTATTAAACGGTAGCGTTAAAGCGTAAATCTCATCATTTCGTTTTTCGTAAAACGATTTTGATTCCCTAGGTGTGTAATCTTGAAGTAAGGCATCTACGTCAATTTTAGAAAAAATAGAATCTAATTGCTCTGCATTGTAGCCCGAAGCATATAATCCACCAACAATTGCTCCCATACTAGTTCCTGCAATGTAATCTACCTTAATTCCGAGCGAATCAATTACTTTAAGAACACCAATATGCGCCAATCCTTTTGCACCACCTCCACTAAGCACAAGTCCTACTTTTGGTCGCTGATTTTCTTGTCCTAAGCTGATTTGGGTAAAAATTAGTAGGCTTACAAACAAGAGCAGTTTTTTCATTTCTTTTTATAGGGATTTATTCTTGTAAAAGTCGGAAATTTTTTTGGCTTTTGAAACACCTACAACTTCAGAAATTGCTTTTTCGTCGGCATTTTGCAATCTTTTAACACTTTTGAAATGTTTCATTAATGTAATCATAGTTTTTTCGCCAATTCCAGGAATGCTTTCTAAGCTATTCGTTAACGCTGATTTACTTCGTTTGTCGCGATGATGTGTAATTCCAAATCGGTGCGCTTCGTTTCTTAAAAACTGAATCACTTTCAAGGTTTCCGATTTTTTATCCAAATATAACGGAGCTGAATCGCCAGGATAAAACAATTCTTCCAAACGTTTTGCAATTCCGATAATGGCAATTTTGCCTCGTAATCCTAAATCATCAATACTTTTTAATGCTGATGATAATTGCCCTTTTCCACCATCAATAATAATCAATTGTGGCAACGGCTGATTTTCATCTAACATTCGTTTATATCTTCGGTACACGACTTCTTCCATCGAAGCAAAGTCATTTGGACCTTCAACCGTTTTGATATTGAAATGACGATAATCTTTCTTACTCGGTTTTCCATCTTTAAACACTACACAAGCCGAAACGGGATTCGTTCCTTGAATGTTTGAATTATCAAAACATTCAATATGTCTTGGTTCTACCGAAAGTCGCAAATCTTTTTGCATTTGTGCCATGATGCGATTGGTGTGTCGCTCTGGATCAACGATTTGAATTTGTTTTAATTGGTCTAATCGATAATATTTGGCATTACGTTCTGATAGTTCTAAAATTTGCTTTTTATCGCCTAATTGAGGAACTGTAACTTTGATGTTTTCTCCTAAATCAATTGGAAAGGGAACAACAATTTCTCTAGAATTCAAGTGAAAACGTTCACGCAATTCTACTACGGCTAATTCTAACAATTCTTCGTTGGTTTCGTCTAATTTTTTCTTTAATTCCAATGTATGCGAACGAACGATGGCTCCATGCGAAATCTGTAAAAAATTCACATACGCCATTGTTTCATCGGAAATAATTGAAAATACGTCCAAATTGGATATTTTCGGATTCAAAATTGTGGAACGCGATTGGTAATTTTCTAAAACCTCGATTTTTTCTTTGATTTTTTGCGCTTCTTCAAACTTCATTTCCATCGCCAAATCAGTCATTAATTTCTTAAAATCTTTCAAACTTTCTTTGAAATTTCCCTTTAAAATTTGACGGATTTTTTCAATCTGACTTTGATAATGCTCCAATGACTCATACCCTTCACATGGTCCTTTGCAATTTCCAATATGATATTCTAAACAGACTTTAAACTTACCCGAATCGATATTTGCTTTCGATAAATCATAATTACAAGTTCGCAGCGGATACAATTCTTTAATCAAATCCAAAATCGTATGAACGGTTTTAAAACTGGTGTAAGGTCCAAAATATTCTGAACCATCTTTTATCATTTTTCGGGTAGAGAATATTCTTGGAAAACGTTCGTTTTTGATGCAAATCCAA
The DNA here is from genome assembly GCF_004363695.1 of Flavobacterium cheniae. Lineage (GTDB taxonomy): Bacteria > Bacteroidota > Bacteroidia > Flavobacteriales > Flavobacteriaceae > Flavobacterium > Flavobacterium cheniae. Next base: position 703,118 of record NZ_SNZC01000002.1, on the reverse strand, counting down.
GGATAGGTTTTGTCATCGCGAAGCAATACATTATAACGTGGTTGAAGCTTTTTTATCAGATTATTTTCCAGTAACAAAGCATCGGTTTCCGTTGGAACAACAATATGTTTTATCGCAACAATTTTCTTTACTAAAACCGACGTTTTATAATTATCGTGGTTCTTTGTAAAATACGATTGAACGCGCTTTTTTAAATTTTTCGCCTTCCCAACATATAGAATTTTTCCATCCTTATCGTAATACTGATATACACCCGGATTATCAGGTAAAGTTTGGATTTGAAGTTCTAATGGTGTTTGCATTTTTAAAAAAGAGGTAAAGAACAAAGATAAGAGAATTGTTTGAATTGGCACGCGGATGAAACGAATGCTTTGCAGCGCTTATTGGAGCGTTGTTTTTTACACAGAGATTCATGGAGCTTTTTTTGATTTTGATGCTGTTGAAAAGAGGTACACAGAGACGTTTTACTTTTAAACTTTTCATTTCTTCAATTTGTGTTCTAATAAAAAATTGATTTTTGAAATTGAACTTGCCCTTGTTCTTGAACTTTTCGTATTTTTAACACCTTAGAATCAACCAAATGACAGCCTCAAAACCACTTGTAATACTAAAAGAAACCATTTTAGCTGGCGAAAGCAAAACCATTAACATGGAAATTGCCAAGTTGCACACCATGAATAAATTGAAAATTCCAATAATTGTGGAGCGTTCAAAAATTGATGGTCCAACAGTTTTATTCACCGCTTGCTTACATGGTGATGAAATAAACGGAACCGAAATTGTGCGTCAGTTAATCATTCAAAAAATAAACAAACCAAAACGCGGAACGATAATTTGTATTCCGATTATCAATATTTTCGGATTTGTAAATCAAACACGTGAATTTCCAGATGGTCGCGATTTGAATCGGGTTTTTCCTGGAAGTAAAACAGGTTCTTTGGCGAGTCGTTTTGCGTATTATATTTTAAAAGATATTATTCCGCACGTAGATTATGCAATCGATTTTCATGCGGGTGGTGCGAGTCGATTTAATGCTCCGCAAATTAGAATTGTACCAGAAAATCCAGAATTAAAGCAACTTTCCGATGTTTTTAATGCGCCTTTTACATTGTATTCGAAGAATATTTCGGGTTCGTTCCGAAATTCTTGCGATAAATTAGGCGTTAAAATGTTGCTTTTTGAAGGCGGAAAATCATTAGATATAAACCTTCAAGTTACTGAAGAAGCCGTGGAAGGAACCAAGCGTTTTTTAGATCATTTAGAAATGCTAAATCCGAGAAAAAAAGCAACAAAAAAAGACAACAAAACCATCTATATAGAAAAATCGAGTTGGATTAGAGCGAAATATTCCGGTATGTTTCATGGTTTAACTACGATTGGTAGTTTTGTTAAAAAAGGTGATTTATTGGCTACTATTTCTGATCCTTATGGAAAAGTAGAGCACAAAATGAAAGCGCCACATGAAGGTTATGTAATTAATGTAAATGATGCGCCTATTATTTACCAAGGCGATGCTATTTTTCACATTTCTACTCACTTAGAATCAGAAAGCTAACAATTATCATGTTTTTATTGAATTAGTACCTGTAATTTCGTCAAAATTTTTAGGTATGAACTTCTGGAAAAAACTTACACACGAAGAAAGAAAAGCCCGAATTGATAAGGCTTTGCATGATAATGTTAACTTCTCAAAAGATGCTTCTTTAGGCTATCCGGCTTCTAAGTTAGATAGTCGCGTTTTTTATGATGATGCGCCTTTTTTGAAAGATGCACCCACGCTTCAAACCTATGTTGCGAATCCAAATAACATTGGTTGTCACACTTTTGGTACTTCCGAAAAAGCGTTTTATGGCACACAAGAAATTGAACGCGAAGTTTTAAATGTAATTGCTGTTGATATTTTTAAAGCCAAAGAAAACGAATTTGATGGCTACATCGCTCCTGGTGGAACGGAAGCTAATATTCAAGCGATTTGGGTTTTTAGAAATGAATTCTTGCATAATTTTGATGCGAAATTAGACGAAATTGCCATTTTAGCATCGGAAGACACGCATTATTCAATTCCAAAAGCTTCTAATTTATTGCAAATCGATTGGTTGAAAATTCCGGTTGGATTTGAAAACCGTGAAATTGATGTAAATGCATTGGATAACATCATTTCGGAAGCTAAAAATAAAGGAAAAAAATACTTCATTGCCGTTTCAAATATGGGAACAACCATGTTTGGTTCGGTTGATAATCCTGATGATTATACTTCGGCACTTGAAAAAAATGAAGTAACCTATCGTTTGCACATTGATGGCGCTTATGGCGGATTTGTGTATCCGTTTAGTAATCAAAAATCGAATATCAACTTCAGCAATCCGAAAATAAGTTCGATTACGATTGACGCGCACAAAATGTTGCAAGCTCCTTATGGAACAGGTGTTTTTGTTTGCCGAAAAGGTTTAATTGAAAACGTATTGACCAAAGAAGCGGAATATGTTGAAGGAATGGATTTAACGCTTTGCGGAAGTCGCTCTGGTGCGAATGCTGTAGCGGTTTGGATGATATTATTCACTTACGGTGCTTATGGTTGGTTTGAAAAAGTAAGTATTTTACAAATGCGCACGCAATTTTTATGTAACGAGTTAGACCATTTAAACATCAAATATTTCCGCGAACCGTTTATGAATATCGTAACGATTCATTCGGAATCGATTCCAGAAGAAATTGCTGAAAAGTATGATTTGGTGCCACAACAACACAATGAACACAATAAATGGTACAAAATTGTGTTAATGGATCACGTAGAAGTAGAACATTTGACTAAATTTATAGACGAATTGAAAGCGTCTATAAATGGATAAGAAATCGTTAAGGCAAAAGGCAAAAGCTGAAAGGCAAAAGTTAACTCAAGAGAAAATCGAAGACAAAAGTTTAGCGATTGCGAACCAATTGTTGCGCATGGACATTTGGGACAAATTGTATTATCATTTGTTTTTAACGATTGAAGAGCAAAAAGAAATCAATACCGAATATATTCTTCAAATTTTAGCGGGAAAAGATAAAGAAATCGTCATTTCGAAGTGCGAATTTGCCACTTTGGGAATGACGCATTTTTTATTAACCGATAATACCAAAATCAAAAAGAACAGTTACAACGTTCCAGAACCGGTTGATGGTTTAGAAGTTCCTGACGCGAAAATTGATGTGGTTTTTGTACCGCTTTTAGCTTATGACAAGCAAGGAAATCGTGTTGGCTATGGCAAGGGTTTCTACGATAACTTTCTAAGCAAATGCAAGCCCGAAACGATTAAAATTGGATTATCGTTCTTTCCTCCAGAAGAAAAAATTGACGATGTTTCGGATAATGATGTGAAATTGGATTTTTGTGTGACGCCTGATGGAGTTATTTGTTTTTGAATTCCATTATTTCTTTATTGAAATGAAGTATAAGCTTCAAATCTCTAGATTTTCTAAGCTCTTCTATTAACAAAGTGTCTGATATATGATTTCTTTTATTTTTACCTACTAGAAAATAAGGTGTAATAAAATGAAAAATTATTTTATTATTTCCCACTTTATCTAATCCAAAAAAATTATTTGAATAGTCAATTCGCTCATTTTTATTCAATTCTAAAATATGCCTCGTTAAACTATCATTATCTATTTTTGAATAAACATCAGAAGATACATTCAATTCAAAAATAAAATGATCTGGTGCAGGACCTTCATATTCGCGTATTATTTTTATATCCTCAATATAATTTTCTTCTTCCTTTTTACATCCGTAAAAAAGAAGGACAATTGAAAACAATAAAAAAAATGCGTTTTTCATGTTGAGATTATTTCTCAGCTAATGCTTCCTCTTTATCTGCATGAGCAAACGCTCTTTTGTTGAATACGATTAAAATCCCAACTCCAGTTGAAATCGCTACATCGGCTACATTGAAAATGGCGTTGAAGAAAGTGAAGTGTTTGCCACCCCAAATTGGTAACCAAGAAGGTAAGTTTCCTTCCCACATTGGAAAATAGAACATATCTACTACTTCACCGTGGAACCAAGTACCGTATGGTTGGTCGGAGAAAGCTGTTGCCACTTGATGATAACTATCGTTAAAAATGACACCGTAAAAAACCGAATCGATAATGTTTCCTAAAGCGCCTGTAAAAATCAAAGCAATAGCTACGATTAAATAATTTGATGCTTTTTTTCTTACTGAATCCCACAACCACCAAGCAATTCCTCCTACGGCTACGATACGGAATAAAGTTAAAATTAATTTTCCATGTTCGCCAGGAATTTCAGCACCCCAAGCCATACCTTCATTTTCTATAAAATGAATTTGAAACCATTCTAAACCCATTACTTTTATGGATTCTCCAATAAAAAAATGCGTCTTGATGTAGATTTTCGAAATCTGATCAATTAATAAAATAGCAATGATTAAAATATAGGCTTTCTTTAACGACATGTTCAATTTTTTTGCAAAAATAGTGTTTTTATTAAATAAAAAACGCCCCAAACGGAGCGTTAGTATAATTTTGTAAAAAGATTAACGTTGCAAGTTTTTTGCTTCGATACTCATAGTTGCATGAGGAACGATTTTTAAACGCTCTTTACTTATTAATTTGCCTGTAACTTTACACAAACCATAGGTTTTGTTTTCGATACGAATTAAGGCATTTTTTAAATCTCTAATAAATTTTTCTTGACGAATAGCTAGTTGTGAATTGGCTTCTTTACTCATTGTTTCACTACCTTCTTCAAATGCTTTAAATGTTGGCGATGTATCATCAGTTCCGTTATTTAAGTCATTCATGTAAGCACTCTTAATAAGCTCTAAATCACCTTTAGCCTTTTCTAATTTAGCTTGAATTAACGCTTTGAATTCAGCCAAATCAGCGTCTGAATATCTAATTTGCTCCTCTACCATAATTTCAATATTTTTTTATAGTTATACGTCGATTAAAAACCTTTCGGTTCTTATTTTGAAATTAATATACTTGTTTTTATATCATCAAACTCAATTTCCGTACCATTTTCAAGGTTTTCCACAAAAATTAACGATTCGGTTAAGGTTTCTGACTTAATATACGATTCATTAGCTAAAACGGCTTCCTCAACTTGAGCATTTTTTTCCATTTTAACGGTAATCTTGTCAGTTACTTCAAAACCAGAGTCTTTTCTGATATTTTGGATTCTGTTAATCAATTCTCTCGCGATACCTTCTTTTCTTAATTCATCGGAAATCGTAATGTCTAACGCTACCGTAATTCCGTTTGAATTGGCTACTAACCAACCCGGGATATCTTGTGAAGAAATCTCAACATCTTCTAGTGATAAAGTTATACTTTTTCCTGAAATATCCATAACCAGCTCCCCATCACGCTCTAATTTAGCAATTTCTTCTTGCCCAAAACCTTGTATCTCTTTGGAAATCAATCCCATATCCTTACCAAAACGCGGTCCCAATGTTTTGAAATTAGGCTTAATTTGCTTCACTAAAACACCCGAAGCATCGTCTAATAACTCAATTTCTTTCACGTTTACCTCAGCCATAATTAAGTCAGAAACCGCCTCAATTTCAGCACGCTGATTGTCGTCAAGTACTGGAATCATTACCTTTTGCAACGGTTGACGCACTTTGATCATTTCCTTCTTACGAAGTGATAAAACTAGTGAAGAAACCGTTTGTGCTTTCATCATTTTGCTCTCTAACGACTTATCAACAAAGTTTTCAACCGAAACTGGAAATTTCGCCAAATGTACACTTTCAAATGACTCAGAACCTGTAGCTTGTGTTAAATCTCTGTAAAGTTTATCCATAAAGAATGGTGCAATTGGAGCCGAAAGCTTTGCTACCGTTACCAAACACGTATAAAGCGTTTGATAAGCTGCAATTTTATCTTGCGCATAATCGCCTTTCCAGAATCTTCTTCTACACAAACGAACGTACCAGTTGCTTAGGTTTTCCTGAACAAAATCAGAAATAGCTCTTGCTGCTTTAGTTGGTTCGTAATCCGCATACGCTTCATCAACAACTTGAATTAAAGTATGTAATTCGGATAAAATCCAACGGTCTATTTCTGGTCTTTCTTCAAATGGAACTTCCGCTTCAGAATAAGTAAATCCATCAATATTAGCATATAACGAGAAGAACGAATACGTATTATATAACGTTCCAAAGAATTTTCTACGAACCTCAGCAACACCTTCGATATCAAATTTTAAGTTGTCCCAAGGATTTGCATTCGAAATCATGTACCAACGAGTAGCATCTGGACCATATTCAGCCAAAGTAGTGAATGGATCCACGGCATTTCCTAAACGTTTCGACATTTTTTGTCCGTTTTTGTCCAAAACTAATCCGTTTGAAACTACGTTTTTATAAGCGATTTTATCGAAAACTAAAGTTCCAATCGCGTGTAAAGTATAAAACCAACCACGAGTTTGGTCAACACCTTCTGCAATGAAATCGGCTGGAAATGCTTTATTTTCATCAATTAATTCTTTGTTCTCAAATGGATAATGCCATTGTGCATAAGGCATCGCACCTGAATCGAACCAAACGTCAATTAAGTCAGTTTCGCGATTCATTGGTTTTCCTGATGGAGAAACTAAAACAATTCCGTCTACTACGTTTTTGTGTAAATCCACTAAATCGTAATTGGCTTCGCTCATGTCTCCAATTTTGAATTCTTTGTATGGATTTTCTGTTTGGAAACCTGCTGCGATTGATTTCTCGATTTCGTTGTACAATTCTTCAACTGAACCAACTAACATTTCTTCGGTTCCGTCTTCGCTTCTCCAAATTGGTAAAGGAATTCCCCAATATCTTGAACGAGACAAGTTCCAATCGTTTGCATTTTTCAACCAATTTCCGAAACGACCTTCTCCTGTAGCTTTTGGTTTCCAGTTGATGGTTTCGTTTAAATCGAACATTCTATCTTTGATTTCGGTTACTTTAATGAACCAAGAATCTAATGGATAGTATAAAATTGGTTTGTCTGTTCTCCAACAATGTGGGTAACTGTGTACATATTTTTCAACCTTAAAGGCTTTATTTTCTTCTTTTAATTGGATAGCGATTTCTACGTCAGCTGAGCGTTCTGGCGCTTCACCATCGTTGTAATATTCGTTTTTAACATATTTGCCAGAATAATCACCTAAACCTTGGATGAATCTTCCTTGCAAGTCTACCAATGGCACAGGATTTCCGTTTTCATCTAAGACTAACATTGGTGGTACTTCTGGAGTTGCTTCTTTCGCTACTTTAGCATCATCAGCTCCGAAAGTTGGTGCGGTGTGTACAATTCCAGTTCCATCTTCTGTAGTTACGAAATCCCCTGAAATTACTCTAAACGCATTTTCTGGATTTTGATATGGTAACGCTAATGGTAATAATTGTTCGTAACGAATTCCTACTAAATCAGCACCTTTTGATTCGGCTAAAATTTGGTATGGAATCTTTTTATCTTCTGATTTATAATTTGCAAAATCAGCTTCTGATTCCGCTGTAAAATATTTTCCACCGAATTGTTTCCCAACTAAATTCTTAGCTAAAACTACATTTACTGCTTCAAAAGTATATTGATTGAACGTTTTTACTAAAACATAATCGATTTTTGGGCCAACAGTCAATGCTGTATTTGATGGCAACGTCCAAGGCGTAGTCGTCCAAGCTAAAAAATGAACAGTTCCAAAACCTTGTAAAAAACTTGGTAATGTTTCGTCTTTTGCTTTAAACTGCGCCACAATCGTTGTATCGGTAACATCACGATATGAACCTGGCTGATTCACTTCGTGCGAAGACAAACCTGTTCCCGCTTTTGGAGAATAAGGCTGGATGGTGTAACCTTTGTATAGTAAATCTTTGTTGTAAATTTGTTTTAGTAACCACCAAACCGTTTCCATATATTTGGATTTGTACGTCACATATGGATCTTCCATGTCTACCCAATATCCCATTTTTTCAGTAAGGTCGTTCCATACGTCGGTGTAACGCATAACGGTTCTTTTACACGCTTCGTTGTATTCGGTAACTGAAATGGTTTTTCCGATGTCTTCTTTGGTGATGCCTAATTCTTTTTCGGTACCTAATTCTACAGGTAAACCGTGCGTATCCCAGCCTGCTTTACGCTTAACTTGGTAGCCTTTTTGAGTTTTATAACGACAAAAAATATCTTTAATCGCACGCGCCATTACGTGGTGAATACCAGGCAAACCATTTGCTGATGGTGGCCCTTCAAAAAACACGTAAGGAGTAGCTCCTTCACGAGAAGTTACCGATTGTTCAAAGATGTGGTTTTTTTTCCAAAAATCAAGAACTTCTGACGCTACTGTTGGCAAGTCAAGTCCTTTGTATTCAGTAAATTTTGTGCTCATTTTGTCGCTTTCTTAAATCAATTTGCGAAAGTAATGATTTAAAGGTAAAAGGCAAAAGGTAAAAGGCAAAAGTTAAGACTTAGGAAAAAACTTCTTTTAAAACTTCTAACGATTTTGGTTTTTTGAAGCCATCTAAATGTAACGTATAGAAATCTAAGAGGATTTTTAACAAAATTTGACGTTCAATTCCGGCAAATACTTTTTGGTCAGCATCAAATTTTAAGTCTAATAATTTTTTGAACAAATGCGTTTCGTGTTCGGTTAACGAATTTACACTTTGAAAAGGCGTAAAATAACCTTCTTTAGTATCGAAAAAAGGAAAATCAATTTCAGTTACATCGGGATAAAAGCCTAAGTATTTAGTAACTTCCATCATTAAAATGAGGTGAAAATTTGCCATTTCATCGTGCGTATCCAACCAAAGAAGCGCCGTTTCTAAAAACGAGAATAAATTTTGATTTTTCTCTTCTTCTTTTATGGCGTGATGCAAAATTTCGGAGAGAAAAATTACAATCGTACTTTTAACAATGTCGGTATTTATAGAATAATAACTATGGGCTAATCGGATTTCTTTAAAATGCTCGAGCGTGCCTTTATTCTTGTGATTAGCTTCGATTTCAATAATCGTTAATGGCTGAAAATAAGCAATTTTTTGATTGGCTTTTTTGTTGGAATAAGCGCTTTGTACAAAATAACTTTTTAATCCATCGATTTCGGTAAAGCATTTGACAATCAAGCTTTTTTCTTGAAACTTTAAGGAAGAAAGAACGATGGCTTTAGTTTTGACTAGCATTGATATTCTTTTTTTTATAATATGAATTTATCCCGACGATATAAAAAACAAAAATGATTCCTTGTAACGGCATCATAAACCTTGAGCAATTGATTGGACCTGTTATTAAAATACAATAAAAAAACAGCATTATTATGTAATTCAAGTAAAAACTGTATCTGTTAAAAATTAAAGCATAAGAAAATAAAAAAACCTTCAATATAGCAAACAAAAAAACTGGAATTAAAAGTAAATAGAGAACAAAAAAATTGTTTTCAAATAAACTTGAAAACCGCTTCTTACCATTTAAAATTTCCAAAAAACCTTGATTTCCATCTTCTTCCTTGAAAAATGTCATTAAATCAAAACGACCAGGATCTAAAACTCCTCTAAAAGCATTTACAACATGATAAAAAGTATATCTAAAAAAATCATCTTTAATTGTTGAAATTCCTATTTGTTTTAAGTATTCATTTTGTTTTTGAAAATCCATTTTCTCATACTCTCCATTATAAATTGAATCTAACCATATTTGAGCTTCTTTTGGAGAGTTTGTAAATGATTTGAAATAAAACAAATTATAATTAATTAGGTTTTTATTTTCTATTGAAGAAAAATGCTTGTAACCCGTTCGTGTTTCGTTATGATGTAAATATAATTGTAAAAGTATAATGGGCAGAAATATGAAAAAACTAAAAACCTTTTTCTTAAAAAAGAAAATAAAAAAGTAAACAAAATTCAAATATATAAATGGATAAAATACAGGTTTAGTAAAAGCTAATAAAATGGTTAAGATTTGAATGAAGAAAAAATTACGATTTGACCATTTTTGTGTGAAAAGCCAAAACTTTAAATTAATTAATAACATCAATAACCATTCAGACATAATTAATTGAGAATATATAAAAATTGATGGAGTTAAAAGAAAAAAAAGAACATGATAAGGTTTTATTTGGATGTTAAATTTTTTTAAAATTTGAACCAAAATAAAACTATTTGAAAAAGCAAAAAATGTCTGAATAAGAATTATAATTTCAATTTTGAACTTTAAAAGAAAAGATAGAAATAAAGGGTAAAAAAATGGTCTTTTGGTTAATAATGAAGGGTTAATACTTGAGTCAAAAAACATTTGATTAGAAATGTACTTTGCTATTTCGATGTATTCATAGGAATCTACTAAAAAATAATTTTTTGACAATATTCTAAAAAAATAGAAAAAAAGGAAAAGTATAGCTAGAGATAGATAAAATCGTTTTTCGTTTGAATCTAATTGAATATTCATAACTATCTAATAATCATAACTTTTTTAACGGTAGAATCGGTTCCATCTTGACTTGCTACAAAAATCATATAAACTCCGGATGCTACTTTATGTTTTCCGAAAGCTTTGGTGTCCCATTCAATAGTTCCTCCTGATGAAGTAGTTTCGTAAACTAAATTCCCTTCGATATCTGTGATTTTGATATTAGCTTTGTCGGTTAACCCGCTAATTTTTACTGTTCCTGAAAATTCTGGTCGTACTGGATTCGGGTATACAAAAACATCTCCTAAACTATCACTTGGTTTAGTTGAAGTTCCTAAAAACGAAACAATTCCTTTATCTGTGGCAAAAAACACTTCTCCAGATACTCCATCAATTTCAATATCTAATACGTTATTACTTGGTAATGGTGAATTGCTTTTGTCAAAGCGGTAAATGGTTTGCTGACCATTTGAAGAAACTAAGAAAACACCTCCATCGGCAATAGAAACCCATTTTCTATTGGCTCCATCTACAGCAATATCTAAAATAGGTTGCTGAAAAAACAGTTCTTGAGCCAAATCACCTTCTTGAATAATAATTGGGAAAACATCTAGTTCTGTTTCTGAAATAAATCTGTCAACACTCGACAAAACTCTCAAACCAGCCATTGTTCCAATCCATAATTGATTGCGGTTATCTATTGCCACACAATTTACAACCGTAGTTGGAAGATCCGCATTTTCTTGGTTAATTACAATAAACTTATTATTGTAATTTTCATTGAAAGCTACAACACCATCGTTATAAGCAGGTATCCATTTGGTACTATTTTTATCGATAGACATTGCGTTGTATCTTCCGGTGGCTAAATTTGCAGTTATTCCAGATAAATTATAGGATTGCCATTGTCCGTTAGCTCTTAAAACTTTGATTCCTCTATTTACATACGCATTGGTTACCCAAAGATTACCTTCTCTATCAAAAGCTGGACTATTGATTCTAATATCAACATAAGATGGGTTTCCTGGCAACACTAAAGACTCTAGACCATTTGCGCCTGTGTTTGTATTATTAAACAATTCAATTGTGTTTCCAAACACTTTTAAGAGTCCAGAAAAATAAGACGTTACATATACTTGATTTTGGTTAGATGGATTAATTGCAATATCCGACAAAGATTTTGCACCACTTAAATCGCTATATGGAATTACATCCCAACCTTGATCTGCTGTAAATGTACTAATACCTAATTCATCAAGTGGATAAGGATTAAATGACTGACTATAATCGCCATGTACTACCCAAATTTTATTAGTCGCTTTTTTTAATCTAAAAGTACTGTTTTGAAGCGGGCCATTTGGTGACATTGCAGTAAATACCGTCGGATTTGACAAACTCGTTGAAAACAACCCTTCTTTCTCAGTTCCAATGTATATAATTCCTCCAACAACAGAAGCAGCTGTAAAGCGCACAGTAAAATTGGGAATTTGAGTTATATGAGCTAAAATTGAAAATGATTGATTTAAAACATACACGTTGTTTTGAGTAGTTACTATAAGCTCCGTTCCGTTTGTCTTTAATTTTAATCCTGCTTGATTATGATTTAAAATCTCAAATGCTGTACCTCCATTAAATCGATACGTTCTAGCATTTGCGTTTGTTGCAATCAATTGATTATTAAAAGTTACGATTCCAAACCAAAATCCAGTATCAAAAGTTTGCCATTGACTAAAATCAAACAAATTAGGATTATTTAAATTCGCTTTTCTAATGCCAAAACTTCTTGTAACGGCATAAATTTCATTATTAAAAACGGTGGTTTGAAGCACTTCTGTTTCTTCTCCTGATGTACCAATAAAATAGGTTGAAATAAATTCAGATGTAGCAATATCGATTACAGAAATTCCATAATCTGTAGCAATATACAAGCGACCATTGAATTCAAAAAAATCATTAATTTTCTTTTTGTTAGGTGGCACAGGCACTTCTTCAATAACATCTACTTTAGTAGTAACAGAACCATCTGCATTTTGTATTAAAATTAAACCATTATTATTTCCAACAAATGTTTTATTAAAAGCATCTGAATGGTGAATTGTAGTTATAACATCTGGTTTTAACCCTGTAATTGAATTGTAAACATTCAAATTAGAAGATGCGACTACTTGTGAAAAAAGAGCATTTTGAGTAGAGGCAAACACGGCATTAGTCGACGATTCAACATCTACAATTTCATTGTAAGAAAAATAACCTTTCCACAATTGATTGCTTTGTTGCCCAAAAAAGTATTGGGAAATAAAAAATATAAAAATATAAATCGCTTTTTTCATCGCAAGTATTTAATACAAATATACTACAAACGTATTAATTTTAATTTTGATATATTTCATAAAAGAAAAAAGCTCTTTCAGTTTCCTGAAAGAGCTTTTTATATAATTCAAAGTTTGTTATTATACTACACCTTGAGCTAACATAGCGTCAGCCACTTTAACGAAACCAGCAATGTTGGCTCCTTTAACATAGTTTACATAACCATCTTCTTCTGTTCCGTATTTTTTACACTGACTGTGAATACCTGTCATGATGTCTTTTAAACGAGCATCTACTTCTTCACTTGTCCAGTTTAAACGAATAGAGTTTTGTGTCATCTCTAAACCAGATGCCGCAACACCACCTGCATTAGCTGCTTTACCTGGAGCAAATAAAACTTTTGCATCTAAGAATTGTTTGATAGCGTCTAATGTACATGGCATATTTGCTGCTTCAGTTACACACATAACGCCATTTGCAATTAATTTTTTAGCATCTTCTTCATGTAATTCGTTTTGAGTTGCACAAGGAATAGCGATATCCACTTTTGCTTCCCATGGACTTTTTCCTTTGTGGAAAACAGCACTTGGGAATTTTTCAGCAAAACTTTCAGCTCTATTGTTTCCGCTAGCTCTCATTTCTAACATGAATTCTATTTTCTCTCCAGAAATTCCGTCAGCATCATAAATATATCCATCAGGACCCGAAATGGTAACTAATTTACCTCCCAATTCATTCACTTTTAAAGCTACTCCCCAAGCCACATTTCCAAAACCAGAAATAGCAACTGTTTTCCCTTCAATTGTTTCACCTTTGGTTCTCAACATTTGTTGTGTAAAATAAACAACACCGTAACCTGTTGCCTCTGGACGAATTAAAGAACCTCCATAAGCTAACCCTTTTCCAGTTAAAACCCCTGTAAATTCGTTTCTAATTCTTTTATATTGACCAAACATGTATCCAATTTCTCTTGCTCCAACACCGATATCTCCGGCAGGAACGTCTAAATCTGGACCAATATGACGGCATAATTCTGTCATAAACGATTGACAAAAACGCATAACTTCAGCGTCTGATTTTCCTTGTGGGTCAAAATCAGAACCTCCTTTACCTCCACCCATTGGAAGAGTTGTTAAACTATTTTTGAAAACTTGTTCAAAAGCTAAAAACTTAAGAACCGATAAATTTACTGTTTGATGAAAACGAATACCACCTTTGTAAGGTCCGATTGCAGAATTCATCTGAATACGGAAACCTCTGTTTACTTGGATTTCTCCTTTATCATCAACCCATGGCACTCTGAAAATTACTGAACGCTCTGGCTCAGCCATTCTTAGAAGTACATTTTTTCCATCATACTTTTTTTCATTAGCAATGAAAGGCATTACTGTTTCAGCAAATTCTTTTACTGCTTGTAAAAACTCAGGCTCGTTTGGATTTTTGGCCTCAACAAGCGCCATAAAATCATTAATTTTTTGTTCCATTATACTATTAAACTTGTAGCTAAACTAATTCGTTAAATATGTTTCTTTACTTAAATTATCAAATTCGCAAAATTTAAGTCGACAAATATACATTATAAAAATTACTTGGTATATTTTTAAGAAAAATTTATACCTCATGTTATCTAATATTTAACTAATCGTATTAAGTTGTGCTTTTTACATAAGAAAAACATTCTTTTTTTTTTGAAGTGCAGTTTGTTTTTATATATTTGTCCGATAATGGAAAAATTTTAGCGATGACTAAAAAAATTAAATACCTATTAATGTTGCTTTTAGGAGCAAATTTATCAATGACTGCACAATTTGGCTTCTCTCATGAAGTTGGAGCATTTGTTGGAGGAGTTGCTTTTCAATCTGATTTTGGAGTAAGACACGATTTTGAAACTAATGCTGGAAACACTGGTTTTGGTATTGGTTTAGTTCACTATATGAATTTTGCTTACCGTGCAGAATGTAACTGTTACATGCCTGAAACTTATTTTAACGACCACTTTAAAGTGCGTTCTGAGTTATCTTACAACAGTACTCAATTACAGCACTTTGGTAAATGGGTAGACAGAAGTTCATTTACAGCGGCTCAATTAAGAGCTATGAAAGGTGAAGCTAAAGTCACTGATATTGGTATGCAATTAGAATACTTTCCATTAAGTATTCGTGAATTTACAGCTACTGATGGCGCTTGGGCTCCATTTATTGGTTTAGGTGCTCACTATACTTTTTTCCAAAACGGAACTTATTCTGAATTAGGCGCAATGGATACTCCAATTTCTACTCCAATTAAATATTATGGTGCTTGGTCTGACGAAGGAGGAAGTGCTTGGTCTGTTGTTGCGAGTGTGGGAACACGTTATAAATTAACTGAATTATCCGATTTATTTGCTGAAGTAAGATGGCAGTACTATTTTTCTGATTGGGTTGATGGCTTAAATCCAGATCCTGAAGTTTGGACAGAAAATAAAGCAAATGACTGGAACTTATGGTTTCATGTAGGTTACATTTATTATTTAGATTAATATATTTTACAATATAAAAAAATCCCGATTCATGAGAATCGGGATTTTTTGTTTTTAGTTGTTTCTGTTATTTAAAAGCTTGTTCTAATCCGCTAAATAAATTAAAAACACTCATGTGTATGGCTCGAATATCTTTTGACTAATTCAACTAATTCAAATCTTAAAGTATTAAGAAAACCCTGCAAATTTGATTTGTGGGGGTTTTGGTTTTACTTTTTTCTTCTTTCTATAATTATTATTTTTTGGAAAACTTTAGACAACTAGTATAACACAATAATAATTTGTATTTTTATCATTATGAATAAAGAAAAGTCAAAATTATTTAGAAAAGTAAATACCAAAACTTTTAATGTACACCATAATTTTGGTAGCGACTTTAAAAACACAAGAAACAAAAAGAAGGAAACTTTAGAGCAAACTAAAGGAAAAATGTCTGATAAAACCGAAAGAGGATTAGATTATACGCATCTATTTAGATTTTTGTTGTCAAAAGTAGGTAAAAACTGGGATGAAGTTTTTAGTGAAGCTAAGTCTAGATTAGATAAAACAAATCCTATTTTTTCCATGGTAGCTTTAAGAGAAGAAGATAAAAAAGATTACATCGGAATTGGTGAATCTTCTTATTTTTCTGGTTTATATGTTGATGAAAATGGGGTGTTACAGCTATGTAATGCCGATTTAAAAGCTGTTGACATGAAACCATTCTGTGATTGTTGTACCCATACATTCAACGGAAAATTATTTGGAACTGAATAAAAAATCAATTAAATAAACAAAAAACCCTGCAATTGCAGGGTTTTTCTATATCCAAAAAGTAACTAATCACTTATTACTTTTCACTAATCACTTATTAAAAATCAAACTTAATTCCTTGAGCCAACGGTAACGCTGTTCCGTAGTTAATGGTGTTGGTTTGTCTTCTCATGTAAGCTTTCCATGCATCAGAACCTGATTCACGGCCACCACCTGTTTCTTTTTCACCGCCAAAAGCACCACCAATTTCAGCACCAGAAGTTCCAATGTTTACGTTAGCAATTCCACAATCAGAACCCGCAGCCGAAAGGAATAATTCCATTTCTCTCATGTTGTTCGTAAAGATAGAAGAAGATAATCCTTGAGGAACTGCATTTTGCATAGCAATCGCTTCTTCAATTGTGCTGTATTTCATTACGTATAAAACAGGTGCGAAAGTTTCGTGTTGTACGATTTCGAACTCGTTTTTCGCTTCAATAATACATGGTTTTACATAACAACCACTTTCGTATCCTTTTCCTTCTAAAACACCACCTTCTACAATTACTCTTCCGCCTTCAGCTTTTGCTTTTTCGATAGCATTTAAGTAATCTTGAACCGCACCTTTATCGATAAGTGGACCCACGTGATTGTTAGCATCTAATGGATTTCCAATTTTTAACTGCGCATAAGCCTTAGCTAATACGTCTAAAGTTTTATCGTAAACACTTTCGTGAACAATTAATCTACGAGTTGAAGTACAACGTTGACCTGCTGTTCCTACCGCTCCAAAAACTGCTCCTACCAATACCATTGATAAATCAGCTTCTTGAGAAACGATAATTGCGTTGTTTCCACCTAATTCTAAGATAGTGTTTCCAAAACGCTCAGCAACTGTTTTTGATACGTGACGACCAATTCTTGTAGAACCTGTAAACGATACTAATGGAATACGTTTGTCGTTATTGATTAAATCTCCAGACTCGTTACCAACCACTAAACAGCTGATTCCTTCTGGTAAGTTGTTTCTTTCTAATACCGTTTGAATAATGTTTTGACAAGCTACACCACATAAAGGCGTTTTTGAACTTGGTTTCCAAATACAAACGTCTCCACAAATCCAAGCTAACATTGTGTTCCAAGACCAAACTGCTACCGGGAAGTTGAAAGCTGAAATGATTCCAACAATTCCAAACGGATGCCATTGCTCATACATTCTGTGCATTGGACGCTCAGAGTGCATTGTTAATCCGTGTAATTGACGTGATAAACCTACTGCGAAATCACAGATATCAATCATTTCCTGAACTTCTCCAAGACCTTCTTGATACGATTTACCCATTTCAAAAGACACTAATTTTCCTAATGCTTCTTTATTTTTACGTAATTCTTCTCCCATTTGACGTACGATTTCCCCTCTTTTTGGAGCCGGAACCAAACGCCATGTTTTGAACGCTTCTTCTGCAGCACTCATAGCTGTTTCGTAATCTTCTTTTGTAGAAGATTTTACTTTTCCAATCAAGTCGCCTGTTGCTGGTGAATATGATTCGATGATTTTTCCGTTAGAAAACCACTTTGTTCCAGTAGAAGTTCCTTCGTTAATTTCTTTAATGCCTAATTGTTGCAAAGCTTCTTGCATACCAAATTGAATTGCTGCTTCAGATATCATTTTATAACTTTTTATTCGGTTTTTGTTAAATTTTCACAAATGTAAAAAATATATTTTAATAATTGTGTGTCTCAAGTTACACAGCTGTTTTTTAACTATTTCTTATTCGTAAACTTAGGATTGGTTTCCATTACAGTACCACATTTTTTACATGTTCTCTTCTCTTCCGAATTGTAGAACGTACTAAAATGTGGAAGAAAGTCTTTTTCAATGTCGTGTAATTCGAAATATACTTCGTGTAATTTATGATTGCAATTATCACAAAACCAAAGTAAACCATCATTGAATCCTTTTCCAGCGCGTTTTCTTTCGATTACCAAACCAACAGAACCTTCAGTTCTAGCTGGTGAATGCGGTACTTTAGCAGGATGTAAATACATATCGCCTGGCCCTAATTTCATTGCTTTCTTTATACCATCTTCCTGAACATAGATGGTAATTTCACCTTCTAATTGATAAAACAACTCTTCTGTTTCATTGTAGTGATAGTCTTTTCGTGCATTGGGTCCACCCACTACCATAACAATATAATCGTCTGAAGATTCATCATAAATGGTTTTGTTTCCAACCGGTGGCTTCAAAAACTGTCGGTTTTCTTCAATCCAATGATTAAGATTAAATGGTTTTTTAATTTTCATCTTATGCAATTTAAAAAGGTAAAGTTACTAAAAAGAAAAAAGGTTAGCTGCATTTTATTGCAAACTAACCTTATTAAATTATTATGATTGGAATTACTTCACTTCTTTCACTAAATAAATATAAACTGGAAAGTGATCTGAAAATCCTGGAACTCCGTTTTGATTACGAAGTGGATATCCCTTATACTGACCTGTTTTTTGAATTAAGAAAGGCTTGTTGTAAATACCTGCTTTCCAATATTTGAATGAGCCATAATCGTTATTATCAGCTGGAACCAGTTGTTGACTTACCATAATTTGGTCGAAAATATCACCTGAATCTCTGTAGAATAAAGTAGCATGTCCGTCTTTAGCCATTTGCTCAAATGGATTGTATATATCTCTAGGTTCTTTTAATTCTGATTTTTTTAGTTTAGCACCTATTCCTTGTTTTACAGATTTATTATATGCACCATCATTTAAATCACCCATAGTAATAATTTTAGCATTTGGGTTGATTTTAATGATAGAATCCATAATTTTTCTATTTAATCTTCCTGCCGCTTCACGGTAAGGGCTACTTTTTTTCTCACCTCCTGAACGAGATGGCCAGTGATTCACAATAATGTTAATTTCCTCTCCATCTAGCAAACCTGTAACTAAAAGTTGATCACGTGTATAAATTCTTTTGGTTTTTTTATCGTAGTTTACATTTTCTTCTGTTTCTTCACCTTCTTTTTTATCTTTTTTATCAGAAACAGATTCTGATTCATAAACATACAAAGGAACATTTATATAGCTTGTAGGTTGAAAATGTTTTTCTTGATATAAAAATCCAACATCAATTCCACGCTTATCTGGAGAATCAAAGTGAACGATTTTATATCCTTTGTTAATTAAAGTAGGATGTTTTACTAGATCTTCTAAAACTCTTCTGTTTTCAATTTCACATCCACCAATAATAACCGGTGAATTTTTTTGAACATCACTTGTTCCTAATTCGATAAGAACACGACTTAAGTTATCTAATTTCTTATTGTAATTCTTTTTTGTCCAACCATTAGCAGGAGTATATTCTTCGTCGTAAGTGTCGGGATCATTAATTGTATCAAAAATGTTCTCTAAATTGTAAAATGCCACGGTATGCACTTTAAATTTT
Source organism: Flavobacterium cheniae (assembly GCF_004363695.1). GTDB lineage: Bacteria > Bacteroidota > Bacteroidia > Flavobacteriales > Flavobacteriaceae > Flavobacterium > Flavobacterium cheniae. The sequence continues at coordinate 683,727 of NZ_SNZC01000002.1, read as the reverse complement.
TTATCTTGAGAAAAAGCACTATTTACAGATAAAATCACGGTAAATACAGCCAAAAGGTGTTTAATTTTCATAAATCAAATGTTATATTAATATCAAGTTTATTACAAATTGGGTGCCAAAGGTAAATAATATTATTAAAAGTTATACATTTGCAGGCTGTTAAGTTTTAAACCACTTAACGTTAAATAAGTATTAATTATAATATTCTTTATGAAAAAACTTGTATTAAGCACTTTACTAGTGCTGCAAGCTGTTTTTGTTTTTGCACAGCAAAATCCAGCCTTAAAAGGTAAGGTTATCGATGCTAAAAGTCAAAAACCATTACAAAATGTAGTTGCAACTATTCAAAGCACGAATCAATCTGCCTTGACTGATTTTGACGGAAATTTTGTCTTTCAATCACTTCCTGGTGGTGAACAAGTATTGGTAGTTAAGTCTACAGGATACAACCAACAGACATTCGTGTTAGAGCCAAACAATGGGGAACCATTAGACTTAGGCGTAGTTGTTTTAGAAGAAGATGTTACTTCTGAACAACAATTAAGTTTAGTAACTATTACAGAAAATGACTTAGGAGATGACAACAGTGGGTCGGAAAGTACTTCTGGGCTTTTACAAGCAACAAGAGACACGTACCAACAAGCTGCTGCTTTTAACTGGGGATTAGCTCGTTTTAGAATTAGAGGTTTAGATAATGAATATGGAGTTACCATGATTAATGGTATTTCAATGAATAAATTATATGATGGAAGACCACAATGGAGTAACTGGGGTGGTTTAAATGATGCAACTCGTAATCAAGAATTTACAATGGGTTCTGCACCTTCAGATTATACTTTTGGTAGTGCTTTAGGAACTCAAGAAATCAACACAAGAGCTTCATTCTACCGTCCAGGCTCAAGAATTTCGATGTCAGGAACAAACACCAACTATAGTTGGAGAATGATGGGAACTCACGCATCTGGAATGAACAAAGACGGATGGGCATTTGTAGTTTCTGCATCAAGAAGATGGGCTGAAGAGGGATATTTTGAAGGAACTGATTATGCTGCAAATTCAATATTTGCTAGTGTTGAGAAAAGAATTAACGAAAAACACAGTTTAAACTTAACTGCAATTTACGCTCAGAATAGCAGAGGAAAATCTTCTCCAAACACTAAAGAGGTAAATGATTTAATGGGTATCGAATACAATTCATATTGGGGATACCAAGGAGGTAAAAAACGTAACTCTAGAGATAAAGACGTTGAAGAACCAATTGTAATGCTTTCTCATTATTGGAAAATTACAGAAAAAACATCATTAAATACTAATGTTGCTTTTCAAACAGGATCAATTGGAAACTCTAGATTAGATTTTCAATTAGGTAACAACCCTGACCCAACTTATTACAGAAACTTACCAAGTTATTTTAGCAATTTAGGAGGTTATACTCCTCTTCAATTAGAAGAAATTGGAAACACTTTTAGATTAAATTCTCAAATTGATTGGGATGCTATGTACATTGCTAATCAAAATAGTGCATTTCCAGGAAGAAGTGTTTATGTTTTGTATGAAGACAGAACAGATGACAACCAATTAAGCGCAAACACTATCTTAAACTCAAGTATTTCTGAAAATGTTAGCTTAACTGCTGGAGCAAATTTTAGAAAACTACGCTCTCATAATTACCAAAACTTATTAGATTTAATGGGTGGTCAATACTTCTTAGATATTGATCCTTTTTACACTGGTAATGCTAGTCAATCAGATTTAAACAATCCAAATAGACAAGTTGGTGAAAACGAATCTTACGGATATAACTATTTATTACACGCTTTAACATTTGATGGTTTTACTCAATTCAAATTCACTTATGATAAAGCAGATTTTTATTTAGCTCAATCTTTTTCTAGAACTGAGTATCAAAGAGAAGGAATTTATAGAAATGGGATTTATGCAGATAATTCTTTTGGAAAAGGAGAAAGTATCACTTTTGAAAACTTCGGATTCAAAGGAGGTTTAACATACAAATTAAACGGAAGAAATTATTTAGATTTCAACGGTTTATACCAAACAAAAGCTCCAAGTTTGAGAAACTCTTTCTCTAATGCGAGAATGAATAATGTAATTACTCCAGACTTACAAAGCGAAAGTATTACAAGTGCTGATGCAAGTTACATTTTAAGAGCACCAAAATTCAAAGCCCGTTTAACTGGTTTCTACTCTAAAATTCAAGACGCTACTGAAATTTCATTCTTCTATGGAGAAGGAATTGGAAGTGACGATGGTGGTGACGAAGATACATTTGTAAGTGAAATCGTTACTGGTATTGAAAAACAAAACATGGGTGCAGAACTTGGTTTAGAATACCAAATTACTTCAACTATTAAAGCAACTGCTGCAGCATCTTACGGACAGTATATCTATTCTGATAATGCTAAATTAAAAACAAATGATGATGCTTTAGCTGCAGCTGGAAATGAAAGTTTAACAGATTTTGGAACTGTTTACATTAAAAATTATCACCAACCAGGTATGCCACAAACAGCAGCATCATTTGGTTTAGAATATAGAGACCCTAACTTCTGGTGGATTGGAGCTAATGTAAACTATTTAGCAAATAGCTATATTGATGTAGCTAGTATTTTAAGAACTGACAATTTCAGTATTGATAGTACTACAGGAGATAATTATTCTGGCGCAACACCAGAAACAGTTAAAGATATATTAGAACAAGAAAAATTTGATAGTTTTACATTAGTAAACTTGACAGGAGGAAAATCTTGGAGAATAAGCAAAGCAAATCGTAACACTGTTGGATTCTTTGCTTCTGTAAACAACGTTTTTGATGTAACCTATAAAACAGGTGGTTTTGAGCAATCTAGAAAAGCAACTTTCCCAGATTTACAAGCGGACCAAGCTAATGGTACACCTTCTTTTGGTTCAAAATATTTTTACGGATACGGAAGAACATTCTTTGTTAACTTCTACATTAACTTCTAAAAAAAATATACTATGAAAATAAAATTTTTAAAAACAATGTTCTTGTTAGCTCTTGGTACAAGTGCTTTAACAAGCTGTGTAGGAGATGATGATTATGCAATTCCTACAGTTTATGAGTATGCTTTTAATGAAGGATTTGAAACTTCAACTACAGGAAGTGGCTCTGTTGAAGTGCCAATTACTTTAGAAGGCTGGGTAAACTATAATGCGTCAACATCAACACCATTATCATCTCGCTTGTGGCACGCAAGAACATTTGATGATAATATTTATGCTGAGTTTTCTTCATTTTATTCTACAACAGGAACAAATGATGTAGCTTGGTTAATAACTCCAGTAATTGATTTAACTGGAACAACAGGAGAAATCTTGTCTTTTTCAACAAAAACAAGATTCGCAAACGGGTATCCGTTAACGGCTTTTATTTCAACAGATTATGATGGAACAACTGCTGGAATTGCAACTGCAACTTGGACACCTCTTTCTTTCACTGCACCAACAGCAAACGATGTATTTGTTAGTAGTGGAAACATTGACATCAGTTCTTATGAAAGCGATAACGTAAGAATTGCATTCAAGTATACAGGAAGCAGAGCAGGTGTAACTACTACTTTGCAACTAGACAATGTTAAGATCACCAAAAATTAATAGCTATGAAAAACTTAAAATTAGTATTAACAACAGCCATTTTAGCATCTTTAGTAGGATGTGTTAATGGCGATGATTATGGTACACCAGATTTATCAGACAACTGTGTTACCATTACACCAACGAAAGAAGTTTTCGAAATAACTGATATTGCAACTGCTACAACAGTTCAATATACAACTGACGAAACTTTAACTGACTATATTGAAGCTTATGTTACTTCAAGTGATGAAGGTGGAAACTTCTACAAATCTATCTCATTAATGTCATTAGATGGATTAAAAGGCTTTAGTATGCCTGTTGACAATTACAACTTGTATAACGAGTTTGAACCTGGAAGAAAAGTTACTATCAAATTAGACAAAGACAGATATTTCAACAAACAACACGGTTCAACTGTTATCGGTTCTTCTTACGAAGGTGGTGTTGGAAGAATTTCTGGAGTTGAATATAAAGATGTTATTTTAAGATCTTGTGAAAATGTTAACGAGAATGACATAGTAAAAGATTTAAGTATATCAGCGGCTAAAAACGATCAATATTTAAACATGTTAATCGAATTTGATGCGGTACAATTTACTGATGCATCTTTAGGTAAAAAATACTATGATGCTACTCTAAATAGTTTTGGTGGAGCAACAAATCATGAAATTACAGACCAATTTGGTAACAAAGTTATCGTTAGAGTTAGTGAATTCGCAACTTTTGCTTCAAATACAGTTCCTTCATTAAACGGAAAAATTAGAGGTGTAATGACTAAATATAATAGTGATTATCAATTCATGATTAGAACTTTAAATGATGTAAATTTAACTGATACAAGATTAGCAATTGATTTATATCCACCAATCGGAGGTTCTGCAATTGTTTATGATGCTACTTTAAACGAGCCTTTCACATCTTACACAACAACTAATCAACAAGTTTTCCCAAAATACATCAATGATGCAGCTGTGGGAAGTAGATATTGGCAAAGAAAAACCTTCAGTGGAAATACTTACATCCAAATGTCTTCATTTGGTGGAACTCCAGAAGCAAATAGATCTTTATTTATTGTTCCTGTTAATATGACAGCAGCAAATACATTATCTTTTGCTACAAATGCTGGTTTCCACAATGGAAATGTATTAAAAGTATATTACACTACAAACTATGTTCCTGGATCGCAAATTACTTCAGCAACTTTAGTTGATATTACATCAAGCTTTACTATTTCTCCAGGTTTACCAAGTGGATATCCTGCAGCATTTACAGCAAGTGGTGTTTACAACATTCCTGCTGGAGTTACTGGTAACGGTTTCTTCGTATTTGAATATGTTGGAAACGGAACTTCTGGTCCAACTACAACAATGCAATTAGACAATATTGTAATCAACTAATTACAATTTCTATAAAATCAAAAGCGACTCAAATTGAGTCGCTTTTTTTATGCTTGCTATTTTGTACCTTTGTATTCTTAAAGAACGATTATGTTAGAGAAAGAAGTTATTGACTTTGAAAAATCAATTGTAGTAGGAATTGTTACGCAAAACCAAAGTGAAGAGAAACTAAACGAATATCTTGACGAATTAGAGTTTTTGACATTTACGGCTGGAGGAACGGTTGTAAAACGTTTTTCGCAAAAAATGGACAAACCAAATCCGAAAACATTTGTTGGGACTGGTAAATTAGAAGAAATTAAATATTACATCAAAGACAACAATATCACAACTGTAATCTTTGATGACGAATTAACGCCATCACAATCCAAAAATATTACCAAAGAATTAGATTGTAAAGTATTAGATAGAACCAATCTTATCTTAGATATCTTCGCACAACGTGCTGAAACTTCTTATGCAAGAACACAAGTAGAATTAGCACAATGCCAATATTTACTACCTCGTTTAACAGGAATGTGGACGCACTTAGAACGCCAAAAAGGGGGAATTGGAATGCGCGGCCCCGGTGAAACTGAAATTGAAACCGACCGTCGTATTGTACGCGATAGAATATCATTACTGAAAGATAAAATTAAAGTTATCGACAAACAAATGGCAACCCAACGAAGTAATCGTGGTGCCATGGTTCGTGTAGCTCTAGTTGGTTATACGAATGTTGGAAAATCCACGTTAATGAATGCCGTTGGAAAAAGCGATGTATTTGTAGAGAATAAATTATTTGCCACACTTGACACAACTGTTCGTAAAACCGTAATTAAGAATTTGCCGTTTCTTTTAAGCGACACGGTTGGTTTTATTAGAAAACTACCAACACAATTAGTTGAATCGTTTAAAAGCACCTTAGATGAAGTTAGAGAGGCTGATTTATTACTACACGTTGTGGATATTTCGCATCCTGAATTTGAAGATCATATTGCTTCAGTAAATAAAATTTTATTAGATATTAAAAGTGCTGATAAACCAACTATCATGGTTTTCAATAAAATTGATGCCTTCAAATCAGTTTATTTTGATGAAAACGATTTAAGTGTTGAAAAAACAACCAAACATTACACTTTAGAAGATTGGAAAAGAACCTGGATGAGTAAATTAGGTGAAAACAATACTTTGTTTATTTCGGCAACCGAAAAAGCCAACTTTGAAGAATTTAGAGAAAAGGTTTACGAAGCAGTCAGAGAAATTCATATTACTCGATTTCCATACAACAAGTTTTTATATCCAGATTATAAAGATGCTGTTGAAAATGAATAAAAAAAGACCTCAATTGAGGTCTTTTTATTTTATTTAAGGCGTTTTGAATTAGAAACCATAATTCACACCTAAACCAATAATTTGTTTGGTTTGAAAGCCTCTAAATGCATTGTCATCATAAATCGTTTGAAACGCAAAGTTAGTAGATAAATATTTGTTGATTTTCATCACAATGTTCAATTGATAATCTATATCTACATTTTGAGGATCTTCTAAATAGTTAGAATAGAAATTCAAGATGTTTTCTACTGAAACATTTTCCATGATATTGAATTTATAATAACCATTAACCGCGGCTCCTAATTCATATCGAGTTGTTTCTGCTTGTTCTACTCCAAAAGACGAACCAAATTCTGTAAAATGATCGTGAACTACAATTAATTTTGAAGTTGCTGGTGCAATATTTACTTTTAAATTATCACTTTTCTTCCATAACATACCTGGTCCAAATTGAAAAAAGGCAGGTGAAAAGAAATGTGAAATTTTTACAGTTTGAGTTGCTGGATCTAAACCCGTATCCATTTGTGTTTTGAAATTGAAAAAGGCAGAATAAAACCACTCACCGGAAGCTTTTTTTCCTAAAAGAGAATTCAATTCAATTCTATCGTCGGTTTTTTGAGTATCAGCTCCTTTAATTTTGGTTAAACCGTAAGAAACAATCCATTTGTTATCCCAATTCCAATCGCCGTTTTTATAGTTGAAATCATAATTAAAACCAACATTTCCAGCGAAGTTATTTTGACCACCCGCTTGCCAATTACTAAAAGAAGATTGGTTCGCTAAAAAAGTAAAAACGCCTTTTCTGGTCCAATGTTTTGTTGTATCAATAGTTGTTTCTTGAGCAATACTAACCGTTGAAACAAATAGTATCAATAAAAAAAGTCTTTTCATTCCTTAAATTTTTAAAAATTAAAGGCGCAAAGGTACTTATTTTTGTTTAAACAAAGGTACAGCCGAGCAAGCTTCCCCAAACATAACACTTTTAGCAACTTTCATTAGTTTTTGAATCGCTAAAGTATAAACCTGATTTGGAACCGGTTTTTTAGAACAACCTTTCAAAATTACTGGTTTTTGAAAATAATCGGTATAATCGAGTTTGTTCAAAATATCTTGATACCATTCGATAACTGCTAATTCTTTATTTCCGTGAATTACTTTTAAAGCATGATGCGCTAAATAAACCGAAACTAAAGCAAATGACCATGCTGGTAAAATAGCATCTGTCGAACAATACAAAGCGACATATTTGTCTTCAAATTGAGACCAATCGTTATTTTTTAATTGTTCACGAAAATCAGATTCTTTTAAAATGAATCCTTCCAACAACCATTGCGAAATATCTAAATCTACTACATGATTATCTGGATAGTAATCTTCTAAATCGAATACCATCAAAGAACTTTGTGCAACTTTATTTACTATTTCGTCCATATTCTAGTGTTCAGTGTTCAGAAATTAGTGTTCAGCAAACTGCCTACTAAAGACTGAACACTGATTACTTATTTAAAGCATTCCTAATTCTAATTTTGCTTCTTCGCTCATTAAATCTTTGCTCCATGGCGGATCAAAAGTAATTTCAACTTCACAAGATTTTACAGCATCGATAGATTTTACTTTTTCCTCAACTTCTTGAGGCAAAGTTTCGGCTACTGGGCAATTTGGTGATGTTAAAGTCATTAAGATTTTCACATCATTATCCTCGTTAATCATTACGTCATAGATTAAACCTAATTCGTAAATATCTACTGGAATCTCTGGGTCAAAAATTCCTTTTAAAACTTTGACTACATCTTCGCCTAAGTTGATTGTATCGTTAAATTCTTCCATTTTTTTAATTTTTAAACATATAAGTCATATAAGTTAATCCCATAATGCTTTATATATTTCGTTTACATATGTTTGTTGACCTTCGTAATAAATGCTCTTGACATTAAAATTAATTAATAATCCTATTGGCTTTTGCAATAAGTTCATATAAGTCAAAAGTTGAGCTTCATAAATTGGATTCATTTCCGCCACTGCTTTCAATTCAACTACTAAAATGTCTTCAACTAAAATATCACATCTTAGTTTTGATTCCAATTCAAATCCTTTGTAATTAATTGGAATATTACATTCAGAAATTGAATTTATATTTCGTAATTCAAATTCCTTTATTAAACACTGATGATAAACAGTTTCCAATAATCCCGGACCTAATCTTTTATGAACTTCTATTGCTGCCCCGTTAACTTGATAAACTAAATCCTTTAAATGAGTTTTTGTTACATTCTTCATGGCTTGTATTAATTTTTTTGGTGTATATCATATTATAAAAACTTATATGGCTTATATGTTTAATTTTTCAATTTACTGCTTTGATTGAAATGCCAAAGCATACATTTTTATTTGTTTTATCATTGAAACCAAACCGTTCGCTCTTGTTGGTGATAAATGTTCTTTTAATCCTATTTCGTCAATAAAATCGGTATTAGCATCCAAAATTGCTGCTGGTGTTTGGTTTGAAAACGCTCGGATTAAAATAGCAATAATTCCTTTAGTTAAAATCGCATCACTATCTGCTGTGAAAACAATTTTTCCATCTTGTTCTTCACCATGAACCCAAACTTTTGATTGGCAACCTTTGATGATGTTTTCATCTACTTTGTATTGTTCATCAATTAAAGGAAGAGATTTTCCTAATTCGATGATGTATTCATAACGTTGCATCCAATCGTCAAACATCGAAAACTCATCTACAATTTCGTTTTGTATATCTTTAATTGTCATTATTTATTTAATTTTTCGGCAACTACTATTAACTCATTTACAAAAGCTTCTATCTCTTTTGGAGGAAAGCCTCCATCAAATTCAGAAGAAGTGTACGTATCTTTTTCATTAGTAAACGATAATGTTGCTATTGGTGCTCCATCATAGAATCGTTTTTGAGTTGGGTCTTTTAAAGAACTTAAACCGTTCAAATCAATTTTTTGATATAAATCCAATAATTTTTTATAATCTTCTTTTTTTAATTCCCAAAAAGCTGGTTTTGCACCATGAGCAGTAACAACAAAAATTTTCCCTTCGTTGATTGATATTTTTCGGTACATTCCTCTTGTCGTTTCTTGATAAACCACAATCGGTAAGTTTAAAATTTGATTTTCCAAATTTGATTCCGTATTTACAATTTTTGCTTCATCTTGAATTGTGGCTTCTTTACACTTACAACTGGTAAAAAAACTCATCATACTAAAAACTAATGCGAATAATTTCATAATAACATTTTTTAAGATAACATCATTTGCGCTTTTTTAACCGCTTCTACAAAGATATCAATTTCTTCCTTGGTATTATAAAAAGCAAAACTTGCTCTTATCGTTCCAGGAATATTGAAAAAATTCATAATAGGTTGGGCGCAATGATGACCGGTTCTAACCGCTATACCTAACTTATCTATAATTGTGCCAATGTCATACGGATGAATACCTTCGATGTTAAACGAAATTACCGAAGCTTTGTTTTCACTTGTTCCGTAAATCGTTAAACCTTCTATTTCTTGTAATCTTTTGGTTCCGTAATCTAATAATTCTTGTTCGTAAGCTGCAATGTTATCAAAACCAATTGCATTCATATAATCAATCGCAGTTCCTAAAACAATTCCGCCTTCGATGTTTGGTGTTCCAGCTTCGAATTTATGTGGTAAATCGGCATAAGTTGTTTTTTCAAAGGTTACTTCAGCAATCATTTCGCCTCCGCCTTGATATGGTGGCAATTTTCGCAACCATTCTTCTTTTCCGTATAAAATTCCAACGCCTGTTGGTCCGCACACTTTATGTCCTGAAAATACATAAAAATCACAATCCAAAGCTTGCACATCTGGACGTAAATGCGGTGTAGCTTGTGCGCCATCGATTAGAACGGCTGCTCCTACTCCATGTGCTTTTTTGATAATGTATTCAATTGGGTTAACCGTTCCTAACGCATTTGAAATATGATTAAGCGTTACGATTTTCGTTTTTTCGGAAAGTAATTTGTCGAATGCTGAAATGATTAATTCTCCTTTTTCATTCATTGGAATTACGACCAACTTTGCTCCAGTTTTTTCACATAAAAATTGCCAAGGCACAATGTTACTATGGTGTTCCAAAGCGGATACCATAACCTCATCGCCTGCTTTTAGCAAACTTGCAAAACCATTCGCCACTAAGTTAATTCCGAAAGTCGTTCCCGAAGTAAAAATGATTTCGTGATTGTGTTTTGCGTTTAAGTGATTTTGAATCGTATTTCGCGACACTTCATATGCATCCGTAGCCAATTGACTCAACGTATGCACACCACGATGAATATTAGCGTTAATTTCGCTGTAATATTTCGAAATAGCATCGATAACCACTTGTGGCTTTTGCGAAGTAGCTCCATTATCAAAATACACCAAGGGTTTGCCATTTACTTTTTGCGATAAAATGGGAAAATCAGCTCTTACTTTTTGAACATCAAACATTTTCATACAATTTGAGCACAAATTTACAACTTGATTGTTTATAATTGGAATAAATAAAGGTTAAAATAGAATTAAAACTTCTCACCTGCTCCACCACCACTGAAACCACCGCCGCCAAATTCCATTGGATTAGATTGTGTTGGTGCTGGTGTGTTGGCATTCGCTAATGATAAAACGGCTTGAGCATTGAATAATAAAGAATCGTCTGAATCTCTATCAGGTTGGAAAGTAACGCCTTCTGTTTTGTTTTTTAATTGTTGGATAATCAAAAACGCTAATCCAAAAAGTAAAATTCCGCTAATAACCATTACGCATTCAATTGGAAAAAAATAGTAATAATGACGAATGGAGTAAAATCCGAACGCTAGAGTTAGTAATCCCGTATATAAAACCAATTTATCCTTCCATTGGATTCCCAAAAAGAAATAAAGCAACGGTATCAAAAAAGTGAGACCGTAAAAAACGAAAGCAAGTGGAACATCTGAAGTATTTGTAATGGTTAAGTTCATTAATGATTCCGATAATTCGCGAACTACTAGATAATTCATTGATAAATATCCTAAAAGTAAACTAGCCACTCTAATGGTGTCTAAGGTTTTGAAATACGTGTAGAAATTCTGATTTTTATTTAAATGCGAAACGAAAAAATAAACCAAAATCGCTAAAATCAATCCAACAAAAGACAAATAAAACTTGGGCATGAAATCATGCTCGACTATTAAATTGAAAAATATCCCAACCAAACCTATGAAAGCCATTATAGCTGAAATTGTATTAATAAATCGAATAGCAAAAAACACACCCAAAACTAACATTGTTACTAATACTGGTAATACTGCTTCTGTAAGAATTCCGATACCTATTAAAAAAGAGAGTTGGGCGGAAAGTAAAAAAGCATCATCTAATCCATGTCGAAAAAACTTCATTCGAACCAAAACCTCTAATCCAATGTAAGCTAAAATCGCATACAAAAAGAATATAATTTGGTACTCATCGGAAACAATCTGAAGTAAAATCACCGCAAAAGCGCTTATTACAGATGAAAAAAGGAAATTTCCCAACAAAAAGAAACCAATTCGAAAGAAAATATTGGAATTCGATTTCAATTGCATTAATTGAGAACTAATTTTTTGTAATTGCTCTTTAGAAAGGAATTTCTTTTGGTATAATTTTTTAGCTTCTTCGGCCAAAAAATAGTTTTCTAATTCTGATTTATTGTACGCTTGCATTTTTTTTGGCATTAAATTGTTTGACTAATCGAATAAACAGATAAATACTCGCTACCACATAAAAAGGTGAAACCATAATCAATAATTCGTAAAAAGGTCCAAAATCTATAAAAGACAATATTTTTCCTCCTAATACATTTATACCAAAATAGCCATACAACAACATAAAAGCGAAAATTGACGTAGCTAAAACACGGTAACTAAATCGGTAGAAATAATAGACAAAACCAAGTAAAATGGGGATAAAAATATACCATTGTTCCGAAAGTAAGCCTGCAATAATACAAACTCCTAACAAATGCAAAGCAAACGTGGTATAAACAAAATGGAAGTGAATTTTGATTTTATTTATCAAAGAATATTCCATCCAAACTAATAAACCAATACCTAAAACTAATCCCGAATATGTCAATTGTAAATTAGAATAAACTTCATTTTGAAATATACTTTTTGGCGTAATAGAAATTCCGATAAAAGCTGCCAAACTAGTAATCGCCATAGAAAGCACAATTCGATTATCGAAATAATATGCAACAGCAAAACACAAAAGGGCTGAAATCAAGGAAACGTAAGCATACGAATCATCAAAAATTTGATATTGAAAATTGATGTAACCCAAAAAGATACACGCCAACAAACTTCCGGTTAAAACCAAATAATCAAACAACGGATTTTCGAATACAACCTCATCATTGGAATACCCTTTTGCCTTTTTGAAACTGAAATAAAAGCAAACCAACATCAAAATAAAATTAGCCGAAAGAATAGCCAAATGTCCAATAGAATCGATGTTGTTGTACACAATTACTCCAATTCCAGAAGTAAATAAGATTATAGAGAAGTAAATCATTAAAAGCAATTCGCTTCGTAACGAAAATATGCCTTTGTTTTGATAAATAGTAATTTTCTCTAAATCCTCATCATTCAAAAATTCTTTTTGATGGAGTTTTTGAAGCAGTATTTCTGAAAAATGTGGTTTTTCCATGAATTAAAATTTGAATAAAGATAAGGAAAGTTTTACATTATCGCTAAAATAAAAAAACCGCCCAAAAGGCGGTTTTAAAATATATCTAAAATTTTATTACAAATCAAATCCCATATTCACGCCTAATTTGTCAGCGATAATACGAGCAATTTTTGCTTTTAATTCTGGGATTTTTACACTGTTTGTTACTTCACTTGTGAAAGCGTACATCAACAAAGCTTTGGCTTCTTTTTTAGGAATACCTCGTTGTTGCATGTAGAACATTGCACTTTCATCCAATTGACCAATAGTACAACCATGCGAACATTTTACATCATCGGCAAAAATTTCTAATTGTGGTTTTGCGTTAATGGTAGCTTTATCGCCAATTAAAATGTTGTTATTTTGTTGGAAAGCATCTGTTTTTTGAGCTTCTTTTTCAACGAAGATTTTTCCATTGAAAACTCCGGTTGAACTATCGTGTAAAATCGTTTTATAGTTTTGGTGGCTTTCGCAATTTGGTGTTGCGTGTTGTACTAAAGTATAATGATCTACGTGTTGTTTGTCACCAATAATGGTAATACCTTTCAAGGTAGAATCGATTCTTTCTCCTTGATGATAGAAATTCAAATTGTTTCTCGTGATGTTTCCACCAAACGAAAACGTATGCACCGCTACTCTACTCTCTTGTTTTTGGGCAATGTAAGTATTGTCAATCAAATTCGCAGTTTGCACATCGTTTTGAACTTTGTAGTAATCTACAATCGCACGTTTTTGAGCAAAAATTTCGGTAACCGAATTCGTTAAAACTGGATTGCTATTCAAACTTTGATGACGTTCTACGATTTGCACGTGCGCGTTTTCACCTACGATGACCAAATTTCTTGGTTGCACCATCAAAGCTGCTTCATTTCCTGTTGAGAAATAGATAATTTCAATTGGTTTATCTACTACTTTACTTTTTGGAATGTTTATGTAAGCTCCTTCTAAAGAAAATGCTGTATTTAAAGAAGTTAAACTCTCTTCTTTACTAGCAATTTGATTGAAATAATTGTCAATCACCATTTTATATTTCGGCTTTGTCAATGCCGAAGACATCAAGCAAATATCCAAACCTTCATGCGTTGTTGAAGACAAAAACGAACTAAAAATCCCGTCGATGAAAACTACTTTGTAAGTGTCAATTTCGTGTAAGAAATACTTTTTTACATCTTTAAATTCAATCGCATTATCCTTTTTTGGGAAAACCGAAAAATCATTTTTTAAAATCGAATTTAAAGACGTGTATTTCCAAGCTTCTTCCTTTTTTGTAGGAAAACCTTTGTTTTCGAAATTTTTTATGGCGTGACTTCTTAACTCGTGAAGTTCAGAATGTGTATCAATCTTTTCTTCAAAAGCCATGAAAGAAGCTAATAATTTATCTTTCAACTCCATTTTATACTGCTTGTTCGTTTTTAATCCAGTCGTATCCTTTTTCTTCTAACTCTAAAGCTAAATCTGCCCCACCTGTTTTTACGATTTTTCCGTCCATTAAAACGTGAACAAAATCTGGAACGATATAATCTAACAAACGTTGGTAGTGCGTAATCACTAATACCGCGTTGTTTTCGTTTTTTAATTTGTTTACACCATTAGCCACAATTCGTAAGGCGTCGATGTCTAAACCTGAATCGGTTTCGTCTAGAATTGCGATTTTTGGCTCTAACATTGCCATTTGAAAAATCTCGTTACGTTTCTTCTCACCACCCGAAAAACCTTCGTTTAACGAACGCGACAAGAATTTTCTGTCCATTTCTAATAACTCTGATTTTTCACGAATTAATTTCAGCATTTCGTTAGCTGGCATTTCCTCTTTTCCGTTGGCTTTTCTACTTTCGTTGATGGCCGTTTTGATGAAATTCGTTACCGAAACACCTGGGATTTCCACTGGATATTGGAACGATAAGAAAACACCTTTATGGGCTCTTTCTTCTGGAGCTAATTCTGAAATTTCTTCTCCATCTAAAAAGATTTCTCCTTGAGAAACTTCGTAATTTTCGTTTCCAGCAATGATAGAAGATAACGTTGATTTTCCGGCACCGTTTGGTCCCATAATCGCATGAACTTCTCCTGCCTTAATTTCAAGGTTGATTCCTTTTAATATTTCTTTGTCTTCTACCGAAGCGTGTAAGTTTTTAATGCTTAACATGTATATTTTGTTTTTGTTGCTTTTCTAATTAATCTTTTTAATAATCTCTTCAACCCAATTATGACTTTCTTTTGATATTATAATTGTTTTAAAATTATACTTTTCTCCTTCCATTTTTACTCCAACTGAATCATCAATATGTATATCAATATTGAACATGGGAGGAAATTTTGAGCTTTGAATTTTTACAAATTTATTATGTTCTTGTTGGTTAATTATTTTATCAACTTTAATTCCATAAGACATAAACATAATTTTAATTCTTGCTTTACTTCTGTAGGAAGTAGTATAAATATTAACTTTAATTTTTCTTTTTTCTAATTCTTTGAACAACTCTAAACTACCTTTTCTAATATTTTCAATTTTAAAAACTCTCTGTAAGAAATTTTGCTCCTCTACATCAAATTTAAAAGTTGTTGGAATCAATGTGTCGTCTAAGTCAAAAGAAATTGTCATTTAGTTAACTTCTAATTAATTATCCTACAGAGCCTTCTAACGAAATTTCCAATAATTTTTGGGCTTCCACTGCAAATTCCATTGGCAATTTATTCAATACTTCCTTACTGAAACCGTTTACGATTAAGGCAATTGCTTTTTCGGTAGGAATTCCGCGTTGGTTACAGTAAAACACTTGATCTTCTCCAATTTTTGAAGTCGTTGCTTCGTGTTCAATTTTTGCCGAAGCATTTTTACTTTCGATATATGGAAAAGTGTGTGCTCCACAATTATTTCCCATTAAAAGCGAATCACATTGCGAAAAGTTACGCGCGTTTTCAGCTCTTGCTCCTATTTGTACTAATCCTCTATAACTATTTTGTGATTTTCCAGCTGAAATTCCTTTGGAAATAATCGTCGACTTTGAGTTTTTACCCAAGTGAATCATTTTCGTTCCAGTATCCGCTTGTTGGAAATTATTAGTAACGGCTATCGAATAAAATTCGCCAATTGAATTATCTCCTTTTAAAACAACCGAGGGATATTTCCAAGTTACCGCCGAACCTGTTTCTACTTGTGTCCAAGAAATTTTTGCGTTTTTCTCACACAAACCTCTTTTGGTTACGAAGTTATAAACCCCACCTTTTCCTTCTTTGTTTCCAGGATACCAGTTTTGTACGGTTGAATATTTAATTTCGGCATCATCCATTGCGATTAATTCTACAACGGCTGCGTGCAATTGGTTTTCATCACGACTTGGAGCCGTACAGCCTTCTAAATATGAAACGTAACTTCCTTCATCCGCAATTAACAATGTTCTTTCAAACTGACCTGTGCCTCCTTGATTGATTCGGAAATAGGTTGATAATTCCATAGGACAACGAACACCTTTTGGAATGTAACAGAAACTTCCGTCAGAAAAAACCGCCGAATTTAAAGCGGCATAGAAATTATCTTTCTGCGGGACAATAGTTCCTAAATATTTTCGAACTAATTCTGGATGCTCTTTAATCGCTTCCGAAATCGAACAAAAAATAATACCTTTTTCGTTTAATGTTTTCTTAAAAGTCGTTGCTACAGAAACCGAATCCACCACGATATCAATCGCAACGTTATTCATTTTCTTTTGTTCATCAACCGAAATCCCTAACTTTTTGTACATCGCCAAAAGTTCAGGATCAACGTCTTCTAATTTTTTATTCGGATCGGCTTTTTTAGGTGCCGAATAATACGAAATCGCTTGAAAATCTGGTTTTTCATAATGAACGTTTGCCCATTCTGGCTCAACCATTTCTAACCAAGCACGAAAAGCTTCTAAACGCCATTCCGTCATCCATTCTGGCTCTTCTTTTTTCTTTGAAATGGCACGAACAATGTCTTCATTTAATCCAATAGGAAACGTTTCCGAGTCCAATTCGGTATAAAATCCGTATTCGTATTCTTTATTTTCTAATTCGACTTTTAAGTCGTCTTCTGTGTATTTGCTCATATTTTTTGATTTATAGAGAGAAACTCTCTCCACATCCACACGTTCTTTGTGCATTTGGATTGTTAAAAACAAATCCTTTTCCGTTTAAACCACCTGAAAATTCTAATATTGTTCCTGCCAAGTAAAGAAAACTCTTTTTCTCAACAGCAATTTTTACATTATTATCTTCAAATATTTTATCGTTTTCTCCTATTTCTTTGTCAAATTTTAAATCATAAGACAAACCCGAGCAACCACCACTTTTTACGCCTACTCGCACGTAATCTTTGGCTGCATCAAAACCATCTTCTTGCATCATGCTGATGATTTTTTTACTTGCTGTATCAGATACTTTAATCATTTCTTATTTTGATTTTGTCTAAATTAACTGCAAAGATAATCCATAAATTGCTTTTTACAAGAGTTGCTAACATTTTTATAACTTATAGATTCATAGTTTCTATTTATAGTATTTTTTGTAATTTGGCTGAAAATTGTTTTGATCATGAAATTACACCCAATTGAAGCTGGAAATTTTAAATTAGATGGTGGCGCTATGTTTGGCGTGGTGCCTAAAACCATTTGGAATAAAACCAATCCGGCCGACGAAAATAACCTAATTGATATTGCTGCGAGATGCTTATTAATTGAAGACGGAAACCGATTGACGTTGATTGATACCGGAATGGGAAACAAACAATCGGATAAATTTTTTGGATATTATTCGCTTTGGGGTGATCACTCTTTAGATAAATCCTTAAAAAATGCTGGTTTTCATCGCGATGATATTACCGATGTCTTCATGACGCATTTGCATTTTGATCATTGTGGAGGTAGTGTGAATTGGAACAAAGACAAAACAGGTTACGAAGTCGCTTTTAAAAATGCTAAGTTTTGGACTAATGATAATCATTGGGAATGGGCAACGAAACCAAACGCTCGTGAAAAAGCATCATTTCTGCATGAAAATTTAATCCCAATGCAAGAAAGCGGACAATTACAATTTATCAATCGACCTGATAGTGATTTTGGTTTTTCAAGCGAATTAGGTTTCGATATTTTCTACGCTGATGGTCATACCGAAAAACAAATGTTACCACACATCAATTATAATGGAAAAACCATTGTTTTTTGTGCCGATATGCTACCAACTGCGGGCCATATTCCAATACCATATGTAACTGGATACGACACAAGACCTTTGATGTCAATGGATGAAAAGCAAATATTTTTAAATAACGCTGCCGACAATAATTATTATTTGTGGCTAGAACACGACGCTCACAATCAAATTATAACAGTTCAACATACCGAAAAAGGAATTCGATTAAAAGAAATTTTCAAATGTGAAGACATTTTAAAATAAAGTTAAAAACAACTATAACTGTAACAAATACAAAACACTTCAGTCCAATAACTGAAATTAATTAATTGAGAATATGAAGAAAATTTTTAGACCACTGTATTTAAGCTTAGCTTTAGGACTTGTTTTAGCAAGTTGTGGATCACAAAAAATGGTATCAACTCCGGTTGAAAATATTGATAACTTACCTTTAAAAACCACTCCCGTTGCTGAAAATGATTTGCAACGTTGGAGTCATTTAGACTTAGTAAAAGATACGCTTCCTGGAATGAGTGTAGACAAAGCTTACAAGGAATTACTTAAAGGTAAAAAAGGGCAGAAAGTTATCGTTGGAATCGTTGATTCTGGTGTTGACATCAACCATGAAGATTTAAAAGCGGTTGTTTGGACTAATACAAAAGAAATCGCTGGAAACGGAATTGACGACGACAAAAACGGTTACATTGATGATATTCATGGATGGAATTTCTTAGGAAATGCTGTTCACGAACAATTAGAAATGACGCGTATCGTTAAAAAAGGTCCTGGAACTCCAGATTATGATAAAGCGAAAGCAAAATTAGAAGAAGAATTAAAAGGACTTACACCTCAAAAACAACAATTAGATTTTATTGTAAATGCTGAAAAACAATTAACTACTTACTTCAAGAAAAGCAATTTCACATTAGAAGAAGTAAAAGCAATTCCTGCGACTGAAACATCTTTGACTCAACCAAAAGCTGTTTTTATGCAAGTTTTAAGCACAACATCAAAAGCAGATTTCGACAAACAAATTGAAGAATATAAAGACTATGTTTACGGACAATTAAATTACAACTTAAATGTTGATTTTGATGGAAGAAAAATCGTTGGCGATAATCCAAACGATTTAAAAGACACTAAATATGGAAACAATAATGTAGTTGGTCCAGAGCCAAAAGAAGCAAAACACGGAACACATGTTGCTGGAATTGTAGCACAAGTTAGAGGCAACAATAAAGGTGGAGACGGAGTTACAAACAACGCTCAAATCATGGCGTTAAGAGCTGTTCCAAACGGAGACGAATATGATAAAGATATTGCTTTAGCAATTCGCTATGCGGCAGATAATGGTGCAAAAGTAATCAACGGTTCTTTTGGAAAATATTTTTCTCAAAACAAAGAATGGGTTATCGATGCCATCAAATATGCAGAATCGAAAGACGTTTTAGTAGTTATCGCTGCTGGTAATGAATCGTATGATTTAGATGTTACTAACAAATATCCTAACGATACGTATGACAACTCTCCAGAATATGCAAAAAATGTTTTAATTATCGGAGCTTTAGCGCCAACTTATGGAAGCAAAATGGTAGCTGATTTTTCTAATTACGGAAAAAACAATGTTGATATTTTTGCACCAGGAGAAAAAATTTATGCTACTACTCCATTAAACACTTACGAATATTTACAAGGAACTTCAATGGCTTCGCCTAACGTAGCGGGTGTAGCAACATTAATTCGTTCTTACTATCCAAGCTTAACTGCAGTTCAAGTAAAACAAATTATTATGGAAAGTGGTACTCCGTTGAAAAACACAGTAACTATTGGTGAAGACAAACATAAAGCTAATTTTGCTGACGCATCAAAATCAGGTAGAATTGTAAATGCTTACAACGCTTTAGTTTTAGCCGAAAAAATGGCGAAAAAATAAAAATTTCACTACTTTAGTAAAAACCAAAACCTACAGGTTGTCAAATTCTTGTAGGTTTTTCTTTTAAAAATTGATTATGAAAAAATTACTTCTTTTACTTACTTCTTGTATTGGTTTCGCACAAAACAATCCAAATCCAGGTTATTGGCAACAACACGTTGACTATAAAATGGATGTGAAAATGGATGTAAAAAAATTCCAATATACTGGAAAACAAGAAATTGTTTATACCAACAATTCTAACGACACACTACACAAAGTGTATTATCATTTGTACAATAATGCGTTTCAACCTGGAAGCGAAATGGACGCAAGACTTCAAGCCATTTCTGACCCTGATAAGCGAATGGTGAAAACCTTTAAAAAAGAAGGTAAAGATGTAAAAGAAAGTAGAATTAGCACTTTAAAACCGAATGAAATTGGGTATTTAAACATCGCTAATTTCAAACAAGATGGCGTTGCAGCAACCACAAAAGTAGTTGGAACTATTTTAGAAGTTACGTTAGCAAAAGCTATTTTACCAAAACAAAAAACTACGCTTTCATTAGATTTTAACGGTCAAGTGCCATTGCAAATTCGTCGTTCAGGAAGATTATCTGAAGAAGGCGTTGCTTTATCGATGACACAATGGTATCCAAAATTATGCGAATATGATTTCGAAGGATGGCACGCAAACCCTTACATCGCAAGAGAATTTCATGGTGTTTGGGGAAATTTTGATGTAAAAATCACGATTGACAAAGCGTACACTATTGGAGGAACGGGTTATTTACAAAACAAAAATGAAATCGGTCATGGTTATCAAGATGCTGGCGTACAAGTCGTTTATCCAAAGAAAACTAAAAACCTAACTTGGCATTTTTATGCGCCAAACGTGCATGATTTTGCTTGGGGAGCCGATAACGAATTCATCCACGACATGATTTTAGGTCCAAATAATGTAGAACTGCATTTTCTTTACAAAAACAAGAAAGAAAATTTAGAAAATTGGAAAAAAATGCAACCTAAAACAGCCGAATTATTGGCGTTTTTCAATGAAAATGTTGGACCTTATCCGTACAAACAATACTCCGTGATTCAAGGTGGCGATGGCGGAATGGAATATGGCATGTGTACCTTAATCACTGGAAACAGAGCTTTTGGAAGTTTAGTTGGTGTAACCGCTCACGAACTAGCACACTCTTGGTTCCAATTTGTTCTAGCAACTAACGAAACCAAACACGAATGGATGGACGAAGGATTTACCTCTTACATTTCTAATTTAGCAATGAACAAGGTATTGCCTCCTAAAAAACCTGAAGTTCCTTATGAAGATGCATATAATAATTACATTTATTTAGCAAAATCTGGGAAAGAACAACCGTTATCCACTCACGCAGATCGTTATGATTTGAATATGGCGTATGGTATTTCAGCTTACAGTAAAGGAGAAGTATTTTTGGTACAATTAGGTTATTTAATTGGGCAAGAAAACCTCAACAAAACCATCAAACGATATTACAACGAGTATAAATTTACGCATCCAACACCAAACGATATAAAACGTGTAGCTGAAAAGGTTTCGGGTGCTAATTTAGATTGGTATTTGTTAGATTGGACATTAACCACTAACACTATCGATTACGGAATCAAAGAAGTTTCAGAAGCCAATGCTGCCAACACAAAAGTGGTATTTGAAAGAAAGGGAAGAATGCCAATGCCTTTAGATGTTATGGTAGAATACACCGACGGAACCAAAGAATTTTTCTACATTCCAAACACCTTAATGCGTTGGGAAAAACCAAATCCGTATGCAGGAATCAAAGGAAATGTATTAAAAGGTTGGGATTGGGCGTTTCCAACATTCACTTTTGAAATTGCAAAACCAAAAGCAAAAATAAAATCCATCACCATTGACCCAGAAAACTTAATGGCAGATGTAAATAAAGAAGATAATATCTTTCCAAAAAAATAAAATTGAAAAGCGACTTTCGGGTCGCTTTTTTTGTGTTCATTTTCAATCGCTGAGATGATAATTGTCATGATTTGCGTGTTTTGTCTTTCGTAATTTTAATGTGCTAAAAATGCAATTAAAATTAGTTATTCATTTAAAAACATAAAGTCATGAGCATTGCAACCAAAGACATTAGAAACGTGGTATTTCTTGGGCATTCAGGTTCTGGAAAAACCACCTTTATCGAGACCATGTTATTTGAAAGTGGCGTAATTCCACGCCGTGGTTCGGTTGAAAATCACAATACCATTTCGGATTTTACCGATTTAGAACACGAAAGAGAAAACACCTTATACAGTCACTTAATGCATGTTAAATGGCACAACAACAAAATCAACATCATAGACACTCCAGGTTTCGACGATTTTATTGGCGAAGTAGTTTCTTCGCTTAAAGTAGCCGATACCACTGTAATTCTTCTAAATGCGGCTTCTGGCGTAGAAGTAGGCACTGAAATTGTTTGGGAATACGTTCAAAACTATCAAACGCCTGCTTTTTTTGTTATCAATCAAATGGATCAACCAAAAGCAGATTTTGAAACTACTTTAGAGCAAGCGGTAAATCGCTTTGGGAATAAGGTAATTCCGATTCAATATCCTTACAATTCAGGTGAAAAATTTAATAGCATTATCGATGTACTTCGCATGACAATGTATGTTTTCACAGAAAATGGTGGAAAACCAGAAAAAATGCCAATTCCTGAATCCGAATTAGAAAAAGCAAATGCGCTTCATAATGCATTAGTTGAAGCTGCAGCGGAAAACGAAGAAGGTTTAATGGAAAAATACTTCGAAAAAGGCAATTTAGATGAAGAAGAATTAGCAAAAGGGTTAACCATTGCGCTTGCTAACCAACAAATATTTCCAGTTTTCTGTGCTTCGGGATTGAAAGATATGGGAAGCGGAAGAGTTATGGGATTCATCGATGATATTGCGCCATCTCCAGCCGATAGACCAGCGAAAAAATTAGAAAATGGAGGCGAATTAAAATGCGATGCTTCAGACAAAACTACTATTTTCATTTACAAAACGCTTTCAGAACCACAAGTGGGAATGGTTTCCTATTTCAAAGTCCTTTCAGGTGAATTGAATGCTGGCGATGAATTGGTAAATTCCGATAACGGAGAAACTGAACGCTTAACTCAATTATTCGTAGCCGAAGGTAAACAAAGAACTTCAGTAGAAAAATTAGTTGCAGGAGATTTGGGCGTAACTGTTCGATTGAAATTTGGACATTCAAACAACACATTGAATGCTAAAGGTGTAGAAAGAAAAGTAAGAAAAATGCAATTTCCTGATAGCAGAATTAGAAAAGCGGTAGCTACTGCTAATCTTGCCGATATGGAAAAAATGATTAAAGCATTCCATCAAATTGAAGAAGAAGATTTGACTTTTAAAGTGGAACAATCTTCGGAATTAAAACAAACTATTGTTAACGGTCAAGGACAATTGCATTTGGATTTAATCAAACATCGTGTTGAAAATGAAAACAATATCGAAATCGTTTTTGAAGAACCAAAAGTGCCTTATCGTGAAACCATAACTAAAGCCGCAAAAGCTGAATACCGTCATAAAAA
This sequence comes from Flavobacterium cheniae, assembly GCF_004363695.1. GTDB lineage: Bacteria > Bacteroidota > Bacteroidia > Flavobacteriales > Flavobacteriaceae > Flavobacterium > Flavobacterium cheniae. Next base: position 660,033 of record NZ_SNZC01000002.1, on the reverse strand, counting down.
ACAAAGTGGTGGTGCTGGACAATTTGGTGAAGTTCATTTAACGATTGAGCCTTATTATGATGATATGCCAGAACCACAAGGAGTAAACGTTCGCAACAAAGAAATTGAAGAATTGCCTTGGGGTGGAAAATTTGCTTTCTATTGGTGTATTGTGGGTGGCGCTATTGATAATAGATACGCTACTGCTATCAAAAAAGGAATCATGCAATCCATGACTGAAGGTCCGTTAACGGGTTCTAATTGTCAAAACATTCGCGTTTGTATTTACGATGGTAAAATGCATGCGGTAGACAGTAATGATATTTCGTTCCAATTGGCCGCTTCTCATGCGTTTAAAGAAGCTTTTAACGAAGCAAGACCTCAGCTTTTAGAGCCTTACTATCAACTTGAGGTGCTTTGCGAAGATGCCTACACCGGCGACGTCATGGGCGATTTACAAACCCGAAGAGCCATCATTCAAGGTATGGACACCGATGGTCATTATCAAAAAATTATTTCCGAAGTGCCATTAGCCGAACTCAAAGATTACGGCTCAACACTTCGTTCATTAACACAAGGAAAAGCAAAATTCAAATTGGAATTTAGTAATTATCAACTGGTTCCAACTCATGTTCAGGAAAGTTTAGTTATAAGCAATGCGGTTTTATCTGAATAATGAAAGAATTTTGATTCTGGAAAAGCTTCTTCAAATTGAAGAAGCTTTTTTTGTGCGTATTTTTTACGGTTTAAAAAATAAAATGAGAAAATAAAAAATTTACTACTGATTATTAGTAAATTAGTATAAAATATAATCGGGTGGAAATTTTAGATAAAAATAAAACGGTATCACAATTAACAATACTATACATCTTAGTGGTTGTTGCCTTTTCCTTTTTTGATTTGAAATCATTTCCCATTCTTGAATTTCTGTTAGGTAGTATTCGGATTCCGCTTCTTATTTTAATGTATTTTCTTGCTTCAAAAATCAAAAGCACGCTCTATTTTAGCGCTTTAATTTTGTTCTTTTTTGCCTATTTATTCTTTAGAGAAAATACGCCTTTCTTTAATTTTATTGGAGCTATCATTTCACTTGCTTATCGCATATTAATCTTCATCATCGTTTATAAAAGTATTGAAAATAAAAATTGGTTGGCGATAGTTTTAGCTTCTATTCCTTTCTTTTTTATCTATCTATATGCGTTACTTTTGATAGAAAGCGAAGTGAAAATAGATTTTTATCCATGGGTTGTAAACGGATTTTTAACATCTTTCATTGGCGGAATGGCTGCTTATAATTTCCTGTTTCAAGATAAGAAAAGGTTATATTGGTTAATTATAAGCGCCATTTTGTTTGTGATTCAAATTGGAGTTTTCTTAATCAACAAGTATTACTATCCTGATGAAATTTTAAGAATGTTAACCATTATTTTGTTTGGAATTTCCAACTTCACTTTTTACAAATTTGTAATACTACAAGAAGAATTAAAACTTAAATACACATCTTAGTTTAAAGTTTTCTAACTTTGCTACATGAAATTCACTTATCCCAAACACGAAAAATTAAAAAGCAAAACTACGATTGACTTGTTGTTTTCGGGAGGGAAATCGGTTTCAAAATATCCGTTACGTTTGGTTTATGTAGAAAATACAGAACCTAATGCGGAACTCATTAAAATGGGTGTTTCAGTCTCTAAAAAATACTTTAAAAAAGCGGTAGATCGCAATTATTTCAAACGTGTTTTGCGCGAAACCTATCGTTTAAACAAGCATCTTTTGATTGATAATTTAGAAAAACCACATGCGTTTATGTTTTTCTATCAAACAAAAGAGCGACTTTCCTATCAAGAAATTGAAGAGAAAACCATCCAACTTTTTCAAAAATTCAACGAAAGGCAGAAGTAAATTGCACTTTTGGTTTAATTTTTGCTCAAGATTCTTTACTTTCGTAAACTAGTATAATTCAATACTTCAACATGAAAAAATATTTCAGAGGAAAAATTATCATTCCTGTTCTGGCTGCGGGTTTCTTATTTGTGGGTGTTAGTTTCAAGAACGACTTTTTTGAAATTGCCAAGCAAATTGAAATCTTTACTGGACTTTTCAAAACCGTTAACCAAAATTACGTGGATGAAACCAATCCGGGTGAAATGATGGATAACGCCATAAAAAACATGTTGAAAGAATTAGATCCGTACACCGTTTTCTTTAACGAACAAGACGTTTTAAAATTCAAAATCAACAATACGGGCGAATACACTGGCATTGGCGCTATGGTGCAACGCAAAGAAGGAAAAGTTTTTCTTAAAGAAATTTACAAAGGCTTTCCAGCCGATAAAGCCGGTTTAAAAGCTGGTGATGAGGTAATTCAAATTGGAGATATTAGCTTAAAAGAATACAAAGAAGACGCTTCGCAATTGTTTCGTGGTGCAAAAAACACGAAAGTTGAAATTCAATACATTCGTCAAGGAAAAACGCAGAACGCCACTATTATTTTAGATGATGTTGAAATTAAAGCAGTTCCGTTTTTCTCGCTTTTAAAAGACAATACAGGTTACATTGTTTTAACGAAATTCACTGAAAAGGCGAGCTTTGAAACCAAAGCAGCATTGTTAGAATTGAAAAAACAAGGCGCTACCAAAATCATTTTAGATTTAAGAGGAAATCCTGGTGGTTTGTTGCATGAAGCAGTGAATATTTGCAATCTTTTTGTGCCGAAAAACGAATTGATTGTAACCACAAAATCGAAAAATCCAAAACATAATTTAGAATATCGTACCAAAAACGAACCTATCGATTTAGAAATTCCGATTGCAGTTATAGTGGACGGGAAAAGTGCTTCGGCTTCGGAAATTGTAGCGGGTGCGATTCAAGATTTAGATAGAGGTGTAATTTTAGGAACGAGAAGTTTTGGAAAAGGATTGGTACAACGTCCATTAGATTTGTCTTATGGTACGCAAGTAAAAGTCACGATTTCAAGATATTACACACCTTCTGGAAGATGTATTCAAGCTTTAGATTATTCGAAAAAAGACGAAAACGGAAAAGCAATCAAGAAAAATCAAACTGAATTCACTGCCTTCAAAACTAAGGCTGGAAGAACGGTTTATGATGGCGGTGGTGTTTTACCCGATATGGAAATTGAAGAAACAAAAATGGCAACCATTACGGATGCTGTAGTTAAAACAGATGCAATTTTTAACTTTGCTACGCAATGGTATTATAAAAACCCAACCGTTTCAGGAATTCCTACCATTTCAGATGCTGATTTTATTGCGTTTAAGACCTTTTTAAAACAAGAGAAAATCAGTTTAGACACCGAAACCAATAAAGCGCTTAAAAACGTGCTTGAAACCGCTAAAAAAGAAAAAATAGACACTCAAATTACGAATGAATACAAACAATTAGAATTGGCTATTGAGAAAAATCAGGAAATGGAATTGGACAAAAACAAGAACCAAATCAAAAAACTAATTCAGGAAGATTTAATCACACGTTACCAATATCGCGAAGGTTTATACCAATTTTACACCAAAGAAAACTTAGAAATTGAAAAAGCCATTGCCTTATTAAACAATCAAACGCAATACAAATCGATATTAAAAAAATAAGATGACACGTTTATTTTCCCTACTATTTTTACTGTTTTCAGTAGTCTCATTTGCTCAAGAAGATGAAGAGGTACACTCGATATTTTTCGAATTTGACAAATACAATTTAAAAGAAGAACAAGCCAATGCCGTAGTAGCTTTCGTTAGCAAAATAGACACTTCGCGCATTGAATCGGTTCAGATTTTTGGCTATTGTGATGACCGCGGAAAAGATCAATATAACTATACTTTATCGACCAACAGAGCTAATACTGTTAAGAACAAGTTGATTGAAAGAGGTATCAAAAGTAAAATTATCATTACGTTAGAAGGAAAAGGTAGAATCATGCTTGATGAAGACATGCAAACCAATGTTCCTGAAGCACGTTCAAAAAACCGAAGAGTAGACGTAGTAGTAAATTTCAAACCTATTGTAATTGAAGATTTTAAAATTCCTGGCGTTTATAGTACGATTAAAAAAGATAGAATTGTAGGCGATAGGATTTATCTTGACCACGTTTTGTTTGAAAGAGGCAGTAGCCAATTGACCTATAAAGCCAAGAAAGAATTAGACCGAATTGCCTTAGAATTACATAAATACAAAAACATCCATTTCGAAATTCAAGGCCATGTTTGTTGTACGCCAACCTTCCAAAAAGAAGCAATTGATCGTGATACTAAAAAGCGAGAATTATCAATAAATCGCGCTAAAAGAGTATATAATTACTTTTTGATGAAACGCATCAGTAAAGTTCGCATGAGCTATAAAGGCTATGGTAATACCCAATCCTTAAAACAAGGAAGTACTTTAGATAGAAGAGTGGAACTTTTGATTACCAAAAATGATGTGGTTCCAGTAGAACCGAAGAAGTAGATTAAACAAACACATCATGAAATATTTCTTTTTTTGTATAGTAACTCTTTTTACTACTATTGCTTTTTCTCAGAAAAAAGGAACCATAACCTATAATTTCAAAATTTTAGAGGATGAAAAATTCATTAAAAACGAAGTTATTGGAAAGTTTTTTTTACAAGCAATTGAAGGCGCAAAACATCTTAAATTTGAATTGACATTCAATGATTCCATTTCAGAATTTAAACTCATAAAAAACATGGCTTTGGATGGAGAAAATTTAGAAATGGCAATACTAGACAGTAGAGCAAGAAAAGAAATTTATATTTTTAAGAATAAAATTTATCATAATAATTCAAATGGTCTTTTTAAAGAAAATGAGTTTTTAATAATAGATCCTTTAAACCAAAATTGGGTGTATACAAATGAATCCAAAGTCATCGATGGCTACACTTGTTATAAGGCAACCAATGAATATATAGTGGATAATGGAAAAATCTTCAAACATCCAGTAATTGCTTGGTTTTGTCCACAAATTCCTATTTCAATTGGACCTAGAGGATATGGTGGTCTTCCTGGTTTGATATTAGAATTACAAGAGTGGAATAGTGTTTTTGGTGTTGAAAAAATTGCGTTTTCAAATGACATTAAAGAAATTGTATTACCAAAAGAAGGTAAAATAATTAGTGAGCAAGAATATCAAAATAAAGTTGGTGAAGCAGTAAAAAAACAATTTTAATGATTTATTAATTTTCTATGAAAAACGCATCATTAATAAAAACCCTTCTTGTTTTATCTTGTTTATATTCAAGCACCTATGCTCAAAAAAACAAAGCTATATATTCCGTTTCAATAAACAATAAAGAAGATATAGACAAGACTTCTCCTTACAATTCCTATTATAAAATTGCACAAGAAAACAGTAACCAATTTACATTTCATTTGATTTTTTCTAAAGATAGCAGTGATTTTTTTATTAATGATAATCTAGAAATTGAATATCATTCTTTTAGAATGGTTAAAGCATTTTCTAGGTATCAAGGTTTTGTTAGAAAAACTAAAAGTAAAACTTTTATTGAAAAAGAAATTGATAATAAAACCTATATTTTAGAAGAAAAAACAGAATATAATTGGACTTTAACAACTGAAAATAAAAAAATTGGAAATTATAGTTGTTACAAAGCAATAACAAATAAAAAGACAAAAAACAACAATTCAATTCCCATAATCGCATGGTATTGTCCTGAATTAGCTTATCAATTTGGACCTAATGGTTATGGAAATTTACCTGGATTAATTGTAGAACTTCAAATTGATAATGTAATTTATGGATTGAAATCCATTAATTTTGATGATAAAACTATTAAGTTTAAAGAAATTGATTTTAAAAAAATTATTTCTCAAGATAAATACGACGAAATAATAAAAGAAAAAATGAAATTTGTACTAGACGAATAATTATAAATAAATGCCAAAACACCTAATTATATTACTACTTTTTCCTATATTCTCATTTCCCAAACCTTAACTGGCACGGTGAAAAACTCGCTGACAAAATCTAATGTTTTAAATTTCAAAAAATATAAAATCAGCGTTTTTATTTTCACTAAATCACTTTTTTAAAACCAAAATCCCAGTAAACACTGAAAAAAATAATTGAAAATGTACAGAAAATCTGTAACAGGAATAAAAATTCATGTTTTAAATTTGTCTTTGTATATACACAAACAAAACATTAATTTTAAAAATTTAAAGAATGAAAAAAGTATTTTTTAGTGCAGTGGCACTTGTTGCTTTCTCAGTTTCTGGGATGGCAAATGAAATTGAAGAGAAAAAGGTTGAAGTTGAAACTATTCAATTTGAAAAAGTTGAAAATAAATCTATTAACATGGATTGTTTAGAATCAGCTGGATACGAATATGATTTAGCTTTACTAATGGGAGCAACAGAAACCCAAGCCACATTATGGATGAATATATGGTACGCTATTTGCTCTGGGTATTCATGGGATGAAATTAATCCAAAAGTAAAAGAACTTTCTGATTACTAATATGCGGCTGTTTAAAACAGCCGTTAAAATCAAATTAAAATGAAAATTTACATATCAACTCTTTTAATCTTTTTTAATTTTTATTTAACAGTTTCACAAAACACAAAAAAAATTGAATATGGATTACTTTTTAATTTAGAAGAAATCAACGATGAAAAGATGAAAAACTCTTTTTTATTAAAAACTATTAATGAAACAAAAGACGATATAAAATTTGAATTAATTTTTAATGACACAGTATCTTTTTTTAAAACTAAAGAACAATTAAATATCCCAAATAAAAGTAAAATATTTTTAGCTTCAAATATGGTAATAGAGGGAGAATATTTTTTTAACAGAAGTTCTCATATATTATTGCATAGAATATCTGATGTTAGTTATATTGTAAGTAATAAACTAAATTGGATTTTACATAACGAAGAAAAAATGATAGATAATATAAAATGTTACAAAGCAACTTCTGAAAAAACAGTAATAAATTCTAAAGGAAAGTTTGTTTTTCCTATTATTGCTTGGTATGCGCCAGATTTACCGTATTCATTTGGACCTGGAATGTTTGTTGGTTTACCTGGTTTAGTTTTGGAAGTTCGCGACAGAAACTTTGTGATTTTTGCAAAAAACATTGATTTAAAAAGCAATGAAAAAATTAAAGAAATTTCTATTCATAAGGCTATCGCTGAAGATGTATATTTAAAAAGAATATTGAATAAAAATTAATTTCTTTGAAAATTTATTTAAAACTTATAATACTTCTTTTTCCAATCCTTACTCTTTCTCAAACCTTAACCGGCAAGTTGAAAAACTCGCTGACAAAATCTAATCATGTCCATTTCAAAAAATATAAATTCAGCGTTTTTATTTTCAATAAATCACTTTTTTAAAACCAAAATCCCAGCAAACACTGAAAAAAATAATTGAAAATGTACAGAAAATCTGTAACAGGAATAAGAAAGTATACTTTAAATTGCAGTTGTTATTACAAACAATTTGTTAATTTTAAAAATTTAAACAAAATGCAAAAAATGATTTTTAGTGCAGTTGCACTAGTAGCGTTTTCGTTTGCTGGGATGGCAAATGAAAATGAAGAAAAAAAGGTTGAAGCTATATTAGCAAAAAAAGAAAGTGTTAAAGCAACTGTTGAAGTAGATTGTGACAAATTAGCTAATGATACAATGGATGTTTATGAAGCGGCAGGTTGGTCTGTTGAAGAAGCATATGAAGAAGGTCTTAAAGTTTACAATGTTTGCATTGGTAAAACGAAAAAAGTAACTCAAGCATAATTTATCTAAAACAACAACCCAAGAATCTACTTGGGTTGTTTAAAACCATTACAATGAAAACATATACCCTATTAATATTTTTGCTTTTTTTTAATTATAGTAATAGCCAAAATAATATAATTACCTACAATTTTAAAATTCTTGAAGACAAACAATTACTTGATAATGAAATTGTTGGTAAAATGTATAGAGAGGATATGGAAAGCGCTAAATATTTAAATTTCCGTTTAATTTTTAGAGATACTATTGCAAAGTTTGAAAACACTCAAATAGCTGAATTAGATGGAAAAGAAACAAAAGGCGCTTTAATGAAGAGTAGATGTCGAAAAGAAATAATAGTTTATAAAGATAGTATCTATCAAAATAATTCAGAAGGCGCATTTGAAGAAAACCAATACTTGATAGTAAAACCCATCGAAAAGAAATGGAACTTAACAAATGAATCCAAAAAAATAGATAATTACATTTGTTATAAAGCTACAACAGAATATATAGTAATAAATTCTAAAGGAAAATTTGTTCATCCAGTAATTGCTTGGTATTGTCCTGAAATACCATATAAATTTGGACCTGCAGGCTATGGTGGTTTACCAGGAATGATATTAGAACTACAAGAAAAAAACAATGTATTTGGAGCAATAAAAATCGAATTAAAAGCACCTTTAGAAAAGATTCAAATCCCAAAAAAAGGAATAAAAATTTCTCATCAGGAATATCAAAATTTATTCATAAAACTATCAAAATCAAGATTTTAGTAATAATAAATAAAATAAGTCTCAACACTTACAATTCTAAATGCCAAAATATCTAATTCTTCTCCTACTTTTTCCTTTATTCTCTTTTTCTCAAACCTTAACTGGCACGGTGAAAGATTCCCTTGGAAACCCATTACAAAATGCCAATGTAATTGCTAAACCTTTAGTGGAAAAACAAGGGTTAAAATTTGCTATTGCCGATCATTTGGGGCGTTACAAATTAGAATTAGAAAAAGATGTTCCGTATGAAGTTCGAGTTTCGTATTTAGGTTTTGTAGAAGAAATTTTAAATCTTCCGGCAAATTTTTCGCAAAAAGAACACCATTTTAAACTCAAAGAAAATGGGCAAGAATTAAAAGAAATTACCATAACCTATGATTACAAACCGGTTGTGGTTAAAAAGGATACTTTAATTTACGATGTAAAAGCTTTTGCTAACGGCAACGAGCGCAAACTAAAAGAACAATTAGAAAAACTACCTGGTGTAGAAGTTGATAAAAACGGAGGCGTAACCGTTCAGGGCAAAAAAGTAACCAAGTTTTTAGTAGAAAATAAATCGTTTTTTGGTGGTGGAACGAAGTTAGGGGTAGAAAATATTCCAGCCGATGCAGTAGATAAAGTAGAAGTAATTGACAACTTCAACGAAGTAGGTTTTCTAAAACAAGTTTCCGATTCTGAAGACTTGGCGATGAACATCAAACTAAAAGAAGATAAAAAGAAATTCATTTTTGGCGATGTTGATGCAGGTGCCGAAGTAGCAGATAATAATGGGTTTTATCTGGGTCACGCTGCTCTGTTCTATTATGCAACTAAAACGAATGTGAGTTTCATTGGCGACCTCAACAACATTGGTAAACGCACTTTTTCTTTTCAAGATATGATGCGCTTTCAAGGTGGCGCTAGCAGCTTTATTTCGGGAAGAAAACAATTGACCGATTTGTATTCGTTTGCAAGTGATAACACCGATGTCATAGAAAATAAATCGCAATTTAGCGCTTTGAACTTTCGCCAAGAAATCAATTCTAAATTAGACGTAGAAGGTTTTGCTATTTTTTCTAAACTTTTTACCAGCACTTTAACTGAAAGTAATATTGAATATCTTCAAAACACAACCGCCACTTCAGAAGAACGCATCAATAAAGGTGAAAATAAATCGATTTTAGGCATTGGAAACGTAAAATTAAACTACACGCCCAACACTAAAGAGAAATGGTTTTACAATGGCCAATTTCAATCGAGCGCCAATGACATGACTTCGGTTTTAAATTCAAGACTCGATGGACAACAAACTTCTTTTGAAACGTTGAATTCAGCTGATAATGTTCAAATCAAGCAGTTTTTAGAATGGCACAAGCAAGTAAATTCGAAACATACGACCACTTTGGTCATCAATCAAAGTTACGACAATCAAAAACCCATCAATACTTGGTTAACCGATACTGAATTCTTAACTGGATTAATTCCGTTAGAAAATGATTCGTTTTACAACATTCAACAAGTAAAAAAAGTAAAAAACAGTAGTGTTGATGCGCTTTTTAAACATTATTGGATTATCAACAATTACAATCATTTGTATACCAATGTTGGAAATAATTTAGGAACAACACAACTACAAATCACCGAAAAACAATACCTAACCGACGGAACAATCAATGATTTTGCTACCGACGGTTTTGGTAACGATATGGATTATTTGCTAAATGATTTGTATTTAGGTTTAGAATATAAGTTTAAAATTGGAAAATGGGTGAACAAACCTGCCATTTATGCCCATTACTATCATTTGAAAACGCAACAAATTGCAGCTGATTACACCTTAAACAACACATTTTTACAACCTAGTTGGTTAAGCGAATACGAATTCAATCAATCGGAAAATTTGAAATTCAATTATCGTTTGGTAAATGAATATCCAGAAGCGAATCGTTTGTTAGAACGTTATACGCTACAAAGTTATAATTCGGTTTTTAGAGGAAATGCGTTGTTGCGAAACGAACGTTTTCATAATGCGACATTAAACTATTCCAAAACCAGTATGTATCGCGGCATCATGTTGTTTGCTAATGCAAGTTTTACCAAAAAAGTAAGAACCATTCGTAATGAAATTGGTTTAGATGGTATCAATCAATTTACAACGCCAACCATTACGGATAATCCAGAAACTACCTATCGTGTATATGGAAATATAGATAAAAAAATCCACAAATTTAGATTGGGTTTAAATGCTAATTTATCATGGTTCAACTACGTTCAAACAGTAAACAACCAAACGATAATTAACGACAGAAACAATCAAAGTATTGGAATTAAGTTACGAACAGCCAACAAAAAATGGCCAAGTGCGAGTGTGAGTTATAACAAAACATTTAGTCAATTTTCAGGATTAACGAATTCAAAATTAACTTCTGACCGATTTGGTTTTGATTTGGATATCGATTTTTGGAAACATTTTAATTTTAAAACCGATTACGAAGTAACCTTCAACGAAAACAGCAACAACATCGCAACTGATTTTAGAATTGCCAATGCGTATTTGAGTTATCAAAAGAAAAACAACCCGTTCCGTTTTGAACTTTCGGCACAGAATTACTTAAACAATGGAACTAAAATCAACAACTCTTTCTCCGATTTTATGATTTCAAGTTCTACAACATACACATTACCGAGAATTGTAATGTTGACGATTAGTTATAAGCTGTAGCAAGAGCAAAAATCAAATTCAAAAATCAAAAGCAAGTTCATACAAAATTTCAAAACTTGAAACTTGAAACAAAATCTTAGTGAACTTTGTGTCTTCTTTGTGTTCCTTGTGTTTAAAAGAGACGCTTAACAGCGTGACAAAATAGAAGTAAAATGGCTCTGTGGAACTCTACTCAACACATTTTATATCAAAAAAACTCGGAGAATCTCTGTGTAAAATTAACTCCTCTTCATCTGAATATGCGGAATATCGTCTTCTAAATACATTTCACTGGTTTGGATAAATCCTTGTGATTCGTAGAATTTTTTTAGATATTCTTGAGCGGAAATAGTAATAGCTGTTTCGTTGAAATTTTCTTTTATAGCTTCAATAGAAACGCGCATTAAATCGTGACCGAATTTTTTATCGCGGTACTTTGGGCTTACCACAACGCGTCCAATCGAAGTTTCATCAAAATAATAGCCTTTGTTGAACAAACGAGAATACGCTGCTAAATCGCCATTGTAATAGCCTAAAACGTGAAGTGCTTTCTCGTCTTTGCCATCAATGTCTTGATAAACGCAATTTTGCTCCACTACAAACACTTCTGAGCGAAGCTGTAGTAAAGAATATAGTTCAACTGTAGAAAGTTCGTTAAATCGCTTTATTTTGAATGTTATTTCCATGATAAAAAAAGAAGTTCCCAATGAAGGGAACTTAATATTATTTTAAAAACTTAACAGATTGAATAATAGCTTCTAGCTCGAAAACCAAATCGCGCTTCGATTTTGATGGATTATACGTGAATCCTTCTAAAATTAAATAACGATTGTTTTTAGTGTCTTTGATTGCGTAATTAACAAATGGTCCAGCCATGAAATCGTTTTTTAATTCCCAAGTTCCTTTGGTTAAATACGTTTTTTTACCTGCAACGGTTACATCAAACAAATAGGGAGCATAAGCTGCTTCCGTAATCATCCATGTATTTGGTAGTGTTCCGTGAATGTTAGCTTTTCCAACTTCATCACGCATTGCTGTAATGTTAGCGATGATATTGTTATCTTTTTCTACTTTTTCAATTGGAACCTGATAAATCAAAATACTGTTATAACCTGAGGTAAATTCTTTTCTTAACCAAATGAAATTATCTTTTACCATATCGTATTTATAACCAAAACCAATTTGCAAACTCACACCAAACTTACTTTGCACTTGAGTATCTGGAACCAACGATTTTTTCATTCGGATTTGATTCTCAATCACTTCCGATGCTTTGATTGTTTTAATAATTTCGGGTGATTTTTCTTCCAAAACCTTTAAAACATCTTCGGTATCTGTACCAGAAATGAAAAACACATTTTGGGGTTTTGCATATTTGTTGGTATTCGAAGCATATCCAGCTTCTTTATCTTTTTTAACAATAATGATGTTTCGACTTTTGCGAACAAATCCTTCAAAAACCTTTGTTGGATATTGATTTAAAGTAAACAATGGTTCTTCTTGTGGTAAACCATCTACGGGAGCGGCAAACTTTTTACGAATGCTATCTCCAATTTCTCCGTTCCATAAGTTATCGTCAATAATAATAGAAACGTTATTGATTTTACCATTAGAATCTGATAAAATGGCTTGCGTTTCTTCTTTAGAAGTTTCTTTACAAGATAAAAACGATAAGGCTACGAAAGTTAAAACTGCTAATTTTTTCATGGGGTAAAACAATTGATTATCCGTTAATTTTTAATTTCATTCCGGGTTGAATATTATCACCGCTAATATCGTTCCATTTTTTAATATCTTCTATGGAAACGCCTGGAAATTGTTTTGAAATTGAAAATAATGAATCACCACTTTTAACGGTATAAGTCCCGTCGTTATTAGATTTAGACTCTGTTTTAACGATTACTTTTTTATCCGAATAAATTTTTAATTTTTTTCCTGCCTGTATGTTATTTCCTTTTATGTTATTCCATTTTTTTAGTTCAGTTATGGAAACATTATACTTATCGGCAATTTTTCCTAAACTTTCACCGCTTTTGATGGTGTGAAACTGTGTTTTTCGCTCAAATTTAGGTTTACTTACATATGTGGAATCCGCAGTAGATGCTATCGAATCTTTTGAAGTGGAAGCAATAAATTCCGATTTTGTTTTTTCTTTATAGGTTTCTAAATAATTCAAATAAGCGTAAATTTTCTCTTCGTTAGAAACAAATAATCCCATTTTATTTTTTGGCAAACGCAAGTAATGCGGTTCATCTGCTTCAAACGGAATTACTTTTAATTTATAAATCGGATTTAAAAACTCTAATTGCTCTTCCGAAATATCCAATAACTCCGAAATATGTTTGAAAGACATTTGCTTTTTCACCATAATTGTGTCAGTCTCAAAATACGTTAATGGTGCTTTTTTAGGCATAATTCCGTGCTCTTTTTTGAACTCGTAAATGTAAAAAGTCGCTAAAAATGCAGGAACATAATTCGCTGTTTCTTTAGGTAAGTTTTTACGAATGTTCCAATAATTTTGGCTTCCGCCCGAACGACGAATTGCTTTTGAAACATTTCCAGGTCCGCAATTATAAGCTGCTAAAACCATGCTCCAATCACCAAAAATTCCGTACAAACTTGATAAATACTGACAAGCTGCTTCCGTTGCTTTTAGCGGATCGTAACGTTCATCAACATAAGAAGTAACTTCTAAATTGTATTGTTTTCCTGTTGGATACATAAATTGCCACAAACCTGAAGCGCCAACACGAGATTTCGCTCTAGGATTTAATGCTGATTCAACGATAGCTAAATATTTCAATTCCAACGGAATGTTATATTTTGCTAAATGCTCTTCAAACATTGGAAAATAATATTCTGATACCGCCATTAAACGCTCAAATGCTTTTGGACGATTTTTCAAGAAGGCTTTAATCGTGTTTTCTAAAGCAGGATTGTATTCGATATTAAAAGGCGATTTAGCATCCATTTTTGCCAATCGCTTTTTTAATAATTCTGTAGATAAATCGTAACTTACTTCGGTATCTGCATTGAAATTCGAGATGTCAGAAAACATATTATCAGACAATTCTGTGCTTGCTAATTCCGACAACCAACGTTCATCAATACAATTACTTGTGCTATGATTTACAAACGTTGTTTTCAAAGAATCCAAATAGGACATTTTTGGCAACGGAAGTAAATTTTCTTTTTCTGCATTCTCTTGTCCGAAACTGAAAAGCGACAGAAAAAGGGATGTTATTATAATTGTTTTTTTCATTCTGTTTTTTGTTTTTGGGGCATGCTAATCATTAATAACTTAATAACCAACGTTTTATTGTATTCTTAATCTAAAATAGCTGCAATTCCAGGTAAGGTTCTACCTTCCAGCATTTCTAACATCGCTCCACCTCCGGTAGAAACGTAACTCATCTTTGGCTCTAATCCAAATTGTTTTACAGCAGCAACGCTATCGCCACCACCTACGAGTGAAAAAGCACCATTTGCAGTAGATTCTGCAATATATTCTCCTAACGAAATTGTTCCGTTTGCAAAATTTTCCATTTCAAAAACACCTAATGGACCGTTCCAAAGAATCGTTTTAGAATCTAAGATAATGCGTTTGATAATTTCTAACGATTTTGGGCCTGCATCTAAACCTTGCCAACCGTCAGGAATTTTATTCACATCTACCACTTGTGTATTGGCGTCATTTGAAAAGGCATCGGCTGCAACAACATCAACTGGTAAGTGAATTTGAACACCTTTTTCTTTAGCTTGTTTTAAAATTTCGATGGCCAATTCTAATTTATCGTCTTCACAAATCGAATTTCCGATTTTTCCACCTAAGGCTTTGATGAAAGTAAACGTCATTCCACCACCAATAATCATGTGGTTTACTTTATCTAATATATTTTCAATAACCGTAATTTTCGAAGAAACTTTACTTCCTCCTAAAATCGCAACTACTGGTTTTTCTGAATTTTTCAATACTTTTTCGATACTTTCAATTTCTTTAGCTAACAAATAACCAAAGCATTTCGCATCTTGGAAAAATTGCGCAATAATGGTTGTGGAAGCGTGTGCTCTGTGAGCCGTTCCAAAAGCATCGTTCACATATATATCACCTAACGAAGCTAATTTTTTAGCGAATTCTAGATCACCTTTTTCTTCTTCGGCATAGAAACGTAAGTTTTCTAATAATAAAATTTCGCCTGGTTGAAGATTTTTTGCTGCATTTTCAGCAATTTCTCCAATACAATCTGAAGCAAAGTGTACTTTTTGACCTAAAATTTCTTCAGTTTTTGCAACGATATGTTGTAACGAATATTTTGCTTCAACACCTTTTGGTCTTCCTAAGTGACTCATTAAAATTACACTTCCGCCATCTTTCAATATTTTGTCAATTGTTGGCTTTGCAGCCTCGATTCTTGTAGCATCTGTAACTTTAAAATTTTCATCTAAAGGCACATTGAAGTCTACTCGGATAATTGCTTTTTTATTATTGAAATTGAAGTCGTTAAGTGTTTTCATTTATTGATTTTTTAATTCGAATGATTGCAAATATAAATTATTGTATCTTAAATCTTTATAACAAATATCATATTTTGTGTTTTTTTTAAATGTTGCAAAACCAATTTTTTGATTTCTTTTCTACCAATTTTGGTAAATTTTGATTAGGTTTGTTCCATGCTTTTCAAAGATATTTTAGGACAAGAACACATTAAAAATCACCTAACTAAGAGTGCCGAAGCCGGAAGAATTCCGCACGCCCAATTATTTGTGGGTCCCGAAGGTTGTGGCACACTTCCCATGGCGATTGCTTATGCGCAATATATTTTGTGTGGCAATGTTGGTGGTGAAAATGTGGGAGAAAACACGGCTTGTAACCTAAAATTCGAACATTTTTCACATCCTGATTTGCATTTTGTTTTTCCGGTTGCTGGAACTGATACTGTTAAAAGTCATGCAGTTAGTGATAATTTCATGGTAGAATGGCGTCAATTTTTAACCGAATCGCCTTACGGAAGTTTGTTTGATTGGTTGAAAAACCTTGGAATTCAAAACAAACAAGGGTTAATTGGTGTTGATGAAGCCACGGAAATCAACAAAAAATTATCGTTAAAAGCCTACGAAGGTGGTTACAAAGTAATGATCATTTGGATGGCTGATAAAATGAATGGTCCTTCGGCAAATAAATTATTAAAATTATTAGAAGAACCACCAGCTAAAACCGTTTTTATTCTGATTACCGAAAGCACCAGCGATATGTTGCAAACGATTCTTTCGCGCTGTCAAGTAATTGATTTTATTGGTTTGAGCGAAAGTGTAATTGCAGAAGCTTTGGTTTCACGTGAAAATTGTGAGTCAACAGTTGCTAAAAAAATTGCACATCAAAGCGAAGGAAATTATAACAAAGCCTTACATATTTTACGAAAAGAGGATGATGAATTTCCGTTTGACGAATGGTTTGTTGAATGGGTGAGAAGTGCTTTTCGTGCCAAAGGAAATGCAGCCGCTATTAACGATTTAATTGCTTGGAGCGAAAACATTGCTTCTACCGGAAGAGAAACACAAAAACAATTTTTACACTATTGCATTCACTTTTTCAGACAAGCTTTGTTACTGAATTACAAAGCGAATGACTTGGTTTTCTTAGAAACGAAAGTGCCTAAATTTGAATTAGAAAAATTTGCTCCGTTTGTAAATGGTGCAAATATTACAGATATTTACAAAGAATTAGAAGATGCTATTTACCATATTGAACGCAACGGAAATAGCAAAATCATCTTAACCGATTTATCTATAAAATTAACTCGATTAATCCACAAAAACGCATAATTATGACACAAGTAGCTCCACTATTAGTTTTGGCTTTTTTAGCAATTACCTTTTTACAATCTGGATATGATAAAATTAAAGACTGGAAAGGCAATGTAGAATGGTTAAATGGTCACTTTTCAAATACTGTTTTAGCTAAGCAAGTGCCTTTGGCTTTGGGAATTGTATTGCTTTTAGAAATTGTTTCGGGTGTTTTATGTGTTTCTGGAATTATTCAAAACATCATGCAAGATGGTGTAATTCGTGGTTTAGGATTTTATGGTGCCATTTTATCTTGTATTACACTACTTTTTCTTTTATTTGGACAACGATTAGCAAAAGATTATGATGGTGCTAGAACGATTGTAATTTATTTTATTCCTGCTGTATTATTGGTTTTTTGGTTGAATTAGTTTTTGGGTAAATGTTATTTCTGTATTTCTTCAAAAAATTTACAAATACTATTTTTAAATGAAAATTGAGAACAAAATTCCTTATTGGATTGGTTTAATAGCCAGTATTAGTTGGTTTGCATATATCATTTTCACACCTTTTTATGATTACAGAAAATACTCAAAAGAAAAAACTTCTGTGCTTTCTGAAACCCCAACATTTAAAACAACTCGAACAGCAAAAACTATTAACTATTCAGTTGTACTAAATTTTGTTGGTGATAATTCGATTTACGAAATAGTTGGTCCTGAATACGAGTATTTAAAGAAAGAGAAGTTTAAAAGTGAAATTTTAAAAGGTGATACTGTAACTTTTATTGAATATAAAAACAGACTCTATTCATTATCTAAAAATGATGAAAACTTTATGAGTTATTCTGATTCTGAGAGATATAAAAAAAATCAAGTTATATTTATGTCAGTAATTATGTTTTTACTTTTTGTGATTTGCTTAATTCCTATAGTTTTCGAAAATAAAGTTAAAGAATCCTATCTAGTCAACAATATTAGTCTAAAATACAATTATATATTTTATCTACTAGGAGTTATAGTTGTAATTTATGTTTATTTTATCAGAGAATAAAACAACATAAATTACTATTATCTTCAATTTCTAATTCCAAATTTTATCACTAAAAATCAGCTACTGAAATAATACTTCACTTGTTCAAGAGATGCTTAACAGCATGACAACTTTGAGGTTAAAATAATCGCAAAAACTTCAACACAACGTTTGTCATGCTGTCAAGCATCTCTTTGTAGCTCCTATGAAAACTGATTATTCAAAAATTCCATGTTTGGATTGAATTCTTTTATTAACTCCAATTTCAAATCTCTTCTGAGTAATTTAATTTCCTTTTCTCGTGCAATTGCTTGTTGAATCCAACCGTATTTTTCATAATAAATCAAATAATTAAGATTGTATTTAGCTGTGAAACTTTGTGGATTTAGTTTTTCGTTGTGTTCTTGTAATCTTCGTTTTAAGTTATTCGTAACACCTGTGTAAAGAACTGTTTTGGCTTTGTTTGTTAGAATGTAAACGTAAAAGTTATAGATTCCTTCTGTGAATTCGATCATGATTTTGGCTTTTAAAGTGTTATCTGTGAGATGCTTAACAGCATGACAAACTGAACAAATGATTGGGTTTAAACTTTGTTTGGGATGCTTGACAGCATGACAAACTTAACGGGTAATTTTTTCTTAACCTAAACTCGCTTTATACAATCGCAACTCGTCCCAAGTGAATGTATCGCCGTGAATTTCTTTTAATTCGCCTAAACTTTCACCTTTAAAATTTTTGAAAGCGGCTTTTAAATCGGAAATTTTATCTTCTGGTAAAATGTCGGAAAGTTGTACAATTTCCATTTGAATCAACTTGGTAAAATGGTTGTAAATGGTTTGTGGTGTAAGTTTTCGCTGTTTTGCAATTTCGTAAATCGATAAGTTTTGTTTCCACAATTCCAGAGTATCTTCGATAGTAGATTTCTTTGGCTCTTTTGTTTTTTTCTTTTTCGAATCGGTGTAATACGAAACGTCTTCATCGTCTTCTACTAAAGCCGCGTGCGAAGTTCTAAAGCGTTCTGCTACAACTACTAACTTATTGATTTTATAAGTACTCATGTCTTCCGAAATCAAATTTTTCTTCGAAATTTCTTTTCCTTCGACAATGATGTTGGTGAGCAATTTTGCTTTTTTCAGTTGTAAAATCGCTTTGATTTGAAGTTCTTCTAAAACCAATAATTCATCATAAAACGCTTTTACTTTTTTGATGCGTTTTACTTCTTCAATTTTCAATAACAATTCTTCTGCAACTGCATCTAAAGTTTTGAAAAAATATTGATAAGCCGCATCACATCGCTCTTTTATAAAGTTTACATCGAGATTTTCATTAGAAAAAATTTTATGCAATTGCGATAGAAATTTCCCCGAAGGTTCGAGAATTTCGGCGATTTTTTCTTGTTGGTTTTTTGCCCAATCGTTATGCTTCGTTTTTGGTGATTTTGGTGCTTCGGAATTGTAACTAAACAAATGATTGCGCCATTCTTGACCTAATTCTTTGAAATCAAATGAATTAAGTATTGTATTCAGCCAAAAAAACAGGGTCTCTTTAGCTAACGAATGTTGTAAGATTTCTTCGGAAGCTTTGTTTTCGGCATAATTAAGTACTTCTTCATCGCTAGAAATGCCATTCATTCGCAACGGAGATAGTAAAATAAGCCCTTTTAACGAACGTAAACGCGATAAAGCCACATACGCTTGTCCAGGCGCAAAAACTTGCGATACATCGAGCGCTGCTTTGTCGAAAGTTAAGCCTTGACTTTTATGAACGGTAATTGCCCAAGCCAATTTGATAGGGTAGTGGACAAAAGTTCCAATGACTTCTTCTTCAATTTCTTTAGTATTTTCGTTGACTTTGTAGCGAATATTTTGCCATTCGTAGCGTTCTACTTCAATCGTTTTGTTTTCTTCGGGAAAGTGAACAAAAATTTCTTTTTCGGTTAACGAACTGATAACGCCCATTTTTCCGTTGAAGAATTGTTTTTCGAAATTCAAATCGTTTTTAATAAACATGACTTGCGCTCCGACTTTAAGTTGCAATTTTTCTTCTAACGGATAAATTTTTTCTGGAAAATCAGCTGTGATTTCTGGTAAATAGGTGAATTGCTTTCCTTCTAAATCTTCTAAAGATTTTGCATTTATTGTATCTGCTTTGGAATTATGCGTGGTTAAAATGATGAAACCTTTGTTTTTCTTCAGATCAAAATTGGGTTGTACAAATTGATTCAGAATTTTGACATCTTCTGAAGTGATTTTATTGTGTCGTAAATTGTTCAAAACATCAATAAATTCGGCGTCGGTTTGACGAAAAATTTTATCTAATTCGATGTATAAAGGCGGATATTGTTGAATAATGTGCGAATGAAAAAAGAACATACCACGATAATAATTCTTTAGCATTTCCCATTCTTCATTTTTCACTACTGGTGGTAATTGTAGTAAATCCCCTATAAAAAGCACTTGAACTCCGCCGAAAGGTCTTTCGTTTCTTCTGACTTTTCGCATCATAAAATCCATGGCATCCAAAACATCAGCACGCAACATAGATACTTCATCAATTACCAACAATTCCATATTTCGAATTACTGAACGTTTCACGTTATTCATTTTGAAATGACGGCCTAACGAATCGCGATTTTCAAATTTTACGGTGTCTGAAAAGTGAGGAAGTTGCTTATTATCAGGAATAAAGGCAGCAAAAGGCAACTGAAACATTGAGTGAATCGTAACGCCGTTTGCGTTTAAAGCGGCAATTCCTGTGGGTGCTACAACAACCGTATTTTTATGTGTTGTGGCGATGATTTCCTTTAAAAGTGTGGTTTTTCCGGTTCCTGCTTTTCCGGTAAGGAAGATGGATTTATTGGTCTGATTAATAAATCGAAGGGTGTAAGTGGCTGCGGCTGATAATGGTTCCATTTGGCTTATAAATTTGAAATACAAATATATAGAAACGAATAGAAATAAAAAAGTCCCGATTACTCGGGACTTTTAATTATTTTTTTTCTTCTTCCTTAGTGGCTACTTTGTCATCTTTCTTAGTAGCTTTATAAGTATCGTTAAGCTCTTTTAAAACTTCTTTTGTAATGTCGTAATTGTCTTTAGCGTAAAGAACTGTGGCAGCATCACCTGTTCCATAGATATAGTCATATCCTTTTTTCTTTCCGTAATCTTTAATGAATTTTTTAACTTCACTTATTAAAGTGTCTTTCAAAACAGCACCTTCTTGCTGTAATTGTTGAATTAAAGCATTTTGCTCCATTCCTAATTGTTGTTCTCTTTGTTGTAATGAAGCACCCATTTGTTGTGCCCATTGAGGTCCTTTTGCTTGAGCATTCTGTTGAAAACTTTGTGCATCGGCTTGAAAAGCTCTTACTTTAGCTTCTAAAGGGCGACCTAATTCTTCAGATTTTACTTTGAATTTATCATCTTCATCTTTGAATTTTTCGTATTTCTCAATTAATTCAGCAGTATCTATATATGCAGTTTTAAAATCTTTTGAACTTGTTTCTGTTTTGTTACATGCTAAAACGCTTAATGCAACACCTAAAATCAATACTAATTTTTTCATCGTTGTATATTGGTAATTAATAATTTTTCGTAAAAGTAATAATAAGTTGTAAAGTAACAAATTTGTTGCTTTTTTATTTATTTTTCAACTATAAGATTTTCTTATTTCAATTTTAAAATTTGATAGATTCAAGCTATTAAAAACAACTTTCATAAATCGACTAAGTCAAATCTTTTAAAAAAAGACAATAAATCTTGTCGAAATAGATAAAAAACTGTCTAAAATCGCTTTAAAATGATTTTTACTTGTTTTTTAGCACGTAAATATGCGATGAAAACTCCTTTTTAAAGAATCCCGACACATTTGAAATCAAACCAATAAAAAATCCGGAAATAAAATTCATTTTCCCAGTTTTATATTTTTCTGATAAAAGTGACACATAAAAACTATCAAACCACATTGGTTTAATATCTTCTAGATTCATATTTTGTTTGTCGAATAATTTTTCAATTGCTGTTTTTGAAAAATGCCACAAATGTCTTGGCACATCATAAGCGGCCCAAAACTCTTTGTAATGATTTGCATCGTACGATTTGAAATTTGGAACGGCAATAATAATAGTTCCTGATGGTTTCAACAAACGTTTTAATTCCGCTACTTGATGTTCAACATCTGGAACGTGTTCTAAAACGTGCCACATCGTAATCACATCAAATGAATTACTTTCTAACTTTTCAATCGTGTCACCAAATTTAATTCCTTTTCCAACAGCAATTCCTTTTGCTTTATCATTAGGCTCAATTCCTAAGATTTCCCAATTCTGATTTTTACATTCCAAAAGGAAATCTCCAGTTCCGGCACCAATATCTAGAATTCTTCCTTTCAAAGGTTGGTGCGAATTAATTAAACTAACTTTATCACGAATGGCTTTTCTTTTGATGAAATGATACATTTTTTCAAATAGCGTACGTTTTCCATCGGTGTGCGAAATGTAATCTTCAAATTCGTAATACGAACCTAATTTATCTAACGTAGGTTGCGGATGCGTTTTTAAGATTTGATATTCTTCATTTAACAACAAGGAAAAAGATTCTCCAGAAACTGAAAAATCTTTAACGGTAATAAAACTTTTATCTTCTAAAAAATTCATTTATTTTATTTTTATGCGAAAGGCTTATTTTAATAGGGTTGACAGCGTTGTTTCACGTGAAACATTTTAAAAGAGCAATGAAAAAAGAACAAAGAGAAAAGATTTCGTCTATATTCTTTTTCTTTAATCTATTATCTATCGACCCATGTATATTAACAACACCGAAATATCACTTGGCGAAACTCCACTAATTCGTGATGCTTGTGCGATAGTTCTTGGTCGAATTTTATTTAATTTTTGTTTGGCTTCAATTGAAATCGATTGGATTTTATCGAAATTGAAATTATCTGGAATAACCATATCTTCTAAACGAGTCAACTTATCGGCATTATTTTTTTCCTTTTCGATATAACCAGAATACTTCACTTGAATTTCAGCTTGCTCAACTACTTCTTGATCTAAATCGTGTTCTTCAATATAAGCTGCTACTTTTTTAAATTTTCTAAAATCTTCCAAATCCAATTGTGGACGAGAAAACACTTTAAACATTTTATCAGGTTGACTCATTGGTGCAGAACCTTTGGCTTCTAATATAGGATTTGCTTCTTCTGGTTTTAGACTTGTTTCTCTAAAGAAATTTACCATCGCATCCGATTGAGAGAATTTTTGTTCCATACGAATCAAACGCTCTTCTTTAGCTAAACCAATTTCAAATGCTTTTGGCGTTAATCTAAAATCTGCATTATCTTGACGCAATAAGGTTCTGTATTCGGCACGAGAAGTAAACATGCGATATGGTTCTTCTGTACCTTTAGTAATTAAGTCGTCAATTAAAACTCCAATATACGCTTCATCTCTTTTAAGGATAAACGGTTCTCTATTCTGAACTTTTAAAGCAGCATTTATTCCAGCCATTAAACCTTGAGATGCTGCTTCTTCGTAACCAGTTGTTCCATTAATTTGTCCTGCGAAATACAAACCTTCAACTAATTTAGTTTCTAAGGTGTGTTGTAATTGCGTAGGAGGGAAGTAATCGTATTCGATAGCATAACCAGGTCTGAAAAATTTCACATTCTCGAATCCGGCTACCGAACGTAAAGCTTTGAACTGAACATCTTCTGGTAACGAAGTTGAGAATCCGTTGATATAATATTCACAAGTTGTCCAACCTTCTGGTTCAACAAATAGTTGGTGACGTTCTTTATCTGCAAAACGATTAATCTTATCTTCAATCGAAGGACAATATCTCGGGCCTAAACTTTTTATTCTTCCGTTGAACATTGGACTTCTATCAAAACCTTCACGTAAAATATCGTGCACTTCTAATGAAGTATACGACATCCAACAAGAACGTTGTGTTTTTAATGGAGCGGTCAAATTCGAATACGAAAACTTTTCTGGAACATCATCGCCAGGTTGTTCTGTCATTTTAGAAAAATCCAAAGAACGACCATCTACTCGTGGAGGTGTTCCAGTTTTCATTCTTCCTGATTCGAAACCTAATTTTACTAAATCTTCAGTGATTCCAAAAGAAGCACTTTCTCCTGCACGACCACCACCAAATTGTTTATCACCAATATGAATCAATCCGTTCAAAAAAGTTCCGTTTGTCAACACAACCGACTTCGCTTTGATTTCCACTCCAAGAGAAGTTTTCACTCCTACAATCTTTCCGTTCTCTGCTAAAATCCCAGCCACCATTTCTTGGTAGAAATCCAAATTCGGAGTATTCTCCAACATGGTTCTCCACTCATCCGAAAAACGCATTCTGTCCGATTGCACTCTTGGAGACCACATTGCAGGTCCTTTTGATTTATTCAACATCTTGAATTGGATCGCGGTCTTGTCAGAAACAATTCCAGAGTATCCTCCCAAGGCATCAATCTCACGCACAATTTGTCCTTTTGCAATTCCTCCCATAGCAGGATTACACGACATCTGTGCAATGTTTTGAAGATTCATTGTCACCAAAAGCGTAGAGCACCCCATGTTGGCAGCAGCAGCAGCAGCTTCACAACCAGCGTGACCAGCACCCACAACAATTACATCATATTGATTTAAAAACATCTTTTATAAATATTATGTTCCACGTGAAACATTTAAAAAAATTCTAGTTTATAAGCTTAATGTTCCACGTGAAACATTTGCATTTTTTCTTCTTCTTTCGAGCGCATTAAAGCTTCGTCTTTTGGAGATTTATCTTTGTAACCACAATAGTGTAAGACACCATGAGACAAAACGCGTTTTAGTTCCTCTTCAAAAGAAACGTTAAAATCATTAGCGTTATCCTTTACTCGCTCAACAGAAACAAAAATATCGCCTTGTATTAAATTTCCTACCGTGTAATCAAAGCTAATAATATCCGTTAGAGTATCGTGATCTAGATACTCAACATTGATTTTATGTAGGTATTCGTCATCACAAAAGATATAATTGATTTCCCCTTCATCAAATCCTTCGGATTCAATAATACGGGAAATCCAATCTTCATATTGCTCTTCGTTGTCGAGTTCGAAATCTGTTTCGTAATTAAAACTAATCATTGCTTTTAAAATAGTTTTGAACCTTCTGGTTAAAATTGGGTTGCAAAGGTAAGCTTTGTCTGTTTAATATTTCAACACTATTCAGATATTCTTTTAATTCCTTTGAAAGTGGAGTAGTGCTACCATTATAGTTTTTGTCATTCGTTTTAGATTGACGTTTAGTATCTTCTCCTTGTTGCTGAATTGCTTTTTCTAACTTTAAAAGTTCGTATTTTAAATTCAACATCTTTTGCAAGGTCTCGTTTTTAAAACCTTTATTAATTAGTTGTTTTTCGATATCCTTCATTTGATTTAAAGCATTCTGTCCTTGACCTGTCATTCCTTCTTTTTCTAATGCTTTTTGAAGTGCGTCACGAAGTTGTCTTTGCTCTTTTAAAATATCTAATACTTTACCTGCGTTTCCTTCAGAACCGTTTTCGCCATTTTCACCATTCTCACCAGATTGTCCCTTTTGTTTTCCCAGACCGGGTTTGTCGCCAGGCTTATCTCCGGGTTTGTCGCCAGGCTTATCTCCAGGTTTCATTCCATCTTTCATTTTCTCACCAAGGCCTTCTTGTTGCTTGATGATATCTGGAAGTTGCATTCCACCTTTGCCTTGTCCCGGTTTTGGTTTTCCTTTTCCGGAACCTTGACCTTGCATTTCCATATTCATTTCGCTTTGCACATTGCTCAAATAATCAGCTAAACGGTTGGCAGAAGTTAAAACATATTGTTGATGTGAAGCTCCTTTCTGAATATTATTATCTGCTAAGGTTTCTAAAGTCTTGTCTAAATTATAATGAATTTCACCAACTTCATTAAGAATCGTTTCAGTAATTTTTGGATTACGTAAGGCAACAGAAAACAAACTATCGTCAACGTGTTTGAATTGTAATTTTAAATCTTGTTGCTTTTTTAATACTTTATTCAATTGTAAAGAACGTACTTCAGATGAATTTGTAGTCTTAATTAAACTCTCTTCGTCGAATGAAAAAGCTAATAAATTATCAAGTATCTGACGTAACAATTTAGCATCTTCTTGCATTTGTTCCATTTCACCGGATTGCATAGATTGGGCCATTTTCTGACTCATTTGTTTCATCTTTGAAGCAGCTGATTTTTGCTTCGGTTTTGCTTTCTGCTGGTTTTGTTTTTGCAATTCGTCAGAAGCTTTCTCCATGTCTTTTTTTACATCCTCTTGTTCATTCTTATCATTAGGAATATCCATTGGAGCTTTTAATTCTTTGTTTTCTTTATCTAGTTCTTCCAGTTCTTTCTTAATATCGTCAAACTCTTTATTGATAGCGTCTTGATTTTCCTTGTTATTATCTTTAGCATCATCAGCTAATTTTTCTTCCTTCTCAGCAAGCTTGTCTAATTTATCTGCGATTTGTTCCGCCTTTTGTTCCACATAAAAACGTTTCGTCAATTCAACTAACTGTTCTAAATTCTGTTGTTGATTTTTTGCATTTTGTTTTAGTTTATCAGCTTTATCAAACAATTGATCTTTCTCTAATTTCTTAGAAAGCTCTTCAAGTTCTTTTAAAAGTTTTTCATTTTTCTCTGCTTGCTTTTCAGCTTCTTCTAAACGGCGTAATAATTCTTCTTTGTCTTTATCTTGTGATTTTGGATTGAATTCTTCCAAATTCTCCGTTAGCTTTTTTGTAAATTCTTTCATCATTTCGTCTTGTTGTTTTTGACGATTGATAAAATCTTCGACTTTCTTTTGATCTTTGAAATCTAAATTAGATTTCTCTTTATTCATTTTTTGCAGTTTGTCTAATTCCGAAATTTGCTTCTCTTGATTTTGAAGCGATTTTTCTAAACTATTGATGTTTTCATTCTGCTCTTGCAATTGTTTGTCTTCTTTTTGGTCTTCAGTCAATTCATAATGAAGAAAAACAGATGATTTTGTGCTTTTATAATTGTTAACTACATCATTATCAAACACTTCAAAGTAATATTCGTAATTTACACCTTCTTCAATCGATAAGCCATTAGGAAATGAATAAATAAATTGGTCCACTGCTTGTTTATTAATGGCTAAATTCGCTTTTCGAACTGCACTTGGATTTCCTTTCGGATAAAAAACAACTTGCAATTTTGATAAACCATGATCATCGGCAACTTGACCAATCATCATTTTCGATTTTAACTTTAATGAATCAGGAGCAATTTGAACCGAAATGGTTGGGTATTGATCTTTGATAGTTGCGATTTGATACGACAATTTTTCGAACTCGTTAATGTTTCTATTCGATGTAATTACTTCGTAACTTAAATTATCTGATATTCTTCTTGAAAGCGAAAAGTTATTTTCTTTATTAGCGAAAACACTCACTTGATTATTCGTTTTGAAACTAACTTTATCAGTTGCTAAGGCATTAATTCTCCAAGTTACAACCGTACCTTCAGGAACCACAGCATTTCCAGTTCCTTGAATCACTTCCGATTTTTTACCTAAGTAGGAAGGATATTGCAAGACCATTTCAAAGTTGGCAATCGTTGGAACATCTACCACATCAATCTGATACTCTTTCGAATTTAATCCATTCGCTAAAAGCGAAAAAGTAACATCTTTTGACAATTTAGAAAACGTATATTCAAAAACTCCTGGTTTTGTGGTTTGTAAAAAATATTCTTCATCACCAATTTGAATAGCAATATTTTCAGGCATAACTTTTCCTTGTGTTTTCACTTGTAAAACAAAATCGGAATTCTGTTGCGCAGTTAATGATTTATTCAAAACCACAAATTCAAATGGAGCAGGCGGAGCGTATTTAGTTTCATAATTCAATACACGAGCAAAACTATTCGAAATGATTTCGGAATTTCCGGTAACGAAAAATAGAATCAATAATAGGATTGGAATAATCGCATAAGGTAAAAACTTCTTATTCTTGGCAAAATTCACCGCATTAGAAAACGGAATCGGTTGTAACGAAGCTGCTTTTTGTTCGATAGAAGCCGCTAATAATTCCGAAGTTTGACTTTGATTGGCCAATTGTAAAAAGTTCAACAACTTGTCTTGCACTTCGGAAAAATGATTTCCAATAATCTCAGAAGCTTGTTCATAATTGATTCCTTGTTGCAATTTGAATAATTTGAACAACGGAAAAGCAATGAATCGAATCAATAAAAACGATTCTACGCCAACGAACAACCAAAACAAAATAGTTCTTCCGGAGGTGGATAACCATAAAAAGTATTCAATCAATAAGGTAAAAATGAAATACAACAAGCCCAATCCGATGAAAAGAATGACTCCTTTTATCAGTTCGTTGGTGTAAAACTTCTTGATAAACCCTTCGAGCTTATCGAAAATAATGCTTTTTGCTTCCAAGATTGTTGATATACTGTTTATAACCGATAAAATTACAACATCTTGTGAGATTAGTCAATAGGTTTTTAGTGAAACTTAACATTTACAGAATAGGATTGTTAATAACCATAAGATTTTCTAAATTCTAAATTCTTACTTCTAATTTGTAATCGTATCTTTGCACAAAATTTAATGAAATGTCAGTAAGAGTAAGATTTGCACCTAGTCCAACTGGACCTTTGCATATTGGTGGTGTTCGTACCGCTTTATTCAATTATTTATTTGCCAAAAAACATGGTGGTACTTTCTATTTACGAATCGAAGATACCGATCAAACGCGTTTTGTTCCAGGAGCAGAAGCTTATATTTTTGAAGCTTTAGAATGGTTAGGAATAGCACCAGAAGAAACCGTTGGAAAGAATGAAAAATTCGGACCTTATCGTCAAAGCGAACGCAAAGCGATGTATCAACAATATGCGGACCAATTGATAAATTCAGGTTGGGCGTATTATGCTTTTGATACGGCTGAGAGTTTGGATGCGATGCGAAAAGAAGCAGAAGCTAATGGAAAAACGTTTATATATAATCATTCGGTTAGAGAACAATTGGATAACTCGTTGACGGTTTCACGTGAAAAAGTAGCGGAACGAATTGCAAATGGCGAACATTATGTGATCCGTTTTAAAACACCGGTGAATGAAATTTTAGAGTTAAAAGACATCATTCGTGGCGATATTAAATTTGATACGAATTTATTAGACGATAAAGTTTTGTTCAAATCAGATGGAATGCCAACCTATCATTTAGCGAATATTGTGGATGACCATTTGATGGAAACTTCGCATGTAATTCGTGGTGAAGAATGGTTGCCATCGATGCCATTACACGTTTTATTATACAAAGCTTTTGGTTGGAATGCACCCGAATTTGCACATTTACCATTGATTTTAAAACCAATTGGAAACGGAAAATTATCAAAACGTGATGGTGATAAAATGGGATTCCCAGTATTTCCATTAGAATGGAAAACAGAAGAAGGAACATCATCAGGATATAGAGAAAACGGATTTTTCCCAGAAGCGGTGATCAACTTTTTAGCTTTATTAGGTTGGAATGACGGAACCGAAAAAGAGATTTTCTCGTTAGAAGAATTGGTAGAAAAATTTGATTTAAACCGAATTCACAAAGCAGGAGCGAAGTTTGACCCTGAGAAAAACAAATGGTTCAAT
Organism: Flavobacterium cheniae; assembly: GCF_004363695.1. Classification (GTDB taxonomy): domain Bacteria; phylum Bacteroidota; class Bacteroidia; order Flavobacteriales; family Flavobacteriaceae; genus Flavobacterium; species Flavobacterium cheniae. The sequence continues at coordinate 630,366 of NZ_SNZC01000002.1, read as the reverse complement.
CATCAGTATTTACAAAAGCAAAGTGATGCAAGTTTAGCGGAAAGCTTTAAAACTATTTTAGATAAAAAAGGAATCTCAACTTCTCTCGATTTGACAAAGATTGTGGGAATGATTAAAGAAAGAGCGCATTTTGTAAATGAGTTTTGGGATTTAGCCGATTATTTCTTTGAAGCTCCAACATCATACGATGAAAAAGCAGCTAAAAACTGGAAAGAGGAAACACCAGGTTTAATGCAACAAGTGATTTCTGAATTGAATAAAATAGAAGATTTTAAATCCGTTAACATCGAAACCTTATTAAAAGAATGGATGACAACAAATGAAATTGGAATGGGGAAAGTAATGCAACCGTTACGATTGAGTTTAGTAGGAGCATTAAAAGGGCCTCATTTATTCGACATCATCGAAATGATAGGAAAAGCCGAAACGGTGAAGAGAATAGAAAAAGCAATTGCTAGTTTATAAAAGAAAAGCCCTGAAAATTCAGGGCTTTTTTGTTACTTAATTTTGCAATAATATGTTGAAACTTCGCCTCCAACAATATCATCGGTTTTGGTTATCAAAATAAAATCATAAGAAATTTTATTATAATTACCCTTTTTATCAATTATTTGTAATTTATACTCTCTATTTTCATATTGATAAGTAATGAAACCACTTTTATCTTTAGTTGTTTGTGCATCCAAATGAAATTGATCACAGTCCAATATAAGTGAGCTATCTTTAATTATAAATGTTCCTTTAAAAGGATAATCAGTATCTAGTCCTTGTCCTTTATAGTGAGTTGCTAAAACAGTGAATTCTTGAGAAAAACAATTTGTAAAACTCAAAAATAGAATTGATAATAAAAAAAATTTTAATTTCATATTATTAAATATTTATTGGCATTGTTGAAAAAGTGGGTTATTAAAAAATAGATTTAGATTCTCGTAATTTTCATTTTTACTAACTTCATTAGGCTTTCTCATCTTTTGAACAAACTTAGATTTGAAAGTCATCACTGAATTATTGTACTTATATCTATCCAATCTTCTGATTAATTCTTCGCAATTACCAAAATATTCTCTGATTTTTGAATCTACTCTTGCTCTATTCTCAAGTTCATCACCTTTATATTTATAACTCTTCAAAGATAAGTCTTCAATTATTTTATTATTACTATCAATGATAAATGAAAATGAATTTATTTTTGTTTTATGTAAACTAATTAATCTAAAACCATTATGTTCTGCTAAAGTAAAATAAGGTAATTCTTTATCAACGTACTCTAAATCAAATTTAAATGTATTGATTCTATAGCTTCCATAAGAGGCTTCTTTAATATCTAGAAGGTCGATAGTTTCCTTTTTACCTTTAATAGTATAAAAAATAGTTGTTGTTACTTTTGGCGTTTTTTCACTACCAACAGATGTCATCTGCGATGAACCTTCATCAATTATAATTTTATTTCCTTTTATATCAATTATATACTCACTCTGAGAATACAATTGAATGCTACAAAACAGAAATAAAATAAATAAAAACTTAATTTTTGTCATAAATAGTAATTTAGATGTTAAACAAGAAAGCTCAAATATAAATATTTGAGCTTTAGCTTTTTATTTTTTGTAAGTATTTTATAAATATATCGTAATCTGACCACTAATCAAACCTATATTTCCTTTCATTTTTTCGCCAAGTAACTTAACGTTGTCGTTGTTTTTTAAGTTGCCGAAGAAGTTGGTTAAACCATATTGATAACCTATTCTTGCTCTTACATTTTTAACTCCACCGTTAATTCCCACGTAGAAATTAGCGTTAATTTTTGAAACATCTACAATGTCTTTGGCAATTAAACCGGGTTGATCTAACAATAAATTGTTTTCGTCATCTTTATCAATTCCTAATTTACCATTTACTTGTAAAACCGGACCAAATTCTAAATTCAAATGGTCTTCAATTGCCACATAACTTGGTACAATATAAATTTGAACCGCCGACATTTTAAAATTCGTTTGCGTTTGTTGCAATCCTTTTAGTGTTGGAATAGAGAAATTACTATCGGTAAAAAACATCCCAAAACTCATTTGCCAGTTGTTATAATAGTTTCCTCTAACACTTAAACCACCAATCCAACCGCTTTCTGGAGTTACTGTAAAATTATCTGTATAAATATTCAATTGGGTTAAACCTGCACCAATACCAATTCTGTTACTGTCTTTAAAACCACGTTGCGCCATTGCAACTGTTGAAATCATAAGGAAAACGAAAGCTAATTTCTTCATCTGTAAAAATTTAAGCGCCAAAAGTAAACTTAAAAATTGGTTTTTGTAACTTTTTACTTTAAAAAGCGTATAATAGGTATAACTAAAACTATAAAATCATGGAGTTTATCATGTTCCCTCTTATTTTCGTTGGATTAATTGTCCTTTTATCTTCTTTCTTCACTGTAAAACAACAAACAGTTGTTGTTGTGGAACGTTTTGGAAAATTTCTTAGTTTGAGAAATTCTGGTTTACATTTAAAAATTCCAGTTGTGGATAGAATTGCGGGTCGCGTTAATCTAAGAATTCAACAATTAGATGTTATCATCGAAACCAAAACAAAAGATAACGTATTCGTTAAAATGAAAGTTTCGGTTCAGTTTAAAGTATTACAAGAAAAAGCATACGAAGCGTTTTATAAATTAGAATATCCACACGATCAAATTACGTCTTATGTATTTGACGTTGTGCGTGCTGAAGTTCCAAAATTAAAATTAGACGACGTTTTTGAGCGTAAAGATGATATTGCAGTTGCGGTAAAACGTGAGTTAAACGAAGCGATGACAACTTATGGTTATGACATTATCAATACGTTAATTACGGATATTGATCCAGATATTCAAGTTAAAAATGCGATGAACCGTATTAACGCGGCTGACCGTGAAAAAACTGCTGCAGAATATGAAGCAGAAGCAGGAAGAATCAGAATTGTTGCCAAAGCAAAAGCAGAAGCTGAAAGTAAAAGACTTCAAGGTCAAGGTATTGCTGACCAAAGAAGAGAAATTGCTCGTGGTTTAGTAGAATCAGTTGATGTGTTAAACAAAGTGGGAATTAATTCTCAAGAAGCTTCGGCTTTAATTGTTGTAACGCAACATTACGATACTTTACAAGCGATCGGTGCAGATGCAAATAGTAATTTAATTTTATTACCAAACTCACCTCAAGCTGGAAGTGACATGTTAAACAACATGGTGGCTTCATTTAGTGCATCAAACCAAGTAGGCGAAATGATGAAAAAAGGAAACATCAAAAAAGTTGCTAAGAAACATCAAAAAGACGAATTTGGAACAGAAGGAGAATCTGAAGAAGTATAAATAAATGCTGAACTAATCCCGAAACTTCGGGATAGCATGAAAAACGAAAACCATCAATTTTTAATTGGTGGTTTTTTTTATGTGATTATTAAAAATTAATTAGGTGTGAAATATATAAGAAAATAATAAAATTGTGTAATTAATTGATTCATAAATAATTGAATTTTGTAAGTACATAATTAATCCAAAAAAATCATGCCATTAGTCAATATTTTAATCGTCCTTGTTATTGTTGGGTTCCTGCTTTGGTTAGTAAACAATTACATTCCAATGGATGGCAAGATTAAAAAAATTGTCAACATTATTGTTTTAATTGTTGTTGTTGTTTGGGTGCTGAAGGCTTTTGGGCTTTTAAGCAAACTTACCAGCATACAAGTATAACTATTTCTAAATTCAATAAATAATATCATATGAATCTCAAAAGAATTTTTGGCGCCGTACTTACTATACTTGGAATTGTTGGGCTTATCTATGCTGCTTATCTATTTGTAAATAGTGGCGGAACTACACAAAATATTAAAATGCTTGCAACCTATGGAATTTTGGGTCTTGTATTTTTTATTTCGGGAATCAATCTTGTTCGTACAACAAAAGATGAAGCGTAATATATTTTTGATTCAAAAGTAAGACAACTGTAATTTTACAAGAATAACTTTTTTATCATCGATGATAAAAATTTGGTGAAAAATAATTTATCTGATTAAAAAGTCGAAAATCAAGGGAAAAAGAGTCAAAAATTAAAATAAGGCGATTTCTGATGTTTTCACCAATAAAGATGTAAAAACACTTTACCTAAAAAAGTTTTTTTCTTACAATTCATTTATGAAAGTCACTTTTTAAGTTTTTAATTATTAAAAATTAATTTTTGATAGATTTTAATAATAATAGTAAAAACTAATTGAAAATAAATTTCAAATCAGTATTAGTTATATTTTAATGAAAGTGAAATAAAAAACCTGCAATGAAAATTTTGCAGGTTTTATTATTTATATGAAAACATCTCGACTTCGCTCGATGTGACAATTATTGAAATTTTATTGTTCAGAAATTTTTGCCCAAGTATCTCTAAGTCCAACCGTTTTGTTGAAAACTAATTTTTCAGCTGTTGAATCTCTATCTACACAGAAATATCCTAAACGTTGAAATTGGAAATGCTCTAATTCTTTTGAAGTAACTAAACTTGGTTCCACATAACCTGTAATTACTTTTAATGAATTTGGATTGATAAATTCTTTAAAATCAACTTCTTTGTCTTTATCTGGACTTTCATTGGTAAATAATCGATCATAGACACGAACTTCTGCTTCTTTTGCATGAGGAATAGAAACCCAATGAATAGTTCCTTTTACTTTTCTTTGACTTGCTTCTGTTCCACTTCCTGATTTAGAATCTACGTCGTAAGTAACGTGAATTTCTGTGATTTTTCCGTTTTCGTCTTTTACAACTGATTCACCTTTAATGATATACGCATTTTTTAAACGAACTTCAGTTCCTAAAGTTAATCGGAAAAATTTCTTATGTGCTTCTTCTTGAAAATCTTCTCTTTCAATATATAATTCTTTAGAAAATGGCACTTTTCTGTAGGTCATTACTTCTTCTTCCGGATTATTTTCAGCTTCTAACCACTCTTCTTGTCCTTCAGGATAATTCGTAATTACTAATTTTACTGGATCTAAAACTGCCATTACACGAGGTGCAACTTTGTTCAAATCTTCACGAACACAGAATTCTAAAAGCGAAACATCAATCAAATTATCGCGTTTTGCAATACCGATTGTGTTAGCAAAATTTACAATAGAATTTGGTGTATAACCACGTCTTCTCATTCCAGAAATCGTACTCATACGAGGGTCATCCCAACCTGTAACGTGCTTTTCTTCAACTAATTGTAATAATTTACGTTTAGAAACAACTGTATGTGATAAATTTCTACGAGCAAATTCTCTTTGCTTTGGTCGCACCTTTGCTGGGTCATAAATTTGATTCAAAAACCAATCATATAACTCACGGTGAGGCAAGAATTCTAACGTACAAAATGAATGTGAAATTTGCTCTAAATAATCACTTTCACCATGTGCCCAGTCGTACATTGGATAGATACACCAATCGTTTCCTGTTCTATGGTGATGTGCGTGCATAATGCGGTAAATAATAGGATCACGCATCAACATATTGTTAGCACCCATCGAAATTTTAGCACGTAAAACGTGAGTTCCTTTTTCGAATTCTCCGTTTTTCATACGTGTGAATAAATCCAAATTCTCTTCGATTGAACGATTTCTGTAAGGAGAATCGGTTCCTGGTTGCGTAGGAGTTCCTTTTTGTTGCGCCATTTCTTCCGAAGTTTGGCTATCCACATACGCTTTATCTTTTTTGATTAATTCCACTGCCCAATCGTATAATTGTTGGAAATAATCAGAAGCATAACATTCTTTATCCCATTTAAAACCTAGCCATTCTACATCGCGCTTAATTGCATCAACATATTCTTGCTCTTCTTTAGATGGATTGGTATCGTCGAAACGAAGATTTACTGGTGCTTTGTAATCGATTCCTAAACCAAAATTTAAGCAAATTGCACTAGCATGACCTACATGCAAATACCCATTTGGTTCTGGTGGAAAACGAAAACGTAATTTATCTGCTGACAAACCATTTTTTAAATCTTCTTCAATGATTTGTTCTATAAAATTCAATGATTTTTCTTCTGTTGACATAGTATCAAAAATTTATGCAAAGATATATAAAGTTTCATGGTTTAATACCTTAAAAATGGCTAAAAATTGGTAAATTTGGTATATAATAAAAGAAAAAATGGGAACTATTAAATTACAAAATATTCGCACGTATTCCTATCACGGATGCTTAATTGAAGAAGGAAAAATAGGTTCTGACTACCGTGTAGATTTAGAAATAAAAACCGATTTACGTAAATCATCTCAAACCGATGAATTAGAAGATACGGTTGATTATGTATTATTAAATAAAATTGTGGTAGAAGAAATGGCGATTCGTTCTAAATTATTAGAACATGTTGCCCAACGTATTATCACTAGATGTTTTGCGGAAATTCCTTCGATTTCTCGAATAAAATTAGCAGTTTCTAAATTGAATCCTCCAATTGGTGGCGATGTAGAAGCGGTTACAATAGAAATGGAAGAGTTTAGAAATTAACTCTTCCATTTTTTTAATCTATTTTATAAACTCTTTTCTTGTACATATTACTCGATGCAACAATATGAGCTAGCGCATCTTTGGCTAATTCTTCATTTAAAGCAACCGGAATTAATTCAGTATCACTTTTTACTTTAAACTGTAATGGTTTTGCGTTTGGATTTAAGATAACAATATCATCTTCAACTCTAAATGCATACGTTTCATGGAATAACATAATGGTTCTTCCTTTTGTTCCTTTTGGTAATTTTAGTAAATTTCTTCCAGGCATTGGTGATTTAGTAATGATACCAGATAAAGCTAAAACCGTTGATGGAATATCCATTTGACTTGCCAAATTATCATAGGTAATTCCTTTATCAACATTTGGAGCAATGATCAAAGCAGGAATATGAAATTTATTTACTGGAACTAAATTTTTACCGTAAGTTCTAGTGTTATGATCTGCAATAACTACAAAAATAGTGTTCTTGTAATACGATTCTTTTTTAGCTAATTCGAAAAATTTACCAATAGAAAAATCGGCATATTTCATGGCATTATTTACGGTATTTTTCTTTTTATCGAAAAGCTTTATTCTACCATCAGGGAATTCAAATGGTTCGTGATTTGAAGTTGAAAATAACAAAGAAAAGAACGATTTATTTCCTAAACTTTTAAAATATTCATTAGCTTTTACTGCTAAATCTTCATCCGAATATCCCCAAGTTCCTTTCATGGCGTGTTTTTTTCCATCAGAATCAAAATCGGTTTCATCGATAATATTTTTGAATCCATTTCCGTTAAAAAAAGACGCCATATTATCAAAATTTGCCATTCCACCATAAATAAAACTCGTATCATAATTTTGACGACCAAAAGCATCTGCCAATGTAAAAAAACCTTGTTGTGAACCACTTAACTTAACAATACTTTCGGAAGGATTTGGTAAAAACCCAGAAGTTACAGCTTCGATTCCTCTTACACTTCGAGTTCCGGTACAATATAATTTAGTAAATAATACCCCTTCTTTAGTTAATTTATCAAATTCTGGAGTAAGTTTTAAACCGTGTAAACTACCAACATATTCAGCGCCTAAACTTTCTTCTAAAAGAATAACTACATTATATTTTGGTTGCGAAACATCAGGTTTTTGAAGATGTAAAAAAGGTACTTCTCCTGGAATAAATTCGGTAACATCCATATACTTTTTTACACGAGAATAGGCTTCTAATTCATCCATTCTACCGTACTTCTTAACATCACCTTCATTCTTCATTGAATACGCTGCAAAAGCTACTGTATAAAAGGAATTTAAACCTAATGAGTTCGTCATTTGATCCGAACAAAATATAGCGTTACTTCCGTTGATTGGACGTTTTGAAGTTAAACTACCTCTAGCTCCAAAAAATAATAAAAACGCAACTACTGGAAATAAAAGCAACTTGGTTTTATAGTTACTCTCGATAGGATAAAATACTTTTTTTCCATACTTAAAGGCATAAAACAATGCAATTCCTAATAAAATTGTAGTGATAATTAAAGAAGGTAAATAGCTTTTAATTAAAGTTCCAACGACTTCTTTGGGATAAATTAAATAATCTAAAAACAAACGATTTGGTCGCGTATCGTATTGGTTGATAAAATCTAAAGTGGCTAACTCCATTAATAGAATTAGGAACAAGAAGAAAATGAAGTAAAAGTTAAAGAACTTCTTTATTCTATTTAAAATAGTGTTTGGTAAGACAGTTAAGAGTACAAATGGAAGAAAACTTAAATAGCAAAGTAGAATAAGATCAAAACGAAGTCCGATGGTAAATAATTGAAAATAATTTGGTGTTTCAAGAACTCTTTCATTAAAAATTAGGAATAAAAAGAATCTGTTTACTGATAAAATGAATAATCCGATTGCTATAAAATTAAGAACTGGACGTAAAAAAAGTAATTTTCGCATTATTTTATCTATTGATTTCATTTCAAAGGTATTAGAAACAAGTATCGCAGATAAATAATAGCGCTTAATATTTACTTAATATTTTTTTTGGTTTCGAAGAAATAAAATGTAAATTTGCAGTCCGTTCAAATAATGGCGTCGTGGCCGAGCGGCTAGGCAGCGGTCTGCAAAACCGTCTACCCCGGTTCGAATCCGGGCGATGCCTCTAAAGAGTTACTAGAAATAGTAGCTCTTTTTTTTTGTTTTAATTTTTAAAAAAAATTAATTAAAGATATTCCGGGCGATGCCTCAAAAACCTTCTAAGAAATTTGGAGGTTTTTTTATGGAATAATTTTTAGAAAAAATTAATTAAAGATATATCGAATCCGGGAGATGCCTCTAAAACCTTCTAAGAAATCAGGAGGTTTTTTTATGGGATAATTTTTAGAAAAAATTAATTAAAGATATATCGAATCCGTGAGATGCCTCTCTAAAACCTTATAGAAATTAGGCAGTTTTTTATTTAATAATTTTAAAAACAATAGGACGAGGGGTTTTGATTAAACCATCAAATCCATTATATTCTCCTTTTATTTGATTTATTAAAACTACATCTTTTTTTCTTGCTTTTTTAATTAATTTTAGCGCTTCTGGAGTTAATTTATTTCCACTTATAATAATTGTTGGATAACTTCCTACTTTCAAATTAAATTGAGTTACTTCACAATTGATAAAAAAACAATCTATAAATTTTACTCCAATTTCTGCATCTATTAACTCTTCTATTTTAAATTCTAAAGAAGATCTAAAAGTTGAATAATCACCATTAATTGTTGTTTGATGCATAGGAATGTTTACAATTTTATAAATATGCTCTTCAACAACTTTTGAACCATCAAAATTTTCTATTTCAACAAATACTTTGGTTTCATTACCTGAACCTGGGCGAATAACATATTTTCCTTCTTTATTTTTAGAAACACCATTTCCATAAATAAGAGATGATTTTGCTCCATTTACGGCAATTGATAAATGATTTTCAACACCACGGTAAACGACGTTCATTTTGTCTAAAGCAATTACACTTTTTGAAGCTGGAATAGTATCTTGAGCATAACTATGAAAACTAATTATAAATAGAAATAATAGAAGCTTTTTCATAGTATGAATTTTTGAAATTATTCAGAAACTGTAGTATCTGGTAATAGCTTATTAGTTATCATTTCTTTTTCTTTTGGGAAGAAACCTTGTAGGATAAAAAACAAACCAAAAATTAAAATTACCATACTAATCACTCGTTTGATTTTGTAGATATTAGCAGGAATTAATTTGTGTTTCAATTGCTTTGCTAACAATATTTTAGCTACATCGAAAGCCAAATAAAACACTAAAATTGCAGCGAAAAAAACGGAAATTCGTGAAGTATTCATTTCCATTTGTGGTCCGTATGTAATGATAATCATCATCCAAAAACCCAATACTCCAATGTTAATGAAATTCAATAAAAACCCTTTGAAGAACAGAGCAAAGTAATTTTTCTTTGGAATATTATCGTCGTCTTGTTCAATTTCAGTTTGTTTTTTGAAATTTCTTTTGAGTTGAATAAACGAAATTAATCCGTAAGCCAACATGATAATTCCGCCAATAACAAATAAAGTAGGATTATCTTTTAATTGTTCTAAAAGTTGATTGGTACTTAAATAAGCAATTAAAATAAAAATAATATCACTAAAAACAATTCCTAAATCAAAAGTAAAAGCCGCTCTAAAACCTTTTGTAATACTAGTTTCAAGTAAAACAAAAAAACCAGGACCAATTGAAAAAGCTAACAAAAGTCCCCAAGGAATTGCGGTAAGTATATCGTGTAAGAACAAAGTACGAAATTAAAAGTTGGAACTACGAAGTTAAGGAATTATTATCAAATTATTTCGCTTGTTCGATAGTTCCTCCGGCTATTTTCTTTTCGTTGATTTGTTTTGGTTTCCCATAAATAGTGATTTCACCACCTGCTCTTGTTTTAGCATCCACTAAATCAGTTGCATATACATTTGCCATTCCACCAGCATTTACAGTTACGACGGTTTGTTGTGTTTTACAATCTTGACCATCGTATTTTCCTCCAGAATTGGATAAAATATCTTGATTTTTTACCGTTCCTTTTGTAGTTACAATACTTCCTTGCGAAACACGAACTTGTAATCTATCGGCTTGTAAATTAGTTAGTTTTACTTCAGAGCCTTCTTTACAAATGATGTCAAAATTAATGGCAGAAATTTCATCTTTTGAAGCAATTCTACTTCCTTCATTAGCTTCTACAGCATCTAATTTTTTGTAATAAACCGTAGCGGAAACATCGTCGCCACTTAACATTTTTGTTAACGGCATTCTGATTTTTAATTCACCATTTTTATTTACTACTTCTACTTCTTGCGAATTAGCTCCAGTTAAAACGATTTTATTTTCAGATGAAGCTACTAAGTTGACATCAATTTTATCAAATGCGGTTACTTTGGTAAAATCACCTACGTTTTTTTCAGTTTGGGCAAAAGCTATCGAACTAATTAATAATAAACTGTAAACTATTTTTTTCATTTTTTAAATATATTTTTTAAAATACATTAATGTCAATATGATTATTAACATTTGTATTATATTCATTATGATTCTATTTTTAATTATAATTTTAAATAATAAATCAAGTATAAAAGTAAAAAGTGATAATGGAATCAATAAAATATTATAAACTAAAATAATATCTTGTTGAGTTCCTTTCTTTTCATAGAAAAAGTAAATCTTAAAAAAAATGAAAACTAATATAATTCCTAAAACACTAAAAACTGAAATATTATTTTTTATAAATTCTATTACTTTCATCTTAATTATGAGATTTCTCCTTGCGTCGAAATGACAACTTTGTTTCTAACTAATCACTTAATTACTCTCTCTTTCTCAAATAATGAAAATCCAATTGTTTCTTCACTAAATCGGCATTTTTTACTTTAACGTAAATTTCGTCTCCTAATTGTAAAATGTTTTTAGAAACTTCACCAACTAACGCATATTGTTTGTCATCAAAAGTGTAATAATCATCTTTTATTTCACGAATTCTAACCATTCCTTCGCATTTATTTTCGATGATTTCTACATAAATTCCCCATTCGGTTACTCCAGAAATTACACCTAAAAACTCTTCGTCTTTATGATCTTGCATGTATTTTACTTGCATGTATTTCACAGAATCTCTTTCGGCTTGAGCGGCTAAACCTTCCATTTGTGAAGAATGCACACATTTTTCTTCGTATTCTTCTTCACTTACACTTTTTCCGCCATCTATGTAAAATTGTAACAAACGGTGTGCCATAACATCAGGATAACGACGAATTGGCGATGTAAAATGACTGTAATAATCAAATGCTAATCCGTAGTGACCAATATTTTCAGTTGAATAAGCTGCTTTGCTCATACTTCGAATTGTAAGCGTATCTACCAAATTTTGTTCTTTTTTACCCACAACTTCCGAAAGTAAATTATTCAACGAACTTGAAATATCTTTTTTAGAACGGAAATTTATCGAATAACCAAACTTAGCAATCACGGTTTGAAGATTGATTAATTTATCTTCATTTGGTTCATCGTGAATTCTGTAAATAAAGGTTTTCTTTTGTTTCCCAATGAATTCTGCTACTTTTCTATTCGCTAACAACATGAATTCTTCAATCAAATGATTGGCATCTTTACTTTGTTTGAAGTAAACTCCAATTGGTTCCGCTTCTTCATTTAAATTGAATTTTACTTCTACTTTATCAAACGAAATCGCTCCAGCTGCCATTCTTTTTCTTCGAAGAATTTTAGCTAATTCATCCATTTTTAAAGTAGCGTCAACTATTGGTTTTGGAACGATGTATTCGCTTCCAGTTAATGAAATTTCGGCTGGAATAACGTCTGATTTTGTTTCGATGATACTCTGAGCTTCTTCATACGCAAAACGTTGATCAGAATACGTTACTGTTCGTCCAAACCATGCGTCTAAAACTTCTGCTTTATTATTCAATTGAAAAACCGCTGAAAACGTATATTTTTCTTCATGAGGACGAAGTGAACAAGCAAAGTTAGATAACACTTCTGGTAACATTGGAACTACTCTATCTACCAAATACACAGAAGTTGCTCTTTTATAAGCTTCATCATCTAAAATAGTTCCTTCTTGTAAATAATGCGAAACATCAGCAATATGAACACCAATTTCGTAATTTCCATTTTCTAAGACTTGAAACGATAACGCGTCATCAAAATCTTTAGCATCTTTTGGGTCAATCGTAAAGGTTAAAACGTCACGCATATCGCGACGTTTTTTAATTTCCTCTTCAGTTATTGAAGTATCTATTTTATTCGCATACGCTTCTACTTCAATTGGAAAATCGTATGGTAAACCATATTCAGCTAAAATCGCATGAATTTCGGTGTTGTGTTCGCCTGGTTTTCCTAAAACTTTTATAACAGAACCAAAAGGAGAATCGGCTTTTTTTGGCCAATCTTCTAAGGTTACTAAAACCACATCTCCATGTTCTGCATCACCAATTTTATTTTTTGGGATGAAAATATCGGTATACATTTTAGCATTAGCTGTTGTTACGAAAGCAAAGTTTTTTTGAATATCAATAACCCCAACAAATTCTGATTTTTTACGTTCTAAAATTTCTAAAACTTCTGCTTCTGGTTTACGTGAACTTCTTCTATTGTAAATATAAGCTTTCACTTTATCACCGTCTAACGCATGATTTAAGTTAATAAACGGAACAAAAACATCGTCTTCTAATTCATCACAAACAAAATATCCTGTTTTACGAGACGTCATATCAATAACTCCTTCGTAATATTCGGCTTTGGAAATAATTTGATATTTTCCAATTTCCGTTTCGTGAATTTTATCTTGTGCTTTTAGTATTTTTAAATCTCTAATTATTTCGTTTCGGCTTTTGGTATCGCTTAACTCTAAAACAGCAGCTATTTGCTTGTAATTAAAAGATTTAGAAGGTTCTCTTGAAAGTATTTTAAATATTTGTGCAGTAAAATCTTTTGGTTTATTTCCTAATTTTTTTGGTTTCTTACTCATTGTATCATTTTCAATTATTGGTTAAAGTTACAAAATACAACAATGTAAAACGAAAATGTATTTCAGTTTTAATATAAAAATAACTTATCGTAACTTTATAATGTAAATCAATTCAGATGGAAAATTTTGTAACCGTTGCTGTTTTTAACTACCAACACGAAACTTTAATTATTAAAAATTTATTAGAGCAAGAAGGTATTGCTTACTTTTTTGAAAACGAAACTATCGTTGGAATCGATCCATTTGCTACAATTGCTTATGGTGGAATCAAATTAAAAGTACATCCAAACGATGAAGCAACCGTAAAAGAAATTCTAAAAAAACTAAACGAAGACGATCATTTAAAAATTGTTTAATTTTTTAAAAGCTGAAAGTTTTCAACATTTATTAAATACAACAAAAAATATTTTTAATTAAATTTAAATTTATGATGGTTATTATAGCGTGTTAATATGTGGAATAAGTTTTTTTACAGAAGTAGTTTTTAAAAGTTATCGTTACTTATACAACGTAATTAACAATTTAAAAATTTAGTAAAGAACTGAAAATAAGACCTTCTAAATTCTTTCTTTTGTAGTTATCAACAGTTGTTGAAAATAGATTTTATATTCGTTTTGTAAATAACTTCAATTGTTGATTTCTGTTGAAAACTGATTTTTTTCTATTGATAACTTTTCTAAAAATTCGTGAAACTAAATTAGGATTTTTAATTCCGGTTTTTGATTACAAATTTTTTCTTTACAACCTAAAAAAACTTCTAAATTTCTATCCAAAGTTGTTAACAATTATTGTTAAATTAAGGTTAACTGATTATCAAGGATTTACGTAAAGAAGTTAACAATGTGTAATTTTTAGTTTACTTTCTTATATAATTCATTGATTTTAAAGGATTTGTTTAAAAAAATATCAAAATCCAAATCATATTATTATTACTCCTTTATCTTTAGTATTTTTGCATATACAAAACACACAACAACTTATGAAAATTTCAATTGGAAACGACCACGCTGGTCCAGATTATAAAAAAGCTATTGTTCAATATTTAGAAGAAAAAGGACATACCATTTTTAATCACGGAACTGATACTTTTGATAGTGTTGATTATCCTGATTTTGGTCATCCAGTAGCCTATGATGTGGAATCAAAAAAAGCGGACTTAGGAATTGTAATTTGCGGTTCAGGAAATGGAATTGCGATGACAGCTAACAAACACCAAGACATTCGTTGTGCACTTTGTTGGACAAAAGAAATTGCCGCTTTAGCTCGCCAACATAACGATGCTAATATTATCAGTATTCCAGCACGTTATACTTCTATTCAGCAAGCTATTGAAATGGTAGATACGTTTTTAAATACACCATTTGAAGGAGGAAGACACGGAAATCGCGTGAAAAAAATTGCTTGTAAATAATCAATAATCTTAAAATCAATTCAAATGGAACTCCTAAAAATAGATTTGAATTGTATTAAAAACACTTATAAAAAACGACCATGTGATTCTAACAAAGGAACGCATGGTCATGCTTTGTTAATTGCAGGTAGTTCAAATAAAATGGGAGCTGCTATTATTGCTTCAAAAGCTTGCTTGCGTTCTGGAGTTGGTTTATTAACAGTAGCTTTTTATCCCGAAAACAAAAGTGTTCTTTTCAATTCGATTCCCGAAGCGATGTATGCCAATTCTTGTGTGATGAATGATTTATCACCTTATCAAGCTATTGGAATTGGTCCCGGAATTGGAGTTGATGAAATCAGTCTACAATACATTTACCAGTTGTACGAAAATAAACTTCCGGTTGTTTTTGATGCCGACGCTTTGAATTTAATTGCAAATTATAAAATCGATTGGAATAATTTTAATTTTCCATTTGTGCTAACGCCACATCCAAAAGAATTTGACCGATTATTTGGCGAACATGATTCTGAATCCGAAAGAAGAAGTATAGCGATTCAAAAAGCGGCAGCTTTAAATTGTGTAATCGTTTTAAAAGGACACAAAACGTTTATCACTGACGGAATTCACACTTTTGAAAACACTACAGGAAATTCAGGTTTAGCAAAAGGTGGTTCTGGAGATGCGTTAACTGGAATGATTACTTCTTTTTTAGCGCAAGGTTATACTACTTTGGAAGCGACTAAATTAGGTGTTTATCTTCATGGATTGGCTGCTGATATTACACTTGAAACGCAAAGTGAAGAAAGTATGTTAATAACTGATGTTATTGAAAATATCGGATTAGCTTTTAAACATTTGAATTCCAAAATACAATAAAACAACCTGAAGTATCGCAATTGCGTAGAAACTCAAAATAAAAGAAAATTTATTGGTTTTGTGTTTGAAAAGATACATGCTTAAAATTCCACCAATAGTTCCGCCAATTCCAGTTAACAAAAGCAAATTGAATTCCGAAATGCGTCTTTTATTGTTTTTAGCTCGCCATTTATCGTAGCCAAAAGTTAAAAAACAGAGGCTGTTAATCACAATTAAATAAATAAATAGTACTTCCAAAAGCTAATAATTTTGTCCAAAGATAGTATTTTAGCAGTTCAATTTTTATTTACAATGACTAACATTCAATTCATTCAAAACCAAACCAACATTGCTCCAAAAAGCATTGAAGCTACTATAAAATTACTTTTAGAAGATTGTACGATTCCGTTTATTTCGCGTTACCGAAAAGACCAAACCGGAAATTTAGATGAGGTGCAAATCGAAGCGATTTCGAAATTAAACAAACAATTTGACGAAATCATCAAGCGTAAAGAAAGCATTTTAAAATCGATTGAAGAACAAAATGCACTTTCGCCTGAATTGAAATCCAAAATTGAAAACAGTTTCGATTTACAAGAATTGGAAGATTTTTATTTGCCTTACAAAAAGAAGAAAAAAACCAAAGCCGATGTCGCTCGTGAAAACGGATTAGAACCATTGGCAAAAATTATCATGAGTCAAAAAAATGATGATATTGAGTTTTTAGCCTCGAAATATTTGAATGCAAACGTTAAAAACGAAGACGAAGCCTTACAAGGCGCTCGCGATATTATTGCCGAATGGATTAACGAAAACATCTTTATTCGTAAAAATTTACGTCGCTTGTTCCAACGAAAAGCCGAAATCACAACCAAAGTCGTTAAAACCAAAAAAGACGACGAAGGAGCTCAAAAATTCTCCCAATATTTTGATTGGGCAGAACCGATTTCTAAAGCGCCATCGCATCGTTTATTAGCCATGTTGCGTGCCGAAGCTGAAGGTTTTGTGAAGTTAAATGTCGCTGTTGAAAAAGAAGAAGCTTTAGATTTCATCGAAGAAAACATTATCAAAAATAAAAATTCTGATACAACTTCTCATTTAGAATTAGCGATTAAAGACAGCTACAAACGTTTGTTAGAACCCGCTATTTCTAATGAAACCTTACAAGAGGCAAAAGCCAAAGCCGACATAAAAGCAATTGATGTGTTTTCTGAAAATTTACGTCAGTTGTTGTTAGCGCCACCATTAGGAGAAAAACGAATTTTAGCCATCGACCCAGGATATAGAACTGGTTGTAAAGTGGTTTGTTTGGATGAGAAAGGTGATTTGTTAAACAACGAAACTATTTATCCACACGCACCACAAAACGATACCGCTATGGCGATGAAAAAAATTCGTTCGATGGTGAATGCCTATAACATTGAAGCGATTTCTATTGGAAACGGAACCGCTTCTCGTGAAACTGAATTTTTCATTAAAAAAATCGCTTTTGATAAACCTGTTCAAGTTTTTGTAGTTTCAGAAGCAGGAGCATCGGTGTATTCTGCGAGTAAAATTGCGCGTGAAGAGTTTTCTAATTACGATGTAACGGTTCGTGGTTCGGTTTCGATTGGAAGACGACTTTCTGATCCATTGGCAGAATTGGTAAAAATCGATCCAAAATCAATCGGAGTTGGACAATATCAACATGATGTGGACCAAACCAAATTACAATCAGCATTAGATAGCACGGTAATGAGTTGTGTGAATTCTGTTGGAATTAATATCAACACTGCTAGTAAATCGTTGCTGAGTTATGTTTCAGGAATTGGTGAAAAAATGGCTGAAAATATTATTACCTATCGTTCAGAAAATGGCCCTTTTGAAGATAGAAAGCAACTGAAAAAAGTACCACGTTTAGGTGAAAAAGCGTACCAACAAGCCGCAGCTTTTATTAGAATTCGCGATGGAAAAAATCCGTTGGATAATTCAGCTGTGCATCCAGAAGCTTATCCTATTGTGGAAAAAATGGCAAAAGATTTGGGTATCAAAACCAATGAATTAATTGCTAATAAAGAAAAAATCGCGCAGATAAAACCAGAAAATTACATCACAGCAGAAATCGGAATTTTAACCTTAAAAGATATTTTAAAAGAGCTAGAAAAACCAGGATTAGACCCAAGAAAAGCCGCAAAAATTTTCGAATTTGACCCGAATGTAAAAACCATAAAAGATTTACGTATTGGTATGATTTTACCTGGAATCGTAAATAACATTACCGCTTTTGGTTGTTTTGTTGATGTTGGCATCAAAGAAAGTGGTTTGGTTCACATTTCGCAACTAAAAGAAGGTTATGTTTCCGATGTAAACGAAGTAGTAAAAATGCACCAACATGTACAAGTAAAAGTCGTTGAGGTAGACGAAGCGAGAAAGAGAATTCAGTTGACGATGATTTTATAAAAACAAAAAATCCCAAATTCTAAATTTAGAGTTTGGGATTTATTATATTCGAACTAAATAAAAACTTATTCTTTTTCTTTAGTTTCTTCTTCTTTTTTAGAATTTGCTGGTTGGTCGTCTTTGGCAGCGTTTTTAAATTCTTTAATACCTGTTCCAATTCCTTTCATCAATTCTGGAATTTTTTTACCACCAAAAAGTAAAACTACAATAGCGATAATTAATATTACTTGCATAGGGCCTATTACTCCCAAAAATATGGTTAAAGCATTCATGATTTTAGTATTTTAAAGTACAAAGATATAAAGAAATTACCAATTCATTATTTTTTAACGATTTATTATCAGGTTTCAATTTACAAACACGTTGTATTTAGTATATTTGTGATATAAATTAATGCAATAAATGGCTAACAAAAAGCTAAAACGTCAGTTACTTCTTAAAAAGTTATACAACAAAAGAAGATTAGTTATTCTTAACGAAGATACTTTTGAAGAAACGTTTTCATTAAAATTAAACTTAATGAATGTCTTTGTTGTGGGAACCATTGGCGCCATTTTAATCATTTTTGTAACTACTTATATCATTGCTTTTACGCCTTTGCGCGAATATATTCCAGGTTATGCTTCTTCAAAATTAAAACAAGATGCATTGGAAATGGCTATAAAATCAGACTCTCTTGAAAAATCAGTAAAAATCAACAACGCTTATATCGCTTCCATCAAAAAAGTATTAACAGGCGATTTAGAGTATGCAAAGCTGAACAAAGATTCCATTAAAGCTTTAGATGTTTCTGATATAGATGTTTCTGGACTTTCACCAACAGAAAAAGAGCAAGAATTAAGAGATCAAGTTATTAAAGAAGATAAATATAATGTATTTGAATCTTCAACACCTAAAGTAAGTTTTGTTTTGTTTCCGCCTGCCCAAGGAAGTATTTTACAAAAATATAATGCAGGAAATAAACATTTAGCCGTTACAATCGCACTTACAAATAACACACCAATAAAATCCGTTGGAGCTGGAACCATCATTTTTTCCGATTGGACACCAAGTTCGGGTTATGTAGTGATTGTTCGCCATAAAGATGATATTTTATCGGTGTATAAAAATGCAGCTTCTGTAACTAAAAAACAAGGAAACACGGTAAAAGCAGGAGAAGTTATTGCTCTTGCAGGAAATGCAAATACAGTTCAAAATTCGGGCGCTACGTTGCATTTTGAATTATGGAAAGATGGTTTCCCAATTGACCCAACGCAGTTTATCAATTTCAATTAACATGTCAGTAAAAGCTTTTGCAGCAAAATTATTTGCAAAAAGAATTCACGCTAAAACCCAAAAATGGGCCAATAATCCTGTTGAAACCCAACAAAAAGTTTTTGAAGAATTAATCAGAGAAGCGGCTCAAACGCAATTTGGAAAAGACCACGATTTTGGTTCGATAAAAAGGCATTCCGATTTTGTTCAAAAAGTTCCTGTTCGCGATTACGAAGGATTAAAACACTATGTTGATAAAGTAGTAAAAGGCGAAGAGAATGTACTTTGGAAAGGAAAACCTTTATATTTTGCTAAAACTTCTGGAACTACTTCTGGAGCTAAATATATTCCGCTTACTAAAGAATCGATGCCGTTTCATATTCAAGCCGCACGAAATGCTATTTTAAGCTACATTCACGAAACAAGAAAAGCAGAATTTGTAAAAGGGAAAATGATTTTCTTGCAAGGAAGTCCCATTTTAGAAGAAAAAAATGGAATAAAATTGGGAAGATTATCCGGAATTGTAGCGCATTTTGTTCCAAAATATTTACAAAAAAACCGAATGCCAAGCTGGGAAACCAATTGCATCGAAGATTGGGAAACCAAAGTCAATGCGATAGTGGAAGAAACCATTAACGAAGATATGTCGGTTATTTCTGGAATTCCGTCTTGGGTACAAATGTATTTTGAGAAATTGAAGGAAAAAACAGGAAAACCGGTTGGCGAAATCTTTAAAAACTTTAATTTATTCATTTACGGTGGCGTGAATTATGAACCCTATCGAGCTAAATTTGAAAATTTAATAGGAAGAAAAGTAGATTCTATAGAATTGTTTCCAGCTTCTGAAGGATTTTTTGCTTACCAAGATTCGCAGAAGGAAAAAGGAATGTTATTGTTATTGAATTCTGGAATTTTTTATGAATTCATAAAAGCAGACGAATTTTTTACCGAAAATCCAAAACGTTATACCATTGGCGAAGTAGAATTAGGTGTAAATTATGTTTTAATAATTTCTACTAACGCCGGACTTTGGGCATACAATATTGGCGATACGATTCAGTTTACGAGTTTAAAGCCATATCGAGTAATCGTTTCGGGAAGAATCAAACATTATATTTCTGCTTTCGGAGAACATGTTATTGGGAAAGAAGTGGAATCTGCTTTAAAAGAAGCAATGGAAGGAACTGATGTTCGAGTAAATGAATTCACAGTCGCGCCACAAATTACACCAACCGAAGGTTTACCATATCACGAATGGTTCATTGAATTTGAAAATGAACCAACCAATTTAGAAGATTTCGCATTAAAAATCGACGCTGCCATGCGCAAGCAAAACGTGTATTACGATGATTTGATTGTTGGGAATGTTTTGCGAACGTTAATAATTACAAGTGTTCCAAAAAATGGTTTCCAAAACTATATGAAATCGATAGGTAAATTAGGTGGACAAAATAAATTACCAAGATTAAGCAACGATAGAAAAATTGCTCAGTTTTTTGAGATAAAAGAATAAAGATGAAAGATATAAGACTGATTTGGATTTTTCTAATTGTGACACAATTTGCGTTTTCACAAATTCGAGGTGTAGTCAAAGATAGTATTTCTGGCGAACCGATTCCGTTTGTGAATATTTGGGTGGAGAACGAAACTATTGGAACTACTTCGGAAACTAATGGCAATTTTTCATTGGATATAAAAGAAGAAAAAGTATTGGTTTTTTCGGCTTTGGGTTATGAAACAAAAAAATCTTCCTCAAAAACGGATTTAATTTTATTGAAACCAAAAGTTTTTGAGCTGAATGAAGTGGTGGTTTCAAATTCAAAGAATAGCAGAACAATAAACATCAATAGTTTTAAAAAAGGAAAGATAAATGTTTATTTTGGCGCAGGAATTCAGCCTAC
The DNA here is from genome assembly GCF_004363695.1 of Flavobacterium cheniae. Taxonomy (GTDB): domain Bacteria; phylum Bacteroidota; class Bacteroidia; order Flavobacteriales; family Flavobacteriaceae; genus Flavobacterium; species Flavobacterium cheniae. Next base: position 608,988 of record NZ_SNZC01000002.1, on the reverse strand, counting down.
AATAATTGCTAAGAAAATTGAGTTTACAGAACAAATTCAATCTCATCCTTTTTTAAAAGAAATAAATTTTTTATCAAGATGTGATATAGATAACGCAAAAATAATTTTGAGATTTTTTGATGCAGATTCTGAAGGAAAACCAGGTAATGATTTTTTAGATACTAATATAGTTCTTGAAATAAAGAAAGGAAAGAAAAATAATAGGGTAAATTTAGAAAAATATAAAATTAGAATTCCTGAAGAAGGATTATTTATTGCTTTTGAATGGTTGATAATAGAAGAAAACAAATACACTTATACCTACACATTAGAAGAGGAAAAAAACAAAATAGTTTATAAAAACGGAATGAATTATCAACCTCATATAGGAACCACACCTTCTGAAAATCAAACTTCTTGGCATTATACAAAAGGGAAATGGTTAAAAAGAGGAAAATTTAATCAAGACATAAAATCCTCAAAATATCAAGATAAATTTGGCGAATTAGCCATTCAATTAACGCTAACCAACTAATGAAATATCTCATTTTTATTTACTTAATCTCATTTTCCCTTTCCGCACAAATCCGTGGTGTAGTCAAAGATAGTATTTCTGGCGAACCGATTCCGTTTGTGAATATTTGGGTGGAGAATGAAACTGTTGGAACTACTTCGGAAGCGGATGGAAGTTTTTTCTTGGAAGCATCCAAAGAAAAAAACATTGTGATTTCGGTTTTAGGTTATGAAAGGAAAACATTGAAAGGAAGTGAAATTTCTGTTGTTCAATTGAAACCTATGGCTTACGATTTACGAGAAGTAGTGATATTGAATAAAAAACAATCCAAACAAATTGAAATAGGCGATATTAAAAATGCTATTTTTCAATCCTTTGACAACGGACCAAAAATCGAAGCCAAGTTCTTTCCATACCAGTCTTCGTATAGTAAAACAAAGTTTATAAAAGAAGTAACGATTTTCACAGACAGCAGAATTGAAGAAGCCACTATAAAGCTTCACTTTTACAGTGTGGATGAAAACGGTTATCCAGGCGAAGAATTGTTGACAAAAGATTATGTTGTTACTTTGAAAAAAGGTGTAATCAAACATCGGTTTAATATATCGCAATTTGATTTGGTTTTCCCAGAAAAAGGAATGTTTGTGGCGTATGAAAAGTTGTTAATTGAGAGTAATAAAACCGGCACTAAATACCAACCGTATGTGTTATATAACTATGTAGAAAGAGATTTCTTTTATACTTATGCTTACGGAAAATGGAGTAAGCAATCAGGGAATAATTTGGAGAAAATAAGTGTAAATGAACCCTCAATAAACCTAATTTTAACCAATTAAAAATAAAAATCGTACTTTTGCAGGTTAGAAAAACAAAATATTAATGAAAGACATTAAAAACATTTCGCGTTCTAGAGCGCAAGAGTCCTCAGCAGCTATTGAGCGACTGTACATTACCATGAGACATTTATTTAACAGAGGTTTCTATAAACCTATGGGTGTTTCAGGAGAAACTTTAAGAGAAGCTTTATTAGCGCTTCGACCAGAAATTTACGGTTCTATTGCCGAAGAAAAGGTAGAATTAAACGGACTTTTATACGTAATTGAACGTTTACCCATTGGAATTGAAGAATGCCGTTACATCAACTTAACTTCTGATGAAGGCTATTCAAATTCGCACTTTAAAGCGATTGTTCCTCCAAAAAGAAGAAGAAACTGTTACCGTATTGACGACGAACAAATGAATGTGGAAATCACACGCGGACGTTCGGATATTTACGATATTTTAACGCATTTGACCTTTATTTTTATCGAATCACACAAAATTAAAGATAGAGTTTTAATTGATGATGAAGGTTCGGTTTCACGTGATTGGCAAAAACTAGAATTAGCGGTAAAACAAACCAAAAAATTACCTTTAGTTGAACGTGAAAAAGCCATTTCTCACGCTGCTAACGTATTAGGAAGAACTTTTGCTGAAGTACAAGATATTTATGATGATTTCGCTACAGCTGAAGCGCCAGATAGATTCTTACACGTAGTGTATTGGTTAGGAAAATTAGCTATCGAGGAAGTAGTTGACAACAACAAAAGAACCATTACGTTTAGTCCAATTTTAAGAGAAAGATTAGGACATCATATTTATGGTGACATTTGGGCAACCACTATTAAAGAAGTTTTATTAAAAAATAATTTATTAGAACGCCCTATTCATATTATTAGTGCAAATATGCACAGTGTTATGAATTCTATTTTTGCTGAACCTGTTTTAGGAAAAAAATACAAAAACACACCTGAATTTCAAATATTTGAGGATTTAAGTAGTTCGGCAAATAAAGATTTGCGTAAGAAAGTTGAAGATTTTGCGTTACAACAAGGAATGATTTCTTTGCCAGACACTTCAGGAACTAATATTGATGTTCAAATTTTTGATACAGCAAAAATTGATTTAACAAAAACCATTTTTGCTAAGTCAAAACTAGCCAAAGATAAACCAGTTCTAATTGTAATGGATTATGCCTTTGGTGAACAAGCTTTTGAAACGATTGATGAGTTATTAAAACCTTATAAAGTCGAAAAGAAGAACAAAACGTTCTTAAATGTGGAATCAGTTTCTATCATGGGTAAAGCCGGAATTTTGGAAGGTGGAAAAGGAGACATCATGATTCCAACAGCCCACGTAAATGAAGGAACAGCAGATAATTATCCGTTTGAAAATGAGTTAACCAAAGCCATGTTTGATGGGAATGATATTCCGGTTTTTGAAGGACCAATGATTACGGTTTTAGGAACATCGCTTCAAAATAGAGATTTGTTGAAGTTTTTCCACGAATCTACTTGGGAAGCTATCGGATTAGAAATGGAAGGTGCTTATTATCAAAAAGCAATTCAATCGGCTTCAAAAATTAGAAAAAGTATCAATCCAAATGTAAAAGTTAGATACGCTTATTATGCTTCTGATAATCCATTAGAAACAGGAAGTACATTGGCATCAGGAGGATTAGGAACTACTGGAGTAAAACCTACGTATTTAATTACAATAAAAATATTAGAACAAATCTTTAACGTAAAATAATAACGATGAGTACAAATTCTCAAGATCAAGAAATCGATTTAGGACAAATCGGAACAGGAATTAAAAACTTTTTCAATGGGATAGTGAATTCAATTTTCGATTTTATATTTTTTGTAAAAAAGAAAATTGTAATTATTGGAGTTTTGTTTGTTGTTGGAGTTGTTTTAGCATTTTTATTAGACACAAAAATTTACAATCATGAAATTTCAGTAATTCCTAATTTTGGAAGTAATGAGTATTTGTACCAAAAAATAGAACAAATTGACACCAAACTTAGGGAAGAAGATGATTCTTTTTTTAAAGAATTGGGTATAAAAAATCCTAAAGATGTTGTTGGAATTGAAATTGAGGCATATCCTGCTATTTATAATTTTGTTAATAATAAAGAGCAAGGAAATAATTTCGAATTAATCAAATTAATGGCTGAAGATGGTGATATTGATAAAATAATGCAGGGAGAAATAACCAGTAAAAATTATTACCACCATAAAATTTCTATCAAAACTAAAGGAAGGTTAAAAAAAGAAGAGTTTATTACACCAGTTTTAAACTACTTGAATGCCAATCCTTATTTTGAAATTCAGCAAAAAGTATATCAAAAAAATTTAGCAGATAAAATCGCTTTAAATGATTCTTTAGTCAAGCAAATTGATAATTTGATTGTATTATTGTCCTCTAACAACTCTTCAGGAACAATCTCAATATCTGAGAAAAACAGTATTCCTGAATTAGTTGAAAAAAAAGATCGTTTAATCTCTGAAAAGCAATATTTGTTAACTAATGTAAATATTTTTGATAAGATAATTAAAGAAGAAAGTAGTATTATAAACATTAGAGATTATAAGCCTTTGTTGTTAAATAATAAGATTTTATTTCCAGTAATTTTAATTTTAATGTATCTTATATTATATGCATTATTAAATACTTATAAAAATCAAGAAACTAGAATTAAAAGTTAATGAAAAACATATTAGTTACTGGCGGTGCCGGATTTATTGGAGCTAATTTTGTTCCATATTTCATTAAAAATAATCCAGATTATCATTTAGTAAATTTGGATTTACTCACGTATGCAGGAAATTTAGAAAATGTATCAGAAGTGGAAAACCACTCAAGATATACGTTTGTTCAAGGCGATATTTGCGATAGAAATTTTGTTGAAGATTTATTCCAAAAATATCAATTTCATGATGTGATTCATTTTGCAGCTGAAAGTCATGTTGATAATTCGATTTCGGGTCCTGAAGCTTTTATAAAAACCAATGTTTTAGGAACATTTAATTTATTAGATTCTGCAAGAAAACTCTGGATGTCGGCTCCAAATCAATATAATGAAGGATTTAAAAATTCGCGTTTTCACCACGTTTCTACTGATGAGGTTTATGGAACTTTAGGCGAAACGGGTTTGTTTGAAGAAACAACTCCTTACGCACCAAATAGCCCGTATTCCGCTTCAAAAGCAGGTTCAGATATGATTGTAAGAAGTTATTTTCATACGTATGGAATGAACGTTGTAACCACAAATTGTTCTAACAATTACGGACCAAAACAACATAATGAAAAGTTAATTCCAACTATCATTCGTAAAGCTATTTCTGGAGAAAACATTCCTATTTATGGCGATGGTAAAAACGTGCGTGATTGGTTGTATGTTTTAGATCATTGCAAAGGAATTGAATTAGCTTTCAAAACTGGAAAATCTGGAGAAACCTATAATATTGGTGGAAGAAACGAACGTAATAATTTATATATTGTAGATGCCGTTTGTTCGATTTTGAATGAATTACAACCCAAATCTGAAGGGAAATATCAAGATCAAATTACATTTGTAAAAGATAGACCAGGGCACGATTTACGATATGCTATTGATGCAACAAAAATCGAGAATGAATTGGGTTGGAAAGCCGATGAAAATTTCGAATCAGGAATCAAGAAAACCATTGAATGGTATTTACAAAAATATAACAACTAATGAAGGGAATTATATTAGCTGGAGGTTCAGGCACACGTTTGCATCCGTTAACATTAGCGGTGAGTAAACAATTAATGCCAATTTATGATAAACCGATGATTTACTATCCATTATCAACCTTGATGTGGGCAGGAATTAGCGAAATCTTAATTATTTCAACACCGCACGATTTACCTTTATTTAGCCAATTATTAGGCGATGGAAAATCATTAGGATGTAAATTTGAATATGCAGTTCAAGAACATCCAAACGGATTAGCCGAAGCATTTATTATCGGAAAAGAATTCATTGGAAACGATAAAGTAGCTTTAATCCTTGGAGATAATATTTTCTACGGAACAGGTTTGGCCGAATTATTACAAGAAAACAGTAATCCAAACGGAGGAATTGTATACGCATACCATGTTCACGACCCAGAACGTTATGGAGTAGTAGAATTTGATGGCGCTGGAAAAGTTTTATCTATCGAAGAAAAACCAACGCATCCAAAATCAAATTTTGCGGTTCCGGGGATTTATTTTTACGACAATCAAGTAGTTGAAATAGCAGCAAACATTAAACCAAGTCCACGCGGAGAATTAGAAATCACTGATATTAACAAAGCTTATTTGGAACAAGGAAATTTACAAGTTTCTATTTTGGATAGAGGAACTGCTTGGTTAGACACAGGAACTTTTCAATCGTTAATGCAGGCTGGACAATTTGTACAAGTAATTGAAGAGCGTCAAGGATTAAAAATTGGCGCTATTGAAGAAGCGGCTTACAAAATGGGATTCATCAATGCCAATCAATTAAAAAAATTAGCGGAACCGTTATTAAAAAGTGGTTACGGAAAACATTTAATGAGTTTAGTAAGCTAAAATGAAATTTATAGAAACCAAACTTAAAGGATGTTTTATCCTTGAACCTAAAATAATTAAAGATGAACGAGGTTACTTCATGGAAAGTTTTAACGAAAAGACTTTTCAAGAAGGAGTTGGGCAAAAAGTAACTTTTGTGCAAGACAATCAATCGTTTTCAACTAAAGGTGTTTTAAGAGGATTGCATTATCAATGTGGTGCTCATGCACAAGCTAAGTTAGTTCGTGTACTTGATGGAGAAGTTTTAGATGTTGCAGTAGATTTACGTCCAGAATCAGATACATTTGGTCAATATGAGGCGGTTTTGCTTTCGGCAGAAAATCAAACCCAGTTTTTTGTACCAAGAGGTTTTGCTCATGGGTTTTTAGTATTATCAGAAACAGCAACCTTCTTTTATAAATGCGATAATTTTTACAATAAGGAAAGCGAAGGAGGCCTAATGTATAAAGATAATACCGTAAATATCGATTGGAATTTTCCTATTCAAGATTTGATAATTTCTGATAAAGATAAAGTATTACCTAATCTACAAAACGCAAAAAAAGTATGGTAGTATTGGTAACAGGAGCAAATGGACAATTGGGTCAAGCTATTCAATCTATTTCTGGAAAATATCCTGAAATAGATTTTGTGTTTTGTTCATCTTCTGACTTAGATATTACTAATTTAGAAAATTGTCAAACTGTTTTTTATGAGTTTCAACCTCAATTTTGTATCAATGCAGCCGCCTACACAGGAGTAGACAAAGCCGAAAGTGAACCAGCGAAAGCTTTTGATATCAATGCAAATGGTGCAGAAAACTTAGCCATTACTTGCAAAAAATTCAATACCATTTTAATCCATATTTCTACTGATTTTGTTTTTGATGCCTATTTTTCTGAAGGAATCGCCTATTATGATAGAGAACTTAGATTGCCTTTAAAAAGTAATTTAGGCCTTACAGAAACCGATGTGCCTTTTCCAAGTGGTGTTTATGGTTTAACAAAATTACAAGGAGAACAAGCTATTCAAGCTAATTGGGATAAGCATTTTATTATTAGAACTTCTTGGGTATATTCTAAATTTGGAAACAATTTTATGAAAACCATGCTGCGATTAGCTTCGGAACGTGATAGTCTTTCTGTTGTTGCAGACCAAATTGGAACACCAACAAACGCTGTTGATTTAGCTGAGGTTTTGATAGTTATAATGGTTTCAAGTTTCAAGTTTCAGGTTTCAAGTTTTGGAATTTACAATTTCAGTAACGAAGGGCAATGTTCTTGGTATGATTTTGCTAATGAAATATTTCGCCAAAATGGAGTTTCAATAGATTTAAAACCTATTCGAACTTCAGCCTATCCTACGCCAGCCAAAAGGCCAGCGTATAGTGTTTTGGATAAAACAAAAATTAGAAGCACATTTGATATTAAAATTAATGATTGGCAAACTAGTTTAAGTGCATGTTTAAAACAATTGTAAATTCATGAAAAAAACAATTTTACTTTTTTGCTTTTCTTTCTTTTTTTCTTTCTCTCAAGAAAAAGCATCAACTTATTTTGATGTGCAACTTTTTAGAGGAAATGTTTACAAACACACCAACGATATTGGTCATTTAATCACAGGTCATCCCGATGGATTTTTACTGAGTTACAATTGGAAAACCTTTGGGAAAAAAGAATGGCAACAAGTCTACAATTATCCCGATTATGGTATTTCATATCATTATTTAGACTTCAAAAACCAATATTTAGGGGTTAATCATGCTGTTGGAGTGCATTATAATTTTTATTTTTTCAAGCGTCAATTGATGTTTCGAATTTCGCAAGGAATTGGTATGACTTCGTCTCCTTATGATAAAGAAACCAACAACAAAAACAATGCTTTCGGAACTAAATTCATGGACAATAACTACTTTTTATTACAATATAAGAAGGAAAACATCATTGATAAAATAGGCTTACAAGCAGGATTTATGCTGACTCATTTTTCTAACGGAAGATTCAAAGCGCCAAACAGCGGAATTAACACGATAGCTTTTAATGTAGGATTGAATTATAATTTTAATGATAAACAAGAATTTATAGTTGATTCGTTGCCGTCAAAAGACACTTACAAAGAAAGAATAAAGTACAATATTGCTTTTAGAACAGGCATTTCAGAAGGACCGGTACCACATTTAGGGCAGCGCCAATTTTATCACATTGGTTTATATGCCGACAAACGAATTGGAAGAAAAAGCGCTTTACAATTAGGAACAGATGTTTTTTTCTCGCGCTATTTACAAGATTATATAAAATTTGTATCGGTGGCTTTTCCTGAAGACCATGAATCTTATGCCGATTCAGACACCGATTACAAACGAATCGGATTGTTTGTTGGACACGAGTTGTTTATTAATAAGTTATCCATTGAAGCACAGGTTGGTTATTATGTTTATAAGCCCCTTGATTATGAAATTGATCTGTACCAAAGAATAGGCATAAAATATTATCTTTATAAAAATATTTTTACTGGTGTAGGTTTAAAAACGCACGGCGGAAGAGCCGAAGCTATTGAAGCTACTATTGGTGTACGATTATAATATGAAAAAATTTGTTTTACATATCGTTTCTATATGTTGCCTAATTTTGGTAACCAGTTGTGGTATTTCTGAAGATTGTTTCAAAGGAAATGGTAATCCAATTACCCAAACGTTTCCATTAGAAAATTTCACTAAAATTAAAGTTTACGACGGCGTAGGTTTAGTGGTAAAAGATGGTCCAATTTATGAAGTTAAAGTAGTAACATCAGATAATATTATTGATGATATAGATGTGAAATTAAATGGTGATATGCTTGTTGTTAAAGACAATTCAACTTGTAATATTGCCCGTGATTATGGACAAACCACGGTTTATGTAACCGCACCAAATTTAACAGAAATTCATTCTAAAACTGATCAAGAAATAAGAAGTGATGGAGTTTTAAATTATTCTGATTTAAAATTGTTTTCAATTGATATTAGCGATGGTGCTGGAACTGGCGACTTTAGATTGGCATTAAATAGCACTAATTTTTATGTGGAAAGCAATAACGTTTCCAATTTTTATTTAACCGGACAAACAGAAAATTTACATGTTTTTTTCTCTTGGGGAAATGGAATTTTTTATGGAGAAAATTTAGTTGCTAATACCATTACATTTTATCACAGAGGTTCAAATGATGTGATATTGTTTCCTATTAATTCAATTTCAGGAGATATTTACAGTACAGGAAATGTAGTTTTGAAAAATAATCCAAATTTACCACCAACTGTTATTCAACATTTTAGAGGTAGATTAATAATGAACTAAAAATATAGTCTTATTGATATACTATTTTTTTTCAATAATTGAATTGACTTTTGCTTCAAAATTTTCTAGAATAGTGTTTTCAGAAAAATTATCGAGAACAAAATGTTTTGCTTTTTCTCCAACTTGTGAAGCAATATTTTTTTCTTTTTTTATTTCTAGAAGATAATCAACAACTTGTTTTGTATTGTTTTCTGAGAAAAAGCCACTAAGATTATTTTCTTTAAAAATTTTTGCTACTTCAGAGTCTTTGTTTCCTGTTATAATTGAAGGTTTTCCACTGGCCATCATTCCAAGAATTTTTGATGGCATTACGGTATCTTGAACATCTGTTTTTTGAAATAAAAAATGAACATTGGCACTACACAAAAGATTATTTAATTCATTGTAAGGTACAGGCTCATAAAACTTGATAAAAGAAAATGCTGCCAATTTAGTTTTTAATTTTTGCATATAAGCACCATCACCAACAATAACGATTTCTAAATCATTATCAGCATTTATTTCTTTACAAAAATTCTCAAAAAAAAGCCAATCTTGTTTTTCTCCTACATTTCCTGAATAAAGCAATGTAAATTTATCTGGATTAATGTAGTTGTGTTGTTTTGCAATAGTTGGATTTATATTGTTGACAGAAACCCAATTTGGAAAATAAAAAATAGATTTAAATTTAGTTTTTCCAATCGCTTTTTCCATCATATTATAACTGATGCTGCTAATTATAGTTGCTTTATTAAATAAAAATGTTTCAAAGTTCAAGACCATCATTTTGATTAGATTTCCAAAAAAATTCGTGTTTAATAATCCAGACTGGAATGCTAAATCAAATTCGAAATCTTGAACATGAATCCATAATTTTGCATTTTTCTTTTTGGCTAATATATAGGCTGGAAGAATAGAAAGTGTTAAAGGAACAAGGCAAATAACTAAATCCGTCTCTTTAATTTTTTTGGTGTTTTGAAAACTACCCCAAGTTAAACTTAGCATTAATTTAATTCTACCCAAAAAAGTAACTTTTTTAGGCACAAATTGTTTGTATCTAAATACAGTTATACCATCGATTATTTCGGTAAAATAAGTATTTTTGTCTTTATAGGTTTCTGCAATTTTCCATTTAGGATAATATGGAAAACCTGTTATTACTGAAACATCATAACCTTTGTTTGATAAAAAAGTTGCAAATTGAGAAGTATATAACCCTATTGCGGTGTCTTCTGGAGCATAATTTCCAGTAAAAATTGTAATAGTTTTTTTCGTATTCAACTTTTTTTTACAAAAATATAATTTATTAAACAATTAGGTAAAAAAACATAAAATAAAATGAAGATTTATTTAGACAATATTATTTTTTCTAAAGTAAAAAACGGAGGCGTTTCTAATTATTGGTATGAATTAATTGAATATTTAGAAAAACAAAACCAAGATGAGTTAACTTATTTTGAAAGTATTGATGCCAAAGAAAATTTTCATAGAAAAAAACTCAATTTATCTTCACAAAGCATAAAAGAAGTAAAATCAGACTCCATTCATAGATTTATGCCGATATCTTATACTTCAGATGAGAAATTAATTTTTCATTCAAGTTATTATAGAGGTTTGAAAGGATGTAAAAATAAAATTGAAGTAACTACTGTTTATGACTTCATTCATAGTTATTATTCGAGTTTTCCTAAAAAGCAACTTCATAATTTTTTGAAGTTTAACGCTATAAAAAGATCAAATGGAATTATTTGTATTTCTCACAATACCTACAATGATTTAAATAAATTTTACGCATTAAAAAAAAATCAAAAGGCTACGGTAATTCATGTTGGGGTTAGTGATGACTATTTTCCAATTAAAGAGTATACATTAAAAGAGCAACAGTTTATTACAGATAAAAAGTTAACAGATGATTTTATATTGTTTGTAGGCGGTAGAACAGGATATAAAAATTTTGATTTTGTAGTTTCGGTTTTAAACGATAATCCTCAATTAAAACTTGTAATTGTTGGAGGTGGCGAAATTACGGAAGAAGAAAAGAAATTATTTTCAGATGATGCTTTAAAAAGGTTTACTCATTTAAGATCAGCAGAAAATTTTGAATTAAATGTGTTATTTAACTTAGCAAGAGCACTTGTTTATCCATCAAGTTATGAAGGTTTTGGAATTCCTGTAGTAGAGGCTATGCGTGCAGGTTGCCCGGTAATTGGCTTAAACAATGCAACTATCAGAGAGGTTGCAGAAAATTCAGCTGTTTTGTTGGATACGTTATCTGTTTCTGAGTTTAACGCAAAATTTTCTAATTTAAATCATTCAGATTTTAGAAGCTCTGCTATTGAAATTGGTTTAGAAGCCTCTAAAAATTATAGTTGGGAAAAATGTAGTAGAGAAACTAGAGAGTTTTATGATTCTTTGGACCTATAGTTTTTAAAATACATTAAAACAATTAAGTTAAAATAAAAAGAACCAAATGCTCTGTAAAAAAAGTCTTCGGTTAATGAAACAACTATAATGTTAATAAAAAAGAAATAAAACAAGAATAAATTCACTCTTAAAGCAATTTTAAGAACATGTGTTAAGTAAAGCAAAAACCCCAATAATCCCAATATACCACTAGAAATTAAAATATAAAAAAAGTAGTTATGACTTAAATATTGATGGTCTAAGTAAAATGAGGAATTATAGTTAGATTTTAAGCAGTATTCTATTTCATTTTTTATATTTTCAAAACCAACTCCAAACCAAAAATTATCTTTAGCTAAACTATAATCACAATTATACAAAGCCACTCTAATGTTTGTTGAATCATATGACAAATCTTTTGGAGCATTAGTTAAACTAATCTTTAACTCATGAAAACGTTCGTATAATCCAGGTGTGTTTTTAATTAAGAATAACGAAATAAATAAAAAAGAAGTGTAAAATAAGATTTTTTGATAGAATAAACCTTTAAGATTTATTAATGGAAAAATTAAAAGAAATAAAAACAAGAATATTAAATTAATTTTAGCAACTAATAAAAAGATAATAAGGGTAAAAAAAACAATGTACAAAAGTTCAGACCACTTTTTATATCGAAACAAGTTTATCAATGAAAAAGCTAGACAAAACAATACGATACTTGTAAAATAAGTTGGATGAATCTTTAAAAAACTTATTTCTTCATATGCAAATTGTCTAAATTTTGAAACTCTATGGGCAACTATAAAAAAATCAGAAACAGAATAATTATAAAAAAAAGCAATTATATAAGTAAAAATTATAAAAAGGCAACTATTTTTTAGGATAGTAATATATTGTTTTATTTTTTCGTCGGTAAAATTTGATTTTGGTATAAAATAAAAAAGAACAGGGAAAAGTAAAAAAAACAAAACGTTTTTGATAGGTTTTAAAGTTTCAAAATTTTTAAAGTAAAACACAGAAGAAATAAAAACAATCCAAAATGGAATAGTCAAGAGAAAAACATCTTTATTTATAGCAATTTTTATTTTATTTTGAACCAAATAAAAAATAGTGTTAATTGATAATATTATAATTAAAAAAGTTAGTAAACTCTCTTTAAAAATTGGAAATAAGAAAAATAATGGAAGTATATATTGAAAGTTTTTTTCAGAATCAAAAATATTAAATTTCATAGTAATACAATAAAAAACCAAATATATAGTTTTAAAGTTGAAAAGTTAAAAAGTGTAATAGAAAAAATTTTTTTTGCAAACAAAAATCTATACATTTGCTACGTAAAATTTAAATCAAAAATGAAGAAAACAATTATAATGTTAATTAGTGTGATAGCACTAGTTTCTTGTGGTAAAGACAAAAAAGAGGTTAAAGACAACACTGTAGTTCAAGTTGTTGACAAATATTCATTAGAAATAGACGCCATTTATGAAAAGAATGATAGTATAAATGTTTTCTACAAAATGGATGGTTATTTTCAATATGAAAAACCTATTAGCGCTACAATCAAAGGTTCTCAAATGCCTCAAAAAGTAAAAGTTCAAATTCCTGAAGGAATTGCAATTGAAAACATCAAAATTGAAGTAAGTACTAATAAAGAGCAAGAAGGGTTAACAGTACAAAATATTTCAATATTAAATAATGACAAGGTTGTTATTGATGGTTCAAATGGTAAACATTCTGAATATTTCTTAACAGATGAATCATTTACTTGGGATTTAGAAAAATCTAGATTTAAGTTGAATCATTCAAATAAATATCCACCTGGATTATTAGGTAATGAACTAACAGAGTCATTATTAACAAAATAAATAGCTTCTAACTTATAAATGACATTTTATTAAAAATAAGATGTCATTTTTTTATTTTAAAAAAAATGAAAGGTTTATTAAAAAAAGCAAAAAGCAAAATTACCAGTTTTTTTAATGATGAAGCTGAATTGCTAGCAACAGGTCGATTATTATCAAATCAACAATATAATTTAGAGTTTAAAAACATAAAGGATTATGAATTTAAAATTTTCAGTCAATTTGGAGATGATGGAATAATTCAATATTTGATTAAAAATTTAGATATAAAGAATAAAACCTTTATAGAGTTTGGTGTTGAAGATTATATGGAATCTAACACTAGATTTTTAATGATGAACGATAACTGGTCTGGATTTATAATAGATGGCTCTAAAGACAGTATAAACAGCATTAAGAACAGAAAATGGTATTGGAAGTATGATTTATGTTGTTTAGATGAGTTTATAACCAAGGAAAATATAAATGAGCTTTTACATAAATCTGGATTCAGAGATATGGGATTGTTACATATTGATATTGATGGTGTAGATTATCATGTTTTTGAAGCTTTAGATTTATCAGTATTGAATCCATCAATTATTATTTTAGAATATAACAGTGTTTTTGGTTCAGAAAGAGCAATAACAGTTCCGTATGACAAAAGCTTTATTAGAAATAACAAACATTTTAGTAACTTGTATTTTGGAGCTTCACTAAAAGCCTTAACATTACTAGCAAATAAAAAAGGTTATAGTTTAATTGAAAGTAACTCCGCGGGTAATAATGCTTTTTTTGTTAGGAATGACTTATTAACCAGTAAAATAGTTGCAAAAGAAGTTTGTGATGTTTATGTTCAAAGTAAGTTTAGAGAATCAAGAAATATAAACGGAAAATTAAACTTTTATAACTTTGAAGATAGGGTTAAAGCAATAAAAGGGCAAAAAGTAATTAATACAATTAATTCTTGCTTGGAAGACTTTTAAACCGTTTAATTTCAAAAAACATTATCCATATAAAAAAATAAAATTCAGGAGGGAAGTAGTGACCGTCTCTAATCAATTTTAGGATTAGGTAGATAACTATACCTTGTGAAAACAATAAATGATTTGAGGTAAATACATACTTCATATAGTAGATACCAAAAATTATTATTACAATTCCAAATATTCCTAACTCTGATGCCATTCTTGTAAATAAAGAATTGGCATCTGGTGCGTTAGATTTATCTAAATCTTGATCAATTAAGTATTGAGGAGCTCTCATACTTTTACTATATGTTACATTATACATGTAAAAGTGACTTCCAATTCCGCTTCCTAAAGGATGATCGGAAATGTTTTTATTTAGTACATATAAATTACTAATTAAAGCATATGAACTCCAATTGGTTTCTTCTTTAAATTTACCTGATTTTATAGATTTTAGAGATTCATAGGTGTCATCTACTCGTAATTTAAAAGGTTCAAAATTATTATAAGTTTGTACAAATAAAAAGAAAAACACAGGAAGCAATGCTAAAAAGACTAAAAATTTTTTCAAATTAAGATAAGGCAACACAAACATAAGACTACAGCCAATAATGCCTAAACTTGAAGTAGATATTAAAATAGAAATAAAGGTTATGAAAAATTTTAAATAGTTTTTGTTTTTTAAAAAGTAATAACAAGCAGGAATAATAACTACTACATAATGAGCAGGTTCTTTTAAAATACTCATTAACCTTGGATCACCATCAAAATGAGAAAAAGGATTATAGCCAATAAAAAACAATACATAACCAATAATAACAACAACAAAAGCGAATTTAAGGTAGGTTTTAATAACAGTATCTAAATCTAATATTTTTATTAAATTATAAAAATAGATACCCACTACGGCAATACCTAATAGTTGAGATATAAAATAGTTAAAAGGGATTTGAATAAAAGTATAACTTAAAATGGCATGCAATAAAATTAAAAACAACAAATAAATAAAATATTTGTTTACCTTAATTGAATTATGAGATAGAATAACAAAATAATTAATGAAAATTATAAAATATAATAGCTTCCAATCAATTATAAAATGAAAAAAAAACGCCTCACTAAATATAGCAAAAACAGAAGAATAAAGCAGGTATTTTTTTAGGTTGAGTTTCATTAATTATTTGTAAAACCAAAGTTACTTTTTTGTAAAATTTTATTCTTTAATATAAAGAAAACCATCACCTAATTCTTCTCCTCTGAGCCTGATATTACTGTCAATATACCACGAACAAGGAAATTTATCGAAACATTGAGAATGTGTAGGATTAGGTTCAAATATATTAATTATATTTTTTTCTGAATTAAATTTTTTTGTGTTGTATTTTATATTTCTTTTTTCTTTAATTGTTGTGATGTCTGTTGGGAGATAATAATATTCAGAGATGTTTTTTATAAGATAATCTTGCTTAAACAAAGTAATCGCTTTTTGATAAATTAGAAATATAGTATAAGTCGATAATACTATAATTAGGTATTTTTTATTAAAAATTTTTAATTTATCAAAATTTATTAAAGCTATTGGCGATAAAGCTAAAAAAAGTATAACAGAAAAAGAAAATCGAATATCTGGTGCTGTAAAAAACCATAATAACATGATTATTAAGGCTACTCCAATTGGTATTAATTTTTCTTTTTCATTCTTTTTAAATAAGGAATATATTAAAAACACAAAAGGTGAGATTACAGCTAAAATCAGTAGTTTTTTATTGATTAATAATAATTTTTCCCACCAAATTTTGAACCATTCAGAAAAATTCATAGCTAACACCTCTTTACTATCTTTAAAAGGAATTCTAGCCCATGAATAAATCCAATCTTTAGTTAGTTTAACATTTTCGAGAGGTACTTTCCAATCAAAGTTAAATATGTCAATAGATGCTACTGGAAAAAGAAGATATCCACTAAGAAAAACATTTCTAACAATCCATGGTAAAATGAATAAAATTGCCAAAAACACAAACTTTTTAATATTCTTAAGAAAGGTATTTTCGTTATTTGTAAAAATTACAATTAGACTTAAAATGATTATAGGAAGAGTTGATAATTTCAGTGTTAAACAAAACATTGGTAAGACCAAAAAAACAAGCCATTTTCTTTTTATAAATTCTCTAAAAAGCAGAATGTTTATTAGTAAATAACTGATAAAAATATTAGGTAATAAATCAGTTCCCGGCGAAGAAATATCTAAAAAATATTGATTTGTAAAATAATAAATGAAGAGTAGTAAAAGTAAACTTTTGATATTATTAATTTCAATAGCATTTTTTAAAACCCAAATAAAGAATAATAAGAAAGAAAGAGAGTTTATAATAAATAAATATTGTTCGTAAATAAAATTAAAAGAGAATCCTGCACTCAATACGAAAACCGAAGAATTAAATCCAAAACGGTCATGTAAATTTGCTAGTCCAGGTACAATCTTGTAGTTTTCGTTCCATTGAATTGCATTTATATGATATAAATATGTATCATATAATTGAGGTGTAACAACTGAAAACAACAAAGTGATTAATAGAATTAAAATAGTTGTTATTATTAAAATGGACCTATTATTAATTAATTTGTTTTTTATACTACTAAAATAAATATTATATATTTTTCTTTCTTTATAAAGAATTAATAAAGATATAAGAAGTAGTAATATCAGTGAATAATGATTTGTTGGAAAGAATAATGACCAAAAATTTAAAATTGTTCCAACAAAACTCAAACCAATAAAAAATGAATCAAAAATCGAGTATTTTTCAGGTTTATCGAAAAAATTAATAAAGGTTTTTCCTAAAATTGTGAAAATAAAAGAAGTAATAAGAAAACAAATTAAGGTTGCATACATAATTTATTTCATTTTAAATAATCCATATTTTAAGATACAATATATGGCTCTAAAACCATCTTTCCAGCCAATTTTCTTTCCTTCCTCATACGTTCGTCCATAGTATGAGATTCCCACTTCATAAATTCGAATTTTTGGAATTCTTGAAATTTTAGCGGTTACTTCTGGTTCAAACCCAAAGCGTTTTTCTTGTAATGGTATCGATTGTATAATTTTGGTATCAAACATTTTATAACAGGTTTCCATATCTGTTAAATTTAGATTGGTAAACATATTAGATAAAAAAGTAAGAAATTTATTTCCTAGCGTGTGCCAAAAAAACAAAATTCTATGCGGGTTCCCTCCCATAAACCTACTCCCATAAACCACATCGGCAAAACCATCTAAAACAGGTTTTAGTAATAAATTATACTCTTCAGGATCATATTCTAAATCAGCATCCTGAATAATAAGATATTCACCTGTAGCTTTTTGAATACCGGTGTGTAAAGCAGCTCCTTTTCCTTTATTAACTTCGTGTTTAAAATATTGTATGTTTAAACTTGGGTTTTGAGCCATGTAGTTTTTTATAGCTTCTTCGGTATTGTCTTTAGAGCAATCGTTTACAATTATAATCTCTTTTTCAATTGCATTTAATAAAGATACGTGTTGTAATTTATCTAAAATAAAATGAATGGTTGGTCCTTCGTTATAAGCAGGAATTACTATAGACAGTTTGTTGAATAAATTTTCCATCATGTTTAATTTTTAAAAAACACGCCATCCACTTCAAGCAGCTTCCCTGTTTTTTTGTTATAGTGCCCACTTTCAATAGTGGTCAATTTGAAACCTAAGTTTTTTAGATTAGCGCTCATTTCTTCAAAAGTTAAGCTACCTTCATAAGAAGGTATTAATGCCATTTCTATTTGAATTCCAGTTATGTTTTTTAAAGATTCAACGGCACCATCAAGTACCATTTTCTCATAACCTTGCGTGTCAATTTTTAAGTATATGTTTTTGCCTTTTATTTTTAAGTCTTCAAAAATAGTATCTAATTTTTTGATGATTATTACTTCTTTTTTAATAAAAGTAGCTTCGGGAGCGCTTTCTGTAAGTTGTGGTAAATCTTTTAAAATTGAACTACTTACTGAGTTTTTAGAGATGTTTATAGTAGATTCGCCATCTCGCTCGCCTAATGACATGTTGTGCACTTCCCAATAATTATCTTTTGATGCTGTTTTTTGAAGTTTTTGAAAAGCTTCTGAAGTAGGCTCAAACGAAATAATTTTTCCCTCGTAACCAATGTTTCTTAATTCAGCACCATATTGACCAATGTTAGCACCAACGTCTATAATAACATCAATGTTGTAATTTTTTAATAGTTTAATTCTACGGTCCAGTTCTGGTGTAGGGTATTTTAAAATTTCTAAGCCACAAGTATTATTTATTGCCCTTTTTATTTTTAATAAAAAGCTCTTATTTTTATATATAAAATTATTCATTTTCCGAGAGTTTATTAACTAAAGCGTAACATTTATAAGGTATAATTAATACCCATAGCAACATTAAAATTAGCGTTGAAATTACTACGCTGTTTATTCCAAACCCCAAATCTACAAAAAAATAGGATAAAGGTATTTTTACAAGTACACTTATTACTAAAATACTAATGTAAGTATTTAAATTACCAATTCCATTTAAAAAAAAGCTATAAAAGGTAGCAAATATTCTTAACAGAGTTACAATTCCTGTTAGAAGTATTAAATAGGTTGGAATTACTATGGCTTCTTTAATCCATATAGAAATAATAAATGGGCTAATTATCATACCTATTGATACTAAAACGCAAATAACAATAAAAAAGTAGTTAAATTTTTTAAAGGAATTTAATAAGGCTGATTTATTTTTTTCAATATAATTTTTTGCAAACATTGACCATAGTGGGGAGATAGCTGCAAAAAGAATCATTAATGGGAATTGAAATAATTTACTAACAACTTCGTAAGGTGAAACAGATTCAGGATTGAAAGCAGATGAAATGATATAATTATCTGAATAAAACATTAAAGCAAAACACACCTGAATAATCATATATTTGAATCCTAATTTTAAAATTCCTTTCAAAAATTCGCTACCTGTTTTTAATTTTGTGACTAGGTTTAGCGAGGTCATTTTAAAAAAGCGAAACGTATAGAAAAGGTTTACTAAAAAAGTAAATAATCCGTTTATTATTGAAATTGCAATTAATTTTTCAGTGGCATTTATTTTTGGAAAAAAAGTGATGAACAGGAAGAACAGTACCAATAATCCTATTTGGTTAACAGCTAAAGATTCTTCAGAATATTTTCCTTTCAAATAAGCCACATAAAGTGATTTATGAATGTTTGCAACAAAGTTGATGCAAAAGAAAAATACATTTAAAATAAAAAGAAAGGAAACAAATAAATTACTGTGGAAATCAATGTTAAAAATTGATTTTAAATCAATTACAAGCGAAAGCAAAAAAAAACTCAGAAAAATAAAAATCGCTATATAACCCGATATTTTATATGTAGATTTTATGTAACTTTTTATCAGCTCAAATTTTTCTTCATGAACTAAAACCGGAATTTTTGTTTTTAATGAGCTTTGAATCCCAAAATCCATTAACAAGACTAATTGAAACAAAGTAAATACTAATACCCAAAGCCCATAATTCTCATCTCCTAAATAATCCAATAATATTCGAATGGATACAAACAAAGAAATCCCAGAAATTCCTTTGTAAATACCACTCATGATTAAATGATTATCTGAGATTCTTTTTAACATTATTTAAAAGAAGAAAAATTTGTTTGATGTAACCATTCAATGGTTTTTTCAATCCCATCGTTAAGATCTATTTTGTGTTTCCAACCCAAATTATTAATTTTTGAAACATCTAATAATTTTCTTGGAGTACCATCTGGTTTTGTAGTATCAAAAACTAATTCGCCTTTAAAACCAACTTTTTCTTTAATAGTTTCTGCTAATTCTTTAATTGAAATTTCAACTCCTGTGCCTACATTTATGGTTGATTCTTCGTTGTAATGCAACATTAAAAACAAACAGGCTTCTGCTAAATCATCTACATATAAAAACTCTCTTAAAGGTGTTCCTGTTCCCCAAACGGTTACATTTTTTTCGTTTTTGTTTTTGGCTTCAACAAATTTTCTCAATAAAGCAGGTAAAACATGTGAGTTTTCTATGTTAAAATTATCATTAATGCCATATAAATTGGTAGGCATAGCAGAAATAAATTGGCAACCATATTGTTTTTTATAAAACTTACACATTTCAACACCTGAAATTTTAGCTATTGCGTAAGCTTCATTTGTTGGCTCCAAAGTGTCTGTTAACAAACTATTTTCATTTATGGGTTGTTGTGCAAATTTTGGATAAATGCACGAGCTTCCTAAAAATAATAGTTTTTTCACATTGTTAAGATATGCATGATGTATAACATTGTTTTGAATCATCATGTTGTCATACAAAAACTCCGCAGGATAGGTATTGTTTGCATAAATCCCACCTACTTTTGCGGCCGCTAAAAAAACATATTCTGGTTTATTTTTTTCAAAAAAAGCAGCCACCGCTTCTTGATTTCTTAAATCTAAAGCTTTAGAATTTGGCAAAAGTAAGTTCTCATAACCATTTTTTTGTAATTCTCTTACAATTGCAGAACCTACCATTCCATTTGCACCAGCTACAAAAATTTTAGATGCTTTTTCCATTTTTAATTTCTTTTTACATAATCTAAATCGTGCTTAACCATTATTTTAACCAATTCTTCAAAAGAAGTTCTGGTTGGATTCCAGCCCAATTGGTTTTTTGCTTTACTTGGATCACCTAATAATGTTTCTACTTCGGCAGGACGGTAATAATTTGGATCAACCTCAATTAATATTTTGCCTGTTTCTTTACAAATTCCTTTTTCGTTTTCATTTGTTCCTTCCCAAACAATTGTGATACCAACTTCTTTAAATGCTAATTCACAAAATTCGCGTACAGAGTGTTGTTCGCCAGTTGCAATTACATAATCTTCAGGCACATCTTGTTGTAACATGAGCCACATACATTCTACATAATCTTTTGCATAACCCCAATCTCTAAGAGAATTTAAATTACCTAAATATAGTTTTTCTTGCAAACCGTGCTTAATTCTTGCAGCAGCCAAAGTAATTTTTCGGGTTACAAAAGTTTCTCCTCTACGTTCTGATTCGTGATTAAAAAGAATTCCGTTAACAGCAAAAATGTTATAGGATTCTCTATAGTTTTTAGTAATCCAAAACGCATAAATTTTTGCAACACCGTAAGGACTTCTTGGATAAAATGGAGTTGTTTCGGTTTGAGGAATTTCTTGCACTTTTCCAAACAATTCAGAAGTAGATGCTTGATAAATTTTAGTTTTCTGTTCTAAACCACAAATTCGAATAGCTTCTAATAATCTAAGTGTACCTATTCCATCTGTTTCTGCCGTGTACTCTGGTAACTCAAAAGAAACTTTTACATGCGATTGCGCGGCTAAGTTGTAAATTTCGTCTGGTTTTATTTGTTGGATTAATCGAATCAAATTGGTAGAATCCGTCATATCACCATAATGAAGTTTGATTTTTTGTTTTGAATGCAAATCTTTTATTAATGATTCTATGTATAAATGCTCAATTCTTTCTGTATTAAAAGTTGAACTTCTTCTTATTATACCATGAACTTGATATCCTTTTTCTAACAATAGTTCAGCCAAATATGAACCATCTTGACCGTTAATTCCTGTAATTAATGCTGTTTTCATTTATTTTTTATAATTTTTTATCTCTTCTTCAAGTAATATATCTAAAACGGCAAAAAAGTTTAAATCATATTGCCAATTTAATTCTTTTTTTGCTTTTTCGTTAGTTCCATAAATATCTTCAATATCAGACGGTCTGTATAGCGTTTTATCAATAATACATTTAGATTTGGAAATGTTCAATCGATCAAAAACATAATAAATAATTTCTTTTAGACTAACTGACTGCCCAGAACAAACCAAATAATCTGAGGCGGTTTCCTGTTGAAGCATTAAATGCATTGCCTCTACATATTTTGGGGCATAACCAAAATCTCTTTTAATATCAATATTACCAACTTTTAAATCATCTTTTTTATTTAATGAAATCTCTAAACTTTCGCGAATTACTTTTTTCACAAAGAAGTTTTCATTTCTCAAATAAGATTCATGGTTGAATAAGATTCCGCAAGATATAAACATATCATAGCTTTCTCTATAATTTACACAAGTGTAATGAGCGGCAACTTTAGAAATAGCATATGGACTAACAGGATGAATTACACTTTCCTCGTTTATAGGAAGGTTTTTTACTCTTCCAAACATTTCGCTACTACTGGCTTGATATAGTTTTATTTTTGGATTTATTTTTTTTATAGATTCAATTAAATTAAAAACACTAATGGTATTAAATTCAAAAGTAGTAATTGGCTGCAAGTAAGATTGAAAAACAGAACTTTGAGCTGCTAAGTTATAAATTTCGTCAGGGTTTATGTCGTTTATTGTTTTTTCTACTTCACTTATGTTTAATAAATCACAGTAAACAAATTCAATTTCATTATTGATTTTTAAATATTCTAAATTAGAGAAACTTTTTAAATTAGTTCTAACAATACCAAAAACTTTATAATTGTTTGATAACAATAATTTTGCTAAATAAGCACCATCTTGACCACTAATTCCTGTAACTATAGCTTTTTTCACTTAAAAAAGATTTAAATGCAAATATAAAATTATAAAGATAGTAAAGAATTTTTTTCTATATATAAATTCAATAATACATTGTTTATAATTAAAATTATTATATAACTTGCAATAAATATAAAACAATCAACATTAACTTTAAAAAATGAGTAATCTTTATTCAAATATTGTTGAACTTTTCAAAAGGATAATAATTAACACAAAAGATGGGGGTTTATTTATATTTATACTTTTGGTTTTAATAACAATTCCTTTTGCAAATATATTAAACAGCATTTGTATTGGAATTTTATTTACTATCTCGTTGGGTTTTTTAAATAAAAATAATTTTAATAAAAACACATCGCTATTATTACCAATAATACTTTATGCATTAATGGCTTTGTCTTTTTTTTGGTCAATAGATAAATCGACTTCTATAAAATCATTATTAAAAGAGATTTCTTTATTGTTGATACCTCTAGTTTTTATATTTTCGAAAACAATATTTAAGCAAGAAAAAGTTAAAATCATTAAATATTTTAGTTATTCTATTGTTGTAGTTTCAATATATTTTATAGTTAGAGCATTTTTAAACTTTATCATAAACGATAGTAATACTTTTTTTGGTCATGAATTAGTAACTAAAGAGTTAAATGCTGTTCACTATTCTGTTTTTGTTAGTTTTTCTTTATTATATTTTATAACGCATGAGGCGAATACTTTAAAAACAATAATAATTCAGCTTTTTTTAGTTTCATTTTTATTTTTACTTCAATCAAAAACAGTTATAATAACAACGGTTTTCTTGATTTCTCTTTATTTTTTCTTCTATTCAAAAACAGCTAATAAAATGCGATTGCGAAACATTGTCATGCTAGTAATTGTGTTTTTTTCATTTCTTTTTTTTCATAGAATAAAAGAAAAAATCGAATTTGAATTTCAATTGAATAAGGATAATAATATTGGACATACCGTTATTCCTAAAGAAATTGTTGGTGATCGAATAATTAGTATGAAGGAGGCTTGGGAAAATGATAAATTTGAACAAAGCGATTTTTTTTCAGGAGCATCTTTTCGAGTATATCAGTTTAGAATGTTTTTAGAAATAATGAATGAAGAAAATGTTTTTTTTCAAGGTTTAGGACTTAATGCATCATATAAAATGTTGGAAGAAAAAGGCTTGAAATACAACGTTTTTCAAGGAAATGAAACCACAGAAGGGTATCAAAAGAAAAACTTTCACAACCAATATATTCAGGTTTTTTCTGAGTTAGGGTTCATAGGATTTGTTTTCTTGATTTTAATTTTATTCGTAAACCTTAAAAACGCATTAAAAAATAAAGATTTTACCCATATTGTTTTTGCAATTCTAATGATAAGCTTATTTTTGACCGAATCTTTTTTGTGGAGACAAAGAGGTGTTGTGTTTTTTACAGTTTTTTATTGTTTGTTCAACACAATTCATTTATCAGAAAAAGAAAATAAAATAAAATGAAAAGAATATTAATTACAGGTGCAGCGGGTTTTCTTGGCTCACATCTTTGCGATAGATTTATTAAAGAAGGTTATTTTGTTATCGGAATGGATAACTTAATTACGGGTGATTTAAAAAATATAGAACATTTATTTAAAGATAAAAATTTCGAATTTTACCACCATGATATTACTAAATTTGTTCATGTTCCAGGTAAATTAGATTACATTTTGCACTTTGCTTCACCAGCAAGCCCAATTGATTATTTAAAAATTCCAATTCAAACTTTGAAAGTAGGTTCACTTGGAACTCATAATTTGTTAGGTTTGGCTCGTGTTAAAAATGCTAGAATTCTTATTGCATCCACTTCTGAAGTTTACGGAGATCCTTTAGTTCATCCACAAACAGAAGAATATTATGGAAACGTAAATACAATTGGCCCAAGAGGTGTTTATGATGAAGCTAAGCGTTTTCAAGAGTCTATAACCATGGCCTACCATACTTTTCACGGGGTAGAAACCAGAATTGTACGTATTTTTAACACATACGGACCAAGAATGCGATTAAACGATGGACGTGTAATTCCAGCATTTATTGGACAAGCACTTCGTGGCGAAGATTTAACTATTTTTGGCGATGGAAGTCAAACGCGTTCATTCTGTTATGTTGACGACCAAGTAGAAGGAATTTTCAGATTATTACACTCAGACTACCATTTACCTGTAAATATTGGAAATCCAGACGAAATCACCATTAAAGATTTTGCTGAAGAAATTATAAAGTTAACAGGAACCAATCAAAAAGTGGTATATCATCCGTTGCCAATTAATGATCCAATGCAAAGACAGCCTGATACGACCAAAGCAAGAGAAATTTTAGGTTGGGAAGCAAAAGTGTCAAGATCCGAAGGCATGAAAATTACGTATGATTATTTTAAGACACTTTCTTCGGAAGAGTTGTTAAAAGAAGAACATAAAGATTTTACAAAATATATTCACTAATTGAAGAACAAAACAGGAAGATACTCAGTATATATTAGACCCATACAAACACTTTTAGATTTAATTATAATAAATTTATTGATACTTGTTTGTATGCGATCTGCTATGAGTAATATTGGCTATCATTCAATAGTTTCTATTTTTTGGCTGATAATTTCTTACTATTCAGGTTATTATGAGGTATATAGATATAGTAAAGGTTTTCAAATTTTAGGAAAACTATTAAAGCAATTTTTTTTTATTAGCTTAATTACATTTGCTTATGTTGGTTTCAAATATAAATATGTAACAGCAGATGAAATTGGTTTTTATATATTTTGTTCATTTATTTCAGTTGGATTTTTAAAATTTTCAATTTTCTTTTTATTAAAAAAATATCGTCTTTTATATGGTGGAAATTACAGAAATGTAATTATAGTAGGTAACGGTAAAAATGTTGACGAGTTAATAGAATTTTTCTCAAACAATCCCGATTATGGATATAATTTAAACCATGTTTTTGATTTAAAAAAGAATAAGAAAACCGAATTAGGAGAATGCAAAAACTATGTTATTGAACATAAAATTGATGAGATATACGCATCAATAAGCACGCTTACTAATAGGGAAATCAATAATTTAATTCATTTTTCGGATAATAATTTAAAAACAATTAAATTTTTACCAGACAGTAAAAATACTTTTTTAAGAAATTTAGCTGTTGAATACTATGATTATATTCCAATCATATCGTTACGAACTATTCCATTAGATAAAGAAGTAAATAAACGATTAAAACGAGTTTTTGATTTAGTTTTTTCTTTACTAATAATTATCTGCTTGCTTTCTTGGTTGACTCCCATAATTGCTCTCTTAATTTTAATTGAATCAAAAGGACCAATTTTTTTCAAACAAAAAAGAAACGGCTTAAACTATGAAGAATTTTATTGTTATAAATTCCGTTCGATGCATCTAAATCCAATTGCTGATTTAGAACAAGTACAGAAAAATGATCCAAGAATCACTAAGATAGGTAAGTTTATTCGCAAAACAAGTATTGATGAATTACCTCAGTTTTTCAATGTACTATTAGGAGACATGTCGGTTGTTGGACCAAGACCTCATATGGTTAGTCATACGGAAATGTACGCTAAAACAGTTGATAAATTCATGGTACGTCATTTTATAAAACCAGGAATAACAGGATTAGCCCAAACCAATGGATTTAGAGGAGAAGTAGAAACAGAAAAAGATATCATAAATAGAGTAAAATATGATATTTTCTATCTGGAAAACTGGTCTATTTTGTTAGACATTAAAATCATTTTTGCCACAGTGATTAACGCCATTAAAGGTGAGAAAAAAGCCTACTAATGAACACTTTAGTTTCCATAATCACACCATCTTATAATTCTGCAAAATATATTGCTGAAACGATACAATCAGTGCAAAATCAAACCTATCAAAATTGGGAAATGATTATTGTAGATGATGGTTCTTCTGACGTAACGGAACATGTGGTTTTATCTATCATCCAAAACGATAATCGTATTCAATTTCATAAATTAAGCCAAAATTCTGGACCAGCAGTAGCCCGAAATACTGGAATTGAGAAAGCGTCAGGTGATTACATGACGTTTATTGATGCTGATGATATTTGGTTCCCAACTTTTATCGAAAACAATATTAAAACTATTAACGAAACTGGAATTCCATTCGTGTTTTCGTCTTATAGAAGAGCCAATGAAGAATTAGAATTTATGTATTCCGATTTTATTGTACCACATAAAGTTTCGTATACCGACATTTTAAAATCCAATTCAATTAGTTGTTTGACCGCTTTTTTAGATATTAAAAAGTTGGGTAAAAAATATATGCCACTCATTCGAAAACGTCAAGATATGGGGTTGTGGTTGAATTATTTGAAAGTGATTCCATTCGCTCACGGAATCCAAGAAACTCAAGCTATTTATAGAATTAGAGAAAATTCACTTTCCAGAAAAAAATCGGATTTAATTAAATACCAATGGCAATTTTATAGAGAAGTTGAAATGCTCAATGTTTTTCAATCGGCTTACTATATGTTGCATTGGATGTATCGCGGTTTTATGAAGTATAGAAATTAGTTTTCGACTTCGCTCAAACTGACAAATGAATCATAAATTTGATTGAAATTGCTTCAATTTCCCTCTTTTTGTTCTTTCCAAAACTTCTTTTCGGTTATAGGTAAAATGCAAACCAGGTTCTAAATATTTAGCAATTGCTTTTTCAATTTCTTGAATTTGTTCCAATGATAATTCTACCGAACTTACATAATCAATATCAAAACTATCCAATTTTGTTTGGCGTACGATGAATTCTTTCACGTTTCCATCATCTTCAATAATACTTTTGGTTACGTAGTAAAACGTTAATCCTGGTGATTTTTTTCCACTTGGTAAAAGTGCCACATCGCTGGTTCTTCCAATTAATTTTTTCAGAATAGGTTTTTTCAACGTGCTTTTTTCATCCAAAATTCCAACATCGCCAATTTCATAACGAATGAATGGATGCGCTTTATTGTATAACGAAGTAATCACCACTTTTCCTTCCTTTCCATACTGAACTGGTTGATTATTTTCATCCAAAATCTCCACAAACAAGGTTTCCGAATTCACTTGCCATTCGTCATTCGGATTTTGAAAAGCAATTAAATCCAATTCCGAAGCACCATATTCATTCACAACTGGAATTCCTAAATGTTTTTCCAGCAGAATTTTATCTTCTTCAAACAACATTTCCGATGTCACCATACAAACTTTCAAGGTGGGACAAACATCGGTTAAAATGATATTTCGCTCTTGTAAATATTTTCCAAAAAGCACAATCGAACTCGTATAACCATTAATATAATCAAACTTTTTGGTTTTAAAATGTTCCAAAACACCATCTAAAACTTTGTCCGATAAATCAAAAATCGGGAAACGATATCGTTTACTCAAAAAGTCTTTTAAACGTTCTTTTCTGTACCCAATAAAATCCAATGGAATCCCATAAAATCTTGCTTGATACGACGAATTGAAATCAACTCCATACCAACCAAAACGATGAATTATGGAAGCCCAAGTTATGGCATGCGCTTCTTTATCCTTAGCAAAAACAAACGGATCACCACTTGAACCCGAAGTTTTATTTACGAAAACAGTTTTCTCGGAATAGCCTTTTGAAATTCGGTCTTTTAATGGTTTTTGTAAATCTTTTTTGGTTAGAACAGGTAAATCATTCCAATTTTCAAATCTGTCTTTCCCAACTAAATTCTGATAAAAAGTGTTATTTTTCAAATGAAATTCCACAATTTCTCGCTTTTTATTTTCGAGATAATCTGGATAATCTGTTTCTGAAATTTCTAGAATTTTCTCAAAATCAGCCTGAGCTTTCGCAATAGGAAAACCGCTTAATTTTAAAGAAAGGTGAAACAAGTTGAACATTCGTTGGAATTTATCCAAAAGTAATAAATCTGAAAATAATCTTTCTTCTTTTTTCTTTTTTCTTTCTTCTTAAGAAATAGTACTTTTGCCAAACAACATAACAACACACAAAATGACTATTTTACTACTTGGTTCTGGCGGTCGCGAACATGCATTGGCCTGGAAAATGCTACAATCTTCAAAATGTACTTCTCTTTTTGTTGCACCTGGAAATGCAGGTACAGCAACCATCGCAAAAAATGTGGATTTAAATCCAAATGATTTTGATGCCGTTAAAGCTTTTGTTTTACAAGAAAAAGTAGCAATGGTTGTGGTTGGACCAGAAGACCCTTTGGTCTTAGGAATATATGATTTCTTCAAAAATGACTCACAAATCAATCATATTCCAGTAATCGGACCATCAAAAGTTGGGGCACAATTAGAAGGAAGTAAAGAGTTTGCAAAAGAATTTTTAGTAAAACACAATATTCCAACCGCTCGTTACGAAAGTTTCACCAAAGAAACAGTTGAAAAAGGCTGTTTGTTTTTAGAAACTTTAGATGCGCCTTATGTTTTAAAAGCAGATGGATTAGCTGCTGGAAAAGGCGTTTTAATCTTATCGGATTTAGAAGAAGCTAAAACGGAGTTACGAAATATGTTAGTGGGAGCTAAATTTGGACAAGCAAGTTCAAAAGTAGTTATCGAAGAATTCTTAGACGGAATCGAATTAAGTTGTTTTGTTTTAACGGATGGAAAATCATATAAAGTACTACCAACAGCAAAAGATTACAAACGAATCGGAGAAGGCGATACTGGATTAAACACAGGTGGAATGGGTGCGGTATCTCCAGTTCCATTTGCGGATGCAGTTTTATTAGAAAAAATTGAAACTCGAATTGTAAAGCCAACCATCGCAGGTTTACAAAAAGACGGAATCGAATACAAAGGATTTGTTTTCATTGGATTAATCAACGTGAAAGGCGAGCCAATGGTTATCGAATACAACGTTCGTATGGGAGATCCAGAAACGGAAGTAGTGATGCCAAGATTAAAAAGTGATTTAGTCGAAATTTTTGAAGCGATTGGCAATCAAGAATTAGAAAAAATCACCTTGGAAATCGATGAAAGAGCAGCTACAACTATCATGGTAGTTTCAGGAGGTTATCCAGAGGATTATGAAAAAGGAAAAGAGATTTTCGGATTAGAAAACATCACGGATTCTATTCCATTTCATGCAGGAACAAAATTAGAAAACGGAAAAGTGGTGACTAATGGAGGTCGCGTAATTGCGGTAACTTCTTACGGAAATGACTTTCAAGAAGCCATAAAAAAATCTTATCAAAGTATAGCTAAGCTACAATTTGATAAGATGTATTTTAGAAGAGATATTGGTAAGGATTTATAATCCTTGCTTATATCTTAATAAGATTATTTTAAAAATGAGTGTGCAGTTGTATCTTGCTCATCTTCATTGTTTGCTTTGAAGATGTTCAATTGCTTAATCCAATAAGTCATAGCTCCACAACAGATTATAATAAAAATCCAGTTTAAGATATTTGCAGTCCACCAATTAGTTAATTCTAGTTCTCTTAACCAATCCATTGGTAAGAATAAAAAATCTACGAAAAGTGATTGTATTCCTTCAAAAAATGATTTCATTTTGATAAAGTATTATATTTACACCACAAAAATATAAAATATTCGCATGTTAGCAAGCGTTTTTAGTAAAACAAGACCATTTAATTATTTAGTAATAGGAATTCTGTCGCTTTTTTTCTTTTCTATAAAGATAATTGCGTTGGCTAAACCTACTGCAGACTGGGTTTACTATGCCGAGCAGTTTGGTTTATATGTCTTGCTTTTCGCTTCTTTATTCATTCTAAATTTCATTACACTTAAAAACGGATTGACCAAAGGAAACAATTATGCCTTATTTCTGTTTTTTGTCTTTCTTCTATTCTTTTCCTCAATTTTTCAGAATAAGAATATCATTATTTCTAATTTTCTATTGCTTTTAGCCTTGAGAAGGTTAATTTCCTTGAAATCTTTACTTCAAACAAAAGAGAAAGTTTTTGACGCTTCGTTTTGGATTTTCTTAGCTGCCTTATTTCACTTTTGGAGTATTTTTTACATCATTTTAGTTTTCATTGCCGTTATACTTCACGTTTCTAAAGATTATCGAAATTGGATTATACCTTTTATTGCGTTGTTTGCGGTAACTATTTTATTTTTCCTTGCCAATAGTATTCTCGACAATACTTTATTGAGTACCTTGTTAGATAAAACGTATATTAGTTTTGATTTTTATTACTTTGAAAATATTTACCAACGAATTGCTTTAGCGGTTTTTACTTCACTAAGTTTATTTGCATTTGTTTTGCATGTTTTTGATGTGCCAAACAAAGCCTTGAACATGCAATCGTCACACAAAACGATTTTGTTTTCTTTTATTCTAGGTGTCGGAATCTACGTGCTTTCGGCTAATAAAAATAACGGAAGTTTAGCGTTCTGCTTTGGACCTTTAGCTATTATTGGCGCAAATTTTATCGAGAAAATTGAAAATAATTTAGTGAAAGAAATTGTGGTTTATGCCTTGTTAGGATTGGGAATTTTCTTCTTTATAATGCAATTATAATTTAATTCCGTAAGCCAAATCTCCAGCATCACCTAAACCAGGAACAATATAATTGTGTTCGTTTAGTTTTTCATCTAAAGCAGCCACCCACAAATGACAATTTTCAGGAACATTTTCTTCTAAATATTGAATGCCTTCTGGAGTTGCAATCACGACAGCAATATGAATTTCTTTAGGTTGGTGTTCCAAATGTAATTTGTGAAGTACAGCTACTAACGATTGTCCAGTAGCTAACATCGGGTCAATTAAAATCAGATTTTTTCCTTCAAATGATGGAGCTGCTTGATATTCTACTAAAATTTCAAACTTATCATCATTGTCATAATGATGACGGTAAGCCGAAACAAATCCGTTTTCTGCATTATCAAAAAAGCTCATAAAACCTTGATGTAAAGCTAAACCAGCGCGAAGAATTGAACATAAAACCACAGGTTCGGCAATGGTTGTGGTGTGTTTAATTCCTAATGGTGTTTGTACATCAATTTCTTTGTAATCAAGCGTTTTGCTTAATTCATATGCCATTATTTCTCCAATACGCTCAATATTTTTTCTAAAACGCATGCTGTCTTTTTGGATGTTCACATCACGAATTTGCGCCAAGAAATGATTAAGAATACTGTTTTGCTCTGAGATATAATGAATGTGCATTGGATTTATTTTTTATTTTCAGGATAAAAGTACAAAAAATCGCTATTTTTGTATCAATTTTAAAGCTATTATTATGTTTGCTGAATTTGCATTTCCCATTTTTGAACAAAGTATCAAAACATATCACATTATTGACGATGTGTATCAACCAGTTGTAAATCCTTTCGAAAAAGGAACTATTGAATATTTGTTGTTTGCAAAAAACTGGGTAGACACGGTGCAATGGCATTATGAAGATATCGTTCGTGATCCAAATATTGATCCAGTTGCAGCTTTAGATTTAAAACGTAAAATCGATGCTTCGAATCAAGTTCGTACGGATATGGTGGAATACATCGATAGCTATTTCTTAGATAAATATAAAGATGTTCAAGTAAAACCAAATGCAAAAATCAATACGGAAAGTCCAGCTTGGGCAATTGACCGTTTATCAATTTTGGCTTTGAAAATTTACCACATGAACGAAGAAGCAACTCGTGCTGAAGCTACGGCGGAACACAGAGCTAAATGTCAAGAAAAATTAAATGTTTTGTTAGACCAAAAAAACGACATGTTTACTTCAATCAGTCAATTAATTGAAGATATTGAAGCGGGTGACAAATACATGAAAGTGTACAAACAAATGAAAATGTACAACGACGAGGAGTTAAATCCGGTGTTGTATCAGAATAAAAAGTAATTATGGATAAAAGATCGTACTTCGCAAGTGAAAACATCTTTTTTAAAATACTTTTTATTTTAGCTTTTATTTTGTTTTTCATTGCGATGTATGAATATGTTTTTTTACCGAGATTTGAAAGAACAAAATATTTAAGCTTAGTTGTAATGATTTTGTTTTCTTTGTTACTTTTCAGAAGAAAATTTAAAAATAGGTGGTAAACAAAAATCACATATTGGTAATAAGGCTCTCAGCCATGGGTGATGTCGCAATGACAGTTCCCGTGTTGAGAGCCTTAGTTTTGCAATATCCTGATGTAAAAATTACCGTAGTTTCCCGACCATTTTTTCAACCTTTTTTTGATGGAATTCCGAATGTGGATTTCTTTGGAGTGGATTTAAAAGAACGACACAAAGGTTTCTTAGGTTTACTTCGATTGTTTTCCGATTTACGAAAATTAAACATTGATGTGGTTGCCGATTTACATAATGTACTTCGTTCTAAAGTAGTCCGAACCTTATTCGCTTTAAGCGGAAAAAAAGTAGCCGCAACAGATAAAGGAAGAGCCGAAAAGAAAGCATTAACGAGTTTAACCAATAAAGTTTTTGCTCCAGTGAAGCAAATGGTTGAAAGACATGTAGATACTTTCAAGCAACTTGGTTTTTCGATTGATTTATCGAATGCTCAGTTTCCTGAAAAGGCTGCTTTATCGCAAGATATTCTTTCAATCACAGGAACAAAAAATCAAAATTGGATTGGAATAGCACCTTTTGCACAATATGAAAGTAAAGTCTATCCGTTGGATTTAATGCAACAAGTAATTGATGGTTTAGCTGAAAATAAAAACAATAAAATCTTCTTATTTGGCGGCGGCGAGAAAGAAATTCAGTTGCTAAATCAATTACAAAACCAACATGAAAATGTAATCGTTTTAGCCGGAAAACTAAAATTTAAACAAGAATTAGAAGTGATTTCCAATTTAAACATCATGCTTTCAATGGATTCAGGAAATGCGCATATTGCTGCGATGTTGGGCGTTAAAGTGATTACACTTTGGGGCGCAACGCATCCATACGCAGGTTTCAAACCGTTCAATCAACCTGATGATTTTTGTTTGACTTCAGACAGAGCTAAATATCCGTTATTGCCAACTTCCATTTATGGAAATAAAAAAGTGGAAGGTTATGCAGATGTGATGCGAACGATTTTGCCTGATAGGATTATAGAAAAAATAGAAAAGGAGCTGAATTAGCTCCTTTTTTTAGTTATAGGTTTTTTGCATCAAAATCCTAAATGAACTAAAATATAATTTTTCAATAAATTGTGAAAAAACTTCTCTTGGTCCGTTTCTACTCCAATAGTTGTGAAATTTGCACTTAATAAAAAGCCATTATCACAAATAAATAAAGCCCTATTACCTTCACCACAGGTCCAAATAGCGGGTTTACCACTTGGATATGTTGCCAACACTTGAGCGCCTATTGGTAAAGTATAAGTTGTACCATTAAATTCGGCACTAACGCCAGTTCCTAATAACGCTACACCCGCATTCGCTGTTCCCCAATAACTACTACTTAATGGAATAGTTGAGTTTACCGTCGTCGGATTTGCGCCTGCAATAAAAGTTCCTGTTCCTCCAAAAGCAGTGTGATAATTGTTTGAAGTGGTAATTGCGTTTGCATCATTCGCATCCAAAGTAATAATTGCAATTCCACCCAAAGCCACATAATCTCGAATTCTTTGACAATCGGCTAAACTTCTTGAACCTGCAGTTCTGTTGGGTCCACAAGCTACAATATCAATTGTATTTCGCATGGTTAAAGGAGAAATTCCGCCGTTAAAAGTGGTAATGTAATCGTCATGTAATATTCCACCAATGGTATTAAAAATTCCGGTTGGACCATAATTTTGTGGAACCGTTTGTTGTCCGAAAGGAGAAGTCGCATTATAAGTACTTCCATCAATATATTTTATCGAAATTACTCTTCCGTTTACTCGGATTGAAAACACACAAGTTTGTCCTCCAAAAGTGATCGCAAAACTTGCTAATCCAGAGGAAGTAGGAGTTCCTGAAACTGTAAAACTTAAGTTCCCATTTCCTGAAGCCAAAGTTCCTGGTGTTAAAGTTGCGGTTAATCCGGTAACACCTGTTGAGTTTATGGTTTGGGTTGGATAAGCTACACCATTTCCACCTGTATAAGGCAATGTTGTTGTTCCTGAATATGCGCTAAATTGTGTTGCAGTTGCTGGAGAGTGTGTCGCTCCACTACAGTTCAAACCGGTTACTGTTGGACTTCCACTAATTACAATTTGAACATTGGAACCAGAACATCCTAAATTGGTAATAAAATTACTCAAATTAAATTGTGCATTCCCAGTTCCAGAAGGAGTTCCGCTAACATTAAAAACCAATGTTCCGCCAGCAGGATTTGTAAATCCAGTAGCAATTGTTGCGGTTAATCCTGTTACTCCAGTTGAAGGAATACTTTGAGCATCAAAACCACCACCATTTCCACTAGCAGGATAGGTTACAGTAATCGTTCCGGTATAAGGTGAACCATTAATCCCCGTTGCTGGACTTTCCACAACCGCTGTTGAACAAGTTATAGGAGCAATACTGGCTTTGTTGATAATGACCGTGAAACTACAACTCTTGCCATCAAATGTAAATGGAAATGTTGCAGTAGCGGTTGTTGAAGCTGCGACAAAAGGGTCGGGAGTACCGGTTACTGTAAAAGTGAAATTTCCGGCTCCAGCGGCTAAAGTTCCTGCGTTTAAAGTTGCGGTTAAACCTGTAACTCCTGTTGAAGCAATTGGCATTCCGGCAGAATAAGCTACACCATTTCCGCCAGTGTAAGGAACGGTTACTGTTTTATTGTAAGGTAAACCTGCAATTCCATTTCCGGCTGGTGTAACTGTGAAAGGAGCAGTACAAGGAATAGAAGCAATAGTAGGACCGTTAACAGTTATAGAAAAAGAACAACTTAATCCTCCAAAAGAAATTGCAAAATTAGCTGTTCCGCTTGAAGTTGGTGTTCCCGAAATGACATAAGTTAAATTTCCAGTTCCGTTAGTCAGCGTTCCTCCTTGTAAAGTTGCGGTTAAACCTGTAACACCTGTGGAAGCAATTGGAAAACCTGAAGGATATGATCCTCCGTTTCCACTAGTATAAGGAATAGTGGCATTTCCAGAATAACTTATACCAACTGCGCCAGGACTTGCTGTTACTCCAGCACAATTTAAAATTGAAATAGTAGCGTCACAAAGTGAATTCCAAGCCGAACTTTTGTAATATTGGAAACAATTAATAGAGGTGTTGTAAATCATTAATCCATTAGCAGGTGAAGCAATAGCATCACGTTGTGCTGTGGATAATCTTGGTACAAGAAATCCTTGGGTTGTACTAGTAAGATCTAAAATGGAACTTGCATGTGGATTAGTTGTTCCAATTCCAACTTGAGCAAAAGACTGAATCGTGCAAAAAGCGATAATTGTAAATAGAATTTTTTTCATAATCATTTGTATTTTGATGCAGGTCAAAACTACTTCTGTTGAAAATGATAAGAAAATACTATATGTTTGTATTCCGTGAATTTGTACAAATTCCGTATATTTAAACATTAATTAACCTAAAATACAGCCTAATTTAATGTCATTACTACTTCCTATTTTAACTGCTTTTGTGTTAGCATTTCTCTTTTTATTTAGGGGAAATGGCAAGCAAAATAAGACTTTGCAGTTTTTAGGATTGTATTTTTTACTTTGGGCCTTTGCTATTTCGTGCTTCTTTTTGGCAACTGAAAAGTTAACGTGGCTTCCTGAGAAGATTTCGGAGGTAATTATGTTACTTTTCTTTGTTTTCCTACTTGCAATTCCACCTACGATTTATCTTTACAGTGCTTTTTTGGCCGGAATTCGTCAAAACAGAAATGTAAAACACTATTATGTGGTGTTTTTACT
This sequence comes from Flavobacterium cheniae, assembly GCF_004363695.1. Lineage (GTDB taxonomy): Bacteria > Bacteroidota > Bacteroidia > Flavobacteriales > Flavobacteriaceae > Flavobacterium > Flavobacterium cheniae. The sequence goes on along the minus strand of NZ_SNZC01000002.1, from coordinate 572,162 downwards.
TTTCTTCATTAATGCGTTTTCTTTTTTATATATGGATTCGAAAAAGAATCTTTTTATGAAAGAAATGAGCGAAAAAGTATTGACGTATTCCAATTATTTGGCACTGCTTTTCGTGTTTCCTTTATTGAGTATTTATTATCTGTTTTTATCCATTTCTGTCTTTAAAAGATATAAGAGAGAAAAACAATTGGATACCACTTCTCCAGGAATTCACCCCGATAAATTGCTTCATTTTATCTTAGGTTACGTCATTTTTATGGTCTTGTTACTTATAAGTCTAACAGGCATTTTTCCTAAATTTTTAAAATTATCTTTCGAATTTTACTCTGCAGCTTATTTCATTTATGTGGGTTACATCAGTTGGAAACAAGAACAATTAGATTTTGAAGTTGCGCAAGAACAAAAGGAAGCCAAAGAATCAGAAACTTTTGCACCTTTTTTTGAAGGATTAGAAGAAAAGTTAGGTGCCATAATGAAAGAAGAAAAACCATTTTTAGATGCCAAACTTACTTTGAATCAGTTGGCTAAGAAAATTGGAAGTAATGAAAAATATTTGTCACTTTTCTTAAACTCTAAGTACGAAATGAATTTTGCCACTTATATTAACTCTTATCGAATTGAAGAAGCAAAACAACTTTTAGTACAAAAAGAAACCGCCAATTTCACTATCGAAACAATAGCAAATATGGCAGGATTTCATTCTAAATCTTCTTTTAATACTGCTTTTAAAAAAGCGACTGGTAAGACTCCTTCTGAGTTTAAAAACTTTTAAACATCATCAAAATCAATCTTAATTGTTGATGTTGTTGGATATGCTTGACACGCTAATGTTAATCCTTCTGCGATTTCAGCATCAGTTAAAATTTGATTTTTCTTCATATCGGCAGTACCTTCGGTAATTTTACAAATACAACTACTGCAAATACCACCTTGACAAGAATACGGTACATCTAAACCTTGTTTTAAAGCTGCTTCTAATAAGGTTTGTTTTTGACTCATTTCGAAAGTTGTCTCTTCATCATCAACTAAAATTGAAATTTTAGTGTGACCTTCAGCTCCACCAACAGATTCGTTTTCGTTTGAAGATGTTGAGAATAATTCGAATTTAATATCTGAATCTGAAATATTGTTTTCTTTTAAAGTGTCCGAAACCAAATTAATCATCTCTTCTGGTCCGCATAAATAGAATTTTGAGAATTCCATTTCAGCATGTTTGTTTTTCAAGATGAAATTTACGGTTGATTTATCAATTCTGCCAAACAAAGCATTGTCAGCAGTTGATTGACTGTACACATATTGCACAAACAAACGGCCTACATATTGCAATTGTAAATCGTGTAATTGGTTGTGGAAAATAGTGTCTTTTTCCGATTTATTACCGTAAACCAATACAAAAGTACTGTTTGGTTCTTCCTCTAAAACGGATTTTAGAATGGAATAGACAGGCGTAATTCCGCTACCAGCAACAAAAGCCGCATAGTTTTTCTGACGTTCTACTTTAGGTTCGAAAGTGAATTTTCCTTCTGGTGTTCCTACTTCGATTACATTTCCAACTGCTAATTTTTCATTAGCAAATTTTGAGAAGAATCCAGTTTTGATGGCTTTAACGGCAATTCGCAATTCGCCACTTTTTGGAGAAGAACAAATAGAATACGCTCTTCTAATTTCTTGTCCGTCAAGCGTAACTTTTAAGTTTACGTATTGTCCAGCAACAAATTGATAATACGATTTTAATTCGTCTGGAACATTAAAAAGAATCGAAACGGCATCAGCAGTTTCTTTGATGATTTCTTTAATGCTTAATTTATAAAATGATGACATGTGATTTATTTTTTACAAAAATAAAAAAAAGAACCCGAAGGTTCTCAATTTATTCCATAAACAACGCTTTTAATTCCGTTGCCTCGCTTGGTTTCATTTTTCCAGCTAAGACTAAGCTTAGTTGTTTTCTTCTTAAAGCGGCTTCGTAACGTTGTTTTTCTAATTCGGTTTCTGGTTCAATTGGTGGAACTGGAATTGGTCTTCCTGTTTCATCAACCGCGACGAAAGTATAGATAGCTTCGTTCGCTTTATTTTTAATTCCTGATTCTCTATCTTCAATCCAAACATCAATATAAATTTCCATAGAAGTATTGAAAGTTCTCGATACTTTAGATTCAACGGTTACTACACTTCCTAAAGGAATAGCTCTATTAAAAGCCACGTGGTTCACAGATGCCGTTACACAAATTCTACGCGAATGTCTTCTTGCGGTAATACTTGCAGCTCTGTCCATACGAGCTAGTAATTCACCACCAAATAAGTTGTTCAATGGATTCGTTTCACCTGGTAAAACTAAGTCGGTTAAAGTAGTTACCGATTCTGAAGGAAATTTTGGTTGCATTGTTTTTTTTACAAAGATAATGAGGTTTTCGAATATTATATGCAAAAAAAAATCCCAAAACAGGGATTTTAATAATTATTATGCAAAGTGTTAAAAAATTATTCTATCATTAACCACGCTTCTGCATTATGTGTTTTTTGTATGTTTTTTCTATCGGTTTGCGCTTCTTCTAATGTTTTAAAACTTGCATAAACTACATAATATAATTTAAGTTTGTTCATTGGAAGCATCTTTGCGTTTTCAAAACCTGCTGCATTTAATTCAGCAATTGCTACGTCCGCGTTTTCTACACTTCTGTAAGCGCCAGCTACTAAATGATAAGGTCTTTTTTCTTCAACTGGTGCGGCAACACTTAATTCAACTGCTTCAACTGGAGCATTAATTAGAAAAGTCGCCTGTTGAATTTGTTGTTGTACTTTTTCTTGTACGTTTTTCTCAACTAATAAAGTTTGATTGGTAATTTGTTGGTCGTAGTAGGTTTTGTAACCAAAACCACCAGCGCCTAACATCGTTACAAAAACAGCTGCATATTTTAAATACGAGTAATCTTTCTTTCTTTCAGGAGTAAAAATAATTGGTGCTTTTTCTTCTAAAGCTTCTACTTCTTGTTTTAAAACTTCTCTTGTAATTTCTGGAGAAACAAAGCTGCTCAAACCAAACGAATCCGTTAAATAATTTACGGTGTTTGCTGGTTCAAAAACCCAATTCATTTCATTGTTCACCGAAATTTCGCCAATGTTTTTCAACACTACGCGATTGCGGTTTTGCAACAAATACGTCCATTCATTCACCACATCACCAATTTTGATTACGGCTAATTCGTACGACATTTTTTCTTGTAATGCCACATGATTTGCCAATAACCCATCATTATTTTTTACATTCGCATTAAACGAAACCACTTTTTTAGGTGGAAAAAACGAACTTGCGCTTCCAGTAACGTGAGCGGACACAGTTTCGGTTAAAAAAGCACCAAAACCAGGAACAGTAACGCACTGATAACGATATAATAAGTCAGATATGTGTTTTTCTATAAGCATAACAACAAAGTTAGATAATCAATAGCAATATCAAAATTTTATCAACAAAAATTATTAACAATTCCGATTTTTACTGTAAATAATTGGAAGCGAATGGCTTGGGTTTTCTTGGTTTCCATGTTCCTGCTTTACGTTGCAATCTTTTATTTGTTGCCTTCGAGAACCTCAGGCAACAAATAAAAAAGGATTTCCACTACAAATGCGAAGCATTCACTAAACACCAAATAAAAATAAACGCTGCGTGAAGTAATCAGGGCTAATTAGGTTTCTATTTTCTTTTTTGGATTATTGCTAAAAAGAACTATTTTTGTTCTTCAATTATACGCCAAATAAATTTTATACACGCCATGACACAGTCAGAATTGTACCACACGCTTGCGTTGATGCAAGTGGAAGGAGTTGGAGATGTAATCGCCAAAAAACTCATTCAACATTGCGGAAACGCTACAGAAGTCTTCGCTTCAAAAAAATCCCAACTTCAAAAAATTGACGGCATTGGTTCGGTTGTAATTAAAAATTTACAAGACAAATCGGTATTTGCAAAAGCGGAAGCTGAACTCCAATTCATTGCGCAAGAAAATATTTCCACCACTTATTTTCAAGATGAAAATTATCCCGAACGATTAAAACATTGCTACGACAGCCCTGTACTTTTATTTCAAGCGGGAAATATTGATTTACAGAATAGAAGAATCATTAGTATTGTCGGTACACGTCAAATTACGACGTATGGCATGGAATTTACTAAGAAATTGATTGAAGAAATTTCACCATTAAATCCTATTATAGTAAGCGGTTTCGCTTATGGCGTAGACATTTATGCACATCAAATAGCAATGGATTGTGGTTTGCAAACTATTGGTGTTTTAGCACATGGTTTGAATCAAATTTATCCGAAAACCCACAAAAAGTACATGGCAAAAATGGAACAAAATGGCGGCTTTTTAACCGAATTTTGGAGCACCAGCAATCCCGACAAAGAAAATTTCATCAAAAGAAATCGCATTGTTGCTGGCATTAGCGAAGCTACTATAGTAATTGAAAGTGCTGAAAGAGGTGGTTCATTAGTCACCGCTAATTTAGCTAACGATTACAACCGAGATGTTTTCGCTGTTCCAGGAAGAACGACTGATAAATACAGTCAAGGCTGTAATAATTTAATTAAAACACAACGTGCTAATTTGCTTACTTCGGCAGCTGATTTGGTGTATATTTTAAATTGGGAATTGCAACGCGAATCTCAAAAAGTAGTACAAAAACAATTGTTCATTACCTTAACCGATGAAGAACAAATCATTTACGATTACCTTCAAAAAACCGGAAAAGAAATGATGGACATCATCGCTTTAGAATGTGATTTTCCTATTTATCGCATTTCTACTATTTTGTTAAATATGGAATTAAAAGGAGTGATTAGACCTTTGCCCGGAAAAATGTTTGAAGTGGTTTGAAAAATAAAAAACCTCAAAATTTAGACTTCTAAACTTTGAGGTTTTTTATTTTTAATTCAGTTTTAATATCTATTGGCATTAACATCCGATCGTTAAAGGTTATTTTAAAATCATATTCGATATTGTATAATTTTAAAATGGCATCTAATTCCTGTTTATCGGTATTGTTCTTTTTACTATCAAAACGATGTCTATTCAAGGCACCAAAAGCATAACCAAGTAAAATCACTGCAATACAAATAAAAATTATTATAATTGATGAGGCAATAAATACAGGTTTACCGCTTGATTTACTTAAAATGTTTGCGATATAATCGTTGAATTTATAGGTAAAAAGAAACATAGCTAGACTCATAATTAAGTAAACTACAAAATAGGAGTATACCCAATTCTTTTCTCTTTTTGTTTTTTCAAAAGCGATGTTAATCTCTGTAATCTTTTTTTTAAGATTTTCATTAAATGAAATCTCATCACAGAAAACATCGAAATTTGGATTACGATTGGTTAAACTACAAAAAACTCCAATTTCAAGATTTTGTGATTTGTTTTTACACAATTCACAATGCTTGAAGAGTTTTTTTGAGTTTTCAATCATCTGTAAATGATGTTAATTAATAACCCAACTTCTCTCTAACTCTTTTCAAAACACCATTCGCTACAGCACTTGCTTTTGCAGCGCCTTCAAGTAATAATTTATCTACTTCTTCTAGGTTGTTGATGTAGTAATTGTATTTTTCTCTTTCGGTTTTGAATTTCTCAACGATTAATTCAAATAAAGCTTGTTTCGCGTGACCGTAGCCGTAATTTCCAGCTAAATAATTGGCTTTCATTACTTCTGTTTGTTCTGTTGTTGCTAATAATTTGTATAAAGCAAAACAATTACAAGTATCTGGGTTTTTTGGATCTTCTAATGGTGTGCTATCGGTTTGAATTCCCATAATTTGTTTGCGAAGCGCTTTGTCGTCCACAAAAATATTAATGAAATTGTTTCTCGATTTACTCATTTTTTGTCCGTCGGTTCCAGGAATTAACATGGTGTCTTCAGAAGTTTTCCCTTCTGGCAACACAAAGGTTTCGCCCATTTGATGATTAAATCTTGAGGCTACATCTCTTGTTATTTCAATGTGTTGCATTTGGTCTTTTCCAACGGGTACAATATTGGCATCATACAATAAAATATCGGCTGCCATTAGCATTGGATAGGTAAATAATCCGGCATTTACATCTTCTAATCTATCTGCTTTATCTTTGAAAGAGTGTGCCAATGTTAAACGTTGAAACGGAAAAAAACAACTCAAATACCAAGAAAGCTCAGCTGTTTGAGGCACATCCGATTGGCGATAAAAAACAATTTTGTTTGTATCTAAACCACAAGCTAGCCAAGCTGCAGCTGTACTATAGGTGTTTTGTCTTAATTCTGCTCCATTTTTGATTTGCGTAATCGAATGCAAATCGGCAATAAAAAGAAAAGACTCGTTATCAGGATTGTTTGCCATTTGAATAGCAGGAATAATTGCTCCTAATAAATTTCCTAAGTGTGGTGTTCCTGTACTTTGAACTCCGGTTAAGATTTTTGCCATTGTTTTTGTTTTAACGCTAAGCGTTGCTAAGTTGTTATTTAGAAATGCAAATGTAAAGTAAAAACAGAAAAGTAAAAAGAGATAGGTTTTATATAAATGATTACTTTTGGAAATCAAATAAACTTGCTAAATGAAATTTTTAAAATATCCGCTTACATTATTATATCGAATTTGGTTTTACATCTTGGTTTTAGTTCCAATCATTGTACTGTTTCCTTTTATTTTGGCTACGATCTTAAGCGAGAAAACCTATCCGTTATTTTTTAAAATTGCGAGGTTATGGTCTAAGATTATTTTAATTGGAATGGGTTTTAATTATTCTATTGAAGGCGATGAAGTTTTTGAAGATGGAAAAAGTTATATGTTAGTAGCCAATCACACTTCAATGACCGATATTATGTTGATGTTGATTGCGGTTAAAAATCACCCATTTGTTTTTGTGGGAAAGAAAGAATTGGCCAAAATTCCAATCTTTGGATTTATATATAAACGCGTTTGTATTTTGGTTGATAGAGCAAACAGTAAAAGTCGTTATCAAGTTTTTGAGCGTGCTCAAAAAAGAATTCATCAAGGTTTGAGTATTTGTATTTTTCCAGAAGGTGGCGTTCCAGAGGAGCACATTGTGCTAGATGAATTTAAAGATGGTGCTTTCAGAATTGCCATTGAACACGGTTTGCCAATTGTTCCAATGGTATTTTTCGATAACAAAAAACGTTTTTCTTATACTTTCTTCAGTGGAACTCCAGGAAAAATGCGCGCTAAAATTTATCCGATAATTGAAACTAAAGGTAAAACGTTAGAAGATAGAAACGCATTGAAACAACAAGTAAGAGATATTATTTTACAACCTTTGCTTGAGGATTTAAAATAAAAAAGTCCAAACGCATTTGGACTTTCTCAGTTTCATTTTAACTAGAAACGAAACAACTTAACTAAAAATTTAAGCTTAACCAACAAAGCTTAAAAACTAAAACTTACTCCGGTATACAAGCCTATAAAATAAGGCTTGAAGTTACCGGAATTTTCACTAAAAGTATTGATTTGGTATTTAAACATAGGTTGGAAATTAGCATTAAAGCTTTTCCAAAAATTATATTTAAAACCCAAACCGACATTGCTACTAAAATGTATATTGTTTAGATTATTGGCTCTTCCTACTTCCATTTCTATGCCATTTGCTACTAACGAAATGTTATTTTGATTTAAAAATAAGGTACTCATTCCTCCTATCACTTCTATACCAAATTTCTTATCTAATAATTTGTAACTTAATTCTAAAGGAACTTCGATGTAACTAATGTTTTGTTGTAATGCACCCACATTGTTCTCAATAATTACATTTTCAACATCACCCGATAACGTTTCTACATTACCAACTTTTGATGAGAACACCATATTTGATGCTTCTGGATTTCTTGATATTGTAGGTATATTGTTTTCAACATTATTCATTCTTGCATCAAAAAGAACATCGTTGGTGTTGTAACTAATGTTGATATTGTTAACCCCTGTTTTTAAACTTAATTTGTTGTTTATTGCGTAACTTCCAGCTATACCTAAACTTAAAGTTGTTGCATAATTTTTGCTATTCGAATCAAATTGTTGGTCAATTGAAGATCCTTGTGCTAAGGAGTTAAAATAAACAGGCGACGCGTTAGTGCTAATCGCCCATTTACTTCTTTTTTCTTCTTTTTCATCTTCATTTTTCCCAGCCTCTTTTTCTTTAAGCAATTCCTCTAGCAGATTTGTTTCTTTAGAAACTTCAGCCACTAGCGTACTATCTTGAGTAATGATTTCATTAGAAACAACAACATCTGAATTGTTTGTTTGTTTTGTAATAGAATCATTATTAGTTATTGTTGTTGTGTTTGATGTTTTATTTTCAAAAAAAGCATCAATAGTTTCTTTATTGATAGCGTTTTTATCTTCTCTATTATTATCAACTACGTTATTATCATCAAATAGGTTTTCAAAATCAGAATTATTTTTATTTGACTTCGATTTTGATTTTCTTTTTGCTTTGTTTTTTTCTGTATTAGCAACTAAAGCTTTTTCAGAATTTGTTACAGATGATGATTGTTTTTTGAAATTGTTCTTTCCTTTTTTAAATCCTTTTTGATTTGAACTTGCATCAATATCGTTTTGTAATTTGCCATTTGAAACTAATCCGTTTCTTCTACTAGAATTGTTTTTAAGTTTCGATTTAACTAATTTTTCATCAATCGATTTTTCATTATATTGATTGATTGAGTTGTTAGATTTTTTATCTAAATTTTCTTCATTTGATTGCGAATCATAAACAATAGCTTCGTTATTAGGTGAAGTAATGTTTGAATTATTTGAGTTTCCTTTAGAATCTTCAGTATTTACAATTGTGTTGTTAGAATTTGGCACCTCAGTTGTATTGCTTTCACCTGAGAAATTCCAAATTAATGAACCGATTATAAATAATGAAGCGGCAATTCCAGAAAATTCGAACCAAATTGGCACAATTCTTTTTTTCTTTTTCTTTTCATTTAAACGACTAGCAATAATATCCCAAGAATCTTGAGGCGGTAAGGCTTCAAAATCTTTGAATTTCTCTTGAAATAATCGTTCTATATTTTTATTGTCTTTCATTTACTTTTTTTTACCTCAAAACTATTATTGGATTCAATCTTATTTTTCAAAATAGCTTTTGCTCTAGCTAAATTTGATTTAGATGTTCCGATGTTGATTTCTAACATCTCTGCAATCTCTTTATGAGAGTATCCATCTAATACATATAAGTTAAAAACCAATCGATATCTATCTGGTAATTCTTGAATAATCTTAGTTAAAAACTCTAAACTGATGTTATCATCATCAATTTCAATTTCCTCATCATCAGCTATTTTCTCAGAAACAATTTCAAAAATATTTTGTTTTCTATATTGCTGTAGTACATAATTAATAACGATTCGTTTTGCCCAACCTTCAAATGAACCCGTTTTTTTGTATTGATTTATTTTTTCAAAAATGATTAAAAAACTTTCTTGTAAATTGTCTTGAGCTTCTTCGTAATTACGTGAATACTTCAAACACACAGAAAACAATTTTGGCGCTAGTAAACGATAAATTTGCTCTTGTGCTTTAGTATTGTTGTTACTACATTCATCTATAAGTTGCTCTATAATCAATTTACGATAAGTTAATTAACAGGAATGTCGTATTCTAAGAAAGTATTATTACCTTCAGAGTCTACACCAGTCCAAAATTTAAAAATATAATTTCCTGTGCTAGTAACTGTAAAATCGAAAGTTTCTTCAACCAAATAATCATTTAATTCATTACAGTTTCCACCTTCTCTTACGATATTATTAACTGCGCAAACTCTAATATTTAAGTCTTTCTCATAGTAAATTCCATAAGGAGTATGACAGCTTGAAGGTCTGTAATAACGCATGATTATGGGATAAGTTCCTCCAAGTTCAAACTCAGTTGGTATTACAACAGATTCAACAGGTAGAGTAACAACAGAAACACTTTCTTGATCAATTTCACATGAACTTAAAACAAAAAATAAGCTCAAGATTAAAAATATTTTTTTCATATTAATGATATATTATAAATATTAGATTCAAATTTAATTAAAAGGTTGCGTGTATTTACAAAAAAAATCACGCTCTAGGCGTGATTTAATTTTTAAGCGTTATTTTCTTTGATTAGATCTTTAATTTTTTGTTCTAATTCATCCATTAATTCTGGGTTGTCTTTGATTAATGCTTTTACCGCATCTCTACCTTGACCCAATTTAGTTTCTCCATAACTGAACCAAGAACCACTTTTTTTGATGATTTCAAATTCTACGGCCAAGTCTAAAACTTCACCTACTTTTGAAATTCCTTCACCATACATAATGTCAAACTCTGCTGTTCTGAAAGGCGGTGCTACTTTGTTTTTAACTACTTTTACTTTGGTTCTGTTACCTAAAACATTATCTCCATCTTTAATTTGAGTCGATTTACGAATATCAATACGAACTGAAGCATAGAATTTTAATGCGTTACCTCCAGTTGTAGTTTCTGGACTTCCAAACATAACTCCAATTTTATCACGTAATTGGTTAATGAAGAAAACGGTACAGTTTGTTTTATGAATCGTTCCAGTTAATTTTCTCAATGCTTGTGACATCAAACGCGCGTGTAATCCCATTTTAGAATCACCCATATCACCTTCAATTTCACTTTTTGGAGTTAAAGCTGCAACCGAGTCAATTACTACAATATCAACTGCTCCCGAACGGATTAAACTTTCGGCAATTTCTAATGCTTGTTCACCATTATCAGGTTGTGAAATAATTAAGTTATCAATATCGATTCCTAGTTTTTCTGCATAAAAACGATCAAATGCATGTTCCGCATCAATAAATGCAGCAATTCCTCCTGCCTTTTGAGCTTCTGCAATGGCGTGTAATGTTAACGTAGTTTTACCTGACGATTCTGGTCCGTAGATTTCAATGATTCTTCCTCTTGGGTAACCATTTACTCCAAGTGCCAAATCAATACCTAATGAACCTGAAGGAATAGACTCTACTTCTTCCACTGCGCTATCGCCCAGTTTCATTACAGTTCCCTTTCCGTATGTTTTGTCAAGTTTGTCTAATGTTAGTTGTAAGGCTTTTAATTTTGCTTCTTTGTCTGAACTCATAATATTTGGCTTTAAATTGATTACAATTCTTTTTTTGTAAAAATACAGCTTTTTTCAATTGTGCCAAAAATTGTTAATATGTTTTCCAATTCATTTAAAGATTTGATTTTTAATCAATTTTATTACCTTTGCCCTCGAATTCTTCCATTTAGAATTCACAACATATTTCTCACTTAAACGTTTATAGCATGCAACTGTATAACACCTTAAGCGCAGAAGAAAGAGCTCAATTAATTGATGAAGCCGGAAAACAACGTCTTACATTATCTTTCTATGCGTATGCCAAAATTGAAGATCCCAAAAAATTTCGCGACGATTTATTTATCGAATGGAACAAGCTCGATGCTCTTGGTCGAACGTATGTAGCCAAAGAAGGAATTAATGCTCAAATGAGTGTTCCTGCCGAAAACTTTGAAGCTTTTCGTGAAACTTTAGAAGCCTATGATTTTATGAAAGGCATTCGTTTGAATGTTGCTGTAGAACACGATGACCATTCGTTTTTAAAATTAACAGTAAAAGTTCGTGACAAAATTGTAGCTGATGGTTTGAACGATGAAACGTTTGATGTTACGAATATTGGGGTGCATTTAAAAGCCAAAGAATTCAACCAAATATTAGAAGATCCAAACACCATTGTAGTTGATTTTAGAAATCATTACGAAAGTGAAATTGGTCATTTTAAAGGTGCTATAACTCCAGATGTGGAAACATTTAGAGAAAGTTTACCAATCATCAACGAACAATTAAAAGACTTTAAAGAAGATAAAAACCTAGTGATGTATTGCACCGGAGGAATTCGTTGTGAAAAAGCTTCGGCGTATTTTAAACACCAAGGTTTTAAAAATGTATTCCAATTAGAAGGCGGAATCATCAATTATGCCAAGCAACTTAAAGAGGAAGGTTTAGAAAGTAAATTCATCGGAAAGAACTTTGTTTTCGACCACAGATTAGGTGAAAGAATTACTGACGATATTGTTTCGCAATGTCACCAATGTGGAAAACCTTGCGACAATCATACCAATTGTTTAAACGATGGTTGCCACTTATTATTCATTCAATGTGACGAATGCCAAGCTGCAATGGAAAATTGTTGTTCTACAGAATGTTTAGAAATCACACATTTACCATTAGCCGAACAAGTTAAACTTCGTAGAGGAAAACAAGTAGGTAATAAAGTATTCCGAAAAGGAAAATCAGAGAATTTAAAATTCAAACATTCAGGAGAATTGTCGGATAAACCTTTGGCTGTTGCCGAAAAAACGAAAGATATTCGCCAGAAGATAAAAGTAAAAAAAGTATTGCTTGGTAAAGCCGAACATTATTATGTGAAAGCACAAGTGGGACTTTTCGTTATAGAAAATCAAGAACTAAATGTTGGCGACAAAATTTTAATTTCAGGACCAACAACTGGGAACCAAGAATTAGTTTTAGAAAAAATGTTGGTAAATGGAACTGAAAATTCAGTAGCTAAAGTTGGCGATAAAATAACTTTTGAAGTACCTTTCCGAGTAAGATTATCTGATAAATTATTTAAAATTATTGGCTAATGACAACTTCGGGAAGAATTGAATTAATGGCGCCTGCAGGAAATTTTGAATCTATGCAAGCGGCTTTAGATAATGGTTGCGATTCCATTTATTTTGGTGTCGAACAACTAAATATGCGTGCTCGAGCAACAGTAAATTTCGTTTTAGACGATTTGCCAGAAATTGCACGTCGTTGCAACGAAAAAAACGTTAGAACCTATCTAACTTTAAATACGATTATCTACGATCACGACTTATCGATTGTAAAAACACTTTTGACTAAAGCTAAAGAAGCAGGAATTACGGCAGTAATTGCATCCGACCAAGCGGTTATTATGACGGCTAGAACCATCGGAATCGAAGTTCATATTTCTACGCAATTGAATGTGACTAATATAGAAACGGTAAAATTTTACGCAATGTTTGCCGATACGATTGTATTGTCTCGCGAGTTGAGTTTGCGTCAAGTAAAAAAAATCACCGAAGACATCGAAAAAGAACAAGTAAAAGGTCCAAGCGGTAATTTAGTTGAAATTGAAATTTTTGGTCACGGCGCTTTGTGTATGGCGGTTTCTGGAAAATGTTATTTGAGTTTACATTCGCATAATTCATCGGCAAATCGGGGTGCTTGCAAACAAAATTGTCGCAAAAAATATACCGTTATTGACCAAGAATCTGGTTTTGAAATTGAAGTTGATAACGAATATTTAATGTCGCCAAAAGATTTATGTACATTAGATTTTCTAGATCAAGTAATCGATTCAGGAATAAAAGTTTTAAAAATTGAAGGTCGTGGACGTGCTGCAGATTATGTAGCAACGGTTATCAAAACCTATCGTGAAGCTATCGATTCGTATTACGAAGGAACGTTTACCAAAGAAAAAATCAACACTTGGATGGAAGCTTTGGCAACTGTTTACAATCGTGGTTTTTGGAGCGGTTATTATTTGGGACAAAAATTAGGCGAATGGTCTGATAATCCCGGTTCCAATGCAACTCAGAAAAAAGTATACGTTGGAAAAGGAATGCATTATTTCCCAAAATCAAGCATAGCCGAATTCAAAATCGAAGCTTACGATATTAAAAAAGGCGATAAAATTTTAATTACCGGTCCGTCAACTGGAGCGCAAGAATTAATTTTAGAAGATTTTTTTGTGAATGATGCTACTTCTGAAAAAGCAACCAAAGGAGATAGTTGTACTTTAAAAGTGCCGTTCCGCATTCGTTTATCGGATAAAATGTATAAAATTGTAGAAAACTAATGGTTGTTGTTACGCTTCAAAGAGACAAATGCATTGGTTGCAATTATTGTGTAGAAATGGCGCCAGCCCAATTTCAAATGTCAAAAAAAGACGGAAAATCGGTTTTAATAAAATCGGTTGATGCCAAAGGTTTTCACACTTTAAAATCGGCAGACCACACCATTGTTGAAAATTGTGAATTAGCAGCAAAGGCTTGTCCCGTTCACATAATTACCGTGAAAGAAACATAATTTTTTGGTTTACAATACTATATAAAGACCTATTTCGTTTTATAATGAGATAGGTTTTTTGTTTTTGTGCAACTTCAAAAGATTGAATTTGAAAGTTTCCATAAAAAATCAATATCTTTACGCTCAAAAACGTTTTGAAACGTAGTCCGCTTAAGGACAATCACTATATATTTAAATTATGGCATGTACAAACTGTTCAACCGCTGATGGTGGTGCACCAAAGGGGTGTAATAATAATGGGACTTGCGGCACCGATAGCTGCAACAAACTTTCGGTTTTTGATTGGTTGTCAAACATGACATTACCAGGAGGTCAGGCGCCTTTTGATGCGGCTGAAATCCGTTTCAAAAACGGAAGAAAAGAATTTTTCAGAAATACAGAAAAGCTAACTTTAGCTATTGGAGATATTGTTGCTACGGAGGCTTCTCCAGGTCACGATATTGGGATTGTAACTTTGACAGGAGAATTGGTTAAAATTCAAATGAAGAAGAAAGGCGATAATCCAGACAAAGAATTAGCTAAAATCTATAGAAAAGCATCACAACGTGATATCGATATTTGGACAGAAGCTCGAAATAAAGAAGAAGCGGTGCGTATGCGTGCTCGTGAAATCGCTATTAATTTGAAGTTAGAAATGAAAATTTCTGATGTAGAATTTCAAGGTGATGGTTCAAAAGCAACGTTTTATTACACCGCAAATGACAGAGTCGATTTTCGTCAGTTAATTAAAGAATTTGCACAAGATTTCAAAATCAGAATCGAAATGAAACAAGTAGGTTTCCGTCAGGAAGCAGCTCGTTTAGGTGGAATTGGTTCTTGCGGAAGAGAATTGTGTTGTTCTACTTGGTTAACCGATTTTAGAAGTGTAAATACTTCGGCAGCACGTTACCAACAGTTGTCGTTAAATCCACAAAAATTAGCAGGACAATGTGGAAAACTAAAGTGTTGTTTGAATTACGAATTAGACACTTATTTGGATGCATTGAAAGATATGCCTGATATGGAAACCAAATTGTATACCGAAAAAGGCGATGCATATTGTCAGAAAATTGATATTTTCAAGGAAATTATGTGGTTCTCTTATGCAAATGCTCCAGCGCAATGGATGGTTTTACCAGTAGCAAAAGTGAAAGAAATTGTAGCTATCAATAAGAAAAAAGAACGTGTGGCGGCTTTGGAAGATTATGTGGTAGAAACGGTTCAAGAAGTAGAGAAAAAATTCGAAAATGTAGTAGGTCAAGATAGTTTAACACGTTTTGATCAACCTAAGAAAAAGAATAACAATAAAAACAAAAAACGTAAACCATCAAATTTCAAAAATGCTCCTAAAAAAGACTAAATTTATTGGGTTAATGCTGTTTGCTGTGCTTTTTTTCTCTTGCGATGAAAAGCAATTTTTTAGCGAATACAAAGAGTTAGACGGTTCTTGGAAAAAATCAGACACGTTGCGTTTTACATTTGAACAAAAAGACACGGTAAATCCGTATCATTTATTTTTAAATGTGAGAAACAACAACGATTATCCGTTCAACAACATGTATTTGATTGTAACGATGAAAGAACCAGGTAAAAAACCGACTTTTAAAGTAGATACATTAGAATACCAAATGGCTAATCCAGATGGAACGTTATTAGGAGAAGGTTTTTCAGATGTGAAGGAAAGTAAATTATGGTATTTGGAAAATTTCAGATTTAAAAGAGCTGGAAAATACAATGTTGAAGTAGTTCAGGCAGTAAGAGAAACTGGAAAAGTAGATGGTGTTTCGGAACTAAAAGGAATAACAGAACTAGGATTAAGAATTGAAAAAATAAAATAGTATGGCTACCAAAAAAGCAAATACAAACGATTTTTCAGAGTATAAAAGAAAATTTTGGCAATTATTTGCCTATGGATTTTTAGGTGTAATTTTATTATTCCTTTTTGCATCATGGGGATTTTTCGGAAAAATGCCCTCGTTTGACGATTTGGAAAATCCAGATTCTAATGTAGCAACCGAGATTATTTCTTCGGATGGAGTAGTCATTGGTAAATTTTACAAAGAAAATAGAACACCTGTTAAGTACGAAGATTTGCCACAACATTTAGTAAAAGGACTTGTAGCAACAGAAGACGAACGTTTTTATGAACATTCAGGAATTGACGCTAAAGGAACATTGAGGGCAGTGGTAAAATTAGCTCAAGACGGTGGAGCCAGTACGCTTACACAACAATTGGCAAAAAATTTATTTCATGGTGAAGGTTCAAAATTCATCGTATTCCGAGTAATTCAAAAAGTAAAAGAATGGATTATTGCTATTCGTTTGGAGCGTCAATATACCAAGCAAGAAATTATTGCATTATATTTAAATCAAGTTGACTTTGTGAATGGCGCTGTTGGAATTCGTTCGGCAGCTAAAATTTACATGAACAAAGAACCAAAAGATTTAACAATAGAAGAATCGGCTTTATTCATCGGAATGTTAAAAAACCCATCTTTATATAATCCAAACCGAAAAAAAAGAGCAAAATTGGTTCTAGACCGAAGAAATACAGTTTTAGGTCAGATGGTTAAAAATGGTGTAATTACCGAATCAAAAAAAGAGGAATTAAAGAAACTTCCTATCAAGTTAGATTTCAAGCCTGAAAGTCATTCCGAAGGAAGTGCTACTTATTTCAGAGAATATCTAAGAGATTACATGAAGAAATGGGTGAAAGATCATTTAAAACCAGATGGAACAGAATATGATTTGTATCGCGATGGTTTAAAAATTTACACGACTATCGATTCAAAAATGCAACAGTATGCAGAGGAAGCGGTTTACGAACATCTTAAAAACCTTCAAAAAGAGTTTTTTAAAGGTAAGAAAGACCAAGAAAACGCTCCTTTTGTTGATATTACTCCAGAGCAAACCCAACAAATTATGAACCAAGCCATGAAAAATTCTGAGCGTTGGAGAAAAATGGATTTGAATGGAAAAACTAAAGAGGAAATTATTAAGTCTTTTGATGTGCCAGCAAAAATGAAAATCTTTACGTATGAAGGTGAAAAAGACACCATCATGAAACCAAAAGATTCGATTATTTACTACAAACATATGCTTCAAACAGGTATGATGGCTATGGAACCAAGAAGCGGTCACATCAAAGCTTGGGTAGGTGGTGTAAATTATAAATATTTCCAATACGATCACGTGGGTCAAGGAGCAAGACAAGTAGGCTCAACTTTTAAACCTTTTGTATACGCAACTGCTATCGAACAATTAGGAATGTCGCCTTGTGATTCTATTATCGACAGTTATTTCACCATGCCAAAAGGAAAATGGGGAATCGATGCCGATTGGTCACCAAAAAATTCAGATGGTAATTACAGGGGTACAACAACATTACAAAAAGCATTAGCTAATTCAATAAACACTGTTTCAGCTAAATTAATAGATCGTGTAGGACCTCAGGCAGTAGTAGATATGGTTAAAGAATTAGGCGTTACATCCAAAATTCCTGTTCAACCTTCTATTGCTTTGGGCGCAGTAGATATTACAGTTGAAGAGATGGTTGGAGCTATGAGTACTTTCGCTAATCAAGGAGTATACGTAAAGCCAACGTTTATTATTAAAATTGAAGATAAAAATGGTGTCGTAATAGATCAACCTGTTCCTTATCAAAAAGACGTCGTTAATAAAGATGTAGCTTATGCTGTTGTTAAATTAATGGAAGGTGTTACAAAGTCAGGTACAGGTGCAAGATTAAATTATGGAGGAGTTGGATTTGTTCAATATGATTATAGTTTCGGAAATCCAATTGCAGGAAAAACAGGAACTTCTCAAAACAATTCTGATGGTTGGTTTATAGGTATGGTGCCTAATTTAGCAACCGGAATTTGGGTTGGAAATGAAGATAGAGCAGCGCACTTTCGTTCAACAAATATGGGTCAAGGTGCTACAACAGCTCTTCCTATTTGGGGTATTTTTATGAAGAAATGTTATGACGACGCTTATTTAGATGTGTCTAAGGAGCCATTTGAAAAACCAGAAGATTTACAAATAAAAGTAGATTGTTGGACACCTAAAAAAGTAGTTGATACCACAGCTGTTCCAACAGACGAGCCAGACATGGACGAATTCGGATTATAAACAACAACAAACCAAAATATGATTTCTAGAAAAGTTAATAACGTTAAAGAAGCGTTGGAAGGAATTCAAGACGGACAAACCATCATGTTAGGTGGTTTTGGTCTTTGTGGTATTCCCGAAAACAGTATTGCTGAATTAGTAAATAAAAATGTAACCAATCTAACTTGTATTTCAAACAATGCAGGTGTGGATGATTTCGGATTGGGATTACTATTACAAAAACGTCAAATCAAAAAAATGATTTCTTCTTATGTGGGAGAAAACGCTGAATTTGAACGTCAAATGCTTTCAGGAGAATTAGATGTAGAATTAACACCACAAGGAACTTTAGCTGAAAAATGTCGTGCTGCTCAAGCCGGAATTCCAGCATTCTTTACTCCAGCAGGTTTCGGAACGGAAGTTGCTGAAGGAAAAGAAACACGTGAATTCAACGGAAAAATGCACGTGATGGAATTGGCTTACAAAGCTGATTTTTCTATCGTAAAAGCATGGAAAGGTGACGAAGCAGGAAACCTTATTTTCAAAGGAACAGCTCGTAATTTCAACGCTTGTATGGCAGGTGCTGCAAAAATCACTATTGCTGAGGTTGAAGAATTAGTACCAGCAGGAACTTTAAATCCTAACGAAATTCACATCCCAGGAATTATGGTCAACCGTATTTTCCAAGGAGAGAAGTTTGAAAAAAGAATTGAGCAACGCACAGTTCGTCAAAAGTAAACAGTGTTCAGTTTTTAGTGTTCAGTAAAAGAAAGAATTATGTTATCAAAAGAAGATATAGCAAAAAGAATAGCACAAGAAGTAAAAGACGGTTACTATGTAAACTTAGGAATCGGAATTCCAACTTTAGTTGCCAATTACGTTCGTACCGATATTTCAGTTGAATTTCAATCGGAAAATGGAGTTTTAGGAATGGGTCCATTTCCTTTTGAAGGAGAAGAAGATGCTGACATCATCAACGCAGGAAAACAAACGATTACCACTTTGCCAGGAGCAAGTTTCTTTGATTCTGCGTTTAGTTTCGGAATGATTCGTGCGCAAAAAGTAGATTTAACTATTTTAGGTGCGATGGAAGTTTCTGAAAACGGAGATATTGCCAACTGGAAAATCCCAGGAAAAATGGTAAAAGGAATGGGTGGCGCTATGGATTTAGTAGCTTCAGCAGAAAATATTATCGTAGCTATGATGCACGTAAACAAAGCTGGAGAATCAAAAATTCTTAAAAAATGTACGCTTCCATTAACCGGTGTTGGTTGTGTGAAAAAAGTTGTTACGGAATTAGCCGTTTTAGAAATCACACCAAAAGGTTTTAAATTGTTAGAACGCGCGCCAGGTGTTTCAGTAGAAGATATTATCAAAGCAACTGAAGCCGATTTAATCATTGAAGGAGAAATTCCGGAAATGAAAATCGATTAATAAAAAGAGTTTATAATTTTAAACCTGATAGGTTACTCTAACCTGTCAGGTTTTTATATATTTTAAAGAAAATGAGCTTACCAAAAGTAATTCTAAAATCAGGTAAAGAAAAATCTATTCAACGTCGTCACCCTTGGATTTTCAGTGGTGCGGTTTATGGCGTAAGTCGTGAAATAAACGACGGCGAAATGGTAGATGTAGTTGATTCGAAAAACAATCATTTAGGAACCGGATATTTCAGTGATAAAGGAAGTATCGTAGTTCGTATTTTGACTTTCGGCGAAGAGACTTTCTCTGAGAACTTTTGGGCAGCCAAACTACAATCAGCTTGGTATTTACGCACACAATTATTAGATTTTGAAGTTACCAATGCGTTCCGAGTAATTCACGGAGAAGGCGATGGAATTTCGGGATTAATTATTGATTATTACGATAAAAATTGGGTAATTCAAGCGCATTCAACAGGAGTTTTTCTTCAAATGGAGCAAATTGCCGAAGCCATAAAATCGAATTTTCCAGACTATTGCGAAACCATTTATTGCAAAAGTTCGGGAACATTACCGAATACAGGAACCGATTATTTCTTATTTGGAAACAAAGCAGAAGCAGTTGCCAAAGAGAACAACATTTTGTTTTCTGTAAATTGGGTAGAAGGACAAAAAACAGGTTTCTTCTTAGACCAACGCGAAAATCGAAAATTATTAGGCGAATTCTCAAAGGGCAAAAAAGTACTAAACACGTTTTGTTACACAGGAGGATTTTCCATTTATGCCATGAGTGCCGGAGCCGAATTAGTTACCTCGGTAGATATTTCTCAAAAAGCTGTGGACTTAGCAGCTAGTAATATGGAATTAAATTTCCCAAACGCCAATCACAAAGCTGTAGCTGACGACGTGTTCAACTTCATGAAAGAACACACGCAACAATATGATGTCATCGTATTAGACCCGCCAGCTTTCGCGAAAAGCATCAAAAGTAAACACACCGCAACACAAGCCTACAAACGTTTAAACATTGCAGGATTAAAAGCCTTAGCACCCAACGGAATTTTATTCACGTTCTCTTGCTCACAAGTAATTGACGATGTTTTATTCTATAATACCGTAGCCGCAGCAGCCATAGAAACCGGAAGAAACATCCGAGTTTTACACAAATTAGAACAAGGACCCGATCATCCAACCAACATTTACCATCCAGAAGGGCATTATTTGAAAGGATTGGTTTTGTTTGTGGAGTAATTTTTGGTTATGAATTTATTTGATCGGTTAAAACACAAACTTTCGACAAGTATTAGATTTGTTGCATTATTAAGTTTTATTTTTCAATTAATCATATTGAGTTTTATTTTTTTTGGGGTAATAGAGGCAACAGTTTTTATTTTAATTTTTTATTTTTTATTATTTTTTATCGGAATCAGTAGATATATTGAATTAAAATCTAAAAACTTCAAAGAAGTCGTTTTTAATTTATTTTATCTTATAAATTGTTTTCCACTTATTTTTATAGTGTTATTCTTTTCAATTTATGTATTAGAGCAAAAGTATAAACCAAAAGAAGAAAATATTGATGTAAATGAAATTGAATTTAAAGTCATTGATAAAAACAATGATGAAATGATTAAAAGCCCCAATGAAATTAAATTTGATATAAAAAATAAAAAGTTAGAAGACAGCATAATTGAAGTAAAAATTACTGAATAATGTTCAAAAAAACTCACACTATAAAAACCTTACTTTCAAAAGAAGAAATCATTGCAATTCTTCAAAATAAGGTTGAAAATTTTCATCGAGACAATTCTAAATTCGATTTTGAAGGAAGTGTAAATTTAAATGGAGAAATTAATATTAAACCTACATTTGATTTCGGACCAAGAAATCAATTTCGACCAGAAATTACAGGAAAAATTCACGGCAATCAAATCGACTTAGTGTTTGATTTAAGTTCGATAATGAAAAAAGTATTGTGGTTTATAATATTAGTCGAACCTCTTTTTATTGTGTTTATTTATACGAAAATTCAAGAGAAACAAGTATTGTTGTTTTTTCCATTTTTGATTGGGTTTCTCTTAATTCTGAAATTCATATTTGATAGTAAAGTCAAAAAATCAATAACTGTATTAGAATCCTATTTCAAATAAAAAAACCTGTAAGTCTTTCAACTCACAGGTTTCTTTTTTCTTGCGTCTATTCTCTTTGTTCTAAGACTAAAGATTCATAAAAAAATCATTTCCTTTGTCATCCGTAATAATAAATGCTGGGAAATCTTTCACGGTAATTTTACGAACGGCTTCCATTCCTAATTCTTCAAAATCCACTACTTCAACAGCTAAGATGTTTTCTTTCGCTAAAATAGCAGCAGGTCCACCAATCGAACCTAAATAGAATCCACCATATTTGTTGCAAGCATCCATAACTTGTTTAGAACGATTTCCTTTTGCTAACATAATCATGCTTCCGCCAGCGGCTTGGAATTCGTCTACATAAACGTCCATTCTTCCTGCGGTTGTTGGTCCAAAACTTCCTGAAGGCATTCCATCTGGGGTTTTTGCTGGTCCAGCGTAATATACTGGGTGATTTTTGAAATATTCTGGCATTGGTTTTCCAGCGTCTAACAATTCTTTGATTTTTGCATGTGCAATATCACGAGCTACAATCAACGTTCCGTTTAATTTCAAACGTGTTTTGATTGGGTATTTTGATAATTCTGCTAAAATTTCAGCCATTGGTTTGTTTAAATCAACTTCTACCGCTGGCTCTAAATGTGGAGCTGATGTTGGTAAAAACTGACCTGGATTGGTTTCTAATTGTTCTAAGAAAATTCCGTCTTTCGTGATTTTTCCTTTGATATTTCTATCAGCTGAACAAGAAACTCCCATTCCAACAGGGCAAGATGCAGCATGACGTGGTAAACGAATCACACGCACATCATGTGTTAAATATTTTCCACCAAATTGTGCTCCAATTTGACTTTCTTGACAAATAATTTGTACTCTTTTTTCCCACTCTAAATCGCGAAATGCTTGACCTGACATATTTCCAGAAGTTGGTAAATTGTCATAATATCCAGCTGATGCTTTTTTCACGGCTGCTAAATTCGCTTCCGCAGAAGTTCCACCGATAACGATAGCCAAGTGATACGGAGGACAAGCCGCTGTTCCTAAATCCATAATGCGCTCACGAACAAATTCGTCTAACGATTTTTCATTTAACAACGATTTTGTCTTTTGATATAAAAACGTTTTGTTTGCCGAACCGCCACCTTTTGTTAAAAATAAGAATTCATACGAACTTCCTTTTTTAGCATAAATATCAATTTGAGCAGGAAGATTCGAACCTGAGTTTTTTTCTTCAAACATCGAAATCGGAACAATTTGCGAGTAGCGAAGATTTTTATTTTGGTATGTATTGTAAATTCCTTTGGATAACCATTCACCATCTTCCACGCCTGTGTAAACGTTTTCACCTTTTTTGGCAACTACAATTGCTGTTCCAGTATCTTGGCAAGAAGGCAATTGACCTTCCACAGCCACCGCAGCATTTTGTAATAAATTATAAGCCACAAAACGATCGTTGTCTGTTGCTTCTGGGTCTTCGATAATGTTTCTTAGTTTTTGTAAATGTGCCGAACGCAACATAAATGAAACGTCGTCCATTGCTTCTTGTGCTAGTAATTCTAATCCTTTTGGATCCACCACTAAGATTTCTCTATCGCCAAGTTGCTCTACTTTTACGTAATCGGAAGTTAATTTTTTGTAGTGTGTATCGTCTTTTAAAATTGGATACGGGTCTTGATATAAAAAGTCCATTGTGTGTATGTTTTGAAAGGTAAAGTTACGGATTTTTGATGGGAATGGAAAAATGAATTTTGGTTATTTGTTATATAGATTTAATCAATTTGTATTTTTCTAACTTCTCCATGATGTAAAAAATATTTATGTTTATCACAAAATACGATTTCAATTATTTCAATGTTTTTATTCTTATTTAGTATTAATTCATAGAAAGAACTATAAGGAAAAATGGTATTTACTTTAATTGAAATATTAAATTTAAAAGTTTGATTGTTAGTTTTAAGTTCATGTATCGTAAGGCCTTTTGGTTGATAAATACGTTCAATTTTCCTAACATCTTCGTATTTTATTTCGGAAATAAAATCTTTTTTAAGATGAATAATTTGTTCGTCTGTAAATAGAATTAGATTATTTTCATGATTGAATTTATTTAGAATAAATATCAAAGTTGAAATGACTAAAATAAAAGAAATTAAAAATCCAAATATGCCATAAATAATAGATATAGGCATAAAAATAAATACAATTAACAATAATAATCCCGTGATATATTTATGCCTATAGTATAAATTAAGATCACCGTAAAATTTATAATTATAATTACTTTTCATCCCTTAAAAAAACCAACTCGCCACAAAAATCGCTGTAATTACGCAGATTAAATCCACTAAAAGCATCATGCCTAACGTATAACGTGTGTTTTTCACATTGATACTTCCAAAATAAACGGCAATCACGTAGAAAGTTGTTTCGGCACTGCATTGGAAAATACAGCTCAATCTTCCCGTTAAGGAGTCAGGTCCAAATTGCTTCATCGCATCAATCATAAAACCTCGTGAACCACCAGAACTAAAAGGACGCAACATCGCCACAGGGAGTGAATCGGTGATCTCTTTAGCGACACCAAGATGAGCAAATAGAAATGAAATTCCGTAGCTTATATTTTCAAACAAACCACTATTTCTGAATAACGAAATAGCTACTAACATTCCCATTACATAAGGAAAAATAGTTACTCCCGTTTTTAATCCGTTGTTGGCTCCTGATACAAATGTGTCGAAAATGGTTGTTTTTTGTTCTACGAATTTCTTCTCCTGAACGAAAGAAAAAATCAAAGTTCCACCTATGATTAATATCAATAACAATCCAGAAAGATTAGAAGTAAAATAATTTTTCCCGATTAAATCTAAACTGTTTACGTAAAATAATAATCCAACAATGGCTCCGATAACACCCATTAAAGCCGCTAATAAAGAAGCACTTTTGAAATTTACTTTTTGTTTTATTCCCACCAAAATGAAAGCAGCAATTGTTCCTACGAAAGAAGTAATGATACAAGGCAACATTACATCAGCAGGATTGGCAGCATGTTCAGCCGCACGATAACCAATAATTGAGGTTGGGATTAATGTTAAACCCGCAGCATGTAAGCACATGAACATGATTTGGGCATCACTTGCTCTGTCTTTATCAGGATTTAATTCTTGTAAACTTTGCATAGCTTTCAAACCAAAAGGAGTTGCCGCTGAGTCTAATCCTAAAAAGTTGGCGGAAAAGTTCAACGTCATATATGAAATCGATTCGTGGTTTTTAGGAATCGAAGGAAATACTTTAGCAAATAACGGACTTAGTTTTTTAGCTAATCTTTCAGAAGCGCCTGAAATTATAAGCAATTCCATGATACCACAGAAAAAAGATAAATAGGCAATTAATGGTAGAATTAAATCAAACAAACTGCTTTTGGTCATAGGAAGTAAACCATCGGCTTTTTGTTTTCCGCTGTAGATTTTTACGGTTTGATTATTATAGATGTAGGTAGTGTCGGCATCCTTTTCATTTTTATTAATAACGAATGTTTTGTCTTCCGCTTTTTGTACGCTGTCTTGTACAAATTGGGGCACTTCTTTTAAATACTTTTCACCTATTAAAAGAGGTTCGCCTTGTTTGCCATTCAACACATAATCAATAGAATAGTATTGAGAAGAAAACAATCCGAAAACAATAAAAAAGATAGACGATATAAATATCACTAACCAGAATCTGCTTAAAACCATAAATTGTTATTTTTTCGTAAATGTACTATAATTCAAAATATTTCAACAAATATTAAAAAAATATAAATATTTAGTGATTTTAAGAAATAATTATATATTTGTAAATAATATATTAACC
Source organism: Flavobacterium cheniae (assembly GCF_004363695.1). Taxonomy (GTDB): domain Bacteria; phylum Bacteroidota; class Bacteroidia; order Flavobacteriales; family Flavobacteriaceae; genus Flavobacterium; species Flavobacterium cheniae. Next base: position 546,537 of record NZ_SNZC01000002.1, on the reverse strand, counting down.
CAAGCTACTAAACATTATGAAAATCAGAAGATTACTATTTATTTTTTCATTGTCTATTTCTGGTTTTGTCTTTTCTCAAACAAAAGAAGATGTAGAGAAAATCACAAAAAATTACGATTTAGATAAATTAAAAGAATTGCAAGTTTCTTACAAAAAGAAAGAAGCAGCAGAAAAAAAAGCAGCTTATGAAGTAGCTGAAAGAAATGGATGGCCAATTACCTTTGAAAAAGACGGTGTTTACCATGAGTTAATGAAATTAACTCCAGATGGGAATCAACCGATTTATTATGCTACAGAAAGTAATGTAATAGCCGCAAGATCTACAAGAGCGAATTTTTTAAATACTGGAGGTGGATTAGGTTTAACACTTGATGGTCAAAACATGGTTGCTCGTGTATGGGATGGTGGACCAGTTAGAAGCACTCACAATGCCTTTTATACAAGTAGCACTAACACTACTAGTAGAGTTACAGCTGTAGATACTCCTTTTTCGTCACCTTCTACAAATAGTAGTCATGGTACACATGTTACAGGTACAATTTTAGCTTTACCATGGAATGCCGGAAGTGCTCAAGTAAAAGGTATGGCAACAAGTGCTACAGCAAGAACTTTTGATTGGACAGATGACGAAACTGAGGCTATCAATGAAGCAGCAAATGGAATGTTGTTATCTAATCATTCATATGGCGTACCAGTGACAGGCGGGACTGGTCCACTTCCAGCATGGTATATTGGAGCATATGTTGAAGATTCAAGGGCTTGGGATGAAATTACTTATAATGCGCCTTTTTATTTACCAGTTTATTCCGCTGGAAATGATGGAAATAATAATGATAATTCAGACCCAATAGCATTTGGTATAGATAAATTAGTGGGTAATAAAGTTGCAAAAAATGTGCTAACCATTGCTAATGCACAAGATGCTACAATTGCTGCAGACGGATCTTTAACTTCTGTTAATATAAATTCAGGCAGTAGCCAAGGTCCATCTGATGATAGAAGAATTAAACCGGATATTACAGGAAATGGTACTGGCTTAGTATCTCCTATTAGTACAGGTAATACTACTACTGCTGATTACTCAGGAACGTCAATGGCTGCTCCAAACGTTACAGGAACTTTACTTCTTTTGCAACAGCATCACAAAAACGTTACAAATAGTTTTATGAAAGCAGCTACATTAAAGGGGTTAGCTTGTCATACAGCTGATGATGCAGGAACTGTTGGACCTGACCCTTCTTTTGGTTGGGGATTATTAAATGCAAAAAAAGCTGCTGAAACTATAAATAATAACGGTTTAACATCATGGATTTCTGAAGAAAGATTAAACCAAGGTCAAACGTTTACTATGACTGTTAGATCAAATGGAGGAGCTGCAAACCCTCTTATTGCATCTATTACGTGGACAGATGTTCCAGGAGTTGCAAACAATAGTCTAATAGTTAATGATCTTACAAGAGCTTTAGTTAATGATTTAGACATTAGAATAACTAAAGATGGAACTACTTATTATCCATGGAAATTAAATAGCCTTGACCCTACATTAGCTGCTACTAGAGCAGGAGATAATAATATTGATAACGTAGAGTTAGTAAGAATTGATTCTCCAGCAGCAGGGGATTATGTAATAACAATTACTCATAAAGGTAATTTAGTTACTGGAGGTCAGAATTATTCTTTAGTTGTAACTGGAATTTCGTCTAGTTTTGGATTAATTTCAAAATCAAATGATGTTGTTTTATGTTCTACTGCAAATGCATCATATACTTTTGATTATAAACAATCGGGAGCTGGTACTACTAATTTTACTGCAACTGGTGTTCCGGCAGGAGCTACAGTAAGTTTTACACCAACTAGTTTAAGTGCAAACGGAACAGTTACAATGAATGTTACTAATTTAGGTTCTGTAACACCTGGTTTTTATAACATAGGTATTGTTGGGAATAACGGCACAGAAACTGAAACAAGAACTAAGTCATTAAGAGTGTTTAGCTCTACTTTTACTCCAATTACGTTAACAAGTCCTTTAAATGGATTTAATGGTACACCAACTTCAATTAATTTAGATTGGCAAGATGACATCAATGCAGAAAATTACCTTCTTCAAGTTTCTACGACCTCAACATTTACTACAACTGTAGTTAATCAATTAATACAAGAATCTAATTTTATTGCATCTAATTTAAACCAAGATACTGTTTATTATTGGAGAGTTGTTCCTTCAAACAGATGTGGTTCAGCAACAAATGCATCTGCAGTTGTAAATTCTTTTAAAACAGGAATTATATCATGTGGTAATATATTTAACGCAACAGATTTTTCTGATGCAACAATTGCTACTACTGCTAATGTTACTGCTTCAGTTCCAATAAATGTTACAGGAGGAATCATAATAGGTGATTTGAAAGTAACTCTAGATATTTCACACACTTGGATTGGAGACATGATAATTTCTCTTGAAGGACCTGCTTCGATAGGTAGTCCAGAAATTATTTTACTGAACCAACCATGTTCAGGTAGTGGTTCTACTTATCCAAATATTTTAGCGACACTAGATGAAGCAGGTGCTGCACTTGTTTGTGAAGCAACATCACCTGTTGTTAGAGGTATCGTAGCGCCTTTTGAAAGTTTTATAGATTTTAATGGGTTGAATGCCGATGGAGTTTGGACATTAAAAGTTTCAGATGTTGGTAATCAAGATGGTGGAGCAATTAATGCAGTTTCTTTAAACTTTTGCAACGTTGTACCAGGAACATTAGGTTCTAATGATACTGTTTTAAATTCATTAAAAGTTTATCCTAACCCTGCTAAAGGTATTGTTAATATCGATTTAGCTGGAAGTGTAACAGGTGAAACAACCTATGAATTATTTGATGTTCAAGGAAGAAAAGTAATTTCTAAAGTTTCTTCTAATAACATTGAAACATTAAATATTGAAAATTTATCGGAAGGTATTTATATGTTAAGCATTCAAAATGGAGGTGCTAAAACCACAAAAAAATTGGTTATTAATAAATAATCATTAGCATAAAAATAAAAAAGGGAGCTTAATTAGCTCCCTTTTTTTATACATGAATAATTTCATCTTCCACCAACAAATCTTCTCGTCTTAATCTCAGAAAAATTTGTGCTACAGCAATTACATCTTTTTCACAATAAGTAATAATTCGGTCAATATCGTTTTCTACGTAAAAAACGTGCGCCACTTCACTTCCGTCAATGTCATCTTTTGGAGATGGAATACCAAGTACTTTTGTAAGTAATTTTAATGAAGTAAAATGTTTGTAGTCGCCAAACTTCCATAATTCTAACGTATCTAGATGTGCTACTTCCCATGGTTTTTTGCCGAATAAATTCAACTTATTTGGAAGTGCAATTCCATTGATTATCATGCGTCGAGCTATAAACGGAATATCAAATTCTTTAGCATTATGACCACATAAAACGTGTTGTGCTCCGTTAAAATGTGTGTTTAGTAAATTAGAAAAATCGTTTAAAATTTTCTTTTCTTCTCCCCAAAAACTAGTAACGCGAAAGTTTCTAATATCACCTTTGTTTACAAAGTAACCCACAGAAATAGTAATAATTTTTCCAAATTCAGCCCAAATTCCGGCTCTTTCGTAAAAATCTTCTGCCGAGACTTCATCTTTACGTTGGTATTGTGTTTTTTGTTCCCAAAGTTGTTGGGTTTCGCTATCTAAACCACGATAATTGTGGTATTCTGGAACCGTTTCAATGTCTAAAAACAGAATGTTGTTTAAATTAATTTTTTCAATCATAGAGAGTAGTAGTTGATTAATGTATTTCTTTTTTGTTTTTTCTTTGTTCTAACATATTGTAAGCTTCTTCTATATATGTATATAAGTCTTCGCTGTGAGGATCATAAGTTGTTTGTACACCTTTTAAATGGCCTAATCTTACGATGATTAATTTATCTTCAGGAATTACAATTACAAATTGCCCTAAATGCCCGCGCATATAATATAAATCTTTTCCTAAAAAGTTGTGCATCCACCAACCATATCCATATTGCGGACTTTTTTCAAAACGTGGAGTTATACATTTTTTCACGAATGCGCTATCTAGTAATTGTTTACCATTCCATTTTCCATTGTTTAAATATAGTTTTCCAAAACGAGCAAAATCCCTAGCATTACTAGCAATACAACAATACGCTTTTTCAATTCCGTCTGGTTCTTCGTCAAGTTGCCAAAGCGCTTCATTTTCGGCTCCCATGGGTTGCCAAAAGTGTTTTGAAACATAATCAGATAAATGTTCACCAGTAGCTTTTTCAATACACATCGCCAATAATTGAGTAGCGCCACTTAAATATTTGAAAGATTTTCCTGGCTTTTCTTTTATGTCTAAACCTAAAATAATTCCTTTTAAATCATCATCAAAATAAGCGCGGGTTACAATTGAAAATGGGCTATAATATTTTTCATCCCAACTTAACCCAGAAGCCATTGAAGATAAATCACCTATGGTTACGTCTTTTGCATAATTACCTTTTAATTCCGGAAAAAAGTCTGTTACTTTTTGGTCTAAGCTTTTAATTTTTCCATCCATAATGGCTTTTCCCATCGCCATAGTAACGACACTTTTTGCCATGGAAAAGGAATTGGATTTCGAGTTTTTATCAAATCCATCAAAATAACTTTCGTGCCAAATACTATCATTTTTAATGATGAGATAAGCAATGGTTTGAAGCTCTTTATGTGTTTTTTGTAAATTTTGAGTTGCAGGAACAGAGTTATAATCTGATGAAATTGCCCAAGGTTGAGCAGTTCCTTTTTTAATTTCTCTATTTGGAAATTCTTTGTAATCTTCTAAAAATGCGGTTGTATAACCTTTGAAATAAATGGTTCTTACAGCACGTAATAGGTAATCAACATCAAAAATATACATTAAAACAATGATGCTCGCTAAAATAATAGCGAACCACTTGAAGAATTTTAAAAGAAATTTCATTTCCTAATTTTATAAGATTGTGTTATAAAAGTAGGAAAAAGTTAGAATGATTTTAAAAAATCTAAAACAAACTTTCTTGTTTTACTGGATTTTCGTGTTCGAGCAGCCATTTTTTACGCCACAAACCACCTGCATAACCTGTTAATGAGCCGTCGCTTCCAATAACTCTGTGGCATGGAACTACAATCCAAAGTGGATTTTTTCCATTGGCAGAAGCAACTGCACGAATTGCTTTTACATCTCCTAATTTTTTTGATAATTCTAAATAGGAACATGTTTTCCCGAAAGGAATATTTACTAATTCTTGCCAAACTTTTTGTTGAAAATCAGTTCCTGCTGGATTAATTTTAAATGAAAACTCAGTACTTTTCCCTTCAAAATATTCTTTAAGTTGTAAAACAGCCTCTTTTAATTCCTTCGGAATTTTTGTAGAAATTTCAATGTCTTCATTCATCACATGAATTTTTGAAATTCCGTTTTCATCTCCTTGAATTTCTGTACAACCAAGCGGTGTGTTTATAATGACTGTTTTCATTTTGTAAATATAAAAAAACCACCTTTTGACAGGTGGTTTAATAAGATGTAAAAGCTGAATTAATAATATTGTTAAGATTTAATCTCTTCTTTTTTCTCAGTAGCTGGTTCTAATACTTTTCCTTTGAAAGATAAAGTTTTTACTGCTTCAGCTCCGTTTTCAGTAGTTGTAATTGTAACTGATTTTTGAAATTGACCACCAGATGCAGCATTAAAAGTTGCAGCAACCATTCCTTTTTCTCCTGGTTTAATTGGAGTTTTTGTGTAATTTGCAGCAGTACAACCACAAGCTGGTCTTACATTTGTAATTAAGATAGTTTCTTTTGTAGTGTTTGTAAAAGAAAATTCATAAGTAACTGGTTTTCCTTTTTCAATATCTCCAAAATCATGCATTTCTTGATCCCATTTAATGTTTGATTGTTTTGGAGCAACTGGAGTTTTAACTTCTGTTGGAGTAACTTGAATTGCTTTAGCAGTTTCTATTTTTGCATCTTTTAATTGTGCAAATGAAGCACTAGCTATAAATAAAGCTACAATTGATAATTTAATTGATTTCATACTGTATATGTTTTTAGTTATTTTAAATTTGTTATACAAAACTAAAAAACTTTTAAACGGGTGTTGTTAATTAAATTTTAATGATTGTTAATGACATGTTAATAGGGATTTTTAGACCCACATTTTTTGTAATATCGAACTCATTATGAAGTTTAACAGATTTAATACCGTAATTTTCATTGGGTTTTTAGCAATTGTTGGTGTTATCATCATGCAGTTGTTTTTGCTCAATCAGGCCTATATTTTTGAAAAAAAAGATATGGAAGATAAAATCCATTTTGCTTTGCAAGATGTGGTGGAAAAAATTTATAGAGATAATAAATCAGAATTACCTATTACCAATCAAATTAAGAAAGTTTCTGAAAACTACTTTATAGTTAACGTTAACGATGTTTTCGAAAACAGAATCTTAGAACAATATTTAAAACTTGAATTTGAAAAAGTAAAATTGGAACTCGATTTTGAATATGCTATTTATGACTGTAGTTCAGATGAAATGGTTTACGGAAATTACATTTCGATTAACGGAAAATCTGAAAAATTTTGTGAAGATTGTTTTTCAAAAAATAGCGATTTAACGTATTATTTTGCAGTGCGTTTCCCACATATTGAACAAACCTATTTTAAAAGTCTATCGCAATATTGGATATTTACAGGTGTGTTGTTTTTGGTTTTAATTATTTATGTGTACTCGGTATTTTTAATGTTGCAACAAAAAAGATATACCGATTTACAAAAGGATTTCATTAATAATATGACACATGAGTTTAAAACACCTTTAGCTTCTATTTTGATTGCTTCAAATTATGCCAATACACAAAAAGAAATTGTTGATAATCCAAGATTGTCAAAATACATGCAAATTATCATCAATCAAAGCAATAAATTAAATCAACACATTGAGAAAATTTTGTACGTAGCCAAAACCGAAAGCAAGCAAATTGTTTTGGATAAAACCAAAGTAGATGTAAAAGTATTACTCGAATTGGTTAAAGAAAATATCGTTTTAAAACATCAGAAAGAAATAAAAATAGACATTCAATTAGAGCGTGATTATATAATTCAAGCTGATGAATTTCATTTTTATAATGTGCTTTATAATATTATGGATAATGCGGTAAAATATTCGGGTTTAAACCCAATAATCCAAATTCAATCCAAAGAAAATGAGAAAGGATTACTATTGAAATTTTCGGATAATGGAGTAGGAATTCCAGCTAATGATTTACCATTTGTGTTTGATAAGTTTTTTAGAGTTGCACGAGAAGACAGTAAAGATATAGAAGGATTTGGTATTGGACTTTCGTATGTAAAACGTGTTTGCGAATGGCACAAATGGAAAGTTTTTGCAACTAATAATGAAGACAAAGGAATTACAATATCCATCCAAATAAATAAAAACGATTATGAGTAAGAAACGTATTTTGTATGTAGAAGACGACGAAACCCTAGCGTTTTTAACTTCCGATAATTTAGAACAGCATTTTGAAGTTGTGCATTGCAACAACGGGAAAGAAGCATTTCAACTGTTTTGTAAAGAAACGTTTGATTTGTGCGTTTTGGATATTATGTTGCCCGATATGGACGGATTTGAAATAGCAACCGAAATTAGAAAGCGAAATCAAGAAATTCCGATCATTTTTCTATCGGCAAAAACCATGAAAGAAGACCGAATTAAAGGTTTGAAATTGGGTGCCGATGATTATTTGGTAAAACCCTATTCGATTGAAGAATTAATTTTAAAAATAGAAATTTTCTTAAACCGAAGTCAGAAATCAACCGATAATTCAACACAAAAACAATATACTTTTGGAAGTTTTCAATTTGAACCTGAGAATTATTTGTTGAAAAATGACAGTCAAAAAATCACGTTAACCGAAAGAGAAGCATCGCTTTTAAAATTGTTTTTAGACAATCCAAATACGGTTTTAAAACGTGAAAAAATCCTAATGGAATTATGGGGAAGCGATGATTATTTCCTTGGGAGAAGTTTAGATGTATTCATTTCAAGATTACGAAAAATCATAAAAGAAGAAACCCACGTGAGAATAGAAAACATTCCGCGCGTGGGCTTTAAATTGGTGGTTGAGTAATCGCTTTTTATTCGAAACTCATCATATATACTTCTAAAGCTTTACGTTCTTCAGCCGTCATAGCTTTGGTAATTGCAAAGTTCGTTTTCATGGTTTCATATTGTGTTGGATCAACAATTGGCTCTCCTTCTTCGTTGATGAAAGCAGCAATACTGGCATCTTTTTCTTTGTAAATCTTAGCAATTTCTTTTATTGACGGACCAATTACTTTCGTATCTGGTTTATGACATGCTGTACACGTTCCTTTCCCTTCGAAAAGTTCTTGCCCTTTAGCGAATAATGGATCAACTGTTGTCTCAGTGGTTGTCTCAGTTTTTTCTTCAACTGGATTTCCGTAAGCATCCGTTTCTTTTTTTTCACCACAATTAGTCAATGAAATGGCTAATGCAAAAACAGCGAATGATTTTAATATATGTTTCATTTTAAAATTATTTATTTAATAAAATGGCTGCTTCTTTTGCGAAATAAGTTGAAATCAAACTCGCCCCCGCTCTTTTGATACACATTAATTGTTCCATCATAATTTTGTCGTGATCTAACCAACCTCTTTCAGAAGCTGCTTTAATCATAGCATATTCTCCAGAAACATGAAAAACCGTTACTGGAACATCAACCGCATTTTTAACTTCACGAACGATATCTAAATAGGCAATTCCAGGTTTTACCATAACCATATCCGCTCCTTCTTCTACATCCCACAATGCTTCTTTAACCGCTTCGATGCGATTAGCGTAATCCATTTGGTATGTTTTTTTGTCTTTCGGCACTGCTACGTCAGCATCTTTCGGAGCACTATCTAATGCATCACGAAACGGACCGTAAAAAGCAGAAGCATATTTTGCAGAATAACTCATAATACCCACATTGTGAAATCCCGCAGCATCTAAACCTTGACGTAAACGTAATACACGACCATCCATCATGTCGCTTGGCGCAACAAAATCGGCGCCTGCTTTTGCATGAGAAACTGCCATTTTTACTAAAGCATCATTGGTTGCATCATTAGCTACATCACCTTTTTCGATGATACCATCGTGACCATAAATTGAATAAGGGTCTAAAGCTACATCAGGCATCACAATCATTTCTGGGCATGCCGCTTTGATAGCACGAATGGCTCTTTGCATCAAACCATTGTCGTTCCAAGCTTCTTTTCCGGTATTGTCTTTTAAATCATCGCTTACTTTTACGTAAATATTGACAGCTCTTATGCCTAAAGCGTATAATTCTTTTACTTCTTCCACCGTTAAATCTAATGTACGACGGAAAATTCCTGGCATAGAAGAGATTTCTACTTTCGTGTTTTCTCCTTCCATGATAAACATTGGAAACATAAAATCAGCCGGACTTAATGTGGTTTCGCGAACTAAACTTCTTATAGATTCGTTTACTCTTAAACGACGACCTCTGTGTAATGGAAACATAATTTGATATTCAAATATTAATGCGTAAAGTTACTAATTTTTCATCTATTTCTTTCTTTTGCAAAAGACATAAATCTGTAAAAATATTCTTAGTTTTGCAGTATGAAGAAGCTAATTATTCTTAGCATTTGTTTGCTACTAACCAGTTGTTTCGAAATAACTGAAAAAATCAAACACAATAGTGATCAAAGTGGTGACTATAGTTTGGTTGTAGATTTTTCGAGTTCATGGTTTAAAACAAAATCGGCTATAATGTTAGAAGAAGTCGATGGTGTAAGCATTCCAAATGAGGAAGATATTAAATCTAAGTTAGCACAATTTAGAGCTGAAGCTTCAAAAATTAAAGGTATTTCAAAAATTTCCACCTCATACGATTTTAACACCTATATTTTCAAAATCAATTTTTCATACAATTCTTTAGAAACGTTGAATGCTGTTTTAAATGCAATAGATAAAAAAAATACTTTAGTTCATTTTAAAAACAATAATGGCAAATTTGAGCGAATCGCTTCTTATCCGTTACCTAAAAATTTAATAAAGAACGAAGACAAAAAAGAAGATTTACTGAAAGCAAATATAGTTGCCGTTTATACTTTTGATAAAGATGTGGCAATGGTACAAAATGCGAATAGTAAACTTTCAAAATCCAAAAAAACAGTGTTTTTAAAACAGAATATATGGAATGTTTTAAACAACAACAAGCTGATGAATAATTCCATAAGTTTCAATCCTTAATTCAATTATGAAAAAGATTTTTTATTTCTTATTCTTATTTCCAGTATTGGTGTTTAGTCAAGAAAAACTGGAAAAGTATGATTATTTTGTGCAATTCAACACACAACAATTTGCTAAAAAAGTAAATATTGATAGCTTGTTTAATCACAAAGTTTTTAAAAGTGTAAACCAAGCTGATTCCGATTTTAAATTAAACGATTTTATTTCGTTCATAGATAAATCTAATCCCGTAACCATTCATGGAAATTTTACCGATAGTATAGCGTATTATCAAATGACATTTCCATTAAAAGATGTAAATGGTTGGAATGCTTTTATCCAAAATAAAGTCAATAATAATAACTCAAAAACAACTGATTCTATTAAAGAAGTTATTAAAACGCATTCAAAATACACTGTTTATTCGCCTAAAAAAGACGATTTTACAATGGCGTGGAATGACGGCAACTTCATTATTTATGGACTTGTTGAAACCAATAATAATTTTACTAACGCAGATTTTTCAGACGCTATGTTGGTAGCCGATAGTGCTGCAGTTGTAGTAGATGAAGAGTATTATGAAGACCCTCCAGTAGAAGTGATTGAAATTGAAGAAGTTGCTCCAATAGAGGAAATTGTTGAAAAAAGAATTGGAGTTGAAGAAGCCATTTCTGAAGATGAAAATATCGAAGTGGTAGAAGCTGTTGAAGATGAAGAGTATAAAAAATGGATTGCCTCTTTTGAAAAAGAGCAAGCAGAACAACGAATCCAAAAACAAGAAAAGCAAGAGGAACAAATAGCTCTTTTATTTGAAAATGGATTTGTAACACCAACTTCAACTAAAGTAAGTACCAATGCAGATATTGCTTCATGGATTAATTATGAAGCAGTTTATGGCAAAATGAGTTCGTTTTATTATTTGTTAGGTTCTATCAATTCAAACAACGGCATAAATAATTCCAATAATTCAATTAAAGGAATGAATGTTGATTTCTATTTTGAAAACAACAAAGCTAGAATGGAACAAAAAGTGGAATATTCAGAATCTCTTGCCAATGTAATGCAAAAAGTAGTTGCCAGAAAACCGAATAAAAACATTTATAATTATTTTCCAAAGCAAGAACCTTTAGCGTATTTTTCCTATCACTCAAGTACAGAAGAATTACTTAAAAACTATCCAGAAATTATGGAGCAGCTTTTAAGTAATATGCCAATTGACAAACAAGATACAGAAATAATAACAGATTTAATTTCAACAATTGTTGATGAAGAAGCCACAGCAACTCTTTTTGATGGCGATATTTCTATGTTTTTACATGCCATGGAGTCTTATGAAAGTACCTTTATGTCGAGAACTTATGATGAAAATTACGAAGAACTAGAAGAAGAAAAAACCATCACTAAAACCCGACCAATTTTCACCATGATTATGACTTCTACACATCCAAAAATGGGAGATAAATTATTGAATTTAGGTGTTAGAAAAAATCTTTTACAAAAAGGAGATGGTTATTATTTAGTAAATCAATCAGAAGATTTAGGAGATATGATTATACTTAAAAAAGGGGATGTTATGGTGTTTACAAATGGATTAAAGTATTTGAATGATGGCTCAAAGTCTGATTTTACTAAGAAAGTAAAGAAAGATTTATCGAAGAATTATTTTTACGGAAATTTTGAAATGCAACGTTTTTTCAAAGCGTATTTATTAAACCAAGATTTAGGAAGTGATACAGCAAAAATGATACGTTTAGGGAATCAGTTTAAAAATATGGAATTCAAAGCGTCAAATAAACTAAACAATCATATTATGAAATTAGAAATGGAAATCAATTCTAATTTTTCAAATGAAAATATTATACTTCAGACTTTGGATTTAATCGATTTTTTAGATTAATTCAAATGAAATAAATAAAAAACTCCGCTACTTAAATAGCGGAGTTTTTTATTTATAGCCAGTCAACTGGTTTTGCTAATACTTTTAGTAATTTTTCTTCTTCGCTTCCTGGTTCAGGATGATGGTCATACACCCATTGCACATGTGGTGGTAAACTCATCAAAATACTTTCTATTCTTCCGTTAGTTTTTAGTCCGAAAAGTGTTCCTTTATCATGAACCAAATTGAATTCTACATAACGACCACGACGAATTTCTTGCCATGTGCGTTGTGCATCTGTATATGGTAAATCTTTTCTTTTTTCCACAATTGGAACATATGCTTGTAAGAAAGAATTTCCAACTTCTGACACGAAATTAAACCAATCTTCCATCGACATTTGCTCGGTTGCTTTCAAATAATCGAAAAATAAACCGCCAATTCCACGAGCTTCAAATCTGTGGGCGTTCCAGAAATACTCATCGCATTTCTTTTTATAGTTCGGATAAAATTCAGGGTTATGTTTGTCACAAGCCGTTTTACAAGTTTGATGAAAATGTTTGGCATCTTCTTCAAATAAGTAATAAGGTGTTAAATCTTGTCCGCCACCAAACCATTGGTTAATGATATTGCCGTTTTCATCATACATTTCAAAATAACGCCAATTCGCATGAACCGTTGGCACCATCGGATTTTTAGGATGAATTACCAAACTCAATCCGCAAGCGAAAAAATCGGCTTCTCCAACACCAAACATTTTTTGCATCGTATCGGGTAATTTACCATGAACGGCTGAAATATTTACACCACCTTTTTCAAAAACATTTCCGTTTTCAATAACACGTGTGCGACCGCCACCGCCTTCTGGTCGTTCCCATAAATCTTCTCGAAATTTGGTACCGCCATCGATGTCCTCTAATCCTTTACAGATTTGATCTTGTAGGGTTTGTATGTATTGATAGAATTTATTTTTCAATTTAAATATGTTTTTTTCGAAGTTTTATAATCACAATAATTCCAACAATAACTAATGTAATGATTAATCCAATGATTAGTTTGTTAGATATTTTATCTCCGCTTTTAGTAATTCTATTTTGATTATTTTGAGCAACATTGTTCTTATTTGTAGAATCTGTTTTTGCATAAAAATTTTGTGCGAACTCAATATCTAAATCTTTGTTTTGGATAACCCAATTTGATTCTTTTTTTTCAATTTCAGCATATCTGCTTTTCCCAATTAGAATACCTTTTTTAACTTCTTTAAGCAATTCTTCGTAAGTGTTTTTATCACTTTCTTGCATGCTCAAAAACATTTGAATGTTTTCTTTGGTTTTGAGAGAAACTGAACCGGCATTGTATAAATCAGAAGCCATATATGCCATAGCTGATAATCTTTTAGCTCCAGGTTCACTATATGATTCATTAAGCAAAACATCTCCAAGAGCATTCAAAAGAATAGGAGAGTTATAATTACCAAAACGCATCATTCCTAAAATTCCTTTTACGGCTTTTTTAATTTCATCTTCAGGGAGAAAATCTTTCGTTGAATTATTTTTGGTTTTGTATTTTTCTAATAAAAAGGTGTAAAAATTGTTAGATTCAGACCCCTTTTTTTTATTTGATAGAATAAATTCAACAAGGTATTTTTGATATATTTCTCTTCCAAAGTGCGCCTCAGGATTTATTTTTATAGCTTTATTAATATATATTAATCCTTCTTCAAATTGCTCATCATGTATATAAAAAGTACCAAGATTAGCGAATGTTTCATATAAATTTGGAGCAAATTTTTCCTTAAGCTTCATAAGCTCAATAGCTTTTTTATCATTGCCTAATTTTGAATATGCCACTGCCAAATCATCAAAAAGTAAAGGGTCTTTACTTCCTTTATCAATTAGTGGTTGAATTTTAGCAATACGCCATTGGTAATATGAATTGGAGTGCCTGTCAAAATTCCCAGTCATTAATTCAAAAGCATCTGGAAACTTTTGTTTTTCCATTGCATAAGTGTCTCTATCCCAAAGGCACGCATTAATAAAGTTTGAAAATAATAAAATAAATACAGTTAAAATTGCTCTCATTTTAATTTATTTTTCATGTTCTAATTCATATAATTCCATATCCAATGGAGTTTCATTTGGAGGTGTGTATTCATTTAAAAGTGTTCTTTTCCATGTGAAACCGCACTTTTCTGCAACTTTACAACTTCCAATATTTGTTTTATGAGCAATAATTTGAAATTTATTGAATCCTAAAACTTCAAAACCGTATTTTGTGGTTCGAGCAATAGCTTTTGACATCCAACCTTTGTTTTCGTATTCTGAACTAATACAATAGGCAAATTCTCCTTGTTTCGTATCCCAATTTATTTCTTTGATGATGATCAAACCAGCAATTTTTGAATTAGAAACATCTTTAATTCCAAAAGTAAATTCAGACTTTGAAACGTTTTCTTTTCTTTTTTCTTCAATATAACTTAAACTATCTTTTATGGATAGATTTTTAGATAGTGTAATTGGAAAGTAACGTTTAAAGTTATCAAAATTCAAAACCATCATTTCAGATAAACTTTTTGCGTCATCTGCTTGTAAAGTGATTATATGAAATGAATCGGTTTCTATCATTAGTTATAAAAAAACTACATCTTATACTCTTTCACTGCCTCAACAAACGCTTTAGCATGATCCACAGGAATATTTGGTAAAATTCCGTGACCTAAGTTTACAATGTATTTGTCTTTTCCGAATTCGTCAATCATTTGATGTACCATTTTTTTGATGGTTGGAATAGGAGAAAGCAAACGACTTGGATCGAAATTTCCTTGTAAAGTGATATCACCACCAGTTAAATAACGAGCGTTTCTTGGCGAACACGTCCAATCTACTCCTAAAGCTGATGCTTTTGATTTTGCCATGTCGTTCAAGGCAAACCAACATCCTTTTCCAAATACGATTACCTCTGTTTCTTCGGCTAAAGCTTCTACAATTTGGTTGATGTATTGCCATGAGAATTCTTGATAATCTACTGGAGAAAGCATTCCTCCCCAAGAATCAAAAATCTGAATAGCATTACAACCTGCTTTTACTTTTTCTTTTAAGTATAAAATTGTGGTATCCGTAATTTTTTGCAATAGTAAGTGTGCTGCAACCGGATTTGAAAAACAAAATCCTTTAGCAGTATCAAAACTTTTAGAACCTTTACCTTCTACAGCATAACAGAAAATTGTCCAAGGCGATCCCGCAAAACCAATTAACGGTACTTCGTCGTTCAACATTTCTTTGGTTAGTTTTACCGCATCCATCACGTAACCTAAAGTCTCGTGAATATTTGGGACAAAAACCTGATTTACTTGTTCGGCAGTACGAATCGGATTTGGAATTATCGGACCTAAATTGTCTTTCAATTCCACATGAATTCCCATAGCTCTTGGCACTACCAAAATATCTGAGAATAAAATAGCCGCATCTGGTTTTACAATACGAATAGGTTGCACGGTAATTTCAGCTGCTAATTCTGGAGTTTCGCAACGCGTGAAGAAATCATATTTATCGCGCAAAGCTCTAAATTCTGGTAAATATCTTCCTGCTTGACGCATCATCCAAACTGGTGGGCGTTCAACTGTTTCTCCTTTTAATGCTTTTAAAAATAAATCGTTCTTAATCATTTTTGATTGCTTTAGGCTTTAAGCAATAGGCTATAAGCGTTTATAATAATGTATTACTTCGTTAATTACATTTTCAACAGTGGGTTGTGATGCAATTACAATATTTTCTGTTTTGTTTTCTAATGCTTTTGCAGTGGTGTTTCCAATACAAAAACACTTTTTATTTTCTAATGAATTCTTTTCCAAAAAACTATTCACTCCAGACGGACTAAAAAATAAAATGCCATCAAATGGTTTTTTTATTTGGTGTGGTTTTAGTTTAGTTTCATATACGACAATTTCGTTATATGCGATTTTATTTTGCTGAAAAAAATCGGGAATCGTATTTTTTCTGATGTTTCCACAGAAGAATGTAAACGAATTGTCTTTATATTTCGAATCGATGATTTGAATCAAATCTTCGGCATAATCAGCACTTTCAATAACGGTGAAACCTTTTTTTTCGAGAAAATTCTTGGTTTTACTTCCTACACACAAACAAGGTTTCAAAAGAATGTTTTGTACTCCCGATTTCAAAACACTTTTTACTGCTTGTTTACTCGTGAAAACTAAGTAATCATTTAGTTGAGGTGTTTCAAAAGAAACTGCTTTAGTTTGAATAAAATTCTTTTCTACAAGTTTCATTCCAGCATCAGAAAACTTCTTTTTTAACGCCTTTGAAAGTTTTTTCGTAGAAAGAATTTGAGTCATTTTAGCTTCTAATTTGATATTCTTCTTGACCTAAACAATAAGTTTCGATATCTTTATTATATCCGTAAACTACTAAAATATCATCTTCTAATACTACAGTATCAGGAGCAGGACGACCAATAGTTTCTTTTATAATTGATTTTTTTCCGATAAGATTACGTTTTTCTCTTTTACGAATAATAGTAACCAAAGTCAAATGATATTTATCGATAGAATCTAATTCTGCTAATGTTTTTCCGAAGAATTCAGGCTTAGCTTTTACTTCCGAAATCGTGAAGTTATCATCTAATTGATAGTTTTCCAACGTTGATTTGAAGTTGATTTGTTTTGTTAGTCTATCTGCTGACTCTTGCTCTGGGTGAATTATACTGTGAATTCCCATTGCCTCTAAAACCGTATCGTGAATAGGTGATAAAGCACGACTGATAATTTTTACATCACTCAATTTTTTTATGATTGCAGTTGTAATAATAGCAGCACCTTCATTTTCTCCAATAGCAACTACTACTTTATCTGCATCTTTTAAAGGTAAAGCTTCATACGATAATTCATTTGTTGAATCTAATGCAATAGCATGTGAAATTTTATCTTTGATAAGATTAATTTTTTCGATGTTTTTATCTACACCAATTACTTCGTTTCCTGTTTCAGTTAAGCTGATAGCAAGCGACATTCCGAAGTTTCCTAAACCAAATACTATAATTTTCATTTTTGGTAGATTAGTTAATTAATATATTTTCTTTTGGATATTCGTAGAATTGATGATTCAATCTTCGTAATAATCCAACCATTAAGTTGAGCATTCCAATTCGACCAATAAACATACAAGCAATTAAAACATATTTACTTGGTTCAGTTACTGTTGGTGTATAATTTAAACTTAATCCAACGGTACTATATGCTGAAAAACATTCAAAGGCAACGGTTAATAAAGGTGTTCCTTTTGGTTCAAAAATCAACATTGCAACAATTGAAATTCCTATTGTAATTAAAGAGATACATAAAATGGCAAAAGCACGTGAAGTAGATTCCGAAGAAATTCTTCTTCCAAATAGTTGAATTCTACTTTTTCCTGTTGCTACGGCAAAAATATTTAAAGTAGCTAATGCAAACGTACTTGTTTTGATACCACCGGCTGTAGAAGCTGGAGATCCACCAATCCACATTAAGAATATGACAAACAACAAAGAAGGAACATTCATTTTAGTAAAATCTACTGCATTAAATCCGGCAGTTCTTGGTGTTACCGAATTAAATGAAGCCGCTGTGATTTTTCCAAAAATGCTATCGTGCTCTAATAAGGTGTTGTTGTATTCTGAAATAAATAAGAAGATAAAACCACCGATTAACAATACTAAAGTAGTGTAAATTACAATTTGAGTATTTAAAGTGATGATTCGAACTTTTTTATGAATAATAGTTTTGTCAAAAAGTTCTAACACATAAGTTCTTATTTTTTGATAAAAATTAAATACAATGTTGTGACCTAAACCTCCTAATACAATTAATGTCATAATAATCCATTGTAAGAAATAGTCAAAACGGATAGCTTCATCATACAAACCAGCTGATAAAATAGAAAATCCAGCATTACAAAAAGCTGAAATAGAGTGGAATATTGCAAAGAAGAATTTATTGTCAATAGCATTGTTATCTGCAATAGACGAATAAACAAAGATGGCACCGATAGCTTCCACAGCCAAAGTAAAAATAACAACATTAAGAGCAGCTCTAAAAACATCCCTCATGCCTTCGTGTGCAATAAAATCTTTTGTATTTAATCCTTCTTTAAACGAAGAGCTACCTCTAAAAAAGAAAGCAAAGAAAGAGGTAAAGGTTAAAATTCCGATTCCACCTAATTGAATTAAAACTAAAATAATGGATTGTCCCACTACAGTGAAAGCCGTTGAAGTATCAACAACTGCTAAGCCAGTAACACAAACAGCACTTGTAGAAGTGAAAAGCGCATTAGTAAATGTGATTCCGTTTGTTGTGGCACTTGGTAACATTAATAAAAATCCTCCTGTTAATGCTAAAATCATAAAACTTCCTACAAAGACAATTGCGGGATTGAAATAAATATCATAGATATGGCGCACCAACACAAGTAGTCTAAGGAGAAAATAAAAGATCAAACCTCCTTCTAATAGAGGCTTTATTTTTTGCAAAATATAATCTGTTGGGAATTCAAAGTTTAGTAATGATATGATTACACAAGTAATCATTATCCCGGTTAGTAACACCATATTTACAAGGGCTACTTTTTTATTACTCTTATACTTGTAAGTAAAAAACTTAAATGAATTAAAGGCTAATAATCCAATAGAAAGGAGTATTAAACCAATAACGTGAGGTGAATTGTAGTTTTCTTCGAAGTCATATCCAAAGTCAAAAACTATAAAAAGTAATACGATAATATCAAAAAAGCGATATAAATAATTGAGTAACGATTCTTTCTCCATTTTGGAATAAAATTACTTTTTTAAATCACGACGAATACTTTCCATTAAAGCACTTCCGCCGCTGTTTAAAATTTCTTCGGCACAATTTTTTCCGAAGTTTTTATAAGAATCAAAAGTACAACTTTTTTTGATTGTGTGTTTTTCTTTTCCGTCTAAAGAGAACAAAACGCCTTCAAAATTAATTTTATCTGAGGTAAATGTTGCCAAAGCACCAATTGGAGCTGTACAACCACCTTCTAGTGTTTTTAAGAATTCACGTTCAATATGTGTACAAATTTCTGTTTCTGAGTGATTTAGTTTGGCTAATGCTTCTCTGCAAAAATCATCTTTTTCCATTGCCACCACAACCATTGCGCCTTGCGCTGGTGCCGGAACCATCCAATCTAAATCGATATAATTTTCTGGTTTTAAGTTAATGCGTTCTAATCCTGCAGCTGCAAAAACAGCTCCGCTCCAATCGTTATCATGAAGTTTTTGCATACGCGTATTTACATTTCCACGTAAATCTACCACATTGTGATTTGGATATTTATTCAACCATTGCGCTTGTCTACGTAAGCTTCCAGTAGCAATAGTTCCAGCTGAATTTAAAAATTCTAAATTGCCTTTGTGAACTAAAATATCAAGTGTGTTGGCGCGTTCTAAAACTGCTGCTTGCACAATTCCGATAGGTAAAGCGGTTGGCACATCTTTCATAGAATGCACTGCAATATCTACTTGTCCATTTAACATGGCAATATCTAAAGTTTTGGTAAAAATTCCAGTGATTCCTAATTCGTAAAGTGGTTTGTCAAGAATGATATCTCCTTGCGATTTAACTGCTGTAATTTCGGTTTTATAACCTAAATCATTTAGTTTTTTTTGTACTGTGTGTGCTTGCCAAAGGGCTAATTCGCTATCACGAGTTCCTATTCGGATTGTTTTGCTCATTATTTTGCAACCGTTTCTAATTGGAAAATTTTTTCAATCCATTCAATACTTTCATCCACCATTGTTTCATCATCTTTTAAATGATTGGCAAAATGATTGGTGATTTTTTGAATTATTCTAGCGGTAATTAATTCGGCTTGTTCTTCGTCAAAATTAGCTAGTTTTTTTCGTTGGAAATTTAATTCTCCTTCTTTAATTGTATTCAATTTTGCTTTTAAAGCATGTATGGTTGGTGCAAATTTACGTTGCTTTGTCCATGCAATAAATTCGTCTTTAATTTCATCGATAATAGCTTCAGCAGCAGGAATATGTTTTTTTCTGTTTTCTAAAGTTTCATCTGTAATTTGCGAAAGTTCATCCATGTGAACTAAAGTAACTCCTTCAATGTCTTTTACATTTTCGTTCACGTTTTTCGGAATCGATAAATCTAAAATTAGTAAAGGTTTTTTCAGATTTAAAATGGCTTTGTCAACTGTTGGATTTTGAGCACCAGTAGCCACAACTACGACATCTGCTTTTTGAAGTTCTAACTGCAAATCAGCATAATCCTTAACTATAACATGTAGTTTTCTAGCTAATTTTTCAGCTTTCTCTTTGGTTCTGTTTATTAATGTGATTTGCTCGTGTTTCGTGTGTTTTACTAAGTTTTCACAAGTATTTCTTCCGATTTTTCCTGTTCCAAAAAGTAAAATATTTTTCGAAGCAATATCTTCTACGTTTTTAAAAATGTATTGAACCGAAGCAAATGATACCGATGTTGCTCCAGATGATATTTCAGTTTCATTTTTTATTTTCTTGCTTGCTTGAATAACCGCATTCACTAATCTTTCTAAAAAAGCATTTGCTAAATCAAGCTCTTTACTTTTTACGAAGGCATTTTTTAATTGACTAATGATTTCAAAGTCACCTAAAATTTGACTGTCTAGACCAGTACCTACACGAAACATATGTGAAATAGCTTCACTATTTTTGTATACAAAAGCTACTTTTTGAAAATCTTCAACTGTTCCCTGACTGTTTTCGCATAATAATTTAATTAATTGAAAAGGGTGTTGAGCAAAACCATAAATTTCAGTACGATTGCAAGTTGAGGTTACAATTAGGTTATCAATACCTTCTGCCTTGGCTTGATTCAATAAGCTGATTTTAGCTTGTTCGTCCAAGCTAAATTTTCCTCTCATTTCAGCATCAGCTTTCTTATAACTTAAGCCTATGGCGTAGAAAGTTGGATGCTTTGCGAATGTATTGTTTTCCATAATATGTACTCTTTCCTAAAAGTTTAACAAAAATATATTTTACCTTTTTATAAAAACAACGCTCAAAGGACTTTTTGTGTCGCTTAAAGATATTTTAAGCTAATATTATCTTTTTACTATTATTTCTACTAAATTTGTAATGTATTCAAGGGCTAACAATTGCTTTATGTAGAATAATTCTAAATAATATTTTGTTAGTTGATTAAAAGTATATACGAAAAAATATCGCTATGGGTTCTTTAGAAGAAATAAAAATTGAAAATGAATTTATTTTATTGCGTTTTCAGAATGATAGTAATGAAACAATTAAAATTGAAAGACCTGTAAGTCAGGGTCTTATACAGTTTCATTTTGGAATTAAAGGAAAAGGAAAATTTATTTTTAATCAGGGAAATTATGCTTTAGATTTAAAAGAAGAAAAGTCTCTTTTGTTTTATAATCCACAAAAAGAATTGCCTATTCATTTGGAATTAGCTCCCAATACTTGGGTGATTTCTATTATTGTTTCTATAAAAAAATTTCACGGTTTGTTTTCTTCAGAAGCAGAAAACATCCCTTTTTTAAGTGATGAAAACAAGGATAAGAAATATTATAAAGAAAATGATATTAGTCCTTCGATGTCAATTGTATTGAGTCAAATTTTTCATTATAATTTGAATTCATTCATCAAAAATTTATATTACAAGGGTAAAGGATATGAATTACTCAGTTTGTATTTTAACCGTTCAGAAGATCCAAATGCTGAACAATGTCCGTTTCTAATTGATGAAGAAAATGTTTTAAAAATAAGAAAGGCAAAAGATATTATTTTGAATAACATGGCAGAGCCTCCTGGACTTCAAGAATTGGCTGACCAAGTGGGTTTAAATCTTAAGAAGTTAAAAATGGGTTTCAAGCAAATTTATGGCGATACCGTTTATGGATTTTTATTTGATTACAAAATGGATTACGCACGTCAATTATTAGATAGTGGTTCGTATAATGTAAATGAAGTAGGTTTGAAAATTGGTTATAGTACAGGAAGTCATTTTATAGCCGCTTTCAAGAAAAAATTTGGTACAACTCCAAAAAAGTATTTAATGTCTATAAATTCTAGTATATAAAAAAAAAGAGCCTTTTGGCTCTTTTTTGCTTTTATTTTGTTTAGTTGTAATAATGAGCTACAATAATAACTTCATCGTCTCCGCCCCCAATTTGCATTTTTACAGCTCCTGTACCACCTGTATTTGCAACAAAAAGTATTCCTGAAAACATTGGTGTATAAGTTCCTGGCCCTAATACAATATAGTCATGTCCTGTTGCGTAGAACTCTTTTCCTGTGCCTTCTCCACCGCCAGCTCCTAAAGAACTTCCGTTAGTATAAAAATTACCACTATAACCTAATGCACCTGGGTTTCCACCAAAATTCACAGGATCTCCATTATAATCTGTAGTTATAATAGCTCCTGCTGGACCGCCATTACGTAAGTAAATAAAAAATTGAGCAGTACGCGCATGGTTGTCATCAATTGGAATGCCAGATTTAAAAATTTCGTAAGAAAGGGAGTAATTTATTTCGACAATTGCAGGTCTTGTAAGGGTGAAAGTTGAACTTCCTGGACCAGTAACTCTTGGCCAACCACCTTGAGCATATCCAGATCCAACACCAGTTTGATTAATTACATTTGCATCAGCACCACCAGTATCTAATGGATCAGATAAATAGTTTGCTGGATTGAATAGCACTCCAATATTTGTAGGTATTGTACTTAAAACTAAGTCTCCATCTGTATCAACAAAAACACGAGTATTCTCTTTATTTCCAAGATTTAAAACATTATTAGTAGCATTAAGACCTTCAATTCTAATATTTGAAGTTGGTCCAGCAATATGTAATTCTTCTAAAGGTGTCGTGGTTTTAATTCCTACTTGACCAAATACTAAAAAAGCAAACAATAAAAATATAGATGTTAAAATGTTTTTCATAGTATAATTTAATTATAGATTCTAATTTTTAAATAATCTGATGATCCACCAAATCCTACATAGGTATCCCTGTTGTTTCCGTCTTGTGTTTCCCCATAAAACACTAATCTATGGTTCCCTGCAGGGATGTTTCCATACCCAACACCGTGAATAAATGCATATCCAATTGAACCTTGGGCAAATGAAGTATATGCTTCACCATGTAAACCATATTTTTTTGATAATTCGGCCGCATCCAATCCATCACTATTTAAATCAATATAAAAATAACAACGAACTGCTCTTGCTGAAATATCATTAAAAGTTGATCCTGCAGGTGCTGGTAAAAATTGATCTGAAAGATCTATCGTCATTGCATATCGCACTTCTATTAAAGCATCTTGTGGACTTGTAAAAGGAACTTGAACAATTTCAGCAACACCACTTGTAACGGTTATGTCATTAGCTACAACTGTACCGTCACCAAATGGTCCGTTAGGCACAAAATTAGGAACGCTAATTAAAAAGTTTAATGGCGCGTTGGTTCCTACACCTCCACCGGTTGTAAAACCAGAAGGTGCAAGTGTAAAATCGCCGTTTGCATTTACATAAAGTGGTGCAAGTTTTGTTCCATCATTTAATGCAGGTTCATTAATACTATTTAAACTTTCAATACGAATTGTTGAAGTTGCACCAGCTATGTGAAGGTCTTGTTGTGGATTATTAGTTTCTATACCAATTTGTGAAAACGAGAAACAACTAAATGACAAAAAGAAATATATAATATTTTTTTTCATAGTATAAAAATTAATATAGTTTTATAAATATTGAGTCTGGGCCTCCAGCAAATCTTACAAATGTTGGTCGATTAGCGCTTCCTGAGCAAGCAGTTCCATAAAAGCGAAGCGTGTGTAGTCCTGCTGGCAAAGGAATATATGTTGTGCCAGAATTATAAATATAACCTGTTGCTCCATCAGGAGCTGCTGCAGGGTTTGTTGCTGCATCATTTCTATTGAAATAACATTTTGAACTAGCGCCATATCTTCTAGTAGTATCTAATAAAACTGGTGTGTTTAGTGTAAAGAAATTTGTAATATTTCTTGCATATGGGTCTTTAATTATTGTAAAAAGATTGTTTTGAAACACTTCAAGACTTATAGAATATTTTATTTCTACGATTGTAGGTCTAGTTAATGTAAAAACAAATGAAGTTATTTCAGAAGTTGCATAACCATCATTAGGCACATCTGCAGCTAAAATTGTTAGAGTGCCATTTATTGCAGCTGTTAAAAAAGCATCGTCTCCGTCACTGTTGTCATATGCTGCGGTTTTTAATGTTAAATCACCATTATGATCAACATAGACAGGATATGTTTTATCAACACCTCCACCATTAAATGTATTATTAGTTGAATTTAATCCATCTACACGAATAGTTCCTGTTTGTGATCCTAAATGAAGTGCTTGTTGTGGATTGTCTTTATTGATACCGACACCGCTAACTTGCGCTTTTGAGTTTACCCCAATAAAAAAAACTATCAGAAAAATAATTTTTGATTTCATGCTCTACCTTTTGGTCAAAAATCTAATTATTTTTCTGATAATCAATAAAATGTCGGCAAAAATCGTTTAAATACAATTTTTGCCGACAAAAAACTATTTATATTAATAAAGTTAGTTAAAATAATAAGCAACTATTTGAACCTCATCCATTCCAACACCTAAATATAATTTTACAGCTCCTGTACCACCCGTGTTTCCAACTGCTAATTGAGCGGCAAACATAGGAGTATAGGTTCCTGGTCCTAAAACTACATAATCAGATGCTGTGTTTCTGTAGTTTCTCCATTCTCCTTGGTTACCAATGATGTTATTATAAAACTGTCCATTGATAGCTAATAAACCTCCAAGTTCCATGCAATTACTAGTAATGCACCATGGTCCTCCATTAATTGGATTGCCATAATAATCGTTAATAACCGCTGGGCCTAAATAATTATTTTGTCTGAAATACATTGCGGTTTGAACAATTCTAGCTCTAAAATCATCAATTCTTGATGTTGCAGTTACATTTTTTCCAACATTCCAGCTTACAGAATAGTTAACCTCAACAATTGCTGGTTTAGTTAAGGTAAAAGAAATAGCGGTTCCTCCAATAGGAATTCCACCTTGACTAAATCCTGCACCACTACCTACTTGATTAATTAAAGATGTTGGATCTTGAACATCAACTAAATAATTTTCCGAGTCAAAAAGTATTTCAACATTGTCTGCTAAAGTTCCTAAAATCAAATCACCATCAGCGTCAACGTAAACAGGTGATGATGAAGCTGTTCCTAGGTTGTTAACGTTGTTAGGGGTGTTTAATCCATCAATTCTGATTGTCGAATTTGCTCCTCCAACATGAAGTTCTTCTTGAGGATTGTTAGTATTAACACCCACTTGTCCAAATGTTGAAGCGCAAAATGCAAAAATAAATAAGGTAAAGTATTTTTTCATAATAGTAGGTTTTAATTATATACTCTAAGTTTTAAATAGTCTGTTGCTCCTCCAAATCCTACACTTGTGAACGAGTTAGGCGGATCTTGTACAATTCCAAAGAAATGAATGGAATGTGTGCCTGGAGGTAAGGTTGCGTACCCTTGACTATTCATATATGGATAGCCTAGTGAACCTCCGGCAACCGAACAGTAAAATTGTCCTTTATGGCCATATTGTAATGCTTTCTCTGCAGGGCTTAATCCATCATTATTTATATCAAAGCAGAAAAAGGTTTGTATGGTTCTTGTTTTACTGTCGTTAATATATGCTAAACTAGGAGTTAACATATTTGAACCTGATATTACTATTGTAACGCCATGTTTTACTTCAACAGTACATGATTGAGGAACAGTAAAGGTAGCACTAAAAATAAAGCCTTCAACGGTTTCTTGAGTTAAATCACTATTTATTATTCTTCCTAAACTATCATAAGGAGCTGGAAGACCATCAACATTATCAGGAATAAAATTTGGTACATCTATTAAGAAGTTTATTGGTAAATTTCCATATCCACTTCCGCCTGCTGTATAGTTTGGTGGGGTTAATGTGAAGTTTCCGTTCGCATCAACATAAACACGTGCGTTTTTTATTCCGTCATTAAGTGGGTTATTTGCGTTGCTTAAACTCTCTATGCGAATAGTTGAATTATTTCCCGCAACATGTAATTCTTCTTGTGGGTTTGAAGTCCCTATTCCTACTTGACTAAATCCAATAGCTGAGCTAAAAAGTAAATATAAGTATTGATTTTTCATAATTTTCTGAGTTTTAGAATTAGAAAAGAGGCTTAATGTAATCTAAATAGTAAACTGTCGTTTCCTCTAGCAAATTTTACGCAAGTGGCTAATCCTGTGTTTGCGGTACTGTTTGTTATTCCTGAAGAAACTTCCCCGTAAAAACGAATTACATAAGAACCCGCTGCTGGCAGAGTAATGTATGAAGTACTTGTGTTAAATAATTTACCTGTTTCACTATCAACTGATCCACCTGTATAGCATTTTGCAGATTGTCCATATTTTCTTCCTGCGCCATTAACTTGAAAAAAAGTATTTACTCGTCTTGCTCGTCTATCAGAAATAGCTGTTTCTGCGGGATTTAAAAACACATCCATGCTAACATTGTATTTTACTTCAAGAATTGACGCTCTATTAACAGCTATTGTAAAATTAAAAAGCTCCCCTACCATTACACCATCATTATCACCGGCAGGAAGTGTTACAACCGAGCCTGGCAAAAGCGCATGATCGAGAGCATCTGAACCATTGCTGTTATAAATTGGTTTGAATTCTAAGGTAAGATTACCAGCTCCGTCTACGAATAACGGATATGTAACAGCGCCCCCTCCATTAAAGAGAGAGTTTGCGTCATTTAAACCATCAACGCGAATTGTTCCACTTGAGGAACCTAAATGAAGGGCTTGTTGAGGAGTGTCCTCGTTGATTCCTACACCTTGCACTTGAGAAAATGCTGTAGTTGAAACAAACCAAATGAGTAATTTAATGTAATGTTTCTTCATGAGCCAAGGTTTTTAATTATTAAATATTCAATAATTCTGTCACTAAGTTAAATATTATTTAATATAAAAAAAAATATATTGTTAATAATATTATAATTTTAACAAAATTTCGATAAAATGAATAATTTTTCCGACAAATAGTAATTTTTGCTTTAAGATTAATCTTACGTCATTTTTTTTTGATAATTAAATAGTATTTTTGAAAAAAAAAGAAAATGAAAAAAGGAGTATTATTAGTTAACTTAGGTTCGCCAGAAAGTCCAACAGCCAAAGACGTTAAGCCATATTTAGACGAGTTCTTAATGGATAAATATGTAATAGATGTTCCGTTTTTATTACGTGCTTTGTTAGTTCGAGGGATTATTTTACAAACAAGACCTAAAAAATCAGCGGAAGCGTATGCAAGAATTTGGACAGATGAAGGTTCGCCTTTAATTGTGATTTCTAAAAAAATGCATCAAAAAGTGCAACAATTGGTTGATGTTCCAGTTGCCTTAGCAATGCGATATGGAACCATGACCATTCAAAAAGGATTACAAGAGTTAAAAGATCAAGGGGTAACTGAAGTGATGCTTTTGCCTTTATATCCGCAACATGCCATGGCTTCAACTACTACTATTTTAGTTTTGGCTGAAGAATTACGTCAGAAGCATTTCCCAGAAATGACATTTACTAATGTTCCAGCTTTTTATAACAAACCTGATTTTATTCAGGCTTTGGCAAATTCCATCAAAAAACATTTAGAAGGATTTGATTACGACCATTTATTATTTTCGTATCACGGAATTCCAAAACGTCATATTCGTAAAACAGATGTAACTAAATCGCATTGTAAAATTGATGGTTCTTGTTGCAACACACCTTCGCCAGCGCACGAATTTTGTTACCGTCATCAATGTTATGAAACTACAAAACAAGTTGTAAAATTATTAGGAATTCCAGAAGGAAAATACAGCCAAACCTTTCAATCGCGTTTAGCAGGTGATAAATGGTTAACACCTTATACAGATGTTGAAATTAACAAAATGCCAGAGCAAGGAATTAAGAAATTAGCCGTAGTAACACCAGCATTCGTTGCTGATTGTTTAGAAACTTTAGAAGAAATCGCAATGGAAGCTAACGAACAATTTTTGCATCATGGAGGCGAGGAATTTATGGCAATTCCATGTTTAAATGATGAAGATGAATGGTGTGGAGTAGTTGCGAATTGGATTAAAGATTTTCAAATTAAATAGAAATGACTTCTAAATGGAACTTTACAACTACATAAAATCACTGCATTTAATATTTGTAATCACTTGGTTTGCTGGGTTGTTTTACATTGTTCGCTTATTTGTTTATCATGCCGAAGCCAAACAAAAACCACAACTTGAGCAAGATATTTTAATAAAACAATACCAATTAATGCAATACCGTTTGTGGTACATTATTACTTGGCCAAGTGCTATTTTAGCAAGTATTTTTGCTTTTTGGATGTTGTTTTTTACTGAAGTTGGGAAAGTTTGGTTAGCGCAACCTTGGATGCATGTTAAATTAGCTTTTGTGTTTTTATTGTATTTGTATCATTTAAAATGCCATCAAATATTTAAGCAATTACAAAATAACGAAGTGAAACATTCCCCTGGGTTTTTTAGACTTTGGAACGAAGGTGCTACTATTATTCTTTTCGCAGTAGTTTTTTTAGTAATTTTAAAGAATGCAATTAACTGGATTTTTGGAGTTGTTGGAATTATTGCCTTTTCAATACTTTTAATGCTAGGATATAAATTGTATAAAAAAATTAGAGAAAAAAATAACAGCTAATTTTTAGCATTACTAATGGATAGAATATTCAATTTTAAAAACCTTTCATTGCGTGTAAGAATATTTCTATCCATGATATTCTTAACACTAATTGCATCAATACTTATTGCTGCGGTTTCCATTTACCAATTTAGAAAAGAAGCAAAAGAATACCATCAAGATAGATTAGAGCGAAAAGAAACTGCAATTGCTGAACACATAAATTATGTTTTACAAACAACAACTTATCCGCTAAACACAAAAAATATTCCACTAATTTTTAAAGATAAAATTTTCGAATTAGCAGATATTCATAGCATGGAAATTAATTTTTTTGATTTAAAAGGAAACTTATTAATTTCATCAAAAGCTATTTTTAAATTAGATAAAGACAAACCAAAAATTAATCCATCTACTTTAAAAATAATTCAATCTTCTTTAGATAAAAGATATATTGAATTTTCAAATGTTGACGAAAAAACCTTTAGATCATCCTATTCTTATTTAAAAGATAATAAATTTAAGCCACTTGCTATTTTAAATTTACCCTATGAAGAAGATGCTGAGTTTTATGACAATGAAGTTCAAAATTTCTTAATTCGTTTTGGACAGGTCTATACTTTTATGTTTTTCATTGCCATTGTTCTTTCTTACTTTTTATCGAGTTATATTACAAAATCATTAAAAATCATTAGCGATAAAATTCAGGAAACTCAATTAGATCAACGTAATGAAAAAATTGTTATTGAAGACGGAAGTAAGGAAATCAACTTATTGGTCCGTTCCTATAATAACATGGTAGATAAATTAGAAGAAAGCGCCACTATTTTAGCACAAAGTGAAAGAGAACAAGCTTGGCGCGAAATGGCAAAGCAAGTAGCACACGAAATTAAAAATCCGCTTACACCAATGCGTTTAACGGTGCAAAGTTTTCAACGAAAGTTTGATGCTAACGATCCTGATATTTCAAAAAAATTAAACGATTACACGCAAACCATTTTACAACAAATAGATACGATGAGTTCGGTAGCAAGTGCTTTTTCTAACTTTGCCACAATGCCAGCTCAACAAAATGAAACATTAAATGTGGTGTATATTGTTAAAATGGCATTGGAAATTTTTAATGAAGATTTTATTCAATTTTCAGCATTAGAAGACGAAATTATTGCCAAGTTAGACCGAACGCAATTAATTCGTGTAATCACAAATTTGGTAAAAAACGCCATTCAATCCATTCCAGAAGAGCAAGAGCACAAACTGGTTTTTGTAACCGTTTTTAGAGAAGATAATCAAGTAAAAATTGCGGTTAAAGATAACGGAAAAGGAATTTCCGAAGAAAATGCTGCCCGAATTTTCGAACCAAAATTCACCACAAAATCAAGCGGAATGGGACTTGGTTTAGCAATTATTAAAAATATTATCGAAAATTACCACGGAACAATTACATTTGAAACAGAATTAAACATAGGAACCGAATTTTTGGTTTCTTTCCCAATAAATAAACAATAAACACACTATAATGGAGAACATTTTAATTGAAAAACAAGACAATATTGCGGTTATTACCATTAATAGACCCACAAAATTAAACGCATTAAACAAAGCTACAATACAAGAATTACATGATGGTTTTAAAGCGTTAAACGAAGACAAATCAATAAAAGCTATTATCATTACTGGAAGTGGCGAAAAAGCATTTGTTGCCGGAGCAGATATTTCAGAATTCGCTAATTTTTCAGTAGAAGAAGGCGGGAAATTAGCCGCTGAAGGACAAGCTTTATTATTTGATTTTGTACAAAATTTAAGCACACCAGTTATTGCAGCAGTTAATGGATTTGCTCTTGGTGGTGGATTAGAATTAGCAATGGCTTGTCATTTTAGAACAGCTTCAACAAATGCAAAAATGGGATTACCAGAAGTTACTTTGGGTGTGATTCCTGGTTATGGAGGCACACAACGTTTAGCTCAATTGGTTGGTAAAGGTCGTGCTATGGAACTAATCATGACAGCAGGAATGATTGATGCAGAAACGGCTAAAAATTTTGGTTTAGTTAATCACGTAGTTACACAAGAAGAACTATTAGATTTCACAAAAGGGATTGCTTCAAAAATTGCAAATAATTCAAGTGTAGCTATCGCAAAAGCAATCGAAGCAATTAATGCCAATTTTGAAGACGGAACGAATGGTTATGAAGTAGAAATTAAAAACTTCGGTCTTTCTTTTGGAACCGAAGACTTTAAAGAAGGGACAACCGCATTTTTAGAAAAAAGAAAAGCAATATTTCCAGGAAAATAAAATATAAACCCAGAACTTAGTTCTGGGTTTTTTATTTAAGGTTGTTAACAAAATGTTTTAGTTAATTTTTTTAAGTATAATTGTTAAAATGTTTAATTTTGAGTTGAAATAAATATTTTTTAATTATTTAACAAACAACAACACAATAATTATGTTAAAAAAAATTAATGATTTCGTGGCTGAAGTTGCGAAAAAAAATCCAAACGAACCCGAGTTCTTGCAAGCTGTCCACGAGGTGGCCGAAGCTGTTATTCCATTCATTGAAAACAATAAAAAGTATCAAGATAAAATGCTTTTAGAACGAATGGTTGAACCTGAAAGGGTTGTAATGTTTCGCGTAGCATGGTTAGATGATGCCAGAAAAACAAGATTAAACAAAGGATATCGCATCCAAATGAATTCTGCAATTGGTCCATACAAAGGAGGATTGCGTTTTCATCCTTCGGTAAATTTGAGCATTTTGAAATTTTTGGCTTTTGAACAAGTTTTCAAAAACAGTTTAACGACATTGCCAATGGGTGGTGGAAAAGGTGGTTCAGATTTTGATCCGAAAGGGAAATCAGACACTGAAATCATGAGTTTTTGCCAAGCTTTTATGGCAGAATTATTTAGACACATTGGACCAGATACTGATGTTCCTGCGGGTGATATTGGTGTTGGAGGTAGAGAAGTAGGTTATTTATTTGGTCAATATAAAAAATTAAGAAACGAATTTACTGGTGTTTTAACTGGAAAAGGAATCTCTTTTGGAGGTTCGTTAATTCGTCCAGAAGCTACAGGATATGGTACTGTTTATTTTGCCCAAAGTATGCTGGCTACCAAAGGACTTTCATTTCAAGGAAAAACAGTTTTGGTTTCTGGTTCAGGAAATGTGGCGCAATATGCTATTGAAAAAGCAACACAATTAGGAGCAAAAGTGGTGACAGCTTCAGATTCTTCAGGATATATTTATGATGCTGACGGAATTGACGCAGAGAAATTAGCTTACATTATGGAAATCAAAAATATAAATTATGGTAGAATTTCAGAATATTTGAACAAATATCCAAAGGCACAATTTTTTGCAGGAAAAGATCCTTGGGAAGTTAAATGCGATATTGCTTTGCCTTGTGCCACTCAAAACGAATTGAACGGTGATGAAGCACAAAAATTGATTGCAAACGGTTGTATTTGTGTGGCTGAAGGCGCCAACATGCCTTCCACTCCAGAAGCAATTGCAGCCTTTCACAATGCAAAAATTTTATTTGCACCAGGAAAAGCATCTAACGCGGGTGGTGTTGCCACATCGGGATTAGAAATGTCACAAAATTCATTACGATTGAGTTGGACAACAGAAGAAGTGGATGAGCGTTTGCATAAAATCATGAACAGCATTCACGAATCTTGTGTGAAATATGGTAAAAACGATGATGGTTATATTGATTATGTAAAAGGAGCCAATATTGCAGGATTTGTAAAAGTAGCGGATGCTATGTTGGCGCAAGGAGTAGTTTAATGAAATTAAAATATTAAAAAAAGCGGTTTTCATAAAGAGAACCGCTTTTTGTTTTTATTCCTGACCGTCCCATTCGGCATAAAACTGACTTAAAAAAGTCACCATAAAATCATGACGCTTTTGAGCAATTTTTTTACCTGTTTCGGTATTCATTTTATCTTTTAGAAGTAATAATTTTTCGTAAAAGTGATTCAAAGTTGGCGATTCACTATTCTTGTATTCTTCCTTATTCATACTCATGTTGGGCTGAACATTCGGATTGTATAATGGACGATTTTTGAATCCACCATAATTAAAAGTACGAGCAATTCCTATAGCGCCAATAGCATCTAATCGATCAGCATCTTGCACAATTTCTAATTCTTTGGAATTGAATTTCTTTTCGAAATTTCCACCTTTAAACGAAATATTTTCAATAATTGCAATTACATGTAAAATAATGTCTTCTTTTACATTTTGTGATTCTAAAAAAGTACGAGCTGTTTTTGGGCCAACCGTTTCATCGCCACCATGAAATTTTGAATCGGCAATATCATGTAGTAACGCACCAAGCTTAACTACTATCAAATCGCAATCTTCGCCTTCTGCAATTAATAAAGCATTTTTATAGACGCGTTCGATGTGAAACCAATCGTGACCTCCTTCTGCATTTTCTAATTGTTGTTTTACAAAAAGTATAGTGTTGTCTATTATTGTCATTTCTGATGATATAAAAAATTCCAATCTTGTGTAAAATTGGAATTTAATTTTTTTTAGAATTTATAAGTTTATCTAGCTAAAGCTGGTTCTACCCATTTAAAAAGTTGTCCTTCAGCAGGAACGACTAAACGCTCAGAAATTTTTGCCATACGAGCAGGTAATTTCATTAGATAATCACGTGCTTTTTCAGCTTCATCTGTAAGATTACCAATTTTATCAATTTCCCATTTCTCATTTAATTTTTGAAGAATATCTACATAATCCATCGCTGTGTAAACACCTAAACGTTGTGCCGATTCTGAAAATTTTTCGAATGCAGTTCCAATACTTTCACCTGATTCTCTAATCAAATGCGCTGGCATCGTAATTTTTTTCTTCATCATGTATTGAAACGATAACATCATTTCGCTAGGATCTACTTCAAAAATACGTTTAACAAATTCGCTATACGCTAAGTGATGACGCATTTCGTCTCCAGCAATTAAATTACACATTTTGTGTAGTTTTTTATCGCCATATTTTTTAGCAAGTAACGCCACACGATTGTGAGAAACATAAGTTGCTAATTCTTGAAAACTGGTGAATATAAAGTTTTTATAAGGATCTCTTCCAGTTCCTGGATCAAAACCATCGTTTATTAAATGGTGCGTAGTAATTTCAACTTCACGCATATTTACTCTACCCGAAAGATAAAGATATTTGTTTAATACATCTCCGTGACGGTTTTCTTCACCTGTCCATTGACGTAACCATTTTGCCCAACCGTTATCACCGTTTTCTCCTTTTTGAGTAACGCCTTCAACATCCATTAGCCAAGTTTCGTATGTTGGCAAAGCTTCTTCGGTAATGGTATCTCCAACTAAAGTAACCCAAAAATCATAAGGTAAATCTTTAGCTATTTCACGTAATTCTTTTACTTCTTCTAAAAAATTTTCTTTTGAAGAATCAGGAAGTAAATCAGTAGGTTGCCAAATTTTCTCGACAGGGATTAAGAATTCTTCCACGAAGTTATCCACTTTTTTTTCCAAAAATTGCATTACTTCCAAGCGGACGTTTTGTATAGACATGGGGGTTATATTTTAATATGTTTTGTAATTATAGTTTCGGTTTTTTCAAAAATTTCTTCAAACGGATGTTCTGAAATTTTCATTGGTTTATGAATGGTAAATTCTAAACGAGTTCCTAATCCGAGAGGGAAAGTACCAAATTTAGTCATTTTCCATGAATTATTTATGGTTATTGGCAAGAAATAAGCATCTGGAGCAAACTTGTATAACATTTTTAATCCATTCACGGCGAAAGGTTTAGGTGTTCCGGTTTTGCTTCGTGTACCTTCTGGAAATATTACAACCGAGTAATTATTGTTATTTACTAATTCTGCTACTTTTTTAATTTCAGGTAACGCTTGTTTTGGATCTTTTCGGTCAATTAAAGCCGAACCACCATGGCGTAAATTATAAGAAACACTCGGAATTCCTTTTCCAAGTTCAATTTTACTTATAAATTTAGGATGTACTTTTCGCAAAAACCAAATAATGGTAGTGATATCGTGTAAACTTTGGTGATTGGCAACAATGATTAAAGGCTTGTTTTCAGGAACATTTTCCATCCCTTTAATATGATAAGTGGTGCCAAGTAAATGCGCAGTTCTAACTAAGCAAAGGTTTAAATATGCAACACTAAGGCGGTGTGCATTGTATCCAAAAAGATTAAAACAAACCCATTGAATCGGATGAAAAATTAACAACCAAATAAAAAAAACTAACGTGTATAATATTGAAAGTGGGTATGAAAGAATTTTTTCCATGTAAAAAACCAATTTGGGCAAAAGTAAGCTATAAAATAAAAATCCACCAATTTTTTAGTGGATTTTATTGTATGCCAGCATAGTATAATGCTTGTATTTTTAGTCTACAATTGTGCAGTCGCCGTTTACACAATCAATATTATTTGGAGGACTTACTACCATACAATCAGAAACTGCTCCTGTTTGTATATTGTATTGACGATCCATTTCATAATATTCATTGACTAAGTTTTCTAATGTAGTTTGATTTACTGTATTTGGAAAAACCAAAAATTCTCTAGGTCCACCACAAGGCTTAGCACCAAAAGCGATGTAATTACAATTTGATGTGCTGGTACACGAAAAACTGTTAATATAATCAAGAATCTCTTGTTTTTTTTCAATCAATTGTTCAGGTGTAATTTCCGAAACATTTGACTCATTTTCATCACATTGAAAACTTTGCAATAAAATTGACAAAAGCAAAATTCGAACTATAATTTTCATAATCTTTTTTTAATAAGATTCGAAATTCATAAAAAGGTTGCGCCAAAAAAAATTATTAGCAAAATTCGTTGTAAGCGTCTTTTAAATTTTCAGCAATTAATTCTGCTGGGCGACCTTCGATATGATGACGTTCTAGCATGTGAACTAGTTCACCATCTTTAAATAAAGCCATACATGGGGATGATGGAGGAAAAGGGAACATGTGTTGACGCGCTGCATCTACAGCTTCTTTATCAACTCCTGCAAAAACAGTTACTAATTGTGAAGGTTTTTTAGCACCATCTAAACTCATTTTTGCTCCTGGACGTGCATTTCTTGCTGCACAACCACAAACAGAGTTGATTACTACTAACGTAGTTCCTTCGTTTTTTAAAGCATTTTCTACTGCTTCAGCGCTATATAATTCTTGAAAACCAGCTTCTGTTAATTCAGCACGCATTGGTTTTACCATTTCTTCTGGATACATAATTTGTATTGTTATAAGTTAACGAGTTGCAAAGTTACAAAGTTTTTTGCTTGTTACAGAAAACCAATTCATAAAGATTTGTTATGATTTGATAGTTTACTCTTATTTGAAAATTCTACCAAAAAGCGCTTTCACAAACATCATTTTTGGGCATTTCCAAATGACTTGTAAATCTTCCCATATTGAAGTTTCTTCATCTAAAAATTTAAAAATCACAGTTGAATTTCCACTTCTAAACATCGATGAAAATATTTTAGAACCTAATTCGTTTTTAGAACTTAAAATATCCAGCAACAACAAATCATAGAACCAAAATTTATCTTTCTTATGAAATTTCGTGAAGTCGGATTCTGATTTTAGAAATTGGACTAAAGCTTTCGATTTTTTGGATGCGTTTTTAAAAGTATATCCTGTGCTAGCTTTTGTCCAACCGCCAGCCGAACCAATATTAATGATGTTTTTAGTGTTGTGTTTCCAGAAAGGATAGCACGTCATCGGAATATTGCCTTGTTCTTTTTCGATGATTTCGTATTCCGTTATACCTAAATTTTCAATGTATTTCTGGATTTCAGATTCGTATTCCTCTTTTGAAAGTAAGTCTTTTGAAAACAACGTGTATTCTAACAACGCTTCATTTTCTGATGTTGGTAAAACATACATAAAACGCGTATTGCCTTTTTGTTCCACCGAAAAATCCATGAAAGTGGCACAATTTGGAGTAAAAACAGCTTCTTTACTTTTGAAAAACCAACCTACAAAATGTTGCTGTATCAAAGGAAATTTATTTTGCGCAGTAACAATTTCAGGATTGTAAATTGAATTAAAAATTTTGTTACAAGTAAAAGTTTCTTCTTTGGTTTTTACAACGCAATGATTTCCTAATTCTGTAAAATCAACTACTTTTTGATTTAGAAAATGGATGTTTTTATGTTCGGAAATCTTCTTGAAAATCAATTCATAAAAATCCAAACCATTGATTTTCTTGTATTGATAAGGCGTTAGTTCTAAAACCCGATTAAATTTTTCATTCGCAAAAATGGCTTGATTCCATTTTTTTGAGACGATTTCATCAAATAAATTATGTTCGTCCCAAAGGCACCAAGTTCTATCGTTTGCTTTTTTAGTATTCTCATCAATTAGTAAAATGGATTTATCTTTAAATTTTCCAGATAAAAGCATTTCATAAACGGTCATCAAAGTCGATAATCCTGAACCTGTGAAAATGTAATGATAATGTTGCATTAAAAAATAGTATATCGAATTCCTAAAAAGCCTCTAATTCCTTGGTTGGGTGCATACATATAAGTTGCGTCAAAATTTTCACCAAAAGGATCTTCTGCTCCAGCTATTAAATATGGAGTTCCTTTATTTGGCGTCCAATTCAAAATATTTTTCACACCACCATAAAGTTCAAAACTACGAAATTTTTTATAAGTAAATTGTATGTTTTGCAAACTCCAAATAGGAGAGTACTCAGGCCTTGGGTCTAAATCACCTAAAATTGGCAATCGCATTGGTCCATATAAATTCCCAGTGTAATCGATGGATAGAAACCATTTTGGAATATCGTACGTTATTGCCCAATTAGTGCTGTATTTTTCCGTTAAAACAGGTGTTGAAATCACTCCGTTTTGCACATTTTTAGGTTCCATAATCGTAAAACCAACAATTGCTTTTAATCCGAAAGGTGTAACCAAATCGATATTACCACTTATTCCTAATGTTTGTGCATATCCGTTTAAGTTGGAATAAATAATTTGGTTTGGATTTGTGTCGTAATCTGGAATAATTTGGTTGTTAAAATAGGTGTACCAAGCCGAAGTTTCAAATCCTAAAAAAACACCGTTTTCAAATCTGATTTTCTTCAAATAATTCAAATTGATGTTGTACGAAGTTTCAGGTTTTAAATCTTCGGTAATTACTACATCTCTTGAACCTGTTAAAGCAGCGTGATCTTCGGTAAATAAATTCACGATTCGAAATCCAGTTCCTGCATTAATTCGGAATACATCATTTTCTGTTGGATTCCATTTGTAGGCAATTCTCGGGGTGAAAATATTACCGTGATTGTTGTTGTAATCGTATCGAGCACCTAATAAAAGATGATGTTTTTCAGCCAATTTTATTTCATCTTGAAGAAAAACACTATAGATTTTTGTTTGTTCTGCCGAAACTGTCGCTGGTGTGTTGTCGTTGTAATATTGATAACGAAAAGCAGCTCCCAATAACAAATTGTGATTTTCTAGCTTTTTATCCCAAGTATATTGTCCAAAAGCAATTTTTTGATTCGCCAAGTAAATCGTATTTCCATACACCGAATTTTGATCGTGAGCGGT
Source organism: Flavobacterium cheniae (assembly GCF_004363695.1). Lineage (GTDB taxonomy): Bacteria > Bacteroidota > Bacteroidia > Flavobacteriales > Flavobacteriaceae > Flavobacterium > Flavobacterium cheniae. Next base: position 508,000 of record NZ_SNZC01000002.1, on the reverse strand, counting down.
TACTGATAGAGACAAATACATATCTTCAGTTGTGGGTAATTGATATTTACTTAAAAGCTCCACACGTTTGGTATAAATGCTTTCACCATACACTTCCGAACCACCGCGATACGATTTATTCCATTGCATTTCGCCACCCCAACGATCTTCATAAAAAACACGTCCAGCGATGGTGAATTCTTTATTGTTTTTTCGCTCAAAGTTCCATTTGTTGAAGATGGAAATGCGTTCTTGCAAGGTTACATCGGTAAAATTATCGTTGTTATTATCGATAGGTTGGTTGTAATTGTAATAATTGATTCCCACTAATGTGGTTACTTTTTTACCAATGTTACTTTTAAATCCTAAATCCACATTGGTTTCTAGCCAAGAAGTCGAAAAAATATCGGCAGAAAATAATGGAGCAGTTGTTGGTTTTTTGGTAATGATGTTAATTAATCCGCCAACGGCTTCACTTCCGTACAAACTTGATGCTGGACCTTTTACTACTTCAACTCTGTCAATCAACGAATTCGGAATTCCTGATAAACCATAAACGGTTGAAAGTGCGCTTACAATTGGCATTCCGTCAATCGTAACCATGGTGTACGGACCTTCTAATCCATTAATATGAATGTCGCCAGTGTTGCAAATGTTGCAATTTAGTTGAGGTCGAACACCATTTACATTTTGCAATGCTTCAAAAATATTGGAGGTTGGGTTTTTCTTTAAAAAGGCTGTTGTATACACTTCTACAGGAACGGGTGTTTCCATTCTTGAAACGGGTTTTAGTGTTCCGGAAATTACTACATCGTCTAATGTGTTTGAATCTTCTTGTAAGGTGAAATTGATTGTTAAATCAGAATTGTTTTCAAGTGTAATTTTTTTCTTTTCGGATTTAAACCCAATGTATGAAGCGGTAATTGTATAAGAACCGTTAGGAATATTTTCGAATTCATATAAACCTTTTTCATTTGTTTCAACTCCTTTGTTTAGCTCTTTTATATAGATATTGGCATAAGCTAAAACTTCATTATTAGCGGTTACTTTTCCTTTTATAGTGTTTTGTGAAAAGGTAAAGGCAGATAAAAATAGAGCAGTATAAATAAATATTTTAGACATTATAAAATTAAATTTAGACAAAACTAAAAATAAAACATTTACAAAACTAAAAAAACTTTATATATTTGTCAAAATGAATTGATTATGACCATTTCTGAAGAAAATTATATTAAAGTTATTTATCATTTATCGTTGGTTTCTCCAAAAGGTGTCAATACGAACGCTATTGCGGGAATGCTTGATACCAAAGCGTCATCGGTTACCGATATGATGAAAAAACTTTCGGATAAAGATTTGGTAAGTTACCAGAAATATCAAGGCGTTACCTTAACTGAAAAAGGTTTTCATTCGGCAAAAATGATTGTTAGAAAGCACCGTTTGTGGGAAGTTTTTTTGGTAGATAAATTAGGTTTTTCTTGGGATGAAGTGCACGAAATTGCAGAAGAATTAGAACACATTAAATCCGAACAATTGATTAATAAATTGGATGCTTTTCTTGGTTTTCCAGTAGCTGATCCACACGGTGATCCCATTCCAGATGCAAAAGGTGTGATTAAAAAAATTGAGAAACAACTTTTATCGGAAGTCGAAATTAATGCTGCATTTCATTGTGTTGGCGTGAAAGATTCGTCTACCGATTTTTTAAAATATTTAGACAAGCAAAAAATAGCTTTAGGTTCAGTTGTTAAAGTAATCGACAAAGAAGATTTTGATGACACGTTAACGGTTGAAATTGATGGAAAAAGATTAACGATTTCGAATAAAATTGCTAATAACTTATACGTACAATAATTATGTTTGATTCAATTATTCATTTTTTTGAAAGTATCGACCCGATTTTGGCTGCTTTTTTAGCTACCACATTTACGTGGGGATTAACAGCATTCGGTGCTTCGTTTGTGTTCTTTTTTAAGACGATGAATCGAGTAGTTTTAGACGGAATGCTTGGTTTTACAGGTGGTGTAATGGTTGCGGCAAGTTTTTGGAGTTTGTTAGCGCCCGCTATCGAAATGAGTGAAGGAGATGGATTTATTAAAGTAATTCCGGCTGCAGTTGGATTCGCTTTAGGAGCTTTATTTATTTTCGGATTAGATAAAGTGTTGCCACACATGCACATTAATTTCAAAGAAACAGAGGGAATAAAATCGCCATGGCAAAGAACCACTCTTTTGGTTTTAGCCATCACGTTGCACAATATTCCTGAAGGATTAGCGGTTGGTGTTTTGTTTGGTGGTGTTGCAGCTGGAATTCCAGAAGCTTCAATTGCAGGCGCCGTTACTTTGGCGATTGGAATTGGAATTCAAAATTTTCCTGAAGGAATTGCCGTTTCTATGCCGTTACGAAGAATGGGAATGAGCAGAACAAAAAGTTTCATGTACGGACAATCGTCAGCCATTGTAGAACCTATTTTTGGAGTAATTGGTGCTGTTGCGGTTACTTTTTTCACCCCAATATTACCTTACGCATTGGCTTTTGCTGCTGGAGCTATGATATTTGTTGTCGTTGAAGAAGTAATTCCAGAAACCCAACAAGATAAAAATACCGATATTGCCACTTTAGGTTTTATCGGCGGATTTATTGTCATGATGATTTTAGACGTGGCTTTGGGTTAATGACAAGCACAATCATCACCGCAAGGTTTTGATTTCTTTGGGCGTTTTTTCCAAAAGAATTTCTTTACCAAAAAACCTACGGCAATAGCTAAAGAAAGGTAAACTAAGATTTGTTGTATATCCATAGTGCAAAAATAAGAAAAGCAATCTCAAAATTTATGAGATTGCTTTTTTATTAACTAAAACTAACTGAAAATTATTAAAATTTTGCTCCAATAGAAAGAAAGAATGTTCGCCCTTCTCCTGGTAAAATTCCAGGGCCTGGATATCCACCTGCTCTTCTTGTTGCATACATTTCATCGGTTAAATTGTTAATTCCACCTTTAAGATTATAATTTTTCAAGAATCTATATTCGGCTGATAAATCTAATACGTGATATTTGTCTAGTAATCCCGTTACTCCATTTGCAGATGGTGTTATTGTGTTGTTTGCATCAGTAAAAATTTTCCCTGACATTTTATATTGTAATGTAGTGGAAAAGTTGTTTTTTTCCCATCCTAGACCAAAATTGTGAATATAACGAGGCGCGTTTTCTACTCTATTTCCTTTAAGGTTACTTTCTGTAATCACTACATTTGGCGCAGTTCCTGATGCTGAATATATTTTAAAATCGGTGTATCTAGAATCAATAAAACTAATTGTTGCAAATAAGTCGATATTTCCGAATTTATTTTCAACCTCTAGTAATTTAGTTACATTAAGATTTACAAATCCTTCAATACCTTTATTAATTGTTTCGCCTAAGTTGGTTCTGTATAAGAAAGTACCCTGAGTTGGATCGTTGTTTACAAATTGTCTAACACCTCCAATTCGGTTGTTGTATGAAAGATAGAATAAACTAAAGTCAAAGTTTAAATAATTTTTAAATGTACCTCTGTATCCTAAATCAGCATTGAAGCCTGAAGCATCTTTTAAGTTAGGGTCTATTTGGTCAGTAACTGCAGGCGGAGTAATGTCTGAGAAAAGAACTGGTCTGTACGCTTGCGTAATATTAGCATAAATGTTTGTTGAGCCTAGTTTATATTCCATTCCTAAACCAAATAATGGTTTGCTTCTACTAATTTCTTTTTCTTCAAATGGCACATCATTTCCTGAGCTAATCCCAAATCTTCCGTTTCCGATAGAGTTAATATATTCATATCTTAAACCTGGCGTTACACTTAATTTTTCAGTTAATTTGAATTGGTTTTCTGCAAATAAAGCTACATTTTCAGTATAAAAATTTAAATCTCTAGGAAAACCATTTTCAGTTGATAGATCAAAGTCGGAACCTGTTGTCCCTCTACCTTCTTGTTTTCTGATAGTGTTTGCTTTGTATAATCTAAACCCAAAAGCTAAATTGTTTTCAATTTTCCCTAGTTTATATTTGTACAAGTTTCTGTTTTCTAAACCAAAATTTTCATAAAAATCCCTGTCAACTCTTCTGTTAGCATAGTCATTAGTTAATGGATTAATAGCGTCTACATTGTTAGGAGTTGCTGTAAAACCAACACTATTTCGTTCGCCAATTAAGCCAAATAATTTAGTGTTAGAACTTAAATTTTCATTAATTTTTGTGTCAAAATTTAATGAAAACACGTTCCATGGAGTTCCAAACCAGTTTCTGTTTCTTAATGATTGTCTAGGATTATTACTAAACTGCTCATCTGTTAAACCTCCAGCTTGTTGCATTTGGTAATCCATGTTTGTATATTCTGCAGAAAGTTTTGTTTTTTCTGTGAATGCATATTCAAGGAAAACATGAGAATTTCTTACTTTATACTCGCTGTTTTCTCTCCAGCCATCAGCACTTCTGGAATGATTGTAAGCGTAATATGAAAATTTACCTACTTTTCCTCCAATAGCATTATAAGAACTCATTAAGTTATAGCTACCAGCTGTGTTTTGTGTTTCAAAAGAAAATTTCTTTTTGGTTTCTCTTTTAAGAACATAATTTAACATACCTCCAAATTGAGGTCCAAATTGTAATGAAGCACCACCACGAATTAATTCTAGTGACTCAACTGCTTCCAAAGGTGGATTGTAATAAGCTTCTGGATAACCAAAAACATCAGATGAAATGTCGTATCCGTTTTGTCTCGTGTTTAGTTCCCAACTTCTGTTAGGACTTAAACCTCTAACCCCAACGTTTATTTGAATTCCTGATCCTTCATTTTCCCAGATTGTAACTCCTGGAATTCTTGAGAAAACTTCACGAGCATTGTTTGTGGTTAAATTTGCGTTAATGGCGTTTAATTTGATAACTTCATTTTTCTTTCCTGAAAAAATCACATTTCCTTTTGTTTCAGGCATTCTCTCAGGACTTTGTTGAATAGGTGAGATGGTGACTGGATTTAACTCTACTATAGAATCATTAGATTCAATTTCTTGAGCGTTTAGGCTTTGTGATAGCACTATACTTGAAAAAGCCAATACAACGATATATTTCATTTTATTTAGATTAATTCTACGGAGCAAAAATAATCACTAAAGTTTATTTAGACAAATTATAAATAAACTTTTTTAAAGAGACTTTTAGAATTGTGTTAAATCTATTTTTTTAATAATAAATTTTTATTTTTTCTATTTAAATCAGAAAAACAAACAAAACTATTTAACAAAAACAGCTTTTTTTAAAAGTATATTCCTGCTCCAAATGTCATATAATTATAATTTGGAGTAGCAATTTTTAAATGTTCGTAGCCTAAAGCGAAAAAATAATTCTGTTTATGGTATTTTCCTCTAATTTCGAATGAGTTTACAGGTAAGCCATTTATTCTACTCCAAATCATTGCACTATTAAAACTTATGTTTTTTATCGCAAAAACATCTGTATGTAACCCATAAGAAAAACCAGCTTTTTGAACATCATTACCAACGTAAGTTGCGCCTAGAGTCCAACCTAAATTGAACTTTTTAAATCGAATTCTATCGTAAGCCACATTAAATTGAAATAGTGAAAGATTTGAATATTTGTTAGTAATAGCATTTTTCTCAATTAATTCTCGATAATCGCCTTGTATATAGAAATATTGAAAAGGTCTGAATTTTGCTTTTAGATGATTTCCGAATAAATTATTGTTGCTATACAGAAAATGATTCTCAACATCAAATCGCGTCAAGTTTCCATATTGAATACTGTCATTATCTTTTTGAAAATTTCCTGATTCACCATCAAAATAAGGATATTTAGATAATGGGTTGTATAAATGATTTTCACTTCTGTAATCGCCAATAGTGGAATAAAAACTCACATATAATAAGCCTTCAACGAATAAGCCAGCTAATCCAAAATCATTTGAAGAAGAATTTCTACTTGAACTTGATGAACTTGAGCTCGATGAAGAATTCGAAGTGTTTCCAGATTTTAATTCATTTTTTGACTTGTCAATCTTTTGAGAAAAAGAATTGTGTAGGGTAAGACTGAGTAAAATTACAAGTAATGTGTTTTTCATCAATTTTTGTTTCTTAAAAGCAATCAAAAAGTATGCCTTTATTTCAAAACTTGATACGCAATTAAAGCGGTTATGTAGGCAAAACCACTCATGAAAACCAACTGAATTATTGGCCATTTCCATGAATTAGTTTCTTTTTTTACAATGGCTAAAGTAGAAATGCATTGCATCGCGAAAGCATAAAAAAGGAGTAATGAAATTCCTGTAGCAAAATTGAATATTTTTTCACCAGTTACAGGATGCACTTCGGCAGCCATTTTATTTTTAATAGTAGTTTCTTCTTCGCTATGACTACCTACACTGTAAATGGTGGCTAATGTGCCAACGAAAACTTCACGAGCTGCAAACGAACTTACCACTGCAATTCCAATTTTCCAATCATAACCTAAAGGACGAATAGCAGGTTCAATCGCTTTTCCCATGTATCCGATGTATGAATTTTCTAACTTGAAGGAATTTACTTGATCTTCAAATGCTTCAGTAGTGATGGTTTTGTTTTGATTTTGTTGGGTAATGATAGCTTCAGCATTATTGAAATCATCACTTAATCCGTGAGAACCTAAATACCATAAAATTACCGATAAGGCTAAAATGATTTTTCCAGCACCTGTAACAAAAGCTTTGGTTTTTTCTAAAACATTAATACCAACATTTTTAAACATCGGAATTTTATAACTCGGCATTTCCACTACGAAATACGATTTGCAACTTAATTTTAAATATTTATTAAGTAAGAAAGCCGAAAAAACCGCCATTCCAAAACCTAATAAATACAATGCCATCAGCGTTAATCCTTGTAAACTTAAAAAGCCAAAAATTCTTTTTTCGGGAATAATTAAGGAAATTAAAATGGCATAAACAGGTAATCTTGCCGAACAAGTGGTAAATGGCGTGACTAAAATGGTGATTAATCTTTCTTTCCAATTTTCGATATTTCTCGCACTCATAATTGCCGGAATAGCACAAGCCGTTCCTGAGATTAAAGGCACAATACTTTTTCCAGACAAACCAAATTTTCGCATGATTTTATCCATTAAAAATACTACGCGACTCATGTAACCGCTTTCTTCTAAAACAGAAATGAATAAGAATAAAAAGGCAATTTGCGGAATGAAAATTACGATACCACCAATTCCTGGAATTAATCCTTCACTGATTAAATTGGTGAATTCTCCCGCTGGAAGGTGTTGTTTGGCAAGCGAGCTAAAATTAGCAAACGTTTCATCTATAAAATCCATTGGAATGCTACTCCAATCAAACAGAAACTGAAAAATAAGCATTAAAATTCCGAAGAAAATCACATAACCATAAATTTTATGTGTTAGAATTCTGTCGATTTTTGCTCGAATATCAGTTGCTTTTGAAACATCTATTTTTTGACCAATTTTCAATGTGTCATTAATAAATTGGTAACGTTTTATGGTTTCTTTTTGTTGTAAGCGTTTTAAATCGGCGTGCGATTTAGTAAACGAACTTTTAATTTCATTTCGCTCTAAATTTAAGAAATTAACATCTTGCGTAATTACCAACCAAAGTTTGTACAACAATTGATTTGGAAAGGCTCTTCTTAAATTATTAAAATAATCTGGGTCAATCGACGATGCGTGTAAACAAGGTTCGGTTGAAAGTTCCGTATAGTTCAGAATCAATTCTTTCAACTGATTAATTCCTGTTTTTTTTCTTGAACTTATTAAAGCAATTTTCGTTTTTAACTCTTTTTCTAAAGCTGGAATATCCAGTTCAATTCCTTTTAAAGCCATTCGATCTGCCATGTTAATGACTAAAATGGTTGGAATTTCTAAATCTTTGATTTGAGTAAAAAGGAGTAAATTTCGTTTTAGATTTTCTACTTCGGTCACTACAACAGCAACATCTGGAAAATCTTCATCGTTTTTATTTAGTAACAATTCGATTACTACGTTTTCATCAATTGAACTCGCATTTAAGCTGTAAGTTCCGGGTAAATCAATGATTCTAGCTTTCGTGTTTTCGTTTAATTTGCAAACACCTTGTTTTTTTTCAACGGTAATTCCTGGGTAATTTCCCACTTGTTGATTCAATCCTGTAAGTTGGTTAAAAACGGAAGTTTTTCCCACATTTGGGTTTCCAATTAAAGCCACTTTTATAGGATTTGAACTCATGAGAATTAAATTTTAGTAACGGTAATTTCTCTTGCCGTTTCAATACGAATGGCAACATGAGAATCATTTACGTTGAAATATAAGGGATCACCTAAAGGCGCAATTTGTATTAAAGTAATGGAATTTCCAGGTAAACATCCCATTTCTAAAAGCTTTAGCGGGATTTCATCTAGATTGACCGAAGTAATGGTAGCTACTTCACCAATTTTAAGTTCAGAAGAACAAATTTCCATTTCCTTATTTAGATTGAATTAAAATACAAAAGTAAAAATTATAATCGGACTACAACTGATAATTGTCAACTTTAGCAAAATATTTATAAAAATTAATTTATTGGTTTTCACAAAGCCACAAAATATCTTCTAAAAGTTGTTTCATGTTCTTTGTTTTTGGGTCATCTGAAGGTTTGTCAAGATTGGTACCGTCATAAAAACCTCTAATTCGTTTGTTTTTATCTACCAAAATGAAATTTTCGGTATGTACCATGTCATACATTTCTTCCGGTTTACCAGTTTTTACTGCCAAGTATGATTTTCTGGCTAAATAATAAATATCTTTTTTATCACCTGTTACTAAATTCCAACGCGAGTCATCCACTCCTTTTTCAAGAGCATATTTTTTTAATACTTCTGGAGTGTCAATATCAGGAGTAACAGAAAAAGACAACAGTTTTACTTTAGGATTGTTTTTCAATTGATCTTGCAACCAAACCATATTATCTGTCATTTTTGGACAGATAGTTGGACAAGTAGTAAAAAAGAAATCGGCTACATAAATCGTATTTTCATAGTCTTTTTGGGTGATTACTTTTCCATTTTGATTGGTAAAAGCAAAATCAGCAATTTTATGATCGTTACCAATGTGTTGAACCGTAGAATCTACTAATTCTGGATTAATATCTCTAGGGGAGTAGATTGGGAGCATTTTTTCTGGAGAAAGTAAAGTGTAAATTCCAAAGTAAATTATGATGGAAAGTATTGAAAAAATGATTAAAAACTTTTTATAAGGGGCCAGAAAATTAAGCATATAAATTTTTTACAAAAATAATCATAAATCAAAAAAGATTTGTTAAAATCACAGATGGACATTTGTTAAAATTCTAATTTGTTGATTTTCTTCATTATATTTGTGATATTATACCCATAAAACTACTAAATAAATGATTAAAAATTACTTAATTGTTAGTTTATTGTGTTCCTTTTTAGGATTTTCACAATTTAATTCCAACGCCCCTTGGATGACTAATATGAGCACAGCTAAAAACGGAGAAGCAACCATTAATGAAATGGTAAATGCTTTTAACACCTACTGGTCTACAAGAGATAAAAACGCAAGGGGATCTGGTTACAAACCTTTCATGCGTTGGGAATACCACTGGAAAAATTACACTAACAATCAAGGTTATATAATGTCATCGGATGAGTTTTGGAACGCTTGGCGTGAAAAGAATCAATCGAAAACGAATAGAAATGCTATCACGTCGCTTCCACCAAGTAATTGGCAGGCAGTGGGGCCATTTACGCATACTAATACAGGTTCGTGGTCTTCGGGTCAGGGGAGAGTTAACATTGTACATGTTGATCCATCTAATGCTAATACGATTTATTTAGGTGCTCCTGCAGGAGGAATTTGGAAATCAACTAATAACGGTTCAACTTGGACACCTTTAACAGATGAATTACCACAAATTGGAGTTTCTGGTATTGCTGTTGATTATTCAAATTCAAATGTAATTTATATTGCTACAGGCGATAAAGACGCTGGAGATTCTTATTCTGTTGGAGTTTATAAATCAACAAATGGTGGTTTAACTTGGAATCCTACAGGAACAATGGGAGCATCTAATCCTTCAAGAGCAGGTGATATTGTAATTCATCCAACAAATAATCAAGTTTTGTGGTGTGCTACAAATGCAGGAATTTTTAAATCAATAAATGCTGGAACCTCATGGACGCAAGTACAAACTGGAAATTTTTCTCAAGGAAATATTCGTTTAAAACCTGGAGACCCTAATACGGTGTATGCAGTTACAACTAACAGATTTTATCGTTCAACGGATTCTGGAACAACGTTTTCGATGATTACTTCAGGATTACCAACTAGTTCAGGGAGATTATTATTAGATGTTACACCTGCAAATGCAAATTATATTTATATTTTAAGCGCAACAACAGGAAGTGGTTTTCAGGGAATTTATCGTTCAATTGATGGTGGAACCACATTTACAGCAAGAAATACGACAACGGATGTTTTCGAATCATCTCAAGCTTGGTATGATTTGGCATTAGCGGTTTCATCAACAAATGCGGAAGAAATTTACACAGGGTGTTTAAATGTTTGGAAATCTACTAGTGGAGGAACTTCTGCAACAAAAATTAATAACTGGAGTAATCCGTCTGGACCAACTTATACCCATGCCGACATTCATTATTTAGGATTTCATGGAACAAAATTATTTGCAGGGACAGATGGTGGAATTTATGTTTCAGAAAACAATGGAATTAATTTTACAGATTTAACCGCCGGGGTGCAAATTAGCCAATATTACAAAATTGCGGTTTCAAAACAATCTAGCGGTAATATGGTTGGTGGTTTACAAGATAATGGTGGTTATGCCTACAGTGGAGGTCAGTGGAAAAATTATTATGGTGCAGATGGTATGGATACCGCAGTAGATCCAACAAATCCTAATTTATATTATGGATTTATTCAAAATGGAGGTGGATTGTACATCAGTAATTCGGCAGGAAATGGGATTAGTTCATCCGTTAATTCACCTGGTGGAATTGATGGGAACTGGGTAACTCCATTAGTAGCAAATTCCATTGGTGAAATATTTTCAGGATTTGATTATTTATACAAGTTAAATGGTAATGCTTGGGAACAACAAAACTTTGATCCAACAGGTTCTGGCAATATTGATTATATTGAAGTAGATCCTACAGATAATAATATTATGTATGTTGCAAATGGAACGGGGTTATATAAAAGTATTGATAGAGGTATAAGTTTCACTTTAGTTTACACGGCTCATGCTTCCATTACTTCTGTTGAAGTAAATAATTCAAATAACGAGATAGTATATTTAACAACTAGTGGTTCAGCTGGAAGGGTTTTGAAATCCTTAGATGGCGGAGTAAGCTTTATTAATATTACTACAGGCATTCCTAATATTGGTAAAAACATTATTGTTCATCAACCTAGACATACCGATAATCCACTATATGTAGGAACCAGTCTTGGAGTTTACTATTTAGATGATAGTATGTCAACATGGCAACCATTCGATACGAATTTGCCTAACGTTTCTGTTGAGGATTTGGAAATTAATGTTGAGGATGCAAAATTGATTGCAGCAACATACGGAAGAGGAGTGTGGCAAACCACTATTCCTGTTCAGTTGGCAAGCAACGATATTAAATTATTAAGAATAAAAAATCCAACAGCTGAAATTAATTGCGGAAGTACTGTTACTCCAAGAGTTGAAGTCAAAAATAATGGTTTAAATACCATTACCACAATTACAGTTAATTATACTATTGATGGAGCACCTTCAAGTTTTGTATGGAATGGTTCTTTAACTTCTTCTGCAATTGCAGATATTGATTTACCTTCGGTCGTTTTATCAAGAGGAGCTCATAATTTAAATGTTACTACTGTAATTTTAAATGATGCTTATTCAGATAATAATAATGGTACTTCATCTTTTTATATAAATGATGCAGGAACAGTTGGAGTTGTAAATCCATTCACAAATGCTTCAAATGAGCTTATTGCTTACAATGAAGGAACAAGTGGTGCACAATGGCAAAGAGGAACAAGAACAGGTGGTTTAACATCTTCAGGAAATACAGTTTATACGACTAACTTAACAGGAAATTATCCAGATAACATCAAAACATATTTAGTTTCTCAATGTTATAATTTATCTAATGTGATTAATCCACAGATTAGTTTTGCTATGAAATATGATGTAGAACCAAACTGGGATATTGTTTATGTTGAATATTCAACAAATTTTGGTGCTACATGGACTGTTTTGGGCGAAATGGGTCCAACATGGTATAACAGCGATAGAACGCCTACGACTACAGGAACCGATTGTAATAATTGTCCTGGAGCACAATGGACAGGGGTAAATACTACTTTAACAACTTATACCTATCCTTTAAATGCTTTGAATACGCAAACTAATGTTGTTTTTAGAATTGTTTTCCATTCCGATGAATCTGTGAATGATTTAGGAGCTAATATTGATGATTTCTTAATTAACGGAACGCTTTCTGGACAAAGTTTTGAACTGCAAAACATTGTTTTGTATCCAAATCCATCAAATGGAATTTTCAATTTAGTAACAGGTACAAATGAGATTACTGGGATTGAAGTATTTGATGTAACAGGTAAAGTGGTATGGTCTAGAAAAGATTTTGAAGTTTCAAATTCAGAAATACAAGTAAATTTATCTTCAGTTGCGCAAGGAATTTATTTTGTGAAAATTTCTGCAGATAACCAATCAACAGTTAAACGAATTATTAAAGAATAATATATAGTTTACAACAAAAAAGTAGGCTTTGGCTTACTTTTTTGTTGTAAACGTTTTACTAACTAAATTTAAATACATGTGTAGAAATTACATTTTAAATTTTATTTTATTTCTATCAATTCATTTTGCTAATGGACAGAATAGTTTAGTAATTAATTTAGAAAGCAACAATCATGAAGTATTTAATTTTATCAACACTAAAGGATATCCAATCAAAGCATTTTACAATATTTCTGAAGAAAAATATAGTACACTTGAAAAAGACGCAATTAAAATTTCAGGATCAGATTTGAGTATCCAAAAATTAAAGAATTATTTTTTAGTATCATATTATAATCAAGAATTATTAGATTATCTAAAGTTAAAAAAAATAACGTTCATGCTTACAGATAATAAAATAATTTCACCACCAGGAGATATATTGCCCGCTACGCCAAGTTTTATTTCGCAACAAACATATTTACAATCTAATCCAGGATTAAATGCAGAGGCAGTTTGGAATTTAGGTTACACAGGACAAAACATTACAATTCATAATATTGAATTTGGGTTTAATAAAAATCATGAAGAATTTAATGATACAAATTGTAACATTGCAACAGGAATGACTGTAAATTCTTCTGCATCTACCTCTTTTACTGAGCATGGAACTGCTACAATGGGAGTCCTGTTTGGACATAATGGAATTTATGGTGTTACAGGAATTGCTCATGGTGCATCACAAGTTTGGTTGTATCCCGAGTGGCAACTAAGTGGTTACAGCAGAACAAATGCTATAACTCAAGCATTAAATAATTCCACAATTGGAGATGTAATAGTTTATGAAATGCAAGCTTATGGTTTAAACGGAACGGTTTCAAACCCACGCTTTGTACCCGCAGAATATGATATTTTAGTTTGGAATTTGACTAAAGCTTTAACAGATTCAGGAAGGATTGTAGTTGCTGCGGCAGGAAATGGTTATCAAGACTTAGATAGTTCAGATTATCAGGCATATATGAATTATGGAGATAGTGGTGCGATAATTGTCGGAGGTGGTACAGCAAATACCACACATGCCATTTATCCTCCTTATGTGGTAAGTGGTGTAACTTATACAAGTACTTATGGCTCCAGAGTTGATGTTCAAGGATGGTTTGAAAATGTTAGATCTACTGGAGCTATTCCAGGCTCAGGATTTACTTTAGTTGGAAGTGATTTTAATCAGTCTTATATGACTTTTACAGGAACAAGCTCTGCCACAGCTCAATTAGGTGGTGTGGTTACGGTTTTACAATCCCACTACAAGAGTCAAACTAATAATACCTTAACGTCTCAACAGATGAGAACGATTTTAAAAAATACTGGAATTCCACAAGGTGGTGACTTGTCTAAAAATATTGGGCCTTTTCCAAATATGCTTTCTGCAGTAAATTATATTCAGCAAAATTTGAGCACTGAATCATTTGAAGAAAGCAAATATTTTATTTACCCAAATCCTTCAAAAGGTGTTTTCAATTTAGTTACAGATACAAATGATATTAAAGAAATTGAAGTGTATGATGTAACAGGAAAAGTAATTTTATCAAAAAATGATTTTGGAGTATCTGATATTCAAACTCCAATTGATTTAACATCAGCATCTCAAGGAATATATTTTGTGAAGATAACTTCAAATAATCAATCAACAATAAAAAGAATCATTAAAGAGTAAATTATGAACAAATTCATTTTAAAAGGAAGTTTAGGATTTCTTTTTTTATCTATTGCATTTTCTTCGTGTAAATCATCACAAGAAGTAGCAACAAAAAAAGAGTCAGTAGGAATCAATGTGGGTTACATGGATAAATCCGTAAATCCAGCCGATAACTTTAATCGTTATGTAAACGGAACTTGGTTAGATAAAACCGAAATTCCAGCAGACAGAACACGTTGGGGAAGTTTTGACGAGCTTCGTAAAAATACCGATGACGATGTAATGGCTATCTTGAAAGAAGCTATCAACGACAAAACTATCGATCCAAATTCTGACCAAGCGAAAGCAATTAGCTTATACAAAACGGTTTTAGATACCGTAAGCAGAAATAAAGCTGGAATTGATCCGTTAAAACCTTATTTAGCGAAAATTAATAGTGTTCAGAATTCAGATCAATTAGTTGCTTTATTAGCCGAAATGGAACCAGAAATGGGATTAGGTTTCTTCGGAAGTTACATTGGTGCCGATGCTAAAAACAGCAACAAAAACGTAATTTATGTAGGAACAGGAAGTCTTGGTTTACCTGATAGAGATTACTACGTTTCCGATGCGCCAGACAACAAAGAAAAGCGCGAAAAATATATTGCTCACGTAACCAGAATGCTACAATATTTAGGAGAATCTGAAGCTACAGCTAATGCAAATGCAAAGAAAATTTTAGCATTAGAAACTAAAATGTCAACTGCAACTTTAGATAGAGTTGAGCGTAGAGATAGAAGAAAAACTTACAATCCAATGAGTTTTACTGATTTGCAAAAATTAGTACCAACCGTAAAATGGGATACGTATTTTCAAAGCGTTGGAATTGGAAAAGTAGATTCGTTAGTAGTTTCGCAACCAAAATATTTGCAAACAGTTGAAACTATCTTAAAAGACAACCAAGTTGAAGATTGGAAAGCGTATATGCGTTGGACAGCTTTAAGAGGTTCTTCAGGATTACTTTCAACTGAAATCGAAAATGCTAATTTTGATTTCTACGGAAAAACCTTAACTGGTGCGGTAAAACAACGTCCAGCTGAAGAAAGAGCTTTAGCAACAGTTAATGGTAGATTAGGTGAAGCTTTAGGAAAATTATACGTAGCTAAAAAATTCCCGCCAGAAGCAAAAGCAAAAGCGCAAGCAATGATTGCAAATGTAATGTTGGCTTTTGATAACCGTATCAACAATTTGCCTTGGATGACAAAAGCAACTAAGGAAAATGCGAAAATCAAATTGAATAAATTCCGAGTGAAAATCGGATATCCTGATAAATGGAAAGATTATTCAGCTTTGGAAATGAAATCTCCAGAACAAGGCGGAACGTATTTTGATAATTCAAGAATGTACGCAAAATGGAGCCATAAACAGAATATCGCTAAATTAGGAAAACCTGTTGATAAAGAAGAATGGGGAATGTCGCCACAAACGGTAAATGCATATTTCAGTCCAACAAACAATGAAATTGTATTCCCAGCTGCGATTTTACAACCACCTTTCTATGATTACAAAGCGGATGAAGCAGTAAATTATGGTGGAATTGGAGCTGTAATTGGTCACGAAATTTCTCACGGATTTGATGATTCAGGTTCAAGATACAATGCAGATGGAAACTTAGTAAACTGGTGGAGTGATGAAGATTTAAAACAATTCACATCATTAGGAAGTGCTTTAGCTGATCAATATTCAGCTTTAGAACCATTACCAGGAATTTTTGTAGATGGAAAATTCACTTTAGGTGAAAACATCGGAGATTTAGGAGGAGTTAACGCAGCTTACGACGGCTTACAAATCTATTTGAAAGCAAACGGAAACCCAGGTTTAATCGACGGATTTACGCCAGAGCAACGTTTCTTTATTTCTTGGGCAACCATTTGGAGAAGTAAAATGCGTGACGAAGCGATTAAAAACCAAGTAAAAACGGATCCGCATTCACCAGGAATGTATCGTGCTTATGTGCCGTTACAAAATGTGGAAGCGTTCTACAAAGCGTTCAATATTTTACCACACAACGGTATGTATTTACCTTTTGAGAAACGCGTGAAAATTTGGTAATCAAATTCAAAAAATAAAATCAAATCCCATCTTTTTAGGTGGGATTTTTTATTTCTTCTTAATCGCTCGATTAACTAAATAAAGTCCGATAATCGTTATTGTTCCACCAATGACAATCGCAGTAGTCAAAGGTTCATTAAACAACAAATAACCAAAAAACAACGCCACCATCGGATTTATGTAAGCATATAAACTGCTGATTTCCGTTGGTAAGTTTTCCAACGCATAAATAAAAGCAATAAACGTCAATACCGAACCAAAAACGACTAAATAACCAATCGACCACCAAGAAATAGCTGGAATTTCACTCAACGGAACCGAAGTCCCATTAAATCCAATTACGCTCGAAATCACAACGCTCGAAATCAACATTTGCAATCCCAAACTAAAATACGGATTGAAATTCGTCTTATTTTCTTTGATGTAAATTGAAGACAACGCCCAAGTAAAAGTAGCAATTACCGAAAGTAAAATTCCAAATCGGAATTCAGGTTCCAAAAAATCGTTGAGGTAATCGTAAAAAATGACGCAAATACCACCAAAAGCGACAATCAAACCTACAACCGCTTTCCAAGAAGTTTTTTGTCCGCGAAACAAACTGATGATGACAATCCAAAGCGGGAATATCGAACCAATAATCGCACCTAAACCACTTGAAATGTATTTCACACCCCAAGTACTTAAACCGTTACTCAACATGAAATTCAAAACACTCAAAACTAAAATAGTGCGCCATTGTCGTTTGTTTGGCCAAGGATGTTTTTTGATTAAGAAATAAAGCAGATATAACAATCCGCCAAAAAGTTGACGCAGCGCTACCAATTGCATCGGAGGCATGTGTTTGACACCTTCTTTGGAAGCAATCCAAGTGGTTCCCCAGAAAAAGCTAATCCAAATTAATGCTAAAATGGGTAAACCAATCGCATTTTTCTTTTGTTGGATGTAATTGTGAAATACGCTAAAATACGCCATTACTAAATTTCTTTTTGGAACGAATAACCTAAAATGGTTTCCACTTTTTTACTGGAAATAATTTTACCTTTCGATTCTGAATCTTCCGCAAAGGTAGGCAATGGCAAATTCAAAATTTCAGCTTTTTTGTGATAATATGCTTTACGAGTTGGATGTTGAGGTGCGATAGCGTTGAAGGTTTGATTCCATTCCCAATTGTCATGCTGAACTTGTTTCAGTATCTCTTCAATAATTCCAATGCAATCTTCTCTTTGAATCATATTCACCGGCGCATCTGGATTTTCAACATTGGTTCTTCCTGCCAAAAATTTTATAGGATGACGATCATCGCCAAGCAAACCACCAAAACGAATTACCGTAGTTTTAAAATGCGGATTCGATTGTAAAAGAGTTTCTGTAATTACTAATTGTTTCCCGCTTTCAGTGTCAGGATTTGGTTTTGTTTCTTCCGTAATTTCAACAATTGGAAAACTATCTCCATAAACCGAAGTCGAACTCACAAAAATAACTTTCTGAATGCACGATTTTTCGATAAATGGAATCAATGTTTTTACTTTATTTACGAATGTCATTTCGAGCGTTGGCGAAATTGCTTTTCGTAATCCTGGCGGAATATCTATAATCAAAACATCGGTTTCTTTTAGAAAATCTTCAATAGTTCCAATGATTTGATGTGCTTCCAATTGAATTTGGAAAGGCGAAATTCCAGCATTTTTCAATACTTTCAATTTACTTTCCGAAGTCGTAGAACCTTTTACTTCGTAACCTTTTGTAAGCAATGATTTCGCTAAGGGTAAACCCAGCCAACCACAGCCTAGTATGGCAATCTTTTCTCTTTCTTCTTTCATCTGTCTTCTTAACTATCTTTCTTCACCAACATATAAAAATCATCTTCCAAAGCGCGATAACCTTGGTCGTACAAAAAGAAATACGTGTTACCGGTTTTGGTTTGTAACATGCTTGTGAAAAATTCAAAATCGAAACCTTTACTTAGTAATTTTGTTTTGGTGGTTTTTCCTTTTTCTTCTGGGTTGAGTTCACACAAAATGCGATAATTTTTACGCAATTTGTTATTAATGTTGCGCATCAGATTGTTCTGATCTTTGTTCATTTTGTTGTTGTACGCATTGCGGCAGCCATCCGAACAAAACTTTTTGTCTTCGCGACCAATGATTTTATCGCCACATTCTAAACAGGTTTTACTCATAGCAGTATTTTTTTAAGCGTATCCATTAACCTTTAAGTTTTCTAATTCTTCGGTTTCTAAATTATATTCAATATTCCAATAATAACTTCCGCCATCTGAAATCCAAATTATTTCATTCAACCAATGCCAATGGTGTTCTTTAATAGATTTACTCCAAAGTGAATTTATATATAAAATTTTTTCGCCTTTGTTATTTATATAACCAAAGTACTGTCTTTTATATTTTTTTAAATTCTTGTGAATAATCGGAGAACTGGTTTGATTCATCAGAGGATCGTTCAAGAATTTTAGTTTATATTTTAATGCATTTTCAGCTTTTATTATTTCTTCTTTTGAAGGAGTAAATCTATTTTGCTGCATTATTTCATTACTCGATTCTGGAAAAATTGCAACTTCAAATTGTCTTGTTTTGAAATGTTCCGCCACATTTTGAGCATAAATAAAACAACTAGATAGAAATAATATGATAATGTATTTCATCTTTACTTCTTAAAATTAAACTTCATTTCTTTACCACTATCTTCAAAAACTACGTAAAGATTAATCTCATTATCCGAAATTTTCTCAAACGTAAATTTATCGAAATACACATGCATTGGCGTGACTTTTACCAATCGGAAATTCTCGCTAACTTCCACTTTTTCCCAGCCTTTCAATTCACCATCGAAGTGTTTTAGTTGTAATAAAAGAGTTTTGTCTTTTTCAATAATGTGTCCCAATTCATAAAAAACAACTTTTCCGTCTACGACTAATTTAAAATTAAACATCATCGAATTTCCAATCGGCTCGCTCCAAGTTTCTTGACAAATGCCACCTAAAGCTTCACCTGTCCAATTGCCTACAATCCATTTTACATCTTGTAAAGTTGCTTTTGGAGATCCTTTTTCATCGTTATAATTCAGAGTGTTTTGTCCATATGCGCTAAACGAACAAATAAAAAGTAAAAAATAAATACTTTTTTGGAAGATTGATTTTTTCATCTGTAAAGTCTTATAGTTAAAGCGAATATACAAAAATAATTTCCATTTACAAACGCTTACAAATATTTACAACCGATATTAAATAGCTAATAACCGAATAACGTTTTTTTCTTGCCACATCTTTGCACTGTCGAAATGAACGAAAGCAAAATTCAATAGCAAGTTCAATTTCAAAAATCAATTTTATTAATTATTTAAATTTTATACGCCATGAAATGAGCATTTTCCTTAGGCAAAAACTAAACGAAATGCGAATTACATAAAACCTTAATAAATAAATATATAAGCCTTATGAAAAACAGAGTACAATTAATCGGACATGTAGGTCAAGAACCAGAAATCAAAAACTTAGAATCTGGAAGAGTAGCAAACTTCACTATCGCTACAAATGAAAATTACACCAACGCCAAAGGTGAAAAAGTAGAACAAACCGAATGGCACCGCGTTTCTGCTTGGGGAAAAACCGTTGACATTATCGAAAAATTGTTAACCAAAGGAAGTCATGTTGCCATAGAAGGTAAACTAACCCACAGAAGCTACGACGATAAAGACGGAAACAAACGTTATATAACGGAAGTTGTTGCCAATGAATTGGTTTTATTAAGCAAATAATCAAGTTCAAGAACAAGTTCAATTTCAAAATTCAATTTACACAAACATTAAATATTTATACGCCATGAAAAACTCAGTACAATTAATCGGACACGTTGGTCAAGAACCAGAAATCAAAAACCTAGAAGGAGGAAAAAAATTAGCAAACATCAGCATCGCTACAAACGAAGTGTATTACAAAGACAACGGTGACAAAGTAGAACAAACGCAATGGCACCGTGTAACCGCTTGGGGAAAAACAGCTGACATTATCGAACGATTTGTAACTAAAGGCAAAGAAATCGCCATTGAAGGCAAATTAACACACAGAAGTTACGACGACAAAGACGGAAATAAACGTTTTGTTACCGAAGTTGTTGCAAACGAAATTTTATTAATCGGTAAATAAGTATGTTATGCAAGTTAAAGTATTTTCAATCCGATTGGATAACGCATTTTTGGAGTACGATCAACAACAATTGAATGCTTTTTTAAATTCGGTTACGTTTAAAAAATCTAGTACACAGTTTGTTGAAAGTGAAGAAGCACATTGGTCAGTTATCGTTCATTATGAATCAGAAGAACAAGAAAAACCAGAACGATTAGAACGAAAATCTTACGAAGATTTGAATCCGAAAGACAAACAAGTTTATGGTTATTTGACTCAATGGAGAAACGAAAAATCAGAAGCTTTGAAACTGAAAAAATACATGATTTGTCACAATTCAGAATTAATCGATTTAGCGATGTATAAGCCAAGCAACTTAGATGAATTACAACAAATCAAAGGTTTCGGAAAACAAAAATCGGAACGATTCGGAGAAGATATTTTAGCAATTTTGAATGCTGTTTGATTGATAAACCATCGACTTTTGTCGGTGGTTTATTTATTTAATTCCGCTTGTAAAGCATCTACAAATAATCCCATGTGGTAGCCATCAGCCAAACCATGATGTGCTAAAACCGTCATTGCCATTGTTTTTTTACTGTTTTCAGTCATTAACTTTCCAAAAGAAACTTTTGGACAACTATCTGGTAACGTATAACTTCTAGAATGCGTTAATCCTGTAAAATTAATCCAAGGAACAGCAGAAAAATGAATAATATTTTCAGGAAATTCTCTGGTAAAAAGGCCTGGTGTAATTTGAATTCTTTCGATTTCAGTTTGAACGTTTTTAGTAAATTCGTGAATATCGGGATGAAATTTCATAAACGAAAAACCAAACGTTTTGTCTTCGCGCATGATTGTCGAAGAAGCGTCAATTTCGTCATAAAGCACCACTTCATTTTCTTCAATTCGGTATCTGAAATTTTCTACTTGGTTTACGGCAGCAATGGTTTTGTGTAAATAGTAAACAAAAAACGGAATTTGCATGGCTTTTGCCTTTTCATAAGCAATAGTCATATCTATTGGTGTGGTAATCCCAAAAAACGGCTCTTCGAAAGTGCAGAAAAATTCAAAGTGTTCTTTTCGGTTCCAAGTGGATAGGTCTATTTTTTGCTTCATTTCAATAAGGGTAAAATCTCAGTAATATTGGTAAACGATTTGAAATTTTCGTGCTCAATTTCAAAATCAATTTTTTCGTATTCCCAAGTGGTGTGATACGGAATGTGAATCGCATGTCCGCCAATGTTTAAAACAGGTAAAACGTCTGATTTTAATGAATTTCCAATCATTAGAAAATCTTCAGCTTTACAATCTAAACGACCTAACATTTTTTCATAATCTAATTCTGCTTTGTCGCTCATGACTTCAATATGATGAAAGTAAGCGCCAATTCCAGAATCGTGCAATTTACGGTGTTGGTCTTTTAGATCGCCTTTTGTTGCGACAATTAATTTATGACTTCCTTTTAGTTGTTCTAAAACTTCGGTAACATTGGGTAATAATTCGACTGGTTTTTGCAGTAAATCTTTCCCAATAGCTAAAATTTGCTCAATTCCTTTTCCCGAAATTTTATGATTGGTCAATTGCAAAGCAGTTTCAATCATTGACAATGTAAACGCTTTAATTCCGAAACCATACAAAGGCAAATTTTTCACTTGATGATTCAATATCAATCCCAAAATTTCCTGACTCGAAGCATAATCTTGAAACAAAACACAAAAGCGTTCTTGCGCCTCATCGAAATAAGGTTCGTTGTGCCATAAAGTGTCGTCTGCGTCGAAAGCGATTATTTTTGGGTTCATACTTTTGTATTAAGAAATCATCGCACCATTAATCACACCTTCCGCATCTGGGTTTACGAAAACTAATTTTCCTTCTGCGTTATTTGTTAACAATAACATGCCTTCGCTTTCCACGCCACGTAAAGCTCTTGGTGCTAAGTTTACTAAAACGGTTACGCGTTTTCCAATAACTTCTTCTGGTGTAAAATGCTCTGCAATTCCAGAAACGATGGTTCTAACATCAATTCCAGTATCTACTTTTAAAACTAAAAGTTTATTGGCTTTTGGCATTTTTTCTGCTTCGATGATAGTTCCAATTCGTAAATCTATTTTGGCAAAATCTTCAAACGAAGCCGTTTCTTTTTGCGGTTCAGCTTTTGCGTTTTCCACTTTATTGGCAGTTTTAGTTGCTTCTAATTTGTCTAATTGTTTTTGGATTTCGGTATCTTCAATTTGAGCAAACAAAATTTCTGCTTTACCAATTTGGTGACCTGCTGGTAACAAATCTGTTTTAGTCGTTACATCATTCCAACCTAATGTATCGATTTTTAAGATATTCGATAATTTTTTAGCTGTAAACGGTAAAAATGGTTCCGATAAAACCGCTAAAGCAGAAGCAATTTGCAACGCTACATACATTTGCGTTTGCACTCTTGCCGGATTTTCTTTTACCATTTTCCATGGTTCCTCATCCGCTAAATATTTGTTTCCTAAACGCGCTACGTTCATTAATTCGCCTAACGCTTCTCTAAATCTGTAACGCTCAATTGAACTTGAAATTACAGCTGGATATGCTTTTAATTCGGCTAATGTTTGTTCGTCAACTTCAGAAAATTCGTTTGGAGCTGGAACAATTCCGTCGTAATATTTATTGGTTAAAACTACCACACGATTGATGAAATTTCCAAAAATCGCCGCTAATTCATTATTATTTCTTGCTTGAAAATCTTTCCAAGTGAAGTCGTTATCTTTGGTTTCTGGAGCATTTGCCGTTAATGCATAACGCAACGAATCTTGTTTTTCTGGAAAATCTTGTAAATATTCGTGTAACCAAACCGCCCAGTTTTTAGAAGTCGATAATTTATTTCCTTCTAAATTTAAAAATTCATTTGCCGGAACATTATCTGGTAAAATATAACTTCCTTCCGCTTTTAACATCGCTGGGAAAATAATACAATGGAAAACGATATTATCTTTTCCAATGAAGTGAACCAATTTTGTATCGGCATCTTTCCAATACGGTTCCCAATCTTTTCCTTCGCGAGCTGCCCATTCTTTGGTAGATGAAATATAGCCAATTGGCGCATCAAACCAAACGTATAATTTTTTTCCTTCCGCACCTTCTACTGGAACATCAATTCCCCAATCCAAATCACGCGTTACGGCTCTTGGTTCTAAACCGCCATCAACCCACGATTTTACTTGTCCGTACACATTTGGTTTCCAGTCGTTTTTGTGACCTTCCAAAATCCATTCTCTTAAGAACGATTCGTAACGATTTAAAGGTAAAAACCAGTGTTTGGTAGCTTTTAAAATTGGAGTTTCACCTGTAATAGTTGATTTGGGATTAATTAAATCGGTTGCGTTTAAAGTCGAACCACATTTTTCACATTGATCGCCATAAGCTTCCGGATTGTCGCACTTTGGACAAGTTCCGGTTACGAAACGGTCTGCTAAAAATTGGTCCGCTTTAGCATCGTATAATTGTTCGGTAGTTTCTTCGATGAAATCTCCGTTATCGTATAATTTTTTAAAAAATTCGGAAGCTGTTTTATGATGAATCTCCGAAGAAGTTCTTGAATAATTATCAAAAGAAATTCCGAAATCTAAAAACGATTGACGAATAATTCCGTCATATTTATCAATTACTTGTTGAGGCGTAATGCCTTCTTTTTTAGCTTTCATTGAAATCGCCACACCGTGCTCATCACTTCCGCAAATGAAAGCCACATCTTTTCCTTGCAAACGCAAATATCTTGCATAAATATCAGAAGGAACATAAACACCTGCTAAATGTCCAATGTGAATAGGTCCATTGGTATAAGGTAAAGCCGCTGTAATCGTATATCTTTTTGGATTTTCTAACATATCATCATAAAATTTGATGCAAAAATAATCGATTAGTGATGAAATCCCGAATTTTAATTGGATTTTGTTTACTTTTGAGTTAATAAAATCTGACTATGTATAGATTTATTTTAGTACTTATTTTAATTTCAAACTTTTCTCATTCGCAAAAGAAAATGAAAATTCCACCTTATCTTAAAAAAGGCGACACAGTTGCTGTTGTTTGTACCGCTCGTAAATTTTTTCCAGAAGATGCAAAACCCGCTATTGAATTATTAGAATCTTGGGGATTGAAAGCCAAATTAGGCCGAACCATAGGTTTAGATAGTTGTCAACTTGGCGGAACTGATGCTGAAAGAATTGCCGATTTTCAAGAAATGATGGATGACGACAATGTCAAAGCCATTTGGTGCGCACGTGGTGGTTATGGAACAGTTCGAATAATAGATTCATTAGATTTTACAAAATTCAAAAAGCATCCAAAATGGATTATGGGATTTTCTGATGTAACGGTTTTGCACAGTCAATTGAACGTGGAACGCGTGGCGACTTTGCATTCGATTATGCCATTTACAGTTCCAAAAGCGCCAGAAGAAGTAAAAGAAACGCTGCGAAAAGCACTTTTTGGAGAGGCGATTTCGTATACAATTCCATCAAAACCATATGATGTAAAAGGGAAAGCTTCAGGCGAATTAGTAGGAGGAAATATTTCGATTTTATATAGTTTATTAGGGTCAAAATCATCGATTGATACAAAAGGAAAAATTCTCTTTATTGAAGATTTGGACGAATATTTGTATCACATCGACAGAATGATGTATAATTTAAAACGCAATGGTTATTTCGAAAATGTAAAAGGAATTATTGTGGGAAGTATGGCCGATATGCACGATAACGAAATTCCGTTTGGGCAAAATGAAGTACAAATTATTACTGCAATTGCTAAAGAATACAATATTCCAATTGTGTTTGAATTTCCAGCCGGACATCAAAAAGACAATCGAACTTTAATTTTAGGAAAACAAGTAGATTTTGAAGTGAACGAAAAAGAAGTGATTTTATCTTTCAAATAAATGATTGCTTTATAAACTCGCAATGACATGGCGGAACACAATGATTTAGGAAAATTTGGAGAAGAATTAGCAGTTGATTTCTTAGAAAAAAACGGCTATGAAATCTTGGAAACGAATTGGGTTTTTGATAAAGCCGAAATCGATATTATTGCTCAAAAAGAAAATATTTTGGCAGTTGTTGAAGTGAAAACGCGTTCGAGTTTAGATTTTGGTTTGCCACAAGAATTTGTAAAGCCTAAGAAAATCCAATTATTGGTAAAAGCTATAAATGAATACGTTAGCCAAAATGACCTAGATATTGAAGTGCGATTTGACATTGTTGCTATTCATAAAGAAAATGCAGAATTTGTTATAGAACACATCGAAGAAGCATTTTATTATTTTTAATGTTAAATTTGTAACAAATTGTTTTTTGTTTTTATCTTTGCGCCCAACAAACAACTAAAAACATGAAAACTATATCCTCAGTAGTAGAACAATACATTAAATCTAAGCCTTTTTTATTGAGTTCGCTTTCGCAAGGAATTATTAATTTGACTTCTTTGGCAAGAATAATGATGCCAGAATTGGAAGCACATTTAGGAAAAGATGTAAAACAAGGTGCTGTGGTAATGTCTTTAAAAAGACTTTCGGAAGAATTAGATTTTAAAATCAATTATAAAATTTCTAAAGTCTTAAAAAATATTGGCGAAATCACGGTTCGTTCTTCGTTAACAGATTTCACTTACGTAATTTCGGACACCCTTTTAGACAATCAGGCTAAACTAATTTCTGAAATTAATAAGCAACAAGACATTTTTTACACTTCATCTCGTGGAGTAAATGAAACCAATATTGTAACCAGTACTTCGGTTGAGCCAATGGTTGAAGCTATTTTTAAGAATGAAAAACTAACACACAAGATTGAAAATCTTTCTTCTATCACGGTAAAATTACCACAAGAAAACATTTCAACACCTGGAGTTTACTACTATATTTTTCAAAGATTAGCTTGGGAAGGAATTATCATTCACGAAGTAATTTCAACAACAAACGAGTTTACAATTATTGTTAGCGATGATCAAATTGATGTAGCATTTAAGGTGATAAAAGACCTTAAAAACGTGTTTGATTAACAAAAAGTCTACTATTTTTTTTCACATCAAAAAAAGAAACGTATTTTTACCATTCTATACATACTAAAAAGTGATTTTAGTAGTTTAAGTACAAAAACGTTTTTACATTGAAAAGCACTATAATTAAATACTCTCTTGTCGTAGGTTTTTTGTTTTTTTTGATAGCATGTTCTGTCAAGAAAGATAAATTTATTAATCGCAATTTTCACGCCGTTACTACCGAATATAACGTTTTATATAACGGAAATTTGGCTTTAACCAAAGGTTTAGAAGAATTAAAAACAACCTATAAAGACAATTTTTGGGAAGTCCTTCCGGTGGAGCGAACATCGGATGCGGAAGAGGCTATTTTACCAGGTCAAACAAAGAACCAAAATTTTGAACGTGCCGAAGAAAAAGCAGTAAAAGCAATTCAAACGCATTCCATGAATATTGCTGGGACTGAAAAAAATCCGCAAATGGATGAAGCGTATTTGTTGTTAGCAAAGGCTCGTTATTACGAAAATCGATTTATCCCATCTTTAGAAGCATTAAATTACATTCTATACAAATACCCTTTGAGTGACCGAATTTATCACGCAAAAGTATGGCGTGAGAAAGTTAATATTCGATTAGATAACGAAGATGTTGCTATCAAAAATCTGAAAAGACTTTTAAAAGACGATAAAATTCAAGGTCAAGATTTAGCAGATGCTAATGCAATGTTGGCACAAGCTTACATGAATATTCAAGTTAAAGATACTGCTATTGCTGCTTTAAAAGTTGCAAAAGAAGCCACTAACGACAATGAAGAAAAAGCACGTTATACTTTTATTTTAGGACAGTTATACGAGAATCTTCAGTATAATGACAGTGCTTATGCGACTTTTCAGGAAGTAATTGATATGAATAGAAAATCGCCACGCAGATATGTTGTTCAATCGCATGCTAAACAGGCACTGCAATTTGATTATAAAAAAGGCGATACATTAGCGTTTGTCGAAAAATTCAATAAACTTTTAGAGGATAGAGAAAACCGACCTTATTTGGATGTCTTGAATCATCAAATGGGAATTTTTTATGACAAGCAAGGCTTAAATCAAAAGGCAAAGTTGTACTATAATAAATCGATAAAATCGGTTTCACAAGACAGCTATTTAGTTTCTTCAAATTATAGAAATATTGGAGAAATTTATTTTAAAGAAGCCCAATACAAAACAGCAGGTAAATATTACGATAGTACTTTATTGCGATTAAACGATAGAACACGTGAATATCGAAAAATAAAGAAAAAAAGAGATAATTTAGAAGATGTTATCAAATATGAGACTATTGCACAAGAGAATGATAGTATTCTGAGCGTGGTAGCAATGAATGATTTGGATAGAAAAAGCTACTACGATAATTATATTTCTAAATTAAAAATTGAAGACGAGAAAAAAGCTAAAATTGCTGCCGAAAAAGCAGAGAAAGAAGCAAATCTACAAGCAAGTCTTAATAATACCTCTCCTGGAAATATAAATACTCCTGGCAAAAAGGACACACAAGTTATTGACATGGGTGTTCCTTCAATGTTACCTCCAGGAATGAATACCGATAGTAACGGAAACAGTTTTTATTTTTATAATCCGGTAGCGGTAGAACTTGGTAAGAAAGAATTTCAGGCGAGATGGGGAAAACGACCACTTGCCGATGATTGGAGATTAGGTTCAAAAAACGCAAACGATTCTAATAATGCTGACGATGAAAATATTGATGTTGATCAAAAAGATTCAGTTGCAGAAAAGGAAATCAATCCAAAGTACGATGCACAATTTTATTTAGCTCAAATTCCAACAGACTCAAAACTTTTAGATAGTTTAGCCAAAGACCGAAACTTTGCTTATTATCAACTTGGACTTATCTACAAAGAAAAATTTAAAGAATACGAATTGGCTGCTTCTCGTTTAGAGCAATTGTTAAAAAACAAACCAGAAGAGCGTTTGGTGCTTCCAGCAATGTATAATCTGTATAAAATCTATCAGCAAATTTCGCCTTCAAAAGCGGCAGATATGAAACAACAAATCTTGTCGCAATATCCTGAAAGTCGTTATGCTCAAATTTTGAATAATCCAGAAGTTGAAATCACAGATAACGATAATCCAGAATTGGTATTTAATGCTTTGTATAAGAAGTTTGAAAACAATCAATTAAGAGAAGTTTTTGTAGAAGTTGACGAAGCCATTTTTAGATTTGCAGGTGAAGAATCTTTGCCGAAATTTGAAATGCTTAAAGCAAAAATAGTAGGAAGATTAAAAGGGGTTGAAGAATATAAAAAAGCATTAAATTTTGTCGCACTAACGTATCCTAATGTTGATGAAGGAAAACAAGCCGAAAAAATGGTGCAAATGGAAGTGCCGTTAATTGAAGCACTTGATTTCGGTTTAGCTCAACCAACGAGTTATAAAATCATCTTCCCTAAAACGTATCCTTACGGCAAAGAAGTCAAAAATCTAACAGATAAAGTAGCAAAATACATTAAAGACACCAATGCAGTGGCATTAAAATCATCTGAGGATATTTATACTTTAACTGATAACTTTATTGTAATTCATGGATTTGACAATAAAGATGCTGCGATATCAGTGTTATCGGTATTACAATTGCATAAAAACTACAAACTAACCGACAAAGTTTATATCATTTCAACAGAGGATTACAAGATTGTACAGATGAAGAAGAAGTTGCAAGAATGGATTTTGTTAAATAAATAACCCCAATACCTATTAATATGTTTGAAAAAGTGAAAAACCAAGATCATTTATTAGGCAAAACCAATAGAATTGTAGATGGAACTACCATTACAGGAGACATCACTACTTTGGCAGATTTTCGTTTAGATGGAAAACTAAAAGGTAATTTTACTTCCGAAGGAAAAATTGTAATTGGCCCTACAGGAGAAGTTATTGGCGATATCATTTGCAAAAGTATTGATATCGAAGGTGTTTTTTCAGGAAAACTTCAGGCCGAAGGCATGTTAAATGTAAAATCAAAAGCACATATAACCGGAGAAGTAATCGTTGGAAAACTTGCCGTAGAGCCAGGAGCTCGATTTGAAGCTAGTTGCGAAATGCGAACTCAAAACAAGTAATGGATTCTAAAGACAATAAAAAACAATCTAATAAGTGGTTGGCACTAATTAATATCCCATTTCAAATGGGATTGATTATTTTTGGCTTTTCGTATCTTGGTGGTTGGCTCGATGAAAAATATCCAAATCCTGAAGGTTATTTTCTAAAAGGAATTACGCTTCTTGGAGTTTTTGTTGCCCTCTATAATGTAATCAAACAAGTAAATCAATTAAATAATAATAAGTAAAGATGTTAAAAAAATTACCCGTAACTGTTCAAGCTTTATTAATTTCAATCGTTTTTTTTCTAATTCATTTTGGAACAGTTACTTTTTTAAATAAGATTGACACAACGCCTTTTTTAATGTCGTATGCTTTACAATTTATAATGACATTGGCTATTTTGTTGGCAATGATTAAGATTTATGAAACAGCAAAAGAACAGTTGGGTTTTGCTTTTTTAGGATTGTCAACATTAAAAGTAGGAATTAGTTATTTTTTTGCTACCGAATTTTTATTTCAAAATAAGGTAATGCTTGAAACAAACAAAATTAATTTTTTCATCACTTTTCTGTTTTTTTTAAGTCTAGATGTCTATTTTACAATAAGATTGCTAAACAAAAAGTAATTTGAGGCAAAAAAATCATTAAATATTCAAAAAAAAATATTTTTGAAACTTGGAATATTAATTAAAGTTGTACTTTTGCAAAAATTTTTAAGACCAAAATTTTAGAATATAATCAATATGGTGATTTCAAGAAAACCACTTCATGTAATAGCAGCAATCGCAATCGCGATATTGCCTTTATTTAGTTTTGCTAATGTTTCTAATGATTCAGTTAAAAAAGAAGCTCATGAAGTTCATGCTGCTGCTGATGCTAATCACGGAGAAACTGCTGAACCTCAGGACAAGAAAGCTAAAGTAGATGCGTACATTCAACATCACTTACAAGATTCTCACGATTTTACTTTTTTCTCAGATGAAAAAGAAGGTAAACATTATGGGTTTTCATTGCCAGTTATTTTAATTGATAATGGTTTAAAAGTGTTTTCATCTTCTAAATTTCACCACGGAGAAACTGTGGCTGAAGTTGATGGAAATTTCTATAAATTATACCACGGAAAAATTTACAAAACAGATGCTGCTGGAACTATTAATTATGACGAGCACCATCATCCAAAAAACGCAAAACCATTAGATTTTTCAATTACGAAAAACGTGTTTTCAATGTTGTTTACTTCTGCATTGTTATTATTCATGTTTATTGGTTTAGCTAAATCATATAAAAAAGGACCAATTCCAACTGGATTCGGTAGAGTGTTAGAGCCGCTTATCTTATTCATCAGAGACGAAATTGCTATTCCAAATATTGGAGAGAAAAAATATAGAAAATTCATGGGTTATTTATTAACTGTGTTTTTCTTAATTTGGTTATTAAACTTACTTGGAATGACTCCACTAGGAATCAACGTTACAGGTAATATTGCAGTAACTATTTGTTTGGCGTTATTCACTTACTTTATTACACAATTTAGTGCTAATAAAGATTATTGGATGCATATTTTTTGGATGCCAGGTGTTCCGGTTCCAATGAAGATTATCTTAATGCCAATTGAAATTTTAGGAACATTAACAAAACCATTCGCATTATTAATTCGTTTGTTCGCAAACATTACAGCGGGTCACGTTGTAATCATGAGTTTAATTGCAATGATTTTCGTTGGAAAAAATTTAGCAGCTGACTTACCTATATCATTAGGATTAACATTGTTCATTTCAATTATCGAAGTTTTAGTAGCATTCCTACAAGCTTTTATCTTTACAATGTTGTCTTCATTATTTATTGGTATGGCAGTTCAAGATCATCATCACGATGATCATCATTAAAATTTGAGTATTGTTTAATTTTATAAATCAATTATTATGTACAATTTAATTGGAGCTGGTTTAGTAGTAATCGGTGCAGGTTTAGGTTTAGGAAAAATTGGTGGTTCTGCAATGGACGCTATCGCACGTCAGCCAGAAGCTGCTGGTAAAATTCAAACAGCGATGATTATTATCGCTGCTTTATTAGAAGGTTTAGCATTCGCTGCTTTAATCTTAGGAAAATAATAAAGAAACAAAAAACAGTATCTGTAACGGTTGGTTACAGGTACTGCTTTTAAAAAGAAAGTACTATTTAAACATATATTTTTCAAAACATGGAGAAATTAATTAACGATTTTTCATTCGGACTATTTTTCTGGCAAGCTATTATCTTATTAATATTAATCGTATTAATGGTTAAATTTGCATGGAAACCTATCATGAATTCAATTGTAGCTCGTGAGGAAGGAATTTCTAACGCTTTATTAGCAGCTGAAAACGCTAAAAAAGACATGCAGAACTTGAAGTCTGATAATGAAAAATTATTAGCTGAAGCAAGAGCTGAAAGAGACTTGATGATTAAAGAAGCAAGAGAAATCAAAGAAAAAATGATTGCTGATGCTAAATCTGAAGCACAAGTTCAAGGAGCAGCAATGATTGAATCTGCGAAAGCAACAATCGAAAGTGAGAAAAATGCAGCTATGGCAGAATTGAAAAATCAAGTTTCTTCTTTGTCATTAGAAATTGCTGAGACATTATTAAAAGGAGAATTATCTAACAAAGAAGCTCAAACTAAATTGGTTGAGAAAATGTTAGGTGACGCTAAATTAAACTAATATCATGGCAGGAACTAGAGCAGCAATTCGATACGCTAAAGCCATTTTGGACATTGCCCAAGTGAACAACAGCACACAAGCTGTAAATTCAGATATGACTTCAATTGTTAACGCAATTAAAGACAGCGCTGAGTTAAAAGATTTCTTGCAAAGTCCAGTTGTTAAAGGTGAAATTAAATTTTCGTCTTTAAACGAAATTTTTGCTTCTGCTCAAAAAGAGACAAAAGGATTATTTCAATTGCTTTTAGTAAACAAAAGATTTGAATTATTAAATGATGTTGCTTTACAGTTCAATGCTTTATACGACGAACTTAACGGAATTGAGATTGCAAAGGTAACTACCGCTTTCCCAATTACGCCTGAGTTAGAAGCTAAAGTATTGGCAAAAATTGCATCGTTTTCAAATAAAAATATTACCATTCAAAATATTGTAGATCCTGCTATCATTGGAGGATTTATTTTAAGAATGGGCGACAAACAATACAATGCATCTGTGTCAAGCAGACTGCAAAATTTAAAAAGAGAGTTTAGTAATTAATATACCATTAAAGATATATCAAAATGGCGGAAATTAAACCTGCTGAAATTTCAGCAATATTAAAACAACAATTATCAGGTTTTGAATCTGGTGCATCGTTAGAAGAAGTTGGAACAGTACTTCAAGTTGGAGACGGTATCGCTCGTGTTTACGGATTATCAAACGCTCAATACGGAGAGTTAGTACAATTCGAAAACGGATTAGAAGCTATCGTATTGAACTTAGAAGAAGACAATGTTGGGGTGGTACTTTTAGGACCATCTACAGGAATCAAAGAAGGTTCTACAGTAAAAAGAACACAACGTATTGCTTCTCTTAAAGTAGGAGAACAGATGGTAGGTCGTGTTGTAGATACTTTAGGTAACCCAATTGATGGTAAAGGTCCAATCGGTGGTGAGTTATTCGAGATGCCATTAGAAAGAAAAGCTCCTGGAGTTATCTTCCGTCAGCCAGTAACTGAACCATTACAAACAGGTGTAAAAGCAGTTGATGCTATGATTCCAGTTGGTAGAGGACAACGTGAGTTGGTTATTGGTGACCGTCAAACTGGTAAATCAACAGTTTGTATTGATACCATCTTAAATCAAAAAGAATTTTACGATGCAGGAAAACCTGTATTCTGTATATATGTTGCAATTGGGCAAAAAGCTTCAACTGTAGCAGGAATCGCAAAAATGTTAGAAGAAAAAGGTGCAATGGCTTATACAGTTATTGTTGCTGCAAACGCTTCTGATCCAGCTCCAATGCAAGTATATGCTCCTATGGCAGGTGCTGCAATTGGTGAGTATTTTAGAGATTCTGGTCGTCCAGCTTTAATTGTTTATGATGATTTATCTAAACAAGCTGTAGCTTACCGTGAGGTATCTTTATTATTAAGAAGACCACCAGGACGTGAGGCTTATCCTGGAGACGTTTTCTACTTACACTCTCGTTTATTAGAAAGAGCTTGTAAAGTAATTAACAACGACGAAATCGCTAGAAACATGAATGACTTACCAGATTCTATCAAAGGAATCGTTAAAGGTGGTGGTTCGTTAACAGCGTTACCAATTATCGAAACACAAGCGGGTGACGTTTCTGCTTATATCCCAACAAACGTAATTTCGATTACTGACGGACAGATTTTCTTAGATGGTGATTTATTCAACTCTGGAGTTCGTCCTGCAATTAACGTAGGTATTTCTGTATCTCGTGTTGGAGGTAATGCACAGATTAAATCAATGAAAAAAGTATCAGGTACTTTAAAATTAGACCAAGCACAATTCCGTGAATTAGAAGCTTTCGCTAAATTTGGTTCTGACTTAGATGCTGTAACTTTAAACGTTATTGAAAAAGGAAAAAGAAACGTTGAAATCTTAAAACAAGGTTTAAACTCTCCTTTTACAGTAGAAGATCAGGTGGCTATCATTTATGCAGGTTCTAAAAACTTGTTAAGAAATGTACCAGTTGTAAAAGTAAAAGAATTTGAAAAAGATTTCTTAGAATACTTAAACGCGAAACACAGAGATACATTAGACGCACTTAAAGCAGGTAAGTTTGATGACGCTATCACTGACGTTTTAGAAAAAGTAGCGAAAGAAATTTCAGCAAAATATAATTAATTTTCAGTGAAAAGTGAATAGTGATTAGTAAAAAGCTAATTACTATTCACTAATTACTAATTACTATAAAAACATGGCAAACTTAAAGGAAATACGTAATAGGATTACTTCTGTTTCATCTACGATGCAAATTACATCGGCGATGAAAATGGTTTCTGCTGCAAAATTAAAAAAAGCGCAAGATGCTATTACAGCTATGCGTCCGTATGCAGAAAAACTTACTGAGCTATTACAAAACTTAAGTGCAACTCTTGAAGGAGAAGTTGGTGGTGCTTTTACAGCTCAAAGAGAAGTAAATAAAGTACTTATCGTTGCAATTACTTCAAACAGAGGTTTGTGTGGTGCGTTTAATACGAATGTAATTAAACAAGCAAAAGCAGTTGCTGATACATATGCAGGAAAACAAGTAGATATTTTTGCTATTGGTAAAAAAGGAAACGACGTTTTGCGTAAAACAAACAACGTAATCGAGGTTAACAATGTTATTTTTGACAAATTAACTTTCGAAAATGCTTCTGATATTGCACAACAATTAATGGATAAATTCGTGGCAGGTGATTACGATAAAATCGAAATCGTTTATAACGAATTTAAAAATGCTGCAACTCAAATTGTAAGAACACAACAGTTTTTACCATTGGCTCCAATTGTTGGTGGCGAAGTAGTAGCTTCTGATTATATCTTTGAACCATCTAAAGAAGAAATTGTGTTGACATTGATTCCAAAATCATTAAAAACACAATTATACAAATCAATTAGAGATTCATTTGCAGCAGAACACGGAGCACGTATGACAGCAATGCATAAAGCAACCGATAACGCTACAGAATTAAGAGACCAATTAAAATTAACTTACAACAAAGCGCGTCAAGCAGCTATTACAAACGAAATCTTAGAAATCGTTGGTGGAGCAGAAGCTTTGAAAAGCTAGTTTTAATTTATATATTATAAAAAGTCCCGATTTATTCGGGACTTTTTTGTTTTATATTTGTGAGGGTCGTAAAATTTACATTAATATATTGAATTAATTAATTTCATTCTATGAAAATAATAAGATATTTCTATAAAAGTATATACGCTTTTTTTTATGTTAGACTCGGCTCGGATAAATATACCTCTGAAGCCGCTTCAATTAGTATCTTGGCGATTTTATTATTGCTTTTTATATTAATTTTAATTAACGTAGTTTTTATTACTTCTTTTAGTTTTAATTTTTTAAAGGAAGCAAATCAGTGGGTTATATTCATTTCTATTTTTATATTGTATTTGGTAATTAGATTTTTTTTGATAAAAGTTATTAAAAATTAAACGCAATAAACTCCTTATAACACGGAATCATTTCTTAACAAACAAATATATTTTCCAATAACAATAATTCATTTAACAAAACCTTTTTTTCCTCATTTACTTTTATTGGTATATTTGTAAGAATACAAACTATTTTCCAATGAAAAAATATTGCTGTTTCTTCTTACTACTTTTCACCTTTTTTGGTTATTCGCAAAATCTTCGTTTAGAAGACATCATGAAAGGCGACGAATTCATCGGGCACCAACCTGATAATCAACGTTGGTCTATCGATGGGCAAACCGTTTTATTTGATTGGAATCCGAATAATGAAATCGACAACAGCACCTATTTTTGGAATAAATCGAGTAAGTCGCCTCAAAAAGTAACGACTTCAAATCCTATTTACGATTTGGATTTCATGGCAACACAGAAAGATTATGATGTTGTGTATTATACCAATCAAGGCGTTTTGTATGCGTATACCAAATCCACAAAAAAGACTAAAAAAGTCATTCAATTAGCAGACCGAATTGCCTCTGTTCAAAGAAGTAGTGATCCTAATATCATCTTTTTTCAGCAAAGTCGCAATGTATATCAATTCAATACCAAAGATTTTTCGATTGTTCAATTAACGAATTTTAGAACTGGAAAAGAAAATAAATCGTCAAAAGAAGTAGATTCTTTTCTAAAAGATCAACAGGCAGCATTGTTTCAATTTGTTCGGGATGAAGCAAAAGCAGACGATTGGTATGAAGCGCAATCCAAATCCAAAAAAGAGAAGTTTCCAAAAGAAATTTTCTATGATAAATCATCGTTAGAACAAGTAAAAGCATCGCCTGATGGAAAATTTGTAACCTTTAGAATTTCAGATTATCCAACACAAGCTTCGACTAACGTTGAACATTTTATTACGGATGATGGATTTACTCAAAGTAAAAAAGCTCGCGAAAAAGTATCCGATAAAAATTTCAGTAAGCACAAATTAGGAATTTTCAATGTAGAAAAAGATACTACATATTATGTTTCGTTTTCCAATTTATCAGGCATCAAAGACGCACCAAAATATTATCAAGACTACGAAAATCTAAAAGATAAATCGGATTACGAAACAGCAATAGTAATGCAAAGCCCAGTGTATAGCAAAGACGGAAAAAATGCTGTGTTGGAAATCAGAAGTCAAGACAACAAACACCGTTGGATGGTACAATTGGATTTAGTTTCAGGAAAAATCACCGAATTAGATCATCAACACGACGAAGCTTGGATTGGCGGACCTGGAATTCCAGGCTATAGTTTCAGTAGCGGAACTTTAGGGTTTATTGATAATTCGACTTTTTATTTTCAATCGGAAGCAACTGGTTTTTCGCATTTGTACACATACAATCTGAAAACCAAGAAAAAAGAAGCATTAACAAAGGGTAATTGGGAAGTTCGAAATATTCAATTATCCAATGACGCTAAATCGTTTTACATCACAACTACGACAACACATCCAGGAAACAGAAGTTTTTACAAATTGGACATCGCTTCCAAAAAAATGACTGGAATTTTAACGAATGATGGCAATTACGAAGTAGAATTATCTCCAGATGAACAAACACTTTTAGTACGTTATTCATATAAAAACAAACCTTGGGAATTGTACGTTGGTGCTAATAAACCGAATGCCGATTTGAAACAAATTACGTTTTCAACTACGCCAGAATTCAAAAAATACAATTGGAAAACACCAGAAGTCATCACTTTTAAAGCGGAAGATGGAACGACAGTGTACGCTCGTTTGTACCAACCAAAAGTAGAAAACAAGAACAAAGCGGCAGTTATTTTTGTTCACGGCGCAGGTTATTTGCAAAATGCACACAATTATTGGAGCACGTATCACAGAGAATTCATGTTTCACAATTTGCTAACCGATTTAGGTTACACGGTTTTAGACATCGATTACAGAGCCAGCGATGGTTACGGTCGCGATTTTAGAACAGGAATTTACCGACACATGGGTGGAAAAGATTTATCAGATCAATTAGATGGAAAAAAATATTTAGTAGAAAAAGCAGGAATTGACGCTAATCGAGTTGGAATTTACGGCGGTTCGTATGGAGGATTCATCACGTTAATGGCTTTGTTGACAGAACCAGGTGAATTCAAAGCAGGAGCCGCGTTACGTTCAGTTACCGATTGGGCGCATTATAATCACGGTTACACCTCAAACATTTTAAATTTTCCAGAAACCGATCCAGAAGCGTACAAAAAAAGTTCGCCAATCTATTTTGCGAATAATTTACAAGACAAATTGTTAATGTTACACGGAATGGTAGACGATAACGTACAATTCCAAGACATTATTCGTTTAACGCAACGATTTATAGAATTGGGTAAAAAAGACTGGGATTTAGCTGTATTTCCAGTGGAAGCCCACGGATTTAAAAGAACGTATTCTTGGGTTGACGAATACCGAAGAATTTTAGACTTATTCAACGAAAATCTATTACAAAAATAAAATGCCACAGTTAATTGAATTAGGAACAAAAGCCGAAATGTTGGAGCAATTATCCATCTTACAACAACTATATCCCGATTATACACTTGAAATTTATGGCGATTTGTTAGATAAAATGATTCCACACAATTACAAACAATTAATTGTAGTGGAAAACGGAATCACCATGGGTTTAGCTGGATTTTGGATTGGAACAAAGCTTTGGTCTGGTAAATATTTAGAATTAGACAATGTGGTGGTGCATGAAGATTTTCGTTCGAAAGGAATTGGTAGTATCATGACCGAATATCTCAATCAAAAAGCAATCGATGAAAATTGTAACATGATTGCTTTAGATGCTTATACAACCAACTTTGGAGCACAAAAATTCTACATGAATCACGGTTTTGTGCCCAAAGGGTTTCATTTTGTGAAATATTTGAAGGATTAATTATTAAAGTTTTTTCAATTAAAACAATTAAATTCATTTTGCCACAGATTAATGGATTTTCACAGATTTATTCGATTATTATAGAAAAATCCGTGGAAATTTGTGTAATCCGTGACTTTTTAAAAAAGAATATTGTTGTTTGCTTGCAAACTTTTTCAGTTGACCCTAATTATTCAAGTATTCCCAAATAAAACTATAAAATTCGCTTTTTTGTTTTACCCATTTTTCATAACTAGAAATGTTGCCAGAATGACCAGCACTTTTATTTACTTTTAAATAAATAGGATTTTTTTGCGTTGTTCTATTTTGTAATCTCGCTACAAATTT
Source organism: Flavobacterium cheniae (assembly GCF_004363695.1). Lineage (GTDB taxonomy): Bacteria > Bacteroidota > Bacteroidia > Flavobacteriales > Flavobacteriaceae > Flavobacterium > Flavobacterium cheniae. The sequence continues at coordinate 468,810 of NZ_SNZC01000002.1, read as the reverse complement.
ATAGGATTGAAACGGCGGCACTCTATCATCGTTTTCAGAAGTTATAATTAGGCAAGTTGGATAATTTACGTCTTCTTTAATAGTGTGATAAGGCGAATATGAAAGCATAGATTCAAATTCTTCTTTGTTGTTTGGATTTCCATATTCGTCAAAATGATGTATTCCAGAAGTGTATTTATCAAGCGTAGCCATATCTAATCTTCCCATTTCTGAAACTACAACTTTGAATAAATCAGGGCGTTGTGTCATTGCAGCTCCCACAACTAATCCACCATGCGAACCGCCATTAATGGCTAATTTGTTTGGATTGGTGTATTTTTCTCGAATTAAAAACTCAGCAGCATCTACAAAATCGTTTATTGAATTGATTTTTTTCAATCCTTTGCCTTCTCTGTGCCAGTTTTTCCCTTTTTCGCCACCACCTCTAACTTGTGCAAAGGCATAAACACCGCCTTTTTCCATAAAATATAATAATCCAGTATTGTAATTTGGACTGCTAATACTACCAAAACCACCGTAAACTCTCAACAAAGTGGGATTATTTCCGTTGAGTTCAATTCCTTTTTTATGAATAATAACTATTGGAATATCTTTATTGTCTCTACTTTTATATGTAATCGTTTTGGTTTCAAAATAGTTGAATGGGAATAGAGTAGGTTTTGGAGCAATATAATCGTTAAAATAAATATCATTCGCTCCAGTAGTAATATTTAATCTGTAATTTAAGGATGAAATTGTATTTGAAGAAAACGTAACGAAGAGTTCATTTGTTTTTTCTTCATAAAATTGAATATTAAACTCCAAATTGTGTGGTGCTTCAAATTTTCGAATAAATTTCCCAGTATAATCGTATATAGACATATAATATTTGCCCATATTGTTATATTTACAAATGATATAATTTTCTAAAAATGTGGCTCCAATAAGTAAATGAGAATATACTTGAGGAATCAAAACAGTGTTTTCTGTTCGATTGTTTATATCAAAATAACTGATATTTCCCCACGGATATTTTTCATCTGAAAAGTAGAATTTATCGTTAATAATATTTAAAAGTTCAAGATTCGTTTTGTCGTCTTTTATGAAGTTTTTAAATTCAAATGATTCGTTTTCAATTGTGGAATAATAATAATTTTTAGTAGTTTCATCTTCGCTTGTTTCAACAATAAATAATTTATTTTGCTTGGTAAAAAAACTAAAGTTTGACTTTGTAGTTGAAGTGTCAAACACCAATTGATCTTTGCTTTGAACATCTCCAATTTTATGATAATATAATTGATATGTAGAATCTTTTTCAAAGAATTCTTTGTTTGAATTTTTCTTGTAAAAAACACCTTTATCTGAATTCCAAGAAACATCCGAAAATTTAATATCGGTTAAAACATCATCAAGATATTTTTTGTTCGTAATATCTTTAAATTTAATTTCTTGTCTATCACTTCCGTTCGGACTAATTTTAAAAGCCAAATATTTGGAATTTTTTGAAGGATAATAACCAGACAAAATCACATTCGCATCTTTGTAAAGATCAAACGGATCAACGAGTAACTTACCTGAATCATTTAAACTTTCTCTGTAATATAAAACGATAGGTTTGTTTTTATCTACTCTATAAATACTATAAAAATACTTTCCTTTTTTAGTTGGTAATCCATTTGTAGACAAATAATCGTAATCTTTTATTTTGAATGAAAAATTATAATTTTTGACCAATTCAGATAGTTTTTGTTCGCTAAGATTGTTTTGTAGCTCAACCCAGTCCACAACTTCTTTATTAGTAGTATTTTCTAACCATGCATAATCATCCTGTATGGTAATTCCGTGCTTTGAAAGCGTTGAAGGAACTTTTTTAGTCTCTATTTTTTGTTGAGAAAAAGCGTTTGCAATAATAAAAAGGAATACAAATAAAAATCGTGTCATAATCTTACAAATAATATTACGAAAGTATTAAAATATTATGCTAAACAATGCTTTTGGATTGTTTTTTGCAATAATAAATTCAGTAACTTTATCAAAACGAAATTTATTATGATTCAGTATATTTTAACCATATTCTTTGCCACAACATTAATCTCTTGTAAAACAACTGAAACAATAGTGCAAGAAAACAATTTATCGGCATCTTATGAAACTTGGGTTGCTGGTGTTCGAGGTGGTGGAAGCGGTATCAATTTTTACGTTGATTTAAAAACCGAATTAAGCGAAGGAATTGAACTAAAAAAAGTAATTTTTAGAGGGCATGAAGCGCCTTTTGAAAAACAAGATGCATTACATTTTATTGCAAGAATAAAAACCGAAGGCAATCAACAAAAGTTTGAAGGTGATGATACCAAAATTTACGCCAGTACAAAAAATGCTTTAACCTTAGCCGAAAAAGATGCCGTTTTAATTTTTTTTAAAAACGGAAAAGAAATTCGTCAAACTATTAAAGTAGTTAAAGAAAAACCAGGGTTAGAATATCCTTCGACAAAACCAAAGAATTAATTACATTTGTTATTCTAAAACCAAAGGAAATTGAGTCTTTACAAAAGTCTTTTTAAACAAACGGCAATTTATGGCATAGCAACCGTTTTGCCAAGAATTATCAGCTTCATTCTAAATCCAATTTTTGTCTACTATCTTACAGATAAAGAAAAAATGGGTGAAGTTTCCGTTATTTTTTCCTATTTAGTTTTCTTCAACGTAATCTTATCTTACGGAATGGAAACGGCTTTTTTCCGATTTTATAATTCTGAAGAAAACAAAGGGAAAGTAATATCTACATCCACTATTTCACTATTTTGGTCAACAATAGGATTTTTAGCATTATTCCTTTTGTTCCGAAAAGATTTAGCGCTTTGGTCAGAAATCAATGTGGAATATGTTGTTTTCACTATTTGGATTTTAGCTTTAGATGCTTTGGCAATTATTCCGTTTTCAAAAATTAGAGCTGAAGGTCGTCCGATAAAATATGCGGTAATTAAGATTTCAAACGTATTAATCAATTTGTTGTTAAACGTTTTCTTTTTAATTCTTTTACCCGATTTAGCAAATGAATCATCAAATCCGTTATTACAAACCATCTATCATGATGATTTTCAAATTGGGTACATTTTTGTTGCAAATTTAATTGCAAGTTTAGTCACATTACTTTTCGTTTTACCCGATTATTTCAAAATCAAATGGCAATTTGATGCTGATTTGTGGAAGAAAATGATGCAATACGGTTTGCCTATTTTAGTCGCAGGAATTGCCTTTGCCATCAACGAACATTTCGACAAAATTTTATTAGATTGGATGAAAGTCGACATGGCAGATATTGGAGCCTATTCTGCTTGTTACAAAATCGGAATGTTTATGGTGTTGTTCCGAACCGCTTATTCTTTAGGAATTGAACCGTTTTTCTTCAGTCACGCAAAAAATGAAAATGCGCCTCAAACCTACGCCACGATTACTAAATATTTTGTCATTTTCGGTTCGTTTATTTGCTTAGGTGTTATCGTTTTTGCTGATATTTTAAAATTAATTTTAGTGCCAAAAGATATTTATTGGGATGCGATGGATGTTGTGCCGTTAATAGTTTTAGCAAATTTCTTTTTAGGCATTTATACCAATTTATCCGTTTGGTACAAATTAATCGACAAAACCAGAATTGGCGCTTATATTTCTATTGTTGGAGCTATTGTAACTTTAGTTTTAAATCTACTTTTAATTCCAATTATCAGTTACATGGGTTCTGCAATTGCTACTATTTTGGCTTACGGAACTATGATGTTCATTTCGTACTACATGGGACAAAAAAAATATCCAATTCCATACGATAAGAAATCGATTTTCACTTATTTGGGATTGGCAATAGTGCTTTCGGGAATTTCATTTTATGTACCCATTTTACGTGAAACTTATGTATTCGGAATTGCATCTATCTTGTTTTTTGCTTACTTTGTATACCGAAACGAAAAAGAAACTATTTTAACGATTATCAGAAGAAAATAATATGCAAATTAAAATCATCAATAAATCAAATCACGAGTTACCAAACTATGAAACCATCGCTTCAGCAGGAATGGATTTACGTGCGAATATTTCAGAACCCATAACCTTAAAATCATTAGAAAGAACCATTGTTAAAACCGGACTTTTCATTGAATTACCAATCGGTTTTGAAGCACAAGTGCGTCCAAGAAGCGGTTTAGCAGCCAAAAAAGGAATCACTGTTTTGAATTCACCAGGAACAGTTGATGCTGATTACCGTGGAGAAATCGGTGTGATTTTAGTAAATTTATCCAATGAAGATTTCGTAATCGAAAATGGAGAACGCATCGCCCAATTAATCATCGCCAAACACGAACGCGCTGAATGGCTTGAAGTAACCGAATTATCTGAAACTTCAAGAGGTGAAGGTGGTTTTGGAAGCACGGGAGTGAAGTAAAACTTCAACATTCAAAATTCCAAGTTGAATATTCGTTGTTGAAAATGTTGAATATTCAATGTTGCACAACGAATTTTGAAATAGTAAACAGTAACATAAATAATTATATAAGCCATGAAAAAATTTGATTTACACGAAAGACTAATTGATTTTGCAGTACAAATCATTAACATTACTGACAACGTAAAAACAACAAAAGCAGGTAATCATTTGTCGGGACAAATTGTTAGATCAGGAACTGCACCATCTTTGAATTATAGTGAAGCACAAAGTGCAGAATCAAGAAATGATTTTATTCACAAAATGTCTGTTGTTTTAAAGGAACTCAGAGAAACACATTCTAATTTAAAGAATATTTTTAGAGCAAAATTATATTTAGGACAAGAGATTGAAATAGATACAGCAATTAAAGAAAATGATGAATTAATATCAATTTTTGTAAAAAGTATTGAAACATCAAGAAATAAAAATAAGTAAATAATAAATCAATATTCAAAATTCCAAGTTGAATATTCCAAGTTCAAAAAATGTTGAATATTCAATGTTGAACAACGAATTTTGAAGTTTAAACATATTCTATATGAAAATAATCGTACCAATGGCAGGTCGTGGTTCACGCCTTCGCCCACATACATTAACTATTCCAAAACCATTAATTCCTGTAGCAGGAAAACCAATCGTTCACAGATTAGTAGAAGATATTGCCGGAGTTTTAAATCAGAAAATAGACGAAGTTGCGTTTATTATTCACGAGAGTTTTGGTAAAAAAGTAGAAGAAGATTTAATTGCCATTGCTCAAAAATTAGGTGCAAAAGGAACTATTTATTATCAAAACGAAGCCTTAGGAACAGGTCACGCGATTATGTGCGCCAAAGATTCTTTGAGTGGTCCAGCTGTTATTGCTTATGCTGATACGTTAATTCGTGCTGATTTTGATTTGGATACTTCAGCCGATAGCGTTATTTGGGTAAAACAAGTCGACCAACCAGAAGCTTTTGGTGTTGTGAACTTAAATACAAATGGAGAAATTATCGAATTGGTAGAAAAACCAAAAGAGTTCGTGTCGGATTTAGCGGTTATTGGAATTTACTATTTCAAAGATGTTGCCGTGTTGAAAAACGAATTGCAATCGGTATTAGATAACAACATTATCCATGGTGGCGAATACCAAATTAACGATGGTATTAAGCAAATGATGGCAAAAGGCATGAAATTTGTACCAGGTAAAGTCGACGAATGGATGGATTGCGGAAATAAAGACGTTACTGTTGAAACGAACACAAGAATGTTAGGTTTTTTACATAACGATGGCGAACATTTAGTTGATTATGATGTGAAATTAGAAAATTCAACTATTATTCCACCATGTTATATTGGTGAAGATGTGGTGTTGATTAATGCTACTGTAGGTCCAAATGTTTCATTAGGAAAAGGATGTCACGTAATTGATTCAACCATAAAAAATAGTTTGATTCAAACACACGCTCATATCAAAAATGCCAAATTGGACAATGCAATGATAGGAAATCACGCGAGTTTTGATGGTAATTTTACAAGTATTAGTATCGGAGATTATTCGGTTTTAGAATAGATGATAAAGAAAAAACACATAGCTTTATTTACATTCCTGCTTTTCAGTTTTGGGAATCACTTGTTGGCGCAAGAAAATCCTGATGCGATTGCATTGGTGGATGACCAATTGGAAAATAATTTTTACGAAGCCGTGAAACAACGTGGTATTGAAAATTACGATAAAGCTATTGTGGCGATTCAAAAATGTATTGAAAAAGATTCAAAAAATGCTTCTTTTCAATATGAATTAGGCAAAAATTATTTGAGCCTAAAAAATTATGTTGATGCCGAAAGTGCTTTCAAAAAAGCGGTCGAGTTAGACAACAAACAACGTTGGTATTGGAACGGATTGTACGATGTGTATTATCAAACTAAAGATTATCAAAAATCGATTCCGATTGTAGAAAAATTAATTGAGTTTGATGGTAACATGAGAGAAGATTTGGTTTCGCTTTACATGAATACCAACCAACACGGAAAAGCGTTAGAATTGTTGAAAGACATGGAATCGAAATCTAAGTTGACCAGCACCATGGAATACTATAAATTGAAGATTCAAGAATCAAATGCCTATACAAAACCACAAAAAGAACAATTAGAAGAAGCAATTAAAAAGAATCCTAAAGACGAACAGAATTACATCGACTTAATAGTTTTATACTCGAGTTTCAATCAGGAAGACAAAGCCTTTGAAGTTGCAAAACAATTGGAAAAAGAAATCCCAAATTCCGATTGGGCTCACGTGAGTTTGGTGAAGTTTCATTTGAATAATAACGATGGCACGAATGCTTCAAAATCTATGTTTAAAGTTTTGGACAACGATAGAATGGATTTAAAAATTAAACATCGCGTTTTTAATGAGTTTTTAATTTTTGCAGTTAAAAATCCAACGTATTTAAAAGATATCGATAAAGCAATTCCTTATTTTGATAACGATAGAGAAATTAATGTAGCTAAAGAAGTAGCTAAGTTTTTCTGGAAAAAGAATGATTTAGAAAATGCTTCGAAATATTTTGATAAAGGAATCAAAAAGAATTCGGATGACGTTGAAGCTATGGAATTGTACTTAGAAGTGTTAATTCAAAAGCAAGATTTTCAGTTGGTTAGTAAAAAAGCAGAAGAGTATTTGGAGTCATTTCCAACACAAGTTGGGTTTTATTTTTATGCAGGTTTAGGATACAATCAACTTAAAGAATATAAAAAAGCAAAGAACATTTTAGAAAACGGCTTGGATTTTGTAGTTGAGTTTAATCCTTCTGAATCTGGGATTTACAACAATCGTTTCAATGTTAATTTTTACAAACAATTAATTATCAGTTGCGAAAACTTGAATGAAAAGGTTAAAAAAGAAGTGTACACCAACAAATTAAAGCAATTACAAAAATAAATGAAGTCAATACTATCAGCCTTTTTAATCGTTTTTTTAATCGGATGTAAATCAAAGCAATCCGTAACTACAGCTGCTGCAAATGAAAATACAGAAGTTTCAAAAGTAATCAAAGGTCATTATAAAAACGAGCACGATTTTACCACCTTAAATATCAGAGCAAACGCTAAATACGAAGATGAGAAACAATCTCATTCTATGAATGCCGATATTCGAATTAAAAAAGACGAAATCATTTGGATTAATATTAAATTCTTAGGAATTCCAATGGCAAAAGCGATGATAACTCCAACAAAAGTGAGCTATTACGAAAAGATAAATAACACATATTTTGAAGGCGATTTCAGTATGTTAAGCAATTGGTTAGGAACTGATTTGGATTTTCAAAAAGTACAGAATTTATTTCTTGGAAAAGCAATTGACGATTTAACAAAAGATAAATGGGTTTCTGAAGTAGTAGAGAAAATGTTTAAGTTGTCGTTGCCAAATGGTTCAGATATTGCAAAAGAATTTTATTTTGAGGGCGCTAATTATTTATTAAAAAAAGAAACGATAACTCAAGCAAGTCAAAATCGTAGTTTAGAAATTCGTTATCCTTCGTTCAAAGAAGAAAAAGGAATGTTTTTACCAAATGAAATCAACATAAAAGCGGAACAGAAAGACAAAGTGACTATCGATATTGAGTATAAGAACACAACATTTAATGAAAATTTGAGTTATCCTTTTTCAATACCTAGTGGTTACACCGCAGTTGAAATCAATTAATTTTTTATTTAAGTAAAAAAACTACCTTTGTAAAAATCCTTATTGCATGAACCAATTCATTAAAATCCTATTTTTCTTTTTCATCACAACACTATGTTTTGCTCAACCTTCTGAACAGCAAAAGTTAGAAGAGCGTAAAGCACAAATTCTGAAAGAAATTTCAGAAAATAAATCGCGTTTAGAAGCGGAAAAAAAGAAAGAAAAATCGGTTTTAAAACAAATTAGTGAGCAAAAAGGACTAATTCAATTGCGACAAAAATTACTCAATACAACGGCAAAGCAAACCCGTTTATTAAGTGACGAAATTTATTTAACACAGTTAGAAATGAACAAGTTAAATAGAGAGTTAAAAGTATTGAAAGAAGATTATGAAAAAATGATTGTAAAATCATACAAAAGCCGAAACGAGCAAAGCAGAATTATGTTTATTCTTTCAGCAGAAAATTTTCTTCAAGCCTATAAGCGAATCCAATATATGAAACAATATGCTGGATTTAGAAAAATGCAAGGTGAAGAAATCAAGGATAAACAAAATAAATTAGTAGTCGCTGAAAAACGATTATCAGAAAGTAAAAAAGAAAAAGAAGTTGTTTTAGCGCAAACTGAAAAAGAAAAACAAGAATTAGAAAAGGAAAAGCAAGAACAAGAACGTTTAGCAAAATTAATTCAAAAAGATAAAAAGAAAATATCGGCTGAAATTAGTAAGAAGCAAAAAGAAGCAAAAGATATTGATGCAAAAATCAAAAAATTAATTGCCGCAGAAATTGCAGAAGCTAATAAGAGAAATGCTGCAAAAACAGGAACGACTGCTCCAAAGGCAGGAACAACTGCCGCAACAAAATTTGTTTTATCTGCTGAAGGTAAAGTGGTTTCAGATAATTTCAAAGCGAATAGAGGTAAGTTACCATGGCCAGTAGTTGATGGTTATATTTCATTAAAACATGGCGATCAACCACATCCAGTTCATAAAAATTTGACCATTCATAATAGTGGTGTTGAAATTTCAACAAAACCAGGTGCTTCGGCAAGAGCTGTTTTTGGTGGCGAAGTGTTGCAAGTTCAGGTAATTTCAGCAAACAATAAAGCGGTTTATATTCAGCATGGAGATTTTATTACTGTTTATTTGAATTTATCTTCTGTTAGTGTGAGCAAAGGTCAAAAGGTAACAATCAAACAAAATATTGGAAAAATTCACACCGATTCTTCTGGAAGTGCAGTAATTAAGTTTTTAGTATTACAAAATACGACAACGTTAAATCCAGAATCTTGGTTAAACTTATAAAATAAGAATGAGGTCGAAATGGCCTCATTTTTTTTGGATTCCATTTTATTTGTACTTTTATATTTTATTTGTAAAACATGAATTTAGCCAATATCAAAATACTTCATATCGATAGTAACCATCCGTTACTTTGGGAACAATTGCAACAAGCGGGTTTTCATAACGAAGCCGATTTTACTTCATCCAAACAAGAAGTAGAAGCCAAAATTGAAAACTACCACGGAATTGTCATTAGAAGTCGTTTTAAAATTGATAAAACGTTTTTAGATAAAGCTACAAATTTGCAATTCATCGCGCGCGTTGGTGCTGGTTTAGAAAGTATCGATTGTGATTACGCTACAGCGAAAGGAATTCATTTAATTGCTGCTCCAGAAGGAAATGCAAATGCAGTTGGCGAACATGCTATCGGAATGTTATTATCGCTTTTTAATAATCTAAACAAAGCCAATAACGAAGTAAAATCGGGTCAATGGAAGCGTGAAGCCAATCGCGGACATGAGTTAGAAGGCAAAACCATCGGAATTATTGGTTATGGCAACATGGGAAAATCATTCGCTAAAAAATTACGTGGATTTGATGTAACCGTTTTATGTCATGATATTTTACCGAATATGGGAAATGAAAATGCTACTCAAGTTGCATTATCCGAACTTCAAGAAAGAGCAGATGTTTTAAGTTTACACACGCCATGGACACCTGAAACCGATAAAATGATTAATTCGGATTTCATAAATAAATTCAAAAAACCATTTTGGTTAATTAATACGGCAAGAGGAAATTCAGTTGTAACAGAAGATTTAGTTCAAGCTTTAAAATCTGGAAAAATTTTAGGCGCTGGTTTAGATGTTTTAGAATACGAAAAACTATCTTTCGAAACCTTGTTTGAAGGTGAAAAACCTGCCGCTTTTGAATATCTTTTACAAGCTGAAAACGTCTTGTTAACACCACATATTGCAGGTTGGACATTTGAAAGCCATCAAAAACTTGCCCAAACCATTGTAGATAAGATTTGTAAGATTTATCAATAATATTTGTAACAATTCTAGTTGTTGTCGACTAATAAAGAAAATGTTTTTATATTAGCATTTTATGGCGCATCCGAAAAGCCTTACGAGTAGGAGACAACTAAAACAAACAATTTTACAATGGAATCACAAAAAGTAGACATGTTCATGATGACGAACGCGAAATTTTTCGAAGGATATCAATTAGCATCTATCAGAGAACGTTTATTACAAATGGAAGATGAGAAATGGCCAATGGTACAAACAGTTCAGTTTAAAGACCCTACAACCGCATTAATTTTATCTATTTTTGCAGGAAATTTAGGTGTTGATAGATTTTATATAGGCGACACAGGTATGGGTGTTGGGAAATTATTAACTTGTGGAGGATTATATGTTTGGACAATCGTGGATTGGTTTTTAATTCAAGGAGCTACCAAAGAGAAAAACATGGAGTTATTCAACAGAACTTTTATGTTCTAATAATGCATAAAAACAAGCTATATCTATTTCTTTTATTCGCTTGTTTTGTAGGGTATAGTTGGTTGCTTTTTTCGTTGCAACACGAACACGAAATTCAAAGTCAAGAATTTACCGTTTGTCTGTTTAAAAAAGTAACCACTATTCCTTGTCCTTCTTGCGGAACTACACGTTCTGTAATGCAACTTTCACACGGAAATTTTCTTTCAGCAATTTTAATCAATCCTTTTGGTATAATTGTTGGGCTAATAATGATAATAGCTCCCGTTTGGATTAGCTATGATTTCATTCAAAAAAAGGAAACATTTTACACCACTTATTTAAAAATTGAAACTATACTCAGAAAACGAAAAGTCGCTATTGTACTTATCATTCTGGTAATAGCCAATTGGATTTGGAACATTAAAAAAAATCTATGATTACAACAGCAAAATTTAATTATCAACCTCACGAATCGGAACTAGAACGTGCGTCGAATAGCTATTTGATGTCATTAGTAGCCGTAATTGGTGGTTTGCCATTGCCTATTTTAAATTTAATGGCGAGTATCTTCTTTTATTTAGGAAACCGAAAAAGTACAGCGTTTGTAAAATGGCATTGTACACAAGCTTTGGTTTCTCAATTGGGATTATTTTTCTTTAATAGTGCTGGTTTTTGGTGGACTATGTCTATTCTTTTTCAAGATGGAGAGGCAACCAATTATTACTTTGCTTACATTATTACGTTAGTGGTTTTTAACTTAATTGAGTTTTTCTCTACCTTAATTATCGCAACTAAAGTAAGAAAAGGACAACACACTGAATTCTTCTTTTTTGGAGATGTAACTAATTTAATTTGCAAAACGAATGAAGACAATAAGTAAAGGATTAGTTATCGTAGCACTATTTTTTGGTGTTTGGATGTTGTTATCGCAAATTGATTTTGTGAAACATTTTAAGGTAAAAGAAGCCAAAACAGGAACTGAAAAAACACTTGGTGATATCATTTGGAACGAAATTGAAGACACCGAAACTATCATTTTTGATGATTCGATTGTGAATACTTTGGATTCTTTGTTATTGCCAATTTGTAAAGAAAACGGCATCGAAAGAGACAGTTTAAAAGTACACATCGTTGACAAAGATGAAGTAAACGCTTTTGCTATGCCTGATAATCATTTAGTAGTTTACACAGGTTTAATCAAAGCTTGTAAAAACGAGCAAGCGTTATTAGGTGTTTTAGGTCACGAAATTGCCCATATTGAAGGCAATCACGTAATGAAAAAATTATCGAAAGAAATTGGTCTTTCTGTTTTATTATCGATTACGACTGGTTCAAATGGTGCGGTTTTAAGTGAAATTTTAAAAACACTTTCATCATCAGCCTACGACAGAAGTTTAGAAACCGAAGCCGACATGCAAAGCGTAAAATATATGCTTAACGCGAATATCGATCCAAGACCATTTGCTGATTTTCTTTACGAATTATCCGTTGATAATGAGTTACACAAATATACGTATTGGGTTTCCACTCATCCCGAATCAGAAGCGAGAGCCAAAACCATTTTGAATTATTTAAAAGGTAAAAAGATAGAATCGAAACCTATTTTAACTAAAGAAGCTTGGGAAGATTTTAAGGATAAGGTTGAATAGTTTTATGCAAGTTCTTGAGTAAATTTGGTTTAATAGATTCGAATGGAAAATAGAAAACAATTAAAAAAATCGCCGAAAGAGAAAGTTTGTGTTTTTTTTGTAATGGTTGGATTGGTAAGCATTATTTATTTTATAGCGACAAGTTTGAGAAGTGAAAGAATTGAAGAAATAAAATTCATAAAAGCAGATTATCATACTATACGTGGAATTGTTACTGAAAAACATACTTATAAAGGGAATTCTATTCACGTGAAATATAAAGTCGATGGAAAATTTTATGAAGGAATTGATGGTTTTGAAGAGAGGTATAAATTTGACATAGGAGATAGTCTTTTTATAAAATATTCAAAGACAAAACCAGAATTGATGATAACTGAATATAATTCTGAATATTAAAGCCTAAGTCGCTTATAACAAATAATGGTGAATTAACTTTTGGTCAATCTATTACAAGACATTTATTCGACCCAATTGATATGTTTCCTTTTGGAATTATTGGAATTTTGACTATAAAAAATTCAAGTAAAAATCAACGGTTGGGTGATATTATTGCAAATACGACTGTTGTTGAGGTTAAAAAATAGAACCTAATTATCAAAAGAGAAAGGCTAATCAATCGATTAGCCTTTCTCTTTTCTTTCCAATTCCGCTTGAAACTCTTCCATTACAGGTTTCATGGTACTTTCAGGAATATCAGATATTCGAATGTACATTAATCCGTCAACCGCATTATTAAATAGTGGATCCACATTAAATGCAACCACTCTTGCGTTTTGTTTGATGTATTTCTTAATTAAAACCGGTAAACGTAAAGTTCCTGGTTCTAATTCGTCGATAATTTTGTCAAATTTATTTAAGTCTGACTCGGTTTCGTTAAAAACAAAATCTTTATCAGCGTCTTTCAGTTTTACTTTGAACTCTTTTTTCGGATGCACATATTGCGCAATGTATGGGTCGTAATAATGCGACTTCATGAATTCAATCATCAACGATTTTGAAAATTCAGAAAACTGATTGCTAATACTTACGCCACCAATCAAATATTTATGTTCAGGATAATGTAAAGTCGTGTGAACGATTCCTTTCCATAGCAAGAACAAAGGCATTGGTTTTTGTTGGTATTCTTTAATAATGAACGCTCTACCCATTTCGATAGATTTACTCATCATATCATACAATTCAGGTTCAAAACGGAACAATTCATGCAAATAAAAACCATCAATTCCGTGCTTTGGATAAATATGCGAACCTAATCCCATTCGATAAGCGCCAGCAATACACTGTGCTTCTTCATCCCACAAAAACATGTGATGATAGTATTTGTCGTAAGCATCTAAATCTAACGATTCATTTGTTCCTTCGCCTACTTCTCTAAATGTAATTTCGCGCAAACGACCAATTTCGTGTAAGATATTCGGAATTTTATCAGCGGTTACGAAGTAAACTTCATAATTTTTACTTTGTAATAAGCGGTAATCACCATTTTTTAGAAAAGCCATCTCTTCTAAAATTTGATCATGATTTGCTGGTTTCGCAATTTGCTTTGGAGGTTTTGGAATGCTTAATTTTGGTAAATTAATTTTACTTTCCTCTTCAAAAGCATTCGAAAGCATATAGGTTTTCTTGCGTAAGAAATCACCATACGCTTCAATATCTTGGTATTCGTTTTGTTCTGCTACCGAAATAGGTTTTCCAATACGAACTTTAATTACTCTATCTTTTTGCGTTAGTAATTCACTTGGTAATTTTGCAGTTCTAAGTGTGTCATTTATTTTAGATAAGAAGTAAAACAATCTACTATTCTTAGCATGAAAATAAATAGGAATAACTGGAACTTGCGCTTTACGAATGACTTTTATTGCACCTTCTTCCCAAGGTTTATCTACGACTAATTTACCATCTTTATAAGTAGAAACTTCTCCAGCAGGAAACATTCCTAATGGTTTTCCATCGCTTAAATGACGTAACGTTTCTTTAATTCCAACAACGCTTGATTTTGCATCTTTATGATTTTCAAACGGATTAACCGGCATAATGTACGGTTTCATCGGTTCGATGCGATGCAATAGAAAGTTGGCAATAATTTTGAAATTCGGTTCTCTTTCAAGCATTAATTTCAACAATAAAATACCGTCAATTCCGCCAAGTGGATGATTAGAAATAGTAATATAAGCGCCGTCTTTTGGTAAACGTTTTAAATCTTCTTCTGGGATTTCGAACTTGATTTGGAATTCATCTAAAATAGCATTCAAAAATTCCAATTCACTCAAATGTTTGTTTCGGTCATAAATTTTGTTCAGCGAAGAAATCTTAAGCACTTTCATGAGCAACCAGCCCGAGAAAGTCCCGAAAACCCCGTATTTGTCAGCATTAATTGCCTTTGCAACTTCTTTAGCAGTAACTAAACCCATTTATAATTTGTTTATTGAGCAAGAAACAAAGATAAGAATTTTGATGAATTTTCAGCACTTTTCATTTGCTAATAAAAAAGACGATTTTGTTATATTTTTTAGTAGCTTGATAGTTAGTGAATTATGAAATCGATGAAATCTAATCTTTATTTTTAAAAACCTTTTTCTTATATTTGGTCAAAAGCTATAGTAGTAAATGAAAATCATATCATACAACGTTAACGGAATTCGAGCAGCCATTACCAAAGGTTTTTTAGAATGGTTGCAACAAGCAAATCCCGATGTTATTTGTCTTCAAGAAATTAAAGCTACCGAAGACCAAATTCCTAAAATCGAAATTGAAGCAGCAGGTTATCCGTACCAATATTATTTTCCAGCTGAAAAAAAAGGGTATAGTGGTGTGGCAGTTTTGTCAAAAATCGAGCCTAAAAATGTAGTTTTCGGAACTGGAATTCAGCACATGGATTTTGAAGGAAGAAATTTACGAGTAGATTTTGAAGACGTTTCTATTATGAGTTTGTATCTTCCATCTGGCACAAATATTGATAGATTAGATCATAAGTTCATGTTCATGGACGATTTTCAAAACTATGTTAATGAGTTGAAAAAAGAAGTTCCAAACTTGGTAATTTGTGGTGATTACAACATTTGTCACGAAGCAATCGATATTCATGATCCAATAAGAAATGCAAAGATTTCGGGATTTTTACCTGAAGAACGAGCTTGGTTAGATGGTTTCATAAAAAGTGGATTTGTTGATACGTTTCGTCATTTGAACAAAGAACCACACAATTACAGTTGGTGGAGTTATAGAGCTAATGCTCGAAATAATAATAAAGGTTGGAGAATCGATTATTGTTTGGCAGCCGAACCTTTGAAAGATAAAATTCAAAGAGCATTAATTTTACCCGAAGCCAAACATTCCGACCATTGCCCAGTTTTAGTAGAAATTAAATAAAAGTTCAATTACAAGTTCAAATTCAAAGATCAACGTCAAACTTGAAACCTGAAACTTGAAAATCAATTATAAAAACAAAATAAAAATGATTAGAAAAATTGCCCTTGCTTGCGTAGTTTTAAGTTTAACTACTTCATGTGTTTCTAAAAAAATCTACCAAGATTTAGAAAATAAATATGCCGATTTAAAGAAAGAACACAACGCTTTATCTGACGAAAATGGATTACTAAAAACCGATAAAAATCAGTTGGAATTAGACAAAAACAATCTTCAAACGGAATTAGACAAAACCAAAGCAGAACGTGATAAATTAGCGGCAGATTATGCTGCTACAAAAAAGAGTTTAGATAATTTGAAAGCGTCTTATGCAGCTCTTGAAAAAGACAGCAACGATGCTTTAGAAGCTAATATTAACAAAAACAGACAATTGTTAGCCGAGTTAGAAGCAAAACAAAAAGCTTTAGCAGCGGAACAAGATCGTTTAAACAAATTGAAAAAAGATTTAGAAGCTTCGTCAACTCGTTTAGCCGAATTAGAAAAAATGATGGCTGACAAAGAAGCGGCTATGAAAAAACTAAAAGAAACGTTATCTAAATCCTTAAAAGCTTTTGAAGGTAAAGGTTTGACTGTAACTGAAAGAGATGGGAAAGTGTATGTTTCTATGGAAAACAAATTACTTTTCGAATCAGGTAGTTGGACAGTTGGCTCAGAAGGAAAAAAAGCAGTGGATTTAGTGGGGAAAGTTTTAGGAGATAATCCAGACATTTCTGTTTTAATTGAAGGGCATACTGATAATGATAAAATCACAGGAACTATTGGTGGTGGAGTAGAGAACAATTGGGATTTATCTACAAAACGTGCTACAGCGATTGTGAATATTTTATCTGCAAACGCCAAAGTGAAAAAAGAAAACTTAACAGCTGCGGGTCGTGGTGAATATGCGCCTTTGATGAGCAACGAAACGGCTGAAGGAAAAGCAAAAAACAGAAGAATCGAAATCATCTTAACGCCTAAGTTAGATGAAATTTCTAAAATGTTGAATGATCTATAACATTTCATAAAAGATTGATAAAAAAGGCTTGAGTTTAAAATTCAAGCCTTTTTCTTTGGGTTAAACTTTGTAACTTTGAACTTTAAATTTTCAAATCCTGAAATGAACTACACAACACTACCCAATACCGAACTAAAAGTCAGCAAAATCTGTTTAGGAACTATGACTTTTGGGAATCAAAATACCGAAAGTGAATCGCACAGTCAATTGGATTATGCTCTTGAAAAAGGAATCAATTTTATTGATACTGCCGAAATGTATCCTATTGGTGGCAACGCTCAAATCTTTGGAAGTACAGAACGTCACATTGGAACTTGGATAAAGAAAATTGGTGCTTCAGAAAGAGAAAAACTGGTTTTAGCTACTAAAATTGCGGGACCAAATCGTGGAATGGAGTACATTCGTCAGCCATTAGATTTTTCAAAGAAAAGTATTCACGAAGCGGTAGAATTAAGTTTAAAAAACCTTCAAACCGATTATATCGATTTATATCAAATGCATTGGCCAGAACGCATCATGAATATGTTTCAAAAACGCGGTGTTCAGGAATTGGATACAAAATGGCAAGACAATATTTTTGATGTATTAACAGTTTACGACGGATTAATCAAAGAAGGGAAAATCAAACACATTGGACTTTCAAATGAAAATCCGTGGGGTGTAATGCGTTTTTTAATGGAAAGCGAGAAACACGGTTTGCCAAGAATAGCAACGATACAAAATCCGTTTTCATTGTTGAATCGTTTGTATGAAGTTGGTTTGTCTGAAATTGGAATGCGTGAAAATGTTGGGTTATTAGCGTATTCACCATTAGGATTCGGATTTTTATCTGGAAAATATTTGAATGGTTATCCAGAAAATTCTCGTATGAAATTGTTTCCTAATTTCGTTCGTTATACCAATGAAAACTGCTTCAGAGCAACCAAATTATACAAAGAATTAGCAGAAGCTAATGGTTTAACGTTAACCCAAATGGCAATTGCTTTTGTACATCGCCAAAAATTTGTGACTTCAACGATTATTGGTGCTACCACTATGGAACAATTGCAAGAAAACATAACTGCTTTTGACACTGTTTTATCAGACGAAATCGTAGCTGAAATAGAGAAAATTCAGGAATTAATTCCGAATCCAGCTCCTTAAAAAAAGTAATCAGTGTTCAGTTATAAGTAATCAGTTATATACTGAACACTTACTTCTGAACACTGATTTTTTGTCATTCTGAACTTGTTTCAGAATCCAGTTTGAGAAGCTGAAACGAGTTCAGCTTGACAAAGTGTTTTTTTACAAATTATCTATAAACTTATCCTTCGGATATTTGACCTTATAACTGATTCTGAATTTCTTAGTTTCTCCAGCGTTAAGTTTCACATCCCAAGTTAGAATTCCGGTTTCGGCATTTACTTTTGCTTTTCCGTTGTCTAATAATTCGATGGTGATTTCTTTATCGGTACTGATTGGATATTGATCTTTCAACAACATTTCAATTGCTTCTTTTTTGTTGTTTTTTACGGTGATATCGTAAGTAAAAGTTTGTTCTTTATATCCCGACAAGAATTTAGTTCCCGATTTATCCGCAATTTTTTCTCGTTTGATGGCGATTTTTTTATCTCTTCCCATACTCAAATTCAACGTATCAGATGTTTGATTTGGGTTAATCATGGTTTTACCCACATACATGCCTTCGAAGATTATATTCGCTTCACCAGGTAACAAATTGAATTTAGAATATTCGCTAATTTCAGCTAACAAAAAGGCTTCTTTTTCCACTTTTGGAACGGCGTAATATTTATATGTTGCTGGTAATTTTAAATCTTTCAAGGCAACACTATGTGCTTTTCCATTCGATAAAATGTCATATGGAATATCAATATCAAAAGAAATATTTAATTGGTTTTCATTTATTGTAGTGTAATTTGAAATAGAGGATTCATCCATTTCTGCTTTTTTATCATATGAAACAGCTCCTCTTATCGCAACAGAATTCATAACAACATTACTATTATTATAAGTTCTCGGATAGCCATATCGTAAAAACCAAGCTTGTAAAATTGGGGCAGTGTTATTTTGATTTGGATTACCACTTGAAAGTGTTAGTTTTACTTTTTTCCAATCAATTCCTGTGTTTTGTACCACTTTTGCTTTGTACATTAGGTTGATTGGTGAGTTGATATTGTCGGCACGTAAATCGTAAAATGGTGACCACGAAGCGTTGTTTGTAAGGTAATTGATATCTAAATTAACTGAACTTGCAACATCAGTCATAACTTGTAACACTAATTTACCTTGCGAAGATTTTTCTTGTTTTTGAGTATTCAATTCTAATTTAGAATTCAGTTTTGATAGTTTGTCTTTTAACTTGTTTTCTTTCTCGATTAATGTATCAACCAAATTACTCAACTCGTTTCTTTTAGCTCTATAATAATCTACTAATTTGATTAACTCAGATACATTTAAACCTGAATTTTGCCCAGCAACATTTTGATTTTTATCTAATAAATCAATCGTTTTGGAATAGGATACTTTTTCATTGGCAATTTTTCCCATTTCTTTTTCGATAAGCATAATACTATCACGAACTCTTTTAATCATCGGATTGCTTTCATCAATTTCATATTCCGAAATAAAATTGCGTGTAAACTGAACCGATAAAACTGTAACATTAGACGGAGCACCAATTTGAATGGTATTCTCATTTACATAATCAGCAACATTTTTAATAACAATCTCACTAGTTCCGGAAGGAAGTGTTACGGCTGCCGATTGTAACAATTCAGCTGAATTACTATAAACTGTCGCGCTTTTAATTTTAGCGGAAGTAAAAATTGGTTTTTGAGCAAATCCTATTGCCGAAAAACATAATAATGCAAATGCAAGTATTTTTTTCATCTCTATAAACTTTAGTGTTTATTGTATAGAGTGAAATAAAATGGAAAAGGTTGGGAAGCGTTTTAAAAATTTTGTAAAATTGTAAGAAAATATAGAGTTATGAAACGTTTTTTTCTATTGTTATTTTGTTTTGTTGGAAGTTTAGGTTTTTCACAAAATAGCTATCATTTTGATTATGTATTAGTTTATAATGTAAGTTTTCAAGATAAAAATTTTGAAAGAATTTGTTATATTAACTCTAATGACAATGATTTTTTTACTGAGTTAACTAACTATAAAGATTCAACACATGTTGATTTTAGAATGATTGATAGAGACAAAGAAATTTCTGTAAGATCTAAAGCTAATAAAGAATTGTTTTTTAAATCAGAAGTTGTAAATATTGATTGTAATGATGTAATTAAATCAGGAAATCCTAATAAACATAAAATAAAGGAATACGATTTTGTAAATTATAATGATACATTGATAAATGACACACTATATTATCATTATGCTATTAAATCAAATAAGAGTTTGAGTTATATCAAAAGAAAAAAAATTGTTGAATATCACTATATAGTCTCAAAAGAATCTCCAAATTTTTTACCCTTTCTAACAGATTCAACTCCTTATGAAGAATGGAAATCGGAGAAAAATATTCCAAATGGTCTTTTAAAAATGATGTATCATCTAAATTCAGATAGAAAAGTTGTCTTTAAATTTGAATTAAAAGCACTTACGAAAATTGATAAAAAATTGATAATCCCCAAAGATTGTAATTATACAAAGTTAATTATATCCCCAAAATAATCTTAGCAATAGTAAAATAAGTCAAAATTCCTAAGATATCGTTACTTGTAGTAATAAAAGGACCTGTTGCTAATGCAGGGTCAACGCCGTATTTATTTAAGATGATAGGAATAAAAGTTCCAATTAACGATGCCATAATAATTACTGAAAGTAGAGCAATTGAAACGGTGTAACCTACATGGATTTCGTATCCTAATAAGAAGTAACTACCAGCTAATAAGATTATCGAAAGAATCACTCCGTTTAATAAACTCAAAGAAAGTTCTTTTAATAAACGTTCAACAACTGGACCAATAATAGTGTTGTTTGCTAAACCTTGTACAATAATTGCAGAAGATTGAACTCCAACGTTTCCAGCCATTGCGGCAATTAGCGGTGTAAAGAAAAATAATTCGGGATGAAATTTCATGACTGGTTCAAAAATTCCCAAAACGTGTACCGAAATAAATCCACCAAATAATGCTAAAACTAACCAAGGCAAGCGTGCTTTTGTTAGTTCTAAAATACTGTCATCGGCTTCAACGTCTTGCGAAATACCCGCTGCCAACTGGTAATCTTTGTCGGCTTCTTCTTTGATGACATCGATAATATCATCAATAGTAATACGACCAACTAAACGACCTAATTCATCTACAACCGGAATGGCTTCCAAGTCATATTTTTGCATGATTCGCGCAACTTCTACATCTTTAGTGTCTACTTTTACATAGTCTACTTTTTTGATATAAACTTCACTAATATGGGTTTTTGTTGAGGTGGTTAATAAATCTTTTAAGGATAATCGGCCTTTTAATCGATCTTCATCATCCACCACATATATTGAATGTACTCTTGAAACATTTTCGGCCTGAGCGCGCATTTCTTTTACGCAAGTTAAAACGTTCCAATTTTCATTAACTTTTACCAATTCTTTCCCCATCAAACCACCAGCAGAATCTTCATCGTAGCGCAATAAATCTACAATGTCTTTGGCGTGTTCAACGTCTTCTAATTCCGAAATTACTTGTTCTT
The DNA here is from genome assembly GCF_004363695.1 of Flavobacterium cheniae. GTDB lineage: Bacteria > Bacteroidota > Bacteroidia > Flavobacteriales > Flavobacteriaceae > Flavobacterium > Flavobacterium cheniae. Next base: position 447,166 of record NZ_SNZC01000002.1, on the reverse strand, counting down.
TTTTGTGTTGAGGTAATTCGGCAATAATATCAGCAGCGTCGTCTGTGCTTAATTCGTCAAGCTCTTCTGCGATTTCTTTTGGTGAAAGATTACGTAAGATTTTTTCACGAACTTCTTCGTCTAATTCCAGAAGAATTTCGGCTGTTTTTTCAGAATCTAAGGTGTTAAAAATATAGCCAGCGCCATAATCATCGAGTTCTTCCATGATTTCGGCAATATCAGCAAAGTGAATATCTTCAAGAAGCAAAAGTAATTCTTGCGACTTGTTTTCACTTATAAGTTGTTCTATTTCAGATAGAAACTCTCTGCTGATTTTAAACTCCATCGGCTGTTATTTTTTGGGTAATTGATATAAATTGTTCCACCGTTAGTTGTTCCGGACGGAGGTCAAAGATAGTGTCTAATTTTAAATTATCAGAAAAATTGAATGTTTTTAAGCTATTTCGCAATGTTTTTCTTCTTTGTTGAAAAGCGGTTTTTACTACTCTAAAGAACATTTTTTCATCACATGGTAATGAGTAATCTGCTTTTCTTCTTAATCGTAACACACCAGAATCTACTTTTGGTGGTGGATTAAAAACATTAGGCGGAACCGTAAATAGGTATTCCGCGTCATAAAATGCTTGTGTTAAAACCGATAAAATTCCGTAGACTTTACTTCCTTTTTTCTCGCAAATTCGTTGGGCAACTTCTTTTTGAAACATGCCAGCAAATTCTGGAATTTGGTCGCGCATTTCTAAGGTTTTGAACACAATTTGAGTTGAAATATTGTAAGGGAAATTTCCAATGATTGCAAAAGGTTCGTCATTGAAAACTTCGTTTAAATTGTATTTTAAAAAATCTTTCGAAATGATATGATTTTCTAATTTTGGAAAGTGAACACCCAAATATTCAACCGATTCTTTGTCGATTTCAATTACAAAGGTTTCGGTTGGTTTGTCTAATAAATATTTGGTTAAAACACCCATTCCTGGACCAATTTCCAAAATTTTTGAATAGCCTTCCAGCGAAAGTGTATCAGCAATATCTTTTGCAATACTTTCGTCTTTTAGGAAATGTTGTCCTAAGTGTTTTTTTGCGCTTACTTTTTCCATTTTAATTTGTTTCTCCGTAGAATTCTCCCATTACTTCCAACTCAGTTCTAAAAGCTAACATTTTATCTGCAAAAAGATGTAGTCCTTCCTGGCGTAATCTCGGTGCGTGGTTTTGGTAATAATCTTCTAGTTTTGCTCTCGAATCCGTGAAATATTGTACGGCATAGGTTGTGCCTCCCATTTCTTCTTCCACCACTACTCGAACCATTTTAGCATTGGTAAACAAACCTGTTGCTAAAACATCGTTAATATGTTTGTTTTGCATCCATTTTAACCAATCATGGTGAATGCTTTCATCTACGTTTACTGTTACGTTATATATAATCATTATTCTTTTTTAATTGTTTAACTAAAAATATCTTTTCTCTTGTTTCTTTCTTCTTTCCTCTAAATAGTTGTATCGCCTCTCAAAGTTCTATATTGTTTTCTACTTTCTGTATAATACAAACTATCAGGATGTTCTAAAACCATTTTTTCATACAAAGGTTTTGCTTTTTCATTGTCTAAAAGATATTTTCTATAAATCTCTGCGGAAAAAAATAAGGCTTCATCTTTGTAAATCCCGTCTTTGTAATTATCTAAAATGTTTTGGTAATAACTTAATGCTTTCAGATAATCTTTCTTCTCTTCGTAAATTTTCCCAACTTTAAACAATGTGCTTTCTTCAATACTTTCACCTTTGTGTTTTTGTAAAATAGCTAAGAACGATTGCAAAGCTTCTTCGTTTTTGTTTTGATACATTTGTAAATCGGCTTTAGCATAAGCTTGAAGTGCCACTCGCAAACTGTCTTCGGCAGAATTGTCTTGGATAAGTAAAAACATTTCGATAGCATCATTTGCAATTAGCAAACTTGGTGATTGTTTTAAGACTTTTACTTGTTGCAACGTCCAGTCGAAATCTTTTTTGTAGAAGTTTGCTTTGGCTAATTTTAGGCTTGCTTCGTGAGCTAAAACATCATTTTTTAAATTATCTTCTACTTGTGCATAATATAAAATGGCTTGATTGAATTTTTCATCATACACCATAATATCAGCTAATTCCATTTTCACTTTTGATTGATCTCGCAAGTTTAATGGTAATTTTAATGTGTTTTGTAAAAGTTCAATTCCTGATTTTGATTGATTCAGATAAAACGTTTTAAAATGGGCTGAAAGAATTTGCAAGTCTAATGAATACGGACTAATGCCGTATTTTTTCACTAATTCTTGAAGTTTCAAATCGATTACAGGATACTCTTTTGAAGTTGCCGATTCCATTTCCATCGAAATTAGAAAATGATGCGCTTTCATTTGTAATTCCAAATCCTGAGTGTTTTCTAAAACAAATTCTAAAATAAGTTTTGCGTCATCAAATTGTTTTTCTTCTACTGCCATACTTCCCAAAGTGACAATGTTATAAAAACTTTCAGGATTTCTTTTATAAACTGCTTTCTCTTGAACAAAGGCTTTTCCGTATTCCTTTTGTTGAACGAAAAACCAACTCAAAAATTGGTTCCAATACACATCTTGTGATTTTTGCGTTCTAAGCAATAAGTTTTTTCGAATAGTTGCAGCGAAAGAACCATCAGAATCATCCATTAAAAAACGGGTCAATTGGTTTTGAACCATTGGAGTTCCTTCTGGAGTATTGTATCCGTAATCTAATAGTTTGTTCAGCATCACTTCTAAATTACCTAATTGTCCTTGAACCATGGCGGTTTGATAATCGAAATTTAGATTAGAATTTTTCTTTTGTGCGGTTTCATACGCTTTTAAAGCCCAAGTTAGCAACACTTTTTTCTCAAAGGAATTAGCAACTTGATATGCGTAATTCGGCTCTTTTTCAACTTCTTGAATGGCTAATTCGTAATTTTTATCTGCTTTTTCGGTATTTTTTTGAAGTTGGTAATTGTAACCCAATTCAATATACAACAAAGGTTGGTTGTATTTGTCTTTTCGTTTTGTAATGGCATTTTCTGCTTTATCATATTGTTGCAATTGTTGGTAGCAATCAATTACTCTTTGAAAAAAGAAATAATTTGAAGGTTGTTTTGTCGAAATTTCCTCAAATAAAGTCAATGCTTTTTGAAATTCGCCTTTTTCAAAATAGTCCATGGCCAATTGCTCGTTCTGTGCCGAAACCCAAAACGAGGACAAAAAGAGTATGAAAAAAGCAATTTTTTGCAACATAAATAAAACAAATAATGTACTAAAGTAACACTTTTTAGCGTCAAATTAGTACATTATTTTATAAAGATTAACGTTTAGTTAATAATATCAAATCCAGTGTATTTTCTTAAAACTTCAGGAACTACGATACCTTCAGGTGTTTGGTAGTTTTCTAAAATTCCAGCTAATACTCTTGGTAACGCTAATGAACTTCCGTTCAATGTGTGTGCCAATTGGTTTTTACCTTCTTTGTCTTTGAAACGTAGTTTTAAACGATTTGCTTGAAACGTTTCAAAATTAGAAACCGAACTAATTTCTAACCAACGCTCTTGCGCAGTTGAATAAACTTCGAAATCATACGTTAAGGCAGAAGCAAAACTCATGTCGCCGCCACATAATCTTAAAATACGGTATGGTAATTTTAATTCTTGTAAAATTCCTTTCACGTGTTCTACCATTCCGTCTAATGCTTGGTATGAATTGTCTGGATGTTCAATACGAACGATTTCTACTTTATCAAATTGGTGTAAACGATTTAATCCACGAACGTGTGCGCCATATGAACCTGCTTCACGACGGAAACAAGGCGTATATCCTGTACAAAGAACTGGTAAATCATTTTCGTTTAACAATACATCTCTAAAGATATTCGTTACTGGAACTTCCGCAGTTGGAATTAAATATAAATCATCAACACCTACGTGGTACATTTGCCCTTCTTTGTCAGGTAATTGTCCTGTTCCAAAACCAGAAGCTTCGTTTACCATGTGAGGCACTTGATATTCCAAGTAACCCGCATCGGTATTTTTATCTAAGAAATAAGTGATTAACGCACGTTGCAATTTGGCACATTTTCCTTTGTAAACTGGGAAACCTGCTCCTGTGATTTTTACTCCTAATTCAAAATCAATTAAATCGTATTTTTTTGCTAATTCCCAGTGAGGTAAAGCACCTTCATGTAATTTAGGAATGTCACCTTCTTGAAAAACGTTTAGGTTTTCTTCTGGTGTTTTTCCTTCCGGAACGATGTCTGCTGGTAAATTAGGTAATTTGTATAATTCTTCTTGTAATTTTGAGGCAAAAGCATTTAATACTTCAGTAAGCTCTTTGTCTTTTTCACGAAGTTGAACCGATTTTTCTTTTAAAATTTCGGCTTTCGCTTTTTCGCCACTTTTCATTAAATCTCCAATATCTTTGGATAGCTTATTTGACTCGGATTTAATAGTGTCTAATTCTGCTTGAGTTGCTCTTCTTTTTTCGTCTAATGCGATAACTTCTTCAATCGCATTTTTAGCATCTAAGTTTTTCTTAGCTAATCGTTTTACTACTTCGTCTTTGTTTTCTCTAATGTACGCTATCTGTAACATAATATATAGGATTTTAAGGTTGCAAATTTAAGAAATTGGATTTAGATAATGAGTAAAAATAGCAACAGCTTGTGTGTTTTTGTGAATTGAGTAAATTCTCACACAAACCTTTCTAAAAATAAAGATATTATTGTATATTCGCTTAATTTTTATGTAAATTGATAATTTTAAGCTTAATTCTGTTGGGTTTTAATAAAATTAAATCACTAAAAGTTGCCCCCAAAATCTTATAACCTACAAAAAATGAAAAAAATTACCTTAAGTCTTCTAATCTTATTTGGTGTTATTGGTTTTGCCCAAACTGATAATAACGAATTTGAAAGAATGGTGGAAGCAGAAATGAAATCGGCTTCGTCTTTGCAAAATCTAAGAGTAAATCCCAATACTCAAAACTATGATGTAACGTATCATGAGTTGCGTTTTACAGTAAATCCAAACAATACAACGCCATACATTAGTGGTGTTGTTAAAACTACTTTTACTGCGCTCTCTAATATGAATGTAGTTACTTTTGATATGGCAACAGCTTTAGTAGTAAGTTCGGTAACAATGAACAGTACAAGTCTTACTTTTAACCAAAGCAACTATGAGTTAAACATTAATTTACCATCAACGTTAACAACAGGAAATAGTGCAACAGTAGAAATTACTTATGCAGGTTCTCCGCCTCAAGCAGAAGGCGGTTTTACTCGAAGTACTCATAGTGGAACACCTGTTATTTTTACTCTTTCTGAGCCTTTTGGAGCAAGAGATTGGTGGCCATGTAAACAAGATTTGACTGATAAAATAGCAAGTTTTGATATTTATATCACTTGTCCAGATACTTACATTGGGGTTTCAAACGGTTTGTTGCAGAGTTCTGTAACTTCAGGAGGAAATACAACGCGTCATTTTAGACATAATTACCCAATTCCTGCCTATTTAATTTCGTTAAATGTAACAAATTATACAACGTATAATATTCAGGCAGGTTTAGGAACAGTTGAGAGCCCGTTTTTCCCAATAAATAATTACTTGTATCCTGAAAGTAATACTGCTACAAATAGAAATGCGCTTGATGTAACTGTTCCAATAATGAATGTTTTTGAAGAAAAATTTGGACCTTATCCTTACAGAAATGAGCAATATGGTCATGTGCAATTTGGATGGGGTGGTGGAATGGAACATGCAACAATGTCTTCAATGGGAAGTTGGGGGAGAAGTTTAATTGCTCATGAGTTGGGTCACCAATGGTTTGGAAATAAAGTTACTTGCGGATCTTGGAAAGATATTTGGTTAAATGAAGGTTTAACAGAATATACTGCAGGAATTATGGTGGAAGAATTGGATGGCGATGCGTCTTTTGTTTCGTGGAAAAATGGAAAAATCACAAATATTACCTCGCAAACAGGAGGTGCACTTTATCTAACAGATGCTGAAGCTTTAAATGTTGGGCGCATTTTTAGTAGTAGATTGTCATATAACAAAGGCTCTATGGTAACTCATATGTTGCGATGGGTTATGGGTGATGCTAATTTTTTCTTGGCACTTCGTAATTATTTAAACGATACAAATCTAGCGTATGCGTATGCGCAAACAAATGATTTAAAAGGACATCTAGAGGCGGTTCACGGTAGTAATTTGGATGAATTTTTTAATGATTGGGTGTATATGCAAGGATATCCATCGTACGCATTAGCTGTTCAAACCTTAGGTACAGGGCAAGCACGAATTACGGTTAATCAAACCCAGTCACATTCAAGTGTTGCTTTCTTTGAAATGCCTTTAGAAATTAGATTAACAGGAGCAGGAGGATTAACGCATGATGTGGTAGTGAATAATACGGTTAATAATCAACAATTCGTGGTGCCAGTTCCGTTTTTAGTAACAGGTGTTATTTTTGACCCAAACAAACACATTATTTCAAGCAGTAATTCAACAACATTATCAAACAATAGTTTTGAACTAGAAGAAGCAATTTCAGTTTACCCAAATCCTGCAAATGACGAATTGCATATCATGATGCCAACTACTACTCAATTAGAAAAAGTAGAAATTTACAATACGTTAGGGCAACTATTAGCAACACATCAAATGGCAGATTTTAGAATTGATAACTTAAGTTCGGGAATGCATGTGATGAAAATTACTACTTCGGAAGGTGCAATTCATAAAAATTTTATAAAAAAATAGTTAGCATATAAAATAATGATGAAAAGTAAGGTGAAAACCTTACTTTTGTCGTTTAAATAAAAGCGTAAAAATGATTCAAGTAGCACAAATATTATTCATATTATCAGTTTTAGTAATTCTTCACGAATTTGGTCACTACATTACAGCCAAGATGTTTAAAGTACGAGTAGAGAAATTTTACTTGTTTATGGATGCTGGTTTTTCATTAGTGAAAAAGAAAATTGGTGAAACAGAATGGGGAATCGGATGGTTACCACTAGGAGGTTATGTAAAACTTTCGGGAATGATTGATGAAAGTATGGATACGGAACAAATGAGCGAGGAAGCTCAGCCATGGGAATTCCGTTCAAAACCAGCTTGGCAACGTTTGATTATTATGTTAGGCGGGATTATTGTGAATGTAATTTTGGCTTGGTTGATTTTTACGATTATGTATTCGACTGTAGGGCAAAAATTTATTTCAACAGCTAAAATTCAAGAAAACGGATTGGCTTTTGGCGAAGTAGGTCAAAAAGCAGGTTTTAGAAATGGAGATAAAATTCTTTCAGTAGACGGAAAACACCAACCAAGTTTTAACCGTATGACATTAGATGTTTTATTAGGTGATAAAGTTGAGGTAGAACGTAATGGTGCTAAAGTTGATGTGATTTTAACCGATGAAATGAAAGGTGAAATCATAAGTAAAGAAGGAAAAGAATTTGTTGGACCTCGATTTTCAAATACCGTAGTAGATTCTGTTGTTCCAAAATCGGCAGCAGATGTAGCAGGTTTAAAAAAAGGTGATAAAATTAAAGCGTTAAACGGAACAGCTTTTACTTATTATGATGAGTTTAAAGAACGAATTTCAAAACATAAAAATGATAGCATTTCTTTGTCAGTTTTGAGAGGAACTCAAATGGTTGAATTGAAAGCGAAGGTTGATAAGGAAGGAAAATTAGGTTTCATCAACAAAGCATTAGATAAATTAGATTACGAAGTAAATAATAAATTGTCTTTCGGTCAAGCGGTTCCTGCGGCAGTAAAAGAGTCATGGTCGCTGTTAGTTTATAATGTAAAACAATTCAAATTAATTTTACGCCCAAAAACAGAAGCTTACAAACACGTTCAAAGTCCGATTGGAATTGCGCGTCGTTTACCAGATACTTGGAATTGGGAATTTATTTGGAATTTCACAGCATTATTCTCAATCGGATTGGCATTTATGAACTTATTGCCAATTCCTGGTTTAGACGGCGGACACGCATTATTTACGATTGTTGAAATGATAACTGGGAAAAAATTATCAGACAAAGCAGCTGGGTATGTTCAAACCTTTGGAATGATTATCTTATTGACGTTAATGGCTTTAACTTTCGGAAAAGATATTTATCAATTAGTAGTAGACAAACTTTTATAATTTTTTCAATAAAATAATTTGCGATAACAAAAAATCAGTTTATATTTGCACTCGCTTAAAAGATATACAACTTCCTCCTTAGCTCAGTTGGTTAGAGCATCTGACTGTTAATCAGAGGGTCCTTGGTTCGAGCCCAAGAGGGGGAGCAAACTTTTAAGCACAATATAAACCTTTGAGGTGATTCCTCCTTAGCTCAGTTGGTTAGAGCATCTGACTGTTAATCAGAGGGTCCTTGGTTCGAGCCCAAGAGGGGGAGCATTAAAAAAGCCAGTCATTCGACTGGCTTTTTTGTTTTTATACCTATTTTTTTTCATTCCACGAATTACATTTTAATTCTTGCCTAACTTAGATATTTTTTGTAACTTTAATAAAGCAAATAGTTGCCTAATTAGTAAAATTAAGTACCATGATGAAAGTTGCAAAAAGAGTTGGCATTTGGATGGATCATTCTACAGCTCACTTAATGGAGTATTCAAGTGAAGATTATGAAGTAAATACTATAGCTTCAAAATTTACAGAACCTGTACATCAGAGTAAATTGTTACACAGTGAAAATAGTATGCATAATAAGGAGAATCAGTCCTTAAAAATATATTACAAAGAATTAATGGATATTATCAAGGAGTATGATGTTGTTTTGCTTTACGGTCCTACAGCTGCTAAAACAGAATTATCCAATATGATTCGCGAAGATCATCGTTTTGATAAAATTAAAATTGAAACGAAATCAGCAGAAAAAATGAGTCACAATCAACAACATGCTTTTATAAAAGACTATTTTTCTAAACTCCTAAATTACGAAAGTCCTTATTATAAATAATTTGAAGTCTTTTAATTTAAAAAAGAGGTTGTCATGTTTTTGATAACCTCTTTTTTAATTTTTAATCTCTTCTCAACCAACCCGTGACACTCAATCGAGGTTTGTGACTTTCTAATACTTCGTGAACCAATTCATTACTTTTAAAGAAAACCGTTTTTCTATTGGTTGGTGCTACTTTCTGAGTTACATCGCTATCATAAATACACAATTCGCCACCATCTTCTGGTTGCCAATTTTCGTTCAAATAGGTAATCATCGAAAACTGTCGGCTCGAATTATCTTGAAATTGATCTAAATGTTTTCTATAAAAACTGCCTTTATCAAACAACGCAAAATGAAATTCATAACCTGTAATTCCAGTATAACAACTTCGGTTCAAATACGACACAAAAGCATCTACTTGATCTAAAAATGCATTTTCATGTTCGTTATTGTTCGCTCGGTCTAACCAATAAATAGTATCACTTCTTATCGCCGAATTTTGAGTCAATTTTGCGGCATTTCCTATTCCAGCGGCTTTTAATAAATTTTGTTCTTTCAATTCAAACAATCTGTTTGTCAAATGTTGCGCTAATTCTTCCGATACAAAATGTTCCACAATTCCCACTTTCGAATCCAAATAACTCGAAATTAAGGTTTCAAAACAATCTTCCATTTTATTTATGTTGTAAAATACCTCACAAAGATATCATTTCCTTTTTTAATTTGGGCGTTCCCACAAGGGTCGGGCTTTCCGTTACAATCTTTTCTTATAAAATCTTATAATTTTATAAGAAAAGGATTTCTACTACAAATGAAATTCACCGAACTCAACTAAAACTAAAACTGGGTGAGGTAATCCCTAACGCGAACCTCGTTTTCAATTAAAATTAGTATTTTTACAAAAACCTTTCAGCATGCAAAATCTTTTAAAAGTTTCAGAAAACACACAGCTTTCTTGGCGTAATTTAAGTATTCAAAATCGAATTTCTTTTCTGCCACAATTAGCTAAACTACTTTTAGAAAACAAAGAAGCATATGCAACTTGTATCACTACCGAAATGCATAAACCCATTTCACAAGCCATTGCTGAGGTTGAAAAATGTGCACTTCTATGCAATTACTATTATGAAAATGCCGAAACCTTTTTAGCCACAAAAAACATAAAAACCGAAGCTTCTGAAAGTTTTGTCACCTACGAACCTTTAGGTGTAATTTTAGGTGTAATGCCATGGAATTTTCCGTTTTGGCAAGTATTCCGATTCGCGGTTCCAACAATTATAGCGGGGAATACTGTTGTGGTTAAACACGCGAGTAACGTTCCAAAATCAGCCGAATTAATTCAAGAAATATTTGAGCAAGCAGGTTTTCCAAAAGGTTGTTATCAAGATTTACCAATTCCAAGTAGCGAAGTAGCAAACAGCATCGCAAATCCAATTATAAAAGCCGTTTCCTTAACAGGAAGTGAACAAGCCGGAATTGCTGTCGCTACCGAAGCTGGAAAACATTTAAAAAAATGCGTTTTAGAACTAGGCGGAAGCAACGCCTTCATCATTTTAGAAGATGCCAATCTTGAAAAAGGAGTAGCAACAGCCGTTAATGCCCGAATGCAAAATGCAGGTCAAAGTTGTATTGCAGCGAAACGATTTTTAGTTCATGAAACTATCGCAGAAGAGTTTATAGCAAAATTCAAAGTTGCCATTCTAAATTTAAAAACCGGAAATCCGTTAGATAAAGAAACACAAATTGGTTCATTAGCGCGAGTTGATTTAGCCGAAGAATTAGAAGTCCAAGTTCAAAAATCCATTCAAATGGGAGCCAAATTAATCATTGGAGGAACCCGAAACGAAGCGTTTTATGAACCCGCAATTTTAACAAACGTAACAACAGAAATGCCTGTTTTCAATGAAGAAACCTTTGGACCTGTGGCTGCCATCATAACTTTCAAAACTATTGAAGAAGCAATTAAATTAAGTAATCAATCGGAATTTGGTTTGGGAGTTTCTATCTTTACTCAAGACATTGATTTTATCAAGACTAAAATCCCATCATTTAATGAAGGTGCCGTTTTCATCAACGATATGGTGAAATCCGATCCAAGATTACCTTTCGGTGGTATAAAAAAATCAGGTTACGGAAGAGAATTAGCCGAAGACGGCATCAAAGAATTTGTAAATGTAAAAACAGTTGTAATTAATACTTTTTAATATGAAAAAACTATCAATACTAGTCCTAGCAACTCTAGGGTTTTCCTGTAAACCTTGTGAAGAAAAACTCCAATCAGAGAAACAAAACATCACTACCGTTTTAGACAATTGGCACAAAGCAGCTGCGGCTGCAGACTATGAAGCGTATTTTGGAGCCATGTCTGACGAATCTATTTTTATTGGAACGGACGCCACTGAAAATTGGAATAAAAAACAATTTCAAGCTTTTTCAAAACCTTATTTTGACAAAGGAAAAGCTTGGAACTTTAAAGCAATAGAACGTAATATCTATTTTAGCGAAAACGGAAAAATGGTTTGGTTTGACGAATTATTGAGTACACAAATGAAAATTTGTCGCGGTTCTGGTGTTTTAGTGCAAGAAAAAGGACAATGGAAAATTAAACATTATGTGCTTTCCATGACAGTTCCAAATGACAATGTAGATGAAGTAGTAAAAATAAAATCAGTAATAGAAGACAAAATACTTTCTGAAAAGAAATAAGAATAAACCGAAATAAAATTCAATCCCAAGATAATTTGTCTTGGGATTTTTTATGTCTAAATGTTAAAATTCGCTTTTTTTTCATTTCCAGAAAACCAAGGAGAAATTGTTTACGTAAATCAACTAAACAAATATCTCAAATAAAATGAAGATTAATAAAAAAGTCAAAATTGCTTTGGGAAGCATCTTCGGAATTTTCCTGATACTTTTTGTGGTTTTAGTGGTTCATATCGCCACGGCTAAACCTTTAGTAATTGATAATGCATCGCTACAAATTAGTCGAATAGATTTCAAAGAACCAATAGATTCACTAAAAGCGAAAGAAATCCATCGAAATTTAAAATCCATTCCAGGTGTAAAAACCGATAGGTTGAATAGAGAAACTGGAGTTTTGGTTTTCTTTCACGATATAAAAATAGCCGATTCGAAAACTATTTATGACAAATTAATAGCCATGGGAAATTACAAGGCTGAACGTTTTACATTACCAAAAGAGTTAGAAAACAAAACGGCTTGCCCAGTGATGAATGAAGATAGCTTTAGTTATAAGTTTTCTAGAGGAATTCAACGAATTTTTAATTAATTTCTAAATACTATTACTATGAAAAATTTTTCAAAACTAGCCTTATTGGCTTTATTTATTGCATCGGGTACGTTTGTTACTTCTTGTAGTGACGATGACAAAGCAGCAGAACCAGCATCTTTATATGCAAAATTAGGAGGAACTACTATGGTTGCTGATCCTAACAATCCAGGACAAATGATAGAACAAGGGAGATTGAGTTATCGTTCTGTTGTGGATTCTACAATTACGTTAATTGTTTCTGATATTGTAGTGGGAGCAGAAGGTAATTTAGGGGAGCATTTTGCACCAGTAATTTCAGAAGCTTTAAGTGGTAACGCAACTAATGTTGCTATATTAAGTGATAATTTGACCGATTTCTTTTCAGCAAATACTGGTGGAGGGGCAACAAATGTTTACACAGGATTAGATATGGTTACAGCTCATGATCCAGCTCAAAATCCTCGTATGGGGAAAAAATCAAATGATGCTGAATATGATAAATTTATAGGATACGTAGGAGCAGCTGCTGGATTAAACGGAGTTACAGACCCTGTTTTAATCGGAGAAGTTGTTGCTGTGTTAGAATCATTGAGAGCTCCTATCGTTCAGGAGTAAGTTTGTTTTTTGTTTTAATGGAAAACGTCCCGATATTTCGGGACGTTTTTTTATTTTTTATAGGTATGTTCGTTTAAGTTTTTGAACATATCTACGGTCATGTTTTCTAAATCAAAATCGTTTTTCCAACCCCAATCTTTTCTTGCCGAAGTATCGTCAATACTTGCAGGCCAACTATCAGCAATTTTCTGACGGAAATCAGGTTCGTAGCTTAATTCGAAGTTTGGATAGTGTTTTTTAATTTCTTCACCAATTTGTTTAGGAGTAAAACTCATCGCTGCTAAATTGTACGCAGAACGAATTTTAATTTGTTCCGCAGGAGCTTGCATAATTCCTATAGTTGCTTTAATCGCATCGTCCATATACATCATTGGTAATTCTGAATTTTCAGATAAGAAACTCGTGAATTTTCCATCGGTAATCGCTTTATGATAAATATCTACAGCGTAATCTGTAGTTCCTCCACCTGCTTCAGTGCTCCAACTAATTAAGCCAGGATAGCGAATACTTCTTACATCTACACCATATTGTTTGTGATAATACTCACACCATCTTTCCCCGGTTTGTTTCGAAATTCCGTAAACTGTTGAAGGTTCCATAACGGTATATTGTGGTGTGTTTTGTCTTGGAGTTGTTGGTCCAAAAACCGCGATACTCGAAGGCCAAAAAATCTTTTTAATTTTCCCTGCTTTGGCTAAATTCAAAACATGAAACAACGAATTCATATTCAAATCCCATGCAAAAGCTGGGTTTTTTTCAGCTGTAGCCGAAAGCAAAGCCGCCATCAAATACACATCGGTAATTTGATATTTTTCAAGTAAATGCTCAATTTGGTTGTAATCTAAAGCATTAACAACTTCAAAAATACCGTTGTTTACCACATCATTTTCTAATTTTCTAATATCAGAAGCTACTACATTATTTACGCCGTAAGTTGCTCTAAGTTTTGCTGTAAGTTCGGTGCCAATTTGACCACAAGCACCAATTATTAAAATTTTCGTATCCATTTGGTTGTGTAAAAGTGGTAACAAATATAACATTTAGAAGTAATTTTTCAGATGATTTTTTGTGATATTTTTACAAATAACCTGCTTAATTTATATATTTAATAAATTAACATTCTTTCAAAGACTTTTCTTAATGGATTAACATTTTAGATGTAAAACCAGTGTTAAGATATTATTAGAAAAGTAACTACGTTAAGTAAACATTTGTACCTTTGCTTTTTAATTTATCCGAATGAAAGTTTTCTTATATAGTTTATCGCTTTTAGTTTTGACATTAATTTCATGTGAAAGTGAAAATCAGCAATTAGAAGCCCAAAAAGTAGCTCAAAAAAACGAAGCTGTTTTTAAGAACATTTCGAAAATGTGGCAATTCAATTTTCCTAATGCAAGACCAGAAGTAAATGTTACTTTGAATAAATGGAACGAATGGCGCCAGTTTGAAATCGAAATGCTTCAAAAACCACAATCTACTTTGTCGGCTTTTCAAATGAAAACTAGAAACTTGTCTTCAAAAGCAGATACTTTAGCAATTACAATTCCTTTGGAATACAATAAGCCTCAAATTTTAAGCAGAATTACGACTTTAAATACCAAATTAAAATCGTTAGAAACTTTTATGAATTTGAGAGTTATTCCAGAACAAAGAATTGCTAAATTGATTCCAGAAATTAATGAAGAAATTAAAGGTTTATACAAACAATGGGATGAAATTATTATCAAAAAAGCTATCCCAAAAGAAATAGGAGAAGAATTAATGTTGCAAGCTTTGGATACAACACGAAACGCAAATCCAGATGAAATGCGAAAGAAAATGGAAATTTCCGATAAAATAAAATAAGGTTTTTGGAATTTTATAATAACAAGATATGAAGAAAAAATACTTTTTTAAATTTTTTATTGGAATTAGTTTCCTTGCTGTTCAAATGATGTTTGGTCAAACCACTACTTGGACGGGTTCAGCTTGGGATAATGGTGATCCAAGCATAACAACTGATGCAATTGTTTTGTCGGGAACTTGTAATGTTACATCTAATACAAGTTTTAAAACCATTACAGTACAAGCAGATGCTATTTTAAACGTAGATAATGCTGCAACTATAACAGTACAAGATAATATTCAAGTTTTAGGTACAGGGCAATTAATTTTAAATAATAATACATCGTTATTACAAAACAATTCTTCTGCTACAAATACAGGAAATATAAAGTATAGAAGAAACGCTACTCCTATGCGTCAATATGAATATACATATTGGGGCGCCCCAGTAGCTGGTCAAGTATTAAACGTTTTTTCTCCATTAACATTAGCAGATAAATTTTATTCTTACAATGCAAATGTAGGAGTTAATAATTGGGTAATCGAAAATCAAAACAATGTTATAGTGCCTGGAAAAGGGTATGCAATTAGAGCACCACAAGGATATACAACAACACCTCAAGTCTTTAGTGGAGAATTTATGGGTGTTCCTAATAATGGAAATATTTCAGCAAATGTGGTAGGTTTTAACCCAGCTTTATTAAACTATAATTTGTTGGCTAATCCTTATCCTTCTGCAATTAATGTTATTACCTTGTTAGATAATACTAATTTAGGAACCTTATACTTTTGGACACATAATTCGGCGATTACAAACAACGTTTTTACTTCAAGTGATTATGCTATACGAACTAGAACCACTGGTATTGCAGCGGTAACTGGAGGAACTGCTCCTGGGCTTAATATTGCTGCTGGACAAGCTTTTTTCGCATCAGCAGGAACCACTACAACCATTAATTTTACGAATGCAATGCGAGTAGCGGGTAATAATTCGCAGTTTTACAGAAATGCTCAAAATGTGCCTCTTAATTATTATGTACACTTGAATTTGACGAATACACTAGGAGCTTTTAAACAAATTGCTTTTGGCTATCAAGAAGACGCAACAGATGGCTATGATTTTGGTTCAGATGCTTTAGCTTCTACAGAAGGTGCTATTCGTTTTTATTCGTTAATTAACTCTTTGTCGTTAGGTTTCGGAATTCAAGCAAGAGCTTATCCTTGGTCAATTAATGATGTTGTTCCTTTAGGTTACACCACTACACAAGCAGGAACGTTTGATATTGCTATTGATCATTTTGATACTTTTTTCGCTGATAAAGATATCTTCTTAGAAGACACTAGCAATGGCACTTTTCACAATTTGAAAAACAGTGCTTTTACTTTCACAACGGCTATCGGAACTTTTGATACTCGATTTAAAATCCATTATCAAGACACTTCTTTATCAAATGATGATTTTGCCGGAATTGAAAATTCGGTATATGTTTTTAAAGAAAATAACCAACCGAAAATCGTTTCAACACAATCAAATATTGCAAGTGTAATTGTGTATGATATGTTAGGAAGAGTTGTCTTTTCAAAAGATAAAGTAAACGCTTCAGAAGTTGTCCTTTCAAATTTAATAGCGAACAATCAAGCACTAATTATTAAAACAACATTAGAAAATAACGTTACAGTTGCTAAGAAATTCATTTTTTAACAATCGTTTCCCTAATATAACCACTACTTTTCTATTGAAAACGTAGTGGTTTTTTTATTTTTGTAGTCAATTAAAAAATTCATTTTGAGCAAGTCCGACATTATATCCATTTACGATAAGTCACCAAAGATTGCCGTTTTAGAAAGTACATTCGCAGCGCGCCAAAAGTCTCAAATGACTGGTTTGGTTGGGTCGTCGTTGTCTTTTGTGGCACATTCGCTGTTTAAAAAATCAGAACTTCCTTTCCTGATTTTATTCAGTAATAAAGAAGAAGCGGCGTATTATTTAAACGATTTGGAGCAATTAATTAATGCCGAAGACGTACTTTTTTACCCAAGTTCGTACCGAAGACCTTACCAAATTGAAGAAACCGACAACGCAAATGTACTTTTACGTGCTGAGGTTTTAAACCGAATCAATTCGCGAAAAAAACCAGCTATTATTGTTTCGTATGCCGAAGCTATTTTTGAGAAAGTCGTTACCCGAAAAGAATTAGAGAAAAACACGTTAAAATTGTCCGTGGAAGACAAACTTTCCATCGATTTTATTAACGAAACCTTATTTGAATATAATTTTAAACGAGTAGATTTTGTTACCGAACCAGGCGAATTTTCCGTTCGTGGTGGAATCATTGATGTTTTTTCGTTTTCCAATGATAATCCCTACCGAATCGAATTTTTTGGTAACGAAATAGACAGTATCCGAAGTTTTGATGTTGAAACTCAATTATCGATTGAAAAACTGAAAAAGATTTCGATTATCCCAAATGTCGAAAATAAATTACTGCAAGAAAACCGTGAAAGTTTCTTAGATTATATCAATGAAAAAACGGTTTTAGTGATTCAAAATACCGAATTATTAGGTCAACAATTAGATAAATTATTCGACAAAGCCAATGAAGCTTTCGAAAAATTATCTAAGGATATTCAGCATGCGCCACCAGAAGAATTATTTCTAAATCAAAAGCAGTTTTTAAAACGTGCGCTTGATTTTTCGGTAATTGAATTGCATGCAAATCCTGTTTTTAAAACGGATAAAAAAGTCGAATTTCATATTCAGCCGCAACCTTCTTTCAACAAACAATTCGATTTGTTATTGAACAATTTGAGCGAGAATCATTTCAACGGGTACAAAAATTATTTGTGCTGTTCCAATGAAAATCAGGCGAGTCGCTTTCATGATATTTTTGAAGATATTGACGAAGCCAATTCCGAAAGCGTTCGCAAGCAGTATAAAACCATGGTGTTGCCTTTGTTTGAAGGATTTATCGATGAAGAAAATCAAATTGCGTGTTATACCGATCATCAAATTTTTGAGCGTTACCATAAGTTTTCCATTAAAAATGGTTATTCAAAAAAGCAAACCATAACGTTAAAAGAACTGACTTCGTTGTCGGTGGGTGATTATGTAACGCATATCGATCATGGTATTGGAAAATTTGGTGGTTTACAGAAAATTCAGGTGGAAGGCAAAACGCAAGAAGCCATAAAATTGGTTTATGCCGATAACGATATTGTGTATGTGAGTATTCATTCGCTACACAAAATCTCAAAATACAATGGGAAAGATGGCGCGCCACCTAAAATTTACAAATTAGGAAGCAACGCTTGGAAAACTCTAAAACAAAAAACAAAAGCACGTGTAAAACATATTGCATTCAACCTAATTCAGTTGTATGCAAAGCGAAGATTAGACAAAGGTTTTCAGTTTTCACCTGATAGTTATTTGCAAAAAGAATTAGAAAGTTCATTCATTTACGAAGATACGCCTGACCAAATTACCGCCACTTTAGACGTAAAAACCGATATGGAAAGCGAGCGTCCGATGGATCGATTAGTCTGTGGTGACGTTGGTTTTGGAAAGACAGAAGTTGCGATTCGTGCGGCTTTTAAAGCGGTGGACAACGGAAAACAAGTCGCAGTTTTAGTGCCAACGACTATTTTGGCGTATCAACATTTTAGAACGTTTTCGGAACGTTTGAAAGATATGCCTGTTACGGTGAGTTATGTGAACCGATTTAGAACGGCAAAACAAAAATCGGAAACGCTTCAAAAATTGCAAGAAGGAAAAGTCGATATTTTAATTGGAACACATCAATTGGTGAATAAAAATGTGGTATTTAAAGATTTAGGTTTGTTGATTATCGACGAAGAACAAAAATTCGGAGTGAACGTAAAAGACAAATTAAAAACTATTGCCACGAATGTCGATACCTTGACCTTAACCGCAACTCCGATTCCGAGAACGTTGCAGTTTTCGTTGATGGCGGCTCGAGATTTATCAGTAATTACAACGCCTCCACCAAATCGTTATCCAATTGAAACGCACGTGATTCGTTTTAATGAAGAAGCCATTCGTGATGCGATTTCGTATGAAATTCAGCGTGGTGGTCAAGTGTTTTTCATCAATAACCGAATTGAAAACATCAAGGAAGTAGCAGGAATGATTCAACGCTTGGTGCCAGGAGCAAAAGTAGGCATCGGTCACGGTCAAATGGATGGGAAAAAATTGGAGGAATTGATGTTGGCTTTCATGGAAGGTGAATTTGACGTTTTGGTTGCAACCACAATTATCGAAAGTGGTTTAGATGTGCCGAATGCGAATACGATCTTTATCAATAATGCCAATAATTTCGGATTGTCTGATTTGCACCAAATGCGTGGTCGTGTGGGAAGAAGTAATAAAAAAGCGTTTTGTTATTTCATTACGCCGCCGTATTCGATGATGACGGGAGAAGCGCAAAAACGTATTACAGCTTTGGAGCAATTTAGCGAATTAGGAAGCGGTTTCAATATTGCGATGAAGGATTTGGAAATTCGTGGTGCGGGCGATTTATTAGGTGGTGAACAAAGTGGTTTTATCAATGAAATTGGTTTTGATACCTACCAAAAAATCATGAACGAAGCCATTGACGAGTTGAAAGAAAACGAGTTCAAAGATTTATACCAAGAAGAAAATGACATTGAAACCAAAGAGTTTGTCAAAGACATTCAAATTGATACTGATTTCGAATTGCTGTTCCCAGATGAATACATTAACAACATTTCGGAGCGTTTGAATTTATACAACGAATTAAGTCAAATTAAAGACGAAGCGGCTTTACAACAATTTGAACAAAAACTAATCGACCGTTTTGGAGCGTTACCAAAACCAGCTATTGCCTTACTAAATAGCGTGCGTATCAAATGGAAAGCAACCGCAATGGGAATTGAACGTTTAATGATGAAACAAGGTAAAATGATTGGTTATTTCATTGGCGACCAACAAAGTGATTTTTACCAAAGTAACCGTTTCATGAAAGTGCTACAATTTGCCCAACGCAACGGCAATGTTTGTAAAATAAAAGAAAAAGAAACCAAAAACGGCTTACGTTTATTACTGACTTTTGATAATGTGAAATCAGTGAATAAGGCGTTGGAGTTGTTGGAGGGGATTTAGTTTAAGAAGAAATTTATAATTACCTTTTCCAATTATTTTTAAAATGCTATGAAATATCACGATAATACATCTTTTGCGTCTGATTCAATTGGAATTGATATCGATTTGAAAAAATTAAAGTTACTAATTCCAGAAATATTTAGCCCCATACAAGAAATCAAATATAAATTCAAGAAATGGGGTTTTTCAACCCATATTGAAGTTATTTCTGAGCATGTAAAATATGGAGATAGTCAAGGTGCAATAGTTGTAAAAACAAATCCATTGTTAATTGCAGCTTATAATGAAGATATTGATTGTATTGTCATGCTGGTATTTGAAGACAAAATTCAAAATAAATATAATTTTAAAATTCAAGATAGATTAGTTTGCGTTAATACATTTGCAGATATCTCCCAGTTACAATCTGATTTAATTCCAGGAAAAAATAACTCAGGAATGTGGACATTAGTTCATCCAATAATTGCAGACTTAGTTTCAAGTGATACAACTAAAATTGAAAAAAGGAAAAATGAAATTGGAGATAAAGGTTATGAATATATTTGGCAACTTGCCACAGATTATTTGAAATTAAAAAAAGGAGTGTCTAGAATTGGTAAACCTATATATTCTGATCAAGTTATTCCTCAATATTTTTAATGATTTATTGATGAATAATGTTGGATTTAAGGTGCTATTTCAAGTGATAAGGATAAAAATAAATTATGAATAATTACTTTTGGAAAGGATTACTGTTTTTAATAATTTCGATTCTGGGCTATGTATATCATAGATGGTGGAAAAGTGATAAAAAGGAGAAAGGCATAAAACTTTTTGGATATGACAAAACAGTTAGAATAGTTGATCACTGGGGATTTATTATTCTTACAGCATTGGGTGCTATCATATGTTTTTTTGCGGCATACAATGAATAATTGAAAAAATCCTAACGCTCAGATATTTCACCAAAAGATAACAACTTTAAACCTGACAGGTTTAATTTATC
Source organism: Flavobacterium cheniae (assembly GCF_004363695.1). Taxonomy (GTDB): domain Bacteria; phylum Bacteroidota; class Bacteroidia; order Flavobacteriales; family Flavobacteriaceae; genus Flavobacterium; species Flavobacterium cheniae. Next base: position 426,352 of record NZ_SNZC01000002.1, on the reverse strand, counting down.
CTCTAAACAAATCATTAAAATCTCGTTTTTCTTTTAATTTCTTTAGTTTTTTCTTGTCTTGAATTGTGAAAGTTAGTAGCATGATGGCACAAATTACTACGTAAGAAAAAGCAACAACGCTATAACATAACGGATAATTGTAATCAAAATAATAGATTAAATTTTTAGCGTTTTTTGCTGTATATTCTGGAGCAATTAATGTTACTAAAATACCTATCACAATTAATCTTAGCCAATATTTTTTATAATAATTGGGACGGTTTTCTAATTCTTGAATTTGATAATCAAGACTTTTTAATCTGCGTTCTTTTAAATCACTCATAATTAACCAAACAATTCACTCACCACATCTTCAATTTTAGCTACTAAAACAATTTTGATTCCGGTGTTTTTTAATGAAATTTTATTGTGTTTGGAAACAAAAATGGTAGTAAAGCCTAATTTTTCGGCTTCTTGAATGCGTTGTTCAATGCGGTTAACGGGTCTAATTTCGCCTGAAAGGCCTACTTCTCCAGCAAAGCAAAAACCTTCAGCAATGGCAATGTCTTCGTTTGAGGATAAAATAGCAGCTACAACGGCTAAATCAATCGCGGTGTCTTCTACAGAAATTCCTCCCGTTACGTTTAAGAAAACGTCTTTTGTTCCTAATCTGAAACCCGCGCGTTTTTCTAAAACCGCTAAAATCATGTTTAATCGTTTGGCGTTATACCCTGTGGTGCTTCGTTGTGGCGTTCCATAAACTGCCGTACTAACTAAAGCTTGAATCTCTAGCATTAACGGACGCATGCCTTCTAAAGTAGTAGCAATTGCTGTTCCTGAAAGTTGCTCGTCTTTGTGTGAAATTAAAATTTCCGATGGATTGTCGACTTCACGTAAACCAGAACCTTGCATTTCGTAAATACCTAATTCGGCAGTAGAACCAAAACGATTTTTTAATGAACGTAAAATTCGATACACGTGATTTCTATCGCCTTCAAATTGTAAAACGGTATCCACCATGTGTTCCAAAATCTTTGGTCCGGCGATGGTTCCGTCTTTCGTAATGTGTCCGATTAATAAAACCGGCACATTCGATTCTTTGGCATATTTAATCAACTCCGCCGTACATTCTCTAATTTGAGAAATACTTCCCGCAGACGATTCGATATAATCGGTATGTAAAGTTTGAATTGAATCGATAATGACAATATCGGGTTCAATTTCTAAAATTTGACGGAAGATATTTTGGGTTTTGGTTTCGGTTAAAATGTAGCAATTATCACCATTTGAGGTAATACGTTCAGCACGCATTTTAATCTGTTTTTGGCTTTCTTCTCCCGAAACGTAAAGTGTTTTATAAGGTAATTTTAAAGCAATTTGCAATAGCAATGTACTTTTTCCAATTCCTGGTTCACCACCTAACAAAGTTAAGGAACCCGGAACCAATCCGCCACCCAAAACCCGATTCAACTCGTTATCTGTTGTGTTCAATCGGATTTCTTGTGCGGTATCTATTTCTTTAATTAGTAAAGGTTTAGTTGCGGCTTTAGAAGTAGCACTCGTGGTTTTCCAAGCTACTTTTTCTTCTTTTTGAACCAATTCTTCTACAATGGTATTCCATTCTTTGCAAGCGTTACATTGTCCTTGCCATTTTGAATATTGGGTGCCACAATTTTGGCAAAAGAAAGCCGTTTTTACTTTACTCATTTTGTTTTATTCCTTTTTCTCTGTTGGTTCTTCTGTAGGAGTTTCTGCAGGAACTTCTGCTGGAGCTTCTTCAGTTGGTTTGTCTGGTTTTCCTTTTAAAGCTTCTGCTCGGTTTAACATGAAATCTTTAGTTATTTCACGAATTGGTTCTTGAGTAAATGCTCTTTGGTATGTTTTAATAGCTCTTTTGTAATTACCCGTTTTTTCGTAATACAACGCTTCGTGATACGTTCCTAGAGTAGTTTTTGGGTAATGTTTGTTAGCGTAATCACTTAAAGTCAATAAGTCATTATAGCCTTTGTTTTTCATGATTGCCGCTTCGATGGCTTTAAAATCTGATAATCTTGGTTTCATTTTAAAACCGAAACGTTTTTCTAATTCGTCGTATTTCGCAACTAAATAATCAGTATAACCTGCATCTAATTTTAAAATTTTATCTTGAAATTCCACCATTGAAATCGGTTGGTAACCATCAAAAATAAAATAGATAGCATTTGGAATGGCTTTAGCAACTAATGAATAATGAGAAGCGCCTTTAAAAGCATCGTTTTGATATTTAAAAGTAGCATTTGGAATTGCTTTAATATTTGCGTCTAATTCCGCAGCTTTTTCGTTGATTTCTTTTAAATCACCTTCGCCTGTAGCTTGATAATAGAAAAGTGGTTTGGTCATTTTTGACAAACGCTCTGCTACGCGTTTTTCCATTTCTGGAGCCATTTCTGGAGCTAACGAAATATAGGCGTTGAAAATTGGGTTGTCTTTGTATAAATAGAAATTCAAGAAACCAGCAGTTGTATCATGACCAGCAACCATTCTAAAAGGAATAGTGCGGTATTTTTTATCTACATAAGGATATAATTCTTGTCCAATGAATTCAAAAAAGTTTGCTCCAGAACCTGATGGAAATCCGGCTTCGTCAAATTCGCTATCAGCAAATCGAGTTTCACCATAGTTTTGATTTACTGCGATGATGATCATTTCAGGTAAATCGTCCCAATAAGCACCATATTTTAAAATACCTTCAAAAGGGTCCAGCAAATATTCGCCATCTAAAATTAATAAAGTTGGATAACTTTTTTCAGGACTAGTAGCGTATGATGCAGGAGTTACAACCGTAAAAGTTCGTGTACCTAATTTTTTAGATTCGATGGTTTCTGGTGTACGTTGTGCAAATATACATGACGATACCAGTAAAGCAAAAAGGAAAAGTTTGGTTTTCATTTTAAATAGTTTGGTTAAAATAGATTAGCAATTTACTAATTTATTTTTTATTTAAAATAGGTAAAAGTAAATAAGATAATAATCCCAAGAAAATGGTTAAAAGTGTTTGTGAAACCCAGATTAAATAACCAAAGGCGGTTCCAATTCCTTCAGAAATACCGTATAAACTTAAAATTGAAGCTACAGCTAAAGGATAAGCACCTAAGCCACCATTCGTAAATCCAACAGCTAGTGTGCCAAAAATAAATCCCATAACTACAACATCAAAACTTATATCAGCTGTTTCAGGTAAAGCAAAAATGGTTACATAAAACATCGCTAAGTAAGAAAACCAAATAAAGAATGAATGAAAAATGTATTTCCATTTGTCTTTCATTTTTAAGATACTTTGCATGCCTTCAATTAATCCCGAAAGTTTTTGTTTTAGTTTTAAAATAATTTTCCACTCGGCATAAATCCAAACTAAAACAAAAATGACAAATACAACAAATACTAAAATTCCAGCCCAAATTAAAGTCTCAAATTTTACTCCATTATTTACTAGGTATTGGTAAATAGTCTCAAATTGTGATATAAATCCAATGGTAACAAAAAGTAAAAAAATCAACATATCTACAATTCGTTCGGCAACTATGGTTCCAAAACCTTTGTCAAATGGTACGTCTTCGTATTTTTTCAACAGCATTGCTCTTGATACTTCACCAGAGCGAGGAATAGTTAAATTAATCAAATAAGATACACAAACTGTCATTAAATCATTGTGAAATTTAGTTTGATAACCTAAATGTTGTAAAGCAAATTTCCAGCGATAGGCTCTTGACCAAAATCCAAAAAGGGCAATAAAAAGTGACAGAAAAATATAAAAATAATCAGCTTTTATAAAACTGATTTTAATTTTTTCTAATTCTTCTGTTGTAAGTGTGGTGTATTGATAATAGATAATGCCTAACCCAATAAAAAGTGGGATAGTAAGGCTTAAAAATTTTCTAATACTAGCTTTCAAACTAGGTTAAAGAATTATCTTTCTCGTTAGGGAAAACTAAAGTAGGTTTGAACTTTTTAGCTTCTTCAAAGTCCATAATTCCGTAAGAAATAATAATGATAATATCTCCTCGGTGTACTTTACGAGCTGCAGGTCCGTTCAAAGTGATTTCACCTGTGTTTCTAGGTCCTTTGATGGCATACGTTTCTAATCGCTCTCCATTATTAATGTTAACGATTTGTACTTTTTCACCTTCAATAATATTAGAAGCCTCCAAAAGAGCTTCGTCGATGGTGATACTTCCTATATAATTCAAATCGGCACCCGTTACGGTTACTCTATGAATTTTTGATTTTACTACTTGAATTTGCATGATGCAAAGGTAATTAATTTAGTGAAATATTATCAATTAATCTGATATTCTCAATGAAAATGGCGATAAATCCGCGATATTTTTTTTCAGATTCTTTTTCAGAAACAGGTAAAAGTGTTGCTTCATCGGCGATTTCAAAATATTCTAATTCAAATTCTGGATGTTTTTTGAATTCGTTTTCTACAAATTTTATCGTTTGTTCTGCTGAATTCGTTTGAAAAATTTCTTTTGCCGAATTTAGTATTTGATAAATAATAGCTGCTTTTTCTCTTGCAGATTCTGAAAGGCGTTCATTTCTTGAACTCATGGCTAATCCGTTTGCTTCTCTATGAATTGGGCAACCAATAACATCAACCGGAATGTTGTATTTTGAAACTAATTTCTTTACAATTTGAAGTTGTTGAAAATCTTTTTCTCCGAAGTATGCTTTGTTTGGTTGAACAATTTCGAAAAGACGTTTTACAATGGTTCCCACACCGTCAAAATGTCCTGGACGGTGTTTGCCTTCCATTTGATTTTCTAAACCATCGTAATTAAAACTTTCAGAAATAGTGTTTCCTTCGTAGATATCGGCCACTTCAGGCGCATAAACGATGATGTTATTGCTTAAATCTTGCATGATTTGCACATCGCGTTCTAAAGTTCTTGGGTATTTATCTAAATCTTCGGCGTTGTTAAATTGGGTAGGATTTACAAAAATACTCATCACCGTTACATCGTTTTCAGAAAGCGAATTTTTCAGTAACGACAAGTGTCCTTGATGCAGCGCTCCCATTGTAGGAACAAATCCAATGGATTTATTTTGTTTGATTAATGGGCTTAAAAAAGCACTTAAATCGGACTTTTTATTAAAAATGAGCATTTTCTACTTTGTTATTTCAGGTGCAAACTTACTATTTTAGTGGATAAATCCATAAAATTTTGTAATTTTGCAAGGTTTTTTAAAACAATAATTAACTAGAATACATTATGGAAGACAAGAGGATATTGTATGTATCATCTGAAGTGGTGCCTTATTTAGCTGAAAACGAAGTATCGTTACAATCGTATGAAATGCCAAAAATGATTAATGATTTGGGTGGACAAATACGAATTTTTATGCCTAGATATGGTAATATTAACGAGAGAAGACATCAATTGCATGAAGTTATCCGTTTATCAGGAATGAATTTGGTGGTGAATGATATGGATATGCCTCTAATTATTAAAGTAGCTTCAATTCCTAAAGAGCGAATTCAAGTATATTTTATCGATAACGACGAATATTTCAAAAGAAAAGCAACTTTTTCAGATGAAGAAGGTGTTTTATATCCAGATAACGACGAAAGAGCTATTTTCTTCGCAAAAGGAGTAGTAGAAACAGTTAAGAAATTAAATTGGGTTCCAGATGTAATTCATGTTCACGGTTGGATGGCAGCAATGTTGCCAGTTTACTTAAAACATTATTATAAAGATGAAGGTATTTTTGCTGAAACAAAAATCATTTCTTCGGTTTATGAGCAAGGATTTGATGGGGAGCTAGATAAAGAATTTATCAATAAAGTATTGTTTGATAACATTGGTAAAGAAGCTGTTTCAGATTTAGCATCACCAACCTACGAAAACTTAATGAAGGTTTCTATTATGCATTCCGATGCAGTAGTGGCAGGCTCTGAGACCTTGTCTCCAACTTTAACAAAATTTATAGAAAGTTCAAACAAACCTTTTTTACCTTTCGCCTCCAAAGACACAATTAAAGAAGTGTATACTTCGTTTATCAAAAATCACGTATTATAAAAGGGTTCTACCATTATGAAAAAAAGTTTTTTAAAAATATCCTCTCTATTATTTCTATTTGTTCTACTAATTTCGTGCGATAAGGATTTTAATTCCTTAGATTCAGAAGTAATCGGCGATGATCATTTTGATTTAGAAAAATACGAAGTAGAAAATTTAATTGCTTATTCAAAAGCAACAGGTGCGGTTCAGACGAATAATTTGCCATTAAATGCGCTAGGTATTTACAATAATCCTGGTTTTGGTGTTACAAAAGCACATTTTGTAACACAAGTTGAGTTGGCTTCTGAAAATCCTTCTTTTGGATTTAATCCAGTGGTTGATTCTGTTTATTTATATGTTCCTTATTTTAGAACATTAAAGTCTACAGAAGACGATGGAGAAAGAATTTATGAGTTAGATTCTGTTTATGGTTATTCAGAAAGTGCAAAGTTCAGATTAAATGTTTTAGAAAATGGCTACTATCTTCGTGACTTTGATCCAAGTGAGAATTTACAAACCGCTCAAAAATATTATAGTAATGATAAAAATTTGATTGATCCTTTCAAAGGGACAGAGCTTTTAAATAATAGTTCTAATGTTTCTCAGAATAGTGAATTCTTTTTTAGTAATAAAGAGATACAGATTTATAAAACTAATGGAGCAGGTTTATATGTCGATGATCAAGGTGTTGTTCTTGGGAATCAAAGTGATTTGTCTGCAAGAGTTGTTAAGGAAAGAAGAGCTCCAGGTATGTGGCTAGATTTGAAAAGCAGTTTTTTTCAACAGAAAATTTTAAATGCAGCTTCAACTGCTAATTTGTTTAGTAATAATGCTTTTAAAAATTATTTTAGAGGATTGTTGTTTGAGGTTGAAGAAATTAATGCTGGTCAAGGCGCTTTAGCTATGTTGGATTTTTCTAATGCAGAGTTGAAGATATTATACAAAGCAGCTTCAACTGAAGTAAGTGTTGAAAATCCAACACCAGAAAGAACGAGAAGAGAGTTTTCTTTAAAAATGGGATATAGTGCGTCATCAAGTTTAAGAAATAATAGTATAAACTTTCTTGAACACACAAAAACACAATCTTATCAAGATGGTTTAAGTTTGTCTTCGGAGACTACAGGAGATGACAAATTGTTTCTAAAAGGAGGTGACGGTTCAATAGCTTTTATTGATCTTTTTGATGCTAATGAATTGCAAGCTTTAAGAAATAATGTGGCAACACAAAATTGGTTAGTTAATGATGCTCGTCTAACATTTTATGTGGATAAAACAGCTATGACAAATGTCCCAAAAACGAGTGAGCCAGAAAGAATTTATATTTATGATGCTACTAATAATTCAGTATTAGTTGATTATACATTTGATGGTTCATCAAGTGCTAATCCAAAAAACAGTAAAGTTGTTTTTGGAGGGATGATAGAAAGAGAAGCTACTGACCCTAAAAAAGGAATCAAATACACAATAAGATTAACAGAGCACATCAAAAGAATTTTGAAAGCAGATAGTAATGGTGAGTATCAAGACAATATCAAAATTGGCCTTTCTGTAACAGAGTCAATCAATCTTGCAGCTAGTGGAAACCTTAAAACTCCTTTTTCTACTAATGGAGTACAAATTACTAAAGTGCCATTATCTTCAATATTAAATCCATTGGGAACTGTTTTGCACGGACCTTTAAGTACTGCTACTTTTACAGATGAAAACGGAAATGTAATTCCGATGAAATTAAAATTAAATATTTATTTCACTAAACCTAATAACTAATAGTATATGTGTGGAATTGTAGGTTATATTGGTCATAGAGATGCTTATCCTGTTATTATTAAAGGATTACATCGTTTAGAATACAGAGGTTACGATAGTGCCGGTATTGTTTTATATGACGGAAAAGATTTAAAATTATCAAAAACCAAAGGAAAAGTTTCTGATTTAGAGGCAAAAGCTGAAAGTGAGAAAACAACTATTGGTAAAATAGGAATGGGTCACACACGTTGGGCAACTCATGGAGTTCCTAATGATGTAAATTCACATCCACATTTTTCAAATTCTGGAAAATTAGTGATTATTCATAATGGAATCATCGAAAATTATGAGCCATTAAAGCAAGAATTAATCAAAAGAGGTTATACGTTCAAGTCTGATACCGATACAGAAGTATTGGTAAATTTGATTGAAGATGTTAAGAAAAAAGAAAATTGTAAGCTTGGAAAAGCAGTTCAAATTGCATTAAATCAAGTTATAGGGGCTTACGCGATTGCGGTAATTGACATTGAAAAGCCAGATGAAATTATTGTTGCTCGTTTAGGAAGTCCATTGGCAATTGGAATTGGTGAAGATGAGTTTTTCATCGCATCTGATGCAACTCCTTTTATCGAATATACTTCAAATGCTATTTATTTAGAAGATGAAGAAATGGCAATTGTCCGTTTACACAAACCGTTAAAAGTTAGAAAAATTAAAGATGATTCATTGGTTGATCCTTATATTCAAGAACTTCAATTAAACTTGGAGCAAATTGAAAAAGGAGGTTATGATCATTTCATGATGAAAGAAATCTACGAACAACCAAGCGTAATCAAAGACACTTACAGAGGAAGACTTTTGGCAAACAAAGGAATTATCCAAATGTCAGGTGTTGAAGATAATTTAGAAAAATTCTTAAATGCAAAACGAATCCTTATAGTTGCTTGTGGAACTTCATGGCATGCAGGATTAGTTGCAGAATATATTATTGAAGAATTTTCAAGAATTCCGGTTGAAGTAGAATACGCATCAGAATTCAGATATAGAAATCCAATCATCAATAAAGATGATGTTGTCATCGCAATTTCACAATCAGGTGAAACAGCAGATACCTTAGCTGCAATCAAATTAGCTAAAGAAAACGGAGCTTTCGTGTTTGGAGTTTGTAATGTGGTAGGTTCTTCAATTTCTCGTGAAACTCATGCGGGTGCTTATACACACGCAGGACCAGAAATCGGAGTAGCTTCTACAAAAGCATTTACAACACAAATTACTATTCTTACTTTGCTAGCACTTCGCTTAGCGAAAGCTAAAGGAACAATGAATAATTCTGAGTACCAACGTTATTTGTTAGAATTGGAAATCATGCCGGAAAAAGTGCAAGAAGCTTTATTAACAAATGATGTTGCTAAACAAATTGCTGAAATTTATAAAGATGCAACCAATTGTTTATACTTAGGAAGAGGTTATAACTTCCCAGTTGCTTTAGAAGGTGCATTAAAACTAAAAGAAATTTCATATATCCACGCAGAAGGGTATCCGGCCGCAGAAATGAAGCACGGGCCAATTGCATTGATTGACGAACACATGCCAGTAATTGTAATTGCTCCTAACAAAGGGCATTACGATAAAGTGGTAAGTAATATTCAAGAAATAAAATCAAGAAGCGGAAAAATTATAGCTGTCGTGACTAAAGGAGATACGCAAGTAAAAGCTTTAGCAGATCATGTAATTGAAATTCCAGAAACAAACGAACCATTTACACCATTATTAACTACAATTCCGTTGCAATTATTATCGTACCACATTGCAGTTTTAAGAGGTTGTAATGTGGATCAACCTAGGAATTTAGCAAAATCCGTAACCGTAGAATAACATTTTAAAAGCGAAATTGGAAGATTTCGCTTTTTTATTGCAAAAAATTCAAAAAATAAATTGCAAAATTGTTTTAGAAAAAACTATCTTTGCACTCGGAAAAATACATCATTTTTTCAACATTAATTAGCTATTAAATAAATACATAAGCAATGTCTAGAATCACAGGAAAAGTTGCACAAATTATCGGGCCAGTTGTTGACGTCGTTTTTAATGACTCAAATAACGAATTACCTAAAATTTACGATTCATTAGAAATCACTAAAAAAGATGGTACTTTATTAGTACTTGAAGTTCAATCTCACATTGGTGAAAACACTGTTCGTACCATTTCTATGGACTCTACAGATGGTTTAGCAAGAGGTGTTGAAGTAGTTGCTACTGGTGCACCAATTCAAATGCCAATTGGAGCAGACGTTTTTGGTCGTTTATTTAATGTAATTGGTGATGCAATCGACGGTTTAGGAGATTTACCTAAAGCTGGTGCAAATGGTTTACCAATCCACAGAACAGCTCCAAAATTTGAAGACTTATCAACTTCTTCTGAAGTTTTATTTACAGGTATTAAAGTAATCGACCTTATTGAGCCTTATGCAAAAGGAGGGAAAATTGGATTATTTGGTGGTGCCGGAGTAGGTAAAACAGTATTAATTCAGGAGTTGATTAACAATATTGCAAAAGGACACGGTGGACTTTCAGTATTCGCAGGAGTAGGTGAAAGAACACGTGAAGGAAATGACTTACTTCGTGAGATGTTAGAGTCAGGAATTATTAAATATGGTGACGATTTCATGCACTCTATGGAAAATGGAGGATGGGATTTGTCTAAAGTAGATATGCCAGGAATGAGAGAGTCTAAAGCTACTTTCGTTTTCGGACAAATGAATGAGCCACCTGGAGCTCGTGCTCGTGTAGCACTTTCAGGATTATCTATCGCTGAATATTTCCGTGATGGAGCTGGATCTGACCAAGGTAAAGATGTATTATTCTTCGTTGATAATATCTTCCGTTTTACACAAGCAGGTTCTGAAGTATCGGCTTTATTAGGTCGTATGCCATCTGCAGTAGGTTACCAACCTACATTAGCAACTGAAATGGGTGCAATGCAAGAGCGTATTACTTCAACTAAAAAAGGATCTATTACATCTGTACAAGCGGTTTACGTACCTGCGGATGACTTAACTGACCCTGCACCAGCAACAACGTTTGCTCACTTAGATGCAACAACTGTATTGTCTCGTAAAATTGCTGAGTTAGGTATTTATCCAGCGGTAGATCCATTAGATTCTACTTCTCGTATCTTAACTCCAGAAATCTTAGGTGCTGAACATTATGACTGTGCTCAAAGAGTAAAAGAGATTCTTCAAAAATACAAACAATTACAAGATATCATCGCCATCTTAGGTATGGAAGAGTTATCTGAAGAAGATAAATTATCAGTATCTCGTGCACGTCGTGTACAACGTTTCTTATCTCAACCTTTCCACGTAGCGGAGCAATTTACAGGTATTCCTGGAGTATTGGTTGATATCAAAGAAACTATCAAAGGATTTAACATGATTATGGATGGTGAATTAGATCACTTACCAGAAGCAGCGTTCAACCTTAAAGGTACTATCGAAGAAGCTATCGAAGCTGGACAAAAAATGTTAGCAGAAGCATAATTTTTAATAGCTTAAAGCCTAAAGCTTAAAGCCTAAAGCATAAAAAAATGATTTTAGAAATAGTATCACCAGAAGCTACATTGTTTAAAGGAGAAGTTACTTCGGTAGCAGTTCCTGGAATTAACGGTGAGTTTCAAATGCTAAATAATCACGCACCTATTGTTTCTTTATTAGCAAAAGGAAATGTGAAAATCAATGCTCAAAACATTAAAATTGAAAAAGAATTTGTTTCTAAATTCAATAAAGTAAATGAGCAAACGTATTGGTTACCTATTAATTCAGGTACCATCGAAATGAATGAAAACAAGATTATTGTTTTAGCTGACTAAGACAATAGATTTATAGTAAAAAGTCCTGCAATTTGCAGGACTTTTTTTGTTTTATGACTTTGTGATTGTATCGTATGCTAATTTTAATTTACTTATCACAATTTCAATTTCTTCTTCATTCAAATGTCCAAAACCAAAACGGATGGCACACGTGTTTTTATCTTGATAAAGAATCGTTTTCGGTAGTAAGACATCTATTTTAGCTACTTCTTCAGAAAGTTGAATCAATGATATGGAAGGATTAAATTCAATCCAAATGGCTAATCCGCCTGAAGGCTTTTTAAATTGGATGGACCCGTTGAAATATCGCTTAAAACATTCGCAAGCATAATCTCTTCTTTGTTTATATATTATCGAATTTTTTTTCAATAAACGATGAATTTCACCTTCATAAATTAATTCAGAAAGTACTTGTTCTTGAATTAAATCGCCTTGTTTGTCTAGCATTTGTAAATAGTTTTTGGCTTCCGAAATCAAATTTTCTGGAGCGACCACAAATCCGGTTTGAAAGCTAGGAAATAATGATTGTCCTAACTTTCCAAGATAAATTACCATTCCATTTCCGTCTGAAACTGCCATTGGTAACATGGCTGAGCCATCGAGTTGAAAATCGTAATCAAAATCATCTTCAATTATGGCAAATTGGTATTTCTTGGCAAGTTGTAAAAGTTGTAATCTTCGCTCAGCAGACAAAGTATTTGTAGTTGGGTAATCGCGATTGGAACACACATAAACACAACGAATCTTGCCTTTTGTAAAATGTTTTTCAATGTAATTGATATCTAATCCATTTTCGTCAATTGGAATGGTTTTGATATTTGCTCCAGCTTCCTGAAAAATCATATTGGCATTATAGTTACTCAAATTACCAACCAATACTACATCTTTCTTGCGAATTAGAAGTTGCGAGATGATATACAAACTCATTTCGGTACTTCTTGTACTGATTAAGTTTGTAGGTTTGATATGAAATCCTCTGGTTGCATTTAAAAAATTGCACAATTGATTTTCAAATGTAGAATAGCTGTTTTTCGATGTATTGTTCCATTTTGAAATCAACGATTTCCGTTTCATTGATGTACCATACCATTTTGAAAATTCGTGAATAGGATGTAAACGTAAATCGGGTTGACCATCGTTTAAAACGTATTTTGTTTCCGAAAATTCTTGCGTTGAAGCCAAATGAAACGAAGTCTGAAAAGGGAATCCCGTAGTTTTAGGATAACTATATGCATCGTTTATTTTATTAGATCGCGCTTTTATGGAAGCTGTTTTTGGTTTTGGAACCAAGATAAAAGTGCCTTTATTTGGAATGATTTCAACCCAACCTTGTGAAGCTAGTTCGTCATAAACTGCAACTGCCGTATTTCTGTGAATGTTAAGTAATTGGCTGAAAACTCGTGTTCCAGGTAAAGCCATTCCTTCTTTTAGATAACCTCTTTGTATCGCATTTATAATTTGCTGCGAAATTTGAATATATACGGAAGTAGCACTTGATTTATCAAAGTGAATAAGCTCTTTCAATAACAAATTAACCGGACTATCTTTCATTTTAAAACTGGACTATTTTAATCGTCCGGAAAGTTACGACTTTTGCACCGTTTTAAAATAAACTTCAAATGAAAAATAAATACTTTTTATCTACCTTGCTTTTAAGTGCTTTACTCGGAAATGCACAAGAAACAGAATTAAAAACTGATTCTCTTAAAGAAGTTGTAGTTACTTCTTCTCGAATTGATTTACCTTTTAAAGAAAATTCAAGAACTATTCAAATTGTTACCGCTGAAGACATCAAAAAATTAGGTGTTACAAACGTTGCCGATGCTTTACAACAGGTTGCAGGAATTGATGTAAGACGTCAAGGTGTAAACGGAATGCAAGCCGATTTATACATTAGAGGTGGAGGTTTTGATCAAACTTTATTGCTTATTGACGGTATTAAAGTTGATGATCCACAAACTGGACATCATACTTTAAATTTAGCGTTACCAATTGAAGTGATTAAAAGAATTGAAGTAATTAAAGGACCTGCCGCACGTATTTTTGGACAAAATGCATTTACTGGAGCCATTAATATCGTAACTAATGACAATTTGGAGAACTCAATCATTGCTAAGATTCAAGGAGGTTCATTTGGTCAATTTATTGCTGAAGTTACGGGTGCTGTTAATTTGGAAGACAGCAATCATGTGATTCACTTTTCTAAGCAGTCTTCAGATGGTTATAGAAAAAACACTGATTTTGATAATACAAATTATGTATTGAGAAGTAAATTCAATAAATCTAAACTACCTATTAATTTAATTTCAGCTTTTTCTGAGAGAAAATTTGGAGCTCAAAATTTTTATGGTGTTACTAGGGATTTTGCACTTCCATATGAAGTTACGCAAGCAAGTTTAATAGGACTTTCCACCGAAGTAAAAAGGGGGAATTTTACTTTTAAACCAAGAGTTTATTGGAGAAGAAACCAAGACGAATATATTTTCATAAGAACAAATCCTTCAGTTTACAGAAATTTACATATCACAAATAAAATTGCTGGAGAATTTAATGGTTCTTACGAATCTAAAATAGGTATCACAGGTTTTGGTCTTGAATTTTCAAAATATATGATTCAAAGTAATAACTTAGGAGATGCCGAAAGAGAAATTGCTACTTTATTTTTAGAACATCGTTTTGAATTGTTTGATAAAGTAGTAGATATTACTCCAGGTGTTGCGGTTTCTTATTTTTCTGATTTTGACAATAGAGCTTTTCCAGGTGTTGATTTAGGGGTGAAATTATCGGATAGAATTCGACTTTACAGTAACGTTGGATATACATATAGAGTTCCTACTTATACCGATTTAAATTATAGTGATTTAGAAACTCAAGGGAATCCAAATTTAGAAGCAGAAAGAGCCTTTGCTCAAGAATTAGGGTTCAAATATCATGCAATTAAAGTTGATTTTAATGTGGCCTTTTTTAATAGAAATACAGAAAATTTCATCGATTACAGAAGAGCAACTCCAGCCGATTTATGGAGACCAGTTAATATTGATGTTGAGACAAAAGGTTTCGAATCCTCGTTAAAGTATAATTTTTCATTAGGTAAAATTAAAAATCAGCTAAACTTAGGCTACACTTACATTGATGACAATATCAATACAGATTTGATTTCAAAAAACGGTATAAATTCTATGCGTCATCAAGTTGTTTTTAATTATGATATTCAATTGTTTAAAGGTTTTAGTCAAAACATTTCATACCGATATGCTGAGAGAACCTCAAGAATTTCTTATAATGTTTATGATTTGAATACAACATTCAGAACTAAAAATGTTGAAATTAATATGTTAATTCAAAATATTTTCAATACAGAGTATTTTGAAAATACATTTGTTCCTATGCCAAAAGGAAATATTTTATTTGGAATGAAATATTTGTTTAAATAGAAGGTTAGTTGAGAATTAAAAAGGACTACAAAAATGTAGTCCTTTTTTTATTGAAGTATTTCTTTCAGCTATTTGCATAAAAAAAGTCCCGATTAATCGGGACTTTGTTCTTTCTAGGTAATCAAAAAATAATATATATTAGTCTTCGATAACTACTACTTGAGCAGCTACTTTACCTTTTCTTCCTTCTTCTTCTTCGTAGCTAACTGCATCACCTTCATTAAGAGATTCAACTCTCATTCCGCTTGCGTGTACGAAAATGTCTTTTCCTGTTTCATCATCTGTAATAAAACCGTAACCTTTTGATTCATTGAAGAATTTAACTTTGCCTGTGCGCATTTTTGTAATATAAAAAAATTAATAATACTTCAAAGATATACTTATTTACGACACGAACAAGAAAAAGTTAAAAATATTTCAAAATTACTGATTATCAGTGTCTTCTTTTTTCTTTGAACTTAAGTTTAGCATTCTTTCTCTCGTTTCTTTGTTCTTAAATCTCGAATATAAAAACAATGGCATTAAAACGAAAGCTACTAATAAAATTCCAATTCCAATCCATTTATCGCCATTTAAGCCGTTGTTTTTTTGAAAATATCCAAAAGAAATAAGGCAAGCAATGGTTACGATAAGACCAATTAGAATCTTTTTCATGTTATCTTAATTTAATATGTAATTCTTGTAATTGTGCTTCATCAATTGTAGATGGCGCATCAATCATTACATCTCTTCCTGAATTATTTTTAGGGAAAGCAATAAAGTCACGAATCGTTTCTTGTCCGCCTAAAATAGAAACCAATCTATCCAATCCAAAAGCTAAACCTCCGTGTGGTGGCGCTCCAAATTCAAAGGCATTCATTAAAAATCCAAACTGAGATAAAGCTTCTTCTTTGCTAAATCCTAACAAATCAAACATTCTACTTTGTAATTCTCTGTCATGAATACGAATAGAACCTCCACCAATTTCGTTTCCATTTAATACCATATCATAAGCATTAGCGCGAACTTTTCCAGGTTCGGTTTCAATTAATGCCATGTCTTCTGGTTTTGGAGAAGTAAAAGGGTGGTGCATTGCGTGGTATCTTCCGCTTTCTTCGTCCCATTCTAATAATGGGAAATCTACTACCCATAATGGCGCAAATTCGTCAGATTTTCTCAAACCTAAACGAGTAGCCACTTCCATACGAAGAGCTGATAATTGTGTTCTTGTCTTATCAGCTTTTCCTGATAATACTAAAATTAAATCACCTGGTTTTGCATTGGTAATTTCTGCCCATTTTTTCAAATCTTCTTGATCGTAGAATTTATCTACAGACGATTTGAAAGTTCCATCTTCTTCACATTTTACATATACCATTCCTAATGCTCCAACTTGAGGGCGTTTTACCCAATCAATTAAAGCATCAATTTCTTTTCTGGTATAATTTGCACAACCTGGCGCAGCGATTCCTACAACTAATTCTGCTGAATTGAATACTGGAAAATCTTTATGTTGTGCTACAGCGTTTAACTCACCAAATTTCATTTCAAAACGAATATCTGGTTTGTCATTACCGTAGGTTTTCATTGCGTAATCGTAAGTAATTCTTGGGAATTTATCTACTTCAATTCCTTTGATTTCTTTTAGTAAATGACGCGTTAAGCCTTCGAACATATCTAAAATATCTTCTTGCTCCACGAATGCCATTTCGCAGTCGATTTGTGTAAATTCTGGTTGACGGTCAGCACGTAAATCTTCGTCACGGAAACATTTCACAATTTGGAAATATTTATCCATTCCACCTACCATCAATAATTGTTTGAATGTTTGTGGCGATTGTGGAAGTGCATAAAACTGCCCTTCATTCATTCTACTTGGCACTACGAAATCACGCGCGCCTTCTGGAGTAGATTTAATTAAATAAGGTGTTTCTACATCACAAAAACCTTGGTCAGAAAGATATTTTCTAACTTCCATCGATACTTTATGACGGAACAATAAATTATTTTTAACAGGATTTCTTCTAATATCTAAATAACGATATTTCATACGAATGTCTTCACCACCATCGGTTTCGTCTTCGATAGTAAATGGAGGCAATTGTGCTTCGTTTAAAATAGTTAATTCGGTAACTAAGATTTCAACATCACCAGTTGCCATATTTGGGTTTTTAGAAACGCGCTCAATTACAGTTCCTTTGATTTGAATAACAAATTCTCTTCCTAAAGATTTTGCTTTTTCAATCACTGCTTTATCGGTTCTTTGTTCATCAAAGATTAATTGCGTGATACCATAACGGTCACGTAAATCAACCCAAATCATAAATCCTTTATCTCTCGATTTTTGAACCCAACCTGCAAGGGTAACTTCTGTATTGATGTGTGAAGCGTTTAATTCGCCACAGTTATGACTTCTGTACATTTCTTGAAATTTTTTGCAAATGTAGTAACAAATATTAATTTTATTCGTTTAATTTTAATAGATTTGATTCAATAAATAACACTTTTAAAACATGAAAAAAGCATTCATTTTGTTTTTTGCCGCAATTCTTTCAGGATTTGCTCAAAATACTACTAATACGGTTTCTTTAAACGTAAAAATTGCGAATAGATTTTCGGATACGATTACTATTTCTTCAGGAAGATCTTTCAAACAAAAAGTTGGGATTAATAAAAAAGGTGAGTTTCAAACCACTTTTGAAGCTTCAAAAGATGGGGGATTATACCGTTTAAATGATGGTAACGAAGGAACTACTATGTTTTTGAAAAATGGTTACGATCTAAAGTTGACATTAGATACTAAAGATTTTGATGAAACTATTGTTTACAAGGGCAATGGTGCTAATGAAAATAACTATTTAGCTAAGAAAGCATTGTCTGATGAAAAGTTTGAGATGGAGTTAGAAGCTTTATTTGATGCTGACGAAGCTACTTTTAAAGACGCATTGGCTAAAAAGAAAGCGAATGATATTAGCATGATTGATGGGAAAGGTTTTGATGAAACTTTGGTAAAAATGGTGAAGTCTACTTTTGATGGAGAAGAAGAATTTTTGTTAGATTATTACAAACAAAAGGTAGCAGCTAAGAAAATGGAAGGCATTGTTTCTCCATCATTTGATTATGAAAATCATAAAGGAGGAAAAACCAAGTTAGAAGATTTAAGAGGAAAATATGTATATATTGATGTTTGGGCTACTTGGTGTGGACCTTGTTTAGCTGAGATTCCTCATTTAAAGAAAGTAGAAGCAAAATATCACGGAAAGAATATCGAGTTTGTGAGTATTTCTGTTGATACAGAAAAGGATTATGAGAAATGGAAAAAAATGGTAGTTACTAAAGAATTGGGTGGAATTCAATTATTTGCTGATAAAAACTGGACTTCTGATTTTGTAAAAGCTTTTGGAATTAATTCAATTCCAAGATTCATATTAATTGATCCAAATGGAAATGTAGTTAAGGCAGATGCACCAAGACCTTCTTCTACATCATTAATTGAATTATTAGATGGTTTGGTGAAATAACAACCTCTATTTTTATATCCTATTTAAAGCCAATACATTACGTATTGGCTTTTTTAATGTTAAATTTTTATCCAATGTTACCAAATTGTTAAGTAAAAGTTTTTTTATTGTAAAATAAATTTTATATTTGTTTCTGTAATGTTAACCTAAAAAAGAAAAGACTATGAAAAAATTAGTGATTGCAGCAGTTTTATTGGTTTCAAGTTTGTCATTTGCACAAGAAGTAAAACCAAAATTAGAAGTGGTTGACCAAATGGTAAAAGCAACATATTATTACGATAACGGACAAGTAAAACAAGAAGGTTATTACTTAGACGGAAAATTACATGGAAAATGGATGGCTTATAACGAAGATGGTAGTAAACAATCTATTGGAGAATATAATAAAGGCGCTAAAACTGGAAAATGGTTTTTCTGGAGTGACTCTTCATTAAGCGAAGTTGATTTTTCTGATAGTAGAATTGCTGAAGTAAAAAAATGGTCAAAAGATGTTTTAGTTAAAAACTAATTCAATTTAAAGTATAAAAAAAGTCCCGATTTAATCGGGACTTTTTTGTTTTATACTGATGGTAAGATTTCAGTGTCTTTGTTTTTTCGGTTTTTAATTTTGATTTTCATTCTGTTTAATAAGAAGAACATCACAGGAACAATAATCAACGTAAGGAATGTTGCAAATATTAATCCGTAAATAACCGTTTTAGCTAAAGGTCCCCAGAAAATCACGTTGTCTCCACCCATATAAATATTAGGGTTGTAGTTGATGAATAATCCGAAGAAGTCGATATTTAAACCAATTGCTAATGGAATTAAACCTAAAACCGTTGTAATAGCCGTTAACAATACTGGGCGTAATCTTGAACGACCACCTTCAACAATAGCATCAAAATAATCTTGTTTACTTAAGATTGATCCTTCTTCTAAACCTAATTCGGCTACTTTTCGGTCTAATAATAATTGGGTGTAATCTATTAATACAATTCCATTGTTTACTACAATTCCGGCAAGAGAAATAATTCCCATCATGGTCATAATAATTACGAAATCGTCTCTAAAAATTACTAATCCCAAGAATACACCAATAAAACTTAAGATTACGGTAAACATAATAATAGCTGGTTTTGAAATCGAATTAAACTGAGCCACCATTACTAAAATAATTCCTCCCATAGCAATTAACAAAGCTTTAAATAAGAATGAAGAGTTTTTTTCTTGTTCTTCTTGTTCACCTGTAAAAGCGAAATTAGTGTCTTTTGGCATTTTATAGGTTGCCATTTCTTTTTTCAAAGCGCCTACAATTTCATTCGCATTATAACCTTCCAATACATTTGAATATACTGTAATTACTCGTTTTAAGTTTTTACGTTTGATGGTATTGAATGATGATGTGTTTGTTTTTTCTACTAATGCAGCAATTGGAACTTGTTGTAATCTTCCAGTAGCTTGATCTCTAAATGTGATTGGCTGATTGAAAATAGCACTGTTATCATTTTTCAAATCTTCATTAAAACGCACATTTATTTCATAATCATCTTTGTCTTCTTTATAGGTGGAAATCTTTTCTCCGTATACCGAACGACGTAATGTTTGTCCTACTTGAGCTGTTGAAACACCTAATTGTCCAGCTACTTTTCTATCAACAATTACTTCTAAACCAGGTTTTGATTTATTAACATCTAGTTTTAATTCTTCAATTCCGGCAATGTTTTTTGAGTTGATAAAATCTTTTACTTTTTCAGCTTCAATTAACATGTCATTATAATTTTCACCTGAAATTTCAACATTGATCGGATAACCTGAAGGCGGTCCGTTTTGATCTTTTTCAACAATTATAGAAACACCAGGATAACCTTTAACAGCTGCTCGAATTTCATTCATTAAATCGCTACTTTCAACTCCTTTTCTAAACTTGAATTCACGCATTGATAAAGTAATTTTTCCTCTGTGTGGCATTTCGTTTTGTGAACCACCATCGGTTTGAGGATTTCCAGCACCTTCACCAACTTGTGCTACGCCAGATTCAACCATAAAGTTGAAATTTTCTTCATCGGTATATTTATTGGCTACAGCATATACTTTTTTCTCAACTTCTTTAGTAAAAGCATTTGTTTTAGCAATATCAGTTCCTTCTGGGAATTCAATATACGTTATAATTTGGTTAGGCTGATTTTCAGGAAAGAACAACACTTTTGGTTGAGCAATCCCCACTAAAATAAATGAGAAAACTAAAAGTCCAATGGTTCCAAATAAAAAATAATAAGGTCTTTTCCCGCTCAAAACATAAATCAGCGATTCTTTATAAAAGTTTTCAAGTTTTACTAATGAAACTTCCATAAAATACTTTTGAGCTCTTGACAAATAATATTTGTAAACCCAAAGCATTACGGAAAAGAAAACCATTAAATTTCCAATTCCTTTTAAACCATCTGTGCTGGTTGAAAAACCAAGAATTACTAAAATTATTCCTATTCCTCCTACAATGCTACTCAAACGAATTAATGTTTTTTGAGACATTTCTTTCTCTTCCAATTGCATAAATTCGGCATTAATAAGTGCATTGATAACTAATGCAACAAACAATGATGAAAACAATACAACAGAAAGTGTCATAGGGAAATATATCATGAATTTACCCATAGTTCCCGGCCATAATCCTAATGGGAAAAAGGCAGCTAAAGTGGTTGCAGTTGATGCAATAATAGGCCATGCAATTTCTCCAACACCTTCAATAGCAGCTTGCTTACGGCTTAAGCCTTGACTCATTAACGAATGTACGTTTTCTACTACTACAATTCCGTTATCAACTAGCATTCCGAGTCCCATTACTAAGGCAAATAATACCATCGTATTTAAAGTTACTCCAAATGAAGCTAAAATAATGTACGACATAAACATAGAAAGCGGAATGGCAAAACCTACGAAAAGCGCACTTCTAAATCCTAAGAAAAACATCAAAACACCTACTACAAGTAATACTCCAAAAATGATGTTGTTTACTAAATCATCTACTTGGTTAATGGTTCTTGAAGATTGATCATTTGCCATAGAAATTTTTAAATTCGAAGGAAAGTAGTTGTCTTGTGCTTCTTTAACAATTTTCTTGATGCTTTCAGTTGCCTCAATCATGTTTTTACCACTACGTTTCTTAATATCAAGCATAACAACGGCATTGCCATATTCTCTGGCATGTGTTGTAGCTTCTTTAGGTTGAAACTTAATGGTTGCAATATCTTTAAGATACACCACGCCATCTTGTTTTTTAACCACAACGTCTTCCAATTCGGCAGGATTTTCAATTTCTCCTACCACTCGAATGTTTTTCTTGATGCCGTTATTGACTACATTTCCACCAGAAATAGTTGTGTTTTCTCTTGAAACAGCTCCGATAATATCATCAAAACTGACTTGAGCTGCCGTCATTTTGTAAATATCTACTGCGATTTCCACTTCTTTTTCTTGCGCACCACGAATAGCTGCTTCTTTAATTTGTGGTAATCTTTCGATTTTATCTTCTAAATATTCTGCATAATCTTTTAATTTATCTAAAGGTAAATCTCCCGATAAATTAATATTTAATATAGGTTGTTCTTCTGCAATGTTTAAATCGAAAACGTTTGGTTCTACCTTTTCGCCTCCTGGCATTGTTGGCCAATCGGTTTCAGATTTTACTAAATCTACTTTGTCTTTTACTTTTTGTTTGGCTGCATCAACCGAGATATCTTCATCAAACTCCACTAAAATCATAGAATAATCTTGAAGTGTGTTTGAGGTAATTTTAGTTACACCAGATATATTGTTAAACTCTTCTTCTAAAGGTTTAGTGATTAATTTTTCAACATCTTCAGCGGCATTTCCTGGATTGATAGAACTAACGTAAATTTTAGTTTCAATAATTTCAGGGAAATCTTCACGAGGCATTGAATAGTAGGAAATTAATCCGCCTATCAAGATAATAGCTGTAATTACATACACGGTCATTTTATTGTTAATCGCCCATGTTGAAATTCCGAAGCTTTTGGTTATTTTATTACTCATACCAATATTTTTTTAGTACTTATTTTTTAATAATTTCAACAACATCACCATTTTGAACGCTTCTTGCGCCTTCAATAATGATTTGTTCCCCTTTGTTTAATCCAGATTTTACTTCAATATTTGCTCCAGAAGTTAAACCTACTACGATGGTTTTTTTGATTGCTTTTGGTTCTTTCCCAGAGGTGTCAACTGTATAAATAATTTTTTCGCCAACTGCATTTTCAGTAACAATACTTTCTGGAACTAAAATAGCATTCGGTTTTTTGTAGTCTTCGATTTTTAATACAGCTACTTGATTTGGACGTAATAAATTATCTGAGTTTGGAACAGCTACTTCAATACTAAAGTTTCTATTGTTTGGATTGATGTAATTTCCAATTTGTCTCACTTTTCCTTTATATATTTTACCAGTAGATTTTACTTCAACATCTACGATAGCTCCATTTTTAATTTTCCCAATGAAACTTTCAGGAACATTTGCAGAAACGTACATGTCGGATAAATTTACAATACGCATTAATTGTTGACCTGGACCAACAACCTGACCTTTTTCAGTAATTACTTCGTCAATAACACCACTAAATGGTGCTTTCACAATTGTTTTTCCAAGTTGCGCTCTCATTTGGGCAACTGCTTTCATTTGAGCTTCGTAATTTGTTTTTGCTTGTAAAAATTGAATTTCTGAACCAATTTTTTTATCCCAAAGATTTTTTTGTCTTTCAAATGTAGTTTTTGCCAATGTAGCTTGTGTTTCCATTTGTGCCAATTGATTGCTTAAACCACCATCGTCAATTCGGGCTAAAATTTGTCCTTTATTTACTTTTTGACCTGATTTTACATACACTTGAGATAAAACTCCCGAATATTCTGGGTAAATAATAAGGTTTTGTTTGGTATCAACATTTCCTTGAATGTCAATGTAATGCGTAAAAATTGTATCGTTAACAATTGCAGTTGTAACTAAAGCTGATTTTTTTAGTGTGTCTAATTCGGCAATAGCCAAATCAAGTTTTGCTAATTCAGCAGCAATAGCATCATATTGTTTCTGAATTTCTGCTCTTGATGCTTTAATAGTTGCTAAATCTTTTGATTCAATCGCTTTATCAACAGATGCAGTTTTTGAATCACCTCCACAAGAAGTAATTAGTAAACCTAATAAACTGATGTATAGTATTTTTTTCATTGTGCGTTTTTATTTTTTATTGGTTAGTTTGTCTAAAGTTGCTTTTTTGTTCATAACATCAATCATAGCTTGTAAATAATCTTGTTGCGCTGTGTATAATTGACGTTGAGCTTCTGTAAATTCAAAGCTTGTAGAAAGTCCTTCTTTGAATTTTATTTGTTGTTTGCCTTCGATTCTTTCGGCTAATTTTAAATTACTTTTTGAGGCTGAATATTGCTCAATACTGTATTCGTAATCGGTTTTAGCTTGTTGAAATTGAAGTTTTAAACGTTGCTCTGTTTCAGTAAGTTGTGTTTTTGCTTGTTCAAAAGCAATTTTTGCTTGTTGGGTTCTGGCTCTATCTCTAAAACTACTAAATATTGGCAAACTAACATTTACACCAAAATTTGAATAATTGTACCATTTTTGTTGTGTTGAAATAATATCAAATTCATTAGAAAAAGTATTGGCACCATAGTTCAGTTGCGCGCCAATTGTTGGCAATGCTCTAAAACGTTCTAATTTTAACAACAAACGTTTCGATTCTTCGTTATTTTTTTGAATTTTAAAATCTACTGAATTTTGAGAATTAAATTCTTCCGCAAGCACAGCTAAATCAACATTTTTAAGTGCTAAATCGTCTAATTTTTCTGTAAGAGTAACATCATTATTGATGTCGATTCCCATAGAAATTTTTAGAAGATTCAATGCAATTTCAGCTCTTTTTTGTGCATTTGATAAAGAACTTTTCAATTGTGTTAACGTAATTTGAAGTTGCTCGACGTTTTCTTCCTCGGTTAAACCGTTTTTAAAAGTTTCGCTAGTTTCAAATAATGTTTTTTCTAAGGTGGTTTTGTTTTTTTCTAAGATTAAAACACTTTCTTTTGCTAACAGCACATTTCCGTATGCATTCGTAACCATTTCTTTTATTTCTAAATCGGTTTTTTCTTTTGCATTTTGTGAAATTTGCAAATACACTTTAGCCGATTGTAATCCTACAATATATGAACCATCAAAAATTAATTGGTTTAATGTTGCAGAAGCATTTGCACTGTGTTTAGTTCCAAAGGCAATAGTTGAAATTTCATTTGGATCGCCTCCAGGATTGAAAGCATTTCCAGAAACCCCTTGTACTTGAAAGTCAAGATTGTTTAAATATTGTAAGTTACTACTAATTTGTGGAAGTCCAGAAGCAGTTGTTTCCCATTTTTTTTGCTTGGCAGCTTCAATATCACGTTTTGCATTAATTGAAGTATAGTTGTTTTCAATAGCATGATCAATTGCTTGTTGCAATGTAAAGCTATAGGTTTCTTTTTTATCTTGTGCGTTCAAGAATACAGAAACGAACAAAAGGGTTAGTAATAGTTTTTGTTTCATATGGTGGTTAATGATTAAGTATTTGTGTTTCTAATTGTTTTTCAAGTTCTACTATTCCAGCTAATGATGCCATTGCTCTAATGTGGTATTCTAAAGCTTTTAATTCTAATTCTTGAGCATCTTTTTCAAGCATTGTGTTTTCGTTTATATTGAATATTAAAGTGTAATAAAACTTGACATAATTTTCAATATCTAAATCTTTTCGGTACAAACCTTCGTTGATTCCTTTTATGATATTGTCTCGAAAACATTCCTCACAAACACTAACTTGCATGCTCAGAACTTTCTCGTAAATTTCTGGATAATGCTTTTTTAACTGATAAATAGGAGAAGATTCTGCTGATTTGAACATTTCTTTAAACATTCTTCTGATTTCGAAATTTTCTTCAATTGCGTTAAAATTCTGTGCTACGATTGTGTTAATTGTTTCATGAATTTCTTTGTGCACCATTTGAACACTTTCTTCTATTAGTATATCTTTATTAGAAAAGTATTTATAAATTGTTTTTTTTGAAATACACATTTCGCAAGCAATATCATCCATAGTAATGCTTTTGAAACCCAGTCTCAAAAACATTTCTTTTGCTTTATTTATAATTTTATCTTTCATATTTACAGTAAAATCTCTTTTTTGGATTTTATCTTCGGGTACAAATGTATAATGGAAACTTTTAACACCAAAATAGTTTCCATTGTTTTTGCATAAATTTAACATTTGATATATTCGTGTCGTTTCAGAATATTGGAGTATTTTAGCAAAAAATTCAAATAATGCATTCTATATCGTACTATCAAGAAAAAATGAGTAATCATTTTTCGCAAATTGTGGCTAATAAAGAACCTAAAAACTTATACGAACCTATCGAGTATATTTTATCGCTTGGTGGAAAAAGAATGCGTCCGGTTTTAACTTTAATGGCAAGCGAAGTTTTTAATGTGGATTGTGAAAAAGCCATTCCAGCAGCAACAGCGGTTGAGGTGTTTCATAATTTTTCATTAATTCACGATGACATTATGGATGATGCGCCTTTACGAAGAGGTAATCAAACCGTTCATGAAAAATGGGATTTGAATACCGGAATTTTATCAGGTGATGCTATGTTGATTTTAGCGTATCAATTTTTTGAAAATTATGAGCCAGCAACTTTCCAAAAATTAGCCAAATTATTCAGTAAAACGGCTTTAGAAGTTTGTGAAGGGCAACAATATGATGTGGATTTTGAAATGCGTGACGATGTTACGATTCAGGAATATTTAAAAATGATTGAATATAAAACCGCGGTTTTGGTTGGTGCTGCTATGAAAATGGGAGCAATTGTAGCCGAAACTTCTGATGAAAATGCTGATTTGATTTATGATTTTGGATTAAATTTAGGAATTGCCTTCCAATTACAAGACGATTATTTAGATGCTTTTGGAAATCCAGAAACCTTCGGTAAACAAGTGGGTGGAGACATTATTGAAAACAAAAAAACCTATTTATACTTAAAAGCTATTGAGTTTTCTAAAGCAGAAGAAAAACAACAATTATTGCATTTGTTTTCCATTCAACCTTCAGAAAACACAGATAAAATAGAATCAGTAAAAGCTATTTTTAATTCTTCTGGTGCAAGCGAAGCTACTAAAAAAGCCATTCAAGACTATACTTTCAAAGCATTTGAAACCTTAGAAAAAATGGATATTGAAAATGAAAAGAAAACCGTTTTAAAAGCTTTTGGTGAGAATTTAATGGGAAGAAATGTATAATCCACCAGCAAATATTGATGCCTTAATTTCGCAAGCCGAAGAAGAACATTTGTACTTTAAGTTGATTGAGCAAGTAAACAAAGATTTTGCCTTAGCTAATGAATCTTTAGATGTACCATCAAGTATTTTCCCGTTTGAATTTAAAAATTTGGTACAAGAAAAAATTTACAAACTCATCCAATATAAATTTGCTGAATATCTGAATTTACTCTACATAATTGATGTTCCAGAAGATCAAATCAAAAAATTAGATGGTTCTGATTTAGTAGAATTATCTGAACAAGTTGCTTTTTTAGTGTTAAAGCGTGAATGGCAAAAGGTTTGGTTTCGTAATAAGTATTAAAAAAATATCCTTACAAAAGGCATAAATGGTTCCGCGTAAATATTGTCTCTGTCTTTGTGCAACACATTGTATCGAATTCCAATAGTTACATTTTCATTGCGATATCCTGCTCCAACGAACAAAGCGGTATTCCAAAAATCTTGAGAATCGCTTCCAAATGAATCATTAAAAGTTCTGTTTACTCTTAATTGTTCTAATTCGGTTGAAATTTGTAATTCTTCTATAGGATTAAACAAAGCCACTACACTACCACCATACATATTCGCTTTGTATAAATCACGTTGTTTTACATAGTTATATTGAACACCTAAACCCGCTGAAACGTATTGATTAAAGTTGTAAATAGCACTTGGCGCAACCATAATATCGGCATAACCATTACCAACTCCTAAGCCTAATCCTCCACCAAATTGTACATGGTTCCAAAAATCACTTTTTGTTTTCATTTCGGTGTTTTCTTGTGCAGAAATTTCAGAATTAAATCCAAATAAAAACACAATACTTAGTAAAAGTGTTAATTTCATTACGGAATTCTTTTTCATAAATCAATTTTGAAAAAATTAATGTTATAAAAGTATAAAAATCCTTGAAAGATTATCATAAAATGTTTTACTTTTGCGTAAAATTTTTAATTAATAGGTCTTACCGACAACACACTATGGATAGGTTTTCCTTTTTAAACGCTGCACATACTGCATTTTTTGCAGATTTATACGAACAATATTTACAAAATCCAGATAGCGTAGAGCCAAGCTGGAGAAGTTTTTTTCAAGGATTTGACTTCGCTCAAGCGGGTTATGGTTCTGAAGAATTTGCCGCACAAGTAGTTCAAGTAGCTTCTGGTGATTCAGGTGAAATTTCTGAAAAAATGCAAAAAGAGTTCAATGTTCTGAAATTAATTGAAGGATATAGAACACGTGGACACTTATTTACAAAAACAAATCCAGTAAGAGACAGAAGACTTCACGGACCTTCATTGGCACTTGAAAATTTTGGTTTATCTCAAGCCGATTTGAATACGGTTTTTGATGCTGCTAAAATGGTTAACATGAAACCATGTACTTTGTCTGAAATTGTTAAGCATTTAGAAAATGTGTATTGCCAATCTATCGGTGTGGAATACATGTACATTCGCGAACCACACAAATTAGAATGGATAAAAAATCGTTTAGACATTAACGACAATTTACCAAACTTTACTGCTGACAAGAAAAAACACATTCTTAAAAAATTAAACGAAGCAGTTTCTTTCGAAAACTTCTTACACACCAAATATGTAGGTCAAAAGCGTTTCTCATTAGAAGGTTGTGAAGCGGTTATTCCTGCTTTAGACGCTTTAGTGGAAGCTGCTGCTGATAAAGGCGTAGAGCAATTCGTAATGGGAATGGCACACAGAGGTCGTTTGAATGTATTGGCAAACATCTTTGGAAAAAATACTCAAAATATCTTCTCTGAATTCGACGGAAAAGACTACGATGAAGACGCTAACTTTGATGGTGATGTTAAATATCACTTAGGTTTAACTTCTGATAGAGTAACTGATTCAGGTAAAAAAATCAACTTAAATTTAGCTCCAAATCCTTCGCACTTAGAAACAGTAGGTGCCGTTATTGAAGGAATTACAAGAGCAAAACAAGATAGAAATTATCCAAATGATTTTTCAAAAGTCTTACCAATTGCCGTTCACGGTGATGCTGCGGTTGCAGGTCAAGGTATTGTTTATGAAATCATTCAAATGGCTAAATTAGATGGTTATAAAACAGGTGGAACGATTCACTTAGTAATCAATAACCAAGTTGGATTTACAACGAATTATTTAGATGCGCGTTCGTCAACGTATTGTACGGATATTGCTAAAGTAACTTTGTCGCCAGTTTTACACGTAAATGCTGATGATGCAGAAGCTGTTGTTCATGCGATGTTATTTGCTTTAGATTATCGTATGGAGTTTGGAACTGACGTTTTTATTGATTTATTAGGATACAGAAAATATGGTCACAACGAAGGAGACGAACCTCGTTTTACACAACCTGTTTTATATAAATTAATTGCAAAACATAAAAATCCAAGAGATATTTATGCGGAGAAATTAGCACAAGAAAATGTTATTTCGGCTGGATTTGTAAAAGAATTAGAAGAAGCTTACAAAGCAAAACTAGATGAAAATTTAGAAGCCTCTCGTAAAAAAGACTTAACTGTAATTACTCCGTTCATGGAAAATGAGTGGGAAGGTTACAAACAAGTTTCTGATGATGTAATGCTTCAAAAATTTGACACTAAGTTTGATAAAAAACAATTAGCTGATATTGCTAAAACCATTACCGAACTTCCTGCTGATAAGAAATTCATCAGTAAGATTACGAAGTTAATTGGTGATAGAAAAAATATGGTGGAAACCAATAAATTAGATTGGGCAATGGGCGAATTATTAGCTTATGGTTCTTTAATCTCGGAAGGTTTTGACGTGCGTATTTCTGGGCAAGACGTTGAACGTGGAACATTCTCACACCGTCATGCTGTAGTTAAAGTAGAAGATTCAGAAGAAGAAGTAATTCTTTTAGACAAAATAAAAGATAAAAAAGGAAACTTTTATATCTACAATTCGCACCTTTCAGAATATGGTGTTTTAGGTTTTGAATACGGATATGCGTTAGCATCGCCAAAATCTTTAGTAATTTGGGAAGCACAGTTTGGAGATTTCTCTAACGGAGCTCAAATTATGATTGACCAATACATTTCTGCAGGTGAAGATAAATGGAACAATCAAAACGGATTGGTAATGTTATTGCCTCACGGTTATGAAAACCAAGGAGCAGAACATTCATCAGCACGTATGGAACGTTATTTACAAATGTGTGCAAAACACAACATGTATATTGCCGATGTAACTTCGCCAGCCAACTTCTTCCATTTAATGAGAAGACAGTTAAAAACAGAATTCCGTAAGCCATTAGTAGTGTTTTCTCCAAAAAGTTTATTACGTCATCCAGATGTAGTATCTTCAATGGATGAATTAGCAAACGGACAATTCCAAGAAGTGTTAGATGATCCAAATGTTGCTGATAAGAAAGCGATTAAAACATTGGTTTTCTGTACAGGAAAAGTATATTTTGACATCATTGCACAAAGAGAAGAATTAGGTAGAAACGATGTGGCGGTTGTTCGTTTAGAACAATTGTTCCCATTAGCAGTTGACCAAATCAAAGCTATTATCGACAGTTATCCAAATGTTGATGATTATGTTTGGGCACAAGAAGAACCTAAAAACATGGGAGCTTATTCGTATATGTTAATGAATTTCGATTTAGTAAAATTAAGATTAGCTTCGCCAAAAGCATATAGTGCACCAGCAGCGGGTAGTTATGAACGTTCTAAAAAACGTCAAAAGAACGCTATCGCAATGGTTTTTGATAAAACATTATTTCAATAAAAAACAACTCAATTATCACCCTGAGCTTGTCGAAGGGTAAACTTTTTAAATAAAAAGATATGATTTTAGAAATGAAAGTCCCTTCTCCAGGGGAATCAATTAAAGAAGTAGAAATTGCTACATGGTTAGTAAAAGATGGTGATTATGTAGAAAAAGACCAAGCGATTGCTGAGGTTGATTCAGACAAAGCAACATTAGAATTGCCAGCTGAAGCAAGTGGAATCATTACATTAAAAGCAGAAGAAGGTGATGCAGTAGCAGTTGGTGCTGTAGTTTGTTTAATCGATACAGGTGCAGCAAAACCAGAAGGTGGTGCGGCTCCAGCTAAAGAAGAAGCAAAAACGGTTGAAGCTCCAAAAGCTGAGGCTCCAAAAGCGGCTCCAGTAGCAGAAAAAACATATGCGACTCAAGCGCCATCTCCAGCAGCTAGAAAAATATTAGACGAGAAAAACATCGAGCCTTCTGACATCGTTGGAACAGGTAAAGGTGGAAGAATTACTAAAGATGACGCTGTAAATGCAGTACCATCAATGGGAACACCAACAGGTGGAAACCGTGGTTCAGAAAGAACAAAACTTTCTATGTTACGTAGAAAAGTAGCTGAGCGTTTAGTTTCGGCTAAAAACGAAACAGCAATGTTAACTACTTTTAATGAAGTAGATATGACGGCTATTTACGCTTTACGTGATCAATATAAAGAAGAGTTCAAAGCAAAACATGGTTTAGGATTAGGCTTTATGTCGTTCTTTACAAAAGCAGTAACTCGTGCTTTACAATTGTATCCAGATGTAAATTCTATGATTGATGGTCAAGAGAAAATTTCTTATGACTTCTGTGATATTTCTGTAGCGGTTTCTGGTCCAAAAGGATTAATGGTTCCGGTTATGAGAAATGCAGAAACATTATCTTTCAGAGGTGTTGAAGCAGAAATCAAAAGATTAGCTATCAGAGCGCGTGATGGACAAATCACAGTTGATGAAATGACAGGTGGAACATTCACAATTTCTAATGGTGGTGTTTTTGGAAGTATGTTATCTACGCCAATCATCAATCCTCCACAATCTGGTATTTTAGGAATGCACAATGTGGTAGAAAGAGCTATCGTTAAAAACGGTCAAATCGTAATTGCTCCAGTTATGTACGTTGCCTTATCATACGACCACAGAATCATCGACGGACGTGAGTCGGTTGGATTCTTAGTAGCTGTTAAAGAAGCATTAGAAAACCCAGCAGAATTATTAATGGGTGGAAATGTGAAAAAAGCATTAGAATTATAGAAATATAAATCCCAATAATAAAATCCCAAATTCCTAAAGAGTTTGGGATTTTTCTTTTCTTTGTATTTCAAAATTTAGCTATGAAAAAATCTAAGAAGCAAGCGGCCGTTGGTTTCATCTTTATTACCGTTTTGTTAGATGTTATTGGTTGGGGAATTATTATTCCTGTAATTCCAAATCTAATTAAAGAGCTTATCAATGGAGATATTAGTGAAGCAGCAAAATATGGAGGTTGGCTAACTTTTGCATATGCTATTACTCAATTTATTTTTGCTCCAGTCATTGGAAATTTAAGTGATAAATATGGCAGAAGACCAGTTTTGTTAATTTCTTTATTTGGTTTTTCGTTAGATTTTTTATTATTGGCTTATGCACCAACTATTATTTGGTTGTTCATTGGTAGAATTCTATCTGGGATTACAGGAGCAAGTTTTACCACTGCATCTGCTTATATAGCCGATGTTAGTACAAATGAAAATCGAGCTAAAAACTTTGGTTTAATGGGTGCAGCTTTTGGATTAGGATTTATTATTGGCCCGG
Organism: Flavobacterium cheniae; assembly: GCF_004363695.1. Classification (GTDB taxonomy): domain Bacteria; phylum Bacteroidota; class Bacteroidia; order Flavobacteriales; family Flavobacteriaceae; genus Flavobacterium; species Flavobacterium cheniae. Next base: position 393,877 of record NZ_SNZC01000002.1, on the reverse strand, counting down.
TTATAGGTGGATTGTTAGGGCAATTTGGAACAAGAGTTCCTTTTATTGCTGCAGCTATTTTGTGCATGCTTAATTTTTTATACGGTTATTTTATTTTGCCAGAATCTTTAGATAAAGATAAAAGAAGACCATTTGAATTGAAAAGAGCTAACCCAATTGGAGCTCTTTTACATTTGAAAAAATACCCTAATTTAATTGGATTAGTATTAGCGATTTTCATTCTCTATGTAGGTTCGCATGCCGTGCAAAGCAACTGGAATTATTTTACCATGTACCAATTTAATTGGGATGAAAAAATGGTTGGTATTTCTCTTGGAATCATCGGATTGTTAGTTGGAATCGTTCAAGGTGGTTTAATTCGTTGGATAAACCCAAAAATCGGAAATGTAAAAAGTATTTATTTCGGTTTAGCGTTATATACTATCGGGATGTTTTTGTTTGCATTTGCAACAGAAAGTTGGATGATGTTTCTATTCTTAATTCCTTATTGTTTAGGAGGAATTGCCGGTCCAGCATTGCAAGCAGTGGTTTCTGAACAAGTACCTCCATCAGAACAAGGTGAAATTCAAGGAACGTTAACAAGTTTAATGAGTGCTTCTTCAATAGTAGGTCCACCTATGATGGCATCTGTTTTTTATTATTTTACTCACAATGAAGCGCCTTTTTTATTCCCAGGAGCACCCTTTATTTTGGGAGGAATTTTAATGTTGATTAGTACGATTTTAGCTTACCGAACACTGAAAAAAAACCATTCGAGCTAGTTATTTCAAATACAAACAATGATTACTATAATCAATAATTGCTTTTCCTTTTAGTAAAATATCGGCACCAATAATACCATCAACCGGTTTGGTTTTGTAATGACGAAGCGCATCATTTACATGACTCATATCAAAAACAATCAGGTGAAATTTATTATTTTTCCATCTTCCCAATTGAATTTCATTATTCCTTGCTAATTGCGTTTCAATTCCTGTGGCACCAGCACCAGCGGCTTTGGTTTCTGAAAATTGGGCATCTAATTTGAACTGTTCAATACTTTCAAATCCTACACAACTATTACTCGCTCCAGTATCTAAAATAAAGTTGCCTTTTACGCCATTTATCTTTCCTTTGATTAATAAATGTTGGGTTTTTAGCACCGTAAATTTTATTTTTTTATATTTTTTTCCTTTTAAAAAGTCTTGTAAATCTTCCATACTTCAAAAGTAAATCAAATTTCTGAATCAAACTTTGTAACTTTGCCACTTTGTAACCCAATCAACAAATGATACTTACCGATACCCATTCACATTTATATTCAGAAGAATTTGATTTAGACCGCAACGAAATGATGCAACGTGCTATAAATGCAGGCGTTTCTCGTTTTTTTGTTCCTTCAATAGATTCTAATTATACAACTAAAATGTACGAATTAGAAAAGCAATATCCCGAAAACGTGTTTTTGATGATGGGTTTGCATCCAACATATGTGAAGGAGGATTACTTAGAAGAATTGGCGCATGTAGAAAGAGAGTTGGCTTCTAGAAAATTTTATGCAATAGGTGAAATCGGAATTGATTTATTTTGGGACAAAACTTTTTTGAAAGAACAACAACATGCTTTCAAACACCAAATTCAATTGGCAAAAAAGTACAAATTAGGAATCAATATTCATTGTCGTGATGCTTTTGATGAAGTTTTTGAGGTTTTGGAAAGCGAAAAATCAGCTGATTTATTTGGAATTTTTCATTGTTTTACGGGTGATTTGGGTCAAGCCCAAAGAGCGATTTCGTTAGGAATGAAATTAGGAATTGGAGGAGTAGCCACTTTCAAAAACGGAAAAATCGACCAATTTTTGAATGAAATCGATTTGAAACACATTGTTTTAGAAACCGATTCGCCTTATTTAGCGCCAGTTCCATATCGTGGAAAACGAAACGAAAGCAGTTATACTTTATTGGTTGCACAAAAGTTAGCTGAAATTTATCAGCTATCAGTGGAAGAAATTGCAAAAATTACTACAGAAAACTCTAAACAAATTTTCGGAATTTAATGTAAATTTAAAGTTGCAATTGATAAAAATTTTGTTCTTTTGTGAATTGTTTTAAAATAATTATGACAAAATTCGATTCTATTCGCCCTTATTATGATTCTGAAGTAAACGAAGCCTTGAAGTCTTTGTTACATCATCCTATGATGAAGGCTATGATGGATTTTACTTTTCCAGAAATGGAGGACGAGGAATGGAAATCACAATTGAGTAGAACACATTCTATTCGTGATTTTCAGGTTAATTTTGTGTACCAATCGATTCAAAGAGTTTTAGAGAGAAGTTCGGAAGGACTTACCACTTCGGGTTTTGAGAAATTAGAACCTAATACTTCGTATTTATTTATTTCCAACCATCGCGATATTATTTTAGACACTTCATTGTTGAATGTTTCATTAATTGATCATGGATTGGTGATGACTGCTTCGGCTATTGGAGATAATTTAGTTCAAAAAGATTTCCTTTTAAAATTATCAAAACTTAATAGAAACTTTTTAGTTCAAAGAGGTTTGTCCCCAAGAGAATTATTACAAAGTTCTAAGTTGATGGCGGAATATATGTATCATTTATTGTCTAAAGAAAATCGTTCTGTTTGGATTGCTCAACGAGAAGGAAGAACCAAGGACGGTAATGATGCAACTCATCAAGGGGTTTTGAAAATGGTGGCTATGGCTAATGATGAAGTAAGAGTAATGGACTATTTTAAGAAGTTAAAAATTGTTCCTGTTTCTATTTCGTACGAATACGACCCAACAGATGCTTTGAAAATGCCACAATTAATTGCGCTTTCAAAAGACGAAGTATATATAAAAGAGAAAAACGAAGATTTTATCACGCTTTTAAGTGGGATTATTGGTCAAAAGAAACGCATTCATATTCATGTGGGTGATGTTTTAGAAAATGAATACGAAAAAATTATTGCTGAAAATGACAATAATAACAAGCAAATTCAAGCACTGGCTCAAGTAATTGATGATTCTATTTTACAATCGTATAAATTATGGCCAACAAATTTTATCGCTTACGATATTTTATACAAAACAACTCGATTTGAACATTTGTACAACGAAAAAGAGCGTCAATTGTTCGAAAGAAGATTAGAAATGCGAATTGATGCCGATAATGAAACCATGAGAGAAGGTTTCTTGGCGATGTATGCAAATCCGGTTGTGAATAAACTGAAATATACTGATGACATCTCATAAACCGAAAATACTTTTAATTTACACCGGTGGTACCATCGGAATGGTAAAAGATTTTGAAACAGGAGCTTTGAAGGCTTTTGATTTTAATGAGTTGTTAAGTAGAATTCCAGAACTTCACTTGTTAGATTGTCAAATTGAAACCTATTCTTTTGAAGTGCCGATTGATTCATCGAACATGAATGTTTCTAGTTGGCAAAAAATGGCGAAAATTATTGAGGGAAATTATTCTCAATTTGATGGTTTTGTGGTTTTGCACGGTTCAGATACGATGTCTTACAGCGCATCTGCATTGAGTTTTATGTTAGAAAATTTATCAAAGCCAGTAATTTTTACAGGTTCGCAATTACCAATTGGTGATTTAAGAACCGATGCCAAAGAAAACTTAATTACGGCAATTCAGGTAGCTTCGCTTCAAGAAAATAAAAAGCCAGCTATTCAAGAAGTGTGTTTGTATTTCGAATATAAATTATACCGAGGAAACCGAACTACAAAAATCAGTGCAGAACATTTTAATGCTTTTACTTCGCCAAATTTTCCTGAATTAGCAGAATCTGGTGTGCATTTAAAAGTAAATAAGGATATCATTCTAAAACAAAAAGCAACTAAAAAGCTAAAAGTACATACTGATTTTGATGATAATGTAGCAATTTTAAAGATTTTTCCAGGCATCAATCAAAATGTCTTAAATGCTTTTTTTGCCATTCCTAATTTAAAAGGTATAGTTTTAGAAACTTATGGTTCAGGAAATGCGCCAACAGAAGAATGGTTTGTGCAAACATTAGCGCGCGCTATTCATAATAATATACATGTAATTAACGTTACACAATGTAGTGGAGGTAGTGTTTCCATGGGGAATTACGAAACTAGTACACAATTAAAAAATATAGGAGTAATTTCAGGCAAAGACATTACTACTGAGGCTGCTATCACTAAATTAATGTATCTCTTAGGTCAAAAAGTGTCAAATAATGTTTTTAAGACCATATTTGAAACAGGAATACGTGGAGAAATGTTATAAAAATAACGTTTAAAATTTTTATACATGAGTTTTTTTGCGTTATTTAGCACCCTTAAAATTTGGTGTCGTTTCAATAGAGAGGTGGCCGAGTGGTCGAAGGCGCACGCCTGGAAAGTGTGTATACTCCACAAGGGTATCGAGGGTTCGAATCCCTTCCTCTCTGCAGAATGATATTAATTTTAAAATTTTATAAATATTTTTATATCTTTAAACCCAATTAACTAATTAAATTTAAGAACAAAAGCGATGAAAAGATTATTTTCTATTTTAGCAATCACGGGGCTTATGACTTTTGGAAATGTTCAAGCTCAAGATTCAACTCAAGCAGCAGCTCCTGCTACAGAACAAGTAGCTGACACAACTGCAGCAGCAACAACTGATGAAGCAGCAGCAACAACTGAAGAGGCTGTAGCTGAAGAAGCTACTTTTACTCAATCAATGAAAAAGCGTTTCATTGAAGGAGATCCAATTTGGATGTCTCCAGTATTATTGTGTTTAATTTTAGGTTTAGCAATTGCTATTGAAAGAATTATTTACTTAAATCTTTCTACTATTAACACTAAAAAATTCGTTTCTGACGTAGAATCTGCATTAAATTCAGGTGGTATCGAAGCAGCTAAAGAAGTAGCTAAAAACACAGCTGGTCCAGTTGCATCTATTTTCTATCAAGGTTTAGAGCGTTCATCTCACGGATTAGAGTCTGCTGAAAAATCTATCGTTGCTTACGGTGGTGTTCAAATGGGACAATTAGAGAAAAACGTTTCTTGGGTTTCTTTATTTATTGCTCTTGCACCGATGTTAGGGTTCTTAGGAACGGTAATTGGTATGATTGTTGCGTTTGACCAAATTGAGTCTGCAGGATCTATGGAGCCATCATTAGTAGCTGGAGGTATTAAAGTAGCGTTATTAACAACGGTATTTGGACTTATCGTTGCGATGATTCTTCAAGTTTTCTACAACTATATTACAGCTAAAATTGACTCTATCGTTAATGATATGGAAGATGCTTCTATCAGCTTAGTTGATATGTTGTCAGATTACTTCAAAGAGAAATTAAACAAATAATACATTAACAAATTATTGTTATGAACGTATACAAAATTTCAAAAATTGTAGTAATTATAATTGGTATTATTGCCTCTATTTTATTCGTATCTGCTTTAGGTATGGAGATTTCAATGGAGAATAATTCTTATATTGTAGATTACTTTATATATGTATCCTATTTAGCAATGGCAATTGCTTTCTTTTCTGTTGTTTACTTCGTATTTAAAAATTTAATTACGCACAAAGATCAGTTAAAAAGAGCGCTTATTTCTTTAGGATTGTTTGCTGCTATTGTTTTAGTAGCCTTTATTCTTGCAGATAGCACTGAAGTTAAATTGAAAGATGGTGGAGTTATCTCTTCATTTTCTTCTAAGTTAATCAGTACTAGTTTGAATACATTTTATATTCTTGCTTTTATTTCAGTAGGAGTATTAGCTTGGACTGGATTTTCAAAAATTAAAAGATAATAGATCATGGGTAAAAAAAGAGGTGCACCGCCAGAAGTGAATGCTGGTTCTATGGCAGATATTGCATTCTTACTTTTAATTTTCTTCTTAGTTACTACTACAATTGGAGTAGATCAGGGAATTAATAGACTCTTACCTCGTTATGAAGAGAACCCACCTGTTCCGCCTATTAATGAAAGAAATATTTTAACAGTTTTAGTTAATAAAGACAATCAGTTACTTGTTGAAGAGAAACTAGTTGATATTAAAGACTTAAGACAAACTGCTATTGATTTTCTTGAAAATAATGGAAAAGGTACTTGTACATATTGTAATGGAAAAAAAGATCCAAATTCATCAGACGGTCCTGATGATGCGGTAATTTCATTAAATAATGATGGGCAAACGACTTATGAAACTTATATTGCGGTTCAAAATGAACTAGTAGCAGCTTATAACTTTTTAAGAGATAGAGAATGTAAGAAGCGTTACGGTATGACTTTTACAGAAATGGAATACATTTTTAATGATCCAGCTTCTAAAGCAACCGAAGGTTTAGTAGAGGATTTAGAGCCGAAAGTAAAAAAGATTCAGGAATTATTTCCTATGAGACTTTCTGAAGCAGAGCCAAAAAAATAATTATATAATATTAAGAAAGTATGTCTAAATTTAAAAAGAAAAATACGGAGGGGACTCCTGCAATTTCAACAGCATCTTTACCAGATATTGTATTTATGCTTTTGTTCTTCTTCATGACTGCTACTACCATGAAAGACACTGATTTAAAAATTGAAAATACATTACCTAAAGCAAATCAAACTGCTAAATTGCATAAGAAAGAATATGTAATGTATATTTACGCTGGTAAACCAAGTGAAAGATATCGCACTACTCTTGGAGGTTCAGATCGTATTCAATTAGCTGATAAAATGGCTTCGCCATCAGAAATCAGAAATTTCATTATTACGGAAAGAGCACAACGTAACTCTGAAGACGAAAAATACCTTACTGCCTCATTGAAAATTGACAAAAATGTCAAAATGGGATTAGTAGGTGCTATTAAACTAGAATTACGTAAAATAGAACAATTAAAAGTAAATTATACAACAGCACAAGGAAATCCTGTTGAATAGTATTTTTATATTATAAATAAAAAGGCACGCATTTGCGTGCCTTTTTTTATTATTTTTATAAAAAATATATAATGCGACTATTTGTATCCCTTTTTTTTCTGTTTTTTATAACAATAGGCTTTTCACAAACGGAATCTGTGTCAAAACCAGTTGTAGATTCTCTTTTTAGAGAAGATCAATTCTATGTTTCCATCGCCTATAATTTTATTCAAAAAAAACCTGATAATTTTAATCAGTATTCTTTTTCAACGGGTTTATCTGCAGGGTTTTTAAGAGATTTTCCAATTTCTGAAAATAGACATTGGGCAATAGCTCCTGGAATCGGTTATTCTTACAACGATTTAAAGCAAACAATCGATTTATCTGCTGTTACAGAAAATCCTGATTTTGAATTAGTGAAAAGTAGAATTATTTTGCATTATGTTGATTTACCTTTAGAAATTCGTTGGCGAAATACAACTCCTGATAGCCACAAATTTTGGAGAATTCATGCTGGTTTTATGGCAAGTTATTTAATTAATGGTAAATTTAAATATGAAGGTGGTTTAACAGGAAGCGAAAATATCAACGATATTTTAAATAAATTTCAGTACGCAACATATTTAACTTTCGGATTCAACACTTGGAATGCCTACATTCATTATGGTTTAAACCCATATTTTGATAAGGATAAAACGGCTGCTGAAAACAACATGACGACTTTGAAAATTGGTTTGATGTTTTATATTTTGTAGTTATAATGATTATAATCGAATTAATTTTTGGCTTTTTAATTGAAGTTCTCTTTGAAATTCCAGGAGCTTTTTTTAGATGGTTATATTTTGGACGTAAGGAATCATTCTCAAATTTCATAAAAAGAAATAGTATCTATAATTACATAATTAGTTTTTTATTTATCATAACAAGTGGTTTTACAATAGCTTACTTAAACAATAGTAAATCTGTTGAAAATTGTATTTTAGATATGAAATTTCAAAGAGAGAATGAAAACCCTGGACCTGATTTGATTACCTTTAAAATTTCAAGCAATGATATTGTTTTTGAAAATAATAAAGAAAAGTATGGACTTGTAGAAGTCATTATTGATTATAAGAAATCTTTTAAAACTATGATGTTTGAGATTTCTAAAATTGGAGAAAAACAATATGAATTAAATGTAAGTTCTCCCTATTTTACGTATAAAACTCATTATTCTGAAGAACAAGTATATTCGTTCTTTAATAACAAAGGTTTTACAATCTTTATAACTTTAGATGGTAAGAAGTTTGTTTTCGTGAAGTGTTAAATTTATTAATTTCTTATAACCAATACTGATACAAAAACACCTGTGGTCCAGCACCAATAATAATTCCAGCAATAAGTTCTGTGTAAGTGTGTGCTTTCATGTATAAGCGCGAAGAAGCAACCAAACCAATACAAACAATACAAAAAGCAATAAGGTTTACAAAAGGCAATTGGTAATACATGCTTAATCCAAAAATAAAGCACGTTAAAGCACTAATTCCTATCATGTGTAAACTTGCCTTGAATTTTAAAATTACGCTGGCTAAGACGATTACACTGCTTAAAAATCCACCAAGGAAAAAGAAATACAATTCAGCAACCGAATCTTGTGAAACGCTGAATTTTATTAAAACAAACAACAAAATAGCCTGTACAGCAATTGGCATTTTTCTTTCGCTAATGCTTGCTTCTGTAAACGAACTTACAACTCCTAACGATCTAAATAAAAAATACATTGATAAAGGTAATAGCAATGTCAATATTGTTACTTGTACTAAAGTGACTATTATTTGCGAATTGTAATAGAAAGAGTTGGTAATTAAAAAGAAAAATAAAGTACCATAAATGGAAACAAATATGGGATGAAAAATATACGAAAAAACAGGTAATATTTTTTTTAAATCCATAATTACTCCGTTAGATTTTCTTTCTCAAACGCGCTACCGGAATATCTAATTGTTCGCGATATTTTGCGATGGTTCTTCTGGCAATTGGATAACCTCTTTCTTTTAAAATTTCGGCTAATTGATCATCTGGTAAAGGTTTCTTTTTGTCTTCTTCCGAAATAACTTGTTGTAAGATATTTTTAATTTCGATAGTAGAAACTTCTTCACCTTGGTCATTGGTCATCGATTCACTAAAAAATTCTTTGATTAATTTCGTTCCGTAAGGTGTATCAACATATTTACTATTTGCTACACGTGAAACAGTTGAAATATCTAAACCAACCATATCAGCAATATCTTTTAGAATCATCGGACGAAGTTTGGTTTCTTCTCCTTCTAAAAAGTATTCTTGCTGATAAAACATAATCGCATTCATGGTCACATATAAGGTTTCCTGGCGTTGTTTAATCGCATCAATAAACCATTTTGCCGAATCTAATTTTTGCTTGATAAACTGAACCGCGTCTTTTTGAGAACTCGATTTTTCAGAAGTATCTTTATAACTCTGCAACATTTCTTGATAATCTTTAGAAACGTGCAATTCTGGAGCATTTCTTCCGTTTAACAAAAGCTCTAATTCGCCATCAACAATTCGAATCGTAAAATCGGGAACAATGTGTTCTACCATTTTCTGATTGCCATCAAAACTACCTCCTGGTTTCGGATTTAGTTTTTCAATTTCATCAATAGCTTTGCGAAGTTGTTGTTGCGAAACGTCAAATTTCTGCAATAATTTATCGTAATGTTTTTTACTAAAAGCATCAAATTGCTGTTCAATAACTTGAATGGCTAAATTGATAGAATCCGATGGTGTTTTGTGTTTTAATTGCAACAACAAACATTCTTGCAAATCGCGCGCACCTACACCAGCAGGTTCTAAATCCTGAACCAAATGCAAAATACGTTCTACAGTAGCTTCATCGGTATATATGCCTTGCGTAAAAGCCATGTCGTCTACAATATCTTGTGTAGTTCTTCTGATGTAACCCATATCGTCAATACTTCCGACTAAAAATTCGGCAATATCGCGTTCGTCATCACCTAAAATAAATGTATTTAACTGATTGATTAAATCTTGATGAAAACTAACAGGTGCAGCAAATGGTAGTGATTTGTCATCATCGTCATCGCTGTAATTATTAGTTTGATATTTGTAATCTGGCGTTTCGTCGTTACTTAAATACTCATCGATGTTGATGTCTTGCGCGTCGATATGGTCGTTATCATAATCGTCGTAATCATCATCGTTTGTGTTTACTTCGTAATCATCTGCTTCGTAATTATCTTCCTTGCTACTTTCTTCCAAAGCAGGATTCTCAACCAATTCTTCCTGAAGACGTTGCTCAAATGCTTGCGTAGGCAATTGAATTAACTTCATCAACTGAATTTGTTGAGGCGATAATTTTTGAGATAATTTGAATTGTAAACTGTGTTTTAACATTAATGTTTATTTGTTTAACTGATTAATCGTTTAACTGTTGAATTGTTTATCAAATTTACGATTTAACACATCAACAGTTAAACAATTTAACAAGATTCTAAAATTCTGCGTTTTGTGGTGTTCTTGGGAAAGGAATTACGTCTCTAATGTTACCCATTCCGGTTACAAAAAGTACTAATCTTTCAAATCCTAATCCGAAACCTGAGTGAACAGCCGAACCGAATCTTCTCGTATCTAAATACCACCAAAGTTCTTCTTCGTCGATTCCTAAAGCTTTCATTTTTTCAACTAATACATCGTAACGCTCTTCTCTTTGCGAACCTCCAACAATTTCTCCAATTCCAGGGAATAAGATATCCATTGCTCTAACAGTTTCTTTTCCTGGTTCAGTATTGTCGTTCAAACGCATGTAAAACGCTTTAATTTTTGCTGGATAATCAAATAGAATTACCGGACATTTAAAGTGTTTTTCCACTAAGAAACGTTCGTGCTCACTTTGTAAATCAGCACCCCATTCGTTAATGATATATTGGAATTTTTTCTTTTTATTTGGTGTAGAATCTTTTAAAATATCAATGGCTTCGGTATAAGAAACACGTTTGAAGTTGTTGTCTAATACGAAACTTAATTTTTCTAAAAGCATCATTTCGCTTCTATCCGCTTGCGGTTTTGACTTTTCTTCTTCTAATAATCTGCTTTCTAAGAATTTTAAATCATCGCCACATTTATTAACTGTATATTTGATAACGTATTTGATGAAATCTTCAGCCAAATCCATGTTGTCAGCCAAATCATTGAAAGCAACTTCTGGTTCAATCATCCAAAATTCAGCTAAGTGACGCGAAGTGTTTGAATTTTCTGCACGGAATGTTGGTCCAAAAGTATAAATTTGGCCTAAAGCCATTGCGAAAGTTTCACCTTCTAATTGTCCAGAAACGGTTAAATTGGTTTGTTTTCCGAAGAAATCTTCTTTGTAGTTGATGCTTCCATCTTCGTTTCTTGGCGCAGAACCGTCAATTGGTAAAGCAGTTACTTGGAACATTTCTCCTGCACCTTCAGCATCAGAACCTGTGATGATAGGCGTGTTTACATAGAAAAATCCTTTTTCTTGGAAATATTGGTGAACTGCAAACGCTAATGTTGAACGCACACGCATGATTGCTCCAAACGCATTGGTTCTAACACGTAAATGAGCATTTTCACGTAAGAATTCTAATGAGTGTTTTTTAGGTTGCATTGGGAATTTCTCCGCATCGCTATCTCCTAAAATCTCTAATTTAGAAACTTGAATTTCAAATTTTTGACCTGCGCCTTTACTTTCTACCAATTCTCCTGTAACAGAAATAGCTGCTCCAGTTGTAATTCTTTTTAAAGTTTCATCAGGTGTGTTTTCAAAATCTACCACACACTGAATATTATGAATGGTTGAACCATCGTTCAACGCAATAAATTGATTGTTTCTAAATGTTCTAACCCAACCTTTAGCTGTTACTTCATGTAATGTTTTCGTGCTGTTTAAAAGGTCTATAACTTTTGAGTGTTTCATTTCGATTTATTATTTATAATGCAAATATACTATTTCTCGTTTGAATTTTCTTCTTCAATATCTTCAGCTAAAATATCTAATGTTGGTTCTAAGAATTCTTGTTGGTTGGCAATGGTTTTATCTAATGAAAGCAGCAAGGCTGGCAACAAAATCAAGTTGGATAACATGGCGAATAATAAGGTTGTCGCTACTAATCCTCCTAAAGCAACCGTTCCTCCAAAATCTGAAAGCGTAAATACAGAGAATCCAAAAAACAATACAACTGAAGTGTAAAACATACTAATTCCTGCTTCTTTTAGAGTAGCATATACAGAGCGTTTTATTTTCCAATCATTAGCTTTTAATTCTTGACGGTATTTTGCCAAAAAGTGAATCGTATCGTCAACCGAAATTCCGAAAGCAATACTAAATACTAATATGGTGGATGGTTTAATTGGAATTCCTAAAAAGCCCATTAATCCTGCGGTCATTACCAAAGGTAAAATATTTGGCAATAATGATACTATAATCATTTTGAACGAACGGAACATGTATGCCATTAATAGCGAAATCAAAACGATCGCAAAAAGTAACGATTGTACTAAATTGTCAATCAAATAATGGGTTCCTTTTTCAAATACATATGCTTTTCCAGTTAGTGAAACTTCATAACGTTCTTTTGGAAAAATATGATTGATTTTATCTTGTAAACGTTCTTCTATTTTTTGCATTTTATCGGTACCAATATCTCTCATGAAAGTCGTAATACGAGCATATTGACCTGTACTATCAACATAGCTTTTCAGCATGTTTTCATTTCCTTTTTGAGTGGAATTTTTTATGTAGGATAGAATAAAAGCTTCTTCTTGTTTAGTAGGTAATTCGTAAAATTCCGGATTTCCGTTATAGTAAGCTTGTTTGGAATATTTAACCAAATTCACGACCGAAACTGGTTTTGATAATTCTGGAATTTCAATAATAGTTTCCTGCAGTTCTTCAATTCGTTTTAACGTAACTGATTTTAAAGCGCCTTTTGGTCTTTTTGTGTCAATTACAATTTCTAAAGGCATTACACCATCAAATTCTTTTTCGTAGAATACAATATCTTTGAAGAAAGGCGCTTTTTTAGGCATATCCTCAATGATACTTCCTGAAACAGTAATTTGATAAATTCCAATAATTCCTAAAACTAATATTCCAATTGCAGTTGAAAAAACCGCAACACGATGATGTCTAATGGTGTTTTCTATCCAATTTATGAAAGCAGCCATATAGTTTTTACCAAGATGCGCCAAGTGTTTTTCCTTTGGCATTGGCATATAACTGTAAACAATTGGGATGATGATTAAGCATAAAATAAACAAGAAAACAATGTTTAATGACGCAACAATACCGAACTCACTTAACAGTTTACTATCCGTAAAAATAAAGGTACCAAAACCAGCTGCGGTTGTTAAATTCGTCATCAAAGTAGCATTTCCTACTTTTGAAATTACTCGTTGTAAAGACTTGGCTTTATTACCATGATTCTTGATTTCTTGTTGGTATTTATTAATTAGAAAAATACAGTTAGGAATACCAATTACAATAATTAATGGGGGAATAATCGCCGTTAAAACCGTGATTTCGTAGTTTAAAAGCCCTAGTGTTCCAAACGACCACATTACGCCAATAATAACCACAAACATGGAAATCATAGTCGCTCTGAAACTTCTAAAGAAGAAGAAGAACAACAAAGAAGTAATTCCAAGTGCTGCTCCCACAAACAATCCAATTTCGCTAATGATACTGTTAGCGTTTAATGTTCGAATGTATGGCATTCCCGAAACACGGAGGTCTAATCCGGTTTCTTTTTCAAAGGCGTTTATCTTCTCTTGGCTAAGATGTTTTTCGATGAAAGCTTTTCTAGCGGGTGTGTTTACAATTTTTTTATCCATGTAAATTGCAAAACGAACAGCGCCACTTTCTTTATTAAAAAGCATTCCTTCGTAAAAAGGTAAGTCGTTATAGAACTCTTTTTCTTTAGTTTTTAAATAACTATCTGAAATACTATCGTTGTTTATAAAAGAAACTAATTTGAATTTTTGAGCAATCGTATCTTTTTCTAATACACGTAAATCTTCAATAGAAAGTGTAAGCTCGGTTGCTTTGTCTTTTTTTATTTCTGAAACAAATTTTTCCCAGGCTTTGTAATTTTTTTCGGTAAAGAAATTTTTGTCTTTAAATCCTAGAACTACTAAGTTTCCTTCTTCGCCGAATTTTTCTAAAAATGAATTGTACTGAATATTTACCTCATGATCATCAGGTAGTAAGTTAGCTTCAGTGAAGGTAAAACGCATGTTTTTCCACTGAAAACTCATAAAAATAGTAAATAGTAAAATAAGGATTAAAAGAAAAACGCGGTTTCTTAAAATTTTACTGGCAATATAATCCCAAAAACTGGTGCTTAACCACTTTAACATCTCTCAAAAATTAGGGTGCAAAGGTAGTAAATCTTACTTAATTTATTGGTTTTGAACGTGACAATTAAGTTAAATTTAAAGTCCTAAATCCAAATAGTAAGAAACTTTAATGGCAATGTTGTCATCGAAGTTAGCTAATTGATATGGACCATATCTGTAAAATGCCACTAAACCAATTCCTTTGTAGATTTTATTACATTCTATACCGCTTTCAAAAAAACCATCTTCCATCGTGTTGTAGCTGATACCAAGATGTTGGTTGTTGTCGTTGCTGGAACCAAATGCCATTCGTGTAACAACTGTAAATTCGGGATTAATTTTATAGCCTAAACGAATTTTATTAAAAGTATGTTTCAATTGCAAAGAAGCATATTGATTAGAGAAAAACTCGTTAAAATACATAGTTTCAAAACTGTTTTTTCCTGCAAAGGTAACACGTTGTAAAATAGCGTCACGATTCAAATTATTAGGAACAATGCTGTATAAATGTGTAATTGGAACATCTCCAAAAGCAATTCCTGTTTGTAGTAAAATAGAACTTTTTTGACCTGATAAATAAGGCAATTCGTAGAACGTTTTGAAATCTATTTTTGAGAAAGTAAAATCATTTTCTAACACACCTGGTAATGTTTGAGTAAGTTGAAGCGAAAATTTTGGATGTCTTTTTTCATATTCAATTTTTCCCATTGGTGTTTGCATGTAATTGCTAAAAGGATTCCATTGGAATGCTAACTGCACTGTACTAATAGTATAATCGGTATACGATTTTCCATCATTTACAAAAGTATAATCAAAAAGGGGTTGAATTTGATTGTGCGAAACCCCAAAATAACTGGATGTTTTTGGTAAAAACTTACTTTCTACAAAAACCGAACTCATTCTATTGTTGTAAAAAGTGGAAATATTGATTGGTCGAGGATCGTAAATTTTAAATCTACGAGAATCGGTGATAAAATTGGTTTGTGCAATCTCACTAATATCATCTGAATAAGATGCACTTACCCATGTTTCAGAGTTTGAATGCGCTAAATAGGAAGGTGTGATTCCATACTTGAATTCGTCATCTTTAAATCCGTAGGCGCCATAAAAAGCAACTTTGTATTTTTCTGATAATTTTGAATTGGTAACCGCACCAACACCTAATCTAAATCCTTCAAAATTGTTATATTTTATAATACTTCGTAAGTCTATGTCAAAAATTGAAACAGGAAAATAGCCATTAATAATTTTTCTTCCTAAAAATACTTTGTGCTCAATTCGTTCTGAAAGTGATAAACTATCGATTGAAGTATAAGTTCGGAGTTTTCTCTTATCGAGTGTGTCTTTTTTAAACGCATTCCAATACTCATTTTCTTGTTTTAAGCTTGATTGTGGAACTTCAATTTTTACTCTTGGTTTTGAAATAGAAATTGGTTTATTGATTTCAATGTCAAAAGGGGTCGATTCTATTGAAATATAGGCTTGGTCGGTTGCATTTTTGCTTTCGGTTAAATCTAAATCGGAACTAAATTTTATAGTACCTCCTAAAATTTTAATATCGTCTTGGTTGTTTCCTTTTGAAACTTTAAATTTTCTATTTTTAGGAAACCAAATGTCGGTATCTTTTCTGTAATCAAAGGTGTAAGTCGCATTGATATTTACTACACCATAAATACGAAAATACGCTTTTGCAATTGCATAATTTTGAGTGTCAATATAAAGTAAACCTCTTAAACGATTTGCATTTAGTTTTTTGGGTTCAAAGTAAATTCGGTATGCACTTCTTCCGTCTATTTTTACAGTGTCAATTAATTTGTAGTTGTACAGTTTTCGTCCAAAATTTGAAATGGGATTTTGCACTGGAATTTCCAAAATTTCAAACGGATTTTCATAAACCGAATAGGAGATAAGTTTTAAACCTAAATATTCATAAACCGGTTGTTCAAAACCAGCCATTCGAGTGGCTAAAACGGTTTCCTTGTTTTGAAATTGATTGTGCTGAATTAAATTGACTTTTTCTGTTTGATACAAATGTTGTTTTTCAGAAAACTTCTTGAATTTATAATTCGTTGAATCTAGTTTCATCAAAGGTTTTCTTAAAAAACGTTTTTTGTAAATAGTATCTATTTTTGAAGAAATACTATCTGGGTTTGCTGTTACTTGAAGGTATTCGTAGTTTTTATATTGAAAACTTGATAATCCTTTTTCAGGATCATTCGATTTTCGGTTTTCAATTACTTTTTTGATGATATTGTTAACGCCGTTTTCAGTATAAATTTCGGCTTTTTTTTCGTTTAAATCGTTTACCAACTTAATCGTAATATTGGCAACCTTCGGTTCTGGGTAGGTGATTTTTTCATAATAACCTTTAAAATTGACTTTTATAGGCACTTTAAAATCATTCACATTAACAGAGAATTTTCCTTCCCAGTCGGCATTGAATTTAGTATTGTTGTAAGTAATAGTAGCAAAAGCAATAGGTACTTTTGTGTCAAAGTCAATAATTTGTCCTTTAATTTTGGTTTGTGCTACAAAACTAGTAGTAATGAAAAAGCACAAAAAAAGCCAAAAATATTTCATGTAGAGGAAGATTTTTTACAAATATATTCAAAATAAAAAATCCCGAGTGTTAATCGGGATTTAAAATTTATACTTTCATGATTTCAGCTTCTTTAACAGCTAAAAGTTCATCTATTTTCTTGATAAATGAATCGGTCAGTTTCTGAACATCTTCTTCAGCTTTTTTGCAAATATCTTCTGCAGTTCCGTCTTTTTCTTCTTTTTTGATATCAGAATTAGCATCTTTTCTGTGGTTTCTGATACCAATTTTTGCATCTTCAGCTTCAGATTTTGCTTGTTTTACCAAGTCGCGTCTTCTTTCTTCAGTTAATGCTGGAATATTGATGATAATGTTATCACCATTGTTCATTGGGTTTAACCCTAAATTAGCAATCATAATTGCTTTTTCAATAGGATGTAACATGTTTTTTTCCCAAGGCGTTACCGTTAGGGTACGAGCATCAGGAGCATTAATGTTAGCAACTTGCGACAATGGTGTTTGAGAACCATAATAATCTACAAAAACACCACCTAACATTTGAGGTGAAGCTTTTCCAGCTCTAATGTTTAAAAATTCTTTTTCTAAATGCGCAACAGAACCTACCATAGCTTCTTTTGCACTGTCTAAAATAAAGTTAATTTCTTCTGTCATCTCTCTAAATTTTTACTTTGTACTTCTAGTTTTGTACTTCGTATTTATATTGTTACCGTTGTTCCGATAGTTTCTCCTTCACATACTTTTAATAAGTTACCATCTTTATTCATATCGAATACAATAATAGGCAATTTATTTTCTTGA
Organism: Flavobacterium cheniae; assembly: GCF_004363695.1. Taxonomy (GTDB): domain Bacteria; phylum Bacteroidota; class Bacteroidia; order Flavobacteriales; family Flavobacteriaceae; genus Flavobacterium; species Flavobacterium cheniae. Next base: position 376,282 of record NZ_SNZC01000002.1, on the reverse strand, counting down.
CTCAATGTAAAAGCAGTTGTATCCATTACATTTAATCCTTTTGCTAATACATCTTCAAACGAAATGAAGTCAAATTTTACCGCATCAGCATTTTTTTCTGGGTCAGAAGTGTAAACACCATCTACACGAGTTCCTTTTAAAATTACGTCAGCACCCACTTCAATTCCTCTTAAAACTGCAGCGGTGTCAGTTGTAAAATAAGGATTTCCTGTTCCTGCACCAAAAATTACAATTCTTCCTTTTTCTAAATGACGCGTTGCTCTTCTTTTGATATAAGGTTCGGCAATTGCTTCAATTTTTAAAGCAGTTTGTAAACGCGTTTGCATTCCAGCTTCTTCTAAAGCGCCTTGTAAAGCCATTCCATTGATAACTGTTGCTAACATTCCCATATAATCCCCTTGCACTCTATCCATGCCGTTACTTGCACCAGCTACACCTCTAAAAATGTTTCCACCACCAATAACTATAGCGATTTCTACACCTTTATCGTGAATTTGTTTTATCTCTTCAGCGTACTCAGCCAAGCGTTGTGGGTCAATTCCATATTGTCTATCACCCATTAAAGCTTCACCGCTTAATTTTAGAAGAATTCTTTTGTACTTCATTGTGTTGTATTATTTGTGGTGCAAATATAGTTAAATAGCTTTTTTCTAAAAAAAATGTTTTAACATTTATGTTGCTAAATTTTCAAATGCTTTTTTTGCTTCGTTGTAACCCGTTTCAAAAATTAAATCCATCTTGGCTTTATTGGTTTCAAACGTACTAAATTTAGTCAATTCTTTAGGTTCGATGATTAAATCGCAATGATTAAATTTTTGAAGATTGGAATTAGCCGTCAATAGTTCTAATGCTCTATAAGTAACCGATTTTATGGAATTCAAGTTTTTTGCCTCAATGTTTTGAACTGGACTAACATACACACCAATAATTGAATCACATTTTCCTTGTAACAAATCGGCTGGAAAATGATTTAAAATACCACCATCACTATATAATTTATCCTTAATGACGTAAGGAGAAATCATCCCAGGAACAGCCGTTGAAGCCAAAATCGCATCAACAATTCTGGTTTCGGGACTAAATATTTTCAATTTTCCATTTACCATATCAGTTGCCGTGATGTAAGTTGGAATTTTTAAATCGCTAAGTGTAGTAGTTTCTCCAAAAATCTCTTCAAAATATTTTTTGAATGATTCTGAATCTACAATTCCAGGTTTTTTAAACGTAAAATGCTTCCAATGAAAAAAGTAAATCGACTTGAAAAAATCTAGAATTTCCTCTGGTTTTTTGCCAAAAGCATACATGGTTCCTACAATGGCTCCTGCGCTTGAGCCTGAAATACAAGAAGGTTCAATGCCTTGTTCGGTTAAGAATTTTAAAACTCCAGCATGAGCAATTCCTTTGGAACCGCCACCAGAAAGCGCTAATCCGATTGATTTTGAAGTTAAATCCATATGTAACAATTCTTTCATTTAATTTCCAAAATTAGACTTAAATTTGCCAAATAAAGTTAAGAAGATGATAAATACTATAAAACAAGCATTAGAAAATAGTTTTTCTTTTGCCGATTACAGAAAAAAAGTAACCAGTTTAATTGCTGAAGGGAAATCTACAGGTCACACGCAATCAGAAGATTTATTAAAATATTCCGAACTAAACGAAACCAGAATGAATCGTTTAGAAAAAACTATTGAGGTTACTGAAGAAGTGAAAACTAAACTAAAAAACTTAGATAAAAAGTACATTTGGTTAGTGCTAAGTGAAGGTTGGTGCGGCGATGCGGCTCAAATTGTTCCCGTGATTCATAAAATGGCGGAAGCAACAGATAAGGTGGAATTAAAAATTGCTTTGCGCGATGATAACGATGCTTTAATGCAACATTTTTTAACGAATGGAGGAAAAGCAATTCCTAAATTAATCGTTTTAGATGCTGAAACTTTAGAAGTAGTTTTAGATTGGGGACCAAGACCTCATGGTGCAAAACAATTAATCTTAGATTACAAAGCGGCTCATGGAGTAGTAGATGAAACGGCTAAAATTGAATTGCAAAAATGGTATTTACACGATAAAGGCATTTCGATTCAGAATGAAATTGTGGAAATGCACGAAAATATCTTAGCGTAAAGTTCCAATAATTTTTAACTTATTAGAAGTGGAAATTCCACCAGGGTTACAACCAAGTTGGCCTTCTGGGATTTCCATTTTTAGTTTTTGGTAATAATCTGCCCAAACTTCGAAATATTCATTTGATTTTGGCGATTTGAAAGTCATAGGATACAAATCAAATAATGGTTTTTTGTACGAATGTAAAAACGCATCATAAATTAATTCCGAACAATAATATTTTCCGTTGTCGTATAAATATTCGTCGTCATAAGGAACGCCAACTTGTTGCAATGAGAAAGCAATGGCTTCTGGAATGTATTTGTGGTATTTGTTTTTTAGTCTTCCTACAAACATTGCTTCTGTGGTGTAGGTTTTAAAGGTTTCGTATGGAGTTACTTTCACTGCTTTTCCAGCAGCTTCAATCACGAATATCGAATCGTTTTTGATGTACACCATTCCTAAATGACTAAAATCTTTTCCTTGATAACCTTCGGTAACTTCGTTAATGGCTTCGCAAAGTGGCCCGCAATTCATCGATTGAAATAAAATATCGCCTGTTTTTAGTTTTACATTTTGAGAAAAACTAAATTGGAATAAAAGAAATAATAGAAGGAATGTTTTATTTTTCATCTTCATGCAATTGTGCAAAATCATCAGGAGTAATCGCATTCTCAACTGAATAATCACCAATTTTTGTTCTACGAAGCGCTGTTAAATGTCCGCCAGATTGTAACGCTAATCCAAAGTCAAAAGCTAACGAACGAATGTATGTTCCTTTGCTACATTTAACTCTAAAATCTACTTCTGGTAATTGAATTCTCGTGATCTCAAATTCGTAAATCGTAGTTTTTCTAGATTGAATTTCCACTTCCTCACCTGCGCGAGCGTGCTCATACAAACGTTTTCCATCTTTTTTAATAGCAGAAAAAACAGGTGGTTTCTGGTCGATTTCACCAATAAACTGTTTTGTAGTTTCTAAAATTAAGGCTTCTGTAATGTGTTCAGTTGGAAAAGTAGCGTCAATTTCGGTTTCTAAATCGTATGATGGAGTAGTAGCGCCAACCACAATAGTTCCAGTATATTCTTTAGCTTGTGCCTGAATTTCAGTAATACTTTTGGTGAATTTCCCTGTACAAATAATTAATAAACCAGTTGCTAACGGATCTAATGTTCCGGCGTGACCGATTTTAAATTTCTTTGGTAAATCGTATTTGCGTTTTAAAATGTATTTCAATTTATTAACCGCTTGAAAGGAAGACCATTTCAAGGGTTTGTCGATTAAAAGGACTTTTCCTGCTAAAATTTCTTCGGCATTCATTAGATAATAGTTAATTTTTGTACGAAGAAATGAATTAATAAGATTGCAACTCCGGCAACAATTCGGTAATAACCAAAAATTTTAAATCCGTGTTTGGTTAAAAATCCGATGAATGATTTGATAGCAATTAGGGCTACAATAAATCCGACTACATTTCCAATAATTAATAAATTAATTTGATCGTCAGAAAGCACAAAGCCATCTTTATAATAATCGTATGATTTTTTCAAAGTTGCTCCTAACATGGTTGGAATCGCTAAGAAAAACGAAAATTCAGCTGCTGTTGTTCGCGATAATTTTTGTGTCATTCCACCAACGATGCTAGCGCCACTTCTAGAAACACCAGGAATCATAGCTAAACATTGGAACAAACCAATTTTAAAAGCGGTTAAATAGGAAATTTCGGTTCCTTCTGAATTGCCAAACCATTCGTCGACTTTCAATAATAAAAATCCACCAATGATTAACGAAATAGCTACTGTGATAGGATTCTCTAATAGGCTGTCTATAAAATCACCAAGCAATAATCCGAAAATTACGGCTGGAATAAAAGCAACGAATAATTTGAAGTAAAAATCAAGTGATTGAAAAAAGCGTTTGAAATACAGCACAATTACAGAAAGTATCGTTCCTAATTGAATAACAATCGTAAAAAGTTTAGTAAAATCGTCTTGTGCAATGCCAAAAAAAGACGAAGCAATAATCATATGACCCGTTGATGACACAGGTAAAAATTCGGTTATTCCTTCAATAATGGCAAGAATAATGGCTTGTAAAACATCCATAAAGTATTACTTCTTCGGATTTTTTAAAATCGAATAAATCGTAATTCCGAATCCAATTAAAACTACGGTTGGAGCCAAACGAATTCTTCTGAAACTGAATAATTCTTCACCATTGAAAACGTTAGGATCTTCGCTTCCGCCACCGCTCATTAAAATGAATCCAAGTCCAATTACAGCTAATCCAATTAAAAGAATTTTATAATTTACTTTATCAAAAAGAAATTCGGGTTTGTTGTTATTTTCCATTTTTATGTTTTTTTAAATCCACTGAACACTATAAACTGAACACTGAATACTAATATAAATCATCTGTTTTTAAATTCAAGAAACGTTGTGTAGCAAAGAATGTACTAATTGAAGTAATGATAATTCCAACAACTAACACTCCGAAAATTACTATTGCAATAGAAACGTAATCTTTTGCAATGCCTAAACTAGGGAATAAGCTGTCAACATAAAATACTAAAAATAGTAAAGCAATAATTGCTAATCCAGAACCAATTAATCCTAATTTAATACTTCTCCAAATAAATGGTTTTCTGATGAACGATTTTGTAGCTCCTACCATTTGCATGGTTTTGATAGTAAAACGGTGCGAATAAACAGAAAGACGTAACGAACTGTTGATTAATAACATCGCAACAACAGTTAAGATGGCACTGATGATTAAAATCCAAAAACTGATTTTAGTTACGTTTTTGTTTACCATATCTACTAATTCTTTATCGTAAATAATTTCTGTAACCATTTCGTTTTTACGAATATTGCGTTCAATTTTTTGGATGCTATCTGCAATTACATAATCTCCTTTTAAATGGATGTCAAATGAATTCTGTAAAGGATTGAAACCTAGGAATTCCATAAAATCTTCACCTACAATATCTACGTTGTTTTTAGCAGCGCTGTCTTTGTGAACAAACGCATAGTCTTTAATGAATTTTGCGTTTTTCAATTCGGTGTCAAATGCACTAATCATAGTGTCATTAGCATCGTTATTAAAGAAAACGGTCATTGGAATATTTTCTTTAAAATCATTTGTTATCTTTTTTGAATTGATTACAAAAAGTCCTAAAGCTCCTAAAAGAAACAATACTAAAAAGATACTTAAAACTACCGAAAAGTAAGACGATATTAAACGTCGCTTGTTGTAATTTTCAAAAGATGATGCCATAAAATTCTATTTAAGCCGTAAAAATAGTAAAGAAATTTTGTTTACATAGAATATAACAACAAAGTTTTAACTTTAGTATTTATTATCTGTAAATTTGAAGCTTTAAATTCATAAAAATGACATTAAAATTTAAGTTTTCGGCACTTTTATTCTTTTTTGCACTAAGCTTAACGGCACAAGAAAATATTTTTCCTTATCGAGAAGGTAATTTATGGGGTTTATGTGATGAAAAAGCAACGGTTTTGATAGCTCCAAAATACGATGCCATAAAAAAAGAAAGAGGTAAAGGCGCTACTTTTTTTCAAGCTTCTTTAGGAAATAATTCGGGAGTTTACATAGGTTCAAAAAATGTAATTCCAGTAGAATTTCAAGATTTACGTTATGTCTCAAATAATTTAATAATTGCCGTAAAAAAAGGAGCTGATAAAAAAGAAATTAACTATTTATACAACACAAAAGGAGAATTACTAATTAATCAACCGCTTTCTTTTTTAAAAGGAATCAAAGGGAATGACAATCGTTATGATAGTAGTTTTATAATTGGTTTTTATATAAAGGATTTAGAAGGAAAAGAGTCATTAGTAAATCTAGATTACTACAATGAGAACAAATTAAGTTATGTGTTAAAAGATGTTTTTTCGATAGAATTAGATAATAAAAAGTCGAAAGAAGAATTAGCAATTGCCTACGTAAAACAAACCGCAACTAGTGCTGTTGAAACTAAATATTTTAGAGTAGAAGGAAGTCAAATCATTCTTTTAGATGCTAAAAAAGACAGTCAGTATATTCAAGAAAATACGGGAGTAAAAAAGAAAAAAGACAGCTACAATGGGTATGACAATAATGTAGCGGTTCCCAATATGGATAGCGATATGGTAGCGGAAGTAGAAGAGCCAAGAGGTTATTCAGGAACTGGTTCAGGAAGTGGAGATGGGCCAGGAAGAGGAAATACTACCAGAAAAAAGCCAAAAGGATCTTCTTATTACAAATATGCTTTAATAGAAAATAAAATTGAAGTTGAGGTTTCAAACAATGTTACCAAAAGTAAAAAGACCGTAAAATTCACAGTTAAAGCTGATAAAATTGAAGTTTTCAAAACGAATGGTGTTCTTACAGATGATAAATCAAATGCTGATACTATACAAACATATTTTAATTACGTCATTTACCAAAAGAAAAATAAATTTGGTTTAGTTTATCAATTTCCATTTCAAAAAAGTGTTGAATATGATTTCCTAGAGCCTATGAAATCTGAAAGAAAATATGATCCAAGCGGTAAAAATTATTTCAAAGTTGGGATGTTGGATAAAAAAACCAAAATCATGAAATATGGCATTATCGATGTCAATCATACTTTTATCTTGCCTGCTGAATATGATGATATCAAAATGGGATACTCCATAACATCATCATTTAAAGAGCAAGTGTTTTTAGTAAAGAAAAATAACTTGTTTGGATTGGTTACCGAAAACAAAGAGTTCAAATTACCTCTCGAGTTTGATGACATTAGATTCAATCCAGAAAATCAAAGTTTCTTGAGAGTAAAAAAAGGAAACCAGCATTCGGCTTACATTAGTTATTACAGTAATTCAGATTATGTGTTGACATTACTTCCTTTGTATTATCCGTATCCTGTTAGAGAAATTAAATACACCATTAGTAGTGGCAAAAAAGGAATTTCCTTATTGGAAGCAATAGAATATATCGCTTTAGAAGACGAAAATGGAAACTTCAAAGGTTACGCTAATCCAAACGGAACACTATATTTTAAAGATTAGTTTTATAAAAGTTTTATAAAGCGTAAATTTGCACCGATTTTTAAGCGTTAAATGATTTAAAAAGAAATTCTTTTAAACATTTAAACTTTAAACATTTAAACAAACTCATGAAATACCACCACGAAAAAATCGAAGCCAAATGGCAACAATATTGGGCAGAAAACCAAACTTTTGCTGCATCAAATAATAGCGAAAAACCAAAATACTATGTATTAGACATGTTTCCTTATCCTTCTGGAGCGGGTTTGCACGTTGGGCATCCGCTGGGTTACATTGCTTCTGATATTGTCGCAAGATATAAAAGACATCAAGGTTTTAATGTATTGCATCCGCAAGGGTACGATTCATTTGGTTTGCCGGCCGAACAATATGCGATTCAAACGGGACAACATCCAGCAGATACGACTCGTATGAATATCGAAGGTGGTGTGGATAAATCAGGGAACACCATTCAAGGCTACAGAAATCAGTTGGATAGAATTGGTTTTTCGTTTGATTGGAGTCGTGAAGTGCGAACTTCGAATCCAGATTATTACAAGCATACACAGTGGATTTTCATTCAATTATTCGAATCTTGGTACAATAAAAATTCGGATAAAGCGGAAAGCATTTGTACGTTAATTCAAGAATTTGAAAAGAACGGAAATGCGAATGTGAATGCGGTTTGCGATGATAATATTGCACCATTTTCAGCAGAAGATTGGAAATCATTCTCCTCAGAACAACAACAAAAAATTCTTTTACAATACAGATTAACGTATTTAGCAGAAACCGAAGTAAACTGGTGCGCGGCTTTAGGAACCGTTTTAGCGAATGACGAAATTGTAAACGGCGTTTCAGAACGTGGTGGACATCCAGTTGTTCGCAAGAAAATGACACAATGGTCAATGCGAATTTCTGCTTACGCGGAAAGATTATTACAAGGTTTAAACGAAATCGATTGGAGTGAATCTATTAAAGAATCGCAAAGAAACTGGATTGGAAAATCGGTTGGAGCGATGGTTTCATTCAAAGTCATTGCGAGCGAAGCGAAGCAATCTATTGAAGTTTTCACAACTCGTCCTGATACCATTTTCGGAGTTACCTTTATGACTTTAGCTCCAGAACACGAATTAGTTTCACAAATCACCACTCCAGAACAAAAAGCAGCCGTTGAAGCGTATGTAGAAGCAACTGCAAAACGTTCAGAACGTGAAAGAATGGCAGATGTTAAAACCATTTCAGGTGTTTTCACAGGTGCTTATGCCGAACATCCTTTCACAAAAGAACCAATTCCAGTTTGGATTGGCGATTATGTATTAGCTGGTTACGGAACTGGAGCTGTTATGGCCGTTCCTTGTGGTGACGAACGTGATTATGCTTTCGCGAATTTCTTCAAAGGAACTAACGGAATGCCTGCAATTAAAAACATTTTCAATCAAGATATTTCAGAAGCAGCTTACGGAGAAAAAGGTGGTTTCGAATTAGTAAATTCTGATTTCTTAAACGGATTAGATTACAAATCGGGAACGAAGAAAATCATTGAAGAATTAGAAAAAATCGGAGCAGGAAATGCCAAAGTAAATTACCGTTTACGTGATGCTGTTTTCTCTCGCCAAAGATATTGGGGTGAACCTTTTCCAGTGTATTACGTGAATGGTTTACCACAAATGATTGACAAAAAACACTTGCCAATCGTTTTACCAGAAGTAGAAAAATATTTACCAACCGAAGACGGACAACCACCATTAGGTAACGCGCCAGTTTGGGCTTGGGACTCTGAAAACAATGCAGTAGTTAACAATGATTTAATTGATAACACAAAAGTTTTCCCATTAGAATTGAACACGATGCCAGGTTGGGCGGGTTCTTCATGGTATTGGATGCGTTACATGGATGCGCACAATACAGAAGAGTTTGCTAACGAAGAAGCTATTAAATATTGGGAAAGCGTAGATTTATACATTGGTGGAAGCGAGCACGCAACCGGACATTTATTGTACTCTCGTTTTTGGAATAAATTCTTAAAAGACAGAGGTTACGCACCAACAGAAGAACCATTCAAAAAACTGATTAATCAGGGAATGATTTTGGGAATGAGTGCTTTTGTTTACAGAAGTGAAGATTCTAAAACTTTATATTCTAAAGGATTAATTAAAGATAAAAACGTTCATCCAATCCATGTTGATTTATCAGTAATCAATGATATTACGAATGAATTGGATATAGAAAAATTTAAAAATCATCCTTTATACTCTGATTATGCAAATGCAGAATTCATTTTAGAAGATGGAAAATACATTGTTGGTCGTGAAGTAGAAAAAATGTCGAAATCGAAATACAATGTGGTTTCTCCAGATGATATTTGTGAAGAATATGGTGCTGATACTTTACGTTTATATGAAATGTTCTTAGGTCCATTAGAGCAATCTAAACCTTGGAACACAGCAGGAATTACAGGTGTTTCTGGTTTCTTGAAAAAACTTTGGAGATTATACTTTGATGATAACGGTTCTGTAATTGTAAATGATGAACCAACGGCAGAAATGTACAAATCGTTACATAAAACCATCAAAAAAGTTACAGAAGATATTGAGAATTTCTCATTCAACACCTCGGTTTCTCAGTTTATGATTTGCGTGAACGAATTGCAACAATTAAAATGCAATCACCGTGCGATTTTAGAACCATTAGCTATTTTAGTTTCACCTTATGCACCACATATTGCAGAAGAATTATGGAGCGCTTTAGGTCACGAAGGTTCAATTGCAACCGTTGCTTTTCCAAAATTTGAAGCCAAATATTTAGTTGAATCTGAAAAAGAATATCCAGTTTCATTCAATGGAAAAATGCGTTTCACTATTAAGTTGCCTTTAGATTTAACTGCAGCTCAAATCGAAGAAATCGTAATGGCTGATGAAAGAACGCAAGCGCAATTACAAGGTAGAACACCAAACAAAGTCATTATCGTTCCTGGTAAGATTATTAATTTGGTTGGATAATATAAATTTCAAATAATAATACTTAAAATCCCAAATCTAAAAGTTTGGGATTTTTTTGTAACATTTTTCATTTTTTGCGTATAATAGATAAACTAAAACTATAAAAATGGAAAAGAGAAACATTGGGAAACTAATTGCTGGAGTTGTGGTCATTGGGTTTGTGTTTATTGCCGCTTTAATGTTTGGATTGCCAAGATATAATGTGTGGCAACAAGAAATGGCAGGAAAAGCAGAAATGGCAAAAGCGGAACAAAATCGTAGAATTTTAGTAGAAGAAGCTAAAGCCAAATTAGAAGCCGAAAAATTAAACGCACAAGCCGAAATTGAACGTGCAAAAGGAATGGCAGAAGCCATGAAATTAGAAAATGGAACGTTAAGCGAAACCTACAACCAATATTTATTCATTAGAACCTTAGAGAAATTAGCCGATAAAGGCGATTTACCACAAATCATCTACGTGCCAACTAACGGAATGGTTCCAGTGATGGATGTTTCGAAAAAATCTCCAGTAAAACAAATGCAAGAGTAATTGTTTTTAGAATTATTTAACTAATGTCAAATTGTCATTTTGTAACTTTGGCTTGTAATTTGTTATTGATTTTAGTAAATTTAGAAATTAAAATATAAAAGATATGTTAGGATATTATATTATGATTGGAGCAATTGCTCTTTTCAGTTGGTTAGTAAGTAGAAAATTAAAAAGCAAGTTTGCGTATTATTCAAAAGTCACTTTGCGTAACGGAATGAGTGGTGCCGAAATTGCAGAAAAAATGCTGCAAGACCACGGAATTACTGATGTAAAAGTAATTTCAACACCTGGTCAATTAACCGATCATTACAACCCAGCAAACAAAACAGTTAACTTGTCAGAAGCAGTTTACAATCAAAGAAATGCAGCGGCAGCAGCAGTTGCAGCTCACGAGGTTGGTCACGCGGTGCAACATGCGCACGCGTATCAATGGTTAACGATGCGTTCTAAAATGGTGCCTGTAGTGAACATTTCGTCAAATATGTCACAATGGTTAATTATGGGAGGTTTGATTTTAGGTTTTGCTTCAAAATCAAGTATAGGTTTTTACGTAGCAGTTGCAGGTTTGATTTTAATGGCAATTGCAACTACTTTTAGTTTTGTAACACTTCCAGTAGAATACGATGCTAGTAACAGAGCTTTGGCTTGGTTAAAAAATAAAAACATGGTTAGCCAACAAGAATATGCTGGTGCCGAAGATTCATTAAAATGGGCAGCAAGAACTTATGTGGTAGCTGCTTTAGGAGCTTTAGCTTCCTTATTATATTGGGCTTTCCAGATTTTAGGTTCGAGAGACTAAAAGAATATTTTATAAAATCAAAATCCGTCAGACGTAAGTTTGACGGATTTTTTATTTTGTACTTATAATTGAATTTGTCTTTCTATCTGCTGTTCCAAAGAAATATAGGTTTCCGTTCGTGAAACACCTTCAATAGGTTGGATTTTTTTGTTAAGTAATTGCATCAAATGTTCGTTATCTCTACAAATTAGTTTGATTAAAATACTCCAATTTCCCGTTGTATAATGACATTCTAAAACTTCTGGAATCTTCTTTAATTCTTTTACCACTTCAGGATTACTTGAAGCTTTTTCTAAATAAATTCCAATGAAAGCCATTGTGCTATAGCCTAAAACTTTCGTATCCACAATAAATTTTGAACCCGAAATCACTCCAGCTTGTTCTAATTTACGCAAACGTTGATGAATCGCAGCGCCCGAAATTCCAATTTTATTAGCAATTTGTAAAATAGGTTTACGAGCGTCGTCCATTAAATCGCGAAGGATTTCTTTGTCGATTCCATCGATTTCAATTTGTAAGTGATTTATCTTCATACTGAGTTGATTTGAAAGTAAAAATACAAAATCGATTTCAATTGAAATAAAAAAATCCGAAACCAATTACGATTTCGGATTTTTAAAATTTTGGATTGAGGATTAATTTGTCACATTCAATGGATTGTAACCTAAATAAGGCACTTCCATTTCTTTGAAAATTACTCCGTAATCTTCTAATTCTTTTAATATAGGATTGTACACTTCTTTTGTAATTGGTAATTGAACGCCAGGAGTTGTAATTTCTTTGTTTAAGATTTTTAATGTAGCAATAGCGACAGGTAATCCAACTGTTTTTGCCATTGAAGTATAGGTTTGATCATCACCAATACAAACCATAGTAGCATCAATTTGTTTTTTCTCGCCGTTTAATTCGTAACCAAATTTATGATACATGACAATCATGTCTTTGTCATTTGGTTCTAACGCCCATTTTTCGGCTAATATCTTTTCTAAAATTTGAGCTGGAGTTGCTTTAACTAATCCTACTTTTTTGTTTGGATTGAATAAATCGATTTCCACTAATTTGTCCCAAATGATGTCATCTTGATCAATTTTTTGTGCATGACGCAATTTGATTTCAACAGTATCGGTTGGATGATATGGCAAGAATGAATTCGTAAATTCTCTGTACGACATGTCTTCCGAGTTATCAATAGTGTATGAATCATCAGTCATACCTAATTGTACTAAAATGTCCCAAGCTCTTGAATAACCAACTCTTCTGATGGTGCCACGATAACAAGTTAAAGCATCGTCTAAACCGTAAACGCTTCTGTATTTTAAAGAATCTCTGTTAGCATATGCTTCAAATCTTCCGTAACCTTCAACTTCTAAAAACTCAGTTCTTCTAAATAATTTTGAATACGGAATGTATTTGTATTTTCCTTCTTGAATGAATTTTGCAGCCCCACCTTGTCCCGCTAATACCACATTTCTTGGATTCCAAGTAAATTTATAATTCCATAAATTGGTGTCGCTTTCAGGAGCAACTAATCCACCACAGAATGATTCAAATAAAATGATGTTTCCACCTTTTTCACGAATTTCGTCCAATACTTTCATGGCACTCATGTGGTCAATTCCTGGGTCAAGCCCAATTTCGTTCATGAAAACCAAGCCATTTTCTTTAGCAGCAGTATCTAATTCTTGCATCGCTGGGCTGATATAAGAAGCTGTAACCATATGTTTTTTGTAGGTAATACAATCTTTAGCTACTTCTAAATGTAAATGTGCAGGCAACATCGACACTACGACATCCGCTTTTTGAATTTCTTCTTTTCGTTGCGCCTCATTAAAAATGTCAAAAGTAATGGCTCTGGCATTTTTGTGATTGTTGGTTTTTTGTTTGGCCAATTCTTCCGACAAGTCACCAATAGTAACATGAAGATTTTGTGCTTCGGAATGGTCTAATAAATATTTTATAAGAGAAGAAGCAGAACGACCCGCTCCAATGACTAAAATATGTCTCATTTTTTGGAATTCTAAAAATATCACACGAAGATAGTAAAATGTTATATTTATAAAAACAAATTCTTTATTTATGTCATAATTTAACATAAAAACTTTTGTTATCTTTGGTCTCAAATTTAAAAAAATGGATAAAAGAATACTGTTGGTTGCTGCATTTTTAGGAGTAACAGCAATAATTTTAGGGGCATTTGGAGCTCACGCATTAAAAAAATTACTTTCGGTAGAGCAATTGGCAACATTTGAGGTTGGTGTGCGTTATCAAATGTATCACGCGTTGTTTCTTCTCTTTGTAGGTACTTTTGCTTTTTTAGGAGAGAAAGAACGTTCGATTATTTTTTATTTAACGATAGTAGGTGTTTTGTTTTTTTCAGGGTCTATTTATCTGTTAGCGACAAATACTATTACCAATTTGAAGACTAAATTTCTAGGACCAATAACGCCAATCGGTGGTTTATTCTTAGTTTCAGCTTGGGGATACTTATTTTATGCTGTTTTATCTAAAAAACAGTGATTAAAAAACGTTATCTAAAATATAATTTATAATTTTGCACTTTATTAAATACACAACATAACAAACTATTTATGGATACGAATGCGCATATTACGAAATCGATTTCGTTAGAAAAGTACGGAATCGTTAATGTATCAGAAATAATATACAATCCTTCATACGACTATTTATATAATGAAGAATTAAATCCAGCTTTAGAAGGATTTGAAAGAGGACAGTTATCTGAACTTGGTGCGGTTAACGTAATGACAGGTGAATTCACCGGGCGTTCTCCTAAAGATAAATACATTGTAAAAGACAGCGTTACAGAAAACACAGTTTGGTGGAATTCTGATAAAGCGGCTAACGATAACAAACCAATTTCTCAAACAACATGGAATGCTTTGAAAGAAACTACGGTAAAGCAGCTTTCTGGAAAAAGATTGTTTGTTGTAGATGCATTTTGTGGTGCTAACGAAGACACGAGATTAAAAGTTCGTTTCATCATGGAAGTAGCATGGCAAGCACATTTTGTAAAAAATATGTTCATCCGTCCAACGGAAGCGGAATTAGAAAACTTTGGTGAGCCAGATTTCATTGTTATGAATGGTTCAAAAACAAGTTTCAAAGATTACGCAGCTCACGGATTAAACTCTGAAGTATATGTAGCGTTCAACTTAACTGAGAAAATCCAATTAATTGGAGGAACTTGGTACGGTGGTGAAATGAAAAAAGGATTGTTCTCTATGATGAACTATTACTTACCACTACAAGGAATTGCTTCTATGCACTGTTCGGCTAACAAAGGAAAAGATGGCGATGTTGCTGTTTTCTTCGGATTATCAGGAACAGGAAAAACTACTTTATCAACAGATCCAAAACGTGAATTAATCGGAGACGACGAACACGGATGGGATAATGATGGTGTTTTCAACTTTGAAGGTGGATGTTATGCAAAAACTATCGATTTAAGTGCAGAGAACGAACCAGATATCTTCGGAGCTATTAAAAAAGATGCGTTATTAGAAAACGTAACTGTTGATGCCAACGGAAAAATTGATTTCAAAGATGGTTCAGTTACACAAAATACACGTGTTTCTTATCCAATTAACCATATTGAAAATATTGTAAGACCAGTTTCTAAAGCAGGTCACGCTACTAAAGTTATTTTTTTAACTGCAGATGCATTCGGAGTAATGCCTCCAGTTTCTAAATTAACTCCAGAGCAAACAAAATATTACTTCTTATCAGGATTTACAGCTAAATTAGCAGGAACCGAAAGAGGGGTAACACAACCAGAACCAACATTCTCAGCTTGTTTCGGAAAAGCATTCTTATCATTACACCCAACAAAATACGGTGAAGAATTAGTTAAGAAAATGGAGCAACACAATGCTACAGCTTACATGGTAAACACAGGTTGGAACGGAACAGGAAAACGTATTTCAATTAAAGATACAAGAGCAATTATCGATGCTATCTTAGATGGCTCAATCGAGAATGCAGAAACTAAAACAGTTCCAGTATTTAATTTTGTAGTGCCTACTGCTTTACCAAATGTAGATACTAATATTTTAGATCCAAGAAATACCTATGCTGATGCTGCTGAATGGCAAATAAAAGCAGAAGATTTAGCTTCAAGATTTATCAAAAACTTCGTTCAATATACAGACAATGAAGAAGGAAAATCTTTAGTAGCAGCTGGTCCTCAATTGTAATCTAATACATTTATATAGGAAAAAGTCTCGAAATTTTCGGGACTTTTTTGTTTGTATAAATCAAACAAAAAACCCAAACTCTTTCGAATTTGGGTTTTCTATATATTGAAAAAATAATTATTTTCCTTTGTTTGCTTCAGCAATGTATTTTTCTAAAGCACCAGTCATAGATGGAGTTCCAGGGCTTGGCGCCATAATATCTACACGTAAACCGTGCTCTAAAGCTTCTTTTTGAGTGGTACTTCCAAAAACAGCAATACGCGTATTGTTTTGTTGAAAATCAGGGAAGTTTTTGAATAATGATTTAATTCCTGTTGGGCTAAAGAAAGCCAAAACGTCGTAATATACATCTTTTAAATCGGTTAAGTCGCTCATTACAGTTCTGTAAAAAGTTCCTTTTGTCCAATCTACTTTTAAGCCGTCTAATGTAGGAGGTACATCAGCGTTCAGTTGGTCAGAAGACGGTAATAAAAACTTCTCGTCTTTATATTTTTTAATTAGCGGAGACAAATCTACAAAGTCTTTTTGACCCACATATATCTTTCTTTTTCTATAAACTACATAACGCTGTAAGTAAAAAGCAACCGCTTCAGACTGACAGAAATATTTTAAATCTTCTGGCACTTTGTAACGCATTTCTTCAGCTACTCTGAAAAAATGATCTACAGAGTTTCTACTCGTTAATATGATGGCAGTATAGTTGTTTAAATCGATTTTTTGAGCGCGAACTTCTTTAGCAGGAACACCTTCTACGTGAATGAATGGTCTGAAATCAATCTTAACTTTCAGTTTATTTTGAAGCTCAAAATAAGGAGAATTTTCTACTTTAGGCTCTGGTTGTGAAACTAATATTGTTTTCACTTTCAAATTTGACATATTTCTCTCTAATTTTTTGTAAACCAATTATAAATAAAATAGTAAGGTGCTATTTCAAGGGTGCAAAGATATAAAATAAAATAAAATATTTTACGTAATAGTAAATTTTGATATAATTTCAGTGCAACCAAGTAAGTAGTGATGTTTATAGTGATTAGGATAATCAATAAAGTCCAAAAGAACCAATCGGCATTTAATGAATTGTAAAATAAAATGATATTAACGGGTAATAAAATGAATCCAAAATAAGCTCTGTAATTCACTTTCAGCAAGTTAAATTGTTCGTTAAATTCTTCAATTTTAAAAGCAGTTGCAATAATTTTCTCAATTAAAAATTTCGAAAGAATAAAAACAGTTAAAAAAGTAAAAACTTGGATGTAAACAATTAAGTCGGTTTTTTCAGCTCTATCAAATTGATTTAATACTAATAAAGTAAAGAATGAAAACGAAATCAGTTGTAGTATAAACATCGAAATGGTAAAACCACTCATTAGGTTACTACTATCACGGTAAATTTTGGTGTATTTATCTGAATAAGCCAATCGAACAAACTCATTAAAACGAACCGAAGAGATGGTTTTGTTAATCGCAATTATGGCCACGCAAATAACAAACAAGATGGTTGCCCAGTCTTTGCTTTCAATAATTCGGTCGTGTAATTGAATTGCTAACATATTGGCGCAAAATTACAAAAAATACTGTCATATTCATTATTATAAAATTATTAAGAATTGTCTACTAGAAATAGCTTATTTTTGCACTTAAAATACACGATTTTTTATGGCTCAGGGTGTTGTTGTAATTCCAACTTTTAACGAAATTGAAAATATTGAAGCAATCATAAAGGCTGTTTTTGCTTTGCAAACGCCATTTGATGTTTTAATAGTAGATGACAATTCTCCTGATGGTACAGCTGTAAAAGTGAAAGAAATGCAACAAGAATTTCCTTCACAACTGCATTTGAAAGTGAGAACGAAAAAATCGGGTTTGGGAACAGCTTATGTAGCGGGTTTCAAATGGGCGCTTTCACATGGATATGATTATATTTTTGAAATGGATGCCGATTTTTCGCACAATCCTAATGATTTAGAAAAGTTGTTAGCTGCTTGCGAAAATGGTGCAGATGTTTCTATTGGTTCAAGATATTCAAACGGAGTAAATGTAGTGAATTGGCCTTTAAGTCGAGTTTTACTGTCTTATTTTGCTTCAGTTTATGTTAGAATGATTACTGGTATGAAAATTGCTGATGCCACAGCAGGATTCAAATGTTACAGAAGAATAGTTTTAGAAAAAATTAACCTTGACAGAATAAAATTTGTAGGTTATGCGTTTCAAATAGAAATGAAATATCGTGCTTTTGTCAATAATTTTAAAATTGTAGAAGTTCCGATAATTTTTACAGACCGAACAAAAGGACAATCTAAAATGAGCGGTGGAATTATTCGTGAAGCTGTAGTAGGAGTGATAATGTTGAGATTACGTAAAATATTTAATAGATTATAATGAGTTGTTTTTTAATTAGAAATGCCAAGATTGTAAACGAAGGAATTGTTTTTGAAGGTGATATATTGATTGAAAATGAATTCATAAAAGAAATCGCCAAGCAAATTAGTCCAAAATCGTCCGACTGTGTTATTATTGATGCAGAAGGGAGTTATGTAATGCCAGGAGCTATCGATGACCAAGTGCATTTTAGAGAGCCAGGACTTACTCACAAAGGAACTATTGAGACGGAAAGTAAAGCAGCCGTTGCTGGTGGAATTACTTCGTTTATTGAACAACCAAATACGGTTCCAAATGCCGTTACTCAAGAACTTTTAGAAGATAAATATCAAATTGCTGCTAAAACATCGTATGCGAATTATTCGTTTATGATGGGAGGTACTAATGATAATCTTGAAGAAATATTAAAGACAAATCCTAGAAATGTAGCTGGATTAAAGCTTTTTTTAGGATCCTCTACTGGAGATATGCTTGTTGATAGTTCCGCTTCATTAGAAAAGATTTTTTCAAGTACAAAGTTGTTAATTGCTGTTCATAGTGAAGATGAAACCATAGTTAAAAATAATTTAGCAAAGTTTAAAGAAATTTATGGGGAAGATATTCCAGTCGAAAAACACCCTGAAATACGTAGTGTAGAAGCTTGTTATGTGTCGACTGAAAGAATAATTGCTTTAGCAAAAAAAACAGGAGCTAGACTTCATGTATTTCATATATCTACTGCAAAAGAATTAGATTTGTTTACCAATAAGATTCCATTAGAACAAAAGCAAATTACGGCAGAAGTATGTATCCATCATTTATGGTTTACTGATGCTGATTATGATGCCAAAGGTTCTTTAATTAAATGGAATCCTGCTGTAAAAACACAAGCAGATAAAGATGCTTTGTGGAAAGCGTTACTAGATGACAGAATTGATGTTATTGCAACCGATCATGCTCCTCATACTTTAGAAGAAAAATGTAATCCTTATTTGACATGTCCTTCTGGTGGGCCTTTGGTTCAGCATGCTGTTGTGGCTATGTTTGAAGCACATCACCAAGGAAAAATTTCAGTAGAAAAGATTGTAGAAAAAATGTGTCACAATCCGGCTAAAATTTTCAAAATCGAGAAAAGAGGATTTATTAAGGAAGGATATTATGCAGACATTGCAATTGTAAATGCTTATTTACCTTGGAATGTTAAAAAAGAAAATATTATTGCAAAATGTGGTTGGTCTCCGTTTGAAGGTTATAACTTTAAATCACGTGTAACACATACTTTTGTTAACGGAAAATTAGTTTATCATAATGGTAAAGTAAAAGAAGCAAAAGCAGGACAGCGTTTGTTATTTGAAAGAGAAGTGTAATGAAGCAGGTATTATTTTTATTTGTAAGCTTATTTGTGCTTTCTTGTTCTAAGAATCCGGTTCCAAAACCTGATAACTTATTGGACGAGGAAGTAATGGTGAATATCATTTACGATATTTCAATTCTACAAGCAACAGATGGTTCTATGTCATATAAGTTGTCAGATCACAATATTAAAATGGATCAATATATTTTCGAAAAATATAAAATTGACAGTATTACTTATCGTGAAAACCAACGTTATTATGCTGCTGACGCAAGAAAATATAAAAAAATCTATAAAAAAGTAATAGAAAGATTTGAGAAAGAAAATCCAGCAAACACTCAGAATATAAATAATGAAACTAGTGTTGGCGGGTATAATAATTCTGTAGAATAGTTTTTAAATATGTTTCTTTTTTCTGAAAAGTAAAATTAAGTTCTTTTTCTATTTTTGAAGTATCAAAAGTGGTTACAGAATGTGATGAGATTGCGGTATTTCTAGATAACTTCCTTTTGCGATTCAATATTTTTGAAATCAACCAATCAATTCGCCAAGCAATAGAAGTCATTAGTTTGGTTGCTTCTATTGAAGGTTTTTTCAATTTCAATTCTTCTGCGATAAAGTCGAGTAATGCTTTTGTAGAAATATTTTCACCTACTAAAGTATAACGTTCTCCGTTTATTGAACTTTTCATGAGTTGAGTCATGCAATTAGTAACATCAGCTACCGAAACAATTCCAATGTTACCCTTTGTATAAAATGACAATCCTTTTTTTACCGATTGAATAATAACATCACTGCCTTTTTTCGGGAAACCATAACCAAAAATTACTCCCGGATTCACAATTACAACTTCCAAACCTTCTTGATGGCCGCGTAGAACTTCCATTTCGGCGCCGTATTTTGTAATTGCGTAATCGCTATGTAATTCTTCAGGATTCCATTCGGTTTCTTCTGTGATAGTAGTTTCGTGTTCTTTTGGATTTCCTAAGGCAGCAATCGAACTCACATGGCAAAGTTTTTTTACATCAAAATCAATGCAACAATTCACCACGTTTGCAGTTCCTTCGATATTGATTTTTCGAAGTTCGTCTTCGTCACTAGGATCAAACGAAATCAAAGCAGCACAATGATACACATGAGTGACATTTTCAAAAGCAATTTCCAAAGATGGAATATCAGTAATATCACCTTTAACCCAATTGATTTTATTAAATAGAGCAGTTTGATTATGAAAAGCAAAAACATTCTTTACTTTTTCAATTTGTTTTTCAGAACGAAATAACGCTTTAACTTCCTCATTTTCTTGAAGAAGTTGTACTAACAAATGCGAACCTACTAAACCTGTTGCTCCTGTGACTAAAATCATGATGTAAAAATAGCAAATCTTTTAAAAACGGACTAACTTTTAAACCTTCAAACTTTTAAACTTTTAAACTAAAAACTATCTTTGCTCAAATTATTTGAAATCATGAAAAATTTTATTGAAGAAGTGACTTGGAGAGGAATGCTCCACGACGTAATGCCAGGCACAGAAGAACATTTGATGGAGCAGATGCGTGTGGCGTATGTGGGTATTGATCCAACCGCCGATTCATTGCATATAGGACATTTAGTTGGTGTAATGTTATTGAGACATTTCCAATTGAGTGGTCATAAACCGTTAGCGCTTGTAGGCGGAGCAACTGGAATGATTGGTGATCCATCAGGAAAATCTAACGAAAGAAATTTGTTAGATGAAGCTACTTTGCGTCACAATCAAGAAGCGATTAAAGCACAATTGGCTCGCTTTTTAGATTTTACTTCTGCGGAAGCTAATGCTGCGGAGTTAGTAAATAACTACGATTGGATGAAAGAATTTTCATTCTTAGATTTCATTCGCGATGTGGGAAAACACATTACTGTGAATTATATGATGGCGAAAGATTCGGTTAAAAAACGTTTAACTGGAGAAACTTCAGAAGGAATGTCGTTTACTGAATTTACGTACCAATTAGTGCAAGGTTACGACTTTTTACATTTATACCGTGCTAAAAAATGTACGCTACAAATGGGTGGAAGTGATCAATGGGGAAATATCACAACAGGAACAGAATTAGTTCGTAGAATTGAATCTGGGAAAGCGTATGCGTTAACTTGTCCATTAATCACAAAAGCAGATGGAACGAAATTTGGAAAATCAGAAGGTGGAAATATTTGGTTAGATGCAGAAAGAACTTCTCCTTACAAATTTTACCAATACTGGTTAAATACTTCGGATGTTGATGCTGAAAAATACATTAAGATTTTTACTTTCTTAGATAAAGAAACAATTGAAAAATTAATTTTAGAACACAACGAAGCACCTCATTTAAGAGCATTGCAAAAACGTTTAGCAGAAGAAATTACTGTGATGGTACATTCTGCGGCAGATTTAGAAAATGCTATCGCGGCTTCAAATGCGTTCTTTAGTCCAACGATGGATGAGTTGAAAAAGTTAGATGAGAAAACGTTTTTAGAAGTATTTGATGGCGTTCCTCAAGCCGAAATTTCGATGGAAGATTTGAATGCAGGTTTGGATATGATTGCAGCATTAGCAGCAAAAACAAACTTCTTAGCTTCTAATAGTGATGCTCGTAGAGAATTAAAACAAAACTCGATTTCTTTAAACAAAGAGAAAGTAGGTGAAGATAAAATCATTACGAAAGACGATTTAATCAACAATCAATTCTTGTTATTGCAAAAAGGAAAGAAAAATTATTATGTGATAAAAATTGTTTAATCGTTAAATTGTAGAGCTGTAGAATCGATTTAACAAATAAACATTTTAACAGTTAAACTACCATAAGATTACAACCACGAATATCAGAATTATCAAAACGTCCCAACACTTCGAAAGAATGGTTGGGATGTTTTTTCCCCAGATCTTGCGTAGCAATAAACGAACACGAATTGATGTTTGCTAAATCAATCACGTTAATTCCGCCAGTTTTTCCTTCAGAAACATAAGTTAAAGCATCTTCCGTATCACGAATAAGAACTTGCATCCATTGAGGACATTCGAAAACACCATCGCCTAGAGAATACGCTTGCGAAAGTAATTCGGTCATGCCATATTCTGAATGAATTTTTGAAACACCAAATCCGTTGCATAGAAGAGTGTGCAATTCTTCGCGAATCATTTCTTTTCTTTTGCCTTTCATGCCGCCGGTTTCCATGATAATGGTGTTTTTTAATTGGAATTTTTGCTTTTCAATTAAATCTAGCAAAGCATATGTAACGCCAATTAAAATCACATTCTGACCTGAATTATCCAATTCAATCAATTTAGAAATCAATTCGTCGTAGTTGTTCAAATAAAATCCAGAATCTTCATGATTACTGCTTTGAATTAAATCTTCTACCATGTAAATCAACGAAGAACCGTCACGCTCTAAATAGGATGGGAGCAAGGCTAAAACACAATAATCTTCAATATTTCCGTAGAATTCTGAAAATCCCAAGCGGTAACTCATTTCGTACCAACTCACATCTGTAACTAAGTGTTTACTCGTTTGCATTCCTGTTGTGCCGCTACTTGTAAATGTTTGCTGAATAGGTTCTGATGAACTTAAAACAGTATGGCTTTTAAAAAATTGAATGGGTAAAAATGGAATTTCTGTTAACGATTTCACATTGTTTTTGTCTTTCTTCAAGAAGTTGCAAAATTGTTGGTACACCAAATTGTTATCGTACTGATGACGAAAAACTTTTAAAGTAATTTTTTCAAATTCTTTTTTAGAACCAATTTGGAAAATATCTTCTTGTGAAATCATGATGCAAAAATAGGAAACAAATTTGTCATAACTAAAAAAGCACCAACTTTCGTTGATGCTTTTCAATATGAAGTAAAAACTAATTATTGAATAACTAATTTTCTTGTAGCAGTTTTACCTTCTTCAGTAACTTTTACAATGTAAATACCAGCGTTTAAACCAGAAACATTTACAGTGTTATTCATTACGTTTGATTTTATAACTTCTTTTCCAACGATGTCAAAAATTTGAACTGACATCTCAGCATTAGCAGTTGAAGTTAGGTATAATGTATTTCCTTTTAATGGGTTTGGATACATTTTTAAACCTTCGATTGCATCAAAATCATTAGTTGAAAGTGTGTTAACATCAACAAAAGATCTTGCAACAATTCTTGGAGTAGTTACATTTTTGGCAACTAATACGATAACATCTCTAGTTACGTTAGGAATTACATTAGTATTAACAACATAATCAACTTCAGTTAAAAACGTTCTAAATTCTATTGTGTTACCGTCAGAGATATTATAAGAAGTGTTTGCTGCGAATGTATTTGTACCGTTTCCATCAGCAAAAGTTACATTGTTAATTCTTACTAATTCACTTTCGTATTGTTCAATACTAGCGTTAATAGCGCTAGCTGTAACCACTTGGGGTGTTATTACATTTCCATTTGATGAAGGAGTGTTGTTTTCTAATGGTACAATTTGAAGTACACCATTAAAATAAGTTGTTTGGCCTTTTAGTCCAGTAATTCCATCACCTATAACAAAAGGATTTGTAATTACTCCAGCTAAATCATCAATTAAGATTGCTGCAGTAGCATCTTGAATATATTTCTGATTTCTAGTTGCTCTTGCATATGTTACTATTGCTTCACCTGTAATGTTATAATATTTTCCAATACCATCATTTAATACATCTAATCTTACGTCATTTAAGTTTGCAGCATTGGTATAAGATTGTATTGTAAAACTTACAGTTGCTGTAACAGCTGGAGAAAGAGATGCATTACTATCATTTACTAGTTCTAATGCTAAATTGTAAGTTCCAGGCGTTAAACTCGTTAATGCAATTGCAGTATTGTCAAATTTTGATTGTACAGCACCGCCATTGATAGTATAGTTTAAGTGTCCGTTTCCATTTCCAACTGTTGCAATTACAAAGTTAGATGTTGCGAAATTGATATTTACACTTGTTGTTGCAGGGTTGTACAATGTACCATTAGTTGGTGATGATATAACTAATGTAGGATTTGAAGTTGGTGCAGTCCATGTAAAATCATCAATCATTAAACGTTCTGTTGTTCCGTTTGAACGTACTCTGATTTGAATATTTGCGTTAGTGCTGTTAATTACTCCACTTACTGTTTTCCAGTTTGAATCTGTAGTAACTGATGCATCAATAATAGAAGATGTTGTCCAACTTGTGCCATTATTAGTAGAATATTCAACAGTAAAGTTTGTTGCTGGAGCGGAATCCCATCTTCTTGTTGCAAATGAAAAATTTCCAACTCCACCAGATGCAATTGTCATGGTTAAAGCTGAAGTTCCAGTTTGATTCAATCTAAAAGAGTAAGTTCCGTTTGCTAAGGGGAAGCCATCTTGTGCAGCTGTACTGTTTCTTATAACGCTATTTCCTACAGCAGTAAAATTTAGAGATGCATCAACATAACTATGGTCAGAAAAAGTTGTAAACGCAATAGTTCCGCCTCCACCTTGAGTCCATTTTGCGACATCATCAAAATTTACACTTCCTTGAGAGAAAGATAATAACGAAATAGATAATAGTAGTAATGTGTAAAGTTTTTTCATTTTGTGAAAATTTTTAATTGGGGAGGCAAATTTATAGAGTATTTTTTAATTAATCGCTTAATTTTCAGTTTTTTTAAATAAAAAAAGCACCAACTAATGTTGGCGCTTTTAATTAT
Source organism: Flavobacterium cheniae (assembly GCF_004363695.1). Lineage (GTDB taxonomy): Bacteria > Bacteroidota > Bacteroidia > Flavobacteriales > Flavobacteriaceae > Flavobacterium > Flavobacterium cheniae. The sequence goes on along the minus strand of NZ_SNZC01000002.1, from coordinate 351,189 downwards.
GATAGTATAACTAATTATTGAATAACTAATTTTCTTGTAGCTGTTTTGCCTTCTTCAGTAACTTTTACAATATAAACTCCAGCGTTTAAACCAGAAACGTTTATAGAGTTATTTATTACAGTTGATTTTACAACTTCTTTTCCAACGATATCGAAGATCTGAACTGACATATCAGCATTTGCAGTTGAAGTTAAATATAATGTATTTCCATTTAATGGATTTGGATACATAGTTAAACCATCGATTGCGTTGAATGATGAAGATGATAAAGTAATTACGTTTCCAGAAATTGCAACATCATCAATACTAAATGTTCCTCCAGTGCCTGTTCCTTCTGCATTCCATCCATAAAATCTAAAAGTTACTGGAGTTGTTAATCCAGTAAAGCTAGGTCCGCTTAATGTGATTGTACTACCGTTATGGCCAGTATTTGTGTCTAATACTCTGAAAAAAACGTTTCCACTTTCAACGGATAATTCTGTGTTTGCAGGATTTATTGAAGCTGGTAAATTAGCTGCAAAACCATCTACACTAGAGCGAACAGAATATGTCCTTACGCCGGTTCCAGATCTTTGTTGTCTAAATGTGATTCCTGTTAAATCATAAGTCGTACCGACATTTGGAGAAACGGTAACTTCGAAATAATGCGATGTGCTTAAAGTTCCTGTGTAAGCAGCATATGTATTGTCTCCGCTTAGACCTCCATTTGGTTGATTGTCTAAAGAAAATCTACCGCCAGCGGTAGAATTTAGTGCAGCTGGATTAACGCCTATAAAAGAACCAAAAGTCATACCTGCTGTTGTTGGAACAGGAGTAGGGTCTGTTAAGCCAGTTGAATTTGTTACAGATGCAAAAGTATAAGTCCCTGTAAATGGTCCTTGTGCAAAGGAAGCGCTGGCTAAAGTAATAAATAGTAAAGTGTAAAGTTTTTTCATGTTATATGAATTAAAAATTGAGTACAAAGATAAAAAAGAATTAAAGTTTTCTGGCAAAATCAGATGTTAACTTTAAATTAATTTTTAGAATAATAAATTAAATAACTAGTTGATAATTAGTTTTCTTGTGGCAGTAGCGTCACCTTCTTTTATCTTGATGATATAAACGCCAGCCGAAAGATTACTTACATTTACTTCTTTTGAAGTAATAACCGTCTCTAGTACTTTTTTTCCAAGTACATTAAAAATTTCTACCTTTTTGTCTAATGACGATTTGGTAGTAATGTAAATTTTTCCAGAGTTTACGGGATTTGGGTAAATGGCTAAGCCCTCAATTGTAGGTTCTTGAGTTTTAGTTGCAATAGCAGATTTGTTCTCTTGAGCTTGAAGGCTGAAAGAAAACAAAACCGTTAGAAGAAAAATAGTATAAAAGTATTTTTTTTTCATGCGAAACTAATATTGAGTGTAAAGATAACTATTTTTTAATTACAAATACAATGCCAAACAAAAAATCCCTCATGAAGAGGGATTTTGATGTTTTTTGTAGTTATGTTTTATATTAGAATCCAGTTGTCCAACCAGTTGTCCAGCTTGGAGTGTTTCCGCTATTACCTGCACCTGTATTTGAACCTACAGTAATATAAGTTGTATTTGTTCCAGCGTATTCAGAATTTGTTGTAATTGTTGCTCCAAAATAGATAGGATTGAAAGTAATAAATCCGTTATCTACATTTGTATTAGAACTTGGATCTACAGCAACAGAGTTGATTTTTAAACCTTTTGTAAAACCATCAATGTAGATATTTTGACAATTCCATCTTCCAGAACCTTCTTTCATAAACATTCCGTGCTCTGATCCAGCTAAACTTCCTTTAAGAATTGTAAAGTTTTTTAAAGTTGCGTTAGTTGTTGGTGTTGCAGCACCGTTATCTCCATTATTAGAACCTTCAACACCAGCTTTAGCTGCATCTTTAATGAAAACATTTTCAAGTGTTCCAGAATACCCGTCTGCGAAATCTAATGCATCATCTTCACTGTGTAAAGCAATTAAATATTTAGCATTTACATTTCCGCCGAAAAATTCAATTCCATCATCACCACTTTTGTAAGCTTGAACATATTCAAAAACAGTTCCACTTCCAACTCCAAATAATGATACTCCATTAAATTCTTTAGTAGCATTAAAAGCAGCTCCAGTATATTCAACTCTTAAATAACGAATAACGCCAGAACTATCAGTGTTTTCAGTACCACCATAAGTTAAATCTCCAACTTCTGAAGTTGCAGTTTGTCCAGTAGATCCACCTTTGTTTGTGTTTGCTCTACCACAAATTACTAAACCACCCCAATCTCCAGTAGCTTTAACTGCATTACCACTTGTCATAACAACCGGGTTTGTAGAAGTTCCATTTACATAAAGTAATCCGTCTTGTGCAATTGCAATGTATGATGCAGTTCCACCAGTAGCTTCAATTCTTGTTCCAGCAGGAATAGTTAGAGTTGCTCCACCTCTTACAATAAAAGATCCGGTCAAGTTGTAAACTTGTGTTGCGTCTAAAGTAGCAGATTGTCCACTTAGTAATTCACCTTTAAAATCAGCAGGATTAATAGTTACTGTATTGTTGTTGTCATTTGAATCTTCATCTCTTGAGCAAGAAGTGAAAGTTAAAACAGCTATGGCTAAAGCTGATAATAATAAATTTTTCATTTTTTGTGTTATTTAATTTGTTGTTACAAAGCTATAATTGAATTGTTTTCGGGTGTTTATCTAAATGTTATGAGTTTATTAAATAAACAAAGGTGAATTTTATGTAAAATTCACCTTTTGTTTATTAATTGTTAATTCAATGTTTAGAATGAATATTTCATAGAAAAACTAAAGTTTCTTCCTTTTTTATAAGAGTCAACAACCACATTTTGAATATCTTGTGTTCTTTCGATTGTTGGATCAGTTAAGTTTCTTGCACTAAACCCAAATCCGATATTTTTACTAATATTATATTTTAGAATAAAATCTAAAGTAATTACTTCGCTGTCTACTAAATCACCTTTTCCTGTAACTCCAAGCGCATAAATTCTGTCAGAAAAATAGCCACCTGTTAAGGTTGCTGTTAACGATTTATCATTTTTAAATTCTTTATTAAAACTAATATCTGAATTTACTAATAAATCTGAAGCACCTGATAATCTTGAATCTTGATTTGTAAACGCAACACTTATTCCAGGATTTTCGTTAATTACTTTTTCAGTATCTAAATCTTGAGTAGTATGTAAGTATGATACATTTATTCCAAATCCTAAGTTGGTTTTCTCACCCGTAGTGTTGTTTTCTCTAGAAATAATGCTTTTTCTCCATTCTCCCTCTATTCCTAATCCAATAGCTCTTTCTCCAGAATTTACCCAAGAAATATCATTTGTTGCAGAAGCTACAGTAACTTGATTAATTGGGTTTTGTATGTATTTTCCAAATCCAGTGAATGATATTACTTCACCATTTTTAGGGAACATTTCCCATTTTAAATCAAAGTTGTAATCGGTTGAGTTGTATAAGTTTTCATTTCCAAAATAACTTTGTCCTACTTCTTCAAATAAGAAAGGAGCTCTTTCTTTAAATTGTGGTAAAGTATAAGTTTTACTAGCTGCAATCTTAATGTTTTGTTTTTCGCTTACTTCGTATTTTGCTGTTAATGAAGGTAAATACTCCATAGTGTCAGTTAGTTTTTTACCTGTTTTTAATGAAGTACTATAGAAGATATCTTGAATAATAAACTCAGAACGGAAACCTGCAATTACAAATAATTTTGGGGTAAACTGATATTCAATTGCTCCAAAACCAGCAGAAATAATTTGTTGACCATTATAATTTTGTGGATTTAATGCATTTGGATTACTTAAATTACCTCTAAATGTTGAAATGCGGTAATATCCTAAATCAATTCCGTTTTGATTAAAGAAACCATCTATATTATTTAAATCGATAATTGGTAAATTAACATTAGGCTCTAAAATATCAAAATTAAATTGGGTTGCATCAAAATTAATTTCTTTGTAACGAGCGCTATAACCAGCAATAAATTTACCTTTATATGTATCATCTGCTGTTTTTCCAAATTTGTATGATAAAGTAAAGTTTCCAGCAATTTCATCATCTGTCATTTCTTGAAAAAACCTATGATTGTCTGATTGATTTAAATCAGAAACAATTAATGGAGAGTTAGGATTGTTATTGTCTAGTGGAACAAACGTGTTTTGCATTCTGTCTGGAATTACATTTGTCATCATATTATATGAAATTCCCCAATCAAAATTTATACGATTGCTAAGTGTATGATTACCTAATAATTGATTGATAAGCAAAGAGGTTCTTTCGAAAGTTGAACGCGATAAATAACCATTTCCAGGTGCATCAAACACATCGATTATACCTCTAAATTCCTCGTGTTTTTGTGAACTAGAATTAATGTACATTGAATTCCATTTGATGTTATGATTGCTGTTTATTTTGTAGTTAATATTAGCCATTGCATTTGAGCTAGTATTGTACTCGTACGATTGTCTAAAAAAGTCTCTTGCAGCAATTGCTTGTGTGCTAACACCACCTCTTCTAGCTCCTTCTTTATAATTGTAATTATTATCGAACGACGCATTTAAAAAGAAACTAAGTTTTCCGTTTGAGCCTACAGAGTAAGAGTCACCACCTCTTAAGTAGAATGCGCTACCTACTGGTGTTGCTCCTTGTTTGTCCCAGCTTGTTGTGAAATTATATCCATTTAAAGGATTGTTTGGAATCGGTTGGTTGCTAAATCCGTGAAAATTTGGACCATCTTGTAAGTAGAACTTATTTTGAGAAATAGCATTTGAATTTACATTCATTCCACTTCCTACTTCAATCATTCCACTTCCTTTGTATGTTTTAGAAACAATATCAACATTGGCTCCAGCAAAATCTCCGTAGTTTTTGTAGTTGAATGTTTTGTCAATTCCAATGTACTCTACAATATCAGTAGAGAAAACATCTAAAGACATATTTTTTGTTGAAGGATTGTTTGAAGGTAATGGTAATCCATTCATTGTAGTAGAATTATATCGATCACCCAAACCTCTAACAAAAATATCACTTGAACCTTCTTGTTTAGAAATACCCGAAGTTTTGGCAACTGCTGCAGCAACATCACCAATTCCTTTTTTTGAAATTTCTTCAGCACCAATACTTTGTTTGATTTCTACAGCTTTTTGTTGTTCTTGCAATAAAGCGCTTTCTTTTTCTTTTGAAACCACTTGGATAATTTCAATATCTGCTAATTGAACTCCACTAGCTTCTAAAGTGTGGTTGATAATTTTTTTCTCATTTGCTTTAATTGTAAATGGAATTTCTTTAGTTTCATATCCTAAGTATCCAATTACTAAAGTATAATTTCCAGGTTTTAAAGAAATGGAATATTTACCATTTTCGTCTGTAGAAGTTCCTTGTTTTGTACCTTTAATTACTATATTAGCAAAAGGTAAAGGTTCGTTGTTAAATTCTTTGTCTAAAATAGTTCCGGTTACAGTTCCATTTTGTGCAAACATTGTAGCTGCAAAGAATAATGACAATAATAAAAAACGTAGTTTCATGTTGTGTTATTAATTTTGTGCAAAGGAACTGCTGAAGTGTTATAGTAAAGTTACTTGCCTGTTATGAATTAGTTGCCAATGTGTTATCGAATTGTTAATAGATTAAATAATTGTAAACTCCTTTAAACATTTTATTTTATCTTTACCTTTACAAACCAAAACATAACAATTTTTGTAATGAAAAAAAAAGACATTAAGATCTTATTGGTTGATGATGAGCAAGATATCCTAGAAATTGTAGGTTATAATCTTTCTCAAGAAGGCTATCAAATTGTAACAGCTTCAAATGGAAAAGAAGCCATTGCGAAAGCAAAAAAAGAACATCCTCAATTAATTATTATGGATGTTATGATGCCCGAAATGGATGGAATGGAAGCTTGCGAAAACATTAGAAAAATTCCAGAACTTCAAGATACTATTATCACTTTTTTAACTGCTCGTTCCGAAGATTATTCACAAGTTGCTGGTTTTGATGCTGGTGCTGATGATTATATTGCAAAACCTATCAAACCTAAAGTTTTAGTTAGTAAAGTGCAAGCTTTATTAAGAAGATTAAAAGGTATTGAAGGTGTTTCTTCAAGTACAACATTAAACGTTGGCAATATTGAAATTAATAGAGAAGAATACAAAATCGTTAACGAAGGAAAAGAGATTGTTTTACCAAGAAAAGAATTTGAATTGTTTTATCTTTTAGCAACAAAACCTGGAAAAGTGTTTACCCGCGAAGAAATCTTAGATAAGGTTTGGGGTAATGAAGTAGTAGTTGGAGGAAGAACAATCGATGTTCATATTAGAAAATTAAGAGAAAAAATTGGAGATAACTTCTTTAAAACCATAAAAGGAGTGGGATATAAAATCGAATTTTAATGCAATTAAAATTTAAAAAATCTTATAAGTTCGCTTTAAAGTCATCGGTATACGTAACGTTGTTCTTTTTAGCGACTATTTTTTTATATCATTATTTTGTTCAGTCATTAAATTTACTTGTCGTTTTGGCCTTTTCGGTTGTTTTTTATGCGGCAACATTCTTTTTAATTCAATTTAGGGTAGAGCATTTTATATATAAACGCGTTAAGAAAATCTATGACGATGTTTCGCTTTTGGAAACAACTTCTTATGTAAATCAACCCGTAACAACTGATATGGCAACTCTTACTAAAGAAGTAAAAAAGTTTGCCCGAGATAAAAAATTAGAAATCGAAACCTTAAAAATTAGAGAAGAATACCGAAAAGAATTTTTAGGAAACGTTTCACACGAATTAAAAACACCTCTTTTCACAATTCAAGGCTATTTACTTACGCTTCTTGATGGTGCAATGGAGGATAAAAACATTCGTAAAAAGTATTTAGAACGTGCTGAAAAAGGGGTTGAACGCTTGATTTACATCGTGAAAGATTTGGATATGATTACCAAATTAGAAGTTGGTGAAATTAATTTAGATGTTACTAAATTTGATATTGTTGAGGTTGTTCAAAATGTGTTTGATTTGTTTGAGATGAAAGCTGCAAATAAGAATATTACCTTGACTTTCGATAATAAATATGCCAAACCAATTTGGGTTATGGCCGATCAAGAGAAAATACAACAAGTTGTTACGAATTTAGTCGTAAACTCTATCAAGTACGGAAAAAAAGGCGGCACAACTGAAGTAGGAATCGAAGATTTAACCAAAAATAAAGTCATCGTAAGAATTACTGATAACGGTGAAGGTATCGAAAAGCAAAATATTTCACGTTTATTTGAGCGTTTTTACCGTGTAGATAAAAGTGGTGCAAGAAGTGAAGGTGGTTCTGGTTTAGGATTAGCAATCGTAAAACACATTATTGAAGGACATGATGAAAAAATCTATGTAGAAAGTCAAATAGGTGTAGGCTCAGAGTTTTCATTTACCTTGGAAAAGGCTAAATAATTCGTTCCAATTCGGGTCAACCGAAAAATCTTTAAATCCTTTGTAAAAGTGAATTTTTTCTAACTTGGAAGCTTTGAATTTTTCTTGCTTGCAACTTGGAGCTACAATTTCTGACTTAAATTTTTTAGCTAAATATTCTTGTTCGTATTGCCCTGGTGTTGGAATAAAAAACGCTTTTTTCTCCAATTTTGCCAAATCCATAACTGTAGTATAACCCGAACGACATACTACAAATTCACTTTCGTTAAAAGCGGTACTTAACTCTTCTGAGTTCATAAAATTGTAATACGTAATCGAATTAACTTGCTCAATTTGTTGTTGCGATTCCACAATTCCTTTTACGAAAAGAATTTCCTTCGAACTGTTTTTTAATTCTTTAGTAAGTTTTTTTTCCAACAAAGTACGTTGCGGTTCAGGTCCCGATAATAACACCATGATATCGTATTTAATAGGAAGTGATTTCTTTTCAATTCGGCTTAACGGACCGATGTAATTGATTTTCTCTACTATTTTTTCAGGATGACCTAATTTACCAGATAAATTCTCTGCACCCGAAACATCAGGAACCCAACAAGAATTAAATTTTAAAAGGTAACGCAAATGAAGTTTTGTTGTTAACCATGATGTTTTACCCGAAAGCACATTTAATTGATGTGTTATAAAAACCGAAGGTACTCTAGATGAGTAAACACCCAAACGATTATCGCTTATGATGCCTTCTATTTCATAATTTTCTACAATTTTTCTAATTTTTGCTTTCTCTTTTTTAATAGCAATTACCATTTTGGGTAATTGAGCAACTAATTTCCATTTAAAGTTTTTGCCATTTTCGGCATATTGAATGTTATAAGCCGGTAATTCAATACTAATAAGTTTTGGAAATTCCTTTTTCAATAAAGCTAGTGCAACACCATCGGAAGCAATTATAGGTTCAAAACCATTTTCTTCTAATGCTTTAATAATAGGAATACATCTTGTGGCATGTCCTAAACCCCAGTTTAATGGTGCTATGAGTATTTTTTTCTTCATTACTTTTTTAAAACAGCAATAAATTGCTCGGCTAGTTTGTTTTCATGTTCAAAATTATACTCGTTCTCATCGGAACTCAAATTTCGATCATGTTTATATAATTTCCACTTTTTGTTGTTGTATTCTAAAGCGGTTAAATTTTCTACCCAATCGCCTGAATTCAAATAAAAAGTCTCACCATTTTCATTTTCCATAAACTCAATTTTTGGTTCGTGAATATGACCGCAAATGACATAGTCGTACCCTTTTTCAATGGCTAATTCTACACAAACATTTTCAAAGTTAGTGATAAATTTAACAGCAGATTTTACATTGTTTTTAATTTTTTTGGAAAGCGAATACGGTTCTTTGTTAAATTGGGCTAAAACCCAATTAATAAATCGGTTAATTAAAATTAGGATATCGTAACCCCAACCGCCTAATTTTGCTAACCATTTGGCTTGTGTAATCGAAGCATCAAAAACATCACCATGAAAAATCCAAGCTCTTTTGTGGTCTAATTCTAATACGAGTTTGTCGATTAAACTGATATTTCCCATGTGTAAATCGGTAAATTTTCTAAGAAATTCATCGTGATTTCCAGTAATGTAGTACACTTTGGTACCTTTGGTACTCATCGAAATAATTTTCTTAATTACCTCTAAGTGTTTGGAAGGGAAATAGGATTTTCTAAATTGCCAAATATCAATAATATCGCCATTTAGAACTAAAATTTTAGGTTTTATCGAAGATAAATAATCCAATAATTCTTTAGCATGACAACCATATGTTCCAAGATGAACATCGGAAATAACTACAACTTCAACTTTTCTTTTTTTCAAAATAAAGATTTTATGCAAAAAACGAAAACATATCTAATGTTAAGGTTATTGAAACATTATTAAAAGTTTATTTGTGGTGCTAATTATTTGCTTAATTTTGCCCAAAATAAATTAGAAGTGGGAAGTAAAAATAAATTAAAAAGATTCAGTGAGAACGAAACGTTTTCTAATGTTTTTCAGCCAACAAGAGAAGAAGTTGTAGGAAATGAATTTCCGTTAAGAGGTAAATGGAATAGTGAATTCTTTAAAAATGATAATCCAATCGTATTAGAATTAGGTTGTGGAAAAGGCGAATACTCTGTTGGTTTAGCAGAAAGATTTCCAAATAAAAACTTCATTGGAATTGATATCAAAGGAGCAAGATTTTGGCGTGGTGCTAAAACTGCGGTTGAATCAGGTATGAATAATGTAGCATTTGTGAGAACTCAAATTGAATTAATTAATCACATTTTTACCGAAAACGAAGTTTCTGAAATTTGGATTACTTTTCCAGATCCACAAATTAAATACAAAAGAACCAAGCACAGAATGACCAATTCTGAGTTTTTGAATAACTATAAAAAAATTCTGAAACCAAATGGTTTGATGCATTTAAAAACCGATTCAGAGTTTATGCACGGTTATACGTTAGGATTATTACATGGTGAAGGTCATGAAGTAATTTATGCCAACCATAATATCTATAAAAACGAAGGAGCTCCGGCAGAAGTAACTGGAATTCAAACGTTTTACGAAAGTCAATATTTAGAAGTAAACAAGCCAATTACTTACATTCAGTTCAGAATTAAGTAATCTTTGTTACCAATAGATGAATATAAATCGTTTATTTTTGAAAATAAAACAAATTTTATGACATTAGTAGTTTCTTTTTTATTAGGTTTTTTCATTGCAGCTGTTGGAATTGTAGCGCCAGGTATGTTGAACATGACCATAGCTAAAATTAGTGTAAGCGAAAATAAAAAAGAAGCCCTTTTGTTTGCTTTTGGAGCAGTTGTTATTGTTTTAATTCAGTGTTTTGTAGGTGTTTATTTTGCAAAGTTTATTGATGCTAATCCAAGTATAAGTGAAAATTTAAAGAAATTTGGAACTGTTATTTTTGTTCTGCTAACTTTCTTTTTTATTTATAATGGAATAAGAGCTAAAAAACCCAAATTAGAAGTAAAGATTAAAAACAAAAAAAACCGATTTGTTTACGGAGCAACCCTTTCTTCTTTAAACATGTTTGCAATTCCTTATTATGCATTCATTAGTTTAACTTTAGCTTCCAAAGATGTTTTTGATTTCGAATTAGTATCTATTGTAGTTTTTTCTATTGCTGCGGCATTAGGAACGTATTCCATATTTTATTTGTATGCTATCTTATTCAAAAAAGTAGAGCATAAAGTAGGATTTATCTCTAACAACATTAATTTTCTAATAGCTGCTATTACAGGATTGGTAGCACTTTCTTCAATCTATAAAATTCTAACGGTTTAATCTTGAAAAGCACCGATTCAAATAATGATAATTTTTTTGAACGTGTTTATATCATTGTTCGCCAAATTCCCGAAGGGAAAGTCACTTCTTATGGCGCTATTGCAAAAGCATTAGGAACCGCACGTTCTGCTAGAATGGTAGGTTGGGCAATGAATGCATCTCATAACTTAGAAGATGTTCCAGCGCACCGAGTTGTTAACAGAAAAGGACTGCTTTCTGGTAAGCATCATTTTGAAGGAACTAATTTAATGCAACAACTTCTAGAAAACGAAGGAATTAAAGTTGTAGATAATCAAATTATAGATTTTGAAAAGTATTTTTGGGAACCAACTATGAGTGATATGTAACAAATGTTACATTCCTATTTTCTTTACTCTTCTTACTAAAAAACCTTGTTTTATTATAACGTTTTCGTTTTCATTTTTTAAAATATACTTCATTCTTTTAGTAACAAACGTGACATATATCATATAAATAGTTTTTTTTTCGGCTGAAATTTGTACTATAATTTAAAAGATAATACAAATGGACACTTTAAAAATACACTTCAAAAATTGGTTTTTACTTCTAATGGTTATTGCGCCAATATATACTGTTTTTGGACAAGATTCGAAAGTGGTTTTAGCCGAAAGTAAATTAGATGTTAACGGAACTTCAAATGTACACGATTGGACAATAGAGGCAAAAGCAATGAGTGGAAAAGCTTCAGTTACTTTAGATGCTGGCGATTTAAAAGCAATAAAAAGTTTAGATTTTTCGGTTGAGGTTGAGCAATTAAAAAGTGGAAAAAGTGGAATGGACAAAAACACTTTTAAAGCTTTAAAAAGCACTTCGCATAAAAATATCACATTCAAATTGGTGAAAGTGATTAAAATCACAACAATCTCAGATAATAATTACACTATAGAAACACAAGGTGATTTAACTATTGCAGGAGTTACTAAAAGAATCAATCAATCTTTCACAACTAAACTTATTGGTAAAAAAATGGTTTTTACAGGTAAACAAAAAATAGACATGACTGTTTATGGTGTTGAACCTCCAAAAGCATTAATGGGAACTATTAAAACAGGTAAAGACGTAACAGTTGATTTTAAAGTGACATACAATTAAATAAATACGAACTTATAACTAAAACACACATATTAAATTTTAAAAATCATGAGAACATTTATTAAATTTTCGTTAGTAATTGCAGCCTTAGGCTTAAGTACAGGTATACAGGCTCAGAATAGAGATTTGGATAATTACAGACAACCTGATAAAAGAGGTGTTAATGTTTTTGAAAGTCCAAAAGATACAGCTTCCACTTTTGATGGAGTAAAAGTGAGAGTTGGTGGTGCTTCAACATTGCAATATCAAGCTATTGATCATGAAAATGCTACAGGAGCTGCGGCATTACTTCCAATCACAAATAATTTTAATTTAGCAACTGCAAACTTAGACTTAGATGTTGCTTTAGCTAAAGGTCTTAGAATGCATTTAAGAACTTATTTGTCATCACGTCACCATCCAGAGCCTTATGTTAAAGGTGGTTATCTTCAAATTGATAACTTAGATTTTATAAAAGAAGGTTTAGCTTCAGATTTAATGAAAAATGTAACGATTATGTTTGGTCACATGGAAATTAATTATGGTGATGCACATTTTAGAAGATCTGATAATGCACAAGCTTTGTATAATCCATTTGTTGGTAATTATTTAATGGATTCATTTACAACAGAAGTTGGAGCTGAAGCATATTATAGAAAAAATGGATTTTTGGCAATGTTAGGAGTAACTAACACTAAGTTAAATCAAGATGTTAAAGACGATGTGGTAAATGGAAATCCAAGTCCTTCTTTTGTTGCCAAATTAGGATATGATAAACAAATAAACTCTGACTTAAGATTTAGATTAACTGGATCATTATATAATACAGCTTATGCTAATAGAACTTACTTATATGCAGGTGATAGAGCAGGTGCTAGATATTATTTAGTTATGGCGCCACCTCTTACTAATGGTGCTGCGACAACAGCTACTAATAATTATACAACAGGTAGATACAATCCTAATTTTAATAGAAAGCTAACTGCAATTATGATTAATCCTTTTGTTAAATATCAAGGTTTAGAATTTTTTGGATTACTTGAGTTTACAAATGGTAGAAATGCTAACGAGGTTGACAGAAGAAATGCAACTCAACTAGGAGCAGAGTTATTGTATAGATTTGGTTCAGATGAGAAATTTTATGTTGGAGGAAGATATAATTCTGTTTCAGCAGAAGACGTTTCTGGAGTAGATATTGATATTACAAGATTTAATATTGGTGGTGGTTGGTTTATGACCAAAAATATTGTTGCTAAAGTTGAATATGTTACTCAAAAGTATGACGGTTTTGCAACAGGAAATGTATTAGATGGTGGTAAATTTAGTGGATTTGTTGCAGAGGCAGTAATTAGTTTCTAATAAATTAAATTTAATAAAGTGAGAAGCACAATTGCTTTTCACTTTATTTTAAGGTTATGAAAGCAATAGGTATTATAACAGTTTTAATTCTTTTGAGTTTTGGTTTTGCTAAAAATCAAACTAAAGTTAAAATCACGAACAAAAGTGAAGTAACAATTAAAGGAAAATCAAATGTTAATAGTTTCGAATGTAAATACAATTCTGATTTTATTGAGAATGATTTGCAAGTTTCAATAGCTAGAAATAACAACAAAATACTGTTAGAAGGTGCAAAGCTTTCCATTAAAAGTACTGGTTTCGATTGTGCACATAAAATGATCACAAAAGATTTTAAATCCATACTTAAAGCAGAAGAATATCCTCACATTGTAATCAATGTAAAAGAATTAAATGCAGTTAAAGAAAATATTACAGCCAAATTAAATGTAAAAATTGCCGGAATTGAAAAAGAATATTTAGTTCCTGTAACATATAATCAAACAACAAATAATGTAAAAGGACAATTGAAGTTGAATATCAAAGATTTTAAATTAAAATCTCCTAAAAAATTATTAGGCATGGTGGTAGTTAATGACAATGTTGAGATAAATTTCAATTTGTTTTTACAGTATTAGTAATTCTATTTTCAGTTAGTTTAGAAAGCAATCTTGTAAAAGGTTGCTTTTTTGTTATTTACAATAGATTATAACTATCAAATTATAAAAACTTTAAACCTTGTTACTTTTAAACTCCTAAACTTCTTATTATCTTTGCAATCTAAAATCAGTCTGAATAAAAATGCAATTTTATTTCAATTAGACTGATTACGAAAAAACTCAAACAGATGAAATTAGATAGAAAAGAAATTTTAACTGCATTAGAAACCATTTCGGTAGCTGGTGAAGGGAAAAATATGGTCGAAAGTGGCGCCATTCAAAATGTAATCACTTTTGGAGATGAGGTAGTAGTTGACGTGCTTTTATCAACTCCAGCACTACATATTAAGAAACGTACAGAAGTGGATATCATTAAAGTAATCCACGAGAAAGTGTACGAAAAAGCCAAAGTAAAAGTAAATATTAAGGTGGAAGCACCAGAGAAACCAGAAAATCCTAACTTAATTAAGGGAAAACAAATTCCTGGAATTTCAAATATCATTGCAGTTGCTTCAGGAAAAGGTGGTGTAGGGAAATCTACTATTACAGCAAATCTTGCGGTAACATTAGCTAAAATGGGATTCAAAGTTGGAGTTTTAGATGCCGATATTTACGGACCTTCAATGCCAATTATGTTTGATGTTGAAAATTCGAAACCCATTTCAGTTGAGGTTGATGGAAAATCAAAAATGCAACCTGTTTCAAGTTATGGTGTAGAAATTTTGTCTATCGGATTTTTCACAAAACCTGACCAAGCGGTTATTTGGAGAGGTCCAATGGCTGCCAAAGCTTTAAATCAAATGATTTTTGATGCCAACTGGGGTGAATTAGATTTTATGTTAATCGATTTGCCACCAGGAACGGGTGATATTCATTTGTCAATCATGCAATCGTTACCTATTACAGGAGCTGTTGTAGTAAGTACACCTCAAGCAGTTGCGTTAGCCGATGCTAAAAAAGGAGTTTCGATGTTTATGTCGGAATCTATCAATGTGCCTGTTTTAGGAATTATCGAAAACATGGCGTATTTCACACCAGAAGAACTTCCTGAAAACAAATATTATATCTTTGGTAAAGAAGGTGCTAAAAACTTAGCAGAAGATTTGCAAGTGCCTTTGTTAGGCGAAGTGCCATTAGTACAAAGCATTCGTGAAGCAGGAGATTACGGTCGCCCAGCAGCGTTACAAACGGCTTCAGTTTTAGAAGGTGTTTTTGAAACGATTACAAGAAACGTAGTACAAGAAACGGTAAATCGTAATGAAACTTTGCCTCCTACAGAAGCTATCAAAATAACAACAATGGCAGGATGCTCTGCTGTTAAAGGAAAATAATATGACTACAATAGAAATAAAAGATAATGTTGAAAAAGCATTAGAGGAAATTCGTCCGTTTTTGAATTCTGATGGTGGCAATATTTCACTAGTAGAAATTATTGATGATAAACACGTAAAAGTCCGTTTAGAAGGTGCTTGTACGAATTGTAGTTTAAGCATCAGTACTATGAAAGCAGGTGTAGAAACTACCATCAAAAAGTATGTTCCACAAATTGAAACAGTTGAAAATATTGCATAACTGATTATTATCATATTATGTTATATTTCAATTCTTCAATTTTGCCTCTTTGTAACTATTGTAACGTATAGCAAATTTTAGTATTTGTAACTTTACAACACTAAAAGATTTTAAAACATGATTCAAACGGATATATTAATTATTGGCGCAGGTCCTACGGGACTTTTTGCCGTTTTCGAAGCCGGATTATTACAGTTAAAATGTCATATTATTGATGCCTTGCCTCAGCCAGGCGGACAGTTAGCGGAGTTGTATCCAAAAAAACCAATCTTCGATATTCCAGGTTATCCATCAGTACTAGCTGGAGATTTGGTAACCAATTTGATGGAACAAATCAAACAGTTTCAACCTGGATTTACGTTAGGGGAAACTGCTGAAACCATTCAAAAATTAGAAGACGGAACTTTCATCGTAACCACTAATGAAGGCACAAAACACCAAGCCAAAGCGATTGCAATTGCAGGTGGTTTAGGGACATTTGAACCAAGAAAACCGATTCTTAAAGATATCGAATTTTACGAAAAGGAAGACCGTGGAGTTGATTATTTTGTAAAAGATCCAGAAAAATATCGTGGAAAAAATATCGTAATCGCAGGTGGAGGTGACTCTGCTTTAGATTGGAGTATTTTCTTGTCGAATGTTGCGAATTCAGTGACTTTAGTTCATAGAAGAAACGAATTTAGAGGCGCTTTAGATTCGGTTGAAAAAGTGCAAGAGTTGAAAAACGCTGGAAAGATTAAATTAGTTACTCCTGCAGAAGTTGTTGGATTTAATGGAAGTGAAAGAATAACCGCTGTTGATATTGAAGTTAACGGAGCTAGAATGAAAGTAGAATGTGATTATTTCATTCCGCTTTTCGGATTAACACCAAAGTTAGGTCCAATTGCTAACTGGGGATTAGAAATCGAAAAGAACGCCATTAAAGTAAATAACGCATTAGATTATCAAACCAATATCGACGGAATTTACGCTATCGGTGACGTAAACATTTATCCAGGGAAATTGAAATTGATTTTATGTGGTTTTCACGAAGCGACTTTAATGTGCCAAAGTGTCTACAACAGAATCAATCCAGGAAAACGTTATGTATTAAAATATACAACCGTTTCTGGAGTAGATGGTTTTGACGGAACAAGAAAAGAAGCTGAAAAAGCCGTTGTAAAATCGATTGATTAATATGAGCCAAGACGTAACCATTTTCATAACCGACAGAAACGGAGTTAAACACGAAGTGTTAGCCCCAACCGACATGAACATGAACATCATGGAGTTAATTCGTTCTTATGAATTAGCCGAAGAAGGAACTGTTGGAGTTTGTGGCGGTATGGCCATGTGCGCTTCTTGTCAGTGTTATATTTTAAATGATGTAATCTCATTAGAGCGCAATCCAGATGAAGAAGCAATGCTTTGGGAAGCTTATCACGTAAAGGATAATTCGAGGTTAGGTTGTCAAATTCCAATCACGGTAGATTTAGAAGGTTTAGAAATTGAAATAGCACCAGAACAATAAAGCGAGATTTTTCTCGCTTTTTTTATTTTTTATTGTAACATTTGTAGAAATAAAACGTATAAAGAATATGTTTACTTTTAAATAATGGAAAAACAAAGCAATCTTTTAGGATTACATCAATTATTAACGCTCGAAGTTTCAAATAGTAATAAATTAATAGATTTATTAGGTTTTGTGTCTTTTACCGACAATCTTCTGGTTGAAAATCAATTAGAAAAAGTAGGAAATACTTCATTTGTTTTTGAAAACGGAAGTTTTACGATTGCTTATTGTTTAAAAGAATCTCATATTTGTATCCATACCTGGCCAGAAATTAATACGTTAACTATGGATGTTTATCTTTGTAATTATTCTCAAGATAATTCTAATAGAGTTAGAAGTATTGCAAAAGATTTTATAGCTTATTTTGAAGCAAATATTGTTAAACAAATAGAAGTTGAAAGATAAATATGGAGTTAACTTGTCCTAAATGCAATCAAAATACTGCTATTGAATCAAGTTTTGAAGTAAAAAGCTTTGGTTGTTCTCATTGTAATAGTTTTTTTACCTATAATAATTCGAAGTTAAAATTCGAAAAAGCATACGATTATTCTCCAAAAGATGCCATTCTAAAAATCGGGACAAAAGGAATAATTGATGGAGAAACCTATGAAATAGTTGGATTAATCATTAAAAAAGCTCATGCTATATATTATTGGCGTGAATATACTTTAATGTCAAAATCGGGCAAAGTAAAATATCTTTCTGAAACTGACGGACATTGGATTTTATTAGAAGAAGTTCCAGAATCGTATGATGTATCACGTAAATACAAGAAACTCACACACAAAGAAATATCATACAATCTTTATGAATATACAGATACTTTCATTGCAAGAATCTATGGTTTTTATGAGTTTGAAATAAGTGGTAGGCCAGTAAAAATGGTAGAATATATTAATCCACCATTTATAATTTCTATCGAAGAATTTGATAATGATGATACAACTTATTTAGGAAAGCATATTTCTTCAAGTGAAGTAAAAAAAATATTTAATGTTAGTCAACTTCCATCTAAATCTGGAGTAGGACTCGTTCAGCCATTTTTATTTAATATCTTTAACACCCTTCTTGTTTTTATATCATTTGCTATATTAATTTTAGCTACCTATATCTTTTTTAATATGGGTAGAACAGAGAAAAACGTATTGTATACGTCATTAAATTTTGATGAATATAAAAATAAGGAATTCATTTCGTCTTCATTTGATTTGAAAGGAAGTCCTGCTCCTTTGGTTGTTTCAGCTAGTTCAGATGTTAACAATTCATGGGCAAATGCACAAGTTTCATTGGTTAATGAAGCTACAAATGAAGAAGAATATGCTCAAAAAGATATTGAGTATTACAGTGGTTATACCGATGGAGAAAGTTGGACAGAAGGAAGTACAAGTACAACCTTTAATTTTTGTGGTGTGGCACAAGGAAAATATCACTTGGTAATAATACCTTCAAAACAAGATACAGACACTTCTAATCAAACCATGAATATAAAAGCAGTTTGGAATGAATCATCGGTTTGGAATTTTATGTTAAGTTTAGTTTTTCTGGGTGGGATTTTTGCAATAATTTTCTTTTTAAAGAAAAACTTCGAACAAAGAAGATGGGAGAATAGTGATTTTACACCTTACACCGAGTAGTAATATGAAGCAGTTTATCATTAATAATAAATGGGCAATTGTATTTGGACTTTTAGTCTATACATTGTTTTTAGGTTATTCCTTTACCGGAAGTAGAATTTGCGATTGCGAATCTACTGAAAAGTCAAATTCAGGCGGTTCTAGAGGGTACAGCACAGTAAATAGATTTTATCATAAATAATTTAATATGGAATATATTGCATTAAAAGGCATAGTAAATGCGTTAATTTTTTCAGTGATTGGGGTTGTAGTTTTAATTATAAGTTATTATATAATTGAAAAAATTACACCTGAAAATACTTGGAAAGAAATTGTTCAAAATAAAAACACAGCATTAGCTATTGTTTTTGCAGCATTAATTATCGGAATTTCTCTTATTATTAGCGCAGCAATTCATGGGTAAATTTTTTAGGTTTGAATACCTATTATTATTTGCAGTTTTTGTTATCGCAACTTGTGGCTTAATCTATGAATTAGTCGCGGGAACGTTAGCGAGTTATCTTTTAGGAGATTCTGTAAAACAATTTTCATTCATCATAGGAGTATACTTATTTTCTATGGGAATAGGATCTTATTTTGCAAAATTTATCAAAAGAAATCAACTCAATACATTTATTGAAATTGAAATTGTGGTTGGAATTATTGGCGGATTAAGTTCGGTTATACTATTCTTGCTTTTTGAAAAAGTAGCCTATTTTCAGTTCATCCTTTATTTTTTAGTATTCATTACAGGTTGTTTAGTCGGATTAGAAATTCCGCTTTTAATGAATATTCTAAAAGACAAGGTTAAGTTTAGCGACTTAGTTTCTAATGTGTTTACCTTTGATTACATTGGTGCTTTGCTTGCTTCAGTATTGTTTCCTTTGGTTTTTATTCCGCAATTAGGAATTATAAGAACTTCCTTGTTTTTTGGAATGATTAATCTAAGTGTTGCTATTGCACTTTGTTTTATATTAGAAAAAGAAATCAAGAAAGTGTATTTTTTGAAAGCTAAAGCGATAATCTCTTTTCTAATTTTAGTTGGCTTTTTTATTTTTTCCGAAAAAATTCTCTCTTTTTCGGAAGAGAAATTATATGGTGAAAATATCGTTTTTACAAAAACTACTTCTTATCAACGAATCGTGTTGACGCATTTAAAAAATGATTATAAATTGTATTTGAATAACAATTTACAATTCAGCTCAGCCGATGAATATCGTTATCATGAAGCACTGGTACATCCAGCTATGTCAAGCGCAAATTCAGTGGATGAAGTTTTAGTTCTTGGTGGTGGTGATGGTTTAGCAGTTAGAGAAATTTTAAAGTACGATGCCGTAAAAAAAATTACGTTAGTAGATTTAGATGGAGGAATGACGAAGTTATTTACAACAAATCCAGTACTAAAAAGTTTGAATAATAATTCCTTTGAGAATAAGAAACTAAGCGTTTTTAACCAAGATGCATTTCTTTGGGTAAAAGAAGCTCAAAAAAAATATAATGTGGTCATCATAGATTTTCCTGATCCTTCCAATTATAGTTTAGGGAAATTATATTCGGTTAATTTTTATCAATCGCTTTCTAAAATTTTAGCGTCAAATGCAGTTGTAGTTATTCAAACAACTTCGCCTTATTTTGCACCTAAATCATTTTGGTGTATCAATAAAACTGTAAAAACTTCTTTTTCTAATACAGATGCTTATCATGTTTATGTACCATCTTTTGGCGAATGGGGTTTTACCATAACCTCAAACAATCCGAGTTATGATTTTAATATAGTAAATAGAAAAGTTGAAAATCTTCGATTTTATAATTATAAATACAATACACTAAATCAATTTACTAGTGATATGAAGGCAAGTAATGTTGAAGTAAATCGATTAGATAACCAAATTTTAGTACGCTATTTTGATGAAGAGTGGGGAAAATTATAATTCACGAAGAACTTTCATAAAAAAAATAGCCGCTTTATCTATTATAGCTGGCGTACCCAGTTTGTTGGTTTCTTGCAAAGATAAACTAATTGAAATTGCATTAAAACTTACCGGAACCAATCATATTTTAGGGCATCGATTGTGGTTGAAGAACTTTCCCAAACCAACCAAAGAAATTAAAATACCTTATTTAATTGTTGGCGGTGGAATTTCCGGACTATCAGCAGCACGTCAATTCAAGAAAATAGGAATTGAAGATTTTTTAGTTTTAGAATTAGAAAATAAATTAGGTGGAAATTCTGCAAATGGTAAAAATCAGTATTCTAAATTTCCTTTAGCAGCACATTATTTGCCTTTACCTAATGTAAGAGATAAAGAACTTTTAAACTTTTTAGAAGAATCAAAAATCATAGTAGATTACAAAGATAATTTACCTGTTTTTGATGAAACGCAATTGTGTTTTGATCCAAACGAGCGATTATTTATTCGTAATTCTTGGCAGACGGATTTAATTCCGAGATATGGAAACTCCAAAGAAGTTGATAATCAAATGGATTTTTTTCTTCAAAAAATGACTGAATTTCGTGAGAAAAAAGGTAATGATAAAAAGTACTTTTTTGATATTCCAAAATCATTCTGTTCATCAGATGAATCTTTAAATTCACTGGATGAAATAACCATGAAAAAATGGTTGTTAGACAATAATTTCACGGCTGAAGAAATTTTAGAATACGTAGATTATTGTTGTAAAGATGATTTTGGTCTAGGAATCGAATTTGTTTCGGCTTGGGCCGGAATTCATTATTTTGCTGCAAGGAAACACGAGAACAACAAATATGACGATACGGTTTTAACCTGGCCAGAAGGTAATGGTAGATTGGTAAAAAAATTAAAATCAGCTGTTGAAAATAAAGTGTTGAAAAATCATTTAGTATATGATATTCAACTTAATTCAGATGGAGTTAAAGTGTTGGTTTTTAATGCTAAATCTAATGAATCAATAACTATTTTAGCCGAAAAAGTAATTCTTGCCACACCACAATATATCACAAAGTATTTGGTTTCGGAAAGAAAAAATACGGCAAATAATTTTCATTACGCTCCTTGGTTTACAGCTTCCATCACATTAACCGACATTCCTGATAATGGAAGTTTTCCACTGTCATGGGATAATGTAATTTACAAAGCAAAAGGTCTTGGATACGTTTATAATCAGCATCAAAATTTGGAGCAAATAATTGATAAAAAGGTTATTACGTATTATTATAGCTTTAGTTCAAGTGATATAAAGAAAGACAGAAAAGAGTTGTTAAAAAAACCAATTGAGCATTGGAAAGAATTAGTGTTATCCGATTTAAAAATAGCACATCCAGATATTGATCAATATATAAGTGCGATTGAAATTCATAGAATTGGTCACGGAATGATAAGTCCTGTTCCAAATTTTTTAAAAAGTAAATCGCTCAAAGAAGCTTCAAAAAGTATTGAAAATAAAATCTTTTTCGCACACAGCGATTTAGCTGGAATTTCTATTTTTGAAGAAGCTTTTCACCAAGGAATTAATGTAGTTAATAAAATTGTAGATGGAACAACCTTGGATTCATAAATCAAAAACCGATTTTTGGTTGATACTTTTTCCAGCATTTTTTGTTTTGGGAATTGTATTTATTTTTCAGGATTGGTTATCGCAAATCCAAGAAGATTATTCCTTTTACACTTGGTTATTTTTGATTGTTTTTATTGATGTGGCTCACGTTTATGCGACTCTTTTCAAAACTTACTTTGTAAAATCAGAATTTCAAAGGAGAAAAAAACTGTACATTGGATTGCCAATAATTTGTTTTTTAATAGGTTTATTTTTATTTGGTTTTGGGAGTTCTGTTTTTTGGTCAGTTTTAGCTTATGTAGCTGTTTTCCATTTTATTAGACAGCAATATGGGTTTGTTAGGTTGTATGCAAGAAAGGAAGAAAAATCAAAAATCAATCGATACTCAGATGCATTAATAATTTACACAGCAACCATTTATCCAATGTTATATTGGTTTTTTTCTTCGCCAAGAGCTTTTAATTGGTTTGTTGAAAAAGAGTTTTTAAGATACGAAAGCCAGTTTTTAATCCAAGTTTCAACTGTAATTTATGTTCTTGTTGTGGCATATTACTTATGTCGAACACTTTATCTTTATTTGAAAACCAGCTATTTTAATATTCCAAAAAACCTGATAATTATTGGAACTTTACTATCGTGGTTTTTTGGAATAGTATATTTTAATAATGATTTAGTTTTCACACTTTTAAACGTGGTTTCTCACGGAATACCTTACATGGCATTAATATATTTAAAAGAAATCGATTCAAAACCTAAAGAAGAAATGGGCGAATTATTTCATTTTAAAAGCAGCAAAGGAATTCTTTTCTTTGTTTTAATTCTAATCGGAATTGCTTTCACCGAAGAATATTTGTGGGAAATTTTTGTATGGAACGAAAATATTAACATTGGAATAGATGCTTTTAAATGGCAATTCCTTTTAGTTCCATTACTTACGGTTCCACAATTTACACATTATCTATTAGATGGTTTTATTTGGAAAACCAACAAATAAACTAAACCAATTCATGTTTCAATTCCACTTGCTCTTCTATAGCATTCCAAAGCCCGATTCTCTTTTCTAAAGCTGTAATCGAAACTTCTTCTACTTCTTTCCAATTTTGTTCTGAATCGCCACAAAGTTCTGCAATCATTTGCATCGCCATTGGTCCGTGTTCATCGGCATCTAATTCAATATGTCTTTCGAAATAGTAAATTAGTTTTGACAAATCGGTTTCTGGAAAATTTTGCTGAAAGTTTTTCAATATTTCGGTAAACATATTCGGAATTAGATCTTCTCTTCCAAAAGTAAAAGCTGCTGCAATTTCGTGTGGTTTTCCTTGTTCAATTACTCTAAAAGTGAAATCTAAAAACGCTTTCACATTCGGATGTAAATCACTTTGTTTTATCGATACAAAAATGTTTTTCGTTTCTTCCACATTTTTCAAAAAAGCATTGATTTGAGTTGTAGAAGCGCCACATTGTGTCATCGCATCTAAATACATTTCAAAATGACTTTGACGAGTTCCGTCCAATGTTAAATCGGTTTCTTCTGCTACAACTATCTCGTTAATTAAATAACGAATTTCTGGATTTCCAATGGGTAACCACGGAGTTGTAGTACAAGTTAATTTATTCTGCAAGGCTTTTAATAACGACATAAAATCCCAAACCGCATAAATGTGGTTTTCTAAAAAACAATGTAAATCGTCAATCGTTTTTACTTTGTTGTATAACGAATGATTTAATAATTGTTCTTTCTGATTTTGAATCGATTGGTTTATGGTTTGAATGTTCATAGGGCAATTTTTATTTCTGTATACGAAATTCTGACTTCTTTTGGTTTTGAATCTGTACACTACAAAAGTAAAAATGCTTCCCTAAAAAGAGAAGCATTTTATATCAATTTTATCTATTGTTTAATTATTTGAATGCTGGGAAACCTGTAACATCCATACCTGTAATTAACAAGTGAATGTCGTGAGTTCCTTCATAAGTTACTACAGATTCTAAATTCATCATGTGTCTCATGATTGAATATTCACCTGTAATTCCCATTCCGCCTAGCATTTGACGTGCATCGCGAGCAATTGTTAATGCCATATCAACATTGTTTCTTTTCGCCATAGAAATTTGAGCTGTTGTAGCTTTTCCTTCGTTTCTTAAAACACCCAATCTCCAAGTTAATAATTGTGCTTTCGTAATTTCAGTAATCATTTCAGCTAATTTCTTTTGTTGTAATTGCGTTGCTCCAATTGGTTTGTCAAATTGAATACGCTCTTTTGAATATCTCAAAGCAGTATCATAACAATCCATAGCTGCTCCAATCGCTCCCCAAGCAATTCCATAACGTGCCGAATCTAAACATCCTAGAGGCGCTCCTAATCCAGATTTGTTTGGCAATAAGTTTTCTTTTGGAACTTTTACGTTGTCAAAAATAAGCTCTCCAGTAGCTGAAGCTCTTAACGACCATTTGTTATGTGTTTCAGGAGTTGAGAAACCTTCCATTCCTCTTTCCACGATTAATCCGTGAATTCTTCCTTCTTCATTTTTTGCCCAAACTACTGCAATGTCAGCGAAAGGAGCATTCGATATCCACATTTTAGCACCATTTAAAAGATAATGATCACCCATATCTTTAAAATTAGTTACCATTCCACCTGGATTTGAACCAAAATCTGGCTCAGTTAAACCAAAACAACCAATGAATTCTCCAGTGGCTAATTTTGGTAAATATTTCATTCTTTGTTCTTCGTTTCCGTATTTCCAAATTGGATACATAACCAATGAAGATTGAACTGAAGAAGTCGAACGTACACCCGAATCTCCTCTTTCAATTTCTTGCATGATTAATCCATAAGAAATTTGATCTAATCCAGCTCCACCATATTCCACTGGAATATAAGGGCCAAATCCACCAATTTCTCCTAAACCTTTTACGATTTGATGTGGAAATTCTGCTCTTTGTGCGTATTCTTCAATAATTGGAGATACTTCTTTTTTTACCCAAGCACGTGCAGCATCACGCACCATTTTATGTTCGTCAGATAATAATTCGTCTAATAAATAATAATCTGGAGATTGAAATAAGTCTGGTCTCATAGTTTTTGATTTGAAAGTCACAAAAGTAAGTAAAGATTTTTAACAAATCAATGAACAAGTGTTATAATTTTTTAAGAAGCTTTTTACTTCGTCAGTTCGCTCATTTAGGAGCTCGTGTCCAGCTGTCCACTATATCTTTTTGTTTTGTCGAATTCTAAGAACATTTCGTTATTTTGTTTTAAAAGAAGAGTAAGAAAAAACAAAAAGGATGCCGCTACCATCTGGGCTAGGGTTACATCTTCAAGTAGAAATCCTTCGTCAATTCGATGTATTCAGGAGTGTAATTATGTCTAGAAATTTCAATGACTAACTCATCAATCAATGCAGTTTGTTCTATTCGGCAAAAAGCCAATAAACTTCTTTTGATTTCTGATGTTGGTGTGCCTTTTACACGAGTAATTTTTAATGGAAATAAATCCAATTCTTTACACATAGAAACAAATCGCTCTTCTTCTTTAAAAGGAATAATCACAGAAAAAATCCCGTTATCCGAAAGTAATAACGCAGCCGCTTCAATTAATTCTTCAAAAGGCAAAGCGTCTTCAAAACGTGCTAAATCTCTCGAAGTATTATCAGTTTTATAATCGTCTGTATAAAAAGGAGGATTGGAAATAATTAAATCGTATTCATCCTCAGGTTCGTCCACAAATTCATCTAAACCTGCATGAAAACAAAATAATTTATCACCCCAAGGAGATGCTTCAAAATTTTCTACGCATTGTTCGTAAGCATCTTCGTCAATTTCAATCGCATCAATTTGTTCGGCGTTACTTCTTTGGGCTAACATCAAAGACAAAATTCCAGTTCCAGCACCAATATCTAAAACATTGTACGGATTGTTGATTAGTGGAGTCCAAGCACCAAGCAAAACACCATCCGTGCCAATTTTCATAGCACAACGATCTTGATTAACTTGAAATTGTTTGAATGTAAAAGTCATTGGAATTATCCAAGATAAAGGTCAACCAATCCTTCAGGCGTTTCTAAAGTAATGGTTTTGTTTGCTCTGTCAAGTGCAATGATAAAATCATCAATAAGCGGAATTAAAATTTCAGTTCCGTTTTTATCAATTTCAAAAAGTGGTTGAGCACCACTATCATTAATAGCAACAATTTTTCCGATGTTTCCTCTCATTAGGTCGATAACATCAAATCCAATTACTTCGTGGTAATAAAATTGAGTTCCTTCTAATTTTGGTAACATTGAAAGTGGAAGATAGATTTCACTTCCCATAATTTCGTCTGCTTCTTCTTCGGTTTGAATGTCTTCAAAACGAACACGTAAGAATTTTTCTTTGTGAAGCGAACTACTTTCAATAAAAAATGGAACCAGACTTTTGTTGATTTCAACAAAAACTGATTCCAAATTTTGATACAATTCGGGTTCGTCGGTGTCTAAATACGCCAATACTTCCCCTTTGAAACTAAATTTTTTTGCGATTTTACCTAAATAGAAACAATCTTCTTTACGCATGGAATCGCTATAAAATTATGCTTGAGTTTCTTCGTTGTTTTCTTCAACAGCTGGAGTTTCTTCAGCAGCAGCTTCTACTACTTCTTCGGTTACTTCTGCTGCAGCTTCTTCAGCTACTTCTTCTGCTTTCGCAGCTTCAGCTTGAGCAGCAATACGTTTTGCGTTTGCTTCTTGTTCAGCTTTAAATGCTTTTGCTTTTGCATCAGCCTCTGCTTTAGATAAACCAGATTTTTTTGCATCAACTTTACCAGCTTTCTCGTCTAACCAAGTTGCTAATTTAGCATCAGCTTGTTCTTGAGTTAAAGCACCTTTACGAACTCCTCCATCTAAGTGGTGTTTTAATAAAGCACCAGTGTAAGATAAAATTGCTCTTGCAGTGTCAGTTGGCTGAGCACCATTGTGTAACCATTGTGCTGCTTTTTCGATATTTAAATCGATAGTAGCAGGGTTAGTGTTTGGATTGTAAGTTCCGATTTTCTCTAAGAATTTACCATCTCTTTTTGATCTTGCATCTGCTGCAACAACCCAATAAAAAGGTTTCCCTTTTTTTCCGTGTCTTTGTAATCTAATTTTTACTGACATAATCTTGTGATTAATTTGAGGTTCTCGACCTCGGTTATTTAAGGGTGCAAATATATAAAACTTTGCAATACAAATGTATAAGTTAGTGTAAAATATTTTTTCGTTGAAAATGTGTTTATTTCAATAAAAAAGTTATTTTTGTTACCTACATATTATAACGAACTTAATTTAAGATGAAAAAAATAGTTTCTTTATTTGCGATTGTTGTTGCATTTTCTTCGTGTCAAGAGGATCTTCAAACTAATAATCCAGCTTTTCAAGCCAAACAAAATGATGTTTACTGGAGAGCAAATGATGCAAGAGTTAGTATTGATGAGGATGGTAGAATGATTATTACAGCCTATAACCAATTTGAAACAGTTACATTAGAAACTGCAAGTACTGATCCTGGAATTTATGTTTTAGGCACAACTAATCAAGAAAATTTCGCAACTTACTCTAATGATGTTGATGGATTTTCAGATTATTATGATACTGGTTTGTATTATGGACCAGCATTTAAAGTTTCTGCAATGATTAATAGAGGAACGGCTTATCAAGCTAATTCAGCTGGTGCTCAAACAACTGGAGGTTCTGGTTCTGGATTAAGAGTAGCTACTCAAACCACAAATGGTACTGTAACAGCAATTACTGTTGTAGCTAGAGGGGTTGGATATAGACCTGGCGACATTGTTACTATTGTTGGAGGAAATAATAACGCGACTTTTAGAGTTATCAATATTCAACAAAGTAATGGAGAAATCGAAATTGAAGAAGTTGAAAACGGATTGTTTACAGGAAAATACAAGTTTAATGCAGTTAATGCAGAAGGTGAAGTAATTACTTTCTCAGAAGGTGTTTTTTATAAGATTCCAATCTCAACATTCTAAAAAACAATTTAAAAATATTAAAACCATCTGGAGTAATTCAGGTGGTTTTTTGTTTTTGTTGATAACTTAAATTGGCATTCAATAACTTAAAATGTATTTTTGTTTTTATTCAAAATCAGCTTCTAAATTTTTCTAAAGCTTAATTATCAGATAGATGTACTTAATTTTCGATACAGAAACCACAGGATTACCTCGCAGTTGGTCGGCACCCATTACCGATACCGATAACTGGCCTCGTTGTATACAAATTGCATGGCAGTTGCATGACGAAATGGGTAATCTTATCGAGCACCAAGATTATTTGGTAAAGCCCGAAGGTTTCAATATTCCATATGATGCCGAAAGAATTCATGGTATTTCTACTGAGTTGGCAATGGAGCAAGGAATTCTCTTATCGGAGGTTTTAGAGAAATTCAACATTGCGCTTTCCAAAACAAAATTTATTGTAGGGCAAAATGTAGGATTTGATGTTAATATTATGGGTTGCGAATTTCATCGTATGAATATTGGTTCCGATATGTCTAAAATGCCTGTTTTAGATACGTGTACCGAAATTACAGCCAACTTATTAAAATTACCAGGTGGTCGTGGCGGAAGGTTCAAATTACCAACATTAACCGAATTACATCAATATCTTTTCAATCAACCTTTTGCAGAAGCGCACAATGCTACTGCCGATGTGGAAGCAACTACTCGTTGTTTTTTAGAGTTAATCAAAAGAGAAGTTTTTACTAAAGAAGAATTAGATGTAACACCAGAATATTTCAGAAGCTTTAGAGAGAAAAATCTGGGAGAAATCCAATTAATCGGATTAAAACATATTAATCTGAAACAAGCCTCTGACGAAATTAGAGCGCGTTTGAAAAAAATCGAACAAGAGGAAGTTCAAACTACAATTTCAGACGAAGTAAAATCAGATTTAAAAGATGCTGCTTTTGCACATTTACACAATCACACACAGTTTTCGGTTTTACAATCTACCATTGCAATTAATGATTTAGTAAAAGCTTCAGCAAAATTTAAAATGCCAGCGGTTGCTATGACCGATACTGGTAACATGATGGGCGCTTTCCATTTTGTAAGTGCCGTTATGAATCATAATAAAGCAGCTAAAGCAAAAATTGAAGCAGCAATTGAAGCAGGAGAAGAACCAACAGAAACCGAAATCAAACCTATCGTTGGTTGCGAATTCAATATCTGTGATGATCATAAAGATAAGACCAAAAAAGACAACGGATATCAAGTAGTCTTATTGGCAAAAAATAAAAAAGGCTATCACAATTTAGCCAAAATGTCTTCTATTGCATATACCGATGGTTTCTATTACGTACCTCGTATCGACAGAAAAGTAGTGGAACAATACAAAGAAGACATCATTGTTTTATCGGGAAATTTATACGGAGAAATTCCGAGTAAAATTCTAAATGTAGGCGAAAGTCAAGCGGAAGAAGCTTTAATTTGGTGGAAAGAGCAATTTGGTTCTGATTTCTATCTGGAATTAATGCGTCACAAACAAGAAGACGAAAATCGCGTTAATCAAACATTAATTGCTTTCGCGAAAAAGCACAATGTAAAGTTGGTTGCGACCAATAATACCTATTACGTTAATAAAGAAGACGCTAATGCGCACGATATTTTATTGTGTGTGAAAGATGGTGAAAAACAAGCTACACCAATTGGTCGCGGTCGTGGTTATCGTTATGGGATGCCAAATCAAGAATATTATTTTAAATCGGGTGACGAAATGAAGCAACTTTTTGCTGATTTACCCGAAGCAATTATTAATATTCAGGAAATTATAGATAAAGTGGAAGCGTATTCTTTATATAGAGATGTATTACTTCCAAAATTCAAAATTCCTGATGAATTTGAAGTTCCTGAAGATGCCGAAGACGGTGGCGTACGAGGCGAAAATAATTATTTAAGACATTTAACTTACAAAGGAGCTGAAAAACGTTATCCCGAATTAACCGATGACATTAAAGAACGTTTGGATTTTGAATTGCTTACGATTTCCAATTCAGGTTATCCAGGTTATTTCTTAATTGTACAAGATTTCATTGCAGAAGCCCGAAAAATGGATGTTTCCGTTGGTCCTGGTCGTGGTTCTGCGGCGGGTTCTGCTGTAGCATATTGTTTAGGAATTACAAATATCGACCCAATTAAGTACGATTTGCTTTTTGAGCGTTTCTTAAATCCCGACCGTGTTTCCATGCCCGATATTGATATCGACTTTGATGATGAAGGTCGTGGTCGTGTGATGGATTATGTAATCAATAAATATGGTTCAAATCAGGTGGCGCAAATTATTACCTATGGTAAAATGGCTACAAAGTCTGCGATTCGAGATACGGCTCGTGTTTTGGATTTGCCACTTTTTGAAGCCGATAGAATTGCCAAATTGATTCCAGGAATGATGCCTTCCAAATGGAATTTAGCCCGATTTTTAGCAGAGGACGAAAGCGAAGTCAAAAAAGCATTGCGTTCGGAAGAATTTGATAAAGTCAAAGAATTAATTGGGATTGCCAACTCAGAAGATTTAGCAGGAGAAACCATTCAGCAAGCAAAAGTATTAGAAGGTTCCATGCGAAACACTGGAATTCACGCTTGTGGTGTAATCATCACGCCAAGTGATATTACGAATTTCGTTCCCGTTACTACGGCAAAAGATTCCGATTTATATGTAACGCAATTTGACAACTCGGTAGCGGAAAGCGCTGGTTTGTTGAAGATGGACTTCTTAGGATTAAAAACCCTAACCTTAATTAAAGACACGGTTAAATTGGTAAAATATCGTTTAGGAATCGACTTAGATCCTGATAATTTTCCAATTGACGATACAAAAACATATGAGTTATTCCAAAGAGGTGAAACAGTTGGGGTTTTCCAATACGAATCGCCTGGAATGCAAAAATATATGAAGGACTTAAAGCCAACTGTTTTTGCCGATTTAATTGCCATGAACGCATTATATCGTCCGGGACCATTGGAATATATTCCTTCTTTCGTTCGTAGAAAAAACGGCGAAGAAGAAATCAAATACGATTTAGAAGCCTGTGAAGAATACTTAGCTGAAACTTACGGAATTACCGTTTACCAAGAGCAGGTAATGCTTTTGTCGCAAAAATTAGCCGGATTCTCAAAAGGTGATGCCGACGTTTTGCGTAAGGCGATGGGTAAAAAACAAATTGACGTTTTGAACAAAATGAAACCTCAATTTATCAATCAAGCCGCAGAAAAAGGTCACGATCCAGTTATTTTAGAGAAGATTTGGAAAGACTGGGAGGCGTTTGCAAGTTATGCGTTTAATAAATCGCACTCTACTTGTTATGCTTGGATTGCTTATCAAACGGCTTATTTAAAAGCGCATTATCCTGCAGAATATATGGCTGCGGTACTTTCTAATAACATGAACGATATCAAGCAAGTTTCGTTCTTTATGGAAGAATGTAAACGTATGGGATTGGCCGTTTTGGGTCCAGATGTGAATGAATCGTTCTATAAATTTACAGTAAACGAAAATTATGCAGTTCGTTTTGGAATAGGTGCTGTTAAAGGAGTTGGCGCAGGAGCAGTTCAAACCATTGTTGAGAACAGAAAAGATGGAAATTACAAATCTATTTTTGACTTAGCCAAACGAATTGATTTACGTGCTGCGAATAAAAAAGCATTCGAAAATTTAGCATTAGCAGGTGGTTTTGATGGTTTTACAGAAACACATCGTGCTCAATATTTTCATCATGACGGCGACGGAATTACATTTTTAGAAAAAGCGATTCGTTATGGTTCGAAATTCCAAGAAAACGAAAATTCATCGCAAGTAAGTTTGTTTGGCGATGCTTCAGAAGTGCAAATTGCGGAACCGATTGTACCTCCTTGTGAAGATTGGAGCACAATGGAAAAATTAGCCAAGGAAAAAGAAGTCGTTGGAATTTATATTTCTGGACATCCGTTAGATGATTATAAGTTTGAAATGAAATATTTCTGCTCGGCTAAATTGGAATCGCTTAAAAATTTGGAGCAGCATTTGGGTAAAAATCTTTCTTTTGGAGGAATTGTAACTAATGTCCAACATCGAACCGCCAAAAACGGAAAAGGCTGGGCAACCTTTGTATTAGAAGGGTATGATGAAAGTTATGAGTTCCGAATTTTTGATGAAGAATATTTAAAATACCGTCATTTCTTGTTGCAAAATCAGTTTGTGTATTTTAAAATCAATGTAAAAGAAGGTTGGGTGAATCGCGAAACCGGTAAAAAATCAGACCCAAGAATTCAGTTTTTAGACGCAAAAATGTTAGCGGATGTGTTGCCAACGTTTGCCAAAAAACTATTTATTCATTTAGATATTAAAGATTTGCATTCCAATTTTGTTACTGAATTGAACGAACTTTTTGCTGCAAATACGGGTGATAATTCAGTGACTTTTGAAGTAATGGAATTGGAACGAATTAAAAAAGTAGTAGAAGATATTCCGGTTGCTGCTCCAGTAGATGTGGAAGAGGAAATTGTGGATGAGTCGGGTGAAATAACGGAAATGGAAATAGAGGTTCCAGCAGAAAAAGAAGAAATTATCGTAAAAACAAAACTTTCTATGCCAAGCCGAAAATTGAAAGTAAAGATTTCGTCTGAGTTGCTTCAAGAATTGGAACGCATGCAAGTAAATTTCAAATTGAATTAAGTATAAATTCTTCAAATGAGAGTATAATCAAAAGTAATTTTAAAACACACTTTCATTCGTAATTAATTCCTAAATTTGCAATTCAAATAAGTATAAAACTAAAAAGATAAATATGGCATTAGCAATAACAGATGCTACTTTTGACGAAGTAGTATTAAAATCAGACAAACCAGTAGTAGTAGATTTTTGGGCAGCTTGGTGTGGGCCATGTAGAATGGTTGGACCAGTTATCGACGAAATTCACAGTGAGTATGAAGGAAAAGCGGTAGTAGGAAAAGTGGACGTAGATGCAAACCAAGAATTTGCGGCAAAATATGGTGTTAGAAACATCCCAACAGTATTAATTTTCCAAAATGGAGAAGTAGTAGGAAGACAAGTGGGTGTAGCTCCTAAGAAAACCTATACTGATGCAATTGACGCATTACTATAATATTTGAAAAAGAAAAAGGAAAAGGTTCAACGAAAGTTGAGCCTTTTTTTTAACCACAACCTTTCACCCTTATCCCATAACCTTTCGCCTGAAATTTAAAATCTTTTCCTATCTTTGGGAATATGAATTTAGAACAGCAAATAGAAAAAATATCCAGTTTTGAGCACTTGGAACTTTTGGCTAACCAAATTGTCGAAGGATTTATTTCGGGTATGCACAAATCACCTTTTCATGGATTTTCAGCAGAGTTTGCCGAACATAAAATCTACAATCCAGGAGAAAGTACAAAACATATCGATTGGAAGTTGTTCGCCAAAACCGATAGATTATATACCAAGCGTTACGAAGATGAAACCAATTTACGTTGCCATTTGATTTTAGATAATTCATCTTCGATGCATTATCCTAAATTGAAGGATAATCAGCCATTTTATGAGAGTAAAATAGGATTTTCGGTATTGGCTTCTGCGGTTTTAATGAATTTACTTAAAAAGCAGCGTGACGCTGTTGGTTTGAGTGTTTATTCGGATACTTACGAATATTATTCGCCAGAAAAAGGAAGCGACCGTCATCATCGCATGATTTTGAACAAGCTGGAAGGTATTTTAGAAAATAATAATCAAACCAAAAAAACAGATACAGTCACTTTTTTACATCAAATCGCCGAAAATATTCACCGACGTTCTATGGTGATTTTGTTTACCGATATGTTTCAAAACGAAGATAACGACAAAATCTTCAAAGCACTTCAACATCTAAAACACAACAAACATAAAGTGGTAGTTTTTCATGTCTATGATAAAAAAACCGAATTAAATTTCAGTTTTGACAACACGCCAAGAAAATTTATCGATGTAGAAACAGGAGAAGAGATTAATTTATTTGCCGAAAACACACAAGAATCGTATCAAAAAAAGGTAGAAGAATTTTTCAAAACAGTTGAAACAACCTGTATGCAGTACCAAATTAAGTATGTTCCGGTTTCTGTTGATGAAAAATTCGAAAAAATTATGACTACGTATTTGGTTGAAAAACAAAAGTTTGGCTAAAAGGGATAAAAAAAGTTTAATATTTTTATAAAAAATATTTGCAGGAATGAAAAAGCGTAGTATATTTGCACTCGCAATCAAGCACTGGTTTGGTAGTTCAGTTGGTTAGAATACATGCCTGTCACGCATGGGGTCGCGGGTTCGAGTCCCGTCCAGACCGCCAGTAAAGAGGAAGCCTTTCGTAAAAGAAAGGCTTTTTTGCCCTCTTAAAATATTTAAAATAGTTGTGTTGTTTAGGTACGAAAGTACCAAAAGGTTTAGTAGTTAGACCAATGGAAAGCTTTGCATTTATGCAGAGCTTTTTTGATTTTTATACTTTTGGGAATCATTTTAGTATGTTTTTAAGTAGCTTTGTGAAGCTCAGAATAATTGAAATTGCAAGGTTTAATATTTTTAATAAAGTATGATGAATTTTTTGAAATGTCTTGTATTTATTTTGTTGGTTAATTCAAATTGCTATTCCCAAAATATTTCGGATTCATTAAAAATATATTTTTATGAAAATGAAATATTAATTAATAAGGTTAGATTGATAGCTTTTAATAAAAATACGGATTCAATAAAAATATTAGATTTAGAAGGAGATATTATTTTTAAACAAAATTTGGACACTAAAAATAATATTTATTTTCTTGAAGCTGGACGTCATTTAATTAGTTTCCCTGAAATTGACTACTTAGATAAGGTCAATTATTTTGATATAAATTATTATTCAAAAAAAGGAAAAAATAAAGTGATTAAGTTATATGGTGAGGATATTTATATATCTGGAAAAGAAAATTATTATTTCGATTTTGGATTAGGAGAAATACTATTAATTTCCATGGATAAGAGTAAGATAAGAAAAAACAAAAGACTAGTTAAAAGAGCTCAAGCTCTTAATTAAAAAATTATCAAAACCAAACTTCACTATTCTGCCAAACCACAACAAAGAATACTCCTAAGAAAAGCAAACTCACTAAGAACTTAATAAACGTTCCCGCTAAGAAACCTAAGAACGAACCAGTAGCAGCTTTAAAAGCACGCTTTCCTTCGTTTGAGTTGTAAATAAGTTCGCCTATTAAAGCACCTAAGAACGGTCCAATCAAAAATCCAAACGGAGGAAAGAATAAGCCAACAACCAAACCTATATTCGTTCCCCAAATTCCGTATTTACTTCCGCCAAAATACTTTGTCCCTTTTGCAGGAATCACATAATCTAAAATGCCAATTACAACCGCAATTACTAAAGTAATACCCAGCAACCAATAATTGGTTTCCATTCCAGGACAAAAATAAAGCAATAAAATCCCAACCCAACTAATAGGTGGTCCCGGTAAAGCAGGAAGTAAACTGCCAATAATTCCAACTATCATTAAAAGTAAACCCAGAATCAGTAAAAAGTATTCCATAAGATTTTAGTTATTGTCTAACAAATTTATAACTTTGTTTCATACTTTTTTAATTATTTGATTCTATGAGATTTGTTTTTTTACTTTTTATTTCTTTTCTGTTTGTTAATCTAGCGGTTGCTCAAGACAAAAACATGTCAACCCAAGATCGTTTAAAAGAATTGGCAAGAATTAAAAAAGAGTCTGACGAACAAAAAAAGAAAGAATGGGATGCTTATTTGGTTCGTGTTGAGGAGAGTAAAATTGCCAAACAACAAAAAAAGCAAGCTGATTCTATTGAGAAATCTAAAGTTACAACTACAGTTGTTAAAGATGATTTAGGTTTTACAAAATGTACTTCTCAAGAATTACCTTACTATAAAGTAAAAAATCTGACTACAGGACTTGAAGAACAAGTGTCATTTAATGATTACATAAGAAAGCATATTTATAAAAAGTTTAGATATCCCGAATTTGCAATGGATCACGAAATACAAGGAAGAGTTTTAGTGTATTTTATTATTGATAAAGAAGGAAATCCGCAAATTAATGATGCTGTTGGTCCAAAAAATGGTCTAATTTTAGAAGAAGAGGCAGCTCGAATTATTAAATCGTTACCAACAGCCATTCCTGCTAATTGTGATGGAAAACCGATTAATATTTCCTATGCGATTCCTATAATGTTTCAGATGGAAGAATAATATGAAAAAGATAATTCAACTGCTTTTTTTGCTTTTAGCTATTCAATCTTGCCAGTACTTCGAAAAACAAGTTCCTGATGAGCAAGAATTGTTAGAACAAGAATTGAAAAAAATCAATTGGGATGAAGTGGATGAATTTCCATCGGTTTTGCAATGTGATACGATAAAAGATGCGGAAATAAAAAGGCAATGTTTCTTCGATTATATGGCGCAAACCATACAAGAACGAATAGGAATTGATACTTTGCGTTTTGAATATCCAGAAATTGACACTATCAACGTGAAAATTACCGTAAATCCCGATTCGAGTTTACAATTCGAAACCCAATATCCAAACGATAGCATCGCTTTAGCAGACAAAACAAAAATCGATAGCATTCTAACTTCAAGATTATCCGATTTTCCAAAGGTAGAACCGGCGATTAAAAGAGGCGTGAAAGTAAAAACGCAATTTGTACTTCCAGTGATTATAAAAATGGAGAAATAAGCAAGGGCAAAATCAAGTACAAGTTCAAGTAGGGAACACAGATTTAAGGAATTACATTAATTTTTAAAATCTTAAATGAACTTAATTCGCAAAAAATATCCATTTCAAAAAACTTACATGACTTATATGTTAAAATAGTTCGTGCTAATTCGTGAAATTCGTATTTAAAATTATTTCTTGAAATTTCTTCCTTTCCAAGAGTATTTCCCAAACAAAGAATACACCGCCACCGAAACACTAAAAAACGGATACAACAAACTACTCGCGAACACATATTGTAATTTCGATTCGAAGAAATTAGCGGTTTTGTAAATCAAGATAAAATCAATTAGAAATTTTAAAGCAACAAAAAGCATAAAAATGTTTTGGTCCAATAAACCTACCAACCAAAGTAGAAAACTCACTATCCAAGCCAAATTCCCGCCAAAAACCACAAGCGCTAACAGCTTTCCATAAACTGAAGAATAACCCGTGCTTTTCGAAGCCCAGCGCACCCGTTGCTGAAACAATTCAGACCAAGTTGCAACTGGTTTTGTGGCAACAATACTTTCTTTAGCCAATAAAAACCCAACTTTCTTCGGAGCAAATGAAACGGCTTTTTGAAGTAGAAAAACATCGTCACCACTGGCAATGGTTTCATTTCCTTGAAAACCGTTTAATTCCTTGAAGAATGATTTTGAATAGGCAAAATTAGCGCCATTACACATAAAAGGTTGGTTGATTCCAAAACTTCCAATCGTAGCACCTTGTAAACTCAAGAAATCTAAATTCTGAAAGGCGGATAAAAAACCATTTTTTGGAACATAACAAACGCCAGAAGCTACCATTTCAACTTCATTTTTCTGAATATATTGATCATAAATCGTCAACCAATCTTTCTGAACCAAACAATCGGCATCAGTAGTAATAATCCAATCGTGTTTAGCTATTTGAATCGCGGTTTCAATCGCATCTTTTTTAGGTGAATTTGATTTACGAACATTCTTTATCATTTGAATTCTAAATTCTAAATTCTGAATTCTAAATTCGTCATCAGAATCATCATCCACTAAAATCACTTCCACTAATTCCTTCGGATAATTCAATAGCGCAATCGAATGCAATAAATTCGGAAGATTCTCTTTTTCATTTCGAAATGGAACTACAATGGTAAAAGATGTTTTTGGAGTGAATTTTGTTTTCGAAAAACGTCTCATTCGATTAAATCCATAAATCAGTTGCCCGATGAATAGGATGTAAATTAGAAAAACGGTTCCGAGAATTAATTCCAACATACGAATAATCTATTTTGAAGTATTCAACTTAAATCGCATTACGTAATAACTTCCAATTACTACGGGTAAAACTACGTTTAAAAACCACATCAAGGTACTAATGAATATCACAATCCATTCGTTAACTCCGTATTTTCCAAAGAAAAACATAGCTACACTTCCTTTTACTGCAAAATCTAAAAATTGGAAACTTGGTAACGAAGAAGCTAAAAAGTAAACAGCAGCAATTGAACTAATCAAAGTCAGATAAGGTAAATCTACATCAAAAACTAAAAACAAAACATAATATTGATGCGAAAAAACCAAGTAACGACAAACGCCAAGCAAAATATTTTTTCGGTGAATCTTTTTTGGGATTTCGTTTATTTTATGAAGTAATTTTTGAATCGAATACCCTTTTATGGTGATGTTTTTTGAAAGAATAGAAGCAAAAAATAATACAATTGCAATTCCAATAATCGCTAAAGCCCATTTCCAATATCCAATTAAAATTAATCCAATTGTTCCGAAAATAATGGTCAAAATCATTTGGATTCCGTTGCAAATCAAGTTTAAAAACACCACTTTTTTAGTTTGTTCTTTTTTGAAAAACATCGCTTTTCCAGCATATTCTCCTAAACCATTTGGTGTAAAAATACCAGCTGTTAAGGCGCCTAAAACTTGTTTACTTGCCTCTCCAACCGAAATTGGTTTGATAAAAGCAACCAAATTCTGCCATTTTAAAATTTCGAAATAGCGATTCGCAACACTAAACAATAAAATGAAAATGATGGTCAAAACGGAAGTTTTTTCTAAAACTAAAGTTTGGAATTTACTCCATTCTAATTTCGAATTTCCAGCAATTTGGTCGTAAATAAAATAAAACGCACCAATTACAATCAAAAGTTTGATGGTAAAAACAAGGAATTGCTTAGCTTTGTGAGGAATTGTAATCATTGGTACAAAGAAACGAAACTTTACACTAAAATTGGCAAACGAACGCATCATATTAGGAATTGACCCAGGAACGACGATTATGGGTTTTGGATTAATCAAAGTAGTCAACAAGAAAATGGAATTTCTGCAGTTGAACGAACTTATTTTGTCCAAATACGATAACCATTATCAGAAATTAAAAGTCATTTTTGAACGTACCATAGAATTAATCGACACGCATAATCCAGATGAAATTGCTATTGAAGCACCTTTCTTT
The DNA here is from genome assembly GCF_004363695.1 of Flavobacterium cheniae. Lineage (GTDB taxonomy): Bacteria > Bacteroidota > Bacteroidia > Flavobacteriales > Flavobacteriaceae > Flavobacterium > Flavobacterium cheniae. The sequence goes on along the minus strand of NZ_SNZC01000002.1, from coordinate 311,858 downwards.
GGGAAAAACGTGCAATCGATGCTGAAATTAGGAAGAGCGCAAGGCGTTGCCATGGCAGCCGGACTTTCAAGAGATATTCCCATTACAGAATACGAACCTAAAAAAATTAAAATGGCCATCACCGGTAACGGAAACGCCAGTAAAGAACAAGTAGCTAAAATGCTCCAACAATTATTAGGGTTGAAAGAATTACCAAAAAACCTCGATTCTACCGATGGTTTGGCAGCTGCAGTTTGTCATTTTTTCAATTCTGGAAAAGTGGTTGGTGAAAAAAGTTATTCGGGTTGGGATGCTTTTGTGAAGAATAATGAAGATAGAGTAAAAAAATAATTGTAAAAAATATATTATAAATATTAAATTATTTTAAATTTGGATATCAACTAAAATTTATATCAAATGAAATTTTTTAATTTTTTTTTATTCTTGGCAATAATGCCAATGTTTTTTTCGTGTTCATCAGATGAAAGTTCTTCTAGTTCAGTTCCTGAAGGTTTTACTTTAATTATTGATGGCGAAACTATAAACGTAACGTCTGTTCAAGCTTACAGATTTGACAATTGGATGGAAGTTGCAGGCTATGGTTCAAATGGAAAATCTATTGACTTTAAATTTAGTACAGCAGGAAGTTTATATGATGCTTTTGTTTTTTCAATAGATTCTGAGAATCCTTTTGGTCCAAAATCAACTTTTGAATATTATAATGAAAATACGTTCAATTTTGATTTAGTGAGTTACGATGCAAATACAAGACGTGTGTCAGTTAATTTCAGCGGAAAAGTGTATGATAATGAATATGATCATACTTCTGATTTTTCAACTGTATCAGGTTCTTTTAATGTTGAATTTACTAATCAAGATACATTACTGGCAGGATTTGGAACAACAGCCAAAATAAATGGGAACGATTGGGATGGAATGAGTTTTGATACATCTGATGATAATACTGTTACTGAATTACACGTTTTAAGTAGTGGGAAATATTTCTTTGATATTGTTTATGAATCAGGAAACCCTATTGTAGGGAATTATTCATTTTCAAATAATACTGCTATTAGAGGAATTCGCTTTTATGAATATGATGTAAATACTCATGAAATAATAAACTATAATGTGTCTGGATCAGTAAATTTTACAGAATGTACAAATTATTATGTAAAAGGAACTTTTAGTTTAACTGCTACGCATCCTACTTCAGGTGCTATTATTAACGTTACACAGGGAGTTTTTAAAGAATCATATTAATCTTTAACCTATTTTTAAAAATAACAAAAGCCAGGATTTTTCACTGGCTTTTGTTATTAATATTTAATCTTCATATTGGTATCTAAATGTACCATTTGTCACAGTCTTGTTAACTACAGGAACTGGATTTTCTACATTATCAGAAGCTGTAAATTGAAATGTACCTTTAACAATTTTTGAAGAAGTATTTACTTCTGTAATTGTTATAGTTCCTCCAATTGTTTCTTCCATTTCTTCATTGCTATTATCAATTAAGTCAATGAAATGAGATGGTTGTGTGTCATAAGTTTCTGATCTAAAACCATAAGTTCCTACAGCCATATCGGTTCTTTTTAACCAAATATTAATTTCAGGATTTCCTAATAAACCTCCTTGTCTTCCTTGTAACATTACAAAGTCTTCTAATGGAAAATAATCCCATATATTTGTAGATGAATAAAGATTTGTTCCATAAGGGTTGTTTGCTTCAAATGTTACACCATTAATTTCAGCGGTCATTGCAAACTGGTTATTGTTGTTGCTATCACTATCGTCTGAGGAACAGGCAAATAGAATAAATGGTAGAGAAAACAATAAGAATTTAAGTTTTTTCATTTTAAAAATTTTAATTAAACAAATCTATATTAAAAATATTACAACAACAAACAAATGTCAGGAATCTATATCCATATCCCTTTTTGCAAACAGGCTTGTCATTATTGTGATTTTCATTTTTCTACTTCATTGAAGAAGAAGGATGAAATGGTTTTGGCATTAGCGAAAGAAATTCAAATGCGTAAAAGTGAATTTCAAAATGAGATTGTAGAAACGATTTATTTTGGTGGTGGAACACCTTCAATATTGCAGATTGCAGATTTGAAATTTTTGATTGATGAAGTATATAGAAACTATAAAGTAGTCGAAAATCCAGAAATTACTGTAGAAGCCAATCCAGATGATTTAACAGAGAAGCGAATAATTGAACTATCAAAAAATAAAGTCAACCGTTTATCAATCGGAATTCAATCGTTTTTTGAAGACGATTTGAAGTTGATGAATCGCGCGCACAATTTAGAAGAAGCTAAAAAATGTTTAGAAATTGCCACTCAATATTTCGATAACATTTCTATTGATTTAATTTACGGAGTTCCAGAAATGTCCAATGAAAAATGGTTGCAAAACATTGAAACTGCTTTGTCTTTTGGTGTGCCACATATTTCGAGTTACGCCTTAACGGTTGAACCCAAAACCGCTTTGCATTCGTTCATCCAAAAAGGAATTATTCCACAACCAGATGATGAAGTCGCACAAGAGCATTTTCAAATTTTAGTCGATAAACTTTCAGAAAACGGTTTCATTCATTATGAATTATCGAATTTTGGAAAAGAAAAATATTTTTCCAAAAACAATTCGAGTTATTGGTTAGGCAAAAAATACATCGGAATTGGTCCGTCGGCACATAGTTATGATGGGAAAAATCGTGGTTGGAATGTGTCAAATAATTCACTTTATATCAAATCTATTCAAGAAAATAAATTACCAATTGAAATCGAAACCTTAACCAAAACCGACCGCTATAACGAATATATCATGACGGGCTTGAGAACGATTTGGGGAGTTTCCTTACATAGAATCGAACAAGAATTTGGGAAAACCTATTTGGATTATTTGAACCAACAAGCAGCAAAATTCATAGAAGACCATTTGTTGTTTGTGGATGATAATATCCTAAGAACTACAAAAAAAGGTAAATTTCTTTCCGACGGAATTGCTAGTGATCTGTTTTTACTGAATTTATAAAATTTAATCAGTTTGAAATAAACTTATCGTTAAATTGATTATTCCTGTTAAAACGGCACTTTTAAAATCACAAAGCCCACTAGGGTTGAACGAATCAATTTTGTTGTTAAACAACATGTTTTCAGGAATTAACACAGAATTTTTATATTCAAAATTACCTTTGTAAACCGAAAAATTATCGTTTAACATTGTTGTTCGATTAAATATTGAAAAATCGTTATTTGTATATAAATTTAATTGATTAAAAAAAATACGCTGCTTATTGTTGTTTAAGTCAACTTTAATTGCAGCTAAAGGAGTTGTCAGTTGAATAGTATCCTTTTGAATTTGTGAAAACAAACTAAAATGGAATATTAGGAATAGAATAATAAAATATTTCTTCATTTTGATTATCTTTAAAATCTGAACAGTCTCGTAAATTTAATCATTTATTGTTTTGAAAACAACAATCCTATATAATAATTCTACATACCAAATCGACTTATCAAAGCCCGTTGATATTTCCATTCCATTAACTAACAACGAACAAAATCCAATTGCGTGGTATCAAAATGCACCTGAAATTGATCCTGTAACTATGGGTGATTGGATTGGTAAAGTTTCAGAAGGGAAATCATCTACGAATTTCAATAATATTTTCTTCAATCCACATGCGCATGGTACTCATACAGAATGTTTAGGACATATTACACGCGATTTTTATTCCATAAATCAATGTTTGAAACAGTTTTTCTTTACTGCAGAATTGATTTCAGTGGAACCAAAAAAGGTTGGAGAAGATTTAGTTATTACAAAAGAACATATCTCGACTGCGCTCGATAAGACAAATAACGATTCAATTGAAGCTATTATCATCAGAACATTACCAAATCCAGAAAGTAAAAAACATTTGAATTATTCCAATACAAATCCGCCTTACTTGGAAGAAGCAGCTGCGATTTTTATTAGAGAAAAAGGCATTCAACATTTATTAATCGATTTACCAAGTGTCGACAAAGAACATGATGAAGGGAAATTACTAGCACACAAAGCATTTTGGAATGTAAAAGATGTAAAAGATGTCAACGAAGACGCACGATTTAGTTGTACAATTACCGAAATGATTTACGTCAACAAAGATGTTCAAGACGGAAGTTATATGCTAAATTTACAATTCGCTTCGTTTGAAAATGATGCTTCTCCATCTAAACCAGTTTTGTATAAAATTGAAAAGTAATTAACAAAATGGACATTCAACAACTCTACGAATTCTGTCAATCTAAAAAAGGCGTCACCGAACATTTTCCATTTGATGAAGATACTTTGGTGTTTAAAGTAGGAGGAAAAATGTTTTGCTTAACATCATTATCCGAATGGGAAAAAGGAACACCATCGTTAAATTTAAAATGTGATCCAGAACGTGCTTTGGAACTTCGATCGGAATATGAAGCTATTGAGCCAGGATATCACATGAGTAAAATACATTGGAATACGGTTCGTTTTCATGGCGATGTTTCCGATAAAATGATGTGCGATTTGATTAATCATTCCTACGAACTTGTTTTCAAAAGTTTAACGAAAAAAGTCCAACAAGAAATTCAAGAATTAGAAAATTAGGCATTACTTTTGTAATGATAATTAAGCCGTAAAAGTAAATTTGTAAGTGGAAAAGTTTCTTTATCTTGAAAAAATATCTTTAAAAAGTTTAATACTTGGAAATTTACTTTGGATTTCAGGATTGTTTCTATTGCTTTTTTTTAATGTGACTTTTGGACCTGCTTTCGTTTTAGTTTGGATAGCTTTGATAATTGGAGGTTTTGTAATATTATCTAACAACGGAATAGAGTTAGATTTAAAAAATAATCAATATAGAAATGTTTTTTCGATCTTAGGTTTGAATATAGGTCATTGGAAGAATTTCCCTAAAATGGAGTCCATTTCTGTGTTCAGAAGTAATATTTCAACTAAAGTTGGAGGAATTGGAATGAGTTCAACAGCTTCTGCAAGAATTTCAGAAAAGGCAATCTTGATAAATTTATTTCCTGAAAATGGTAAACCTACAACTCTTTATTTTACTAAAGATGAAAAAGTAGCATTAGAGATAAGTGAGAAACTTAAAATGAAATACGAAGTTGAAATAATAAATAAGCTTTAATCTAAATTATTTTAACAATTTTAAAATTAAAAAAATGATAGACAACTTAAAAAAAATATTAAACGAAGATCAAGATCCAAAAGCTATTGAGAAAATCACGGCTAAATTGGAGAATCTTTTAATGTCGAACGAAGAAGTAGGCTACATTGCCGTTCAGAAAAAACCAGCGGTAACAATTTTTCCAGACAGCATTGTGGTGACAAACAAACGCATCATTTTGTGTAAGCCTAAAAATTTAGGATTATCAATGGAATTCATTGATTACGATTGGGATGATATCGCAGGTTCGTTTGTAAAAGAAGGTATTTTAGGAGCAGATTTCACCTTTACAACTAATTCAGATTTAACACACACAGTTGATTATTTACCAAAAAATCAAGCGAGAAAATTATACACTTACGCTAAAGAGCAGTTGGATTTATTGAAAAATCCAAAAGCAGCAACTCCAATTGTAGAAGAAGTTAAAGCAGAAGCTCCAATTGAATCGCCAGTTCAAGAAGAAGTTATTGAGGAAATTCAAGCGGAAGAAGTAACTCATTTTGCAGAGTTAATGCCTACACCAAATGACGTTATTCGTGATACGGAAGTAGAAGCTCCTATTTCGGAGGAAAAAGGGTTAGCGCATTTAACACAAGACGAATTGTTTGCCAAACTTCAGAATTATAAAAAATTATTAGACAACGGATTAATCCTTCAAGGAGAATATGACCGATTAAAATCGGAGATTTTAAAATATCTATAATAAAATAGTAATACAACTTTAAGCCTGAAATTCACGTTTCAGGCTTTTTTGTTTGTGTAACTTTTGTAACAGATAATGTTTTGATTATGAGGTAACTTTACACTATAAAATTAGAACATGATGACAACAACAGTAGTTATAGGAGGAAGTTTCGCAGGAATGACTGCAGCCCTAGAGATAAAGAGAAAAGGTAAAGACCAACATAAAGTAATATTAATTGATAAATCACCTTTGTTTTTGTTTATTCCATCATTAATTTGGGTGCCTTTTGGAAGAAGAGAGATCAAAGATATTTCATTCAGAAAAGATACTATTTTAGCTAAAAAAGGTGTTGATTTTGTTAATGCAGAAGCGTTAAAAGTAGATGTAAAAAATCAAGTAGTAACAACAGATAAAGGTGATTATAAATACGATCATTTAGTAGTAGCAACGGGTCCAAAAGTAAAATACGATGTAGCACCAGGTGTTGCTGAACATACCCATTATATTGGAACGCCAAACGGAGCAATGAAAGCAAGAAAAGCTTTGGAAGAATTCAAGAAAAATCCGGGTCCAATTGTAATCGGAGCTACGCAAAATGCTGGTTGTATGGGTGCAGCTTATGAGTTTTTATTCAATGTAGAAAAATGGCTTCGCGAGCAAAATATTCGCAAAAAAGTAGATTTATATTGGATTACGCCTGAAGATTATTTGGGACATTTTGGAATAGATGGAATGCCAATGGGTGAAACTATGCTAAAATCGTTCATGAGTATGTTTAATATTCATTATAAAACACAAGTTGGAGTAGAAGAAGTTACCGAAGATAAAATCAAATTGACTAATGGTGAAGAATTACCATTCAAATTCTCTATGTTAATGCCTCCGTTTATTGGAGTTGAATTTGTGACGAATTCTCCTGAATTACACGCAACACCAACAGGCTATATTCCAGTTAAAGACAGTTACCAACACATAGATTATCCAAATGTTTGGGCTGCTGGAATAGCGGTTAATGTTCCGCTACCATTTACTCCTGGAAAAGTACCATTTGCATCTCCAAAAACAGGTTATCCAAGTGATGAAACCGGAAAAATCGTAGCCGAAAACATCATCAGAGTAACAGAAGGTAAAGCCAAACTTAAAGAAAAAGCTTGGGGCAGAATTCCTGGATTATGTGTAATGGATGCCGGTAAAAAAGAAGTATTGTTATTATCAACAAGTCTTTTCAAACCAAGAACTTTTGCCATCATGATTCCGAATGTAATTTATGATTTCAATAAAGTAATTTTAGAAAAATATTTCCTTTGGAAAAGTAGAAATGGATATTCTTATTTACCATAAAATTTAACTAAAAACCCGATAACTAATTATCGGGTTTCTTTTTTACATTGACTTCTTCTGCTTTTCCACAAATCCGTCAGCTTGGAGTTTTAATAATTCCAATGCACTTTTCTTTTTGTAGTTGTACAGTTCTTTATCTTCTTTGATATCGGCATAGACTTTATCGTAAATCTCAGCATCGGTTTTCTTTTGTAATTCGCTTTGGTAACGATTTTGAGCTAGCATATTTTTGATGCCCATTTCGTTGTCTTCCTGTTTGAAATCGTATTCGCTTTTTGGCGATAATAATTTGGCAATAATGGGCGAAGTTTCAATCGCTAAAAACAATAGCATAATGAAAAAAGATGGTAAGAAAGGCAATTTATTCAAAGCATTTATTCGAGCCATTAAACCGTCGAAACCTTCAATAATAGGTTGGGTTTCGGTTACTTTTTTATCTAAATCGGTTTGTAATGTTTTGGATTTGGCTTCTAAATCGGTAATTTTTGCTTGGTTTGCAGCTTTTAAAGTGGCTAGGTCTTGTAGTGCTGTATCGTGTTTTTCACGTTTTTCTTTATAAACCGGACCTTTTCCTAACTTTTTAGTTCCAGCGGTTCCTTCAGCTTCGGTGATGTAAACCGAATACAAATCATTTACTTCTTTTTCTTTTTTAAGAATATCCGATTTCAAACTATCAATTTGGGCTTTGTTTTTGTCTAAATCCGATTGAAAATAATTGGCTACTTGTTTTTTGTTGGCCAACATCATTTCATTTTTTTCTTTCAATAAAACCGTATTGATCTCTTTCTCAAAGATTTTAATTTCTAAAGGTTTTGAAATTACGATAGCAATAATAATCGCTAAAGCAATTCGTGGTGTTGCCTGAATGAATTCGTCTAAAAAGCTATCTCTTTTTTTAATAGTAGAAACAATAAATCGATCCAAATTAAAAATAAGCAAACCCCAAACTAAACCGAAAGCTATGGCAATAAATGCATTATCGAAAACGGTAAAAAGCGCATAAGCACTAGCAATAAAAGCCATTACGGCGGTGAAGAAAACAGTAGCTCCAATTCCGGCATATTTGTTTTGCTCGCCATTAGAACAGCCATTAATTATGTCGGAATCTACGCCCGAGCATAACATAAAAAAACGTTTTAACATGATGATTGATTTTGATTGATGATGATTAGTACAAATTTAACGCCAAAAGTTTCAAGTTGTTGCTAATTTGTTGAAAAATAGTTGGTAAAAGAAAAACCCTCACATTGCTGCAAGGGTTTTAATATGTTTTAAGTGACTATTTACTAATCACTTTTCACTATTTACTAAATATTAGTATCTGTAATATTCTGGTTTGAATGGACCTTGTACTTCTACACCAATATATTCTGCTTGGTCTGGACGTAACGTTTCTAATTCAACTCCTAATTTAGCTAAGTGTAACATCGCTACTTTTTCATCTAAATGTTTTGGTAACATATAAACGTCATTGTTATAAGCAGCACTGTTGTTCCATAATTCAATTTGAGCTAACGTTTGGTTAGTAAATGAATTACTCATTACAAAACTTGGGTGACCTGTAGCACAACCTAAGTTCACTAAACGACCTTCAGCTAAAATGATAATGTCATTTCCATTGATTGTATATTTATCAACTTGTGGTTTAATTTCGATTTTAGATGCACCATGGTTTTTGTTTAACCAAGCCATATCAATTTCGTTATCGAAGTGTCCAATGTTACAAACGATAGTTTTATCTTTCATTTGCTCAAAGTGAGAACCTAAAACGATGTCTTTATTTCCAGTTGTAGTAATAATAATATCAGCAGTTTTGATAACTGTATCTAATTTTTTAACTTCAAAACCGTCCATAGCTGCTTGTAACGCACAAATTGGATCAATTTCAGTAACTGTTACAATAGAACCAGCACCACGGAAAGAAGCCGCAGTTCCTTTTCCAACATCACCGTAACCACAAACAACTACTCTTTTTCCAGCTAGCATAATATCTGTAGCTCTTCTTACTGCATCAACAGCTGATTCTTTACAACCGTATTTGTTGTCAAATTTAGATTTAGTAACTGAATCATTTACGTTAATTGCAGGCATTGGTAAAGTTCCAGCTTTTACTCTTTCGTATAAACGGTGAACTCCAGTTGTAGTTTCTTCCGATAAACCTTTGATTCCAGCAACTAATTCTGGGTAACGGTCAATAACCATATTAGTTAAATCTCCACCATCATCTAAAATCATGTTCAATGGTTTTCTGTCTTCACCAAAGAATAAAGTTTGCTCAATACACCAATCGAAATCTTCTTCATTTAACCCTTTCCAAGCATACACTTGAATTCCAGCAGCAGCAATAGCAGCAGCAGCCTGATCTTGAGTTGAGAAAATGTTACAAGAAGACCAAGTAACTTCTGCACCTAAAGCAATTAAAGTTTCAATTAAAACAGCAGTTTGAATTGTCATGTGAAGACATCCAGCAATTCTAGCTCCTTTTAAAGGTTGAGTTGCTCCGTATTCTGCTCTTAATGCCATTAAACCTGGCATTTCTGCTTCAGCTAATTCAATCTCTTTTCTTCCCCAAGCTGCAAGTGAAATATCTTTCACTTTATAAGCTACATAAGGTAATGTTTGTGTACTCATCTATTATGTATATTTGTATATTCTAAAATTAGAGTGCAAAATTACAAAATAACTTTTTATTTTTTCAAAGATTTCTATTAATTTGTGAATTGTTTAATTTTCTAACGATTTGAAAAACAACAAAATATAAATGCCGCTACATAAAATTATACATATCAACGAAAATACTACTGCGTACTTCTGGCACATTACAGAAGACGTAACTTCTTTATTTAGAGCGGTTTCGTTACGTGATACTTCGCTTTTTCGTTTAGAAGGGATGAAATCTGAAGAACATCAAAGAGGATTTTTAGCTGTTCGAATGTTACTACAACATTTGGGTTATACCGATTATGATTTAACTTATGATGAAGCTGGAAAACCTCATTTAAGCGATGGCAAACATATCTCTATTTCGCATTCTCATGAATTTTCGTGTATTTGTATAAGCACAGAATTAATGGGAATAGATATTGAAAAACTAAAAGAAAAAACACTTAAAATAGCGCCAAGGTTTTTAGAGATAAAACATTTGGAAAATCTTTCTACTCCAGATAAAATTGCAAAAGCAACAGTCATTTGGGGAGTAAAAGAGTCTATTTTTAAAATTAAAAATGAAGTTGGAATTAGTTTTCCAGAACATATTTTTGAAGATGAATTTAATTTAATTGATGGGAAATGTTCAGCTATTTTGCAATTTAATAACCAAATAGAAAAGTTCAAGATTCATTTTTATAACGTAGAAGCATATATCTTTGTGTGTGCTTTCCCAAAAAAATAAAATGCAAAATCTATATTCAAATATACTTCTAGCCAAAAAGAATCGTCAGAAGCTATTAGCTGTTTTAATTGATCCTGAAAAGGTTTCAATTGAACAAGCGGTGGTGTTGGGTGAGAAAATTAAAAAATCGCCTGCCACACATATTTTTGTGGGTGGAAGTACTTTCAATGGAACGCATTTAGACGAATTGATTTCCGTTATTAAAACAACTACTCAATTACCAGTATTAATTTTTCCAGGCCATCCTTCGCAAATTTCAAATGAAGCCGATGGGATTTTATTTTTGAGTTTGCTTTCAGGCAGAAATCCAGAATATTTAATTGAACATCATATAAATTCAGTAGATATATTGGCGAAATCCAATTTGGAAATTATCCCAACAGGTTATTTGTTAATCGATGGAGGAAAAGAAACGGCTGTGCAACGTGTAAGTCAAACCCAGCCTATTGAACAAAACAATATCGAATTGGCCTATAAAACGGCAAAAGCAGGCGAATTTCTTGGGAAAAAGTTGATTTATTTAGAAGCGGGAAGCGGCGCAAACCAACACGTTTCGTTAGAAATGATTCGCTATGTCGCTCAAAATATCGAGATTCCATTGATTGTTGGTGGAGGCATTCGTTTCATGAAAACGATTCAAGAAGTGTATAATGCTGGAGCTGATTTGGTTGTGATTGGAACCGCTTTTGAAAATGATAGTAATTTCTTTTCATTATGATAGAGTTACTTTTTTCTCAATATAAAGACTATTCTAATCTTTTTATTTTTCTTGAATTAACAGCTGTTTTGTTTGGAATTGTTAGTGTTTTATTTGCTAGAAAGAATAATATTTTAGTGTATCCAACAGGGTTAGTTAGCACACTGATTTTTGTATATATTTTGTTGGAATGGAAATTGTTTGGTGATTTTATCATCAATATTTACTATTCCATAATGAGTGTTTTAGGTTGGTATTTATGGACAAGAAAGAAAAACGGAGCAGATGAATTTCCAATATCAATTATGAATGGAAAAGATTATTTCATTTCGAGCCTAATTTTTACAATAACCTTACTATTTGTTGCATTTGTTTACCAATTTTTTGATAAATTTACAGATTGGACAGCTTATGTAGACACACTTACAACTGCTTTGTTTTTTGTAGGAATGTGGCTCATGGCCAAACGAAAGATTGAGAACTGGATTATTTGGATTGTAGCCGATATTATTTCGGTGCCTTTGTATTATTATAAAGGATTGACATTCTCCAGTATGCAGTTTTTATTATTTACAATTATTGCTATTTTAGGCTATTTAGAATGGAAAAGACTTTTACAGAAGCAGATATAAAATTTATTAACGAAAGAGGAAATTCTCTAGAAAAAGTGCAACAACAGCTGGATTTTTTCATCAAAGGAATTCCAAAGATAAATCTAGTGAAGTCGGCCACTATTGGCGATGGAATTTGGCGTTTTTCTGAAGAAGAAATTCTTCCGTTGGTATCTTATTTCGATAAACACAAAAATCAATATACGATTGAAAAATTCGTTCCTGCTTCAGGAGCTGCAACTCGTATGTTTAAGTTTTTGAATGAATTTTTGAATGAATTTGATGCTGATAATGATACCATAAATAGTTACATCAATAAAAAGAACGCAAAAGATGTTTCTATTTTTATTTTTGGATTAAAAAATTTCCCTTTTTACAGAGAGTTAAAAGAAAAAACAATTGACTTGTTTCCTAATTATTATTCTTTGTCAAATGATAAGCGATACTATATTTTAATTAAAACTTTATTGAGTGAAGAAGGATTGCATTTTTCCCATAAACCAAAAGGAATTTTACCTTTTCATGTAAAGGGCAACAAGATTGTTACACCAATTGAAGAGAATATTTTTGAGGCCGATTTCTTTAAAAATGAGAATGATAAAACTAAAATTCATTTCACCATTACAAAAGAATTTCAAGCTGATTTTGAGAAAATAACCAATCAGTTTTCAGATTGCGAAATCAATTTTTCTTATCAAGATCAATCTTCGGATACTTTAGCGGTTAATGAAGATAATACGCCTTTTCGTGTAGAAGATGATAAATTATTTTTCAGACCTGGCGGACATGGCGCTTTAATTGAGAATTTGAATGCGCTTCAATCGGATTTGATTTACATTAAAAATATCGATAATGTTTCGCAAAATCATACATCGGTTATTGCGACTTACAAAAAAGTTTTAGGCGGTGTTTTAATCCGCATACAATATCAAATATTCGATTATTTAAAAAAGCTTTCCGAAGGAAACGTAACAGAAGCCGAAATCGCTGAAATAAGAGATTTTGCTGAAAACAAAACGGCTTTTCCATTACCAGAAGAATTTAATTTTTTCCAAACGGCTTACAAAATTGAATATTTAATTAAAGTTTTAAATCGTCCAATTCGTGTTTGTGGAATGGTTAAAAATGAAGGCGAACCGGGTGGCGGACCATTTTGGGTGCAAGATGATAAAGGAAGATTAACGCTTCAAATTGTAGAATCATCACAAATAGATTTAAACAATAAAATTCAAAAAAGAATTGCTAAAGAAGCCACCCATTTTAATCCAGTTGATATTGTTTGTGGTGTGAAAAATTTTAAAGGTGAGAAGTTTGATTTAAATCAATTTATAGATCAAAATGCTGCTTTTATTACTGAAAAAACAAAAAACGGAAAACCAATTAAAGCCTTTGAACTTCCGGGTTTATGGAATGGTGCTATGGCAAAATGGACCACTATTTTTGTTGAGGTTCCGTTAGAAACGTTCAATCCAGTGAAAACCGTAAATGATTTACTAAAATCGTCACACCAACCCGATAATGGATAAATCAATTATTGCATCAGAATTTTCATTTAAAGCAGTTAGAAGTAGCGGAGCTGGAGGACAAAATGTAAATAAAGTGTCTTCTAAAGTTGTATTGAATTTCGATTTAGTCAATTCTAAAGGTTTAACAGAAGAAGAAAAAATGTTATTGCAAACTAAAATTGCAACTAAACTTACTCAAGATGGAATTTTAATTTTAACTAGCGAAGAAGACAGAAGTCAGCTAAAGAACAAAGAAAAAGTCATTAAGAAATGTTTTAAGTTACTTGAAAATGCTTCGGTTGTTCCAAAAGAACGAAAAGAAACTAAAATTCCAAGAAGCGTAAAAGAAAAACGACTTAATGCTAAAAAAGTAATGAGTACTTTAAAGCAAAACAGAAAAAAACCAAATTTTTAAAGGTTAAACTTGGAACTTTAAACTAAAGAGTTCTATCTTTGCCTTGTCTCAAAGGGGTGCTCTAAATAACGAGCTGAGATCATACCCATAGAACCTAGAACAGATAATGCTGTTTAGGGAAATGACAAAAATAAATGTGCACGTTTATTCGCGTCGAAGAGTATCAAATTTAATTTTTAACCAAGGAATAATTGCCCCTTTTATTCGTATTTATTTTACGAATGAAAACTTTATTCAAAAAAAATGGCTTAGTGCCAAAAACAAAAAGTCGCTATTTTAGTTGCCTTTTACCTTTTGCCTTTTACCTTTTGCCTTTTATTTCTTTTTCGCAAGAAACTAAGAAAGACACCACGAAAGTTACCGAACTTAAAGAAGTTACGGTTTCGTCTGTTAGAGCAAAAGACAAAAATCCTATTACGTTTACTAATGTTTCCAAGGAAGAAATTGCGCCAAGAAATTTAGGGCAAGACATTCCTGTTTTGTTGCAATATTTACCTTCTGTAGTTAGTACAACTGATGCTGGAAATGGAGTAGGTTATACTTCTATGCGTGTTCGTGGATCTGATGGTTCTCGAATTAACGTTACTCTAAACGGAATCCCTTTTAACGATAGTGAAAGTCAAGGAACTTTCTTTGTGAATTTACCCGATTTTGCTTCGTCATTAGAAAGTGTTCAGTTGCAAAGAGGAGTTGGAACTTCAACTAACGGGGCTGGAGCTTTTGGTGCAAGTTTAAATATGGCAACCAAATCCTATCAAGAAAAAGCATATGCCGAAATTTCAAATTCTTTCGGAAGTTTTAATACAAGAAAACATACCTTATCTTTTGGTACAGGTTTGCATAATAATTTTGAAATGAATGGAAGAATTTCCAATATTGCTTCGGATGGATTTATCGATAGAGCAACATCAAATATGATTGGGTATTTTTTTAATATTAATTATGTTAAAGAGACAACTTTAGTAAAATTAATGGCATTTGGAGGAAAAGAAAAAACCTATCAAGCGTGGTACGGAACAGAAGATTTAGATGGAAGTAGAACGTTCAATCCTGCGGGGATGTATTTCGATGAATTCGGAAATATGCAATTCTACGACAATGAAACCGATAATTATTGGCAAAATCATTTTCAATTGCACTGGACAGAAAAGTGGTCTGAAAATTGGATTTCAAATGCTGCATTGCATTACACTATTGGGAAAGGTTACTTTGAACAGTACAAAGAAGATGAAGATTTAACCGATTATAATTTGCCTGATTTTAATGGAAATTCAATTTCTGATTTAGTTAGAAAAAGATGGTTAGATAATGATTTCTTCGGAGCAACCTTTTCCTTAAATTACAGAAACGAGAAAACCGATTTATTATTTGGTGGTGCGGCCAATCGCTATTTAGGATTGCATTACGGAGAAGTAGTTTGGACGCAGAATTATATTCCAAATCCAAATAGATATTACGATGATTATGGAAATAAAGATGATGTGAATTTCTACACGAAAGCATCCTATAACGTAACAAGTAAATTAAATTTATTTACCGATTTACAATACAGAATGGTGTTTTACGATGCCACAAGTGTAAAATTTGATGATGTAAATGATACATTTAGATTCTTTAATCCAAAAGCAGGTCTGAATTACCAATTAAATACTAAAAATTCATTCTATGGTTATTTTGGAATTGCAAACAAAGAACCAAGACGCGATGATTACGAAAGTGGTGCTATAAAGCCAGAACGTTTATTTGATTATGAATTAGGTTGGAAATACAATACACAAAAAGTAAAATTATACGCAAATGCATTTTATATGCGCTATAACGATCAATTGGTTTTGACAGGCGATTTGAATGATGTTGGTGCTCCAATTTTTACAAATAGCGGAAAAAGTTATCGATTAGGTTTAGAAGTAGAATCAACAATTGCTTTAACAGATAAGTTAATTTTAAATCCGAATTTCACATTAAGTCAGAATAAGAATGAGGATTTTTATTATGAAATTAATGGAGTAGTTCAGAATTTAGGAAATACTAATATCGCATATTCGTCTAATTTTATTTTTGGAAATAGATTTTCTTATTTACCGGTTAAAGGATTGCAATTGTCAGTATTATCAAAATTTGTTGGAGATCAATATATGGGAAATATCGATTCAGATGTTTCGAAATTGGATAGCTATTTCATTAATGATTTTAATGCTTCATACGATTGGCAAATTAATAAAGGAATAAAATCGATTGTTTTTTCGGCGTTAGTAAATAATATTTTCGATGTAGAATACGAATCTAACGGTTATTTCTACACCTATGATGATGACTCTTCAGGAGATATAATTACTTATGGAGGAGCAGGATTTTACCCACAAGCGGGAATTAATTTCCTTCTTGGAATAAGTTTAAAATTTTAGTTAGATTAAGTTAAGTTGAAAAAAGCCTGAAAGTTTTATTTTTCAGGCTTTTTTATTAGTTGTAAACACGAAGTGAAACCGCATCTAATTGTTCCACTCTATATTGTTTCATTGGATATTGCATGCCTTGGGCTTGACCCGAAAATAAACTATATCGAACATCATCACAAGGGCAAATTGCATCAATGCCACTTAAAGTCATAGTAGAACATGAACTCAAAGCTTGATTAGGACAAGCCGCATCAAAAGCAACGTAATTTCCACCAGTATTAAAGACAAAAATTCCTCTTACCCCAACTCCAGCACCACTAATATAAACAGCATTACTTGGAAACTGTAGTGAGCTATATTGTGGTAAGTTCATGTTGATGTTTACATTAAAACCATAATTTGGTAAATAAGGATTATTGTTTGTAAAGCTTTCTTTTTCACAACTAAAAATTAATGGTAATAAAAGAAGTAAGAGATATTTTTTCATGTTTTTTTCTAAGAATGATTAAACAAATTTAATTAATTCCTTTTGACAAAACATTACTTAGTATCATAAATTAATATTAAAAATAAATTACTATCTTTGTGAAAAGGAATCCCATGTAGGTGGGATTCTTTCTATTTTATAAACAATGAAGTTATGAGTACAGTATCTTATTACACCGCAGAAGGATTAAAAAAATTAAGAGACGAGTTAGACCAACTTAAAAGTATAGAGCGCCCTAAAGCGTCACAAGCTATTGCAGAAGCAAGAGATAAAGGTGATTTGTCTGAGAATGCAGAATATGATGCCGCTAAAGAAGCGCAAGGATTATTAGAAATGAGAATTTCTAAAATGGAAGAAGTAGTGGCTAACGCTCGTTTAATTGATGAATCGCAATTAGATTTATCAAAAGCATTAGTATTGTCTACTGTAAAGATTAAAAATCAAGCTAATGGTATGGAAATGAAATATACATTAGTAGCAGAAAGTGAAGCCGATTTAAAAACAGGAAAAATTTCGGTAACTTCTCCTATTGGAAAAGGATTACTAGGAAAATCTGTTGGCGAAGTAGCGGAAATCATCGTGCCAAACGGTGTATTGAAATTTGATGTTTTAGAAATTACAAGAGACTAATAATACATTAAAAATGGCTAGTATTTTCACTAAAATAGTAAACGGAGAAATTCCTTGTTATAAAATTGCCGAAGACGATAACTATTTGGCTTTTTTAGATGTGAATCCTAATGCAAAAGGACATACCTTATGTATTCCAAAACAAGAGATTAATAAAATCTTTGATATGGAAGAAGAGCATTATTTAGGATTGATGAAGTTTTCTAGAAAAGTAGCAAAAGCTGTTGAAAAATCAGTTGAATGTAAACGAATTGGTGTTGCTGTGGTAGGATTAGAAGTGCCGCACGTTCACGTACATTTAATCCCGCTTCAAGATATGGATGATATGCGTTTTCAAAGAAAAACAAGTTTATCACCAGAAGAATTTCAAGAATTAGCCAAGCAAATCGCTTTAAACTTATAAAAATAAAATCCCGATTCAATCGGGATTTTTTTATGTCGTTTTGTAGCTAATCTGCATAGTGGTTCCTTTGCCAATTTCAGAATGCGTTACTTTAATTTTTCCTTTGTGATATTCCTGAACAATTCTTTTGGTTAAAGACAATCCTAAACCCCAACCTCTTTTTTTAGTCGTAAATCCGGGTTCAAAAACTTTTGAAAATTGGTTTTTTGGAATTCCCTTTCCAGTATCGGTAATGCTGATTTTTACAATATCTTCTAATTCCGAAATTACAATATTCAAACTACCTTTTCCTTTCATCGCATCAATTGCATTTTTAACTAAATTTTCAATCGTCCAACTATGCAAAGCGGGATTAATATCAACATAAATAGGGTGTTCGGGAGCTTTAAAAGTAAAAACAATTTGCTGAGAAACTCGAGTTTGTAGATAATCAACTGTGTTTTTCGTGTCTTCGATAATATCGCGTTTTTCTAACACAGGTTCGCTTCCTATTTTTGAAAATCTATCGGTAATAGTTTGTAAACGCGTAATATCTTTTTCAATTTCAACAATGGTACTTTCTTCAACATTGTCTAATTTTAAAATTTCTAACCAACCAATTAAAGACGACAAAGGTGTTCCAATTTGATGTGCGGTTTCTTTTGCCATTCCGGCCCAAAGTTTATTTTGAGTTGCCATCTTAGTAGCACGATAAAAATTGTAAACAACAGCTCCAAACAAAATAATAATCAATAATAAAGCAATAGGATAATATTTTAATTTATTCAACAAAGGCGAATCTCCATAATAAACCAATTGATATTTACTATTTGAGCGCTCCATTTTGATGGGCTGATTGTCATTTTTTACCGAATTGAAATATTTTTTTAAAGCTATACTATCTTTAGAAATTTCTTCATCAATATTATTAAAATCAATGATATTTTCTTTACTGTCGGTAATAAAAATAGGAATGGTCGTGTTTTTTGTAATAATTTGCAAAGGAAGTTCTATGTCGGTATTTTCGTTTGCATTAGCAATCGTGGTAAGAGCGCTTGCCCAAAACTCCATTTTTGCTCGTTCCTCGTTTTTGAAAATTTGGAAAAAGTTATAGGTATTCCAAAGTATTAAAATTACTATGAAAAAGGAAGCTAATATAATAAACCAGCGCGTTATGTTTCGCCTTTCTGAAAACTGCATGTATTCGTATTTGAAGTAAAAATACTAAAATCCTTTTTAATTTGATGTTTATTCTTGTAATTGAACTTGTAATTCTTTGTTATCTTTGTAAAAAATAGTTTCAGTATGTTAAGCATCGATCCAAAAGAAATAGCGCCAGCAAAATTACAAGGATATTTACAAAGTGCAGTAGCGCCAAGACCTATCGCTTTTGCAAGTACTATGGATAGTAATGGAAATCCAAATTTATCGCCCTTTAGTTTCTTTAATGTGTTTAGTTCTAATCCGCCGATTTTGATTTTTTCGCCAGCAAGACGCGTGCGTGATAATACTACAAAACATACATTAATCAACGCTCAAAACACTAAAGAAGTCGTAATTAATGTTGTGAATTATGATATCGTACAACAAATGTCGTTATCAAGTACCGAATATCCAGATGGTGTAAATGAGTTTGAAAAAGCAGGATTTACGATGCTAAAATCAGACAAAGTAAAACCATTTCGTGTAGCAGAAAGTCCAGTGCAATTTGAATGTAAAATCAACGAAGTGATTGCTTTAGGCGACCAAGGAGGAGCAGGAAATTTAGTAATTTGTGAAGTGGTAAAAATTCACATCAATGAAGCCGTTTTAGATGCAACAGGAATGATTGACCAACACAAAATTGATTTGGTTGCACGAATGGGAGGAAACTGGTACAGCCGTTCTAATGTAGGGATGTTTGAAGTTGAAAAACCATTGACAACTTTAGGAATTGGAGTAGATATGATTCCTGATTTCATTAAAGAAAGTGGCTATTTTACGGGTAATGATTTAGGAAAATTAGGAAACATAGAAAATATTCCAACCGAAGAAGAAATTGCTATATTTGTAAAAGAAAATTTTGAAGTCAAAGCGGTTTTAAGTGCCGATGATATGGATACAAAATTTCAAAAAGCAAAAGAGTATGTAGATAATGGAAGGGCTATTGATGCTTGGAAATTGTTATTAGCAAAAAAATAAATTTAAGTATTATGGAAGTTTTAGGAAGAGTAAAATTAATTAATCCTGTACAACAAGTAAGTGCTTCTTTCAAAAAAAGAGAACTTGTAGTTACTACAGAAGAGCAATATCCTCAACACATTTTGATTGAGTTTGCACAAGATAAAACAGATTTGTTAAACAATTATAATGTTGGAGAACAAGTAAAAGTGTCTATCAATTTAAGAGGAAGAGAATGGGTAAATCCACAAGGAGAAACTAAATTTTTTAACTCTATCCAAGGTTGGAGAATTGAAAAAGTTCAAGCAGAAGCACCAAGTGCACCGCAAATGCCTCCAATGCCTGCATCAGAAGCATTTGAACCAGCAACTAACTTTAAAGAAGAAGAACACGACGATTTACCTTTCTAATAAGTTAGAAGTCGTAGGATGGAAGTCAGAAGTTTAAGTTATACTTGAATTTCTGACTTTTTTATTGAACTTGAAATTTGATATTGAACTTGTACTTTACCGAATGTATTTTTTAACTAAAGAATTATATTTTCCGCCTGTAGAAATGGCTTCTCCTGAAGGGATTGTAGCGGTTGGAGGAGATTTGTCACCAGAACGACTTGTATTAGCATATAAATCGGGAATATTTCCATGGTTTGAAGATGATGAACCAATTTTATGGTGGAGTCCACCTGAGCGAATGGTCTTGTTTTTCGAAGATTTGAAGATTTCGAAAAGCATGCGAAATATAATCAATCAAAGAAAATTCAAAGTTACTTTTAATACTGCTTTTAGAGACGTAATTTTAAATTGCAAAAAGATTTCCAGAAAAGATCAGCCAGGAACTTGGATTACCGACAATATGGTGGAAGCCTATTGTAAATTACACGAATTAGGAATCGCAAAAAGTGTTGAGGTTTGGCAAAATGACGAATTGGTTGGCGGTTTGTATGGCGTTGATTTAGGTCACGTTTTTTGTGGTGAAAGTATGTTTTCAAAAGTGTCTAATGCTAGTAAATTAGCTTTTATTGCGTTAGCAAAACAATTAGAAATAGCAAACTATCATTTATTAGATTGTCAAGTCTATAACGACCATTTAGATAGTTTAGGTTGTGTAGAAATTGACAGAGAAGATTTTTTGATGGTGTTGAAAAGTGAATATTGAACATATTTGAATTAATTTTATTAAGTTTATAAAATTTAAAACATATAAAATTTGAGAATAATAACTACAATATTTTTTTGCTTAGTTCTTCAAAGTATTTTTTCACAAAATAATTTTGATCAACGATTGCAGTATTTCATAGAAAATTCTCAATATGATTCTGCGAGAGTAATTATACTTAGTGAGCTTCGAAATGAAAAAATCAGTTACAAGAAAAAAGCTTCAATAAAAATTAGATATGCTGAAGTTTTAAAATCCTTAGCAAAATCCGATAGTTGTTTTTATTATCTTGAAAGTGCAGAAAAGACTTTTAGTAAATTAAATGATACTAATGAACTATTCCGTATTTTTGTTGTAAAGGCTGAAATTTCGAGATATATAGGCAATAGAAATTTAGCAAATGATTTTATTTATAAGGCAGAAAAATTATTTTTAAAAAGTAATAATTCGGAATATAAATATTACTATTTAAATAGACGAATAGCAATTTTGGCACAATATTATAATAATATTCAAGATTCTGTTGTAAAAATACACAAACTGAGTAATTTAATTCTTGCCGATCAAGTTAAAATAAAAGATAAATCAATTATTGTTTATACTTTAAATGAAATAGGTTTTTTAAGTTTTGTTGAGGAGCCTAAAACAGCTCTTTATTATTTTCTAAAAGCTTTTAAAGTAGCCGAAAAATATGATACAAAAATAGCATATGTTGACGTTTCTATCAATTTAGGTAGATATTACCAACAAAAAGAGGGCTATTTCTCAAAAGCAATTTATTATTATCAAAAAGGATTAAAGAAAGCTAAAGAAATAAACAATCTTTGGCAAATGCAACAGATTTATAATGAATTAAAAAACACTACTTTTTTAAGTAAAGATTATGAAAACGCCATGCATTATTCAGATTCATTAAATGGGATTAATATTCTATTAAATGAATATGAAAATAGGAAAAAATATGAATTTTTAGAGAATAATTATATTATTCAAAAGAAAGAAAAAGAACTTGTTGCATCAAAAAAGAATCAATTATTATTGTTTGTTATTCTACTTTTTTTATTTACTGGTTTGGCAACTTTATGGTTTTATAGTAACAAAATAAGAAAATCAAAAAAAACGCTCGAAAAATTAAATACAGAAAATGAGTTTTTAATAAGTGAAACCAATCACCGTATTAACAATAACTTACAATTAATTAGTTTATTGATAAATGAAACGATTCGAAAAAATAAAGCTCAGAATAAAGAAGATAAAGATTTAATTAGATTGCAATCCAAAATTCAGTCTATTGCTTTATTACATCGAGAATTGTATGCTTCTAAAGATAAAAAAACGCTAGATTTACAATTGTATTTTACAAAAATTGAAGAGAGTTTTTCTGAAATCTGCATTAATGAAAATATAATTTTAAAATTAAATGTAGACAGTGTTATTAGTGATTCAGATTCTGCAATGTATATGGGTTTGATGGTGACAGAATTAATAATGAACTCTATAAAATATGCTTTTAAAGAGGACCAAATAAAAAATATTGCAATTGAAATAATAAAAATTCAAGATCAGTTTGAATTTAGCTATTCTGATAATGGACAAAAAAATAAATCTCAAGAAATAAATCCAATTTTGGTAAAACAATTATGTCAACAAATGGGAGTACACCCTGAAATAATTATCAATAATGGGTTTCATTTAAGTTTTAAAAAATCATTATAAAATGACTAAAATATTAATAGTTGAAGATCAAGTTTTAATTGCTAATTACATCAAAAATTTACTAAATGATAATGGTTTAAATGATGTTGAGTTAGCTTTTACAGTTGAAGAAGCGACGGAAAAAATGAATCTAACCAAACCAGATATTGTTTTATTGGATATCAATCTTCATGGTAAAGATACTGGAATTTCATGGGCAAAAGAATTTGCAAAAAATAAGCAAATTATATTTATTACTGGTCAAACGGAAAAAGAAACCATGCTAAAAGCTTTTGAAGTAAATCCGGTAACATATTTGACTAAGCCAGTTAAAGAATCTGATTTAATTGCTGCTATTGAGTTGGCTAACGTTAAAAATAAGATTAATTATATAATTGTAAAAAATGGTTTTGACGAAGTCAAAGTGAACTATGAAGATATTCTTTTTCTAAAAAGTGACAAGAATTACGTTGATATTCAATTAGTAAATAAAACCATAACAATACGAAATACATTGGATAACTTTTGCAAAGAATTAGATGATGATTTGTTTTGTAGAGTTCATCGTTCTTATGTTGTAAATAAATCTAAAGTTACCCAAAAAAAAGCATCTTCCATAAAAGTCAACGACTTCGAATTGCCGATTTCAAGAAATTTTTCATTTGATTTCTAATTTCGTCCACAAATTATTGCTGTTTATCCCAAGAAATCAAAACGCATTCACATTAGTTATATTTTTGATATGTAAATTGGATATCTAATTTATGTGGATTAATAATTTGTCTTTTTATTAGATTTTTAATAAAATTTTTAAAATTTAAAGTAAAAAATATGTACAAAACAATTACTAAATTAAAGACTTTAATATTGTTTCTTTTTGTATTCGGTATTAGTATTGCAAATGCTCAAGTCAATATTGTAGGATGGAATGGGTCCTTTTTTTCGTATCAAAGCACAAACAACTCAACATATTGGAGAAATCCGTATGCAAATACAGGAATTGCTGCAAATAATGGTATTTCATATATGAGTACTTTTGGCGGAGTTTCTCCAGCTACAGCTTCAGATGCTTATGGAACTGGTAATCAAATCATTTTTAACGAAAACCCCGGGACAGGTTGGGAAAATGGAACTGGACTTAAAGGCTATGTCTTTAGTTTTAGTACCTTAAATTACCAAACTTTAAATTTTTCTGGTAAAATGGCTGGTTCTACTTCCTTTGCTTCGTTTATGGGTGCAAGAGACTTTAAATTACAATACAGTTTAGATAATACAAGTTGGACTGATGTTTCTGGTGGTGTTTTTACAGCTGGTGTAGCAAATAGTTCATCTATTTCTTTTAATACAATTTCAAATATTGTATTACCTTCTGCTTGTGATAACCAATCTGTGGTGCATTTAAGAGTAATTATGACTTCTAATTTTTCTCCTACTGGAGCTACTGCTTCAGCTAGCGGACAAACTTATGTTGACGACTTTTTGGTTACAGGTATTTCTATGAATGCAGCACCAACAAACATAACACTTTCTACTACTTTAATTAATGAAAACGTTGCGTCAAATTCAACTGTAGGAACATTAAGTTCTACAGATCCTGATGCAGGAAATACGTTTACTTATTCATTAGTTGCAGGAGCAGGTAGTACAGATAATGCTTCATTTAATATCAGTGGAAGTAATTTGAGAATTACATCAAGTCCTGATTTCGAAACAAAAAATTCTTATGCAATTCGTCTTAGAACAACAGACCAAGGAAGTTTAACGTATGAAAAACAGTTTACAGTCACAATTAATAATGTAAATGAAACGCCAACAGATATGGCGCTTTCGACAACTTTTATTAATGAAAATGTAGCAGCCAATTCAACCGTTGGAACATTAAGTTCCACGGATGTAGATGCAGCAAATACGTTTACATATACTTTAGTTGCAGGAACTGGAAGTAGTGATAATGCTTCTTTTAACATTTCTGGCAGCAATTTAAGAATTACTGCTAGTCCAGATTATGAAACAAAATCGTCTTATAATATCCGTTTAAGAACTACAGACCAAGGCGGTTTATCTTATGAAGAACCATTTACAATAACAATAATCGACACTAATGATTCGCCAACAGATATATCACTTTCAGCAACATCAATT
Source organism: Flavobacterium cheniae (assembly GCF_004363695.1). GTDB lineage: Bacteria > Bacteroidota > Bacteroidia > Flavobacteriales > Flavobacteriaceae > Flavobacterium > Flavobacterium cheniae. The sequence continues at coordinate 286,972 of NZ_SNZC01000002.1, read as the reverse complement.
AATGAAAACGTAGCTGCAAACTCAACTGTAGGAACATTAAGTTCTACAGATCCTGATGCAGGAAATACGTTTACTTATTCATTAGTTGCAGGAACAGGAAGTACTGATAATGGTGCTTTTAATATTTCTGGAAACAATTTAAGAATTACTGCTAGCCCTGATTTTGAAACGAAATCATCTTATGCAATTCGTGTTAGAACTACCGATCAAGGAAGTTTAACTTTTGAAAAGCAATTTACCATTACTATTAATAATGTAAATGAAGCACCAACAGATATTTCACTTTCAGCTACAGCAATAAACGAAAACGTAGCAGCCAATTCAACAGTTGGAGCATTAAGCACTACTGATGCAGATGCTGCGAATACATTTACTTACACATTAGTTGCAGGAACAGGAAGTACAGACAATGCTTCGTTTAATATCAGCGGAAATAATTTAAGAATTACTGCTAGCCCTGATTTTGAAACGAAATCGTCATATTCAATTCGTGTTAGAACAACTGATCAAGGAAGTTTATTTTTTGAAAAACAATTTACAATAACGATTAATAATTTAGCTGAAACACCGGCAACTCATTTAAAATTTGATGGAGTAGATGATTTTGTTTCAGTTGCTACACCATTTACAACTTTCACAAATGCCATAAGTGTTGAATTTTGGATAAACCCAACTGCTACTTTACCAGTTGGGGCAGGTTTTGGCCAAGGAACTTCTGGAGTAGATAATATGACAAACAATGTTTGGTTAGTACACGGACAAGGTGATGGAACATTTGGATTCTATGTAAATGATAATGGAACTTGGAGATCTGTAATTTCAACAGCAATGACATTAAATACTTGGCAACATTATTCTTGTGTTGCAGATGCAACTGGGGTAAGAATTTACAAAAATGGTGTTTTAAATGCTAGTTCGGCAATTGGTATTTCATCAGGAATAAGATCAAATGCTTCAGCGCAATTACATATTGGGAAAGATGTTAGATACGCAAATAATGCTGGTAGAAATGCAAATGCAAGTTTTGATGAATTACGTGTTTACAATGTTGCCATAACTGCAGAACAAGCTAATGGTAGAAAAAATTGTGAGTTACAGGGAACAGAAACTGGTTTAGTTGGTTATTATAAATTTAATCAAGGAAATGATGCAAGTGCTAACCCTACAGCAACAACATTAACAAATTCAGTTTCTGGTGGTGCAAATGGAACATTGACAAATTTTGCTCTAACTGGATCAATTTCAAACTGGTTGGCAGGTTCACCTGTAACTACAGGTTCAGTAATTCCTTCAGTAGCAACTGTATCTACACCAGTGATTTATAATCAAGGCGATACTGCTACAGCATTAACGGCTACAACAGGTGGTACAGGTTTGTTATGGTATTCTGTTTCTACTGGTGGTTCGGGTAGTGGTACAGCTCCAACGCCAAGTACAGCAACTGTTGGTTCAACATCTTACTGGGTTTCTTCTACTAATGCAAATGGTTGTGAAAGTGCAAGAACAGAAGTTGTAGTTACGGTAAATGCTTTAGTTCCCGCAACTAATTTAAATTTTGATGGAACAAATGATTATGTTACTATACCAACTGCTGCATTGAATAATTTGCCTCAAGGTACCATTGAAGCTTGGGTATTTGTAAATGGATTAGATAATCAAACCATTTGCGCAAAACAAAGTAATTCTGAAAATTCTTACGCCATTTTTTCAATAGGCGGTGGAGCAGCTGCAAACGGGAAAGTTTTTTATCAAGCTAAAAATGGAAGTAGTATGGTAAGTACTGCAACTTTAACAACTGGTCAATGGTATCATCTAGCAGTTGTTTTTACAAATTCACAGGCTAAGCTTTTTGTAAATGGTATTTTAGATAATACGGTTTCTGGGGATTTTAGTTTGCCAAACGATTTAAGTGTTACAGCGACTACATTAGGAGCTTGGTTAGGCGATGGTGGAGGTCAATATTTAAACGGTAGATTAGAAGAATTTAGAGTTTGGAATATTGCTTTAACAGATTCTGATATATTAAACACAAAAGATTGTGAGTTACAAGCGTCCCAAAATAATATAGTTTCTTATTACAAATTCAATCAAGGAAATAATAACACATCAAATGCGGGAGTAACAACTCTTATAGATGCAACAACTAATAGTTATAATGGAACTTTGTCTGGATTTATTTTAACTGGAACAACATCAAACTGGGCTTCTGGATCGCCAGTAACATCTGGAAACACATGTGCAAGTATTGTTTTAGGTAATTCTAATTTCGAATTAAATTCAGTAATTGAATTATATCCAAATCCTACTTCTGGAATTTTGAATATTGATTCTCAACAAAATGTTACTGTTGAAGTATATGATTTATTAGGGAAGTTAGTATTAAATCAAAAAATATCAGTTGGAACAAACAGTTTTGATATTTCTAACTTCAATACTGGAGTTTACATATTAAAAGTTACAAATGGTAATGGTAATACTCAAACACATAAATTAATTAAGAATTAATGAAGTTATTTTATAAATACAAGTTTGAGTTTTTATTAATATTACTTTATGTATTATTAACTTTACTCGGTATTTATATTTATAGTTTATAATAAAAAGGCTGTCATTTGACAGTCTTTTTTGTTTTAAAATTTTGGTAACGTTCTCACATACAATTCTTCCACTTTTTTTCTTGCCCAATCTGTTTTTCTCAAGAACGTTAAGCTTGATTTTACCGATGGATTTTCCTTAAAACATTTGATGTTGATTAATTCGGCTAAAGTATCAAAGCCATAGAAATTTACTAATTGTTCTACAATTTCCTTTAAAGGTTTTCCGTGAAGTGGGTCGTTACTCATATTTTTATTTTCTTGTGTGGCAATCTACAACATGGTCATTCACCATTCCAGTAGCTTGCATGTGGGCATACATTACTGTTGAGCCTGCAAATTTGAATCCGCGTTTTTTTAAATCTTTGCTTAATGCGTCTGAAATTGGCGTGGTTGCTTTTACTTCTCCTAATGTTTTTGGTTGGTTGTCAATTGGTTTTCCATCAACAAATCCCCAAATATATTTTGAGAAACTTCCAAATTCTTCCTGCACTTTTATAAAAGCTTGAGCATTGGTAACGGTGGCTTTAATCTTTAATTTGTTTCGAATAATTCCTGAATCTTCTGCTAATTCCGCCATTTTATCTTCTGAATAATTCGCTATTTTCTTCAGGTTAAAATTATCAAATGCTTTTCTGAAGTTTTCTCTTTTGGCTAAAACAGTATACCAACTTAATCCTGCCTGAAATGTTTCTAAAATCAAAAATTCGAATATTGTTTCATCATCATAGACTGGTTTTCCCCATTCGTTATCGTGATAATTTCGATATAAATCATCTTTTTCGCACCAAGCGCATCTTTGTTTAGTTTCCATGTTTTTCTGCTCCTAAATAGTTATCAATTAAATAATGTCCGAGATAAATTAAAGGTGTTAAGCAAATAGCTATTCCTAATTTAACTGAATATCCTGTAAATGCAGATGCTACAAATGTTTCGCCATTTATTTTTCCAGGCAACCAAAAGGCAATACCCAAAACAATAAAGCTATCAAATAATTGTGAAATCACGGTAGAACCTGTACTTCTCAGCCAAATCATTTTTTTACCCGTTCTGTTTTTTACAAAATGAAAAATAGTAACATCAATTAATTGGGAAACTAAGAACGCTGTGATGCTTCCTACAATAATCCACATGCTCTGACCAAAAACGGCATTAAATTGTTCGTCAGAAATTAAGCCATCTCCTTTTACGGCCGGAATTTGAAGTCCGATAAGTAAAAGAAAAAATGTGTATGCAATTAATCCAGCGGTTATGAAAGATAATTTTTTTACGCCTTTTTCACCAAAATACTCGTTGATTAAGTCGGTTGTGATGAATACAATGGGCCAAGGCAAAATTCCTAAACTCATTACGGTATTTCCAACATGAATTAATTTCCCGCCAATTAACTCTGCTACTAAAGCGTTAGTGATAAAAATACCTGCTAATACAACGTATATGATGTCTTTTTTTCTTTGAAACATTGCTATTGTTTTATCAAAAGTAGGAGAATTATAACATAAAAAAAACTTCAACCCTAAGATTGAAGTTTTTATATGTTTTGAATTAGGAAAATTATCCTAAAGCAACTCTTTTGAATCCAGAAACAGTTAAGTTAGCTTCTACAGATTTAATGTAAGCAGCAACACTCATAGAACCGTCTTTGATATAATCTTGGTTTACTAAAGTATTGTCTTTGTAAAAACGTTGGATTTTTCCTTTAGAAATGTTTTCTAACATTGCTTCTGGTTTACCTTCAGCTCTTAATTGCTCTTTAGCGATTTCGATTTCTTTTTCAATAATTGCAGCATCAACACCAGCTTCGTTTAAAGCAATTGGGTTCATTGCAGCAGCTTGCATTGCAACGTTTTTAGCAGCTTCGTCAGCTCCTTCAACATTTGCAGATAAAGCAACTAAAGTAGCAATTTTACCAGCGTGGATGTAAGATCCAACAAAAGCACCTTCTAATCTTTCGAAAGAACCTACTTCAATTTTTTCTCCAATAACTCCAGTTTGCTCGATTAATTTCTCAGCAACAGTGATTCCACCGAAGTCAGAAGCTAATAATTCTTCTTTAGTAGCATAGTTTAATGCTTGGTTAGCTAAATCTGTAGCTAATTTTACGAAAGATTCGTTTTTACCTACGAAGTCAGTTTCACAGTTTAATGTAATTGCTACACCAGCTGTTTTGTCAGCATTGATAACAGCAATAGCAGCACCTTCAGTAGATTCTCTATCAGAACGGTTAGCAGCTACTTTTTGACCTTTTTTTCTTAAGTTTTCGATAGCTAAATCGAAATCTCCTTCTGCTTCCACTAATGCTTTTTTACAATCCATCATTCCAGCACCAGTGATAGTTCTTAATTTATTTACGTCTGCAGCAGTAATATTTGCCATTTTGTATGTTTTTTATTTGTTGTTTATAAAAGTAAAAATTCCAATTACTAAATCCCAAATTCCAATTTTACTAAATTGCTAACTAAAAGTTACAACAAGTTTGGAATTTGGAATTTAATTCTTGGAATTAATTGATTTATGCTTCAGTTTCAGTAGCAGGAGCTTCAGTAGCTTCTACTTCTTTAGCTGGTAATTCATCTTTTTCAACTTTTCTATCAGAAAGACCTTCTACTAATGCAGCAGATACTAAAGATAAAATTTTATCGATTGATTTAGAAGCATCGTCATTTGCAGGGATAACGAAATCAATTGGACGTGGATCCGAATTCGTATCAACCATTGCGAAAACTGGAATGTTTAATTTTTGAGCTTCTTTAATCGCGATATGCTCAGCTTTAACGTCTACTACAAAAAGAGCTGCTGGAAGTCTAGACATATCAGCAATAGAACCTAAGTTTTTCTCTAATTTTGCACGTAAACGATCTACTTGCAATCTTTCTTTTTTAGATAAAGTCATGAAAGTACCGTCTTTCTTCATTCTATCAATAGAAGCCATTTTCTTAACAGCTTTACGGATAGTTACGAAGTTAGTTAACATACCACCAGGCCATCTTTCAGTGATGTAAGGCATGTTACAAGCTGCTGCTTTTTCAGCAACGATATCTTTCGCTTGTTTTTTGGTAGCAACGAATAATACTTTTCTACCAGATGCAGCAATTTTTTTCAAAGCTTCGTTAGCTTCTTCAATTTTAGCTGCAGTTTTATATAAGTTAATGATATGAATACCATTACGCTCCATATAAATGTAAGGAGCCATGTTTGGATCCCATTTACGAGTCATGTGTCCGAAATGTACACCTGCTTCTAATAACTCTTTAACGTCAATTTTGTTTGCCATTGTGTAATAGTTTACGTTCCGTGATTAGCAATTTTCAAGTAGTCACTTGCGTTGGTCTTGAAAATTTAGATGCTAAACTAATTCCCTTTTTACAAGGAATATCGACAACTTTGTTTTTAATTCAATTTTAATTGTAAAAATGTATCTGAAAAAATATTCTGATAAATATCGAATATTAACGTTTCGAGAATTGGAATCTCTTACGCGCTTTTTTCTGACCGAATTTTTTACGTTCAACCATTCTAGGATCTCTTGTTAATAATCCTTCTGGTTTAAGGATAGCTCTGTTTTCAGCCTCAACTTCACACATTGCTCTAGCAATAGCCATTCTCACAGCTTCTGCTTGTCCTGTTGAACCACCACCATATACGTTTACTTTAACGTCAAAGTTTGATGCATTTTCTGTCATAGACATTGGTTGCATAACTTTGTACTGTAAAGTTGCAGTTGGGAAGTAGTTAGTGAATTCTCTTTTGTTTACAGTGATTTTTCCTGTTCCTTCTGAAACATAAACACGTGCAACAGCGCATTTTCTTCTACCGATTTTGTGAATAACTCCCATTACTTAAGATCGTTTAGGTTAACGGTTTTAGGTGTTTGAGCAGCATGTTTGTGCTCAGAACCTACATATACATTTAAATTACGGAATAATTCAGCACCTAATTTGTTTTTAGGTAACATTCCTTTGATAGCTTTTTCTACTAATAATGCAGGGTTTTTTTGTTGCATTACTTTAGCAGTTAAAGTTCTTTGACCTCCTGGGTAACCTGTGTGTCTGATGTACGTTTTGTCATCTAACTTGTTACCAGTAAGGTTGATTTTTTCTGCGTTGATAACAATTACGTTATCCCCACAATCAACGTGCGGTGTATAACTTGGTTTGTATTTACCTCTTAAAAGCATTGCTACTTTTGTAGATAAACGACCTAAGTTATGCCCTTCAGCGTCCACAACAATCCACTGCTTGTCTGCAGTTGCTTTGTTGGCTGATACTGTTTTGTAGCTTAATGTGTTCACAATAATTAATTTAAATTAAACATTCCATTCCCAATAAAGGGAGTGCAAAAGTACAATTATTTATTAGAATTGCAAACCACTTATGGAAAATATTATTTTTTCTAATTTGTTAAACATCATGTCATTAAATAAATTTCAATTGAAGTTGTTTTTTTAAATTACAGAAATACACTATTTTTACCTCTTAACTTTTATATATGAAAGCAAAAGCAACTCTAAAACAAATAGCCCACGAATTTGGCGTATCAATATCTACTGTTTCTAAAGCATTAAGTGATAGTCCAGAAATTAGTGAAGCTACCAAAATAAAAATTCAAGAGTATGCCGCTTTGCAGAATTACAAACCTAATAGTATTGCCAAGAATTTAAAAAATCAGCGTACTAATACTATAGGTGTAATTATTCCTAATATTCTAAATCCATTTTTCGCGAAAGTTTTCAGTGGTATTGAGAAAGAAGCTTTGGCAAAAGGGTATAATGTGATTACAGGAATTTCAAACGAATCTTTCAATAAAGAGCAACAAGTTATGGATATGCTCAACAATGGAACTATTGATGGTTTTATTGTGGCTATTGCCGAAGAAACGCAATCCTTAAAAGAATACAAACATTTTAAAGACATTATGAATAGCGGAACACCTATCGTTATGTTTGATAGAGTAGCCGATGGTATCAATTGCGATAAAGTGGTGGTAGATGATTTTGACTCGGCTTATGATGCTACTTCGCATTTGATAAAATTGGGGAGTAAAAAAATAGTCTTGCTTTCTACGATTCAAAATTTAAGTGTTGGGAAATTACGATTAGATGGATATAAAAAAGCCTTAACAGATGCTAATATGTCAATTGATGAAAACCTGATTATTCAAGAAACGTCCATTGAAGATTTCGATGTAAAATTGCAAGAGTTGATTTCCTCAAAAAAGATGGATGCTGTTTTTGCTTTAGACGAACATAGTTCCACCATGACAATGCGAATGGCGCTAAAACAAGGAATCAAAATTCCAGAAGAATTAAATATTATTGGTTTTGCCGATGGTGTTTGGTCAAGACGATTAACTCCGAGTTTGTCAACCGTGAGCCAACACGCACCAGAAATTGGAGCCAAAGCAGCCGAATTGTTAATTCACAAACTCAATTCAAAAGACGAGTTCTATCAACCGCAAACTGTTGTGATTAAAACAGAGTTGCGTCAGAGAGAATCTACACGTAAATCATAATTGTTTCGCTTTATCATCCTTCCAAGTAATGTAACCTAAAATCGCATTGAACATATAAAACACATATTTTGCCGTGTTGGCAATGTTCATTAGCATTACATTCTGTACAATTTTGAATAAGTTATACACTTGCCAATTAATCCAATTGTCGGGATACATTCTTCCTATATTAAAGGTGCCACCAAAACTAATTCCGGCCGGAATAGCGATGGCGAAAAATAATTTCCAATCAATCGCTTTATCTGAGAAAGTGGTAAAAGCAATGTAATTCAGTACTAATGAAAGTAGTAAGCCTATTGCCATATTTCGGAAAAAGATACCATCAATCGCATTCAAATATTGTTTTTTCTTCCAAATTCTAAAGGCAAAATAATTTCCAAAAAACGAAACAGGATACGTTAAAATGGCGCCAATATTTCCTAAAAGATAATCAATACTTCCACTTAATAAGGTGTTACAAGTACTGATTAAGTTCCCAATGTTGTTTTTCTTGGTCACCAATCGCGTTGCCATCATCGATAGACACGTGTTTAAAATGGAAAAGTAACCTAAGTAAAACGAGTAATTCTTTCCACTGAAACTAAAATCGTACGTAGTTTTATAATATTCTAAATACACTGAAACGCTCACCACCAAAACCACTCCAATGATATCGAGATATTTACTATTGGTAATACTTTTGATGGTAGCGATGGTGTTCTGCATGTTATTCTTTTGTAAAGTTGAATTTCGTTCCGCCTTGATTTAATATAAAAGAGTTGTCTCCGAAAACCATTTCAATTCCTGCAGCTGCAAAAACGAAAGTCTTTGCTTCTCTAAATGTTAGTGGAAATGCGCCTTGTCCTGTTGCTTGAGCAAATAATTCGCCATTCTTTTCTGAAACGGTAATTTTTAAAGGAATTTCTTTTGAAGCATAAGTTCCAGTAAATTTTGCTAATTCACCTTTATCCATTTTCATGAACTGTGGAAACGGAAATGGCATTTTGTAATAAATACTTAGGATTCCAATGATAATATCATTTTGTACAAAATTATCGCCATTTGAAATTATTGAAAAACTCATTTTTTCCGTTGGATAATAACCTAGCATTGAACTGAAATTTTCAATTCTTCCACCATGACCATAAAAACGTCTTTCGCCAAAAGGAAACTGAATCAATGCTTTTCCATAACCTTCTTTAATTTCTTTCATTTGGTCTAAAGAAGTCGGGTTAACTAATTTTCCATCGAAAAGTGCATAAATAAACTTCGTTAAATCGGCTGGAGTTGAAGTAATTCCGCCAGAAGCAAACGCTATGGAATTGTGGTTTTCATACGATTTCACCCAATTGGTTCCATCAAAATAATAGGAATAACTTTCTTTGTTTGCTGTATTTGTAGCTTCTTCTCTGAAATAAGTGGTTGGAACAAAAACTTTATTGGTAACCGCGCCTTTAGCAGTCATTTCGGTTTTATCTTCAAAAGTTCCTAGTTCCACTTTTTTTACGATTCGATTTAGTAAATTTTCCTCGTATGATTTTTTTGTCAATTTTTCGATGATACATCCCAAAATGAAGTAATTAGAATTGCTGTATTCATATTTACTTCCTGGTTCAAAATTCGATTTATAAGATGTTATTACTTTTAAAATATCTTCTTTTGAATGTTTTTTGTCAATTACTTTATGAAATGTGGAATCTTGGTTGACAAAATCCACAATTCCGGTTCTATGATGCAATAAATCGTAAATCGAAATCTTTTCAGCGTTTGGCATTTTTGGATAAAAACGATTCAATTTGGTTTGAAGTGTTAATTTTTTCTCTTCAATCAATTGCATTAGCATTACAGCCGTGAAAGTTTTAGAAATAGAACCTATTTTGTAACGTGTAAAACGATCAGCCTTGATGTTCTTTTCTACATCGGCAAAACCATAGGCTTTGTTGAAAACCACATTTTCACCTTCGCGAATGGTTAACGAACCCATGAATTTGTTGTTTTCATTCAAATAGTTCAGCAAGCTATCAATTCGTGTGAATTTATCTTGAGCAAAAGTGAAAGTAGTGAATGCAAATACAAAAAGTAATAGTAATTTCTTCATGATTTTTTGTTTTTACTAATTAGTAGCTAATGTATGATTTCGTTACTGATTTTTGATTTTTTTGAATTCTAAAAACGAATATACAATCGGAACAATACTAATAACGGCAGTAATTCCTAAAAAAGTATACAATTGCATTTCGTTTGGTAACAAAAATGTCAATGCCATTAGAAGTCCACCAATGAACCAAAGTTTACCACCCATTATGTGAGTTTTTTTCCAAACTTCTTCGTTTTCTAATGTCCAAGGGGTTTTGATGCCAATGAAATAATTTGGTTTTATGGTTTTGAAATAATTACCTAAGAAAGCAAAAAGCAAGCCAATAATTGCAAACACAAAGCCAGGATTACTGCTTTTTTGTTGCACACTGTACAAAATAAAAACCGCTAAACCCGACATGAATAAAGTAAGAATCATTCGTAAATTATTCAGTTTGTTGCCCATGTTTTGTAATTTTTGCTTTGGATCTATGAACGGAATCACTAAAAAGATGATGTAAGTAATTCCTACCAACATAAATAGCATGACAAACAATTCTTTTTTATCGCCATAACGGTCAATTTCTCCAGCTCCATTCCAATGCATCGGAACTTTTTCGGGTAACCGATTCCAAATGTAAATTAGATAAACAAAAGGAATTAAAGCAATTGCTAAAAACGGAATTTCTTTTTTAAACTTCTCCATACTTTATTTTTTTAGAGTAATAATCCATTGTAAAATGTCGTCAACAATTGTAGTGTTTAAAGAATAGACTACAAATTGCCCTTTTTTCTCGCTCGTGACTAAATCGGCACGTTTTAAAATATCCAAATGATGCGAAATACTAGGTTTTGAAATATGAAATTGGTCTGCAATATCGCCAGCCGTCATTTCCTGTTTGCGCAGCAATTCCAGAATATCTCTTCTGGTTTCGTCGTTTAAGGCTTTGAAAATTGCGTTCATATTAATTTATATATTTAGACAAATATCTAAATATTATTTCAAATAGCAAAATCTTTTCAAAAAATAAACCCGATAGGTTTCAAAACCTATCGGGTTTGTAATAAATATTTGAGACTTCTTATTCAATTACATCATGGACTAAATATGAATTTAGTGTGATTTCTTTATTATTGTCTTTTGTAAATGAAATCTCATCAATAGTTTTACCTTTTTGGTAAATAGTTGTTATTTCCATACTATATTTTGTCTCATTAACATCATTTTTTGTAACACTAGAAGTTTGAGTTTTATTGATGTCAACTTTAATTATTTCTCCATAGTCTTGTAAATTTTTCTTAACTAATTTGCCAAGTTCTTCTTTAGCAATAGACTTGTCTAAGTAACTGCTAATTTTGATTGTATCTTTATTAGACAATTCTTCATAAAATTTAGTTGCTAATCCTTCAGCAAATTTAATATCTTCAGGAGCATTGTTTTTTGTTGTTATGTTATCACATGAAGCTAAAATTGCTAAAACGGCTACTAATAAAATTTTCTTCATTTCTAAATATTTGTTTTTAATTGTTAATATACACTGCCAACTGCGACTGTCCACTGACCACTTTTCTAATGCGCTTCTAACCAGTTTTTACCCAGACCAATTTCCACATCTAACGGAACGGCCATTTTGAAAGCGTTTTCCATTTCGTGTTTGATCATTGGTTGAATTTTTTCTAATTCGGAGTTGTGTACATCAAATACTAATTCGTCATGTACTTGCAATAGCATTTTTGATTTCCAATTTTCAGCCGTAAGTTTTTTGTGTATGTTAATCATCGCAATTTTAATGATATCCGCAGCCGAACCTTGAATGGGCGCATTTACCGCATTTCGTTCCGCACCGCCACGAACAATTGCGTTGGCTGAGTTGATGTCTTTCAAATAACGTCTTCTTCCTGAAATTGTCTCCACATAACCGTTTTCTCTAGCAAAATCCACTTGCGAAGTCATAAACGATTTTAATTTTGGATACGTTTGATAATACGCTTCAATTAATTCCGCGCTTTCTTTTCGAGATAAGTTGGTTTGGTTGCTCAATCCAAAAGCCGAAACGCCATAAATAATTCCAAAGTTTACGGTTTTAGCATGACTTCTTTGCTCTTTTGTAACTTCGTCTAAAGGCACATTGAATACTTTTGCAGCCGTACTTTTGTGAATGTCTTCGTGATTTTGAAACGCTTTAATCATATTTTCTTCACCACACAAAGCAGCAATAATACGCAATTCAATTTGAGAATAATCGGCAGAAAGTAAGGTGTAATTTTCATCGCGAGCAATGAAGGCTTTTCTTATTAATCGTCCTTTTTCGGTTCGAATAGGAATGTTTTGTAGGTTTGGATTTGTAGAGCTCAAACGACCAGTTGCAGCCACAGTTTGCATATAATCGGTATGCACTCTTCCTGTTTTTTTATCGACTTGATTTGGTAATGCATCAATATACGTACTTTGCAATTTCACCATTTGACGCCATTCTAAAATATCGCGCACAATTTGATGTTCGTTAGCCAAATAACTCAACACTTCTTCACCAGTCGCATACTGACCGGTTTTGGTTTTCTTTTGTTTTGCACCACCAATTTTTAGTTTGTCGAATAAAATATCACCCAACTGTTTTGGAGAAGCCAAATTGAATTTCTCACCAGCGGTTTCATAAATTTGTTGTTCAAACGCATTGATTTCTTTTTGCATGTCAACCGACATACTTTTTAGAAATTCTACATCTAAGCGAATACCTTCTTTTTCCATATCAGCTAAAACTGGAACTAACGGAATTTCGATTTCGTCAAACAATTTTTTTGTGCCTACTTTTTCTAAAATCGGTTGAAAATGTTCTTTTAATTGGAAGGTAATATCAGCATCTTCAGTTGCATATTCTTTGATGTCTTCTAATGGAACATCGCGCATCGACAATTGATTTTTGCCTTTTTTACCAATTAAAGTTTCAATCGATTTTGGCGCATATTTCAAATACGTTTCCGACAACACATCCATGTTATGACGCATATCAGGATTAATCAGATAATGCGCAATCATGGTGTCGAATAATTTACCTTTGACTTGCATGTTGTAATTCGAAAGAATTTTCAAGTCGTATTTCATGTTCTGACCTATTTTTTCGATGGTTGAATTTTCGAAGAATGGTCTGAATTTTTCAATTAGAATTTGAGCTTCTTCCTGATTTTCGGGAAACGGAACATAAAATCCTTTTCCTTTTTCGAAAGAGAACGACATTCCTACTAATTCTGCATTTAAAGCATCAATTCCAGTAGTTTCAGTATCAAAACAAACCGAAGTTTGATTTAATAAATTCTGTAACAACAATTTTACAGGCAAATCACCTTGAATAATTTGGTAAAAATGCGTGGTATTTTCTAACGTTGCATAATACGAATGATTCGCTGTTGGTTCAACCGATTCATCGCTAAAACCAAACAAATCGAATTGGTCTTCGTTTGATTTTTTAGCTGGCGCTTTTTTTATGGGTTGTGGAATTTCAGAAGTATTTCCGTTGGCATCAATTTCGTCGTATTCTTTCCCAGATCCAAATAATTTATCAAACTGCGCTTTCATTTGACGGAATTCTAATTCCTGAAACAAAGCATCGGTTTTCTCCACATCTGGTTTCGATAATTCGTAATCGTCAGCATCAAATGTCACCGGACAATCGAGTAGGATAGTGGCTAATTTTTTGGATAAAATCCCCAATTCTTTATTAGCTTCGATTTTATCTTTCATTGCACCTTTTAGCTGATGCGTATTCGCCAATAAATTTTCTAAAGTGCCATATTCGGCTAAGAATTTCTTCGCTGTTTTTTCACCCACACCAGGTAATCCTGGAATATTATCGGCAGAATCGCCCATCATTCCTAAAAAATCAATTACTTGATCAGGACGCTCGATTTCAAATTTTGCTAAGACTTCAGGAATTCCCCAAATCTCAATATCATTCCCCATTCGGGCGGGTTTATACATAAAAATATTTTCCGAAACTAATTGTGCAAAATCCTTATCTGGCGTCACCATGAATACTTGAAATCCTTCTTTTTCGGCTTGTTTCGCTAATGTTCCAATTAAATCATCGGCTTCAAAACCTGCTTTTTCGATAATTGGAATATGCATCGCCTTCAATAATTCTTGAATATAAGGAACCGCAATTTTAATTGCTTCTGGCGTTTCGTCACGGTGCGCTTTGTATTCTTGATACATTTCAAAACGATAATCGCTTCCGCCTTTATCAAAAGCCACCGCTAAATGGTCAGGTTTTTCGCGCTTAATTACGTCCATTAGAGAATTCATGAATCCCATAATGGCAGAAGTATCCATTCCTTTAGAATTGATACGAGGATTTTTTATAAAAGCATAATACCCACGAAAGATAAGCGCGTAAGCATCAAGAAGGAAAAGACGTTTTTGTGACATTGTTCTGAAATTTCATTAAAAATGTAAAAGTACAATTCTTTGCTTAAAAAAACTTTGTTAAAATTCATTTAATGCAGTATCAATTTGCCTAACTTGTTGCTTACTTTGCAAAAAAAAAGAGCTAATGATTCGTTGGATTGTTTTTTTAGTATTTGTTGTCATTCTGGAAATCTATGCTTTTCAGGCGTTTAAGACTTTGATAAAATCGAAGTGGTTTTTTATTTTCTATTATGTAACATCTGCAATCGCTTTATTTTATATTGTTTACCAACTGTATCATTTTGATAGAAGTGTAGGTCAAACCCCAAAAACTATGTTGACTTTTGGGTTGTTGTTACTACTATATGTTCCTAAATTATTATTGACTGTCATATTATTTGGAGAAGACATTATTCGCTTTTTTGCTGGATTATTTGGTGTGATAACGAAAAGTGGTTCTGAAGGATTTTTACCTGAAAGAAGACGTTTTGTGAGTCAAATCGCGTTAGGAATAGCTGCTATTCCGTTTGCTTCATTTTTATATGGAATTACCATTGGAAAATACAATTATAAAGTAATCAAACAAACCTTGTTTTTTCCTGATTTACCAGATGCTTTTGATGGAACTACGATTACTCATATTTCGGATGTTCACAGTGGAAGTTTTGATGATGCAGAGAAAATCCAATATGCGATTGATTTGATTAATGAGCAAAATTCGGATATGGTTTTGTTTACTGGAGATATCGTAAATACGCACGCTACCGAAATGGATCCTTGGATTGATACGTTCAAAGGAATTCATAATCCGAAATTTGGAAAGTTTTCTGTCTTAGGAAATCACGATTATGGCGAATATTTAGATTGGAAATCTCAAGCTGAAAAACAAGCTAATTTTGAAGGAATAAAAGCGATTCATGATAAAATTGATTTCAAATTGTTGTTGAATGAACATGTGAAAATCAAAAAAGACAATCAAGAATTAGCTATTGTAGGTGTTGAAAACTGGGGAAGAAAATTTGGTGAACGTGGTGATTTGAATTTAGCTTCGAAAGGACTAACGAAAGAAGATTTTAAAATTGTAATGAGTCACGATCCAAGTCATTGGGATGAGAAAATTCAGCACGATGATAATCATTATCATTTAACGCTTTCGGGTCATACTCATGGGTTTCAATTTGGGATAGAAATTCCGGGTTGGGTAAAATGGAGTCCGGTGCAATATGTTTACAAACAATGGGCTGGATTGTATGAAAATGCGGGAAGATATATTTATGTAAATAGGGGTTTTGGCTTCCATGCTTATCCTGGTAGAGTAGGAATTATGCCCGAAATAACTGTTATTGAACTAAAAAAAGGAGAAAATGTAGCGTAATTCAGTAAAAATGCTACATTTGTATATTATTTTCGTGTGAAAATTATTTTTTTGATACTAATAAATTCAATTTATGTCAAAATTTGGAGAACTTATCGATGCTCAAGTACCTGTACTAATCGATTTCTTTACAGAGTGGAATGAACCTTCAGTAGCTATGAATGAAGTAATTCGTCACGTTGCGGCTGCTTTAGGAGATAAAGCACGTGTAATTAAAATTGATGTGGATAAAAATCAGGAATTAGCTGAAGCGCTTCGTATTAAAGGTTTGCCTACTTTAATGATTTATAAAGAAGGTCAAATGGTATGGAGACAAAGCGGCGAACTTGATGCAAACACTTTAATTTCGTTAGTGCAAGAACAAGCCTAAGAAATTACATCAAAAACAAACCCCTTATCTTTTAAAATTTGTATTACTTTTGGTAATGCATATTTCAGATTTTTTTCTGCTTTCAGGCTATCGTGAAATACGATAATGCTTCCTTGTTCTGTATTTGAAATTACGTTTTCTAAACATTTTTCTGCAGAAATGGTTGAGTCAAAATCATAACTCAAAACATCCCACATAATTATTTTGTAACCAAATTGTCGAATTGCTTTTGATTGACTTGGTTTAATTTTTCCGTAAGGAGGACGAAATAAAAACGAGTTTTCAGCATTCAGTTTCAAGATTTCAGTTTCGCACAACTTGAAATTATCGATATAATGATTAGTTTCGGTTTTCCAACCGTTTAAATGATTAAAAGTGTGGTTTCCGGTTTGATGACCTTCAGACAAAATTCTTTTGTAAACTTCGGGATGTTTTCGGATATTATCACCAATACAAAAGAAAGTTGCTTTAACATCTTCCGTTTTTAAAATATCTAAAACCCATTCGGTTACTTCAGGAATTGGGCCATCATCAAAAGTTAAATAGATTTTTTTATCCGAATTAGGAATTTCCCAAACCAGATTATTGAAAATCTTTTTAATCCATTTATTTGTTTTTACCCAATTGAAGTTCATCTTGTAAAATTAGTATAAAAAAAATGTTCCAAACGAAATTTCTTTCATTTGGAACATTTTATATTTTGAAAATTAGTTATTCCATTTTTCTTCCAAAACGTTCAAACATTTTGTTGAAATTATTGAACTTCACTTTTTCTTTATTGTAGAATTCTAAATCTTCTGCTGATTCTGCAACTTGAAGTAAACTTCTGTAGTATTCAATATCACTTACAATATCCATAGCGCCAAAGTTTTGTTCACTTGGTTTCCAGCTGTTATAGAACGATAAATTTTCTTGGTATTTTTTAATGACTTCAGAAATAATAGCTCTAGCTTTTTCTTTTTTACCTACTTCGTAATAACCAATTGCAAAAGGCTCAAGCATTGAATAATACTCAAAATATTGAACAGGCATTTTTTCCATTGCCAAATCAATAACTTTTTCTGCTTTATCCATTTTACCTTCCATAATTAAAGCTTCCATTAAGCGAGCTAAATTCGTTCTGTAGCTAATGCTGTTTTTGCGTGTTTCTGGATCGTGATAGATAATTGATTTACCACTATTACCCCAATCCCATTTCATTACAATATTGTACATTTTATCAGCATCAATTTGTCCCATTTTCATTGGACTTGGTGATTCTGCAGGCGTTTTAATTGGAACTAATTTAAAGCACATTCCATCTAACTGCAAGTAGTCTTTCATCCAAAGATAATCGTCTTCACCAAAACTTCCACCAGTAAAATAGATAGGGCGTTTCCAGTTATTTTGATTTACGATGTCTAACATCATTAAACGATTTTTGTAAAGTGCTTCGTCTTTAATTTCAAATTCGATAGCAGGAACAATTGAATCATAGAATTTTTCTGAAACAGCTTTGTTTTTTATAACCGCTGCTTTGTCAATAGGGTAAATTACTTTTTTAGATGGGAAGTAGTTGATTTTACGACCATTATTTAATTCAATTTTAGCTCTTTCATCATCTAATGCAATAAATTTAAGCATTTCGTCTAACAATAGAGGCTCTTTAGTTCTTTCTACGAATAAACTATAATCTCTATTACTTCCTTTGTATTGTTCTCTATTAAAAGAACTAGGAATAGGCTCTGAATTGTGCGTTTTCATTTTCATTTGATCAATATACCAATCGGTCATGAATAAGCTTGTATTTACGATTCGAATATCGGTTCTATAGCCTTCAATTTCTTGCATGTACCATAATGGGAAAGTATCGTTATCACCAATGGTAAATAAAATGGCATTTGGCTCACAAGAATCTAAATATGCTTTCGCCATTGTTAACGCAGTGTCTTTGTTCGAACGATCATGGTCATCCCAGTTTTGAGCTGCTAAAACCACTGGAGAAGCTAATAATGAAGTTGCTAAAACTATTGGAATTGCTACTTTTGGTTGAATGTATTTTTTCAAAGTATCGAAAATGGCATAAATTCCATACCCAATCCACATGGCAAATACATAGAACGAACCTACTAACGCGTAATCTCTTTCTCTTGGTTCAAATGGTCTTTCGTTTAGGTATATTTTTAATGCTAATCCAGTAAATAAGAATAAAACTAGTAAAACGTAGAAACTCTTAATATCTCTTTTGGCATGAAAAACCATTCCAATAATTGCTAAAATAAAAGGCAAGAAGAAATAAGTGTTTCTTCCTTTGTTGTTTTGCATGTCTGATGGTAGGTTTTTTTGAGTCCCAATAAACATTTCGTCAATAAAACTAATTCCACTAAGCCAATTTCCGTTAGTGTTGTCATATTTTCCTTGAACATCACTTTGTCTTCCTACAAAATTCCAAAGTAGATAACGAACATACATATATCCAAATTGATATTGAATCATGAACTTCATGTTGTTGAAGAAAGTAGGTTTGTCTACAATTAAATATTCACCATATCCTTTTAAGAATTTATCATAATCGGCTTCGTCAATTTCTCCAGCAGCGTGTGCTTTTCTAAATTGGGTTACAATTTGAACCAATTCGTCTTCGTGAGCATATTCAGGATTAATTCTAAACTCTAATGGTTCAGTAAAAATCATGTAATTTTCTCTGTGTTCATTGCTCCACATTCTTGGTAACAATGCTTTATGAGCATCATCTGTGTTTTGTTTCGCGTTGATATAATCGTTAGTAATAACATATTTTTTTGTTTTGTAATCACGCTCATAGTTAGGTTTATCATCTAAATAAGGAGTTACAGGATCTAATCCAGAATAAGTGTCTGAAAATTGAGGTCCGTAAAATAATTTTTGTTCTCCATATTGCTCACGATTATAGTAAGCTAAAACCTCTGCCGCATCTGAAGGTTTGTTTTCGTTAATTGGAGTGTTGGCATTAGCTCTAATTGGTAACATCATCCAAGTTGAAAACCCAATCAAGATGAAAAGAGTAGACAAGATTAATGTATTATAAAAAACATGTCCTTTTTTCTTGGTATAATTTAATCCAAAATAAAAAGCAGCCACAATTAAAATAAAAGCAAAAATAGTTCCCGAGTTAAAAGGCATTCCGAGGCTATTTACCATGAAAATTTCCGTTTTACCAAAGAAAGCTAATGTGTAAGGAAGTAAAAGTTTAAAAATGAAAAGTAAAATAGCGATAATAACCACATTAGCGATTAAGAAACTTTTTACAGTTACATTGTGGTACTTTTTAAAGAAATATAGAAATCCAATTGCTGGAAAAGCTAATAAAGCCATAAAGTGAACACCAAATGAAAGTCCAATAACTAATGAAATAATAAGTAACCATTTGTTGCCTCTTGGTGTGTTAAGTTCTTGTTCCCAACGTAATCCTAACCAAAATAATAATGCAATTAGAAAAGTTGCCATTGCATAAACTTCGGCTTCTACTGCATTATACCAAAAACTATCGGTAAAAGTGAATGATAAACTTGCAACTGCAGCACTACCTAAAATCATGATAGCGTTGTTTGTAGAAATTTCTTTTTCACCAATAATTAATTTTTTTAACAATATTGTCAAAGACCAAAACATGAAAAGAACTGTAAAAGCACTCGAAAAAACAGAAAGGTAGTTTACCATCAAAGCTATTTTGTCTGGACTAAAGGCAAACATAGCAAAGAAAGCACCTAGCATTTGAAATAATGGTGCTCCTGGTGGGTGACCTACTTCTAAGTTTGCTGATGTTGCGATGTACTCACCACAATCCCAAAAACTCATAGTAGGTTCTACAGTTAATGAATAAGTAATTAATGCTACCATAAAAGTAGACCATCCTAAAATAGTGTTCCACTTTTTAAAGTTGAATGAATTCATATTGTATTTTGATTTTTCTATATTCTCCTACAAAGAAACTATTTTTTTGTTTACGATTTCGGTTTAATAATTTTTTTAATATTTTTTTTAGAAAAATTTGCAGAATAAAAAATATGCATTACATTTGCACTCGCAATCGAAAAGGTTGTTAGGTATTGGCCCATGGTGTAATGGTAACACTCCGGTTTTTGGTACCGTCATTCAAGGTTCGAGTCCTTGTGGGCCAACAGAACTCCACTTAGAAATAAGTGGAGTTTTTTTATTTTTGTAAGTCGCTAATTCATCATAAGTTAACATAAAAAAAAGACCACAATTGTGGTCTTTTTTTTATTGGTAAAAATCTCAAAAATTAGATTTTAAATGTAATAACTGGTCTTTTGGCATGGTTTACTAAATCTTCACTAATGCTTCCATTGAAGAAGTGAGATAAACCTTTTCTTCCGTGTGTGCTCATTCCGATAATATCTGCATCGATGCTTTTTGCAAAATGTAAGATTCCTTTTTCTACGTTTACATCATTGTAAATGTGAGTAGAATAGTTGTCAATTTTAAAGTTTGCAATAAACTCGTCCATTTGTTTTTGAGCTACTTTAGTAGACTTAAAGTTGTTTGGAGTATTGATGTTTGCTAAATAAAGGTGAGAACCAAATTTGTTAACAAATTCAACTACTTTTTCAAATGGTTTTTTTATTTCGTCTGAAAAATCAGAAGCAAATACAAATTTAGAAGCATTGAAGGTGTCTTCTTCGCGTTTAATAACTAATACAGGAACGTTTGAGTTTCTTACTACTTTTTCTGTGTTAGAACCAATAAACATTTCTTGGAAGCCATTAGCGCCATGAGATCCCATAACTATTAAATCAGCATTGTGAGCTTCTCCGTTTTTAATGATGCCTTCGAAAGCCATTTCAAATTGAATAATTCTTGAAATTTTAACTCCGTCTAAATAATCGGCGTCCATTAATTCGTCTAATTTAGCTACAGCTGCGTTTTTGAAAAACATTAGTTCTGGTATGTCGTGAGCTCTTGAAACAGCGTCATTTCCAGTTGTTGGTAATTCTAACATGTGTAGTAAAAAAATCTCACCGTCATTCTTTTTGGCGATTTGAGCAGCTACTTTTAATGCGTATTCGGCGTGTTTTGAAAAATCGGTTGGTACTAAAATTCGTTTCATAAGTTTGTTTTAGGTTATTTTAATGGTGTAAAATGAATTACACTATAAAAGTACAAAAAATATCCAAACTGACAATGTTTTTTTAATTCAAAAAAATTTGTATATTTGCAACGTTATTAAAGGACAAAGGATTATGAGGCACGCACAGCGTGCCTCTTTTTATAAAAATATGACATTTAAAAGTAAAGTTCAAGAGGTATTGGATGCAGCATTGACAGAACGTGAGCATCTTTTTTTGATTGATTTATCTATCAATGAAACTAATAAAATTAGTGTAATTTTAGATGGTGATTCAGGTGTAAATTTGCAAGATTGTATCGACATAAGTAGAGCAGTTGAGAACAATTTAGACAGAGAGGAGCAAGATTTTTCATTAGAAGTGGCTTCGGCAGGTGTTTCAAGTCCGTTAAAATTAGTAAGACAATACAAGAAAAATATTGGCAGAACTCTAAAAGTTAAAACTACTTCATCTGAAGAAATTGAAGCTAAATTAACAATGGCTGATGATGAAAAAATAACCTTAGAGTGGCAGGCACGCGAGCCTAAAAAGATTGGTAAAGGGAAAGAAACAGTAGATAAAAAACTAGAAATTCCTTACGAGAATATAAAAGAAGCAATTGTTATAATATCATTTTAAAATAAAGAGTTGACATGGAGAATATTGCATTAATCGAATCGTTTTCAGAATTTAAAGACGACAAACTCATCGATAGAGTTACACTAATGGCAATTTTAGAAGATGTGTTTAGAAATGCATTGAAAAAGAAATATGGTTCAGACGATAATTTCGACATTATCATTAATCCTGATAAAGGAGATATGGAGATTTGGAGAAATCGTGTAGTAGTTGAAGATGGTGAAGTAGAAGATGAAAATTCTGAGATTTCTTTGTCAGAAGCAAGAAGAATTGAGCCTGATTTTGAAGTAGGTGAAGACGTTTCTGAAGAAGTAAAATTAATTCAATTAGGAAGAAGAGCTATTTTGGCATTACGTCAAAACTTGATTTCTAAGATTCATGAACACGATAATACAAATCTTTACAAACAGTTTAAAGATTTAATTGGTGATATTTATACAGCGGAAGTGCATCATGTTCGTCCAAAAGCTGTAATTTTGATGGATGATGAAGGAAACGAAATTGTTTTACCAAAAGAAAAACAAATTCCAAATGATTATTTCAAAAAAGGAGATAATGTAAGAGGTGTGATTGAGAATGTTGAATTGAAAGGTAATAAACCACAAATCATCATGTCAAGAACTGCTCCGGAATTCCTTGAGAAATTATTCGAACAAGAAATTCCTGAAGTATTTGATGGTTTAATTACTATCAAAAAAGTAGTTCGTATTCCTGGTGAAAAAGCAAAAGTAGCGGTAGATTCTTATGATGATAGAATTGATCCTGTTGGAGCTTGTGTAGGTATGAAAGGTTCTCGTATTCATGGAATTGTTCGTGAATTAGGAAACGAAAATATCGACGTAATTAATTATACAGCTAACGCTCAGTTATATATTACAAGAGCCTTGAGTCCTGCGAAAGTTTCAACTGTTAAAATTAACGAAGAAGCTAAAACGGCTGAAGTATTCTTAAAAATTGAAGAAGTTTCTAAAGCTATTGGTAGAGGCGGAAATAACATTAAATTAGCTAGTTTACTAACAGGTTACGAAATTGATGTTATTAGAGAAGGTATCGCTCAGGAAGAAGATGACGTGGAATTAAGAGAGTTCTCTGATGAAATCGAAGCGTGGGTGATTGAAGAATTTGAAAAAATCGGTTTAGATACAGCTAGAAGCGTATTAAATCAAGATGTTGCTGACTTGGTAAGAAGAACTGATCTTGAAGAGGAAACTATTTTAGATGTAATGAATATATTAAAAGAAGAATTAGAAGGATAATTCTTTAACCAAACAACACAACAATACAAAGAATTTTAAAAAGGTTATATGTCTGAAGAAAGAGTAATAAGAATAAACAAAATTTTAAGGGAGTTAAATATTTCTCTTGATAGAGCTGTGGATTTTCTTAAAGAAAAGGGTCATGAAATTGAGTCAAGTCCAAATGCTAAAATATCACAAGAGGAATACAAAGTCTTATGCGGTCAATTTTCTGCTGACAAAGGGAATAAGGTTGCCTCTCTTGAAGTGAGTGAAGAAAAAAGAAAAGAGAAGGAGGCGCTAAAACGCGAACTGGAAAAAGAACAAGAAGCAAAGCGTTTGCAGGAAGAAGAGCGTCAAAGACAAGAGATTATCAAAGCTAAAGCAGTCTTAACTGCTCCAAAAGCAGTTGGTAAAATCGATTTAGATCCTAAAAAACAAGAAGTTAAGTCTGAAAAGCCAGTTTCTGAAGAAAAACCTGTTGTTAAAACAGAGCAAAAGCCTGTTGTTGCTGAAGAAAAACCTGTTGTGGAGAAAACTCCAGAATTGGTTACGCCTGAAGCTAAGGAAGAAGCGCCTGTTACTAAAAAAGTAGAAATGGTTAAACCAGCTAAAGAAGCAGAGGAAAAAACCGAACCAACTACTGACGAAGCAGGAGAAATAAAATTCGAAACACAATACCAAAAATTATCAGGAGCTACTTTTACAGGTCAAAAAATTGATTTATCTCAATTTGAAAAACCTAAAAAGAAAAAAGAAGATCCTAAAAAAGATATTAAAAAGCCAGGTACTCCTCAAGCACCAAATGCTGGTGGGGCAAATGCTGCTAATAATAACAATAAAAACAAACGTAAACGTATTATTAAACCAGGCGGACCTGGAGCTCCTGGAGCAAACAATAACGCGGGTGGACCTAAGAAAGAGTTTGTTAAAGGTGGAGCAGCTGGAGGTGGATTTAATAAAGGTAAAAAACCAATTATTCAAAAGGTAGAGCCTTCTGAAGAAGACGTTAAAAACCAAATTAAAGAAACTCTTGAAAGATTACAAGGAAAAGGTAATAAATCGAAATCAGCAAAATACCGTAGAGATAAAAGAGATTCTCACCGTCAACGTGTTGATGATGAATTACAAGCACAAGAAGAAGGAAGCAAAACATTAAAAGTAACAGAATTTGTTACTGTAGGTGAAATTGCATCTTTAATGGATGTGCCTATTACAAAAGTAATCGGAACATGTATGTCGCTTGGAATCATGGTTACGATGAACCAACGTTTAGATGCTGAAACATTGTCTATCGTTGCAGATGAGTTCGGTTTTGAAGTTGAATTCATTACAACTGATATTGAAGAAGCTGCAGAAGTAGTTCAAGATAATCCAGAAGATTTAGTACACAGAGCACCAATTGTTACC
The DNA here is from genome assembly GCF_004363695.1 of Flavobacterium cheniae. Classification (GTDB taxonomy): domain Bacteria; phylum Bacteroidota; class Bacteroidia; order Flavobacteriales; family Flavobacteriaceae; genus Flavobacterium; species Flavobacterium cheniae. Next base: position 262,297 of record NZ_SNZC01000002.1, on the reverse strand, counting down.
GTAATGGGTCACGTTGACCACGGTAAAACCTCTTTGTTAGATTATATTCGTAAGGCAAATGTTATTGCGGGTGAATCAGGAGGAATTACACAACATATTGGAGCTTACGGAGTAATTTTAGAAAATGGCGAAAAAATCACATTCTTAGATACACCAGGTCACGAGGCGTTTACCGCGATGCGTGCGCGTGGAGCTCAAGTTACCGATATCGCTATTATCGTAATTGCGGCGGATGATGATATCATGCCACAAACAAAAGAAGCAATCAGTCACGCGCAAGCTGCTGGTGTTCCAATGATCTTTGCTATTAATAAAGTAGATAAGCCAGCGGCTAATCCAGAAAAAATTAAAGAGCAGTTAGCGGGAATGAATTTATTAGTTGAAGATTGGGGTGGAAAATACCAATCTCACGATATTTCGGCTAAACAAGGAACAGGAGTTTCAGAATTATTAGAAAAAGTATTATTGGAAGCAGAAGTTTTAGAACTTACTGCAAATCCAAAAAAACCTGCGCTTGGAACAGTTGTTGAGGCTCAGTTAGATAAAGGAAAAGGATATGTTTCTACTATTTTAGTACAAGCAGGAACACTTCGTATTGGAGATTATGTGTTGGCTGGAAAAAATCATGGTAAAATTAGAGCCATGTTTGACGAAAGAGGACATCAAATCAAAGAAGCGGGACCATCAACTCCAGTATCAGTATTAGGTTTAGATGGTGCGCCAACAGCGGGTGATAAATTTAATGTTTACGAAGACGAAAGAGAAGCAAAACAAATTGCATCTAAACGTACTCAGTTACAACGTGAGCAATCGGTTCGTACGCAAAAACACATTACGCTTGCCGAAATTGGTCGTCGTATTGCATTAGGACAATTTAAAGAATTGAATATTATCCTTAAAGGAGACGTGGATGGTTCTGTTGAAGCGTTATCGGATTCATTCTCTAAATTATCTACCGAAGAAATTCAAATCAACATTATTCATAAAGGAGTTGGAGCAATTACTGAATCTGACGTATTGTTAGCTTCTGCTTCTGATGCTATTATTATCGGATTTAACGTTCGTCCTCAAGGAAACGCAAAACAATTAGCAGAAAAAGAAGAAATCGATATCCGTAACTATTCAATTATTTACGATGCAATTGATGACTTAAAAGATGCAATGGAAGGAATGTTGTCTCCAGAGATGAAAGAAGAAATTACAGGTACAGCAGAAATTAGAGAAATTTTCAAAGTTTCTAAAGTGGGAACAATTGCCGGATGTATGGTTACCGATGGTAAAGTATTCAGAAACTCTAAAATACGTTTAATTAGAGAAGGAGTTGTAATTTACACTGGTGAGTTAGCTACTTTAAAACGTTTTAAAGACGATGTTAAAGAAGTTTCTAAAGGATATGATTGTGGTATGCAGATTAAAAATTACAACGATATTCGTGAGTATGATTTAATTGAAGGATTCCATGAGGTAGAAGTGAAGAAAAAATTGAAATAATTCAATTATAAGCAATAAAAAAAGCCATTCATTTGAATGGCTTTTTTTGTTTTTATCTATTTTTAATTAGATGGTTTGATGATTAACGCAGTAGGGTATTTTTTCTTAATATCTACCATTGCGCGTTCTACTTCTATTCTTGTTTTGAAGTTTCCGATCCATACTTTATAGTTAGGGCTATTAAAGATAATTGTGCCATCTAAGTCTTTAAATTCCCTTTTAAACTCTTGTAATTTTTTTTTCGATTCTTCGCTGTTGCCATAAAAAATTTGAATTTTATAGGCTTCATTTAAAAATAAACCGGTATTTAGTTTTCTTTTTTCTTTTAACAATTGGTCAATTTTCGGGTCTACCGAAACATTTGTTTTTCCGTCCTGAGCCCTTGACGACAAACAGAAAAATGAAGATAGAATAAAGAAGTACAATAAGTTATGTTTTGATAAGTTTTTCATATACAAATGATTTTAATACAAAAATACAATTTAAGATGATATCTAGAAGGTTGAAAATTATTTAGAACAAATATAAATTACATTTTAAGACAAAATTAAGGTTTTAATAATAGTTCGAATATTGTATTTTTGTCGGAGTTTTGAAAAAATAACGTGTTGTTTTTAGATAAGGTATATCTAAAAGTATACCAAATTAAGTCGATAATCATTTTAAATATGAAAAAGGTGGGTAACCATAAATCGTTTTCAAAGATTTTCTTCAGTTTAGCATTCGTGCTAGTAACTTCTTTATCAGTATTCTCTCAGGATGCGGCTAAGGGTAAAGAGCTATTTAATACCAATTGTGCTGCTTGTCATAAATTAGACGCAAAAGCTACGGGTCCTGCACTTCGTGACGTTGCTGCTAAATACGACAAAGAATGGTTGTATAAGTGGATTAAGAATAGTGGAGAATTAATCAAGTCAGGAGATGCGCAAGCAGTAAAAGTGTTTGAAGAGAACAACAAAGTTCCAATGACTGCATTTCCACAATTGTCAAATGAAGATATTGACAATATTTTAGCTTATACTTCTGAGCCAGCTCCTGCTGCTCCTGCAGTTGTACCTGGTGCTCCTGTAGCGGGTGAGGTAACTGCTGATTCTGGTGTTTCTAATAATGTAATATTAGGAGTGCTTTCGTTAGTAATGATGATGTTAGTTGTTATGTTGTTCTTAGTGAACAATATGTTGACTAAAATCGCTGGTGCTAAAGGGTTAGAAGTGGCTCAAAAAGATCGTTCAATAATGAATATCTTTAAAGCTTATGCTAAAAATCAATTCTTAGTATTAGTTTCTGCAATCTTGTTATTGTTGGTTTCTGCTTACTTTGCATATGGATGGATGATGCAAATTGGTGTTGACCAAGGATATGAGCCAGTGCAGCCAATTCACTATTCGCACAGAATTCATGCTGGTGAAAACGGAATTGACTGTAAATACTGTCACTCTGCTGCAAGAGTTGGTAAGCATTCTAATATTCCTTCGTTGAATGTTTGTATGAACTGTCACAAAAACATTAGTGAAGTAGCTGAAACTACTGCAACTGAAGAGCATTCTAAAGCATTTTACGATGGTGAAATTGCTAAATTATACGATGCTGTTGGATGGGATAAGTCATTACAAAAATATACAGGAAAAACTAAACCAGTTAAATGGGTTAGAATTCATAATTTACCAGATCACGTTTATTTCAATCACTCTCAACACGTAACTGTTGCAGGAGTTGAGTGTCAAACTTGTCACGGTCCAGTTGAAGAAATGGAAATCATGAAACAACATGCTCCATTAACAATGGGATGGTGTATCAACTGTCACAGAGAAACAAATGTGAAAGTAGAAGATAATGCTTACTACAAAAAAATCCATGAAGAACTTTCTAAAAAATACGGAGTATCTCAGTTAACTGCGGCTCAAATGGGAGGTTTAGAATGTGGTAAATGTCACTATTAATAAAATAATTTAAGAAGCTAATATACTATACAATGGCATCAAACAAAAAATACTGGAAAAGTGTTGAAGAACTAAACGAAAATAGTTCTATTGTTGAGACGCTAAGAAACAACGAGTTTGTGGAACCAATTCCGGTTGACCAGTTTTTAGGAGATAAAGAATCTTTGTCTGCTTCGTCAACTACTCGTCGTGACTTTTTAAAATATGTTGGATTTAGCACGGCTGCAGCTTCATTAGCAGCTTGTGAAGGTCCTGTTGTAAAGTCAATTCCTTACGTAGTTCAACCAGAAGAAATTATTCCTGGTGTTGCTGATTATTATGCAACAACGATGGCTGATGGTTTTGATTTTGCTAATATTTTAATCAAAACTCGTGAGGGTCGTCCTATCAAAGTAGAGAATAATAATTTAGAAGGAGCAAAAACTGGAGCAAATGCAAGAGTTCATGCTTCTGTTCTTTCATTATATGATAGTTTACGTTTAAAACAACCTAAAATTGCTGGAAAAGATGCAACTTGGGCTGACGTAAACACTAAAGTTAAATCTAGTTTAGAAGATGCTAAAGCAAAAGGTGGAAATGTAGTAGTGTTAACAAACACCATGGCAAGTCCTTCAACAGATGCTTTAATTGCTTCTTTAGTTGCTAAATATCCAACAACTAAACATGTTGTTTATGATGCAGTTTCTGAATCAAACGCTTTAGATGCTTTTCAAGCAGTTTATGGTGTTAGAGCTTTAGCTAATTACGATTTTTCAAAAGCAGATGTTATCGTTTCTGTTGGTGCAGATTTCTTAGGAGATTGGCAAGGAGGAGGTTTTGATGCAGGATATGCTCAAGGTCGTATTCCTAAAAACGGAATGATGTCTAAACATATTCAAATTGAATCTAACATGTCTTTAGCAGGTGCTAATGCAGATGTTAGAATTCCAATGACAGTTGCGCAACAAAAACAAGCATTAGCTGATTTATATTACGCTGTTGTAAGTGGTGCTCAACCTAAAAATGCTCAAATTGCAAAAGCAGCTAAGCAACTTAAAGATGCTAAAAACAAAGGTGTTGTTGTAACTGGTTTAGATGATGTTAATGCGCAATTAGTAGTTTTGGCTATTAACAATGCATTACAGTCTGAGGCATTCAATACTTCTGATGCTATCCTTACAAGAAAAGGTGATGCAAAAGCAGTTGCTCAATTAGTAGCAGATATGAAAGCTGGTAAAGTTCATACTTTAATTATGAATGGTGTTAATCCAGCGTATACTCTAGCAAATTCAAAAGATTTCGTTGCAGCTTTAAAATCAGTTAAACTTTCAGTTTCTTTCTCTATGAAAGAAGATGAAACTTCAACTTTAACTACAATTGCTGCTGCGGCTCCACATTATTTAGAGTCTTGGGGAGATGTTGCTATTACTAGAGGTAATTACAGCATTATGCAACCAACGATTCGTCCTTTATTCAATACAAAACAGTTCCAAGAAGCTTTATTAACTTGGACAGACAATACAGTTGCTTATTACGATTTCTTAAAATCTTTCTCTGTTGCATCGTTGGCAGGAAAATCATGGAATCAAGCAGTGCATGATGGTTTTGTTGCTTCTGTAGCAAGTCCGTTAACTGCAGCTTCTGCTGATTATGCTACGGCAGCTTCAGCTTTAGCACAAGCAAAATCTTCTAGCTTCGATTTAGTTTTATATTCTAAAGTTGGAATGGGAGATGGGCAACAAGCAAACAACCCATGGTTACAAGAATTCCCAGATCCTATTACTAGAGTATCTTGGGATAACTACGTAACTATTTCAAAAGCAGATGCTGAAGCAGCTGGTGTTAAAAACTGGAATGTGGCTAACGGAGGTTTAAACGGAAGTTATGTTACAATTAAAGTAGGAAATGCTACTTTAGAGAATGTTCCAGCAATTATCCAACCAGGTCAAGCAAAAGGAACTTTAGGTTTAGCTTTTGGATATGGTAAAAAACTAGGATTAAAAGAAGAGATGCAAGTAGGTGTTAATGCTTATGCTTTATACGCTAACTTAAACTCAAATCAATCGGCTACTATTACTGTTGCTGACGGTGAGCATGAATTTGCTTGTGTTCAGTTACAAAAAACATTAATGGGTAGAGGTGATATTATCAAAGAAACTACATTAGAAGTTTTCAATACTAAAGACGCTAAAGTTTGGAATCCAATTCCAATGGTATCATTAGATCACAAGCCAACAGCTGCTACAGAAGTTGACTTATGGGATTCATTTGATAGAAGTGTTGGTCACCACTTTAATTTATCTATCGACTTAAATGCTTGTACAGGATGTGGAGCGTGTGTTATCGCATGTCACGCAGAAAACAACGTACCAGTTGTAGGTAAAGATGAAATTAGAAGAAGTAGAGATATGCATTGGTTACGTATCGATAGATATTATTCTTCTAAAGAAACATTTGCTGGTGATATTGAATTAAAAGAGTCTGCAAGTGGATTAATGAGTTCTATTGATACTTTCGCAAGTATGGAAGATCCTTCAGAAAATCCTCAAATTGCTTTCCAACCGGTAATGTGTCAGCACTGTAATCACGCTCCTTGTGAGACGGTTTGTCCTGTAGCTGCTACATCTCATGGTAGAGAAGGTCAAAACCACATGGCATACAACAGATGTGTTGGTACTCGTTACTGTGCTAACAACTGTCCATATAAAGTAAGACGTTTCAACTGGTTCTTATATAACAAAAATAGCGAGTTTGATTATCACATGAATGATGATTTAGGTCGTATGGTTATCAATCCAGATGTAAATGTACGTTCTCGTGGAGTTATGGAAAAATGTTCAATGTGTATCCAAATGACTCAAGCTGTTAAATTGAAAGCAAAACGTGAAGGTAGAGCTGTAGGTAAGGATGAATTCCAAACTGCTTGTTCTGCTGCTTGTTCAAGTGGAGCTATGAAATTTGGTGATATTAATGATTCAGCATCAGATGTTGCTAAATTAGTAGAATCAGACAGAATGTATCATTTATTAGAGCACATCGGAACAAAACCAAACGTGATGTACCACGTGAAAGTTAGAAACGATAAATAAGTATTAATTAATAGAAACAATATAAAGGATTATGTCGTCTCATTACGAAGCACCCATTAGAAAACCTTTAGTAGTAGGAAGTAAATCTTACCACGATGTAACGGTAGATGTGGCTAGACCTGTAGAAGGTAGAGCAAACAAACAATGGTGGACAGTATTTTCAATCGCATTAGCCGCTTTCCTATGGGGATTAGGTTGTATGATTTATACAGTAACCACTGGTATTGGAACATGGGGATTAAATAAAACAGTAGGTTGGGCTTGGGATATCACCAATTTCGTTTGGTGGGTAGGTATCGGTCACGCCGGAACTCTTATCTCTGCAGTATTATTATTATTCCGTCAAAAATGGAGAATGGCAATTAACCGTTCTGCAGAAGCAATGACGATTTTCTCGGTAATGCAAGCAGGTTTATTCCCAATTATCCACATGGGTCGTCCATGGTTAGGTTACTGGGTATTACCAATTCCAAATCAATTCGGATCATTATGGGTTAACTTTAACTCTCCATTATTATGGGACGTATTCGCAATTTCTACATATTTATCAGTATCATTAGTTTTCTGGTGGACTGGTTTATTACCTGATTTTGCTATGCTACGTGATAGAGCTGTAACTCCTTTTACTAAAAGAGTATATTCTATTCTTTCTTTTGGATGGTCTGGAAGAGCTAAAGACTGGCAACGTTTTGAAGAGGTTTCTCTTGTATTAGCTGGTTTAGCAACACCTCTTGTACTTTCTGTACACACTATTGTATCCTTTGACTTTGCTACTTCTGTAATCCCAGGATGGCATACAACAATCTTACCTCCATACTTCGTTGCTGGAGCTATTTTCTCAGGATTCGCAATGGTAAATACTCTTCTTATTATTATGAGAAAAGTATCTAACTTAGAAGATTATATCACAGTACAACATATCGAATTAATGAACATCGTAATCATGATTACAGGTTCTATCGTAGGTTGTGCTTATATTACGGAGTTATTCGTAGCTTGGTATTCTGGAGTAGAGTACGAACAATATGCATTCTTAAACAGAGCAACTGGCCCTTACTGGTGGTCATACTGGTTAATGATGACTTGTAACGTAATTTCTCCGCAAGTTATGTGGTCTAAGAAAATTAGAACCAACATTATGGCGTCATTCATTATCTCTATCGTAGTAAACGTAGGTATGTGGTTTGAGCGTTTCGTAATTATCGTAACTTCATTACACAGAGATTATTTACCATCTTCATGGACAATGTTCCAACCAACTTTTGTTGATGCTGGTATTTATATTGGAACTATTGGATTCTTCTTTGTATTATTCTTATTATATTCTAGAAGTTTCCCTGTAATTGCTCAGGCAGAGGTTAAAACAATCTTAAAAGGTTCTGGAGATAATTACAAGAGAGAAAGAGAACAACACGGTCATAATCATTCAGATAATCATTAATATCATGAGTAATAAAGTAATACACGCTATATATAATGATGATGATGTTTTAATGGATGCTGTAAAACAAACTAGAGCAGCTCATCATCATATCGAAGAAGTTTATACGCCTTTTCCAGTTCACGGATTGGATAAAGCAATGGGATTAGCTCCAACAAGAATTGCTATTTGTGCTTTTATTTATGGAATTATTGGTTTGTCTGTTGCTACAACATTGATGAATTTTATTATGATTCAAGATTGGCCGCAAGATATTGGAGGTAAACCAAGTTTTAGTTATATTGATAACATGCCAGCTTTCGTTCCTATTATGTTCGAATTAACGGTTTTCTTTGCAGCTCACTTAATGGTTATTACCTTTTATATGAGAAGTAAATTATGGCCTTTTAAACAAGCTGAAAACCCAGATGTGAGAACTACAGATGACCATTTTTTAATGGAAGTTGGTATTCACGGTAACGAAGAAGAATTAATTTCTTTCTTTACAAACACTGGTGCAGTTGAAGTTAAAGTTGTAGAAAAGCATTAATAGATAGTTATGAAAAGTTTATATAAAATAGTAGCAGTAGTAGGTTTGTCTTTTATGGCAACTTCATGTTTCGATAAAGCAAAACCAAACTATCAGTTTTTCCCTAATATGTACGAAGCGGTTTCTTATGAGACTTATTCTGAGCATAATGTTTTTAAAGGAGGAGTGGAAGCTCAAGTGCCTGCAAAGGGATCAATTAAAAGAGGATTTGTTCCTTACGAAATTCCAAATACACCAGAAGGATATGCTTTAGCTAAAGCAACTTTAAAATCTCCATTAGATTCTACAGCAATCAATCCTGATAAAGCTAAAGAATTATACACTGTTTATTGTGCAATTTGCCACGGTGATAAAGGTGATGGAAAAGGAAATTTAGTGGTTAAAGAAAAATTCCTTGGAGTACCAAGTTATAAAGATAGAGAAATTACAGACGGAAGTATTTTTCACGTAGTTACTTATGGATTAAACTCTATGGGTTCTCATGCTAACCAATTGTCTCAAGAAGAGCGTTGGGTAGTCGCAGACTACGTTTTAAAATTAAAAGCTGGATTATAATAGTAAAACTTTTTGAAAATAATAGATATGTACACGTTTTCAAGTAAATTAAAAACTTTTTCATTCGTCCTAATGATTTTAGGTGCAATTGGTATTGGAATTGGTTTCATGGCAGCTCCTAAAACAATTGAGGATGTAGAAAAATTATTAGCAGATAGTCATCATGGTCATGAAGCTGCTCATGTAGAGAAAGTTGCTCCACATGTTGCAGATACTCATGTTGTAGCTGATACTGTAAAAGTTGCTGAGGCTCATGCTGCAGATTCAACACATGTCGAAGCTCATACTACTTCAGTTGATTCTACTGCACATGCAGAAGATACTACTGCTGTTGTAGCTGTTGCTGAAGCTCCTGCTCATGCAGACAATCACGATGCTCATGCTAAAGCTGACGCTCATTCTCACGATGATCATAAAGAACATTTAGAACATGTTTTACACCAATTACAAAACAAGCCTTGGGCTGCCTTGTATGTTGCTTGTATCTTCTTTATGTTAATCTCGGTTGGGGTTTTAGCTTTCTACGCTATCCAATATGCAGCTCAAGCAGGTTGGTCTCCAATCTTATTTAGAGTTATGGAAGGTATTACTGCGTATTTATTACCAGGTTCTATTATTTTCTTTGTATTGTTAGTTGCGGCAGGTATGCATTTCAATCATTTGTTTGTATGGATGGATCCTGAAGTTGTTAACCCAGAATCAGTTAAATTTGACAAACTTATTTTCCTTAAAAAAGGTTGGTTAAGTGTTGGAAGATTTTTAGCAACTGCGGCAATTATTTTAGTTGTATGGAATTTTGTTCGTTTCAAATTCAGACAAAATTCATTAGCACAAGATAGCGCTGAAGATAATGCACCTTACAAGAAAAACTTCAAGTTAGCAGCATTTTTCCTAGTATTCTTTATCGTTTCTGAGTCAATTATGTCTTGGGACTGGATTATGTCTGTTGATCCACACTGGTACAGTACTTTATTTGGATGGTATGTATTTGCTAGTTTCTTCGTAAGTGGAATTACTGTAATTGCAATGATTACTTTATACTTAAAATCTAAAGGATATTTAGAGCATGTTAATACAAGTCATATTCACGATTTAGCTAAATTTATGTTTGGTATCAGTATTTTCTGGACATACTTATGGTTCTCTCAATTTATGTTGATTTGGTATTCAAATATCCCAGAAGAGGTTACTTACTTCGTAACTCGTATCGAACACTACAAATTACCTTTCTTCGGAATGTTAGCTTTAAACTTCATTTTCCCATTGTTAATCTTAATCAACACAGATTTCAAACGTTTAACTTGGATTGTAGTTATGGCAGGTATCGTAATATTATTTGGACATTATATTGATTTCTTCAATATGATTATGCCTGCAACAGTTGGTGATCAATGGTTTATTGGTATTCCTGAAATTGGAGCTTTAATGTTCTTCTTAGGTTTATTTATCTTCGTTGTATTTACAGCTTTAACTAAGGCTCCATTAGTTCCAAAAGGAAATCCTTTCATTGAGGAAAGTAAACATTTTCATTATTAATAGTTAAAAAGAAATAAAAATGACAAGTTTCTTGGTATTTATAATTTTAGTTCTAGTCGGTATTGCAGTTTGGCAATTAACTAAAATTTTTGATTTAACCCAAATTGGCGGTTCTTCAGACAATGACGAAATTGCTAATGACAAAGATAATAGTGTTAATGGTTACTTAATGTTTGCCTTTGTTGGTTTCATTTATGTATTCACTATTTATTCATTATATGCTTGGGGTGATTTAGTATTAGGTACTCCTGCTTCTGAGCATGGTAAAGACGTAGATAATTTAATGGCTATTTCTATGGCTTTGATTTTCTTCGTTCAAACTATTACTCAGTTCTTATTACACTACTTTGCTTTTAAATATAGAGGTAAAGAAGGTCAAAAAGCATTATACTTTGCAGACAATAATAAGTTAGAAGCTATTTGGACAATTATTCCAGTTATCGTTTTAGCAGGTTTAATTATGTATGGTTTATATACTTGGAACGACATTATGTTTGTTGATAAAGAAGACGAACAAGATGCTATTGTTATCGAATTATATGCTAAACAATTTGGTTGGGAAGCACGTTATGCTGGTGATGATAAAACGTTAGGAAAAGCAAACGTAAGATTAATTGAAGGTATTAATACTTTAGGTGTTGATTTAGCTGACCCAGCAGCTCAAGATGATAAAGTGGTTACTGAATTACATATCCCTAAAGGAAAAAGAGTGATTTTCAAAATGCGTTCACAAGACGTTTTACACTCTGCTTATATGCCTCACTTTAGAGCACAAATGAACTGTGTTCCTGGTATGATTACACAATTTTCTTTTATCCCAACAGTTACAACTGCTGATATGAGAAATGATGAAGCAATTATTGCTAAAGTTGATAAAATCAACAAAATCAGAACTAAAAACAGTAAGAAAATTGTTGCTGAAGGTGGTGTAGCTTTAGACCCTTATACATTTGATTATTTATTATTATGTAATAAAATTTGTGGTGCATCTCACTACAATATGCAAATGAAAATTGTAGTTGATACACCTGCTGATTTCAAAGCATGGTTAGCAGAAAAACCTACATTAGCACAACAATGGAAAGAAGCTAATGCTCCTGCTCCTGCAGTAGCACCAGCTGTAGCTACTCCAGCAGTAGCTGTTGATTCAACTAAAGTTGTAGCTCAAGTTATTAAATAAGTTATTTTATATTAAATATAATAGAATTAGTATGTCACACGATCACGGTCATCATAAAGAAACTTTCATTACTAAATACATCTTTAGTCTTGATCACAAAATGATAGCGAAGCAATACCTTATTTCAGGTTTATTGATGGGTATTGTTGGAGTTGTTTTATCTTTATTCTTCCGTATGCAAATTGCATGGCCAGAAGAATCTTTCGAAATTTTCAAAGTATTCTTAGGCGATAATTTCGCGCCAGATGGAGTAATGCGTAATGATATTTACCTTGCTTTGGTAACTATTCACGGAACAATTATGGTATTCTTTGTACTTACCGCTGGTTTGAGTGGTACATTTAGTAACTTGTTAATTCCATTACAAATTGGAGCACGTGATATGGCTTCTGGATTTATGAACATGCTTTCTTTCTGGATGTTCTTCATTTCTTGTGTTATCATGATTGCTTCTTTATTTGTAGAATCAGGACCAGCATCTGCAGGTTGGACAATTTATCCTCCTTTAAGTGCATTACCTCAAGCAATTCCTGGATCAGGTTTAGGTATGACCTTATGGTTGGCTTCTATGGCTATTTTCATTGCATCTTCATTAATGGGATCATTGAACTACGTAGTTACAGTTATCAACTTAAGAACTAAAGGTATGACAATGACAAGAATGCCTTTAACAGTATGGGCTTTCTTCGTAACAGCTATTATCGGTATTGTATCTTTCCCAGTATTATTCTCTGCTGCTTTATTATTAATTTTCGATAGAAGTTTTGGAACATCATTCTTCTTATCAGATATTTTCATTCAAGGTGAAGTTTTACATTACCAAGGTGGTTCTCCAGTATTATTTGAGCACTTATTCTGGTTCTTAGGTCACCCTGAAGTATACATCGTTTTATTACCAGCTTTAGGTATTACTTCTGAAATTATTGCTACCAACTCTAGAAAACCAATTTTTGGTTACCGTGCAATGATTGCTTCTATCTTAGCAATTGCATTCTTATCAACTATTGTTTGGGGTCACCACATGTTTATTTCAGGTATGAATCCTTTCTTAGGTTCAGTATTTACCTTTACAACATTATTAATTGCAATTCCATCTGCTGTAAAAGCGTTCAACTACATTACAACACTTTGGAAAGGTAACTTACAATTAAATCCTGCAATGTTATTCTCTATCGGATTAGTATCTACTTTCATCACTGGAGGTTTAACAGGTATTATTCTTGGAGATTCAACTTTAGATATTAACGTTCACGATACGTATTTCGTAGTAGCTCACTTCCACTTAGTAATGGGTATCTCTGCACTTTACGGATTCTTTGCTGGTGTTTACCACTGGTTCCCTAAAATGTTCGGTAGAATGATGAACAAAAACTTAGGTTACGTTCACTTCTGGGTAACTGCTGTTTGTGCTTACGGAGTTTTCTTCCCAATGCACTTTATTGGAATGGCTGGTTTACCAAGACGTTACTACACAAACTCAGCTTTCCCATTATTTGATGAATTAGCTGATGTGAATGTTTTAATTACGATTTTTGCTATCGTTGGAGCTGCATTTCAAATCGTATTCTTCTGGAACTTCTTCTATAGTATTTTCTATGGTAAGAAAGCAACTCAAAACCCATGGAGATCTAATACTTTAGAATGGACTACACCAGTGGAACATATTCACGGTAACTGGCCTGGAGAAATTCCTGAAGTACACAGATGGCCTTATGATTACAGTAAACCAGGTCATGATGAAGACTTCGTTACTCAAATCACACCAATGAAAGAAGGAGAAGAAGTTTTACATCACTAAGATTTTTTCCACAATATACAAACCTCTCCAATCGGAGAGGTTTTTGTTTTATAACTTTACTTATCTTTGCTTTTATGAACGATAATTTGAATCCGAATAAAGAATCCTATTCTCCGCAAGATATTGATATCGAAAAGGCATTACGCCCGCTTAGTTTTGATGATTTTGCTGGTCAAGACCAAGTGTTAGAAAATTTAATTGTTTTTGTTCAAGCTGCTAATTTACGAAATGAAGCCTTAGACCATACTTTGTTTCATGGACCTCCAGGTTTAGGAAAAACAACTTTAGCGAATATCTTGGCTAACGAGTTAGGAGTGGGAATCAAAATTACTTCAGGACCTGTTTTAGATAAACCTGGAGATTTAGCTGGATTGTTGACAAACTTGGAAGAAAGAGATGTTCTTTTTATTGATGAAATTCACCGTTTAAGTCCAATTGTAGAAGAATATTTGTATTCGGCAATGGAAGATTTCAAGATTGATATCATGATAGAATCGGGTCCAAATGCAAGAACGGTTCAAATCAATTTAAATCCATTTACTTTAGTTGGGGCAACCACTCGTTCTGGATTATTGACGGCTCCAATGCGTGCTCGTTTCGGAATTCAGAGTAGATTACAATATTATAACACAGAATTATTAACCACAATTGTCCAACGTAGTTCATCTATTTTAAAGATGCCAATTACAATGGAAGCTGCAATAGAAATCGCTGGCAGAAGTAGAGGAACACCTCGTATTGCTAATGCTTTATTGCGTCGTGTTAGAGATTTTGCTCAAATCAAAGGAAACGGTAAAATTGATATTGAAATTGCAAGATTTGCATTAAAAGCACTTAATGTTGATGCACACGGTTTAGACGAGATGGACAATAAAATTCTATTAACCATAATCGAAAAATTCAAAGGCGGACCAGTTGGATTATCAACCTTGGCTACCGCTGTTTCCGAAAGTGGTGAAACTATTGAAGAGGTATACGAACCTTTCTTAATTCAAGAAGGATTTATTATGAGAACACCTCGCGGTCGAGAAGTGACTGAAAAAGCCTATAAACATTTAGGCAAAATTAAAAATAATATTCAAGGAGGTTTATTTTAGTTTGATAAACAATAAAGAAAAATACACACAGTTGATAAAAGCCGAAGCCCATCGCCTCGGCTTTTTGTCTTGTGGTATTTCCAAAGCAGGTTTTCTTGAAGAAGAAGCGCCTCGTTTAGAAAACTGGTTAAACAATCAAATGAACGGTCAAATGAGTTACATGGAAAACCATTTTGACAAACGTTTAAATCCAACTTTATTGGTAGATGATGCTAAAAGTGTCATTTCTTTGTTGTTGAATTATTATCCTTCCGAACTTCAAAATCAAGATTCGTATAAAATCTCTAAATACGCTTATGGACAAGATTATCATCACGTCATAAAGGAGAAGTTAAAGGAATTATTACATTTCATTCAAACTGAAATTGGCGAAGTTTCAGGCAGAGCGTTTGTAGATTCGGCACCAGTTTTAGATAAAGCTTGGGCGGCAAAAAGTGGCTTGGGTTGGATTGGAAAAAACAGCAATCTTATTACTCAGAAAGTAGGTTCGTTTTATTTTATTGCCGAATTAATTATCGATTTAGAATTAGATTATGATACACCAACAACCGACCATTGTGGTTCTTGCACTGCTTGTTTAGATGCTTGTCCTACAGAAGCTATTGTGGCTCCGTATGTTGTGGATGGAAGTAAATGTATTTCGTATTTCACCATTGAATTGAAAGATAATTTACCACAAGAAATGAAAGGTAAATTTGACGATTGGATGTTCGGTTGCGATGTTTGCCAAGACGTTTGTCCTTGGAATCGTTTCTCAAAACCACATAATGAACCGCTTTTTCAAGCGAATTCAGATATTTTAAATTTCTCAAAATCGGATTGGGAAGAAATTACGGTGGATACTTTTCAGAAAGTATTTAAAAATTCTGCTGTGAAACGAACCAAATACGAAGGCTTACTTCGTAATATCAATTTTTTGAAGAAATAAAATTGTAAAACTTTTTCAGTCAAAAAATATTTTCCAAAAGAAAACTTTGACGTAGCTTTGAGGGTTATTAAAAAGAAAATTTAAAATTATGGCATCAGGATTTTTCGCAATCTTAGACGATATCGCTGCATTGATGGACGATGTGGCAATGACAAGTAAATTAGCAACCAAAAAAACAGCAGGAATTTTAGGAGACGACTTAGCAGTTAATGCCGAAAAAGCAACTGGATTTTTAGCTTCAAGAGAAATTCCGGTGTTGTGGGCGATTACAAAAGGCTCGTTTATCAATAAACTAATTATTCTGCCAGTAGTTTTTGTTTTGAATTGGTTGTATCCGCCAGCCATTAAAGCAGCTTTAATTATTGGAGGAGTTTACTTAGCCTACGAAGGTGTGGAGAAAATTATCGAATATCTTTTTCATCGTGCTAAAAAAGGTGAAGAAGTTATCAAAGAAAGTAAGCTTGAGGAAGATAACGAAAATTCTGAAAAAGCAAAAGTAAGTTCGGCTATTAAAACCGATTTTATTCTTTCGCTTGAAATTGTCATCATCGCTTTAGGAACAGCAATGGAAAAAGAACATCCATTGATTACCCAAATTTTAAGTGTAACTTTTGTAGCCATTATTGCTACCGTTGGAGTTTACGGAATTGTAGCTTTAATTGTACGTATGGACGATGCTGGTTTTTATTTAATGAGAAAAGGCAACGATAAAGGATTCTTATCTTCTTTAGGTGGAATTTTGATTAAAGCATTACCACTTGTTATTAAATTCCTTGCTGTCGTAGGAACTATCGCACTTATCTTAGTTTCAGGAGGTATTTTTCTTCATAATATCGAATATATTCATCATTTAGTGCCTCATAGTATTCCATCAACGGTAGCTGAATTTGGAGTTGGAATTGCATTTGGATTAGTAGCAGTTTTATTGATGACGGGTTTTAAGAAGGTGAAGGGTTTGGTTAAAAATTAACTGTTTTTGGCTGTTTTATTTCTTAAAACTTTTTTCAAAAGAATGCCAAAATAATTTCTCATTTTATACGTATACCCTTATATTTGTAAGTTAGTAAAATAAAAAACCATGCATAAAGATAGTAAACGTAGAGAAGCCTTATTATATCACGCAAAACCTACACCTGGTAAAATTCAGGTAGTTCCCACAAAAAAATATGCAACACAAAGAGATTTAGCTTTGGCTTATTCTCCAGGAGTAGCAGAGCCTTGTTTAGAAATTGAAAAAGACGTTAATAACGTTTATAAATATACCGCAAAAGGAAATTTAGTAGCCGTAATAACAAACGGAACCGCTGTTTTAGGTTTAGGAGATATTGGTCCAGAAGCTTCAAAACCTGTAATGGAAGGTAAAGGTTTGTTGTTCAAAATCTTCGCTGATATTGATGTTTTTGATATCGAAGTTGGAACAAAAGACATTGAAGAATTCATTGCAACGGTAAAAAATATTTCTCCAACTTTCGGAGGAATTAACCTAGAAGACATCAAAGCACCAGAATCTTTCGAAATTGAAAGACGTTTGGTTGAGGAATTGAATATTCCAGTAATGCACGATGACCAACACGGAACCGCTATTATTTCATCAGCCGCTTTATTGAACGCAGTAGAGTTAGCAGGCAAGAAAATGGAAGATGTGAAAATGGTCATTTCTGGAGCTGGTTCGGCTGCCATAGCTTGTGCTAATTTATATGTTTCTTTCGGGGTTAAGCCTGAAAACGTAGTGATGTTCAACAGTAAAGGGGCATTACGCAAAGACGACCCAAGAGTTTCAGACATGCAACGTGTGTACGCAACAGATAAACATTACGATGATTTAGCACACGCTATGAAAGGTGCCGATGTATTTATCGGATTGTCATCAGGAGATATCGTTACACCTGAAATGTTGTTAGGAATGGCGGATAATCCTATCGTTTTTGCGATGGCAAATCCAACTCCAGAAATCAATTATAATTTAGCTATCGATACAAGAAAAGATATCATTATGGCAACAGGCCGTTCTGATCATCCTAATCAGGTAAATAATGTGCTTGGTTTCCCGTTTATTTTTAGAGGCGCTTTAGACGTTAGAGCGACTAAAATCAATGAAGAAATGAAGAAAGCTGCTGTAGTTGCCTTAGCTAATTTGGCAAAAGCATCAGTTCCAGAACAAGTAAATATTGCATATGGCGAAACCAAATTAACGTTTGGTCGCGATTATATTATTCCAAAACCATTTGACCCAAGATTAATTGCCGAAGTACCACCAGCAGTTGCAAAAGCAGCAATGGATTCAGGTGTAGCGACAGCTCCAATTACCGATTGGGAAAAATATAAAGACGAATTATTAGAACGAATGGGTTCTGATAACAAAATGATTCGTTTGTTAACCAATAGAGCGAGAACGAATCCAAAACGTATCATTTTCGCAGAAGCAGATCAAATAGATGTGTTAAAAGCAGCGCAAATTGTACATGAAGAAGGTATTGGGTTCCCAATTTTATTAGGAAACCAAGAAATTATAAAAGAATTAAAAGAAGAAATAGGTTTTGATACTGAAGTGCCAGTTTTTGATCCAAAAACTAAAGAATCTGAAGCTAAAAGATTAGAATATGCGAAGCATTTTTGGGAAACCAGAAAGCGCAAAGGAATTACCTTATTAGATGCTGAAAAATGGATGCGTGAGCGTAACTATTTTGGTTTAATGATGGTAAACACAGGAGAAGCAGATGCTTTGGTAACTGGATATTCAAGGAGTTATCCATCAACGATTAAGCCTGTTATTCAATTAATTGATAAAGCGCCAGGTGTTTCTAAAATTGCTACAACCAATATGATGATGACCGCGAGAGGTCCAATTTTCTTATCGGATACAGCGATAAATCCAAATCCTTCTGCCGATGATTTAGCTAGAATTGCTTTAATGACAGCTAAAACCGTAAAAATGTTTGGAATGGATCCTGTAATTGCAATGGTGTCTTACTCCAATTTTGGTTCATCACACAATGAAGGACCAAGTAAAGTAAGTCAAGCAGTAGCCTATTTACATGAAAATTTCCCAGATTTAGTGGTGGATGGAGAAATTCAAACGGACTTTGCTTTGAATCCAGACATGCTAAAAAGCAAGTTTCCATTTTCAAAATTGGTAAATAAAAAAGTGAATACGCTTATTTTTCCAAACTTAGATTCAGCAAATATTACTTACAAATTATTGAAAGAGCTGAATAAGGCTGAATCAATCGGTCCAATTATTTTAGGATTAGACAAACCAGTTCACGTATTTCAATTAGGAGCAAGCGTGGAAGAAATGGTAAATATGGCAGCAGTAGCTGTTGTAGACGCTCAAGAAAAAGGAAGAAAGCTTAACAAATAATACAAATATGATAGCGCACATTCAAGGAAGATTAGTTGAAAAGACACCTACCGAAGTCATTATTGACTGTAATGGTGTGGGCTATCATATCAATATTTCATTACACACTTATTCATTATTACCCGATTCTGAAAGTCTGAAATTATTCACTTTTTTACAAATCAAAGAAGACGCTCATACGTTGTATGGTTTTGTAGAAAAACAAGAACGTGAATTGTTTAAATTATTACTTTCGGTTTCCGGAGTTGGAGCTAGTACTGCTAGAACTATGTTGTCTTCGTTAGCGCCTAGTCAAATTATTCAAGCAATTGCTTCAAATGATGTTGGAACGATGCAATCTATGAAAGGAATTGGAGCCAAAACAGCCCAACGAATTATCTTAGATTTAAAAGAAAAAGTGTTAAAAGTGTACAATTTAGATGAAGTTTCGGTCATTGAAAGCAATACAAATAAAGATGAAGCGTTATCTGCTTTAGAAGTTTTAGGTTTTGCTAGAAAAGCTGCCGAAAAAGTCATCGATAAAATTATTAGAGAAACCCCAAATGCCTCTGTAGAAAACTTAATAAAACAAGCTTTAAAAAATTTATAAAACTTGAAAAATATCAACATAAAAGCAATTAATAAATTACAATATAGTCTTGCATTATTATGTGTGCTCTTTTCTTTTTCGCTACAAGCACAAGTAGATGAAGAAGCACAAGATTCTGTAAAAACGGGTGTTGATTTAGGTAAGTTAACAATGCCTAATCCTGTGAGTATTTTAGATAAATATACCTACGATGCTGCTTCTGATCGTTATATTTATACCAGTTCTGTAGACGGATTTAATATAAATTATCCATTGATACTTACGCCAAAACAGTACCAAGAACTTGTTTTGCGTGAGCAAATGCGAAAGTATTATCAAGAGAAATCGGCTGCTATGGACGGTAAAAAAGCAGGTTCAGAAGAAGCGAAGAAAGATTTATTACCAAGATATTATGTGAATTCTAAGTTTTTTGAAACTGTTTTTGGAGGTAATACTATTGATGTAAAGCCAACAGGTTCGGTAGAAATTGATTTAGGAGTTCGTTTTACAAAACAAGATAATCCTTCTTTTTCTCCAAGAAACAGACAAACCACCAGTTTTGATTTTGATCAGCGAATTAGTGTTGGTTTACAAGGAAAAGTAGGAACGCGTTTGAATGTTAACGTAAATTATGACACACAATCTACTTTTGCGTTTCAAAATTTAATAAAATTAGAATATACACCAACAGAAGATGATATAATTCAAAAAATTGAAGTTGGTAACGTTAGTTTTCCGCTTTCAAATTCGTTAGTTCGTGGTGCGCAAAGTTTATTTGGAGTTAAGGCACAATTACAGTTTGGAAAAACAACATTTACAGGAGTTTTTTCGGAGCAAAAATCACAAACAAAATCAGTAACAGCTCAAGGTGGAGGAACACTTCAAGATTTCGAAATTTTTGCTTTGGATTATGATGCTGATCGCCACTATTTCTTATCGCAATATTTTAGAAACAACTATGATAAAGCTTTAGAAACATTCCCGTACATTAACTCTCGAGTACAAATTAATAGAATTGAAGTTTGGATAACCAATAAGCAAAACCGCGTAAATTCTACAGAAAATAATCTTAGAAACATCGTGGCACTTCAAGATTTAGGAGAAGCACCATTAACGGGTGTTTTACCACAAGAAACGGTTCATATAAATTTAACGTCTCATCCTAACTTTTATAATGTTCCGGCCAATACACCTTCTAATAATGCCAACAATAAATATGATCCAAATGGTATTGGAAGTAATTTTTTAAATAGTTCCATTAGAGATGTTTCTTTAGCGTCAAATGGTTTTAGTCCTACTATTGGTGCTTCTGAAGGAATTGATTTTGCAAAACTTGAAAATGCAAGAAAACTAACCCCATCAGAATATACGTATCATCCACAATTAGGATATATTTCGTTAAACCAAAGATTAGCAAACGATGAAGTTTTAGCGGTTTCTTATCAATATACCATTGGAAGTGATGTGTATCAAGTGGGTGAATTTGGTACTGATGGAGTTGATGCAACAAATGTTGGAGGAACAGGTATTCCAAATTCACAAGCACTAATATTAAAATTATTGAAAAGTAATTTAACTATTAATGAATATGAATTAGCAGGAGTTGATTATACTATGCCAACTTGGAACTTGATGATGAAAAATATTTATCAAATTCCTGGAGGGTATCAATTGCAACAAGAAGATTTTAAATTAAACATTCTTTACACAGATCCTTCTCCTTTAAACTATATTTCACAATCAGGCATCGATCCACTACCAGCTGATGTTGAGCAGACACCTTTGCTAAAAGTATTTAATTTAGATCAGTTAAATTATACAAATGACCCACAAGAAGGTGGTGACGGTTTCTTTGATTTCTATCCAGGTTTAACAGTGGATACGCAACGTGGAAAAATTATTTTCCCAAAAGTTGAACCTTTTGGTAAACATTTATTTGAAAAATTAGACGTTCCAGCCTTAGTAGAAAATTATGATGATCCATTAACATATAACACGAATCAAGTAAAATATGTTTTTAGAAACTTATATAAAAATACCCAAGCGGCTGCTTTACAAGAAAGCGCTAAAAATAAGTTCCAGTTAAAAGGACGTTTTAAATCTATGGGTGGCGATGGAATTTCTATTGGTGCCTTTAATGTGCCTCAAGGTTCTGTTGTGGTAACGGCTGGAGGAAGAGTTTTAGTAGAAGGAGTAGATTATACGGTAAATTACCAAATGGGTAAGGTGAATATTTTAGATCCTTCATTACAAGCATCTAATACTCCAATCGAGGTTTCTGTTGAAAATAATTCAGTTTTTGGTCAGCAAACTAGAAGATTTTGGGGTTTAAATGTAGAGCATAAATTTAATGACAAGTTTTTAATGGGAGCCACTATTTTAAACATGTCTGAAAGACCATTTACCACCAAATCAAATTATGGTCAGGAATCGGTGAATAATACTATTTTTGGGTTTAATACAAACTACTCAACTGAAGTACCATTCTTTACAAGATTAGTAAACAAGTTACCAAATATTGATACTGACGTACCTTCAAATTTATCATTTAGAGGAGAAATTGCTTATTTAAAACCAGGTAGTTCTAAAGCAGATCAATTTAATGGAGAGGCTACAACTTATATAGATGATTTTGAAGGTTCTCAAACAACTATTGATATGCGTTCGCCGTTAGCTTGGACATTATCAAGTGTGCCATTAGAAGATAATTATGATGGAACAACTGGTGCGGTTGAACCTCCAGTGAATGATTTAAATGTAGGAAATAAAAGAAGTAAACTTTCTTGGTATACAATTGACCCTGTTTTTTATACGCAAACTCCATCTGGAATTGATGATGATGATTTATCATTCAACAAAACTAGACGTGTTTTTAGTCGCGAATTGTATCCTGTTACTGATATTGCTCAAGGAGAAACATCTGTTATTTCTACACTCGATTTAAGTTATTTTCCTAAGGATAGGGGTCCTTATAATTTTAATCCAAGTCTAAGTGCAACCAATCAGTTTTCCGATTTAGAAGCTCCCGAAACTTGGGGAGGAATCATGCGTTCGATTAATTCAACCAATTTTGAACAATCAAATGTAGAATATATTCAGTTTTGGGTAATGGATCCCTATTTTGGAAATACAGGTGATGTTACAGATCCTACCAATACTGGAAAATTAGTTTTCAATTTAGGTGAAATATCGGAAGATATATTGCCAGATGGTAGAAAATTATATGAAAATGGTTTGCCAGAAGTTGGTTCGGTACAACCTACAATCAGTACTGCTTGGGGTGAAGTTCCAGCATCACAATCTTTAATTTATGCATTTGATACAAACGAAGGAAACAGAGCAGTTCAAGATGCTGGTTTTGATGGGTTAACTGATGCGGAAGAAATTGCTAAATTCACCGATTTTGCATCGTATCCTGACCCTGCTGCTGATAATTACCGATTCTATTTAGAGACTTCAGGTGATATAGTTACGCGATATAAAAATTATAATGGATTTGAAGGAAATTCACCTGTTACGGTTACCAACGATAACAGAGGAAATACGACTTTTCCAGATGTAGAAGATGTAAATCGTGACAATACGATGAACACCATTAATGCGTATTTTAAATTTGAAGTACCATTTCAGCCTTATCCAGATGGCGGAGTTCCTGTGGGACAAAATTATATAGCGGATGTTAGAGAAGTAAATAATGTTGATTTACCTAATGGAGATATTGGAAAGGTTAGATGGATATTATATAAAATTCCAATTTTAGAGTTTACCGATGCAAATAAAGTAGGTCCAATTTCTGATTTTCGTTCTATACGTTTCATGAGAATGTACATGAGTGGATTTAAAGATGAAGTAACTTTACGTTTTGGAGCACTAGATTTAGTAAGAGGAGAATGGAGACGTTATACAGGTAATTTCGATGAATTAGATACTGATCCTGATGATGAAAATACTGGTTTTGATGTTGTAGCTTTAAATATTCAAGAAAATGGACAAAGAAGTCCTATCAGATATGTAACACCTCCTGGAGTTGTTAGAGAACAATTGTATAATAACAACACCGTAATCAACCAAAATGAACAATCACTTTCTTTGCGTGTTTATGATAAATTAGGTGGAACAGTTAATGGTTTAGAGTCAGATGACGCGAGAGCAGTTTTCAAAAATGTGAATGTTGATATGCGTCAGTTTAAAAAACTTCGTATGTTTTTACACGCAGAAGCTGTTCAAGATAATGATTTACAAGACGATGAATTAATTGCTTTCATTCGTTTCGGAAACGACTTTACAGATAACTTTTACCAAGTTGAAATGCCTTTGAAAGTTACACCTTATGGTGCTTCAACTCCAGAGGAAGTATGGCCTTTAGAAAATGAAATTGAACTTCCGTTAGATTTGTTAACGAAGTTAAAAATTTTAAATCTTCAAAACGACCCTATCATTACAGTTGAACCAAATGGAATTGGATATGTAGAAGAGGAAGCAATTGGTTCTTCAGACAACAGATTAACTCTTGGAATTAAAGGTAATCCAAACTTTGGATTGGTTCGTACCTTAATGATTGGTATTAAAAATAAATCAGGAGATATTCAACGAGGAGAAGTTTGGTTTAACGAACTTCGTATGTCAGACATGGACAATAAAGGAGGTTATGCAGCGGTTGCTAATTTAGATACCAACTTTGCTGACTTTGCAAATGTTTCTGCGACAACAAGAGTAAGTACTATTGGTTTTGGTGCGTTAGAACAAGGTCCAAATGAAAGAAGTAGAGAAGATGTTTTTCAATATGACATTGTAACTAATCTTAATTTAGGAAAGTTATTGCCAAAAAAATGGGGTATAAATTTACCATTTAACTATGCAGTAGGTGAAGAAACTATCACGCCAAGATTTGATCCTTTTTATCAAGATATCGAGTTAGATCAGTTATTAGATATTACAACTGACGCTACAGAAAGAGCAAATATTGAGCAAAGAGCTATCGATTACACGAAAAGAACGAGTTTTAATTTAATTGGTGTTAAAAAAGAAAAAAATCCAGAAAAGAAAACTCATTTTTATGATGTAGAGAATTTAACGTTGTCTTACTCATTAAACGAAACTGAACATCACGATTATGAAATCGAAAATTTAATTGACAAACAAAACAGAACAACGGTTGATTACGCTTATACATTTAAGCCAAAATCGGTTGAGCCTTTTAAAAACACCAAATTATTTAAGAAAAGTGGTTATTATAAAATGTTAAGCGATTTTAATTTCAACTTTTTACCAACGAATGTTTCCTTTAGTTCTAATATTATTAGACAGTTCAATCGTCAACGTTTTAGATTGGTTGAAGTGCAAGGAATTGGCTTAGGTGATTTGTATAGAAGAAATTATTTCTTTAACTATACGTATGGCTTTAATTACAATTTAACAAAATCACTTCGTTTAAATTATACGGCTTCGTCTAATAATATTGTGCGTAATTATTTAGATGAAAATGATTTGCCAATTGATGGTTTAGATATTTGGGATGATTATTGGAATGTTGGAGAATCAAATCAACACAACCAACAATTAGTTGTTAATTACGATTTGCCAATTAATAAAATTCCGATACTAAGCTTTGTAAAATCTACTTATACTTACACAGGAGATTATAATTGGCAACGTGCTTCAGATGCATTTTCAACAATTACAGGAGAAGATGGAAATATTTATGCTTTGGGTAATACAATTCAAAACGCAAATTCACATAAGTTGAATACAACTTTAAATATGGATATGTTTTATAAATATATTGGATTAACCAAAACAAAAAATAATAAGAAAAAACCAGTTGCAAATAAAGATAAAAGTGTTGCTCCAAAACCAGGACAGCAAATAACAGCGCCAAAAAATAATATAACTTCAGAACGAAGTATTTTTGCAAGTGGCTTAATAGGAGTAATTACGAGTGTTAAAAATATTCAGATAAATTATTCAGAAAATAACGGAACTGTTTTACCTGGATATTTACCTGGATTAGGGTTCTTCGGTTCTTCTAAACCTACTTTAGGATTTGTTTTCGGAAGCCAGTCAGATGTTCGATATGAAGCAGCAAGAAATGGTTGGTTAACTTCGTTCCCGGAATTTAATCAAAATTTCACTCAAGTTGAAAACAAGAAATTAAATTTAACTGCTAAACTTGAAGTGTTTCCTGATTTAACAATTGATTTAACTGCTGACAGAACATATGCCTATAATTTCTCTGAGCAATTTGATGTTTCGGGTGGGCAATATAATTCTAGAGCGCCTTATGATTTTGGCAATTTCAATATTTCAACTATTTTAATATCAACAGCATTTGCTCAAAGTGATGTTAATTTTTCTCAAACATTTCAAGATTTTAGAGACAATAGACTACTTGTTGCTAATAGGTTAGCAGAGGGTTATTATAATGGAGGACCATTTCTTAGAGATGCTGAGGGTTATCCAGTAGGTTTTGGTAAAAACAGTCAGCAAGTATTGTTGCCTTCTTTTTTAGCAGCCTATTCAGGTCAAGATGCTGAAAAAGTTTCAACAGGTGTATTTAGAAATGTACCATTGCCAAACTGGACATTAAAGTATACTGGACTTATGCGTTATAAATGGTTCAAAGATAATTTCAAACGTTTTTCATTACAACATGGTTACAGAGCAAGTTACAACGTAAATGCGTTCCGTTCTAATTTGAATACAGCGCCTGTAGATGCAAATGGAAATTTCTTTGCTTCTAAGATTATTTCAAATGTTAATCTTGCTGAGCAGTTTAATCCATTAGTTAAAGTTGAATTTGAAATGAAAAATTCAATTAAAGTGCTTGCCGAAATTAAAAAAGACAGAACATTAAATATGAGTTTTGATAACAACTTGCTTACAGAAGTTAGTGGTAATGAATATATAATTGGTTTAGGGTATCGAATTAAAGATGTAACTATAAATTCAGCATTAGCAGATAATGTATCAGGAGTTATAAAGAGTGATATTAATATTAAAGCCGATTTTTCTCTTAGAAAAAACAATACAATTGTACGTTATTTAGATTATGATAACAATCAATTGGGTGGAGGGCAAGATTTATGGTCTATTAGATTAACTGCCGATTATTCGTTTAGTAAAAATTTAACTGCTATTTTCTTCTACGATCATCAATTCTCTCAGGCAGTTATTTCAACTTCTTTCCCTATTACAAATATTAGAAGTGGATTTACCTTAAGATACAATTTCGGAAACTAATAGATACTAAAAGAAAGTAAAAACAACCGTCCAAAATCAATTATTGTACGGTTGTTTTTTTTATACAAAAAAATAACAAAAACCTTTTTTTCAATTCAATAAATACAATTACATTTGTACGTCAAAAAATTATAACCAAATGAATATACCAACTAATTTAAAATACACTAAAGACCACGAGTGGGTTTCAATTGAAGGAGATGTTGCAACAGTAGGGATTACAGATTTTGCTCAAAAAGAATTGGGTGACATCGTGTATGTTGAAGTTGAAACTTTAGATCAAACTTTAGATAAAGACGAAGTGTTTGGAACGGTTGAAGCAGTTAAAACAGTTTCAGATTTATTTTTACCATTATCAGGAGAAATTATCGAATTTAACGATTCTTTAGAGTCAGATCCAGAAAAAGTAAACACTGATCCTTACGGAGATGGTTGGATGGTAAAAGTAAAATTTTCTGATGCTTCAGAAGTAGAAACACTTTTATCAAGTGAAGATTATAAAGCACTTATCGGAGCGTAAGTTTTTATTTCTTGCTATAACTTGGACGATTTTTGTTACAGTTGCAAGTTTGGTAAGTTTTAATTCGGTTCCAAAAGTAAAAGTAGTCGGAAGCGATAAGGTAGTGCACTTTTTATTTTACTTAGTATTTGTTATATTCTGGAGCTTAGCAAAAAAACAATCTTATTTTAAAATAAATTATAGTTTGTTAATTGTTGTTATAGCAATAGTATTTGGCATAATTATTGAGATTTTACAAGGCGTATTGACCAAAACCAGACAAGCTGATTTTTATGATGTAGTCGCTAATTCGTTAGGGGCAATTGTAGGATTTTTGGGTTTGTTCTGTGTAAAAGATAAAATTTTTAATAAATTTTTTTAAAACATTTCTAATATTAACTATATTAGCACCTCAAAATTAAAATTATGGAAGTAAAGAAAAATCCTAGTGTAGACCCTAAAAGAAATAGTTCTCTATATTTTCTTGTAGGTCTTACAGCTGTTTTAATGTTAACTTACGTCAGCATAGAGCTAAAATCGGAAGATCCAAGAGTTGAAGTTGAAAAACTTGAGATTGCAGATAATATGATGGGAGAGGATGAAGAAGTTATTTTAACTATGCCTCCTGTACAAAAATTACCACCACCACCACCACCAGCTCCTGAAGTAATTCAAATTGTAGATAACAAACAAGTTATTGAAGATAAAAAAATTGAAACTACTGAAGTAGATGAAAATAAAGCAGTTGTGGTTAATACAGCATCTTCTTACGGTGAAGAAGGTGGTACGGCTGAAGAAATTGATGAAGAAGTACCTTTTGCAGTTATCGAAGACGTACCTGTTTTCCCTGGATGTGAAGGTGTTGCAAAAAACAAACGTTTAGATTGTTTTATGGAGCAAATGGCTAAACACATCAAGAAAAACCAACAATATCCTGAAAGAGCCATGGAAGATGGTATTCAAGGTAGAGTTTCTGTTTTATTCGTAATAGATAAAGACGGTGGTATCTCAAATGTACAAGTTAGAGGTCCTAAAGGTGGAGAACTTTTAGAAAAAGAAGCAAAAAGAGTAATCGAAAAATTACCAAAGTTTAAACCTGGTATGCAAAGAGGTAAACCTGTAAAAGTAAAATACAGTCAGCCAATTACATTCAAGTTACAATAATATTTAATCCCAACTTTTTAGTTGGGATTTTTTTTGGCATATAAATTGTATAGATTAATTAACAAAGCGTTAACTATTAATCTATATATTATGAAAGCAAATGTTGATTTTCCGAAAAGAGTAAAAAATAGTTTTATCTATTTCCAAGTTGGTTTAATTGCTACTATGTTAGTGGTGCTTTTTATTCTTGAATTTAATTTTAAAGACACATCAAAATCTATTGGTTATGTGCCTCCTATTGAAATTAGTTCAGAGCCAACATTTGTTTATAACCCTGCGCCAGTAACTAAACCTCAGTCAGCTACAAAACCTGTGGTGGTTAAAGTTCCTAAAGTAGCTCATGTTTTTAAAGCGACTAAAGACGAACCCAAAAAAGACGAAGATAAAGCGCCAATTGCAACGCAAGACAATCCAACGGATAACCCTAAAACAGATACAACCCCAGTAGATAATCCAAAAGATAGTGGTAATGGAGGAGGAACTACTGAAGCTCCAACTGTTTTTTCAGTAGAGCAATTACCAATGTTTGAAGCTTGTAAAGGATTAAGTAGAAGTGAACAAAAAGCATGTTTTGATGAGCAATTATCAAAAGCTATAGTAAAACATTTAACTTATCCTGAAAGCGATTTAGAAGATGGTAAACAAGGTGTGGCGCAAGTTGATTTTGTTATTGATGAGAAAGGAACTATAACAAGTGTAAAAGCTTTAGACAATAAAAGAGCTACAATTGAAATGCAAAAAGCAGCGGAAAAAGCGGTAAAAAGAATACCTAAATTAATTCCTGCAAAGCAAGGAGATAAAGCAGTAAAAATCAAATATTCAATCCCTGTAGTCTTCAAAATAAGATAATAAAATATTATTACTATAAAAAGTCCCATTTCGATGGGATTTTTTTATTTTTACACTTTCATAATCCAATGTAAAATGAACATTAAGCACTATTTAGACTCTACTTATCTTAAAACAGCAGCTCAGGCGAATCTTTCTGAAAAAGAGAACACCCAAGTTGTGGTGAATTGTATTCAAGAAGCCATCGATAATGACTTTAAATTAATCATGATTCGTCCAGACAAAGTAGCTTTGGCAAAAAAAATGATTCAAGATGCAAAATCTAAAGTTACCATTGGAACAGTTATCGATTTCCCTTTAGGAAACGGAACTTTAGAAGATAAATTAGTTGAAGCCAAACAAGCTATCGAAAATGGTGCTGATGATTTAGACTTCGTGGTAGATTATGAAGCATTCAAAAGAGGTGAAGTTGATGCAGTGAAAGAGCAAGTTTTACAAGGAACAAAATTAGGTTTAGCACATAATAAAATTGTAAAATGGATTATTGAAGTTGCAGCTTTAGATAATCATCAAATTGTGCAGCTTTCTACATTAATAAAGAATGTGGTAATTGCTAATTTTGCCGAAAAAGAATATGATAAAGTATTTGTTAAATCATCAACAGGTTTTTATAAAACGCCAGAAGGTGTTCCAAACGGAGCAACTGTTGCAACGATAAAATTAATGCTAGAAAATTCATTTCCATTACCTGTAAAAGCAGCTGGTGGAGTCAGAACGTATGAAGAAGCGGTTGAAATGGTGCAATTAGGTATCAAAAGAATTGGTACATCGGCAGCAAAAGCAATTGCAACTGGCGAAATTTCAAATAGCGATTATTAAAAATATCTTATGAGAAAAATATATAGTTTTCTGTTGTTAGTTTTAGGATTTACAACTTTTGCTCAAAGTTCAACTAACGAACAATTTCCAGTATTTTCAGAATGCGAAAATGCTGTCGGAAAACAACAAGAGACGTGTTTTTACAATACGATTCAGAATTATTTTTACAATAATTTTAAAGTTTCACAAGAACTTCAAGAGCAAAATTTTAAAGGAACTGTAATTGCAGTTTTTGAAGTAGATACTATTGGGAATTTCAAAGTTATCTATACAGATGCTTCACACGAATCATTAAAAAAAGAGGCTAACCGCGTTTTTGAATCGTTACCAAAAATAAAACCTGCTACTTATTCAGGAAAGCCTACGTATTCAAAGTTTTCGATTAAAATCAATATTCCTTTAATAGCGCCAAATGCACAAGAAGATTTGGCAACAAAATATGCTAAAACGAATACAGTTTTAATTGATAACAAAAAAGAATTATCTGAATATGATGATATAGTTTATAAACCATTCGAAAATCCACAATTTAAAAGTTCTGGAGTTGTGCCGTTTTCACATCAAAATTATGGTGTTTTTGATGCTTTAATGAATCAAGTTGGAGCTAATAATCATACTGCTTCAAAACCTTATTCGTATGACGAAGTAGCAAAATATTATGATTTTGAAACCGTAAACAAAGCTTTTTTAAAGCAAAAAGAATCTTGGTGGGGAAGAAAAATATGGAATGAAAATCTAGTAGCCATTCAAGGTGAGGAATATTGGTTTACTTTAAATCCAATTTTCGATTTTAGAGTAGGAAAAGATACAGAAAGCGAAGCTTCAAATACATTTGTAAACACAAGAGGTTTAATCGTAAACGGAGGTTTAGGAACGCAATTAACTTTTACAACTTCCATTTATGAAAGTCAAGGAAGGTTTGCAGATTATTACAATGCTTATGCCGAAAGTATTCGCCCTTCAGGAGGAAATCCGGCAATTATTCCGGGAATTGGAATAGCAAAACGATTCAAAGAAGACGCTTATGATTTTCCATTGGCGGAAGCAAACATCAAATACCAGCCTAGTAAGTTTGTAAATCTTCAGTTAGGTTATGGTAGAAATTTCTTAGGTGATGGTTATCGTTCTTTATTGCAAAGTGATGGTGCTAGTCCGTATCCGTATTTTAAAATCAATACCACTTTTTGGAAAATTAAATATACGAATACCTACATGTGGTTAAAAGATGTACGTGATTTAGCAACAGTTGAAGGTACTTACGCTACAAAATACATGGCAAGTCATTATTTGAGTTGGAATGTGACCAAAAAATGGAATTTAGGTTTCTTTGAAAATGTGGTTTGGACTGACACTAACGAAAGAGGTTTCGATTTCAACTTTGTAAATCCACTAATTTTTTACAGAACGGTTGAGTTTGGTTCGTCATCTAAAACAGGAAATGCTTTATTAGGAGTTTCTTCAAAGTACAAATGGAATAACAGTATTAACTTTTACGGTCAGTTCTTAATTGATGAATTTGCTATTGGAGATGTAAAAGAAAGTAATCAAAGTTGGAGAAATAAATTTGCTTACCAAGTTGGGGCTAAATATTACGATGCATTCAAAATAAAGAATTTGTTACTTCAGGTAGAATACAATCAAGTGCGTCCTTATGTCTATTCGCATAGTAACCCAATTACGAATTACGGTCATAACAATCAAAGTATGGGGCATTTATGGGGAGCAAATTTTAGAGAATTTGTGGCAATCGCTCGTTATTACAGAGGAAGATATTTTGCTGATGCCAAATTAATTTACGGCCAACGCGGATTTGATTTCAACAACGGAACCGATAATTTCAACTACGGAGGAAATATCTATTTAGATTACGACGAAAATCGTCCGTATGACACAGGAGTTTCTATTGCTCAAGGAAATAAAACTACTGTTATGATTGCTGATTTGCAAGTTGGATACCTAGTAAATCCAGCCTACAACCTGAAAGTTTTTGGAAATGTAATGTTAAGAAATTTTGACCCAACAGCGGAAACTGCGGCAACAGTTCAATCGAATACTACTTGGTTTTCCATTGGGTTAAGAAGCGATTTATTTAACTGGTATTTTGATTATTAGTAGATTTAACTATTTTCTGTAATTTGTTAAAAGGAAATCAATAATCTTATTTGTATCTTTGCACGCAATTTCACAGCGAAAAACACTAAAGTGGACACGAATACACAACCTCAAATTAAAAAATCTCTTTACAAAGACTTTGTAGAAATTACAAAGGCGCGCTTATCTATTAGTGTAGTGGTTTCAACTATTGCAGGTTATTTGTTAGGATTTAATGAGGAACAACCTTTTCAATGGCTAGTTTTAGTGCTATTAATCGTTGGAGGTTATTGCATGGTTGGTGCTTCCAATGTTTTCAATCAGATCATCGAAATTGAATTAGACGCCAAAATGGACCGAACTAAAAATCGTCCATTACCTTCTGGTCGAATTACAAAACAAAATGCTTTTATTTTAGGTTGCGTTTTAACCGTTTTAGGATTAGCTATTTTATACAATGTAAATCCTAAAACTGCAATGTTTGGCGCGATTTCGATTTTCATGTATGTGAGTTTGTACACGCCTTTAAAAACTTTAACGCCACTTTCTGTATTTGTTGGAGCTTTTCCTGGAGCTATTCCTTTCATGTTAGGTTGGGTAGCGGCTACAGGTCATTTTGGTATTGAAGCAGGAACATTGTTTATCATTCAATTCTTTTGGCAATTTCCACACTTTTGGGCAATTGGTTGGTTTTTATACGACGATTACAAAAAAGCAGGTTTTTTCATGTTACCAACAGGTAAAAAAGACAAAAAAACTGCTCTTCAAACGATACTATACACCATTTGGATGATTTTAGCTTCGATAATTCCAGCTTTCGGATTCACCGGAAACTTAATTTTATCGAAAACTGCAGCGGTAATCGTATTTTTATTAGGATTGTGGATGTTGTTTTATGCGGTACAATTACACAAACAAATGGATGCAAAAGCAGCAAGAAAATTAATGATAGTAAGTGTATCTTATATTTCTTTGTTGCAAATAATATATGTGATAGATAAATTTTTACGATAGTTATGGAAAATAGAATGACATTGGAAGAAGAACAAGCTCGCAAAGGCAAAACCTACAAATTGTTATTGTGGTTTGGAATGATTAGCATTTGTATGATTTTCGCAGGATTAACTAGTGCTTACGTTGTAAGTAAGTCAAGACCTGATTGGTTAAAAGATTTTGTATTGCCTTCTGCTTTTGTAATCAGTACAGTAGCTATGTTAGTAAGTAGTTTTACTTTTTATTTAGCATTACAAGCTACAAAAAAAGATAACAGAAGTATGGCTACAACCTTTTTATTGCTTACTTTAGCGCTTGGAATTGCGTTTATAGTATTACAATTTAAAGGATTTGGACAAGTAATCGAAAATGGTTATTTCTTTACAGGAAGTGAAAGTAATGTAACAACTTCATTCTTGTATATTGCTGTTTTGGTTCACATTGCTCACCTTTTAGGAGGTATTATTTCGCTTTTAGTAGTAATTTATAATCATTATAAACAAAAATACAATTCGGCTCAAACCCTTGGTATAGAGCTAAGTGCGATGTATTGGCACTTTATGGATTTTATTTGGGTTTATTTGTTTTTATTTTTCTATTTTTTCAAATAGAAAAAAAATAATAAATTTGGGAACTTTTTAACAATTAAAAAATTTATGGGAGCGACAGTTATTTCAGACGAACACGCTTTAGACGGAGGTCCAGGACCATTAGGAGCAACCTATGGTAAAATGATGATGTGGTTTTTCATCTTATCAGATGCATTAACTTTTTCTGGTTTCTTAGCCGCGTATGGTTTTTCAAGATTTAAATTCATTGAAACTTGGCCTATCGCCGATGAAGTTTTTAACCACTTTCCATTTTTACATGGTGTAAATGCGCCAATGTATTATGTAGCGTTAATGACTTTTATCTTAATTTTCTCTTCAGTTACTATGGTTTTAGCTGTTGATGCTGGTCATCACATGAAAAAATCAAAAGTAGCGTTCTACATGTTTTTAACTATTATCGGAGGTTTTATCTTCTTAGGTTCTCAAGCTTGGGAATGGAAAAACTTCATCAAAGGAGAATATGGTGCATTAGAAACTAAAGGAGGTTCAATCTTACAGTTTGTTAAAAAACAAGAAGATGGTACTTTTAAAAGAGTAGCTCTTGCTGATTTTTCTGCTACATTACATGAAGAAAGAACACAACACGAAAGAAATAATGGAGTTTGGTTCATGGACGAAGCTACATTGCCAACCTATTCCGTTAATGAAGTAGTAGAAGGTTTCAAAGCTGATGAGTCGATTTTAATTCGTTCTGAATTTTTGAATGCTGAAAAACATAAAACAGTTTTATCAAGAGAAGAGTCTTTAAAAAGATTAGCAGACGCTAAATATGTAGTTGAAGGTGCTAACTTAGTTAGAAACGAATACGGTCATAAATTATTTGCTAATTTCTTCTTCTTTATTACAGGTTTCCACGGATTCCACGTATTTACAGGAGTATTGATTAATATCATCATTTTCTTTAATGTGTTATTAGGTACTTACGAAAAGAGAAAAAGCTACGAAATGGTTGAAAAAGTTGGATTATACTGGCACTTTGTCGATTTAGTGTGGGTATTCGTATTTACTTTCTTCTATTTAGTATAATTATATAATAAAAGTATATCATGGCACACGCACACGAATCAAATACAAAGAGAATTTGGATAGTTTTTGGAATTCTATCTGTAATTACTATCGTAGAGGTTTTATTCGGAATCTATAAACCTAAATCATTATTTTTTACTAATTTTTTAGGAATGAACTTATTGAACTGGTTGTTCATCATCTTAACTATTGTAAAAGCATATTACATTACTTGGGCATTCATGCACATGGAAGGTGAAAAAAAATGGTTTAGAAGATCAATTGTTTGGACAGTTACGTTCTTAATCCTTTACTTATGCTTTATTTTGTTAGTAGAAGGAGATTACGTTTACGAAGTTTTCAAAACAGGTCACTTAAAGTGGATATTTTAACACTTGTTTCTAATATATAATCCCGATTTACATCGGGATTTTTTTTACTTTTGTATGAACAAAATTAGTTTCATCTAATGAAAAATAAATTAGTCCTCATATCTCTTTTTATATTGCCTATTGCCATTTATTTGGTGTTTTCTACGGCATCTCATAATTCTCTTTTTTTACCAACGATTTCTAAAAACAATCAAGAAATTCCTTCCGATTGGTCAAGTTTAGACGGAACAAAACAGGCAATGAAAGGAAAAATTACTGTTTTAGGTTTTGTAGGTACAGAAGTAATTACAAATCGCGGTAACTTTTTCAATCTGAATCAGAAGATTTATAATAAATATAAAGGGTTTAAAGATTTCCAAATGATTATGGTGGTTCCTTCAGGAAAGGAAAAAGAATGTCAACAAATCATAGATGAATTAGATCCCATTACAGGAGATATGAGTGGTTGGAAGTTTGTTTTTTCAACTCCAGAAAAAATTCAGGAATTCTATGATAGTTACAAATTGAACGGTCAGTTAGATGATAACAAAGGAACTCCAGCGGTTATTATTGTTGATAAAGAATTGAATCATCGCGGTAGAAACGGAAAAAATCGAAAAGGTGAGAACGAGTATAAAGAAAGTTATAACACCATTTCGGCTGCCGATTTACACAATGAAATGACAGATGATATAAAGATTATTTTACGCGAATATCGTTTGGCACTTAAAAAGAATAAGAACGAAAGAAAAGATGCTTTTAGAGATAATATCAAAGAAAACATTGAAAAACAAAAGTAATTTGTCATGAAAAATAAGTCATACATAGGAATTTCCTTTATTATACTGATTTTCGGAATTTGGGCAGTGCCTAAAATTATTGCAAAATTTCAAAAATCAGATTTAGTAGAAATTGGTCCTGTTCCAGCATTCAAATTAACGAATCAAGACAATAAAACCATTTCTGATAAAGATTATATGGGTAAAGTATATGTGTTGGAATTTTTCTTTTCAACTTGTCCTACGATTTGCCCAAAAATGAATCAAAGCATGCTGCAATTGCAAGAAGAATTTTATGGAAATCCAAACTTTGGATTGGCATCAATCACAATCGATCCTGCAAAAGATACGCCTCAAGTATTGAAGGAACATGCTAATTTATTAGGGGTAAAACATTATAATTGGCATTTTTTAACCGGTGATAAAGAATACATCTACAGTTTAGCCAATAAAGGTTTCAATCTGTATGCCGGTGAAAACAATGAAGCAGCTGGAGGATTTGAACATTCAGGTTTATTCGCTTTAGTAGATAAAGACGGAAAAATCAGATGCAGAAAAGATGCTCAAGGCAATCCAATTTTGTATTACGACGGATTAGAAGCATCAGGGGTTGAAGCCATCAAAGAAGATATTAAAAAATTATTAGCAGAATAATATGGAAACGAATAAAGAAACAAAATATAACAAACTAATTGTAGTATTATCAGTTGCTATTCCAGCTGTTGTGGCTTTGCTTTTTGGAGTTAATCTAAGAAAATTAGGTTATGATGTGCAACCACTATCATTTTTACCTCCAATTTATGCAACAATCAACGGATTAACAGCTGTTGTTTTGGTGGCTGCAGTTATCGCCATCAAAAATGGGAACAGAAAATTACACGAAAATTTAATGAAAGTTGCCATCGCATGTTCGGTTGCTTTTTTAGGTATGTATGTTGCCTATCACATGACTTCTGATTCTACAAAATTTGGTGGAGAAGGAGCGATTAAATATGTGTACTATTTTATATTGATTACTCATATTTTATTATCAATTATTATTATTCCATTGGTTTTAACTACGTATGTAAAAGCTTGGTCACAACGATTTGATAAACACAAAAAGATTGCAAAAATTACATTCCCAATTTGGTTATATGTTGCCGTTACAGGAGTTGTGGTGTATTTAATGATTTCTCCGTATTATGCAAACTAAATTCAAAAGTTTACTAATAGTAGTTTTTACTATAGTCTTTTCTCTTTTTTCTAATATTTTAAGTGCCCAATGCGCCATGTGTCGTGCGGCTCTTGAAAGCGAAGAGGGCGGAGTAAAAGCAGAAGCCGTTAACGACGGAATTGTATATTTAATGGCAATTCCATACTTTTTAGTTGGTATTTTAGGTTACGCCATTTATCGATTAAAATACGGAAAGAAGAAAGAACTTTAAATAAAAAAAGGCGTTTCAACTGAAACGCCTTTTTTTATTCCATTCCGTCAATACTAATGCTCATTTTTCCAGAAGTGGTGATGAATGCAATGATAGCTTTATCCGTTAATTCTACTTTTTCAAATTCGAAATCGTTTAAAGTTCCGTTTACAAAAACCCCTTTCATAGGGGAATAATTTGATAAATATGGATTCATGCTTTTCTTACCTTCTTCTAAATTACCTTTTATCGAGTAGCGGCAGTTTTCTTGAATTTTTCTTAAAATGGTTCCTTGTAAAAGCCAATTTGCCGATTTGGTTAAAATCCCTTTTGTATTTAACACATAATCCATTTGATCAAAGTAAATTTCTTTCGAAATAGGATTGTAATTCGGAATTCCCGACAAATAAATAGTGCCATTAATGCTTCCTAAAACATCTAAAGCAATTATCATTTTACCATCTTTTTGCCATAAATCTACTTTTTGAACGACAATTTTTCTACTTCCTGATGCAAATTCTTGACCTTGAAAATTTTTAGTTACAATTTTACTCGCACTTTCATAGGTAGAAACTGCCACCACAGAAGCTGTCGTATTTTCTGGAATTGAAGCTACAGGTTTTAATACAATTTTTGCAGCATCAAAACTATTTTTAGGTTCTTGTCCCACCATGGTTTGCATGTTACATTTTAAACCCATGTTCAATGTGATTTTTGATTTTGATAGCTTGGCTTCAGTTACATATAATTCCATTGGAACCATTTTAAACCATGTTTCATATTGCTCGCTGGTTAAAAAAGGCGTGCTTAATTTTTCTAAAACCGATAATACTTGAGGTTTAAAATCGCAAGTTTCGTCAATAGCTTTATCAATTTTTTTTGCAATTTTCGATTTAAAAATGCTCAGTGTTGGATTAATAATGTAAGTAATTGGAACATTTTTCCCTGCAACTAGAATACTTGGGCTTTCACTCCATTCAAAATCTTCTAATTTTGAAACCGTAGTAAGTTTCCAATTGGATAAATGAGTTTTGCTATTTAAAGTGATGGTTCCGTTTAAATTTACCTCTCTAGTGTCATTTAAACCCATAAAATCGGTTCCGTATTTGAATTTTGCCCAAATTTTCATTGGGATAACCGAAACAATATTTCCATCTTTTTCAGTTAATTTGATAGGAGCTGTTTTCCAAATTTTCATTTCGGTTTTATCGTCGCTCAAAATCGAATCGTTATAAATTAGTCCAGTTAAATTTTTGTTCAGCTGGCTTTCAATTTCTTTTAATGTAACTTCAACAGGCATGGCCACAAACGAAGTTTTGTTTTTATAAACTACTGGTGAATTGTTTGACGGCAAAGGTTTTAATGCCTCAATTTTACTAGTGGTTCCACAAGAAATCACTACAAAAAACAAGCTAAAAATAAGAGTAAAAGCAATAATTGTTTTCATTACAGCAAAATATAAGTTCGGTTTTTTTCGATGTAAAAGTAAAATTTTAATCGATATGCTGTAACAAAATAATGAAAAAGAGGTCTTATAAGAAATGAGAATTAAAGCACATAAAATGATAACAAAAAAAATAGTTCTTTTTCTATTGTTGATTGGTTTTCAACTATCGGCACAAACGAAAAAATGGACATTGGAAGAATGTGTGGATTACGCCATCAAAAATAATATTTCAGTTAAGCAGTCTGAATTGGATTTGAAAACTTCTGATATTGAAAAATTAGAAGCTGTAGGTGGTTTTTTACCAACTTTGAATGCTAATGCAAATTATAGTATTAATACGGGAGCGAGTATTAACCCAGTTACTAACCAATTCCAAAACGAAACATTTAAATCGTTTTCAGCAGGAGCAAATTCAAATATTACATTGTTTAACGGATTGGCTAATTGGAAAACATTACAAAGAACTAAGCTAAACAAAATTGCAAATTCTTACCGATTAGATAAGATGAAAGATGATATTGCACTTTCAGTAGCCAATTCTTATTTGCAAATTTTGTTCAATAAAGAGCAATTGAAAGTTCAAAAAAATCAAAATTTAGTTACTAAAGAAAATATTAAAAGAACACAAGAGCTAATTGAAGCGGGTACTCTTCCAGCAGGAGATATTTATGAACTTCAAGCTACTGATGCTACTCAGCAACAACAAATTATTAGTACGGAAAACGCGCTTTTAATTTCAAAAATTGCTTTGTGCCAAACATTATTATTAGAAGAATATGCTACGTTTGATATCTCTGATGAAATTATAGATTTACCAATGTCTAATGTTACAAATGAAACACAAGAAGCTATTTTAACCAAAGCTAAAGAATCGGTTAAAGATGTGAAAATTGCAATGTCAAATGTAGATATCGCTAAAAAAGATGTTTCTATTTCGCGTTCGTCTTATTTGCCAACATTATCTGGATTTTTTGGATACAATACACGCTGGGCAGAAAGTACACCTTTTAATTTTGCAGATCAGTTGTCATTGTTTGATGGAACAGCAATTGGGTTACAACTAAATGTTCCTATTTTAAATGGATTTGCAACAAGAGGAAGAGTACAACGTGCAAAAATAAATCAAGAACGTTCAGAGTTTCAGTTAAAACAAGCCGAATTAGATTTAGAACGAAATGTCTATCAAGCTTATAATGATGTTATCAATGCAAAAAAATCTTTTGAAGCAGCACAAAAAACATTAGAAGCTAGAAAACAATCTTTCAATTTTTCAAAAGAAAGATTTGATGTGGGTTTAATGAATTCATTCGATTTTTCACAAGCGTCATTTGCATACGAGAATGCGCAATCAGACGTGTTAAGAACCAAATACGATTATATTTTTAGAACCAAAATATTAGAATTCTATTTCGGAATTCCATTAATTAAAAAACAATAATAAAACATAAATACCTAGTCATGTCAAAGAAAACCATATTCATTTTATTAGGAAGTGCAATCGGATTAATCTTGTTATTAGTTGGACTTAAAAAAGGTGGCGTTATCGGAAATAATGATGATTCAAAAATTGTTGAATTGTCAAAAGTTGCTCAAACTACAATTGTAGAAACGGTTTCGGCAACTGGAAAAATCCAACCCGAAATTGAAGTGAAAATTTCATCTGAAGTTTCAGGAGAAGTTATCGCTTTACCAGTTAAAGAAGGGCAACAAGTTAAAAAAGGCGATTTATTAGTGCGAATCAATCCTGATTTATATGAGTCTGGAGTAAATCGTTCTGTAGCTTCTATGTCAACTACAAAAGCTGGATTAAGTCAGGCTGATGCTCAAGTAAAAGAAGCAAAAGCCAATTACGACCGAAATAAAAAATTGTTTGATAAAGGAATTATTTCAAAATCAGAATGGGATAGAATTGTATCGGCTTATGAAGTTGCAGTTGCAAGCAAACAATCGGCTTATTATCAAGTACAAAGTGCTTCTGCAACAGTTACTGAGGCAAAAGATAACTTAGGTAGAACCACAATTTACGCTCCAGCAGATGGAACGATATCGCTATTAAATATTGAGTTAGGAGAAAGAGTTTTAGGAACGCAACAAATGACGGGAACAGAAATTCTTAGAATTGCTAACCTAAACAATATGGAAGTAGAAGTTGATGTTAACGAAAACGATATTGTAAAAGTTAGCATTGGAGATTCAGCAAATATTGAAGTTGATGCCTATTTAAAAAGAGAGTTTAAGGGAATTGTTACGAGTATTTCTAATTCAGCAAGTTCAACTTTAACAGCTGATCAGGTTACGAATTTCAAAGTAAAGGTTAGAATTTTAAAAGAATCATACCAAGATTTATTAGAAGGAAAACCAGCTAATTTCTCGCCATTCAGACCAGGAATGACTGCTACAGTTGATATTATTACGAAACGTAAAGAAAATATTGTAGCTGTGCCAATTAGCGCAGTTGTGATTAAAGATGATACCACTTCAGTTAAAAAAGATATTGTTGCTGAGTTAGAGAAAAAGGAGCAAGAGCAAAAAGGAACGGCTCCTAAAAGTGATAAAAAATACGAGTGTGTTTTTGTGAAAGTGGGTGATAAAGCAAAATTGAGAGTTGTTAAAACTGGAATTCAAGATGATACTAATATTGAAATTATTTCAGGATTAAAATCGGGTGAAGAAATCATTATTGGACCTTATACAACTGTTTCCAAAGATTTAGTTTCTAATGATAAAATTAGAGTGGAAACCGAAAAAGATAAAAAAGAAAGTAAGAAATAGATTTCTTAT
The DNA here is from genome assembly GCF_004363695.1 of Flavobacterium cheniae. Lineage (GTDB taxonomy): Bacteria > Bacteroidota > Bacteroidia > Flavobacteriales > Flavobacteriaceae > Flavobacterium > Flavobacterium cheniae. Next base: position 220,751 of record NZ_SNZC01000002.1, on the reverse strand, counting down.
TAGTTAATTTGGGTAGATAAGGCGTAGGTAACTGCGCCTTATTTTTTTTACGGGTTTATCTTCTTAACTTTGCATTTCAAAAATCTGATTATGTCAATTATTCTAAACATAGAAACGGCAACAAAAAATTGTTCTGTAGCTTTAGCAAATGAAGGAAAAACGATAGCATGCAAAGAAATTGCTGAGCAAAATTTTTCTCATGCCGAAAAATTACACGTTTTTATAGAAGAATTACTTGCTGAAAATAATTTGCAGTTTTCTGACTTGAATGCTATTGCTGTAAGTCAAGGACCTGGTTCTTATACAGGTTTACGAATTGGTGTTTCTTCTGCAAAAGGATTTTGTTATGCGTTGAATATTCCAATGATTGCTATTGATACATTGCAACTTTTGGCAAAACAAATTCAAATTGAAGACGGAATCATCATTCCAATGATTGACGCTCGTAGAATGGAAGTTTTCTCAGCATTTTACGATAAAAATCACAATCAAATTAGAAATACTCAGGCGGAAATTATTGATGAAACTTCTTATCAAGAAATTACAGAAACAATTCATTTAGTAGGCGATGGTACTGAAAAATTCAAAAACACTTTAATTGACACTAAATTTGTTTTTCATTCGGATGTGGTTTTTCCTTCGGCTAACGAAATGAGTCAGTTATCGTTTGATAAATATCAAATAAGAGACTTTGTTGATGTCGCTTATTTTGAACCTTATTATTTGAAAGATTTCGTTTTGAGTAAATAGTTAAAGCGATATTTCACTTTTACTAAATTCTAAAATATCAGAAGTTGCCTTTAGGTAATCGTTATTGTTTGTCCAAACTTTTACTGTAAATACAATTGTAGTTTCAGACAAATCAGTGACTAAAATTTCTGGTTTTGGATCTTGTAAAACTAAGTCGTGAGATGAGACAAAATTTAAAATGCTAGTTTTAATTTTAGAAAAATTAGAATCATAGTTTGTTTTTAAAACTAAATCGGCTCTTCTAATTCCTAATTGCGAATAGTTTTTAATTTTCCCATTCGATAAAATTCCGTTTGGAATGTAAATTACTTGATTAGTTGCGGTGATTAATCTTGTAGAAAAAATCAAAATTTCATCTACTTTTCCTGTTTCTCCATGTGCTTCAATAGTATCTCCTAATCTAAAAGGCTTGAAAAGAATAATTAAAATTCCACCAGCAAAATTAGAAAGCGAACCTTGTAATGATAAACCAATCGCTAAACCAGCTGCACCCAAAATGGTTACAAATGCTGATGTTTCAATGCCTAATTTTGAAATTACGGTTACAAAAAGTAAAACACGTAATGTCCAAAAAATTAAGTTTCCTATAAAATTAGAAAGTGTTAATTCTACATTGCGTTTTATCATTACTTTTTTAGCTGTCTTAGTGATAAAACTTGTCGCCCACAATCCAACTACAAGGATAATAATGGCTACTACAAATTTGGGAGAATATTCTAAGATTAATTTCTTTATGGTTTCGATGTAATTTTGGATTTCTGTTGGGTTCATGCTTAATTTTTTTTGCAAAGATATTCAGAGATTTTTTTAAGATGAATAAAAAGCATAAAAAAAGCGTTCTTTTTTAGGAACGCTTACTTAAAAATATTTTTTTTTAAACTTATTCAATTTCAAAAGTTAGTTTTAAATTTACTCTAAATTCGGTTACTTCGTTGTCTTTTACCGAAGCGCTTTGATCTTGTACATAAACAGAACGAATTTTCTTTAATGATTTTGCTGCATGAGCTACTGCCTTTCTTGTTGCGTCTTCCCAACTTACTGTTGAGCTAGACAGAACTTCAATTACTTTTAATACTGCCATAAGAATAGATTTAATTTTAAATTAAAGTTAAGGATTTTTTTCTAAGAACACTTTTTTGTTAAAATTGATAACATTAAATTAACGTTAGATTAAAAATCTTGGAGGACTTTTGCACCAAATTAATTCATAAAAAAATGGAGCAGATTTATATTATTATGTTAATTGCATTAGCTATCCTTGCGGTTACCGATTTAATGGTAGGAGTAAGTAATGATGCGGTTAATTTCTTAAATTCAGCAATTGGTTCAAAAGCAGTTTCGTTTAAGACAATTATGATTGTTGCGAGTTTAGGTGTTGCAGTTGGAGCGCTTTATTCAAACGGGATGATGGAAATTGCCAGAAATGGTATTTTTACACCTAGTATGTTTAGCTTTAATGATGTAATTATCATCTTTTTAGCGGTAATGATTACCGATGTATTGTTACTTGATGTCTTTAATACTCTAGGATTACCTACTTCAACAACGGTTTCTGTGATTTTCTCTTTATTAGGAGCTTCTGTAGCATTAGCTGTTTATAAAGTATATGTAAGTAATGATAGTTTTAGTACTTTAGGGAAATATATCAACACTGAGAAAGCTTCAGAAATTGTTTATAGTATTTTGCTTTCTGTGGCATTGTCTTTTGCTTTAGGTTCGTTAGTACAATATGTCTCAAGGTTAATTTTTACGTTCCATATCGAAAAAAGATATAAATATGTTGCGGCACTTTTTGGAGGAGTTGCTATGACAGCTATTACTTTTTTCATTTTGGTAAAAGGATTAAAATCAATAACATTTGTGCCTTCTGAAGTAAAAGATTTTATTAAAGAAAGTCCATTTACAATTATTGCTTATTCATTAATTTTATGGACAATTGTTTGTCAATTATTAATAAGTGTTTTTAAATACAGTGTTTTTAAATTTATCATCATAGTTGGTACTTTTGGATTAGCACTTGCTTTTGCAGGAAATGATTTGGTTAACTTTATTGGTGTTCCAATTGCTGCTTATCAAGCTTTTGAAATTTGGGCTGCACCTGGACAAACTGTTGGAGCAACTGAATTTATGATGTCTGGTTTAGAAAAGGAAAATTTACCAGCGCCTTTCATCTTTTTAGCTTTAGCTGGATTAGTAATGGTTTACACATTATGGACATCTAAAAAAGCAAAATCTGTAATTGAAACAGAACAGAACTTATCAAGACAAGGAGAAGGAAACGAAAAATACAACGCGAATAATTTATCAAGAAATTTAGTTCGTGCTATGATGTATTTAGGTAACATTATTAGTTTTATTTTGCCAAAATCGTTACAAAGAAAATTAGATGCGCAGTTTGTTCAGCCAGAATATACTGGAAAAAGAGATGAGCAACCTATGTTTGACATGGTTAGAGCTTCTGTAAACTTAATTGTGGCTTCGATTCTGATTTCTATCGGAACTTCTATGAAATTACCATTATCTACTACTTATGTAACTTTTATGGTGGCAATGGGTTCGTCTTTTGCTGATAGAGCTTGGGATAGAGAAAGTGCTGTATATCGTGTGGCTGGAGTATTTAATGTAATTGGAGGTTGGTTTGTAACCGCTTTAGCGGCTTTCTTATCGTCTGCTATCATTGCCTACATCTTATTTGTTGGGGAAGTATTTGCATTCTTTGCATTTATGATTATTGTAGCAATTTTCTTTTACAGAAGTAACCAAATTCACAAAAAGAAAGTAAAAGAAGAAGAAGAAATTAAAAGTTTAAGAAAAGAAGATATTGTAACATTAAAAGAAATGATTACAGAAAGTTCTTCTCAAATTTCTAAGGTTTTAAGAAAAACAAGTACATTGTATTCTAATGTGGTTGATAATTTAGGCTTACAAGATTTAGCTAAGCTTAAAGAAAATAAGAAATCGCTTAAGAAACTTGAAAAAGAGATTGATGAATTGAAAAGTAATGTTTTCTATTTTATTAGAAACTTAGATGAGAATTCAGTTGAAGCGAGTAAATTTTATATTTTAATTTTAGGATACTTACAAGACATGGTGCAGTCGATTGATTACATCACGTCTAGCAGTCATTCGCATGTAAATAATAATCATAAGAAATTAAAATTTAATCAAATTCGCGATCTTAAAATTGTTGATACGCAATTGCAAGAATTGTTTAGCCGTTTAGAGGAAAGTTTTAAAACAGAAGATTTCTCTAAATTAGATGAAATTTTAAGAGATAAAAAAGTGTTCTTAGATACAGTATCTGAATTAATTACAAAACAGATTACCAGAATTAGAACAACCGAAACGAGTCCAAAAAACAGTAAATTGTATTTCTCATTACTTCTTGAAACAAACGATTTAATTAAGTCTATTATGAATTTATTAGAATTGTTTAAAGAATTTAATCAGCAAAATAATAAGAAATAAAAAAAGAGCCGTAAGGCTCTTTTTTGTTTTTATAAACTTTAGAAATTATCCGTTAATAGCTTCTACTTTGATAGCTTCGTCTTTTAACATATCTTTCAACATGTTTTCAATTCCGTTTTTCAAAGTAAAGGTAGAAGAAGGGCAACCGCTACAAGCACCTTGTAAAACCACTTTGACTCTTTTTTCTATTGGATCAAAAGATTCAAACATGATGTTTCCACCATCGCTTTGAACAGCTGGTTTTACATATTCTTCAATAATGTTGATGATTTGCTGAGAAGTTACATCAAGCGTATCAAAATAAGCTTCTTGTTGTTTTTGGTGGATTTCTGTTTTTACGATGGCAGTTTCGTCAATTACAGTATTTCCGTTTTCGATGTATTCTTTAATGAAAGTTCTTAACTCTAAAGTAATTTCATCCCATTCTGTTACAGCAAATTTGGTAATTGAAATGTAATTTTCGTCAATAAAAATTTCTTTCACAAACGGAAACTTAAATAATTCTTTCGCTAAAGGAGAAGCACTTGTTTCATCAATGTTTTTACATTCTAAAGCCGTTTTTGTTAGTAGTTTGTTGCAAACAAATTTCAAAACCGATGGGTTAGGAGTTGTTTCGGCATAAACGGTTATAGGTTGTTTTTTTGTTTTGTTTTCATCAACTTGGATGATAACGCCACCATTTGATATAAACTCATTAATTTGATTTGCCACATCTTCTTGAACATCTTCCCATTCTACTATTGAAAATTTTTCAATAGCAATGAAGTTTCCAGAAATATAAACTGTTTTTACAAAAGGAAGGAAAAATAATTGTTTGGCTAATGGTGAATTTTGCGTTTCGTCAATGTTTTTGAATTCAAAATTCTCTGTTCTTACGATTATTTCATCCAATTCAAATTTTACAATGGCTGGATTTTGAGTTATTTTAGTTGCTATTACTTGCATGATAATTAATTTTTTGCAAAGATACAAAGTTCAAAAGATTTGAGGTTTGTTTTATTCACGGACTTTTTTATTTAACTTTTTATTAGATTTTGATGAACAAAAATGTTAGAAAAGCTCTTTTTGTATTCTAATCATTAAAAAAATGTAAATTTAACTTAAGAATATTTTAAGCGAATTGTAAAAGAAACCTAAAAATTTATATCTTTGGCAAGTTCGTAGTAAAAAACCACATTTTTAGTTGTTTTTTATTAATAATGTTCTAATTTTAAAACCTAGAAGTTTGATTAGAATAGTAAGAAGTATGTTTTCATTAAACAATAACTACAATGAATTTTAAAAAGAGTTATTTTATTTTAGCGTTTTTATTGGCACAATTTTCATTTGCCCAAGAAGGAGTAGCTGTTTATTCGGATTATTTGTCGGATAATTATTATTTGATTCACCCTTCAATGGCAGGAGCTGCTAATTGTGGAAAAATCAGATTAACAGGTCGTCAACAATGGTTTGGCCAGGAAGACGCACCATCTTTACAAACAATTAGTTTTAATACTGCACTAGACGAAGATGGAGTTTCTGGTGTTGGTATGATTTTGTTTAATGATAAAAATGGATATCATTCTCAAAAAGGAGCTAAATTAACCTATGCACATCACTTAAGATTTTCAAGAGGAACTTTAGATTTAAATCAGTTATCTTTTGGTTTAAGTGCTGCATTTGTGCAAAGTACGTTAGATGGAACTGAGTTTACCGGATTTGATCCTAATATTGTTCAAGGAGTAATAACTAAAGATGCTTATTTTAATGTTGATTTAGGAGTTTCTTACCATTATATGGATTTCTTTACTCATTTTACAATCAAAAACTTTTTAGCAAACAAAAGAGAGTTATACACAGATGTAGAATCTGATAATTTAAGTAAATACCTTTGGAGTGCTGGTGCTGTTTTTGGAAATGAGAATGATTTATTATTTGAACCATCTTTTATGTTTCAATATACTTCAGAAACAAAAGAAAAAGCAATTGATTTAAACTTAAAGGTTTATAAACAATTAGAATTCGGAAGATTATGGGGAGGTTTGTCTTATCGTAGAAGTTTTGATGGAGCACAATATGCTTCTGATGGCTCTTTAGAAGAACAAAAACTACAGTGGATTACTCCTATTGTAGGTTTAAATTACGATAAATTCATGTTCTCATACACTTATTCTCATATTATGGGTGATGTGAAGTTTGATAATGGGGGTTTTCATCAAATTACTATAGGTATGAATATCTTCTGTAAAGACAAAGCTTGGGATTGTAATTGTCCTGCTGTTAACTAAAAATAAATATTTCAATTATATTTGTCCCGATTTTATCGGGACATTTTTTTTAAAAGAATAAATATGTTAATTAAAGAAGTAAACGGAAAATTTCCTCAAATTCCAGATGATTGTTATGTTGCTGAAAATGCCACTATTGTTGGTGATGTTTCTTTTGGATCAAATTGTAGTGTTTGGTTTAATGCTGTAATTAGAGGCGATGTTAATTCTATTGCAATCGGAAACAAAGTAAACATTCAAGATGGAGCAGTGGTTCATTGTACTTATCAAAAACATCCTACTGTTATTGGAAATAATGTTTCAATAGGGCATAATGCCATTGTACATGGTTGTACCATTAAAGATAATGTTCTAATTGGAATGGGAGCTATTGTAATGGATAATTGCGTAATCGAAAGTAATTCAATCGTAGCGGCTGGTTCAGTAATTATACAAAATACGGTTGTAGAATCAGGTTGTATTTATGCAGGTGTTCCAGCTAAGAAAGTAAAAGATATTGATCAAAGCGATTTTGCTGGTGAAATTGAGCGTATTTCAAATAATTACGTAATGTATTCGGGTTGGTTTAAAGACGAATAATTAAAAGTTCTTATAAATCACTTTTTCATTATGATTTAAGATGGTTTCCAAAACTTCAGGCTCGCTGTTCGTATAGAATATTTGCGAGCTTTTCTCTTTTGACGAATTAAGCAAATGATTTTGTTCAATTATCTTTTGAGTTTGTTTGGCAACAGCTTCACCAGAATCGATAATTTTAATATGGGATGGAATGATTTTTTGAATCTGAGGAATTAGATACGGGTAGTGGCTGCATCCTAAAACCAAATAATCAATGTTTTTTTCCACCATCGGATTTAGATAGCTTTTTAATAATTCTTCCATTTCAGGGGAATTGATATCGCCATTCTCAATTAACTGAACTAATCCGTGACCTATTTGCTCAATGATTTTGACATCTGGATGGTTTTCTACACTTTTATGGAATAACTCACTATTAAGGGTTCCTTTTGTGGCAAGAATTCCAATTGTTTGTGTTTTTGAATGGAGAGCAGCTGGTTTTATAGCTGGTTCAATTCCAATAAAAGGGACATCGTATTTTGCTCTTAATTCTTTTATAGCGTTTGTTGTGGCAGTATTGCATGCTACAACAATAATTTTGCAATTGTTTTCTAATAGAAATTCTGTGTTTTTACAACTTAGTGCTACGATTTCATCTTTAGATTTTAATCCGTAAGGGGCATTCTTGCTATCTGCAAGATAGATAGTGTTTTCATAAGGCATTAACGCATGTACTTCTTTCCAAATAGACGTGCCGCCAATACCAGAATCAAATAAACCTATAGGATTTTCATTTTTCATAAGAACAAAAATAAAAAAAAACTGCTCAATCTAAATTTTGATTGAGCAGTTTTTAAATTATTAAGTTGAATTAATTAGAAACCAAGTTCTTTTTTAACATCAGCTAGTAAATCGATTCCTCCTTCAGCAAATAAAACTCCTGATCCAGTTGTAGCATCTAACACATAGTTTACGCCTTTAGCTTTTGCTACTTTTTGAATTGCTTTTTGAGCTTTTTCCATGATTGGTTTGATTAAGTCTAATTCTTTTTGACCTAATTCTTTTTTAGCTGTTTGTTCAAATTGTTGAATACGGCTTCCCATATCCTGCATTTCTTTAGAACGAGTTTCGTTTAAAGCATCGCCTGCCGTAGGAGCCTCTTGTTCGTATTTTTGTAATTTTGTTTGGTATTCAGTTACCATGTTTTTGTAATCTTTGTCGTAAGTTTCTTGAATTTTCTTCATTTGATCTTGCGCTGTTTTCATTTCTGGCATAGTTGTCATTAATGCTTGAACATCTATATGAGCAACTTTTGATTGAGCTGAAACTTGCGTTCCAATGAAAAGTACGATTGCGATTGCTAATGTTTTTAATTGTTTCATTTTTAATTTTAAAATTTAAGTTATTTAATCTTTATTCTCTGTTTCTGTTTTGGTTTCTTTTGCTTTTTTAGCTGCTTCTTTATCTTCAGCTATTTTTTTCTTTTTCTCTTCTAATGCTTTTTTACGCTCTTCTAATTTTTTGTTTCTTTCGTCAATTGCTTTTTGTCTTATTTCGGCAGGCGTAGGTTTTTTTTCTTCAGAAGTAACTTTTTCTTCATCACTATCTTTTACGTCTTCTTTTTTATCTGACTCTTTTTTGTCTTCAGAAGTTTTATTTTCAATTACTGTGCCATTTTTTTTAGCATCGCGTTCTTCAAGTAATTTTTTTCTTTTTTCTGCTGCATCAGCTTTCTTTTGTTCGTTAGCTAATTTGCGTTCTTCAATAAGTTTTTCTCTTGCTAATTTTTTTTCTTCTAAAATTCGTTGTCTTTCTGTAAATGCTGGATTTTCTTCAACACCTTCTTCTAAAGCCTCTTTTGCTTCTAAAGCTTTAAGTTGCTTTTTAGACATTTCTTCTCTTTTTTGAGAAGCAGTTAGTTTTTTCACAACAAAATCACTAATATCATATTTTTGAGCAGCAAATAACATGGTTAAATCTGAAGATTTATCAAAAATAAAATCGTATTTTCTTTGTTCAGCAACATCTTGTACAATAGTAAAAATCTGGTCTTGAATTGGTTTAACCAATACTGATTTTTGAATTATTAAATCTCCTTTTGGTCCAAAACGTTTTTCTTGATAGTCAAGAAGTTCTTTGTCTAAATGAGCAATTTCTTCTTCTCTTTCTTCAATTAATTCTTTTGTTAATAAAACTCTTTCTGTTTTTAAAGCGTCTTTTAACTTCGTTATTTCTGTTTTTTTAACTTCTATTTCTTGCTTCCACTTTTGAGCTTTTTGCTCTAATTGATTATTTGCTTCTGCATAATCTGGTACCTTTTCTAAGATATATTCCATATCTATATAACCAATTTTAACTCCTCTAGCGGTTTGAGCGTTAGAAGAAAAAGAGATTAAGGCAAGTATAAATAACAGTTTTTTCATTTTCAATTTAATTTTGTTTAGTGGTTGAATCTGTTTGGATTCAACTTTTATAAATGTCAAACGTAATAAATAGTAAAATATTTTTACGAATTTAACAAAAAAGTACTAACAAACCTTAAAATTGTTGTCCAATAATAAAGTGTGTTTGCCAACCACTTTTAATAGTTTCACCTGGAATGGCATCAAACCCATGAGCAAAATCAATTCCTAACAATCCAAATGCAGGCATAAACACACGTAAACCAACTCCCGCCGAACGTTGAAGTTTGAAAGGGTTATATTGTTTAAATGAATCAAATGCTGAACCTGCTTCCAAGAAACTCAAGGCATAAATAGAAGCTGACTGATTTAATGTTATAGGATATCTTAATTCTAATGAAAACTTATTATATATGGTACCACCATCTTGTGATGATAGTGAGTTATTTGGATACCCTCTTAATTGAATTACTTCTCTTCCATCTAAAGCAAAGTTAGCTAAACCATCTCCGCCTAAGAAGAATCTTTCAAATGGAACTAAACCTCTATCTGAGTTATATGCTCCCATGAACCCAAATTCTGCATTAGTTCTTAATACTAATTTTTCATAGACTCTTGTATACCAATCTGCTTTAAATTTAATTTTGTAGTATTCCAACCAATTAAATTTCTTTTGATCAACTTTTCCTTGGTCAACGGCTGCATCAGCTGGGTCTGTAACTGGATAACCTTCCGTGTTTAAATAACTTCCTGCAGGATAATTGGTGCCATCAGGAGCTTCTCCAGCTTCGGTTGCAATAACTTTGTATTCTGGTAAATTTTCTAAATTAGCATAATCAACTCCATTAAATAAAGAATATGGTGGAGTAAATTTTCCTGAAATACTAAATTCAGATCCTGTAGTAGGGAAAATTGGATTTACACCTTTACTATTTCTTGATAAACCAACAGTGTAAGCTAAGTTTCTTGAAGATCCATCTCCGAATGTAAATAATCCAGTGTTGTAATTGTTCAAATCATAGTATTGAAATGATACTGATTGAGATAAAACAAAATAATCATCTGGAACAGTAAGTCTTTTAGCTAAACCAACCGATAACGAAGTAATATTGAAACTTTGATCTCTATTTACATCTCTTGATCTTCCATTAAATAGATATTGTTTACTATGAGATAATGATGTTGAGAAACTAACAGGTTTTTTTCCTCCAAACCAAGGTTCTGAGAAAGATAAGCTGTAGGTTTGGAAATATGAACTTCCTTGTAAACGTAATGACATTTTCTGACCGTCTCCCATAGGAAGTGGCTTGTAGGCGTCTTTTTTGAACATTTTTCTAGCCGAGAAATTATTGAACGATAAACCTAACGTTCCAATAAATCCTCCACCTCCATAACCTCCTTGCAATTCAATTTGACTAGAACCTTTTTCAACTACGTTATATTCAATATCAACCGTTCCAGCTTGTGGGTCGACATTTTTAAAATCGGGTTTAATTGCTTCAGCATCGAAAAATCCTAATTGGCCAATTTCACGAATAGAACGAATTAAATCTTCTTTGCTGTATTTTTGTCCCGGTTTTGTTCTAAGCTCTCTGTAAATTACATGGTCGTTTGTTTTATCATTTCCAACCACTGTAATTTTATTAAAGTATGCAATTGGACCTTCAGTAATTCTTATCTCAAAATCGATTGTGTCGTTTGCTGTTCTAACTTCAACAGGGTTAATGCTAGAAAATAAATAACCATTATTTTGGTATAAGTTTGTTAAGTCTTCTCCGTCAGGTTTAGTTTGGTCTGCTATTCTTTTCTGAAGAATAGTACCGTTGTAAACGTCACCTTTTTTAATTCCTAAAATTGAATTAAGTTGGCGTTCTGTATAAACGGTATTTCCTAGGTATCTAATATCACCAAAATAATATTTTCTTCCTTCTTCTAATTTTACTTTGATGGAAACAGTATTTGAATTTTTATCGTAGGTAACAGAATCAGATATGATTCTCGCATCTCGATTCCCTTTTTCTTTATATTTATCAATTACAGCGGTTAAATCTTCCTTGTATTTTTCTTTGATATACTTTGATTTTTTGTAAAATCGGATTGGATTACGTTGTTTTGTGTTCTTGAAAGCTTTTTTTAGTTTAGCATCACTAATTTGACTATTTCCTTCAAAATCAATGCTTTTTACTTTAACTTTATCACCTTTGTCAATATTTATAACCATTTTAACCTCGGTGTCTAAACTATCTGGTATAGTGTTTATGGTTACTTTGGTTTGGTAATACCCTTCTTTTTTATATTTGTTTTCGAAGTAATTTTTTGTAGTAGTAATTAAATTTTCGTTAACTATTTTTCCTTTTTTTAAATCGGCTTCTTTAGTTAATTCTTCAATTTTACCTTTTTTTACACCTTGTATTTTTATATCAGATAGTTTAGGTAACTCATTAATATTTAGTTCTAAAAAGATACTGTCTCCTTCGATTTTATTTACATAAAAATTTACATCTGAAAATAAACCTAACTTCCATAGTTTTTTGATGGCATTACTAATGTCTTGTCCAGGGACAATTATTTGTTGTCCTTTTTCTAATCCAGTAAACGTGGTTACGGTTTGTTCGTTATAACTTATTTTTCCTGTAACATCAATTTTGGCTAAGATATATTCTTTACCACTTTCTAGTTTTGTGTCTTGAGCAAAAAGTGAAGAGCTATATAGTATTGTAAATAGTGTAAATAATTGTAATCCTTTTTTAAACATCTTTTTAAGGTATAATTTGTTCGCTTGTTTTTCCAAATCGGCGTTCTCTTTTTTGATAACTAATAATTGCTTCATATAAATGGTCTTCTGAAAAATCTGGCCAAAGTACATCTGTGAAATAAAACTCGGCGTATGCTATTTGCCACAATAGGAAATTACTTATCCTGTGTTCGCCACTGGTTCTAATCACTAAATCTACATCAGGTAAATTGTGTGTGTAAAGATGCTGATTAATAATTGATTCGTCAATAGCCTCTTCAGAAATTATATTATTTTTAACTTTGTTCGAAATTTTTTTAACAGCTTGAATGAGTTCTTCACGAGCCCCATAACTAAGTGCTAGTGTGAGTGTCATTCTAGTGTTTTCGGCGGTTTTGTCAATTACTTCTTGTAATTCTTTTTGTACACCATCAGGTAAATTTGTTAAATTTCCAATGGCGTTTAATTTTATATTATTGGTCTGTAAAGTCTTAATTTCTTTCTTCAAAGAAGAAACTAAAAGCTTCATTAAGGTGTCAACTTCAAGTTTTGGACGATTCCAGTTTTCAGTTGAAAAAGCATATAAAGTCAGGTTTTTAATCCCTAATTTAGCACATGCTTCAACTGTTTTTCTTACTGATTTTGTGCCGCTTTCGTGTCCAAGCGCTCTAAGCAATCCTTTTTGTTTTGCCCATCTTCCATTGCCATCCATTATAATTGCTAAATGGCTAGGTAAATAATCAGTATTTATATTTTGTAATAATTCCATTTTATTCTGCGCAAAAACATGGGTTTTGCCCAAATGTATAAGTTAATGTTAAACCAGTAAATACATACCAATCGTTACTGTTTTTATTTCCAAAGCGTAAGCTTTCAAAGTTATCATTCTCTGGATTACTTCCATCTAAATTATCTGTAAAAGTATATCTAAATCCTACTTCAGCACCTATAATGAAATTTTGAAATAATCTAGCTTTTAATCCTAAAACCATTGGAATTGCAAATGTACTGCTTTGATAGTCTTCTTCGCTATTATTGTCTAAAATGTAAATTTCATCATATATGAAGTAGCTCAATCCTGAATAAACATAAGGAGAAAATTTTGGATCTCCATCATGTAAGTCAAAATCCATAAAACTGAATTCTAAACCCGCAGAAAACTCTTTTACACTATTTTCAAATGAATTTCCTCTTAGATATCTGCTTGGGACATCACTATCAATGTCTTTTGCAGATAGTTTTCCTTGAGTGTAAGAAAATCTATATGCGTGTCTTGGACTTCTATTCCACTTATATACTATTCCAATTGAAGGCTCATTCGGAGCAATATAATCAGTAGGACCAATATCACCTATGTAATTGGTTCCGCCAACAAAAACACCAAGTTCATTAATCTGAGCTTGTGAATTAATTCCGCAGAAAATCAATACAATATAGAATAAAAAGTGCTTCATTTTTTGAAATAGTTTGCAAATATAACAATATTGACTACTTATCCCTATTTTAAGGATTTTTTTTGTTGTTTATTTGTACTTGAAAACGCTAAAAAATGAAAAATAATATAATTTCTAATATTAATTTCTTTTGTCTTCTCCCCAAAGTAATTTTTTTCTGATAGTATTTAGGAAAGATTCTTCCTTAAATTCAATTATCGAAATGGTAAAAGGCGATTTTTTAATTCGAACAATCGTATCTTTTGAAACCGCAGAAATTCTCGAATCTAATGAAATTAAAAATTGTTCTTCTCGTCCAGAAATTCGAAGTTCAATTTCCATGTCATCCGTTATAACTAAAGGTCTTGCGTTTAAGTTGTGAGGTGCCATTGGAGTTATAACTAAGCTTTCTACATTTGGCGTAAGAACTGGTCCGCCGCAACTAAGTGAATATCCTGTTGAGCCTGTTGGTGTTGAAACAATTAAACCATCTGCCCAATATGAAGTAAGATATTCTCCATTTAAATAGGTGACAATCGTTATCATCGAAGTAGTATCTTTTCTAGCGACAGTAACTTCGTTTAAGGCAAAATCTAATTCGCTAAAATTATCATATTCTGGTGTAGTTTCAATGCTTAACAATGTTCTTTTTGAAATTGCATAATCGTCATTAAGTAATTTTTGCAAAAGCGTTTCAATATTTTCAAATTGAATAGTTGCTAAAAACCCTAATCTCCCAGCATTTATTCCAATAATCGGAATGTTTTTATCTCTGACAAAAGTTGCTGCTTTTAGAATAGTTCCATCTCCGCCAATACTAATTAACGCTTTGAAATCGGCATCTAAATTATTGTAATTGGAATAGGTTTCGTACTCTTTTAAAATGATATTTTTTTCTTTAAGACTAGCTAAAAAACTCGCTTCAAAAGCAATTGTAATAGCATTTGATTCTAAAAAAGTAACTACTTTTTGTACGATTTCAGCGGTACTGTTTTGGTAATATTGGCCAAATAACGCTATTTTCATTGTTGTCTCTTTTAAATGTTCAAGTATTTATCTAAATAATCAGAGCGTTCTTTTAAACTGTTTAAGTAAGAATCATCTTGATGTTCTGAAATAATTTCATATTCATAACGTCTGAAAGTTTGAATAATATCGTTTAAACCGCTTTGGCTAATTTTTACAGTAATTTCTACTTTGTTTCCTACTACATTCGAAATGAATAAACCTAAGATCTTCGCATTATTACTCTCGATAATTTGAGCCACTTGACTCATAGAAAACTTATCTGTTTCTTTTTCTACGACAATAATGCCGCCTTCTTCTTTTAAGAAAGGAGTTTCATGGAAAAACCGAATAACATCTTCTAATTCATAATAACCTAAATAGGTGTTTTTATCGTCTAAAACCGGAATCAAATTACTTTCATTTTTAGCAAAAATTTCCAACACATCAAGCCAAATAGTAGATGTGCGAACAAAAAAGCGTTCAAAATGAAAGCGAGTTTCGTTTACAATGGCATCGCTATTTAAAAGTTCAACGTTCTCTTTACTCACGCATCCTATATATATACCATCTTCGGTAACTGGGAAATGCGTGTAAGGAAAATCCAAAAACAAATCCTGAGCTTCAGCAATAGAATCGGTGTGCTTTAGAGGTTTTATTTCGTTGTTTATGTAGCTTGTAAGATTATTCATTGTGGATGTGATGAAAATATATCGCAAAATAATCAAAAAATACCACATGCTAGCTAACTTATACTTTGTATTTTTGTATAAATTAAAAATTATTATGACAAAGTTATCAGTAAATATTAATAAAATAGCTACGCTTCGTAATTCAAGAGGAGGTAATGTGCCTGATTTATTGAAAGTTGCAAAAGACATTCAGCATTTTGGAGCAGATGGAATTACCATTCATCCAAGACCAGATGAAAGACACATTCGTTATCAAGATGCACGTGATTTAAAATCGGTTGTGTATACCGAATACAATATTGAAGGAAATCCGCAACACAATTTTATTGATTTGGTTTTAGAATGTAAGCCAACTCAAGTTACTTTGGTGCCTGATGCTATTGGTGCTTTGACTTCAAATGCAGGTTGGGATACAGTTAAACATCAATCGTATTTATTAGAAGTAATTCAAGAATTTCAAAGAAACGGAATTAGAACTTCCATTTTTGTAGACGCTGATGAAAAAATGATTGAAGGAGCAAAAGCAACTGGCACTGAACGTATCGAATTATATACCGAATCATTCGCTCATGAATATGGCTTAGGAAATAAAAACGGAATCGAGCCGTATGTAAAAGCAGCTGTAAAAGCGAATGAATTAGGATTAGGAATTAATGCAGGTCATGATTTAAGTTTGGATAATATCAAATTTTTTAAAGATAATATTCCAGGATTGCTTGAAGTTTCCATTGGTCATGCTTTAATTTCCGAATCTTTATATTTAGGTTTAGAAAATGTAGTGAATATGTATCTTCAAAAATTAAAATAAGATGTTGTTGCACTCAAGAATAGAAGGCGAAGGCAAGCCACTAGTAATTATTCACGGTTTTTTAGGAATGTCTGATAACTGGAAAACATTAGGAACGCAATTTGCTAATGAAGGTTTTCAAGTACATGCTTTAGATTTAAGGAATCATGGAAAAAGTTTCCATTCTGAAGATTTTTCATATGAAATCATGGTAGAGGATGTAAAACAATATTGCGAATTTCATCAATTAAAAGATATCACAATAATTGGACATTCTATGGGCGGAAAGGTTGCGATGCTTTTAGCTACAACTTATCCTGAATTGGTTTCCAAATTAATTGTGGCTGATATTGGTCCAAAATATTATGCGCCACATCACCAAACGATTTTAGCAGCATTAAATGCAGTCGATTTCTCAAAAAAACCAAGTAGAGCAGAAGTGGAAGAACAGGTTTCAGGTTATATTAAAGACTTTGGAACAAGACAGTTTTTACTTAAGAACTTATACTGGGAAACTTCAGAGCAATTGGCATTCCGATTTAATTTAAAAGTTTTCAATGAAAAAATAGAAACTATTGGAACGGCTTTACCATTTGAAAATGTTTTTTCTAATGAAACATTGTTTTTAAGAGGTGATAAATCAGATTATATTTTAGATAGTGATTTTGAAACTATTTACCATCATTTTCCAATGGCGAGGATTGAAACAGTTAAAAATGCAGGACATTGGTTGCATGCTGAAAATCCAAAAGATTTTTATTCATTCGTACTAGATTTTATTAAATAAAACAGCTAAAAAATTATGCATGCATAATTTTTTAGTTAAAAAAATTGTAAAATTCATATTTTGTTATAATTTTGAAGTATTGATTATAACAAACAAAGAAAAAAACTAACACATTTTTACATTATGAGAAAATTACTTTCTTTAACATTATTGGCTTTGGCTGGCTCTACTGCTTTTGCAGGTGGATATAGAGTAAGCATTCAAGGACAAAAGCAATTGGCTATGGGGCACACGGGTGTTGCTGTGGTGAATAGTGCAGAGGTTGCTTTTTTCAATCCGGCAGGGATGGCTTATTTAGATAAAAAATTCAACTTATCAGTAGGTGGAAACGGATTATTTGCAAATACAAAATTTCAAAATTCTCAATACAATTGGGAAGCGGAAACTAAAAACGTTGGAACTCCATTTAGTGTTTATGCAACTTATAGATTAAACGATTGGTTTACGGCTGGTTTAGCTGTTTATACTCCATATGGAAGTTCTGTAGAATGGGATCAGGATTGGCAAGGAGCACATTTAGTAAATAATATTGATTTGGCTGCTATTTTTGTTCAACCTTCAATCTCTATAAGAGTTGGGGAGCATTTTAGTGTAGGTGGTGGTCCGATTTTTGCTTCAGGTTCGGTTAATTTTAATAGAAATGTGGCAATTAATCCATTATTGTCAGTTGATGGAAGTGGTACAGATGTTACTTTAGATGCTAAAGGAATTACTGCATTTGGTTATACAGCAGGTTTTATGTTTAACCCAACTGATAAGCTGCGAATTGGTATGAATTACCGTTCTGAAATCATTATGGAAGCTCGTGATGGTGATGCAAATTTTAACGATGTGCCTGATTTTGCTTCAACTTCTCCAACATTGCAAAACACTACTTTTAACGCAGACTTACCTTTGCCTGCAGAATTAACAGTAGGTATGTCGTATCAAGTTACAGACAAATGGATGTTAGCTTTTGATTATAATAGAGCAATGTGGGGTGTTTATGAGGCTTTAACAGTTGATTTTCTTAACGCTGATGGGTCAATTAGAAACACTTCAAATAATCCAAGAAATTATAAGAACGCAAGTACTTATAGAGTAGGTACTCAATACAAAGCTAATGATAAGTTTACTTTCAGAGCAGGTTGGTATTTTGATGAAAGTCCAGTTCAAGATGGTTATTTCGCACCTGAAACACCTAGAAACGATTCAATGGGTTATACAGGAGGTTTAACATACCAAGTAAATAGCAAGTTAGGAATTGATTTCTCATTCTTATATTTACATTTTGACGAAACAGATAATTCTTATAATTACTATCAAGAAAACGGAAATACACTGCCATTTGGTGGAACTTATAAATCTTCAGTTTTCTCACCAGGTATTGGTATAACTTACGGTTTCTAATTTTAATAAACAGAAAAATGAAAAATAATTTTATATACTTAGCTATTTTAGCTGCTGGTTTCGCTTCTTGCGAGCCAGAATTTGAAAACGAAGTAAATGCTGAATACACTTCAGGGGATGCTGATTTTACTTCATACGTTGCAATCGGAAATTCATTAACTGCTGGTTATATGGACGGAACGGTTTCTAGAGTAGGGCAGACTTATTCTTTTCCAAATTTATTAGCACAACAATTTGCATTAGTGGGTGGAGGTGAATTTACTCAGCCATCTTATGCAGAGGATGTTAATAATTTAGGTGGATTAATGTTAGGAGGTATTCCAATTGCTGACAGAAGAAGAGTTCTTGATGCAACTCAAGTTAATCCAAATGGTTCTATTGGTGCAGTAGAAATTATCGCCGGGACTTCAACAATTGAGGTTTCTAATTTACAAGCAACTGCCTATAATAACATGGGAGTTCCTGGGGCAAAATCGTTCCATTTAGTTGCGCCGGGTTATGGAAATATTGCTGGTGTGGCTTTAGGGCAGTCTAATCCTTATTTTGTAAGACATGCTACATCTCCTACTGCTACAGTGTTAGGTGACGCAATGACAAAAAACCCTACATTTTTCACGAATTGGATTGGAGCAAATGATGTTTTATCTTATGCAACTAATGGTGGGGCACAATCTGATGGTGTAACTGCAGCGGCAGATCACAACTCTACAGGTAATATGAATCCAGCTACTTATGGAGGAAATGACATAACAAATTCGGGAGTTTTTGCAAGTGTTTATTCAACAATTATTAATACTTTAATTTCAGGTGGCGCTAAGGGAGTTGTAGCAACAGTTCCAAGTGTAACGTCTATTCCATATTTTACAACGGTTCCATTTGCACCATTATCTCCAACAGCTTTAGGTGGAGCTACAAATATTAATGCTTTGAACGCTCAATTATATGGTCCTTTAGACGGTATTTTTTCAGCTTATGGAGAGCCAAATCGTGTGAATTTACTTTCAGCAACATCGGCAAATCCAATATTAATATATGATGCCGATGCAATTGACAGAAGTGCGGAAATTACTGCAGCATTGACAGGTACTCTTGGGGCGCCAACTGCTGCTGCATTTGGTGCTGTTTTTGGAAAAGCACGTCAAACTACTGCTGCAGATTTAGTTGTATTACCAGCTTCTTCTGTTATTGGTACACCAAACACTTCTTCTCCATCAACATTAATTAATATTAACGGAGTTTCTTATCCAATGGCAAACAAATGGGTTTTAACTGCAAATGAAAAATTAAAAGTAGCTAACGCTACAGCGTCTTACAATGCAGCTATTGTTTCTATTGCCGACGCTAATGATTTAGCTGTTGCAGATATGAATGCAATTTTAGGTCAATTGGTTAGTGGATTAAGAATTGAAACAGGTCAAGTGTATACAGCAAATTATTTTAGTGGTTCAGCTACTGAAGGAACTGTATTATTCTCGTTAGATGGTGTGCATCCAAATGCGAGAGGTTATGCAGTAATTGCAAACGAAGTATTAAAAGTTATCAATAGATACTACAATGCAAATTTACCTTTACATAACCCATCTTATTTCCCTGGAATTAATATTGTAGGTTCAAACTAAGTTTGATATAAATATTTAAAAAAGGCATCATTATTGATGCCTTTTTTTGTAACTTTAAATTTCTAAAAAAGATAAAAATGAATTTAATAATTAAACTTTTTATTAGTACAGTTGTAGTTTTTGTACTTTCTTATTTTTTACCAGGTGTGCATGTTACTAGTTTAACAGGGGCTTTAATGGTAGCTGTCGTGTTAGGTTTATTAAATACTTTTCTAAAACCAATACTCGTGCTACTTACAATCCCAGTTACCTTTTTTACATTAGGCCTTTTTTTATTAGTAATCAACGCAATTATCATTATAATTTGCGATTATTTTATAGTAGAATTTAGTGTTGATGGTTTTTTAGATGCCTTATTGTTTAGTGTTTTATTGTCAATTACTCAATCAATTTTGAATAAAATCTTTATCGACGAAAAATAAATTTATAGCGAATTGAATTTCAATAAATTAAAAACTTGTTTGGGTTGTAAAAATTCTATAATTTTGCAACCCAAATTTTATGGTACTTAAATAAACAGATAATGAACATTACAAAAACGCAAGTTGATGCATTAAATGCTATTGTAACAGTAGCAATCACTAAAGAAGATTATTCGGATAAAGTAGAAAAAGTATTAGCTGACTATAGAAAAAATGCTGCTATTTCTGGTTTCAGAAAAGGAGCTGTTCCAATGAGTTTAATCCAAAAACAATATGGTAAAGCTGTTTTGTTAGAAGAAGTAAACAAAGTATTACAAACTTCTCTTAATAACTATTTAACTACTGAAAAATTAGATATTCTTGGAAATCCACTTCCAAAAGTAACAGATAGTATCGATTGGGATGCGGAAAATTTTTCTTTTGATTTTGAGTTAGGTTTAGCACCTCAGTTTTCAGTTGATTTAACAGCTAAAAACAACGTTACAAAATTCAACGTTATTGCAGATGATAAAATGTTGAATGATCAAGTAGAAAGAATCCAAAAACAATACGGAAAATTAATTTCTCAAGCAGAAGTAAAAGCTGACTTTGAAGTTAGAGGAACTTTTACAAACGAAGAAAAAGGAATCAACGCTCCAGCTAACTTCGGTTTAGATATTTTTGCTGATAAAAAAGTAGCAAAATCATTCATAGGAAAAAAAGTAGGTGATGTAGTAACTATCGGAACTAAAGGTTTATTCGATGACGATCACAAATTAATGGATTACTTAAAAGTAGGTCATGATGATGTTCATGGTTTGGATATCAATGTTGATTTTACAATTGAAGAAATCAATGAAATTGAAAAAGCTGAATTAAACCAAGAATTATTCGATAAATTATTCGGACCTGGAGTTGTTTCGTCTGTAGAAGAAATTAAAGCTAAAATCAAAGAAGACGCTGAAGCACAATTTGCTCAACAAGCAGATCAAAAATTCTTAAATGATGTTACTGATTTCTTAATTGAAACTACAAAATTTGATTTGCCAGAAGCTTTCTTAAAAAGATGGATTCAAAATGTAGGTGAAACTCCTTTAACTGCTGAACAAGCGGAAGAAGAATATGCAAAAGCTGAAAAAGGATTACGTTTCCAATTAATCGAAGGAAAAGTAATGGCTGATAATAATTTACAAATTACTTTCGAAGATTTAAAGGCACATACTGCTGAATTAATCAAGAAACAAATGGCGCAATTTGGTCAGTTAAATCCTTCAGAAGATGAAATTAACGGAATTGTAGCTCGTGTTATGTCTAACCAAGATGAGGTAAAACGTTTATCAGAGCAAGTAATGAGCGAAAAAATGTTAGGTCTTTACAAAGAAAAAGTAAAAACAAAAACTAAAGAAGTTAATTACGAGCAATTCATCAAAGAAATGTACGGAGAATAATATCTCACAAAAAATAATTATCTTTGAGCGTCAGACTAGTTTTGGCGCTTTTTTATTCTGTATTCAAGAGCAGAATTTCTAAATATTAATTATTTAAACCATACAAAAATGAACTACGGAAAAGAATTTAAAAAATATGCTACTAAGCATCACGGAGTAAACAGTTTATATTACGATAAAATTGTTGGAAGTATGACTCCATATATTATTGAAGAACGCCAATTAAACGTAGCTTCAATGGATGTTTTCTCACGTTTAATGATGGATAGAATCATTTTCTTAGGAACTGGAGTTGATGATTATGTGGCAAATATTATTCAAGCACAATTATTGTTTTTAGAAAGTGTTGATGCTTCTAAAGATATCAGTATTTATATCAATTCTCCAGGAGGAAGTGTGTATGCTGGATTAGGAATTTACGATACAATGCAATTCGTAAAACCAGACGTAGCTACAATTTGTACAGGAATGGCGGCTTCAATGGGTGCTGTTTTATTATGTGCTGGAGCAGAAGGAAAACGTTCAGCTTTACCACATTCAAGAGTTATGATTCACCAACCATCAGGAGGCGCACAAGGTGTTGCAACTGATATGGAAATCAACTTGAAAGAAATGTTGAAATTAAAAGATGAATTATATGAAATCATTTCTAAACATTCTGGACAATCGTTCGAAAAAGTGCACAAAGATTCTGAGCGCGATTATTGGATGATTGCTGCTGAAGCAAAAGAATACGGAATGATTGATGAGGTTTTAACAAGATAATTTAAAAAGTGAAAAGTGATTTGTAAATAGTGATAAACTACTTACTAATCACTTTTCACTAATCACAAAAAAATGGCTAAAGAAGTATTAGAGTGTTCATTCTGCGGAAGGAAAAAGCCTGAAACCAATTTATTAATTGCAGGGATTAATTCGCATATTTGCGACAAATGTATCGAACAAGCTCACGGAATTGTATTAGAAGAATTAAAACAATCGAGTAATTCCAATTTGGTTGCCGATTTGATTCTGTTAAAACCAAAAGAAATTCGTGCGTTTTTAGATGATTACGTTATTGGACAAGATCAAACTAAAAAAGTAATGAGTGTAGCGGTTTACAATCACTACAAACGTTTGATGCAAATTCAATTAGAAGACGAAGTTGAGATTGAAAAAAGTAACATCTTAATGGTGGGTCAAACTGGAACTGGAAAAACATTGGTAGCAAAAACCATTGCTAAAATGTTGAATGTTCCATTGGCTATTGTGGATGCAACCGTTTTAACCGAAGCTGGTTATGTTGGGGAAGATGTAGAAAGTATCTTAACTCGCTTATTACAAGCGGCTGATTATGATGTGGCTAAAGCTGAAAGAGGAATTGTATTTATTGATGAAATTGATAAAATCGCTCGTAAAAGTGATAATCCTTCAATTACTCGTGATGTTTCCGGTGAAGGTGTGCAACAAGCGTTGTTGAAATTGTTAGAAGGAACGGTTGTAAACGTACCACCAAAAGGAGGAAGAAAACATCCCGACCAAAAATTTGTCGAAGTTAATACACAAAATATCTTATTCATCGCAGGTGGTGCTTTCGACGGAATTGAAAGAATTATTTCAAAACGTTTAAACAGACAAGCAGTTGGTTATAGTTCTTCTATTGGAACCGACCAAATTGATAAAGATAATTTGTTGCAATATTTGATTCCGAAAGACGTGAAGGATTTTGGATTAATTCCAGAAATTATAGGTCGTTTACCAGTTCTAACGCATATGGATCCTTTGGATGCAGAAACATTAAGAGCTATTTTAACTGAGCCTAAAAATGCTTTAGTAAAACAATACAAGAAGTTGTTTGAAATGGATGAAGTAACCTTGGAAATTGAGGAAGAAGCTTTGAATTACATTGTAGCAAAAGCTTTAGAATATAAATTAGGAGCCAGAGGTTTACGTTCGTTATGTGAAGCCATTTTAACTGATGCTATGTACGAATTACCTAGTTCTGATGATAAACATCTTCAAGTTACGAAAGAATATGCAGAAAACAGTTTGAGTAAAAACTTATTACAACGTTTGAAAGCAGTTTCTTAATGAAAGTAATAGAAATAAAAAGGTCGCCAATTGGCGGCCTTTTTTTATGATTAAGCATTTTTCTTTTGCTCGATTGTTTTTGTTTGTTTGGCGTTGCAATATCTTTTTTGACAACTCCATCCGCTAGAACATGATGTTAATAATACTACTGATGATAAGGCTAATACTAGAGAGATTTTTTTCATTTTTTTATAGTTGTATTTAATTGAGAGTGTACTTTTTTATTTTACGATTTTGAATTCAACCCTTCTATTCGTTTGGTCTTGTTTAGCTGAGCATTTCTCACATTTTTCTAACAATTCGCTTTCTCCAAAACCTTTATAAGTTAACTGCTTTGCAGGAATTCCTTTTTTAAGTAAATATTGGTAAGCTGCTTTTGCTCTGCTTTCTGATAATGTTTGGTTGTAAGTTTCAGAACCTTTACTGTCCGTGTGAGCGTTGATTGTAATACTCATATTAGGATTGTTGGTTAAAACTTCAACAATTTTATTTAAAGATAATTCTGATTCTTTTTTAACACTAGATTTATTAAAATCAAAATAGATGTTTTCAATTACAATCGCATCATCAGTAACTACAGCTTTCTTCTGAGTTAAAGCAATATTTTTATCTGTATCACCAGTTGCAATGTTTGTTTTCTTAGTTTCGTAACCATCTTTCATAACTTCAACGTTATAAAAAGTTAATGGTTCTAAAGTTAATTTGATTTTACCATTGTTATCAGATTGTGTCTCTGTTAATTTAGTTCCAAATTCATCTGTAACTACTACAATAGCGTTTGGTAAAGCTGTTTTAGTAACTTCTTCAACAATTGTGTAGTTGAAATGTAAGTTTTCTTGTTTTTTAATTTCGAATTTTAAAATATCAAAATTACCAGATTGTTTTTTATCAGTAGAAATATAACCTTTAGAAGGCGACGTCATTACAAAAGCAACATCGTCTCTTCTAGAATTTAAATCAGTTCCTAAATTCATTGCGGTTAAGAATGAATTATCAACGTAAGCCGATCTAAATACATCATAACCACCTAAATTTAAGTGACCTTTTGAAGAAAAATATAAATACTTGTTGTCAGAAGACATATATGGGTATTTTTCATCATCAGCTGTGTTTACATTTGGACCTAAATTTACTAATTTACCAACTGTTCCGTCTTCAGCTATTGTAGCTTCGTAAATGTCAAATCCTCCAAATCCACCAGGAATATTTGATGCAATATAGATTTTCTTACCGTCAGGAGAAACACTAGGAGTTTCAGCTGAATATTGCTCTGGAACTACATTTAAATTAGTAATGTTTGTCCATTTTTTAGCATCTTTTTCGTTAAGAGTTGCTTTATGTAAGGTAAATAATTGTTTGTTGTTTGGGTTTTCTTGAGTATAGAAAATTGTTCTTTGATCAGAAGAAAATCCAATTGAACCTTCATCATTTTCAGAATCTAATGCTTGAGAGAAAAGTAAAGGAAAAGATAAGTTTCCGTCTTCTTTTACATCTACACAATATAAATTATTGTTTGGGGTATTAGTTATTGGATTAACTGTCACATCAGCATGTCTTCTTTTTTTGTTAGACAAAATGATATATTTGTTTTTAAAGAAAGTAGTGCCTATTTCATTTAACTCAGAATTGATTCCTGTATCACTTGTAATGAAGCTAATTCCTTTTGTATTTTTATTAATAGCATTCACAATAGCTTCGGCTCCTTCTGAACGTTTTGGTTCTTGTCCAAAAGATACTAGGCTTCCTAAAAGTAAAAATAATGTAAGGATTTTAGTTAGTTTCATAAATTTAATTGCTTAAATAATAATTAGTTAATGATTCGTTAAAACGCGTGCAAAATTAGTGTTATTTTTATTAAACAAACACAAAAAATATTTTTTTTGTTATATTTTCTTCCTTTTTTTCGATAAAACGCAAAAAAAATCGATTTACTGCATTTTAAGTAAATCGATTTTATTGTGAATTCTGTAATTATATCCGATTAACAGTAATAGTCTTTGTTAAATTCTTTGTAAATTGAGTTGTTTTTGATTTTTTCTTTAAAATTATCACATTTTCTGTATGGTCCACATTTATAGCGTCTTGGCCCGCACGAAAGAGTCGAAACAAGTAAAATCAATAAGGATAAAAGTAAGGTTTTATTTTTCATACAATTTTATTGTAAAGCTAATAGACTTTCTAAATACAATCTTTCATTTGAAAGTCTAGGGATTTTGTGTTGACCACCTAATTTATCTTGCTGTTTTAACCAATCATAAAACAATTGTTCTCTCGCAACATTTAATACTAACGGATTTAGTGTCATATTGTTGTATCGTTTTGCTTCGTAATCCGAATTTAAATGCTGAAGGTTTTCATCTAAAGCTTTTCTGAAATTTTCTATGTTGTCTGGCTTGGTCTTAAATTCAATGATCCACTCGTGAGCTCCTTTCTTTTTCTCAGTCATAAAAATAGGAGCAACGGTATAATCAGTGATTTCGCAATTAAATTCTTTACACGTTTTAGTAATAGCAGCATCGGTATTTTCAACCATTAACTCTTCTCCAAAAACATTGATGTGATGTTTGGTTCTTCCGGTAACTTTAATTCGGTACGGACTTAATGAAGTAAATCGAATCGTATCGCCAATTAAATAGCGCCATAAACCTGAATTTGTAGTGATTACTAAAGCATAATTCTTGTTCAATTCTACTTGATTTAATCGAATAACGCGTTGGTTTAATGTACCAAAAGTATCCATCGGAATAAATTCGTAGAAAATTCCGTAATCTAACATCAATAATAATTCGTTAGAATCATTTTGGTCTTGAATGGCAAAAAATCCTTCCGAAGCATTATAAATTTCGTAATATTTGAAACTCTCTTTTGGAAATAATTTCTTGTATTGTTCTCTATACGGGTCAAAATTGACACCACCATGAAAATACACTTCTGCATTTGGCCAAAGCTCTAATAAATTAGATTTTCCAGTGGTTTCTAATGCTTTTTGAAGTAAAACTAACATCCAACTTGGAACGCCTGCCAAACTCGTAACGTTTTCGTTGATGGTTTCATTGATAATTGCTGGAAGTTTGGTTTCCCAATCGCCCATTAACGATATTTTACTGCTTGGTGTAGAACTAAATTCAGCCCAAATGGGCATGTTATCAATCAAAATTGCTGATAAATCACCAAAAAAAGTATTGTTGTTTTCGTATAATTGTTTGCTTCCGCCCAAACGCAAACTCTTTCCAGTAAACATTTGCGACTCTTCGTTGTTGTTCAAGTACAAACATAATAAGTCTTTACTGGCTTTGTAATGACAATTTTCTAATGCTTCTGAACTTACGGGAATAAACTTGCTTTTTGCATTAGTTGTTCCGCTCGATTTTGCAAACCATTTAATATTGGAATGCCAAAAAACATTCTGTTCGCCTTGTCTGGTTTTTTCAATAAGAGGTTCTAATTCTTCATAGCTAGAAACAGGAATTCTTTCTGAAAAAGTAGTATAACTCTTCATAGAAGAAAAGTCGTATTTTTTCCCTATTTGTGTATTTTCGGATGATTTTATAAGGCTGAAAAGTAACTCTTCTTGCACTTCATGCGGATATTTTAAAAACAATTCCATTTGATGAATTCGCTTTTTTAAAATCCAAGTGGCAAAAGAATTTATTATTTGTAATGGCATTTACCTATTGCTAATTTTGAATTATTAAATTGGAATAATAACTTTACCAAAAATAGTATTTTTTTCAAATAATTGTACAAAAAAGAAAATCTTTAGACGAAATGATATATCAAGGCACACTTTCAAAAATGCAAACTGAATTTGGTAACCCAATTCAGTATTATTTGGTTTTTGAAAATAGTTTTTTAAACATCAACCAACTTTTAGGAAAAGACATCGAAATTGAGTTTCAAGGCTACCAATGTTTAAATTGCGGAAAAGCTAAAAAGATTTTTCGACAAGGATTTTGTTACGATTGTTTTATGAGCAGCCCAGCAGTAGGCGATTGGATTATGAAACCCGAATTAAGCACCGCGCATTTAGATATTGAAGATAGAGATTTAGCTTATGAAAAACGTGTGCAATTGCAACCTCATGTGGTATATTTAGCTTTGTCTAGTGAAGTAAAAGTAGGAGTTACAAGAAAAACCCAAGTGCCAACGCGATGGATTGACCAAGGTGCTGTGCAAGCTATTCCAATTGTAGAAGTGCCAAATAGATATTTAGCTGGAATTACCGAAGTAGCATTGAAAAACCATTTTGCAGATAAAACCAATTGGCAGAAAATGCTAAAAAATGAAGTACCTAACATGGATTTAATTTCAGAACGTAATAAAGTATTGGATTGGTTACCCAATGAAGTAAAAGATTATTTTCCAAAGGAAGAAAAAATCATTCAACTCGATTTTCCAGTTTTACAATATCCTAAAAAAGTAACAAGTTTGAATTTAGATAAAACACCAAATTTTACTGGTAAGTTATCCGGAATAAAAGGCCAATATTTACTTTTTGAAGACGGAACTGTTTTTAATGTAAGAACCTATGAAGGTTATGTGGTGAAGATGAGTTTATAAAAAGAAACCCTTTCTAATTTGAAAGGGTTTTATTTTTTTCTTTACAACTTTGTGTTTATTCTTTTTTCTTTTTCCCTCCTAATAAATCTTTTATAGCACCGGTTGCTTTGGTTTTAATATCTTCTTTTGGAGTTGTAGTTGTTTTTGTGGTGTCAGTTGCCGTGTTTGGTTTTGTTCCGCCAATTAAATTTCCTAAAGCACTTGTTCCTTGATTTACTAATTTATCCTTTTGCATTTTAACCAATTGCGTAGTTAAATTGGTAGAAGCTTGTTTTAAATCGGTATTGAATTTAGGTTGCGAAAAGTTACCTGTCATTAGACCATTTACTGGTATACTGGTTATTTTTTGTTGGTCGGCAGGCGTTAATTTTGCAATTAAATTAGTTACGTCTTTTCCTAAATATTTCACAGGAACATCAAATTTTAAATTGTAATTCATAGTTTGATCAAATCCATGCGTTCCACCAACATTTACTGTAATATCTTGGTATTTGATATCCATTGGTTTTAGATTTACTTTTCCGTCTTTGAATGATAAGGCAGCTTTAACGTCGTTTAAATTCAACTTGTTTAAATCGATGAATTTCATATTTGAACTCAATGCAGTCAACATTGCTGAGTTTTTATCATTAACCGTAGTTGAAAGTAACTGCCCAAATAAATCACCCGAAATAGTTTTTAAATTTGGTGTCATGTCTTGTTGTAAATCACCCGATAATTTAATTGTCGAATTCAATTTTCCGTTAATCACACCAGCAATAGGAGCAATCGATTTTAGCATGTCTAATTGTGTAAACGATTCGGCAATATTGACTTTATCTAGGCCTAAATTCATGTTAAACGTTGGTGTTTTTCCTTTAGTTGAAACAGTTCCAGTTAAACCGATATTTCCTCCAAAAACACTCATTTTTAAATTGTTTAAAGTTACCGCTTCGTCACGAATTACCATATTTCCTGAAACATCTTGCAAATTCAAATTGTCGTAAACTACGGTTTTTGCTTTTGCAGTAACACTACAATCTAAAAACGAAGGAATTTTAACAGCTTCAGTAGTTTTTTTACCTTCTTCTGTAGTGGTCGTAGTTGGTGCCATGAAGTCAGAAACTACTAATTTTGTCGAATTCATATTGAAATTTCCTTTCAAGATTTGGTTTTTGAATACAAATCCATAAAAGTTATCTAACGTTCCTGTTACTTGTAAATCGGATGTTCCTGTTTTGGCATCAAATTGATTCAAACGGATTTGACTCGGATTAAATGCAACGGCAGCTTGATTGATTTTGAAAGGTTTCGCCATCTCTGGACCTTCGTAATTGAATCCTGTTAAACTTACAATTCCAGAGTTTTGAATGTTTTGATATTGAGAAGTTTCAACTGATTTCATATCAAACTTCGTTTTAACATCTGCTTTTAAAATTCCGGTTAACGGTTTGTCTAATTTTACTGGATAGGCTTTGGTAACATTCGCTAAATTGATAGTTCCTTTTAATTCGGCATCAACTAAAGCATTTGTTGCGATGTTTCTAATGTTGGCTTTTGCATTAAACACATCTTGGTCTATTGAAAACGAAAGTTTGTTCAAATTCACATACGTGTCGTTCATTAAACCAGTTTCGTTGATAATGTGTGTGTCAATTACGATATTTTTAACCGATTTTGGTAAATCTGGATATTGGAAAGACGCATTATTAGACGCAATTTTTACATCAAAAGCAGGAATCGTAGTATCAGTTAAATTACCTTTTACTTTTCCGTCTACCGAAAATTGCCCCGTTGTTTTTACTTTGTTGATATCGCCTGAATAAGCTGCTGGAATTAATCCCAAAAAGTTTTTAAAATCAGAAGTTGGTGTTTTGAATGTCAAGTCATAGGTTTGACCCGCTTCCACCATTTGAATAAATCCGTTGAATTCTAATGGCAATTGATTGATTAAGGCTTTGTTGTCTTTGAATTCGTATTTGCTTTTTTCTAAATCAATTCCTAAAATGGCATCTAATGAAATGGCTACATTGTTCATGTAGTTCATTTTGTCCATATCAAAAGATAGTTTTGCTGTGGTTTTAGTTTCTAAATCTAATTTTTGAGCAGCAAAATTTCCTTTTCCTTCATGATTAATGCTGTCTAAAACCATTTTCATTTTTGAACCTTCGTCAATGTAAGTAAATTTTAAATTTTCTACTTCATAATCCTGAATATTCAAGGCAAACGGTTTGCTATCAGAAGGTTTTTTTTCTTCATCTTCTTTTAATGCAATGTCAAAATTTCCTAAACCATCTTTATTAAAAATGATGTTTACAATTCCGTCAACCACACTAAAACTTTCTAAATTCATTGCTTCGCCATCTCCTTTAAAAAGTTCTTTTACACTCATGGTTACATTGGTTTCACCAGCATATAAAAGGGTGTCTTTTTCAAAAGGTGCTTTTGTAATAATGCTCAATTTTTCAATCGTAACATTAGCTTGCGGAAAACTTTTGAATAAACTTAAATCTACATCTTCAAACGCGATGTTGGCATTTACATTTTCGTTCAAAGTTTTAGCAATCATTTCCTTGATTTTGTCTTTGAATAAAAATGGCGCTGCTGCCAATGCGATGATGGTTACCAAAAGAAATATCCCAAGTCCTTTTAAAACTTTCTTTAACATAATTGTATTTTTTGAAGTGAATTTGATTTAAGCCTTACAAAATTAATACCAATTGCCTTAAAATCTATTAATTTTGTGTGAAACTTATAAAAAAAATCCCAAAAACAAATAGTCTTTGGGATTTTCATGTTTGTAGTATAGATTAATGAATCTGAATTTCGTAAGGCATTATTGCTTGAATACCTTTTCTGCTCTTCACACGTTTGATTTGTTCTAGCATTTGAAAACCTTCTTCGCCTAATTGTTCTTTTAGTAATTGTTCTTTGGTTTTAAACATCGCCATTCCGGTAAAATTAGCTAACATATCTTCAAAACTCTTTTCGTATTCTGGATAGTTTTCTGTTCTATAAGAAGAAGTTTTCCCAAGTTTAGCTGCGTATTTGATTGCTGCATCTAAACCTCCGATTTCATCAACTAAACCAAGTTTGTGTGCGTCAACACCTGTCCAAACTCTTCCTTGTGCAATTGCATCTACTTGAGCTGTTGTCATTTTTCTGCCATCAGCTACACGTTTTAAGAAAGTAGCGTATGTTTTTTCGATGCTTTCTAAAACAAATCCTTTGAAATTTTCGTCTATTGGCTCAAAAACACTGTATCCGCTTGCGTTTTCATGTGTTTTTACTTGTTCGGCATTAATTCCGATATTTTTACCTAGTTGGTTCATGTTGGGTAACATACCAAAAACTCCAATTGAACCTGTAATCGTATTTGGTTCAGCGAAAATTCTATCCGCATTAGCTGCAATATAATAACCACCTGAAGCTGCATAATTACCCATAGAAACAACTACTGGTTTGACTTTTTTAGTGATTTCGATTTCTCTCCAAATCAATTCAGAAGTTAAAGCGCTTCCTCCGGGACTATTCACACGTAAAACAATTGCTTTTACATCTTTATCTTCACGAGCTTCTTGTAAAGAGCGTTTAATAGAACCTTCGCCAATTACATTAACATCACCTTCACCACCTGCAATTTCACCTTGAGCATAAATTACAGCAATAATGTCATTTTTAGAGTAATCTTCAACAGTAGAAGATGCTTTTTTAGCATAATCAGTAATACTAACAATATCGTATTTTTCTTTTTTGTCTACTTTTAATTTCGCTCTAATCATATCGTGATACTCATCTTCATAAGCTACTTTATCTACTAATTTATTAGCTAACGCTAATTCTGGAGTTCTTGCACCTAAAGTATTGGCAATAGCATTTAATTGAGCAACTGATAATTTTCTGCTTTTAGAAATATCGGCAACAATTGTATTCCAAACTGAATTCAATAAAACCGTCATTTGTTCGCGATTTTCCGGACTCATTTCTTGTGCTAAGAATGGTTCTACTGCACTTTTGTATTTTCCATGACGAATAACTTCCATTTTTACACCCGATTTCTCTTGTAAATCTTTCATGTATATAATTTCAGAAGAAAGACCTTTAAAATCAACTTCTCCCATTGGATTCAAATACACTTGATCGGCAACCGAATTCAAGTAATATTCGCCTTGGCTATAATAATTTGCATAAGCATAAACGAATTTGCCCGATTTTTTAAACTCTTCTAATTTATCACGAACGGCTTTGCTTTGCGCTAATCCTAACTGTGATTGATTATTTAAAATAGAAATTCCTTTAATTTTGTCATCTGTTTTAGCTGCTTCAATCGCATTTAAAATATCGGTAACACCATCATGATGCGCTTCAAAGTAATTGAAGTCTTTGTAATTTGTTTTTCCAGCGTAGTCTAAAGATACTTTTGATAAATCCAATTCAATAACCGAATTCTTTTTTACACTAACAGTATCTTCGCCACTTCCCGCAATGGCACCAATGATTATAATTCCGAAGAAAAAAATCATGCAAAAAATAAATATACCTACAATTGTAGCTAATACATTTCCTAAAAATCTCATTTCAATTTATTTATTAATTACCTAATTAGTAGTTAAAAGCATAAAATTGTTACATGTTCATAAAAAAACAAGAAAGGTAAATTATAAGTCTAAAATTGTTTGTTATTTTGCCAATATGAGTCAACATCAGGTAATTTTATCTTTAGGAAGCAATCAAGGCAATCGATTAGAAACGATTCAGTCTTGTATTGATTTGATTCATAATGAAGTAGCAACAGTTATAAAGGTTTCTAAAATTTATGAAACGCAAGCCTGGGGTTTTGAGAGCGAACCTTTTTATAACGCTGCAATTCTAATTCACACATCAAAATCGGCTCAAAAAGTTCTGAAGCAGGTTTTAAAAGTGGAAAAGAAATTAGGTAGAGTTCGTTCCAAAAATTTCGGTTATCAAGCTCGAATTATTGATGTAGATATCATTGCTTTTGATGAAGAAATTATTTCTACCGAAACCCTGCAAGTTCCACATCCATTAATGCAAAACAGAAAATTTGTTTTGCAACCGATGATGGACTTGGGATTGAATTGGGAACATCCAACGTTGAAGAAATCTATTGCGCAACTATTACTTCAAACCGAAGATAAAAGCGAAATTAAAGCTGTTCATTCTGTAATTTCTCCAATTGAAAAATTACAATTACAACAATTCAATTACATTGCTATTGAAGGAAATATTGGTGCTGGAAAAACGACTTTGTCAACCAAATTAGCGGAAGATTGCAATGCCAAATTAGTGTTAGAACGTTTTGCAGACAATCCGTTTTTACCAAAATTTTATAAAGATCAAAGTCGCTATGCGTTTCCATTAGAAATGTCGTTTTTAGCCGATAGATACCAACAATTATCCGATGATTTAGCGCAATTTGATTTGTTCAAAGATTTTGTGGTTGCAGATTATCATATTTTTAAATCTTTGATTTTTGCGAAAGTAACGCTTCAAGAAGACGAATTTCGTTTGTACAAAACTATGTTTGACATCATTCACAAAGAAATGCCAAAACCTGATTTGTATGTGTATTTGTATCAAAACACCGACCGTCTTTTGGAAAACATCAAAAAGCGTGGCAGAAGTTACGAGCAAGAAATTCCGGCAGATTATCTAGAAAAAATTAATCAAGGTTATTTGGATTACATCAAAACACAAACCAATTTAAATGTCTTGATTATTGATGTTTCGGATTTAGATTTTGTGAAAAAGCAGGAGGATTATATAATAGTTTTGGGTAGTATTAAAAAGAAGTTAGTTAATTGAAGAAAATGATGAAAAAAGAAATAATTTTTCCTATTGTTTTTGGTCTTTTTACAGCTTTCTTCGCAAGTTACACTTCTCCTTTCAATATTATTGAGATTGGTAAAGCAACAGATTTAGTGATTCAAAATTTAATTTTTCCAATTATTATTTTGTCGGGTATACTAGCTTTTTTTGTTTATAAATTTTATTCTAAAGTTGTAAAACAAGAAAGAGAGAAGCCAAAAAAGTTTGATCGAGTTTTTGCTCCTTTAGTATATTCAATATTGATTTTTTTTAGTTTGTTCTTTTTTACTCGATTTTCAATAATTGTAAGTAATGCTTTGATAATAAATGAGCAAATAATAGTTTCAGGTAATGTAACAGATGTTTACCATCATACTGGAAAAGGTGGAAATTATTATGATATTGAAATTAGTGATAAAAACTTAAATCGAAAAATAAAGTTAAGAACAGAAAAATACGATGGTCAGGAATTTGTAAATTATACTTTGAAAATTGGTTTTTGGGGAATTATCTATGGAGATTAATATTTATTGTTTATTTCATCTTCTGAAATAAATCCCAAATCACAATTCCAGCACTTACAGAAATATTCAACGAATGTTTACTGCCCAATTGCGGAATTTCAATCACGCCATCACTTAAATTAATAGCTTCTTGAGAAACACCTTTAACTTCGTTACCAAAAATTAAAGCATATTTTGTATTGGTTTCTGGCAGAAAATCATCCAACATAATCGCATTTTCGGTTTGTTCTACCGAATACACTTTTACATTTTCTAGTTTCAATTGATTCACCACTTCTAAAACGTCTTTCGCATATTCCCAAGAAACTGTTTCAGTAGCACCAAGAGCTGTTTTGTGAATTTCTTTGTTGGGCGGAGTAGCCGTAATGCCGCACAAATAAATCTTTTCAATCAAAAAAGCATCCGAAGTTCTAAAAACCGAACCAATATTGTGTAAACTTCTAATATCATCTAAGATTACAATAATGGGTGTTTTTTGAGCTTCTTTAAACTCGTCGATGTTTTTGCGTTCTAATTCTGCGTTGGCTAATTTTCTCATGTGACAAAAGTAAAGATTAATTATAAAACTTGAAAACTCGATTTTTAAAAATCATATTGTCATTGTCTTTGATTTTCTTACCTTCGCAATCATACTTAAAATTTGAAATTGTGGCGAAAAAATCTGCAGCAACTCCCGATAAAACACCAAAGGAAACGCCTTTAATGAAGCAATACAACGAGATAAAAAACAAATATCCCGATGCTTGTTTATTGTTTCGTGTAGGCGATTTCTATGAAACTTTTGGAGAAGATGCAGTGCGAGCGTCACAAATTTTAGGCATTACATTAACTAAAAGAGGTGCAGGTTCTGAAACCGAAACGGCGTTGGCGGGATTTCCGCATCATTCCATAAATACATATTTACCCAAATTAGTCAAAGCTGGACTTCGAGTAGCGATTTGCGATCAATTAGAAGATCCAAAAATGACTAAAACTATTGTAAAACGAGGAGTTACGGAATTAGTTACGCCTGGGGTTTCGATGAATGATGAGGTGTTGCAATCGAAGTCAAACAACTTTTTAGCAGCTGTTCATTTTGGGAAGAAAACGCTTGGCGTAGCATTTTTAGATGTTTCTACAGGTGAATTTTTAGTTTCTCAAGGTAATGAAGAATACATCGATAAATTGTTGCAAAACTTTCGTCCGAGTGAAATTTTAATCCCGAAACAATTTAAAAATCAGTTTAATTCGGTTTTTGGTGATGATTTTCATACCTTCTTTTTGGAAGATTGGGTGTACAAAGAAGATTATGCGTTAGAAAGTTTGACCAAACACTTTCAAACCAATTCGCTAAAAGGTTTTGGAGTAGAGGAATTAACCGAAGGTTTGATAGCTTCGGGTGCGATTTTGTATTATTTGTCGGAAACACAACATAATAAGATTCAACATATTACCAATATTCAGCGTATTGCTGAAGATGCTTACGTTTGGATGGATAAATTCACGATTCGAAATTTAGAATTATATCATAGTTATAATCCAAATGCAGTTACACTTTTAGATGTGATTGATAAAACGCTTTCGCCAATGGGAGCAAGGCTTTTGAAACGTTGGTTGGCGCTTCCGTTGAAAGATATTTCAAAAATAAGAAGTCGTCATGAAGTGATTTCATATTTGAAAACCAATCCCGAAGTTTTACAACAAATTCAATATCAAATTAAGCAAATTTCCGATTTGGAACGTTTGATTTCAAAAGTAGCAACAGGAAAAATTTCGCCAAGAGAAGTTAATTTTTTGAAAGATTCGTTAGATGCGATTATTCCAATCAAAACCTTAGCTTTGGCTAGTGAAAATGAAGCGTTGCGAGTAATTGGCGATAGTTTGCACGCTTGTGAATTGTTACGCGAAAAAATCAAAACGACCATTCAGGAAGATGCACCAGTAAGTGTAAATAAAGGAAACGCAATCGCTGTTGGAGTTCATTCCGAATTAGATGAATTAAGAGCGATTTCTTCAACTGGGAAAGGATATTTGGAAGAATTAGAACAAAGAGAAAGCGCTGCTTCAGGTATTCCTTCGTTGAAAATATCGTTTAATAACGTTTTCGGCTATTATATTGAAGTTAGAAATACGCATAAAGATAAAGTTCCTGCGGAATGGATTCGTAAGCAAACCTTAGTGAATGCAGAGCGTTACATTACGGAAGAACTAAAAGAATACGAATCTAAAATTTTAGGCGCTGAGGATAAAATCCATCAATTAGAATCACAGTTGTTTGAGCAGTTGGTGAATTGGATTGCTACTTATATCAAACACGTTCAGTTGAATGCCAATTTAATTGCGCAATTGGATTGTTTGACTTCTTTTACACAATTAGCGATTGATAATAAATACGTTTGTCCTGATTTAGATGAAAGTTTTGATTTGGAAATCAAAGAAGGACGTCATCCTGTTATTGAAAAGCAGTTGCCTGTTGGTGTGCCGTATATTTCTAATGACGTTTATTTGGATAGAGAAACCCAGCAAATCATCATGATTACCGGTCCGAATATGTCGGGTAAGTCAGCTATTTTGCGTCAAACGGCTTTAATTGTGTTAATGGCACAAATGGGAAGTTTTGTTCCAGCAGAAAGCGTGAGAATGGGTGTTGTGGATAAAATTTTCACCAGGGTAGGAGCAAGCGATAATATTTCGATGGGTGAATCTACTTTTATGGTAGAAATGAACGAAACCGCTTCCATTTTGAACAATATTTCCGAAAGAAGTTTGGTGTTGTTAGATGAAATTGGAAGAGGAACGTCAACCTATGACGGAATTTCAATTGCTTGGGCGATTTCAGAATATTTGCACGAACATCCAAACAAACCTAAAACACTTTTTGCTACACATTATCACGAGTTGAATGAAATGGAAGTTACGTTTGATAGAATTCAGAATTTCAATGTTTCGGTAAAGGAATTAAAAGACACGGTTTTATTCATTCGTAAATTAGTGAAAGGCGGAAGCGCACATAGTTTTGGTATTCACGTAGCAAAAATGGCGGGAATGCCTCAAATTGTAATTCAAAAAGCACAAAAACTATTGAAGCAATTAGAAAAAAGACATTCGAGCGAAGAATTATCCGGAATTAAATCGGCTAATGATGAATTGCAATTAAGTTTTTTCAATTTAGATGATCCACTTTTAGAAGATATTAAAGAAGAAATCATGAATATCGACATTAATACTTTAACGCCAGTCGAAGCTTTAATGAAGCTAAACGAAATAAAACGAATGTTGGTTAAAAAATAATTTCAAAATAAAATATTCGTTATCAAAAGGTTATGAAAAAGTTTCAATTTTTATTTAAAAAGTACTTGCAAGAATAAAAATATGTACTATATTTGCACTCGCAATACGGAACAAGTATAGCGACGTTCTTTAAGAGATTACAATACGAAACGCGAAAATAGCTCAGTTGGTAGAGCGCGACCTTGCCAAGGTCGAGGTCGCGGGTTCGAACCCCGTTTTTCGCTCTATACCAAAATATTTGCTTGAGTGGTGGAATTGGTAGACACGCTGGACTTAAAATCCAGTGGGTAGTAATGCCCGTGCGGGTTCAAGTCCCGCCTTGAGTACAAAAGCTCCGAACATTGTTCGGAGCTTTTTTTGTTTATAAAATTCTCCATTTAGAATTTTCTGTTATCTTTAAAGAATTCTTTATAAAATTATCAATCACAGCTATGGGTACATTTGTAATCGCACAACGATTAAGTGGAGTTTATAAATATGAGTTTGTTTCCAGAAAAGGGAAAACTATTTTTACAAGCAACGATTTTGAATTGCGTTTTGAATGTGAAGAAGAGATAGAAAAACTTAAATGTTCTTTAGAACGTTGTGTTTTTATGCGTTTTAAATCGTCTAGCGGAAAGTTTTTCTTCCGATTGATATTGGATGAGCATGAGGTGGCGGTAAGTAGAAGATATACTACACAATTGTTGCTTCAAAAAGGGATTGATGAAATTATCAAGTATGCAGATAAAGCGGAGTTTTTAGACTTTTCTTCTGCTGAAGATATATTTGGAACATCAGAATAAAAAAAGTCCCGAATTTCGGGACTTTTTATTGTAAAATAATTAAAAATTATTTTTTTACTTCTTCTTTCACAGCTTCAACAGCAGCGTCAGCAGCTCCTTCAACTTTAGCAGCAGCAGAATCAGCAACTACAGCAGTAGAGTCAGCAACAGTTTCAATAGTTTCAGTTACTTCAGTAGCAGTAGAATCAACCATAGTTTCTGCTTCAGCAGCAGCTTCTTTACAAGAAACGAACATAGCAGCAACAACTGCTAAACTTAATACAACTTTTTTCATTTTGTTTTAATTATAAAAGGTTAAAATTTTTTTGAATAGAATTTCACTATTCTGTATTTTTTTATATTTAAAAAAAAGCCCCACATTGTGGAGCTTGATTTTTTCTGTCAGCAATAAATTACTTAGCAGGTGCAGCTTCAGCAGCAGGTGCAGCAGTAGCAGCAGAATCAGCAACTACAGCAGTAGAATCAGCTACAGGAGCTTCTTCAACAGCAGGAGTTTCAACTACAGTTGAGTCAACAGCTGGAGTTTCTTCAGCAGCATTTTCTTTACATGATACGAACATAGCAGCAACAATTGCTAAACTTAAAACAACTTTTTTCATCTTACTAAATTATAAAGGTTAATTATTAATTCGGAGCAAAGATATAAATTTTTTAACATGTCAAAATATTTTTAGACATTTTTTTTTATTTTTTTTCTCTGGATTCCGAAATGCTTTATTTCAAATGGCGTGCCAAACTTTTTATTTTTAAGAATATTTGTAATTATTTGGCTTTTTGAGACTTAGGATATACTATCGTCATCTCCTCTATAAGGTTTTTCGCACCTGCAAATTTATCAATCACAAATAGAATATAACGAGCATCAACCATAATGTTTCTGCATATTTCAGGACTATAATAAATGTCACTCATTGTGCCTTCCCAAACTCTATCAAAGTTCAATCCGATAAGGTTTCCTTTTGCATCTAAAGCTGGACTTCCTGAGTTTCCTCCTGTAGTATGATTTGTTGCTATAAAAGCTAAAGGCATTTTCCCGTTTTTATCGGCATATCTTCCGTAATCTTTCGCATTATACAAATCGATTAATTTTTTTGGAACGTCAAATTCGTAATCGCCAGGTATATATTTTTCGATAACTCCATCTAAATAACTTACAGGTTCGTAAATTACAGCGTCGCTAGGTTTGTAGCCTTTTACTTTTCCATAAGTTACACGTAATGTACTGTTCGCATCAGGAAAAATTCTATCGTTAGGGAAGAATTCCATAATACCTTTCATGTAGGTTCTTTGTAATGCAATATTTTTTAAATTGATCTCATCAAACTTAGGAGCTACATTTTTTTGGTAACTATCTGCAATCGATTTTACCAATTGATAACCTTTATCTTGATTTAATTTTTCTAAAACCGATTTAGCATCACCATTTAGTAATTCTTTCAAACTATTGAAGTTAGTTAATTTAGAAGAACTAAAAACACTAGCTGTTAAAGCAGAAGCATTAACATTGTTTAAACTTTCAGGTAAAAACTGTTTTGGTGATTTTGTAGCATACAAATTGATCAATTGTTCAAAAACTTTCTCATCAACTTGAGCGTTATAATCTTTATATAAACCTTCAAATCCTGAAATTAAATTATTTTTTCTATCATTAAATGCTTGTTCTCCTTTTGTATTGTATACTTGTTCTAACTGGTACAAACGGTATCCAAAAGATAAAATTTCTGAATTACGCAAAACAACTTCTGTAAAGTAATCTCTTGCAATAGCGTATTCTCTAATGTCTTTATAGTTCTTCTCGAAATCAGCTAAAATAGTTCCGTATTCAGCTTGTTTTCCAGCCTTGTTAACTCTTTCTTGGAATTTCTTTTCAAAATCTTTTTTAACAGCAACTGCATTTGATTTTTTTAAACCTTTAGTTTCACCAATCCATTTTTTCCAATAGTTCGCAACACCTGCATATTTTGAAGCGTACTGAATTTTAATTGCATTGTCTTTTCTCATGAAACCATCTTGTACTTTTAAAGCTGCATCACGAATTTCAATTTTTGCTGGATTTAAATCATTTACAATTTGTTCCACAGCGAATGATGGCAAATATTCTTGTGTTCTTCCAGGATAACCCATTACCATTGTAAAATCGTTTTCCTGAATTCCTTTTGCGGAAACTGGGAAAAAGTGTTTTGGTTTATACGGAACGTTGTCTTTTGAATAGTCAGCAGGACG
This sequence comes from Flavobacterium cheniae, assembly GCF_004363695.1. Classification (GTDB taxonomy): domain Bacteria; phylum Bacteroidota; class Bacteroidia; order Flavobacteriales; family Flavobacteriaceae; genus Flavobacterium; species Flavobacterium cheniae. The sequence continues at coordinate 179,771 of NZ_SNZC01000002.1, read as the reverse complement.
ATTGTTTTTGTCAGCATAAATTCTGAATAATGAGAAATCTCCTGTGTGACGAGGCCAAACCCAGTTATCAGTATCCGAACCAAATTTCCCAATTGAACTTGGTGGCGCACCTACTAAACGAACATCTTTAAATGTTTCAGTTACAAATAATAAATATTGATTTCCATCGTAAAAAGCACGAATCATTGTTTCTTGCCAAGCTTCTCTAGCATAGCTTTTATTTAAAGCCGCAATATTTTGTTGGATTTTCTTTTGTTTATCACTTTCCGAAGGAAGATTTAAAACACCTTCAAAAATTTTAGTAGTTACATCTTCAATTTTAATAATGAAGGTTACCGTTAAATCTTTGTTTGGTAATTCTTCATCCATTTTGTAAGCCCAAAAACCATTCGTTAAATAATCGTTTTCTACAGTAGAATGACTTTGAATGTTGTCATAACCACAGTGGTGATTGGTTAATAAAAGTCCTTTTGGCGAAATCATTTCCGCTGTACAACCGCCATCAAAATGAGGAACGGCATCTTTTAAGCTGGAATTATTTACCGAATAAATATCATCGGCACTAATTTTCATTCCCAAAGCTTTCATTTCTTTTTCGTTGGTTCCTTTTAATAACGAAGGAATCCACATGCCTCCTTGTTGCGCTTGAACTTGGAAAACAACTAAAACAAGTAGTAATTTTAAAAATTTCATAGGTTTAATTTTATTTAGTGACTTTGTACTTCATTAATTTTCGATTGTGAAATTCAAAATCGTGTGCAAGATACAATTTTTGTGCGTTTTCGTTATGCGGTTCGACTTCTAAATACAGTAATTTTAACGATAATTTAGGAACTTCTTTCTGAATAAACTGAATAGCTTCTTTCCCAATTCCTTTTCCACGAGCGGTTTCTTTGATGAATAATTCGTCTACAAAAGCAATTTTTCCACCATATTCGAAACTGAAAATAAATGTTAGAATGATGTAACCTACAATTTCATTTTCGGAATAAATCAGCCAAGATTTTCCAAGATGTTCATTCGAAATAAATTCATGAAACAAATTTTTAGCTACTTCAACATCCATTGGATAATTATCAATTGCATAAAAATCCTGCATCATTTGAGTGATGGTTGAAATGTCTGTTATTTCTAATGGTTTGAAGGTTGTCATTAGTCTGAAATATGATTCATAATCGTTTTAGTCGCTCCTTTATTCATTTGAACAAATGTGCTGCAAATGTGCCCTTTTTCTAATCGTTCGTCTTCGTTGTGAAGTAATAAATCAAAAGCTTCATTTAATTGGGTTTGATTCTGAATTGAAATACATCCTTCCATATTTACTAATGCGGTAGCTTCAGCAAAATGCGAGTAATTTGGGCCAATCACAACTGGAACTCCAAAAGTAGCAGGTTCTAAAATATTATGAACGCCAGGATTTCCAAAACCACCACCTACGTAAGCAATATCGGCGTAGGAATAAATTTTGGTTAAAATTCCGATAGTGTCGATAATGAAAACGTTAGAATTTGATAAATCAACATTATCTTTTTCGGAAAACAAAATCGTTTTTTTAGTAATAACATTTTTTAATTCCTGAATTTGTTCTGACTTAATATTATGTGGTGCAATAATAAATTTCACTTCATCTGAACTCTGATTGATGTATTTCACCAATAAACTTTCATCTTTTGGCCAAGAACTTCCAGTGACTATTGTGGTTTTATTGTTTTTAAATTGTTCGATGAAATCCAATGAATTATCTCGTTCTAAAATGGAAACCACTCGGTCAAAACGTGTATCGCCAGAAACTTTTACGTTATTGAATCCAATACTTTGTAGAAGGTTTCTTGAGCTTTCATTCTGAACAAAAAAGTAATCAAATGTTTTTAAGGCATTTCTGTAAAATCCGCCATACCATTTAAAAAACGCTTGATTTTCTCGTAAAATTCCAGAAATTAGATAAGTCTTTATTTGTTGTTTCTTAAGTTCGTTTAAATAGTTTGGCCAATATTCATATTTGATAAAAAATGCCATTTCTGGATGAACTAATTCAACAAATTGTTTTGCATTCGAAATCGTATCTAAAGGCAAATAAACTGTAACATCAGCAATTGCATTGTTTTTTCTGACTTCATAACCCGAAGGTGAAAAAAACGTAACCACAATTTTATGTGTTGGAAATTGTTCTTTTATTGCTTCAATTACGGGTAAGCCTTGTTCGTATTCACCTAAAGAAGCCGCATGAAACCAAATCGTTTTATCCGAAGTTTGAATTTTATTAGCTAAAGTTTGAAAGGTCGATTTTCGTCCATCAACAAAAAGTTTCATTTTCGGACTAAAAAGCGCTACAATCTTCAAAAGTTGGGCTGCTAAAAGCGTAATTATGTTGTATAGAAATAGCATAATTGAATTTTATGGTGCTAAAATACGTTTCTTTTTAAGTTAGATAAAATTTGTACTATAGAATTTCTTATTTTTGCTAGACTTAATTTTTATTCCAAATGAAAAAATTGCAAATGGTTGACTTAAAAAGTCAATACGAAAAAATAAAAGAAGAAGTAAATGCTTCTATTCAAGAGGTTTTAGATACAAATACATACATCAACGGACCTTTGGTTCACCAATTTCAGGCCGATTTAGAAAAATATTTGGGAGTTAAACACGTAATTCCATGTGCTAACGGAACCGATGCGTTGCAAATTGCTATGATGGGATTGGATTTGAAACCTGGTGATGAGGTAATTACAGCCGATTTTACATTCGCAGCTACAGTTGAAGTGATTGCGTTATTACAATTAACTCCAGTTTTAGTGGATGTTGATATGAACAATATGAATATTTCGCTTGACGGAATTCGTAAAGCTATTACGTCAAAAACTAAAGCAATTGTTCCAGTACATTTGTTTGGTCGCGCTGCTAATATGGATGCGATTATGGAAATTGCTCGCGAACATAATTTATATGTTATTGAAGATAATGCACAAGCTATTGGAGCTGATTACACATCAAAAGATGGTTCTAAAAAGAAAGTAGGAACTATTGGTCATGTAGCGGCAACTTCTTTTTTTCCATCTAAAAACTTAGGTTGTTATGGCGATGGTGGTGCAATTTTTACTAATGATGATAAATTAGCGCATATTATCAGAGGCATCGTAAATCACGGAATGTATGAAAGATATCATCATGATGTAGTAGGTGTAAATTCTCGTTTAGATAGTATGCAAGCTGGAGTTTTGAAAGCGAAATTACCACATTTAGATACTTACAACAAAGCACGTCAAGATGCTGCAAGAAAATACAGTTTGGCTTTGGGTGTGAATCCTAATATTTGGGCGCCAACAATTTGTGAATCTTGTGATTGTCACGTATTTCACCAATATGTAATCCGTATTTTAAACGGAAAACGTGATGGATTGTTAGAACATTTACAAGCTAAAGGAATTCCTTGTGCGATTTATTATCCAATTCCATTACACAGTCAGAAAGCGTATGCAGATGCTCGTTATAACGAAGCTGATTTTCCAGTTACCAATCAGTTGGTAAAAGAAGTAATCGCATTGCCAATGCACACGGAGTTAGATGACGAACAAATTAAATTTATTACAGATTCGGTTTTAGAATTTGTTTAATTCATATTGAGAGACGCTATTTATCGCGTCTCTCAATTTAATAAAAAAGAATGAAAATACTGGTTACAGGCGGTTTAGGATTTATAGGGTCTCACACAGTTGTTGAATTACAAAATGAAGGGTTTGAAGTAATTGCAATCGACAATCTTTCTAATTCATCTATTGATGTTTTGGACGGAATTGAGCGAATTACAGGAAAAAAACCTTTGTTTGAAAATATCGATTTGCGAGATAAATTGGCTGTTCAAAATTTCTTTTCTAAATATCTAGATATTTCAGGTGTCATTCATTTTGCTGCTTCAAAAGCAGTAGGAGAAAGTGTTGAAAATCCGTTGTTGTATTACGAAAACAACATCAATTCTTTAGTGTATTTACTTCAAGAATTACAGAAAAAACCTGAAGCTCATTTTATTTTCAGTTCTTCTTGCACAGTTTATGGTCAAGCTGAAAAAATGCCAATTACTGAAAATGCGCCTATTCAATCTGCGATGTCACCTTACGGAAATACAAAGCAAATAGGTGAAGAAATCATTACAGATGTTGCTAAAGTAACCAATATCAATTCTATTTTATTACGCTATTTTAATCCTATTGGAGCGCATCCTTCAGCTGAAATTGGCGAATTACCATTAGGTGTTCCTCAAAATTTAGTACCGTTTATTACACAAACTGCATTTGGGCTTCGCGAAAAACTATCTGTTTTTGGAAATGATTATCCTACACCAGATGGAACTGCTATTCGCGATTACATTCACGTAGTAGATTTAGCAAAAGCGCATGTAATTGCTTTGCAACGTTTGTTGAATAAACAAAACTTAGAAAAAGTAGAGACGTTTAATTTAGGAACAGGAACAGGAAGTTCAGTTTTAGAAGTAATTACAGCTTTTGAGAAAGTAGCTAATCAAAAATTAAATTATCAAATTGTAGGAAGACGAGAAGGTGATGTAATTGAAGCTTATGCAAATACTGATAAAGCAAATACTGTTTTAGGTTGGAAAGCACAATCTACTTTAGAGGAAGCTTTAGCAAGTGCTTGGAAATGGGAAATGAAAATCAGGAATAAATAAACAAAAGTTAAAAATCCACTTTTTTAATAATTAAGAAAACCAATCTTTTATTCTTTTCGTAACTGCAAGTAATTAAAACTTACAGATCATGAAAAAGACATTACTTTTAGTTACAAGTTTCTTATTTACTTTAAACGTATTTTCTCAAGTAGGAATAGGTACAACGAATGTTCAAAACGGAGTTGAACTGCAAATAGAAAGCAATTCGAGAGGATTATTAATTCCTAGAGTTGCTCTTACGGCTACCAATGTTGTGGCACCAGTTGGACCAGCACCTATTGCAATAGGAGTTCTAATTTTTAATACGGCAACTGCTGGAGCTGGAATGACTGCAGTTTCTCCCGGGTTCTATTATTGGTCAGGAACAGAATGGGTTGCTTTGAAATCTAGTCCATTAGCAGCAAGTCAAGATTGGTCTTTAACAGGAAATGCAGGTACCAATCCAAGTACTAATTTTTTAGGAACTACCGACAATCAAAATTTCCAAATTAGAACAAACAATACGAATAGAGTTACGGTTGAAAATGACGGTCAAGTTATTTTAGGAACAAATACGACTCCAATTGCTAATACGTTAACAACCATTAATGCAGGCGCAGGACAAATAGGTCTTTTTGTAAATAGCAATAATTCACAACGAACTATTAGAGCTTTAAATGCTACCAATACACAATTTGTAATTGATGGTGGTAATTTAGATCCAAATGGAGGTAGAGGTGTTATAGGAATTAGCGCCAATTTAGCAGCAAATGCAACTTCAACTGTTATGGGAGTTTTAGGAGTAGGAGGAAGAACAACATTTACAGAATTACCAGGTGAATCGGTAGGAGTTTCTGGTCAAGGGACTACAGGTTTGCATGTTAGAGGTGTAGGGAAAGGTGCTGGAGTAGATTATTTTTCAGCTTATTTTGAATATGATCAAGATGATAATTTAGGAACGAGTAATGGTCCTTTTGCCAGAATTGCGGGCAAAGATGTCAACTATTTCACTGGAAGTACTGCTGCAAGACGTGATGTTACTTACGGAGGTTATTTTGATGCCAATACATCAACAACAGATTTTGTTTTTGTAGGAGCAAGAAATAACAATACTTCTTATAAAGTTTTAGGTGGAGGTTCTTTATCTACTATGGTTGAAGATAGAAATGGAAACAATAGAATTCTTCACGCAACGGAAACACCAGAAATTCTATTTGAAGATTTTGGAACAGGAAAATTAGTAAATGGTGAAGCGTATATTAAAATTGATGAATTAATGAGCGACCATATTTTTGTTGATGAAAGTCATCCAATGAAAGTTTTTATTCAATTAGAAGGCGATTGTAAAGGAGTTTACGTTACTGAAAAAACAAAAAATGGTTTTAAAGTAAAAGAATTACAAAACGGAAAATCTAATGTTTCTTTTTCTTGGAATATGGTAGCCAATAGAGCAGATGTACTTGAAAAAGACGGAACAATAGCTTCAAAACATGTTGACGTAAGATTTCCAATTGGACCTAAAAAATTAAATCAGGAAAAATCGGTTGAAAAGAAATATGATACTGAGAAAAAGTAAAATAAAAAAAATCCCAAGTAGTTAAAACTTGGGATTTTTTATTACTCTTCAACAGATTCTTTTACTTTTTTAGCTCCTTTTTCAACTTGTTCAGCTCCTTTTGCAATAATTACTTTTGCTTTTTCACCTACTTTTGAAGAATCAATTGCTTTTTTAGCTTTTACTTTTGCCGAATCTGCGGCTTGTTTTAAATCAGCCCCAACAGCTTTAGAAGCTTCTTTTACTTTTTCTTTTGTTTCTTCTTTACAAGACAATAAGACAGCTACGAGTGCTATTCCTAAAAATATTTTTTTCATGATTGAATTTGTTTTATGAAAATAAAGTTACAAAATTAATGCCAATTCTATCAAATAATTTTTAATAGTAAATTAGGGTCTGGACAATTTGATTTGTAAAAAGAAAGTGTTTTTTCACTACAAACTCCAGGATAATCTCCAGTTTTTTCTTCCATATCGATAATGATTTGAAAATGCAAATGAGGAGCATAGTCGCCATTAATTGGTGGTAAACCTAAAGTAGCAATTTGTTCTCCTTTTTTTACGATGTCTCCAATCTTTTTACCATTCAAACTAGTTTCGCTCAAATGACCGTAAAGTGTGTGGAATTTAATTCCTTCGATTTCGTGTGCTAAAATTATAGTTGGACCATAATCACCTAAAGCGGTATTATTTTGAAAACTATGAATCGTTCCGTCTAAAGCCGCGTGAATTGGAGCTGATTCATTAATCCACAAATCTAATCCGATGTGAATATTGCGTTCGTCTGAATTGGTGTTTTTAAAAACCGTACTTCTTTGGTATAAATTTCTGGTTTCAATATAACCGCCAAAAGTAATTTTACTTTGATTTTTATCTAAATGGTTTTGTATGAAAATTTCATAATCTTGAGCTGTTTCTAATTTGTGATGCTTTAATTCTGAATTCGTTATTGATAAATTCAAAGGAACGTATTCAGAATAATCAATTTCAGGAGCAATAACTTTAGCCGCTTCAATTGATTTAAAAAGTGCAATTATATTTTCCATGTTTTTCTTTTTCCCAAAAATAAAAATTCCTCACGAATAAAACTTCATGAGGAATTCAATTTTAAAAGTATTTTATTAATTTTTAAGCTGAAATCGTTTCAACCTCTTTATCTATTTTATTTACTAATCCTACTAATACTTTTCCTGGACCAACTTCTGTGAAACTCGTTGCGCCATCAGCAATCATTTGTTGTACCGATTGTGTCCATTTTACTGGAGCAGTTAGTTGAATGATTAAATTTTTCTTGATTTCATTTGCGTCAGAAACCGCACTAGCAGTCACATTTTGATATACTGGGCAAATCGGAGTTGAAAAAGTAGTAGCTTCAATCGCTGCCGCTAGTTCTTCTCTTGCTGGTTCCATCATTGGTGAGTGAAATGCGCCACCAACAGGTAAAATCAAAGCACGTTTTGCTCCAGCTTCTTTCATTTTTTCGCAAGCTAATTCCACCGCTTTGTATTCTCCAGAAATCACTAGTTGTCCTGGGCAGTTGTAATTTGCAGCTACAACAACACCATCAATCGATGCACAAATATCTTCTACAATTTTATCTTCTAAGTTTAAAACAGCAGCCATTGTTGAAGGAGTGATTTCGCAGGCTTTTTGCATAGCAATTGCTCTTTGTGAAACTAATTTTAAGCCGTCTTCAAACGATAAAGCACCATTGGCTACTAATGCAGAAAATTCACCTAATGAATGTCCGGCAACCATTTCAGGTTTAAAGTTGTCTAATGTTTTTGCTAAAATTACTGAATGTAAAAATACCGCTGGTTGCGTTACTTTCGTTTCTTTTAATTCCTCTGCTGTTCCTTCGAACATGATATCGGTGATTCTGAAACCTAATATTTCATTCGCTTTTTCGAATAATTCTTTTGCTACTGCTGAATTTTCATATAAATCTTTTCCCATTCCTGAGAATTGAGCACCTTGACCTGGAAATACGTATGCTTTCATAAATTTTGTTTCAAGTTTAAAGTTTCAAGTTTTTCTTGAAAGGCAAAAATAACATTTTTATTATAATTCGATTGAATTTACAATTTCCAATAGTTGATTTTTTAATTCTTCGTTTGTGATTCCTTTTTCTGAATCAAAATTATCGTTGAAACTTGGTAATGAAAAACTACCTTTCACAATGCCACCTTGAAACGGGAAACGTTTAGTAGCAATATCTAAAACCGAACTTCCACCACGAGCACCAGGAGAAGTTGCTAATAACAACATTGGTTTTTCTTGAAAAGTTTTAGCATTTATTCGAGAAGACCAATCTAATATGTTTTTAAATGCTGATGAAAAATTTCCATTATGTTCAGCAAAGGAAATTATTATTAAATCAGCACTTCCAATTTTTGCATAAAACTCTTGAGCTAACGGATGAATGCCATTTTCTTTCTCTTTATCCACTGAAAAAACGGGCATTTCATAATCGTTCAAATCTAAAATTTCTACTGCAGCATTTTGAAATTGATTTGCAGTATAAGTAGCTAATTGTTTATTAATGGAAGACTTGCTTGATGAAGCTCCAAAAGCTATGATTTTTTTCATTAATTCAAAATTTATTGTTCCATTGGAATTTCCATCACTAAAAACTTCGCAGCTGTATTCGCCTTGATTTCAATTTCATTGGTTGCCCAAATTCCAATGGCGTCTCTTCTTTCTAATTTTTCGCCATTTACTTCGATTTCACCTTCAATATTCATAATGTAGAAACCGTTTCCTTCTTTTTTTAAACTTAGTTTTTTCGAAAAATCCTTGTCAAAATCACTCAAATAAAACCAAGCATCTTGATGAATCCAAACTCCTTCATCGTCTGCATTTGGTGATAAGATTTGCGCAAAGTCATTTTTTTGTAACGATTGGTCTAGCGTAATTTGTTGGTAACGTGGTTCTACATTTCTGTATTTTGGAAATAACCAAATTTGAAATAATTTTGTGTGTTGGTCATGATTTGGATTGAATTCGCTGTGTTGAATTCCAGTTCCAGCACTCATAACTTGTACATCGCCTGTTTTGATGGTTGCGGCATTTCCCATACTGTCTTTGTGAGCCAAATCGCCTTCAAGTGGAATAGTGATAATTTCCATGTTATCGTGCGGATGAGTTCCAAAACCCATTCCGGCAGCAACAGTATCGTCGTTTAAAACGCGCAACATCCCAAACTGAATTTTTTCAGGATTGTACCAGTTAGCAAAACTAAAACTATGGTAAGCGTTTAACCAACCATGATCTGCATGTCCTCTTGAATCTGCTTTGTGTAAAACTGTATTTTTCATAATGTATAAATTTAGTAATTATTATGATACAAATTTACACCGATGAATAGGGAAGAGCACTTAACCTAGATTAAGAAGTGTTTTTTTAACACATAGATACATAGCTTAAAATTTATCGGAGTATTTTTTAAGTTTTAAGCATTGCATTTGCACAGAGTCTAATGTTGGCTTTTAAAATCGAAGATTCTTTTAAAAAAAACTATGTGACTATATGTTTTAATTTTTTTTCAGCAATCTAGCTTTCATTTTACTGAAAAACTCAGGTGTAACACCAATGTAAGAAGCGATATGTTTTTGAGGAACTTTCTGAATCAAGGTAGGATATTTAGAACAAAATTTTTCAAAACGTTCTTCGGCAGTCAAACTCAAATTATCCATTAAGCGTTCTTGATGAGAAACTAAGGAGTTTTCGGCTAAAATTCTGAAAAAGCGTTCTAATTTTGGAATTTCTTGATAAAGTTGTTGTTGATTTTCTTTGGTAATAATCACTACTTCAGCATCTTCTAAAACTTCTAAAAATAGATTGCCAGGTTTTCCAGAAATGTAGCTGTACATATCGCCAATCCACCAACCTTCGCAAGCAAAATGCAATACGTGTTCGATAATGTTATCATTAATATTGAAACTTCTCAAAATTCCCGAATTCACAAAATAAGTGCAAGTAGCAATTTCACCCGAACTCAATAAAATGGTTTTGGCTTTGAATGGTTTAGTTTCGGTTTTAGACAAAAATAGTTCTTGCTCTTGTTGAGTTAAAGCAACATGTTTGGCGATATTTTCTAGAATCGATTGCATTACTCCAAAAATACGATTTAATTTTGGTATTCAAGAAAAGAAAAACCGATGCGGTTAACATCGGTTTCTATATTAATGAAAGTGATCTTCTTCAATTTCGAATTCGGCATCTTTTTCCCAAATTTCCATTTCACATGGTTTGCAATTGAATTTTAGTTTGTATTCCAATTCGCCTTGTTTTAAAACTAAAGGTTCTTTTACTTTTTTATCCATGTTTTCACGATGGTATTTTGGGCAACGTTCTAATTCGTATTTAATACAATATTTAGTAGTCATTACACGAGATTTTCCAGGATCCCATTGTAATTCGAATGCTTTTTCAATTTCGGTTACACCATGACGTTCGTAAAATTTACGAGCAGTTTTGTTGGCAACATTGTACATGAAATCCAATTTCGTTTCTGGATAAGGATGTGATGTTTTAACAATTTGATGTTCATGACGAACATAATTTTTCAAACGAATTTCTGATAATTGTTCGTAAACAGTTCTTCGCATTTCATTGATTTTTGAAATCGGAAGAAACCAATTTCCAGAAAATTCAATTGTAATTTCATCAGCAGTATAAGGTGTAAAACCTGTTTTTGCTAAGTTGATTTTGAAATTTTCTGCTAAAGATTCGTTGTTTTTTGTTTGCTCTTTTGGGTGAACCAAATTTACAACGCTTACATTTCCATCTTCATCTGTAGCGATTAATTCAAAACCAGTTTCGTTTTCTTTTAACACTAAAGTTGTGCTAATTTTTCGAACCGCACTATCTTCTCTTTCTACTAACTTAATGAAAGCGGCATCGTTATTTCTATAAATGAAAGTGCCTTCCTTGATTTCTTTTAATACGTTTGGATATATGATTCCGTTTTCGGCACGGTTAACGTAAATTCCTTCGGCTTCGTTGTTTTCGTTTATGAAACACAATCCGTCTCCATTGTTTAATAACTCACCATTTTCAATTTCGTATGAATTCCCAACGGTTTTAATTAGTTTTCCAATGTATTGTCCTTTTGATTTTGGGCTTTCCCAAGAACCGATAGATTGATGTCTTTCGTTTACAAAATAATCGGTATAACCGCGATTGAACGTTCTGTCTAATGATGAATCGAATAAATAAGTACATTTTCCAGAAGAAGCTTTGGTGTATTTGTCGCTATTTTCGTTTAAGAAAGCATCTAGTTTCTGACGTAAATATGAAACGTTATTTTTAACGTAAACGATATCTTTTAAACGACCTTCAATTTTGAACGAAACAATTCCAGCTTCAACTAAATTTGGAATTTGGTCCGAAACATCAAAATCTTTAATTGAAAGTAAGTGACTATTTTTGATTAAAGTGTCGCCATTTCCGTCAATCAAGTTGTATGGTAAACGACAGTTTTGTGCGCAAGAACCACGGTTTGCCGAACGTTCGCCATTGGCAACACTCATATAGCAATTTCCACTAAACGAAACACATAAAGCACCCGTAACGAAGAATTCTAATTCTACATCAGAAGCTTCACGGATTTCTTTGATTTGGTGTAAGTTCAACTCACGCGCTAAAACCACACGTTTGATTCCAGCATCCGCTAAGAATTTAATTTTATCTGCATCACGATTGTTGGTTTGCGTACTAGCATGCAATACGATAGGAGGTAACTCCATTTCCATAATCGCCATGTCTTGAATGATTAAAGCATCCACGCCAATATCGTACAATTTCCAAATCAATTGACGACAAGGTTCTAATTCGTTATCGTATAAAATCGTATTGATAACTACAAAAACCTGAGCGTTATATAAATGTGCGTATTTAACCAACTCGGCAATATCTTCCACAGAATTGGTAGCGTTTGATCGAGCACCATATAAAGGAGCGCCAATATAAACCGCATCGGCACCACTGTTAATAGCAGCAATTCCTTGTACTAAGTTTTTTGCAGGTGCTAAAATTTCAATCTTCTTCTTCATTTGTAAATCTTTAATCTTTCGGGATTTGCCGAAAAAAAGTGTGCAAAGTTCTTATAAAAAATCCAAGATTTCTAATTCAAGTTCGCTTTTTTTGAATTTAGAGCATAAAAAAACACGAATTGGTTTAATTTAATAAATCAATTCGTGCTAATATATTTGTTTGTGATTTAAGAAACTGCTTCTTTGATTCTTCTCATTGCTTCTGTTAATAAAGCTTCGCTGGTTGCGTATGAGAAACGAATACAATTTGGATTTCCAAAAGCATCTCCAGTTACAGTTGCAACATTTGCTTCTGCTAATAAGAACATTGAGAAATCAGTTGCATTTTTGATTTCGGTTCCTTTGATGGTTTTTCCAAAATAGTAAGATACATCAGGGAAAACATAAAATGCTCCTTCAGGAACATTCAATTTGAATCCCGGAATTTGGTTTACTAATCCAACAACTAAATCTCTACGGCTTTTGAAAGCAGAAACCATTTCGTTTAATACACTTGGGTCTGCTTCAAGAGCTGTTATAGTAGCTCTTTGGGCAATAGAATTAGCTCCAGAAGTAACTTGACCTTGAATTTTTGTACACGCTTTTGCGATAAATTCTGGTGCACCAATATATCCAATTCTCCATCCTGTCATAGCGAATGCTTTTGCTACTCCATTAACAGTGATTGTTCTTTCTAACATTCCTGGGATAGACCCAATACTGCAAAATGTTCCCGAAAAGTTGATGTGTTCGTAGATTTCATCTGAAACTACATATACGTGTGGATGTTTTTCTAAAACTTTAGCTAAAGCAGTTAATTCTTCACGATTATAAACCGAACCACTTGGGTTGCAAGGTGAACTGAACCACATCATTTTTGTTTTTGGTGTGATGGCTGCTTCTAATTGTTCTGGTGTGATTTTGAAATCGCTTTCAACAGAAGTAGGAACTTCAACAGGAACTCCGCCAGAAAGCTTGATAATTTCGAAATATGAAACCCAATATGGAGCAGGAAGAATTACTTCGTCACCATCGTTTAACATTACTTGTGCAATGTTGTATAATGATTGTTTTGCTCCAGTTGAAACTACAATTTGTGATGGTTTGTAGTCTAAATTATTATCTCTTTTGAATTTTTTGCAAATCGCTTCTTTCAATTCTAAGTAACCTTCTACTGGAGTATACGTACTGTAGTTTTCGTCGATAGCTTTTTTTGCAGCTTCTTTAATGAAGTCAGGTGTGTTGAAATCTGGTTCTCCTAAACTAAGGCTAATAATGTCTTTTCCTTGTGCTTTTAATTCTCTTGCCAAAGCTGCCATTGCTAATGTTTGTGAAACAGCTAAGTTGTTGATTCTGTCCGATAACGGGTTCATTGTGTGTTAGTTATTATAGTTAATACAAAAGACGCGATTCCTCGCGTCTCTTACTTTATTTATGCTAATTGTGGTTTTCTTCCTAGATCTCTCAAATGTTTGAAGTGAGATGCGATTGCCGCTCGAGTCGTTTTGAACTCGTGATACGGTAAGTTACATTCCGCTGCTGTTTGTTTTACAATTTCAGCAATTTTGTCGTAGTGTATATGACTAATGTTAGGGAAAATATGGTGTTCAATTTGGTGATTTAATCCACCAGTATAATAATTTACAATCCAGTTTTTTGGTGCGAAGTTAGCCGTTGTGAACAATTGGTGAATAGCCCAAGTGTTTTCGATTTCTCCGCTTTCATCTGGAATAGGATTAATAGTGTCTTCTACTACGTGAGCTAATTGGAATACTACACTTAAAATTAATCCAGCAGTATAATGCATCACTACGAAGCCTAAGATAACTTTCCACCAAGTAACTCCTAAAACCATTGGTAAAACTAACCAAATTGAAAAGTAGATTATTTTTGTAATCACTAATGTTGTCCAAAGAATGGTTGGTTTTTTGAATTCACCATATGATAAATTTCTTTTTAAGTAACGTTTCATTTGAAGGAAATCAGTTGTTATGGCCCAGTTGAACGTTAATAATCCGTATAAGAAAACAGAATAATAATGTTGGAATCTGTGGTGACTGTACCATTTAGCTGTTTTTGAAAAACGTAAAATTCTTCCCGCTTCTAAATCTTCATCGTGACCAATGATGTTGGTATACGTGTGGTGTAAAACATTGTGTTGAACTTGCCAGTTGTAAACATTTCCGGCTAAGATATAGATACTTCCACCCATTAATTTGTTTACCCAAGATTTGTTTGAATAAGCACCGTGATTACCATCGTGCATTACATTCATTCCAACGCCAGCCATTCCAATTCCAATTACCACGTTTAGCAATAAATAAGTCCAAAAAGGCATATCCATAGCTAATAGGAAGAAGTATGGTGTTAGGAAAAGACCAAACATCACAATGGTTTTCAAGTGAAGCTTCCAGTTTCCTGTTTTGTCAATTTTATTTTCTTTAAAATAATCGTTTACTCTTTTATTTAATGTTCTGAAAAATTTCAGATTATCTTCTTTTGAGAAAATCGGGGTTGTCGTACTCATAAATATTCTATTCAAATTTCGTCAAAGATAATTATTATAATTTTTTCATTTATGATATTCGTCATTTTTTATTCACCAAAAAGCGTATTTTTGTGCAAAATTTAACTAATGGAAGAGATTTTAAAGCAATTTCCTGATTTATCTGAGAATCAAATACTTCAGTTTCAAAAATTGCAATCGTTATATGAGGATTGGAATGCGAAAATTAATGTGATTTCAAGAAAAGATATCGACGAATTATACACGCGTCACGTTTTGCATTCGTTAGGAATTGCAAAAATTATCGAATTCCGTCCAGGTTCAAGAATTATGGATGTGGGAACTGGTGGTGGTTTTCCTGGAATTCCATTGGCGATTTTGCATCCAGAAGTTGATTTTTACTTGATTGATGTTATTGCGAAAAAAATTAAAGTAGTCAATGAAGTTGCTGCTGGTTTAGGATTAAAAAACGTAAAAGCCGAACAAAAACGTGCCGAATTAGTCAAACAAGAATTCGATTTCATAGTAAGTCGCGCGGTAACCAATATGCCTGATTTTGTAAGTTGGGTAGATGATAAAGTTTCGAAAAAACAAAATCACGAATTAGCCAACGGAATTTTATATTTAAAAGGTGGTGATTTAACCGAAGAATTAAAAGCTTTTCCAAAAGCAACAGAATATAATTTATCGGATTTCTTTACTGATGAATTTTTTGAAACTAAGAAAGTGGTGCATTTGCCTTTGAAGTATAAGAAATAAGAATTTCAGTAAATATTTTATGGAACAAGAAAATACATTTAGAACTAAATCAGGTTTTTGTCAAATATTATCAGAGAAAATCATTTTGACGCGAGATGGTGCTGTTGGTAAATTTTCTGAGTTCTTTGTTGGAGATAAAATTTCAAGGATTTTGGTTATTTATTCAATAATAGTTCTTTTTTTATTCTTTTTTGCTTTTAAAGCTTTTCAAGAGAATAAAATTGCTACGTTTCTATTTAATGGTTCTTTCGTAATTTATTTGTTATTCAAAATCAAGCAAAGTTTAAATTTTTCAGCAACTCCAATTATAGAGAGAAATAAAATTAAAGAAGTGAAATTTTATGATGCTAAATTTGGAGCGACTCGCTCAAGATTTGAAGTCATTTTTGAAGATGAGAAAGGAAATTTGAAAACTAGACTGATTTTATTGCCTGGATTATTAGATAATGGCGAATCTGAGACTAAAAAAGCTTTACAAATTATGAAAGCTGAAAAGTTGTTATAATTTTTAAATAATAAAATAAAAAAACCCGATTCTCAACTGAAAATCGGGTTTTTTATTTCTATTTCGTATTTTGAACTATCCTAAAAACGGATATTTATAATCTTCTGGTGTTACGAATGTTTCTTTGATAGTTCTAACAGAAGCCCAACGCAATAAGTTTTGAGATGAACCTGCTTTATCGTTAGTTCCTGAACCTCTTGCGCCTCCAAATGGTTGCATTCCTACAACAGCACCTGTTGGTTTATCGTTGATGTAGAAGTTTCCAGCGGCATTTTGTAAAGCCACTGTTGCTTCTTCCACCGCATAACGACATTGGCTAAATACTGCGCCTGTTAAAGCGTATTCTGAAGTTTCGTCAACTAATTTTAATGTTTCAGACCATTTTGCATCTTCGTAAATATAAATTGTAACTACTGGTCCGAATAATTCCGTACACATCGTATTGTATTTTGGATTTGTAGTTAAGATAACCGTTGGTTCAATGAAATATCCTTTTGATTTATCATAATTTCCACCCATGATTATTTCTGCATCGCTATCATTTTTAGCTTGGTCAATGTAGCGCGCTAATTTATCAAATGAAGCTTCTGAAATAACTGCTGTAATGAAATTACTCATATCTTCTGGAGAACCCATTTTCATCGATTTCAAATCAGCTTCTAATTTTGCTTGAACTGCTGGCCATAAACTTTGTGGTAAATAAACACGAGATGCAGCACTACATTTTTGCCCTTGGAATTCAAAAGCGCCACGAGCAATTCCTACTGCAACTTGCGCTGGATTTGCTGATGGATGAGCAATAATGAAATCTTTTCCACCTGTTTCTCCAACGATTCTTGGATATGTTTTGTAAGTAGCAATGTTGTTTCCGATAGTTTTCCAAATGTCATTGAAAACACCAGTTGAACCTGTAAAGTGAACTCCAGCTAAATGTGGACTTGATAAAACTACGTCAGAAACCATTCCAGAATCACCCATTACCATATTGATAACACCATCTGGTAAACCTGCTTCTTTGAAAACTTGCATGATTACATTAGCAGAATATACTTGTGTTGCAGCTGGTTTCCAAACTACAACATTCCCCATTAACGCAGCACTTGAAGGTAAGTTTCCAGCAATGGCAGTAAAGTTAAAAGGAGTAATTGCGTATACAAAACCTTCTAATGGTCTGTATTCAACACGGTTCCACATGTCTGATGTAGAGGCTGGTTGGTCTGCATATATTTTAGTCATGAATTCTACGTTGTAACGTAAGAAATCAATCAACTCACAAGCTGAATCAATTTCTGCTTGGTGAATTGTTTTTGATTGAGCAATCATAGTCGCTGCATTGATTTTAGCTCGGTAAGGACCTGCTAATAATTCAGCTGCTTTTAAGAAAATTCCAGCTCTGTTTTCCCACGCCATAGCTGCCCATTTTTTACGAGCTTCTAATGCTTCGGTGATTGCTTTTTCAACTAAGGCTCTGTCTGCTTGATGATAAACACCTACAATATGTTGATGATCATGTGGAGCTGACATTTTTTTGGTATCGCCCGTTTTAATTTCTTCGCTACCAATATATAAAGGAACTTCTACTTGAGAATTCCACATTTTTGTATAAGTTGCTGCAACGGCTGCTCTTTCAGGAGAACCTGGTGCGTACGATTTTACGGGTTCGTTAACCGCTTTTGGGACATTAAAAAATCCTTTTAACATGGTTTTGAATTTTAGCTTCGCTCAGTTTGGACAAAGTCCTTGAGTGAAAATTAGACAATTTTGTGTGTTGATTTACTGGTTTTTCGTAAACGAATACAAAAATACAAAGTATATTTTGAATAATCGATAACAAAAGTTACTTAGCTGAAATGAAAGTTAATTAATTGCAAAAGTAGCACTTAGCTTGAAAGTTGGGATAATTACTCTAAAGCTTCTAGTTGAGGTAAAGTTTACCATGTTGAAATAGCCTTTCATAGCGCCAATAGGAGAAGAAAGTAAGCATCCAGAAGAATACGTATAGCTTTCACCTGGTTTGATAACTGGTTTTTTTCCAATTACACCTTCGCCATCTACTACTTCAACATTGTTTAATGCGTCGTAAATTTCCCAATGACGTGTAGTTAATTGAACTGAATCTTTACTTTGATTTTCGATAGTAACATGATACGCAAAGGCAAAGTGAATCTTATAGTTTTTGAAGTAAGTACCTTCAAAACTAGTTAAAACTGAAATCTTTATGCCTTTTGTAATTTGACTTACCATATATTAAAATAGAATTATTCCTATGAGCATCATTATTAGGGTGCAAATCCCTAAGAATAAAAAGAATAGCGGATTCAAAATTAAGAATTTTAAAACTGTTATCCAACGGCTTTGTTGATAAAAATTTCTTAAAGATTTGTAGAAATAAATTGGGAATAAAAATGCAAATGAAATTCCAGCTATGAAGTTTGATAACGATTCACTTATAAAACTTATTAAATTGAAAATCATCATACATAAAAATATGAAAGTGAAAAAGGTGTAAGCAAAAACTAAATGTTCAGTGTAATTAATTTTTCTTGAATAAAAAACCAACCAAAACATAAGTGTTAGTATAGGTAAAGAAAGAAAAATAAAGAATGGAAGTTTTTGATAAAAGTAATCGAAAAGCTCTTCATAGATATTGTTAGATTTAAAAAGCTTTGCTTTATTACACATTGTATTGTATGTAAAGTTGTTTTCAAATCCTAACTCTTTCAGTGTTTGGTCATCTGATTTTTCTGGATATTTTAAGTGAAAATTTCTTAGCGAAGTTATGTAATAGACTAAAGGATCTAAATTCCGATTGATATTTTTATCGATAAAATCTTTGGTATAGATTGAGTCTTTGCTGTATTCAATTTTGTTTTTTAAAAGATTGTCTTTTATTGTTACGTTAGTATTTAATAATTTTAGAGCTGCACTGTCTTTTTTTATTTCTTCTTTAAATTGTTCTTTTGCTAATTCTTCTTTTGCGGTGTCAGAAGCAGGCGAGTTATCTCCTTCTGTTAAATTAAAAGTAATGAATAGAATTATCGAAACACTCAAAAACAAACGAAACGGATTGGCATATGTATGTCTTTTACCTTCGTTAAATTCGCGAGCTAAAGCACCTGGTTTTGTAAAAATCGAAATTATAGAATTGCGTAATCTAGAATCGTAAGCGTAAAAATTGGCAAAAAACTCTTCAATAAAATCTTTTATCGTTAACTTTTTTGTAGAATTTAATTGGCCGCAATGGTGACAATATTTTTCGCTTATGTCTAACGATGTTTCACAGTTGATACACTGAGTTCCTCTGTATTTTATGTCTTTTCTGCTCATTCTTAATTTCGGATAACTTCGCTGTTTGTGTTTGCAATTCCAATTACTCTATCGTATCGGTCGTTATTTCCTCTATAATATACAATTGCAGTATAATTATTTTCCGTTTGAAAGAAATTACCATCAACAGCATTTTCGTAATCTACTTTTCCAGATTTATCGGTAATAACGTATTGGTAATTGGTAAATCCTTGCTTTAATAAAATTGCTTTTTCGTACAATCCAGAATTTTTGTCGAATTCTAATTTATATTCATCAGTTAAAGCGTAATTGTTAAACATGCCAACCACATAAATGTTTTTATCTACTAAATTAGGCGTATTTAAAGCGAAGTAAACCCAAGAATAATCGGCTTCTATTTGTGAATTTGCAGTGTTGGCATTTTGAATAAAAAAGTTGCCATTAATATCAGGAAAATAGGTATAAGGTTGATTTTTTCGAGGTGTATTTACATACAAATAGGTGTTGTAAATGTTGTCTCCAGAAGTTACTTTTGCTACTGTGTTATTAGTTCCTCTGATTATTTTGTTGTCAATACTATAGGTTTCGTTACCAGCCCAAAATTGAGTTTCCTTATTATATCTGTAAATTAATTCTGAACCTAGAGTGTATTGTGGTTTAATGTTAGAAATACTGGTTTTCCAATTTCCATTTTGAAAAAGAGTAACTTTTACATTCTGAATCGGATTTTGTAGAATTCGATCACCATAATTTATTGTCATTTCGATGTTTTGCTTTCCGTCTAAACTGTCAAAATCTCTCGCTCTTCTTACCAAAAGTCCAACAGCAACTTGTTCTTCATAAATGATAACTCTACGAGAAAATACAATTTCGTTTTCATCATTTAAAACAGTAATCATATAATTTCCACTTTTCGTAATTTGATTAAATCTATTAGGAAAAACTTGTTTATAATGAGAATACAATTGAAGAGTATTGAAGGAGTTTTCGTAAGTAATGATGCGTTGGTTGTCTATTCCATTCAAATATTCTACTTTTCCTAAATCGGATGGTGCAGACCAGTCGTAATTATATTGCGTAATGGTGTAGTAATAATCAGCTTCGTCTCCGTATAAATCATCAAAACTCAATTCAAAAGTTTCTCCTAGTTTAAAAAAAGGAATAACATTATTACCATTTACACGAAATGAAATGGTTTTGATATTAAATGAAGGTTCTTGTTCAATTCCTGATTGTGAGAAAATAAATTGAAAAAAGAAAAAAGAAATTATGAGTGCAATTTTGTTCATTTTATTCCTATAAAGACGTAAAAATAGTAAAACTTTAGGTACAAACGCAATTCCTTTTAATTTATTAGTAATTTATAATTTAGAATAATTATAAATAAACCAAATCTCCGCCTTTATTTTTGGTAAGGTGCTATGTATTTGATTAAATTTGCACGTTTTATAGTAAATTTTTTAACAATCATATCTTCAAAAATATGTCAAAAGACATTCGAATTAAAAAAGGTTTAGACCTTAAGTTGAAGGGTGAAGCGGCTCATAAGATAGCTGATACCACTCGCTCGAAAGTCTATGCTGTTAAACCTTCTGACTTCCACGGAGTAACTCCGAAAATGGTAGTAAAAGAAGGAGATAACGTTAAAGCGGGAGAAGTAATTTTCTATTCTAAATCAGATGAGAAAGTTAAGTTTGTTGCTCCTGTAAGCGGAAAAATTCAAGAAATCAAACGTGGTGAAAAAAGAGTCATTTTAGAGATTCTTATTGCTGCTGATTCTCAAGATGTTTTCGTTGAGCATAGCAAGAAAAATCCTAACGATTTATCAACAGAAGAAGTAAAAGCACATTTGTTAGCTTCAGGTTGTTGGCCATTTATCAATCAGCGTCCGTATGATGTGATTGCTAATTCAGCTGATTCGCCTAAAGCTATTTTTATTTCGGCTTATGCAACTGCTCCTTTGGCGGCAGATGTTGAGTTTGTTTTAGAAAACAAGTTGCAAGCTTTTCAAACTGGTATCGATGCTTTAGCAAAATTAACATCAGGAAAAGTTCATTTATCTGTTAAAGGTAAAGGGAAATCAATTTTCAAAGACGTTAAAGGAGTTTCTTTACACCAAGTGTACGGACCGCATCCTGCTGGAAATGTTGGCGTTCAAATTGGAAAAATTTCGCCTATAAATGCAGGTGAGAGAGTTTGGACAGTAACACCTCAAGATGTTGCAACAATTGGTGAATTATTTTTAACTGGAAAATTCAATGCTACAAGAACTGTGGCTTTGGTAGGTTCTGAAGTTAAAGACGCTCAATACTATAATGTAATTTCGGGTGCTGCTATTGCCGATTTAGTTGCTGGTAAAATTGAAGGAGATAACGTAAGAGTTATTTCTGGAGACGTTTTAACTGGTACTAAAGTAAAAATGGATGGAAATTTAGGTTTCTTAAGCAATACAGTAACTGTTATTCCTGAAGGAAATGTTTACAGAATGTTTGGATGGATGCCATTCGCTTCTCCAAGTGTTCACAGTGCATCAAGAACAGGGTTATCATGGTTAATGCCAGGTAAAAAATATGCACCTAACACCAATTTAAATGGTGAAGAAAGAGCTTTAGTTGTAACAGGAGAAATGGAAGCAGTAATGCCTCTAGATATTTTTCCAATGCAATTATTAAAAGCTTGTTTGGCAAGTGATATCGATAAAATGGAAAGCTTAGGAATTTACGAAGTAGCTCCAGAAGATTTTGCTTTGATTGATTATACTAACACATCTAAATTAGAAGCGCAACAAATCATTCGTGAAGCTCTTGATTTAATGATTAAAGAAGTAGGATAATAGCTATGAAGTTTTTAAGAGATAAAATAGACCAAATTAAAAAGCCTTTTGAGAAAGGGCAAAAATTTGAAAAATTCGCACCTGCTATCAATGCATTAGATACATTTTTATATGTGCCTAATCATACTACAAAGCATGGAGCTCATATTAGAGATGCTGTAGATTTAAAGAGAACCATGATTACTGTGGTTTTAGCTTTAGTTCCAGCATTATTATTCGGAATTTATAATGCAGGTTACCAACACTTTATTCAATTGAACGATGGTGTTTTACCTTCATTTATGGATATCTTTTTACACGGATTGTGGAAAGTGTTACCAATGATTATTGTATCTTATGCAGTAGGATTAGGTATTGAATTTGCTTTTGCAATTTTTAGAGGTCACGAAGTTAACGAAGGATATTTAGTATCTGGTTTGTTAATTCCAATGGTTATGCCAGTTGACTTACCTTTATGGATGTTAGCTATTTCAGTAGCTTTTGCAGTTATAATTGGTAAAGAAGCTTTTGGTGGAACTGGAATGAACATTTTTAACCCAGCTTTATTAGCGCGTGCTTTTGCATTCTTTGCTTATCCTACATTTATGTCGGGAGATAAAATTTGGGTTAGTGAGGCAAGTACTACTGATGCAATTTCAGGAGAAACTATCTTGGGTTCATTAGCACAAGGAAAAGAAGTAGCTTATTCTACTATGGATATGTTCTTAGGATTTATTCCAGGTTCTATTGGGGAAACTTCAGTTTTAGCTATCTTAATTGGTGCATTTATTTTGATTGCAACAGGAGTTGGTAGTTGGAAAATTATGGTTTCTGGAGTAGTGGGAGCAGCATTAACAGCAATGATGTTCAACGCTGTTGGTTTAACTGCTTTAATGAACTTTGATTGGACAAATCATTTAGTAGTTGGAGGTTTTGCTTTTGGTATTGTATTCATGGCAACTGATCCAGTTTCTGCAGCTCAAACTGATAAAGGAAAAATCATCTACGGTTTATTAATAGGATTCTTTAGTATTATGATTAGAGTTTTCAATCCAGCTTACCCAGAAGGAGTAATGTTAGCTATCTTATTAATGAACACTTTAGCGCCAACAATTGATTATTTCGTAGTAAATGGAAACATTTCTAAGAGAAAGAAAAGATTGGCTAAGTCTAAACAATTAAAATCTGCATAGTCATGAATAGAGAAAGTAACGGATATACATTTTTGTTTGCGACTGTTATGGTGGTGTTAGTAGCTTCTGCATTAGCATTTGCTGCAACGGCACTTAAGCCAAATCAAGAAGCGAACATTAAGAAAGAGAAAATGCAGTACATTCTAAAATCGTTTGGAGTAGCTGTAGAAAGAGACGCTTCTGAAGAAGCATACAAAAAGCACATCATTAGTGAAGTAGTTTTTGATGAGAATGGAATCGAAATTAGTAAAGATGCTTTTACAGTTGATATCGCTAAAGAAAAAGGAAAATTTCCAATTTTCAATGCTGAAAAAGACGGTAAAAAATTCTATGTTATTCCTGTAAGAGGAATGGGATTATGGGATGCTATCTGGTGTTATGTTTCTGTTGACGAAAACTTAAAAGTAGACGGTATTGTGTTTGATCACAAAGCAGAAACTCCTGGTTTAGGTGGAGAAATAACGCAAGATTATTTCCAAAAAAGTTTTATTGGTGAGAATGTATTTGATGCTAACGGAAACTTACAAGGTTTAAAAGTAGTTAAAGGATATACAGGAAAAGACAACAAAGCTGATGGTGAAGTGGACGCAATTTCTGGAGCAACTTTAACAGGTAATGGTGTAACTGAAATGTTAGTTAGAGGTTTAAAACCATATGAAAAATATTTAAAATCTAATAAAAAATAATCGTCATGGCAGATAACAACAAAGAAGGATTATTTTCAAAAAGTAATATTAAATTAATTACGAATCCATTTAATGACGATAACCCAGTAACGGTTCAGGTATTAGGTATTTGTTCAGCTTTAGCGGTAACAGTTCAAATGAAAAATGCCTTTGTAATGGCACTTTCAGTAACTGCGGTAGTAGCTTTTGGTAACGTAATTGTATCATTATTAAGAAATTTAATTCCAAGTAGAATCCGTATCATTGTTCAGTTGGTTGTAGCAGCAGCTTTAGTAATCTTGGTTGACCAGGTTTTAAAAGCGTATGCGTATGATATCAGCAAACAATTATCAGTATTCGTAGGATTAATTATTACAAACTGTATCTTAATGGGACGTTTTGAAGCATTTGCTTTAGGAAACAAACCATGGCCTTCTTTCTTAGATGGTTTAGGAAACGGTTTAGGATATGGAATCATTTTATTGGTAGTTGCATTTTTTAGAGAATTATTTGGTTCAGGAAAATTATTCGGAATCGAAATTCTTGGAAACTCTGTTGAAAAAACAGGTTTGTATGCTACAGGATATGTTAATAACGGATTCATGTTATTAGCTCCAATGGCCTTAGTTATGGTAGGTATCGTAATTTGGGTACAAAGAGGAATTAACAAGAAATTAATCGAGAAAAAATAATAGCTATGTTTGAATATATCAATATATTTTTAAAATCAGTTTTCATTGATAACATGATTTTTGCATACTTCTTAGGAATGTGTTCATTTTTGGCCGTTTCTAAAAAAGTATCAACAGCTATAGGTCTTGGTATTGCTGTAATATTTGTACAAGTAATTACTGTTCCTTTAAACTATTTAATTTATCATTATGTTTTAGGTGCTGGTGCATTAGCTTGGTTAGATCCATCATTCGCAGAATTAGATTTAAGCTTTTTAACTTTCATTTTATTCATTGCTTCTGTAGCAACAATGGTACAGTTAGTGGAAATGATTGTTGAGAAATTTGCACCTTCATTATACAACTCATTAGGTATCTTTTTACCACTTATTGCAGTAAACTGTGCTATCTTAGGTGGTTCATTATTTATGCAACAAAGAGTTGATGGTGGAACATATTCTTCATTAGGTCATGTAATAACTTTCGGTTTTGCATCGGGTTTTGGTTGGTTAATTGCAATTGTTGCATTAGCAGCTATCCGTGAAAAAATGGAATATTCTAACGTATTAGCGCCGCTAAGAGGTTTGGGTATTACTTTTATCTTAACAGGTTTAATGGCTATTGGTTTTATGAGTTTTGGTGGTATCGACATCAATGCTTTAAATAAAAAACCGCAAGAAAAAGTAGTAACTCCAGCTCCAGCTGTTGTTGAAACTCCTGTGGTTGATTCAGTTCAAGTAGCTGTAGATTCTGTAAAAGTAGATTCAACTCAAGTAGTTAAATAATAGTATAACATTAAAAATTGAACTCATGTTTAGTATAACAGAATTAATTACATATTCAATTTTAGCTTTCTTAGTGCTTATTTTACTAATGGTGTTTATGCTATTATACGCTAAATCAAAGTTGGTAAACTCAGGTGCAGTAAAGATTAAAATTAACGGTGAAAACGAAATCGAAGTAGGTGGAGGAAGTACGCTTTTAACTACTTTAGGAAATAGTAAAATCTTCTTACCATCAGCTTGTGGTGGTGGAGGTTCTTGTTTACAATGTAAATGTAAAGTATTAGAAGGTGGTGGTGAACCATTACCAACAGAAATACCTAACTTTTCACGTAAAGAATTAGCAGACGGATGGAGATTAGGATGTCAAGTTAAAGTAAAACAAGACATGGTAATTGAAGTGCCAGAAGAAATTTTTGGTATCAAAAAATTCGAAGCAAAAGTATATTCTAACTACAACGTAGCTTCTTTCATTAAAGAATTTATCGTTGAGTTGCCAGAAGATATGCACTACGAAGCTGGTGGATATATCCAAATTGAAATCCCTAAATGTGAAGTAAAATTCTCAGATATGGATATTATGGCGCACCCAGAAGAACATCCTAGTGATCCTGAAAAATTCAAAGCGGAATGGGATAAGTTCAAATTATGGCCATTAGTTATGAAAAATGACGAATTGGTTGAAAGAGCTTACTCTATGGCTTCTTACCCAGCAGAAGGAAGAAAAATTATGTTGAACGTTCGTATTGCAACTCCTCCTTTTGATAGAGCTACAAACGATTGGATGAAAGTAAATCCAGGTATTGCTTCTTCATACGTTTTCTCAAGAAAAGCAGGTGATCCAGTAGTAGTTTCTGGACCTTACGGAGAATTCTTCATCAACGAATCAGAAGCAGAAATGTTGTACGTAGGTGGTGGAGCTGGTATGGCGCCAATGCGTTCGCACTTATATCACTTATTCCGTACAGTTAAAACAGGAAGAAAAGTTACGTATTGGTACGGAGGTCGTTCTAAACGTGAATTGTTCTACACAGACCATTTCAGAGCGTTAGAGAAAGATTTCCCTAACTTTAAATTCTATTTGGCTTTATCAGAACCACAGCCAGAAGATAACTGGAAAGTGAAAGAAGGAATCGACGGAGAAGGTGACGGATTCGTAGGATTTATTCACAATGTGGTAATTGATAATTATTTATCAAAACATGATAATCCTGAAGATATTGAATTGTATTTCTGTGGACCCCCAATGATGAACAAAGCAGTTCAAAAAATGGGTGAAGACTTCGGTTTAGATCCAGAAAACATTAGATTTGACGACTTTGGAGGTTAATCCAAATTTTAAATACCAAAACCGATTCAGAAATGAGTCGGTTTTTTTATGCTTTCAAATAGAATAACTACCTTTGTATCATGGAACCATTATCACTTCAAGACTTACATCATTTGGCCATGAATCACGTGGGAAAAGAACTCGAAAAACAAGGATTTGAGTTCATTGCTATTAACAGCCAATTGAAAAAACATCCACAATTTGTTTGTGTTGATAAACCTACGAATACTTTACATTTTGTGATGGTGCAAGCCGTTACGTATCCTGATAATCCTGCCGAATACGATGTGTTGTTTATGGAAACCTTCATCAATCACGCTAAAGGGAAAAAAGCTAAAGTGCTTTATGCTGGAGTTGGTTTTGCCAATGCAAATGATTTCGAAAAGCCCGTTTTAAAAAATCAAGATTATATTTTAAATTATGAAGGAATTAAAGAGATTTTGTAGTTTTTTGGTTGTAGCTGTGTTATTAGTTTCATGTGATAAAGCCACAGATTTTCATATCATTCAAGGTGAAGCACAGGGAAGTACCTATTCTATAAAATATATTGCATCAGAAGAAAAAGTAACTAAAAATCAAATCGATTCGTTGTTAACTGCTTTCGATTTGTCGCTTTCAACGTATCGTCCAGATTCTAAAATTTCTAAAATCAATTCAGGAGATTCAACGATTGTAGTCGATGATTTTTTTACAGAAACGTTTCAACTTTCAAATCTAATTTATAAAGAAACTAATGGTTTGTTTGATCCAACTATTGGTGTTTTGGTGAATGCTTACGGATTCGGTCCGAATAAAAAACAACAAAATTTATCTCAAAAACAAATAGATAGTTTGTTGCAATTTGTAGGTTTTGATAAGATTGCTTTAAATTCAAATAAAACCATTTCAAAAAAGCATCAAGAAACTTTTATCGATTTTAATGCAATTGCACAAGGTTATTCCGTTGACGTGGTCGTAAATTATTTAAAATCGAAAGGAATTGAAAATGCTATTGTTGAAATTGGCGGTGAATTATTCGCTTTAGGAAAAAACACGATTGAAAATAAGAATTGGGTAGTAGGAATCGATGATCCTTTACAAAAACCTGAAGAGCGTACTTTAATTGCCAAAGTAAATTTAGAAAACTTAGGAATGGCAACTTCAGGTAATTATCGTAAAGTAATGATTGACGAAGTTACAGGGAATAAATTCGTACACATCATTAATCCAAAAACAGGATTGGCACAAAAAAACAATGTATTAAGCGCTACAGTTTTATCTAAATCTTCTGCTATTTCTGATGGTTATGCAACTGCTTTCATGTTAATGAGTTTAGAGGAAAGTAAAGTATTCTTGCAAAAACATCCAGAATTGTATGTAATGCTTTTGTACTCAGATTCTGACAATAAAATGCAACAATTTACTACAGAAAATTTCAATTCTTTAATTATAGACTAATTCCAAATAAGAAAATAATTGTTAAAACTTGCATAATAAACTTTTGATTTTGTAGTTATAAAGATAATTTTATCCAAACAAAATCAAATTTTATGAAGAAATTTCAATTTTCCATTTCTTTATTGCTTTTCGTTCCAGCGTTTCTTTTTGCGCAGGACTTTAAGCTAGAAGATCCAATTCCGACCGATCCAAATGTAAAAATCGGTAAACTTTCAAACGGATTAACCTATTACATCCGTAAAAATGCAAAACCAGAAGATAAGGTAGATTTGCGCTTAGTTGTTAATGCAGGTTCTATTCAAGAAACAGATGAGCAACAAGGATTAGCACACTTTATGGAGCACATGTGTTTCAATGGAACAAAACGATTTCCTAAAAATGAATTGGTAAATTACCTTCAAAGTATTGGAGTTAAGTTTGGGCAACACTTAAATGCTTACACCAGTTTTGATGAAACGGTTTACTTTTTACCAATCCCTTCAGATGATAAAGAAAAAGTAGAAAAAGGGTTTCAAATTATCGAAGATTGGGCATTCAATACGACGTTAACTCCAGAAGAAATTGATAAAGAAAGAGGAGTTGTTTTAGAAGAATATCGTTTAGGTTTAGGTGCCGACAAAAGAATGATGGGACGTTTTATGCCAAAAATGATGTATAATTCGTTATACGCAAAACGTCTTCCTATTGGTCAAAAAGAAATTTTAGAAAACTTTACATACGATAAATTAACTAGTTTTTATAAAGACTGGTATCGTCCTAATTTAATGGCGGTAATTGTTGTGGGTGATATTGATGTTGCCGAAATGGAGCAAAAAATTATTGCTCATTTTGGAAAATATAAAAATCCTAAAAAGCAAAAAGAAAGAAAAACGTTTGATGTTCCTAATCATAAAGAAACTTTTGTTTCTGTAGAATCGGATAAAGAAGCGGCATTTGCTCAAGTGCAATTGTTGTATAAAGATTATGAAGAGCCTAAGAAAGTTACTACTCTTGGTGATTTTAAAGAATATCTTGCAAAAGGACTTTTTTCTACTATGTTAAATAATAGATTAGAAGAGTTACAAAACAGTCCGAATCCTCCTTTTAACTTTGGTTATACTTACCATGGTGGTACTTTTGCAAGAACAAAAGAAGCTTTTCAGTCTTTTGCTATGGTGGCGCAAGACAAACAATTAGAAGCTTTAAAAGTTTTAGTAAAAGAGAATGAAAGAGTGAAACAATTTGGATTTACGCAAGGCGAATTAGATAGAGCAAAAGCCGAATTTTTATCACAAATCGAAAGACAATATAACGAGAGAGAAAAGAATGAATCTGAGAATTATGTTTCAGAATATCAGGCAAATTTCCTTGAAAAAGAACCAATACCTAGTATCGAATGGACATTCGATGTGTTCAAAAAAATGTTGCCTTTAGTAAGTGTTGAAGAAACAAACGGATTAATTGCAAAATATTTAAAAGAAGACAACCGAGTTGTAATTTTAACAGGTCCAGAAAAAGATGGATTGGTTAAGCCAACTGAGCAAGAAGTTTTAAATTCATTAACAGTAAACAAAAATGAATTAACAGCTTACACAGAAACGAAAGTATCTGAAAGTTTATTGAGAAATCAGGTTAAAGAAGGAAGTGTAGTTTCAAAAGAAAGCAATGCGAAATTAGGAACAACTACTTTAAAACTTTCAAATGGAGCAACTGTAGTTTACAAGAAAACCGATTTTAAAAACGATCAAGTAATGTTTGAAGCGGTAAGTTTTGGAGGTTCAAATTTATTTTCAAACGATGAAATGGCAAAAGTTTCATTAGCAATGGGTGGTTTGTCTGAAGCAGGTTTTTCGGGAATGTCTAAAAACGATATCAATAAATTCATGACTGGAAAAATCGCAAGAGTAAATCCTTATGTTGGTGGAGTTTATGAAGGATTAAACGGCTCTTCAACTCCAAAAGATTTAGAGTATTTATTCCAAATGACTTATGCTTATTTCACTGATTTGAATTTAGATAAAGATGCTTTTGCTGGTTTTATTTCAAAGCAAAAAGGTTTTATGGCGAACATGATGTCGCAACCTGCTACTTATTTTTCAAATGAATTTTATACGTATTTGAATAAAGAAAATCCAAGATATAAAGGGTTTCCAAAAGAAGAAGATTTTGATAAAGCGGATTATGAATTAGCTTATAAAAAATACAAAGAGCGTTTTGCAAATGCAGCTGATTTTAATTTCTACTTTGTTGGAAATTTTGATGAAGCTCAATTGGAAGCTTTTGCGGCGAAATATATTGCTTCATTGCCTTCGGATAAGAATACTAAAGAAAGTGCGAAAGATTTAGGATACAGAATGCTTAATGGTTCACACAAAAAAGTGGTAAACAAAGGTAAAGATCCAAAAAGTACCGTGAACATCATGATTTATGGCGATACAAAATACGATGCTAAAGAAGCATTTGCTTTCAAAGCATTAGGTGAAGTATTGACAATTAAATTAGTAGAAGAACTAAGAGAAAATGAAAGTGGTGTTTATGGAGTAGGAGCAAGAGGAAGTATAAATAAAGTACCTTACGGAAGTTATAATTTCTCAATTTCTTTCCCTTGTGGACCTGAAAATGCTGAAAAACTTACAGAATCTGCATTAAGAGAATTAAACAAAATGATTACTAACGGTCCAGAACAAAAAGATTTGGATAAATTTAAAGAAGCGTCAAGATTAGAATACAAAGAAAGCTTGAAAGATAACAGATATTGGATGGCAATTTTAAAACGTCAATATACAGATGGTGTTAATCCTGAAGAAGTATTTGAATTTGAAGCTAAATTGAATGCGTTGACTATTAAAGAGCTTCAAGATGTGGCTAAGAAATATTTATCAAAAGATAAAGTAATTGGTATATTAATGCCTGAAGAATAAATAGGTTTTTATTAAATTCAAAATCCCGCAATTGTAATGATTGCGGGATTTTTTTATTTATAACAAACCGGAATAATTTCTCCTTTTGCTAAACAATATTTTTCTACTAATTCGGGAGCAATTGTTTTGGTGTAATCTACTTCTTCTACTTTAAAACCAATGCTTCTTAGTTTATCAAAGTAATCTCTTCCGTAAACTCTAACGTGATCATATTGTCCGAAGATTTTAGCTCTTTCTTTTGGGTCAGTTATCGAATCATCTGCAAAAGTGGTAGCTCTTGATAAATCTTGTGGAATTTGAAAGATTCCCATTCCGCCTGGTCTTAAAACACGATATAATTCTTGCATAGCTTTCGTGTCATCTGGAATATGCTCCAAAACGTGATTACACAAAATCATATCATATGAGTTATCTTCAAAAGGTAAATTACAAATATCTGCTTTTACATCTGCCAAAGGCGAAAATAAATCGGTAGTTGTGTAATCTAAATTTGATTGTTTTTTAAAACGCTTGTAAAATTCTTGTTCAGGCGCAAAGTGTAATACTTTTTTTGGAGCGGTAAAAAAATCGGTTTCGTTTTGTAAATACAACCACAACAAGCGGTGTCTTTCCAATGAAAGCGTACTTGGTGATAATACATTGTTTCGTTGTGTTCCATAGCCATAAGGTAAAAACATGCGAAAGCTTTTGCCATCAATCGGATCCGTAAAACGACTTCCCTTTAATAAAAAAGCCAAAATAGGACGCACTACAATACTCAATCGAATCAATATCGGACGAGGAATAGTGTTTAATATAAGTTTAAAAAGTTTTTTCATTTCATTAAAGTTATGGCGTATATAATTCCAAATAGAAGAGAAAATGCGATTATTATACCTATGTATAATCCAAAGAAAAGCAGTAGGTATTTAATTCCGGAAGCAATACTTTGTTTTAAATTTTGATTATATAATTCTTTAAAAGCATAAAGTGTAAAAAATATGAATAAAAACAAAAATAGTATAGAATAAGTACCAAAACTCATTCCTAACATATTTACTAAAATAACTTGTAATACTAATGATATAAACCCTAAGTTTGTTTGTAAGTAACTATTAAATACCAAATGTTCGAAGAAATTATGACCTCTTTTATTGAATATAATGTAACTAGTCAGGGCATATATAGGGATTAACAACAACACAAAAAAGTTGTAATAACTCATTAATGTTTCCATATAACCTTTCATGTCTATTTTAGGGACATTACTTGAGGAATTTGTCGAATTATAGCCTTTTGTAAAACCTTCTGAATAATCCATGATTATTTCCATTGGGAAAAATTTATAGAAAAAAACAGCTATCGTAGCATATAAAATTATATAGGAAAAAGGATGAAAATATTTTTTTCTGGCACCAGAAATATAGGCTGCTAATACATCTTTAGGATTTTTAAACAAACCAAAGAAAGTTCTCCAAAAATTATTATCCCAACTAAAAAAAGGACCAATAAATTCTTCCCAAGTTCCTTTTAATGAAAGTCTGTCATCAACTATTTTAGCACCACAATTTGAACAGTATTGTGCGGTGTTTTCATAAGGATTATTGCAAGTTTTACAATTCATACATTAAAAGAGTTTGTTATAATATTAATGGTTTTTGTCTCAACCCATCTTCTTCGTTACTCACAATTCCTAAAGCATCATAGATGTAAGCAAAAGTGGATAACAATTCAGGTTTTCCGTTTACAATGGCAACATCGTGTTCAAAATGTGCACTTGGCTTTCCGTCGGCTGTTGTAATTGTCCAGCCGTCTTTATGTTGTTTGATGTTTTTGGTTCCCATATTAATCATCGGTTCGATTGCGATAACCATTCCGTTGACTAATTTTTTTCCACGACCTCGTTTTCCGTAATTTGGAACTTCTGGATCTTCGTGCATTTTTCTCCCTAAACCGTGTCCGCATAATTCACGAACTACACCATAACCATGACTTTCGCAGTATTGTTGAATTGCATGTCCGATATCTTCTACACGATTGCCCACTTTAGTTTCGCGAATTCCAACGTATAAAGATTCTTTGGTAACTTGAAGTAGTTTTTTAGTTTCTGGAGCAACTTCACCTACTTCAAAAGTGTACGCATGATCGCCATAAAAACCATTTTTAAAAGCACCACAGTCTACCGAAATGATATCGCCATCTTGCAATGGAACATTGTTCGGAATACCATGAACTACTTGTGTGTTTGGACTCATACATAGCGAGTTTGGGAATCCGTACATTCCTAAAAATGCAGGCTCAGCTCCGTGCGAACGAAGAAAATCTTCTGCTAATTTATCTAAATATAAAGTAGTAACGCCAGGTTTAATTTCCTTAGCAATCATTCCTAATGTTTTCGAAACAATCAAAGCACTTTCGCGCATCAATTCTATTTCTTCTAAGGTTTTAATTACGATCATAATGCAAAATTTCGAGGCAAAAATACAAATTCAAGTTCAATTTCAATTTCAAGAATAACTTTAATTTTAAATCTCAAACTATTATGTGATAATTCGGACATCTAACTTCTAAATTTAAAATGAGAATTATCATATTTTATGCTTAAATTCCAACATAAATTTGCAGTATAAATTTCATTAGGTATGGGAAAATATGTAACCGCAGCGGAAGCTGTACAAGTAGTAAAAAGTGGCGACAGAGTTTATGTTCAAGCCGCGGCAGCTACACCAACAATCTTAACAAAAGCATTAACCGATAGAGCTTCTGAGCTTAGAAATGTAGAAGTTTGCCATTTACACACCGAAGGCGATGCGCCTTATGCTAATCCTGAATTAGCTGAAAGTTTTCACGTGAATTCTTTTTTTATTGGAGCTAATGTTCGTCATACGTTAAAAGCGGGAAATGGTTCGTATACACCGGTTTTTTTGAGTGAATTACCATTATTGTTTCGTAAAAATGTAGTAAAATTAGATGTGGCATTTATACATGTTTCGCCTCCAGATAGTCATGGTTATTGTTCGTTAGGTGTTTCGGTTGAAGCTTCGGTAGCAGCTATTGAAAATGCGAAAATTGTTATTGCTCAAGTGAATCCACAAATGCCAAGAACTTTTGGAGATGGAATTCTGCATGTTTCGGAAATAGATTATTTAGTAGAAGTTAATGTGCCAATTTTTGCTCATGAAGTAACCCCATTTACATCTGAAGAAGAAAAAATCGGAACTTATGTTGCTTCTTTAATTGAAGATAAAAGTACACTTCAAATGGGAATTGGTTCTATTCCAAATGCAGCTTTGAGTAAGTTAACCAATCATAAAGATTTAGGATTACATACAGAAATGTTTTCTGATGGTGTTATCGATTTAATAGAAAATGATGTCATTAATTGTAATTATAAAGGAACTTTAAGAGGTAGAGCATTGGCAACATTTTTAATGGGTTCGAAACGTTTGTATGATTTTGTAGATGATAATCCGTTTATAGAAATGAAAGAATCGTCTATGGTAAATGATACTGCTCGTATACGTAGAAATCCAAGAATGGTTGCTATTAATTCGGCTATAGAAGTAGATTTAACAGGTCAAGTTTGTGCCGATTCTATCGGAAGTACTATGTATTCTGGAGTTGGAGGA
The DNA here is from genome assembly GCF_004363695.1 of Flavobacterium cheniae. Classification (GTDB taxonomy): domain Bacteria; phylum Bacteroidota; class Bacteroidia; order Flavobacteriales; family Flavobacteriaceae; genus Flavobacterium; species Flavobacterium cheniae. Next base: position 145,069 of record NZ_SNZC01000002.1, on the reverse strand, counting down.
CAAATGGATTTTATTCGGGGAGCATCATTAAGTGAAGGTGGAAAAGCAATTATTGCTCTGCCTTCGATTACTAAAAGAGGTGAAAGTAGAATTGTGCCTTATTTAAAACAAGGAGCTGGTGTTGTAACTACTAGAGCACACGCCCATTACATTATCACCGAAAATGGTATTGCTGATTTATATGGAAAAACTTTAAAACAAAGAGTTAAAGAGTTAGTAAGAATTGCACATCCAAATCATCAAGAAGCAGTAGAACGTGCTTACTATGAAATGACAGGTTGTAAATAAATAAGAACTAAACTATAGAAAGGGACAATCGAATGGTTGTCCTTTTTTGTTGAAAAATTTCTATAAAATTAAAAAATTATCAAAAAACTAACTTTTTGATTTTGAATTTTTTAGCTAATAAGGCTTGTTTTTGAAAATAAACCAAACTTTAACCTTTTGGCAACATTAAATAGTCTACCTTTGTAAGGAATTAAATTTTTCATAGATGAACATTTTTGTAGGAAGTCTTCCTTTCAGTGTAGAGGAAGCAGATTTAAGAGGTTATTTTGAAGAGTATGGAGCTGTTGAATCAGTTAAAATTATCTCTGACAAATTTACCGGAAGAAGTAAAGGATTTGGATTTGTTGAAATGGCTAATGATGCTGAGGCTCAAAAAGCAATCGACGAATTAAACGGTGGAACTATCGAAGGTAGAAAAATCGTTGTTAACAAATCTGAACCAAAACCAGAAGGCGAAAGAAGAAGCTTCGATCGTAACGCTGGTGGAAGTAGAGGCGGTTACTCTAACAATAGAGATAACAACTCAAGAGGTCGTTACTAATATATTTTTTGGATATAAAACGAAAAAAAGCCTTCGCATTGCGAAGGCTTTTTTATTGCTCTATTTTTTCATTTATCGGATTAAACTAAAATGTCCTTTAAATTCTTTAGTAATATTATTTTTTGTGTATTCAATTGTAAACCAATAATCTGTTGATGGTAATAGTTCATTGTTGAATGTTCCATTCCATCCATTGCCATTCGGGTCAATTTGTTTGATTAACTTTCCATAGCGATCAAAAATTCTTATGATTGCCAAATCTAAAGCGCTACTTCCTTTAATATTCCATGTATCATTGTAGCCATCTCCGTTTGGAGTAAAATAATTAGGATAATCTACAATAGTAAATGTTGCACTAACATCGCCACAACCAAATTTATTGATAACGGTTAAAGTATAGTCGCCGCCAGGAATGTTAGTAAACACATTACTTGACTGAAAATATGTTCCATCAATCGAATATAAATAATCGTTAGATGTTGGAGTTACGATTGCTGTTACTGTATTATCCGTTCCAAAAGCGATTAATTCATTTGGGTTAATTGTAACGGAATTAGGTACTATCGAATTTTGTGTGCTAAGATTAAATGTAGACGAACAATTGGCTGCATTAGAAATGTTAGTAACCACTACCGAATATTGTCCAACAGTTGAAGTGGTAAATGAAGTACCTGTTTGTCCAATAATTTCATTTCCAGCTACTGCATCATGACCATTGTACCATTGAAAAGTGTAATCTGTGCTGTTTAATTGCGTTTTTATTTCAACAGGATATGTAATATTATTTAGTTGGTCAATACAAATAGTGTACGGTTCGTTTAAAAGATAATTTACCGGATAAGGTCTAACATATAAGTCCAATTCCAATATTTTAAAACAAGCAACTCCAGTTTCGCTATCAATATTAGTTCTGCTATTTAATCGAACATATATTTTTTGAAAATTGATAGTTGTATTTAAGAAATTACTTGGTGTAGTTATACGATTTGTATTCGCGTTTGCTAAAGCATCTGGTAATTCTGTATAATATCTAAAATTTATTGTATTAATTGGTGTCGAACCAGCCATCTCAATTTCTCTAGAAGTCAAATCAAAATAGTCAAAACCAGAATCGTTACATAATTCCATTTGAGTTGGATTAGAATTGCTTCCAGGTAATGCCATTACTACAAGATTTAAAGTAGTAAATGCTTCACAAGAATTATTAGTAGCATCAACAACTTTACAAATTATAGTTGCTGTGGAACTTGTGTAATTATCAGGTGTTGCAATCGGATTATTTGCTAGTACGTCAGCATTATTAGCATAAAACGTAACTTGATAGTTTAAATTCCCATTAGTGATTTGATTAATTCTACTATTTAAATCAAAAGTAGCCGTCACATCACCACAATGACGAATAGGTGAAGGTTGTACAATAATTGGATTTGGGAAAACCGTAATAGTAAAGTTTATAATTGAAGTACATCCAGTTAGTGTATCAAATAAACGAGCAAAAATTGTGCGATTTCCTAATGTCAATGGAAGAGGAATATTTTTATTTATAACAAAAACATTGTCTCTCGCATTATCAAAAGTATTGAAATAAGAAACAGTAACAGAAGGATTTTGTCCTGCTAAAGCTTCACCATCCTTAGCGTTCAATAAAAACGAATCTAAAAGACAAACGGATTCATTATCTACAATATTTTGTAATGGCGCTTGTGTAACAATAACTTCAAAAGTACCAATTCCTTCACAACTTTGCGTTGTATTTGAAATTACTCTAGTGAAAACAGTTGTAGTTCCAACTGGAATTTGGCTTAAATTAGTCAATCCGTTTAAACCCGTTGAGGCATCAGATGTATTCAAATGAAAAGAAATACTTACATCTGAACTCGCAAAATAAGTGTTTTTAATTAAGATACGTTGAGCATCAAAATTTACAAACCCATAGTTTTGATTGATTTCTGGACAAACAGCTGGAATATTTGGATAGTTAGCAACACTTGTTGGATTAATTTGAAGCACAAAACTACCAACACCCACCGAAGTACAATTTGGAGTCACATTTTCATTTATCGCTTTTACATAAACGGTTTGTAAAAATGGAGATGTAGTATTAACATGATTCGTAGGATTAGTTATTAACTGTGTTAGTCCAGCGTCAGCATAGAAATTAAGGGTTAATCCAGGAGTGTTATTCGTAAAATAATTATAAAGTTGTAATAAGTTAGTTTCAGCAATTCCATCAAGAGTATTGTTGATGTAGTCACATTGTTCTAAAGTAGTTAAAACCGAATTAATTACAGGTAAAGCATTAATAGTAATTGAAACTGAATTTGAGGTATTTGTACAAGTTCCTTGTTCGGTGGTTTCTAAATAATATTGTACCGTAGTATTAAGTGTTTGATTAAATTTAGTTACGGTATAAGTCGAATTATTTGCTCCAGTTATGGCAATTCCATCTCTAAACCATTGATAAGTTAATCCAGAATTTATACTTGCATTTGCATTTGATGAAGTAATAATATAGGTGTCTTCTTCGCAAATTGTAGTATCTGTTGCAATTTGAATGTTAGGATTAGCAATGATTCGTATTACATTTGAATCTGTTTCCGAGCAAGGTGTATTGATAACTTTTACAAAGTAGTCCCCTGGAAGAGTTGGAGTAAACGTATTTGTTGTAGCTCCATTTATAAGGGTGTTATTCCGATACCATTGATAACTTAAAACATCAATAGTAGCATTTAAATCCGCATTATTAATAATATTTGATGATAATATTGGGTTCGAATTCAAGCAAACGGTATTAGAATTTGAAATACTAACATCAGGTTTTACATGAAATTTTAAATTAGCTTCTGATTCACTCACTCTTAAACCAGTTAAGTTTCCTGTCGGATTTACTGTAATGTCATAAGCTGTTGTAACTACTTTATAAATGCCGCTTTCTGAAACAATTAAACTGTTGGTTGAAGTTGTTGAATTAGAAACTGCATTGATTTGAATATTATCTTTAAACCAAGTGTAATTAAATCTTAAGTTAGTAGGAACGCCCGGAAAATCAGAAATATCTATTGTAGCTACTATTTCTTTAGTATCAGGTTTGCAATAGTCTAAATTGGTTAAAAGAGAACCATCAGTGTTGTTTAAGGTTACTGAAGATAAAAAATCACAATTGGTACTTCCTGAACCTCCCGTTTGTGAAACAGTAATGTTTCCAGCCTGACCAGAATAATTATCAATTACAATTACATATAAATCTCCAGCATTACTATTTGGAATGCTTACAGTTTCAACATTGTCTGGTAAGTAACTACAATCTACTTCATTAGTAGTGTTTAATTGATTACAAATGTTGTTTAAGTTTTGAAAAGGTCCCCATAATACAAAATCAACATCGGTACCATTACCCGCTAAATTTTGTTGACTAATTTGTAGTGTAACATCTCCTGGGGTGTCAATTTCAATAAAAAACCAGGTAGGACCAACATATTGTGTTGGAATACAGGTTGAAGTAAAACTTTCTCCATTTCCACCAGTAGAGCTGCTAAAAGGAATACTTGTTGCACAAGATTGATATGCTGCAGGATTAGCCGCCAATTCAGCACAAGATGATGCGCCTCCTTGACTATATGTTTTTAAACTAAAAAACAGAAAGAAAATTAATAAAATAGAAACAGTTTTTTTCATGATACTTGTTTGGGGTTGCTAATTTATTAATTTTTATGCAGAAAGTTATAAAATCAACAGATTTACTCTGTTTGACACATTTTATTGCGGATTGGCAATAGTTTTATACAACCCAATTATAGCATTCAAATAGCGGTTTTCTAAAGCAATTTCATTAATTTGTGAGCTTACCAAAGAATTCTCTCTAGAATTAATTACAAACAACGAACTTTCTCCCATTTCAAATAATCGGTCTTCAGCATTCAGCAATGTGGTAAAATCTTTTACTAATTTATTATTGTAGTCTTGCTGTTTTGCAAGTGAAACAATTTCTTGCTGTTGTGCAGTGATTTTGTTTTCCAAATTTTTTCGTTCAAACTGCAAGCCAAATTCTGAATCCTGAATTTTTAAATCGGCTAATTTTAAACTACCGCGTTCTTTTCTTAAAAATATAGGAAACGCAAAATTTACGCCAATTTTATAATCTTCAAAACGATAATTGTCAATGTAACTTGGCTCAGATAAATAATTATAGCTCAAATCTAACTTAGGTAAAAGTGCATTTGCTTTTAATTTCCGATCTACTTTCAACATTGCAATTTTAGCATCTAAAGCTTGAATTTTTGGATGATTTTCTAAATCAACGGTTCCTAATTCGTTAATTTGTAAAACTTCTTTGATTGTTTTAGATAACGTTGTTTCAGGAAATAAATTGTCATTCAGTTCTAAAGGAATGTTATTTTCTAACCATAAATAATTAGATAATTCTAATTTAGCTTTAGTAAATTTTAGTTTAGCTTCTTCTAAATTTAATCTACGGGTTTTAACTGCAATTCCAGCTTCTACGCTATCAATTGCTGGTTTGTCTCCTTCTTCAATTAATTTTGAAATACCGTTGTAACGAATTAGAGCATTTTCTAAATAGGTTTCATACAATTTTACTTCATCAAAACTTCTTTTCCAGTTGACATAACTCACAGAAGCTTCATAAATTACTTCAACCGCTTGTAAATTTCTTTCGGCAACGTTTAAATTTCTTGCAATTTTGGCTTTTCTCAAATCAGCCATTCGTTGATTAATGAATAAACCTTGTCCTAATGGAACTGAAATTCCTAACGAAGTTAATCCGCTATTTGGTAAGGTGTTTTCTGGATTTACGTAAATTCCCTCGGCGTTATCAAAACCTGCTTTTAATTCAATTCCGTACCAAGTTGGTATTTTAAAACTGCTGTTTAAAATCGAATAATATTCACTGTCTTTGAATTGTTTTTCACTGAAATCGACTTCAATTTTTGGGTCAAAAGCCCCACGCGCTTGCATTAAATTGGCTTGTGCTTCGTTGAGCTTTAAATCGGCTTGTTTTACTAACGGATGGTATTTTTTCACATAACCTAAAAATTCATTGTAGGTAAATTCGGTTGGTGAATTTTGTCCCAATAAACTCAGTGAACTACAAATGAAAAGGAAGATGTAAAATAGTTTCGGTTTCATTATTTCTTAGTGTTTTCAGTTGGTGTTGGTTGGTAAAAATTAGGAGGAAAACCATTTAGTGTTCTCCAAATTTCAAACCAAATTGGCACATCGTCTAATAATGCTATAGTTTGTGTTCCTGCTCCAATGCTTAATTGATTAGGCCATACTTTATCTGATTTGTCGGGAGCAATTAGAACACGATATTTTCCATTTTCACTTATAAAATTTTCTTTAGCAACAATAACACCTCCAAATGTTCCATACGAAGCACCTGGCCAACCACTAAATACAATAGAAGGCCAACCGTCAAACCATACTCTGACCTTTTCTCCTTTGTGAATTAATGGAAAATCTACAGGATTAATATATGTTTCAACCGCAATATCAAAACTTGCCGGCATTATACTTACAATTGCAGTGCCTTCTTTAATAGTTTCTCCAATTCCACTTTGTAAAGCACGGTTAACATATCCATTTTGCGGCGCTACAATGTAGTACATTCCATTTCTAATTTGATAATTTCGGTATTGATTTTTTAATTTATTAACTTGAGCTTCAGTGTCAAACTGTGTACTTAAAGCAGTTTGTTTGTCGCTACTAGCCTTTGCATTCTTTTCATCATATTCAGCCCTAATTCTATTTAGCTCCATTGTTGCATTAAGTACCTCGTTTTTACTGGTAATATATTTATTTTCTTGTGTAATTATTTTAGCTTCGGTTTCTTGCAACTTCATGCGTTTTTCTTCCACGTCGGTCATTGGTTTTAAACCTTCTTTGTTTAAATTTATTGAACGATTGTATTGCGTTTTAGCAATTTTAAGTTGGGTTTTAGTAGCTTCAAAATCAATACTGTCACTTTGGACTTTTAAATACGACTGTTTTAATTTGTTTTGAGCTTGTTTTAATTTAAGACCTTTTTCGTTTTGAATAGCACCCATTTGATTTTCTAGTGCCTTTACCTTGTCTGCATAAGATATTACTGCATTTTCTTTTGCGTTTAGTTGTTTACCCGTATTTTCAACTAAATTTGGATCTAAATAATCTTCTTTAATTTCCGAAATAAACAAAATAGTGTCGCCTTTTTTTACATAGTCACCTTCATTTACATACCATTTTTCTATTCTTCCTGCAATTGCTGATTGAACGGTTTGTGGTCTTTGATTTGGTTTTAAAGTAGTCACCGAACCTGCACCAGAAACATTTTGAGTCCAGGGCAAAAACAAAAATAGTAGTAAAAAAATACTCAATACCCATATTGTTTTTTTAACTTTTAGGTATCCTTTGTTATCTTCAAATATTTTAGTTGATTTGAATTGAGTGATATCAATCCATTTTTCAACGCCATTTTCTGTAATTTTTAACATCTTATTTTATGGATTTAATTTTACCTTTTTCTACTGTAATTATTTTAGTACATTTTTCTTTCCAATAATTTGCTTTTGCAATTACAACAAGTGTCCATGGTTGTTCAGGGTCTGTTAGCCATTCAATTATCTCTCCGGCAGCATACTTGTCTAGTTTATCTACGGGTTCTTCAAAAAATAATATTTTAGGTTTGGTGATAACAGATCTAGCAATTAATATTTTTTGAATGGATGCTGAGTTAATTCTTTTTCCTTCTGAAAGCATAGGTGTATCAAGGCCTTGAGGTAAAGATTTAATTATTTCTGTAAGTTTCAATTTATCTAAAACTTCAGTAACTTCTTTTTTTGTAATTGCCGGATTATTACAAGTTATGTTTTCTAAAATTGTTCCTTCAAATGGGCTATCATCAATTGTAATAACACCAATTTTTGATCTAAAGTCTTCTATACAATATTTCTTGTAATTTACATCGTTAATAAAAACGCTACCAATTGATGGCTCTAAAAGTCTTGAAAGTATTCTAAGTAAAGTTGTTTTTCCAGAACCGTTTTCTCCTTGAATTAAAATTCTGTCTTTATTATTTATGGTCAAATCGACTCCTTTAATTACAGGATTTTCATTATCAGGAAATTGAAAATATATATTTTTAGCTTCAATTGTTATTTCTTCATTTTCAATGAAATACTCTGATCCTGATTTAGATATATTTTCTCTTTCAAGTTCTAAGTCTACAACAGTACCTAATTTTTCTAAGGAAGTAGTTACGTCATAAAAAAGCTCTAATCCATAAAATAATTTTTCTACAGCGTTTATAATTGTGATAATTATAATTTCTGCAGCAACAAATTGGCCTATATTCATTTGTTGTTTTAATACAAGAATTCCACCAATAATTAATAATCCAGCAGTTATAAGTATTTTAAAACCTGTTAATTGAATAAATTGTTTTTTTAATACATTAAAATGGCTTTCACGGTTTATTAGGTATTCACTAACGAGTCTGTCATTTTTATGCATCGAAAAATTAAACAATGAACTGTTTTTAAAGCTTAAATGATTTCTCGCAATTTCCTGAAGCCAGTGTGCTACTTTGTATTTGTATTTTGACTCTTTTAAACTTGTTTCTAACCCATCTTTAAAATTTATTTTAAAAATAAAATATAGTAATATTAATAAGATAATTCCAAAAAAGATAAAAAACGAATGATATAAAGATAAAAGCAAGATTCCGAAAATAATTTGCAGCGCTGCTGTTGAAACTTCTAAAATTAATTTAGAAAATCCTTTTTGAACAGAAATTGTGTCAAAAAAACGATTAGCTAATTCAGGAGGTGAAAAATCGTAAAGTTGGTTGAATTTTATATTTGGAAAACGAAAGGCAAATTCGAAAGAAGATCTTACAAATATTTTTTGCTGCAAGTTTTCGGTAATCCTAAACTGCATGATTTTAAGTATTCCAACAAACGCAACCCCTATAACAACTCCAAATACTAATACAATCCAAGACGTACTCACTTGTCCAGCTTGGATAAAATTTACAATGGATTGGATACCTAAAGGGATGGATAAACTTATTAATCCTGCTAAAACAGCATAAATAAGTAATTGATAAACATCTTTTTTATCTGCTATTAATAATTTTTTAAATCGATCTATTGGGTTCATGCTAATATCTTTTTTGTCATATCTGTGTAGAATTCAGTTGCGCATTCTTTTTCAGATAAGTTAGTGATAGTTTTTAAATGATTTTTTAAAAAATGTTGGTGAAGTGCGCCTTCCACAACACTTGAAGCTAAGCTTTTTGCGTAAGGATAATCTGGATTCACTTCTTTTATGATGTCAATTAAACGATTGATAACTCTTTTGTAAACTAAGAAAAAACCTTCTTTATTTTCGTTGTCTACTTCTTTAGTCATTAAGGTTTTAGTAAATTCTCCAACAATTATTCGATTTAGAATTTCTTCATTGATGTGTGGAGTTGTATTATCGTCAACTACATTTTCAGTTACGAGTCTAATTGCTTTTTCTAATTTTTCAATCGGATTTGAAACATTAGTAGTGGCAAATGCCAAACGATATTCAATCCATGACCAATACCATGAAGTTAAATATACTAATAATTTATGTTTGTTTTCAAAATAACGATAAATTGAACTTTCATTAGATTGAATTTTTTCACCCAATTTTTTGAATGTAAATGCTTCAAATCCAATTTCATCAATTAATATGATGCTGTTTTTTAAGATATTACGCCCTAGTTCTGAAGTTTCAGGATCTTTAACGTATAGTTTATCGTTAATTGTTATTTTTAAATTAGATAGTAAATTTTGCATTTTGTAATATTTTACAATGCAAATATAATAGTAATACTATCATGATGTAAAAGTTTAACTTTTATTTTACAATTGTCGAGTAAAAAAAAAGAGACTCAAATGAATGAATCTCTTTTAGTTTTTCTTTTTTATAATAATGAATGACAAGTCATTACGTCAGGTTTTTCAATTCCCATTAAGTCTAAAATCGTAGGAGCAATGTCGCCCAAAACCCCATTATGTATAGTTTTTAAATCTTTATCCACTAAAATAATAGGAACAGGATTGGTTGTATGCGCTGTGTTTGGTGAGCCATCAGGATTTATCATCGTTTCGCAATTTCCATGATCGGCGATGATAATTGTGGTGTAATTATTTTCTAAAGCGGTTTCAACTACTTTTTTTACACAAACATCAACAGCTTCACAAGCTTTAATTGCAGCCGACATCACTCCAGTATGTCCAACCATGTCGCCATTAGCAAAGTTTAAACAAACAAAGTCAACTTCACCTTTTTTCAATTCTGGAACTAAAGCGTCTTTTAATTCAAAAGCACTCATTTCGGGTTGTAAATCGTAAGTAGCTACTTTGGGAGAATTTTTTAAAATACGCGTTTCACCTACAAAAGGTTCTTCTCTTCCGCCAGAAAAGAAAAACGTTACATGCGGATATTTCTCGGTTTCGGCAATACGAATTTGTTTTTTGTTTGCTTTTTCTAAAACCTCACCAAGTGTTTCGGTTATATTATCTTTGTCGTAAATTACATGAACATTTTTATACGTGTCATCATAATTGGTCATGGTTACATAGTACAAATCCAATTTGTGCATGTTGAATTCATGAAAGTCTTTTTGGGATAAAACTTCGGTTAATTCTCTACCTCTATCGGTTCTAAAATTGAAGAAAATCACCACATCTTCGTCTTGAACTTTCGCTATTGGATTGTCATTCTCATCAACCATAACAATTGGTTGGATGAATTCATCGGTAGTATCTATTGCGTAACTTTCTTTTATACTCGCGACAGCATTATTTGAGTGAGTTCCTTCAGCATTTACTACTAAATCGTAAGCTAATTTTACTCTTTCCCAACGTTTATCTCTATCCATTGCGTAATATCTTCCAATTACAGAAGCTAATTTTGCATTGGTGTTTTGAAGATAATTTTCTAAATCTAAAATATAATTAGCTCCAGATTTCGGATCTACATCACGACCATCGGTAAAAGCATGAACAAACATTTTTTGAACACCACTTTCTTGAGCAGCATCAATCAAACCTCTTAAATGTGAAGTATGTGAATGTACACCACCATCAGAAACTAATCCTAAAAAGTGAATGGCTTTGTTGTTGTTTTTTGCGTAATCAAAAGCGTCCATAAGTGGTTTTTCTTGACTCATGGATTTATGTTCTACTGCTAAATTTAGTTTGGCTAAATCTTGATATACAATTCGTCCAGCGCCTAAATTCATGTGACCAACTTCTGAATTTCCCATTTGACCTTCGGGTAAACCTACGTTTAAACCATCGGTTCTTAGTTGAGCATTTGGGTATTTGGTATATAAACTATCTATAAAAGGCGTGTTGGCGTTGTCTATTGCAGAGACTTTTGGGTCAGGAGATTTTCCCCAACCGTCCAATATCATTAAAATTACTTTTTTGTTCATTTTTGTGTGTTTGTACAAAGATAAACAATTGGTAAATTTCTGAATTAAAAACCGACTTAAAATTACGAAAACGATTAAGTGATTTATTCTTTTTTAATCCAGTTTTTGGCTTGGTTGTAGTCAATAAAATAACGAACGCTTACAGATAAAACATGATTCAAATTATCTTCAAATAAGTTGGAGAAATTGGAGCCAAAATCTTTATTGATAGTGCGGTCAAAAGTTCCTGCGTTGTTTCGGTATAAAATTGACATTTGACTTCCCGGAGCAAACCACCAAGAGTAACTTAAATCTAAATTCCAAGTGCTAAAGTTTGAGTTTCTATTACCTGTATAAGTTGTATTGGTTGATAAACTTCCATCTTCATTCAGATTATTGATTTTATTGTTTTCGGCTAATGACCAATAATGTCTAACCGATAAATTGAAATTCATTACACTACTAATTGAAAATTTACTCGATATTGAATTGGTATAAGTATCTCTATTTCTTCTTGCAAAAATAATATTTGAACCTTCAAAATCTATAAAACCAATATCATTTTGTTGTTTGAAATAGTCAAAGCTATACACTAATGAAAATTTATCACTAAATCGATATCTCGGACTGATGTTTATACCAGCTTCATATCTGTTTTCATTTATTACATGGGTAATGAATGGATTAATATCTAAAGCAAATTTATTGTTGTAATTAGATGAAAAGTAGAAAAAACCACCGGCATTTCTAGGGTTTACGAAATATCTATTTGCTACTCGTGGTTCGTAGTAATCATAATTTTCAAACGGATTAAAATTTAAACCGCCTCCAAAATAATGGTTACTTTTATTTGTAGAATTTAAGTTTACATTAAAATTACTTGCCTGAATTTGATTTGTAGGTGTGTAAAATTCAAAGTAAGAGTTTAGGTTAATTCTAAAGGTGTTGAAGGTTTTGTTAGGGTTTAGAATTCGATAGTTTGTGTTTCCAGAGAAAGAATAATAATTGGTTCTGAAATTGATTCCTAAATCATTAATTTCAAAATCTTTCGACATATATTCACTACCAAAACTATATCTAAACTTGCCATTTGTTTCTGCAAAATATAAAGAAGCATTAAAACCATTTTTATTTTCAACATCATTAATACTACTCGATTTCAATCCTCCAGAAAGATTGTATTTATTAGTTTTATTATTCAAATCGAATAATAATCCTGTTACATTAGCATCTCTAAAACTCCCGTTTCGGGTAACATTTGTGTTGATAAAAGTTACCGATGAATTTTGATTAAATCGCTGGTCAAAAACCATTACATTGTAATTTGTCAATGGAGAAATTTCTACTTGTCGAGTAGAATTATCAACAGAATTTGTTGCTGTTGCCATTGTTTTTTCGGTAATAGCATTTAAAAATCCAATACCTAATCCATCTTTATCACGCCCAGAAATTTTTAAAGCATTGACTAAGTTGATAGCGCCAGGACTTTCTACTGATTCGTTTTCGGCAATGTTTAAATTCAAATCTGGAGTTTGTCCAATTCTTCTTGAATACAATAAATTTCCTTTGCTAAATAAGTCGGTTCCTTCTGTAAAGAAAGGTCTATTTTCATTAAATTGTTGTTCGAATGGACCTAAATTTAAAACCACGTTATCAAATTTAGTTTGACCAAAATCGGGAACTAAAATTGCATCTAAAGTGAAAGCATCGTTAATTCCGTATTTGATATCTAATCCACCTTTTAGTTCGCCTTTAGTTTTTTGAGTTTCACTTCCGGAAAGATAAAATGAAGAATAAGGAATTAGAAATAATCGAGTAGGCGTTTTGATGTTTTCAATTCCGGTTAAGAGTCCAGCTTGTTGTGAAATGGCTCCAATTTTATTATCAATTGGACTCCAAGTGTATTTTTGGCGTTCTCTTCGAACTTCTCTGAAAAAGTTAAGTCCCCAAATTTGTTTGTCTTTTTCAGGAAATCGTAGTGCAGCATAAGGAATTTTCATTTCGATGACATAGCCAAAATCGGTGATTTTTGCATTGCTTTCCCAAATAGCATTCCAAGAACCATCTTCACCTTCTGAAGATGTGAAATTAGTGTCGACTTGTCCATTGGCCGCGGTTACAAAAAATCTAAATTCTTGCTGACCATCGTTGTAACCATTAATAAAAATGCCAAAAAAATCAGATGTGCCAATTTCGTCTCGTTCCACTAATTCTTTTAAAATTTTTTCTGGATTTGGATCATATAATTTTGCACCTATATAAACCGCGTCATCAGAGTACAAGATTTTGACTTCAGTTTTAAATTCTTCAGGAATTGGTGTTCCGTTTTTTGGTTCTAAAGAAACAAAGTCGGTTGCAATTTCTGCATCTTTCCATGAAGCTTCGTTTAATTCAGCATCAATTGAAATGTTTTCAGTTGTTTTTTTCGTCGAAACACTTTTTTTAGTTTGTGAAAACGAAAGAAGAAAACTTGCTAAGCAAAAAAGAATTGTAATACTGAATCTATTTATCATGTAAAAAATTTTGGTCGCAAAATTATAGTTTTATTATATAGGTCTACTTTTTTTATATAATGTTTAACTTTTGTGCGAATAATCGACGAAAGGTTAAAATTTTCGACAAAATGCATTAAAAAGTTTGCAGGTTTAAAAAAAATAAATATATTTGGCAAATCACAACAACAATATAACTACAAGATTAACAATGATTTACAGAATTTTGCCCCTAATTTTATTTTGCATTTTTTCGTTCAAGCCTTTAAATACAACAGAAAATACTAAGAATGAAGTTAAATCTACTGATCCAAAATTAATTGCTGCAAATGCAAAAGCAACTTTTGAAGCTAGAAGTAAATCATTTTACACTGTAATTGATGCTAATGGATTTTCTTTACCAACATTCGAAAGTTTTATTGCTGCTTTTGAAGGTTATGAGCAATTGAAACAACAAGGTAAAATTGAAAACGAAATTTTAACGATTGTTGATTTTAGTTTATCATCTTCTCAAGAAAGAATGTGGGTTATTGATATGAAAACACAAAAAGTGATTTTAAAATCGCTAGTTTCTCACGGAAGAAATTCGGGTTCTGAATTTGCAACTGATTTTTCAAACACTAGTGAATCATTTAAAAGTAGTTTAGGTTTTTATGTAACTGGAGAAACGTATACAGGAAAACACGGGTTGTCATTACGTTTAGACGGAATGGAATACGGAATAAATGATAATGCTAGAAATAGAGCGGTTGTGGTTCACGGAGCTGATTATGTAAGCAAATCATTCATTAGAAATACAGGAAGATTGGGAAGAAGTCAAGGTTGCCCTGCTGTTCCTTACGAAGTACACAAAGAATTGATTCAAACCATAAAAGGTAAATCTTGTATTTTTATTTATCACCCATCAAGAAACTATGTAGTGAAATCTAAGTTAGTCTCTTAATTTTAAAAACAAAGCCTTATCGAGTTCATAAATGTCATCTCTAAATTGAAGTTTGTCATTTTCTATCCAACTCGTCCAATAAAACAAATATACATTTACAGTGTCTTTAACGGACACTGTTTTTGTTTTCTCTAACTTTATAATGGAATCAATTTCGTTGTTATCCCATTTGTTAGGATTGGTTTTGGTTAAAATTTGTTTGGTTAAAACCAATGGATTTTCCACTCGCACACAACCTGAACTCAATGAACGATACGTTTTTACAAAGTATTCACGATGATTCGTATCATGTAAATAAACCGAATGTCGATTGGCAAAATTAAACTTAACCAACCCCAAAGAGTTATTGTAACCTGGTTTTTGTACGTATTTGTAATTGTTAGCTCTGGCTGGATTCCACTCATACGGACTCACTTCTTTTCCTTGGCTGTTGTATATTGTTAGTTTTCGTGAAGGGAAATAATTTCGGTTTTTTGAAGCATCAGGAGTTAAATCTTCTTTAATGATAGTAGGAGGAATGGTCCAAGTAGGATTGAAAACAAAATTAGACAACTTCGAACTTAAAATAGGAGTTTTTCTTTTAGGTGTTCCTACTACAATTTTGTGCGAAGCTACGGTATCATTATCAATTACATAATGTAACATGTAATCTGGAATGTTTGCTATTAAGTATTGTTTTCCTAAATCTGAAGGATACCATTTCCAACGTTCTAAATTGGCAAATATTTGTTCAATTCGTTCGTTTTTAGTAGTGTTTAACGCTCTAAGTGTTCCAATTCCGATAACGCCATCTGGAGCTAATCCATGACGAGCTTGAAAACGTTTTACCGCTTTGAGTGTTAAAGTGTCGTAAGCCCAAGTAATGATGCTGTCTTTGTTTTTATAATCTTTCCAATAAGCCAATCTCTTTTTAATTTTTACCATTTCGGGTAAAGTGTCGTTTACAACAATTTTATTTTTGACAGCAATTTTTTCAAAGGTTACATTGGGAAATTTGTCTATTTCAAATAAGCTTTTTTTAAGTAATTGATAAACAATATGATTGGGTTTTAAATCTTTAAAGGTTGAAGCGATAGTTTTTTCTTTTACACCTTTTTCTAATAGCGGAGAAAGTGCAATTTCTTTTGGTTTTAAATCCCAATCAGTATATAATTCTTTTGGATTTAATTTCCCTTTGTGCAAATGATTGGCTAGCTTTTCAAAGGTTTCAGTAAGTAGAATGTCATATTTTACAATGTCTTCATCATTTAATTTAGCTCTTTTACTTTCTAAATCTTCAATAATTTTAATTTCATAATCGTTTGGATTTAATCCATCTTCGTAACAAAATTTAATTTCATTAATTAAATCTTTTCGGTTTTCATCTAGATACCAAATTTCATGAAAATTAAACTTTTGATAATACAGTTTCAAACTATCTGATTTTTCTGAAAGTAAGTCGGGATGCACAGGTCTAATAATTACATTTAAAACCGTGTCTTTAATAATGCTATTATCAAAAGCAACAGGTAAAGCTTCTTTTTTACAAGAAATAATAGAGAGAATAAGAAGTAGAAAAGTAATTTTTTTCATAGAGAGCAGCAATTGTGATATAAATGTAAGAAGAATTATTGAATTAATTTTTCCGAATTTTCTTATACATAGCAAAATGAATGCCAACATCAGGAATTAAAAAAGAATCTCCTATAATTATATAGTCTAGTTTTTTGTAAAAAGGAACTGCATTTTCTCGTGCGTTGAACCAAATTAAATCGGTATTCAAACTAATGCAATGATTTTCAGCTTCTTTTACTAATTCGGCTCCAAATCCTTTGCCTTGAAATTCTTCTAAAACCGCCATTCCTCTAATCTGAAATTGATTTGTTTCTGAGAATAAATCATTTTTTTCTTTAAAAATTGAAATAATTCCAATCAATCGCTCATTTTGATACAATCCGAAATGAATGGTATTTTCATCATCATCTCCTTTAAATTGGCAAGTTTCGATTGGCTTTCCCTTTCTTAAAACTTCATGTCTAACAGGATAAGTGTCAATTGAATTGATTTTTTTTATTTCCATAATTATATAACTTATTAAAAGCTAATCATTTAGTAAAATGGGTTTATTCTAGTGTAAAGTTAGTGCAATTGCTTCGAAAAAAATATTTAAAAAAATTTGCAATTAAAAAAACTTTTGAAGTATATTTGCACCCACCAAAGAAATACATGCAACTCCTAATAAAATTAGAGTTTTTGTAATTCAAATGCGGAAGTAGCTCAGTTGGTAGAGCTCCAGCCTTCCAAGCTGGTTGTCGCGAGTTCGAGCCTCGTCTTCCGCTCCAAAACAAGATAAAGTTTTAAAAATTATCACCTGCGGAAGTAGCTCAGTTGGTAGAGCTCCAGCCTTCCAAGCTGGTTGTCGCGAGTTCGAGCCTCGTCTTCCGCTCCACAAAAAAGCCTTGCAATTGCAAGGCTTTTTTTATTTCAATTCGTTTAGTTCGGTTTCAGGCGCCACTTCAATTGGCGTTTCATTTCTTTTGAAAATCCTCGCAGTTAAAGTTCCTTTCAATTTTACAGAATCACCTTTAACTTCTAACCAACTTCCTTCTCTCAATCCCACAACAGGTTGCGGATTAAAATGGTGAAATTCATTAATTCGGGTTTCGCGCGTTTCTCCCATGTGAGTTGAACCTTCAATAGGGTCTAAATAATGTGGATTGATATTGAATGAAACAAATCCTAAAGTTCTAAAACTCGGAGGATATACAATTGGCATATCGTTAGTTGTGCTCATAGTTAAACCACAAATATTACTTCCAGCGCTAGTTCCTAAATAAGGTGTGCCGTTTTTAACTACTTTCTCTATAGTGTCAATTACATTGTTTTTGTATAATTGACTTACTAATAAAAACGTGTTTCCTCCTCCAGTAAAGATCCCTTCTGCTTTTTCAACTGCTTCAATTGGGTTTTCAAACTCATGAATTCCTTTTACTGAGATGTTAATTTTGGTAAAAGCTTCACTAACTTTTTTTGTGTAATCTTCATGTGAAATACCACTTGGTCTTGCGTATGGAATAAAAAGCAATTCTTTTACGTTCGAAAAGAAAGATTGCAATTCAGGTAATAAATAATCTAAATAGTCGCCACCATGTAAAGTTGATGTACTAGCAATTATAATATTTTTCATTAAATTAATTTTTTACAAATTTATCAAATTGTATTAACATAAGTTTATCATCTCATTAGGATTTCATTTTGAAGAGAACTAATTACATTTACAATGTGATAAGATTTCATTTATGATAAAAAAACTATTTTTCTTTTTTTTACTAATTCCAGCTTTTGTTTTTTCTCAGGACGTCTCCATAATTAAAGGTAAAGTTGTTTCTGAGTCTTCACTATTGGAAGGAATTCATATCATTAATTTATCTAAAAAAAATGGCGTTGTTACTGATTCAAGAGGTTATTTTGAAATAAGTGCAAAAATTTCTGATACGCTACAATTTAGCGCAGTTAATCTGAAAGCAAGAAGATATGTGTTAACTACAAATGATTTTTCAAAAGATTTGGTTTTTGTAAAAATGGAATCGCTAATTACAGAATTAGATGAAGTTGCTATCATTCAATATAAAAATATAAATGCAGTTGCTCTTGGAATTGTGCCAGCTAATCAAAAAACATATACTCCTGCAGAACGTAAATTAGCTGCGGCAGAAGAATTTAAATGGTATAGTCCATTATTGATTCCTTTGGGAGGAATGAGTGTTGATGGATTATTAAATTCAATTAGTGGAAGAACTAGCATGTTAAAGAAAGAATTAGTGGTTGAAAGAAAAGAAATGTTACAAATGAAAACTTCTGATTATTTTGAAAAGAAATATTTTATTGAAACACTAAAAATTCCAGAAATTTATGTTGATGGGTTTCTTTTTTATATAGCAGAAAATGAAAGATTTGCTAGAGCTATGAAAGACAAAAATAAAACAATGGCGTCTTTTATATTATCAGAGTTAGCAGTAGAATATTTAAAACTTAATGAACTTGAGATTTCTAAAATCAAAGCAGATGAAAAATAAAGGTCTTTTTTGTATATTCTTTTTGTTTGTTCAAATTTGTTTTGGACAACACATTGAAAGAAAAGTTTTGAAAGGAAGAATTGTTGCCGACTCAATAGAAGTTGAAAATTTAACGATTTTTAATATTACTTCAAATGTTGGAGCAGTTACGAATGTAGATGGAAAATTTTCTATTAAAGCTAGAGCTACGGATACTTTGTTTATTCAAGGAATTTCATACGATTCCAAAAAATATGTTTTAACCGACAAAGATTTTTGGTTAGAAGAATTAGAAATTAGATTGCAAGTAAGGGTTACAGAGTTAAATGAAGTAGAAATTACTCCCTATACACTTACTGGAATAATAGAAGAAGACATAAAACGAATTCAAGTTTATGGAGATGGTTTTGCAAAAATTGATGCTAAAAAAGTCATGTATTATGAAGATGATGTTCGGTTAGGAACACCTGTAAATACGGCAATGCCAAGTCATTTTGCGCCAAATGGTTCAAATTTTAATTTTCTTGCCATTGGAGCTGGATTAGTAAGTTTATTTGTAAAAGATAGAAATCCTAAAAAGTATTCAGAACAAGTTTTTGAAGAACGAAGACAGCGAGATATTCAGTCTAAATCTTTTTCTGACCATATATTTGAGCGTTTTTCACATAATTTTTTCGTAGAAACTTTAAAAATAAAGCATGAAGATATTCCATTGTTTTTGCAATATGCTGAAATGCCTGCCAAAGATTTATCATTGTTTTTAAAATCTGAATATGAATTACAGCTTATTCAGTATTTAACCGATAAAGCAAAAGCATATAAATTAGAAAAGCAAAAGGAATAATTACTATTTTTACCCAATGAAGAAGAACCTGTTACGATTTGTCTTTCCAATCATTATCGTTGTGCTGTTAAGCTCTTTTGCTTGGCATAAATTTTATGTTTCAGTAACCCAAATCGATTATGTGCCAAGTAAAAAAAGGATAGAAATTACGCATAGAATTTTTATCGACGATTTAGAAAAAGCTTTGGAAAAAAAATACAAGAAGAAAGTATATTTGACTTCTAAGAAAGAGTTGCCCGAAGCAGAAACCTTAATCAAAGATTACTTAAAGGAAAACGTAAAGATTTCCATCAATAAAAAAGCACAAAACCTTGAATTTTTAGCTCGAGAAGTAGAAGGTGATGTGTTAATTTTTTACACTAAAATTGCCATTTCAAAAAAAATAAATACCTTCGAAATCTTTAATTCATTACTAACCGATGTTTACAGCGAACAACAAAATATTGTTCATGTAAATATTAATAGTAACAAAAATAGCTTTTTGTTTACTAATAGTGATGCGCAACAAAAAATAGTCTATTAAAAGAAACTGAATTACCATGAAAAAGTCAATTGTACTTAGTGCTTTTTTAACTTTAGCGTTTACATTCGGAGCCTTGGCTCAAGAAGTGAAAACAGAAGAAAAAAAGCGTGAATTAGGACATTATAATGAGAATAAATTCCGTCAAATGTATGACGAAATGGCTACTCCTAATATGTTCAGAACAGCTTCTGGAGCTCCAGGACCTGCTTATTATCAGCAAAAAGCAGATTATAAAATGAATCTGGAATTAGATGATAAGAACAAAAAATTATATGGTTCTGAAACTATTACCTATTACAATAACGCAAAAGAATCGTTAGAATATTTATGGGTACAATTAGACCAAAATATCGAAAGACCTGATTCGAAAACACCTTTGGTAGAAAGTCAAAATATGGACAAGGCCATTTCAACAAGTGGTTTTGCAAAAAAATACATGGGAAGCCCTTTTCAAGGAGGTTTTAACATTGAGTATGTTAAAGATGCTAAAGGAAATCCAATGAAATACACCATCAACCAAACCATGATGAGAATCGACTTGCCTAAGCCATTAAAAAATGGTGAAAAAGTTTCTTTCTCAATCAAGTGGTGGTACAATATTGTAAATTACATGGAAGGAGCTAACAACGGTCGTTCTGGTTATGAGCAGTTTCCTGATGGAAATCGTTTGTTTGTAATGGCACAATTTTTCCCAAGAATGGCTGTTTACAATGATGTTGAAGGATGGCAAAACATGCAGTTTTGGGGTAGAGGTGAATTTGCTTTAGTTTTTGGAGATTACGAAGTAAATATCACAGTTCCTGCTGACCACGTTATGGAAGCAACTGGAGTTTTACAAAATAGAAGCGAAGTTTTCACCGCTGAACAAGTAAAAAGATGGGAATTAGCGGAAAGAACTTTTGATAAACCAGTAGTAATTGTTACTCAAGAAGAAGCAGTTGCAAAAGAAAGTAGCTTTTCAGACAAAAAGAAAACATGGAAATTCAAAGCACAAAATGTGCGTGACTTTGGTTTCTCAACTTCAAGAAAATTTATAATCGATGCAATGGCAGTTGATTTACCAACAAACAAGCCTTTAGCAATTTCGATTTATCCAAAAGAAGCTAATCCACTTTGGGGAGATTTATCTACAAAAGCAGTAGCACATACATTAAAAACATATTCACATTTTACATTTGATTATCCTTATCCAAAAGCAGTTTCAGTTTCTGCAGAAGATCAAGGAATGGAATATCCAATGATTTGTTGGAATTACGGTCGTCCTGACGAAAAAGGATTTGTAAGTGATAGAATTAAATACGGAATGTTAGGAGTTATTATCCACGAAGTAGGGCACAACTTCTTTCCAATGATTGTAAATTCAGATGAAAGACAATGGTCATGGATGGATGAAGGTTTAAACACTTTCTTAGAATATTTAACAGAAACTTCTTTTGATCCAAATTTCCCTGCAACAAGAGGTCCAGCTAAAAATATTGTTCCTTATATGAAAGGGAACCAAAAATATTTAGAGCCTATTATGTCAAACTCTGAGAATATTTACCAATTTGGTGCTAATGCTTACGGAAAGCCAGCTACAGGTTTAAATATTTTAAGAGAAACTATTATGGGAAGAGAATTGTTTGACCATGCTTTCAAAACGTATGCGAATCGTTGGAAATTCAAACACCCAACACCAGAAGATTTCTTCAGAACTATGGAAGATGCTTCGGCTGTAGATTTAGATTGGTTTTGGAGAGGTTGGTTCTATTCAACAGATTATACTGATATTGGAGTGAAAACAGTTAAACAATATTACGTTTCTACTGAAGCTTCAAAAGAAACTCAAGCAATGTTTAATAGAAGAGGAAGAAAAATTAGCGATGGAGAACCAATGTTGTACTTAGTTGCTGAAGACGCTCCAGATTTTAAACCTGAATTGAAAAAAGCAATGGACGTAAATAGTGTTCAAGCACTTTCTGATTATGTAAATAAAAATTATACGGCAGAAGAAAAGAACGCTTTAAAATCGCCTAAATATTTCTATGAAGTAGAGTTTGAAAAACCAGGAGGATTAATCATGCCAATCATCGTAGAGCTTCAGTTTGAAGACGGAACGAGTGAAACGCAAAAATTCCCAGCTCAAATTTGGAGAAGAAACAACGACACTGCTAAACGTGTTTTCGCAACTGAGAAAAAAGTAGTAAAAATTCAAGTAGATCCAAAATTAGAAACAGCTGATATTGATGTTGAAAATAATTATTGGCCTAAAGCAGAAACAGTATCAAAATTTGATACGTTAGAGAAAAAATAAGTATTAAGACTATCTTCGGATAGTCTTTTTTTTTGATTACTTTAAGATAAAGTAGGTATAAAACTTTGTAACTTTGCGAAGTTAATTTTCAAGACAATACGTTATGTTTGGAATAGGTGGAGGTGAATTGTTTTTCATCATTTTAGTTGTTTTAATGTTATTTGGGTCAGATAAGATTCCAGATATTGCTCGTGCTTTAGGAAAAGGCATGGCGCAATTAAAGAATGCCACTAACGAGATTAAAAGTGAAATTCAGAAAGGTACTCAAGATGCTGGTTTGGATATGAACACTTTAACAGGAGGTGTTTCAGATGAAATAGCAAAAGCAAAAGAGGGGATTACTAAAATGGTAAATCCTATTGAAAACATCAATTTAGATGTTCAAAATCCGATTGAAAAAGTAAAAGAAGATATTGAAAGCATTACCGGACCTGTAAAAAGACAATTGTAATTTGGAACAGTTAATTAATCTAGATAAAGAATTATTTGTTTTTTTAAACGGATTAGGTTCAGAACCATTTGATGGTTTTTGGAAAATTATTACCAAACAAATCTATTGGTCACCACTTTTCGTTGGAGTTTTTTATCTCATTCAAAAGAAAGTTGGTTGGAAAGGTTTAGGAATTATCATACTTTTTTTAGCGGCCTTAATAACTTTTACAGACCAAATCACCAATCTTTTCAAATATTCCTTCGAACGTTTGCGACCATGTAACAATCCCGAACTTGATGGAACAATTAGAGAAGTAATCACAAGAAAATCATTTAGTTTTTTCTCAGGACATGCTTCTAATTCATTTGCTTCTACAACGTTTGTTGTATTAATCCTACGCAAATATTATAAACACACTTATTTGCTGTTTTTGTTTCCATTAATTTTTGCTTATAGTAGAATATACTTAGGATTACACTATCCAGCCGATATTTTAACTGGTTATGTGTTTGGGGCAACTTTCGGATTTGTATTTTATAAATTGTACTTGTTTTTTGGAAAAAAATACAATTTCATTACAGAACGCGACTAACAGTCAGTCCATCACGAATAGGCAATAAAACCGTTTCTACTCTTGGGTCAGTGTTCAATAGTTGATTGTAGTCTAATAAAACAGGTGTGCTTTTGTCATTTGGTTTTACTTCTTCCAAAACTTTTCCGCTCCACAACACATTATCCGATAAAATAATTCCACCTTTATTCATCATGGGAACTATTAAGTGAAAGTAATTTACATAATTTTCTTTATCGGCATCAATAAAAACCAAATCGAATTTTTTATTTAAAGTTGGGATAATATCAACGGCATCGCCTAAATGTTGAAAAACTTGGTCTTTCCATGGCGAAGCGTCAAAATATTTTCTTTGAAAATCAACCAATTCTTCTTCAATATCAATTGTATCTAAAGTTCCGTTTTCAGCTAATCCTTCTGCTAAACACAAAGCAGCATAACCTGTATACGTTCCAATTTCCAAAATATGTTTCGGACGAATAATTTTAGAAAGCATACTCAAAACTCTACCTTGAAAATGACCGCTCAACATACGAGGTTGCATGATTTTTTGGTAAGTTTCTTTGTTAAGTTTCGCTAATAATTCAGGTTCCGCTTGTGAATGATTGGCAACGTAATCTTCTAAATCTTCTGATATGAAATGCATATGAAATCAAATTTTGACAAAAATACAAATTAACAATTAAACGATTTAACATTTTAACCTAACTTTGCACCATGCAAATCGAGAAAAAAGACATACGGGCACTTACTAAAGAACAATTGCGTAACTTTTTTGTTTCTAACGGAGACAAAGCATTTCGTGGTAACCAAGTTTACGAATGGTTATGGCAAAAACGCGCACATACTTTTGAAGATATGACCAATGTGTCTAAAGAAACGCGCGCTATGTTAGAAGCTAATTTCGTAATCAATCACATCAAAGTAGATACTTTACAGCGCAGCGAAGATGGAACCGTTAAAAATGCCGTTCGTTTGCATGACGATTTAATTGTAGAATCGGTTTTAATTCCTACAGAAACTCGAACTACAGCTTGTGTTTCTTCGCAAGTTGGTTGTAGTTTAGATTGTAATTTTTGTGCAACCGCTCGATTAAAACGCATGCGTAACTTGGAACCAGGAGAAATCTATGACCAAGTAGCTGCAATTGATAACGAAAGCCGTTTGTATTACGACCGACCTTTATCAAACATCGTTTTCATGGGAATGGGTGAGCCTTTGATGAATTATCCAAACGTAATGAAAGCAATTGATATGATTACGTCTACCGAAGGTTTAGGAATGTCGCCAAAACGTATTACAGTTTCTACATCAGGAATTCCGAAAATGATTAAAAAAATGGCAGATGATGAGGTGAAATTCAAATTAGCAGTTTCATTACATTCTGCTGTGGAGGAAATTCGAAATGAAATCATGCCGTTTACCAAAAATTTTCCTTTAACCGATTTACGTGAAAGTTTAGAATATTGGTACAGAAAAACGAAAAGCAAAGTTACATACGAATACGTAGTTTGGAAAGGTATCAATGACGACAAAAAATCGATAGATGCATTGGTAAAATTTTGTAAATATGTTCCTTGTAAAGTAAATCTTATCGAGTACAATCCTATTGACGACGGCATGTTTCAACAAGCCTCTGAAGAAGCAACAAACTCTTACATAACTGCTTTAGCAAAAAGTAATATTGTAGCAAAAGTGAGAAGAAGTCGTGGAAAGGACATTGATGCAGCTTGCGGCCAATTAGCGAATAAGTCTTAAAATTCAATTATTGTAATTTTTGTGCTATAAAAAGATGTAAGAAATACATGTTTTTTTGTAAGAAACAGTATCTTCGTACAACTGAAAGGTTTTTTTATTAAAGAAATAAATTTCAGTTTCAACAAACACACATCTATCATTATGATTAAGCACACCTTATTTTTTCTGCTTTTTTTTACATTTAGTTTTTCACAGGAGAACATCACAAAAGGAATTATTAAAGATGCAGAAACAAAAGAAACAGTTCCTTTTGTAAATATTCTTTTTAAAGATAATTCGGGAAATTTGACTGGTACGATGACAAATGAAAATGGTGAATTTTCATTGCAACATATCAAAGAAGTTGAGATTAGTCATATCAATTACGAAACCAAGAAAGTCGTGTTTGAAACTAAGGAAGTTGAAATTTATCTAAGTCCAAAAGTGTATGTTTTAGATGAATTAATAATCTCAAATGTTTCAGGTAGAGATTTTTTGAAATCGTTAATAAAAGACGCTAAAGTTCGTGCCGTAAAAAACACTAAGTTAACTACATATGGTAGAGAAATTGTAAAAATTAACAATCAGTATACCAAGTATTCAGATGCTAAAATGGATTATTTCATAAAGAAAGGAAATGGAAAATCGGTTTTACAAATCAATCAAAGTAGAGCTATAAAATCCAATTTGCAAGATTCAACCAGTTCTGTTTTGAATGGAATGGATTCAGCCTACAATGTAAGAGATTATGTAAAATATGCTTATAATTTTGATGGAATTGAAAATCTTATCAAGAGTAAAGAATACACTTTTGATCGATATTTAAGAAGAGATGCATCAGGATTTGAATACGAATTCATTAAAATAATTCCGAATGCAGATAGCGATGAGTTATTATACGAAGGTTATGTTATCGTAGATAATAAATCCAATAAAATTATTGAATTTAAGGTTGAAATAGCTGAATCTCATAAGAAAAATTCAAAACTTAAAAATATATTAATTGCTAAACTAAAACTGAATGACCAATCGGTTTGGTGTAAATTTAAGTTTGTAAATAACCAATATGAATTGGTTTACTATAAAAGTAGTTTTAATATTTATATTCAAATGGGTAAAAAAATACACGACAATGTTAGTGGGACTTTTGATTTGTTGGTTCTTGATAGCAAAAACGATGTAGAAATACCAGAAAAAGGTTTTGATGGAAAAACTATTTTTGAAGCTGGCACTAATTACACAGAGAAATTTTGGAAAATGAACAATATTTTTCCTTTAAAAGAAAGCGAACAGCAATTTGTTGATTCTATTAAAAATTAATAGGTTTTCATTCTAAAAAAATTAAAGAGATTTCGATAAAGTTCGGAGTCTCTTTTTTTATAATCTTTTGCTAAACTTTTGACTAACGAGTTTGTTTTTGTATTTTTGAAATCTAAATGAAAATAACCGAACAAATAAAGCTACCTATCGCAAATGAAATGGAACTCTTTGAAGAGAAGTTTCGCGATTCCATGTCTTCAAAAGTGGCTTTATTAAACAGAATCACACATTACATAGTAAATCGAAAGGGAAAACAAATGCGACCAATGTTTGTTTTCTTAACGGCTAAAATGGTTTCAGGTGGCTCAATTAATGAGCGAACGTATCGTGGCGCTTCGGTTATTGAATTAATTCACACTGCAACTTTAGTACATGATGACGTAGTTGACGACAGTAACAAACGTCGTGGGTTTTTCTCTCTAAACGCACTTTGGAAAAACAAAATTGCGGTTTTAGTAGGTGATTATTTACTTTCAAAAGGTTTATTGCTTTCCATTGATAATAACGATTTCGATTTATTAAAAATCATTTCAGTCGCAGTTCGCGAAATGAGTGAAGGCGAATTACTTCAAATTGAAAAAGCACGTAGACTAGACATCACAGAAGATATTTACTACGAAATCATCCGACAAAAAACAGCTACTTTAATTGCAGCTTGTTGTTCGCTTGGCGCATGTTCTGTTGCTCCAGAAGATAAAGAAGTGGTCGAGAAAATGCGAAAATTCGGAGAACTTATCGGAATGGCGTTCCAAATCAAAGACGATTTATTCGATTACACTGATGATGCTATAGGAAAACCAACAGGAATTGATATCAAAGAACAAAAAATGACATTGCCTTTGATTTATGCATTGAATAATTGTTCGCCTAAAGAAAAAAGTTGGGTAATCAACTCGGTAAAAAACTACAATAAAGACAAAAAGCGCGTCAAAGAAGTTATCCAATTTGTAAAAGACAAAAACGGATTAACGTACGCCGAAGAAAAAATGGTGCAATTTCAACAAGAAGCACTTTCATTATTACAAGATTTCCCAACATCTACTTATAAAGATTCCCTTATTTTAATGGTAAATTACGTTATTGAAAGAAAAAAATAATTTTTTTTCTCATTTCGTACAACCATTTTAAACTCATTCTCGTCTATATAATTAGAAGCGAGATTCTGAATTCTATTTTCTGAATTCTAAATTTTAAAAATGAAAGTAATTCAATTACATCAAGAAGAAAAACAACTCATTATGTTAGCTGTCGAAAATAATCGACAAGCACAACAGCAGATTTATGCTAAGTTTTCTTCTAAAATGTTAAGTGTGTGTCGCCAATACATAAAAGACATTCACCACGCAGAAGATGTAATGATTACCGGATTTATGAAAGTGTTTACCAATCTGAAAAATTTTGAACACAAAGGTAGTTTTGAAGGTTGGATTCGAAGAATTATGGTGTATGAATGCATCGACTTTATTCGGGTGAAAAAGAATAATTTCAATCACCAAGATATAGATGATGTTACGGTAAGCGAGAATGAATCGGTTTATGAAATGGAAGATTTTTCGGTAGACGACATTCAAAATATGATTGATAATTTGCCCGATGGTTATAAAATGGTTTTTAATTTATACGCAATTGAAGGTTACAAACATCAGGAAATAGCCGAAATGCTCAAAATAAGTGAAGGAACATCAAAATCGCAATTATCAAACGCCCGAAAGTTATTGCAACAACAAATCACCGAATTAAAAAAGAAACTCAATGGAACCAAATAAAATAGATAATCAAATAAGAGAAAAGCTGAATGCAAGAGAAGTTCAGCCATCAGCTCAAGCTTGGGATCGATTGGATGCGATGCTTGCGGTTTCGGAAGAAAAAAAGTCAAAGAAAGGTTATGGTTGGTTTTTTGTGGCCGCTTCTACGATACTTTTTTTCGGATTGGGATTTTTCCTTTTCAATTCAAACGAAACAAAGGAAATTAATAATTCAAATCCGATTGTAACAACAATTAACGAAGTGATGGATTCAACCGAAGCAAATAAAATAAATCAAATTTCAGTTGAAAAAGAGCAACCCGTTTTAGTTCAAAATGAAGTAAATTATTCAAAAACGCAAAAAAATAAAAAATCAAAGGAAACAAATGAATTGATAAAAGAGGAGACTTCAACTAAAGATAATTCATCATCCATCATCCATCATCCATCACCAAACTCATACAAATACGTTTCGCCTGAAAATTTATTAGCAGAAGTTGAAACAGGAGAAAAAGTAATTACATCGGATAAAAAAATAAGTCCAAAAGCTAAAATGAAAGTAGATGCTAATTCTTTACTAACAAACGTTGAAAAAGAATTAGACGAAAATCACAGAGAAACTACTTTAGATAAATTAAATAGAAAGTTTAAAGACGCTAAATCAGCTTTAGCGAATAGAAATTACGAATAAACAAAAATCATCATTAATTAAAAATCAAACAGTCATGCAAAAAATTATTTTGTACACAATCGTTATTGTCTTTAGTTTAGTAACTAAAGCAGTTGCGCAGGAGTTAGAAACTATAGAGAAATCAACCGAGTGGATGGCACGCGGAAGTAAACCAGAAAGTTATGAAATGGGTTTATTGAAAAATTCAACAGATAAAGCGCAAAAAGTTTTTACCATACGCTCTATAGATGAAAAAATAGAAGGTTTTGGAAATTTAATGCAATCGAGTAAGCCTGATTTATATTTAGGAAAAACCATTAAAATGTCGGGTTATGTTAAAAGTGAAAATGTAAAATCTTGGGCTGGCCTTTGGATGCGAATCGATTATTATAACGATAAAGTTCTTGCTTTTGATAATATGCAAAATAGAGCTATTAAAGGAACAAATGATTGGACTAAATACGAAGTTGTTTTATTTGTGCCTCAAGATGCAACAGATTTTTCTTATGGTGTTTTGTTGGATGGAACAGGTCAAATTTGGTTCAAAGACATACAACTTGAAATTGTAGATGATTCTATTCCAGAAACGGGAATTACAAAAGGCAGAAATTCAAAAAGTATTTCATTTGAAGATAAAGCGAAAGCAATTGCAAACAGCATTGAAATGATTACCACCGAGGAGAAAAACGCTTTAAAAAAAGAAGTTGAAGCTATCGATTTAAAAGTAAAAGAAGGAGAGATTTCAGCTGAAAAAGCTCAAGATTTGAAGTCTAAAATTGCTCAAGAACGCGCCAATAATATCGAAACTAAAGTAGCAATTGAAGAAGCTAAATTAGCTCAATTGGTTCAGGATAAAGTAGATGGTAAAATTTTTGATTCTGATGAAAAGCCAAAAAGAGGTGGGACTAAGATTGTTTTAGGAAGCAATAAAGACGATTCTATTGGAGAAAATAAAACCGAAATCAATTTTGGTTCAATGAAAATATACAATGGTGAAAAAGACAAAGCTGAAAAAAGATCAAAAAGAACCACATCACAATTTGTTTTTGCCTTTGGTTTAAATAATGTAATTACTGATGGAGAAAATTTAGAAGATTCAGATTATAGAGTTTGGGGTTCGCATTTTTACGAATGGGGAGTTACGTATAATTCAAGAATTTTCAAAAACAACAACTTGCTTCATGCGAAATACGGACTTTCTTTAATGTATAACAATCTTCGTCCAACTGATAATCGTTATTTCGTTAAAAATGGTGATCAAACAGATTTAGTTACATCAACTGTAAAATTAGATGATTCTCGTTTTAGAAATGTGTATTTAACTGCGCCATTACATTTAGAATTCGATTTTACACCAAAGAAACTTTCAAAAGACGGAACTAAAACCTATTTCAGAACGCACGAGTCAGTTCGTTTAGGAATTGGAGGTTATGGAGGTGTGCGCATCAAGTCAAAGCAAATTTTAAAATACGAAGTAGACGACATTAAAGTAAAAGAAAAACAAAAAGGAGATTTCAATGTTTCTGACTTTACATACGGCTTAAGCGCATATGTAGGATATGGACAAACCAGTCTATATGTTAAATATGACTTAAATCCGATGTTCAAGAACAATAATATAGATCAAAACAACGTTTCATTAGGATTACGCTTTGATTTTAATTAGATTTAGGGTTAAGTTAAGTTCTCTGTTTAAAAAAGCACTTCAGCCATATGAAGTGCTTTTTTGTTTTTAAATGATTTTGGCGCTAATAGCTATATTTTTCAAAAACTTTGTAACTTGCCACTTCAAATTTACAGTTATAATTTTGTCAAGCTGAACTTGTTTCAGTTTCTAAACAATTCAACAGTTTAATACCTTAGCATTAAGATTGATATCAAAAGACACCATAGAAAAAGTATTTGAAACCGCCCGAGTTGAGGAGGTTATTGGTGATTTTGTACAACTCAAACGTGCAGGAAGTAATTTGAAAGGATTAAGTCCGTTTGTAAACGAGAAATCGCCTTCGTTTATGGTTTCTCCTGTGAAGCAAATTTGGAAAGATTTCTCCTCAGGAAAAGGGGGAAATGCAGTGACTTTCTTAATGGAACACGAACATTTTACGTATCCAGAAGCTATCAAATATTTAGCGGTAAAATACAATATTGAGATTGAAGAAACGGTTCAAACCGATGAAGATGTAGCGCAAGCCAACGAAAAGGAAAGTATGTATTTGGTTTCCGAATTCGCTCAGAAATATTTTCATCACACCTTATTAGAAACCGAAGAAGGAAAAGCCATCGGATTGTCTTATTTTAAAGAACGTGGTTTTACTTCCGAAACAATTAAGAAATTCGGGTTAGGATATTCGCCAGAAACTTGGGATGCTTTTACTAAAGAAGCACTCGGGAAAGGCTATAAATTAGACTATTTAGATAAAACCGGACTTTCTATTGTAAAAGAAGACAAGCAATTCGACCGATTCAAAGGTCGCGTGATGTTTCCAATTCAAAGTATGAGTGGGCGTGTTTTGGGTTTTGGTGGTCGTATTTTGACCAATGATAAAAAAGCAGCAAAATACTTGAATTCGCCCGAAAGTGATATTTACCACAAGAGTAAAGTTTTATACGGAATTTTCCACGCGAAGCAATCCATCGCTAAGCTGAATAATTGTTATTTGGTGGAAGGGTATACCGATGTTATCCAAATGAATCAAGCCGGAATTGAAAATGTTGTGGCTTCATCTGGAACAGCTTTAACACCTGATCAAATTCGTTTAATTAATCGCTTAACGCCAAATATTACCGTGCTTTTTGATGGTGACGCAGCCGGACTTCGAGCTTCGATTCGTGGAATTGATTTGATTTTGGAAGCAGGAATGAACGTAAAAGTATGTACGTTTCCTGATGGAGATGATCCAGATAGTTTTGCTCGAAAAACGTCTTATGAAGATTTATTGCACTATTTCGAAGAAAATGCTAAAGATTTCATTCAGTTCAAAGCGTCTTTATTGATGCAAGAAGCTAAGAATGATCCTATTAAAAAAGCTGATTTAATTCGCGATATGGTCATCAGTATTTCTAAAATTCCAGACCGAATTAAAAGAGAAGTATATATTAAGGAATGTTCTAGAATTATGGATATTTCCGAAGATGTGCTTTTTAATACGTTAGCGCAATTAGTCAAAAAGGATTTATCAGAAGCTAATAAACAATACAAAGAGGAACAAAAAGCTTTTGAAGTTGTTAAGAATGATATTTCGCAGCCTACAGCTAAAGTTGATATTCAGTACGAATTAGAACATAAAATCATTCAAATTTTATTGTTGTACGGAGATAAAGAAGACACCTTTGAAGATACTATTTTAGCTCAAAATGAAGATGGTGAAATGGTTGAAGTTAAGGAGCAAAATAAATATAAAGTATACCAACGTATTTATCTGAGTTTGCAAGAAGATGAGGTAGAATTGGCTAATCCAGTTTTCAAAGCAATTTATAACCATTTGATTGCTTACTATAATGAAAATGAAGCTTTTGAATTGGATAAATATTTGATGCATCTTCCAGAAGAATTAGCGCAAGAAGTTACCACGGTTCTTATGAATGAGGAACGCGAAGTGCTACACAATTGGGAAGTACAACAAATTTACGTAAAACAGAAAGAAGCCACCATAAGCCAATACGTAACCGAAACGATTATTACATTGCGCTGGTATTTGGTCAATAATATTATCGACGATTTGAAAAATAATGTTTCAAACGAAGAGCAATCTGATAATTCAGAAACATTAGAAATGGTAATGGCTTACTTGGGACTTACGCATATTTTTTCTAAAAGCTTAGGTAGAGTTTTATCCAGATACAACTAAATTACGTCTAAATCTTTCGCTTTTTTCAATAAATCTACAAGGTTGGTTACATTTAATTTGGCTAACAAACGCAACTTATATGTGCTGATTGTTTTTTCATCCAAACCTAAAATTTGAGCTACTTCTTTGTTTTTCTTACCATCGTTTAGGTAACGAAGTACTTCAATTTCTCTAGTAGATAATTTTTTGAACAAGCGTTCCGATTTTTTTCCTTTACTCAGCATTTCTATGCTTTTCTTAACAGTTTCACTGAAAACAACTTTTCCTTCCGATACTTTTGCAATTGTAGCTTCTAGTTCTTTTAAATCACTTCGTTTAGAAACATAGGCCGAAACACCAGCTTTAATAGCTGTTGGCGCATACATTTGTTCAGAAACGTTAGTAAAAAGTACAATTTTAGTTTCGGGAAAATCTTTCAATAAACTTTTTATATCTCTTATACTAGATAATCCTTCTAATTCAACATCAAGAAGGAGGATGTCACAGCGTTTATTATTTAAAACATTAAGTAATGATTCTAAATTTTTAGCTGATGCTACAATTTCCATTCTGGTGTTACCTTGAAAATACGATTGTAATCCTTGGGATACAACGGGTAAACTATCTGCGATACATATTTTAATCATAACTAAAAAATTACATTATTCATAATATACTCTCAAAGTTACTAAAAAAAAATGTAATTACTTGTTAATTATAGATATAAAAATTAAAAATTTTTAGGAATTTTACAAATTGGTATAGGATTCATTTTATGCTGATTGATGGTGTTTAATCTTTTGTATATTGAAAAAACATGTGCTTCTCTTCCTGAAAAATCTTCAACTGTTTTACCGTTTTCCATTTGAGTCATGGCCCATTCTAATTCATTATAATTAGCTCCAATCTGATCTTCATCGCTTCTATCATCACCAAACAAACCATCTGTTGGTTTTGCTTTTAAGATGCTTTCTGGAACTTCTAAATGTTCAGCCAATAATCTTACTTCACTTTTCACTAAATCTGCAATAGGACTAATATCAACGCCACCGTCGCCATATTTTGTAAAAAATCCTACGCCAAAATCCTCAACTTTATTTCCAGTTCCAGCTACTAATAATCCATGAATTCCAGCAAAATAATATAAAGTTGTCATGCGTAAACGCGCACGCGTATTAGCTAATGATAAATACAAAACGGCTTCATTTTCTGATGAAGGAACTTGATTTTTAAATGTTTCAAAAATGGGAGTCAAATCGGCTCTTTCATTAAAAACATTTGGGAAACGTTTTTTTAATTGGTCAATATGTTCGTTAGCTCTATTCACATGACTTTCCGCTTGATGTATTGGCATTTCCACACATAATGTAGGTAAACCAGTCTGAGCACAAAGCGTAGAAGTTAATGCGCTATCAATTCCGCCCGAGATTCCCACAACAAAACCCTTTACTTTTGCGTTAGTAGCATAATCGAGTAACCATTTTACAATATGTTGGTTGATTTTTTCGGCTTGGAACGTGGTAGAATTTGTCATTTTTTTATGAAAATTTATTAGTCGATAACTGTATATTTGCAAACCAAATTAGTTTTGATAAAAATATAAAAAATACGCTATATGAAGCAATTATTATTTGTCCTTGTTGCGATTACTTTATTTTCATGTAAAGATGATAGTAAGGTGGAAGAAGCGGTAGCTAAAATTCCAATTGAATTTAAAGTTGAACGTTTTGATCAAATCTTTTATCAATCAAAACCAGAGGATTTAAATAAGATTAAGGCGCAATATCCTTTCTTTTTTCCAGCGGGAAACCCAGATTCTATTTGGGTAAACAAACTAAAGAATCCGCTATTGAAAGAATTGTACAAAGAAGTGCAAATTAAATATCCAACTTTAGGTCCGGTTGAATCGGATATGGAAAAAATGTTTGCTTACGTACAATATTATTTCCCAAAATATAAAACACCTCGTGTTATTACTTTAATTAGTGAAGTGGATACTGAAGCCAAAGCGTTTTATGTAGATAGTTTAGCTCTAGTTTCTTTGGATTGTTACTTAGGAAAAGACCATCGTTTTTATGTTGATTTTCCAGAATATAAGAAAGCAGAATTAGAAGAAAATCAAATCTTGCCTAATTTAGTTTCGACTTTTTGTTATGGAAAAATTGCACCTCCAACGGATAGAACATTGCTTTCTGCAATGATTTATTATGGTAAAGAATTGTATGTAAAAGACAAATTGATTCCGTTTTATTCCGATGCTGTAAAAATTGGTTATACTGAAACTCAGTTGAAATTTTGTCAAGCAAACGAATATTATATGTGGAGTAATCTAGTCGAAAATAAATTATTATTTGATTCCAATCCAAAAAACGAATTACGATTCATTAAACCAGCACCTTTTTCAAAATTCTATTTAGAAATCGATAATCAAACACCAGGAAGAGTGGGGCAATGGTTAGGTTGGCAAATCGTAAGAAGTTATATGGAAAACAACGATGATGTAACTTTAGAGCAATTATTAGCAATGGATGCTAAAACCATCTTCGACAATTCAAAATACAAACCAAAGAAGCAATAAATATGAAAACATCAGATATAAAAATCACCGTAGGTTTAGACGAAAATAACGTTCCTGATAAATTGTTATGGACAGCACAAGATGGCGGAATTGAGCAAGAAGAAGCAAAAGCTTTATTGTTATCTGTTTGGGATAGCAAAGCCAAAGAAACACTTCGTATTGATTTATGGACAAAAGATATGCCGGTAGACGAAATGAAACAATTCTTCCATCAAACATTAGTGGCAATGGCAGATACATTTCAACGCGCAACTGCCGATGAGAAAATGTCGGATACTATGCGCGATTTCTGTGATTACTTCGCTGAAAAAATGGATTTGAAAGCATAATAAAAAAGCCACTAACGTTTAATTAGTGGCTTTTTTTTTGGTATCAGTTTTTAAACAAATCCATTATCTTTAAAAATATCTTCATTAATTTGACCAATATATTCTAAAATCCCTTCTTTTCCTTTAGCTTCCAAAGATGAAGTTACAAAATATGGTGGCATTTCAGCCCAATCGCCAGCTAACAATTGTTTCTTATATGCTTCCACATGATTGTTCACTTTGTTTTTTCCAAGTTTATCTGATTTGGTAAAAATAATCGCAAAAGGAATCTCGCTTTCGCCTAAATATTCCATGAATTCCAAATCAATTTTTTGAGCTTCTAATCGAATGTCGATTAATACAAAAGCACATACTAATTGCTCTCTTTGCTCAAAATAATCCATAATAAATTGTTGGAAAACCGCTTTAGTTTTCTTAGAAACTCGTGCATAACCATAACCTGGTAAATCCACTAAAAACCAATTGTTATTGATTTTAAAGTGATTGATTAATTGCGTTTTTCCTGGTTTTGACGATGTTTTTGCCAAATTTTTATGGTTCGTCAACATGTTAATCAAAGATGATTTTCCTACATTGGAACGACCAATAAATGCGTATTCAGGTAAGCGGTCTTTTGGACACTTATCTACTTCTGAATTACTAATTACGAATTCGGCGGTATTAATTTTCATATGCTATAAAATAAAATTCCCCAAAAAGGGGAACTATTATAAATTCTTCTTTTGTAACCAATCAAACAAAATTTGATTGAATGCTTCTGGGTGCTCCATCATGGCAGCGTGCCCACATTTGTCAATCCAAAATAACTCCGAATTTGGTAATAACTTATCAAATTCTTCGGCTACATTTGGTGGCGTTACTTTATCATTTCTTCCCCAAATAATGCAAGTTGGAGTTGTCATTTTTGGTAAATCTTTTGCCATGTTATGACGAATAGCGCTCTTTGCAATTGTTAAGGTTTTAATCAATTTGATTCTATCGTTAACTGTTGCAAAAACTTCATCAACAATTTCTTTAGTTGCTATTTCTGGATTATAAAAAACGTCTTCGGCTTTCTTTTTAATGTATTCATAATCACCACGTTTTGGATAACTTTCACCCATTCCGCTTTCATATAAACCTGAACTTCCAGTAATTACTAATGC
The DNA here is from genome assembly GCF_004363695.1 of Flavobacterium cheniae. Taxonomy (GTDB): domain Bacteria; phylum Bacteroidota; class Bacteroidia; order Flavobacteriales; family Flavobacteriaceae; genus Flavobacterium; species Flavobacterium cheniae. Next base: position 108,306 of record NZ_SNZC01000002.1, on the reverse strand, counting down.
TTTTACAAGTTCTGGATACATTTTAGTAAAATACAATCCAATGTGTCCACCTAACGAGTTTCCGACAAGAATTACTTGATCAAATCCTTTATGAACTACAAAGTCTTTGACAAACTTGGAAAAGGCTTTGACGTTGGTTTTTAAAATATTTTGCGTGTAAATTGGTAATTCAGGAATCACCACTTTATATCCTTTAGGAGGAAAAAAATTAGCCACACCATCAAAATTACTTAGGCCGCCCATTAAACCATGAAGTATGATTATTGGAGTTCCTTCGCCAGCTTCAAAATAGGTGTATTTTTTTTCTTTTCTTAACATAAATTCCACTTAAGGTATTAGTTCTAATGATTGACAAATATACTATTTTATTAAAGAATGAAAAGAAAAATTTAACAGAGTTGTTTTTAAACTTTTACAGCTTGTAAAATGTTAGTTATCAACAATTTTAATGGTTTTTTACTGAAAAAGGATGAAATATTGAATTTTCATTTTTCTACATGAATTCTTCTTAATTCTTGATTTTGCAAATATTCTTTTGTTAAAAGTGGTAAAGCAACTTTTGAAATCTAAAAACTTATTAACAAAGTGGTAGTTTGTGGTAAAAAGTGGTAAAATTTTTCTAAATTTGTCCTTATTCTAATCGAAATAAAAAGTTGAAAACATTAATCGGAACATACGAATGTAAAGTAGATGCCAAAGGAAGGCTGATGCTACCTACGTCGCTAAAGAAACAATTGGGTTCTTTGGAGGAAGGTTTCGTGTTGAAGCGTTCGGTTTTTCAGCCTTGTTTGGAGTTGTTTCCAATGAGTGAATGGAATAAAATGATGTTGAAAATCAATAAGCTAAATCGTTTTGTTAAAAAGAACAACGATTTTATTAGAAGATTTACAGCAGGAGTTAAAATGGTAGAGATTGATGGAACAGGACGACTTTTAATTCCGAAAGATTTAGTGGTTTTTGCTCAAATTGATAAAGATATTGTGTTGAATTCAGCGATTAATATCATCGAAATTTGGGATAAAGATAAGTATGAAAATGCGATTGAAAACGCTACGGATGATTTCGCAGATTTAGCAGAAGAAGTAATGGGTAATTTAAATGACGACGAAGATGGAATATCATAATCCAGTATTGTTAAAAGAAACAGTTGATGGATTGAATATTCATCCTGATGGTGTGTATGTGGATGTTACTTTTGGTGGTGGCGGACATTCGAGAGAAATTATGAGTCGTTTGGGAGAAAACGGAAAATTATTCGCTTTTGACCAAGATTTAGATGCTTTGAAAAACGCCATTGATGATGAGCGATTTACTTTAATTAATGAAAATTTCAGATTCATAAAACGATTTTTACGTTTTCACGGAATTAAGCAAGTAGATGGAATTTTAGCCGATTTAGGTGTTTCATCTCACCAATTTGACGTTGCTGAACGTGGTTTTTCTACCCGTTTTGATGCTGAATTGGATATGCGAATGAATCAGAAAGGCGACATCAGTGCGTATCATGTTGTTAATGAATATGATGAGCAAGATATTGCAAGAGTTTTGTTTGATTACGGCGAATTAAAAAACGCAAGAGCAATGGCAAACGTAATTGTAACAGCTCGAAAAGATAAAGAAATTCGAAATTCAGATGAATTAAAAAAAGTGCTGGCTAAGTTTTTACCAGGACATAAAAGCAATAAAATTTTAGCTCAAATATACCAAGCCATTCGCATTGAAGTCAATCAAGAAATGGATGTGCTAAAAGAATTCTTAGAGCAATCATTAGAAATTCTAAAACCAGGCGGAAGACTGAGTGTTATCTCATATCACTCATTAGAAGATAGATTGGTAAAACGTTTTGTAAAAAACGGCATGTTTGAAGGAGAGCCAGAACGTGATTTCTTTGGAAACTTTGAAGTTCCTTTTAAAACCATCGAAAAACTAATCGTACCATCAGAAGAAGAAATTGCAATCAATAATAGAGCAAGAAGCGCAAAATTAAGAGTAGCGGAAAAAATATAACAGAATGAAATCGCTATTAACAAAAAGTTTGCGAAAGCAAACACCAATAAATAAAAAGCGATAACATATATGACCACAAACATATAAATTTTACATATATGAAAGACGGAATTTACAGTTTATTAAAAGCCAAGTTTCTTATTAGTGATGACGCTCTTAAGAACTGGAAGTTCATTGTTTTTCTTGTGGTTCTTGGAATGTTTGCTATTGCAAATAATCATCAATACGATGCAAAAAATTACCGAATCACCGAATTAAATAATCAAGTTAAAGAATTGCGTTCTGAGTTTGTAGATCGTCGTTCTGAATTGATGAAGTTAAAAATGGAATCTACGGTAGCTAAGAAAATGGAAACACGTCAAATTCTGCCTTCAGAAGTGCCTCCAGTAAAAGTTGTTGTTGAAGATAAAGAAAGTAAAAAAAGTTTTTGGGATAAATTAAAAATATGGCAATAGAAGATAAGAAAATATCGTATCGCATGTATTTTGTAGCTGTTATGTTCTTCATAATGGCTGTATTTATTTTGATTAAACTGAATAATATTCAATGGGTTGAAGGTAATTATTACCGAAAATTAGGAAAAGAAAGAACGGTTAAAAATTTTCCAATTCCAGCCAACAAAGGAAATGTGTACTCGGCTGATGGAAGTTTGTTAGCAACATCAATTCCAGAATACACTATTTATTTTGATGCGGTGGCACCTACACCAGAATTGTTTAAAGAGAATGTTCAAGGACTTTCTGATTCACTATCGGTTATGTTTGGAAAATCATCTGGGCATTATCAAGCGAAACTACAAAAAGCAAGAGCTAATAAAAGTCGTTACGTTTTCATTGCAAAAAAGTTGAGTTATACTGAACAAATGCGTTTGAAAACTTTCCCAATGTTCAATAAAGGGGCGAACAAAGGAGGATTAATTATCGAGCAAAAAATTGTGAGAGAACATCCAATTGGTTTGGTTGCAAAAAGAACCATTGGTTACGAACGTTCAAACGAAGATGGAAAAGGATTAGAATATGCTTTTCGTGATTATTTGAATGGAAAGAACGGCCATCGTATGATGCAAAAAATTGCTAAAAATCAATGGAAACCAATTAGCGATATCAACGAGAAAGATCCTCAAGATGGTTACGATATTATTTCTACAATTGATGTTTACATTCAGGATATTGCTCACCATGCTTTATTAAAACAATTAGAGTATTACAGTGCTGATCACGGATGTGTAGTGGTTATGGAAACCAAAACGGGTCACATCAAAGCAATTTCAAATTTAGGAAGAGCAAATGATGGTTCATATTATGAAACACAAAATTACGCTATAACTGAATCTCACGAACCAGGTTCTACTTTTAAACTAGTTGATTTAATTGCGGTATTAGATGATAAAAAAGCAGATACCAGTACGGTTTATAATTCAAATGGTGGTGAAGTTCAATATTATGGCAGAAGAGTAAGGGATTCACATAAAGGTGGTTATGGAAAAATTTCTTTAGCAAGAGGATTTGAAGTATCATCCAATACGGTTTTAGTACAATCAGTTTACAATAGTTACAAAGACAATCCAAAACAATTTGTAGATAGAATCAATAGTTACGGATTGAATAAGCCTCTAGGTTTACCAATAAAAGGTGAAGGAAAGCCAGTTATTCCACAACCAGGAACAAATCGTTGGTCGGGAGTAGCATTGCCTTGGATGGCCTTTGGATACGGGTTATCAGTAACTCCATTGCAAACTTTGACATTATATAATGCGGTTGCAAATGATGGAGTAATGATAAAACCAATTTTCGTTAGTGAAATTAAAGAATGGAATAAAACAATTAAAAAATTTGATACCCAAGTAATCAATCCGAAAATTTGTTCACAAGAAACTTTAGATAAAGTTCATGCCGTTTTGGAAAATGTTGTAAAGAAAGGAACAGGCTCTAAATTGTATTCCAAAGATTTCTCAATGGCTGGAAAAACAGGAACAGCTCAAGTGAATTATAAAGACAAATCGAAATTATACTACGCTTCTTCTTTTGTAGGGTATTTTCCAGCAGATGAACCTAAATATTCTTGTATCGTAGTTGTTCATAAACCAAATGTTGCAGCAGGATATTACGGAGCCGATGTTGCTGGACCAGTTTTCAAAAGAATCGCACAAAAAATATTTACCGATTCTCCATCTACGAATCATGTGAAAAATATCGATGCTAAAGTAATTTCACAAGAGAAAAGCTACGCAGAATATTATAAGAAAGCAGAAAAGGAAGAGCGAGTTGTTCCAAATGTAAAAGGAATGGAAGGAATGGATGCTGTAGCATTATTAGAAAATTTAGGATTAAAAGTAAAAGTAATTGGTGTGGGAAGAGTGAAAAAACAGTCACTAACATCAGGACAAGCTTTTAACAAAAATCAAACTATCATAATCGAATTATCGTGAAGCAATTAAAAGACATATTATATAAAGTACACATTGAAGCAGTTCATGGAGCTACTGATATTACTATTTCAAAAATTGAATTTGATTCGAGAAAAATTGAATTGAACGATGTTTTCGTAGCTATCAGAGGAACACTTTCTGATGGTCATGATTATATTGAAAAAGCATTAAGTCTGGGAGCTGTGGCGGTAATTTGTGAAGAATTTCCTAGTGTAATCGTAAACGGTGTTACTTATATTAAAGTAAAAGATGCTAACGAAGCGTTGGCTTTTTTAGCGGCTAATTATTACGAAAATCCTTCTGAAAATATCAGATTAGTTGGTGTTACAGGAACTAATGGTAAAACAACTATTGCATCACTATTATATCAATTATTCAAAAAAGCAGGTTATAAAGTGGGATTGTTATCAACTGTTAAAATTATGGTTGACGAACAAGAATTCAAAGCCACGCATACGACTCCAGATTCTTTAACTATTAACAAGTTTCTAGATTTAATGATTCAAGAAGGTTGCGAATTTTGTTTTATGGAAGTTTCTTCGCACGGTGTTCATCAAAAACGTACAGAAGCCTTACGTTTTGAAGGTGGCGTCTTCACGAATTTATCACATGATCATTTAGATTACCACAATACATTTGCTGAATATCGCGATGTAAAAAAATCATTTTTTGATAATTTACCTAAATCAGCTTTTGCAATTACCAATATCGATGACAAAAACGGATTGGTAATGCTTCAAAATACAAAAGCTAAGAAATTGACTTACGCTTTAAAATCGTATGCCGATTACAAAGCACAAATCTTAGAAAACCAATTATCGGGATTGTTATTAAAAATCAATGATAACGAAGTTTGGGTGAAATTAATTGGTTCTTTCAATGCTTATAATTTACTAGCCATTTATGGAGTAGCAGTCGAATTAGGAATCGAAAAAGTAGAAGCATTGCGTTTGCTTTCAGAATTAGAAAGTGTTTCAGGACGTTTTCAATTTATTGTTTCTGATTCTAAAATTACGGCTATTGTAGATTATGCTCACACACCAGATGCATTGGAAAATGTATTAAAAACGATTGATGATATTCGTACAAAAAACGAACAATTGATTACAGTTGTAGGTTGTGGTGGCGATAGAGATAAAACAAAAAGACCAATTATGGCTCACATTGCTTCATCAATGAGCGACAAAGCCATTTTTACCTCAGATAATCCAAGAACCGAAAATCCTGAAACGATTATCGAAGAAATGGAAAAAGGGGTAGAGCCTCAAAATTTCAAAAAAACAGTTTCCATTTTAGATAGAAAGCAAGCTATTAAAACCGCTTGTCAATTGGCAAATCCTAACGATATTATTCTAATCGCAGGGAAAGGTCATGAAACATATCAAGAAATTAACGGAGTCCGTCACGATTTTGACGATTTACAAATAGTAACTGAATTATTACAACAATTAAACAAATAAAAGCCAACAATTAACCTTTAAAACTAAGCAAACAATATGTTATACTACATCTTTCAATACTTAGACAAAGCCTTTGATGTTCCTGGAGCAGGAGTTTTTCAATATATTACTTTTCGCTCGGCATTAGCTTTTATTTTGTCGTTGTTAATTGCTACGATTTACGGAAAAAAAATCATCAACTATTTGAGAAACCAACAAGTGGGTGAAACGGTTCGTGAACTTGGTTTAGAAGGGCAAACTGCAAAAGCAGGAACACCAACAATGGGTGGAATCATCATCATTTTGGCGACTTTAATTCCAGTTTTGTTATTGGCTAAGTTGAATAACATTTACATCATTTTATTGATTGTAACTACAATTTGGATGGGAGTCATTGGTTTTATTGATGATTACATTAAAATTTTCAAGAAAGATAAACAAGGTTTAAAAGGAATTTTTAAAGTAATTGGGCAAGTTGGATTAGGTTTAATTGTAGGAACCGTTTTGTATTTTAGTCCAGATGTAACCGTTAGAAAAGATACTTTAACTTCAAGAGTAAAAATCGAGAACAATATCAAACCTGCTGATTTAGAAGAAAAATCGACAGCAACCACTATTCCTTTTTTGAAAAATAACGAATTTGATTACGCAGAAGTGTTATCGTTCATGGGCGATGATTACAAAGATTACGCTTGGTTGATTTTTATTCCAATGGTAATTTTAATCATCACAGCAGTTTCAAACGGCGCCAATCTTACGGATGGTATTGACGGTTTAGCCGCAGGAACTTCCGCAATTTCGGTACTGACACTCGGTTTGTTCACTTTCGTATCAGGTAATATCATTTTCTCTGATTATTTGAACATCATGTATATTCCAAACTCTGGTGAAATGACGGTTTACATCGCAGCATTCGTTGGAGCTTTGGTTGGATTTCTTTGGTACAACGCTTATCCAGCTTCAGTATTTATGGGTGATACGGGAAGTTTAACTATTGGTGGTATTATCGCTGTAATTGCAATTGCTATTCGTAAAGAATTAATGATACCTGTAGTTTGCGGAATTTTCTTAGCCGAAAATTTATCAGTAATAATTCAGGTGAGTTATTTTAAATACACTAAAAAGAAATTTGGTGAAGGAAGAAGAATTTTCCTAATGTCACCATTGCACCATCATTATCAGAAAAAAGGTTATCACGAAAGTAGAATTGTAACTCGCTTTTGGATTGTCGGAATTCTATTAGCGATTTTCTCACTTGTTTCTTTAAAATTAAGATAAGATGCGACTGGTAGTTTTAGGCGGAGGCGAAAGTGGAGTAGGAACCGCCATCTTAGGAAAGAAAAAAGGTTATGATGTTTTTGTGTCGGATTTTGGAAAAATAAAAGAAAATTATAAAGAAGTTCTTACTATTAATGGAATCGCTTGGGAAGATGAAAAGCACACAGAAGAATTAATTCTGAATGCCGATGTAGTAATGAAAAGTCCAGGAATTCCCGAAAAAGCTCCTGTCGTAAAAAAGCTAATTGAAAAAGGAATTCCAGTAATATCTGAAATAGAATTTGCGATTCAGTTTACAGATGCTACAACAGTTGGAATCACAGGAAGTAATGGAAAAACAACGACAACATTGTTGACGTATCATTTGTTAAAACAAGGTGGATTAAATGTAGGATTAGCAGGAAATATTGGAAAAAGCTTCGCTTGGCAAGTAGCCGAAAACAAGCACGATATTTATGTATTGGAATTGAGCAGTTTTCAGTTAGACGGTATCATCAATTACAAGCCACACATCGCGATTTTGACCAATATTAGTCCAGATCACTTAGATAGATATAATTACGATTACAGTTTGTATATCAATTCAAAATTTAGAATTACAAAAAATCAAACAGAAGCCGATTATTTGATTTATGACAATGAAGACGATGCGATTCAAAATTGGCTAAACAAGAATTCAATTAAAGCAAATAAAGTTCCTTTTTCATTAACAGGAAAACCTGAAAAAGATGGAGGATTTATAGAAAATAACAACATTAACAGCACTATTAAAAACGAAATATTTACTATGCCAATCAACGAACTAGCACTAGAAGGAAAACACAACATCAAGAATGCAATGGCAGCAACTGCTGTAGCACAATTGTTGAATATTAGAAAACAGACCATCAGAGAAAGTTTGACTAATTTTCAAGGTGTAGAACATCGCTTAGAAAAAGTATTGAAAATTCAAGGTGTGCAATACATCAACGATTCTAAGGCTACGAATGTAAATTCGGTTTTTTATGCTTTGGATAGCATGAGTACACCAACGGTTTGGATTGTAGGTGGTGTTGATAAGGGAAATGATTACGATGAATTGATGCCATTAGTTCGTGAAAAAGTAAAAGCAATCGTTTGTTTAGGTGTTGACAATACAAAAATCATCAATGCTTTTAATAATGTGGTGGATGTTATGGTGGAAACTACTTCAATGTCTGAAGCAGTTCAATTAGCACAACGTTTAGCTGAAAAAGGAGATAGCGTGTTGTTATCGCCAGCTTGTGCAAGTTTCGATTTGTTTGAAAACTACGAAGACAGAGGAAAACAATTTAAACAAGCAATTTATAATTTATAATAACAGATAGAAATGTTTGATATCATTGGTAAAATAAGAGGAGATAAAACCATTTGGGCTATAGTTTTTCTATTGGCTCTTATCTCGTTTTTGCCAGTGTATAGTGCTAGTACTAATTTAGTTTACGTTATCGGAAAAGGAACTACGATTGGCTATTTGTTCAAACATTTTATACATGTAATGTTGGGTTTCGGAATCATATTTTTTATTCACAAAACGCCTTATCATTACTTTAAAGCACTTTCTATTTTCGGAATTCCGTTAGTAATATTGTTATTAGTTTATACTTTATTTAAAGGAACTGTTATTGATGGTGCAAATGCCAGTCGTTGGATACAAATTCCTTTTATAGGTATTGGTTTTCAGACTTCTACGTTGGCTTTTATCGTGTTAATGATTTATGTAGCTCGCTATTTAGCAAAAGTAAGCGATAAAGAATATTCGTTTAAAGATTCCTTATTAGAATTGTGGGCGCCAGTTTTTGCCATTTTAGCATTAGTGCTTCCAGCGAACTTTTCAACAACTGCTTTGATTTTTTCAATGGTATGTATGTTGGTTTTCATTGGACAATACCCAATGCGATATCTCGGAATTATAATTGGAGCAGGAATTGTGAGTTTAACGATGTTTATTTTGGTAGCAAAAGCTTTTCCAGACGCAATGCCAAACCGTGTTGATACATGGATGAGTCGTATTGATAGTTTCTTCGATGATAAACCTAATGAAGATGATTACCAAATTGAAAAAGCAAAAATAGCCATCGCATCCGGTGGGATAAAAGGATTAGGTCCAGGAAAAAGTGTTCAGAAAAACTTTTTACCTCAATCTTCTTCTGATTTTATTTTTGCCATAATTGTGGAAGAGTACGGTTTAGTAGGTGCTGTCGGAATCATCTTTTTGTATTTACTATTGTTTATCCGATTTATAATTGATGCTCAAAAAGCAACGACTTTATTCGGAAAACTATTAATCATCGGACTCGGATTTCCAATTATATTTCAGGCGTTTATCAATATGGGAGTTGCCGTAGAATTACTTCCAGTGACAGGTCAGCCTTTGCCATTGATTAGTAGTGGAGGAACTTCTATTTGGATGACGTGTATTGCGATTGGAATTATTTTAAGTGTGACGAAGAAAGAAGAAGAAGTAGCATTGGATTTAGAAGAAAAACGCAAACGTGATGAAGCGTTACAACAAATTATTGATGCACAAGTAGCGTTAAACGAAGATAAAGAAGCAGATGAAAATCAGCAGAAAATAAACGATATTAAAAGTTCCATTAGAGAATCTTTAATTGAAGATGAGAATGGAGATGTGTTAGTAAACGGACAAAATCCAATGAACGCAGTTTTAAATAAAAGATAGATGAAAAATCCAAGATTCATAATTAGCGGTGGCGGTACAGGTGGACATATTTATCCAGCTGTTGCGATTGCAAACGAATTAAAAAATCGTTTTCCAGATGCGGAGTTCCTTTTTGTAGGTGCCAAAGATAAAATGGAAATGCAAAAAGTGCCTCAAGCAGGTTATGCAATCAAAGGATTATGGATTTCAGGAATTCAACGCAAGCTGACTTTGGATAACGCAATGTTTCCTTTAAAGTTGGCTTCGAGTATGTGGAATTCATTCAAAATCATCAAAAGTTTTAAGCCAGATGTTGTTATTGGAACTGGAGGTTTTGCAAGTGGAGCAGTCTTGAAAGCGGCATCCATGTTGAATATTCCAACAGTAATTCAAGAGCAAAATTCATATCCTGGAATTACCAATAAATTATTGGCAAAAAGAGCGAATAAGATTTGTGTCGCATACGAAAATTTGGAGCGATTTTTTCCAAAAGATAAAATGATATTAACTGGAAATCCAGTGCGTCAAGATTTGATTAATGAAGCGAGTAAAAGCGAAGCTATAGCTTATTTTAATTTAGATGCGAATAAAAAAACACTTTTGGTTTTAGGCGGAAGTTTAGGTGCTAGAAGAATCAATCAATTAATTGAGAAAGAATTGGATTTTCTATTGAGTCAGAACATTCAAATCATTTGGCAATGCGGAAAATTATATTTGAACGATTACTCAAAATATACTGAGAAAGACAACGTTCAGGTAGTAGCGTTTATTGATAGAATGGATTTGGTTTACGCTGCTGCAGATGTAGTGATTTCTCGTTCAGGTGCATCATCCGTTTCGGAATTATGCATTGTGGGAAAACCAACGATTTTCATTCCGTCACCAAACGTAGCCGAAGATCATCAAACTAAAAATGCTAAAGCAATTTCAGATAAAAACGGAGCCATTTTAATCAAAGAATCTGAATTAGAAACGCAATTTGAAACGATTTTTTCTGATTTAATTTCAAACGAAAGTAAGAAATCAGAATTAAGTCAAAACATAAAAAAATTAGCTAAGCCAAACGCAACAAAAGATATTGTTGAAGAGATAATAAAGCTAATAAAATAATATTTCAAGGGCAAGTTCAATTACAAGAACAAGCTCAATAAAAAAGTAAGTAATAAAAGTTTGAAATTGAATTTTGAACTTGAAATTGAATTTGAAAAATGAATCTAAATCAAATACATAACGTTTATTTCATCGGAATCGGAGGCATCGGAATGAGTGCTCTTGCTCGCTATTTTCAATACATTGGAAAAAAAGTAGTGGGTTATGACAAAACACCAACGCAGTTAACAGATGAATTGCAAGATATCGGTTTAGAAATTCATTTTGAAGATAATATCAGTCTAATTCCAGCCGATTTCTATGTAGAAAATACATTAGTAATCGTAACGCCAGCCGTTCCAGTTTCGCATTCCGAATGGAACTATTTCATTGAAAGAGAATACAATATTAAAAAACGTGCTGAAGTTTTGGGAATCATAACAAAAGATACCTATTGTTTCGCTGTTGCAGGAACACACGGAAAAACTACAACATCAAGTATTTTAGGTCACGTTTTATATGAAAGTGGTGTTGATGTTACTGCTTTTTTAGGCGGAATTGTTGAAAATTACAATTCCAATTTAATCGGTTCAGGTAAAACAGTTACAGTTGTAGAAGCAGATGAATTTGATCGTTCTTTCTTGCATTTACATCCTAATGTTTCTTGCGTTACTTCAATGGATGCCGACCATTTAGATATTTATGGTGATGCAGCAAGTATTGAAGAATCATTCAGAGAATTTGCAGCTAAAACATCAAGCGAAAATTTATACGTAATCAAAGGTTTACCACTAGAAGGAAATACGATTGGTGTAAACAATGATGCTGATTTTTCGGCTCAAAACATCCGAATTGAAAACGGGTTTTATGTGTTTGACGTAAAAACACCAACTGAAGTGGTTCAAAATGTAAAATTTGGATTACCTGGCCATCATAATTTGACTAACGCATTATTAGCTTTTGCCATGGCGAAATCTTATGGTGTTTCAAATGAAAAAATCATTGCAGCATTAGCAAGTTTTAAAGGAGTAAGAAGACGTTTTTCATTTCAAATTAGAGAAGAAAAATTAGTTTATATTGATGATTATGCACATCATCCAACTGAAATTAACGCGGTGCATCAAGCGGTTCGAGAATTATATCCAGGTAAAAAAATAATTGCAGCTTTTCAACCACATTTGTTCAGTAGAACGAAGGATTTTGTAGATGGTTTTGCAGAAAGTTTAAGTCAATTTGATGAGATTTTATTGATGGAAATTTATCCTGCTCGCGAGTTGCCAATGGAAGGTGTAAATTCGACTTGGTTGTTGAATAAAATTGACAATCCAAATAAGAAATTAGTAAGTAAAGACGAGTTGTTCACGGCTTTTGAAAATTCAGATGCTGATGTGTTCATAACTATTGGCGCAGGCGACATTGGTGAGCTTGTAAAAGATCTAAAAAAAGCGCTTCATGAAAAGAATTAATTGGCATACTATTCGCTTGGTGTTAATCATTTTTACAATGATTTTCCTTTACTCTTTTTCTGTAAAGAGGAATAGTGAGCGCAAAATCAGTAAGATATACATCAAATTCGAGTCGAATGAGAATATGTTTTTAACACATGAAATGGTTAATAACTTGTTAATACAAAATTTGGGAGGTACATCATCAATTCAAAAAGATAAATTAGATTTGAATACTTTAGAAACTGTTCTCGATGATCACGAGATGATTGAAAAAGCACAAGTTTTTTCAACAGTAGACGGATTTCTAAATACGCGTATTACTCAAAAGACCCCAATCGTAAGAGTTATTACTGATAATGAAAGCTATTATCTTGATTCAAAAGGATATAGAATGTCGTTGTCGGAGAATTTTTCAGCACGAGTTCCGCTAGTTACTGGCGAAATAAGTGAAGAAAATTGCAAGCCGTTTTTGTTCTTATTTAACGAAATCAAAAAAGATGATTTCTTAAGTAAAAATATTACTGGCGCACAGGTTATGGCTTCAGGAAATGTGGTGTTAACCAATAGAAGTTATGATTATAAAATAGCATTTGGGAAACCAATAAATGTTGAAAAAAAGCTAAAGAATTATAAAGCGTTTTTTCATCATGCGATAAAAGATACATTGATTAAAAGTTATAAAGAGGTAAACGTTATGTTTACACAACAAGTGGTTTGTAAGAAATAGTTAGAGTTATGAACAAAGACAACATTGCAGTAGGATTAGACATTGGTACAACTAAAATTGTAGCAATGATAGGGAAGAAGAATGAATACGGAAAGCTAGAGATTCTTGGAGTAGGAAAATCTAAAAGCTTGGGTGTTCATAGAGGTGTTGTAAATAATATTACACAAACCATACAATCTATTCAGCAAGCAGTTGCTGATGCGGAGAATGATTCAGGTTATAAAATTAATGATGTTGTGGTAGGTATTGCTGGGCAACACATTCGTAGTATTCAACATAGTGATTATATCAGTCGTCCAAATGCAGAAGAAGTAATTGGAGATGCCGATATCGATGCATTGATTGGTCAGGTTCATAAATTAGCGATGTTGCCAGGTGAAGAAATTATTCACGTGTTACCACAAGAATTTAAAATCGACGGTCAAGCCGAAATTAAAGAACCTATTGGAATGTATGGTGGAAGATTAGAATCTAGTTTCCACGTAGTAGTAGGGCAAGCGGCTTCGATTCGTAATTTAGGAAGATGTATCAAAAGTGCCGGATTAGAATTATCTGGATTAACATTAGAACCATTAGCTTCGGCTGATGCAGTATTAAGTCAAGAAGAAAAAGAAGCAGGAGTTGCTTTGATAGATATAGGTGGAGGAACAACCGATTTAGCCATTTTTAAAGATGGAATCATTCGTCATACAGCTGTTATTCCTTTTGGAGGAAACGTGATAACGGAAGATATTAAAGAAGGATGTTCGATTATTGAAAAACAAGCAGAGTTATTGAAAACTCGTTTTGGTTCGGCTTGGCCAGGAGAAAATAAAGACAATGAAATTGTTTCTATTCCTGGATTAAGAGGTAGAGAGCCAAAAGAAATTTCATTAAAAAACTTGTCGAAAATTATTCACGCTAGAGTTGTGGAAATCATTGAACAAGTATATGCTGAAATTAAATTGTACGGACACGAAGATCCTAAGAAAAAACTAATTGCAGGTATTGTATTAACTGGAGGTGGAGCGCAATTGCAACACATCAAACAACTAGTTGAATACATTACAGGAATGGATACTAGAATTGGTTATCCAAACGAGCATTTAGCTGGAGATTCAGACGAAGAGTTGTCAAGTCCATTATATGCTACAGCAGTTGGTTTAGTAATGAACAGTATTAGAAACAATACAAAAAGTGCTACTCCATTTGTAGAAATGAAAAAAGAAGAGCCAGTAGTGGTGGCTCGTCCTCAAGTTGTGGTTGAAGAACCAATTATCGAGGAAGAAAAAGAGGAGCCAAAAGCTACTCAACCTATCAAAACAGAAACAACGGATGATAGAATCAAACGTTCGTTTTTTGATAAGTATATAGATAAGATTAAAGAATTTTTAGATAACGCAGAATAAAAGGAGATACTATGTCAGAATTTGGAAACATTTCATTCGATTTACCTAAAAACCAATCTAACGTAATTAAAGTAATTGGCGTTGGAGGTGGAGGTAGTAATGCCATAAACCACATGTTTAAACAAGGCATTAAAGGTGTTGATTTTATAGTTTGTAATACTGATTCTCAGGCATTACAAAATAGTCCAGTACCGAATAAAATTCAGTTGGGTGTTAACCTTACCGAAGGATTAGGTGCGGGCGCAAACCCTGAAGTAGGTCAACAATCTGCAATAGAAAGTATCGCTGAAATTGAGAAAATGTTGGATAGCAACACCAAAATGGTTTTCATCACTGCAGGAATGGGTGGAGGAACTGGAACTGGTGCAGCTCCTGTAATTGCGCAATTGGCAAAAGAGCGTGACATTTTAACAGTGGGTATTGTTACGATTCCTTTTCAATTTGAAGGAAAAGTTCGCTCTGAGCAAGCGTTAGCCGGAGTAGAACGTTTACGTAAACAAGTAGATTCTTTAGTTGTTATCAATAATAATAAATTACGTGAAGTATACGGAAACTTAGGTTTCAAAGCTGGTTTCTCAAAGGCTGACGAAGTGTTAGCTACTGCGTCAAGAGGAATTGCTGAAGTTATTACACACCACTATACTCAAAATATTGACCTTAAAGATGCTAAAACCGTGTTGTCAAACAGCGGAACAGCAATCATGGGTTCTGCAACTGCAGCAGGTTCAGATAGAGCAAAACAAGCGATTTCAAGCGCATTAGATTCTCCATTATTGAATGATAATAAAATCACAGGTGCTAAAAACGTATTGTTGTTAATCGTTTCTGGAACTGATGAAGCTAACGAAATCACAATCGATGAAATCGGAGAAATCAATGATTTCATTCAATCTGAAGCTGGTTACAACGCAAACATCATTATGGGTGTTGGTGAAGAAGAAGCTTTAGGTGAAGCAATTTCGGTAACGGTAATTGCTACAGGTTTTAATATCGAACAACAAGCAGAAATCGTTAATACGGAGCCTAAGAAAATTATTCATTCTTTAGAAGACGAACAAAAAATTGTTCACGAATTGTTGAATAAAACAATTGCAAGTCTTCCGGTTAATGAGCCAATTTTTGAATCTCCAATTGAAACAGAAATTAAAGCGGATATTATCAATCCTATTTGTGATGAAGTGGTAGAACAAAAAGTTGTTTTTACTTTAGAAGAAGAAGTTGAAGAGCCAGTTTTCGAAATTCATACACCAGTAGCAGCAATTGATTTAGTTCCTACAACTGAGTTTTTAAAGAATATTGATGTAACTTTTGAAGTAGTTAGCCCAAATGTAGCGCCAACTTTCGAAATCATTACACCTCAAATCAGAGAAATCGAAGTAAAAGATCCAGAATTTGTTGTAGCAACTGAAGAAGTGAGTTTTTCTTTGGATTTATTCGCTGCAAAAGAAGAAGTTAAAGAGAATACAATTGTTTTCGAATTAACGCCTGAAACACGTGCTATGGAAGTAAAAGATCCTATAAACGTTGTTCCGGTTACAGAAGTTAATCAAAACGGAATTATCAAATATTCGTTAGAGGATTATTTAGAAAAAGAAAACGAATTAGTAGCTTCTAAGCCAGTCGAAATTGTAGCTGAACCAATTGATGAAGAGTTAAACTTCACTATGAAAACGAATGTTCAAAAATTTGAAGATGCACATCAATTAGATAATACTTCGCCTTTAGAAATGTCAATCGAAGATACATTAAAACTTAGAGCCGACGAACGTAAAAGAAAAATGAAAGAATTCAATCATAAATTCAACAATAGTGCTTCGCAAATTGATGAGTTTGAAAGAATTCCTGCCTATAAAAGAATGGGGTTTGATGTAACATCTACACCAAACACTGCTAGCAATCAATCTAGAATGTCTTTAGGAACTGATAGTAACGACGATATTCAATTGCGTTCAAACAATTCATTCCTACACGATAATGTGGATTAAATCTACAACAAACTAACCTACACTAAGAAACCCGAAGAGCAATTTTCGGGTTTTTTTATTACCTTTGCACCATGTTTGTAAAACCTTTTTCTAGGGTTTGGACATAAATCAACTACAATAAATAAAAAATACAATATGAGTTTAGAAGCAAAAATCATGGATCACATGAAGGAAGCCATGAAGGCAAAAGATAGTGTAGCTTTAGAAGCATTAAGAGCTATCAAATCGGCAATTATTTTAGCCAAAACAGAAGCTGGTGCAGGAGATGGTTTGTCAGAAGATCAAGAGATCAAAATGTTACAACGTTTGGTTAAGATGCGTAAGGATAGTGCTGAAATCTTCACGACACAAAATCGTCCTGATTTGGCAGAACCAGAATTAGCACAAATCGCCGTAATTGAGAAGTTTTTACCAGCTCAGTTATCAGAAGAAGAAGTAGAAGCGGTAATTGCTAAAATAATAGCTGAAACAGGTGCTTCAGGTATTGCTTCTATGGGAAAAGTTATGGGATTAGCTTCAGCTCAAATAGGAGGACAAGCAGAAGGGAAAGTAATTTCTGGAATTGTAAAGAAATTATTAGTATAATAGTAACTAGTAATTAGCTAATCACTAGTTA
This sequence comes from Flavobacterium cheniae, assembly GCF_004363695.1. Taxonomy (GTDB): domain Bacteria; phylum Bacteroidota; class Bacteroidia; order Flavobacteriales; family Flavobacteriaceae; genus Flavobacterium; species Flavobacterium cheniae. The sequence goes on along the minus strand of NZ_SNZC01000002.1, from coordinate 91,221 downwards.
CTATTCACTAAAATGGCTTCGTAGTTCAACTGGATAGAATATCAGATTTCGGCTCTGAGGGTTGCAGGTTCGAACCCTGCCGAGGTCACAAATAAACGTCAAGATTTCTTGGCGTTTTTTTTATTTTTTGCGTTATTTGTAAATATGATAAGTACACAAATTGGATTAAATCCAGAAGACAAATATGAACTATTTTTAGGCGACTATATTGGAATGTTTATTCTGATAGCGCCACTGATGGGTTTATTCCTATTCTTTTCGTTTTATGTGGTGGAAATTATTTATTTACGAAACTATAAAAAGCCTTTAGTGGTTTTTGCTAATGTAAGTTTTAGAAATTTAAGTGATAGTCAAAAGCAAGTTTTAACGATTAATTTTCCTTTTTATAACCGATTAAAACCTCGCTACAAAAAATATTTTGAGCACAGAGTAGCTAAGTTTATTTCAAATTATGAATTTGTTGGGCAAGATATATCAGTAACAGAAGAAATGCGAGTTACTATTTCGGCTACATACGTGATGTTGACTTTTGGAATGCGAGAATATTTGAATCCATTGTTTAAAACTATTTTGATTTTCCCTGATATTTATTATTCTTCTCAAACAGAAAATTATCACAAAGGAGAATTTAACCCAAGACTTGAAAATGTTGCTTTTTCCTGGAAACATTTTAAAGAAGGAATTGATATTGATAATGATAATTTGAATTTAGGATTACATGAGTTTACACACGCTTTTCATATTCAATCTTTAAAAAGTGATAAAGTTACTTTTGTTTTGTTCAATGAATCATTACAGAGTTTATTCCGAATTGTGTCTAATCCACAGATGAAACAAAAACTTATTGATTCTGGATTTTTAAGAGATTATGCTTACGAAAATCAGTTTGAATTTGTTGCTGTATTATTGGAGTACTTTTTTGAGTCACCACAGGAATTCAAGGCAAAATTCCCATCTATATTCTTGAGGGTCAAGCATATGATTAATTATAATGAAAAGTGTTTTATTTCGGCTATAGTTTAAAATACTGATATCTATCATGTTTTTGTGCCGATATATTGAGTAACTTTATGTCATTAAAATTTCGGTATTATGAAACAAAAAGTGCCCGTGTCAACTATCATGACAAAAAATGTAGTGAAGTTGAACTTATCAGATGATTTAACAAAAGCGGAAAGCTTGTTCAAAAAGCACCATATAAGACACATTCCGGTGGTTTACAGTAATAAAATTGTGGGAATGTTAAGTTATACCGATTTGTTGCGCATTTCGTTTGCAGATGCTATTGATGACGACGAAGATGTAGTAGATACTACGGTATATAATATGTTTACAGTGGAGCAAGTAATGGCTAAAAAAATAGTTTCGATTTCTCCTGAAACCACTATTAAAGAAGCGGCCCAAATTTTATCGACTAAAGAGTTTCATGCGCTTCCTGTTTGTGAAGGAGAGTTGTTGGTAGGGATAGTCACAACAACTGATTTAATTAAATACTTAATCGATCAATATTAAATTAAAAAGCCTAACATTTTGAAGTGTTAGGCTTTTTTGAATTATTTTGTTATTTGTTTTAAATCTGTAATGGTGGCAATTGGGTTCTGAGCTCCAAAAACATAACTTCCAGCTACTAAAACATCAGCTCCTGCATCAGCTAATTGTTTTGCGTTTTTATTGGTTACGCCGCCATCAATTTCAATTAAAGTGGATGCGTTTTTTCTATTAATTAATGCTTTTAGTTTTTCAACTTTAGCATAAGTGTTTTCAATGAAAGATTGACCTCCAAAACCAGGATTCACACTCATAATACACACTAAATCTATATCTTGAATCACATCTTCTAATAAATCTACGTTAGTGTGTGGATTTAAAGCTACTCCAGCTTTCATGCCTTCTGCTTTGATTGCCTGAAGCGTTCTATGTAAATGAGTACAAGCTTCGTAATGAACTGTTAAAACATCAGCTCCTAATTTTTTAAAAGTTGTAATATATCTATCTGGGTCAACAATCATCAAGTGAACATCAATAGTTTTTTTTGCGTGTTTGTTGATTGCATCTAAAACAGGCATTCCAAAAGAAATATTTGGAACAAAAACGCCATCCATAATATCAATGTGAAACCAATCCGCTTCACTAGTATTAATCATTTCGATGTCGCGTTGTAAATTAGCAAAATCAGCTGCAAGAACTGATGGAGCAATAAGTGTGTTTTTCATGTTGTAGTTATGTTGTTTGTTGCAGATTTCAAAATTCTTTGTTCAACATTGAATATTCAATCTTTTTGCAAATGTACAAATTATAAACTTTTATTTTTTGAATTTTGAATATTCAACTTGGAATGTTGAATTTTGAAGTTTTTAAAAAAAAATAAAACCTCGGTAATCAGCCGAGGTTTCAATCATCAATCAAAAAACGAACAGTCTTAGACTGTTGTTGTCTTTATAGTGTCACACTGAACTTGTCGAAGTGTTATCCTAAATATGTTTTTAATATTTTACTTCTAGAAGTATGTTTTAATCTTCTGATAGCTTTCTCTTTAATTTGACGAACACGCTCACGAGTTAAGTCGAAAGTTTCTCCAATTTCTTCTAAAGTCATTGGGTGCTGGTCACCTAAACCAAAGTATAAACGCACAACATCAGCTTCTCTAGGAGTTAATGTTTCTAATGCTCTTTCGATTTCAGTTTGTAATGATTCGTGAATTAATTCTCTATCTGGATTTGGAGATTCACCTGAACGTAAAACGTCATATAAGTTAGAATCTTCTCCTTCAACTAGAGGAGCATCCATAGATAAATGACGACCAGAGTTTTTCATAGACTCTTTTACATCATTTACAGTCATATCTAATTCTTTTGCAATTTCTTCAGCAGAAGGCGGACGCTCATTAGATTGTTCTAACAACGCATACATTTTGTTGATTTTATTGATAGAACCAATTTTGTTTAATGGTAAACGAACGATACGAGATTGTTCTGCCAAAGCTTGAAGAATCGATTGACGAATCCACCATACAGCATATGAAATGAATTTGAATCCACGCGTTTCATCAAAACGTTGTGCAGCTTTAATTAATCCTAAATTTCCTTCGTTAATTAAATCAGGAAGTGTAAGTCCTTGATTTTGATATTGTTTTGCTACTGAAACTACGAAACGTAAATTAGCTTTTGTTAATTTTTCTAAAGCGCGTTGATCTCCGGCTTTAATTCTTTGTGCTAATTCTACTTCTTCGTCAGCAGTAATAAGGTCAACTTTTCCAATTTCTTGTAGGTATTTGTCTAAGGAAGCGGTTTCACGATTGGTAACCTGCTTGGTAATTTTAAGTTGTCTCATTGAATTTTTCTCCTTACTTTTTAAAAGTTCTAGTTGTTATACGTAGCAGGTTGCAAAAAAGTTACAAAAAAATAAAATAAATTTAAAAACCCCAATTCATTTAGTTGAATTGGGGTTTTTTATGAACTAATATTTAAAGTATTAACCTTGTGGAGTATCCTTTTTTTCAATAGGTCTTTCTTCTCTTGGAGGTCTTGGTAAAAGTGCTTTTCTAGAAACTTTTTCTTTTCTAGTTTTAGGATCAACTCCTAAGTATTTTACCATAAATACATCACCCATGTTTACAACATCAGTAACATTTTCTGTTCTTTCCCAAGCCAATTCAGATACGTGTAATAAAACTTCGTTTCCTGGTGCTTGAGTATATTCTACAACAGCTCCAAAATCCAACATTTTAATTACTTTCACTTCGTAAGCTTCTCCCATAACTGGTTTGAAAATGATTGAATCAATTTTAGCTAATACTGCAGCAATACCATCAGGATTAGTTCCTAAAATTTCAACAACACCTTGCTCATCTACTTCATTAATTACGATAGTTGTTCCAGTAGCTTTTTGTAATTCTTGAATTACTTTTCCACCAGGTCCAATTAATGCTCCAATGAAAGCTCCAGGGATAGTTCTTGTAATAATTTTTGGTGCTTTTGGTTTTACTTCAGCTCTTGGTGCAGCAATAGTTTCAGTGATTTTTCCTAAAATATGTAAACGTCCGTCGCGTGCTTGACCTAAAGCTTGTTCCATGATGTCGTAACGTAAACCATCAATTTTGATGTCCATTTGACATGCTGTAATTCCGTCAGCAGTTCCAGTTACTTTAAAGTCCATATCTCCTAAGTGATCTTCATCTCCTAAAATATCAGACAATACAGCGAATTTCTCACCATCAGTAATTAATCCCATAGCAATACCAGAAACTGGTTTTACCATTTGAACTCCAGCATCCATTAACGCCATTGTACCAGCACAAACCGTTGCCATTGAAGAAGAACCGTTAGATTCTAATACTTCAGAAACGATACGAATTGTATAAGGACAATCTGCAGGAATCATATTTTTTAAAGCTCTTTGCGCTAAGTTACCGTGACCTACTTCTCTTCTTGAAGTTCCTCTTAAAGGTTTTGCTTCACCAGTTGAGAAAGGAGGGAAGTTATAGTGTAAATAGAATTTTTCTTCACCTTGTTCAGATGGAGAGTCTATTTGATTGGCTTCTCTTGAAGTTCCTAAAGTTACCGTAGCTAAAGCTTGCGTTTCTCCACGTGTAAATAAAGACGAACCGTGAACAGAAGGTAAATAATCTGTTTCACACCAAATTGGTCTGATTTCAGTTGTTTTTCTTCCGTCTAAACGGACACCTAATTCTAACACTACATTACGAACAGCTTCTTTGTTTGTTTTGTAGAAATATTTAGATACTAAATCTCCGTCAGCAGCTAATTCTTCTTCTGTAAATAAAGCTTTTACTTCTTCTTTTACTTCAGCAAATGCAGCACTTCTTTCGTGTTTAGCCGAACCAACTTTTGCAATTGCATAAATTTTATCGTAAGCAGCAGCTTTTACTTTTTTGTAAATTTCTTCGTTTTCTTTCTCACCTTCATACGTACGAATTTCTTTTTTACCAAAAGCAGCTTGTAAACGTAATTGTGCTTGAATTTGAACTTTGATAGCTTCGTGAGCAAATTTGATAGCTTCTACCATTTCTGCTTCTGAAATTTCTTTCATTTCTCCTTCTACCATCGCAACAGAATCCATAGAAGCTCCAATCATCATGTCGATGTCTGATTGTGCTAATTCTTCTCTGCTTGGATTGATAACGAATTTTCCGTCGATACGTGCAACACGAACTTCAGAAATTAAGTTATAAAAAGGAATGTCTGAAACAGCTAATGCTGCAGAAGCTGCTAATCCAGCTAATGCATCTGGCATAACGTTTTCGTCATGCGACATTAATTGAATCATTACTTGTGTTTCAGCATGATAATCATCTGGGAAAAGTGGACGCAATACACGGTCTACTAATCTCATTGTTAATACTTCGCTGTCACTTGGACGCGCTTCTCTTTTGAAGAAACCACCAGGGAAACGACCTGCTGCTGCAAATTTTTCGCGATAATCAACCGTTAAAGGTAAAAAATCAACACCAGGATTTGATGTTCTTGCAGAAACTGCTGTTGCTAATAACATGGCATCGCCCATACGAACAACAACAGATCCATCTGCTTGTTTGGCTAATTTTCCAGTTTCGATTGTGATGCTTCTTCCGTCACCTAAATCGATAACTTCTTGGAATACTTTTGGAATCATAAATTTTTTAATTCTAAATTAAACAAAGGGTCAGTTGTGTTGTTGTTGTGTGTGTGTAGTTGTTTGTAACCCAATGAAAAACCAAACTTTTTCTGTCAATATAAATAAAACAAAAAGGGGCACGAAGCCCCTTTAGTTGATTATTTTCTAATACCTAATTCTTTAATAATCTCACGATATCTGTTGATATCTTTCTTTTTTAAGTAATCAAGAAGACTTCTTCTTTTACCTACTAAAAGTACTAATGAACGCTCAGTGTTATAATCATGACGATTTTTTTTCAAGTGCTCAGTTAAGTGAGTAATTCTGAATGTAAATAATGCGATTTGCCCTTCAGCAGATCCAGTGTTTTCAGCTTTTCCTCCGTGTTTAGCGAAAATTTCAGCTTTTGTTTCTTTAGACAAGTACATGCTAATATTATTTTAAATGATTATTATGTATGAATTGTATTGTTGCAATTCGGATGCAAAGATAAAAATAATTTAGAATTATGGATTATGAATTCAGAATTATTTTCAAATAAAAAAATTAAGCTATTTTGTCTATAGCTTTGAAGGCTCTTTTTAATAAAAATGGTGTTGCTAACGTAGTTATAAGCCCCATGATAACAAGCATTGAAAAGATTTCAGTATTTATAATACCAGCTTTGTAAGCAATATTAGCAATAACTAATTCCATAATACCTCGGGCATTTAACCCAAATCCAAGAGCCATTGATACTTTGTGGTCTAATCTTGCAAAACGTCCACCAACGTATCCACCAATAATTTTTGATAAAAAAGAAACGGCAATTATGGCAAATAATAATGGATAATTTTCAATGGATGAAAATTGAAATTCTAGCCCAATTCCTGCAAAGAAAATTGGAGCTAAAAATCCCATCGCCATACTGTTTGTGGTATTGTGAAAAGTATTTAAATGTTTTTCACCTACCAATTCTTTCGAAATTAGCATGGAAGCAAAAAAAGCACCAATAATAAAATGTAATCCTATGCTTTCAGTAATAGTGGCAAAAATCAAAATAAAAACAAAGAATACGGCAAAAAGAGATTCTTTTCCTTTTAATACTGAAAGTATCTTATTGAGTTTGTTTTCAATTAAGTTTTCTTCTCTTGATACATTTCGGATGACACGATAGGTAGCAATAACCAAAATTAAGAAACAACTTAGTTTTAAAAGTGTTAGTAAAGTGGCATTAGTTATGTTAGCAAACGTTTGTTCAACATCTTTAATGTCTAATAAAATTCCTAAAATGGTTAGTGCAATTACATCATCAAAAATAGCAACCGAAATTATTTTTTGTCCCACCGACGAATTCAGTTTGCCTAAATCCATCAAAATTCGAATACTAACTGGTAAAGCTGTAATGGCAACACACAATCCAATGAAAATGGTTGACATCACGTCTAATTCGAAATAACGACCTACAAAAAAACCAGAAGTAATCGGAATAAAAAAGGCTAATAATGAAATTACAATATTTCGACCTTTCATCGATTTTACGATTTCGTCCAAGTTAATTTCTAAACCAGCAATGATAACCAATAAGAAAACTCCTAATTCAGAAATTACTTTTAACTCTTCGGTGCGATGAATGAAATTTAAAATCGTTGGACCTAAAAGGACACCAGCTAAAATTTCACCAATCATAGCAGGTTGTTTAAAACGTTCCATGATTTCGCCAAAGAATCGAGCTAATACTAGTAATAGCAATAAATTAGCAAAGAAAGGAAGCTCTAAACTTGGGACATTAAATTCCATAAATAGCGAGAGTCGAATTAGTTATAATCACGACAAATGTATAAAAAAGAGTCAAACTTTATTTATAACTTAAAATAATTTTGCGACTTCTTCATTAACAAATTCTAAAAAGCGTTCATCTGCTGCTGTAAAAGGGTCTAAAACATGTGAATCAATGTCAATTTGTCCAATATTAACTCCGTTAACGAATAAAGGAACCACAATTTCTGATTTTACAGTAAAACTACAAGCAATATAGTTGTCTTGAGCTTTCACATCAGGAACTACAAAATTCGCATTTGATTCCGCAACTTGTCCGCAGATTCCTTTTCCAAATGGAATAACAGTATGGTCGGTTTCAGCTCCAACATAAGGCCCTAAATGAAGTGTTTTAGCTTCGTGATTTGCAAAATAAAAGCCCACCCAATCATAATAACTAACGTTATCACTTAATAGCTGGCAAATTTCTTTCAGCTTCTCATCGCGAGTAGCATTTTCTTTTTCAATAATGCTTGAAACAATTGGTTTTAATTCTTCAAATGTCATAGTTGTATTTTTTTTACAAAAGTATTTATTCTATACTATAAAAAAATCTATATTTTTGTTAAAAATGCACGTTTTGAAAAACACCATTAATCAATACAAACCTTTTTTTGCTTTTTTAATTAAGTTTTTACTTTTTTATGTGGTCTTTACATTTATTTATAAAATGTATTTGAGTCAATATGATGTGGCAAAAAATGAGGTGGATTATTTTACAGAAATCGTTTCAAATCAGACCAAACAATTTATGTTGTTTTTTACTGATAATGCACAATCTATAAAGCATCATAAAGAACCTTCGTTGAAAATTTTCTACAAAGAAAAATATGTGGCAAGAGTTATTGAAGGCTGTAATGCAGTAAGTGTAATGATCTTGTTTGCAGCATTCGTTTTTGCCTTTTCAACTCAGTGGAAAAAAACATTGCTTTTTATAGTTTTTGGAATTGTTTTAATACATGTTTTAAATGTGATTAGAATTGCATTGTTGTCATTTGCACTTTATTATTATCCGCAATATGAAGAGATTTTACATGGCACTATTTTCCCTCTTTTTATTTATGGAGTTGTATTTGTTTTGTGGATTTTATGGGTAACCAAATTTTCAGGCTATGTTAAGAGAACTAATTAAAAATAAAAGGAGACTTTTTTTTATAGGATTAGCGCTCTTGGGACTAATTTTAGTTAGAGCATTCGAAGATAATTTGTTTTACGATCCCTTTTTATCTTTTTTTAAAACGGATTATCAAAATAAACCGTTACCCGATTTAAATTGTTATTTACTGTTTGGAAACCTGCTTTTACGATATGCGTTAAATACATTTTTCTCTCTGATTATCATCCGATTACTTTTTAATGAAAGGAATTTAATGCTTTTTTCAGGCTATCTTTTTATTTTTTTGTTCGTTATTTTGGTTATCGTTTTCTTCGGATTACTTCATTTTTCTGACCAACCTGATTATTTGATTTTGTTCTATATCAGACGTTTTTTAATTCAGCCTTTATTTTTAGTGCTTTTTATTCCGGCTTTTTATTATCAGCAGTTAACTCGCTAATTTTTTGTATCTTTATGTAATAATCTTTTTGATTATGAAAGTTACAAAATACTCAGGTGAATTAGTTCATTACGATGAACAGAAACTAATTAATTCACTCCGAAAATCAGGAGCTGACCAAGCTATGGCAGAAACCATTGTTAAGGAAATTGAAAGCGAAATGTATGAAGGCATTTCCTCGAAAAGAATTTATAAGCGTGCTTATCAGCTATTAAAAAATATTTCTAATGTACATGCGGCACGTTATAATTTAAGAACCGCCTTGTTAGGTCTTGGTCCTGCTGGATTTTTCTTTGAGAAATTTATTGCTAAAGTTATGAAAGAGCAAGGTTTTCAAACTAAAGTTAGCATTACACTAAATGGGAAATGTATTTCTCATGAAATTGATGTTTTGCTTCTCAAAAACGATGTGGTTTCCATGATTGAATGCAAATTTCATTCAGGGCAAGATGCAAAAAGTGATGTAAAAGTTCCAATGTATATTCTCTCTCGATTTAATGATTTGAAAGATAAAAAGTACGATTTGTTTTCGGCGAAACGAAGTATTTCAAAATGTATCATTGTAACCAATAATAAGTTTACCACAGATGCAATTCAGTTTGGAGAATGTTCGGGTTTGAGTATGTTGAGTTGGGATTATCCTCAAAAAAACGGTATCAAAGATTTGGTTGATCGTTTTCGAGTTTATCCTGTAACTTGTTTAACCACTTTAACCAAAGCAGAAAAAGACCAATTGTTGATTTTAGATTGTATTACCATTAAAGATTTAATTCTACATCCCGATTATTTGAAAACCATCGAGTTAAGTCATAATCGAACTATAAATGTTTTAAAAGAAGCGAATCAATTAACAAATTAAAGCAAAAATCATGAAAATTCATTTTTTAGGCGGAGCAGGAACTGTAACGGGTTCAAAAACGTTAATCGAACACAATAATCTTAGAATTTTGATTGATTGTGGCATGTTTCAAGGAATAAAATCATTGCGCGAATTAAATCGTGAACCTCTTTCCATTTTACCTGAAACGATTGATTTTGTAATTCTTACTCACGGACATTTAGATCATTGTGGTTGGTTGCCCAAATTGGTAAATGAAGGTTTTAAAGGAAAAATTTTCTGTACAAGACCAACAAAAGAAATTTCGCGATTGATTTTATACGACAGTGCAAAAATTCAGGAAGAAGAAGCCAAAAAAGCCAATGAAGAACATTTTTCAAAACACGACCCAGCTGAACCGTTATATACAGAGTCCGAAGTAGATGCTGTAATTCCGAAATTTAGAGTTGTGGAAAAGGATTTGGATGTGAAACTCGATGATGACGTTTCTTTCAAATTCTTTTATGCAAGTCATATTTTAGGCGCTTGTTCAATTGAATTAACCATCGACGGAAAAGTTTTGGTTTTCTCCGGAGATATTGGTCAAGATGATGATGTGCTGATGTTCCCACCTCAAAAACCAAAAAAAGCCGATTATATTTTTTTAGAAAGTACGTACGGAAATCGCCTTCATCCACAAACTAATGCTTTGCTTGAATTGGAAACCATCGTAAACAATACATTCAACAAAGGTGGAACGGTTGTTATTCCTAGTTTTGCTGTAGAAAGAGTACAAACCATGATGTATTTGATTTGGCAATTGAAAAAAGAAGAGCGTATTCCAAATATGCCTTATATTATAGATACGCCAATGGGAATTAGCGTTTTAGATGTTTTTAAAGATAATCGCACATGGCATAAATTATCTTTTGAAGATTGCGACGAAATGTGCAAAGTTTTTACACTAATTTCTGATTACAAAGACAGCATGAATGCCGTTTACGATAAGCAACCAAAAGTAGTTATCGCAGCAAGCGGTATGATTACAGGCGGAAGAGTTTTGTCCTATTTAGAGCATTTGATAGATAAGCCAGAAACCACTGTAACACTAGTAGGTTATCAAGCGGAAGGAACTCGCGGACGGAAATTACTAGAAGGCGCACAAGAAATCAAAATTTACGGAAAATATTATCCTGTTTCAGCAAATATTCTTTTAATAGAAAGTTTATCCGCACATGGCGACCAAAAAGATTTGCTTAATTGGTTATCTGAATTGGAAACTAAACCAAAAAAAGTATTCTTAGTTCATGGCGAAAATGAAGCTGCAGATGAATTGCGATTAAAAGTCCAAGAACAATATGGTTTTGATGCTCAAGTTCCGTTTTTAGGGCAAGTCATTGAAATTTAGATTAAAATTAACGCAAATTAAAATTCAATTTCCTACTTTTGCTCCGATGAATTTCAGAAAACACATAAGTATTGTATTAGCTTCCTTAGTATTGCTTGCCAATTTAGGGTTGAGTTTTGCTGTGCATTATTGTAAAGATGAAATTGCATCGGTTTCTTTTCAATATCAAGAAGACGAACCTTGTGTTGAAGATATAAAATCATGTTGTGCAAAAGAAGATTCTCACGATTCTTGTTGTTCAAACAAATTAATCAAGGTTGAAAAAAAGACCGATGATATATTGGTTAAAACTTTTCAATTAGATTTAGAACAAGCGGTTTTTAGTACTGATTGGAAGCCAAATTTAGTGGTATTCAATTCAGTTGCTACAACATCAAACGAAGTGGCTTTTTACTGCGATTCTCATGCGCCGCCACTCTACAAACTCTACTGTCAATTAGTTTTTTACGCATAATTTATTGTTTTTTATTCTGTAAATCAAAGAATTAATAACAATAAATAAACTTATTATGTTTAAAAATATAGCGTTTTTGCTATTCTTTGTTTCTCAATTTATTTATTCGCAAGAAACCATAAAAGGAATAGTAACAGACGAAAACAATCAACCTTTATTAGGCGCAAATGTGTTTTGGTTCAATACCGCAATTGGAACCACAACAGATGGAAATGGGAATTTTACCATAAAAAAATCTCCCGAAACTACTTTTTTAGTAGTGAGTTACATTGGTTTTGAAACTAAGAAAATTGAAATTACTTCAAATACTATTTCTGTGGTTTTAAAAGAAGTCAATGCTTTGAAAGAAGTAACGATTACCAAAACCAAAAAAGGAACCGAACATTCTTTATACAAAGTCCAAAACATTCAAGTAATGGGACAAAAAGAGTTGTTGAAAGCAGCTTGTTGTAATTTGTCTGAAAGTTTTAGTACGAATCCATCCATCGACGTTAATTTCTCTGATGCCGTAACAGGAAATCGTCAAATTAAGATGTTAGGTTTAAACAGTCCATACATTTTAATTGCGGAAGAAAATATTCCTTCTGTTCGCGGTGCCTCGCAAGCTTATGGATTGTCTTTTGTGCCAGGAACTTGGGTAGAAAGTATTCAAATTACTAAAGGAGCAGGAAGTGTAATTAATGGTTATGAAAGTATTTCAGGCCAAATTAATTATGAAGTTTTGAAACCTTCAAATGATATTCCGTTTTTCTTAAATGCGTATGCTTCGCAAGATGAACGTTATGAAATCAATACGCATTTTAATAATAAATTTTCTGATAAATTAAGCTCGACTTTGTTTTTACACGGAAATACACGTGTAGGAAAAAATGATATGAACGATGACGGATTTTTAGATGGTCCAATCGGAAAACAAGTTAATATTTTAAACCGTTGGCAATATAATGATGCCGAAAATGGTATTGTGAGTTTTTTAAATGTTCGCTATATGAACGATGAAAAACAAGCTGGTGAAATGAGTTTCAATCCAGATACTGATAGATTAACTACAAACGCTTGGGGAAGTGAAATCAACACCGAGAAAATTGAAATTTCAAATAAAACAGGTTATGTTTTTCCAGATATGCCATATCAAAGTTTTGGATTTCAAAATTCGTTTCAATCGCACAAACAAGATTCGTATTTTGGTTTGAGTCAGTATGATATACAACAGAAGAGTTTTTACTCGAATTTGTTATTCAATTCGATTATCAACAATACCAAAAACAAATTCACCACTGGTTTAAATTTCACTTACGATGACTATAATGAATTTGTAAATGTGAATTTCAATCGCGATTTTTCAAGAATCGATAATTCGGTTGGTGCTTTTTTTGAATATACATATGACAATACAGATAATTTCAGTTTGGTAGCAGGAGCAAGAGTTGATAATCATAATCGTTTAGGAACTTTTATCACGCCAAGATTACACATTCGTTACAATCCTTGGAAAGAAGCTGTAATTAGAGCTTCAGCTGGAAGAGGAAAACGTGCTGCAAATATTTTTGCTGAAAACCAACAATTGTTTGCATCCAACAGAAGTTTTTCAATCTTGAATACTGATGGGAAATTATACGGATTAAACCCTGAAATTGCTTGGAACTATGGTTTGAGTTTCATTCAAAAATTCAAATTAGCTGGAAAAGATTCTGAGGTGATTTTGGATTATTATCGTACTGATTTCCAAAATCAAGCGGTTGTTGATGTGGATCATTCACCACAAGAAGTCTTATTTTATAATTTAGAAGGAAACAGTTTTGCCAATTCATTTCAAGCAGAATTTTCAATTGACTTGATGACGCATTTAACTTTTAAAACGGCTTATAAATATTACGATGTGCAAACGCAATTCACAAGAGGACAATTAGAAAGACCTTTGCAAGCAAAACACAGAGTTTTTGGAAATTTAGCCTACGAAACACACATCAAAGACAAAGGACAACAATGGAAGTTTGATGTAACATATAATTGGTTAGGCGAACAACGTTTACCTTACACACAATCAAACCCAGTACAATATCGTTTGGATGAATATGCACCAGCTTTCGGAACGTTGAATGCTCAAATTACTAGAACGTTTTCAAGTACTTTTGAAGTGTATATTGGAGGAGAGAATATGACAAATTACAAACAAATGAACGGAATTGTTCAAAATGAAAACCCTTTTGGTACTTATTTTGATAGTAGTATGATATATGCCCCAACTTTTGGTGCCATGTACTATGCTGGATTGCGATTTAAAATTAAAGATAAAAAAGAGAATCATAAAATAGAAGAGCTAAACCCAATAGGAGAGTAAGCTTATAACCATTAAACAATATAAAAATGAAAAGAATAGTTTTATTAGTATTAGCCTGCCTTTTTTCACTAACTATGGTAGCGCAAGAGAAGAAAAGTAAAAACAAAAAAGTAGAATTCAAAGTAGCTGGAAATTGTGGTATGTGTGAAAAGCGCATTGAAAAAGCTGCATTTTCAGTGAAAGGAGTAAAAAACGCAGAATGGCACTCAGACCATGGTGATATTCATTTGATTATTGATGAGACAAAGTGTACTGCAAATGATGTTGCTAAAGCAATTGCCTCAGTAGGACACGATACTGAGTTTGTTAAAGCAGAAGACGCTATTTATGATAAACTTCATGGTTGTTGTTTGTACGAGAGAATGGAATAGTGAAAAAAATCCGATTAGAACTTCTAATCGGATTTTTTGTTAAAATTAAGAGTAATTTAAATTGCTGAATCAAAATATACCATACATTTGTATTGCTTTTAGGTAGAAAGTGAAATCAATTTGAAAAGATTATTACAATTATTTCCAATTTTCATGCTCACATTTTTCATGTGGGCTATTGGTCTTTCATTCAATGCCTCAGATGATGTTGTATTAGAATCTCAAATTGAATTCCTACAAAAGTATAGTGCTTCTCATTTCTCTCATTTTCATACTGTTGAGGTTGAAGAAGGAGAATTTATTATCATCGAATCGGAGCCTGAATTTGAAGTTGAGTTAGATTGGTTTTCAATCTCAACTAAATCTGTAAACTTAAAAAACACAAAGTTTACACAATTTTCAAATTCCTATTCTACCCAATTATCTTCTTCAAAAGAAACTATTCCACTTTATGATTTATATTGTAATTGGAAATTCCATTTGTCTTAATACGATAATTATTTTTTAAGATTTCAAGCCTTTTGAAATCAATGATTTATTTGTATTAATTCAATTTCATTATAAAATGAAAACACAAAATGTTGGTTTTGATGAACACAAAGTGCTTCATCACTTAACCCATTATTTACCAGCACAAAATCCGTTGAAAGACTTTGTGCATCACAATACATTACACGCATTTCAACATAAAGAGTTTCACGAAGCTTTAGCAAAAGCTAATGCAATTTTTGGTTATAAGACCTATCTTTCTTTGGTAGAGTTTAGAAGCAGATTTGCTAAAAATGAGATTAAGGAAAACGTTTTAGACTATATCATTTCAAAAAATAAAGGAATTGAAAACGTAGAATCTTGGAAACATAAATTATTACACCAACCTTATGATGAATCCGTTCAGTCAAGAATAGGGAATTTACGCGCCAATTGGAAAAAAGAATATGCTATAAATCTTGAAAAATCAACGCATAGTTTATTGTTTAGAGTTTTGTGTAGCTATTTAGACCAAGGAATTGCTATGTGGAATTTTCCTGAAAACGAAAACGGTTTTCTTAACTCAATAATTGCTTTAGAAAAAAATACAGCAACTGGAATTTTTACCTCAAAAAGAGTAAAAGAATTACTATTCAATAAGGTTTCAATAACACAGTTGTTAGAAATTGTAGTTGGAAATGAAGAGTTGTACGAATATTATTTGTTTGATCAACAATTTTCGCATCCAGGTTGGAGTGGTATGATTGCCACTATTGAATCCAATCCAAGTTCGCTTTTAGATAGTAAGCCCATTACTTTTGAAGAACTAGTACAATTCGAATTGCTATTAGAAATTGATGTTTTAGATAAAAAGTTCAATAGTAATTGGTCGCCATTAGGACTAAAAGTAAGAGCAGAAGAATATCATTTGTTTGATGCTATAAAATATAACGAATTATATGATGTTTTATCGCTTTGGCAACAAGCTTTTGAATTTAGCTTTTACGATGAAGTATTATCTGGAGTAAAAGAAGTAAATGAGATTTATACTTCAGAAATCCCATCTTTTCAAGGAATGTTTTGCATGGACGATAGAGAATGTTCTTTTAGAAGACATGTAGAACATATCGATAAACAAGCAGTAACTTTTGGAACAGCAGCTTTTTTTAATTTTGAATTCTACTTTCAGCCTGTTGGTGGAAAATTTCACACAAAATTATGCCCTGCACCTGTAACGCCTAAATATTTAATTAAAGAAGAACATAGAAAGAAAAAACAGGCTAAAGATTTGCATTATCACAAGCAATCTCATTCATTATTATTTGGTTGGATAATTAGTCAAACTTTAGGGTTTTCTTCGGCATTCAAGTTGTTTTTGAATATTTTCAAACCTTCGATGTCACCTGCAACTACGGCTTCTTTTAAGCATTTGCATAAAAAATCAAAATTGGTTATTGAAAACAATAACAATGAAAAAGTTGACGATTTGCAAGTTGGGTTTACCATTGAAGAAATGGCAAATAGGGTAGAAGGATTACTAAAAAGCATTGGCTTGGTACAAAATTTTGCTCCAATTGTTTATGTAGTTGGTCATGGCGCAACAAGTGTAAATAACACACATTATGCGGGTTATGATTGTGGGGCTTGTTGTGGAAGACCAAGTTCGGTAAATGCAAAAGTGGCATCTTATGCGGCTAATCATCCTAGTGTGAGAGCTATTTTGAAAGAAAGAGGAATTAATATTCCATCAGAAACTCAATTTTTACCAGCTTTACACGATACCACACGTGACGAAATCGCATTTTATGATGAAGATATTTTGAACGATGTAAATAAAAAGTTACATCATGAAAATGCAATTACCTTTGATATAGCTTTAGCAAATAACGCAAAAGAACGTTCCAGAAGATTTGATACGATTGATTCAACCGAAACAATAGAAAAAATTCATGAAAACGTAAAAAAACGAGCTTTTTCTTTATTTGAACCTCGACCAGAATTAAATCATGCTACCAATGCCATGTGTGTTGTTGGTAGAAGAAGTTTGTCGAAACAATTGTTTTTAGATAGACGTTCTTTTTTAAATTCTTATGATTATCAAATTGATGCCTCGGGTGATTATTTAGCCGTAATTCTGGGTCAAGTAGCGCCAGTTGCTGGAGGAATTAATTTGGAATATTATTTTTCGAGAGTAGACAATCAAAAATTAGGCGCAGGTTCAAAATTACCTCATAATGTAATGGGATTAATTGGTGTTGCCAATGGTATTGATGGCGATTTGCGCCCAGGTTTGCCCAGTCAAATGATAGAAGTTCATGATCCAATTCGATTATTAGCGGTTGTTGAGCATTATCCTGAAGTAGTTAAAAAAGCGATTTCAAAAAATCCAGCTACTTATGAATGGTATAAAAACGAGTGGTTAAGATTAGCGGTTGTTCATCCAGAAACGAAGCAAATTTTTGTTTTTGAACACGAAGAATTTATCGAATATCATCCTATTCAAAAAGCTAGTCATATTGAAAATGAGTTAGCATTAGCTGAAAAAACAAAGGAAAATCTTCCGGTTGGAATTCTAACAAACGCTTAATATCATGGAACATATACTTCAATATTTTTTATTAGTACCTTTTTTAGGGTTTGTCGTAAGTATCTTTTTACCAGAGAAAAACGAAAAATTAATATCTGGAATTGCTTTCGGAACGGTTTTTATTCAATTTTTGGGATTGATATTATTTATCGTTTTTTGGATTATTAACGGTTCAGAAGATTTGAATTTAAAAGAAATAACGCTTTTGAAGACAGATCATTATGAGTTTTTTATAGATTTTTATTTTGATAAAATTGGCGCTGTTTACCTGTTTGTGGGTGCTTTATTAACCTCAATGATAACAACTTATAGTCGTTATTATTTGCACAGAGAAAAAGGATACAAACGTTTTTTTAATACTGTTTTGTTTTTCTTTTTTGGTTATAATTTGGCCATTTTAGCAGGTAATTTCGAAACCTTATTTATTGGTTGGGAAATCATCGGAATTTCATCCTTCTTATTAATTGCTTTTTATAGAGAACGTTATTTGCCAGTTAAAAACGCATTTAAAGTGTTTTCAATTTATAGAATTGGCGATGTCGGATTACTACTTACCATGTGGGCTAGCCATCATTTATTCCATGAAAATATTACGTTCATGAAGTTGAATAATTATGAATTGGTTAATGAGCATTTGCAAAGTCATTCATTTATAGGTGTTTTTATAGCGCTATGTTTGGCTTGTGCTGCTGCGGCAAAATCGGCTCAAATTCCGTTTTCATCGTGGTTGCCAAGAGCAATGGAAGGACCAACGCCCTCAAGTGCAATTTTTTATGGTTCATTATCTGTGCATTTAGGCGTTTTCTTAATGTTAAGAACGTATCCATTTTGGGAACATCAAACCACTATGCGAATTGCTATTGGTTTAATGGGATTTACAACTAGTATTGCAGCTTCATTTATGGCGAAAGTACAATCTTCAGTAAAAAGTCAGGTAGCTTATAGTTCTATATCACAAATTGGAATTATTTTCATAGAAATAGCATTAGGATTTGAAACTTTGGCACTAATTCACTTTGCAGGAAATGCCTTTTTAAGAACGTATCAATTATTAGTTTCGCCATCTGTGGTGAGTTATTTGATTCGAGACCAATTTTACAATTTTCAACCAAAAAGTAAAAAACCTAATTTCTTTTTTCCAAAACGAATTGAAAACACTTTGTATATTCTTGCTTTAAAGGAATTTAACTTGGAAGGTTTCTTGAATTTAGTGCTTTGGAAACCTTTAAAAACAATCGGAAAATTATTAGATTTCTTAAATATAAAAAGAGTGTATTACTTTTTTATTCCGCTTTTTGTATTGGGCTTTTTAGCTTATAAATTCAAAGTAGATTTGCCACAACAACTTATTTCGGTTTTGCCAGAAGTTTTTGCGTTTATTGGATTGGTATTTGTTTTTAAATCCTTTTCAGAAAGAAAAAGTCCGTTTTTAGCATGGATATTAATCGTATTAAATCATTTTTGGATTGCTTTAGCCATTGTGTTCAACGACAAAGTTAGTGTAAGCGAAATTGCCTTTTATTTAGCAGGAATTATTCTTGCAGGAGGCATAGGTTATATTGCTTTGCTTCAGCTGAAAAAAATAGAAATGCGAATTTTAATTAGTCAATATTTAGGACATGTTTATGAACATCCAAAATTTGCTTTCTTTTTCTTATTGGCAACACTTGGAATTACCGGATTTCCAATTACTTCAACCTTTATTGGCGAAGATTTGATTTTTAGTCACATCGGTAGTAATCAAGTTGTACTTGCCTTTTTCGTAGCATCAAGTTTTGTGGTTTCAGGTATTGCTGGAATCCGAATTTATGCACGTTTATTTCTTGGTCCTCATGTAAAAACTTACCATGAGTTGCCTTACAAATCATCATAAAATTAGTTGAAATGACTTCAAAAATAAAAAAATATATACCTGCTGATGGATTGGCAGGTTTAAAAGAGAATTTTAAATCGGATGCAATTTCTGGTTTTATAGTGTTTTTATTAGCTTTACCTTTAAGTTTAGGAATTGCAAAAGCTTCAGATTTCCCTCCAATCATGGGATTAATTACTGCAATTATTGGTGGTTTAGTAGTTTCGTTTTTCATGGGTTCTCGCTTAACGATTAAAGGACCAGCTGCCGGTTTAATTGTTATTGTTGCAGGTGCTGTTGCCGAGTTTGGTCAAGGAAATAACGATTTAGGTTGGAAATTAGCCCTTGGCGCGATGGTTGTTGCCGGAATAATTCAAATCCTTTTCGGTGTTTTGAAATTAGGTAAGTTAGCCGATTTCTTCCCGCTTTCAACTATTCACGGGATGTTGGCTGCTATTGGTATTATTATTATTGCTAAACAAATTCCGGTTTTATTGAATGATAATCCTGCGTTAGCTAAAGGAATGGGGCCAATTGAATTATTATTAAACATTCCCAAATTCATTATCAATTTAGATCCAAAAGCTTCGATTATTGGAGTGGTGAGTTTGGTAATTATGATGGGTTGGCCATACATCAAAAACAAATCTATTAAGATGATTCCTGCGCCTTTGGTTGTGTTGTTATTTGCAATTCCGTGCGAATTATTTATGGATTTTGCACACACAGAACCACCGTACGCTTTAGTAAAAATCGGAAATTTAGTAGATAATATCAACTGGAATGTCGATTTTTCAGGAATTAATCAAACCGGATTATTCATTAAATATGTAATTATGTTTGCTTTGGTTGGTACGTTAGAATCGTTACTAACCGTAAAAGCTATCGATTTGTTAGATCCATTCAAAAGAAAATCCAACACAAATAAAGATTTAATCGCAGTTGGAATTGGAAATACGCTAGCTGCTGTTTTAGGTGGTTTGCCAATGATTTCTGAAGTAGCTCGTAGTTCTTCTAATGTTAATAATGGTGCTAAAACACGTTGGGCAAATTTCTTTCACGGATTTTTTATTTTACTTTTTGTTTTATTAGCAGCTCCGTTACTAGAAATGATTCCTAACGCAGCATTAGCGGCCATGTTAATTAGTGTGGGAATTAAATTGGCACATCCAAAAGAATTCATTCACATGTTGCACATTGGAAAAGAACAATTATTCATTTTCACGGTTACTGTTTTGGTAACTTTATTTGAAGATTTATTACTTGGAATTGCTGCAGGAATGTTGGTTAAAATGATTATTCACGTTGTGAATGGCACGCCAATTTCCTCTTTCTTTAAAGCACCAACAGTAGTTTCCTTTGTAAATAACGAATACAAAGTTGAAATTAGTAAAGCTGCTATTTTTTCTAATTATTTGGGAATTAAAAGAAAATTAGAAGAAATTCCACCGGGATATCAAGTAAGTATTTGTTTGAAAAAAACAAAATTAGTAGACCATTCTGTAATGGAAAATTTAGAGCATTTCAAACACGATTATGAAGCTAATGAAGATAGCGGAACGGTTATAATTATTGGTTTAGAAAATCATAAACCCTTATCTTCGCACCCAAAAGCTTCTAGGAAAAATCTAATAGCAGAATAAATGGGTAAAAATATAAAAATGAGCTTGCTGTTCTGTATTGGAATAGCAAGTTTTCTTACTTTGAATACTACTTTCGCACAAGTAAAAGAAAGTAATAACAATATTTGGTTGCACTATTTTGGAAAGAATATGATTACGGAAAAGTTTTCTTTTTCATTTGAAGCAACAATGCGATATGCTAATGGATTTTCGGAAAAACAACAATATTTTATTCGTCCTTCAGTAGATTATCAATTTACTAAAAAGTTTATGGGAAGCGTTGGGTTTAGTCATTATAATACGTATTCCTACGGAAATCCGGCGATGAATAAAATTAGTATTCCCGAAAATCATTTTTGGATTCAAGGAACGTTTGTTCACAACAGTGGACAATTAAAAATCACACACAGATTACGAGATGAATTTCGATATGTTGGAGTTCCGGCAATGCAATCGAATGGTGATTTAGAAATAGATCATTACGATTATCGAAACCGAATGCGATATATGCTTTTATTCAATTATCCTTTGATAAAAAAGGAAGATGCAACTAAATTATTTGCGTTGTTTGGCGATGAGGTTTTTGTGAATATTGGTTCCAATGCAGGAAAAACGTTTCTAAATCAGAACCGATTGATTGGCGGAGTTGGATATAATTTTGATAAAAACCATCAAATGCAATTGAGTTACATTCATCAAAATATTTGGAATTATACCAATACATTTCAAGAAAGTAATCCTACAGTAAGACTAAGTTATGTAACTAATTTCGATTGGAGAAAATAAAAATAAACCCCGATTTGAAATTTCAAATCGGGGTTTATACAAAATTATTCTTTTACATTGATTACTATATTTTCGAAGTAAAGATTACCTTCGTTGTCAATTCCTTGAATATTAAATAGTATTTTTTCTTGTTCAAGAATAGGAGTTTTAATTTGGAAGTATCCATTATTATCAGTTAGAATATTTGGAATCCAGTCAATGGTTCCATGTTTTTTAAAAGCTTCACTATTATAATTACTATCATATGGATTTAGAAAAGTCTTTTCAATCTCAAATGCATTTGTTATTCTATTAACCTTTAACCCTTTTGTTGTATATTTTTTAACGGCTATGTCTCTTCTCAAATAAATTTTTATTGACCCCGTTTCATTATTTATGGTTCTATTTGAATTGTCGAATTTATTAAAATAGATTTCATCAACATCAGAACTATTGTAATCTCTAAGTATAGTAAGATCTGTTAAAGGAAAATCATCAATTAAAATTACTGGTTCAGATGGACTGCCATTTGCTTTAGTCATTCCAATATTATAAACTTTTACAAGAGTTGGAGTACTTGTTACGTTATAACCATTTTTAACTAAAAATTGCAGTAAAGATAGATTTTCAGTTTCAGGATTTATTTTTATTCCTCTTGCCATTTTATTTTGAGCTGTATTATTTAGCTTCATTTCCTCTCTTCTTTTTATTACTTCTACATTTTTTAGTTGTATGGTTTTGTTATTAATAGGGAATTCTAAGTTTTGATAATCTTTTTTAATAAAAGAAGATGATCTACAATAATTGATTTCAGGAATTTTAACACGTGTAAAATTATTAAACACTCTTGCAACACTATTTATTTGTCTGTTGTATTTTTTGTCATTGCTGTTTAGTGAGAAAACGATTTCAGTTGAGTCCCTAAGAATCACATTTTTAAAAACAAACTCATCTTTATTATTCATTGATTCAGTAATAATGGTTTTTTCAGAAGGAATAATAAGGTTGCCAGTAAATACTGAGTTACTATTTTTAGGTAAAATTTGATTCAACGTGATCGAAATATTAACTCCTTTTTGAAATTCGTAAGTATTTTTAGGTTGTTTGGTTAGAATATTTGTCCAATCATATTTTAGTGTTTTTTGATTTAATAATGCTAAATCTAGTTCGAAATTCTTATTTCTATTAAAATCTTCAAAGTAATAAGGATAATTCTCTATTGGAGAAAGTAAGTAGTTGTTTAATTTTAAAGCGGATACAATAGAATTCGACTCATAGGTAGAACTTGTTTTTTCCGGAAGTGAACTAATACTTAAGTTTCCAGCAGTTTTTATTTTCCCTCTTAATATTAAAGAATCATTTTCAATTTTAACTTTATTGAAAATTAATGTATTGTTATTATCAAAATGATTGTAGATAACTCTTTCAGAAATTGAGTTGTTTTTTTCGTCTAATAATCTCAAGAAATTTACGCCTTCAAAAAGATCATTTTTACTTAAAATAATCTTTTCAGTACTCTTATTTATTTCGATTTCAGAAAAAATGAATTCATTATTCTTATGAACTAAAAGCTTGAATTTCTTATTTTTTATTTTATCTAAAGTGAATGAATTTGTTTTAATTTCAATTGTAATATTTTCGTTGTTTAAAGAATTGTTACAATTTAGATTTATGCCTTCGATATTAACGTTAGGTAATGTTTTTTCAATTTTACTATTGTTACTTTCGATACTGATTTTATATGGTTCATTTTTCGTGTTTAATATTTGAAATGCCCCGTAACCTTGATTATTTGTAGAAAATTGATTAACCATATTGTTCTTAGAATCTAACACTTTGATGTTGTTAATTTTGATTCCATTTCCTTTGCAATCTTTTATTTTTACACCAATTTTATTATCACATTCAAAAATAATATTTCCACCTTCAGGATTTAGTTCAATAATTACATTTTCTAATGGGTCATAAACTTCACTTAATGAAAATTCTTTAGAATTTAATACCTCTAACTCAAAAATAGATGATTCATTTTCTTCGAAATTATTCATGAAATTTGTAAAAGCATGAATGTAGTAGGTACCCGAACTTAAATTTTTATCAAGATCCCAACTTCCGCTTATGGTTCCAAAACTTGATAGAAATAATTTGGTGTCTAAAACTTTTTTTTGGGCATCCAAAAGACAGATATGAACATTAGTTGTTTCTAAATTCAATGAACCGTTTGACTTATCTATTACATATCCTTTAAACCAAATAGTTTCATCACTAATATAAGTCTCCTTATTAAAATGAAGGTAAATATTTTCTCTACTTAAATTGAAATAGTTATTTAATTTCTCTTTAAGTATTGATTTTTCTTTGTCCTCTTGTGAGTAGGTAATTTGGGTTATAAATAAAAGAAAAATAAAGATAAGATTTACGGAGAAATAGATTGTATTTTTTTTCATAAAGATTGTCTTTGGTTGGATTTATTAGTGTGGATGTTTTGTTAGTCTATTATCATATTTTACAATCATAAGTTGTTTTAATTGAATTCCTTTTTTGATAGAAATATACAAAATTTTGCATAAGTATTATATGTAGCAAAATTCGTACCAATAAAAAAGCCGATTTGAATTTTCAAATCGGCTTTTTACTTCTTTTTGATATTTTTATTACATCATACCAGGCATTCCTCCGCCCATTGGCATGCTTGATGATTCTTCTTTGATATCTATTAAAGCACATTCAGTAGTTAAAATCATTCCAGCTACAGAAGCTGCATTTTCTAAAGCCACACGAGTTACTTTTTTAGGGTCGATAATTCCAGCAGCTAACATTTGAACATATTCTCCTGTTTTTGCATTGAATCCGAAATCGTCTTTACCTTCTGTTACTTTTGCAATTACTACAGAACCTTCGCCACCAGCATTTTCAACAATAGTTCTCAAAGGAGATTCAACTGCTTTATTGATGATTTGAATTCCGGTTGCTTCGTCTGCGTTTTCAGCTTTTAAGTTTGCTAATGCAGCTTTTGCTCTTACTAAAGCAACACCACCACCAGCAACAATTCCTTCTTCAACTGCTGCACGAGTTGCGTGTAAAGCATCGTCAACACGGTCTTTTTTCTCTTTCATTTCTACTTCAGAAGCCGCACCAACATATAAAACGGCAACACCTCCAGCTAATTTAGCTAAACGCTCTTGTAGTTTTTCTCTATCGTAATCAGAAGTGGTTGTTTCAATTTGCGATTTGATTTGATTCACTCTAGCTTTAATGTTTTCAGCATCTCCAGCACCATTTACAATTGTTGTATTGTCTTTGTCAATTGTAATGTTTTCTGCTGTTCCAAGCATGTCTAAAGTAGTGTTTTCTAATGAATATCCACTTTCTTCAGCAATTACAGTTCCTCCAGTTAAGATAGCGATGTCTTCTAACATAGCTTTTCTTCTGTCTCCAAAACCAGGTGCTTTTACAGCAGCAATTTTTAAACCACCACGTAATTTATTAACTACTAAAGTTGCTAACGCTTGTCCGTCTACATCTTCAGCAATAATTAATAATGGTCTTCCAGATTGTGCAACTGGTTCTAAAACCGGTAACAATTCTTGTAAATTTGATATTTTCTTATCGTATAATAAAACGTATGGATTACTTAGTTCAGCAACCATTTTGTCAGCATCAGTTACAAAGTAAGGAGATAAATATCCTCTATCAAATTGCATTCCTTCTACAACATCTACATAAGTATCTGTTCCTTTTGCTTCTTCAACAGTGATAACGCCTTCTTTTCCAACTTTTGAAAATGCTACCGCGATTAAATCACCAATAGTTTCATCATTATTTGCTGAAATAGAAGCTACTTGTTTGATTTTTTCAGAAGAATCACCTACAGCTACTGATTGTTTGCTTAATTCTGCTACAATAGTTTCAACTGCTTTGTCAATTCCTCTTTTTAAATCCATCGGATTTGCTCCAGCGGCAACGTTTTTCAAACCTTCTTTAACGATAGCTTGTGCTAAAACTGTTGCAGTTGTTGTTCCGTCACCTGCTAAATCATTGGTTTTAGAAGCTACTTCTTTAACCATTTGAGCCCCCATATTTTCTAATGGGTCTTGTAATTCGATTTCTTTTGCAACAGAAACACCGTCTTTAGTTACTGTTGGCCCACCAAATGATTTAGAAATAATTACATTTCTTCCTTTTGGTCCTAAAGTTACTTTTACTGCATTTGCTAATGCATCAACGCCACGTTTTAAACCGTCGCGAGCTTCAATATCGAATTTTATATCTTTTGCCATTTTATTTTTTTGTTTGAATGTTTAACGTTAAAATGTTGTTATTTAATCTTAGATTAAAGAATAGCATAAATTTCATCTTCTCTCATAATCAGGTAATCTTTACCTTCATATTTGAATTCTGTTCCTGAATATTTACCATATAAAACGGTATCCCCAACTTTTACAGTCATGGTATAGTCTTTTTTGCCATTTCCCACGGCTACTACAGTACCTTTTTGTGGTTTTTCTTTTGCAGTGTCTGGAATTATAATTCCTGAAGCTGTTGTAGTTTCTGCTGCCAAAGGAGCAATTACTACACGATCTGAAATAGGTTTAATGTTTAATGACATGATTATATGTTTTATTTATTAAAATTAATTTGTTGCTTGTTGTTTTTCAGAAATTGTGCCAAAGCGATTTTCTGACAATTTTTCGGTAAAAAAAATGCCAGCACTGACATGCTGGCATTTTGTATATTTTGTCAATTCTTATTTTGCAGAATCAGTTGCAACTGGCGCTGGTGTAGCAGCAGGAGCAGCTTGTTTAGTAGCTTCTGGAGTTGTAGGAACTGTTGTAGTAGGAACAGTTGTTTCATCTTCACCTAATACTTTAGAACCAGATGCAGCTCCATTAAAACTTAAACTAGAAAGTAAAATTAATGCAATTAAAATTCCACCTAATGTCCAAGTACTTTTATCTAAAAAGTCTGTTGTTTTTTGAACTCCACCTAATTGTTGAGAACCACCAAATGAAGAAGATAAACCTCCACCTTTAGGGTTTTGAACCATAATAGCTAAGATTAATAAAAAACAAACAATTGTTATCGCAATTAAAAAACCTGTGAATCCCATAATTAATTATTATTTTGTTGTAAATTTTTGATTTCGTTTATTCGGTCTGCAAAGAAACTACTTTTTTCTGGATATTTCAAAATTAATATTTCATAAGCTTGTATCGCTTTTGTATATTTTTTTTGTTCCAAATACACTTTGGCTAATGTTTCAGTCATTAAGTGTGTAGGCTCTTCAGTACTTTTGCTAATATTTGCAGGTGGTTTGGTCGTTTCTTTTACTGGAGCAATTTTTGGATTGGCTTCAATAAATTTATCGATTATATCTAATTTTTTTTGCTTTTCAGGGTCGTTTTGAGTGTTTTTTTCTTCGATTTCACGCTCAATTGGACTGAATTTTGTCAATTGTAACCATTCTTGAAAGGAATGTCTTTCAGATGGTGTAAATGGTATCGGTTTGCCAATTTCTAATTTTTCCTCTGAGGTTTTTTCTATTACTTCAAGTTCAACTTTTTCTTCTTCAATAGTAATAGTTTCTATTTGAGGTAGTGCAATTATTTCTTCCATGTGATATACTTCAATATCCATTAAAGATCTTTGAATTTCATCAATCTTCTCTTGTTGGATTGCAGTAAAATTATCCGAAGTTATAAACTCAAATAAAATCGTTCTATCAGTAGTGTAAGCAGCTGTTTTTTTTAATTCGTAATTGTATCTAAAACTTTCCTGATTGTACAATCCTTTTAAATGTAAAGCGCGAGCCGACTGAAAATACGGAAACTGCAAAACCACATTCTCTAAAGCAATGGTTTGCTTTTCGTTAATGGTTTCAGGCTTATTTAAAAGATATGTTAAATCGGATATGTTCAAAATTTACAAATTAATTACCATTTAGCTAGTGATTCGTTGAAAATATCTTGTGTGATTCTCTCGAAAATTACGTCTAATGCTGTTGTTAATTGTGAACCTACTAATTGCTGATTGGCATCAAAATCATAGAAGAATGAAAAACGTTTTTCAAAATTGTCGTCTTCTTTATTTCTATTGCTAAATCTTACGTTTACAGAAATAGTCAATCTGTTTTGTGCTGCTCTTTGATCTGCAGTTGCAGTCATTGGCGTAATGCGGTAATCTACAATTTCACCTTCGTATAGTAATTCGCCACCTTGAGAAACTAAATTTAGATTTGTTTGATTTTGTATTATCTCTTGAAGTTCAATCGTAAAGGTTCTTTCAATTCCAGGCTCCACTAAAGGTGCATTGTTTTGAAAGTAATTTACTTGAAATGTTTTAGCATCTACGGGCTTTGCACCTGTAAAATTATAAACTCCACAACTGTTTACAAGTAGTGAAATAGTGATGCTAAAAACAATTATTAAATATCTCATTATAAATCGTATTGTTTGATTTTTCTATAAAGTGTTCGTTCTGAAATGCCTAATTCATCAGCCGCAGCTTTTCTTTTTCCTTTATTGCGTTCTAACGATTTTTTTATTAATTCAATTTCTTTCGCTTCTAAACTCAAAGTTTCTTCTTCATCAACAGTTTCGGCAAATAAGTAATTTTGATCATCGTCTTCGTCTTCAAATTCTTCTTGCATCAGATTATTTTGATTCGGAAGCATTTCCACTCTTGGTTCTTCTTCAAAAATAGCATTTTCTTCGGGTTTACCGTAAATTTTCTGAATTAATCCTTTATTCGCTTCCTGAACTTTGGAACTTCCGTTCTGCATTAATTCTAGAGTGAGCTTTTTCAAATCGTTCAAATCGCTTTTCATATCAAAAAGCACTTTGTATAAAATTTCTCTTTCGTTACTAAAATCACTTTCCGATTTTTTAGTTCCAATGACCGAAGGTAAATTCGGATTTTCCATTGGTAAATAGGAGAGAAGCGTTTGAGATGAAATATCACGTTTGGTTTCTAGAACTGAAATTTGTTCGGCAACATTTCGTAACTGACGAATATTTCCACTCCATCTGTATTTAATCAACAATTGAATGGCGTCGTCATCTAATTTTATAGGAGGCATTTTGTATTTATGTGCAAAATCAGCAGCAAATTTTCTAAATAACAAATGAATGTCATCTTTACGTTCGCGAAGCGGTGGCAACATAATGTCAACCGTGCTCAAACGATAAAATAAATCTTCACGAAACTTTCCTTTTTCAATGGCATCAAACATGTTTACGTTGGTAGCAGCTACAATACGAACATTTGTTTTTTGCACTTGCGATGAACCCACTTTGATGAATTCACCATTTTCTAAAACACGTAATAAACGCACTTGAGTGGTTAAAGGCAATTCGCCAACTTCATCTAAGAAAATAGTTCCGCCATCGGCTACTTCAAAATAACCTTCGCGTGTGTTGGTTGCTCCAGTAAACGAACCTTTTTCGTGACCAAAAAGTTCACTATCAATTGTTCCTTCTGGAATGGCACCGCAGTTTACCGCGATGTATTTTCCATGTTTTCTGTGTGAAAGCGAGTGAATAATTTTTGGAATACTTTCTTTTCCAACACCACTTTCACCTGTTACCAATACCGAAATATCCGTTGGAGCAACCTGAATGGCTTTCTCCACGGCACGATTGAGTTTTGGGTCGTTCCCAATAATTTCAAATCGTTGTTTTATAGCTTGTACTGATTCCATTTTATAATTTATAATTGACAATTGATAATTTAGAAGCTTTCTAATTGTTCATTATCCATTGTTAATTTTTAATTGTTTTAGTTCATTATTTCAGAATATCCAACCGCTTCTCCAATTAATGTTGCTGCGGTACAATCTGTGATTTTAATCATTACGAATTCGCCTACTTTGTAATTTTCTTTTGGGAAAACCACTACGGTGTTTTGAGAATTTCTTCCGCTCCAGTGTACATCTGAACGTTTTGATTCTTTTTCAATCAATACTTCTACTTCTTGTCCAATGAAACGTTGCGTTCTTTCTAATCCGTGTTTTTGTTGTAAATCTACAATTTCGGTTAATCTACGTTTTTTAACTTCTTCTGGAACGTCGTCTTCCATTTTTCTAGCAGCTAATGTTCCAGGACGTTCTGAATACGCAAACATAAATCCGAAATCATATTTTACATATTCCATCAAACTCAAAGTATCTTGATGATCTTCTTCTGTTTCTGTTGGGAAACCAGCAATCATATCTTGAGACAAGGAGATGTCTGGAATAATCGAGTATATTTTGTCAATCAACGCCATGTACTCTTCACGCGTGTGTTGACGATTCATTTCTTTTAGAATTCTAGTGCTTCCACTTTGAACCGGTAAGTGAATGTAGTTGCAAATATTATGGTGTTTCGCAATAACATGCAATACTTCTTCATGCATATCTTGTGGATTCGAAGTTGAGAATCTAAAACGCATTTTTGGAAACAACATCGCACATTTGTCTAACAATTGCGCAAAATCCATAGCAGTAGCTTTTTGCATTTCAGTGGCTTTGTCGTAGTCTTTTTTCAAACCACCACCATACCAAAGGTAACTGTCAACATTTTGTCCTAACAAGGTTACTTCTTTGAAACCTCTATCGTATAAATCTTGAATTTCGTCAATAATACTTTGTGGTTCACGACTACGCTCACGACCACGTGTAAAAGGAACAACGCAAAACGTACACATATTATCGCAACCTCTTGTAATTGAAACGAAAGCATTTACTCCATTACTATTCAAACGAACAGGAGAAATATCGCCATATGTTTCTTCTTTCGAAAGAATTACGTTGATAGCATCTCTTCCTTCTTCTACTTCAGCTAATAAATTAGGTAAATCTTTGTAAGCATCTGGTCCAACCACCATGTCTACAATTTTCTCTTCTTCTAAAAACTGACTTTTCAAACGTTCTGCCATACAACCTAAAACCCCAACTTTCATGGTTGGATTGATTTTCTTAACTGCGTTGTATTTTTCTAAACGTTTACGAATCGTTTGTTCCGCTTTATCGCGAATAGAACAAGTATTTACCAAAACTAAATCGGCATCTTCTAAGTTTTGAGTTGTATTGTATCCATTTTCATAAAGAATAGACGCCACAATTTCGCTGTCCGAAAAATTCATTTGGCAACCATAACTCTCTATAAAAAGTTTTTTTGTATTTCCTTCTTTTTGGTCAAGCACTAAACTCTGACCTTGTTTTTTCTCGTCAATTTCCTTTTCCATATAAAGATTTCCTTTAAATCAGTCTGCAAAGATAATACTAAATTATAAAATCTGACAAGATGGCAGAAAAGGTTTAACATGAAATTTTTAAATTATTTTATGTTGTAATTCTAAGTAGCCGTTTTTCGTGGTTTTTACACCTATATATATAGGAGTAATTTGACCGATATTTTGGTTAATTGTAGGTAAAAAAATACTCGGGATGTTAAAATTTAAAAAAAACCTATACTTTTGCCGAACAAACAAAAAGTGAAATGGCAAAGAATTTAGTAATCGTTGAGTCACCAGCTAAGGCAAAAACCATCGAGAAATTTCTGGGAAGTGAGTATCAAGTAGAGTCAAGTTATGGGCATATTGCAGACTTGCCTTCGAGAGAGATTGGGGTAGATGTAGAAAATGGTTTTAAACCAAAATATGAAGTTTCTGCCGATAAAAAAGCATTAGTGACCAAATTAAAAGGATTAGCTAAAAATGCCGAAATGGTTTGGTTAGCTTCCGATGAGGACCGTGAGGGAGAAGCAATTTCTTGGCACTTATCTGAAGAATTAAATTTAAAACCAGAAAAAACAAAACGTATCGTTTTTCACGAAATTACGAAAACGGCGATTCAAAAAGCAATCGAAAATCCAAGAGGAATTGATTACAACTTAGTAAACGCACAACAAGCGCGTAGAGTTTTAGATAGATTGGTAGGTTACGAATTATCTCCTGTACTTTGGAAAAAAGTAAAAGGTGGATTGTCAGCTGGCCGTGTGCAATCGGTTTCTGTTCGTTTGATTGTAGAACGTGAAAGAGAAATTCAAAATTTCAACCCAGAAGCTTCTTACAGTATTACAGCGGAATTTACAAATGAAGCTGGAAAAACATTTAAAGCAAAATTACCTAAGAACTTCGCTACTAAAAATGAAGCGGAAGATTTCTTATCTAAAAATATAGGTTCATCATACAAAGTAGGAGATTTAGAAACCAAACCAACAAAAAAATCACCAGCAGCACCTTTTACAACTTCAACGTTGCAACAAGAAGCAGCTAGAAAATTGTATTTGCCTGTTGGAATTACCATGCAAATAGCACAACGTTTGTACGAAGCTGGACTTATAACTTATATGAGAACGGATAGTGTAAATCTTTCGCAAGAAGCAATGGCGGCAGCTCAAGCCGAAATCACAAGTTACTACGGAAAGGAATTTTCGAAACCAAGAAATTTCAATACCAAATCAAAAGGAGCACAAGAAGCGCACGAAGCCATTCGTCCAACGGATATGTCGCGTCACACAGTTGATATTGATAGAGACCAAGCGCGTTTGTATGATTTAATTTGGAAAAGAACGTTAGCGTCTCAAATGAGCGATGCCGAATTAGAAAGAACTAATGTAAAAATCGAAGCAAGCAATCATTCAGAAACCTTTACAGCAACTGGAGAAGTTATCAAATTTGAAGGTTTCTTAAAAGTGTATTTAGAAGGAAACGATGACGATGATGAAGAACAAGAAGGAATGTTGCCTGCTTTAAAAGTTAATGAAAAGCTTATAAATAATTATATCACGGCTACGGAACGTTTTTCGCGTCCACCAAGTCGTTACACAGAGGCTTCTTTGGTAAAAAAATTAGAAGAATTAGGAATTGGTCGTCCATCTACTTATGCACCAACTATT
The DNA here is from genome assembly GCF_004363695.1 of Flavobacterium cheniae. Taxonomy (GTDB): domain Bacteria; phylum Bacteroidota; class Bacteroidia; order Flavobacteriales; family Flavobacteriaceae; genus Flavobacterium; species Flavobacterium cheniae. The sequence goes on along the minus strand of NZ_SNZC01000002.1, from coordinate 58,690 downwards.
TCTACAATTATTGCAAGAACCTATGTTGAAAAAGGAAGTTTTGAAGGTCAGGAAAGAAAATACACGCAAATAGTTTTAAAAAATAGCGAAGTAAAAGCGCAAGTTTTAACTGAAAATGTAGGTTCGGACAAAGGAAAATTAGTTCCAACAGATATCGGAATTATCGTAAATGATTTCTTGGTGAAAAACTTCGGAACTATTTTAGATTATAATTTCACTGCGAAAGTGGAGCAAGATTTTGATGAAATCGCCGAAGGAAAAGTGGATTGGGCTAAAATGATGAATGATTTCTACAAGCACTTTCATCCGAATGTAGTTGATGTTGAAAAAAATGCAGATAGAGAAAGTGGTGAACGTATTTTAGGAGTACATCCTGTTTCTGGAAAACAAGTTTCAGTTCGTTTAGGAAAATATGGAGCAATGGCTCAAATTGGAGATATTGACGAAGAAAATAAGCAATTTGCAAGTTTACGTCAAGATCAAAATATTGGAAATATTACGTTAGAGGAAGTATTGAATTTGTTTTTACTTCCAAAGCAATTGGGAACTTACAAAGGAGAAGAAATAGAAGTGAATAATGGCCGCTTTGGACCTTATGTAAAATTTGGAACTCAGTTTATTTCTTTGCCAAAAGGAGTTGATCCAATGGATGTAACCATGGAAACCGCTCAAGGTTTAATTGATGAGAAAGTTCAGGCTGATGCGCCGATAGGAACTTATGATAATTTACCAATTCAAAAAGGTGTTGGTCGTTTTGGTCCTTTCATTAAATGGAACGGAATGTTTATCAATGTAAATAAAAAATACAATTTCGATAATTTATCTCAGTCAGATTTGAATGAATTAATCGAAGAAAAGCAACAAAAAGACATTGATAAAGTACTTCATGATTGGAAAGAGGAAGGCATCAAAGTGGAAAAAGCACGTTGGGGTCGTTCGGTAATTACAAAAGGAAAAATCAAAATTGAATTAAGCAAAGATGTTGATGCTGCAAAATTAACATTAGCGCAAGTTCAGGAAATGATTGAAAAGAAAGCTCCAGCAAAAAAGACTGCAGCTAAAAAAGCACCTACAAAAAAAACAACAGCAAAAAAGAAATAGTAAATGGTATTCGATTTTCTACAACCGATAAGCGAATCTTTTGAAAAACATCTTCAAACTTTATCCAATCAATCATTGGGTAAAAAAGTTGTATTTCATACACAAACCGATTTTCCTATTCTAGAAGGTGTTTCTATTGCTATTTTTACAGTTAATGAACATAGAGGTAATGATAAAGATAATGAGGATTATTCTTTTGAAGCCTTCAGAAAGAAATTCTATGGAATGTTTCCAGGGAATTGGAATACTTCAATTGTAGATTTGGGAACTATTGAAGCAGGAGCCAGCATTGAAGATACTTATTTTGTGGTAAAAAGTTTGATGACAGAGCTAATCAAGAAACAAATTATTCCAGTTATTATTGGCGGAACTCAGGATTTGACTTATCCGATGTATCGAGCTTATGATAATTTAGATCAGATGGTGAATTTGGTTTCAGTAGATAACCAATTTGACTTTTCAAAAGAAAATAAATTAGATAAGGATGCTTATTTATCAAAAATAATAGTTGAAGAACCGAATAATCTATTTAATTTTAGTAATTTAGGGTATCAAACCTATTTTAATTCACAAGAGGAAATAGATTTAATTGAAAAATTATACTTTGAAGCTTATCGTTTAGGAGAAGTTTCAAATAATATATCGGTTGCAGAGCCCGTTTTTAGAGATGCGGATTTAGTTAGTGTCGATATGAATTCAGTGCAATCTTCTTATTCTGGTAATTTTGAAGAGTTTAATCCGAATGGATTTACAGGGAAAGAAATATGTGCTTTGGCACGATATGCTGGAATTAGTGATAAAGTGACTTCGTTTGGAATTTTTAATTTTAATCCAAATAGTCATGAAGTTGTTTTGGCAGCTCAGATGCTGTGGTATTTTATTGAAGGTTTCTGTTTTCGCTCAAATGAGTATCCATTTGGAACAAAAGAGCATTACATTAAGTATATTGTTCCAATAGAAGATGAAGAATTAATCTTTTATAAGAGTAATAAAACCGAAAGATGGTGGATAGAAATACCGTTTTTAACAAATGTTAATAATAAATTAAAAAGAAATACGTTATTACCTTGCACACATGAAGATTATTTAGCAGCTTGCGAGCAGGAAATTCCAGAAAGATGGTGGAAAGCCCAAAGAAGGAATATTTTGTAAAAGTTGTTATTTTTCAAAGTGTTAAAGCAATGTTAACGCAGGTGTAATGCCAAAATTCAATATTTTTTGCACGTTTTTTAAAAAAATGTTGTTTTTTTCAAAATTATTGAATAGGTTTACGCCCTTAAATAGAAATTACATTTAACCCAAGTTTATATGAAGAAGTTTGTTGCATTTTCAGCAATTTTGTCATTATTTATCAGTTGTGGTAAAGGCGATAAAGGAGAATTAGTAGGAGTTAAAGGGAGAAAATGGCATCCCGAGAAACCTTACGGAATGACGTTAATCCCTGGAGGAGCTTTTATTATGGGTAAAGCCGATGATGATTTAGCTAACATTCAAGACGCGCCTACTAAAACAGTTACGGTTCGTTCATTCTATATGGATGAAACGGAAATTACTAACAGTGAGTACCGTCAGTTTGTTGAATGGGTAAAAGATTCAACTATCAGAACTCGTCTAGCTATTCTTGCAGATGAACAAGGTCAAAAGCCTGGTACTGGTGGAGGAAAAGGTGGAAGCATTGGTGATTTTGCCTTTGCAGACGTTGATCCTGAGAAAATGACTCCATACGACAAGTATATGTATGAAAATTATTACAGTGTTGGTACTGATGATGATATTTATGCTGGAAGAAAATTAAATAAGAAAATCAAGGTTATTAAAGAGCCTGCTAAATATCCAGATGAATTTTATGTGGAAGTTATGGACTCAATGTATTTACCTGAGTCTGAATCGTACAATGGTTTAAAAACTATTGATGCTTCTAAATTGAAATTCAAATACAATCAAGTAGATTTGAATAAAGCGGTAAAGAAAAAAGGTCGTAAAAACTTTTATGAGGATGCGCCACCTATTGAAATTTATCCTGATACAACTGCTTGGATAAAAGATTTTGCTTATTCTTATAATGAGCCAATGCATAATGACTATTTCTGGCATCAAGCTTATGGAGAATATCCTGTAGTAGGTGTTTCTTGGAATCAAGCAAAAGCATTTTGTGCTTGGAGAACAATGTATAAAAATGCATTTATTAAAAAGAAAAAAGGAAGAGATCAAGTAAATTCATTCCGCTTACCAACAGAGGCAGAATGGGAATATGCTGCTAGAGGTGGAATTGAAGGCGGAACTTATCCTTGGGGAGGTCCTTATGCTAAAAATGACAGAGGTTGTTTTATGGCTAACTTCAAGCCAAATCGTGGAGATTATGCTGCAGATGGTGCTTTGTACACTGTTGAAGCTAAATCATACGAGCCAAATGATTATAACTTATATAACATGGCGGGTAACGTTTCAGAGTGGACAGAGTCTTCTTACTATGCTGAAGCTTACGAATTCGTTTCTACAATGAATCCACATGTTGCTGATAAGAAAAACCAAAGAAAAGTTGTTCGTGGTGGTTCATGGAAAGATGTTGCTTACTTCTTACAAGTTTCAACTCGTGATTATGAATATGCTGATTCTGCAAGAAGTTACATCGGATTCAGAACTGTACAAGATTATATGGGTACAGCAGCAACAGGAACTAGTCCTAAATAGTATTTAACCAATTTTATTATATAATTAACTTAACTAACTAAAAATTTATTTATTATGGCATTATTAAGCAAAAAAATGATGGGATTCCTTTACGGAATGGGAGCGGCAGTAGTAATCGTTGGAGCATTATTCAAATTAATGCACTGGCCAGGTGCAGGACCAATGCTTGTAATCGGTTTATTAACTGAAGCATTAATTTTCGCATTATCGGCATTTGAACCAGTAGAACATGAATTAGATTGGTCTTTAGTATACCCTGAATTAGCAGGTGGTGAAGCTAAAGCAAAAGATAAAAAAGAAAATCCAGCTGACGCTCAAGGTTTATTATCTCAAAAATTAGATAATATGTTGAAAGAAGCTAAAATTGATGGTGAATTAATGGCAAGCTTAGGAAACAGTATTAAAAATTTCGAAGGTGCTGCTAAATCAATTTCTCCAACTGTTGATGCTATGGCTGGTCAAAAGAAATATGCTGAAGAAATGTCTACAGCTGCAGCTCAAATGGAAGCTTTAAATAACTTATACAAATTACAATTAGATAGCGCTTCTAGAAATGCTACTGCAAATCAAGAAATTGCTGATAACGCAGCTAAATTAAAAGAGCAAATGCAATCAATGACTTCAAACATTGCATCTTTAAATGCTGTTTACGGAGGTATGCTTACTGCTATGAGTAACAGATAATTAGTTTTATCAAATTAAAGAATTATTAATTAAAACTAATTTAAAGAAAAAATGGCAGGAGGAAAATTAACCCCTAGACAGAAGATGATTAACCTAATGTACTTGGTTTTCATCGCAATGTTGGCATTAAATATGTCAAAAGAAGTATTAACAGCTTTTGGTAATTTTAATGACAAGTTTTCAGAATCTAATAAATTAACTGAGCAATCTAACGCTACTTTATTATCTGCATTAGATACTAAAGCAACTGATGAGCCAGCTAAATATGCTGAACCATCTAGAAAAGCTAAAGAAGTTGCAAAAATCTCTAAAGATTTTGTTGCTTTCTTAGAGACGGTTAAAGCTGAAGTTACTGAAGGTATTGAGCCAGATGAAACTGGTAAATTACCTTTCGAATCTATGGACAAATCTACTATCGACGAAAAATGGTTTGCTGGTGATGGATATAGCCCAAGAGAAACAGAAATTGTTTCTAAAATTGACAAGTATGTTGCTGATGTTAAAAAAGTATTAGGTAATGACGTAAAGTATATTCCTTTTATCAAAGAAATTGAGAAAAAATTCTCAACTGCTGATATCACAAACAGAGAAGGTGTAAAACAAAAGTTTTTAGATTATAAAACCAAAGGTTTCCCTGCAGTATCTACATTAACATTCATTACTGCTATGCAAAATGACGTTAAAAATACTGAAGCTGGAGCTTACAACTTATTCTTAGGTAATGCATTACAATCTGCTGCATCTATGAAAAACTTCCAAGCAATTGTTGTATTAGATAAAAATGCATATTTTGCTGGTGAGCAAGTTACAGGTAAAGTTGTTTTAGGTCGTTATGATGCTAATACTGTACCTACATCATTCAAAGGTCCTGGAAAAATTGAAAACGGTCAAGCAGTTATCTCTATGACAGCTGGTGGTATCGGTGAACAAAATATCTCTGGAGAATTTGGTTTCTTAGAAGATGGAAAAGAAATTCCATTAAAATTCGAAGGTAAGTACGTTGTTGTACCTCGTCCTAACCAAGCAATTATTTCTGCTGATAAAATGAATGTTGTTTACCGTGGAGTTCCTAACCCTATCTCTATTTCAGTTCCTGGTATTGCTTCTAATAAAGTTAATGCTAGTGCTCCTGGAATGTCTAAAGTAGGAGATGGTAAATTCATGTTAAAACCAGGTTCAGGTAGTGAAGTTAAAATTAACGTAAACGCTACAATGCCTGACGGTAAATCAATGTCTAGTTCTCAAGTATTTAGAATTAAAGGATTACCTGCTCCAACTGGAAAAGTTGGTGGTTCTGAAAAGAATAAAGGACCAAAATCTAACTTAGAAGTTTGTTCTATTACTGCTGTTATGGAAGATTTTGATTTCCCTGTAACAGTAAACGTTACTCAATTTAACGTTAAAGTTCCTGGACAACCTACAATTGTAGTTTCTGGTAATAGAATGGATACTAGAGCTAGATCTGCAATTGCAAAAGCACAAAAAGGTGATGTTGTAGTTATTTCTGAAATCAAAGCTAGTTTTACTGGTATTGATCAAATGGCTAAGAAAGTATCAATTTGTACTTACGAAATACAATAATTTAAATTAATTTGAGTTTATCTTTTTAAACCAAATAAAAAATGAATAAAATGAATTGGAGAAATAGTATTGCAATTTTAGTATTAGGTTTAAGTGCTACTACTTTTGCTCAGTCAAACTTATTAAATGCTAAGACACCTGATCAAATCGGGAAAAAAACTGAAGCTGAATTAAGTGCTGACAATGATAAACCGTTGCCTTACGGCTATGTTCATGATAGAGATATCTTAATGGGAAAACGTATTTGGGAATTTGTTGATCTTGATGAGAGAGTAAACTTTCCACTTTATTTCCCAGTTGAAGGTGATGTTATGTCTTCACCTGATAGAAGACCTCTTTATAATGTATTAATTAATGGAATTAAAGAAGGTAAAATAACTGAAGTTTATGACTCAAGTTATTTCACAACTAAGAAAACTTTAAAAGATATCGAGTCTTCATTATATACTGTTGATACTACTGATGTAGGTCGTGAACAAATGAATGAGGATATGGAAGCTTACCGTAAAGGTACCAAGAAAATCGATGAGGAGTTTATTAGAAAAACTGAGATTGAAGCTTATGATGTAAGTGCTTATCGTATTGTTGGATATTGGTATTTTGATAAAAGACAAGGTGAGTTAAAATACAGATTATTAGGTATTTGTCCAGTGGTTCCTGATGTTTTCTCTAAGAAGAATAATGATGCTGAATTAGAATATATTGATTTGTTTTGGGTTTATTTCCCTTCAACAAGAGATATATTACATGAAGCAAAAGCTTTCAATAATAGAAACTCTGCAATGCCGTTTTCTTTTGATCATTTGTTAAACGCTCGTCGTTTCAACGGGATGATTTATTTAGAAGAGAATGTATATGGTGATCGTAAGATTGCTGATTACATGAAAGAAAACTCTCAAATGCAATTGTTAGAATCGGATCGTGTAAAAGAAAAGATTCGTGACTTCGAACAAGATATGTGGAATTATTAATAATATTTCTCCAATTTCATTTAAAAAAACTCTTACCATTGGTAAGAGTTTTTTAATTTTACACCATGATAGATTTTATAATCGTAGGAAATGGTTTAGCCGGAATTTCATTTGCGGAAATAGCTTTGCAAAACAATAAATCAATTTTTGTTTTTGATAATAATTCGCAACCTTCATCACGTGTGGCCGGAGGATTATATAATCCTGTGGTGTTAAAGCGTTTCAGTGAAGTATGGAAAGCAAAGGAACAAATTGATTTTGCTTTTCCTTTATACCATGAAATTCAATCCAAATTGAATGTCGTTTTCGATTTTGAATTACCCATACTTCGTAAATTGTACTCAGTTGAAGAACAAAACAATTGGTTCCAAGCTGCTGATAAACCAAATTTAGCTCCTTTTTTAGATGCTAAATTAGTTACAAGTTCTTATGAAAGCATTCAATCTCCATTTCACTATGGAAAAGTGAATCATACCGGTTATTTAGAAATTTCAACTTTGATTGAAGCCTATTCTAATTATTTAAAATCACTAAATAGTTTTTCAAATGAAGGTTTCAATTATACTGAAATTGAATTTTTAGATAATGGTATCCAATATAAAAACATACAAGCCAAGCACATCATCTTTGCTGAAGGTTTTGGATTACACGCTAATCCTTATTTTAATGATTTGCCATTAGATGGTACAAAAGGTGAATTGTTAATCATCAAAGCTCCAAATTTAGATTTAGATGTTGTGATAAAGTCAAGTGTATTTATACTTCCGATTGGTAATGATTTGTATAAAGTAGGAGCTACTTACGATTGGAAAGACAAAACAAATACTCCAACTGAGGAAGGAAAACAAGAATTGGTTGACAAGTTAAAAGAAATTATTTCTTGTGATTTTGAAATTGTTGAACATTTTGGCAGCGTACGACCTACAGTTAAAGACAGAAGACCATTAGTTGGAACGCATCCTGAGTTTAAACAACTGCATGTGTTAAATGGCTTAGGAACTCGTGGTGTAATGCTTGGTCCATATTTAGCCAATCAATTATTTCAGCATATTGAAAACGATATTCCTTTGGAAAAAGAAATAGATATAATAAGATGTTATAAAAAAAACCGAAACTAATTTGTTTCGGTTTTTTGTTTATCTGAGTGTGGCTTTCTTTTCGCCTTTATGTTGTTTCCAATCTTTGTCGTAACTCATAAACATATTGATCCATATGTTTCTTGATAGTCTCATGATTACGGGCATAAAAACAATTAGAGTAATGATTATAGCAATAAAATTGTTTACCAAATTCTTTTCTCCAACAAAGAAATAGGTGATGATAAAAGCCGCTACACCAAATGCAATTCCTAAGGCATAACTCACATACATAGCACCATAAAAAAATGAAGGCTCAATTTTATATTTGGTTCCACAATGGCTACAATTTTCGTGCATTTTGTACACATTTAGAACATTGTAAGGATTTTTGTCTAAATACATGCTTTCTTCATTGCAAGTTGGACAACTTCCTGTTAAAATACTATTTAATTTGGATCCTTTTTTTAACATTTGCAAAATATTTTACACAAAGGTACAATAACTAACTTTCTGATGTGTAACAATTATTACATATAACAATTTGTTTGATGAATTTTGAGTTTAACCGATAGTAACTTTTAAACACATAAACAATTAAACAGTTAAACTTATTAAATGCTAAACATACATAATTTATCGGTTTCATTTGGTGGAACGTATCTTTTTGAAGAAGTAACTTTTAGATTGGGTTCTGGCGATAGAGTTGGACTTGTCGGAAAAAATGGTGCTGGAAAATCAACCATGTTGAAAATTTTAGCCAAAGATTTTGCTCCCGATTCTGGTCAAATTGCGACAGAGAAGGAAGTCAAAATGGGATTTCTTCGTCAGGATATCGATTTTGTAAAAGGAAGAACCGTTTTGGAAGAAGCTTATCAAGCTTTTGAAGAAATCAAACGTGCTGAATTTCGAATAGATGAAATCAATCACCAATTAGTTACTCGTACCGATTATGAAAGTCAAGAATATTCGGATTTGATTGAAGAATTGAGCGATGTGACACATCATTATGAAGTTCTTGGAGGTTATAATTATGTTGGTGATACTGAAAAAATTCTTTTAGGACTTGGATTTAAGAGAGAAGATTTCGACAATCAAACTGATACTTTTTCAGGAGGTTGGAGAATGCGTATTGAATTAGCAAAATTATTATTGCAGTCAAATGATATTTTACTTTTAGATGAGCCAACAAACCACTTAGATATTGAAAGTATCATTTGGTTAGAAGGTTTTCTACGAAATTTCCCCGGAGTAGTCGTAATTGTTTCGCATGATAAAATGTTTTTGGATAATGTGACGAATCGTACTATTGAAATTTCATTAGGTAAAGCATACGATTTCAACAAACCATATTCTGAATATTTAGTATTGCGTCAGGAAATTCGCGAAAAGCAATTGGCAACGCAAAAAAATCAAGCTAAGAAAATTGAAGAGACTGAAAAGTTAATTGAAAAGTTTAGAGCAAAAGCTTCTAAAGCATCGATGGCGCAATCTTTGATTAAAAAATTAGATAAAGTAGAACGAATTGAAGTCGATGAAGATGACAATTCGGTAATGAATATTTCGTTTCCTGTTTCGCAAACGCCAGGTAGAGTTGTTGTAGAAGCAGAACATGTTACCAAAGCCTATGGTGATAAAACCATTTTAAAAGACATTTCGCTTTTAGTAGAACGAGGAAGTAAAGTAGCTTTCGTTGGGCAAAATGGTCAAGGAAAATCAACGTTTATGAAAGCAATCGTAAACGAATTTGAGTACGAAGGTTCTATTAAATTAGGTCATAATGTACAATTGGGATATTTCGCTCAAAATCAAGCGGAATATTTAGATGGCGAAATTACGCTGTTACAAACCATGGAAGAAGCTGCAACTGATACGAACCGTTCAAAAGTTCGCGATATGTTGGGTTCGTTTTTATTCCGTGGTGATGATGTAGAGAAAAAAGTAAAAGTACTTTCGGGTGGTGAACGAAATCGTTTGGCACTTTGTAAATTGCTTTTACAACCGATTAACGTCTTGGTAATGGATGAGCCAACAAATCACTTGGATATTAAGTCTAAAAACGTTTTAAAAGCCGCTTTAAAGCAGTTTGAAGGAACTTTGTTGTTGGTGTCTCACGATCGTGATTTCTTGCAAGGGATGTCCAATATTGTGTACGAATTCAAAGATCAGAAAATTAGAGAATATTTAGGCGATATCAATTTCTTCTTAGAGCAGAAAAACGCCATGAATATGCGTGAAATTGAAAAGAAAGAGGTGATTTCAAATGCAAACACAAATAAAGCAGTTAAAAACATTTCTTACGAAGACCAAAAGAAAGCAAAATCATTACAAAATAAATTGAGTAAAATTGAAAGCCAAATTCAACAACTAGAAAAAGATATTCAATTAGACGATAAAGCATTGGCTTCAAATTATGACAAACATATTGAAGATGCTACTTTTTTTGCTGCTTACGAAAAAAAGAAAAAAGAGTTGGAACAATTATTAGAAGATTGGGAAAACGTACAGTTAGAAATTGAAATGGTAAATAGTTAATTGCAATACAAAATATAATAGCAGTTAAGCAACAAGAATAAAATGACTATGATTATGATAATCATGGTCATTTTGTTTTTTCTTATAAATGCACCAACATTCCGCTTCATTTTGTCAAATTTATAATGTGGTAAAATTGAAATAATTTGATTCATGAATCAATACGCTATTTAGCGTATTTTTTTAAATAAGATTGTTCTTCTTGGCTTTTTGAACGGCTTCTAGCTTATTGTGAACTTGAAGTTTTGTGTAAATATTTTCAATATGTTTCCTGACCGTTGCTGGAGATAAAAATAAGTTTTCGGCAATATTAATATAATTCAATCCTTTGCTAAGTTGCTCTAAAACATCGATTTCTCTTCCTGATAATTTAATGATTTCTTCTTCTTTTTTATTGTCTAAATCAATTGGATTACGAAGTAATTTTAGAGTTTTCAATGCAATGGAAGGATTCATCGCAGCACCTCCGTTTAAAGTATCAATAATGCCTTCGTAAAGGGTTTTTGGTTCTACTTCTTTTAGTAAATAACCATCAGCTCCAGCTTTAATAGCATTGAAAATATTTTCATCATTATCAAAAACAGTTAACATGATGACTTTAATGTGTGGATATTTGTTTTTTATGATTTCAGTGGCTTCAATTCCGTTTAGAATAGGCATATCGATATCCATTAAAATCACATCGATATTATGATTGTTACTTATTTTAGTCAGTAAATCAGAACCATCTAAAGCTGTAAATTTTATCTGAATTTCATCAAAAAAAGAAAGTTTTTCCTGAATAGCTTTTATTAGGAAAGTATTGTCGTCTACGATAACCGTTTTGATAATTTTTTGCATTTTTTGATGATTAGTCAGATTAAACTTCGTTTTGATTAGGTAAGCTTAGATAAATTTTAGTTCCTTTTTCGCTAGCTTCAATATTGAAATTTCCTTTTAATTCGGAAGCTCTTTTTTTCATTGTATTAAGTCCGTTGCCAATTTCGGTTGTAGTTAAATCAAATCCTTTTCCGTTGTCAGAAACCACAATAGTTATTTTGTTGTCAGATTCGATAAATGAAACATCAATCTGTGAAGCATCCGCATGTTTAATTGCATTATTAACTGCTTCCTGTATTAAACGATAAATATTCATTCCATCTCTAGAAGTGAAAGATTGAAACGATTTTGTATCAAAGTTAAAATTAAATCGAATACCATTTAATGAAAGTTGGGCATTATCAATAAAATTTGAAATTCTTGTTTTCAAATCTTCAATAGTAATTTCTTCTTTGTTCATGGCCCAAATCGTATCTCTTAATTCATAGATAGTCTCTTTTGTAAACGAACTAATATTGTTTAGTTTGTCTTCTAACTTTGGATTGCCATCGGCAAAAGCATATTTTAAGGAATCTACAGACGAAATAATAAACGTAAGCTGCGCACCAATGTTATCATGCAAATCTCTCGAAATTTGAAGTCTTTGTTCCTGAAGGCGATTTTGAGTTTCGATTTTCAGCAAAGCATCTTTTAATTCGTTTTCTTTTTGCAATTGAAGGGTTTTCATTTTTTGATTTTTAAGCATAAAATAGCCAACAATTATGGATAAAATTAGGAGTGAAATAATGATTACTATGTAAGTGTTTTTTACAGCTAAATTGGCTTTTTGTTCTAAAATTTCTTTCTCTTTTCGTTCCGTATCAAATTCCGTATCTAACTCCGCTTGTTTGATTCTAAGATTAATATTTGAGATACTATCTTTATAAGTCGTATAGTTTTTGAAATTGTCTAAAGCGGTTTTGTAATCTGAATTTAATTCATATAATTCCGAAAGTTTTTGATAATTATCTTGAGTTAAATAATTGTAATTGTAGGCTTTACTTTCATCTAATGCTTTGGTGAAATATTCAATTGATTTTTGATTGTTTTTAGTTTCAAAAAAGTAATATCCATAAAAATTTAAATTTTCTGCAATTCCAATTTTGTCATCAATTTCAAGTCGTATTTGATAGGCTTTGTCTAAATTTTGTTTTGCTTTTGCAAAGTCTTTTAACGTTAATTGAAGCATTCCAATCTTATTCAAACTATATGGAATCCCAATTTTATCATTTGCTTTTTCTTTTAAAGTCAAGGATTTATTATAGAATAAAAAAGCACTATCGTACTCTTTTTTCATTTCTTTTAAAACGCCATAGTTGTCATAAATACCTCTAAGTTCGTATTCAGTATTGTATTTTTCGCCAATTTTTAGCCCTTTTTGCATGTACATGATACCAGAATCCAAATTACGTTTTCTTAAATGATAACCGTAACTGGCATAAAGTGAAGCTACTTTGCCATTTTGCTTTAATTGATTAAAGTTTTCAATGGCAATAAAAGTATATTTTGAGTGCAAATCATACTTGCTTTGGTAAAAATAGCAAAGCGCCATTTTTTCATAACTGGTGGCAATTCCTAATTTATAGTTTTGTTTTTTTGAATCGGCTAGTACTTTATTAAACAGCTGTAATGATTTAGTACTATTTGCAATAATATCATCAAAAGGCATGTTGTTAATGGAGTCGATTTGTTTTTTCGTATAGGTTTGACTCCAACTAAAAGTAAATAGTTGAGAAAGAAGTAAGACGATTATGTATGTTATAGTGTTTTTCATTATTAAATTTATTGTTACTATAAAAGTATAAAAATCAAATTTAAAGTACGTTTAAATTAATGTAATACGTAAATAAGATTATAAATATTTAATAGCAAACAAAGTAAAACGAATAGTCTAAAAAGAATGACAAGCAAATCTTTCTTGTGGCTCAATGATTCGATTGAAAGAAATAATTTAGACATAATTCAGGTTTATTAATTACGTAAAATTCGTTTAAAATAAGGCGTTTTCCTATACGACATTTGACGTATTTGCAAAAAAAGAGTGGATTGATATGTTATCAATCCACTCAAACTAATCAAACTATAAAAACAAATTAATTGTTCACTTTTATCTTTTCTACTTTTTTGCCTTTGAAAGCAAAGATGAATTCTCCATCATCTGTAATGTCTAGACCATCACCATATTTAGGACTTCCGCCTTTTCCTTTTGATTGAACTGAACCTTTTGTTTCTCCATTCGTCATATCAATTGCGTGAAGGATATTTTTACTGTTTCTTTGATCACGTAAAAAGTAATTTCCATTTACATCGTAGAAATAATCTACACCTCTGATTTTCTCTGTTGCATATGCTCTTGAACCATCTTTTTTATTGTAAGACGCTAATCCTTTTTCAGATAATACGACTACAGTTTCTCCAAAATCAATTACGTCAGTAGCTTTACCAACACCAGCATCGTTGTGTTTTACATCAAAAATTTGTTTTCCAGATGCAATATCATAACAGTAGAATTGATCTCCATCTCCAACAAATACATTTTTGTTTTCATGAATAATAAAATCGGTAATGCGTTTGTCAAACTTTTCAGAGCGCCAAGAAGTTGTTCCTGTTTTATCATCTATTGCTATTAAGCTATTTTTTTGCGCTTTGTAATCCCAATAAATATAAGGAACAAGAGACGTGTAAGCTCCACCATACAAACTTTGTTGTTGTTCTTTTCTATATTCTTGAACTTGTACTTTACCACCCACTTGCACAATTACTTTGTCGCCTGTTCTGAAAATATTTGGCATAGAGAATGCGCCTGTAATTTTCTCAGAAGTCCACATAATTTTACCACTTTCTAAGTCGTGTTTTTGAACGTATTTAGCTCGATCTCTTCCGCCTAACATTACAATATACACAGCATTGTCTGTAAATAATGGATCGGCAATAGTTCTATAATATTTTTTTTGAGTGGTATTAGAGAACATGCCTCCGCCGCCACCATCCATGTCGTTTTCATACACTGATTCCCAAAGTTTTTGTCCTGAATTAATGTTGTAAACTTGTAATCCATTCAAGTACATAAAAACTTTGTCACCTTTAATCCATAAATCCAAGATTGCTCTTCTTGTAACTAATTCTTTTTCTACAGTTCCAAAAAATGTATTTTCCCAAATGATTTCTCCATTGTTAGCATTTAATTTTACCATTTGATTTTTAAATCCTGCAAACAAAGCACCTAAGGCAGTTGGTTTAAAATTCACCATGATAATTTCATTCTTTTTCGCATCGTAAATATATTTTCCTACACCACCTTTAAAACGATTGGTTTCCCAAATTTTCTCTCCTGTATTTGCTTTTACTAAAATAACTGAAGCTTTTTGAGAAATTAAAAAGGCATCTAATTCGTAAATGTATTTTACTGTTTCTAATTCACCTTGATCAGCACCGTCTTCCGATTTTGTTCCTTTTGGAAGTAAATTTTGATACAATTCTGAATTCCATAATTCTTTTCCTGATGCAATATCAATTACGGCAACACGATCTGTACCCATTTTTCTTTCGTCAAACAAGAATAAATAACCGCCATTGTCTTTCCAAATAACATATTGATATTCGCATTTGTTGGTTTTATTTGTTGTGATGTTTTTATAATCACCATTCCAAATCAGTTTTCCTTCACCGTTTAATACAGAAGCCGAGTTGTCATCTGTACCTAAAATATAAGAACCATCATGATTGTTTACAGCCAATCTTGTTGCTTTATTGCCAAATTCTGATTCCCATACAGTAGCAAAACTTCCCGATTTTTTAGAACCTCCACTTCCTTTGACTTTGTCTAGTAATTTCCCAAATTGAGCAGTTGCAGGAGTAGTTCCTACTATTGCTATAAGAAGGGAATACATAATAAATGATTTTTTCATGAGTTTTGTTTTTAATGTTAAAATGATATGTTGTATCTAATTTTATATCTTTTTTTCTTCTCTAATTTGAATTTAAATTTATGAGTAAGAATGTATTCCGACATGAAGTTGATAAAATCGATGTCTTTTATAGTGCTATCTACTTTAAAAAATGTAGCTACTTTTCCGCTCTGAATTACCGTAATATCAATTGTCATATCGCCAGTTATTTCAGAAAATTTCTTGTTTTTCTTTTTAATAAAATCAGGGGATTGAAACACTTCATGCATTTCAGTTGTAACCATTTCAGAAACAGTTTCTTCGTCAGTAAGAACTGGTCTTTGAGACCAGATGGATTCGCTGTAAAAAAGTGTAATTACAAGCAATACAAAGGCGATTCTTATTTTCATAAACAATTTTATTTAATAAGTTTACCAGTGTCTTTTTCTAATGTTAAATCTAAAGCAGTCTTATAAAGGCGCATTGAATTGATTAATGATTTTTGAGTAAATCCACCATCAGTCCAAAAATAATAATAGTACGTTATTGTATTTGTGCTTTCTGAATAGTACGTTTTAATTAATGCAACTTCGGCGTTTAATTTGTTTATTAATTCTAAAACATCTCTTTTAGGAGCGCCGTCAACAAGATTGTAAACGCTACTTAATGTAACATATCTTTTATTTGAATCAATGTCCAAATAAATATTATACGTGTTTTTAATTTTAATGTACGTGTCTTTAACTTCTAAAACTTCAATATAAGCATTATCAAAAGTTTCTTTTAAAAAAGCAGGAGTTACTTCAGCGGCAGTTACTAACTTTTGAGCTGTTGCAAATTGAACAGAAATTAATAAAACAAGTAAATAAAATAGTGTTGAATTTTTTAAAGTTTTCATGAGTGTGAATTTTTATAATTATTGATAAATCAAAATTCACAAAAAAAGGAAATATAGGAAATACGACAATTGCCGTATTTTAACAAAATTTTATAAAAGGGTGCTGATTTTGAATGGTTTTAATTTTTAATTCAAGCTGATGAAGAAATTTTTGATGACTTTCGGTATTTGGATTAAAAGGTCGGTGCTTTAATCCTTTTTGAATGGAGCAAATGTCATTCATCAAACCAAATTGTGATTCCGAAATGTAGTTTTCAAAGAATTGAATCCAAATATAATCAACAGCTGTTTGATTTGGATGTAACATGTCTTCAGTATAAAAACGATAGTCGCGCAATTCATCCATCATGATTTCGTAGGCTGGGAAATAGATATTGTTCTGAGTTGTCAGTTCGAGCGAAGTCGAGAATTTCCGATTTAATACCGAATGAATAGCAGCAATCAAGTGCGCTTTACTCAATGTGTTTTCAACAAATCCATCTTTAATATGACGAACAGGAGAAACAGTAAAAATAAATTTACAATTTGGGTTAACCGAATGTACTAACGAAATAATGCTTTCTAAACTTTCTTCAATCTGCAGTATAGAAAGTAATTCTTTTGTAAACTGCTTTTGTAGTACTTTATGACAATTAGCAACAACACCATCACTGTCAGACTGAGCTTGTCGAAGTCGATACACCCACGAAGTCCCTAATGTAATTATGATGTGAGTTGAATCACTTAAATGTTTATTTGTTGAACTGATTAAATCGTTTAAAGATTCTAAAAATGCATCTTTATCCGAATTTGATAATTCGGAATGAACTTCAAAACAATGCCACAAGTCATTATGAAAGAAAATATCGTTTTCGGCAAACTTTTTTTTTTCAATAGATCGACGAATTAACTTTTCTATTGAAACGGAATTGAAAATAATCCCAAACGGATTTATTGTTGTTTGGAATTTAAAATAGTCAAATTTCTCACCCATATTCTCCGCAAAACAAGAACCCAGCAACAAGATTTTCGAATCGTAATCGATTGGAAAGCTGCTTTTTTGAATGGGTATTTTGGTGGTGAATTGCAAATCATTTAGGTTTAGACCTCAAATTTAAACTACTTTTTACAAAAAACGAGTATTTTTACTCAAGATTTAATACCATACAAATGATTGAAAAAGAATATATCGAACCTAATGAAGGTTTTTCTCAAACGGTTGTAGTAAAAACAGGAAATTTTAAAACACTTTACATTTCTGGACAAATAGGTGATGGTGCAAATTTAGAAGCACAAACCATTACCACATTTCAAAATTTAGAAAAGCAACTTCAAAATTGCAATGCTACTTTTAAAGATGTGGTAAAAATGAATACTTATATCGTAAATTTCAATCCAGAAGCAGATTTACCTATTTTTAGAAAGGTTAGAAAACAGTTTCTAGGAAATGAAAATTATCCAGCAAGTACTTTAGTTGGAATTCAAAGTCTTGGAAGAAAAGAATGGTTAATTGAAATTGAAGCGATTGCTGTTATAGAATAAAAAAATCCCGATAAGTTTTTGGCTTGTCGGGATTTGAATTTATTCTTTTTTCTCTTCTTCTTTTTTCTCTTCTTCTTTTTTCTCTTCTTCTTCAAGTTCTTTTTTAGAATTTTTAATTTTTTGTTCTAATTCCTCAATTTGTTTTTTAGAAGCTTTAATTTTTTTAGAATTTTTCTCGATTTTGTCTAGAGTCTTGTCAATCTCTTTATCTATTTTATTTGTTTTTTTTATTTTCTCTTCCAAAGAAATATTCTTATTAATATCAATTTTAGCTAACTCCTCAGTTAATTCGGTTAGTTTAATATCTAATTCTTCTTGTTTTTGTTCGAATTTTTCCCTTTTGGTTGTTTCATTAACTAATTTTTCTTCATTAGAAATTACTCTATTTTGTAACATTCGCATCATTTGCTGCTGTTGCATCATTTGATTATGTTGACTCATTAATTGATTATTGATTTGACTATTTGAAGGAGGTGATGGAAACCTCTGTGAATGTGCCAAAAAAGGTAAGACCAATAATAAAGTTATTATAAATTTCATTTTTTTATTTTAAAAATTCAACCGCTTTCTCAATCGCCTCTTTAATTCCACCTACATTTTTTCCTTTTCCTGAAGCAAAGAAAGGTTGTCCGCCACCATTTCCGTCGATTAGTTTTCCTAATTCTCTGATGACATTTCCAGCGTTTAATCCTTTTTCAGCAACTAATTCTTTTGAAATATAGCAGTGAATATTTGGAGCATTATCTTCAATTGAAGCTAAAAATACAAATGCATTTGGTTTTGAAGTTCCTATAGCTTGCGCTAAATCTTTAGTCGAACTCATAGATAAATCTACTTGTTTTGCTAAAAAGTTGATTCCGTTGATTTCTTGGAAATCGGCAACCAACGTATTTTTTAATCCTTCGATTTTTTCTTTTACTAATTGCTCTAGTTGTTTTTTCAACTTTGCATTATCATCTTGTAATGAAGCAACTGATTTTAAAACATCTTGTGGGTTTTTCAATACTTCTTTTATTTCTGCCAATGTGTTTTCTTGTGAAGTATAAAAATCTTTCACAGCATCACCCGTAATTGCTTCTATACGGCGAATTCCAGCTGCAACTGCTCCTTCAGAAATGATTTTGAAATGCCAGATTTCAGCGGTGTTTTTCACGTGAATTCCACCACATAATTCTTTACTATCGCCAAATTCAATCATACGAACATTGTCTCCATATTTTTCCCCAAATAATGCCATTGCACCTTTATCTAATGCTTCTTTGATTGGAATATTTCTATGTTCTACCAATTGTAATTGTGCTTCGATTTGTTGATTCACACTTGCTTCTACTTGACGTAATTCTTCATCAGAAACTTTACTGAAATGCGAAAAGTCAAAACGCAAATAATTTGGGTTTACTAACGAACCTTTTTGCTCAACATGTGTTCCTAAAATAGTTCTCAAAGCTAAATGCATCAAATGCGTAGCAGAGTGATTTTTAGAAGTCGAAGTTCTTAAGTCAGTATTTACTTTTGCTACAAATCCAGCTTCAATATTTTCTGGAAGTTGTTTTGCGAAATGTAATATTAAGTTGTTCTCTTTTTTCGTATCAATGATTTCGATAGTTTCGTTTGCCGAGACTAATGTTCCTTTATCACCCACTTGTCCACCACCTTCAGGATAAAATGGCGTGTTATCTAAAACAATTTGGTACAAAACACCATCTTTTTTAGAATCAACTTTACGAATACGCGTGATTTTTACTTCATTCTCGATTTTGTCATAACCCACGAATGTTTCTACATTTCCTGGAATTAAAACGTTCCAATCTTCAGTAGAAACTTCAGAAGCCGCACGTGAACGCGCTTTTTGTTCTTGCATCGCCACATTGAAACCAGCTTCATCTAAATCGTATCCTTTTTCACGAAGAATTAAGGCTGTTAAGTCAATTGGGAAACCAAAAGTATCGTACAATTCAAAAGCTTTTGCGCCAGAAACTTCTTTTCCAGAGGTTTCAGCTACTACTTTGTCCAATAATTGTAATCCTTGTTCTAAAGTTCTTAAGAAAGAAGCTTCTTCTTCACGAATTACATTGGTAACCAATTGTTGTTGCGATTTAATCTCTGGGAAAAATTCACCCATTTGATTCGCTAACACTTCTACCAATTTATTAATGAAAGGTTCTTTCGTACCTAAAAACGTAAATCCGTAACGAATCGCACGACGCAAAATTCTACGAATTACATAACCAGCACCAGTATTTGAAGGTAATTGTCCGTCAGCAATAGCAAAAGCCACAGCACGAACGTGGTCAACTATTACGCGAATCGCAATGTTGGTTTTGTTTTGTTCTTCTGATATGTTTTTAACTTCGTTTGAAGTGTATTTTAAACCTGTAATTTGTTCTACTTTTTCAATAAGTGGTGTAAAAACATCGGTATCATAGTTGGATGTTTTTCCTTGTAATGCCATACACAAACGCTCAAATCCCATTCCGGTATCTACGTGTTGTGCAGGTAATTTTTCTAACGAACCATCGGCTTTACGGTTGAATTCCATGAATACGTTGTTCCAAATTTCCACTACTTGTGGATGGTCATTATTCACTAAACTTTTTCCAGAAACTAAGGCTTTTTCAGCTTCGGTACGTAAATCAACGTGAATTTCAGAACAAGGTCCACATGGTCCTTGATCGCCCATTTCCCAGAAATTATCTTTTTTATTTCCTAAAATAATGCGGTCTTCGC
Organism: Flavobacterium cheniae; assembly: GCF_004363695.1. Classification (GTDB taxonomy): domain Bacteria; phylum Bacteroidota; class Bacteroidia; order Flavobacteriales; family Flavobacteriaceae; genus Flavobacterium; species Flavobacterium cheniae. The sequence goes on along the minus strand of NZ_SNZC01000002.1, from coordinate 38,160 downwards.
TAATTAATTCTTTCCAAATATCCCATGCTTCTTGATCAAACGGCACATTCTCATCTGGATTTCCTTCAAAAACAGAAACGTATAGATTTTCTTTCGGAATTTTATAAACTTCCGTTAATAATTGCCAAGCCCAATTAATTGCTTCTCTTTTGAAATAATCGCCAAAAGACCAGTTACCCAACATTTCGAACATCGTATGATGATAAGTATCAAAACCTACATCTTCTAAATCATTATGTTTTCCTGAAACACGAAGACATTTTTGCGTATCGGCTATTCTTGGGCTTTTTGGAGTTCCATTGCCTAAGAAATATTCTTTGAATTGGGCCATCCCCGAGTTGTTAAACATCAAAGTTGGGTCGTCTTTTAAAACGATTGGCGCAGAAGGAACAATTAAGTGTCCGTTAGATTCGAAGAATTGTAAAAACTGTTTACGAATGTCTTGTGATTTCATTATCAATTATTTAGTTCTGATTTTAATTATTGATTTTGGTAGGAATTTGGAATTAGATTTTCGAAAAATATCCCAACTAAAAAATAAAATAGCTTTAGAATGAAACATTTCTTAAATTTGTTCGTATAACCTATGTCAATCAATAAATTTGGCACAAAAATAGTATATTTTCATTTATGTCGAAGGTAAAATATTATTACGATTCAGAAAATTTAGCCTACAAGCGTATTCAGACAAGAAAAAGGAAGAAGTTTGGCTATGTTGTGTTGTTTTTGGTGTCTTCGGCTTTGTTTGGATTCTTGATTTTTTTGCTATTGATTAACACTAGTTATTTTGAAACGCCAAAAGATAAAATTCAAGCGAGAGAAATTGAAGCTTTAGCTTTAAATTATAAGGTTTTGAATAAGAAACTGGATTTGATGAATGAGGTTTTAGAAGCAATTGAAAATAGAGACAATAATATTTACAGAATATATTTTAATACAACTCCTATTTCAGAAGAAGAACGAAAAGCGGGGTTTGGAGGTGTAAACAGATACAAAGATTTGCAAGGATACAATAATTCGGAGTTAATGGAAAACACAACAAAACGTGTAGATATTTTAACGAAAGAGTTGGTAATTCAATCCAAATCGTTGGATGAAATCGTGGCTTTGGCGAAGCAAAAAGAGAAGTTGTTAGCGGCAATTCCGGCAATTCAACCGGTTAAGAATGAAGATTTAAAGCAAATGGCATCAGGTTTTGGTTATCGAAGCGACCCATTTACGAAAATTAGAAAGTTTCATTACGGAATGGATTTTACGGCTAGAACAGGAACACCTATTTACGCTACTGGAGATGGAGTTGTCTATAAAGCAGATGCTTCGTTATCAGGGTATGGAAATCATATTCAAATTCAACATGGTTATGGCTACAAAACCTTGTATGCGCATTTAAGCAAATATAAGTGTCGTCCTGGTCAAAGAGTAAAACGTGGAGATATCATTGGTTATGTGGGAAGTACAGGAAGAAGTCAAGCGCCACATTTACATTATGAAGTGTTTAAAAATGGAGAACGTGTAAATCCGCTGAATTTCTATTATGGAAGTATTTCAGCAAAAGAATATATAGAGATTTCAAAATTAGCGAATCAAGAAAATCAATCATTAGACTAATGCATTTAGAATTAGCACCAGACAAAAGATATTACAGCATTGGTGAAATAGCCAAAGCTTTTAACGTAAATGCCTCCTTAATTCGTTTTTGGGATAAAGAATTTGATATTCTAAAACCAAAGAAAAACGCCAAAGGAAATCGTATGTTTACACCAGAAGACGTGAAGAATTTGCAATTGATTTATCATTTGGTAAAAGAGCGCGGATTTACATTAGAAGGTGCCAAAACACATTTGAAAGAAGGTCAGAAAAAAACCTTAGATAAATTTGAAATTATCAGCAAATTAGAAACAATTAAAGCTCAATTGAACACAATTAAAAATCAACTATAAACAATTAATTAAACTTTTAAACTTAAAAAAATGATGAGAAAATTTTTGCCTTTTATTATCGGTGGTGGATTATTGTTAATCCTTGTATTTTGGTTCTTTAGTATCAAAAACGGAGCCGTTCGTGTAAACCAAGAAGTAAATAAAGAATGGGGAAATGTAGAAACTTCGTACCAAAGAAGAAATGACCTTATTGGGAATTTAGTTAAAACGGTTCAAGGTTCGGCTGATTTTGAAAAATCAACTTTAGAAGCAGTAATCAAAGCGCGTTCTGAAGCGACTTCTGTAAAAATTGACCCAACGAATATGACGCCAGAACAATTAACACAATTCAATCAAGCGCAAGGAAATTTAAATAGTTCTTTGTCAAGATTATTGGTAACTGTCGAGCAATATCCTGATTTAAAAGCAAATCAAAACTTCTTGAAATTACAAGATGAGTTAGCTAGTACAGAAAATCAAATCTTAACAGCAAGAACACGTTTTAATGAATCGGTTCAAAAATACAATAATTACATTTTGGTTTTCCCTAATTCAATTTTCTTAGGAAACTACAAAGAGAAACCATATTTCGATGCAGTTGCAGGCGCTGAAAAACCGGTGGATGTAGAATTTGATTTCAATAAAGAGAAAAAATAATGTCAAAAACCGAAGATTTCTTATCAAAAGCAGAAGAACAAGAAATTGTTCATGCTATTGTTGAAGCCGAAAAAAACACTTCGGGAGAAATTCGTGTGCACATAGAAGAACATACAGAAAAATCACCTCTTGAGAGAGCTCAGGAGGTTTTTTTTGAATTGAAAATGGACGAAACACAAGATCGAAATGGCGTTTTGTTTTACATATGTGTTTCCGATAAAAAGTTTGCTATAATTGGCGATAAAGGAATTAACGAAGCAGTAGAATCTGATTTTTGGGATTGTACAAAAGATACAGTAATTGCTAACTTTAAAGAAGACAACTTCAAGAAAGGCTTGGTAGAAGGAATTCTTAGAGCAGGCGAAAGATTGAAAAAATATTTCCCATTTCAATCAGATGATACTAACGAATTGTCTAACGAAATCTCAAGAAGTTAATATGAAAAAGTTATTTTTATTTGTATTAGCTTTAAGCGGAATGATTGTCCAAGCGCAGTTTACCATTCCTGAAAAGCCTAGTTTTCAAACGAGTGTTTATGATTATGCCGATGTTTTAAATCCGCAAGAAGAAAAAGAATTAGAGAACAAATTAATTCGCTATTCTGATTCAACTTCCACTCAAATTGTAGTAATTTCAGTTGAAGATTTAAAAGGTGAAGACATTGGGATTTTAACTCCAAAATGGGCACATGAATGGGGAATTGGTCAAGAAAAAGAAGACAACGGAATTCTAATTCTTTTAGCAAAAACCGAAAGAAAAATATGGATTGCACCAGGATATGGAGTAGAAGATAGGTTAACCGCTGGAATTAATGGGGAACTTATTAGAAACATCATTATTCCAGAATTTAAAGCTGGGAGTTATTACAACGGTTTAGACAAAGGTGCCGATGCTATTTTTGAAGTTTTAAAAGGAAAATACAAAGGTTCTAGAAAAGAATCAAGTAATCCTTTACCATTCATCTTAATTGTAGTTTTTATTATTATTCTGTTAGTTTTAGCTTCCAGAGGAAATAAAGGTGGTGGAAATTTTAGAGGTGGCGGCGGCTTAGATTTAGGCGACATTATTATTTTAAGTAGCCTAGGTAGAAGCGGTGGCGGTTTTGGTGGTGGCGGAAGCTTTGGCGGTGGTTCATCAGGAGGATTTGGCGGCGGCTTCGGTGGCGGTGGTTTTTCAGGTGGTGGCGCTGGCGGAAGCTGGTAGTTAAAATTAAACCCACAATATTGTCATTCCGATGAAAGAGGAATCTCCTACGAAGTAGGCTTACTTTGAGCAAAGCGAAATCGAACTCTTCTTTATCTTTGAACTTGTACTTGATACTTATATAAAAAAACTCGTTAGTGTTTGCTAACGAGTTTTTTATTGTGTTATTAATTTTTAAAAAATTATGTTTGTTTAGTTTTTGTATTAAAAGATTAAACAATATCTTTACAAAAAATTAAGAGTATGAAAGCATTATTTATTTCAGTCCTTTTATTGATTGCTTTTTTTGTTTTTAAGCAACTAGATCCTTTGAGCCTGACATTTTTAAATGTCGCTATCATCGGTACTAATGTAGTTTTACTCTATTTGGTTTTCATTTCTTTAAAAGAACTTTTCTCTTCCTCAAAAAAAATAAATTATTAGTTAATATAAAATAGTAGCTTTTTAATAAAAAATATAAATAGATTAAACAAAAAACTCGTTAGCAAACACTAACGAGTTTTTTGTTTAGTCCATAATGATAATACCTTCATCACTTTTCTTACCACCAAATTTTTCTAATTTATAGGTTAAAGAAAACATAGCATATTGTTGTAAAACTGTATTTTCCATATCGGTAATGGCGGTTGGTGTAATTGTTCTTGTTGCGCTGATATTTTGATTTAAAACATCATACACTTTTACTTTAGCTAATAGTTTGTCTTGGAAGAAATTATACCCCAAACTCAAATTCCATAAATAGAAATCTTTTTGAAAACCATCTGCAATATTAGAGTTGTAGTTGTATCCAAAATCACTTCCCAAAACTACTTTTTTAGGCCAATAACTCGTGATTTCTAACTTAGCGCTGTGCTTAAAGTTTTTAGTATTATCAATAACATAATTTGTAAAATCATTTGTGATATACGTGTATCGATAAGATGGGTTAATCGTAATCATTTCGTCAATAGACCATGAAATATTTGCTCTTGGACTCAAAGTCAATCCTTTAGATTCAAATAATGCGGCATTGGTTAATCCTTGGTCATAATTGTAATCAAACTGTAATCCAAGGCCATATTTAAAGGTTCTCTTTTCTTTTTTTAGCGATTTGTTTAAACTAAAACCAACATATGTATTATAAGCTCTGTCAACATTTTGATAGGTAGTGGTAGCTTTAAAATCGGCATTATAAGTAGTAGAAGCAACAATTTGATTTACATTGTAATCTCCTCCTGCATAAGCATAAAAACCACTTCTCGTAGCATAATCATAATTGTTGAAGTTGGTGTAAATCGAATAATTTTCGTTAGGTTTTAAATCAGCATTTCCAATAATAGTATTCAACGGATTTGCTAAATTTTCGAAAGGTAAAATTTGATTAGCAGTCGGTAAATTTACTTCGTAAGAGTAATAACTGTAAATAGATTTTGATTTCCCTAACGTAATATTAATGTATCCATTCACTTTTGGATACATATAGTTTTTGTTGACTGAAGTTTTGTTTGATAAATAAATAGACTGATTGTTGAAATTAATGATTTCTGTTCCCATCGAAATACTTCCTCTAATTTTCTTTTTTCGCAAACTAATGCCAACCATTGGTACAACTGAAGAAGTTGTTGAGGTAATTTCATTTGAAAGTAAGTCATTGAAATCTGTAAACGAATTAAATCCACTATCAAAATCATATGTTTCTCTAACGTCGTTAGATTTTTTAAATCGGTAGGTAGCTTTAAAGTTTAAAGCTAACGAATCTTTCAAGGGTTCGTTATAACCAACTTCGATTCTATAACTATCATTTTTTGAATCATCAATTCTAAATTGATTTCTATCATCATCGGTATTTCCTGATTGAAAAAATGTAGTAGTTGTTTTAGTAAATAAATCAGATTTGTTTTTGCTATTTTCGTTTTCAAGTGAAGCACTAATTCCTCTGCCTTTTTTCTTTAAACCTCTATAAAAATAAATATTATTTCTAAAGGTGTTATTTTGACTTGACCAATTATTATCACTTGTATTTTCGTTTAAAGCGTTTCCTGTTTCATCAAATGTAGCATCAAAGCCAGTGTTTTTGTTTTTAATTTCGCTTTTGGCAAAACTGGGACTCATATAAATGGTTGTGGTTGAATCTAATTTTATTTCAAAATCCATTCCTATATTGTGTCCATCTGTTATGGATTTAGTTTTAGATTCGGCTAAAGTATTGGTGTTTCCTGTTGGTAATAAGTTGATTCTATTCGTTCTGTTGTTATTGTTAGTTTCTGCGTTTGAATAATAGTAACTCCCGTTTGGATTGATCTTCTTTTTTGCCCATTCATCTGCGAAATTTATTCCAATCATATTAGATTGTGTAATTCCGTTATTGCCTCCAAATTGCATTCCGTTAATACCAAAACTACCGTTATCGTTTACCCAAATTGAATTATTTCTGCCGCCGCCCATATTGTCAAAAATTTCATCCATTGAAAATCCAATAGAGTTTACGTTGTTAGAAGAACCTAAAATACTAATCTTCTGAGTGTCTTTAAAATAATTGAAAAGCATACTCGATTCGTATCGTTCATCGGTACCATAACCTACATTTGCTTTTCCAAAAACACCTTTATTTTTATCTTCCTGAATTGTTAAATTGATGGTTTTTTCATCTGAAGTAGCATTTTGCCCAGATAATTCTTCTTCTTTTGTTTTGGTGTCGGTTACTTGAACTTTACTAATTATTTCGGCTGGTAAATTTTGAGTGGCAATTTTACCATCTTTACCAAAGAAAGGTTTTCCGTTGACTAAAACATTGTTGACTTCTTTTCCATTGACCGTGATTTTACCTTCTTCATCAATTTCGACACCTGGAAGTTGTTTCAATAAAGCTTCTACATTGGCATCTGGACGAACTTTAAACGACGAAGCGTTAAATTCTAAAGTGTCGTTTTTTATAGTAACTGGTGGTGCTTCAGATTGAATGACTACTTCTTTTAAAGAACTTACATTTTCTTCTAGTTTTATTGAGCCAAAATCCTTGTCTGCTTTTAAATTTTCAATTTTTTCTGTGTAGTCATTATAACCAATGTATGAAATTTTGAAATAAATAGCATTGTCCATTTTTTTTGCCTTGAAAGTAAAATTTCCATTCTTATCAGAAATTGTATAATCAATCAAAGTGGAGTCTTTTACTGATTTCAAATAAATAGTTGCTGATTCAAGTGGAACAGAAGTGTTTTTGTCGATAATTTTTCCTTTTAAAGAAATGGTATTTTGACTAAAACTGAAAATTGAGAATAAAAACAAGGCAAAGTAGGCGAGTTTCTGAAACATGAAAAAAGTTATTATTTAGTTTAAGTTCTAATTAACTGCGAATTAAAATATTTATTGTGTAAATAAAAATTTTCTTACGGAAATTTAACAATTGCCATTAAAAAAACCGAAGCGTTAACTTCGGTTTTCAACTATTTCTGTCTGAAATAAATATCAATTGGAACGCCACTAAAGTTGTATTGCTCTCTTAATTTGTTTTCTATAAAACGTTTGTATGGATCTTTTACATATTGTGGTAAGTTAGCAAAAAACACAAACTGAGGTGTTGGTGTTGGTAACTGCATACAATATTTAATTTTTACATATTTTCCTTTTAAAGCAGGAGGTGGAGTTGCTTCAATAATTGGCAACATCAACTCGTTGAATTTTGAAGTCGAAATACGTTGTTTTCTGTTTTCAAACACTTCAACTGCTGTTTCTAATGCTTTTAGTAAACGTTGTTTCGTTAAAGCCGAGATAAAAAGAATAGGCACATCGGTAAATGGTTGTAATTCTTCTCTAATTTTACGTTCGTAATCACGAGTCGTCATGGTGTCTTTTTCAACCAAATCCCATTTGTTTACTAAAATGACAACTCCTTTACGGTTTTTCTCAGCCAACCAAAAAATACTTTGATCTTGACCTTCAAATCCACGAGTCGCATCAATAACTAACAAACAAACATCACTGTGTTCAATAGCTCTAACCGAACGCATTACCGAGTAAAATTCTAAATCTTCTTTTACTTTTGCTTTACGTCTAATTCCGGCAGTATCTACTAAGTTGAATTCAAATCCAAAACGGTTGTATTTCGTATCAATGGCATCACGAGTAGTTCCAGCAATGTCGGTTACCACAAATCTATCTTCGCCAATTAAAGCGTTGATAAAAGATGATTTTCCTGCATTTGGTCTTCCAACTACGCAAAAACGTGGTAATGGTTCCACTTCTTCGGTAACTTCTGGCATTTCAGGTAACACTTCTACTAATTTGTCTAAAAGTTCTCCTGTTCCGCTTCCGCTCATTCCCGAAATCGTGTAATATTCTCCTAATCCTAAGTTGTAAAATTCTACGGCGTCTTTTTCACGCATTGCATTGTCTACTTTGTTAATTACTAACAAAACAGGTTTTTTAACCTTACGAAGTAATTTAGCCACTTCGTCATCCATAGGTGTAATACCTTCTTCCACATCCACAATAAAGATAATAGCATCTGCTTCATCAATAGCTAATTCTACTTGACGACGAATTTCTGCCTCAAAAATATCGTCAGAACCTTTGATATAACCTCCAGTATCAATTACAGAAAACTCCTTTCCGTTCCACTCACTTTTTCCATAATTTCTATCACGCGTAACACCGCTTACCGAGTCAACAATAGCTTCTCTTCGCTGAATTAAACGGTTAAAAAATGTGGATTTTCCAACATTTGGTCTTCCTACAATGGCAACAATATTATTCATAATCTTATTTTGAATCGGCAAAAGTACGATTTTTTTTGGAGCTTTTTCCAGCTATCCACTACAACTCCACAATTTTAGCTCTTTTTTTCTAATTTTATTCGGTCAGCTTCTAAGGTCGCTGTCCAAATAAAAAGAAAAAATAGGTCAAAAATTTGCGGGGTTTCCGTTTTTATCTGGGCTAGAGTGTGAAATTTGTTCAACATTTGTTAAAAATGTATATATTAGCTTTAAAATCAGAAGAAATGGAGCCTGAAAAAAGTATTGCACTACGACCAAAATTTGAAGTTGAATCAAAAAATAGTGTCGATAAAATTTTAGAAAAAGCAAAACAGCTAAAAACAGAACTCAAAGCCGATTATCAAATCAAAATAATCGACGAGCATTTGTATTTCTATTTCAGTAAAGAAAAACGTAAATACTATTCGCCATTTTTACATTTGGAATTAGAAGCTAATGAAGATAAGACAACAGTAAAAGGCCTTTTTGGTCCAGAGCAATTGTTATGGACGCTTTTTATGTTTCTACATTTTATCATTGCAGGATTGTTTTTAGTTTTCGCCATGATGGCTTACACGCATTGGTCACTAAAACAATCCACGGTTTTAGATTTCAGTATAATGGGAATCATGGTGGTTTTTTGGTTTTCGCTCTATTTTATGGCACGATTAAACAGAGAACGCGGTGTACCACAAATGCACGAATTAGAAGATTTGATGAATAAAGTTTTGGAGTAGTTAATTTAATGAAATTAAAATTTGTATTTATCTAATTCAATTGCCTCGTCAAAATAAAGTTTGAATTTTTTCGATAATTCAGAATCTTTGAATTTGATTATTGTGTAAGAACTATCCCAAGCAGTTATTTCAAAAATTGCATTTTCTACTTGAAAATTATCGTTAATCCAGATATTATCGTTTCCTTCAACAAAAGGTAAATTGTTTTTATCGAATTTTGGATTTTCAGATTTATTAATTGCAGAAATTACACCCCAAACAATTTGAATGTCAGTTTCAATTATTTTTTTGAAGTCATCTGATGTGATAACTGAAAAACTTTTATTAAAGTCGATTGGTAATTTTTTCTTTGTAAAATTTATTACATCTAAATCAGATAAAATCCATTCAAATTCGGAAATGTCAATCCATGAATTTAAAAGGTTGTTCAGGTTTGTATGGCAATACAATTTCTTAGTATCTCTGATTATCCAATTCAATTTTATCCAATTTTCAATTTATTAACTTCAATCGTCAGATCTTCCAACTTTTGACTCCCTACTCCCAACTTTTATTTCTGGTTATACCCAAAACGTTTTAATTGGTAAGCACTGCTTCTCCAATCTTTGTTTACTTTAACGTAAGTTGCTAAGTGAATTTGTTTACCAAAGAACTTTTCTAAATCTTCTCTTGCTTGAATTCCAACACGTTTCAAAGCAGCGCCTTTATGTCCGATGATGATTCCTTTTTGAGTATCGCGTTCTACCATAATTACGGCACGAATTCTAATAATGTTATCGTCTTCGATAAATTCTTCCGTTTCAATTTCTACGGCATATGGAATTTCTTTGTCGTAGTTCAACAAGATTTTCTCACGAATAGTTTCGTTTACAAAGAAACGTTCTGGTTTATCGGTTAACGCATCTTTAGGATAAAACGCAGGAGAAACCGGAAGTAATTCGATAATTCGATCAAAAACGGTTTGTACATTAAAATTCTCTAAAGCTGAAATAGGAAAAAGTTCTGCATTTGGCACTTTTTCTTTCCAAGCTTGTACTTGTTCTTCTAGTTGTTCTTGGTTCGATTTGTCAATTTTGTTCAATAACAACAAAACTGGGATTTTAGAATGGATAATTTTATTAAAAAACGCTTCGTCTTTTAATTCTTTTTCTCCAATCTCCACCATATATACCAAAATGTCAGCATCTTCAAAAGCCGATTTTACAAAATCCATCATCGAATTTTGTAATTCATACGCTGGTTTTATAATTCCTGGCGTATCTGAAAATAAAACTTGAAAATCATCTCCATTTACAATTCCCAAAATACGGTGTCTTGTAGTTTGTGCTTTCGATGTGATAATAGAAAGACGCTCTCCTACAAACGCATTCATAAGTGTTGATTTTCCTACATTCGGATTTCCAATAATATTTACATAACCTGCTCTGTGCTCCATTTCAATATATTTATGGGTACAAAGGTAGTGATAACGCCTGAAATAGTAGAAAGAAAACATTATTTTTAAAAAAGTCTTGTAATTTTAAATAAAGAGTGTACCTTTGCACTCACAAATCGCGGGATAGAGCAGTAGGCAGCTCGTCGGGCTCATAACCCGAAGGTCACAGGTTCGAGTCCTGTTCCCGCTACAAAGAATTATTGAATTACAACCGTACATCGCGGGATAGAGCAGTAGGCAGCTCGTCGGGCTCATAACCCGAAGGTCACAGGTTCGAGTCCTGTTCCCGCTACTAAGAAGCTTCACAGAAATGTGGAGCTTTTTTTATGTAATTAATTCATTAATAAATGGTTATGTTTTTATTTATTGTTTTAGTTTTTTGGCTTGATTCAATATTAAAACACTACTTTTGCACCTTTATTTTAAAATAACTATGAATCCAAAGAAAATTGCCGAGTACAGAAAGTTACTTGATGTTACCAAAACAGCTACGCTGAAAGAATTGAAAACCATTTACAGAAACAGTATGAAGGAAGATCATCCTGATACTATTGCTGATCCAGTGGAGCGTTTAGCTGCTGAGGAAAGAAGTAAAAATATTATTGAAGCATACCATTTTTTGGTTAGTATTGCTCCTGAAACACAAGAAAAAAACAAAGAAGTATATCAAAAAATAACTTCAACTGTAAATATCCAAGATTTTTATATGGATAATGGAGTGTTGTATATTTCGTTTTTAGATGGTAGCAATTACGAGTATTTTAGTGTGCCAAAAGTAACATACATTAAAATGGTTAATGCAGAATCGCCTAGTCGTTTTGCAAGACGACACATTTACAATGAGTTTTTATACCGCAGTGCAAGCAAAATCGTAGCTGAATAAACAATTGTTAAAAAAATATTCCTATTTTTGATATACTAACCAAAAAACTATATCAATTATGGAAATTAATTTTTTAGCTGTTCTAGTGGCAGCACTCTCAAGTTTTGTTGTTGGATTTGTTTGGTATAATCCTAAAGTTTTTGGAACGATTTGGATGAACGAAATCGGGATGACCGAGGAAAAAGCCAAACAAGGAAATATGGCAAAAATCTTTGGATTGACTTTTGTTTTTGCTTTTATGTTAGCCTTTTTTATGCAACCCCTAACAATTCACCAGTTTTCTGTTATGGGATTAGTGGGAGGAGATGTTGCTCATGCTAAGCCTTCTTATGCAGCTTTTATGGCAGATTATGGAGATGCTTTTAGATCTTTTAAACATGGAGCATTGCACGGATTAATGGCAGGATTATTTATTGCTTTACCCGTTATAGCGACCAATTGTTTATTTGAGCAAAAATCATTTAGATATGCAGCAATCACATCGGGTTATTGGGTTATAGTTATGACCATAATGGGAGCTATTATTTGTGGCTGGAAATAAAATAAATTTTAACATTTAATTATATAGGAATCGCTCTACATTTGTGGAGCGATTTTACTTTTACATTGGACGGAATTTCATTTAAAATATACAATTCAGTTAAGGAATTACCAGCACTTTGGGACATTGTGGCTCAGAGTAATGTTTTTCTACAAACGCCTTATCTATCTGTGCTTGAGCGCTCGGCTCCTGTAAATATGGAGTGTTTTTATATTGGTATTTTTGAAAATTCGGAACTAATAGGTGTCTCTTTAGCTCAATATTTAGATTTGAATAAATTGGAATCTTTTGGAGAAAGAGATAAGTCGTTTAAAATTGCTATTCGTAATTTTATCTTCAAAAATTTCGCTTCTCACACACTTTTTCTTGGAAATAACATGATTACGGGTCAAAACGGTTATGTTTTTACAAAAGAAATCGATTTTGAATGTATTAGTGATATTCTAATTCAAAGTGCCGAAGAGATTACATTATACTTCAAGAAAAAAGGGATAAATATCCACTTAGTTTCCTTTAAAGATTTTTACGAAAATTGTTCAGTTCAACTGAAGAAATTTCGCTTTTCTAACATGTACGAGTTCAATACTCAACCCAATATGATTTTCTATTTAGATGAAAAATGGAAATCAGAAGAAGATTATGTAGCCGCACTTTCGAAGAAATATCGTGACCAATTTAAAAGGGCTCGAAAAAAGAATGACGGAATAATCGTTAAAAATCTTTCTTTCGAAGAAGTGGTTCAGCATGAAAATACGATTTACGATTTGTATCATTATGTTGCTAAAAATGCGCCTTTTAATACGTTCTTTTTAGCTAAAAATCATTTTTCAACTTTGAAAGGACAATGTGAGAATCGTTTTCAAATTTTTGGCTATTTTCTAAATGATAAATTAGTTGGTTTTCATACGCTATTGCTAAACGAGTTTACTTTAGAAACGTATTTCTTAGGTTACGATGAAACCATTCAAAAAGAAAATATGCTGTATTTGAATATGTTGTACAACATGACGAAATATGGAATTGAAAACGGATTCAAAAAGATTATTTTCGGAAGAACGGCTCTGGAAATAAAGAGTTCTGTAGGAGCAACACCCGTTCAAATGTCGGGTTTTATTTATCACAATAATAAATTGGTAAACAAATTTATTGGTAAAATCTTCAAAAATTTAGAGCCAGAACTACATTGGCAGCAGCGACATCCTTTTAAATAAAATACGGCATATTACGTATATAATCTAAAAAGGATTAAATTATATTTGTAAAGTTAATACAATCAAATCTTTACAATTATGCGATTTACTTTTACTCTTTTAACTTTTTTTCTTGTTACAACTTTTGGATTTGCTCAAAAAGCACTTTTCAATGATACATTTCAAGATGATACTAACAAATGGACATATAATGGAGATGGATTCGACTCAAAAGTTGATGACGGAAAACTAATTTTAGAAAATAAGCATGCTACTAATTCTAAGTGGCGCTACATTTCAATAACTCAAAATACCGAAGTGGTAGATTTTGATATTGAAGCTACAATAACTCTAGATAAAACCCCAAATGATTATGCTACTTATGGTTTGGTTTGGGGCATGTATAGCGATAATTCTGATTACAGAGTTGTGCAATTATCTGCAAACAATCAAATACAAATTTATCATTATTACGGTAAAGAATTTCATTATGGTAAGAAATGGACTGCCTCAAAAAATGTAGGAGGTAAAGGCAAAAAAAATAAGATAAAAGTAGAGAAAAGAGCTAATACTTTTAAGGTATATGTTAATGGTGTTTTAGAGCATCAAACGGGTGATAATTCGTATTATGGCACTTCGTTTGGATTTATTGTAGATGCTGGCGTTACTGTTGAAGTTGAAGATTTAAAAATAACAGAACAGCCTTTTTCAATCAAAGTAGTTGAAGAATTCAATCCAAACTTGAAAATGGTAAAATTGCCAGAAACAGTATCTAGTCCAACTATAGAAGAAGCAAATCCTGTAATTTCGGCAGATGGTACTATCTTATATTTTGATAGAAAAGAAAATCCATTAAATGTTGAAAGCCCTAAAGACGATATTTGGTATTCGGTAAAAGATAAAAATGGAAACTGGTCAGAAGCTAAAAATATTGGTCGACCATTAAATAATCGCGACAACAATTTTGTTATTTCATCTTCACCTGATAATAATACATTATTGTTGGGAAATAAATATGCATCAGATGGTGTTTCACCTAATGGAGGTGGCGTTTCAATTGCTCAAAAAGGACAATCGGGATGGGAAATTCCGAAAGATGTAGTTATTGAGGATTTTATAAATACAAATGGATATGTTGGGTATTTTCTTTCTAACGATAATAAAAATTTATTAATGACGGTAGAACGACCTGAAGGGCTTGGATTAAAAGACATCTATGTTAGTTTCGTTAAAGAAGATGGAACATTTTCTAAACCTAAAAGTTTGGGTAATGTTGTTAATACTTTTGAAGATGAGGCAAATCCGTTCTTAGCTTCAGATGGTAAAACATTATATTTTGCAAGTAAAGGACATCCAGGATATGGTCAGTTTGATTTATTCGTCACCAAGCGATTAGATGATTCTTGGACAAATTGGACAATACCTGAAAATTTAGGTAATATTATCAATTCTCCATTATATGAATTAAGTATTTTTCTTTCAGCTAAAGGAGATAAGGCCTACATAGGAAAACAAAGAGATATCTGGGAAGTTGATAACACTGTAAAGCAAGATCCGGTTGTCTTAGTAAAAGGAAAAGTTTACGATGCTAAAACCAAAGAAATTTTAAGTGCTAAAATTGAATACAACAATTTAAAAACCAACAAAATGATTGGAACAGCTATTTCTGATCCAAAAACTGGAAGTTACTCAATTGTATTGCCTTACGGATTTAATTATAGTTTCATGGCAGATAAAGAAAACTATTACGCCATCACTCAAAACGTTGATTTATCTAATTTGAAAGAATACAAAGAAATGGAAGTGGATTTGTATTTAACACCAATTGAAAAAGGTGCGATTATTCGTTTAAATAATATATTTTTCGATTCTGGAAAATACGATTTATTATCAGAATCATTTGCTGAGTTAGATATTTTATTCGGATTATTAAAAGACAATAAAAATATCAAAATTGAAATTGCAGGTCATACAGATGCAGTTGGTTCTGATGTTGCTAATATGGAATTGTCTAAAAACAGAGCAAACTCAGTTCAAAAATACTTGTTGGGAAAAGGTATTTCTTCAGATAGAATTGTAGCAAAAGGATACGGAGAAACCAAGTTTATTGCGCCAAATACAACCGAAGAAGGAAAACAATTAAACAGAAGAGTAGAGTTTGTGATTTTAGAAAAATAATTCGAGGAACTTTTCTATCTTCGTGTAAAATTTAAAACATGGCACGAACAAGTTCTACCGAAACCGCAATAAAAAATATGCTCATTCCATTAGTGCAAGCTATTGGCCGCTCGGGAAAGTTAATTTACTTGTTGATTTTTTTGATCGTTGGGTTTTTGGGGTATCAGTTTTTTACAAAAAAATCGAATACAACGACAATTGAATACGATACCAATTTGATTCAAGTTCAAATTAAAAATGTTGGAAAATTAGTAGTAACCGAAGGACATTTTGCCGAAGTTTTAACGTATAAAGACAAAAAAGAAACTTATATTCCAGGGTTGTCTTTCGATAAAAAAGCATTGGTTGTTATAAATGCAGATGTTACGGTTGGTTTTGATTTGAGCAAAGTAACGTATGATATTGATGCAAAAAATAAAATGTTAACCATTACCAATATTCCAAAAGAAGAAATAAAGATTAGTCCCGATTTTAAATATTATGACACTGAATCTTCTACTTTTAACGAATTTACAGGTGAAGATTACAATAAGATAAATAAAATTGCAAGAGCAAATTTGGCTAAAAAAATTGAAAAATCTACGCTAAAAACTAATGCTCAAAATAGATTATTGAGCGAGCTTTCTAAAATGTTGATCGTAACAAACTCTTTAGGTTGGACGTTATCTTACAAAGGAAATGTAGTAAAAAACGATAAAGATTTAGAATTAAAAATAATCGATTAAATACGCATTTATTCGTATTGAAAAAACCAAGTCATTAAGTCAAATTTGTAATTGATTTAATGACTTTTTTTATGGATAAATTAATAATACTAGTTCTTGTTTTATTATCGCTTTTAGCGATTAAGCTCATAATTGCAAATAAAAGAATTAAGCAAATGCATTATTTGAAGATGAAGCAACTAAAAGATATTTTCAAAAACTTGTCAAGTAAGCAGGAAATATTAAATCAAAAAGCTTCTATTTCAACTGATTTTCAATCCAATTATAAATCGGATATGAAGAAATTAGGTGAAGAAATTTTTGTATTGCAAAAAAGAATATTTGAGTTACTTACAAAGAAATAAATTTGTATTTTTAGTATATAAAATCCAAGAGATGAATAAATGTTTAGTTGTAATCTTAGCGTTATGTTTTCATTTTGCAAATGCACAAAAAGAACCGAATGCTACCTACCAATTTCTAAAAAAAATAGACGACATCAATTACTTGAACGATTCAAAAAATAAATCGTCTATCGATTCTTTACAATTGATAATCGATAATAGTTCAAACGATACAATTAAAGGATATTTTTATAGAATTCAGGCTAAATTTTTAATCAGTCAATTAGAACATGATGTAGCTTTAAAAAGTTTAGACAAATCCATCGCTTTTTACAAAAACGCTAATAATTCATTGGGAATTATAAAATCAATGATGAATAAAGGCGGTGTTTTGTATCAAAAGGGAGAAACCAAAAAAGCAACTCAAGAATATGTCAATGCTTTAGCAATTGCTGAAAAGAAAGGATATAAAAACGAAATTGCAGCTTTGTACAAGAACATAGGACTCGTTTATTATTCACAAGGAAAAACTAAAGAAGCTTTGGCTTACAACAATAAAGCTTTGGACATTTTTAATCAATTAAAATCAAAAAAAGATATTGCGGCAACTTATGTCAATATCGGAAATTGTTATTTTGACGATTACCAACCTCAAAATGCTTTGTTGAATTATAATAAAGCTTTGAAATTGTCTAAAGAAACAAATGACAATCAAACTATTGCCAAATTGTATAATAACATTGGTTCTGTTTACATCAACGATTTACAAGATACAATCAAAGGAATCGATTATTTATTAGACGCTTTAGCCATAAAAAAACAAATGAATAACCAAAACGATTTGATTATTCAATACAACAATATTGCAGCGGTTTATTTAGATATTAGAAAATACGATTTAGCGTTGAGTTACAATGATAAAGCTTTTGAATTGGCTTCTAAATCGGGAAATTTGGAAGAATTAATCAATGTTTATGATACTTATGCGCTGATTAATTCGGCAAAAAAAGATTTTAAAAAAGCTTACGATTATCATAAATTATATTCAAAAACAAAAGATTCTTTATTGAATATTGACAACTTAAAAGCAGTTGAAGAAATCAATACCAAATACCAAACAGCCGAAAAAGAAAAACAACTGTTACAAAAAGAAGCAGAAGCTAAAAAGAAAACCACAACCATAATTATTCTTTCCTTGTTAGCTTTTTTCATTGCGATTGTTGGATTTTTAATTTACCGTCAACAACGCCTGAAAAATGTGCAACAAAAGCAAGAATTTGAATTGCAATCAGCTATTACCCAAATCGAAAATCAAAATAAATTACACGAACAACGTTTGGCGATTTCAAGAGATTTACATGATAACATTGGTGCACAATTGACATTTATTATTTCTTCGGTTGAGAATTTAAAATTCGGTTTTCCAACGATGGAGAATTCCATTAAAAATCATTTGACCAAGATTAGCGATTTTACGAAAACCACAATTGTAGAACTTCGCGATACGATTTGGGCTATGAATGCTAATGAATTTACGTTTGACGATTTAAGTTCCAGAATTTATAATTTTATTGAAAAAGCGCAATCGGCTAAAGAAAACACAGCATTTAAATTTTTGGTTGATGATAGTTTGAAAAACAGTAAATTTTCATCTTTAGAAGGTGTTAATTTGTATAGAACGATTCAGGAAGCGGTAAATAACGCCATTAAATATGCCGATGCAACGGAAGTTTCAGTTCAAGTACAACCAAATGAAAACGGAATTGTAATTGATATTTCAGACAACGGAAAAGGTTTCGATTTGGAAACAATTGATTTTGGAAACGGAATTGTAAACATGCAAAAGCGTATCGAAGAAATTGGGGGTATTTTCAAAATCCAATCAGAACTTACAAAAGGAACTCAAATTACAATTTCACTAAACAAATAATCCATGATTCGAATTGCCATAGTTGACGATAATACATTTCTGCAAAAAACGATACAAGATAAATTGAGTTTTTTTGCTGATGTTGAGGTGCGAATGAAAGCCATTCACGGTCAAGATATCATTGAAAAGTTAGAAAAAAATCACAATCTCGATTTAATTCTAATGGATATCGAAATGCCAAAAATGGATGGTATTGAAGCAACGGCAATTATCAAATCAAAGTTTCCGCAAATCAAAATCATTATGCTAACGGTTTTTGATAATGATGAGAATATTTTCAAAGCCATAAAAGCCGGAGCAGACGGTTATTTTCTGAAAGAAGTGAATCCACAAGAATTGTACAATGGCATTCAAGAAACCTTATCAGGTGGCGCAGGAATGACGCCTTCAATTGCATTAAAAACACTTAAACTATTACGAGAGCCTTTAGTTTTTGATGATTCAATAGCTAAAGAAGAAATCAGTTTAACTACTAGAGAAATTGAAGTGTTGGAACAATTAAGCAAAGGATTAAAATACAATGCAATTGCCGAAAATTTGTTTCTTTCACCAGGAACTATTCGTAAACATGTGGAGAATATTTATACTAAACTTCAAGTCCACAATAAATTAGAAGCCATTCAAAAAGCAAAAAATAATAAGTTGATTTAATCAATATACGAATTTCTACGTATTTCTTTACGTATTGCTACCGCATAATTTTACTTCATAATTAAGAACAAAAAATGTTTCACTAATTCTGAAGATTATTATGAAAAAAATGCAATTATTTTCAATACTTATTTTGGCTTTTGCTTTTCAAAATGCAACTGCGCAATTAGACAAATTAGCCGTAAAATTCAATACGGGAATGTCGTTCTCAAAACCTGGAGACGATTTAGGCGAAGTAGCAGACAAAGGAAAAGCGATGCAATTATTTGCCAGTTTAGAAGGTTCTTATCATCTAAATTACAACAAAAACACCAAATTCGGTATTAAAGGAGCGGCTGTTCTTGGTCGAGATTGGGCTAACTTTTTAGCAGCCGACAGAAGTACCGAATTAAAAGTTGCTGTTACAAGTGCAAAGCTAAGAGTTTATCCACTTTCATACGACGGAAATATTGAAGATGGATTAGAACAATTACTTCCAGAAGGTTTGCCTTTTTTAGTTGAAATTCCTGTTTATATAGGTATTTATTCAGTTTTTAATAGTTTACATTTTGATTACGGTGTTGGAGCAGGTAAAATTCTAGAAACAGATTATGCCGGAATTGGATTTCAAGACGAAACGGTAAAACGCACCATGAAATACTTCGGCTGGGGTTTTCAACCACAAATTTTCCAATCCGATTCAGAAAAATGGTCGTGTAATGCAGTTTTCGATTTTGGGAAATATTCTTGGAAAAATGCTGGCGGAGGAACTTCATCTTTTAAAAGCAACCACGTAGGCTTTGGTGTTCAATATAACTTCTAAAAAATATAAAAATGAAAAAAATAATCACTTTAATAGCAGTATTGGTAATCAATTTTACGAATGCTCAAATCGCAAAATATAAAGCTTCAGATTTTAATTTATCTGCTGATGTAACAAAATACGAAGAGAAAGAATTCTATTTTGATTTCGGATTAAATAAATATAAGTTATCAAATACCAGAACCATTTATATAGAGAAAGGTTTGGTGACAAAAATCGAAAACCTATCCAATTATTTCATGTATATGGAAGCAACTAATACATTTAATTATACAAATGGATTACTGCAGTCGATTCATATTAAAACACAATTGGGTGAATTCACTGAAAACTTCGTTCACAAAAATGGTAAAATAGCTGAAAAAAGGGATGCTGCTAAAAAAAGTGTATTTGAATATGATGCCAAAGGAAATTTGAGTAAAGAAACAGTATATGAAAAAGATGCAATGGTTGAAAAAATTACTTATGCTAATTACAATTCACCAAATTCATATACTAAAAAATCAATCAAATATGCTAACAATGAAGAAGATCAAGTTAATGAGCAAATAATCAAGAATGGGTTGTTGATTTCAGAAAAAAACACGACTAAATATTCAACTTTAACCGAAACCTATCAATACGATAAAAATAGAAATAAAACGCAATATACAAGAGATGATAAGGTTTTTAAAAATTGTTATGAATACGACAGCAAAGGAAATATTGTGCGTTCGCAAATTCAACAACTCGATTTTGATACTGATGATAAAGTTAACTATTTCACATTTGCAAAGGTTACATATTCAAACGGTAAAACTGCAGGAAAAGCAGATTTTGATGTAAATTATGTTAAAAAGTATGATTCAAATTCAGCTTCTTATGACGTGAGCACATCTTTTCATGGCGCTTCTGACGAAGAATTAAATAAAGCTTTAGCCGATTTGCAAGCGTTATTAAAATCAACCTATAAGATTAAGAAAAATCAAGATAATTCTTTTACAATAAAAGATTCAAAAGAGGAAGAAATTACAAATAGCGTAGATGCCGTTAGAAGTAAAAATGACATTTTGGTTTATGACATTTTGTATAAAAAATCAGTATTACTAAAAAACTTTTTTAACGATGAAGTAAGAGTTGGAGAATGGTATGAAATGGAAGAATTGTCTTCGCCTACAGGAATGTATTGGATATTTTCAGAAGCACCAGAGTTTTTTGTGATTCAAAACGGAGTAATCTTAGATTCATCTTTGTACAAATTGGTGAAAACAAAAAAAGATGATGATTTCATTGTACAAGAAGCAGGAATTGACAAATACATCATTCGCGATTTGAATTCAAAAGGTTTTGAAACATTTTATCCATTGGAATTTTTAAATAATTAAACATGAAATCGCCACTAACAACAAGTTGCGTAAGCAACACCAATGAAGATAGGCGATTACATATGACCTTTTAAAAACAAATAATTATCTACATATGAAATTTACTATTCTTTTTCTCTTTTGGTTTGCTAATATTTTTGCCCAGCAACAATTTAGAACTTCCGATTTTGGTTATTCTGATGATGTGGTAAAAGTGGAAGAATCGCTTTATAAATTTAATATTGAAACAAAAGAATTTGTTAGAGAAAACACCTATACAACCGAAATCAAAAGCACTTTTTTCCAAAAGCAAACACTTGAATCTTATTTTGGTGATAAAAGATTAATTGGAGAATACACGTATAGTTATAATTCAGATTTCACGCTTAAAGAAATCAATTATAAACCATTGGAAGGAAATTTTGGTTACCCAATGAAATTTTTATTTCAGTACGAAAAAGGGAAGTTGGTAAAAATGATTATTCAAGGTATATCAACCACTTATTTCGAATATGATAGAACGGGAAATCTAATCAAAGAAATTCAAAAAGATGTAAAAAATGAAGTGGTAAAAGTGACTATTTATCAAGATTACAAAGGGAAAAGTAGTTATGTAAAAATTCAAAAAGATGGCGATGGAACAGGAGCTGATTTTACAAAAGAATACTTTGAAAACAGTATTGTTACACGCAAAGAATTAGTTTCTGGTGATTTTAATTCAATTATTACTTACACTTATGATAAGAATAAAAATGTATTATCACAGGTTTATGACGACAGTTCTCGAATTGATTTTAATTACGAATTCGACGCCAAAAATAACCGAATCAAAATTGCAAAGTTGAGTCAAGCAGAGCCAGAAGATAATTCGTTTACATTTATTAAAATTACGTATGCTGATGGAACTACTTCAGGAAGTGCATCATTGGATTTAGACTTCGTTAAAAAACACGATAAATTGTTCAGAGAGAAAGATTCTTTGATGCAACAATATCAAAAAGTAGTGTATTCAAGAAAAGATTATTTATCGGTTTTAAAAGGCGAAGATAATGTAATCGAAATCCAAGATTCGTATGATAATAATTTTGAAAAAGTAGTACAATTAGTAGATACACCAGAACATTCCAGTTTAGTAATTTTTAATGAAGTAGATCAATCCGTGCATTTTGTGAAAGATTTTTATTTGGACGATTTTTCAAAACACGAATGGCATGATGCTATAAAATTGATATCGCCAACAAGAATATTTTGGGTAAAAGATAACAAGTTTAAAATTTCGTTTTACCAAGATGGGAAGTATTTACAAAGCAGTAATTTTTCTATCTATGATGACGAAAATCCAAATCATTTGATTGTAAAATCATTTGATGGCACAACTTACCAAATTCAAAATGTTGAAACTTCAGAAGCGGGAAGATTATATCCATTATTTAAAAAGTAACAGAATGAAAAGTTTATTAATTTCAATTATTGTTTTATTGGGTTTGAGTGTACAAGCGCAAGAACAATTTCGTACGTCGCATTTTAATTGGTCACCAAAAACACAAACCATTCAAAAAGAAATTTATGGTTTTAATTCGGAAACCAATGAAAAGGAATGGATAAAAACGGAAACTTATGTTTTTTATAATACCTATTTAGATACAATGGTGGTTGATTTAGGAAATGCAAAAGAAGTTACCGAGTGTAATTATAACATCGATGGAAATTTAAAAGTAAAATATACTTATTATCTACAAAGCGAAACACAAGATAAAACCTTATTTTTCTATGATAAAGAATTGCGATTAACCAAATCCCAAGAATTTGTGCAAGGGAGATTGTTTTCGGAAACGAAATATTCATATGACAAGCAGAATCGATTGATGAAATCAGTTTGTAGAGAAAAAGAAACTGGTTTTTCTGAAATTACCGAATATTCTAATTACACGTCTGACGATAGTTATACCAAAACTTCGTATTACAAAGATGCCAAGAAAGAAGCAAATTTGGCAATCGAAATTTATAAAAACGGATTATTAATAGAAGGAAATTATCAGATTTTCGATTTAAAAAGTAAAGTAGTTTATCAGTACGACGAAAAGCGAAATGTAATTTCCGAACAAAAAGATAACGAAGCGCCAACATTTTATCAATACGAATATGATGCAGAAGGAAATCCAACGAAAATAATCATTTCAAATGCTCAAAATCCGTATGTGAATTCGGAGATTATAATAAAAAGTACATACTCTGAATTTATCTCAAATTAAAATACGCTTTTCGGCTAATTGTTTGCCTTGTTACGATTTTCCATTTTTGTCTAAAAATAGATGAATATGGAAAATTTGTATTTTATTCTGGTTCCAGTTGTTTTAATAGTGATAGTTTTAACTTTCAAATTTTTTAAAATGGAAGAAGATTATAGAGAAAAATCAATGGAAATTCAGCAAAAAATTGAGGAATTCAAAAAAAGGAATGACCTAATTGAAGATAAGAAGATTACTATTTTAGAGCAATCAGGCCATGTAAATCAGATTTTTAAACAAGTTTGCGATTTGCACAAGTTAGTCTTTCATAAATATTTTAAATAATTTATGAAATTTTATTACTTTTAAATTAAATTCTACAAAATGATTAAAATATATCAAATTCTTATACTGTTTTTTCTTGTTTCTCATTCATTTGGACAAGAGGGCAATGATTTTTCAAAAGAAAATAAAAAGTTATTTGAAGAATTAAGTTTGTTGGGTAAGAAAAAATTCGAGAACGAACAAACGTCTTTAAAATCAATTGAATCATTAGAGCCAAAACTTAAAGCGCAAGATGTTGATTCATTGTTTGGGTTATATCATCGAGTAAAATTTAATCATTACAATAACTTTTTAAAAAGAGATTTAGCTTTAAAAAGTATCGAATTGTCTATTAGCTATTATAAAAAAGCGAATAATCTGAAACAAGTTGCGTTGTCAACAATGAATAAAGGAAATTTGTTTTTATGGCAAAGCGATAACAAAAACGCTTTGATTAATTATTTTGAAGCATTAAAGATTACCGAAAAAAACAAATTCAACCATCAATCAGGTTTAATTTATAAAAACATCGGTGTTGTTTTCTCAAATCAAGACAAACAGAAAGAAGCTTTAGAGTATGCAAATAAAGCGTTGCAAGTTTTTCTTAATTTAAAAGATGATGAGCAAATTGCGGGTGCTTACATTAATGTTGGAAATTGTTACTTCAATCAGTATGATGCTAACAATGCACTTGACAATTATAAAAAAGCGGAGAAAATTTCCATTAAAACAAATAACTTAGAAAATTTAAGTTTTGTGTATAACAACATTGGTAGCGTTTATATCGAAGATAAAGGTGACACAATTCAAGGGGTAAATTACCTAAAAAAATCAATTGATATACGAACACAATTGAAAGACTTAAACGGATTAATTTTTAGTTATAACAATATCGCAAATATTTACATTGGTTTAAAAAAATTCGAGTTAGCCGAAGAAAACATCATCAAAGCTAAGCAGTATGCAATTGAAGCAAATAATAAAAGAGAATTGACAGAGAGTTTTCGACTTCTTTCCTATTTAAATGAATCAAAAAATGATTACAAGCAAGCTTTGCATTTTCATAAATTGTATTTAAAACAAAAGGATTCATTAATTAATGAGAAGAACAACAAAGATGTAAAAGAGTTGGATGTTAAATACCAAACCGAAAAAAAAGAAAAGCAAATTTTGCAACAACAAGCTGAGGTGAAGCAAAAAAACATTTGGTTACTCTTAATTTCAAGTTTTGTAATCATTGGTTTTATTTTGTTTAGAAATTTTAGAGCTAAAGCCAAATTGCAAAAAGAACAATTAGAATTAGAAAATAAATTATTAGAAGAACAATCTAATTATAAAATTCAGGAACAACGTTTGGATATTTCCAGAGAATTGCATGATAATGTGGGATCGCAATTAACATTTATCATTTCGATTTTAGATAATTTAAAAAGCTCTTCGGTTCAGTTTGATGATGCTATTGACAAAAAAATAGACACACTTACTAATTTCGCCAACAAATCCATTTCCGAGTTGCGTGACACAATTTGGGTTTTAAATTCTAAACAATTGAGTTTGTCTGAATTAAAATCTAGAATGCTTAATTTTATAAAAGATGCAGGAGAATCGGTAGATACTATTCGTTTTCAGTTTGATTTTGATATTCAGAATGATGTTCAGTTGTCTTCAAAACAAGCCATTAATTTATATCGTATTCTTCAAGAAATTGTAAATAATGCCATTAAACACGCTAATGCAAAAGATATTTCGGTTTCAATTTCTCAAATAGAAAACAAATTGCAAATTAAAATTTCAGATAACGGAATTGGTTTTGATTACGAATCCAAAAAGAAAAAATCATTTGGGTTAACCAATATCCAAAATCGAGTTCAAGAAGTAAACGGAAGTTTGCAAGTTGAATCTAATGAAGCAAAAGGAACTAATTATTCCATTACGGTTAAATTGTAATTATGATAAAAGTAATTTTAGTGGAAGACAATTTCTTTCTGCAAAAAACATTAGAAGAAAAACTGTCTAATTTTTCAGATATTGTGATTAAAGATACGGCTCAAAACGGAGAAGAAGCCATCGCTATTTTAGAGAAAAATCATGTGGTAGATTTAATTCTAATGGATATCGAAATGCCAGTCATGAACGGAATTAAAGCAACCGAAATCATCAAATCGAAATATCCGCAAATTAAAATTGTAATGATTACCGTTTTTGATAACGATGATAATGTGTTTAATGCAATTAAAGCTGGAGCCGATGGTTATTTGTTAAAAGAGACCAAAGCAGAAAAAATCTATGAAGCTATTATAGAAACCTTAGCGGGTGGTGCAGCTATGTCGCCTTCAATTGCTATGAAGACTTTAAAATTATTGAAAAATCCAATTCCTTTCGAAACTGAAACTGAAAAGGAATTAGTTGAACTTTCTACTCGTGAAATAGAAGTTCTAGAGCATTTAAGCAAAGGGTTGAAAAATAAGGATATTGCCGATAATTTATTTTTATCTACTTCAACAGTAAAAAAACATATCGAAAATATCTACCGAAAACTACAAGCACACAATCGAATTGAAATGCTACAAAAAGCAAAACAGAATAAACTCATTTAATTAAAATACGCCAAACGGCTTATTTCTTTGTGATGGATTTTGAAGCAACTTTGTTGTATTAAAAATCACGAATCATGAAAAAATTCTACACTTTATTTTTATTATTATCAGGGGTAATAATAAATGCACAAAATCCTCTTGTGATAAAAGATGTTACATCTTCACTAAAGCCAACTGGTAATTCAGATAAAGCCGATTTGAATTATGCTAAATGGAATGGTAAAATATTTTACGCTGGTACAGGAAGCAATATGCTTTGCGTTACTGATGGAACAACCGCAGGTACAATTGGAATTTCTACTTTAGGAGGAACTACTAATATTTCAACGATAATTCCTGCACAAGATTTTGTTTATGTCATTACTAGTGATATAACATTTACTCCATCTATAGCTTCAACAGATAAAATATGGAAGTCAGATGGAACAGTAGCAGGAACAACTTTAGTTTATGCTTTTGAAACTGCGCCTGGGTCAACAAATGTAGGTGTTTATTATAGTGTTTCTACACATAAAAAAAATTATTCAGTTGATGGAAACATACTTTACTTTTCAGCTTATGATAGTACTAATGGAAAAGAATTATGGAAAACAGATGGTACAGCTGCTGGAACAATGATGTTGAAAGATGTAAAAGTTGGAACTGGAAGTAGTCAAACGTCAGGATTTTGTAAAATACCAAGTACTACTTTGTTTATTGCGCAAAGTGTAGGTTTTGAAAGTAAATTGTGGAAAACAAATGGCACAACGGTTGGTACAGAACAAATTTCTGTAGCAGAACCTTTCTATATTGTAAATCAAGATATGGCAAAGTTAGGCGATAAAGTAATTTTCTTTGCTCATAACACGGTTGATGGCTACGAACCATATGTTAGTGATGGAACTGCAGCTGGAACTTTTATGTTGAAAAACATTAATCCAAGCGGGAATTCATTAACCACCCAAGCAATGGGATTACATTTGAAAATTGCTGGTCAATATTGTTATTTCATTGCAAATAACGGAACAAACAATGCGCTTTGGAGAACCGATGGAACAATTGCAGGAACAATTGAAGTTATTCCAAATGTTACCAACGGAATTAGCGATGCAGGTTACTCAACAACGGATTCAGAAAATATATGGTTTGTAAATTTTACAGGGAGTAATGCAACGCAACAATTATATAAATCTAATGGAACTGTTGAAGGAAGTTCTCAAGTTTTTTCTAATCTGAGTTATGCACAAAATTTAACAACTTATAAAGGGGCATTGTGGTTTAGATCGGCGAATATTGGAACGCCTGCAAATGCAGAAGTTTGGAGAAGTGATGGATTAACAGTAAACACCGAATTAGCGTTGGATTTAGAACCAACAGTTATATCTGGAACGCCTTTTAGTAGTAATCCAAATGCGTTTTTTGAGTTAAATGATAAATTGTATTTTTTTGGAAAAGGGAATAATAATAATTCACACTATTTATATCAATACACAGGAGATTTTACTTTTAACGGAAGTGTAAGTAACGATTGGAATAATAAGAACAATTGGAATAGTATGTTAAAGCCAGGAATAACAGATGAAGTTACTATTCCAGTAGGTCAAAATGTAAATGTGAATGCTAATGCTTATGCTAAAAATGCCATGATAAATGGGAATGTAAATTTAGTAACAGGAAATTTAGATTTGTATGGCTATGCATTAATGAACAACAATGCTAAAATAACTTTAAATACAAATAATTTAAATTTAAAAGGAGCTAATTCATCTTTAGTGGGCTCAAGTACAAGTCATGTTGTTACTAATGGAACTGGAAAAGTTACTATTGAAAAAATGAATGCTTCAAGAGGAACGGTTTTGTTACCAATAGGAACTGGAACTTCATTTCATGAAACTGGAATTTTAAATAATGGCACTTCAGATACATTTAGTGTAAGAGTTGAAAATGGAGTTGCTTCAAATTATGTTGGAGAAACGCAAGGAACTGCAATAACTGAAAAAGCGGTAAATACAACTTGGCATATAGGCGAAACAACTCAAGGAGGAAGCGATGTGGCTTTAACTTTTAGATGGAATGCTTCTCAAGAATTAGCAAACTTTAATAGAAATACTGCAAAAATTGGTCACTACAATGGTTCTGGTTGGGACATGTTAACAAGCGCCCTTTCTGGTAGCGGACCTTATACTTTGCAAACTAACAATGTTTCGAGTTTTTCACCTTTCATCGTGGTAAATGAAGAATTGTTATCTAGTAATCAATTTGAAAACGCGAATGATTTTATGGTTTATCCAAATCCATCAAATGGTAATTTCACGATTCAAGTTCCAGATAGTTTTATCGGAAGTAGAGCTATAATTTATAATTTATTAGGTCAATCCATCAAAGAATTTTCTATTGATGAGGTGAATCAAAATACCAATCTTGAAAAAGGAGTTTACTTACTTCAAATTCAAAAAGGAAATCAAGTTAGTACTAAAAAAATCATAATTCAATAAGCATGAGAAAAGTAATTTATTTGATGATATTGGCCACATCGGCAGTATTTTCACAATGTCCAGAAGGACTAATTACAAGTGAACAAAACTTAGTAAAAAACGGAGATTTTGAAGAAGGAAGCACGCCTTTTGATTCCGATTACAATGAAGAAGAGTTGGCGGGAGCAGGTAATTACAGAATTACCGATGATGCTTACAAGTTTTCACCTATTTATTTTAAAGGAAAAGGAGAAGGAAACTTCATGACGGTTGATGGTGCAAACGGAGAAAATATGACGGTTTGGTCTCAAAAGATTTCAGTTAAAAAGAATACCACTTATTTTTTCTCTTGTTGGACTAGTACTTTAAATGTGAAGACAGGACCACCGGCTGTATTACAATTTTCTATTAATGGAAAATTGTTAGATGTGCCTTTTAAATGTCCAAAAAAATTAAACAAATGGGAACAGTTTTTTGTCCTTTGGAACTCAGAAGGAACAGAAGAAATTGAAATTAGAATTGTGAGTCAAAATCCTGATTGGGACGGAAATGATTTTGGTTTAGATAGAATTAAATTCTACGAATGTCAAGAAGTAAAATTAAAAATTGTGGAAGACCAACCTGTGGTATTGAGAAATGTACTTTTTGACACTAACAGTGCTGTGATTTTAGAATCTTCTTTTTCAGAATTAAATGAATTGGTAGGTTATTTAAAACGTAATAAAGATAAGAAAATTGATATTTCAGGTCATACCGATAATGTTGGAAGCGATGCCGCAAATCAAAAATTATCAGACGCTAGAGCGAAATCAGTTATGAGTTATTTAGTTACCAATGGAATTGAAGAAACTAGAATGACAGCAATAGGATTTGGTGAAGAAAAACCTGTAGATTCAAACGATACTTTTGAAGGAAGACAAAAAAATAGACGTGTGGAGTTTATTATTGTAAAATAAGCGGTTATGAATTATTGTAAATTTATTTCATTTTTGATTTTAATGCTCTCTTTTAAAGGTGTTTTTGCCCAATATGGAGATGCTTATCATTCTTCTAATACTTATAAATTGGAGCAAATGCGCCAGGATCGTATTAATATTAATAATGCATCACATAGAGCTAATATTAATAGTAAGCAAGGATCAACTGGTAGTTATGCACCAGGTAAAAGTTTTCCTTACATGATGAGTCAAAAACAAAAAGATGATATTGCATATCGTGTAAAGCTAGCTGCAGAAGCAAGAGATAGAGAAGAACGAGATAGATTAAAGAGAGAAGAATGGAAGAGAATCAGGATTGAAGATGATAAAAGAGAAAATGAATATATTAGACAAAATATCCCCGAAATTATGGGCTTTGGTGTTGAAGAAGGTGATGCATTAGTCAATTTATTAGGTTCTTTCTCGTTTGTTAATGATTCTGATAATAATTCAAACGGAAAAAGGATTCTTAGAGCTAAAGCCTTTGAATTAGCGGGTTATGTTGAAAAATTCAATAATGAAATCAATACAACTGATTATGGTGAATTGCTTTATTATGTTTATACTTTTAAGGAATTTCCATTGACAGCTTTTAGTTCAATTGAAAAATTAAAAAAAATGTATCCTGATAAAAAAGAGGAGCTTAACAGGTTTTTACTCATCGAGGTGATGCCTATTTTTTTTAATGGCATGCGTTATGAACATAGTGTTTTTGTTAAACCAATAAATGATGATCCAACATTTTCAGAATTAAATTACTGTAATAATCCTAAAGAATTCTTAAAAAGAAAAGTTGAAGTTAGGAATTATTTTTTGAGTTTGGAAAAAGACTATTCTGAAGCTTTTAAAATAGGAATTGGCAAAATAAATTTTGATAATTCACCGTATGTTGTTATCGCTAAACAAGCTTTAAAAGATAAAAAAGAGGATATTGCAGAGAGTTATTTTTTAAAACAATTAAATTGTCCAACACAAGCATATTACGAACAAAATGAAAGTTTTAATAATTATGTCTATAGAAATCAAGTCATGCTTGATTTTTTAAAAAAGAAATCAAAAGAGTTTAAAAAATTTGAGTATCAAGATTTTGTTTATATCGCAAGAATAAAAGGGCTTTCTTTTATTGAAGTGTTAGAATTATTTGATGTTTTTAAGTTTATCGATGGAAATGAAATAGGGAAATTTAATGCTTCAAAAGAGTGTAAAGGATCTTATGAATGCTTCTCTTGTGGTAAATATAGTCCAAAGGGTTTTAGTTACAGTCCTCACAGCAGTAGTAAAGCTAAAGATTTGATTTATCAAGCAGTACAAGAAAATGAACCATCTGCGTTAAATGCCTACGGTTTAATGGTTGCTGCGGGAGAAACAAATGAACCAGAAATAAATTGCTTCATTTATTTTAAAAAAGCTGTTGATTTAAATTATGCTTGGTCTGCTTATAACTATTTGGCTGCAGTAAGTTGGAGATTAAAAGGATATAATGATGTATTTTTTAATCAAGGTGTAGATATTTGGAATGGTTATGAACCACTCTCAGAAATTGAAAAAAGAAGGTTTGAAAGTGCTAAATTAACAATGCGTAAACTAGAAATGTTTCATTTTCGTTATAATAAAAAATATCATGACGGAATGAATTTTAAAAAAATAGAATAAAGAAAGTCCCGATTAAATCGGGACTTTCTTTTTATAATTTACTTTCTAAACTTTGCCAACCACCACCATTGATGCAATCAATTCCGTGTTGTTTTAAAATAGAAGTCGCTTGACCACTTCGCATTCCTGAACGGCAACATGCAATTACTGGTTTATTCCATTTTTTGATGGTTTCAATGTTTCCATTTAAAACTTGTAAGGCAATATTTTTTGAACCTTTGATGTGTCCGTCTCTATATTCTTCAAGTGTTCTTACATCTAAAATGATAGCTCCTTTTTGAACGTATTCTTGAACTTCGTTCGTTTTATTTCCTAATCCTAAAAAATCTAATATTCCCATAATTGTTTCTTTTTTTTGACAAAGATAAAGGCGATTGTGAATCTATTCAGTAACAAAAGTTACTTAGGTTAAGCATTAGCTTTCTCAAAAATTAATTCCAATCCATTGTCAATCAAATGTGCAACTTCTGGGCGATTACTTTTTACTTTTTCTAAATGATTTAAAGCTTTATCTACTAAATCTGAATTTCCTTCTTTTTTAGCTAATTCAGCGATCTCAACTGATAACAACCAATCGTTAGGATGTCCTGCAGAAACGGAAGCAAATGCTTCTTTTAAAGTGGTAGTCGCAGGTTTTCCTTCTCTTATATTACGAATACTTGCATAAAGTTTTTCTAATTCTTCTCTTTCAACAGATTTTTTCTGTTTAATAGTTTGCGATGATGGAACGTGATTAATCATGTCAAAACTATTCACATCTGCAGGTCCTGAAAAAGCAGAAATTACTTTTTTACCCACAGCCATATCATAAATTCCCCACTCTGGTTGGAAAAGAACAGTATCGTTATGTGTAACCGTACAGTTTTTGAATTTAATCAATAAAATTTCACCTTGTAAATTACGAGAACCTGTGATGATTTCTCCTGTGACTTTGATATTTCCTTCAAATTCTAAAGTAACTTGTTCGCCTTCGTAAATGTCATACGCACGTAAATCTCTCGGACTCATTTCCTCAATAGCCAAGTTGATGCCTTTTAGTTTTCCAATTGGCGAACCAAAACCTTCTGCATGATATTCTGTTCCGTGACCTACTAATTCTTTTTCTCTGTAAGAAAGCGCCGTTTTTCCTGTTGTTTGAACATATACAGGTTTTCCTTCATTTTCAATTACATTAGTAAAAACTCCTGAAATTTGAATTCCGGTACTCAATTCAATTGTTCCTAATGATTTTGAACTGATTAATTTTTGAACTCCAGATAATCCTCCTGTTCTCAAAGCCATAGTATTAGCAAATTCTTCTAAAACTGAACTTAATTTAGCAAAATCAGGAGTAACATATAATTGTGGTTGAGGTTTTGTAATGTCAAAACTTTGGTCTGCCGCTGAAATATCATAAGGGATTTTCTTCACGTTATCGGTCATACACCAAGCACTTTCTCCAATCGAAGAAAGTAGTCCTGCACCATAAATTTTTGGGTTTTCAACCGTTCCAATCAAGCCATATTCAACTGTCCACCAATGTAAATTTCTAATGCGCGACATTTCTGATAATTCGCCCATATTATTCTGTAAGAAATCAACTTGCTCTTCCGCTTTTTTAATTTCAGATTCAGGAGTATCTTCTGCTTCTTTCAAAATAGAAAGCAAACGAATGGCTTCGTATAATTCATAATCACGAGAAGAGGAAATGGCTTTACAACCAATTTCACCAAAACGTCTTAAATATTCTGCATATTCTGGATTAGCAATAATAGGAGCATGTCCAGCGCCTTCGTGAATAATATCTGGAGCCGGTGTATATTCTATGTGTTCTAATTGACGAATATCACAAGCAATAACTAAAACATTATACGCTTGGAATTCCATAAAAGCATTGGGTGGAATAAATCCGTCAACGGCAACTGCAGCCCAACCAATTTCTTTTAAAATACGATTCATTCCATACATGTTTGGAATGTTATCGATTTCTAACCCCGTTTTTTCTAAACCTTCTAGATAGGAATTATGCGCTACTTTTGAAAGATAAGACACATTTTTGCGCATTACATAACGCCAAACCGCTTGGTTTATTGGAGTGTAATCATCATAAACTTGAGGTTTAATGAATTGTTTTAAATGCTTAGGTAATCTGTCAATCAGCGGATTGCTTTCAAAATGCGTTTCCATAATTTTACTTGTCATGTTTGAGGTAAAATTACGAATTTTTCAGAAAGCAGGAAAGTTTTTTAAGAATTTGATAGTTTGTTTTTTATTTAAACAATACTAATTCGTTTCTCTGATTAGTTGTTCGTTTTTTGCTTTTCGGTTTTTAAGGATATTGATGTAGCGTAATGCAATTTTATCACCATAATCGGTGTAAGATTTAGTTGTCCATTCTATCGCAGCATCAAGATTTCCATTAATTTCATTAATGATTCCCATATTGTAGCAAGCTCTTCCGGCAATTTTTGGGTCGCGATTTTTTGTTTCTAAAAGCCATAATTCAGCAGCACTATCCCATTGTCCTGCTTGAGCTCTTCGTTTTGCAATTTCAAAGTTTTGAGTTCCTTTTACGTAGTAATCTCTATTTACTCTTATGCGATAAGGCATAATTTGAGAAGCATAATTAGCGCCAATATCTTTAGCAACCGAAAGTACTGCATCTTTTCTTGACTTTACAGTTTCAAAGGCTTTAAGCGGATTAATTCCTCTTCCATTTAATTGAATCGTATTATTAGAATAATATACATCAACAATTGCTTTATCATTATTGTCATATATTCTCCAACCTGATTTGATTAAAGTAGTAACAGTAGCTTCGTGTTCGATTACTGGAATTGTAAGCCCAAATGCGTTTTTAGCTTCGCTTTTAATGGTTCTATAACTTATTTTAGAATCGGTGTCAAAATAAGAAAGTTCGTAAATGGCATCTAAGTTGTTGGCTTTGCAAATTTCGTTTACTTTTTCCCAAGACAATTCACTAGTGAACTGGTCTATTCCGTATTTTTTTGATTCCAAAGTGTCGATTAAAGTAACACTTTGAATTTTATTGTTTTTCAGAAGTTCGCTTTTTAAATTTTCAATAGCCGTATAGCTTCCTAATTTATCTAAGTTTTTTCCTTCAGCAGACAAAATTTTATCAACCGCATCAAAAACTTCATATTTTTTATCAGGTAAACTTCTGTTTACGATTCCAATTTTAGAAGTCTGTTTGTTTAATAAAACAGGTGCTGGTTCTGTAACAGGAAGTGTTAATCCATTGGTAGAACTGCACGATACAAATAGTGTTAGTAGAATTGAAACAACTAGTATTTGGAGGTAATTTTTATTCATAATTTCAATTTTGTTTAAAAATAGAAATAAAAATAACACTTCAATATTTTTACTCCACTTTTTCTATTGGAACAGTTGGTTCAATTTTTGGAACACTATCATTCTGAATCGTTGGAGTAGGAGTTGTAGTAGTAGGAACTGTTGTATTAATAGGAGTTACACCATCAACATATTCTGTTTCTTCTAAATCTTCTGATTTTCTACCTAATTTGATATCCGGATTTTCTTGTGTTCCCAAAACTTTAATTGGAATTCCTAAAATACCTAAAGGTGGTAATCCAATTCGCATTTTTAAGTTTAATTTTCCGTCTAAACTGGTTTGTCCT
Organism: Flavobacterium cheniae; assembly: GCF_004363695.1. Lineage (GTDB taxonomy): Bacteria > Bacteroidota > Bacteroidia > Flavobacteriales > Flavobacteriaceae > Flavobacterium > Flavobacterium cheniae. The sequence continues at coordinate 3,043 of NZ_SNZC01000002.1, read as the reverse complement.
TCGAAACGCAATCTAAAACCAGCTACTTTAAATTTGAAACGTTCAATAGTTACGATGTTGTTCTTGATAGTAGTTTTTATATCTACTTTAGAGATATCTGGATCTTTAATATCAGGATTTTCGGTTTTAGATGAAACTACATTTAATAATTTAAAGCCTTTCATTTTTACTTTCTTTACAGAAAGTGTTCCGCTTCCTTCTAATGACGGCATTACAGGTTCCATTTGATTGTTTAAAACACCTTTTATCGAATAATTTAAACCAACAATTCCTTCGGCACTTTCGGCAGCCGTTACGATTTCTCGAAACATTTTAATTTCGTTGTAAGCGCGTTTAATATCAAATTCGGAAGCATTAATTTTATAATCAAAATAAGCTTTTTGAGTGCCTTCGTTTTTATAAAATGCATCCATTTTTGCAGTTGCTCCAATGATATCAAGCGTTCCGTTTGAAAGTTGTAAGGTTCCGTTTTTAATGAGTATATTTCCTCTTAAATTTTCAATAGTAACATCGTCGTATTTTGTTTTTGCAGCATTAGTTTGGATAGCAACATTCAAATTGGTTGGAATTTCAACTACTCCTGAAACTTCTGTTTTTTCAGTTTCTTCGTCAGTTTCATAAGTTGTAGTTGGAATAAATTCGTTTATGTTTAAGAAATTCGATGTAAGATTGAAGCTTCCTTTTAAAATTTGATTTTCTGAAAGGACAAAATTGATTACGTTTTCTAAATTTCCATTCATTGAAATATCTGACGTTCCATATTTTCCATTGAAATTAGAAAAATTCATCTTGTCTTGATTGAACGTGAATAATCCGTTTTCTATTAAAAATGGTTTTGCTAAATAATCACTTGTGGTTTTAATGTTTTTTACTTCAAGAGTTCCGCTATTTTTTAAGTTGCCAATTCTTCCGTTGGAAGCATCACTTTGTTTTCCTGCCAAACTCAAATCAGCTTTGATGAAACCATCTACATCCAATCCTTTTTGCGAGAAAACTTTGTAAATTCGAGCAACGTTTAAAGTTCCTTTCGCTTTTACATCGTAATTAATATCATCAAAATTTTTAAACGAAGCATTTAAGTTAAAAGGTTCGCCTTCAAAAGTGAAATTCGCTGGTGAAAGTATAAAAGAAGCATCTTTGAAATTACCCGTTGGACTATTCAAATTAGCTTTTAAATTAATATTCTGAATCGGTTTCGGATAATAAGAGGTTTGAATTAATCCTTTTTTGATTTCAAAATTTCCTTTTGTAATAGGGAATTTTTTATCTTCTTTGCTGTAATTTCCTTTGGAAACAATGTCTGCATCTAAATTTCCAGCTAATTTTAAATTCGGAATTTGAAGCGCATTACTCAAAAAAGCCAAATCTAATTTCGATTTCACTTTTGAGTCGATGGTTATCTTTTTTCCAAAACCATCCGAAATTAAAATCGCACTTAAATTATTCTTATTGACATCAAAGTACAAAGAGTCTAATCGCACTTTAAGTTGATTGATGTCTAAATTTGGTAATTTTGTATCGAAATTCAAGAAAATATTCTCAACCGGATAAGGCGCTTTCGTGTGTTTTACATAACCATCTCGTACTTTTATATTGAAATTTAATTCGGGACTCAAGTTTTCCGAAGCAATATATTTTCCTTTCAAAGTTAAGAAAGCAGAAGTTTTTCCTTTCATTTTGGTTTCAGTCATCCATGAAACATATTCAGCAGGTAAAGCCGTGAATAAATCGTCAAGATTACTGTCTTCCGTTTTTAATTTGAAATCCATCTGGTAGCCGTTTTTCAAGAAATCGAACAACCCAGTAAATTCAACAGGTAATTTGTTGATGACTAAATCATTCTTTTCAAAAACAAACGAAAGCGAGTTGGTATTGATTTTTGTAATTAAATCGGCTTTTACTTTCTTGTTTTTCAAGTATTCTTTTTTGTCATAAGCAAAGCTTAAGCTGTCAATTTTTGCCGAAGTTTTTAAGTTGAAATTCGATGCTTGTAAGTCGCCTTTGCCTTTATAATTGAAACCTTTTGCTTCAATTGAAATCTTTGTAGATTTATCATTATAGACTAATTGACTGTTGCTGATTTGTATGTTTTCTAACTTTAAAGAAGCACTTTCAGAGGAAGTTGTGGTGTCTTTTGAATTTGATTTGTAAATGTTATAATTAGCGTCTCCTTTCTGATTAACCAAAATATTGATTTTAGCATTATCAATATAAATTTCTTCGATTTGTGTTTGACTTCCAAAAACAACGCTCCAAACGTCAATTCCAAAACTAATTTCTTTAGCTGAAACTAAAGATTTGTTTTGATATGGTTTTGATCCGTTAAGATTTAATTCGTGTAAGGTTAAAGTTAAGGAAGGAAAGTGTTTAAAAAATGATAATTCGGAATCGTTAAAGTTTAGTTCTCCTTCTAAATTTTTATTGGCTAACACTTTTACTTTTTCAGTAATAGTATCGGCAAAAATTATAGGTAATAATACAAAAGCAAGCAAAGAGATTGCAAAAGTTATTCCTGTTATTTTTAAAATTTTTGAGAGAATTGTTTTCTTTGATTTTTCCATTTTTATAGCTGTATCGAGATATGGCAAAATTACTACAAATTATTATTTGTAAGATTTAAAATATTTGTAAAAAAAAAGAGCTAGTTGCGACTAACTCTTTTTTTATTAACGTTTCATCGTAAAATGCGCTTTAAACTGTTTCGCCACACCATTTTCCATGTAATCTAATGAGAACCAGTAATCGGTTGATGGAAGTAATTCTTGATTATATGTTCCATCCCAACCCTCGCTATCGTCTGTAGCGCTTAGTTGTTTTATTAATTTACCATAGCGGTCAAAAATGTATAACTTAGCTCCTGGTTGGTTTAATCCTCTGATATTCCATATATCATTGATACCATCTCCATTCGGTGTGAAGTAATTTGGGTAGTCGATTATGGTTACTAATTGTGTCATAAATGTACATCCTTCTGTATCAACAACAGTTACTAAATGTTCCCCAGCACTTACTCCTGTAAACACATTAGAAGACTGTAGTGGAC
>NZ_SNZC01000001.1:556430-1008949 GCF_004363695.1 Flavobacterium cheniae | reverse complement strand
GTCCACTACAGTCTTCTAATGTGTTTACAGGAGTAAGTGCTGGGGAACATTTAGTAACTGTTGTTGATACAGAAGGATGTACATTTATGACACAATTAGTAACCATAATCGACTATCCAAATTACTTCACACCGAATGGAGATGGTATCAATGATACATGGAATATCAGAGGATTAAACCAACCAGGAGCTAAGTTGTATATTTTTGACCGCTATGGTAAATTAGTAAAACAACTAAGTGCTACAGACGATAGCGAGGGTTGGGATGGAACATACAATCAAGAATTACTTCCAGCAACCGATTACTGGTTCTCATTAGATTACATGGAAAATGGAGTCGCTAAACAGTTTAAAGCGCATTTTTCACTAATTAGATAAACAATAAAAGCAATCCTTGGGATTGCTTTTATTTCACAAAAAAAAGAGTTCACTAGTACTAGTGAACTCTTTTTTTATAATTTTTTATTACTTTTTATTATAAACAGTAATAGCTTCTTTTAAAATTTGAACTGATTTGATTAAATCATCTTTCTTTAAAACATAAGCTATACGAACTTCATCTAACCCAACATTTGGTGTAGAATAGAATCCTGCTGCGGGAGCTACCATAACTGTCTCTCCATTTAAGTCGTATGATTCTAACAACCATTGAGCAAATTTATCCGCATTATCAATAGGTAATTTTGCAATACAATAGAAAGCACCTTTTGGAGTAGCAACTGTTACACCTTCAATTTTATTTAATTCGGTAATTAAAGTATCTCTACGATCTTTGTACTCTGAAATAACATCATCAAAATAACTTTGTGGAGTTTCTAAAGCAGCTTCACTTGCAATTTGTGCATAAGTTGGAGGACTTAAACGAGCTTGAGCAAATTTCATAGCAGTAGCCATAACTTCTTTGTTTTTAGAAACAATGCAGCCAATTCGAGCTCCACACATACTATAACGTTTAGAAACCGAATCAATCATGATAGCATTTTCTTCTAATCCAGGAACATTCATAACTGAAAAATGCTTATCGCCATCGTAAATAAATTCGCGATACACTTCATCGGCAATTAAAAATAAATCGTGTTTTTTTACGATTTCAGCTAGTTTTAGAATTTCTTCTTTAGAATATAAATAACCTGTTGGATTTCCTGGATTACAAATTAAAATAGCTTTTGTTTTTGAAGTAATTAATTTTTCAAAAGCTTCAATTGGAGGTAAAGCAAAACCAGTTTCAATTCCTGAAATTACTGGAACAACTTTTACGCCTGATGCAGTTGAAAACCCATTATAATTGGCATAAAATGGTTCTGGGATAATAATTTCATCATCTGTATCCATTGTACTTCCCATAGCAAAAAGCAAAGCTTCTGAGCCACCCGTCGTAATGATAATATCTTGTGTGTCTATTGGTAATCCGTGATTTTTATAGTATTGAGAAAGTTTAGTTCTATAGCTTTCAAAACCAGCAGAATGACTATATTCTAATACCGTTATGTCGGCATTTTTTACAGCTTGTAGCGCCACTTCTGGAGTTTTAATATCAGGTTGCCCAATATTCAAATGATATACTTTGTGACCTTTTTTCTTAGCAATTTCTGCATATGGAACCAATTTTCTAATTGGAGATTCTGGCATTTGTTGCCCTTTAACGGAAACTTTTGGCATGACTTGTTTTTTAAAGATGTGCAAAATTGCGATTTTTTTTTGTGATATTAGTAAAACAACACATTAAAAAATGTTAAATCAATTATTTGTATTTATGTTTTTATTATCTTAGAATAAAAAATTTATGACAAAAATATTCTTCTTAAGAATACTAATTTTATTTGGTGCATTATCTTTTGCTCAAGATTCTATTGTTTGGAATTCAAAAAAAGACAAAATAAAAATACCGTTTGAACTTTCCCATAATCTCATGATTGTTGATGTCGTCTTTAATGGCGTTAAGTTAAAAATGATTGCAGATACAGGATCAGATGAAAGTATGTTATTTAGTCTGCCAGCAAATGATTCAATTTTTATAAAGGAAACAGAATTAATTAAAATAAAAGGGGTAGGTAAAAATGATTTAATGGATGCGTATTTAGCAAAAAATAATATTCTAAAAATTAAACAGTATACCAATGTTGATTTTGATATTTTAATTGTACCCAATCAGCAAATTGATATTGTAAATATAACAGGAATTCAAATTAATGGTATTTTAGGAGCCAGTTTCTTCGAACAGTTTTTAGTTGAAGTTGATTACGATGCAAAACAATTAATATTACATAAAAATTTTAAAAAAAGCTTAAAAAAATTAAGGAAGTATCAATGGGCCCCCATAATCATAGAAAATAGAAAGCCATATGTTATAATTCCTGTTGTTATTGAAAAAGCTCCAAATAATTTGAAATTATTACTTGATACAGGTTTGGCTGATGGTCTTTGGTTATTTGAGAATGATACTATAAAATGTGAGAGTAATTATTTTTCAGATATACTTGGTTACGGTCTATCTGGTGTTGTATCCGGAAAGCGTGCAAAAGTTAAAGAAGTTTTTTTATCTGAATATATAATTAAAGAAGCACTCGTATCTTACCCAGAGAAAGAGTTTTTTAAAGGATTAAATATTACTAATGGTAGAAATGGTTCATTAGGCGGACAGTTTTTAAAGCGTTTTAATTGGTTTTTTGATTATAAAAACAATAAAGTTTATTTTAAAAAGAACCAATTGTTTAATTTGCCTTTTGAGTACAATATGTCGGGTTTAGAAATACAACACAAAGGATCTCAATGGGTAAAGTATGAAGTGACATCTTTAGATAGAAAAAACAATGAAGTGGATAAAGTAATCAACTTCTATGAAAAAGTTGTTGATTTCAAGTATGAATTAAAACCAATTTATGAGATATATGCTATCAGGGAAAATTCTCCCGGATTTAGGGCTGGTCTTAAAGAAGGAGATTTAATAGTTAAGATAAATGGTAGAAAAGCATTAAATGTGAAAATTGATTTTTTTAATGATTTATTTACATCCGAAGATGGTAAGCAAATAACAATAGTCGTTGATCGAAAAGGAAAAATTCTAACCTTTAAATTTAAACTTGAAAAAATCCTATAAAAAAAGTCCCAACTAAATTGGGACTTTTTATTTATGAATTCGGAAACGTTTTCTTTTTAACTAACGGACTAACTTCTTCCTTAACAATAACTGTACCTTTAATTCGTAAAGGAACCATACCGTTTGGTTTGTTTATTGCATTACTTTCAATAGTAATCGTTTTACTAATAGGACCAGGATTCATGTTGTATTGAACTTTAATTTGTCCTTTACTATTTGGTGCAATTGGTTCTTTTGGCCATTCAGGCACAGTGCAACCACAACTCGATTTTGCATTGGTAATAATAAGCGGAGCATCACCAGTATTCGTGAATTCAAAAACTCTAATCCCATCATCTTTTCCTTTTTCAACTTCGCCATAGTTTATGGTTTCCTCTTTAAACTCAATCTTTGGACCCGTTTGAGCAAATGAAGCCATCCCAACTAATACAGTTAAATAAACAAGTAATTTTTTCATCATCTTATAAATTAATAGGTTGTTGTAAAATTAATTAAATATAAGCAACCAACAAACTACTCCTAACATTTTTTTTATTTTCGTGATATAGTTACTTTTGCAGTTACTAATACAAAAAACATACCAAATTAAATTTTGGAATGTTAAAAAGAACAGTCAAACTGTTCAACGATTCAATAATTAAACAAGAAAAAAATATAATGATTCCTGCACAATTCAACGCTAAAGAAGTAGAACAAAAGTGGTACGACTACTGGATGAAAAATGATTATTTTACATCCAAACCCGACCACAGAACGCCGTACACCATTGTAATTCCGCCACCAAACGTAACAGGAGTCTTACATATGGGACACATGTTGAATAACACCATTCAAGATGTATTAATTCGTCGTGCGCGTTTAAAAGGGTTCAATGCTTGTTGGGTGCCAGGAACTGACCATGCTTCTATCGCGACCGAAGCTAAAGTTGTAGCTAAGTTAAAAGAAGAAGGCATCAATAAAAACGATTTAACTCGCGAAGAATTCCTAAAACACGCTTGGGAATGGACCGATAAATACGGAGGAACCATCTTAGAGCAATTAAAACAATTGGGTTGTTCTTGCGATTGGAGTCGTACTAAGTTTACTATGGATGACGATATGTCAGCGTCTGTAATTCACTCGTTTGTAGATTTATACAACAAAGGTTTGATTTACCGTGGTTACCGAATGGTAAACTGGGATCCAGAAGCTAAAACGACTTTGTCTGATGAAGAAGTAATCTTTGAAGAACGTCAAGGAAAATTATATTTCATCAAATATAAAATTGAAGGTTCGGAAGATTTCTTAACCGTTGCAACTACGCGTCCAGAAACTATTTTTGGAGATACTGCAATTTGTATTAATCCAAATGACGAACGTTTTTCGCATTTAAAAGGGAAGAAAGCTATTGTTCCAATTTGTGGTAGAGTTATTCCTATTATCGAAGACGAATATGTTGATGTAGAATTTGGTACAGGATGTTTAAAAGTAACACCAGCTCATGATACAAACGATAAAACGTTAGGTGACAAACACAATTTAGAAATTATCGATATTTTCAATGAAGATGCGTCTTTGAATTCATTCGGATTGCATTATCAAGGAAAAGACAGATTTGTAGTTCGTGAAGAGATTTCGAAAGAATTAGAAACTATCGGCGCTTTAGCAAAAACCGAAACGCATTTAAATAAAGTTGGAACTTCTGAAAGAACCAAAGCGGTAATCGAACCAAGATTGTCAGACCAATGGTTCTTAAGCATGGAAGAATTAGTAAAACCAGCCATCAAAGCGGTTTTAGAATCAGACGAAATTAAATTATATCCAAGTCGTTTTAACAATACGTATGCACATTGGTTAAACAATATTCGCGATTGGAATATTTCACGTCAATTGTGGTGGGGACAACAAATTCCAGCTTACTATTTTGGTGACGGAAAAGAAGATTTTGTAGTAGCAGAAAATATCGAAAAAGCAGTTGAGCTTGCGAAAGTAAGAACTGGAAACACATCACTTACAGCAGCAGATTTAAAACAAGACGCTGACGCATTAGACACTTGGTTCTCTTCATGGTTATGGCCAATGGCTGTTTTTGGTGGTGTTTTAAATCCAGAAAATGAAGATTTTAAATACTATTATCCTACCAATGATTTAGTTACGGGTCCAGATATTTTATTCTTCTGGGTAGCGCGTATGATTATTGCAGGTTATGAATATGCTGGAGAAAAACCATTTTCAAACGTATATTTAACGGGATTAGTTCGTGACAAACAAGGTCGTAAAATGTCAAAATCATTAGGAAATTCGCCTGAACCGCTTGGACTAATTGAGAAATTTGGTGCTGATGGTGTTCGTGTTGGATTGTTATTAAGTGCTTCGGCAGGAAATGATATTTTATTCGATGAAGAATTATGCAACCAAGGTAAGGGTTTCTCTAATAAAATTTGGAATGCTTTCAAACTAATCAAAGGTTGGGAAGTGGCTGATATTGCTCAACCAGAAGCTTCAAAAGTAGCAATCGAATGGTACGAAGCGAAGTTACAACAAACCTTAGCCGAAATTGAAGATAACTTTGATAAATACAGATTATCTGATGCTTTAATGTCGATTTACAAATTGGTTTGGGACGATTTTTGTTCGTGGTTCTTAGAAATGATAAAACCCGGTTACCAACAACCAATCGATCGTGCTACGTTTGACAAAGCAATTGAAATGTTAGAAAATAACTTGAAATTGTTACATCCGTTCATGCCGTTTTTAACAGAGGAAATTTGGCACCATATTGCCGAAAGAACGCCAGAACAAGCTTTGATAGTAGGTGAGTGGCCAAAAGCTAAATCGTTTGATGCAAAATTAATTGCTGATTTTGATTTTGCTACCGAAGTTATTTCTGGAATTAGAACGATTCGTAAAGACAAAAACATTCCATTTAAAGATGCGATGGAATTAAAAGTGGTGAACAATGAAAAAGCGTCAACGTATTTTGATTCAGTGATTCAGAAGTTAGGTAATGTTGCTGCTTTAGAATACGTTTCAGATAAAGTAGATGGCGCGTTATCGTATCGTGTGAAATCGAATGAGTATTTTATTCCAATTACTGGAAACATCGATGTAGAAGCAGAAATTGCAAAATTAACCGAAGAGTTAGATTACACCAAAGGTTTCTTACGCTCGGTGCAAGGAAAATTGTCTAACGAAAAATTCGTAGCCGGCGCACCCGAACAAGTAATTGCCAACGAACGCAAAAAAGAAGCTGACGCTTTAGCAAAAATTGCGACTTTAGAACAAAGTTTAGAGGGTTTGAAATAATAACCAAAATGGTTTATATAAAGAATCCCGAGTTTGAGCTCGGGATTTTTTTGTTTATACTTTAAGAATGGCTAGTAACCATAAACAGCTTTTTTAACGTTCTACGTTAAACTCTCACTGTGTTTTGGTTAGCTGAGTATTTTCTTTAATTTAGTAATATTATTAGTAGAGTGGTGCTGACGGTATCCAAAATGAAGCAATGAAGTTTAGTGTGTGTTAGCAACGGTATTAATTTTTCATAATTTTTTCTGCGACGTAATCAGCAACAGCTTGATTCTGATTTGTAATATCATGAATCCCTTTTACAATTGATGTAAAATCTAATACAGAAGTATCCTCCTCGTTTTTCTTCACTTGTCCACTAAAAACAAATTTAATTATTCTGTTATGCCCGCTATTTTCAGCGATTACCTCAGATCGATCAATGTGCAACCGAACAATGTAGCTATTAGTCGTATTATAATTCAATGATGTAAAATGCACCTTTTCATCCAAATACTTTAATGAAAATTCAATATTATATTTTCGACAAAGTGGTTTAATTTTTTCTTCAAAGTCAGAAAAAAAATATTTGATATATCTTGGATTACCCGAAAAAATAAATTCGATGTTATTCGGAACTACATAATTTTCATTTTTGTAGGAATTAATTTCGTTAACGCCCAACTCTAAATTTTGTGAACTTAATTGTTGTGCCGAAATCAGTGTAAAGAAATAAATGATAGTGGTGATCGCTTTCATTACGGTAAATTTTCTTGAGTATCGTTGCTAATTCGTTTAAATGTATTTTTGGGTGGATATGTATGATATTTGTCATACTTTATTTTAGTAAATATATAAAAAATCTTATAAATTATTAAGCACACATTAGTTTAAATACAATCTTAGTAAACAAAAAAAAATCCCGAGCCTAAACTCGGGATTGCTTGTTTTTAATGTTCTTTTATTTTTTCTACCGTCGTATCTAAAACACGTTGGATTTTTTCTAATGCTTCAAAAAAGGCTTTTTCTGGGCTATCGGCATTAGCGGTAACGGCAATGGGTTGTTTTTTTTCTACTTTGGCTTCAATGACACATTTTTTGTCGTTTGGAGTAGATTTATTTCCATTTTCATCGGTAATATGAACTTCAACTCGGGTTACAATTTCGTCAAATCGTGCTAATTCATTTTTAATTTCGGTTGTAAAATATTCTGCAAAACGGCTTCCGCCTTCAATGTTTTTGTCGGTGTGAATTTGAACTAACATAGCGTTAAGGGATTAAATTATTAATACCTAAACTTACGAATATTCTTTCAGTCTTACAAATTCAATAGCGTTAAAAAAGTCCTAATTCTAATCTTCCACAAATTCTAATATATCGCCTGGCTGACAATCTAAGACTTTGCAAATGGCCTCAAGCGTACTAAAACGTACTGCTTTTGCCTTTCCTGTTTTTAAGATGGACAAATTGGCTAAGGTAATGTCTACTTTTTCCGAAAGTTCGTTGAGCGACATTTTACGTTTTGCCATCATCACATCTAAGTTTACTACAATTGCCATACGTTACACTGTTAAGTCGTTTTCGTTTTGAATATCGATTCCTTTTTTAAAGATAATCGCGATAATATAGATAACACCTCCCATTAAAATAAAAGCCCCGCTGTCTGCCCAAAATTGGTTTAAGTTATCGGGAACAAAACCATGATGCATTAAACTTTTAACTATTTGTCTCGCAATGTGACTTAATATTCCAATCGATAGGGTGAAATAACTAATAAGTAAAATTTGTTTTGCCACAAAAGTGTTGAACGGTTTTGATAAATCCATTTTGTGCATGAGATGAATTACGGCATAAAATAGAAACGCTTTTAAAATGGAAATGATAAGTATAAAACTATAAACACCATAAAAAGTTAATTTACTGTCGTTATACATAGCCATTAAGTCTAACTTTTGATACAGATTTTGAATAATTTCAGGGTTATAAAGGCTGAAAAAGAAATTAACGATTATGGCTCCAGTTTCAATGGATAAGCCAACAAAAATAAGCCAAGCTATAGCATATAAGCCCCAAAATACGAAGTTGTTTGTTTTTGACATAACTACAAAGTTTAAAATTACATTGCAAATGTCAATAAAAATTTATTGAAAAACAATAAAAATTTAATATTTTTTGATAAATAGTGATTTAATCACCTCCACAGCCTCCACAACCACTACATCCGCTGCAGCCTCCATCAGAGGAACCAGTATCGCCGCTACAACTACTATCAAAACTTTCTGAATAGCTTTCAAAATGACTCCAAGAGCAGCCTGAACATCCAAATGAATTATCGGTTTGTCTATTCATTTCTGTAGAAATGGTTTGGTCTATTTGTTTTAATAAATCAAATTCTATTGTGGATAGAAGAAAAATATTCCCTTTTATCTCTTTTAAAATTTCCAAAGCTTTCTCTTTATCGTTTTGAATAATTGAAGGTAGTTGTACTTCAAGGTGATTAATTTCTTTTTGAAGTTCTCTTCTAAGTTGTTCGTGTTTAGAAGTTTTAAAATTGTAACCAATGAAGTAAAAGATAAAGTTTTCCTTGAAGCATTCCGAAATATTAGGGCTCTTTCGGATTAGTTTATGAAAGTAGTTATGTGATTTCGCATTTTCATATCCAACTTTAACAACATGACGGAAAAGATAACGATAGTCCTCATTTTTTTGAAATATATTTAAAAATACATTTTCATGTGGTAATGAGTTATAAAATCTAAAATTCTTACCCGTTTCAATATATTCGTATAGTCTTTGCTCATCTGTTCGTCCTGTTTGTTTATAAACTTCTTCAATTTTCAAAACTTGTTTTAACAATAAATCCATTAAAGTTACTTTTAATACTTCTTTTAAACGAGTGTCTTTGTCTTTAAGAATTATTAATGTTTCAGCTGGTGTAAGTTGAGATAGATATTTCACTTTTTAAATATTGACGGTTTTTTTATTATCCAATTTTGATTCAAATTGATTCTTTGGAAGTTGTTTTCACTAAATCGAATGTGGCTTGGTTCCCAAATATCTTCTGGAGCATAGATTTCAAAAATCAATTTATAAAGTTCCTTTGTTTTTTCATACCAATTTGTGAATTTGGTGTTCTCATCCATGCCTCCTTTTGTTGGACCGTGATGAATTGTCTTGTTTAGCGTGTTTTTGCAGAAATCATTCCAATATGATTGAGTATATAGTAAATGTAAATGCCAAACTTGGTCAATTTGGTCTGAAGGTGTTAATGGATGTTCGGCAATACAAATTAAGAACATAAATTTTTTGTACTCTTCGATTGCTCTTAATGTATATTCAATTGACCAACCATTTTCTCTTGCTAATCGTTCTGTAAATGTCAAAGCAGATGAAGGTTCGTCAATTTCAAATTCCTTAATTTTTTTCCAGAGTATTTCTTGAGCCTCTGTCATTTTTTCTATTTTTATTTAATAACTAAATCATATTTTTTCAACAATCCAGACAAATTTCCAGTAGAAAAAACAGCGCGTTTTAGTTTGTTTTTTTCAGGGTCAATGATGAAATCATAACTCGTGGAAAAATCGGTTTTGTGAGCTGTTGTGCCTATGAAAACAGCATGTCTTAAGTTGCAATTGTCAAACATGGCTTCCGATAAATCACTTTCCATAAAATCAACAGCAATCATGCTGCAATTGATGAATTGCATTTTCTTCAATTTTAAACTGTAGAATTGTGCGTAATCAAGCAAACTATCTTTGAAGTGGAATTCGTATAAAATTTGATCCGTCATAGCAAAATTCACCGAAGTAAAATCGCATTTCGTAAACCAAACATCACGCAACGACACATGATTAATCTTCGTGCCTCTAAAATTACAATCGATAAAGTTGCAGTCAATAAACGTTACCGCAATAAACGAACACGCTCTGAAATCGCAATTCGTAAACGTGCAATTTTCGTATTCTTTGTATTTTACATCGCTTTCAGCATAAGTAATATCAGAGAAATTTTGGTCGATAATATAATCTGCGTGCATGGTTTTAGTTTAGAAATGTAAAACTACTTCAATTTTTTATCGAATCAAAAAGAAACTTATGTGTTTAAAAAAGCTATATTCGTGAAAATTTTGGGGATGTAGCTCAGTTGGCTAGAGTGCTTGACTGGCAGTCAAGAGGTCGTGGGTTCGAGCCCCATCTTCTCCACAAGAATCCTGTTTCGGCAGGATTTTTTGTTTTTAAAACCCTTCAAAAACGCCTAGTCCAAATAATGCAAAATCGTATTTGGCTGGGTCATTCGAATCTAATTTTCTTAAATTTTCGTCCAATTCCGCTAAAGCTTTAGCATCGTTTTGTTTGCGACTCAGCAATTCTAATTTCCTTGCCACATTTCCCGAATGTACATCCAATGGACAAGAAAGTAGCGCAGGAGAGATGCTGTTCCAAATGCCTAAATCGACACCTTTGTTATCTTTACGAATCATCCAACGCAAATACATATTAATGCGTTTCGCCGCCGAACCATTCAACGGATCTGAAATGTGTTTTTCAGTTCGTGATAAATGTGGTACTTCAAAAAACAATTGTTTGAATTCTGAAATCGTATGTTGCATCGTTGGATTTTCTTTCGAAAAAACCGCTTCTAATCCGTTATGATTTTGGTAAATATGTTGTAAACCTTTAACGAATCCTACAAAGTCTTTTCCATTAAAAGTACGATGAACGAAATTTTCTAACGATTCTAAGTGTGATTCTGAATGATTCATGACAAAATCATAAGGCGAATTTCCCATTAAATCCATCATTTTCTTCGCATTGTTGATAATCATTTTGCGATTTCCCCAAGCAATTGTAGCTGCCAGAAATCCAGCAATTTCAACATCTTCTTTAACCGAATACAAATGCGGAATCTGAATTGGATCGCTTTCAATGAAATTCGGATTGTTGTATAATTCAACCTTTTCGTCTAGAAAATCTTTTAACTCGGATTGTGTCATTTTAAGAACTTACAATATTCCCATCTACCATCGTTAGTTTTCTATCTGCCATGTTGGCTAATTCTTCATTGTGAGTCACAATTACGAAGGTTTGCCCAAATTCATCACGCAATTTAAAGAACAATTCGTGTAAGTTTTCGGCTGTTGTAGTATCTAAATTTCCTGAAGGTTCATCGGCAAAAATAACAGCTGGTTTGTTAATTAAAGCTCTCGCAACCGCAACACGTTGTTGCTCTCCTCCTGAAAGTTCGCTTGGTTTGTGATGTGTTCTTTCGGCTAAACCTAAATAAGATAATAAACGTTTGGCTTCGGTTTCCACTTCTTTTTTATCGCGATTGGCTATAAATCCAGGAATACAAACATTTTCTAAAGCAGTGAATTCAGGTAATAATTGGTGAAACTGAAAAATGAATCCCAAATGTTGGTTTCTAAATTTAGAAAGTTCTTTGTCTTTTAAATTCAAAACCGATGCACCATTGATTTCTAAAACGGTATCGTTTTGTTTGGCAGGTAAATCTAAAGTGCCTAAAATTTGAAGTAAAGTCGTTTTACCAGCACCCGAAGCACCAACAATAGAAACGATTTCTCCTTTTTTAATGTGTAAATCCACTCCTTTTAAAACATGAAGCGAATCATAATATTTATGTAGATTTTTTGCCGTAATCATAATGGAACATTTCTACAAAGAAACAAAGATTTTTGGCTAATAAAAAAACTATTCGAAATCTATTCACGTATCTCAATTAATAAAGTTTAGTTAAAATAGTATTTATGTTTAATTTTTTTGTAGATTTGTTAAACAAAATAAACGAATGTAATTTATGAGAAATAGTTTAAAAGGGTTGTCGTTAGTTTTGGGTTTGGTTTTTGGTTCATGTACCGCAAAAGAAAAACCAATCGTAAAAGAAGAATTTAAAGAACCTGTAAAAATAAAAGTAAAAGAAGGTATGGAAGTAGCAACATTTGCTGGAGGCTGTTTTTGGTGTACCGAAGCGGTCTTCCTAGAGATAAAAGGAGTAGATAAAGTGGTTTCGGGATATATTGGTGGAACAACTAAAAATCCAACTTACAAGGATATTTGTACGGGAGAAACAGGTCATGCAGAAGCGATTCAAATTACATTTAACCCGAATGAAGTGGCGTATGAAGATTTATTAGAAGTTTTCTTCGCAACACACGATCCAACCACTCTAAATCGTCAGGGTGCAGATGTAGGAACACAATATAGAAGTGAGATTTTCTATCATTCGGAAGCTCAAAAAACGAAAGTAGAAAACTACATTCAGTTGTTAGAAAAAGAAAAATTATATGATAAAAAGATTGTAACGAAAGTGTCTTCGGCTAGTGTGTTTTATAATGCAGAAGAGTATCACCAAAATTATTACAATCAAAATTCAAGTCAAGGTTATTGTCAAATGGTGATTGCACCAAAATTAGAAAAATTGCGCAAGTATTATAAATCGAAATTAAAATAGAAGGGAAAAATTGCTATGAACACTACTATTGAAAAAGAAATATTCGACATTATTGGTGACAATCATCAAATGACATCTGTGGAAACACCGTTACGACCAGATGCTTTTGTTCGATCTGACGCTCAAAAAATGGAAGTTATTGAACACCATTTTGAAATTATCATGAAAGAGTTAGGTTTGGACTTAACTGATGACAGTTTGCAAGGAACACCGCATCGCGTGGCAAAAATGTTTGTTCAGGAAATATTTTCAGGATTGAATCCTGCAAACAAACCAAAGATTTCGGTTTTTGATAATTCGTATCAATATGATAAAATGTTGGTGGAAGCGAACATCAGTTTCAATTCAACTTGCGAGCATCATTTTTTACCGATTGTTGGGAAAGCGCATATTGGTTATGTTTCTTCTGGAAAAGTAATTGGTTTATCCAAACTGAATCGTATTGTAGATTACTATGCGAAACGTCCACAAGTACAAGAACGTATGATTATGCAAATTTTCAACGAACTAAAAACGGTTTTAGAAACTGATAATGTGATTGTGGTGATGGAAGCTACTCATTTATGTGTTTCGAGTCGCGGTATTAAAGATGAAAGCAGTTTTACGTCAACTTTACAGTATGGTGGTGTTTTCAATCAGAAAGAATTCCGTGACGATTTTTATAAAATGATTCATAAAGAATAATTTGGCATCTATTTTGTATATTCGTAATAGAATTTACAAAATAAGAAATGATAGAAAAAGCAATTAATAATCCAGTTCAACCCGTAAAAAGCGATAAAACATCGAAATTAATTTTGAGTTTGTTGTTTGATGGAATAGGAATGTTGTCTTATATAGTTCCTGTATTTGCAGAAGTGACCGATTTAGTTTGGGCACCCATTTCAGGAATATTATTAATCACAATGTATAGAGGAACTATTGGGAAATTAGCTGGTGTTTTTGGCTTTATAGAAGAGTTGGTTCCGTTTATAGATTTTGTGCCAACATTTACTATAACTTGGTTTTATACTTACGTCATTAAAGGCGGAAAAG
This sequence comes from Flavobacterium cheniae, assembly GCF_004363695.1. Lineage (GTDB taxonomy): Bacteria > Bacteroidota > Bacteroidia > Flavobacteriales > Flavobacteriaceae > Flavobacterium > Flavobacterium cheniae. Next base: position 995,083 of record NZ_SNZC01000001.1, on the reverse strand, counting down.
GACAGGAATAAAAAAAGGAGCATAAAGCTCCTTTTTTTATTTTTCTTTTTTAGATAATGTTGCGTTATTGATGAATTTATTAATTTGAATTTTTGATTCACCGAATAGTTCTACTTCAGTTTTTCCTGATGCTGATAAAGTGAGGTTGGTTGTTACATTAACATAGCACTTTGCATAACCTTCCATAGTTAAATCTAAAGTAGCTATTACTAGTTTTTTTGCGATAAGTAATGAAGAGTTATCTAATCTTAGTTTAGCATTATTACAATTGCCTTCAATTGTAGCCTGACTTTTTTGATACATGTCTAGTTTTAATTCAGGTGATGTAACTAAAGCTTTTAATTCAGCATTTTTACTTAATTCCAAAGAAGTGTTTTCTGCTTTTACGTTGATTTCTGCTTCTGCTTTATCATTTAAAACTAACGCAAAATAGTTAGCTTTCACATTTAAGAATGCTCTAGAATTATCATAATTTTTAACGGTAATGTTTTCTAATTCTAAATCAGCTAAAGCATGAACAGAGCTTTCATTTTTTGCAGTGATTAATTTTAAATCGGAAGTATAGTTAATTCGTAATGCGAATTTTTTTGCTCCAGTAGCTTCTCTCAAAGACGAAACTCTTAATGTTCCAGCAACGACTTCATAATTGATGATTTCGTGAAGATTATCATCGGCTTCAATTTCTAGAGAAGTTTTATCTGCTTTTACTAAGAAAACTTCAAAATTGTCATTGATTTCAATATTTTCAAATGCAGGAATTTCTTTAACCGAAACGGTTACAATTTTTGAACCTTTAATTTTTTCTTTTTTTTGAGCTACAGCAATTGTAGTGATAAATAAAAGCGCAAATAGAAAAGATATTTTTTTTGTCATTTTTATGATAATTTGATATCACAAACATACACAAAATTTGTTCCAATTTTATTTTTTCAGAAATAGATTAAAAAAATTAACGCTATCTGATAGGGAGAAAAAAATAAAAAGCACCAGTTTAAATACTGATGCTTTCATTGTTTTATATAATGGAATCTATTAAATTTACTACTAGAGTAAAAACAAATTCTACGACTTGAATTATCAACTTAATCATGAGAGTGAAGTTTTTAGTTGTTAATGTAAAATTATAAAATGCTTGAAACAAAGCTGTTAATTAAATACTAATTATTTGTTAATTAGTTAAGGCTCACACTTCCGCCAGAAGTTTCTTCTTTAATCACTTTTTTTGGTTCTTTAACATAATCAATAGAACTTCCGCTAGAGGCTTTTGCATTTAACAATACAATTGGATTTACGGTTGTATTGCTTCCGCTTGTAGATTGAGCTGTGATTTCGTTTGCAGCTAAGTCTTTGGCATCTATTTCACTTCCGCTTGACGATTTAGTATCTAAAGTAAGTGCTTTACCAGATAGTTTAATTTCGCTACCACTTGTTGATTCGCTGCTAACCTTTTCGTATTCTAAATCGGTATTAATTGTACTTCCGCTACTTGATTTTAAAGCTAAATTTGTTCCTTTTAAAGTGTTTTTTGAACGAATAGTTGCACCACTAGAAGATTCTAACCCTTCGATAGTTTTTGTACTTACACGAACAATTGCACTTTCCATTGTATTAATATTCCCTTCAATTTTTACAATTAAAGTTCCATTTTCAACTCTTGTAACAATATGCTCCATCAAGTTATCATCTACTTCCACTTCTACTTCTGTAGTTGCGCCTTGTTCTACAATTACTTCAACACCTGTACTGGCATCAATTTTAGTAAAAGGAGCGTCGATAGTTCTTTTTTCGGTTACCACGTTTCCGCTTCCATCAATACCATCTCCTAAATTTAGATTAGCATTGCACGAGGCAAGACTAAGAGTTAGTAATAGAGCAACTAATTTTAAAGTCGTTTTCATGTTTTAATTTTTTAGTAGTTCTTATTTAGTTTTTATTGTAATGATTTCTTTGGTTTTTGAAGAATCAGTTTCATTTACTTTAACCTCTTTTTTAATCAAAACTCCATTCTCGTCATAATAGATGGTTGCAGAAGAATCTTCATTTTCTATTCCATTGTTTTCTCTATTTTCTTCCGCTAAACAATTTAAACATCTTACTTTATCGGCATCCACTCTATAAACTGGATTTTTTGTATCATATTCGTTTTCATCGAAAAACCCGTAATCACTTCTGTCAAAGTTACTAAAACTTTCATCAGTTTGGAAGATAGTTCCTTTTGGTAAATAAAGATAAATTTCTACTTCCTGACCTCTGAATTTATTTTCAACAGCAGTCAATAAATAATTGTCTAAAATGATGGTGTTGCCTTCAATTTTATATTCATATTTAATTTTTTCAGCTCTCTTTTTTGCTTGAGAAGTTGATTTTCCATTAGCTAATTTCTCAATTAACATATAAGGAGCAGCTGCATCAGTTTCTTTGATTTCAATACTCACATTGTTAGAATAAATAATTTCGTTATCACCTTCATCTTGCGTTATCTTGAAATCGTGATTTCTGTAAATACTTTTCGAATAAAAATCATTGTTTTTGAATTTGATTTTCAACGTATCCGTTGGTGCAATCGTAATCACTTCTTTTTGAACTGATTTTCCATCAAAAGCTAATTGAGAAGCTTCGTTAATTCCCAATGAAATAATAATTCCTACTGCAACAATCCAAACAGCTAATAAGCTATATTTTATATAATTACCTATCGATCTTAGGTTGTTAACCATTAATTTTAATCCTAAAATGAATAAGAAAAATAACGGAATTCCAAATCCTAATAAAAATAGTATTCCTTGTGCCCAAAGTGGTGTTTCTAATCCAATAGGTGTTTGAATGTGATTTAAAATATAGTTCTCTGGCATTGTTGATGAAAATATCATAATAATGCTTGTTATAACAATGCCTAACAATGCTATTGCTGAGAAAAATAAGATAAATGAACCTATTATTTTTGCAAATACTTTAAATATTGTGGTAATAACTTCTTCTATTGATGATCCAATTCTTGAAGCTCCAGATTTTGCACTATTGGTAATCTTTTCATGGTCGATACTACTTATTTTCGAAGTAATATCATCAAAACCTTCCTTTACTTTTTTTTCGATATTAGAGATGGTTATGGGTTGCCCTTTCATTTCTAATTTTTGAGTAGTTGTAATCGCTTCTGGAACTAAAATCCATAATACGATATATACAAATAAACCAGTTCCAAATCCAAAGAATAATATCACCATTAAGATTCTTAACCACAACGAATCAACCCCTAAATAATGACCTAATCCAGCCATTACACCACCAATCATTCCGTTTTCTTTATCTCTATACAATCTTTTTGACGGATAATAGAAATTAGTTGATGAAGAAGAACTAGATTGGTATGATGTTTTTTCGTCATCAATTTTATAATCTTCTGGTTGTCCCATAATCGAAATTACTTCTTCGATTTCGCTTAAACCTACTACTTGTTTGTCGTTTTTTAAACGCTCTTGAAAAAGTTCGGCAATACGACTTTCTATATCTTTCATTATTTCGTCTCTTCCATCAGGCGAAAGTGAACGCTTCACCGCATCAAAATAACGCGATAATTTTTGATAGGCATCTTCGTCGATGTGAAAGAAAAAACCTCCTAAATTTATACTTATTGTTTTGTTCATGACCTTTAGTTTTGACTTGTTATTATGTTTACTGCATCTGCTAATTCTTTCCAGGTGCCATTTAATTCTTGTAAAAATTCTTTGCCTTCATCGGTTAAACCGTAATATTTTCTTGGTGGTCCCGATGTTGATTCTTCCCAACGATAATTTAGTAATCCATCGTTTTTTAGCCTTGTTAGTAGTGGGTAAACGGTGCCTTCCACAACTAGTAATTTAGCATTTTTTAGCGTATCCAATATTTCAGAAGTGTATGCATCTTTTTCTTTTAAGACCGATAAGATACAGAATTCCAAAACACCTTTTCGCATTTGTGCTTTAGTGTTTTCAATGTTCATAATTCCCCTTGTTTTTTTTAATTAGACTGTTCATTTTTTGATTTGTTTTGCTTGCGCAATGATTGATTTGATGATTGAAATTAGATTACCTATTAATTTCTTATACAAAGATAAGTCTAAAATAAGGTATCTTGTTACGCATAGTACTGATATTTAACATAAAATTAACATTTAAAAAAATAGTAGGAATGCATAGTATTTTTTGTATTTTTACAAAATAAATCAATGAATTATGGAGTTTACACCTGCAAAACTGAATCTTTTTACCTTTTTTAAACTGCCTTCTGCTTTTTGGAGTGGAGTTCGCGTTAAGTCAATTTCACCAGAAGTTTGTGAGGTTACCGTAAAACATCGTTGGTTCAACCAGAATCCGTTTAATTCCATGTATTTTGCGGTTCAAGCTATGGCAGCCGAGTTTACAACGGGAGCTTTAGTCATGTATCAGATAAAAGAAAGCAAGAAAAACATCTCAATGTTAGTGGCTCAAAATAAAAGTGTATTCACAAAAAAAGCTACGGGAAGAATTACTTTTACTTGTAATCAAGGAACAGCAATTAAAGAAACCATTCAAAAAGCAGTAGCTACTAATGAAGGACAAACGATTTGGTTAACTTCAATTGGTAAAAACGAAAAAGGAGAACAAGTTTCGGAAATGCAATTTGAATGGACAATTAAAGTAAGAGCTTAGAAGTTTTAATCCCAAACTTTCAACTTCTTGCATTCAACTTAAAACTAATCCTAAACATAAGTTAATTTACTTTCATTCCTTATTTATTGATAGTAAATTTGAGAAAAAGGAAAAAGAAAATGACAGTATTAATAACAGGAGCTACGGGATTAGTTGGACAAGAATTGGTGAATTTGTTGCTACAAAACGGGCACAATGTTCATTATTTGTCCACATCAAAAAGTAAATTAGTTACCAATACTAACTACAAAGGTTTTTATTGGAATCCTAAAAACGCTGAAATTGATACGAAGGCCTTAACAGACGTTGAAGTTATCATACATTTGGCTGGGGCTAATGTGGCAAAAAAATGGACCACAGCTTATAAGGAAGAAATTATTGAAAGCCGTGTACTTTCAACTCAATTGTTATATAAAACACTTCAAAAGAATTCCCATCAAGTAAAACAAATCATTTCGGCTTCAGCTGTTGGAATTTATCCAGATAGTTTAACCGATATCTACCATGAAACCGATTTAGATATTGATGTTTCTTTCCTTGGTAATGTTGTGAAACAATGGGAAAACGAAGTCAGTCAATTTGAAAAATTAGAAATAATCGTTTCTAAAATTAGAATCGGAATTGTACTTGCTAAAAACGGTGGTGCTTTACAAGAAATGGCAAAACCGATTAAATATGGAGTAGGAGCAGCGTTTGGTTCAGGTGAACAATACCAATCTTGGATTCATGTTCAAGATTTAGTAGCCATTTTCCAATTTGTTATGGAAAATAGATTACCTGGTATTTATAATGGAGTGGCGCCTTATCCGGTTACCAATTCTGAATTAACAAAAGCAATTGCAAAAACACTTGGGAAACCTTTGTTTTTACCTAATATTCCAAAATTTGCAATGAAATTGATATTAGGCGAAATGCATCAAATCTTATTTTCGAGTCAACATGTAAGTTGTCGTAAGCTTTTAGATGAAAATTTCCAATTCAAATTCGCATCCTTAGATAAAGCTTTGAATGATTTATTGAAATAAAAAAACCGCCAATTGGCGGTTTTTGTTTTTATTGTTTTGTTGCTTTTAATTTTACAACCAATTCAATTTCATCGTTTACAAACTTATCTTTTAAATCATCAAAGATTGATTTTGAAGCGTAGTTAACATTCCATTGAGTTCTGTTAATTTGGAAAGAATCAGAAGTTAAAGTCATGTTGTTTCCTTCATACGCAACAGTTGCAGGAAATGTTACAGGTTTTGTAACTCCTTTTAAAGTTAAATTTCCGTTTACAGTAGCTTTTCCATTTTCAGAAGTGATAGAAGTAATTTCAAACATTCCTTCTGGAAATTTACCTACGTTAAAGAAATGATCTTCACCTTCTTTATCGCCGGTTCCTTTTAAGTGTGCTTCTAAATCTTCTTTTCCGTCGCCTGCTTTTAAATCGGTAACTACAATAGAATTCATATCGATTACAAATTTCCCGCTTTGAATACTATCATTCATAACGGCAACTTCACCCGATTTTAAATTAATAGTTCCATTGTGTTTTCCAGCTGGTTTAGAACCAATCCATTCAATTACTGATATTTTTGTGTCAACCACATATGTTGTACTTTCGGCAGTTGCAGTTGCTACTTCGCCTGCTTCAACATTTTCTTTTTCTCCTTTACAAGCTACATTCATAGAAATAGTAGCCAAAACAAATAAACTTAAGATGCTTTTTTTCATGTTTTAATTTTTTTTAGTTCTCACAAACTTAATAAATCGAATTTTTAAATTGTCTTAAAAGCTTGCTAAAATTTTAATTCAAATAAATTTGGCTGACAATTTGACATTTTTAAACATTTGGCAATACATTTGCAATTCCATTTACTAAAGTAAAAATGTTTAAAAAAATATTCAAAAATATGAATCAAGAAAGTACTGAAAACATCGAAAAGGACAACATTAATGAAGAAAATGTTTCAGAAACTCAAGGAATTCCAACACCAGATTTGTCGGTAGAAGAACAATTGCAAGAAGAATTAAGTAACGAAAAAGATAAATTTTTACGTCTTTTTGCTGAATTTGAAAATTATAAAAGAAGAACTGCCAAAGAACGCATCGATTTGTTTAAAACAGCAAATCAAGAAGTTTTACAAGCCATGTTGCCAGTTTTAGATGATTTTGACAGAGCATGGGCACAAGTTTCTAAGTCTGATGATGAAGCATTAGTAACTGGTGTGCAATTGATTCATGATAAATTAAGAAGTACTTTAGTTTCAAAAGGTTTGGAAGAAGTAGAAGTGAGAGCAGGTGACGCTTTTAATGCTGATTTTGCAGAAGCTATTACTCAAATTCCAGCACCAAATGATAAATTAAAAGGTAAAATTGTTGACGTAATTGAAAAAGGGTACAAGTTAGGTGACAAAATTATTCGTTTCCCTAAAGTTGTAATCGGACAATAATTTTTACCGTAGAGACAAGTTATGACTTGTCTTTTTCTACATATTATAATACAAGATGTAATGAAAAAAGATTTTTACGAAATATTAGGCATTTCAAAAAATGCTACACCAGAAGAAATTAAGAAAGCATATCGCAAGAAAGCAATCGAATTTCACCCTGATAAAAATCCAGGCAATAAAGAAGCGGAAGAAAAATTCAAAGAAGCTGCTGAAGCTTATGAAGTTTTAAGCGATGCCAACAAAAAAGCTAAATATGATCAATATGGTCACCAAGCTTTTGATGGTGGTGGATTTGGCGGTGGTCAGCACATGAATATGGATGATATTTTCAGCCAGTTTGGTGATATTTTTGGTGGCGCTTTTGGCGGTGGCGGATTTTCTGGTTTTGGCGGTGGCGGAGGTCAACGTAGAGTAAAAGGAAGCAATCTTCGTATAAAAGTGAAATTAACTTTGGAAGAAATTGCTAATGGAGTTGAAAAGAAAGTCAAAGTAAAACGTAAAGTTCAAGCTAAAGGTGTAACTTATAGAACTTGTCCTACTTGTAATGGTTCTGGACAAATAATGAAAATTGCTAACACCATTTTAGGTAGAATGCAAACCGCAGCTACTTGTCATATTTGTAGTGGTTCGGGTCAAATTTTAGACCAAAAACCAGCTGGTGCAGATGCACAAGGAATGTTGTTAGAAGAAGATACCGTTTCAATCAAAATTCCTGCGGGAGTAGTTGACGGAATGCAATTAAAAGTAGCAGGAAAAGGTAACGAAGCACCAGGAACTAACAGTATTCCAGGTGATTTAATTGTTGCTATCGAAGAAGTTGAACACGAATTTTTAAAACGCGAAGGTGAAAACTTACATTACGATTTATATATTAGTTTTGCTGAAGCTGCTCTAGGAGTTTCTAAAGAAATTGATACCGTTTCTGGAAAAGTTCGTATCAAGTTGGAAGATGGAATTCAATCAGGTAAAATACTGAGACTGAAAGGTAAAGGTGTTCCAAGTATAAATGCTTATGGAAACGGTGACTTACTAGTTCATGTAAACGTTTGGACACCAAAAACATTAAACAAAGAACAAAAGCAATTTTTTGAGAAAATGCTTACAGATGAAAACTTTATTCCGAAACCAGAAAAGTCAGATAAATCTTTTTTCGAAAAAGTTAAAGATATGTTTTCATAATTAAATAAATATTAATACATTTGAAACTCACTTTCTTAGGAGAGTGAGTTTTTCTTTTTCATAGCAATTTTTCCCATCCTTTAGCAATAAAGGGTGGGTTTTTTTTGTAACAAATTCCACTTTTTGCTACTAATAAATAAACAAAATCACTCAATTTATGAGCAATATTCTCGAAGTACAAAATGTAGTTAAACAATATGGCAATTATACGGCACTTAATAATGTTTCGCTACAAGTTCCTAAAGGAAGTATCTACGGACTTTTAGGTCCAAATGGTGCCGGAAAAACATCGCTTATTCGTATCATTAATCAAATTACCATGCCAGATAGTGGTGTGGTGCTTTTAGATGGAGAAAAGTTAAAGCCTGAACATGTACAATATATTGGTTATATGCCCGAAGAACGCGGTTTGTACAAAACCATGAAAGTAGGCGAGCAGTGTTTGTATTTGGCTCAACTTAAAGGAATGCCAGAAGCTGAGGCTAAAAAACAATTGAAGTACTGGTTTGAAAAATTAGAAATTCAAGGTTGGTGGGACAAGAAAATTCAGGAACTTTCAAAAGGAATGGCGCAAAAAATTCAGTTTGTGGTTACCGTATTGCATAATCCTAAATTGTTGATTTTAGATGAGCCGTTCTCAGGTTTCGACCCAGTTAATGCGAATTTAATTAAAGACGAAATCATCGAATTAAATAAAAAAGGAACATCTGTAATTTTCTCTACTCACCGAATGGAGTCAGTAGAAGAAATGTGCGATTACATTGCATTAATTCACAAATCGAATAAATTAATCGAAGGAAAGTTAGAAGATGTAAAACGCCAACACCGTACGAATACGTTCCAAGTGGGAATCGTTACTAATAATATTGAAGGTTTAATGTTGCAACTAACACATAAATTCACTTTAAATCAAACCAATTTCAAATCGCTAAACGATGATTTAAAATTAGAAGTGCATTTAGGGCAGTACAATTCAAACGAATTACTTTCAATCCTAACTCAATTTGGTCAAGTGACACATTTTGTTGAGAAAATTCCAAGTGTAAACGATATATTCATTCAAACCGTTAGTCAATAATTATGAGCGTATTATCTTTAATTATCAAAAGAGAATTTATTGCAAAAGTGCGCAATAAATCATTTATCGTAATGACTTTTTTAGGTCCGTTATTGATTGTGGGAATGACCTTTTTTATTGCTTATTTATCCAGTGTAAATAAAGGCGAAGTAAAAACAATTGGAGTTCACGATAGAGCCAGTGTGTTTGTTAACGATTTTAAAGATTCAGAAGATATTAAATATGTGAATCTTTCTAATTTGTCATATGATAAGGCAAAAGATTCTTCAAGTAATGCATTTGAAGGATTAATTTATGTTCCAGAAGTGAAAAATATTGAAGAATTAGCCACTAAAACGACTTATATTTCAGATGATAGTCCAAAAATGGATTTCTTAATGGCTTTGCAAAGAACTATCGATGCCAAGTTAAACAAAGAAAATTTAGAAAAGTTAGGATTAAATGCTGATACTATTGAAAAAGCTAAAATCAAATCGGAAGTTCAGTTTGCAAAATTTTCTGGTGAAGATGGATTAAAATTCTTAAATGAAATTAAAATTGCTATTGGTTTCGCTTTCGGATATTTAATCATGATGTTTATCATTATCTACGGAAACATGGTAATGCGAAGTGTAATTGAAGAAAAAACGAATCGTATTATCGAAATTATCATTTCTTCGGTAAAACCCTTCAAATTAATGATGGGTAAAATCATTGGAACATCATTAGCTGGAATTTTACAATTTTTAATTTGGATTGTACTTGGCGGTGCTATCATGATTGGTGCTTCTTTCTTTATTGGAGGCAATCAAGAAGCGGTGGCTACATCGCAAATTACAGCCGAACAAGCAGAAGTAGCAACAAATTTCATGGATCAAATTCATTTATATATGAACGAAATCCCAGTGGCTTCAATTTTAATTTCATTTGTAGTTTTCTTCATTGGAGGTTACTTTTTATACAGTTCGTTTTATGCCGCTATTGGTGCTGCAGTAGATTCAGAAACCGATTCGCAACAGTTTTTAATGCCAATCATAATGCCATTAATGTTAGCGGTTTATGTTGGGTTTTTAACGGTTATGAATGATCCTCACGGAACAGTAGCAGTTGTCTTCTCTTTAATACCATTAACATCGCCAATTGTAATGCTAATGCGTATTCCTTTTGGAGTGCCATTATGGCAATTAGCACTTTCTGTAGTTTTATTGTACGGAACGTTTATCTTTGTAGTCTGGTTTGCGGCAAAAATCTACCGAGTAGGTATTTTAATGTACGGAAAAAAACCAACTTGGAAAGAATTATATAAATGGTTGAAATATTAAAGCCAACACATAATAATGAGTAAAATCCTTATCATAGAAGACGAAGCAGCTATTCGAAGAGTATTGACTAAAATACTTTCCGAAGAAAATGATTCGTACAAAGTTGAAGAAGCGGAAGACGGTTTGCAAGGAATTGAAAAAGTCAAAAATGAAGATTATGACTTAATTCTATGTGACATCAAAATGCCAAAAATGGACGGTGTTGAGGTGTTAGAAGCCGTAAAAAAAATCAAACCTGAAATTCCAATGGTCATGATTTCTGGTCATGGCGATTTGGAAACAGCAATTAATACCATGCGTTTAGGTGCGTTTGATTACATTTCAAAACCACCCGATTTAAATCGTCTATTAAATACGGTTCGAAATGCATTAGATAAAAAACAATTAGTAGTAGAGAACAAAATCTTGAAAAAGAAAGTCTCTAAAAACTATGAAATGATAGGAAATAGCGAAGCCATCAATCATATTAAAACGATGATTGATAAAGTCGCCCCAACTGATGCCCGAGTTTTAATCACAGGTCCAAACGGAACTGGAAAAGAATTAGTTGCGCATCAATTACATGAAAGAAGCGAGCGTTCATCTGCTCCTATAATAGAAGTAAACTGTGCTGCTATTCCGTCAGAATTGATTGAAAGTGAATTATTTGGTCACGTTAAAGGCGCTTTTACTTCAGCTGTAAAAGACAGAGCTGGAAAATTCGAAGCGGCTGATGGCGGAACTATTTTCTTAGATGAGATTGGCGATATGAGTTTGTCTGCTCAGGCTAAAGTTTTACGTGCGTTACAAGAAAATTTAATTCAAAGAGTAGGAGCAGACAAAGACATTAAAGTAAATGTTCGTGTGGTTGCAGCTACCAATAAAGATTTAAAAAAGGAAATTGAAGAAGGAAGATTCAGAGAAGATTTATATCATCGTTTAGCAGTAATTTTAATCAAAGTTCCGGCTTTAAATGATAGAAGAGATGATATTCCAGAGTTAATAGAGCATTTTGCTTCTAAAATTGCTTCAGAACAAGGAAATGCTGTGAAAAGTTTTTCCAAGTCAGCTATAAAACTATTACAAGAATACGATTGGACCGGAAATATCCGTGAGTTACGAAATGTGGTAGAACGTCTAATTATTTTAGGAGGAAGCGAAATTTCGGAACAAGACGTGCAATTATTTGCGAGTAAATAAATAATGCTTTAAGCATTAGGCAAAGGCATTAAGTTGCTTATGGCTTATCGCTTATGGCTTACAGCTATAAAAAATGCAATTAAAAAAAATAAACCCCAACCTTCAGAAAGCGTTAATTGAAAACGACTTTATTGAAGCGAATGAGTTACAACAAGAAACATTTTCAACCATTAAAAGTGGTGTTGATGCGGTTATTCAATCGCCAAACGGTTCTGGAAAAACCACTACAATTTTATTGAATGTAATTCAAAGAATGGAAAAACCAGTGGGTGAAAGTACACGTGCTCTGGTTTTGGTTCAGGATAAAGAAAAAGTTTTGGAAGCTGTTGAGCAATTCAAAAAACTAAACCATTACACAAATTTACGTGTTTTTGGAGTGCATGAAAAAGGCGATATGGATTACGATAAAAACCAAATTTCATTAGGAATGGACGTCTTAATTGGAACGCCAATTCGTATAAATGAAATGTTTTCATCAGCAGGATTTAATATGAACACCATTAAAATGTTTGTGGTGGATGATGTAGAAGAAATGTTGCGTAAACGCGAAGATTCAATTATACAAAGGCTGTCAATGAGTGCTGAAAAAACACAGCGTTTATTCTTCTGTTCTCAAATTACTGAAAGAGTAGAAATTTTAGCTGATAGAATAATGATTGAGCCACTTTTCTTCGAATCAGAAGAATAAATTATAGATAGTTATGGGAATAATGAAAGTATTTTCGGGAAGTGAAATTCTTGCTGAAGCATTGAAACAAAAAATAGAAGCTGTTGGAGTTGAAGTAGTAAAAAAGGATAACTTACAATCGGCTCGTATGGCTGGATTTGGTTCTTCTGATTTAGCAGTAGAATTATTTGTAGACGAACGTTATTATGGAAAAATCAGTCCAGTTTTAGAGGAATTTAGGATGAGTTTGTAAACTTCCTCAATATATTAAAAAACAAAGCTCCTGAAAATTCAGGAGCTTTTTGGTTTTATTTTACTTGGTCTAAACCTCTTTTTCTTAACAGTGGTTCCACACTTGGTTCTGCACCTTTGAAGCTTTTGTATAATTCCATTGGATCTTCAGTTCCACCTTTTTCTAAAACGTTTTTTCTAAACGATTTTGCATAATCTGAATTGAATAATCCATTAATTTTAAAAACTTCAAAAGCATCGGTATCTAATACGCCTGACCAAATATAACTATAATATCCAGCCGAATAACCTCCAGCAAAAATGTGGTTGAAATACGTACTTCTGTATCTAGGAATAATTGTGCTTGGTAAATTAATTTTGTTCATTGCTTCTTTCTCAAACGTTTCAGCATCAATAGTAATGTTTCCTTTTTGAGTGTGATATTGCATATCTAAAAGTGAAGCCGCTAAATATTCTGTAGTAACAAACCCTTGATCAAATGTTCCAGCCTTTTGCATTTTTTCAATCAACGCATTTGGAATCACTTCGCCTGTTTTATAATGTTTTGCATACATTTTCATTACTTCTGGTTCGGCAGCCCAGTTTTCCATAATTTGCGATGGTAATTCAACAAAATCTCTTGGAACACTTGTTCCTGCTAAACTTTCATAAGTAACATTTGATAATAATCCGTGTAAAGCGTGTCCAAATTCATGGAAAAATGTACTCACTTCATCGAAAGTTAATAAAGCTGGAGCATTTTCTGTTGGTTTTGTGAAATTACATACAATAGAAACTACAGGAGCTACACGTTTTCCGTTTTCCATTTTTTGAGTTCGGTATGAAGTCATCCAAGCGCCACCTCTTTTTGAAGTTCTTGGGTGAAAATCCATGTATAAAATTCCAACGTGACTTCCGTTAGCTTCTGTTACTTCCCAAACGGTAACGTCTTCGTGGTATTTTGGAACATTGTTTAACTGTTTGAATTGTAATCCATATAAATTTTTACAAACGGTAAAAACACCTTCTCTTGTTTTTTCCAAACTGAAATAAGGTTTCATTTCTTGTTCGTCTAAATCAAAACGTTCTTTTCTGATTTTTTCGGTATAATATCTCCAGTCATAAGGTTGAACAGGTTCATTAATACCTTCTTTTTGCATCATTTTTTGAATATCAGCAGCTTCTTTATTTGCCATATTTAAAGCTGGAATCCATAAATCATTCAATAATTTGTTAGCTGTTTCTGGATTTTTAGCCATCGATTTTTCCAAGACATAATCAGCATGAGTAGCATATCCTAAAAGACGTGCTTTTTCGCCTCTTAAATTTGCAATTTTGATTGCTAATGATTTGTTGTCTTTGTCGTTTCCATTGTTAGCTCTCATTTGGTAAGCATTCCAAATTTCCTGACGTAATTTTCTATTTGAACTGTATTGTAAAAATGGCATCACACTTGAATTTGATAAAGTAAATACCCATTTTCCAGCTTTTCCTTTTGCTTTTGCATCAGCAGCTGCGGTTTCAATAAGTTCGTTTGGTAATCCCGATAAATCGGTTTTATCAGAAATTACTAATTCGTACGAATTCGTTTCGGCTAGAATATTTTGTCCGTATTTTAAAGTAGCAACAGCCATTTCAGAGTTGATTTCTCTCAATCGTTTTTTGTTTTCTTCTGAAAGGTTGGCACCGCTTCGTACGAAGTTTTTATACAAATTTTCTAAGATTTTAGCTTGTTCTTTGTTCAATTTGAAATTCTTTTGGTTGTCCCAAACGACTTTTACTCTTTTAAATAAAGCATCATTCAAATATATATTATCATTGTGTGCTGATAATTTTGGAGCTAATTCTTTTGCAATCGCCTGAATTTCTTCGTTGGTATTCGCACTATTTAAATTATAGAACACAGTACTAACTCTTGCTAATAATTTTCCCGAGTTTTCCATAGCTAAAACCGTGTTGTCAAACGTTGGTTTTTCTTTGTTCGAAATAATCGAATTGATTTCAGCTTCTTGTTTTTTGATTCCCTCTAGAATGGCAGGTTTAAAATGTTCATTTTTAATTAAATCAAATGGAGGAACTTGATAAGGCGTGGTATACGTTTCAAAAAACGGATTCATAATAGTTTTGTTTTTATCTTGTGAATGCATGGAAACAGCACCTGTTAATGCTGAAAATAAAAGTAAAGTTTTGATTTTCATTTTAGTGAATTTTAAAACGTAAAAATAGTAGATTTCTATTGGTATGACTAAAACTTAACTATATTTTATGAAATGTGTTTACAGCATTCCAAAATCTGAATTTTAAAGTTATCTTTGCACCTTCAAAAATTTCAGTAAAAAGACTTTTAACTTTTTACTTTTAACTTTTTACTTATAACTTTTTACTTTAAAAAATGATTACAGTAAACGACATCGCCGTAGAATTTGGCGGAACCACTCTTTTTAGCGAAGTAACTTTTGCCATTAATGAAAATGATAAGATTGCCTTAATGGGTAAAAATGGTGCAGGAAAATCTACGCTTTTAAAAATTGTTGCCGGAGAAAACAAACCTACTCGTGGTGTAATTTCGGCGCCAAGTGATGCTGTAATTGCTTATTTACCACAGCATTTGCTAACTTCTGATGATTGTACCGTGATGGAAGAAACATCAAAAGCGTTTGCTGATGTATTGAACATGAAGAAAGAAATTGACGATATCAATGAGCAATTAACGATTCGTACCGATTATGAAAGTGATGAGTACATGAAATTGATTGAACGCGTTTCAGAATTATCTGAAAAATTCTATTCGATTGAAGAAGTAAATTATGAAGCGGAAGTTGAAAAAGTATTAAAAGGTTTAGGTTTTGAACGTGAAGATTTTACGAGACAAACTTCCGAATTTTCTGGAGGTTGGAGAATGCGAATTGAATTAGCAAAAATCCTTTTGAAAAAACCCGATTTAATTTTGTTAGATGAGCCTACGAATCACATGGATATCGAAAGTATTCAATGGTTAGAGGATTTCTTAATCAATCAGGCAAAAGCGGTTATGGTAATTTCCCACGATAAAACCTTTGTTGATAATATTACCAATCGTACTATTGAAGTTACAATGGGGCGAATTTACGATTACAAAGCCGTATATTCTGAATATTTAGAATTGCGAAAAGATAGAAGAATTCACCAACAAAAAGCTTACGACGAACAACAAAAATTCATAGCAGAAAATCAAGCATTTATTGATCGTTTTAGAGGAACTTTCTCAAAAACAGAATCGGTTCAATCGCGTGTAAAAATGTTGGAAAAAATTGTTCCAATTGAAGTTGACGAAATTGACACTTCGGCATTGAAATTAAAATTTCCACCTTCACCACGTTCTGGGCAATATCCAGTTGTTGTAGAAGGTTTATCAAAAACGTATGGTGATCATGTGGTGTTCAAAGATGCCAATATGGTTATCGAGCGTGGTCAAAAAGTAGCTTTAGTTGGGAAAAATGGAGAAGGAAAATCAACCATGATTAAAGCGATTATGGGCGAAATTGATTTTGAAGGAAAGTTAGAAGTAGGGCACAATGCTCAAATTGGGTATTTTGCACAAAACCAAGCCTCATTGTTAGATGGAGAAATGACCATTTTTGAAACGATTGACCAAATTGCTGTTGGTGATGTACGTACGAAAATCAAAGATTTATTAGGCGCGTTCATGTTCAAAGGAGACGATATTCAAAAGAAAGTAAAAGTGCTTTCTGGAGGAGAAAAAACGCGTTTGGCTATGATTAAATTATTATTAGAACCAGTGAATGTTCTGATTCTGGATGAGCCAACGAATCACTTAGATATGAAAACCAAAGACATCATCAAAGATGCTTTACGTGATTTTGACGGAACTTTAATCTTAGTATCTCACGATCGTGATTTCTTAGACGGTTTAGCTGAAAAAGTATTCGAATTTGGACACAAACGAGTAAAAGAACATTTTGAAGATATTAAAGGATTCTTAGCTCATAAGAAAATGGATTCTTTGAAAGAGATTGAGAAATAAGATTTTTAAATTAATAATAAAAAGCTCTTTAAATGGAGCTTTTTTGTTTTAAAACGTATTGTTTCAGTTTATCTTTTTATTAATATTCTGACATATTTCTTGGTCAATTCAATAAAAATTTTAAATTTGTGTACTTACCCAAATATTTATTTCATTTTTAGCCTAAAATTTAACAAATCTCTCTTGATTAAAAATGTTTAAAAAAGCTATTGTATTTTTTTGTTTGCTATTCTTCTTCCAACTGTCCTTTGGACAAGGAATTGGTTATAAAGATAAGTATGCAAGAGGTTTGTATGATAAAGCTTTAAAAGGACTAAACGATTTGAAATGTAGCGAATCTTTATTGTATTCGCAACAACTTCTAGAATATGCTTTAAAGAGAAATAAGTACGACATGGCTGCGGCTTCTTATAATATCATTGGGTTAAATTTTGAAGAATTTGGTGATCTAAAAAAATCCATTCAATATTATAATTCTGGAGTTTCTTATGCTCAATTAGCCAAAAATGATACGATAGAAAATTACTTGTATAATAACATTGGGAATCTCTATTATTTCAGACTGAAAGATTCTAAAAAAGGACTTTATTACTACCAAAAATCATATGAATTATCCAAGAGGTTAGATGCACCAAGAGATATCGCTTTTGCAGAAATTAATTTAGCTGATGTATATTTAGAATTAAATGAATTTGACAAAGGGAAATATTATCTGCAATTAGTAGAAAAAAAAATGTCGCCGGATGATTACGAAATGGGAATGTCGTATTATTCGTTAATGGGATATTATTATGAAATAAAAGGCGATTTTGTTAATGCCGAAAAAAATTATTTAAAATGTATTTCCGATTTTCAACATCAGGAGTTTGAATATCATAAATCACATCAAATGGACATTTATGCCATGATTTATGCATTTTATAAAAAAAATAAGAAAACAGAACAAGCGCTTTATTATTTAGAAAAGCACGATCAATTACAAGATGAACTTTTTAGTAAGGAAAGAAATATAGAAATAAAAATGGCGGGTGGCGATATTGAAGCACTTGAATATAAATATAAAGTGCAACAAATTGAAACAGAGAAAAGGATTCAGGAGCAAAAGATGAAAGCTTCAAGTCGTTTTAATAAAGTCGTTTTGTGGTTTCTTGGATTTGTAATAGTGTTTTTGATTTTTATTTTCAAAGGATTTGTAAATTATAGAAATTTAAGTAAAAAATTGTCTGATTATAATTTTCAATTGCAAGTTGCTCGAGAAAAATCAGAAGAGGCAACCCGATTGAAAACTCAGTTTTTATCTAATGTGAGTCATGAATTGCGAACACCTTTGTATGGCGTAATTGGAATGGCTGAAATTTTAGAAAGCGAACACAAAGAAATTAAAAAGAGTCCGTATTTTAATGCTTTAAAATTTTCTTCTCACTATCTTTTAACTTTGATTAACGATGTTTTAAACGTGTATAAAATTGAAGATAATGATATTGAATTTAATTATGAGAACATTAATGTTAGAGAAGAGATTGGCCACATAAAAGAATCAATGAATGTGATTGCGAAGTCTAATAAAAACGAGATTATTGTTTCAATTGCTGATGATGTTCCGCAATACATTAAAACTGATTTAACTCGATTTTCTCAAATTTTAATCAATTTAGCTAGCAATTCATTAAAATTCACTAAAAAAGGAAAAGTTACCATTAGTTTGTCTTTAGACAAGGTAAATGATAATTCGTTTTTGAAATTAGAGGTTTTAGATACAGGAATTGGAATTCCAGAAGAATACATTGATAAGATTTTTGAAAAATTTGTTCAGGTTGATGTGAATTTGCAAGAACAATACAAAGGAACAGGACTTGGATTATCTATTGTAAAACGTTTGGTTGAACTGTTCAAAGGTAGCATTTCAGTTGAAAGTAAAATTAATGAAGGCAGTAAGTTTACAGTTATGTTTCCTCATATTCCTGCTGATGAAATTGTGGCTTCTGACCAACTAAAAACTCATTCTCAGAAAAAGTTAAAGAACTTGAATATTTTAGTGGTAGAAGACAATAAAATCAATCAAATGGTGACTAAAAAACTGCTAGAGAAAAATGGTCACAGCTACCAAATGGCAGAAAACGGATTAGAAGCACTTCAATTAGTGGAACAAAATACTTTTGACATTATTTTAATGGATATCAACATGCCGGTTATGAACGGAATTGAAGCTTCTATTAAGATGAGAAATCTTGGAATTAAAACGCCTATCATTGCTTTAACTGCTTCTGACAAAGAAAATATTCTAAAAGAAATTCTGGAAAAGAAAAATGGTCTTACCGATGTCTTGGTAAAACCATTTGAATATTCCGATTTAGAAAATGTGATTTCTAGGTATATTTAATTAAAGATAATGCTATCTAGTTCTTTGTTGAAATACTATAATTAATTAGAGTTTTATAAAATCTAGGAAAACCAATGTTGTTTATCTTGGATGTTTTTAATTGCTTGTTATTAGCTACATTTAAAGTATCAGCTCTTACATCATCATACAATGGCATTTGAATAGAAACTAGTTTATTGTTTGATAAATTTAAGTTTTTTACAATCCCATTTGTATAATAAAAAGATTCAATTTTATTATTTGAAAAATTAACTGATTCAAGATTTCTTACATTATTAAAAATAACTTTTTTTGAAATTCTATTGTAACTAAAATTTAGTTTTTGAATTCCTTTTGGAAGTTTGTTTTCATCAAAAGTAGCTATTCTATTTTTGGAAATATTAAGCTCTATAATGGTGAATTTTGATAAATCGGGTTGTGTTTTTAAATTTCTATTTGATAAATCAAGATAATAAATAGTGTCAGATTGACTTAATTCATTACTATTGAATTTCGTATAAGTTTTACAACTTGATAGTTGGAAAAGTAGAAGTAATACGATGATTTTATTCATAAGGTTTAAATTAATTTAAAAACAAATAATTGGTTTTGTTGGTCGAGGAATTCGTTTAGTTTTTAATTTCTTTGGATTGTTAGTTTGTATTAAAGTGTCAATTTTTTCAACAGCGAATAAAACTTCGGAATTAATATTTGGATTATTTGAAATGTCTAAATAATGGATATTGTCATGTAAATGAATATTTTCAATTAAATTGTTTGAAAGGACTATCTTTCTTAGGTTTGATTTATTATCAAAAAAACTATAAGAGAAGAACTTTAATTTATTATTTGACATATCAATTTCTTCAAAATTAATGGAGGTATTATTTTTTATTTCTTTTTCCTTTTTTCCAAAGAATGAATTTTTGCTGTTAAAAACATAGAAGTTTCGTAAAGTGTTATTTGTACATTTCAATTTTCTCAATGTCAAAGGTAATTTACTAAGTGGTATTGTATCTAAATTATTGTGTGATAAATCCAATGAAATAATTTTAAACTTAGATAAATCAGGAAGTGAGTCTAATTTTTTATAGGATAAATCTAATTTTAGTATGGTATCAGTTTTGCTTAGATTTGATAAAATTTCAGAAACACTTTTCTCTTTTTCTTGTTGAGGTAAATTAGTTTTTATTTCAATTTCCTTATTACATGAAATTAATAATGAAGCGAGTAAGATTAGTACTATTCTCATAATGTTATTTTGCAAGTATTTATCTCAAATTTCATTCCAAAACTTATTTTTTCTTCCACTTCTCAAAACCCATAACACTTTGCTTAATTTCTTTTTGCCATTGCTTTCCATAAATTTTGTTTAGATATTCAAAAACCAATTCATTTTTAGTTTCATATTCCTTAAAATTGGTAGGAGCAATGCAACCAAAATCGTGAAATTGAATATTGTATTTTTTAGCAAAAGCTAAATCTTCTTTGGTGATTACAGAAGCAATTCCGCCTAAGACATAAATGGTTTTGGTATTTGAATTGATTTCGATTTTCATTGTTTCATTTTGTTTTTTCTCTTGTGCATGAAGTGCAAAGGAGAAAAATAATGCTATGATTGTTAATTTAAAGTTCATGTTTAAATTCTTTATAAATTTTTCTTAGTTTTCTTTTTGAAATATTTTTAGTAGTTATTTTAATAACTCCAAACTTTCCTTTTTCGCCATATAATTCCATTGCTTTTTTATCTTTCAAGACCGTTACAGATTCGATATCGTTCGGATTCAAGTGTTCCATAACTTCATATCTTAAAATGGAATCATTTACTACAATTAATGGTTTTTCAGCTTTGATTGCCGTTACTGACTTTCTTGGTTTTGTTATAATTGTTTCTTGACTGTAACATATATTTGAAGTCACAAAATATAGAAATAAGAGTATTGTTAATTGCCTTTTCATAATTAGATTTAGTTTTTTTTAATCGAAATAATCACAACTCCTTTTTCTCCTTTTTTACCATAAATTTTTACAGCATCTACAGGTTGGATGACTTCAATTTTTTCTATTTTTTGTTTACTCAAAGGCGCATACGGACTTGTTGGATTTTTCCCAAATAACGATTCTTCTGAATACTCCACTCCGTTAATAAAATAAATAGGTTCTTTTAGCTCAATAATTGAATCTATGTCATCAGGATTTAAATTAGAAAGGGATTCTTTGGTTAATTCTCCATCTACCAAAACTAAATCATCATTTGCTGTTTTTTTATCTTTTTCTTGAGTTTTTTCTGCTGAATTCATTGTAATATCATAACGTTTCCCTTTTGCTAAATAGCCTGAATTATTTATTGATGCTGAATTAGACATACTATTATTGTAACTCGGAACTAAACTCGTTTTTGCCATTTCTTGAACTTCTTCCATAGCAATAGGAGCAGAAAGTAGAACTTCTTTTTTCGATTTGTAATTGATTGTATCGTTAATCACAATGTTGTTTTGAATTACGATTTGTTGTTGTAAAATTTGCTCCGCTTCTTTTTTAATTTCAGGAGTTGTGTTTACAAAACCATTCGCCGATTCTGGTGTTGGAATGGTATTTTTTGATGAATCAATCGTTGTAATCGTATTTTCTGGAATTATTACATTTTCTTTTTCTTGCAGTAAGAAAAAGGCTAATGTTCCCACTAAAACAATTGATGCAGCTACCGCTAATTTTTTCCACAAATGTTTCTCTTTTTGAAGCGTTTGTGTTTCCAACTTATCTTCAACGCGTGCCCAAATCTTCTCCATTCCTGGAAAGTCTTTTTGCTCGGATTTTTCGGCAGCTTGTTGAATTTTTTTATATAATTTTTCTTCTGTTCCCATGACTATTTTGCTTTTTGATAATAAAAAGTTCTTACCAATTCTTTTAATTTACTTTTCGCCGCATTCAATTGCGATTTTGATGTTCCTTCGCTAATGCCCAGTTGCTCTGCGATTTCTTTGTGTGAATAGCCTTCAATCACAAACAAATTAAAAATCGTTTGGCATCCATCGGGAATGTAATTCAGTAAATTGAGCAAATCTTCTTCTTCTAAATCGGTGACTTCATCTGCCAAGGGTTGCGAATTGTAGCTCACATCTTCCAAGTACAAATTAAAGTTGATGTTCTTTTTAATTTGTAAAAGGCAATTGTTAACCGTTATTTTTCGCGCCCAAGCTTCAAAAGCTAAATCCTCTTTTAGTTGTTCTATTTTTGTAAATATTGTAAAAAAAGCATCGGCCAATACTTCTTCAATTTCTTCCTCTTTTTTTAAATACCGTTTACACAAACGATAGAGTTTGGGTGCCATAGTTTCATACACCAAGCGTTGCGCTTCGCGGTGTTGTTTTCGGCAGCCTTGTATGTGTTTTACATCCATTGGTAAACTTGCTTTTTTATATAGAGTAGAAAAGTTGGGAAAAGGTTGGGACGCCTTTAAAATATTTTTAAAAAAAAATCGCAAGCGATGAAACTTGCGATTATAAAAGTATGAAATAATACAGTGTTACACTGCGAAAAACGCTTCTAATTCTTTCAATGTTTCTTCTGAGGTGTTGATGTCTTTAACTACTTCACCCTTATTTAAAGCTACAATTCGGTTACAAACTTCTACAGTGTGAATTAAATCGTGACTTGAGATTAAAACGGTAACATCTGGATTTTCGGCTAATTCTTTTACAATTTTCTTTAATCGGTTTACCGTTGTTGGATCTAAATTTGCAAATGGTTCATCTAAAATCACTACTTCTGGATTTCCAATTAAAGTAGCAATAATGCCCACTTTCTTCATATTTCCTTTAGATAAATCGCGAAGATATTTTTTGGTATTTAGAATTTCGTTATTGAAAAATTCTTCATATTTTTTCAGTAAAGCGTCAACATCAGCTTTGTTTTGACCGCGTAATTCACCAATAAAATAAAAATATTCTTCGGCAGTTAAATAACCAATCAAGAAACTTTCATCTAAAAAAGCGCCTGTAAAGTTTTTCCAATTTTCGCTTGTGTTTACTTCTATATTGTGATTGATAATTCCTCCAGTAGTTGGTTCGATTAAGTCTAATAATAAACTAAAAAAAGTTGTTTTTCCCGCACCATTATTTCCTACTAAACCAAAACTTTGTCCTTTAGGAATTTGTAATTCTTGAATATTTAAAACAGTTGTAGCGTTATATTTTTTGGTAAGATTGTTTACTTGTATCATGATAATTTATTGGATTTAAATTAATTTTTTTGTTTGTAAGCCACAATAGCATTGTATTTTTCTTTCTGAAATATTTTTTCAATAAGCATGAATAGTCTCGATTTGAAAAGCAATCCTAAAAGTCCAAAAACGGCAATTAATGCTATTCCAATATAAAGATTGTCTACCAAAAGTCCGACTCCAAAAAGTAAAATTGGAATAATCATTTGTGGTAATGAAAATAATAAGGTTTTTACATTGAACGCTTTTTTATCTCCAAAAGCTCCTTTTGCTGATTCTAAATCTATTGCCGTTCTAGTGTAAGCGCCTGTGAACAATACTAAAAAAGAATTAAATCCAATGTTGTAAATGCCAACAGCCAATATTGTAATATAAACATCCCATCCAAAGAAAATATAAAAGGAAGCTAAAAGCATGCTAATTGCTGTTCCAATAACCATTAGCCACCATTTAGAATTCAAATATTCTTTGTACGAAATACTTTGTGTCATCATGAGTTGATAATAAGAACTGTCCCAACTTGGTACAAACTGTCCGAAATTAATTAGGAATCCACCAGTTACAAAAACCGCGGCAAAGGCTTGCATCACTGAATTTTTATAAATTTCTTGTGGAAAAAATATCAAGCCATAAAACAAGAAAAATAAACTCATGTATAAAGTTGTTTTTGCTCGTTTATTTCGCATTAATAGTTTAATGTCGTTTTTTAAGAAAGTTCCTAAAGTTCCAAACTGATTCAACCAAGTTAAGTCGTTTGATGTAGCTAAGCTCTTTTTAATATGTAATCTTTCATCTAACGTTAAATCTTTTTTGAAGAAATTAAATGTGAAATAATAGATGATTACTAAGGCAAAAATTGGAAGTAAAACCATCCAAACATGCTCATACAAACCTTGAAAGAAAGGTTGTGTATAAATAGTAATATCAAATAATTTATAATATTGAGAAGCAATTAATCCGATAACAATTGTAGCTACAATTCCGAAGATAACATCTTTATTGTTGATTAAAATATTCAAGAAATTGATGAATAATATTACGGTCAAAATTCCTAAATGCCAAGTAATTACGCCTAATATACTATATCCATTTATCAGTAAAATAATACTAAATGGGATAAAAAAGAAAGCATGTGTCGTATTAAAATAGTTTAAAACCGTTTTGCCTAAAGAAAAATGTACAATTGTGTTTTTCTTGATTGGTAAAACTAGCAACGGTCTAATTGTTAATGTTGGAATTTTTTGAAAAAAATAGCGCATCATCATATCGGCAAAAAGATAATAAATCATAAACTTATTTACCGTTTGTAAAGGTTCTAAGCCAGCTTTTTTTATTCCGTAAAAGGCTCCAATACCAGCAAAAACAAACATCGCAGCAAAATATAAGAATATTAGCGCCATGAAAATTTTAAAAGCCAAATTGGTTTTAAACGATGCCGACCGAACAAAAGATTTCCATTCGAGAGTAAGAAAATGTTTAATCATAATTTTTTTGGTTTCTTATTTGTAGTATTTTCTTATCAAACGTTACGAATTTATTTCTGAAAGTTCAACTTATAAATTTCAGCTTCTAAATTCTCGGTATCATTGTCTTCGCAAAGTAAAAATTCTAATTCGGTTTCTGTTTCATTATAAAGTGTGATACCTTCAAATTTTTGATGTTCCGATAATAATTGAACATCTATAATTTCAAATGTTGGCGCGTGCATGATTCCTAAAATGGTTCCTAAGACTTCGCCATCTTCATAAGTAGATTCCGTGTTTTCGGCGCAAGCCAAGAAATAAATTTTATCGCCAACCAATATTGCATCGGTAAAAGTGGTTTCTACATTATCTAGTGTTGGAAGCGAAATCGGTACAAATCGAATACCGTCTTCTTGATGATTTGGAATAATAAAAATGCCATTTTGACTATTCTTTGAATTGCCTCTTTGAAAAAGTAACATGGTTTGATGCGCATAAATCGCACCTTCAATATTTAATTGGTCATCAGTAAACGAACCAACATCTTTTAATTTTTGGTATAGAGCTGATAAATCTTGTGATTGTAAAGCATCGGATCCTAAATCTAAAGTGAACATCGAATTTCTTTTTTCTGTTGATCCAGAGCCTAACATAATTAGCTGATTGCCATATTGTGTGATGCTTTCTAAATCGGGTTTGTTTACTTTTTCAATGTTTTCTTTAGCGTCTTTTACCAATGGGAATTTTAGTAAAAGTTTTTTTGCGATGTCATATTGGTATAAAAAATTACTCGAATCTGAAATAACAAATAAAACATTTTGTGAGTACAACAAGCCAGATGGCGCTGCAATACCTTTTATAGTGAAGAGATTTGTAAGTTTGAAATTTTCCATATTTTTACCGATAACTTTATGAAGTTTTTAAGTCAGAAATTGCCCATAAAAGTACTATTTTTACATTTATTAAAAAGCGATGCAAAATGGAAAATATAAATATTGAAGATTTTAAAGTAAAAACAACTATTAAATTGGCTGATTTTGCTACGAAATTAGACATCGATACTGATAAAGACCAAGAAGAATTAGCGTTAGATAAAATCCAGCAAAAGTTGTCTAAAAAGCAAGACGCTATGTATGCACACAATCGTCATGCGTTCTTAATTTGCTTGCAAGGTATGGATACCAGTGGAAAAGACAGTTTAATTCGTGAGGTTTTCAAAGAATTTAATCCGCGTGGAGTAGTGGTTCACAGTTTTAAAACACCCAATTCAACCGAGTTAGAGCACGATTATTTATGGCGTCATTATTTGGCTTTGCCTGAAAAAGGAAAATTTGCTGTTTTTAATCGCACGCATTATGAAAATGTATTGGTAACTCGAGTACATCCAGAATATATTTTGTTCGAAAACTTGCCAGGAATTGAAAAAGTAGAAGATATTACACCTCAATTTTGGGAAAATCGAATGGAACAAATGGTGAATTTCGAAAAGCACCTTTCTCAAAACGGTACTAAAATTTTGAAGTTCTATTTTCACATGAGTAAAGACGAACAAAGAGAACGTTTGCTAAAACGTTTAGAAAATCCAGAAGACAATTGGAAATTCAGCACTGGTGATTTGAAGGAACGTGAGCGTTGGGAAGATTATATGAAATATTACGAAGAAGCCATCAATAAAACATCAACTGATTTTGCGCCTTGGTACATAATTCCAGCTGATGATAAAGGTGTTGCAAGATATATTGTAGCCAAAACCATTTGGGAAGAGATGGAAAAACTAACCGATATTACCGAACCCGAATTAGATTCAAAAGTAAAAGCGAATATCGAAGTGTATCGTGAACAATTAAAAAAATAATTTCAAGAATATTAAAAATGAAAGTATATACAAAAACTGGCGATACCGGAACCACAGCATTGTTTGGTGGAACGCGTGTGCCAAAACATCATATCAGAATTGAAAGTTATGGAACGGTTGATGAATTAAATTCCCACATCGGATTAATTCGCGACCAAGACATGAGCGATTTGTACAAAAATGTATTAATTGAGGTACAAGATAGATTATTCACAGTCGGAGCTATTTTAGCCACACCACCTGAAAAAGAAACCCTTAAAAACGGTCAACCACGCTTGCAAAACCTAGGAATTGTGGAATCAGATATCGAATTTTTGGAAAATGAAATCGATACCATGGAAGAAGCGTTACCACCAATGACACATTTTGTTTTGCCAGGTGGACATACAACGGTGTCATATTGTCATATTGCACGCTGTGTATGCCGTAGAGCCGAGCGTTTAGCAGTACATTTGAATGACATAGAACCGACAGACGAACGTGTAATTAAGTACCTAAACCGACTTTCTGACTATCTTTTTGTGTTGGCACGAAAGTTGTCCCATGATTTGAACGCTGATGAAGTACAATGGATTCCTAGAAAATAGTGTTCGATAATCAGTTTTAAGTGTTCAGTACGTCTGAAAACAGAGATGAAAAGTCATGTTTTGAGCACTTAAAAAAAAACGTTCTTAAATTTTAATAAAAAAAGTAAAAAAAAACTTGCCTTATTGGGTAATAAATTTATTTTTGCATAAACTTAAATCGATAAAAGATGTATTGGACATTAGAATTAGCGTCATACTTAAGTGATGCGCCTTGGCCAGCAACCAAAGATGAACTTATCGACTATGCTATCAGAACTGGAGCTCCATTAGAAGTAGTGGAAAACTTACAGTCTATAGAAGACGAAGGAGAAATCTATGAATCAATGGAAGAGATTTGGCCTGATTATCCTACTGACGAAGATTATCTTTGGAATGAGGATGAATATTAAAAAATAAATAAACACAACAGAAACAAGTCTCTTTACTGAGGCTTTTTTTTTGGTTATATTTGCAAACCTATTTAGAAAATAAAAATTATGAGTATCATAAATTCAATATTGAAGGCTTTTGTGGGAGACAAGTCGGAGAAAGATGTAAAAGCGATTCAACCACTTATTACTAAAGTAAAATCTTTTGAGAGTGCATTACAAGCACTGTCTCATGATGAATTACGTGCTAAAACAGCTGAATTCAAAGCTAAAATTAAAAATGCTCGCGCTGAAAAAGATGCAAAAATCGCTTCTTTAAAACAAGACGCAGAGCAAACACAAGATATTGATGCTCGTGAAGATATTTATGCTGAAATCGACAAAATCGAGAAAGAAGCTTATGAAATTTCTGAGAAAACATTAAACGAAATTCTTCCAGAAGCGTTTGCAGTAGTGAAAGAAACAGCTCGTCGTTTTAAAGAAAATACGTCAATCACGGTTACCGCTACTCCAAAAGACAGAGAGTTATCGGCAACTAAATCATATATCGCAATTGAAGGTGATAACGCTACTTGGTCCAATTCTTGGAATGCAGCTGGTAAAGCTATTACTTGGGATATGATTCACTACGACGTTCAGTTAATTGGTGGAGTTGTGTTGCATCAAGGTAAAATTGCCGAAATGCAAACAGGAGAAGGAAAAACATTAGTAGCAACATTACCATTATACTTGAATGCCTTAACCGGAAACGGTGTGCATTTAGTAACTGTGAATGACTACTTAGCAAAACGTGATAGTACATGGAAAGCACCTTTATTCGAGTTTCATGGTTTAACGGTGGATTGTATTGATAATCACCAGCCAAACTCTCCAGAAAGAAGAAAAGCATACGAAGCAGATATTACTTATGGAACAAATAACGAATTTGGTTTCGATTATTTGAGAGATAATATGGCGCATGCTCCAGAAGATTTAGTACAACGCAAACACAATTATGCAATTGTCGATGAGGTTGACTCGGTTTTAATTGATGATGCTAGAACGCCATTGATTATTTCTGGACCAGTTCCTCAAGGTGATCGCCATGAGTTTAATGAGTTAAAACCAAAAGTTGATAACTTAGTAACTTTACAACGTAAATTAGCTACAGATTGTTTAACCGAAGCAAAACGTTTATTCAAAGAAGGTAACAATAAAGACGCTGGATTTAATTTATTACGTTCGTACAGAGCATTACCAAAAAGCAAAGCTTTAATCAAATTCTTATCGGAAGAAGGAGTTAAACAATTACTTCAAAAAACCGAAAACCAATACATGCAAGATAACAACAGAGAAATGCCAAAAATTGATGAGGCACTTTACTTTGTTATAGAAGAAAAAAATAATCAAGTTGAGTTAACGGATAACGGAATCCAATTCTTATCACAAGATACAGATGCACAATTCTTTGTTTTACCAGATATTGGGACAGGAATTGCTCAAATTGAAAGAGAAAATTTAGAGCCAGAACTAGCTGCAGAACGTAAAGAAGAATTATTCCGTGATTTCTCAATAAAATCGGAACGTATTCACACGTTAACGCAGTTATTAAAAGCTTATACTTTATTTGAAAAAGATACCGAATACGTTATCATGGACAATAAAGTAATGATTGTAGATGAGCAAACAGGACGTATCATGGATGGTCGTCGTTACTCAGATGGTTTACACCAAGCAATCGAAGCAAAAGAGAATGTAAAAATTGAAGCTGCTACTCAAACATTTGCAACCGTTACGTTACAGAATTATTTCCGTATGTACAGCAAATTAGGAGGAATGACAGGAACTGCGTCAACTGAAGCAGGTGAGTTCTGGGAAATCTACAAATTAGACGTAGTGGAAATCCCTACCAACCGTCCAATGGCGCGTAAAGATAAAGACGATTTAATTTATAGAACCGTTCGTGAAAAATTCAACGCAGTTATCGAAGATGTAGTACAATTATCAAATGCAGGAAGACCTGTATTAATTGGAACAACATCAGTTGAGATTTCGGAATTATTAAGCCGAATGTTAAAAATTAGAGGTATTCAACACAATGTATTGAATGCTAAAATGCACAAAAGTGAAGCAGAAATTGTAGCTGAAGCAGGAAAACCTGGAGTAGTTACAATCGCAACCAATATGGCAGGTCGTGGTACCGATATTAAATTATCTGACGAAGTGAAAAAAGCAGGTGGTTTAGCAATTATCGGAACAGAACGTCACGATTCGCGTCGTGTGGACCGTCAGTTACGTGGTCGTGCGGGTCGTCAAGGAGATGTAGGTAGTTCTCAATTCTACGTGTCTTTGGAAGATAACTTAATGCGTTTATTTGGTTCTGAAAGAGTAGCGAAAGTTATGGATAGAATTGGTTTGAAAGAAGGTGAAGTAATTCAGCATTCTATGATGACAAAATCTATCGAAAGAGCACAGAAAAAAGTAGAAGAAAATAACTTTGGAGTTCGTAAACGTTTGTTAGAATATGACGACGTAATGAATGCACAAAGAGAAGTAGTATACAAAAGAAGACGTCACGCTTTACACGGAGAACGTTTGAAAGTGGATATCGCAAACATGATGTACGACACTTGCGAATTAGTAGTGGAACAAAACAAATTAGCAGAAGATTTCAAGAATTTCGAGTTTGAATTAATTCGTTATTTTTCAATTAGTGCTCCAGTTTCACAATCAGAATTTGCAAAATTATCAGTTAGAGAAATCACTGGTAAAGTTTACAAAGCGGTTTTAGCTCATTACGAAGAAAAAATTGCTAGAGATGCTCGTGAAGCGTATCCAATCATCAAAAATGTTTACGAAAACAATAATGGTCAGTACCAAAGAATTATTGTGCCATTCTCTGACGGAATCAAATCATTAAATGTGGTTACCGATTTAGAAAAAGCATATACTTCAGAAGGACGTTCGTTAGTGGCTGATTTTGAGAAAAACATCACGTTAGCTATTGTGGATGAAGCTTGGAAAAAACACTTACGCAAAATGGACGAATTGAAACAATCGGTTCAATTAGCGGTTCATGAACAAAAAGATCCATTGTTGATTTACAAATTCGAAGCGTTCAACTTGTTCAAGAAAATGATTGATGATGTAAATAAAGAAGTAATTTCATTCTTATTCAAAGGAGATTTGCCTTCTCAAAATACTTCTGAAATTCAAGAAGCTAAGCAAGTGCAACAAAAAGAAAACTATACTGAAACTAAAGAAGATTTAGATAGCGAAGATACAGCGGCTCAAGCAAGAAGAGCAGGAGAAATGGCAAGTCAAAGACCTCAAGTAACAGAAACGATTACAAGAGAAATGCCAAAAATCAATCGTAATGACACTGTTACTATCAAACACGTAATGAGTGGAAAAAGCGAAACCATGAAATATAAAAAGGCAGAAAGCATGATTGCTTCTGGCGAATGGGTTTTGGTTAACGAATAATTAAAACACATAAATAAACTAATCCTCAATTGCTAAAAGTAGTTGGGGATTTTTTTTGAAACACATAGTCACATAGGTTAATTAATTTGCTATGTGAATTATGCTAAGTGAAACGCCTAAAAATAAAGACATAGTAAATCTTATGTGTCTATGTGTTTAATTTTATTTGTGTTTCATCAAAACTAACTATCTTTGATAAAATTAAAATCACTCAAAATGAAAACCAAAATTCTATTCATCGCATTCTTCATTTTTCAAACTATTGCTGTTTTAGCGCAAGACATGACGTCTTTAAAAACCGAGGCGCTTAAGTCGTATAAAGCAGGAGTAAATATGAATTTTGATGCCATTTTTGAAACTACCTATCCAAAAGTATTTGATATTATTCCACAAGAGCAAATGAAGACAATGTTTGGTCAAATGATGGAGAACGAACAATTTTCAATCAAATTAGTCGAAGTAGATCCTGGTTTTTCGTTTGGAGAAATCAAGAAAATTGAGGGTAAAATGTTTTGTCTTATTGGACATAATAATGTGATGGCTATGAAATTTAAAGAGCCAATGAACGATGCGGAATCTATGACAGATATTTTTAAATCGTCAATGAATGCTGAAAAAGTGACCTATGATAAAGCAACAAATACGTTTCGTATTGAAATGCGTTCAACCTTAATTGCTGTTGCTGACGAATTAACTAAAAAGCAATGGAAATTTTTGAATAAAGACAAGGACAACAAATTGTTTTCTATGATTTTTGATGAAAAAATTGTAAAAGCTTTAGACTTATAACATGAACGAAAATAACATCACTTATACCGAATTTTTTAACCAAGTTAGAGCAAGTATTTCGAATGGTACTTTTGCCAAATTAACGCTAGCTAAAACCGTTGGAAAACCTGAATTACAGAACATTTACGTAAAAACCATCGTAGAAGACAATATCTTAAAATTGTCAATGACGTATAAAATTTACACGACTGAAAAGCAAGAATTGGTAAAAATCTGCAAATTAGACGATTTAGAAGCAGAGTTAATTCCGCACATCAACAACCCTTTTTTATCTGCTTTGTTGTTTACAACCGAAGCTGATATCACTATGAAATTAAACAAAAAGCGCATAGCCAGTATTATCGAGCAACCGCCAACGTTTAAAAATGCGGATGCGAATTTGGTGGAGTTTTTGAATTCAAAGTAAAAATGAAATACACAAAGTTTAATAAATGGTTATTTATAATTATTGGAGGTTTTATTACTTCAATTTTTAGTTTTACCGTGTTGTACTATTTGTTAATCCCAGATCTATGTTATTATCATTCACATGAAATGAATTACATCATGAGTTTATTCTTTACAGCTTATCCCGGAAGTAACGGACATCCCGAACCAAATTTGACAAATTTTATTGTTTCTTTTTTGGTCGGAAGTTCAATTGGATTTGTGATTTTTAAAAAGTTCTCAAAACATTAGATTAATCATTCCCATCAGGAAAAATTTTCCCAGGATTCAACACATTATTTGGGTCAAAAATCGCTTTGATGCGTTCCATTAATTCCAAATGTACTTTTGAAAACGCAATATCCATGTAGTTTTTTTGCACCAAACCAATACCGTGTTCGCCAGAAAGCGTTCCTTTCAAGCCAACTGTTAATTCAAAAATTTCACGAATACCTTTTGGAACTTCGGTTTTCCAATTGTCATCGGTCATGTTGCCTTTGATGATGTTGACGTGTAAATTACCATCGCCAGCATGTCCATAACACACCGATTGAAAACCATATTTTGAACCAATTTCCTTGATGCCTTTTAATAATTTTGGTAATTCATATCTCGGAACAACCGTATCTTCTTCTTTATAAATGGAATTTGCTTTTACCGCTTCCGCTAAAGAGCGACGCATTTTCCATAGTGCATTTTTTTGTTCTTCGGTATCGGCAAACAACACTTCGTCGATTTCAAATTGTTCTACTACTGCCAAAATTTGTTCCGCTTCTTGCATTAAAATTTCAGGATAATTACCATCTACTTCAATCAACAAATGCGCCTGAACGTTATCTTTGACTTCCACATTCAACCCATCGACAAATTTCAATGTCCAATCAATCGCATCGCGTTCCATAAACTCTAAAGCACTTGGGATAATTCCTGCTCTAAAAATCGCTGAAACCGCTTCACACGCTTGCTCTGCTTTATAAAACGGAACCAAAAGTAAAACGTTATGTTTATTTTGAGGTAATAATTTCAATACAATTTTAGTCACGATGCCCAAAGTTCCTTCACTTCCTACCATCAATTGCGTAAGATTATAACCCGTTGAATTTTTCAAAGTATTAGCGCCTGTCCAAATGATATCACCTGTTGGTAAAACGACTTCTAAATTCAGGACATAATCTTTGGTTACGCCATATTTCAAAGCTCTAGCGCCACCAGAATTTTCTGCAATATTTCCACCAATAAAACAACTTCCCATACTACTTGGATCTACGGGATAAAACAAGCCTTTTTCGGCAACAGCTTCACGTAAAACTTGCGTAATTACGCCAGGCTGAGTTGTAACTTGTAAATTTTGTTCATCAATTTCAATAATCTGATTGAATCGCTCCATTGAAATTCCAATTCCACCATAAATAGATAAAGCGCCACCACTCAAACCAGTACGAGCACCAATTGGTGTTGTCGGAATTTTATACGTATTCGAAACTCTTAAAATTTGCGCAACTTCTTCGGTATTTGCTGGTTTTACCACCACATGAGGCGGAAAACTCAAATCTTCCGTTTCGTCGTGACCATAGGTTTTACGAGTAGCTTCATCAGTAAAAATATAAGCCGAACCTACAATGTTTTCAAGCGCAAGTAATATTTCAGGATTCATAGTGTACAATTGAAGTGTAAAGATAATTAATTTTATGTTTTTTGGGACACAGAATTTTTCGCTCGCAAAAGCGCTAAGTCGCAAAGATTTCAAAAAAAATTGGCGGAACTTTGTGTCAAACTTAGTGCTACAAACTCAGAACCCAATACCAAAAAGCTACCGTCAGCAACGACAGCGGAATTCCAATACCAATCATCATACTACTCAATTTGGGTTTTAATCCATAATTGGAAGCTAAAATCGCACCTGTTATCATGGGCGCCATGGCAGATTCTATTATAGATACATCTATTTCTAATCCTTTTCCGCCTAATATGATTTTGTAAAGCAAGAAGAAAAAAGCGGGCATTAAAATTAATTTGAAAAATAATCCTAAAGTTAAAAATGACCAATGTTTGCTTCGGGTATCAATTTTTAATTGTAATCCAACGGCTACTAAAGCAACTGGAGTTACGGTATTTCCAATTCTTAAAAAGGAGTTTTGCAACGCTTCTGGAAATTCTAAAGTAAATATTGTACAAAAAAGTGCAATCGTAAAAGCGATAAATGGTGGGAATTTTACAATCTTCAATACGATTTCTGAAGTACTTAAATTTCCTCTTGAAAAACTAGCTGCGACTAAAATACCTAATGTAGTTACGACTACGAATGAACCGGGTTGGTCAACAATAATGGCGGTTTTTAATCCATCTGCACCATACAAAGCTTCGATAATTGGAAATCCTACGAAAGAAGTATTACTCAATCCACCGGTTAAAATTAAACATCCAATTAACTTTTTCGACCATTTGAAATACGTCCCCAAAGCATAGAAAAACACAAACGATAATCCGAAACCTAACCACGCAATTCCTAACGGATAAAGTAAAGCGAGTGAAATCGTAATTTTCGGAATGTAATACAATGCCAAAGCCGGAAGCGAAACGTAAATCACGTATTGATTCAAACTTTGATAGGCATTTTTAGGAAATTGCGGCACTTTTTGAAGCGCAACGCCCAAAATCAAGCATAAAAATAATAAAATGATGTTTTCCATTTCCTAAAATCAAGAATACAAAGGTAATTAATCATGAAGATTTCGATGTTTTATATTCCTACATTTTTTGTATTTTTACACAAAGCAAAATTCCTTTTGAAAACACCAAATAAAAAATCGGCACTTTCAGAAATTCATGGCGTGGAACAACCTGAAACGCTGAGTACCCTTGTGGCAAGTCAAATTCAACAATTCCGAAGAAAACAACCTTCGGCAGAAGAGCTGATTGCTGGAATTTTAAAAGGAGATAAAACCGCTTTGAGTCGTGCCATAACTTTAGTCGAAAGCACGAATCCTGAACATTTAGCCAAAGCAAATGAAGTAATTAAAGGTTGTTTGCCACATGCGAATCATTCGGTTCGTGTTGGAATTACCGGTGTTCCAGGTGTTGGAAAAAGTACGTTTATTGAAGCTTTTGGAAAATATTTAACTACCATCGGAAAGAAAGTCGCTGTTTTGGCTGTTGACCCGAGTTCGTCTATCAGTCACGGAAGTATTTTGGGCGATAAAACCCGTATGGAAGAATTGGTAAAAGACGAGAATGCCTATATTCGACCAAGTGCTTCGGGCGATACGTTAGGTGGCGTTGCCAGAAAAACGCGTGAAACTATTATTTTGTGTGAAGCTTGTGGATTTGATACGATTATTATTGAAACGGTTGGAGTAGGGCAAAGCGAAACTGCTGTTCACAGTATGGTCGATTTCTTTTTGTTGTTGAAAATTTCAGGCGCTGGTGATGAATTACAAGGCATCAAACGTGGCATCATGGAAATGGCAGACACTATCGTAATCAATAAAGCGGATGGTGATAATATTGCGAAAGCAAAATTAGCCAAAACCGAATTCAATAGAGCGTTGCATTTATTTCCAGCTAAATCTTCGGGTTGGATTCCAAAAGTAACGACTTGTAGTGCTTATGAACAAACAGGAATTGATGCGATTTGGGAGATCATTTCAGAGTATTTCGAATTGGTAAAAGCAAATCATTATTTCGAAGAAAAACGTCAAAATCAAAACCAATTTTGGATGATGGAAACGATTAATGAACAATTGAAATCTCACTTTTACAATCATCCGAATATCATGCAACTATTGGAAGAAAATAAAAAAGCCGTGCAAAACAATGAAATTTCACCTTTTGCAGCGGCTATGAGTTTATTAGATCAATATTTTAAAAAATAATACTGTACTCTGAACACTATTCCTGCTCGTAACGTTCAATTTCTCTATCGTAGAATTCTCCGGCAATGGTAATTAAATGTTCCATTTCTGATTCTAATTCTTTTTCGTCTTCTTCTTCAATGTCTTCTAAAAATTCTACTTCGTCATCTTTCAAGTTGATTACGAATCTTGGATATTCTAAATGGATTACGAAAATATCTTCTGGAAAATCGGTATTATCTCCGATTACAAATTTTGGTAAGTTCATGTTTTTATGATTTTAATTTCTTCTTGTTATTGTAATTGAACTTGCTCTTGTGCTTGTACTTGAACCAGTTTTTTAGTCAAATAATTAAAGCGAATATACAAAAATATTGCTGCTGCTGTTAATCCGGCTAAAAGTCCAATCCAAACGCCAACAGCTTTTAATTCGGTTTCTAATCCTAAATAAATGGAGATAGGAAATCCAATTACCCAATACGCTACAAACGTAATATACATTGGAATTTTAGCATCTTGTAAACCACGAAGTGCGCCTAAAACCACTACTTGTAACCCATCGGAAATTTGAAAAACGGCAGCAACCAAAAGTAAATTGGCTGATATTGCGATTACTTCTAAGTTTTCGGTTAGATTTTTTGCATCGTTGATATCTACGAAAATGTATGGTAAAGTCGTATGTAAGGCAACAAATAGTAAAGCAAAAACAATTTCAATCACCACAGCTAATAAGAAAATGGATATTGCTACCTTTCTTAAGGTTACATAATCATTTAATCCTTTTTGGTTTCCAATACGAATCATTGCGGTAACGCTTAATCCCATCGCAAACATAAAGGTTAAAGAAGCTAAACTCAATGCAATTTGATTCGCTGCTTGACTTGTTGTTCCAATCATTCCACATAACCAAATGGCTCCTGTAAACAACGCCACTTCAAAGAACATTTGCATGGCAGAAGGCATCCCAATTTTAATGATTTTTTGGTTGACTTCTTTCTTAATTTCTTTCAAGCTAAATCCTTTAAAATACGGATGGAATTTTGGTTTTAAATTCATTATGTAGTGCATATAGCCTAACATCACAAAACGCGAAACAATAGTTCCTACAGCGGCTCCAACGATGCCCCATTTTGGAAAAATCCAAATTCCGTAGATTAAGAAGTAATTTATAACTACGTTGGTTAAATTTCCAATAATGGTTGCCCACATCGAATATTTAGTTTCACTCAAACCGTCGGCAAACTGTTTGTACGCTTGGTACATAATTAACGGAATCAACGAAAAACCTACGATATCTAAATAAGGTTTTGCCATTTCTACAACTGCTTCGGGTTGTCCCATGTAAGCAATTAGTGGTTTCGAAAAGAAAATTAAAGTAAATAAAGCTACACCTAAAATCGTACACAAATACAATCCGTGATGAAATGCAGAACGACCACCAGCTACATCATTTTTTCCATCTGATTCTGCTACTAAAGGTGTAATTGCAGTAGAAAATCCAATTCCTAATGACATGGCAATGAAAACAAAGCTGTTTCCTAAAGACACAGCAGCTAACTCGGTTGGACCTAATTTTCCGACCATGATATTATCTACAATTCCCACAACGGTATGGCCTAACATTCCTAAAATAATAGGGTAGGCAAGTTTTAAGTTATATGAAAATTCTTTAGAGTAGTCGGAAAAAGTCATTTTGGCAATTTTGAGCAAAGGTAGTTATTTTGAAAAAGATTTTTCAATAATAAAACATTACTTAATCAACTTGTTTATTAGAAATTTTTTCTTCAATAAATGAGTAAATATCATTTGTAGCATGAAAAGTAAATTGTTTACCCTTTGTGAATTTATTTGGATGAGAGTTTTCTATATCCGATACAAAAATTGTTTTTAAAGTAAATAGACTTTTTGAATTTGGTTTTTTACTTTCTAAATAAGAAACAGAGCCATATCCATTTCCTATTGTATCGTAAATTTTAAGAGTTTTAATTTCATAATATTTTATTTCCTTTCTACTAAATGGAACTTTCCTAATTATAGAATCTTTAGTTAAAATTATTTTAGATTTTAAGCTAAAAAATATTATATAAGGAGTTAATAAAATAAAGGGTAAAGTGAAAAAAGAAATTTTCCAATAGCCATCTCTAATTAAAACATACCCAAAAATAGATGCAATAACAGATATTGCAAGTACTAGGATAAACCAAAAAAAGGAGACAAATGATTTTACGTTTACCGCGGGATATATTTTCTCCACATTATCCATTTAAGTAATTCGGGATTTAAAGTGAATTTACTTTTTTATATTAGAGTTCATGGTATCACTTTCAATAAGTCCGTCTCGTAAACGAATGATTCGGTGTGCATAAGCGGCAATGTCTTCTTCGTGAGTTACTAGAATTACAGTGTTTCCTTTGGCGTGAATTTCGTTGAATAAATTCATGATTTCCACCGAAGTTTTACTGTCTAAGTTTCCGGTTGGTTCATCGGCTAAAATGATAGAAGGTTTATTTACCAAAGCTCTCGCAACCGCCACACGCTGACGTTGACCACCCGAAAGTTGATTTGGTTTGTGATCCATTCTGTCGTTCAAGCCTACTTGTGTTAATACTTCAGTAGCACGTTCCACGCGTTCTGATTTGGAATGACCGGCATAAACCATTGGTAAAGCGACATTATCCAAAGCCGTTGTTCGTGGCATTAAGTTGAACGTTTGAAAAACGAATCCAATTTCTTTATTACGAATTCCTGCCAATTCATCGTCTTGCATTTCACTAACGTGTTTTCCGTTCAAAATGTATGTTCCAGAAGTTGGTGTGTCTAAACAACCTAAAATGTTCATCAAAGTTGATTTTCCAGAACCTGAAGGTCCCATTAAAGCTACATATTCGCCTTTATTGATTTCTAAATCGATGCCTTTTAATACATACACGATTTCGTTTCCTAAAGGAAAATCTCTTTTGATATTGGTTATTTTGATTAACGGATTTGCCATAATGAAATTAGAATTTAGCCTCTCGACTTCGCTCGAGATGACAATATTATTGATGTAATACTCTAATAAGTAGAAAAAGAAAGGAATTTGTTACATAAATAAAGCAAAACAATGATTTAATTTATCATTAAATACAACCATTGACCAAATTTATATCCTGATTTAAACAAATAAATTATTCCCAATACAATAATAAAAGGAAGTATAAATTTGAAATATTTTGATTTAAAAAAAGAAAGATTTTCCATAATAACCAATTTATAGCTGTTTGATTATTAGTGCGAAAATATAAATTTTGTTACAACTAAAAACGAATTCTTTCAAACAAATGCGAACTAATCGTTTTATTCGGATTGATGATAAAATGTTCTTTTTCTTGTTCGGCTCTAAAAAAGATAATTCCCCATTGAAACGTATCAATTGTAACCGAAACCTTTGGATGATTTTTTATGATTTCCCAAGCCTCTTCCATGTCGGCTGACCAATGAATGTCATCAAAAATCCAAACAGAATCATTTGAAATGGTTGGAATTAACGCTTCAAAATAATCTAAAGTAGCTTTTTTGGAATGATTGCCATCGAAATAGATTAGTTGATGGGTGACAGGTGAAAGGTTAAGGGTTTTAAAATAGCTTGAAAATTCTGTATTGACAAATTCAACGTTTTGAAAATTTGAATTTTGCCCTTGTAATTGAATTTGTGCTTGCTTTTGCGTATTCGGACAACCTTCTAAAGTGATGATTTTCGCATTTGAATTTCCTAACGAAAGAGCCGAAGTGGCTAATCCTAAAGAAGTTCCAATTTCTAAAATGCTTTTGGGTTGAAAATAGCGAACGATTCTAAAAAGCAATTCCGCATTTTTTGGAGTAATTCCAGCGGTTTGTGCGATTTTTGCAATTTCTCTGGTATTCGATTTAAAAACTCGTGAACCTGCACCAAAATCCGTTACTTCGATCGTGTTTTTATTTTCTAAAAGCGATTTTCTATACGATTTTAATACTTCGTATTCTTGATATTTTGTTGCATCATAAAAACATTTCATAATCAAATCAAATACAAATGGCGAATGCACTCCATGTTCGTTTTTGGAGTGTAAAAGGAATTTTATGTAAGATTTTATTTGTTGTAGCACTAAGTTTCTCAAAGTTTGGCACAAAGTAACACAAAGAATTTATAAGAAAAAAAACTTAGTGAAACTTTGTGTAAAACGTGGTGTTACATTGTGAAACTTTATTCCATTTTAGAACTCAATTCAAACCAGCGTTCTTCTTTTTCTTCTAAAGACTGAATGATTTTTTGTAATTCGTTTGCTTTCGCTTCAATTTTATCATCAGCAACTTTTCCGTCAGCGAATTCTTGTTCGATTTGTTTTTTATTGTATTCTAAATCTTTGATTTCTTTTTCAATTTTATTGAATTCCTTCTGTTCGTTGAAACTTAATCCGGTTGTAGCCGTTTGTTTTTCCTTCCAATTTGTTTTTTCAGTGCTTACCGAATTCAAAACTTTTGGTTCAGCTGAATCTTCATATGCTCTGAAATCTGAATAATTTCCAGGGAAATCTTCAATTTCGCCTTCACCTCTAAAAACAAATAAGTGATCGACAATTTTATCCATGAAATATCTATCGTGACTCACCACTAACAAACAACCAGGATAATCTAAAAGGAAACTTTCTAAAACGTTCAGCGTTACAATATCCAAATCATTTGTTGGCTCATCCAAAATTAAGAAATTCGGATTCTGAATTAAAACCGTACATAAATACAAACGTTTCAATTCGCCACCACTTAATTTTTCTACGAAATCGTATTGTTTTTTGGCATCAAATAAAAAGCGTTCCAATAATTGCGAAGCCGAAATAATTTTTCCTTTTGTCAACGGAATATATTCGCCATATTCTTTGATAATATCGATTACTTTTTGTCCTGGTTTTGGATTGATACCACTTTGGGTGTAATATCCAATTTTAATAGTATCACCAATAATTACTTTACCCGAATCAGGTTGAATGGTTTGGGTTAAAATGTTCAAGAAAGTCGATTTTCCCGTTCCGTTTTTACCAATAATTCCAATACGTTCTCCACGTTGAAATGAATAGCTAAAATCTTTTAAAATGGTTCTATCAGGAAAGTCTTTGTTCAATTTTACCATTTCGATAATCTTGCTTCCCATACGCTCCATGTTGATTTCGAGCTCTACCACATTTTCTTTTCTACGACTTTCCGCTTTTTCTTTAATCACGTAAAAATCATCTTGACGCGATTTCGATTTGGTAGTTCTAGCTTTTGGTTGACGGCGCATCCAAGCTAATTCTTTTACGAATAAGTTTTGTGCTTTGTCGATACTCGCATTTTCAGAAGCCAAACGTTCTTCTTTCTTTTCTAAATAATACGAGTAGTTGCCTTTGTATTGGTATATTTTTCCATTGTCTAATTCGATAATTTCGTTACAAACACGTTCCAAAAAGAAACGGTCGTGCGTTACCATAAACAATGTGATATTTTCTTTTGCAAAATAATCTTCTAACCATTCAATCATC
This sequence comes from Flavobacterium cheniae, assembly GCF_004363695.1. Classification (GTDB taxonomy): domain Bacteria; phylum Bacteroidota; class Bacteroidia; order Flavobacteriales; family Flavobacteriaceae; genus Flavobacterium; species Flavobacterium cheniae. Next base: position 953,406 of record NZ_SNZC01000001.1, on the reverse strand, counting down.
TCTAAATCCAAGTGATTCGTTGGCTCGTCTAAAATCAATAAATCAGGTTTGCTAATCAAAATAATCGCTAACGAAAGTCTCTTTTTTTGTCCACCCGACATGTTTTTGACTTTCATTTTCAAGTCTTCCAACTTTAGCTTGTATAGAATTTGCTTGAATTGCGTTTCAAAATCCCAAGCATTATGTCGGTCCATATCGTCAAAAGCTCTTTGATACGCTTCTTCATCATTCGGATTTTCTAACGCTTTTTCGTAGCGTTCAATTACTTTCAGAATTTCATTATCCGAAGCAAAAATATTTTCCTCAATAGTTAATTCGTCTTGCAAATTATTGTTTTGCGACAAAAACGCCATGTTGATTTCTTTTCGAATCACCACTTGACCTGAATCAGGTTCGTCTAAACCATTAATCATGTTCATAATGGTGGTTTTTCCCGAACCGTTTTTAGCGATAAAAGCTATTTTTTGATCTTTATTAATTCCAAACGAAACGTTGTCAAACAACACACGTTCGCCATAAGATTTGGAGATATTTTCGACTGATAAGTAATTCATAATACAATTTAGAGCTGCAAAAATAGTTTATTGTAACAGATGAAACAATCTTTTGGAATTAAATAAAAAAGCCATCATTTCTGACAGCTTTTGTTTTGTTATTTTAAAATTTCTACTTCTAAATGACTTTCTTCAAAGATTTTAATAAAAGCCTTAGTGTAATCTTGTTTTTCTGACAAGTAAGGGTTTTCTAAAAATTTCTGAGGATTAACAGCAATTAACGGATACCAAGTGCTTTGTACTTGAATTTGAATTTTATGTCCTTTTTTGAAAGTATGTAAAACATCTTGTAATCTAAAATTAACTTCCGTAGTTGCGTTTGGAGTTAAAGGTTCTGGTTTTTCAAAACTATTTCTAAAACGTGCTGGCATTACCTCGCTTCTCACCATTTGGTGATAGTTGGCATAAAGTACATTTGGTTTGTCTTTATTTTGAGGTTCGTCAGCTGGATAAATATCGATTAATTTTACGATAAAATCTCCATCTGTTTCAGTTGAAGCAATTTTTAATTTAGCCATAATTTCTCCAGCTAATGTAATATCTTCCGTTAAATAATCTGTTGTAAAAGTAACTACATCAGGTCGGCTCAAGGCAAATCTTTGGTCTTCGCTCATGTAATTTCTGGGTGTGAAACCGTTATATTCAGCATAATTGATACTACTTGGAACCGGGTTGTTTGGATCACTATAGTATTCGCTAAAGTTTGCTGATTCACTTTTTTTGGTATCTAATTTTCCATTTGAACTTAGATAAAAATTCAGTTTTGTGCTTTCTTTTGGAGGCCAATTTTCAAATGTTTTCCATTCTTTCTTGCCTGTATCAAACATGTATGCTTCAGGGAGTTTTGCAGATTCTTTAGATTTTTCTTTCAAATAGTGATTGAAGAATTTATGTTCGATATTTTTTTGATAGAAAGTAGCGATACTATCTCCAAAATAAACATCGTTGTGATAGTGTTTTCCAGCTTCTCTCGACCATCCGCCGTGAGAGAAAGGTCCCATTACAATTGTGTTTTTTGCTTTAGGATTATTTTTTTCAATTGTTTTATAAATGTTCAATGGTCCGGCCAAGTCTTCTGCATCGTACCATCCGCCAACAGTCATAACTGCGTGATCGATTCCTTTTAAATGGGGTAACAAATTTCTAGATTTCCAGAAATCATCGTAATTAGGATGATTTACAATTTCTTGCATGAAAAAATTGTCTTTGTAATATTTATCAACCGCTTCTTTTAAAGTTCCAATTTCTTTATAAAAAATAGAACCATCTCTTGAAGTTGTTTTGATGGATTGGTCAGAATACCAAGCTTTATTTTCAGGTTTAGTTTTTTGAACTCCAAAAACGGGGAAAGTTTTGAAATATCCCATTAAAAAAGCACCATTATGATGAAAATCATCAAAAAAGAAATCGGAAATTGGTGCTTGCGGAGATGATGCAACTAATGCAGGATGATTGGCTAAAGTTCCAACCGCAGTATAAAATCCGGGATATGAAGTTCCATACTGTCCGACTTTTCCATTATTGTTTTTAATGTTTTTGATCAACCAATCAATCGTGTCGTAAGTATCAGTACTTTCATCAGTATCTTTCTTGCTTTTTTGAATAACTTGAGGTGTCATATTTGTAAAAGTTCCTTCACTCATGTATCTTCCTCTCACATCTTGGTAAACAAAAATGTATTTATCTTTTTGTAAAAACGCATTTGGTCCTAATGATTTTTTATAATTGTCCTCACCATAAGGGGCAACACTATAACAAGTTCTTTGCATCAAAATAGGATACTTTTTTCTAGAAGAAATGTCTTTAGGAGTATAGATGGCAGTAAAAAGTTTTGTACCATCTCTCATTGAAATATAAACTTCTTTTTTGTCGTAATTAGCTTTTATATCCTCTTGCGAGAAAATAGAAAATGATGTTAAAAATAAAATTAGGGTAACTATTTTTTTCATAAAACGAATTTTAATTTTCGAAGATATTAAGTTTTTATTCAAAATGAATATTGACTAATGTTAAAATTAAACTTTTAATTATATTCGCATCATGCAACTATCCGTAATCATCCTTAATTATAATGTGCGCTATTTTTTAGAGCAATGTGTTCTTAGTGTTCAAAAAGCATTGGAAGGAATTGATAGCGAAATCATTGTCATTGATAACGCTTCGTCTGATGATAGTTGTGAGATGATGAAAACCAAATTCCCGCACATCAAACTCATTGAAAACGCAGCTAATTTAGGTTTTCCAAAAGGAAATAACATCGGAGTAGCTCAAGCTAAAGGGAAATACATTTGCATCTTAAATCCTGATACGGTTGTTACAGAAGATACTTTTTCTAAAATACTGAACACTAAAAACTGGCAACTGAACACTGGAATTATCGGTTGTAAATTAATCGACGGTGCTGGAAATTTTCTACCCGAAAGCAAACGTGGGGTTCCAACTCCTTGGGTAGCTTTTACGAAAATCTTCGGATTGTATAAAATTTCGAATTATTTCGGAAAATATTACGCCCAACATTTATCTGAAAACGAATCAGGGAAAGTCGATATTTTAGTTGGTGCCTTTATGGTAATGAAACGTGAATTATATCTAAAAGTTGGCGGGTTTGATGAAAATTGTTTCATGTATTCAGATGATATCGATTTGAGTTATTTGGTGTTGAAAACAGGTAAATCGAATTATTACTTTCACGAAACTTCTGTGATTCATTATAAAGGTGAAAGTACAGTACGAGATGGAACCTATATGAAGCGTTTCCGTGAAGCGATGCAATTTTTCTATAAAAAGCACTTTAAGAAATCATGGTTTTTTGATGTAATGATGCAAGTGGGAAGTTTTGTTTTTAGTCTTTTGAAGAAGAATCAACAGAAGAATGAAGTTCGGATTATTGATGAATATGTCGTTTTTTCAAGAGAAAATTTAGAATTGAACCTATCAAAAAAAGCAACTTATTTGTCTGATTTTAATCAATTTGAGAACCAATCGCATAAAAACATTGAAATAATATTTGATAAGACTACTTTTAGTTTTGCTGAAATTATTACTTTTATGCAGTTAAATAAGAGTAAAAATCTAAGTTTTAAGAATTATATTTCGAGTTCGAATTACTTAATAGGAAGTAATAATTCTAACGATAGAGGACAAATAATTTTATTGTAAAAAATTATTGAATTGTTTAAAAAACGAACGAAAAATTAGTATTTTTGCAAACCAAATACAAAAACACAACTTTAGTTTAAAGATATGGCAAAGTTTGAATTGAAATTACCTAAAATGGGTGAAAGTGTTGCAGAGGCAACAGTTACTAACTGGTTAAAAAAAGTTGGTGATAAAATTGAAATGGACGAAGCAGTACTTGAAATTGCTACTGATAAAGTAGACAGTGAGGTGCCTTCAGAAGTTGCAGGAACACTTGTTGAAATTTTATTTAATACCGATGATGTAGTTCAAGTAGGACAAACTATCGCTATTATCGAAACGGAAGGTGGTGCCGTTGTAGCAACTCCAGAAGCTAAAGCAGACGCTCCAGTTGCAGTTGCAGAAGTAGCAAAAGCAGTAGAAGTAGCAAAAGAAACTGTTGCTCCAGCAGATTTTTCAGCATCAGATAAATTCTTTTCACCTTTAGTTAAAAATATTGCTAAAGAAGAAGGAATTTCATTAGTAGAATTAGAATCTATTGCTGGTTCTGGTAAAGATGGTCGAGTAAACAAAGAAGATTTATTAAATTATATCAAAAATAGAGGAAGTCAGCCTGCAGTTGTTGCAACTCCAGCGGTGGCTCCAAAAGCAAATCCAGCTCCAGTAGCTCAATCCGTTCCGGTTTCAGTAAATGGTGGTGACGAGATTGTAGAGATGGACAGAATGCGTAAGTTGATTTCGGGTTACATGGTAGCTTCGGTACAAACTTCGGCTCACGTACAATCGTTCATTGAAGTAGATGTTACGAACATCGTAAAATGGAGAGATAAAGTGAAAGCTGCTTTCGAAAAAAGAGAAGGTGAGAAGTTAACTTTTACACCAATTATGATGGAAGCGGTAGCAAAAGCATTGAAAGATTTCCCAGGAATGAATATTTCAGTTGATGGAGATTATATTATCAAACGTAAAAATATCAACTTAGGAATGGCAGCAGCTTTACCAAACGGAAACTTAATTGTTCCTGTAATTAAAAATGCTGATCAATTAAACTTAGTTGGAATGGCAAAAGCAGTAAACGATTTAGGAAACCGTGCAAAAGCAGGAAAATTAAAACCAGACGATACGCAAGGTGGAACTTATACAGTTACGAATGTGGGAACTTTTGGTTCTGTTTTTGGAACGCCAATTATCAACCAACCACAAGTAGGTATTTTAGCTTTAGGAGCGATTAGAAAAGTACCAGCTGTTATTGAAACTCCAGAAGGTGATTTCATTGGAATCCGTCAAAAAATGTTCTTATCACACTCTTATGATCACAGAGTTGTTGATGGAGCGTTAGGAGGAAGTTTTGTAAAACGTGTTGCAGATTATTTAGAAGCTTTTGATGTAAACAGAGATTTCTAAACTGAAAATAAATTTATAAGTAAACCCGATAGTTTTTAAAAGCTGTCGGGTTTTTCTATCTTTGTCCTATATAAAATCGCTATGGAATTAAAATTAACACGCCCAATCTGCTTTTTCGACCTTGAAACCACTGGAATTGATGTTGCTAGAGACCGAATTGTAGAAATCTCAATATTTAAAGTATATCCAAACGGAAATAAAGAAAGTAAAACTTGGTTGGTAAATCCTACGATTCCAATTCCGCCACAAACCACTGCGGTGCACGGAATTACCGATGAAAAAGTAGCTAATGAACCCACATTTAAAGAGTTAGCAACGCAAGTTCATAACATGATTAAAGATTCTGATTTGGCTGGATTTAATTCTGATAGATTTGATATTCCGCTTTTAGCCGAAGAATTATTGCGTGCCGAAGTTGATTTTGATATGAAAAACCGAGTTTCTGTTGATGTGCAAACGATTTTTCATAAAATGGAAGAACGAACTTTAAGTGCAGCATACAAATTCTATTGCGGACAAAGTTTAGAAAACGCTCATAGTGCTGAAGCGGATACGATGGCAACGTACGAAATCTTAAAATCACAATTAGATCGCTACGAGAATTTAGAAAACGATATGAAATCGTTATCTGAATTTACAACGCGTAAAAAATCAGTTGATTTTGCAGGATTCATTGCTTTGAATAACGAAGGAAAAGAAATTTTTACCTTTGGAAAACATAAAGGTGCTTTGGTAGATGATGTTTTTGATAAAGAACCAGGTTATTTTGGATGGATTCAAAATGCTGATTTTCCGTTATATACTAAAAAAGTACTTACAGGAATTAAATTAAGAAAGTTAAATACTAAATAAGGTGAAAGGTAATGGGTGAAAGTTAAAAGGTTCTACCCATTGCCCTTAACCATTTACCCTTAACCTAAAAAAAATGAAAATAATCTGCATAGGTCGAAATTACGCCGACCATATTTCGGAGTTGAATAATGAAAGACCAACAGAACCGGTAATCTTTATGAAACCTGATTCTGCAATTTTGCCAAATAAGAATCCATTTGTGATTCCGGCTTTCAGTAATGATATTCATCATGAAGTGGAAATTTTGGTAAAGATTTGCCGAGTAGGGAAACATATCGATGCTAAATTTGCTAATAAATATTATGAAGAAATTGGTTTAGGAATTGATTTTACCGCTCGAGATGTGCAAAGTAAGTTGAAAGAGAAAGGGTTACCTTGGGAAAAAGCAAAGGCATTTGACCATTCAGCGGTAATTGGAAGCTTTACGTCGAAAAAAAATTATACTTCGTTAGAAAATATTAACTTTGAGTTAAAATCAAATGGAACCACCGTTCAGGAGGGTAATACTAGTTTGATGTTGTGGAAAATAGATGAGTTAATAGCTTATGTTTCACAATATTTTACGTTAAAAATTGGAGATATTATTTTTACAGGTACTCCAAAAGGTGTTGCAAAAGTTACAGAAGGTGATGTTTTGGAAGGTTTTATAGAAGGAAAATCGATGTTTAAAATTCAAATCAGATAGTTATGGCATTACAATACAATTTAGCGAAGGTTTATGAAATTTCTGAAAACGATATTGAATTTGCATTGCAAATCGTAACCTTATTTTTTGAAGAGGTTCCGGCGGAAATAAAATCCATCAAAGTAGCTATCGAAGAAAAAGACTATACTAGAACTTATGCTTCTTGCCATAAAATAAAGCCGACTTTAGATTTATTAGGAATGGACTTAGCTTATGAAGAGAACATTCAAATCATGACTTGGGCAAAAGCCGAAGGTAAAAGAAAAGAAATTAAAGAAGTATTCAAATCGTTAAAAAGTAGAATTGATTTAGCAGTAAAAGAAATAAAAAAAGATTTCAAGTTGTAACATTCTGTTTTTTAAATTCCCCAATCTATTAAATATTCAAAATGAAAGCTGCTATAGTAACCATTGGCGATGAAATTCTTATTGGCCAAATTGTCGATACGAATTCTTCTTATATTGCCAAAGCTCTTGATAAAATCGGAATTGCAACGCATGAAATGTTGTCGATTTCAGATGACAAACAACATATTTTAGACACGTTTAATTCGCTTCAAAATAAAGTGAATGTAGTTATCGTAACTGGTGGATTAGGTCCAACAAAAGACGATATTACTAAGAAAACTTTTTGCGACTATTTTGAAGATACTTTAGTGGAAAATGAAGCCGTTTTGTTGCATGTAAAATCTATTATTGAAGGGATTTATAAACGTCCAATCACACAAATTAATAGAGAACAAGCGTTAGTTCCTACAAAAGCAAAAGTGCTTTTTAATCAAGCCGGAACAGCGCCAGGAATGTGGGTGGAGAAAGAAAATACGGTTTTTATTTCGTTGCCAGGCGTTCCTTATGAAATGAAATATTTGGTTGATAATGAAGTGATTCCAAATTTAGTTAAAAAATTTGAACGTCCTTATATTGTGCATCAAACCATTATGACTTATGGTCGTGGAGAGAGCATGATTGCTGAACAAATTGAAGAATGGGAAGATAATTTACCTGATTTTATCAAATTAGCGTATTTACCAAGTCCAGGGAAAGTTCGTTTGCGATTAACAGCAAGAGGAACAAATGAAGAATTGCTGAAAAATGAAATAAAACAGCAAGTTGAAAAGCTCGATTTGTTAATTCATGATATAATTGTAGGGTATAACGAAGATGAACCTATTGAGGTAGTTTTAGGAAGGTTATTGACTGAAAAAAAGATAACAATTTCAACAGCGGAAAGTTGTACGGGTGGAAAAATAGCGGCAACTTTATCCGCGGTTCCAGGGGCATCAAATTATTTTAAGGGAAGTGTCGTAAGTTATGCTACTCAGACTAAAATAAATGTGTTAGGGATTGCTAATGAGGCTGTTGTTAAATATGGAGTTGTAAGTACAGAAGTTGCTACTGAAATGGCAAAATCAGTGCAAAAAATAATGAATTCTGATTTTGCAATTGCCACTACAGGAAATGCTGGCCCAACAAAAGGAGATGAAGCGTCAGAATTAGGAACGGTTTTCATTGCTATTGCTACTCCAAATGGGGTTTTTGTGGAAGAATTTAATTTTGGACAACCCCGTGAAAAGGTTATTGACAGGGCGGTTAGTAAAGCATTAGAATTAATTTATAAAGAAATTTTAAAAAAATAACAAAAGATAGTTGTGTATATGAAATCGATTTTGTTTCTTTGCACCCTGATTTTAGATAACGAAATAAAGCTGAATAATAATGTCAAGAGTTTGTGAACTTACAGGTAAAAGAGCAATGGTAGGGAACAATGTTTCTCACGCTATGAACAAAACGAAGAGAAAATTCTCTGTTAACTTAGTAAAAAAACGTTTTTACATTCCTGAAGAAGATAGATGGGTAACGTTGAAAATTTCAACTGCTGCATTAAAAACTATTAATAAAAATGGAATTGCTGCTGTATTGAAAAATGCAAAAGCAAACGGATTTGTAAAATCTGTATAATCCGCAATAATATATATCAAAATGGCAAAGAAAGGTAATAGAATCCAAGTTATTTTAGAATGTACTGAGCACAAAACTTCTGGAGTTCCAGGAACGTCTCGTTACATTACTACGAAAAACAAAAAAAACACTCCAGATAGATTAGAGATTAAAAAATTTAATCCAATCTTGAAAAGAGTAACTGTACATAAAGAAATTAAATAAGATAAGTCATGGCAAAGAAAACCGTAGCAACTTTACAAACAGCTTCTAAAAGATTAACCAAAGCTATTAAAATGGTTAAATCTCCAAAAACTGGCGCTTACACATTCGTTGAATCTGTGATGGCTCCTGAATTAGTTGATGAATTCTTGAAAAAGAAATAATTCATAAAACAATTATATAGATAAGCTACTTTCGTTTGAAAGTAGCTTTTTTATTTTTACATTTGTCAGATAATTGATTTTGCAGTAAATACAAAATCAGTAAAAGCTTAAACCCTATTTAGTATGAGTTTTTTTAAAAAAATATTCTCTTCGGAAAAGAAAGAGCCCGTATTAAACGAGCAAGAGAAGCAAACTTTAGATAAAGGTTTAGAGAAATCGAAAACGTCGTTTTTTTCTAAGCTTACTAAAGCTGTTGCTGGAAAATCGAAAGTGGATGCTGAAGTATTGGATAATTTAGAAGAAATTTTAGTATCTTCAGATGTTGGTGTTAATACTACATTAAAGATTATTGAACGTATAGAAGAGCGTGTTTCAAAAGATAAATATTTAGGAACTGACGAATTAAATAGCATTCTTCGTGAAGAAATTGCTGGTTTATTATCGGAAACCAATTCAGGTGAAGCAACTCAGTTTGAAATTCCAGCTAACACAAAGCCTTATGTTATTATGGTAGTTGGTGTTAATGGTGTTGGTAAGACAACTACTATCGGTAAATTAGCTTACCAGTTTAAGAAAGCAGGTTATAACGTTGTTTTAGGAGCTGCGGATACGTTTAGAGCAGCTGCTATTGATCAATTGCAAATTTGGGCAGATAGAGTAGGTGTGCCAATCGTAAAACAACAAATGGGAAGTGATCCTGCATCGGTAGCTTTTGATACATTACAGAGTGCAGTAGCTCAAAATGCTGATGTTGTAATTATCGATACTGCGGGTCGTTTACACAATAAAGTTGGTTTAATGAACGAACTTTCTAAAGTGAAAAAAGTAATGCAAAAAGTGGTAGAAAATACACCAAATGATGTACTTTTGGTTTTAGATGGTTCTACTGGTCAAAATGCTTTTGAACAAGCAAAACAATTTACAGCAGCTACAGAAGTTTCTTGTTTAGCGGTTACAAAATTAGACGGAACAGCAAAAGGAGGAGTTGTAATTGGAATTTCTGACCAATTTCAAATCCCTGTAAAATATATTGGAGTAGGGGAAGGAATCGAAGATTTACAAGTGTTTAATAAATATGAATTTGTGGATTCGTTTTTTAAATAAGATTTAAACTGTGAAAGAACTTTTAAAATATAGAACAGTTCAGTTATTTTTAGCGGCTGTTGTAATGGCTTTAGTTGCCATTCCATTTAGTGATTATGATTTTGTATTTCTAACATTAAGATTGGCTTCTTTTGCCATATTTATGTACTTACTGATTAAGTTTACAAGCGGTAAGAAGAAAGCAAAAAAATAAAAAATAAATGCTGTTAATTAATGACAGCATTTATTTTTTGCCAAAGTTCGTTGTCAAAGTCAGAAAGTGCAAAATTTGTCCCATCGGCAGCATCACCCATTCGAATAATAACTAATTTTTTACTTGGCACAACATATATTTTTTGATCATCTTTACCTAAAGCACAATACATGTCATTCGGAGCGTTAGGTATTAAAGTTCCATTAAATTGAAATTGAGTTTGGGGTAATCGATAACTACTTTTCCCATTTAACCACCACATATATCCATAAGCCAAATTTAAATTTTGAGATGTCGAAGTTGAATTTCTGAAGTAAGAATTATTAATAATTTGATTGCCATTCCAATTTCCTAAATTCAAAGCTAATAACCCAAATCTTGCCATACTTCTTGTGTTACTTCTGTAAACTCTATTTTCACCGCTTTGAAACCAAAACCCCGTCATTCCTATTCTATCTCTTAATTTAGTATTGAAATAGTTTGTCCAAGTTTGTCCAGTAGATGCAGCGACTACATCTTGTAATTTGACATATACGTTATGATATGCCCAACGTGTTCCAGCATCAGCTACGTATTGTAAATTAGCAGGAGAAACATCATCTCCTAAGGCATCATTTAATCCCGATGACATCGTTAAAAGATGTTTGTTGGTAATTAGATTTTCTTTAGAAATCGGAGCACTTGTCCAGCCTGTTCCAAGATAATCCGAAACTTTATTATTGATGTTTAAATATCCTTCTTGTTCAGCTATACCAGTAACGGTTGCGGTTAATGTTTTTCCTGCACTTGCCCAGTACCAGGTGTCAGTAGCACTGTGACCATTAAAATAGTTTTCCATTACAATTTTTCCATTATGAAGAATAATAAAACCTTTAGTGTTTTTTAACTCTAAATAATCTAATAAAGGTTGTACTTGAGTTTCATTCCATCCAAGTGATGCTATTGTTTTGGTTTCCCATGTAGAAGAACCAATAGGAGGAAAATACATAGCTTCTTCGTTAGATGAATTTCCATCATCTGAATTACAACTCCATAATGAAGTAATAAGGATAAAAAGTAGTGATATTTTTTTCATAGCTAAATTAATTTTAGAACTTATACAAGTTAGACAATAAAAATACAGAATAGTTTAATTCGAATGATTTTTAATTGTAATTTTATAGTCTAATTTGGTAAATATAGTATGAAGAAAATTCTTTTTTTAATTGTTTTAGGCTCAGTTCTTTCGTGTAAACAGAAGATTACGGATGCTGATATTTCGAATTTAAATGGCTATTGGGAAATTGAAAAAGTAGAACTTCCAGATGGTGATAAGAAAGAATATAAAGTAAATGAAACTATCGATTTTTTTAAAATAGATGGCAATAAAGGTTTTAGAAAAAAAGTAATGCCTCAATTAGACGGGACCTATTTAACTAATGATATCCAGGAAGATATTGTTATTGCTGTTAAAGATGGTGATGCTACAATTCAGTATAAAACCACTTATGCTAGTTGGAAAGAAGAAATTATCGAGTTGACAAAAGATAAATTAGTAGTTAAAAACGAGCAAGATTTAGAATATCATTATAAAAGACCGGTGAAATTTTCTGTAAAGTAAGTTATGGCAAAGCGATTCAATGAAGAAAGTCCGATAGGAGATGTGTTGAAACAATTTATTTCTCAAAATAAGTTGGAAGCTGGTATGGATGTGGTTAATGTTCGTGATGCTTGGAAAAATTTAATGGGAAATGGCGTGAATAATTATACAACGGAAATTCAATTAAAAGGTTCTACCCTTTATGTAGCTTTGTCTTCTGCTGTTTTGCGAGAGGAATTAAGTTACGGAAAAGATAAAATCATAAGAATGATAAATGAAGAATTAAGGAAAGATTTGGTAACGAATTTGGTTCTTAGATAAAAAAAATCCCGATTCATTGAATCGGGATTTTTTTATATAATTAATTCTAGAATTAGAATTGCTCTCTTCCTGAAAAATGGAAAGCACCTTCAATAGCTGCATTTTCATCAGAATCAGATCCGTGAACTGCATTTTCACCAATAGAAGTAGCGTATTTTTTACGGATAGTTCCTTCAGCTGCATCAGCAGGATTTGTAGCTCCAATTAAAGTTCTGAAATCCTCAACTGCGTTATCTTTTTCTAAGATAGCAGCTACAATTGGACCTCTTGTCATAAATTCAACTAATTCACCAAAAAATGGTCTTGCAGCGTGAACAGCATAAAAAGCTTGTGCATCAGCAATAGTTAATTGAGTTAATTTCAAAGAAACAATTTTGAAACCACCTTCTGTAATCATGTTTAAGATTCCACCAATATGTCCGTTTTCTACAGCATCTGGTTTAATCATTGTAAAAGTTCTGTTTGTTGCCATTTTTTAAATTTTTTGCAAAGGTACCATTTTAATTAGGTTTTGCAATATTGTTTTTTATTATTTTGTAATTGTTCTAGCTACTCTAAAACCATAAAATTCATGCGTTTTATTTGGTTCTGTAGAAATTCTGTTAGCAGGTCTTACATAATTTGGTTGGCTATCCCAAGAACCACCTCTTACGGTTCTTCTTTCTCCCATTTCTGGTCCTCTAGGGTTTTCTCCTTTTTCTTGTTTGTAGAAATCTTTATTGTACCAGTCCCAACACCATTCCCATACGTTTCCACTCATATCGTGTAATCCTAATTCATTAGGTAATTTTGTTCCAATAGTATGAGGACTTCCTTTGCTATTTCCTTTGTGCCAAGCAATATCATCTAAATTATTACTACCACTGTACTTGAAAGATTTTGATGAAGCACCCCCTTTTGCAGCAAATTCCCATTCTGCCTCAGTTGGTAATCTATACCCATTTGCTTTGAAGTTGCAAATAAAGTTTGGTCCTTTTTTAGAATAAACTGGTTGAAGTTTTTCTTTTTTGCTTAACCAGTTACAGTAAGCAATCGCTTCGTTCCAAGTTACTCCATTAATAGGGTAATTATCTTGCCATCCCCAAGTTGGTTTAACGGGCATTTTCATTTTATTAGCTTTGATGAATTGTTTCCATTCCCAAACGGTTACTTCAAATTTGCTAATTTCAAATGTATTAAGATTAACGGTATGTTCTTTTTGTTCATCAACATCAGCTAATCCATCAGAATCTTTTGAACCCATTTTAAAAGTTCCACCTTGAATTCTGATTAAGTTGCTGTCAATAAGACTGTTTTTAAATGCAAATAATGATAAAAGGGTAATTAATAATGTAGAATAAAATGTAATTTTTTTCATAAGTTTTGTTATTAATTTAGGTGTGCAAATATAATAATAATATAACATTGATGTATTAAATTGTTATAAAAACGAATTTTTATCTCAATTTAATGTTAAAAAATTAAATATATTGTTTTTTATCGAATAAAAGTGTTTTTAGTCGATATTTTTAAATAATAACAATGTTGAAATTTTGCTTTAATGGTTGTAAACGAGAGCTTAAAAGTAAGAAAAAAGCTTCAAAATTATTTACTTCGTCGTAGAAATCCGCGAAATTTGATTTTCTTTCTTGTAAAGTTTGATTTGGAAATAATTCATTTTGAAGTTGAATAATTTGGTCTAGTCTTTCTTTATGAATTCTCTTTTCTGCTTTCAGAAGTTTCTTTTCTAAAGTATCAAGACCTTTTAATTGTTTTACTTCTTGTGCTTTTACAGCTCCTAAAAATGACTTATCGGTTTTATTTGCAATTTCATATAAAGCTTTAAATTGATTTTTTAGAAATTCTTTTTGTTCGCTGAAATCAATTGTAAAATCGGACAATGCTTTGGTTTTTTCATTAACTAAAATTTGCTGGTTTTGGAACACATCTGCCCAATTAAGATTTAATCTTTCCATTTTTTTAACCTGTTTTTTTGTAGCAACTAATACAGAGTTTCTGAGCAATAAAATTGGAAAGGCAATAGTGTTTGCTTCAAAATTTGATTTTAGCTCTAACCAGTATGCTAATTCACCTCCACCACCTATATAGCAAAGGTTTGGCAAAATAATCTCTTGGTATAACGGACGTAAAATTACATTCGGACTAAAATTTTCAGGATTTTTTTCTAGTTCGGTTAGTATTTCACTTTCTGAAAATGTTAATAATGTATTGTTGATTTTGTAATTTCCGTTTTCAAAAACGATGCGTTCTCTTAAATTATCCTGAATATAAAATAGATTAATTTCTCTCGGATTTACCTGAACATTATATTCTTTTAATAACGGAAGCGTTTCATTTACTTTTTTAAATGAAGTTTGATGTATTAATTCGTTTTTAGCGAAAGGAATAAATAGTTTTTTTAGTTCTGAATCGTCTCCATCAAGGATAACTAAGCCTTCATTTTTAAATAATTCATTTGCTAAATAGCGAGTTGCATCGGCTAAATTATCATGTTCTAAATACGTTTTTTTAAAAAGTTCACGAACGCAATTCGCATTATTTCCTAAGCCTAATTCGTTTGAAAATTTCTCAAATACTTCTTCTAGTCCAGAGTTGTTCAATCTACCAACAGGTCCATTGCTCTCTTTTTTCCATTGAACTTTATTGCCTTTGAAATTGAAGTAATTGATTTCATCAAAATCGTGATCTTCGGTCGCCATCCAATAAATAGGAACAAAATTGTTTTCTGGATAAGTATTCTTTAATTCTTTAGTTAAATTAATAACCGAAATAATTTTATAGAGAAAGTATAAAGGACCAGTAAATAAATTTAGCTGATGACCTGTTGTAATAGTATACGTATTTGATTTCTTTAAGAGTTCAATATTTTTAGAAGTTGCTTCAGAAATTTCGAACTTTTGATATTGATTTAGTAATGCATTAGCTAAAATTTCTCTGTTCTCAATTGGAAAATTTTTGCTTTTTTCTTCAATTTGAAGTTTAAAGTTTTCTAATGTTGGAAACCGATTGTATAACGACTTTAATTCAGCCTTTTGGTCTAAATAATCTACAATTAATCTTGAAAAATATCCCGAATTTTGATACGTAATACAGTCGTTTGGCATTTTAGCAATTATTTTTCTGCTAAAATACTAAAAATATAACTCACAAAAAGGGTTTTAACAAAGGCTTATAATTTTATCTTTTTAGCGTAAAATGACCTCTGTGTTCTTTTCCATTTTCTCTTTTTACTACAAACCAGTAATCAGTTGAGGGTAATGGTTCTCCATTATGAATCCCATCCCATCCCAAATCATTTGGTCCAAATTGCGTTAAAAATTTACCGTGTCTATCAAAAATCAGAATTTTTAAATTAGGTTCGTTTTCTGAAAACTTAATTCTCCAATAATCATTATATGTGTCATCATTTGGAGTAAAATATTTTGGATACATTAGTAAGTAAATTTCGTCGGAACTTATGCCACATCCGTGTTTGTCCCTAACAAATACGGTGTATTCTCCATTTGGCAAGTCTGAAAATACGGGGCTATCCTGATACTCAATTCCGTTTAAAGAATATTCATAATCACCCAAGCCGGAAACATTTACTGTAATTACGTTGTTTTGCTCTGTCCAGTCAAATGTTTCAAATGTACCAATAGTTGCAGGATTAGATAAAACAACAGTTACAGTTTTAGTTGTAGTACATATTACGTTTCCATGAATTTCTGTAACTGTTAAACTATAATTACCAGGTTGATTAATTACTATTGATGGAGTAGTTTCACCAGTTGACCATAAATAACTATCAAAATAATTGTTTTCACTTAATGTAACAGTAAAGTTTTCACATAAGTAATATAAATTGGTTAATGTTATTACTGGTGTTTGTATTAAAGTTAAATGTAAATTACTTATTTGATAACATCCAAAGTTGTCTCTTACTAAAACATAGATAGTTTTGTCGGTTTGGTTCAAATTATAATTTGAAACTGTAGTTATCTGATCTGAGATCGTTTGATTTTGTGCTCCAATTAGAGAATTGTAGTAAGTGAAATTGTAATTATTAGGATTGTTTATGATGTTTTGATTAAATTGTGTTAAATTAACTACTTCGTCACCATTATTACTGTTATCACATATAAGTGTCGTGAAATCTTGTGAGTTAGGTAATGGTAAAAAAGAAGATGAAATATATAATGTACTTGATAGCGATTGGCAATTACCTCTTTTTATTTTAATTGAAACATAATTACCTTGATTTAGATTTTCTAAAGTGTTTGATGTTCCCCATGTTATTCCTCCATCAAAACTATACTCATCTCCAATTGTTGTTATAGTAACACTTGCATATTTGTTACAACCTGCTGGGTCAATAATATAATTAGGTTGAGTGTTCTCTAAACTTCTTACATAAACATAATAATTTGGAGAGCTGCATCCTTGCGCATTTTTAATTTTTAGAATATAAGTGTCAGCGGTTACATTATTTAATGTGTTAGTAGTTTGCCAAGTATTTCCTCCATCAAAACTATATTCACTAGCTGTTGTTGTAATGGTTATACTTCCTAAATTTGAACAGTATGGTTCAATAACATTATAATCTAAAGTATTTAAGAAAATACCTTCAATTGAAATAATTCTTGGATTGGAAATACAACCATCTGAGTCTTTTATTCTAACAGTATAAATTCCAATAGGTAGGTTTGTTGCGGTATTATTTGTTGACCAAGTTAAACCATCATCAAAACTGTATTCAGTAGCTTGAGTTTGTATAGTAATAGAACCAAAATCTCCGCAAAAAGAAGGACTTGTATACGATACATAAGGAGTACTTAATAATATAGGGCGAATTGTTATAGGAGAATTATAAGACTCACATCCCATTATTGTTCTAATTTTAACCTGATAGGTTCCTGGATTTAGATTTGTACGAGTGTTAGATGTTGTCCAAGTTGCTCCACCATCATAGCTATATTCTGAAGCAGGAGAAGTAACAGTTATAGTTCCATATATTACATGGCAGCTTGGTTGCTGAATTTCTATTGTAGGTAAAACAGCTACTTGATTAGGTAAAATTGTAACACTATTAGAAGAAATACATCCAAAACTATCTGTAACGGTAACTGAATATGTACCAACAGAATTTACATCAATACTTCGTGTAGTTTCTCCCGTTGACCAAAGATAGTTTGTTCCTTGAGATGCTGTTAATGTTGTACTTCCGCTACAAACATTTAAAATTCCCGAAATGGTTGTGAAAGGATTTTTAACGGTAAGCTGTATTGGAATTATTTTATAACAAGTAGCATCTTTAATGACTCTAACAAAAATTGCCGAAGTATAGCTTTCAAAATTTTGAAAATTTTGTATTGAATTTACATCATTAAATGCATCATTTTGATTAATGTAATAACTAAAAGTATAGTTTGAAGAGTTGTTGATTATTAAACTTTCACAGTTTGTTAAATCAAAAAACTCTTTTCCATCACCATTTAAATCACATTTAAATAAATTTGTAGTTATCGGTTTATAATCACAATCTGGTAAACAATTTAAAAATGAAATGTCCCAACCTGTATTTGCATCACTGTCAGAGGCGCTTGTAAAGTTAGTTCCAGAACACGGTGTGTTACCTTGTACGATACCATAATTTATAATTGCTTGAACATTGTAGTTGCTGTTTGTTGTATTAGGTAAGTTAGTTGAATTAATTTCAAAACAGAAAGTTTTGGTGTTTATATCTAACTGAGAAGGATTTAATGAAGTATAAACAACTTGATTGTTTTCGTTTAAAACTTTTAATTCGATAGATTGAACATTTGCACTAACTCCACCAGAATTAGGAATAGTAAATGTACCACATACTGATAATGGAAATGTAGGGCAAATTTCAAATAATGGATTTATTTCAATACCACCTTGTAAGTTTTCACTAGAATGTAACAAGCATAAATCGTCTATATAGGCATAACCAAAATGACCATTTAAGCCACATCTTGATGCAGTAAATTCTATTATAAAATCTTCGTTGTTTGGAATTGAAGAAATATCTAAAATTCCTGATTGCCAATTTTGAGTGTAAAGGATAATACTTTCACTATTTGATGATCCAAATTGAGTGAAAATACAATTGTTAGGATCTCCAATTAAACAAAACTCACTAACTACAATATTGTTTTTAATAATTTTAGCCTTGAAATAAGGTTGTTCATTATAATGATCGGATCCTGTTATACTTTGAAGTACCGCTTTAAAATTAAATTTAACTTCAGTTTCATTATTAGTTTTAAAACGTTTTGTTTGAATAACTCCAGAAGTAATAGTTGAATTTTTATGATTTACCTTTAAAACATATTGATCAAATCCGTTAATGTTACCAATAAATTCATCATAATAATTAGATGGTACCGTAGTAGCCATTATATTGGTTGTGTTTGGATTATATTGAATTATTCCTTGGTTAGCATTTACATAGACATCTTTACATTGCATAGGATTTTCTGGTGATCCAATGCCGTAACTATAATTTTTTAAAGTATAAGTATTGTTTGAATTTTCAAATTCTTCAAACCCCCCGTTATTACACAAAAATACCGAACTTTGTAATCTTGAAAAAGGAATAAACCTGGAGGAATTCAAATTTCTTTCAGCCTCAATTTTGTTAAGAAATTGTTGTCTTTGAAGAGAATCATTTAAGTTAAATTCAGGAGTACTTTCAAATGCACGACCATTAATTAAAACAATGTTTGAATTTTTGGTATTTAATTCGGAATTTTGCCCTAAACAAGTAATAGTTAGAAAAAGTAGAGAGATTTGAAAAAGAATATTTTTCATTTTGTAAAATTTTTCGCAAAAATACAAAAAAGCGAATTTATTTTTTACAAAAAAAAACATTTTAAACTTTTTCTAACATAGATAACCTTAACTTTACAGTAAAACCTTGAAAGACATTCTCTTAATCACACCACCTTTTACCCAACTGAATACACCGTATCCAGCAACGGCTTATATCAAAGGTTTTTTGAATACCAAAAACATTTCGGCTTTCCAAATGGATTTAGGTATTGAAGTGATTTTAGAACTATTTTCCAAAAAAGGTTTAGCCAATATCTTTTGTCACATCGAGCGAAGTCGAGATAACTCCCAACTCCCAACTTCCAACTCCCAAAGAATTTATTCTCTAAAAGACGATTACATCAAAACAATCGATTCCGTAATCGCTTTTCTTCAGGGTAAAAATCCATCTTTAGCACGTCAAATTTGTTCAGGGAATTTCTTACCCGAAGCGTCTCGTTTTGACCAATTAGACGATATGGAATTTGCATTTGGTTCCATGGGAATGCAAGATAAAGCAAAGCATTTAGCAACTTTATATTTAGAAGATTTATCGGATTTCATTGTGGAATGTATTGATGAAAATTTTGGTTTTAGTCGCTATGCAGAACGTTTAGGAAGAAGCGCGAATTCGTTTGATGAGTTATACAATCACTTGCAAAACGAGTTAACTTTCATAAACGAAATTACAATCAAAATTCTCAAAGAAAGAATTGAAGAAGTACAACCGAAATTGGTTTTAATTTCAGTTCCATTTCCGGGTAATTTATATAGCGCTTTTCGTTGTGCTCAGTTTATAAAAGCCAATTATCCAAATATAAAATTGTCGATGGGCGGAGGTTTTCCAAATACGGAACTTCGCGAATTAAAAGATAATCGAGTTTTTGAATTCTTCGATTTTATTACTTTAGATGATGGTGAACTTCCTGTGGAATTATTATTTGATGCAGTTTGTCAGACAGAGCTTGTCGAAGTCCAATTTAAAAGAACTTTTCTTTTAGAGAACAATGAAGTCGTTTATATAAACAACACTTCACGTCACGATTACAAACAAGCAGAAGTGGGAACACCCGATTATTCTGATTTGTTGTTAGATAAATACATTTCGGTTATAGAAATTGCAAATCCAATGCACAGTTTGTGGAGCGACGGTCGTTGGAATAAACTCACCATGGCACACGGTTGTTATTGGGGGAAATGTACGTTTTGCGATATTTCTTTAGATTACATTAAGCTTTACGAGCCTATTGCCGCAAAAATTTTGGTCGACCGAATGGAAGAATTAATCGCTCAAACAGGCGAAAACGGATTCCATTTTGTAGATGAAGCAGCGCCGCCAGCTTTAATGCGAGAAGTAGCTTTAGAAATCATCAAACGCAAATTAGTAGTCACTTGGTGGACCAACATTCGTTTTGAAAAAAGTTTTACAGCTGATTTATGTTTGTTGTTAAAAGAATCAGGTTGTATTGCAGTTTCTGGTGGATTAGAAGTGGCTTCAGACCGACTTTTAGAATTAATCAAAAAAGGAGTAACGGTCGAGCAAGTAGCACAAGTTACCCGAAATTTCACAGAATCAGGAATTATGGTTCATGCGTATTTGATGTACGGTTATCCTACGCAAACCATTCAGGAAACGGTAGATAGCTTGGAAATGGTGCGTCAGTTATTTGAATTAGGAGTCTTACAAAGTGGTTTTTGGCATCAATTTGCCATGACAGCGCATTCTCCAGTGGGAATGTTTCCAGAAGAGTTTGGAGTAATTCCAGATCAGAATGAAATTACTTTTGCTAATAACGACATCAATTTTAAAGACAAAACCGGAATCAATCATGATAAGTTTAGTTTTGGATTGAAAAAATCGTTGTTTAATTATATGCACGGAATCTGCTTCGATTACGATTTGCAAGATTGGTTCGATTTCAAAATTCCAAAAACAAAAATTCCTTCTGACTTTATTTATAATTGTTTAGAAAAAGAACAAAATTTCAACACGAAACCCAATGCGAAAATCGTTTGGATAGGAGGAAAGCCTCAAACCGAAATCTTCACCAAATCGAAAAAAGGAACTTCATGGGAAATAATGAAATTAACGTTTCACAATAAAACTCAAACCTATGATATTTCGGTAAATGCAGAAGAAGGAAAGTGGTTGGTTGCAACTTTAGAAAAAATTTCTGTTTATACTGAAAACAAAATGACTTTTTCACAGCTAAAATCTGATTTTGAACAACAATTTGATGATTTTGAATTGTTTTGGTATTCAAAGCCAATTATGACTATGCGACAATTTGGATTGTTAACTTTGTAAATTAGCTATAGTATTTTTACAAATTTTATGAGAATTATCACTTTAGAAAACGTTTTCTTTTTGTAAGTTTACGTCCACTAAAAATAATCTCATATGAGCACAAATTATAAACTTTTAGTAAACAATTCGGCTTCGTTTGAAGTTACTGAAAACGATCTTCAAAAGTTAGATGCCGTAAAGGTAGATGAAGCTAAGTTTCATGTGCTAAAAGACAACAAACCCTACAAGGCTGAAATTGTTTCAGCTGATTTTCTTTCTAAAAAATATACCGTAAAAGTTAACAACAACACTTACGAGGTTGCTATTTCTGATGCTTTAGATGAATTAATTAAAAGCATGGGAATTGAACGTGGTAGAACAAAAGTAGTGAACGCTATTAAAGCTCCAATGCCAGGTTTGATATTAGAAATCAACGTTTCGGTTGGACAAGAAGTAAAAGAAAATGATCCTTTATTGATTTTAGAAGCAATGAAAATGGAAAACTGTTTCCTTTCGCCAAGAGACGGAGTTATCAAATCGATTGCCGTTGAAAAAGGAAACGCTGTAGATAAAGGACAATTGTTAATTGAATTCGAATAACATGAAAGAAATTAAAAAAATATTAGTTGCCAATCGTGGTGAAATTGCTATCAGAGTAATGAAAACCGCGAAAAAAATGGGAATCAAAACTGTTGCTGTTTATTCGTCAGCCGATAGAAATGCATTGCATGTTAAATATGCAGATGAAGCAGTTTTAATTGGAGAAGCAGCTTCGAGTCAATCGTATTTACGTGGTGATAAAATCATCGAAGTTTGTAAAGAATTGGGTGTTGATGCTGTTCATCCAGGTTATGGCTTCTTAAGTGAAAATTCACATTTTGCAGAAGAATGTGAAAAGAACAACATCATTTTCATCGGACCAAAATCTAAAGCCATCGAAATGATGGGAAATAAATTAGCGGCTAAAGATGCTGTTAAAGATTACAACATCCCAATGGTTCCAGGAACAGAAGATGCTATTACAGATATCGAAGCAGCAAAGAAAATTGCTACAGAAATTGGTTTTCCTATTCTAATCAAAGCCTCAGCAGGTGGTGGTGGAAAAGGTATGCGTATAGTAGAAAAAGCAGAAGACTTCGTTTCTCAAATGGATAGAGCGATTTCAGAAGCAACAAATGCTTTTGGAGACGGTTCGGTTTTCATTGAAAAATATGTTACCAAACCACGTCACATCGAAATTCAAGTAATGGCTGATAGTCATGGTAATATTGTGTATGTTTTCGAAAGAGAATGTAGCATCCAACGTCGTCACCAAAAAGTAGTAGAAGAAGCGCCTTCAGCAATTTTGACTCCAGAAAAGCGTAAAGAAATGGGCGAAGCGGCTGTAAAAGTTGCTAAAGCTTGTGATTACTTAGGAGCAGGAACTGTCGAATTTTTGATGGATGCTGACCATAATTTCTACTTTTTAGAAATGAATACACGTTTGCAAGTAGAACACCCAGTTTCAGAATTAATTTCAGGATTGGATTTAGTAGAATTGCAAATTCGTGTTGCACGTGGCGAAGCGTTACCAATGAAACAAGAAGATTTACAAATAAAAGGTCACGCAATGGAACTTCGTGTGTATGCAGAAGATCCAATGAATGATTTCTTGCCAAACGTTGGTTTCTTAAGTACTTATAAATTACCAGAAGGAGAAGGAATTCGTGTTGATAACGGAATTGAAGAAGGAATGGATGTGCCAATTTATTACGATCCAATGCTTTCAAAATTGATTACGTACGGAAACACACGTGAAGAATCAATCGAATTAATGATTAAAGCTATTGATAATTATTTGGTTGAAGGAGTTCACACTACGTTACCATTCGGAAAATTTGTAATGGAACATGAAGCATTCCGTTCAGGTGATTTCGATACAGGATTTGTGAAAGCGTATTATGATGCCGAAAAACTAAAATCAAAATTAGATACTGAAGCTGAAATTGCAGCAATGATTGCATTTCAACAATACGTTGAAGATCAAAAAGTGTTAAGATTGCCTAACTAATTGGTAAATTGTCTAATTGACTCATTACAAAAAATGGAAGATAAAATTAAAGTATTAAACGATAAAATAGCTTTAGCCAAATTAGGTGGAGGCGAAAAAAGAATTGCGTCGCATCATGCTAAAAAGAAATTAACGGCAAGAGAGCGTGTAGAATACCTTTTAGATGAAGGTTCTTTTGAAGAAATTGGTATGTTAGTTACACACCGTACAACCGATTTCGGAATGGAAAAAGAAGTCTATTACGGCGACGGAGTTGTTACAGGTTACGGAACAATCGATGGAAGATTAGTGTATGTTTTTGCACAAGATTTCACCGTTTTTGGAGGTTCGTTATCGGAAACCCATGCAGAAAAAATCTGTAAAGTAATGGATATGGCACTTCGCAGTGGTGCTCCAATGATTGGACTAAACGATTCAGGTGGTGCTCGTATTCAAGAAGGAGTTCGTTCTTTAGGTGGATATGCCGATATTTTCTACAGAAACGTTCAGGCGTCAGGAGTTATTCCTCAAATTTCAGCTATTATGGGGCCATGTGCTGGTGGAGCCGTTTATTCTCCGGCCATGACCGATTTTACTATGATGGTGGAAGGCAATAGTTATATGTTCGTAACTGGACCAAACGTTGTAAAAACCGTTACCAATGAAGAAGTAACTTCTGAAGAATTAGGTGGAGCAGCAACTCATGCATCAAAATCAGGAGTTTGTCATATTACTTCACCAAACGGAATCGAATGTTTGGAAGATATCAAAAGATTGTTGAGCTATATGCCTCAAAATAATAGAGAAACAACTCCTAAATTACCTTATGTAGTAGGTGATGAGGTTCGTGAAAAATTAGATACACTTGTTCCTGATAGTGCAAACAAACCATACGATATGCACGAAGTAATTGGTGGAATTATAGATGAAGATTCGTTCTTTGAAATCCATAAAGACTTTGCTGAAAATATTATTGTTGGTTTTGCTCGTTTAGGAGGAAGAAGTATCGGAATTGTAGCCAACCAACCAATGGTTTTAGCAGGTTGTTTGGATGTGAACAGTTCGATTAAAGCGGCAAGATTTGTTCGTTTTTGTGATTGTTTTAATATTCCATTGTTAGTGTTAGAAGATGTACCAGGTTTCTTGCCAGGAACCGACCAAGAATGGAACGGAATCATCACGCATGGAGCAAAATTATTATACGCATTCAGCGAAGCTACGGTGCCAAGAGTTACTGTAATTACCCGTAAAGCATATGGTGGTGCTTATGACGTAATGAATTCAAAACACATTGGAGCTGATATGAATTTTGCTTGGCCAAGTGCCGAAATTGCGGTAATGGGAGCAAAAGGAGCATCAGAAATTATCTTCAAAAAAGAAATTAGTGAAGCAGCTGATCCAGTAGCTAAATTAGCAGAAAAAGAAGCAGAATATGCAGAGTTATTCGCTAATCCATACACTGCAGCGCAACGTGGATTTATCGATGAGGTAATTTTACCAAGAGATACTCGTAGAAAACTGATGAAAGCATTTAGTATGCTGGAAAATAAAACAGTTGATACTCCAAAACGAAAACACGGAAATATTCCTTTATAATAAGAAAGGCCGACTTTTAGTCGGTCTTTTATTTTTTTATTTTAGAATCAACATATTTGCCTATGAATCCTAATTTCATTCGGTCGAGCATTTTCTTCTCAAATTCCCAAAAGAACGCGAATTGTCCAAATATAGCTCCAATGATAACTAACATTACTTGATAAACAGGGAAAATAATTAATAATCTAAAAGGCCAATACAACCAAAGTGATAAATTTTCTTTTGTAATTCCTAACGCAGAAGTTACAGGTTTGGATAAATAGGCAGCGGTTGAACCAGTAATAGCAAATACTATAAAAATAATTACTAATTGCCAATTTGAAGTTACGTTCCAACGTTCTTTTAGTTTGTTCATAAATTAAATTCTCGGTGTAAATCCACCTAATTTTTGATTGTTTGTTAGTTGAAAATAGACCAAATAGTTATAAATCATGTAATTTACTTCATAACCATAATTGGTAGTACTATCATAATTAATTGTCATTTCATATAAATTTGGATTGTATTGTAAAGGTAACATGGCTCTTCTGTTCCATTCTAATACCCAAATTCTATTTCTTGATTCTAAATAGGATTGAGAATAGTAATTTCTCGGTTTTGCATAACTGTTAAACCAGGACTGAAATCCTATATCAATAATAAGAACTTCATACTCAATCTCTTCATTTGATATACGAATAGTATCGCTTTCTAGTTTTGGTTTATTATCAAAACTTTTTTTGTCCTGAGAAACCGAACAAGCTATCAGGAAAAAAAATAAAGCAGATAAAAGTAATAATACACGTTTCATAGCTCCTTGATTTAAAAGTATAAAGGTAAAAAAAAGCACCGACATAGCCGATGCTTTTAACTATTATATAAAAGGTATTACTTTCCGAATAATTTTCCTAAAAGACCACCTAATCCACCTTTTTTTGTAACGGCAGACATTGCATCACTCATGTCAACTTTTCCATCATTATTTTGATCTAAACCAAATTGACCACCATATTTAGAAACAGCATCCATTAAGCCACCGCCTTGACCACCAGAAATAGCACTTACTAAATCGTTCATGTTAAAACCTGGTTGGTTAGGATCTTTTGCTTTGTTAACTAATCCACCTAAAATTTGCGGAATTAATCCACCAGCAACGCTTCCTGCTGCATCAGATGATAAACCAAATTTTTCACCTAAATTTCCAGTTACTTTTTCTGTCAATTGTTTTACAACTGGGTTGTTTCCATCAATTGGAGTTTTTCCACTTAACATTCCAGTTAAATCGCTAATGTTTCCACTAGCTACCATATCTTTTAAACCCGAAAGGATAGATCCTCCGGCTTCTTGCATAACGGCATCATTTTGTTCATTTGGAACTGCTGGATTGTTTACGACAGCTTCGCCACCAAATTGTTTTACTAATTCTGAGAGTTGATCAAACATAGTTTTTAAAGTTTTTGTTCAGTTAAAGATAATAAAATTTTAGTTATTTTTCAATAAACTGATAATCTGCTCTGCAAGTTCTGTGCCAATTCTATCTTGTGCTTCCTCAGTAGCGGCTCCAATGTGAGGAGTTAATGAAATTTTTGGGTGCATTAGAATTTGAATTTCTGGTGTTGGTTCTTTTTCAAAAACATCTAAACCTGCAAACAATACTTTCCCTTCATCTAAAGCTTCAATTAATGCTACTTCATTAATTACACCGCCTCGAGCACAATTTACTATTCCTACATTTTCTTTCATTAATTGAAATTCTTCTTTATCAATCACATAGCCATCTTGAGCAGGAACGTGTAAAGTAATAAAATCAGAATGTTTGAAGATATCTTCTAATGATTCGGTAACGATTTCAACATTGATGAATTGTCCGTTGTAGAAATCTACTCTGATAACAGCTTCGTTAACATATTTATCCGCAGCAATAACTTTCATTCCTAATCCTAAAGCCATTTTTGCTACTGCTTGACCAATTCGACCAAAACCAATAATTCCTAATGTTTTACCACGAAGTTCAATTCCGTTAGCATAGGCTTTTTTCAATCCGTCAAAATTGGTATCACCTTCTAATGGCATATTTCTGTTGGCATCATGTAAAAAACGAACACCTGTAAATAAATGTGCAAAAACCAACTCAGCAACACTTTCTGATGATGAAGCTGGAGTGTTGATTACATGTAAACCTTTCTCACGAGCATAAGCCACATCAATATTATCCATTCCAACGCCACCACGACCAATTATTTTTAATCCTGGACAAGCATCAATAATATCTTTACGAACTTTTGTTGCACTACGAACCAAAATTACTTTTACATCGTTTGTGTTGATATAGTTGGCCACTTGTTCTTGAGCCACTTTCGTAGTAATTACTTCAAAACCTCCTTTTTCTAAAGCTTTGATACCACTTTTTGAAATTCCGTCGTTTGCTAAAACTTTCATTTTACTTATTATTTTTATTACGCTAGTTACTATTTACTAGTCACTATTTACTAAATTTTATTTTCTAATTCTTGCATTACATCCACTAAAACTTGAACGCTCTCAATTGGTAACGCATTATACATTGAAGCACGATAACCACCAACTGAACGGTGACCAGGTAATCCTGAAATTCCAGCTGCTTTCCACATAGCATCAAATTTTTCCTGATGTGCTTCATCATTCAATAAGAAAGTTACATTCATGTTACTTCTGTCTTCTTTTACTGCTGCACCTTTGAATAATGGGTTTCTGTCTATTTCAGTGTAAAGTAGGTTTGCTTTTGCTTCATTGATTTTTTCAATAGCTGCAATACCACCTAAGTTTTTCAACCATTGTAACGTTAAAAGTGATGCATAAATTGGAAATACAGGTGGCGTATTGTACATGCTTTCTTTGTCGATGTGTTGTTGGTAATCTAACATGTTAGGAATTGTTCTTCCTGTTTTTCCTAAGATTTCTTTTTTTACAACTACCAAAGTTGCACCTGCTGGTCCCATATTTTTTTGAGCTCCAGCATAGATTAAATCAAATTTTGAAAAATCTAAAACACGAGAAAAAATATCAGAACTCATATCACAAACTAAAGGAATATTTACTTCAGGAAATGATTTCATTTGGGTTCCAAAAATAGTGTTGTTACTCGTGCAGTGAAAATAATCTGCATCAGATGGAATCGTAAATCCTTTTGGGATATGATTGTAATTTTCTGGTTTTGATGAAGCTACAACTACGGTTTCTCCAAAATGTTTGGCTTCTTTAATAGCGCCACTTGCCCAAGTTCCAGTATCTAAATAAGCGGCTTTTCCGTCAACTTTCATTAAGTTGAAAGGCACCATTAAAAATTCTAAACTGGCACCACCGCCTAAAAATAATACTTCGTATCCTTTTCCTTCCAAGTTTAAAAGTTCTAAAACTAAAGCTCTAGCTTCTTCCATAACGGCTACGAAATCTTTACTGCGGTGTGAAATTTCTAAAATAGATAATCCTGAGTTGTTAAAATCTAAAATAGCTTGTGCTGATTTTTCGAATACTTCTTGCGGAAGTATGCATGGACCTGCACTGTAGTTGTGTTTTTTCATTGTAGTTGTAGTTATTTATTTAAAGGTCAAATTTCGGAATTCTTAAATAAAAAATAGGTCTAAATACTACAATAATTATGAGATGTTATTAACAAAAACGTTTTCGCAATTTTATTTCTTCTTTTTTAAAGTTTTTCGATTTGAATTCACTTTTGCTTCCAAATTAAAATTGGGTTCGTGTTTGTGTATTTCTTTCTCTTTTTGGATTTTGATGATTTTTGAAATTTTCATATTACAAATTATTTAAAAACGCCAAAGTATCCACATTATCTGCATAATCCCAAAGTCTTGGTTGTTGCGTTTGCCCAAAAGCAACTGAATTTGGAATTAAGTTTTTTGAAACCACACATTGAATTTGTTCCGCATCTGCATTCAATCGAGTTGTGATTTCTTCTAAATTTTCGTAGAATTCATAGAAGACAGATGAAATAGGTGAGGCGTAACTAGTATCTTCTTTAATCGTTAAAAACTCGTTATCCAATAATTGGAAATTACTCATCAAGAAAACCGCTTTGTTGTAATCGTAATTGTTTGCATATTTTTCATATTGAATCACATCACGATATTCGTACATCGCTTTAAAGAAATTATCAAAGTTGTAGTCTTTTGGTACAAAAAGTTTGGAAACATTGCGACATCCTAAACCAAAATATCTAAAAATATCTTCGCCTAAACCCACTAAATCTTCAAAAGTTTCAGTTCCGTCTAAAACCGCAACCGAATTTCTGTTTTTACGAATAATACTTGGTTTGTCTTTGAAATAATATTCAAAATAGCGAGCTGTGTTATTGCTTCCTGTGGCAATTACGGCATCAAAACCTTCTAATTTTCCTTCAACAAACGTTATTTTTGAGTTAAGTTCAGGTTGAATCGCGATTAAATATTTCGCTAAAAATTTTAATAAATATTGATCATTTGAAGACGTTTTTACCAATACATCATGACCCGAAATCAATACCGAAAGAAAATCATGAAAACCCACTAAAGGAATATTTCCAGCTAAAACCAATCCTACTTTTTTAGGTTCTATTTTCGAGAAATCGTAGTTAGATAGCCACTGATTTAAGTTGTCTTCCGTTAAGGCTTTCGCCCAAGATTGTATACTAAACAAAATGTGTTCAGGTGTAAACCAACCATTGTGAGATTGTGAAAGTTCAATTAAATTGACAAATTCATCAAAGAACAAATCGTTTTGTAAAACCGATGCCGATTTAATGTTTCCTTCTTCAGAAAATTGACGTAAGAAATTCCCTAATTCAACAAAACTCGATTTTATTTCAATTTGTAACATTTGTAACTTGTTTATATTTAGTATACGTTGTATTTTTGCACAAAGATATGAAGTGAAAAGGCATTAGCCAAAAGTTTAAATTAATAAGAGGTATTACTTTTAAACAATTGAACTTTTAAACAATTAAACGTAAAGAAATGGCAATTATAATAACAGACGAATGTATCAACTGCGGGGCTTGCGAACCTGAATGTCCAAATACAGCAATTTATGAAGGAGCGGATGATTGGAGATGGAAAGATGGTACAAAATTAAGTGGTAAAGTGATTTTACCTGATGGAACAGAAGTGGATTCAGATGCGGCTCAAACACCAATTTCTGATGATATTTATTACATTGTTCCTGGAAAATGTACCGAGTGTAAAGGGTTTCATGAAGAGCCACAATGTGCTGCCGTTTGTCCAGTTGATTGTTGTGTGCCAGATGATAATCACGTGGAAAGCGAAGAAACTTTGTTGAACAGACAATCGTTTTTACATAACGAATAAATAATTTTCAAGTAATATAAAAAAGAGAATTTTCATTTGAAGGTTCTCTTTTTTGTTTTTAAAAGCTTTAGAAACTTCACTAAATAAGAGTTTTATAATTATTTTTTTGCTATATTTGATTGATAATCTGAAATTTATGATAAAAAAACTTACTTTTTTATTATGTTTTTTCACTACTATAGTCTTTTCGCAAAACCTCGAATTTACGGTTATTGTAAAAGATTTCGATACCGATTTGCCTATTGAGGAAGTTACCATTACAGCTTCTAGAACTCAACAAGGTTTTTTAACTAATAAAGAAGGAAAAGCAATAGTTAGTCTTACCAGATCTTCAGATTTAGAATTAGTTCATTCCACTTATAAAACGATTGTTGTAAAATTTTCCACATTAACCAAAAAGGAAAATGTAGTGTATATGGAACCTAATACACAGCAATTAGAAGAATATATCATTACTAAAGATCATCCGCAAGAAATTTTAAAGCGATTAATTGAAAATTCGCGAAACAAAATGACAATCCCGGTTAATTTAAAAGTGTATTTGCATGAGTTTTACAAGCGGGACAATCAAATTGTTTTTTTTAATGACGGATTAATTAATTTTCAAATTTTAGGCAATTCGAAAAGTATTAAAACTGATATTTTAATTGAACAAAACAGAGCAATAGGTGTTTTGGATGGCG
Organism: Flavobacterium cheniae; assembly: GCF_004363695.1. Lineage (GTDB taxonomy): Bacteria > Bacteroidota > Bacteroidia > Flavobacteriales > Flavobacteriaceae > Flavobacterium > Flavobacterium cheniae. The sequence continues at coordinate 922,524 of NZ_SNZC01000001.1, read as the reverse complement.
ATATTGATCCCAATATTTTAGGTTATGATTTGAATAATATTATTGAAAATTATTATCAGTTTAAATATTTAGACGAAGTATTGGATTCAAAAGCTAAGAAGATTTATGATTTTTCAGTAAAAACCTATCCTTCGAATGAAGATTATTTGGTAATTAAAATTGTTCCATTTGCTGAATCTAAAGGAGTTTTATCTGATTTTTTAGTAGTGTATGATAGTAATAAAAAAATAATATTAGAAGTAAGCTCATATGTAACTCCTGACCGACTTTTTGCTTATAAGGAAAGCATGTTTGCTACTAGAAAAGTGTATAAATTAGAGTTTAAAAATACATTTCGATTAGAAGGAGATTTCTATTATTTAGCAAATTCGAAAGAAGTAATTGGTTTTGAGAAATACTATAAAAAGAAATCCAGAAGAATTGAAGTTAAAAATCATATGGTAATCACTGATTTTGATAAAAAGATGTTTGAATACAGTGATAAAAATGTTTTCAAAGACAAATCGTTAATTAATAAAAAGACTTCATTTTTTACCAATTATTGGGATGTAGAATCGGGTTTCGTATCAACAGATGAAGAAAAAATGATAATTGAAAGGTTGTCTAAAAGTGATGAATCCGATAAAGATGAAAACGAAGAATAAAAAAAGCCCTAAATTTCTCTAGGACTTTTTTGAAGTAAAAACTTTAAATTTATTTACTTACATTATATTTTTCGTAAGAAACGGTATCCGTTTTTGGATCGTAAGTTTCTAAAATTAAATTTCCCTCTACATCAAAATAGCCAATTGCAATTTTGTTTTTATTGCGATAAATAAAACTATTAGTTGATGTTTTTCTTAAAAAAGCTTCTTCCTTATTGTCTTCAGATAAAATTCGATAACCTCTACTGTCTAAAGCAACATTATATTTTTTTCCATTCAATAAATAATAAGAAGAACGATCAATATCTACAGTTCTTGTAGAACCATCAGGATTAGTTATTGTAGTTGTAGATTTAACCATTACAGCGGAATCTTTTAAATCCATGTTAATATTTTTTGGATTTTGTTCTTTCAGTTCAATATTCTGAACTTCGCGTGTATTTTCTTTTTTTACATACGTTTTTTCGCCTTTAGAATCTACAACTGTTGTAGTTGTAGTTTTCGTTTCGTCTTTTACGTTTTTGTTTTGACTGTTTATAGTGCTTGTTGCGCATATAAATAAAATTCCAAATAGGATTGATTTCATAATGTATAATGTTAAAAATTAATAAGTTATAAAGATAAATTTCTTTTTCTCACTTGTCTTACATCTGAAATTGATAATGTTATATATTTTCCACTTTTGTTTTTATTCAGTTTCAGTGCTTTAAAGTTAATTTTGCTTCGACTCAAACTTTGTGGCTTTCCAACTTTTAAACTATATTTGCACACTTTTAAAAATACATTCATAATGAAAGCAGGAATTGTAGGATTACCAAATGTTGGAAAATCAACTTTATTTAATTGTTTGTCAAACGCTAAAGCGCAAAGTGCAAACTTTCCGTTTTGTACTATTGAGCCAAATATTGGTGTAGTAAACGTTCCAGATCCACGTATTGCTCGTTTAGAGGAATTGGTTAAACCAGAGCGTGTTCAAATGGCAACAGTTGATATCGTAGATATTGCAGGTTTAGTAAAAGGAGCAAGTAAAGGAGAAGGTTTAGGAAATCAATTCCTAGGGAACATTAGAGAATGTAATGCAATTATTCACGTTTTACGTTGTTTTGATAACGATAATATCGTGCACGTAGATGGTAATGTAAATCCAATTCGCGATAAAGAAACCATCGATATCGAATTGCAATTAAAAGACTTAGAAACAGTTGAGAAGCGTTTGGAAAAAACCAATCGTGCTGCAAAAACTGGAAATAAAGAAGCACAAGCTGAAAAAGCGTTGTTAGATAGAATTCGTCAGACTTTAATGGAAGCTAAATCAGCTCGTACCGTAATTCCTCAAAATCAAGATGAGGTAGATATGATGGAAGAATTCCAATTAATCACTACAAAGCCAGTTTTATATGTTTGTAACGTTGACGAAGCTTCGGCAGTAAACGGAAACAAATATGTAGATCAAGTTCGTGAATTAGTAAAAGACGAACAAGCAGAAGTTATCATCCTTTCAGTAGGAGCAGAAGCTGATATTACCGAATTAGAAAGCTACGAAGAGCGTCAAGTATTCTTGGAAGATATGGGATTAACTGAGCCAGGTTCGGCAGTGTTAATTCGTGCTGCTTACAAATTATTAAAATTACAAACGTATTTCACGGCTGGTGTTAAAGAAGTTCGTGCTTGGACTATTAACATCGGAGATACAGCACCAAAAGCAGCTGGAGTAATCCATACGGATTTCGAAAAAGGATTCATCCGTGCAGAAGTTATTGCATTCGAAGATTTCTCAAACTACGGTTCAGAAGCTAAAGTAAAAGAAGCTGGAAAGTTAAGAGTAGAAGGAAAGGAATACATTGTAAAAGATGGTGATGTAATGCACTTTAGATTCAATGTGTAAGAGATAGCTTTAAACAAACCAAATAAAATCCTACGTTATGGCATTACAAGAAGAATTTGAAAAACAAGGGCTTTGGCTATTTAGATATAGAGGTGTTTTACCTGTTATTATTTTAGTAATAGGTTTTTTACTTTTTATTCAAACAGAGCTAAATCCTGATTCTTTTTTTATAAAAAACTCACCGTATGAGATTTATTTTGAAATGCTTTGTCTGTTAATTAGTCTTTTTGGACTATTTATTAGAATTTGTGTAATAGGTTTTACGCCTAAAAATACTTCGGGTAGAACCGTAAAAAATCAAGTTGCAGATAGTTTAAATACAACTGGGATGTATTCCTTGGTTAGGCATCCATTGTACGTTGGGAACTATTTTATGTGGCTTGGACCTGCAATATTGTCTGGTAATCTTTGGTTTGTAGTAGCTTTTACACTTTTTTACTGGGTTTACTATGAACGAATTATGTATGCAGAAGAACAGTTTTTAAGAAATAAATTCGGAAAATCATATATCGATTGGTCAAATAAAGTACCAGCATTTGTACCTGATTTTAAAAACTTTATAAAAGCTAATCTTTCTCTTAGTTGGAAAAAAGTTGTTAGGAAAGAGATTACGGGAATTTTTGTTTTATTCGCAATTTTCTTTGTTTTTGATTACGTTGGAGTTTATCTTGAAAATGAAAAAGAATTAAATCCTTTTTTATTGTACAGCATGATTTTCTTGTTATTTGCAATCGCAATTATAAAAGTTATTAAGAAGTACACCAATTTACTAAAGCAAGAAAATAGATAGTTTTTTAAGTATATTTTGGCATACCTTTTGTCATGATATTTTTAAAACAAACTACCATGAAAAAATATCTTATTCTAGCCTCATTTGCTTTGGCTATGGGTTCCTGTAAAGATTCAGGATTGAACAATAGTTTTATTTATTTTTCTGAAGCCCAACCCACAAATGTGGATGAGATAAAAGCATTTCACAAGAAGTTTGTTCGAACGTATACGATGGATTATTCACATCGTTTAGTAGTGGAACCAAAATGTGCTTACATTCTAGAAATCGAAACTTTAACCGCTTTAAAATCAGAATTAGATTCCATTCCAGAATTTGAATTGCGCAACAATCAAGTTTATGATAAATCAGAAAATAAAGCCTATAAAACGTTTATAAAAGGTGATACAATTGCTTTTGAAATTGAACGTTTGGATACTATTTTTTCTTTTGCCGAAAACGAAATCGCTAAAGAATATAAATCTTCGTTAGTTTTAAATAAGGAAGTGGATGGAAAATACCAAACGAGTATTTTGAAATTATCCACTATTGGAGCAAGACACATTCAACTCGGAACCAAAAAAGATTTTACAAAGTTAAAGGCTGAATTAAAAATTCCCTTTGCAACCGAAATGAAAGAAAACGACACACTTCACGTTGTTTTAACGCCAACTCGTGCCGATTTTAGAAAGCTATTACGAAAAGAAGGTTTTGAGTACGAAAGTAATTACTTGTTTAAATAAAAGGTTATGAAAATCATCAAAAAACTCCTAAAATACACTGCAATTTTTGTGTTGTCTTTGATGACTTATTTGCTCATTGTAACTTTGTTGTCGTTTGTTTCTGTGAATGATGGTTTGGTGAAAAGTCGTAAAGAAATTCCAATTTACATCTTAACTAATGGTGTTCACACCGATGTTGTTTTGCCTTTAAAAAGCGAACATTACGATTGGACTAACCAACTCAAACCAGAACACACCAAAGCAAAAGATTCCACGTATCAATATGCAGCTATAGGTTGGGGCGATAAAGGTTTTTATTTGGAAACCCCTACTTGGGCAGATTTGAAAACAAGTACAGCTTTAAAAGCGGCTTCTGGATTGAGTACAACGGCAATGCATGTAACGTTTTACAAAGATTTGAAAGAAAGTAACTCTTGTAAAAAACTTCAAATTTCATCCGATAATTACAAAAAGTTGATTCTGTTTATTAATGAATCTTTCCAAACCAAATCAGGTGAATTTCTAAAAATTGAAACCGATGCCGTTTACGGAAAACACGATGTTTTTTATGAAGCCAAAGGAAGCTATTCGTTGTTTTATACTTGCAATTCTTGGGCAAATCAAGCTTTAAAAGCAGCCAATCAAAAAGCCGCTCTTTGGACGATTTCGGATAGTGGCATTTTTAGACATTATAATTAAATTTGATGTATGAATTTTATCAAAAAATATAAGTTAAGAATTCTTTCAGTTCTTTCTGTTTTATTCTTGTTTTTACCATTCGTAAAGCAATGTGAAATGCATGAATTTGCTCTTGAAGAGTCAGAATGTTTCGGATGTGAAATAGAGGTTAATTACACAGAAAAAATTTCTAATTATCTATCTGATTTGGAAATTTACTTTACTGAAGAAAGTGATAGTATAATTGATTTGAGTTTAAATGTTAATTTGTTTTTTGAAATTAATTCTAATGACAAACTGGGGTTTTATGATTTTTTATGTATTTTATATATACTTTTTTCAGTAATTTTAGTTATGTCTTCATTATTAGGTGTATTTTTTATGTTTAAAAATAACAAAATAAATCTTGTTAGATTATATCTATTAAACACTGTCTTGATATTACTTATTTTATTAACAATTGGCTATGTTTTTATTGATAGAATTGGTCAAATAAAAATTGGTTTTTATTTATTATTAATTACAAATTTTTATCTTTTCTATCATTTTAGAAAATTAAAGATTGATAAATAATTTGTCTTTTTTCTCTTCTCTTTTTTCTATCTTCTTAACCATATTTTGTCAATAACTTCTCGGATTTTCGCTTCTAAAATTTGGAGATAAATGCTATATTGCACAAAATCCAAATTCTGTCTATGTTAGAGCAAAATCAATATACCGAAGACAATATACGTTCCCTTGATTGGAAAGAACACATTCGTATGCGTCCCGGTATGTATATCGGAAAACTAGGTGATGGTTCTTCGCCCGATGATGGTATTTATATTTTATTAAAAGAAGTATTGGATAACTGTATCGATGAATTTGTCATGGGTGCAGGAAAAACCATCGAAGTTACCATTAAAGACAAACTCGTTACGGTGCGCGATTATGGTCGAGGTATTCCGTTAGGAAAAGTCGTTGATGTAGTTTCCAAAATGAATACAGGTGGAAAATACGATTCCAAAGCCTTCAAAAAATCCGTAGGTTTAAATGGTGTCGGAACAAAAGCTGTAAATGCACTTTCCAATTATTTCAGAGTAGAATCGGTACGTGATAACCAACAAAAAGCAGCGGAATTCTCTGCCGGAAATCTAACCTTAGAAGAAGACGTTCAAGAAACAACCAAGCGTAAAGGAACGAAAGTTTCGTTTGTTGCCGATGAAGCGATTTTCAAGAACTACAAATACCGAAATGAGTACATCATCAAGATGCTCAAAAATTACTGCTATCTAAATACAGGATTGACCATTTATTACAATGGTGAAAAGTATTTTTCAGATAACGGTTTAAAAGATTTATTAGAAGAAGCCATTCACGAAGACGATATGGTTTATCCAACGATTCATTTGTTGGGCGACGATATCGAAGTAGCTATCACACACAGTAAATCCCAATATTCAGAAGAATACCATTCATTTGTCAACGGACAAAATACCACGCAAGGAGGAACGCATTTAGGCGCTTTTCGTGAAGCAATTGTAAAAACCATCAAAGAGTTTTACAACAAGCCTTTTGAAGCTTCTGATATTCGTAAATCGATTGTTTCTGCAGTTTCGGTTAAAGTGGAAGAACCTGTTTTCGAATCACAAACCAAAACCAAATTAGGTTCAACCGATATTGGTCCGAATGGGCCTTCGGTGCGTTCGTTTGTGAATGATTTCATCAAAACGAAGTTAGATAATTTTTTACATAAAAATCCAGAAGTTGCTGATGCTTTATTGCGTAAGATTTTACAAGCCGAACGCGAACGTAAAGAACTTTCAGGCATTAGAAAATTAGCTAAAGACCGAGCTAAAAAAGCCAGTCTTCACAATAAAAAATTACGTGATTGTCGTGTGCATTTAACCGATGCTAAAAATCCAAGAAGTTTAGAAAGTACGCTTTTTATTACCGAGGGAGATTCGGCTTCGGGTTCGATTACCAAAAGTCGTGATGTAAATACACAAGCGGTTTTCAGTTTACGTGGTAAGCCTTTGAATTCGTATGGAATGACTAAGAAAATTGTGTACGAAAACGAAGAATTCAATTTATTACAAGCCGCATTAAACATTGAGGAAGACATGGGAGATTTACGTTACAACAATATCGTAATTGCAACCGATGCCGATGTCGATGGAATGCACATTCGCTTGTTGTTGATTACGTTTTTCTTGCAGTTTTTCCCTGAGTTGATAAAAGATGGCCATTTGTATATCTTACAGACACCTTTGTTCCGTGTGCGAAATAAAAAAGAAACTATTTATTGCTATAGCGAAGAAGAACGAGTAAACGCCATTGAAAAGCTAAAACCAAAACCAGAAATCACCCGATTCAAAGGATTAGGAGAAATTTCGCCAGATGAGTTCAAGCACTTCATTGGGCAAGACATTCGATTAGATCCAGTCATGTTAGATAAAGCCACTTCAATTGAAACCTTGTTAGAGTTTTACATGGGTAAAAATACCCCAGACCGACAAGAGTTTATCATTAACAATTTGAAAGTGGAATTGGATGTGGTGGAGAAGTAGTTATTTGGAGCACAAAGTTTCTCAAAGTTTAACACAAAGTCACACCAAGATATATTAAACATTGGGAAACATAGTGAATAACTTAGTGTAACATTGTGATACAAAAAGATATGACTGAAGAAAATGAAATTAGCCGAATCGTTTTAGATTGTGCCTATAAAGTTCATACAAAGTTAGGCTCAGGTTTATTGGAAAAAGTGTACAGAGAATGTTTAGCTTATGAGTTAACAAAATGCGGATTAGAAGTTAAACAAGAATGTCCATTTCCAGTAGTTTATGAAGACATTAAAATGGATTGTGGCTACAGAGTTGATATAATCGTAAATAATAAAGTTATTGTTGAATTGAAAGTGGTTGAAGAGTTTACATTAGAGCATACAGCGCAATGTTTAACCTATATGAGACTTTCAGAATGTAGATTAGGTTTACTTTTAAATTTTTATAAAAAATCATTAAAAGACGGAATAAAAAGATTAATATTATAACATTGTGAAACTTAGTGTAAAACTTTGAGTAACATAGTGCTACAAAGATATGAAAGACGAAGAAGAAGATAACATCATTCCAAACGAAGACGAAAATTTCGACAATCAAGACCAATCCACAAACGAGGAAGGTTTTGAAGATATTCGTGTTTCAACGGGACATCATTTTTACGAAAACAACGAAAACCCAGAAGACACCATTACCAAAGTTACAGGAATGTACAAAGATTGGTTTTTGGACTACGCTTCGTATGTAATTCTAGAACGTGCAGTTCCAGCGATTGAAGACGGTTTTAAACCGGTGCAACGTCGTATTATGCACTCCATGAAAGAGTTAGATGATGGTCGTTACAATAAAGTGGCGAATATCGTGGGTCATACCATGCAGTATCACCCTCACGGAGATGCGAGTATTGGTGACGCCATGGTGCAAATTGGGCAAAAAGACCTAATTATCGATATGCAAGGAAACTGGGGAAATATCTTAACAGGTGATAGTGCCGCAGCTTCCCGTTACATCGAAGCCAGAATTTCAAAATTTGGTCACGATGTATTGTATTCACCAAAAATCACCGAATGGGGAATGTCATACGATGGTCGTCGTGCCGAACCGATTAATCTTCCGGTAAAGTTTCCTTTGTTGTTAGCACAAGGTGCCGAAGGTATTGCCGTAGGTTTATCGACCAAAGTGTTACCTCACAATTTTAACGAATTAATAGATTCTTCTATCAAAATATTAAAAGGAAAACCTTTTACCTTATTTCCCGATTTTCCAACCGCAGGTATTGCTGATGTTTCCAATTATAATGATGGATTACGTGGCGGTCGTGTGCGTGTGCGTGCAAAAATTGGGCAGTTAGACAAACAAACTTTGGTGATTACCCAAATTCCGTTTTCAACCAATACGTCAACATTGATTGATAGTATTTTGAAAGCCAACGAAAAAGGGAAAATAAAAATCAAGAAAATTGAAGATAACACAGCTGCTGAGGTTGAAATTTTAATTCATTTGCCAGCTGGTGTTTCACCTGATAAAACTATTGATGCGTTATATGCGTTCACGGCTTGTGAAACTTCAGTAGCGCCATTAGGATGTGTTATTGAAAACCACAAACCGTTGTTTATTGGGGTTTCTGATATGTTGAAAATTTCGACCAACAGAACGGTTGATTTGCTGAAACGCGAATTAGAAATTCAGTTGGACGAATTAGAAAATAAATGGCATTTCTCTACGTTAGAAAAGATTTTCATTCGTGAAGAAATGTATATCGACTTCAAATTGTATTCCGACAGAGAATCGTTGTACAAATACATGTATGACCGATTTGAACCGTTTTTAAAATCATTTGTTCGAGAAATTAACGACGATGATTTGCAAAAATTAACGCAAATTCCAATGATTCGTATTACACGTTTCGACTCGGATAAAGCGGATGAAGCGATTTCGAAATTGGAAGCAGAAATGGAACAAGTCAAGTTTCATTTAGATCATATTATTGATTATACGATTGATTTCTTCCAAAGACTAAAAGACAAATACGGAAAAGGGCGCGAACGCCAAACCGAATTAAGAAGTTTTGATAATATTGAGGCTACGAAAGTGGTTTTACGAAACACAAAACTTTATGTAAATCGTGAAGAAGGTTTCTTTGGAACAGGTTTAAAGAAAGATGAATACGTTGCGGATTGTTCAGACATTGATGATGTAATTGTTTTCCTTCGCGATGGAAAAATGATGGTAGCGAAAGTAGATGATAAAAAATTCGTAGGAAAAGATATTATTCACATCGCTGTTTTTGATAAAAACGACAAACGAACCATTTACAACATGATGTATCGTGATGGTAAAAACGGTTCAACTTTTATCAAACGTTTCAATGTTTCAGGTGTAACTCGTGATAAATTTTACGATTTAACACAAGAAAAACCAGGTTCAATGGTGTCGTATTTCTCTGCTAATCCAAATGGAGAAGCTGAAGTTGTTACGATTTTATTACGTCAAGTAGGAAGCGTGAAAAAACTGAAATGGGATGTTGATTTCTCGGATATTGCTATCAAAGGAAGAGCTTCTCGTGGCAATACGGTGACCAAATATCCAATCAAAAAAATCGAGTTAAAAGAGAAAGGTATTTCAACTTTACGACCTCGAAAAGTTTGGTTTGATGATACGGTACAACGTTTAAATGTAGATGGAAGAGGCGAGTTGTTAGGCGAATTCCGTCCAAATGATCGCTTGTTGATTGTAAACCAATCCGGAAAACTAAAAACCATTATTCCAGAATTGACAACGCATTTCGACGAAGATATGATTGTATTGGAAAAATGGAATCCAAATAAACCAGTTTCTTGTATTTATTACTGTGGCGAAAAAGACAGATATTTTGTGAAGCGTTTCTTAGTTGAAAACGAAAACAAAGAGGAAATTTTTATCACCGAACACGAGAAATCGCAATTAGAAATTGTTTCTACTGATTGGCGTCCGGTTGCTGAGGTTATTTTTGCCAAAGTAAAAGGTATTCAAAAAGAAAATCAAATAGTTGATTTAGAGCAATTTATTTCGGTAAAAGGCATAAAAGCTTTGGGTAACCAATTAACTACTGACAAGCTGAAACAAATCAATTTGTTAGATCCATTACCTTATGAAGAAATTTTGGAAGAACCTGAAGCGCAACAAGAAGCTACTGATGAAAGTGAAGGTGCTGATATAACCGATTTCAACATAGAATTAGATGACGACGGACAGATAACACTTTCCTTAGAATAACCATAACCTGCGAGACTATTTTTGTCTTGCAGGTTTTTTTTGAAACATGATTTTTGTCGTGTTTTTTTCAACCAAATAATACTAATTTCGAATACCAATTATAACACAACAACTAATGTCAAATTTTCCATCAGACATTGAAATTGCGCAAAATGCAACGATGTCTCACATAAAAGAAATCGCAAAAAAAATCAATATTGAAGAAGACGATTTAGAATATTATGGCAAGTACAAAGCCAAATTACCTTTACACTTACAACAAGAAAATCCTAAAGGAAAACTAATTTTAGTTTCTGCTATGTCTCCAACTAAATATGGTGAAGGAAAAACTACCATGTCGATTGGTTTGACAGATGGTTTGAATTATATCGGTAAAAAAGCAATTGCCGTTTTACGCGAACCTTCATTAGGACCTGTTTTCGGTTTAAAAGGTGGAGCAGCTGGCGGTGGTTATGTTCAAGTATTGCCGATGGAAGACATCAATTTGCATTTTACTGGCGATTTTTCGGCAATTGAAAAAGCGAATAACTTGTTATCGGCAGTGATTGATAACAACTTGCAAAACACGAAATATTCATTAAATCTGGATCCAAAATCAATCGCGTGGAAACGTGTGATGGATATGAACGACCGTTCACTACGTCAGATTATTATTGGTGTTGGAGCGAAAGCTAATGGAACCATGCGTGAAGATGGTTTCAATATCACACCTGCTTCGGAAGTGATGGCGATTTTATGTTTGGCAAAAGATTTAGAAGATTTAAAATTCCGTTTAGGAAATATATTCGTTGGAAAAACGTTAGATGGAAAAGCTATTTTCGCTAGAGATTTAAATGTAGTAGGAGCGATGGCAACTTTATTAAAAGATGCGATTAAGCCCAACTTAGTACAAACTATCGACGGAAATCCAGCAATTTTGCATGGCGGACCTTTTGCAAGTATTGCACAAGGAACTAACACAGCAATTGCAACCAAAATGGGATTGTCACTTGGCGATTACGTAGTAACAGAAGCTGGTTTTGGTGCTGATTTAGGAGCAGAGAAGTTTCTACACATCAAATGTGAACAAAGTGGTTTGAAACCGGATGCTGTTGTTTTAGTAGCAACAATAAGAGCTATTAAACATCATGCAGGATTAGCCGCAGAAGATTTCAAAACTGAAAATGTAAGTGCGATTGAAAAAGGTTTCTGTAATTTAGAAAAGCATATTGAAAACATTCAAAAATTTGGCATTAATCCAGTGGTTTGTGTGAATGCTTTTCCAGATGATACACAAGCTGAATACAATAAACTAATTGAGTTATGTGCTACAAAAGGAGTTACTGCCATAGTAAGCACAGCTTTTGTTCATGGTGGAAAAGGTTCGGCGGAAGTGGCTGAAAAAGTGGTAGAAGAAATTAATAAAGGAAATGCCAATTACAAACCTTTATACCAACCTTCGGACAGTATTGAGCATAAAATAAATACGGTTGCTAAAGAAATTTATGGAGCGAATTCAGTAGAGTTTTCTCCAAAATCAAAATCACAGTTAAAAATGATTAACGATTTAGGTTTTAGTCATTTTTCGGTTTGTATGGCTAAAACACCAGCGAGTTTTTCAGACAATGAAAAGTTAATTGGTCGCCCAACGAATTTTGATATTACCGTTCGAGAATTTGAAATCGCAAGTGGCGCTGGATTTATTGTGCCGTTGTTAGGTGAAGTAATGCGAATGCCAGGTTTACCAGCTATTCCTAATGCGGAACGAATTGATATTGATAATAATGGTGTAATTACAGGATTGTCTTAACACATATATTCTATAAATAAAAATGTCCCGATATTTTCGGGACATTTTTTATGTAATAATTTGTAATTAATTTTTCTTACGCATTTTCATATTGATGAATTCAACGCCTAGTGAGAAAGCAATTGCAAAATACAAATAACCTTTTGGAACAGCTCCAACGTGTTGTCCTGCTAATTCAGCGTGTGATAAGTGCATACTTTCTGTAATTAGCATGAATCCGATTAAGATTAAGAATGCTAATCCTAGGATTTGAATCGAAGGATTTGCATTTACGAAATTCCCAACAGGAACAGCAAACAACATCATAATTCCTACAGAAATTACTACTGCGGTAATCATAATTACTAATGCGCCTTCTACACCATTTGTCATACCAACAGCTGTTAAGATACTATCAACGGAGAATATTAAGTCGATTAAAAGAATTTGCACAATTACACTAGCAAATGATTTGGTTGCCGAAGTTTTTAATTCTTTTTCTTCTTCTCCTTTATGATCTACTTTTTCATGGATTTCTTTAGTACTTTTATAAATTAAGAACAAACCTCCTAACAATAAAATCATAGCTTGTCCAGTAATTTCGGCTGAGAACCATCCAAAATCAAAGCTAAACCATGGCGCTTTCATAGCAATTAAAATGGTGATTCCAAAAAGCAAAGCAATACGCATGAACATAGCTAAGAATAATCCGATTCGGGTTGCTCTTTTACGTTTTTCTTGAGGTAATTTTCCGGTAACAATCGAAATAAAAATGATGTTATCGATACCTAAAATGATTTCTAAGAAGGTTAAGGTTAACAATGCTATCCAAGCATCTGGGTTTAAGAAAACTTCCATTTATTTAGTGTTTTAAATTGTATTTTACGTTGGTTACTTCAGTTTTGTTACAGTTCCGCGCTGTTTTTTTGAGTCGCCAACGAAAGAATATTCAAAAGTGTATGAATCTGAGTCAGTTGTCAAAATTTTCATTTGAACTGGTTTTTTCTCTTCTCGGTTTTTTGGATTCGTATTTTGAATAATGTATTCGCAATCATTAGTCCATCTAACTTTAAAAGTATCTATTTTTCCTTCGTAGCTTTCTATTTGAATAGAATCGTTGCGTTCAAAAGTACTGGTGTATTTTTTACCTTCAATTTCTGTTTCTGAAGTAAATTTTCCGGTTTTAAAATCAGTACAATTGCGTTCTTGATTGTAGCAAGAAGTTAGCAATGTAAGTAGTAATAAACTACAAATAGAATATTGTATTTTGAATTTCATATTTGATTTTTGAAATTGTTATTGCCCTTGTTTATCTCCATCAAACATACTTTTTACCAAGGTAGTAATGCCTTTAAAAATTAAAAACATAGCCGCTAGAGCAATTATGATTCCTAATCCTAAAACATAAGGATATAATGGACTCTCTTGATTTTTAAAAGCACTATTGATAATTATGGGGCCAAGAAATAATAAAGGTAAAGCACCTGAAAGATATTTTACTCCTTTTGCTAATATGTTTTTATCAGTTGCCATTAGAAATTAATTCGAAGTCCAACTCCATTAGAATTATTTACAATATTTAGTTCGAAATTATCGCCTAATGTTTTATTTTGCTCTTTTAATCCTGCATTATAAATATCTACACTTTCTTGCACCATTTTCTTTCTTCCTGATAAAATTGGGATCGAAACAGCCATTAATCCAACACCGGCATATGTAATTACTGTTGGGTATTTTTTATCGTCTGATGTTAATCCCATTACTAAATCGGCAACAGTTCCTCCAATTCCTAATCCTAAAATAAAGCCTCCAATGGATTCTTTCGATTTTGCTTTTTTGAATAAATGCAATGCTTTTAAATCGGTTTTCATTAGGTTCTTGGTTTCAAAAGAAGATAATTGTTCTCCATCTTGAAAGATTTTACCATCTGTGTACTCTAATTTTTGAGCAAAAGATATTGAAAAACCGAATATTGCTACGATTAAAAATAATTGTTTCATAGTATGTTTATTTGATATTATTGTAAAAATCTACGGCATTTCTAACACTTCCATGCGTGTTTAATAATTGATTAGCTTCTTCATAACTTACCGGAATTTCCTCCATAATCATTCTCGTACCTCTATCAATTAATTTGGTATTGCTCAATTGCATGTCGACCATTTTATTGCCTTTTACCTTACCCAACTGAATCATAGTTGCAGTCGAAATCATATTCAAAACCAACTTCTGAGCCGTTCCAGCTTTCATACGAGAACTTCCTGTTACGAATTCTGGTCCAACCACCACATCAATCGGAAATTTAGCAGTTTTAGATAGCGGACTTTCTGCATTACAACTAATACTTCCAGTGCTGATATTATTTTGATTACACATTTCTAATCCACCAATCACATAAGGCGTTGTTCCTGAAGCTGCAATTCCAACTACAACATCATTTTCATTTATATTCCATTGTTGTAAATCTTTCCAAGCTTGTTCACGATCGTCTTCGGCAAATTCTACTGCTTTTCTGATGGCAGTGTCGCCACCCGCAATAATTCCGATAACTAAATCAAACGGAACACCAAAAGTAGGCGGACATTCCGAAGCATCAACAATTCCTAAACGCCCCGAAGTTCCTGCTCCAATGTAAAATAAACGACCACCATGTTTCATTTTAGAAACGATTTCAGTCACTAAAGTTTCAATTTGAGGCAAAGCTTTTTCTACGGCTAACGGTACGGTTTTATCTTCATTGTTGATATTCGTCAACAAATCAGTGACCGACATTTTTTCTAAATGCTCGTATTTGGAAGCTTGTTCAGTGGTTTTAGTAAAGTTCATGCGATTATTTTAAAACATGATGGGCTAAAACATTTTGCACATCATACACATTAACTGATTTATTAAATTGTTTCACGATACTCGGATTAGCTTCACTAGAAACCCAAATTTTCAATTCGGCTTCTAAGTCAAAAGTGCCTGCCGTTTCAACGCTGAAACGTGAAATGCTTTTGTAAGTAATGGATTTATATTCAATTTTGCTACCTGTAATTCCTTGTTTTTCAACTAGAATTAATCGTTTATTGGTGAAAATAAAAGTATCTCGGATTAGTTTAAAACCCAATTCGATTTCTTCACCCGTGATTAATAATTTGCCATAATCTTTCACTAAAGTTTCTTGATTTACAGTACCTGCATTGCCAAGTAGCGCAGAAAATAATCCCATATCAAATGTTTTAAATGTTCTTCAAATTTAATTAAAAACTACTTATGTTTTAAGCCTTTTAAATTTTTAATGCGAATGCCCCATTTCAATAATGTAAGCCAATACAAAACCAAAGACAATCATGGTAATTTTTGCCAAATTGAATTTGTGGCCTTCGTTACTTTCAAAAATAATAGTAGACGAAATATGAAATAAAATCCCAACTACCACAGCCGAAATTTCCTTTGAGTAATGTTGTGCAAAATGCATTTGTTCTGCTAATAAAGTTCCAAGCGGCGTCATTAATGCGAATGAAAACATAAAAGCAAAAATCATCATTTTATTCATCTTCGCATTTACGAAAAACAAGGTCAAAATAATGGCAATAGGGAAGTGGTGAACCGCAATTCCATAAGCTAAATTGTTGTTTTCGTGAATTGGGAAACCTTCTAACAAGGCGTGAATACACAAACTAATAAACAACAACCACGGAATGTGATGCAATTCGTTATGCTCGTCAGTATGTACGTGAACGTGACCGTGTTCAGCACCTTTTGAGAAAAATTCCAATAAGATTTGGAATAAAATTCCAATCATAATGAAAACACCAACCGGTAACGTGGCATGTGTTTCTTCGCCTTCGTGAACGTGATTATGTCCTTCGCTAAATAATTCGGGAAGTAAGTGCAAAACAGTAAGCGATAATAAAAACGCACCACTAAATGCCAACAATAATTTGATGTTTTTTTTCTTTTGAGGTTTTAAAAACAAAGCGATTAAAAAACCTAAAATAACGGCTGAAAAGGTGATGATATATTGCATTATTTAAAAATCATAATTAAACGTTCTGATTGTGTTTTAAAGAATTTTCGCAATTTATAATCGCCAAAAATATCCAAAAGATAAATGCCGGCTTCTTCCATGATTTTCTCGAAATCTTCTAAGCGAAGTGCTTGTACTTTTTCGGTGAAATGAAACTTTTCGCCTTTATCTTCAAAATCAATTTCTTTGTAAATGTGTCCGTCTTTTAAGTAACGTTTGATGTGAAAATCAATTCCGTCTACCGATTTTACTTCATCGGCAACCAAATTTTCCAAAACATAATCCACATTCATAAAATCGATTACTGCAAAACCTGTTTCGGTTAAACTGTTGTGAATGGCTTTGATGGTTTTATAATTGTCGGCATCGTCTTCAAAATAGCCAAAACTGGTGAATAAATTGAAAATCGCATCGTACTTTTCGTTACACGTTTCGCGCATATCGTGCACTTTGAAATGCAGTTTCTCATTGGCAAATTCAGATGCTTCTTTAATACTGTTTTCAGATAAATCAGCACCTGTAACATCAAAGCCTAAAGAGTTTAAATAAATCGCATGACGCCCTTTTCCACAAGCTAAGTCTAAGATTTTAGCGTCTTCTGGAAGGTTTAAATAATGCGTTAAATTGTCCATTAACAATTGCGCTTCTTCGTCGTTGCGTTCCTTGTATAAAATGTGATAATATTCGGTATCAAACCAAGATTCGAACCAATTTTCTGATACAGGCTTTTGAATTTCTGACATTTATTCTTTTTCTGGCAAATTAATCTTGCAAATTTAGTGTATTTTTGCACGATAATTCAATTAATAAGAATATTGATTTCTAATTTCAGGAATCAAATTTAAAAATAATAGTAAGGAAAAGGAAATTACTATTTTAAAGAAAAGTAAATGGAAAATTATAAAATGACTGCCAAAACCTTCTTTGGTTTTGAAGAAATATTAGCTAGAGAATTGCAAATTCTTGGTGCGCAACAAGTGGAAATCGGTACACGTGTGGTGAGTTTTAAAGGCGATAAAGGATTTATGTACAAAGCCAATTTGGCACTTCGTACGGCTTTAAAAATCTTAAAACCTATCAAAACCTTTAAAGCCCATAACGATAAAGCCTTGTATGAAGGTATTAGAGCGATTGATTGGTCGGATTATTTGACTGAACACAATACGTTTTTAGTAGAAACTACTTTGCATTCTGAAAACTTCAATCACAGTCAGTTTGTGGCTTTAAAAACTAAAGATGCGATTGTGGATCAATTTAGAGATTTGAACGGCAAGCGTCCAAGTATCGATAAAGATTTCCCAGATTTACAAATTCATGTACACATTGATAGAGATAATGTAACGGTTTCGTTAGATTCTTCAGGCGCTTCGTTGCACCATAGAGGTTACAGAACGGCTACGAATATTGCTCCAATAAACGAAGTTTTAGCAGCAGGAATGTTGATTTTATCGGGTTGGGAAGGAAAGAGTCATTTCTTAGATCCAATGTGTGGTTCGGGAACTATTTTGGCAGAAGCTGCAATGATTGCTTGTAACGTACCAGCGAATATTAATCGTAAGGAATTTGGTTTTGAGAAATGGAAAGATTGGGACGCGGAATTGTTTGATAACATTATGGAATCGTTATTAAAGAAAACACGCGAATTTCATTACACGATTACAGGCTATGACAAAGCGCCAAGTGCGGTTTCAAAAGCAAAAGACAATGTTAGAAATGCCAATTTAGACGAATATATTACCATTACCAATGAAAACTTCTTCGATTCTAAAAAAGAAACAGAAGGACCATTACACATGGTGTTCAATCCGCCTTATGGTGAGCGTTTGGATATTGATATGGAGCGTTTTTACAGAGAAATTGGTGACACTTTAAAACAAAATTATCCAAATACCAACGCTTGGTTTATTACTGCGAATTTAGAAGCATTGAAATTCGTAGGCTTGAAACCAAGTAGAAAAATTAAACTTTTCAACGGAAAGCTTGAAGCACGTTTAGTGAAATACGAAATGTACGAAGGCAGTAAGAAAGGAAAGTATATGAATACTGAAGAGTAAAAGTAAAAAGTAAAAAGTAAAAAGTGAAAAGTGAAAAGTCATTTTTACAATTTAACAGTTCAACAATTTATCAATTAAACATTATAAACAATGAATAAAAAAGTAAAATCATTCTTATATAACTTCTTAGGATTTGTGGTGATTTATTTACCAACATTATATTTAGTGGACGAATTCACGCATTTGAATGGACTTTGGATTCCAATGACCGCTTTTATGGTAGCTTTAATTTTAGCACCTAAATTTCAAGCAATTAAAACCCACAACGGAGAAAAAATCTACATGAAGTGGTTTTTTATAAAGGGTGTGAAAGAAATAGAATAAAAAAATCCCGAGTGTGAGCTCGGGATTTTTGTTTTTTTTATTTTGTGTTCACGTGCGTTACGCTCGCGTTAGCTGGGTAAAATTTCATATGAAATGTAAACGTGAATTTACTGTAAAATTCGCAATCTTGCCAAACGCCTGTTAGTGGCAGTTTTTCTTGTTAATAATATTCATAATGTCCGTAGTGAAATTCTTGTGTTCGGCTCAAATAAAAATTATCTGAAATTAGTTTGTCTATTTCGTCAACAATTCGATTAAGGTTTTTATTTCGTTCCTCTTTTTCCTTTCCTAAAGTATTAAAGTCAATTTTACTTTCATCTTCTATAAGTTGTCTTAGCGATTTTATGTAAAGTTTTTTTTGCTCGGTGATGTCATAGGTTTTTTGGATTTCATTTTTCTCTTTTGGAAGAAGATAAATAGAATATTCAGCGTATCCTAAAATTCTCATTGCTTGATGTCCAAAGTATGTTCCACCATATTGAATCTGACCGAATAGTGAATTTACATTTGAGTATAGTTCAATAAGTTTCTTACGTTGTTGTGCATATTTGTCAATGCCGTTTCTTTGTTTTAAAAAATAAGCATATAATGCATAATAAGTGTCTTGTCCAACTTCACTTCCAAATTCTTCTCTATCATTATCATTAAAATATAACTGGTCAGGATTGTTAGGATATTTTTCAAAAAACTCGGGATGCTTGCCTATAATTTGGTTAAATTCTTCTTTTGCAAACTTTAGCGTTTCTCCAATTTCAGTATTAATATAAACAGTGTCTTTTTTTGTGTAGTGTTTCGAATTGTCTATTTGATGCTTTAATACAATATCATTATTTGTTTCAATAACAGATTTATCAATCTTTTTAGACTGATTATTACAACTTATTGTTGCTAGAAAAAATATGTAAAGAAGGTATTTCATAAAATTGCCACTAACGTTCCGCCGCTTCTCGTCAGTTGCGAACTGCGGAACGAATTACTTTCTGTTAAAGATAAAAATTATTGCGAAACGTAAACGTGAACTTACCACAAAATTCGCAATTGCGAGAAACGGCTGTTAGCCGTTCGGTTTTTCTATTTCCAGTAACTTTTCGTCAAACCAAACATCTTCATAGCCACTTTCTGTTATTAGAAATCTGTAGCCTTCATCAAGCCCTAAATAATCAATTAGTTTTGGTTTTTTCTGCATTAAATGTTCCGCGCAAATTGGTTTGAAAAAATTCTCGTCTTCAGAATATTCTCCACTCCAAATGAACCAGCAAACTTCTCCTTTTTTGGCTTTGTGTCTTAATCCATTCAATGTTTCTAAATCCAGATTTTCTGAAATTCCAATATTTAAAGTTTTATTTATCGGTTTCCAATTTGAGCCATACTTTTCACAAATTTCTTTTTGGCTTTCAATATGAAAATTCCAGCTGTTGTAAATAATTAATTCGTCAATATCATTTTCCAGCCTGTTTTTCCAAAGCTTCATATTAACTTTATTAATTGGAAAATTTATTTCTTCATTATCCCATTCAAAAAGAGTGTCTGAGATAACTTCGTCGTCCCATTCCATTTCATCGGACATGATTGCATTAAAAGCAAATACTGTTAAATCATTTGAGCTGATTTCATCATTCAGAAATTTGTCGCATAATTCGATTAGTTGCTTTCTTTCGACATTCATATTTTCTGTTTTATTGTGGCGTTCTCAAAACTGACGGCTAACTTGTTTATATGTATGACGCAGTCATACATATCTGTCTGTTTTTGGGTAGATATGTATGATAAACATCATACTTTTTTTGTTTTATCAAATATAATAAAATAGTTACAACATTATAAATATCACTCATAAAAAAAGCGCCACTTTCGTAACGCTTCGTTTATTATTTTTTCTCGGTTGTGGTTTTGTTTTTCTTGTAAATTGGGATGAAATAACTTTGCGAGTAATTAAAAAGCAAGCTTTATTTGTTGTAAAATAGTACTGTAATTGGTAACCTTGTTTATGATAAATTTAGATTAACTATAAAAAGTATTTTTTTTAATTTTTTAAGGAAAATTCTTAAAGAAAGGTTTTGTGCTTGTGAAATTTAGTAATAATTTTACATCGTTTTTGTTAATCAATAATTACTGTAATGACATTCCAGAAAAAGCTATTTGCACTACTAATTTTACTTTTAAGTTTTCAGTTAAAAGCCCAAATTACAATTAATAATACCATTTATACTCCAAATCAATTAATTAATGGAGTTTTAGTTCCTCCAATGAGTGGTGTTACGATTTCCAATGTAGCTTACAGAGGTGTTTATGGCGATAATAGCAAATATCAAGTAGGTTATTTTTCAACCGCTACAACAACTTTAAGCCAGATGGGTTTTGCTAATGGAATTGTTTTAACCACTGGAAAAACCTCAGATATTCCAGCACCACTTGGGACGCCTACAACTCCACCTCCTTTGATGGATGAGTTTTATGCTGACTGTACTCCTGGATTAGTACAACAAGATGGAACATGTTCTACTTTTGTTAATGATTTAGCCGTATTAGCAGATGCTCAAGGGTATTATAATGCCACAATTTTAGAGTTTGACTTTGTAACTGTTCATACTTCAGTTACTTTTAGATATGTTTTTGGTTCTGAAGAGTATAATAACGGTGTTGATTCCAATTATCAATGTACCGAATTCAATGATAAATTTGGATTTTTAATTAGTGGCCCTGGTATTTCAGGAGGTCAAGGTTTTAGTAATGATGCTAGAAATATGGCTATTTTACCAAATGGTTCTCAGGTTTCTATTAATTCTGTAAATGATGGCGTTATCGGTCCTGATGGAGATTCTTCCGCTTGTTTGCTTTCCAATCCTAATTGGGTTCAAAATGTAGTTTCACCTGAATTTTCGGGAAGAATTGATGGAACGCATTTAAATGGTAATACTCAGATTTTAACCGCTTCTCAATCTAATTTAACACCAGGACAAACGTATCATATTAAGTTAATTATTACTGATGTTTCCGACGGAAGTTTAGATAGTGTTGTTTATTTAGAAGGAGGTAGTTTTACTCCTCAACAATGTGATGCTGGTGTAAATCAATCGATTTGCAATTCTACATCTACAAATTTAGCGGCAAATTCACCTGCAACTGGAACTTGGAGTGTTGTTTCTGGAACTGGAAATTTCACATCGAATACTTCTCCTAATACACAAGTAAGTGGATTGTCAGCAGGAGCAAATGTTTTTAGATGGACATCAAGTGATTTGAGTTGTTTTGATGATGTTACAATTACAGTCAATACTTCACCGGTAGTGCCAATTGTTAATGTTACTTCACCAACATGTACATCAAATGGCTCAGCTACTATAACCAATTATGTAACAGGTCAAACTTATACTTTCAATCCTGCAGGTCCAACAGTCGCTTCAACTGGCGTGATTTCAGGAATGCTATTTGGAACACCTTACACTCTTACTACTGGAAACGGAAGTTGTGCTTCAGCAAATACAACTCCATTTAGTGTAAATTCGATTTTACCTATACCAGCCGCTCCAATTGTTAGCGTAACGGCACCAACATGTTCAGCAAACGGATTTAGTACTATCACTAATTATAATGCAACTTTAAATTATACTTTTAACCCATTAGGACCTACTATTAATTCTTCGGGAATAATTCAAGGAATGGTTTTAGGAACTAGTTATGAAGTAACAAGTACTAATTCATCATTATGTACTTCAGCAGTTTCAAATAGTTTTGTTAATAATCCAATGTTACTAGTTCCAGCTGTTCCATTAGTATCAGTTACTGCTCCTACGTGTTTAGCGAATGGATTTGCAAGGATTACCAATTATGTAGCAGGTCAAAGTTATATTTTTGACCCAGTAGGACCTTCAGTTGATGCATCTGGACTAATTTCTGGAATGACATTTGGGACATCTTATTTTGTTTCGGCAGGAAATGGAAGTTGTGCATCTGCAAATTCTACTTCTTTTGTAATAGCGCAACAATTACCTTTGCCAACAATAGTTAGCGTTACTAATAACGGACCAATATGTTCAGGTTCAACAGTAAGTTTTACTATAAATGCAAGTCCAAATACACAAGTAAGTTATTCGATTGATGGAAATCCTGCCCAAACCGTTGCAATTGATGCTTTAGGTGAAGGAGTTGTGAATGTTTCAGGAATAACAAGTAGTACAACATTAAGTACAATTAGTGTTTTTGATGGAATTTGTTCGTCGAATGTCGTGTTGAGTTCTACCGCTAATTTGTTTGCGGACACCACTATAACATTGGTTTCAGCAGCTAGTACAGCAAATCAATCAAGATGTGCAGATACGACAATTGATCCAATTCAATATCAAGTTACTGGCACTGCAACAGGTGTTTCTGTTTTAGGATTGCCAGCAGGAATTACACACAGTTATGATGCTACAACTGGTTTGTTAACTATTTCTGGCGCTACAAATGTAGCTGGAGTATCAAGTTATTCCATTGTAACTACAGGTGGTTGTAATCCACAAGCAACAGCTTCGGGAACCATTACAATTACAGGACGTCCTGTTTTAACTTACACAGTAACTAATTCTATTTGTGATGGAAGCCCTTTAGATTTTGTTTTAAGTAGTAATTTACCAAATACGACATTTATATGGAGTGCTACCATATCTAATGTTTCAGGAACTTTCGTAACTAATGGAGATGAGTCGAATATTAATCAAATAGTCACACTTAATAATTCTGAGACTATTGGAACTGTTACTGTTAAAATTACACCTTATGCTAACGGATGTTTAGGTGATGAATCTGAAGCGATTACGATTACTATTAATCCAAACCCAGTTGTAGAAATAGTAGCCGTTACAGATACTTCTGTGTGTTCAGCAACAAATGGTAATAATAATGTTCATGTTGAAATTTCAGGTAATATTAGTGGAATTACTTATAATTGGACTGCTATTACAAATGGTGTAACTGTTGTAGGAGGAACGACTTCAGGAACAATTACTGCTATATCAACCACAACAGGTTTTGATTTACAAGTAATTACAAGCGATCCACTTGTAGCAGGAACAATTTATTTTGAAGTATCTGCCGTTAAAAATGTATGTGTTGGAAATACGCTTCAAAGCGCAATTGTAACGGTGAATCCAAATCCAGGAATTGCTGTTCCATCACCAGATAAAACCATTTGTAGTGGACAACCTACCAATTTAATGATTGATGTGTCGCCCTTGATAGCAGGAACAGAAATAGAATGGGAAGTATTAACGGTAGTGAATGTATCAGGAGCCAATATAGGTTCAGGAATTGCACCACAGCCTATTAATGATGTTTTAACCTCTACCCAAGGTGGATATGTAATTTACCGAGTTCGAACAAGTCTAGGCGAGTGTGAGGGTAGTTATACCGATTATAGAGTGAATGTAAATCCAGCACCATTACCAAAATTAGTAGATGGTAATATTTGTATTACATCTGATGGAGAAGTTTATCAAACCTACACTTTAAATACAGGTTTAAATGATATTGATTATGACTTTGAATGGTTTGATAGTAATGGAGATACCATTCCAGGTGAAATAAATGCAACATTAGTAGTTGATGAAGCAGGCACTTATAGTGTTATAGCTACAAATTGGTTAACAGGTTGTTCATCATCAATGGTTACAGCTACAGTAAGTGAAACAATGCCAGCAACTTCAATGACAGTAGTTCAAAGTGAATATTTTAGTGATAATGCTACTATTACCGTAACAGTTCCAGATGGAACCGGAACCTTACTATATTCGTTAGATGAAGGTTCGTTACAATCTTCTAATGTATTTACAGGTGTAAGTACAGGGCAACATTTAGTAACCATTCTTGATACAGAAGGTTGTACATTTATGACACAAATAGTTACTATAATTGATTATCCAAATTACTTCACACCAAATGGAGATGGAATAAACGATACATGGAATATTATCGGACTGAACCAACCAGGAGCTAAGTTGTACATTTTTGACCGTTATGGTAAATTGTTAAAACAGTTAAGTGCTACTGATGATAGCGAAGGTTGGGATGGAACGTATAACCAAGAACTACTTCCATCAACCGATTATTGGTTCTCATTAGATTATACAGAAAATGGAGTTGCAAAACAATTTAAAGCACACTTCTCTTTGAAGAGATAAAACAATAAAAAAGGCAGTCTTAATGACTGCCTTTTTTATATATCATATTAATTTTTTATTATTGAAAGGACCATTAATAAAATTGATAACCTAATCCTATTTTTAATAAATTTACATTTGTATTGTATTTTGTTCTAGGAATTTCATCTCCAACATTAAGTACTATGTAATCATATTGAATTTGAACAAAAACATTTTTTAAAACCTTGTATTTTAAACCAATATTAAAATCAATCCCACTTTGTGTGTCACTTTCATTGCTAATATCAAATCCATTGTTGCTTCCTTTGTAATTAAAAATCATTGAGGTATATCCTATGCCAATAAAAGGTTGGAATTTTTGAATATTAAATTCACCAAATATTTTAGGTTGAAGCATATAGTTGGTTACTTTATAATCTTGAAAGTAACTTTTATTATCAAAGTATAAAACACCTGCGTTAAATGCTACCCCAACATTGATAACTTTTGAATTAATGAAACGGTATTTTACTCCAACATCAACGATGCTTTTATAATTTTCTGCAATAAAATTATTGTCAAAAGGTATTGGGTAATTTAATTCTACACTAAGTTTTGAATTTTGGCTGAATAAATTTAAACTGAATAATGTAGTAAGAACTAGAAATTTAATTTTCATTTTATTTTTTCTCAGTTGTAGTTTTGTTTTTCTTGTAAATCGGTATAAAGTAACTCAAGGTGTAGTTAAATCCTGCTCCAAATTTTCCGTCATACGTTCGGTTGTAACCAGGTATGAAAAGGTTGTCAAAATTATCTGGTTTTTTGTTGGATACCAAATAGTTCAATCGTACCGAAAAACCCATATAAAGGTTATTAAATAACTCAGCTTTGATACCACCTACAACTTCTAACCAACTTGCATTTAAGCCATCGAATTCTGCTCCTGAAATTATGGTGTTTTCTCCATAATAGTTCGTTGGGTCATAAATGGTGTAGCTGTTTAAAGTTTGGCTAAAACTACTAACTCCATATCGCATTCCGGCGTAAATCATGTTTTCCATGTCGAGCCAGTTTTCAAACGAATTGTAATCAAAACCTACTTTAAAATATGTTCCTTTTGTGGTGAAGTTCAAGCGGTCGTCGTCAACGGTTTTGTCTTCGTTTCCAATTTCACCTGCTATGTAAAAACGCTTGGTTAAACGATAATCTCCTACCACTTCAAAACCTCTATAGTCTTTTTCGTAAAACGAACGCGCTATTTTGTGTAAATCAACTCCCACGCGCAAACCATAGCGTTCAGGATACATAACTTTTGCAGTGTCTTTAGTTTGTGCATTTCCTAATAACGAAATACAAACCAAGCTCAGACTAAAAATAAATTTTAACATGTACTTCATTTTCGGTTTCTATATTAGGTTGCATTACTTCAATGTTTTGAATCCAATATCCTGTTGCAGGAAAAACACTTGGATTGTTTGCTGTTAAGCTGAAAATTGTTTTATAACCACAAGCGCGAGAAATGTAAATTTCATCTCTATCATACGTAAATGAAATTACATCATTGTTTTCAGAAGCATCTCCGTAATTGAATTTAAAATCAAACTCAGAAATATTGGCGAATGTTTTCAATGGAATTGCGATTTTATTTCCATTTGTTAAATATCTAGCTTCATTTGTTTCATCTAAAGTTTCATTAAAAACAACACCTTCGTTTGTTCCAAATTCTTCAACCCTAAGATTTGTAACATTCTTCAAAACGGTAGGATTGGCAGCATCGTAAAACTCAATAATTACTCTTGGTGTAGTTGGAGTTCCTTCGGCACAAATATCATCTTTTTCGCAGTTCCAAAATGAAAGCGCTAAAAGTAAGGATAGGGTTATAAAAACTATTTTTTTCATAATTTATCTTTTTTCTAAAAGAACCACGTTTTCCACATGATGCGTTTGCGGAAACATATCCACAGGACGAACACGAACTACTTTGTATTTTTCGTCCATTAATGCTAAGTCACGGGCTTGTGTTGCCGAATTACAGCTTACATACACAATTTTTGGTACATCTGTTTTTAATAACATTTCTACCACATCTTTATGCATTCCATCTCTTGGTGGATCGGTGATGATAACGTCGGGTTGTCCGTGTTGGTTGATGAATTCGTCATTGAATACATTTTTCATATCACCTACATAAAACTCACAATTCGTAATGTTATTGCGTGTTGCATTGGCTTTTGCATCTATAATCGCTTCTGGAACAGCTTCTACACCAATTACTTTCTTCGCTTTTTTCGATACGAATTGCGCAATAGTTCCAGTTCCTGTATATAAATCGTAAACGGTTTCGTTTCCGGTTAATCCAGCAAATTCTCTAGTAATTTTGTACAATTCATACGCTTGATCCGAATTGGTTTGATAGAATGATTTCGCATTAATACTAAAATGCAAGCCTTCCATTTCTTCCAAAATATAATCGCGACCTTTGAACAAAATAATGTCTTGGTCATACAACGTATCATTCAATTTTTGATTGATAACATATTGTAACGAAGTGATTTGTGGAAAACGCTCTGCTAAGAAGTTCATCATCAATTCGATTCCGTTTTTATCGTTTTCATAAAACTGAATCAGCACCATAAGTTCTCCGGTTGAAGCAGTTCGAATCATCAACGTTCGCAACAAACCTTCCACAGCTCTAGCATTGAAGAATGTTAGATTGTTTTCGTTTGCAAAACGTTTGATTTCGTTACGAATTTCGTTCGATGGATCTTCTTGTAAATGACATTTCTCAATATCTAAAATCTTATCCCACATTCTAGGAATATGAAATCCTAATGCATTTTTATTATCAAATTCAGTTCCCGATTGAATTTCGGCATCGGTCATCCAACGCGCATTCGAGAAACCAAATTCCATTTTATTTCTGTAGAATAATTGTTTTTCTGAACCTAAAATTGGCTCGAATTCTGGTAATTCAATCTTACCAATTCGTTTTAAATTATTATAAACTTCCTGATTTTTATAGAACAATTGTTGGCTGTACTTCATGTTTTGCCATTTGCAACCACCACAAGCACCAAAATGCTCACAAACCGGTTCAATTCTATGTTCTGAAAATTCGTGGATTTTTATAGCTTTACCTTCGTAGTAGGCTTTTCTTTTCTTCATGGTTTGTACGTCTACCACATCTCCTGGTACTACATTTGGAAGAAATATTACTTTGCCATCAGGAGCTTTTGCTACCGATACACCTTTTGCACCTGCATCAAGGATTTTTACGTTTTCGAATACGATTTTGTCTGTTTTCTTTTTTCCCATGAGGCAAAAATAAGAATTGTTAGGAGGATTTGATAGGATTTTTTCGTTTTCTACTATTTTTAAAATCAATTTGATTGAATCCAATGGTTTTAATCGTAAATTAGCTAAAATGTTTTTGAATTATGAGAAGCAATAAAACTTTTATAAGTGCTATTTCAAATATTGAATTTCCTCTACAAGATCAGGTTTTTGGAAAAACCATACGAACCTCTATTTTAAACCTAATTTTAGAAGATTATCCCAATTTTGACGTGAATGATTCTATTTCTATACAAGAATTGAATGTGTATCGTGAAAAATACATTTCAAAATACTTGCAAACCGAAATTAGAGAACTTTCTAATCTTGAGAAAGATGTCATCAAATCATTAGGAGACGATACTTCATTTGTAGCCAAAATAGAAGATGAAGCAGATACTAGGAACTACGGACAAATAGTGGCTGATAAAGTGGCATCTTTTGGCGGAAGTTGGACTTTTATTATTTCTTTTTTTATTTTTATTACCATTTGGATTACTTCCAATGTAATTATTTTTACGAACAAAGAATTTGATCCGTATCCATTCATTTTATTGAATTTGATTTTGTCTTGTATTGCAGCATTACAAGCACCTGTCATTATGATGAGTCAAAACCGTCAGGAAGAAAAAGACCGTGTACGTGCCAAGAAAGATTACATGATTAATTTGAAATCAGAACTAGAAATTAGAATGTTAGATGATAAAATTGATCATTTAGTTATGCACCAACAACAAGAGTTAATTGAGATTCAAAAGATACAAATCGAAATGATGAACGATATTTTGAACCGAATTAAATAGGAAATTCTATTTTTGCATCAAATTACACCAAATGAAAACCCATTTAGCCTTACTACGCGGAATTAATGTTTCCGGACATAACATGATAAAAATGGACGTTTTGAAATCGCTTTTAGAAAATGCTGGATTTCAAAATGTACGTACTTATATTCAATCGGGCAATGTTTTTGTGGATTCGGAAGAAGAACATGGCGCGAGTGTTGGTTTTAAAATCAAACAAGAAATTTTCAAAGAATTAGGTTTGGAAGTTCCTGTGGTGGTTATTGGTAAAGAAGATTTGGAAGCATGTTTCAAAAACAATTCTTATCTAAAAGAGAAAGAGTGCGATACTAAGAAGTTGTACGTTGCTTTTATTTCTAAAGAATTGTCAAGTGGCGCTTTAAATGATTTAAAAATAAGTCAATTCAAACCTGATGAAGCCGCAATTGATAAAAGTAGAATTTACATCAAATACGCTGTTGGAGCTGGAAAAACCAGATTGGATCAAAAATATATTGAGAAAAAATTAAACGTTGTCGCCACAATTAGAAATTGGAATACGGTTACGACGTTGTTGGAAATGTTTGAATAGTTGATGGATGATGGGTGATGGGTGATTTTTTCCATCTTCCAACAAAATTTACTACTTTTGTAATCGGTTGATTTCTCACCAGTAAGAAGGAATTGCGATGTAACAATCAATAACAAAATTTTATGTCAGTTTTAGAAAAAATGAGTTCGGCTGAAGCTATTGCATTAGAAGATAAGTACGGTGCACACAATTATCATCCACTACCAGTAGTTTTGAGTAGAGGAGAAGGAGTTTATGTTTGGGATGTAGAAGGTAAGAAATATTACGATTTTCTTTCGGCTTATTCTGCGGTAAATCAAGGACATTGTCATCCAAAAATTGTGGGTGCAATGGTGCAACAAGCCCAAACTTTAACGTTAACATCAAGAGCATTTTACAATGATAAATTAGGGGTTTACGAACAATTTGTAACGAACTATTTCGGATTTGATAAAGTATTACCAATGAACACGGGAGCTGAAGCAGTAGAAACCGCTTTAAAATTGTGTAGAAAATGGGCATACGAGAAAAAAGGAATCAACGAAAACGAAGCACAAATTATCGTTTGTGATGGTAACTTCCACGGAAGAACGACTACGATTATTTCATTCTCAAATGATGAAAACGCACGTAAAAACTTCGGACCTTATACTGCAGGATTTATTAGCATTCCTTACGATGATATTGAAGCTTTAGAAAAAGCAGTAAATTCATCAAAAAACATTGCAGGATTCTTAGTAGAACCTATTCAAGGGGAAGCTGGAGTTTACACACCATCAGAAGATTTTCTTAAAAGAGCAAAAGCAATTTGTGAAGCAAATAACGTTTTATTCATCGCTGACGAAGTGCAAACAGGTATTGCAAGAACGGGTTCTTTATTAGCCGTTTGTGGCAATTGTACTTGTGAAGCAAAATGTGAAAAACAAGCTACTTATACGCAACCAGATATTCTAATTTTAGGAAAAGCATTATCTGGTGGTGCTTATCCAGTTTCAGCTGTTTTGGCAAATGATAGCATTATGAATGTTATTAAACCAGGACAACATGGTTCTACTTTTGGAGGAAATCCGGTGGCGGCTGCGGTTGCTATGGCGGCTTTAGAAGTAGTTTCGGAAGAAAGCTTGTCCCAAAATGCTAGAAAATTAGGAAAAATATTCCGTGAGGAATTAGCAAAGTTTATCGAGACTTCTAACATTGCTACTTTAGTAAGAGGAAAAGGTTTGTTGAATGCTGTTGTAATTAACGATACCGAAGAAAGTGACACCGCTTGGAATATTTGTGTACGTTTAGCAGAAAATGGTTTGTTAGCCAAACCAACACACGGAAACATCATTCGTTTTGCTCCGCCATTAGTAATGACAGAAGAGCAATTGAGAGACTGTGTTGCAATTATCATCAATACTTTAAAAGAGTTTGAAAAATAAAAAAGAAAATCCCAATTGAAAGATTGGGATTTTTTTATGTTTTAAAATAGCGAGTAGCCATAAACAGCTTTTTAACGTTTTGCAGCTACCCGAAGGGCGGGACTTTTACCACAAAACTTGATTTGAAAAACTAATGTTTGTTTAACCACAAAACTGTCTTTGGAACACGAACCCCCGCCTTTTGGGTAGGTGCTGTTAACAGTAGTTTTATTCTGTCCAAAATTCTCCAATTGAATATGTTTTTGCTTGTCCACTAATAATCACTCGATCTCCTTTGTCTTCACAATACAACTTGCCCAATCGTTCAGAAACTTGTTGAGCATAAATTTCTTTTTTATTTAGTCTTTTCGCCCAAAATGGAATTAAAGAACAATGTGCAGAACCTGTTACAGGGTCTTCTAAAATTGATGCTTGCGGTGTGAAAAATCTTGAAATGAAATCGCAATTGTCTCCAATTGCTGTTACAATTACACCTCCTGGGTCAAGATTTATTTGGTCGAATAATTGTCTGTCAATTTTTATGTTTCTAACTTCTGTTTCATTTTCATACACCAAAACATAGTCTCTTGATTTCAAAATTTCTTTCGGTTGAATATTTAAGGATTTTGAAATTGTCGGTGGTAAGATGTCGACAATAGGCATTCTTGATGGGAAGTTCATTTTATATTTTCCATTTTCAATTTTGACAATTAAGTCGCCACTTAAAGTTTCAAACACAATTTTATCTTTCTTATAGTCAAGAATTGTCGCTAAACTATGAGCAGTTGCAAGTGTAGCGTGACCGCACAAATCCATTTCAATTTCAGGCGTAAACCATCGTAAATGGATTTTTTCTCCTTTGTCAACAAAAAAAGCAGTTTCAGCAACTGCGTTTTCTTTTGCTATTTTCAACAAGATTTCGTCTGACAACCAATTGTCAAGTGGCACAACACAAGCAGGATTTCCTCCAAAAATTGTGTCCGTAAATGCGTCAATTTGATATATATTATGTTTCACTATGTTCTGTTTAAAATTACTGCTAACTCGTTTATATGTTTGACAAAATCAGACTTATCTACCCAATTTTGGGTGTATATATCTAACAAATGTTAGTTTCATCTTTGTTCAAAAATAATAAAAAAATCTTACAAATCATCAAAAGGTTTTCTACATTATCAGATTGTAACAAACAAAAAAAGCACCGATTTCTCAGTGCTTATTATATTATAAATGGAGTTAGTATTACATACCACCCATTTGTTTTTGGAATTCTTCCATAGTTGTTTTTGTGTATCCTTCACCAACTTTAAAAGCTTCTGCAGGAACTTCTTTTGAAAATTTAGTAGCTTTCATAACCATTTCTCCTTGAGCAGTTTGCGTTGTAATTTCTAAAGGGTAACCAGCAAGTTTTAATTTAGATTCTGTTGCACTTATTTGTGGTACAATTGCTTCAGTAATGTAGTAAGTACTTTTTGTACCATCATTCATATTTACAGTAGCTTTGTAACATTTAAAACCTGCAATTTCTTTTGTGTCTTTTTTATCGTAAACAATATCTTTTGCATTTTCTAAATTGGTAAGACCATTTGCGTTCTTTGAAGCTTCTTCTCCAGCATCAGTAATTTCATATTTCATACCCATTACTTCAACCGTCATTTTCGAATCTTTTTTATTCTCATTAGGAACGATTGTCTTCATCAACATCATACCACCCATCATACTCATATCGGTAGCTTGCGTTTTTTCATCAAAGTGAACTGTTATAGTACTTTCACCCATAGCCGCCATTTCTTCGCTAACATTAGGCATTGTCATACTGTAAGTTACAGAACCTTTTTTTAATTGTGTTTGAGCAGTAGCTGTAATTCCTACAAATAATAAGGCAGTTAATGCAATTTGTGTAAGTTTTTTCATTTGAATAGTTTGTTTGAATAATAATTGTAAATGTAATAAAATACTATTTCAATACAAATTCAAATCGAACATTTACTTTTTTGGTAACTTTTTTGCTAACCACACTTGGAATTTCAATGTCGAAATCGTCTGTATTGACAGTAAAGTCTGATACAATTTCTATGCCATCTTTTCCTTTTTTAATTTTTGCAGTAATGGCAATGTCTTTTGATTTTCCATGCAGTTCTAATTTGCCTTTAATGGTATAGTTGTTAGCAGTTGTCGTTAGTTTAGATAAGTCAAAATTCTCTATTTTTCCTTTAAAAGTTGCTTTGGGAAATTTGTCGCTTTCCACATAATTTTCATTAAAATGTTCTTCCATTAAAGCGACTTTAAATCGGAATCCCTTAAGTAAAGCTAAAGAGGCTATTTCACCTGTTTTCGTATTTAATACACAGGAAACACCTGAATTTTTGGCTTTTACTTGTTCAAATGAAGGTACCGAAGCTTCAAAAGTTATGGTTCCGGTTTTCGTAATTAATTTGTCTTGTGAAAAGCTGAGGCTACTAATTAAAAGTAAAGCCATAATTATTTTAGTTTTCATAATCTTAAAATTTAGTTATTGAGGAAAATCAGCATTTTGCCATGCTATGATAATGTTTATATCATTTTGAGATAATCTAGGACCACCAAGCGGCATGGCTCCAGATGTTCCTTCTGGTCTTGAAATTCGGTCAATTAAATTATTTAAAACCGAAGCCTTCACATTTTCGTAAGTAGTTAAAGAATTGGGCGCGCCAAAATTGGTTGGGTTTCCATGGCAATTCAAACAATTGTTTTGAATTATGGGTCTCACATCATTTTGATAACTTATTGATGTTGGAATTTCGGTTTCTGTTAAGTCGGAAACACTGTCTTCGCTACAACCCGAAAACGTTACTAAAATAAGAGCTAGAATTGGGAGTTTTTGTATCATTTTTTTCATTTTAAAAAGTATTAGTTATGAATAGAAAATTAAAATTTAGATTAGGACTAGGTGTCGCTTTGGTATTACTTTCTGCCATTGTTGTTTTGTATTTTTATGTGTATCAATCCCATCGCGATATTGATGCTGAAAAAGCCGCTTTTGAAACTAGTGTGAGTGAATTATCGCAACGTTTCTTAAATAATCCTGATTCTTCAACGGTAACTTATGCTGACCAAACTATTTCCATATACGGAAATGTTACAGCATTGGATTTAAAACAAAACACGATTACGTTAGATAACAAGTTAATCGCTACTACTTCTAAAGATCAAATGAATAGCGCTAAGATGGGAGAATTGGTAAAATTAAAAGGACGATTTATTGGCTATGACGAATTGTTCAATGAGTTACGAATGGATCAATGTACAATAGAAGAATAAAATGAAACGTATGAAATCAATTATTTTAATCATCGCTTTTTTGGGATTTTCTTCGGTTTTTTCTCAAGTCACTATTTTTGATGTTGCCAGAAGAGGAACAGTTGCCGAAATGACTTCTTTATTAACAGCACAACCTCAATTAATTGAAAGTAAAACCGCTCAAGGATTTACGCCTTTGATTTTAGCTTGTTACAACAGTAATGATGAGGTAGCTACTTTTTTAGTTCAACAAAAAGCCAATTTAAATAATGTGAGTCCAAATGGAACTGCATTAATGGCTTCGGTAGTTAAAAACAATGAAAAATTAGCAAAACTATTACTAGACCACAACGCTAATCCCGATTTACAAGACGGAAATGGCTTTACTGCTTTGCATTATGCTATTCAATTTAGAAATTATGAAATGATTGCCCTTTTGATGCAATACCAACCTCAAATTACTATAAAAGATAATATGGGAATGACGGCAAAAGCATATGCAATCAACTTAAAAGACAAAAAAATACAACACTTATTAAAACTATAGATTATGAAAAAAATTACTTTTTTATTTTATTTTTTAGCCACTTTTTACAGTTCGGCACAAGGGTATTCAACTGGAACAATTAGTTTGAATAATACAGCAGGTGTTGCTATGACGGCTAAGATTGATGTAAACACTTTGGTAACGCTTACTTTAACTGGACCTTCTAATCGCTGGTTTGCTTTAGGTTTTGGAGCTAGTTCAATGACCGCAGGAACAGATGTAGTGGTTTGTCATGCGAATACAGTTGCATTGCCTTCATTTGATCGTTATCTAACTGGGTTTTCTGCACCAGTCTCAGATCCAAGTCAGCATTGGACCATAACATCAAATACAGTAAGTGGCACTGTTAGAACTATTATTGCTACTAGAGCATTGAGTACGGGAGACACAAATGATTATACATTCTCATCCAATCCAAATCCAATAAGTTTGATTTGGGCTTACGGAAGTACAGCAAACAGCTACACTTTATCGTATCATGGTGGAAGAGGAGTTACTTCGGCTAATTTTACTTTAGGAAACAACGATTTTGTATTGTCAGAGTTTATGATGTATCCAAATCCTGCTAAAGCCTATGTTACTATTGATTTATCTGATTTAACTTCTAATGCAACCGTTTTAATATATGATTACTTAGGAAGATTGGTTAAAAAGGAATCACTAAATACAACTTCCTCAAGAATAGAAACATCCAATTTGCAAAAAGGTACGTATATAGTTAAAGTTGATTCTGATAATGGATTAGCTTCTAAAATTCTAATATTAGATTAATAACAAATTTTATGAAAAAAACATTCTTCTTTGCCTTGATGTTCCCATTTTTGGGATTTGCCCAAGATGATTTATTAAGTGAAATCGATTCTGTACCTCAAAATCAAAAGGTAGAATCGGCTTTTAAATCGTTAAAAATTGTGAATTTAGAATCTACAAAATTAGCCGCAAAGGGTGATTTTTATTTTGTGGTAGCGCATCGCTTTGGATTTGTAAATAATGGATTTGACGATTTTTTTGGATTAGACAACGCCAATACTCAATTAAAATTTCTTTACGGAGTAAATGAATGGTTAACCGTTCACGTAGCAAGAAGTGGTTTTCAAGAAACCTATGATGCAGCAGCAAAATATCGCTTGTTTGCGCAAGGAGAAAATAACTTTCCAGTGACTATTGTTGGATTTAATAGTGTTGCCGTTAATACCGAATTAAAAGAAGAAGATTATCCAAAATTAGAATTTGAAAATCGTCTGAGTTTTGCTACTCAAATTTTAATTTCTCGAAAATTTTCAGAAAAATTGTCATTGGAATTAGCGCCAACCCTTTTTCACGAAAATACATTACGTGATATTTTAGATGAAAATAATATGGTTATTTCTCCTAATCCTCAAGAAAATACACAATATGCAATAGGAATTGGAGGTCGTTATAAGTTAACTAAACGTTGGTCGTTTAATGTAGATTATGTTGCTCATTTAAATCGCGCTAACGAATCTATTTATAAAAATCCGCTATCGATAGGTTTTGATTTAGAAACTGGCGGACACGTTTTTCAAATGCATTTTACTAACGCAACGGCAATGCATGAAACAGGTTATCTAGGACAAACAGTAGGTGATTGGGGAAAAGGCGAGTTTGGTTTTGGATTTAATTTGGTACGAGTTTTTTAAAGCATAAAAAAAACCGAGCTTAGCTCGGTTTTTTTTTAATTCTTCTTAAGTAATACTTTCTCTTGTGAAAACTGGTATGCCGCATCTAAGAAGGCAATCATTTTTTTCCAATTGGCATTAGGTTCGTACGAATTGATGTAATTTTTTGTGGAAACAATAACTAATTTATTGTCTTTTATTTCGGCTTTGCTCACAAAACTTCCTGTTTCATTTTCCACTTTTACGTTTAGTTTTTCTAAACCACTAACAGTATATCCTTCTGGAATATCCAAATTAATAGTGTATTCAAAAGAACGTGGGAAAATGGTATAGATGTTATTGGTCCTTTCGTATTCTTTTTCTTCAATATCCACTTGTGAACTGATGAATTTTCCAATATCTAAAATATAATTGTTTCCTGCTTTTTTGATAAAATTTGAAGTAATAGTGAAGTTTTCTGTAATCACTAATGGTTCATTGATTGCAAATCTTCCTGTTTTATCAACCTTTAAATCATGTTTGTCAACTTTAATGTCGTATTCTTCTTCAATTTCCTTTTTGAATTTTTCAACCTGATTTTGTTTGAATTTTTCAATTAAAGCAGCGTATTCTTTTTTGTATTTGTCTTTGTCTTTTTGTTTTCGAACTAAATCTAAAACTGGACTAGTTCCATATTTTTCATAATCTTCACTAATATAATCATAGAAGAAAATTTTGCTATTGTGCTCAAACTCTTTATTATGACCATATAATGAAGAAATTTTTGTGGCATTTGCAGTTGTAAAATCTGTATTTACTGAAAGATTAGTTGTCACTTTTGTGACGTTGTCTTTATAGGTTAAACCTGGAAGTTTTATTTCTTCAATATCACTTACTTTTTTACTTTTTGAAACTTTTAAAGCATAAGCTTTTGTATTTTCTAAAGTACTGTCAAATTGATTTGGGATAGAAAAAGGATCAAAAATTCCGAAATAAATAGGACTTTCTGTATTTACTTTTAAAAGAATTCTAATGTTTTCCTGAATTAATACATCACTTATTGGACCATTTTCTCTTCCCGTAGCAACTATGATATCAAATTCGATTTTTTGCTTTTTTAGAAATTGCATGAAATAATTAATAAACTGTTCCTCTTTTGTAAAGAAAACAGGATCATAACCATAAAGTCCAAAAGGATTCATAATATTAGCATCGTTAATTACAAAAGCTTCAATGTATCTTGTGTAAAATTGATGACGCATAAAATAATATACAGCGTTTACTTTTTCTTCATTAGATTTAAAGTTTTTACCTTTTAAAAAGTTTTCTACATCATTTAAATTGCCTGATGGATAAAATTTGGTATCATAATAATTAAAAATATCTTCTTTAGAAACTGTTCTTTTAATGATACTTTCTTTTTCAGGTAAAAAAGCGGCGGCTCTTTGTTCAAATTTTCCCGAACGCGCAAAATAAACTTGAAATTTATAACAAGGAAGTTCTACTAATGGTAAAAACCATCTTGGGAAATCGTTTTTTGGAATATCTGTTGCAACAATTTCATATTTGCGTTCGCCACTTTTTTCTAACGGAATTTGTTTTAATTCTGGACCATTATTGTAAGTATTGAAGTTAACAAAGAAATCATTTTCGGTCTGAAAAGTTAATTTGTAATTTAAAATGGGATAACTTTCGCCAAGCGTTCTTTCCACGGCATCAAACCCAAATTCATAAGTAGAACTG
This sequence comes from Flavobacterium cheniae, assembly GCF_004363695.1. Lineage (GTDB taxonomy): Bacteria > Bacteroidota > Bacteroidia > Flavobacteriales > Flavobacteriaceae > Flavobacterium > Flavobacterium cheniae. Next base: position 884,474 of record NZ_SNZC01000001.1, on the reverse strand, counting down.
AAGGTTTCTGTACTATAATTATAGAAATCAATAATGTCGCCAATTTCTAAATTTGGAACCGCAATTTTTTTCTCCTTGTCAACGGTAACGGCTTCTTTTTCAGTATTAATAATGTTTTCGGTTCCGTTTGGTTTAATAATTTTTATACCAATAACTGTTTTTATTACTGCTCCATATCTTGGATTTAATTTTTCAGAATAACTAAATTCTGAAAAGCTTGTAACGGCAGCTTGATCGTTTAGTTTTACTCTTTTTCTGTATGCCGATCTAAAAGTTACGCTTTTACCAAATTTATGAAAATCATAATCTTCATATTTGTAAATTACTACTGCAGATTCGTTTTTATACTTATCTGGAACAGTATTTTGGCTTTTGTATTCGTCGTTTTTGCCCCAAAAGAAATCTTTAATTTCGTCTTTTGTTTGCGCTTGTGAAAGACTAACCCAAATAAAGGTTAGTAGGAATAATTTGAATTTCATTTTGGATTTTTATTTGGTTAAAACAACTTGTTCTGAATAGTTTTTTTGAATTGTTGCGTAATGATTTTTCCAATCATTAAATTTTGATGACTTGATGATTCCGTTTTTAAATTGGAATTGTTTGGTATATTCTAACGTATTTCCTTTTACTTCATATTTCATTGAAATGGTATAATCATCTGTAATTATCGAAATATTTTCAGGCATTTTTGTTACTTTATAACCATCAGGAATTTGTAAACTAATCGTAATGTCGTCAAATGATTTGTAGCTCAACATGAAATCGGTTTTACGTTCTTTAAAATCGAATGAATTGAATTCTTTGTTGTAATTCAAATCCACATAAATTTCATTGTCAAAAGAAGAAACATGATTGGCAATGGAAACATCATAATCCAAAGTTAGTTTTTGATCTCTATTTAATAAATCGGAAGTCTTAATGTTAGTTACAGTACAATTTTTATCTCTCGAATTCAAATACCATCGTAATGCATCTTCTTTTTTATCGTTTTTTATAGAGTTATAGCTGTATAAAAAGGAAGCTCTACTTTCGCCAAGATATTCTGCTTTTACTTTTCCTTTTAAGCTTTCGTTTTCAATTACGTAGTTAATTACACTTTTTTCTGTGTTTGAAGCTGCTTTTTGTACTGGAATTCTATCTAAAATAAATTTATCGCCATCTTCAATTAATACTTCTTTTCCTTGAATTCTTTGAGCGTATTCTCCAAACGAATTATATTTTTCTGTTCCATCTAAGAAGTATTTTTTACCATCTTTAATCAAAGCACAAATCATGTGATTGTCTACAGATAGCGAAGGTGTACTATAATCATAAGCAATATGGTTGGTTCCAATCCAACACAATCTAGCATCAAATCCAGCTAGTTTTAGCATTTGTTTTGTTAAGTTGGCCATTCCTTTACAATCGCCATATCTTTTTTGGAAAACATTCTGAGAATCATCGGGTTTAAAACCTGCAATTCCGTTTTCAAAAGCAATGTATCGGATGTTATCTTGAACCCAATAGTAGATGTTTTTTATTTTTTCTTCGTCGGTTTTAGCATTTGCAGTTAGTTCTTTTACCTTTTCAGCAAAAATAGTAGGATCATCTTTCATTGAATTTACAAGCGATTTATACCATTTATATAAATCAGCTGAAGAACTAAAAAGAGGTTTTTTGTCATTTTTAACCGAAAATGATTTCGCAACAAATAAGATATGTGGATATAAAAAACTTGGTCCTGGACTATAATTTTCTTTTGGGTTTCCGTTTAAATTCTCAATTGTGTAGGTGTAAATGGTGTTCTCAGCATTTTGCGTTATTGCTTTTTTGATTGCAAATCCATCAAAGTTAAATTCTTTAATTTCTAAATCTAACCATTTTGGAATTTCAATAATTACCTTTTTTTCAATAACTGGAAATTCATCACTAAAATAAATACTTGTAAAATATTTACTGTCTTTGATTTTCTTTTCCATTTGGTATTTGTAAGTATAACCTTGAACGGGAAAATCAACTTGCATGAATTTTACTCGTGCATCATTATAAAATAAGTCATCGCTTTTATAAAATTCATCATTTACAAAAAAGTTGGCTTGTTTGTCAGTTTTGTATTTTAATGAGAAATTTTCAATTGTAGATTGGCTGTCATAAAATTCATATTTCTGAATATCAGCTCTATGATTAATATTCATTAAGTGTTCTTTTACGTTGTAATTAACTTCAACAAGATCGTTTGTTTTGTTAATATTAAAAGTTACTTTTTCGGTACTGTTAAGAATTGCGATATCAAATTTATCGTACTTTTCTCGTATCGATTTTGCAGTTTTAATTTCTTCCGGAGATGGATCTGCATTTTTTTGGGCAACAGATGAAATACAAAGGAAAAGGACGAATAAAAATGGAGAAATTTTCATGTTAAAATAATTTGCAATAATATAAAAAAATAGTTTACATATTAAAATAAAAACTGCCTTTTATTAAAGGCAGTTTTTATTTTTTAATCAAAAAACAATAGACTTATTTTTTTAGAAAACTTTCTGAATATTTTTTACCGTCTTCTGTTTCAATTAAAAGAATATAAAATCCTTCAGACAAATCTGAAACAGAAATACTTGAATTAGAAAGTTGTACATTTTTAACTACTTTTCCTAATGTTGAAATGATAGAAATGTTTTTAATAGATAGCATTTCGATATTTGAAAGTGTAAGAATATCAGATGTTGGGTTAGGATATAATTTAATTTTTGAATTACCATTATCAACTAAACTTAACGGGCTTGAGCCTTCAATAATGGTTAAAGCTTGATTAACGTTAGGGTTATTGATAACATCAACTACACCTGATGGCCAAATAACCACAACTTGTGTTACTGCTGTTTCTGTACCAATTCCAAAATGAGCATTCAAAGTACTCATGTGTCTGAATCCTTCACCACTTCTAATGTCTCTAATTTGTTTTCCCCAAGCTCCATGAATTTCTACTCTTGCACCAATTCCGTTTCTATTACTTTGAACACCTTGAAGATTGAATTTTATCCAATTGTTTCCGTTTGGAACAGCATATCTAATAGTTGTACCGCTTTGAAAATCTAAGAAGCCATCATTGTTTAAATCTCCCACAGAAGAAACCCCTAATCCAGTGTATGTAACTGGAGCAAAAGTATTATTGCCTTGATTAAACATGATTTTATTTCCACCTCCAATTACATCTACTTTACCATCATTGTCGAAATCATAAGCAATGTTGTCAGTGTTTGTTGATAAATTGGTGTCCCATCCAGAACCTGCAGTAATATTAGAGTAAGCTTCTTCAGTTCCATTTGTAGTGTCTAAATTATTTCTGAAAAAATTATGCGCTCCAGAACTTGCGGTTATTATAATATCCATATCACCATCGTTATCAAAATCAGCAATAGCAGATGACCAAGTTTGTATAGGTGTGATGTTGATTCCAGCTAAAGCAGAAATATTAGTGTAAACTCCATTTTCGTCATTACGATATAATTCACAAGGAGGACCAGAACATTTGGATACAAAAACATCAGAATCTCCATCGTTATCAAAATCTGTAAATAAAGTAGCGTAATTTCCTGTAGTTGTTGCAATGCTCATTGCACCTGGAGTTACTGTTGATTGATAAAAAGTTAAAGCACCAGTTCCATTATTTAAATAGTAGCAACTTGGAGCAATATCATGACAAACAAAAATGTCTAGATTTCCATCGTTGTTTAGATCTGTAAAATTTGTTCTTTGTGAAAAAATGTATTGACCAGGAGTGTTTGTAGTATATGAAGTTCCAGTACTGTTTGATGTTAAGATTGTAGCGCCACTTCCATTACCTAGAACAATATCGTTAAAACCATCTTTGTTATAATCTCCAGCTGCTAAACTCCAATTTGGTTGTAAAACGGTTCCAGTTAAAGTGTAATCAGTAATTGTATAAGTTCCTGGAGTAGAAGTTTGATAATGAATTCTCATATTAGCTGCACTTATACCAACAATGTCATCTTTGTAGTCGCCATTCATGTCAACAACGCAAATATTGTAACCGCTATTAATAGTAGCTACGGTTTGTGTAGTATATGAAACAGGTGTTGTAGGTACTAAAATTGTACTCTCAGATAATTGAAAACTGAATCCTATATTGTTTGTGGTATTTAACCATCTGTTGTCCCAAGCAATATAATAGGTTGTTCCAGCAACTACATTAAAATTTACAACAGAAGAATAACCTGAACCCGTATCATCATCTCCTGCAAAACATGTTAAAGCCGCACAATTACCAGTATAAATGTGAACACGAGTGTCTTTTCTTGGTGTGTTTGCGGCAATATCAGATGTTATTGTTACCGAGTAATTTTGAGTTGGAGTATATGCATACCATTCACCAGCTGGAATATTTCCTGTTGGAATAGCATTATTAGGCGCACAAAAAGTGCTAGGCTGCGTTCCGTTGATAACCCCAACCGTGTAAATTCCAGGACCTGAAATTGGTAAGGCAGTACCGCAATTGTCCTGGGCATGTATTCCTAAAGTAGAAAATAATGAAAATAAAAAATAAAAAGTAGTTTTTTTCATAGTTGAGATGTTTTAGTTGGTAGGTTTGTTTTTAGTTGCAAGGTGTTGTTAATGAATTAATCCATTCTTCAACAAGAAGTACGCCTTCTTCATGAATTACTGTTCGTCCATGTAAAGGCATTCTGTATGTTTCATCTAAAGTATTAAGTCTGTGGTAAAGCATAGATCTGTAAATATTTCCTGGGGTAACAATTTTGGAAAGGGCAGGCTCAAAATTTTGCATATCCTGAGTGTCTACACAAACTCCCATGTTTGTTAAATTATTATAAGTTTCCGAAAAAGCAAATTTCATTGGTCTGTAATCGCAGTGACCGTGTTCTTTGTGACAATGAGCGCAATTGATATCAAAATAGGAGCGAACTCTTTTTTCAAGAGGTTTAGTACTGTCATTATAATCAACAATGGTATTTGTTTCAGAAGGTAAAGTGAAATTATTTGTTAATAATCCAGCGTCAATCCATTTTGTTAATTGGTTTTTAGTTTCGTTTCCATAATTAAACAAACTATTTAGATTTTGAGGTTTTATCCCAATAGGAATGTTTTTTTGAACATAATTTCCGTTTTCATAGCTTTTAGTTTTATGACAAACAATACATTGCGATTCATTTGGAATACGATAATCCACAGTTCGGGTTACATCATTTTCATCTTTAAATGTGATATTTTTTGTGCTTCCATTCAAATCTAAATAAGCTTCAGTTTGCTCGTCATTCCAAACATAATCAGCAAAAATCCATCCTTCAGATTTTCTAATCATAATTCGTGTTTCAATGATTTTTGTAGTATTAGTAGGTTGCACATTGTCATAATAGAAAGTTTTAATAATGGCAGCACCTACAGGAAGATCTAGTATTTGATCATCACCATTATAAGTTGCTTTCAACCCATTTGGTAACCAAACAAATCTTTTTTTATGCGCATAATCGGTAAATAAAGAAGAAATTGGTTCGTAAGGTAAAACATTTAATGAAGGAGCTTGATTCTTCATTTCTCCGTCAAAAAAATGATAGTCAGATAATTTAGGATATGGAACCTGTGTTAAATCTACAGTTACTGGTGAAATAGGAGTATATTCTTCATCATCATTGTCAGTACAAGAAAAAAATATAAGAAGCGAAATAGCAAAAAAGGATAGAATTGCGTATTTTTTTGTCATATTAGTAGTTTTTGTTTGTTTTTGTAATAACAAATATAACTTTTTTTTTAAAATGACAATTTTTTTACGAGAGTTAGATGTTGTTAGTTAGTTTTTCTGAAATTTCAACATTATAATTTTTTAAATTATTGAGTGCATCTTCCGAATGATAATCAAAAGTCATTTCCAATTCTTTGTATTTCTTTTTGTTTTCAATGCGATTGATGCTGTCATAAAAACGACGCACTTCTTCCATATTAGAAATAATCAATTTTGGAACTTTTACATTATTTCCCGATTCGTCTTTGGCAACCATTGTAAAATAACTCGAATTACAATGTTTTTTAATTCCTGTTTGAATGTGTTCCGATGTTACTCGAATACCCACAACCATTGAAGTTTTACCAACATAATTAACTGAAGCTTTTAAAGTAACCAATTCACCAATTTCCACAGGATTTAAAAAATCAACCGTGTCAACAGAAGCTGTGACACAATAGCATCCCGAATATTTTGATGCACATGCAAAAGCAATTTGATCCATTAATTTTAACAAATAACCACCATGGATTTTTCCGCTAAAATTAGAATGCGAAGGCAGCATTAACTCTGACAACGTAATTTTGGATGCTTTAACTGTATTAGCTGTTTCCATCTATTTACTATTAAAATATGGTGATTGTTCAGGAGTTACTTTTACAATAAAATAATGTGTATCTCCCCACCAAGGTAATGTTTTTAATCGTTCTTTATATTCCAATTTTACATATTGGCCTTGGTATTTTTTTAAATCTTCTATGACTTTTTCTTCACCATCTTCAACTGAAAATGGGAAAAATCGCGTAGCTCCAAAACCTTCATTTAGTTCGCCTTCCCAAGTTTTGAAAATAACACCTTTATTACTAAATTTCGATAAAACACCACTTCTAACACCATCACTCAAGGTAAAATTGTAAATAAACAATGTATAACCTATTAAACCTATAGTTACCACTAATAGGAAGTAAACCAAAATTTTTCTTACTGTATTCATGAGTTAATTATTTTCTTCTGTTAGTAAATTTTCTTCGTTTTCTGCTCTTTTCAAAACCGATTCAGGCAATGCTTTTTTTGCTTTAGCCCCCATTTTCTTTAACTTTTCAACACTGGTAATTAAGTTTCCTTTTCCGTCAACCAATTTGTTCATGGCGTTACCATATTCAATTTTGGCTTCATCCATTTTCTTACCAATTTTAATCAAATCGCCAACAAAACCTTCAAATTTATCATATAATGCGCCTGCTTGACGCGCAATTTCAATCGCATTTTCTTGTTGCTTTTGGTTCGTCCACATGCTATCAATCGTGCGTAATGTTGCCAAAAGGGTAGAAGGCGTTACAATCACAATATTCTTCTCGAAAGCTTTGTTGTACAAGCTTGTATCTTCATTTAAAGCTACTGCAAATGCAGACTCAATAGGAATGAACAACAACACAAAATCAGGACTTTCCATGTGGTACAAATCATGATAATTTTTGCTGCCCAATTGCTCCACATGACGATTTATCGAAACAATATGTTCTTTTAAATATTGATTTTTTACATCCGAATCTTCTTCATTTATGTAACGCTCGTAAGCGGTTAGCGTTACTTTTGAATCGATAATCATTTTTTTGCCATCAGGAAGATTGATTATAACGTCTGGGAACACACGATTGCCTTCTTCAGTAACATGACTTTGTTGCACGAAATATTCTCTATCTTTCTCTAATCCTGATTTTTCTAAAACGCGTTCTAACACCAATTCGCCCCAATTCCCTTGCATTTTGCTATCGCCTTTTAAGGCTTTGGTTAAATTGATGGTTTCTTTGCTCATTTGTTCGTTCATTTCGCGAAGTCCCAATATTTGTTGGCGTAATGCGGCATGATAATCAATACTTTCTTTGTGCGTATCTTCGACTTTCTTTTCAAAAAGTTGGATTTTGTCTTGTAAAGGTGACAAAATATTTTTCAAATTCTCCTTATTTTGCTCGGTGAATTTTACGGTTTTTTCTTCCAGAATTTTATTAGCTAGATTTTCAAATTCTTTTGTGAATTTCTCCTGAAGTTGTTCTACTTCTTGCTTTTGTTCTTTATTGCGTTCCCAAAGATTTTCAAAATCATTTTCTTTTTTTGCTAAATGAATGGCTAACGATTCCTTTTCTTTTTGAACGTTTTCTTTTTCGGATGAAAGTTGGGCAAACGATTTTTCAAACTGATTTCTCTCGGTTTGAAATTGGATTTTTAATTGTTCAATTTGACCTAAAAGTCCGTTAATTCGTTCTTCTAAACCTGATTTTTCGGATTGCGATTTGGCGGAAAATAAGATTTTTCCAATAAAAATTCCAATTCCTAAGGCAATGATAAATGCGGCAAGTACTAAAAGTGTTTGTGACATGGTGGTTGATTTTATTTAACAATGTAAATGTAACAAAAAATAAAATTTGAAGCTATATTAGTACTTAAAACTCTTCGAAATTTTATTGAAAATAAGTTCGTCGATGTAATGATTCGTTCGTCGAATGCTAATGATAATTATATGTTAAACGTTTAAAAATCATTTATTTGTGTTAAAATGTTTTGTACTTTTACTATGTGATTTTGATTAGTTATTGAATATATCATTAGTTACATATCTAAAAAGAGATTCAGTCGTTTATTCCTCTCAAGTTATAGCAGATCAGAAAAACGTAATAAATCAAAATCGACACAGGGAGGTCTTAAACAAGGCCTCCTTATTTTTTGTATCACTCCAAGAGTTTTTACTATCTTCGTTGCCTCTTAAACGTAATTTTCTAAATGCATCATCATTTTCTTATTCACAAGCCTTACGGTTATTTATCGCAGTTTATTTACCAATTAAAACGCAAGAAAAAGTTGTTGGGCGAATTATATGATTTTCCCGAAAATACGATGGCAATTGGTCGTTTAGACGAAGATTCTGAAGGCTTACTTTTACTAACTACAGACGGCATGATGAGCGAAATTGTCCGAAGCAAAAAAGTAGAAAAAGAATATTACGCGCAAGTCGATGGAATCATTACAGAAGAAGCTGTAGAACAATTAAGAAACGGAGTTGAAATCGGTTTACATGGTAAAAAATACAAAACCCAAAAGTGCAAGGCTTTTAAATTAGAATCTGTTCCCAATATAGGCGAACGTGGTAAAAAGATTCGCGATGAGCGTCACGGACCAACCTCTTGGGTTTCGATAACTTTGACCGAAGGAAAATTTCGTCAAGTACGAAAAATGACATCGGCTGTTGGTTTTCCTACATTACGATTGGTTCGCGTGCGTGTAGGAAACATTCATTTGAATGACTTAAAAGCAGGAGAAGTTTTGGAAGTCAGTGGTTTTGATGTGTAAAAAAAAACAGCTATTTCCGACGAAATAACTGTTTTAGTTTTTTGAAATACTATAAAGATTATTTGAAAATTTCTAAGAAAAACGCTTTCATTGCTTCCCAACTTCTTTTATCGGCTAATTCGTTGTAGGCAGCGCCTTTGCTGTTATCATTTCCTGCATCTTTGTGTGTAAAAGCATGAACCGAATTTGCATAATAAATCATTTGCCAATCGGCTTTAGTTTCTCGCATTTCGGTTTGAAAAGCTTCCACTTCTTTTGCAGGAACATAAGGATCGTCTGCACCATGTAATACTAAAACTTTTGCTTTAATTTCATTAGTTGGACTATTCGCTGCTTTTCTTAAGCCACCATGAAAAGAAACCACTCCTTTTACATTTAAGTTACCACGAGCCGCTTCAATAGCACCTGTTCCGCCAAAGCAATATCCAATTACCGCAATCTGATTTTTATCAGCACCGGCTTTTACTAATTGGTCAATAGCCAATTGAATTCTTTTTTGATATTCTGCTGGATTGTTTTTGTAGAAACCTGCATTTTTTCCAGCTTCTCCTGTATTTTTTGGATTGTTTCCAACTCCGTAAATATCTGCTACAAAAGCATGATAACCTAATTTAGCTAATGCTTCAGCTGATTCTTTAGCATGTGCATCTAAGCCCATCCAAGCTGGAAGAACTATAATACCTGCTTTTTTAGGATTAGCTTTTTGTGCTTTAGCAAAAAAACCTTCTAATTTTTGATTACCATCGGCGTAATCTACTTTTACTAATTGTCCAAAGCTATTCATTGTTGCTAAGAGTAATGTAATGTAAATGTACTTCATAACTTTTTTTAGTAAAATTATGAAAATTGAAGACACTTAGCGTTAAACAAAAGGTAAAATTGGAATAAATTATTTGATTTTGAACTTACCAATTGTAGCATCAAAAGTCAAATGTTCGGTATCAAATAAGGTATTAAAAATCCCAGTTTGAATCAAATTACAAGGTTGGTCTTGTACAATTTGAGTTGGTGTAAACACAATCATTTCGTCTGTCATTTGAATCGCTAAATCAATATCATGCGTAGAGTAGAGGATGGTTTTACCAGTTTCGTGGGTTAATTTTTGCAATAATTTCAACAAAGTAGCTTTGTGAACCAAATCTAAATGCGTTGTAGGTTCATCTAAAATTATAATCGAAGTATCTTGTGCCAAAGCACGAGCAATTAGAGCAATTTGCAATTGACCATCGCTAATTTCATCGTGTTTTTTATGAACCAAATGTTGGATTTCGGTTAACGAAATTGCTTCTTCAATTTTGATTGTATCTTCTTCGGATAAAGTACCTAACCAATTAGTATATGGCTGTCTTCCTAAAGCGATGATTTCGTAAACGGTTAAATTACTTGGAGGCAATTTTTCAGTTAACACGATGCTTAATTCTTGCGCTAAATCAAGTGGTTTATAGCTTTGAAGCGACTTATGGAGTAAAGAAACTTCGCCTTGTAAAGGAGGAATAATTCCAGTTATTGTTTTTAATAAAGTAGATTTCCCGATTCCGTTTTCACCAATTAAAGCGATTAATTTCCCTTTTTCTAAACCAAGATTGATATTTTGAGCAATAGTAATCGTTTCCGATTTGGATTTATAGCCAATCGAAAGATTATGGGTTTGTATGGTGAAATTTTGTTCGCTCATAATTAAAATCGTTTCTTTCTAACTAACAACCAAATTACTACTGGCGCTCCAATTACAGAAGTTATCGCATTTATTGGTAAGGTTATATCATTTCCTGGAACTTGAGCAATAGTATCACAACAAAGCATCACAATCGCGCCAAGTAAAAGTGTACTCCAAAACAACACAAAATGATTACTCGTTTGAAACAACAATTTCGCCATGTGTGGCACCGCCAAGCCAATAAAAGCAATCGGACCAGCAAAAGCGGTGATGCTTCCAGCTAAAATACTCGTTGCCATTATAATTAAAAAACGGGTTTTCTTATAATTGATTCCGATACTTTGAGCATATTTTTCTCCCAATAGTAAAGCGTTTAAAGGTTTGATAACCATAAAACTAATTCCAATTCCGATGATAACAAAAAAAGATAAAAGCGAAATTTCATTCCAGGATAAATTCGAAATACTTCCCATCGACCAAAAAGTGAATTTTTGTAATTTTTCAGCCGAAGTAAAATAGGATAAAACCGAAACTATAGCACTAGTGAAACTTCCAAACATCAAACCGACAATTAGAATTGCCATGGTATCTTTTAATTTTTGGGAAACCAATAAAACCGCCATCAAAACTAAAAAACTACCTAAACTTGAAGCTAAAACTAATCCGTAATTCGATAAGAAGAAAGATGAAATGAATGTTGGTAAAAATCCAGTTCCTAAGATAATAAACGCCACACCCAAACTTGCACCCGAACTCAATCCTAATACATAAGGTCCAGCCAATGGATTTCTGAACAACGTTTGCATTAACAATCCGCTCATCGAAAGTCCGATTCCTACTAAAATTGCGGTAATAGCTTTTGGAAAGCGGAAATTCCACAGAATAATTTCCCAACTTTCCTTACTCATTTTTTGCGATAAAAGTCCGTTAACCACTTCTTTTATAGGAATAGAAACGGAACCTAAGCTAATATTCACCAAAAACAAAAACACCATTACTAAAAGTAAGATGATAAAAAGAAAGTTTTGTTTTTTGGTTAATGGCATGCGTTGAATTTTTGGCTAAATTACGTTATTTTAATTTCTCAAAAAAGAACAACTCATAATCTGGCAATACTTCAGGATGTAAAATTTTTACAATATCTTTCAAAACCAAATCTGGTCGATTTTGCGCTAATTCGTAATAAATTACGCCACCTGTTTTGCCTTTTTTGGTACTAAATGAGTATACGTTTTTGTTTGCAACCGCTTTGAAATGAATGTAATTTGGATTATTATCCAAAATTTGTTGAATTGAACCAAATTGTCCTGGACCAATCCAAAAATCAGCATCTTTGGCTTTGTCTAAAACACTTTCGAATGATAATGCTAAACTTCCCGTTCCTTTGGAATCTTTCCATAGATAATTTCCGTTAGCTTCTTTTAAGAAATAGGCCGCCCAACTATCGCCTTGTGGTAAAAACCATTGGTCTTCGTAGATAGCACCTGCAAAAATAGTCGGTTGGGTTTTTGTATTTTTTGCTAATGTTAATACCGAATTATATTCTTTCTCAATCGAGTTAAAAATTTCAGTTGCTTTTTCGTCTAAATCATAGAGAGCGCCGAAAAACTTAATCCATTCGGCTTTTCCCAAAGGTGTTTTTTCGGTCCAATCGCCATTGAAGATGATTTTTTGACCGTTTTTTTCTAAGTTTTTATAGGTTTTCAAATCGCCATCCACACTAAAACCAACAATGACATCAGGTTGTATGTCTAAAATAACTTCCGTATTTAATCCTTGATTTGAACCTAAATCTCGCACTTTTCCAGCATCGATTAAAGATCTTGTTTTTTCAGATGAAATATATTGTGTTGTTGGAAAACCAATTAATGTATTTTCTACACCTAATGATTCTAAAGCAGGAATATGTGTTGTTGATGTTACAATTACTTTTTTAATTGGTACTTCAATCGAAGTAAATTGTTGTAAACTATCTGGAATTTGAACGCCTTTTTTATGAAGTATGTAAGTGTAATCATTTTTAGCTTCAGGATACGCATTCGAAACTTTTACAACCGAAAAACCATCATATTTTTCAATAGAAAATCCTTCCGCATGTTGAATGCTATTTTGAACAGAAGTATTCAGATTTGCAGAACTTTCCGATTTTTTACATTGGATAAATCCCAAAAATAAAACGACTAACAAGAAATAATGGCGCATGAAAATGTTTTTTGCAAAAGTAGTACTTTACATTCAAAAACAGATTATATGTAACAAATGATGCCAAACGATTTATCAAAAACCACTAAATTTGTCATAAAAAAAACATGAGAACAGATTCAAACGCTTTCCTTTATGCAGTAGCAACTATTATTTTAGCACATTTTGTTATTGGCTTTATTTGGTTGTGGCGTAAGATGAATAAGAAGAAGTAGTTTTTTGAAAGATGTTTAGTAAATATTGCATTTTTATAAAAATATAATACCTTTGCCCTCGAATTTTGGTTGTTGTTTCTGAATTTTTCAAAACAACATTAAAAGGGAATTAGGTGTAAGACCTAAGCTGTACCCGCAACTGTAAGCTATAAAGCTTGTTATTATCTACATTACCATTGTTCGCCTTTGCGAATGAGAAGGTTGATAACAAGACGCAAGCCAGGAGACCTGCCACATTCATTGAGTAACAAACTTTCGGGAAAAAAAGTTTGAGTATGGGTAAATTCTGTGCTTTTCTCCCCAATTTATTAAATTTTTTATTAACCTTAAAATGAACAAAAAGTTTATTGGCTTAAGTGTATTTACACTAGCTACTGCTTTTGCGTATGCTCAAGAATCAGATACGCTAAAAGTTACTAATTTAAAAGAAGTGGTCGTTTCCGACACAAAATTTGCGCAAAGCAAAGAAAAATCAGGTAAAATTATTGAAGTGATTACAGCTCAAGACTTAGAAGCTAAAAAAGGTCAAAATTTGGCTAACGTTTTGAGTCAAGTTGCGGGAGTTGAAATTAATGGAAATCAATCTTTCAACGGAAAAAACTTAGGTTATTACATTCGTGGTGGCCGTAATCGTCAAGTAGCCATTTATATTGATGGTGTTCCGGTTTCTGATGCTTCAGGAATTAATATCGAATACGATTTGCGTTTGATTCCAGTGGAACAAATCGAGAAAATTGAAGTAATGAAAGGTGCTTCAAGTACTTTATATGGAACTGGAGCTGCGACTGGAGTTATCAATATTACGTTGAAAAAATCAGCTAAAAAGGAAATTTCAGGAAATGCGTACATCAATATGGGAACGCAAAATACTTCGGAAACTTCAAAAACGAGTGCGCAAGATTTCAATCAAGGATTATCTGTAAACGGAACGATTAATAAAGTTTCGTACATGACCACTTTAAATAGCACCGAAACTAAAGGAATGTCCGAAGCCGCTGGAGAAGATTTTGAAGAAGATACGTTTTCGAGAGTGAATGTGTTGCAGAAAATTGGTTTTAAAGCGAACGATAAATTAAGTTTTGAGTTTTTTGGAAATTACGACCGAATTAAAAATACATTTGACAATTCTTTTGACGGAATTATCGCTAATGCTGATGATTTGAACAACAATAGTTTTTCGGAACAATTCAGAATCGGATTCTTGCCAAAATACAAATACAATAAAGGAGAATTTGCAATCAATGCTGGTGCTTCAACTATTGATAGAGTTTTAAATATTTCAAATTCGTGGTCGGGAACGATTGATAATTATAATTATTCAGGAAGAAGTGCTTCGATTGATGCTTTCAATAAATACAATTTCAGCAAGCAAATATATTTAGTTTTAGGTGTGCAATATCAATATTTCGATATGACGCAAAACACAAATGGAGTAGTAGATGTTATCAAAGAAAATGCTAAGTTCAACTTATTAGATCCGTATGCAACGGTTGTATTTAACTCTGAATTTGGTTTGAACATTAACGCTGGAGCTCGTTACAATACACACAGTGAATACGGAAGTCAAGCAGTTTACAATTTTAATCCGAGTTATTCATTTGAGAACTTACCTTTGAAAGTTTTAGCTTCATACAGTACGGCTTTCATCACGCCAAGTTTGTACCAATTATATGGTCCTTTCGGGAATTTAGACTTAACGCCAGAAGAAAATGCTACGGCAGAATTTGGTTTCGAATCGCAATTATTGGATAAGAAGTTGACTATTAATGCTGTTGGTTTTTATAGAGAAGAAGAAAATACTTTTGGATTTTATTACAATTCAGCAACATTTGAATCCTATTATATTAATATTGACGGAACTTACAACGCAAAAGGAGTTGAAGCAAGCGTTCGTTACACATTATCTGAAAGATTCAATATTGGTGGAAATTATACATTTACTCAAGTGGAAGAGCAATTAAACCGTTTGATTCCAAAGCACAAAGGAAATGTAGATTTGAATTACAAATTCAAAAGAGGTACATTCGGAATCAATTATCAATATGTAGATCATAGAAGCGATGCGTATTACGATTCGAATATTTGGGCAACACAAGCTGTTAATTTAGGTGCTTATCAGTTGGTTAATTCGAATATTTCTTACGAGTTATTGCCTAATCGTTTACATGTTTTTGGAACTGTAACGAATATTTTAAATGATGATTTCCAAGAATTAATTGGATACAACACCAGAGGAAGAAACTTTAAATTAGGTTTAAATTTTCTGTTTTAGATAAAGTTTAATTATTTGATTTTAAAAGGTTTTGGTATTTATTTATCAAAACCTTTTTTCATTATGTAACAAAATTAAATTACATTCGTCTTCATTATAAACCAACCAATTAATATGAACCAAAACGAGTTTGTACAAATAATCACTCCTTTTAAGGATAAGTTATTTCGTTTAGCGAAGCGAATGCTCGTAAGTACCGAAGAAGCAGAAGATGCTACTCAGGAAGTGTTGGTAAGGTTGTGGAATAAAAATAGTGCTTTAGAGCAATATAACAGTGTAGAAGCATTAGCAATGACGATGACCAAGAATTATTGTTTGGATCAACTCAAAAGTAAAAGAGCTTCGAATTTGCAAATTGTACATAACAATTATCAAGACAAGCAAGCTAGTGTTGAAACACAAATAGAACATCAAAACACGTTGCAATGGGCAGAAAAGTTAATGAACGATTTACCCGAACAACAACGATTGATATTACAACTAAGAGAAATTGAAGAATACGAATTTTCGGAAATAGCTCAAGTATTAGAAATGAATGAAACAGCGGTTCGAGTAGCTTTATCAAGAGCACGAAAAACCTTAAGAGAACAAATAGAAAAAACACATAATTATGGAACTCAAGTTAGTTGAACAATTATTGGAAAAATACTTTCAAGGAGAAACTACAATAGCAGAAGAAAAACAATTAAAGGCCTATTTTTCTTCAAACGATGTGGCGCCACATTTGGCAAAATATCAAGCGCTGTTTGGTTACTTTGAAACACAAAAAGGAACGCAATTCGAGCAAAAACTTCCATTACAACCTAGAAAACAAAACACAGTAAAATGGATAGGTATCGCAGCAAGTTTTGTAGTGCTTTTTGGATTGGCCACCTTCTATTTTTATCCCTCTGAACCTAAGCATGAAGATTTAGGAACGTACGATAATCCAGAAGAAGCTTTTGCCGCTACACATAAAGCTTTGTTAATGGTTTCAGAACAAGTAAATGTTGGCATGGAAAGTGTAGTATATTTAGAAGAATACGAAAAAACAAAAAAAACAATTTTTAAATAAAATAGACATGAAAAATTTAGTAGTAGTTATAGCATTTTTAATGGCATCAACAGTTTCTTTTGCACAAGGAGCGTTTGATAAATTTGAAGACAAAGAAGGAGTAGCATCTGTTGTTGTTAACAAGAAGATGTTTGAAATGATGAGTAAAGTAAAAGTAGATGCAAAAGATAAAGAAATGCAACAATACATGAACTTGCTTAAAAAATTAGACAACTTAAAAGTGTTTACAACTAGCAATACAAAATTAGGTGCCGATATGAAAGCAACTGTAAATGGTTACTTAAAATCAAATCCATTAGAAGAATTAATGCGTATGAATGGCGATGGTAAAAATGTAAAAATTTACGTAAAATCAGGTGCCAACGAAAATATTGTTAGAGAACTTTTAATGTTTATTGAAGGAGCTAATATGAAAGACGCTAGTACAGTTGTTTTATCATTAACGGGGAACTTTAGTTTAGATGAAATTTCTATGTTAACAGAGAAAATGAATTTACCTGGTGGAGATGATTTGAAAAAAGCTTCTAAAAAGTAAACTATGAAAAAGTTAGTATTACTTGTTTCAAGTGTGATTTTACTTTGGAGTTGTAATGACAAACCAACACTTCAAAAGTATTTTGTAGAAAATACCGAATCTTCCAAGTTTATTGCAATTGATTTAGCGTCAAATATCATTAAAACCGATAAAGTTGCGTTATCTGAAACAGAGAAAGCTGCTTTAGAATCGTTCGAAAAAATGAATATTTTAGCTTTTAGAACTGATTCTACAGATATTAATGGATATGATAAAGAAATCAAAGAAGTAAAGGCTATTTTGAAAGACGAAAGCTATCAGCAATTAATGAAAGCTGGTTCAGGAAATGATGGTGCAGCCATTTACTTCGTTGGAAATGATGACGAACACATTGAAGAATTTGTTGTTTTAGCTGGAAAGAAAGAAAATGGTTTTGCAGTAGTTCGCGTTTTAGGAAACGATATGAATCCGACGCACATCATGAATATGCTGAGTTTACTCCAAAAATCACAAGTAGATATGGAGCAATTAAAACCTTTACAACAACTTATGAAATAAAAAAATCCCGCATCAGCGGGATTTTTTAGTTCTTATAGTATTTCAAAGGAACGATTAACATTCCAAAACATTCTCCATGTTCTTTTCCAATGTGTTTGTGATGCATTTTGTGAGCGCGTCTTACGGCTTTAGCATAACGATTATTAGCGTTTCTAAACAACTTAAAGCGTTGGTGAATAAAGATGTCATGAACTAAGAAATAAGCTAATCCGTATGCGAAAATTCCTAAACCAATAGCCAATCCAATTTCTAAGATATTGTTCTGCCATAATAAAAAACAACCAATGCTTACAACCGCATAAAATATGAAAAAAGCATCATTACGTTCAAACCATGAATCATGGTCTTTTTTGTGGTGATCGGCGTGCAAGCTCCATAAAAATCCGTGCATAATGTATTTGTGACTAAACCAAGCCATAAATTCCATAAAGAAAAAGGTTGTAAAAAAAACTAAAACGTGTAACCACATAATAACAATAGTATTAAATTATATTTAATCTGTATTTGACATAGCATCTTGCTAATAATTCTACTTTTTGATAATCAGAAACTCGTATACGTGTATTTTTGATTTCTAAAGAAGGTGTTTTTTGAAGCTTTTTTAATAACTTCTTGTAATATCTGTAAGCGGTGTAAACTCCAAATTTAGCTTCTAAAGGTAAGTTTTTAATACCTTCATATGCGGCTTCAAAATCACTTTCAATATCGGCAATAATTTCTTGTTTCGATTTTTCATCTAAATGATTTAAATCGGTATTTGGAAAATAAGTTCTACTTAAATCTTCAAAATCTGCTTTTAAATCGCGTAAGAAATTCACTTTTTGAAAGGCCGAACCTAAACGCATAGCAGAATCTTTTAATTCATTGTACTTTTCTTCATTTCCGTTAACGAAAACTTTCAAGCACATTAAACCTACTACATCAGCAGATCCATAAATGTATTCTTGATATTCTTCTGTGGTTTTGTATTCACTTTTACTCAAATCTAATTTCATGCTTTTCATAAAAGCATCAATCATTTCCTGTGGAATATTATATTTATTCACAGTATGTTGAAATGAATTTAAAATCGGGTTTAAACTTATTTTATGCTCTAATGCATCTGCCAAATCTTGTTCAAATTTTGAAAAAAGGAATTCTTTATCATAATCATGAAATGAATCCACAATTTCATCTGCAAAGCGAACAAAACCATATATGTTATAAATATCTTGTCTAATACTTGGTGCTAACATCTTCACAGCACTGGAAAAAGATGTACTGTAAGCCTTTGTGACTTTTACACTGCAATCATTAGAAACTTTGTCAAATAGTGCCTTCATTCTTATTGATATTTTTCTATTAAATCTGAAACTAGTTTTCCTGAAATTAAGGAAGGAGGAACTCCTGGTCCTGGTACAGTTAATTGTCCAGTAAAATATAAGTTCTTGACTTTTTTACTTTTCAATTTAGGTCTTAAAAAAGCAGTCTGCAGTAAAGTATTTGCCATACCATAAGCATTCCCTTTATATGAATTATAATCTTTAATGAAATCATTTACGCAAAACGATTCCTTAAAGATAATATTATTTTTTACTTTTTGATCAGTTAATTGCTCAAGACGTGTAATTATTTTTTCAAAATACAGTTCTCTTAACTCTTTTGTATCTTCTAATCCCGGTGCTAATGGAATTAAAAATATACCTGCTTCTTTTCCTTCTGGAGCACAATTTTCGTCTGTTTTAGATGGAAAACTGGCGTAGAAAAGTGGTTCTTCTGGCCATTTTGGATTGTCATAAATCGCTTCGGCATGAATATCAAAATCTACATCAAAAAATAAAGAGTGATGTTCTACATTTTCTATTTTCTTATCAAACCCAACGTAAAATAGGAGTGAAGATGGTGCAAATGTTTTACTCTCCCAATAATTTTCTGAATACTGACGGTAATTTTTATCTAGTAAAGTTTCAGAATGATGATAATCAGCACCACTTAAAATCACATCGCCTTTTACAATTTGATTATTAACTAATATGCCTGTGGCTTTTCCGTTGGTTACATCAATCTTCTCTACATTAGCATTGGTTTCGATTTTAACGCCTAATTCTATAGCTAATGTTTCCATAGCTAATATAACCGAATACATTCCGTTTTTTGGATGCCAAGTTCCTAATCCAAAATCGGCAAAGTTCATAAAATTATAAAAAGAAGGTGTATCACTTGGTTTAGCGCCTAAAAATAAAACTGGGAATTCTAGAATTTGAACCAATTTCATGTTTTTGAATCTTTTTCGAACATCTTTTTTTATGTTACTAAAAAACTGATTCACTTTTTTTGCTGTTTCCAATGTGATTAATTCCATTGGAGATTCTCCTGGGCGATACACTAAATCTTTAATGGCAATATCGTAATTGCTTTTAGCTTCTGCCATGAATTGTTCTAATTGCTTACCGCTTCCTTTTTCAATAGATTCGAAAGTGGTTACAATTTCTGGTAAATTATCAGCAATAGTTAAAAAATCTAAATGGCCAAAGTATACCTGATAAGCTGGAGAAAGTTTTATTAGTTCGTAATAATCAGATGGCTTTTTATTAAAATCACCAAAAAAGCGTTCAAAAACGTCTGGCATCCAATACCATGTTGGTCCAATATCAAAAGTAAATCCCTCTTTTTTAAGTTGACGAGCTCTTCCTCCTATGGTGCTGTTTTTTTCAAAGATTGTAACATCATTTCCCTGTTTTGCTAAATAACACGCTGCAGACAATGATGAAAATCCAGAACCGATTATTATAATTTTTTTATGCACTTGATTTATTTTTGTTTAACAAAAATAGTAAAAAAGTTAAACAAAACAAATATTTTTACAAAGTATTTGAAAGTTCTTCTATGCTATTGTAAATATGTACGTTGTTAGGTAGAGTTTTGGATGTAATAAATTGAGTCATTCTACCTAATAATAATACTTTGTGGTTTGTATTTTCAAGTAATTTTGCTTGCATATCAACAATATAACTATCAATTTCTTCTTGATTAGGTTCTACGGTTAAATAACTTACAAAAGTTATGTTTTCGTAAGAGTTTTTTAAATCTAACAAACTTTCAGTTGGAATGCTTTCTCCTAAATAAATGGTTTGATAACCTTTCAATAGAATTTCGTAATTCAAATACATTAAACCAAGTTCATGGACTTCGTTAAGTGGAAGAAATAAAACAAATACACTGTCAGTTTTTGTAGGTTCTAATATTTGAACTTTTTCTGTATTAATTAAAAGTTTTTGTTTGATTAGGTAACTTATAAAATGCTCGTGAGCAGGAGAAATGGTTTCAGTTTGCCATAAGAAACCGATTTCTTGCATTAGCGGAATAAATACAGTATAGAAAACTTCTCTGAAGGACTTTTCGCTTAATAATTCATTATAAGTATTGAAAAATAAAGATTGATCAAAATTCATCATTGCCATTTTAAAAGTACTTATGGCATGAGTTTTTGCACTTTTTTCGGAAATAATATCGTTGGCAAGTTTATTAATTTGCTCTTGGTTTAGAGTACCAATTTTAGAGATTTTATAACCGTAATTATGAAGTAATACAATGTTTAATAACTTCTGTAGGTTTTTTATATCGTACGAACGTATGTTAGTATCAGATCGCATAGGTTCTAAAACATTATAACGTTTTTCCCAGATACGAATGGTATGTGCTTTTATGCCAGAAAGATTTTCTAAATCTTTGATACTAAATACATTTTTAACGTTGTTCATCTTTTTCTTTATTTTGTTTAACAAAAGTAATAAAAAAAGTAAACAAAAAAATTTTTACGATAAAAAATGTTTAACTAATGAGAAAAATAATCAAACAATTTTTTTTTAAAGAATAAGAAAAGAGTTTTTAGGAAGTAAATATTTGTGACCATGGAGGGATTTGAACCCTCACGCCCTTGCGAGCACCACCCCCTCAAGATGGCGAGTCTACCGTTTCTCCACATGGCCTTAAAAAAATAAAGACGTTGCATTGCAACGTCTTTTAGATTTTTTGTGACCTGGCTGGGGCTCGAACCCAGGACCCCATCATTAAAAGTGATGTGCTCTACCAACTGAGCTACCAAGTCGTAGCAATCAAGAAAAGTTTTTTTGTTTTTGTGACCTGGCTGGGGCTCGAACCCAGGACCCCATCATTAAAAGTGATGTGCTCTACCAACTGAGCTACCAAGTCATTTTCTTTTCTTGAATGCGGGTGCAAATATATAAACATTTATTTATTTTCCAATGGGAATTTATTATAAATTTGTCTTTTTTTATAATTAATTTCTTAACCCTTTAATTTATAGAGGATTATTTAGATATGAAAGTAGTGTTGTTAGGTTACATGGGTTGTGGTAAGTCGGTAATTGGTGATTTTTTAGCAAAAAAGTTACAAGTATCTTTCTATGATTTGGATGAAGAAATTGAAAACGTAACTCAAATTTCTATCTCTGAATTGTTTCAAACAAAAGGTGAAATTTATTTTAGAAAAAAGGAAAATGAAGTCTTGAAAACTTTTCTAGATAAGAATGAAAACTTCGTTTTGAGTTTAGGTGGTGGAACACCTTGTTATTTTAATAATCATGAATTGTTGCAACAAGATGACGTTTTTTCAATTTACTTGAAGGCTTCTACGGATACTTTAGTAAATCGATTGATAAACGAAAAAGACAAGCGTCCGTTATTGCACAATCAAGATGAGGTTACTTTGAAAGATTTTATCAATAAGCATTTATTCGACCGAAATTTTTATTACCATCAAGCTACTAAAATAGTAACGGTTGATAATAAGTCGGTAGAGCAAATTGCAAATGAAATAGAAGCTTTATTAGCTTAAATAAGCGTAGGAGTTATCTTCTTCAAAAACGACTTGAATATGCTCTTGTAATGAAGTTGAAAGTGAAATTCCTTTAAAATCTGCTTTTACTGGATATTTTTTATGATTTCTGTCTACTAAAACAGCTGTTTTGAATTTACTTAACGGTACTTCTAAAAAGTGTTTTACTCCATAAATTAAAGTAGTTCCTGTGCTCAGTACATCATCAATTAAAACTAGTGCTTTGTTTTGATATTCGGCTGAAGGGATTGAGGTAGTTACAGGAGATTGTGGATTTTGTTTATTAATTTTAACTTCACAAAGTGTTACTTTTAAATCAGAAATCAAAGCTAATTCTGCTGCTATTTTTTGAGCAAAAAGGTAGCCATTGTTGGCAATTCCAGCTAAAATAACTTCTTCTTCATTAACAAAAGTTTCGAAGATTTGGTAAGCAATTCGTTTGGTTTTGTGCGCAATTTCTTTGTGCGTTAAAATAATATTTTCCATGTGTTGTTGTTATTTGACCTCAAAGATAAAAAAGAGTTCTTTATTTTCTCGTGGCTTTATCGAATTATATGAGCGTTCTAGTTTTTTAATTTCAAATTTTGGAGCAAATCGGTTGATATATTCTTCTTTTGAACCTCCAAAAGGCGGACCTTCGCTAGTTAATGGAAAATCAAAAAGCAATCCTGCTAATTTTCCTTTTGGATTTAAAATCGAAGCCATTTTTTCAACATATTGAGGTCTCATTTCGGGAGGTAAAGCACAGAAAAATGTTTGCTCTAAAATTAAATCAAATTTGGTTTCTAATGAAAAGAAGTCAGCATGCAATAAATGCGTTGCAAATTCTGGTTTTCTTTTTTTAATATTTTCTAAAGGCGTTTCTGCAATATCAATTACATACACATTTTTAAATCCTTTTTCTATCAAATAGTCAAATTCATAACCATTTCCGGCTCCGGGAATTAGAATTTTAAGATTCTTATTGGTTAATTGGTCAATGTATTCTTTTATTGGAGTAGTAATTTTACCTGCGTCCCAACCCGTTTCTCCTTTTTGATAACGTTCTTCCCAGTAATTCATTATTCAGTTTTATTGATGTCTTCGGTTTCATCACTTTCCCATAAGTAATCGTCGATTTCTCTTCGATCTTTTTTTGTAGGACGACCAGTTCCATTTGCTCTATAATGTTCTTTTGATAATTTTAGTAATTCTAAATGTTCAAAAGCTTCTTTTGGCGTTTCATCTTTTCGGTACATATCGACTAATTTTGCTCCCAACCGATTTTGAGGCATATCTAAAATGGTTAATTTGTAGTTGATTTGGTCTTTGCGAAGCGTGATTTTATCGGTGGGAAAAACCTCTCTTGAAGCCTTCGCCACCTGACCGTTAACTGTTATATGTCCTTTTTTTACAGCTTCAGTAGCTATACTTCGGGTCTTATAATACCGTAAACACCATAAAAGTTTATCTATTCGCATAATATAATTCAAAAAACCATGTTAATATTTCTACAAAAATAAATGAAAATTGTATCTTGCGCCCACAAAAAAAGCATAAAAATGAAGAGTTTGATTAAAATAGTATTGGTTTTAGGTTTGTTTATTGGTTTTTATTCTTGTCAACCAGATGATAGCACAACGATTGTTCCTGCAAGACCATATGATGAGGTTTATGAGGAGGATATTCTAAAAATAGAAGAATTTTTGGATACTCATTACGTAACCGTTGATGCAGATTTTAATACTGTTTTTACAAAAATTCCAGATGGAGGAGCTCAGGTACCTGTTTCTGATATGCCTGAATTAGAATTTAAAGAGGTAGATCTACATGATATAACTTACAAGGTTTATTATTTAAAATTGAGAGAAGGAATAGGAGAAAGTCCAACTCGAGTTGATTCAACTCTTGTGGCTTACAAAGGTAATACAATTTACAAAGGAACTGTAGATGGAGTTACGGTTTATGATCAGTCTGTTTTTGAAGAAAATGTAAATCCAATTTGGTTTAACTTAGATGGAGTTATTAAAGGATGGGCTGAAATTATTCCACAATTCAAGGTAGGAACTTATAGCTCTAATCCTGATGGAACTATTTCTTTTCAAGATTTTGGAGTTGGAGTTGTATTTATTCCTTCAGGATTGGCATATTTTAATTCTATAAGACCAGGAATTCAAGCATATTCCAATTTAGTTTTTAATTTCAAGTTGTACAATATGAGAAGAATGGATCATGATAGAGATGGTATTCTGTCTATGTATGAATATGGTCCTAGTTTTGATCAAGATCCAATTGATACTGATGGTGACGATAGACCTGACTATTTAGATGTTGATGATGATGCAGATGGTGTATTAACAAAAACTGAAAGGTCTTTTACCTATTTAGATGGCACAGTAACTAAGACTGCTTATTATCCTTATTTTGGAGCATTAGTTGATGATGCTGCTACTCCATATGATGATACAAGAGGTATTCCAAGTTGTTCAGGGGATTTTACAACTCCAACAAGATTAAGAAGACATTTAGACCCTGCTTGTAGAAACTAATATTATATGATATTTATTGTTTAAGACCGATGTAAATCGGTCTTTTTTTGTATAAAAAAACTCCGATTTACATCGGAGTGATTTATACTAAACTAACCCTAACTAAATGAGAATTTTATTCTTATTACGTTGCAAATATCCGATGAATTTTTGAATTGTAATGTTAAGGTTATGTTATTCTTATGTTATTGATTACTAAATTTTTACGAAAACGTTTTTTCTGTAAAAAATGAATTACAAAAGATTACTTTTTGTCTTGTAAAGCAAATACTTTCTTTAACAAATCAGAACTCCTCGCATTTAAATTTGTACGAATTTCTTTCTCTTCTACAGCTACCATTTTAAAAACACCTTCCATAGCTTTGTTGGTTGTATAATCCGTTAAATCAGGATTCACTTTTGTCACTAACGGAATAGCATTGTATTTTGTAATAATGTTGCTCCAAACTTTATCAGCACCCACTTTGGCAAACGAATTTTTAATAACAGGATTAAATTTAGCATATAAAGCATTTGAAGTCGTGTTTTGTAAATAAGTTGTTGCCGAACTTTCATTACCCATCAAAATGTTTTTAGCGTCATTAAAAGTCATTTGTTTTACGGCATCGACAAAAATAGGTGTCGCTTCTTTTACCGCGTCTTCAGCAGCACGATTTAAGACTTTCAATCCTTCATCGGCTAATTTACTCATGCCTATTTGACGTAATTTTTTATCCACCACTTGCAATTCTTGTGGTAATAAAATTTTTACTGCTTCATTTTTAAAGAAACCATCGGTTGCGGTTAATTTTGAAACTTGTTTGGTAATTCCATTATTCAAGGCTTCTTTCAATCCACTACCAATTTCTGCCTGACTCAAAATACCAGTTCCTTGTGGTAATTGATCTAAAACTTGTTGCATTTCAGCACAACTAAATAAACTAAAGGCGACTAAACTAAGAACTATTTTTTTCATGTTTTTCTATTTTGCTAATGTATTGGCAAAGATAGTGCCATTTTTTGGTAGAATTTATTCTAAAAATTGGATGGAATAAAATTATTAAATTCGTAAATTGCACCCTTTAAAACGAATAAAAATTACATATGGAACTACAAACTCCTTATATTCCTAAAAATAAAGTAAGAATTGTGACCGCAGCGTCACTTTTTGATGGACACGATGCAGCCATTAATATCATGCGTAGAATTATTCAAGCTACGGGTGTTGAGGTAATTCACCTTGGACATGATAGAAGTGTGGAAGAAGTAGTAAATACAGCTATTCAGGAAGATGCTAATGCAATTGCAATGACGTCTTACCAAGGAGGCCATAACGAATATTTCAAATACATGTACGATTTGCTTAAAGAAAAAGGAGCAGGTCACATCAAAATATTTGGTGGAGGTGGAGGAGTAATCTTACCATCTGAAATCTCAGAATTACACGAATACGGAATCGAAAGAATTTATTCGCCAGACGACGGTCGTGCTATGGGATTACAAGGTATGATTAACGATTTAGTTCAACGTTCAGATTATCCAATTGGTGATAAATTAACGGGAGAATTATCGCATATCGAAGAGAAAAACCCAACTGCAATAGCAAGATTAATTTCTGCAGCTGAGAATTTTCCAGAAATTGCAAAATCGGTTTTTGAGGAGATTCATCAAAAGAATGAAACGTCAAAAATCCCAGTTTTAGGAATCACAGGAACCGGTGGTGCTGGAAAATCATCGTTAGTCGATGAATTAGTGCGTCGTTTCTTAATCGATTTCCCAGAAAAAACAATCGGATTAATTTCGGTTGACCCATCAAAACGTAAAACAGGTGGTGCTTTGTTAGGCGATAGAATTCGTATGAATGCGATTAACAATTCTCGTGTTTACATGCGTTCGTTAGCAACTCGTCAATCCAATTTGGCTTTATCAAAATATGTGGCTGAAGCGATTGAAGTATTGAAAGCAGCTAAATACGATATCATTATTTTAGAAACTTCAGGAATTGGTCAATCGGATACCGAAATTTTAGAACATTCTGATGTTTCGTTGTATGTAATGACACCAGAATTTGGAGCAGCAACACAGTTAGAAAAAATCGATATGTTGGATTTTGCTGATTTAGTAGCGTTAAACAAATTCGACAAACGTGGCGCTTTAGATGCGATTCGTGATGTAAAAAAACAATACCAACGCAATCATAATTTATGGGATGTGGATACCGATAAGATGCCTATTTTTGGAACTATCGCTTCACAATTCAACGACCCAGGAATGAATACACTTTACAAATCTATCATGGATAAGATTGTAGAGAAAACAGGAGCTGATTTAAAATCAACTTTTGAAATTACACGTGAAATGAGCGAGAAGATTTTCGTAATTCCGCCTCACAGAACACGTTATTTATCTGAAATTGCAGAAAACAATAGAAAATACGATGAAACAGCTCTTTCTCAAGTAGAAGTAGCTCAGAAATTATATGGAATTTTCAAAACTGTTGAAACCGTTAACGGAAATGTTCCGCAATTAGATAAAGCAGGAATTGTTGAAAGTTCTTTGAATATTACTGCTGATAACAAAGATTTCGTTTCGTTATTGACAAAAGAATTCGATCGTGTAAAAATGAACCTTGACCCATACAACTGGGAAATCATTTTAACTTGGGACGAAAAAGTAAACAAATATAAAAATCCGGTTTATAGTTTTAAAGTTCGTGATAAAGAAATCAAAATTGCTACGCATACTGAATCTTTATCACATTCTCAAATTCCAAAAGTAGCTTTACCAAAATACCAAGCTTGGGGAGACATCTTAAAATGGAATTTACAAGAAAACGTACCAGGAGAATTCCCATTCGCATCAGGATTGTATCCGTTCAAACGCGAAGGAGAAGATCCAAGTAGAATGTTCGCAGGAGAAGGTGGGCCAGAAAGAACGAACAAACGTTTCCATTATGTTTCTGCGGGATTACCAGCAAAACGTCTTTCAACCGCTTTTGACTCTGTAACATTATATGGAAATGATCCACATATTCGTCCTGACATTTATGGAAAAATCGGTAATGCTGGAGTTTCGATTTGTTGTTTAGATGATGCTAAGAAATTATATTCAGGTTTCGATTTAAGTCATCCGTTGACTTCGGTTTCGATGACAATTAATGGTCCAGCACCGATGTTGTTAGGATTCTTTATGAATGCAGCTATCGATCAAAACTGTGAAAAATACATTGTTGAGAATAATCTTCAAGTTGAAGTTGAAGAAAAAATCAACGAAATCTATAAGAAAAAAGGAGTAGCACGTCCAAGATATCAAGGTGCATTACCAGAAGGAAATAACGGTTTAGGTTTAATGCTTTTAGGAGTAACTGGAGACCAAGTTTTACCTTTTGATGTATATCAAGATATCAAAGTAAAAACCTTAGCACAAGTTCGTGGAACGGTTCAAGCGGATATTTTAAAAGAAGATCAAGCACAAAATACTTGTATTTTCTCGACTGAATTTGCTTTAAGATTAATGGGTGACGTTCAAGAATATTTCATCAAACAAAACGTTCGTAATTTCTATTCGGTTTCTATTTCAGGATATCATATTGCGGAAGCAGGAGCAAATCCAATTACGCAGTTAGCCTTCACGTTAGCAAATGGTTTCACTTATGTAGAATACTATTTAAGTAGAGGAATGAACATCAACGATTTCGGCCCGAACTTATCATTCTTCTTCTCAAACGGAATTGATCCAGAATATGCAGTAATTGGTAGAGTAGCGCGTAAAATTTGGGCGAAAGCTTTAAAAAATAAATACGGAGCTAACGAAAGAGCACAAATGTTGAAATATCACATTCAAACTTCTGGACGTTCATTACACGCACAAGAGATTGATTTCAATGACATTCGTACGACTTTACAAGCGTTGTATGCAATTTACGATAACTGTAACTCGTTACATACGAATGCTTATGATGAAGCAATTACAACTCCAACAGAAGAATCAGTGCGTAGAGCCATGGCAATTCAGTTGATTATTAATAAAGAATTAGGTTTAGCGAAAAACGAAAACCCAATTCAAGGTTCGTTCATTATTGAAGAATTAACTGATTTAGTAGAAGATGCGGTTTTACAAGAATTCGACAGAATCACAGAACGTGGTGGAGTTTTGGGTGCTATGGAAACGATGTATCAACGTTCGAAAATCCAAGAAGAATCATTGTATTACGAAACCTTGAAACATACTGGAGAATTCCCAATTATTGGTGTAAACACCTTCTTGAGTTCAAAAGGTTCGCCAACAGTTATTCCTGCTGAGGTTATTCGTGCAACGGAAGAAGAAAAACAATATCAAATTGATATGTTAACCGATTTGCATAAAACAAGTGCAGAAAAAGTAGCCGAGCACATCAACATTTTACAAGAAGCAGCGATTAAGAACCAAAACATTTTCGAAAAATTAATGGATGCAACCAAAGTTTGTTCGTTAGGGCAAATTACAAGTGCATTATTTGAAGTAGGAGGTCAGTATCGACGTAATATGTAATTAGAAATAGATGAATAATTTATAAAAAAGACCTTTCAGAAATGAAAGGTTTTTTTATTTTTGAAGAATGGAGCCAATAATTAAAACATTTCCCGAGACAAAATTCATTGGAATGAATAGTGTAATTTCTTATTCGAATTATCGAATAGGAGAATTATGGGGTAATTTTATGCCACGACGAAATGAAATTAAAAATACGATAGGAACAGAATTATTCAACATTCAAATCAATCCTGATAATTTTGATTTTAATCCACAAACTGAATTTGTTAAATGGGCTGCGGTTCCTGTGTCAGATTTCGATTTTCTTCCTGAAGGAATGCAGTCATTAATTATTGAAGAAGGATTGTATGCTGTTTTCAATCATGTGGGAGATGCTGTAAAAGCAAGAGAAACCTTTGGTTATATTTTTGGAGTTTGGTTGCCTAACTCAGAATATCAATTAGATAATCGACCTCATTTTGAAATATTAGGTGAGAAGTATAAAAACAACAGTCCAGATTCTGAAGAAGAAATTTGGATTCCTATTAAAAGAAAGGCTTAATATTCCCCATCCACATAAAACCATTTTCCGTTTTCTAATTTAAAAGTCGAGTGTTCGTAATGAACTTGCGCTTTCAAATTTTGATCTAAATAATAGGCTTTGAAAGTTACTGTAGTTTCGGTTGAGGCTAAAACTTCTAGTTTTAACCATTTGTTGGCTTGACTCCAAGCTAAAATATCTCGTTTATTATGAAATCTTCTTTTTGAAATATGGGTAGTGTTTACCAAATAATCGGCAGCGCCTGTTGCAAATGCACTGTAACGCGAACGCATTAAAACTTCTGCCGTTGGAGCATTTTTAATACCTTTTATATAAGGTTCACAACAATCTTGAAAGGAAATAGAATTTCCGCAGTAGCAACCCGACATAAATTACGATTTAGATTCGTTGAATTTTCGTTGAATTTCTTTTAATTTTTCGGCACGAGCATTCTTTTTAGCTTTTTCTTTCGCTTGCTCTTTGTGTAATTTATCGTTGTGAGTTTTAATATTTTTTGGATTATTTCTTCCCATTTTTATGGTCTTTTTAGAGATTTCAAAGATACTAATTTAAATGGTATAAAAGTTTGGCACAACAATTGGTTATATTTACATAGTAAATAATTTAAAACTTAAAGATTATGAAGAAAATTACTTTATTGATAGCTTTTATCGGGATGATAACACTACAAAGCTGTACGGTTAATGAAGAACAAAATAATGTTGATAACGATACAATTAGTGAAGTTTTCGAATATTCAAATGTTGACCTAACTTCAGGAAACGGATATTCTGCTTTATTGACTTTTCCGCATGCTACTTATACGTCAGATATGGTTTTGGTGTATCGTTTAGTAGATTATGGTTCTGCTGGTGATGTTTGGAAATTATTACCTGAAACCTATTATTTTAATGATGGAACTTTAGACTTTGGCTACGATAATGATTTTACGCGTTACGATGCACAAGTAAGTTTATTTGGATATGATTTACCAAACTTATCTAATGTGTATAAGTTAGACCAAGTGTTTAGAGTAGTTGTTATTCCTGCTTATTTTGGGAATAAAACAGCAGCTGGAAAATTAGATTTCGAAGATTATAATTCAGTTAAAGAGTATTATAAATTAGATAATGCTAAAGTAACTAAGATTAAAATGTAACATAAATATAAAGAGCTATCCAATCTGATAGCTCTTTTTTATACCGATATTTTATCAATCTTTAAATAACCAATGTGTTTTTCATCTTCGAAAGTCACATTGGTTTTTGTTATTTTCAATCGATACTGTGATTTGAATTTATCTGAAAGAATATCTTCAATATTATGGATGTCATCTACATCAACCCCGTATTGATCATCAAAATGAGATTCACCTCCTTTTTTTGCTATGCTGCAATGTTTGTAAAAAGTAGTTTGCTTGGCTTTTCTGATGGCTTTGCCTTTAGTCTTAGCTACAACTAAAGATTTATAATGATATTCTTCAAATTCGCCTTCTTTATAACCGCCCAAATTCAAAAAGAATAATTGCTCTTCTTGTTCTGGTTTTTCTTCTTTTGAAACCACTTCAATTGTAAAACCATCAACACAAGTTACTTTTTGCCAAGCATCAATGTGAATTTTTCCTTTCGCTTCTGGCCAAAAAGCTTTCATGTCGGCAACTAGTTCTTTCAAGCTGGTTCCGATTCCAAAAAAGATATCGTGTTGTTCGGTAAAACGCCCTTTTGGGGTGCACCCCAGCATAATCATATGTAAATTTACTGTTTTCATAGTGTAAATATAATAAAAAATATTTTTACCCCTAAAAAAATAGGGGTGTATGTGTAAATATTTAAAAAAGTTATATATTTGCATAACTTTTCAAGGGTATAACTTTAAACACACACAACTTATGTCGACATTTCGTTTTCAAGCTTTAAGAAAAGCAACCGACAGAAAACCTGTTCATGTAGAAGAATTGGACAGAAAATCAGCTATTTTTGGTAGTAATGTTTTTGGCGATAAAGCCATGCGACAGTTTTTAACATCAGAAGCTTACAAAGCAGTTAAAGCGGCAGCAGAAGGAGTAAAAATCGACCGAAAAATTGCCGATTATATTGCTTTGGGAATGAAAGAGTGGGCATTATCTAAAGGAGTAACTCATTACACGCACTGGTTTCAACCATTAACTGGAACCACTGCGGAAAAGCACGATGCTTTCTTCGAAACATTTCCTGATGGAAGTGATCCAGTAGAAAAATTTGGTGGAAGTCAATTAGTACAACAAGAACCAGATGCTTCTTCTTTTCCAAATGGAGGAATTCGTAATACATTTGAAGCAAGAGGTTATACGGCTTGGGATCCAACATCACCAGCGTTTATTTTCGGAACTACATTATGTATTCCAACAGTTTTCGTTTCGTACACAGGAGAAGCTTTAGATAACAAAACGCCTTTATTAAGAGCATTACATGCTATCGATTCAGCTGCAATCGACGTAGCAAAATATTTCGATAAAAATGTAAAAAGAGTAACACCAACTTTAGGTTGGGAACAAGAATATTTCTTAGTTGACACTGCTTTAGCCAATTCAAGACCTGATTTATTAGCAACAGGAAGAACGTTGTTAGGTCACACTGCGGCAAAAGGGCAACAATTAGACGACCATTATTTTGGTTCAATTCCTACACGAGTTTTAACGTATATGCGTGATTTGGAAAACCAATGTATGTTATTAGGAATTCCGGTTAAAACACGTCACAATGAAGTAGCGCCTAACCAATTTGAGTTAGCACCTATCTTCGAAGAAACAAATTTAGCGGTTGACCACAACTCGTTATTAATGGATGTAATGCAAAAAGTGGCTGAACGTCACGATTTTAAAGTATTATTCCACGAAAAACCATTCAAAGGAGTTAATGGTTCTGGTAAGCATAACAATTGGTCATTAGCTACTGATACTGGAATTAACTTATTGTCTCCAGGAAAAACGCCAATGAGCAACTTACAATTTTTGACTTTCTTTATTAATACGATTAAAGCGGTTCATGATTATGAAGAATTGTTAAGAGCGTCAATTGCTTCGGCAAGTAACGACCACCGTTTGGGAGCTAACGAAGCGCCACCAGCAATTATTTCGGTTTTCATCGGACAACAATTGACTAAGGTGTTAGCGGAATTAGAAGGAGTTTCTCAAGGAAAATTATCGCCAGAAGAAAAAACAGATTTAAAATTAAACGTAGTAGGAAAATTACCAGACGTTTTATTAGATAATACGGATAGAAATAGAACTTCGCCATTTGCTTTCACTGGTAATAAATTTGAGTTTAGAGCCGTTGGTTCTTCTGCAAACTGTGCAGTTTCTATGACGACTTTAAATACGATTGTTGCAAAACAATTAAAAGATTTCAAAATTGAAGTTGATGCTTTAATCGAGAAAAAAGATTTAAAGAAAGACGAAGCGATTTTTAATGTATTGAGAGAATATATTAAGCAAACAAAAGCTATCCTTTTTGAAGGTGATGGTTATAGCGATGCATGGGAAAAAGAAGCTAAAAAACGTGGCCTAAGCAATCACAAAACAACACCAAAAGCATTAAAAGCGAAAGTTTCTAAAAAAGCAATTGAATTGTTTGGTGAAATGGGTGTAATGAATCATGTTGAGGTTGAATCGCGTTACGAAATTGAATTGGAAGAATACGTGAAAAAAATCCAAATCGAAGGTCGTGTTTTAGGTGATATTGCTCGTAATCATGTGGTTCCAACGGCTATTCGTTACCAAAATGTGTTGATTGAAAACGTAAAAGGATTGAAAGAAATCTTTGGAAAAGACTTTGAGAAAATTGCCAAAGAACAAATTTCATTAATCAAAGAAATTTCAGAACACATCGAAGGCATTAATACGAAAGTAGAAAAAATGACCGAAGAACGTAAAAAAGCAAATGCCTTAACTAGCACAGAAAAAATGGCAGATGCGTATTGCGATAAAGTAAAACCATACTTCGAAGAAATTCGTTACCACGCTGACAAATTAGAATTGTTAGTAGACGACGAACTTTGGACATTAACAAAATACAGAGAATTGTTATTTACGAAGTAATTAGAAATAGGAATCCCAATCGAAAGATTGGGATTTTTTATTTAATAAATAATTCTATACTATCGAATTTATTAATGCTGGTTTTTTATTTCGGTTTTGTTAATTGAATTTAAAAAATTTGAATGTTTTTTAAAGATATTCAAGACTACATTTTCAGGATAATCTAAATCTTCTAAATGTATCGTTTTTGGAGTTAAGCTATTTTTTTTATATATTAATAATCCTTTTCCTCTTGAATGTTT
Organism: Flavobacterium cheniae; assembly: GCF_004363695.1. GTDB lineage: Bacteria > Bacteroidota > Bacteroidia > Flavobacteriales > Flavobacteriaceae > Flavobacterium > Flavobacterium cheniae. The sequence goes on along the minus strand of NZ_SNZC01000001.1, from coordinate 850,210 downwards.
TGAATACCTTACTATTTTTAATTCAACAAAGTCTATTTCATTCCATTCTAGTTGACTTAATGGTAAAAATGGTAAAAAACTACTTCTGTAAAAAACACCATTTTCATTGATTTTTAGTATGGGCTTGTCGTCAAAAATCCTAATACAACTAAAAATAAATAAAATGATAAATAGTGTAAAAATTACTATAATTATTAAATTTTGATTATTTTTATTATAATTTAAGTCATCAATTTCTATTTTTAATCCTATACCTAATATTAATCCGAAAAAAATTAATATTGATGTAAATTTATCAAGAATAGATATTTTATGAGTTATTTCTGTATTCAATTTATTTAGAAGTTTTTTCATCTTAGTTATATACAAATATACCTAAAAGATTAGAAGCAAAACATTCTTAAATTAAAGAATACTATCATGAGTTTAAATTATTAACAACCATCATTTTTACTTAAATCACGTTCAAAAAGAACTTTGTCGTTGTGTTCAATATAGTCGCTTGATAATATCAAATAAGGATGATTATTTGAAAAACCAGCGCTTCTACTTTTAATAATTATTTTGTCGTTAACGTTTAAGTTTTTAAATTTCTCAAAATCCTCAGGAATAAATTGCATCATGTAATCTTCGCAATTAATCTTAACAACTAACCATTTTGGACTTAATGGGTTTGTAGTTGGAAATTGAAAAGTAACTGATGTTACAATGGCTTCCATTTTATCAAAAGCATTTATTTCGTTTTTTATTTTCTCATAGCTAGCTTGTACTTTTTTACCTTCGGGCGAGTTTTTCCAGTCATTAAATTTTATTCCATCTGGTGAAGCTTCCCATTTTTTTCGTTGCTCCAACATAGATTTCTTTTCAGCACTAGATAAAGTTCTTTTAACAGGTTTCGTTTCTTTTTTAATTTCAGTCTTTGCTTTCGAGTTGTTTGCAAAAGAAGAGAAGCTAAATACAAATCCACTTATCACAACCAGCGATAAGATTAGAACATAAATTGTTTTTTTCATAAGTTTCATTTTTTTAAATTGATTACACGAATTTACATTCATAATTTTTTGTTAGAGCGATTGGGATTGTAAATAAAATTGTAAACTTTGTAAATAATTAATTGACAATATGAGTAGTAGACAAAAACGCCTTTCTGGGAAACCTAAATATATAATTGCACTGTTATTACTAGTGTTAATTTCATTAGCTTTCTTTGTAAATAATACTAGCGATTTTGATCTTTCTAAAAGAGAAGTTTTACTGCGTAGGATAGGACATGAAATACTTTTACAATCGGGTGATAGTACTTCAAGAGTGCTTCCAATAAAAAAGATAGCTGAAAATGAATACCAAATTAGTTTTGAGAAAGAATTTGCTTTTCAAACCGATTCTTTGGTGAATACCACCAAGCGTTTATTGGCTAAAGATTATCATGTAACGGATTATGTTGTAAATGTAATTAATTGTGAAAATTCGAGTGTAGCTTATGGTTATGCTATTTCCAAAAACAAAAAAGAAGATATTGTAGCCTGTGTTGGAAGAAAGCAACCCATTGCTTGTTATAATATTGTTGTTAAATTTAAACCAATTAATGTATTTACAGCAAATTATAAATATTTTTTAGCAGGCTTAGTGTTTTTGGCATTTATAGGATTCATTTTTTGGAAATTAAAACCTAAGAAAGAGTTACCAAAAGATTTGTCTAACAAACAATTCACTTTTGGTTCAGTTGTGTTTGATGCGCAAAAGCGTCAATTAGAAAGTAATGAAAAAACAATAGATTTAACAGCAACCGAAACACGTTTATTGCTCATTTTTGCCTCATCGCCTAACGAAACAATAGAAAGAAGCCGACTACAAAAAGAGATTTGGGAAGACGAAGGCGTTATTGTAGGACGCAGTTTAGACATGTTCATATCAAAACTCAGAAAAAAACTGGAGCTTGACCCGAATATTAATATTGTAGTAGTTCGTGGAAAAGGGTATAAGCTTGAGGTTAATGTTTAAACATTTTAGACTGAGAATAAAATTCTAAGTTGTAGGGTTTTTAATCATCGCAATTTTCAAAGTAATATGGAAGAGAATTATAGGAGTGGATTCGTCTTTTATTTTTTCCTAGATTTCCAGTTGAAGTTGAAATTTTTTTATTTTCATCTCCTAATACCTTTGTAAAATATTCAAAATAGATTTCCTCATCGTTATCTATTAATTTGTTTATTTTATCATTTGATTGAATAGAAAACTTTGTTAAGTTTTTTTCAATACAATTTTCGGAAATATTGTTTTTTGTTACCACCATAAACGTATCTACATTATTGCTGTAGCTTAATAATTTATGATTGGTTAGTTTTTCTATTTTAATTAATTTAAAATTGTAGTTATTATTAGTAAAATGACTTTTACAAGAAAGTAAGAAAAAAAGTAAAATGAGAAAGAAAAATTTTGTCATTTGAAACTTTGATTTTAATATAATATTTATAATTATGAATTAATAAATTCAATATCATAAAAAAATGTTATAGATTTAATAAAAAAATAAAAATAAGTATTTTTTGTTGCTTATTAGATTATTGCTTCCTATTTAAGTTGATATTTTAATATCTCTCTTTTTTGGGAATTTTTATTTCAGATAATTCCAAAATATAATTACATATTGATAAAAATTTTTCATTTGGCCAATTACGCTTTTTTGCATAAAATTTGTTTTCAGTTTTAATTTCTATTATCCATTCTGAACCATCTGTCATTAAAACATAAAAGTCATTTTCTAGATTATAATAATTTGCATCGGATAAAAGTTTCTGAATTTCATTCCATTCCTTTTCATTTATTCGTATTTTTCCTTTTCGCTTAATCCCTTTTGGTTCATATCCTCCAGCTCCATTCCCAATGACGTAATTCAAAATAATTCTAGAATTTGAACGTGTGATTTTTATTGTTATGGGATTATGAAATGATCTAAGCCAAGTAAGTCGAATTATAGTATCTTGTGAATTTAGTTTTTGATTCATTAAATCAGGTTCTTGAAGACTTAATAGTTGTTTACCAATCCATTTAGTAGTACTTTCTGATTGTTCAGCTTCAAACAAGTAATTCTTAGAGTAATCATTTTGCCAGTCCTTTTCTAGTTTAATAAAATGACCAGATGGGAAAAAGCTATTATTGGGTAATTGATATTGAGAATTTTTAATCTTTAAAAAAGATTCAAGTTGTTTGATTGGAAAATAATATATTGATTGCTCGGATTTGTTTAAATTCCAGAGTTTTGTTAAATATTCATAAGCTTTTTCAGGTGAATTGTTAAAGGTTGAATTTATAGGCCTAGACCAAATCTTATCGTATTCAGCTTTAAAAATTGAGTCCTCTTTTTTGTTAAAACCTAAAGATTCATATGGTTCTGGTTTGCAATAGGGTATTTGAAAGTCGTCGTAGTATATTTTAGCAAGTAATTTATGTGCTTCAATATTTTTCGAATCAATTGAAATAGACTTTTCAAGAAAATTAATTTGTGTTTGTTTTATATCTTTTTTTGCCGGCCAGTATTCGGAAAGAATGATATAAGTTTTTGGATTGTCTGGAAATTTATTTTTAAATTGAGTAAGGAAAATTGATATTGAATCATATTTCATTTCATTATAATAACGAATCATGTAATTTATGCCTTTCTCGTTAAAAGGATCTTGTAAAAGTAATTTTCTTGCATAAGCTACTTTTTCAAAACGATTACCATGATTACTAATAGATATTTCTTCTTCTAAATCAGTAACATTTTGTGCTAAAGAAAAAGATGAAAACATTAAAAATAATAGTATTGTAAAAAAATGGTTTTTCATAAAGTTTTGAAAACTTGGATTTAATATTTCTTATAAACTTATATTTGTCTTCACAATTTCGGATAAGTAGAGTATCATATTATTTCCTCAAAAATATAAAAAAAAAGTGTACAAAAACTACAGTAATTCTGCTATTTTTACTATTTTCGGTAAACTAAAACCTACCTAATGAAAAAAATACTTTTTCTGTTTTTATTGCTGAGTTCCATTTCTTTTGGGCAAAACAAGTTTACGGTGTATTTTGATACGGATTCGTACCAATTACAACTTTCTGAATTAAACAGATTAGATAATTTTTTAAAAAACAGAGATTTAAAATTTACTAAACTTATTGGGTATTGCGATTATCGTGCATCAAATGGTTACAACGATACTTTGGCGTTCAATAGAGCTAAATTTGTATCGCATATTATCGAAAAAGTTACCAACCAAAAGCAAATCGAAATCCAAAGTAAAGGAGAAAATTTCGAGCAAAATTCCGATTTAAAATTGAATCGAAAAGTGGAGATTTTCTATGAAGAATTGCAAATAGAAAAAACACATACAAAAGACGATAAAAAGGATTTATCCCACCAAGTTTCAACAGCAAAAGTAGGCGATAAGTTAGTGTTGAAAAACTTACATTTTTACAATCGTTCTGGAATTTTTGTTCCTGAATCGCGTCCAATTTTAGAGGAATTATTAAAAATCATGTTGGCTAATCCTAATTTGAAAATAGAAATTCAAGGTCATATTTGTTGTCAAAAAGGCACCGATGTGGAAGATACAGCCAAAGTTAGATCTTTAGCTGTTTATAATTATTTGATTAACAACGGAATTAATAAAAACCGATTGAGTTATAAAAGTTTTGGAAGTTCAAAACCCATTCACATTATTCCCGAAAATAACGAAGATGAACGAAATGAAAATAGAAGAGTAGAAATTCAAATTGTTGCCAATTAATAGATAAAATGATTTGTTTTTAAGTGTTTGTAAATGAAATTGTTATGTGAATTTGAAAAGTTCTTTTTAATAATAAGTTTTTTTAATACGTTTTATTTTTTATATTCGTTACATTAAAATACCCCAAATGAAATACGTATTACTGCTGTTTGGATTCTTACTTTCAGCACAAGAAAAGGCGAGTTTTTATTTTGATTTTGATCAAGATACGTTTAACCCAAAGCAAAACGAATTGTTTATGACTTGGTTGAACAAAGACGAAAACCGCGAAATTCTGGTAATTAATGGGTATTGCGATTGGTACGGAACCTTTGATTATAACGATACTTTAGCTTATAAACGAATTCATACGGTTCATGAGCAATTAAAAGCAAAAGTAAATTCTTCCATTTTCTTTAACGAAGATTTAAAAATAAAAGGTTTTGGAGAGCGTGTTCAAACGAGAAAAGAAAGACGCCATAATAGAAGGGTTGATGTTTTTTATATTATTATTCCCAACAAAGTAGTGGTGAAAGAAGTGGTTTATGATGATCCAGTAGTGTACACAGGACAAGTCATAAACAAAGAACCAGAAGTAATTGAAAAGAAAGAAATAATTCAAGTTCCAGATACAGATGATTTAATTGATCCTGTTGGACTTTACAAAAATCCATATGCAACAGCAAAAGTGGGTGATAAGTTGGTCATGAATAATTTGTATTTCTATGATCGTTCTGGGATTTTCGTTCCCGAATCGTTGCCTGTAATGGAAGAATTATTAGAATTCATGATTACGCATCCAAAAGTTAAAATCGAAATTCAAGGTCATATTTGTTGTCAGCTGGGAGAAGATCCAGAAGATATTGCATTAGTTAGAGCTATTGCGGTTCATAACTTTTTAGTGGCTAATGATATTGATGATAGTAGATTGCTATACAAAAGTTTTGGAAGCACTCAGCCTATCCATAAAATCCCTGAAAGAAACGAAAAGGAAAGAAATGAAAATCGTAGAGTAGAAATTCTTATCTTAGAGAATTAATTTTGGCATAGTTTTTCGTCCTTGATCATTTAAAATTTACACTTCATGAAATTTCTATATTCTGTTATATTGTTCGTTCTGTTTCAACTAACCTTTGCTCAGGAACAAGTTGTTTTTTATTTTGACAATAATAAGTTCGAATTAAACAAAGTTGAAGCAGCTAAACTTCAGAAATGGATTTCAGAAAATACAACGTCAAAAATTTTATCCATTACAGGTTCAACTGATGAAGTAGGAAGTACTGGTTTTAATGACACTTTATCTCAAAAGCGAGTAAGTCATGTTTTTAACCAAATTAAAGGAAAGATAAACATCAGACCCGATTTTAAAAGTATTTCTCTTGGCGAAAAAGGAGCAACTTCTACAAGCAAAGCCGAAAACAGAAAAGCCATCATTCATTATTTATTGGAAAAAGATTTAGATAAGGAAGATGAAGTTTTGGGAATCAAAGAAGTTGAGCCAGAAGTAATAATTCCAGATGATGCGCCATTAGCTGAAAAAGTAAAGTTGGCAAAAGTGGGGACGAAAATCACATTGAAAAACATCAATTTCTACCAAAATACCTTCGCAACCATGCCCGAATCACAAGGAACGTTGTACGATTTGTTGTTTGTAATGCAAAATAATCCTGAGTTAATAATCGAAATTCAAGGTCACATTTGTTGTATTGATAAAGATTATCGAAATTTGTCTACCGATAGAGCAAAACAAATTAAACGTTTTCTCGTTTATAATGGTATTCAGGAATATCGTGTAAAAACAAAAGGGTTTGGAGTTTCACAACCCATACATCCTATTCCCGAAGCAACGCCTGAACAAGCAGCAGCAAATCGAAGAGTCGAAATTGAAATTTTAAGTAAAAAACGATGAAAAAAATAATAGGTTTATTTTTAATAATAATAACGGTTTCATTAGTTAGTTGTAATGATAAGTGTGATGAAGGAAATCAGCCTACGCCAGCTTCTTTTTTTGTTGAAATCATAGATGAAACTACTGGCGAAAATGTGTTTGAGAACGAAACCTATACAGCACAACAAATAATTATTCAAGATTTAGAGGAAGCAGCTATTCCATATGAGTTTATTGAAAATTTGAATGTAATCCAGATATTTCCACCGGTTTCAAATGCAACAGGAAATTCGTTTGCTATCAAGTTGAACAACGAAACAACTTTACAGATGGATCAAATTGATGTAAATTATGATGTTTCATCTATTGTTGGAGAATGTTTTACCACTTTTAAAATTGAAAATATTTTGTTTCCAAACAACGATTCGGAATTGGTTGAAGCTGTTCATGTTATAAAAATTTAACAAATTCTAAATTCATACTTCTAAATTCTAAATTTTAGAACTATCTTTGCGCCACAACAACAACACACTACATTCATGAGTTCTGATACGAGCAAACGCTACAATTTAAGAGGAGTTTCGGCTTCTAAAGAAGATGTGCACCAAGCTATCAAAAACATCGACAAAGGCTTATTTCCACAAGCATTTTGTAAAATCATCCCAGATTATTTAACAAACGACGACCAATATTGCATCATTATGCATGCTGATGGCGCAGGAACAAAATCTTCCTTAGCCTACATGTATTGGAAAGAAACTGGAGATATTTCGGTATGGAAAGGAATTGCTCAAGATGCGTTAATCATGAATATTGATGATTTATTATGTGTCGGAGCAACCGATAATATTTTACTTTCATCAACCATTGGAAGAAACAAAAATTTGATTCCTGGCGAAGTTATTTCAGCCATCATCAATGGAACAGAAGAATTAATTTCGGATTTAAAAAATCACGGAGTTACGATTCATTCTACCGGTGGAGAAACTGCTGATGTAGGCGATTTAGTTCGAACCATCATCGTAGATTCAACAGTTACAGCTCGAATGAAACGTGCGGATGTAATTGATAACGCAAATATTCAAGCTGGAGATGTTATTGTAGGATTGGCTTCTTTTGGGCAAGCTACTTACGAAAAGGAATATAACGGCGGAATGGGAAGCAATGGTTTAACTTCGGCTCGTCATGATGTTTTTTCGAAATATTTGGCGGAAAAATATCCAGAAAGTTTTGATGCTTCAGTTCCAAATGAATTAGTGTATTCAGGTCAAACTAAATTGACAGATGCTGTTGAAAATAGTCCAATTGACGCTGGGAAATTAGTGCTTTCTCCAACCAGAACATACGCCCCAGTAATCAAAAAGATTTTATCAAAATACAATTCAAACAAAATTCACGGAATGGTTCACTGCAGTGGTGGTGCGCAAACAAAAGTGCTTCACTTCGTAGAAAATGTTCATGTGATTAAAGATAATTTATTTCCAGTGTCGCCATTATTTAAACTGATTCAAGAAAATTCTAAAACGGATTGGAAAGAAATGTACCAAGTATTCAACTGTGGTCACAGAATGGAAGTATACATTCCTGCAGAGGTAGCACAAGATATCATTGAAATTTCAAAATCATTCAACATCGACGCACAAATCGTAGGAAGAGTAGAGAAATCAGATAGTAAGAAATTAACAATTACATCCGAATACGGAACATTTGAGTATTAATCTGTAGAGACAAGTCATGACTTGTCTTTCTGTTTTTAATGAAATTAAAATTTACAACACAACAACAATAAAATGCAACACAACGTATTAATTTTAGATTTCGGTTCGCAATACACCCAATTAATTGCCCGAAGAGTAAGAGAATTAAATATTTTCTGCGAGATTTTTCCATTCGATAAAATTCCAGCAGATTTATCATCATACAAAGCCGTAATCTTAGGCGGAAGCCCATGTTCAGTTCGTTCTGAAGAAGCATTACATCCAGATTTATCTCAAATTAGAGGTAAAATGCCATTGTTAGCAGTTTGTTACGGAGCACAATATTTAGCCCATTTTTCAGGTGGAGAAGTAGCGGCTTCAAACACAAGAGAATATGGAAGAGCAAATTTGTCTTACATCAAAGAAAACGAAGTGTTTTTAGAAGGTGTTTCTGAAAACAGTCAAGTTTGGATGTCTCATTCGGATTCAATCAAACAATTGCCAACAAACGGAGTTAAGATTGCTAGCACAAAAGATGTAGAAAACGCAGCTTATAAAATTGAAGGCGAAACTACTTATGCAATCCAATTTCACCCAGAAGTATACCATTCAACAGATGGAAAACAAATGTTGGAGAACTTCTTAGTGAAAATTGCACAAGTACCTCAAAATTTCACACCAAACGCTTTCGTAGAAGAAGTGGTTGCCGAAATGAAAGCTAAAATCGGAAACGATAAAGTGGTTTTGGGACTTTCGGGTGGTGTAGATTCAACAGTAGCAGCGGTTTTATTGAATAAAGCAATCGGAGAAAACTTATATTGTATTTTCGTAAACAACGGATTGTTACGTAAAAATGAATTCCAAAATGTATTAAATCAGTACAAAGGAATGGGCTTAAATGTAAAAGGAGTTGATGCTTCGGCACGCTTTTTGGATGCGTTAGCTGGGTTAGATGATCCAGAAGCAAAACGTAAAGCCATTGGAAAAGCGTTCATTGAAGTTTTTGATGATGAAGCACACCAATTAACCGATGTAAAATGGTTAGGTCAAGGTACGATTTATCCTGATGTTATTGAATCAGTTTCAGCAACGGGTGGACCTTCAGCAACGATTAAATCGCATCATAATGTAGGTGGATTACCTGATTTTATGAAATTGCAAGTGGTGGAGCCTTTACGAATGTTATTTAAAGATGAGGTTCGTAGAGTAGGAAGAAGTTTAGGAATCGATGAAGAATTATTAGGTCGTCATCCGTTCCCTGGACCAGGATTAGCGATTCGTATTTTAGGAGATATTACGCCAGAAAAAGTAGCTATTTTGCAAGAAGTAGATGCGGTTTTCATCAACGGATTAAAAGAACACGGATTATACGATAAAGTATGGCAAGCAGGAGCAATCTTGTTACCAGTAAATAGCGTAGGAGTAATGGGTGATGAACGTACATACGAAAAAGTTGTTGCTTTACGTGCAGTAGAATCGACAGACGGAATGACTGCGGATTGGGTACATTTACCGTATGAGTTTTTAATGAAAATTTCTAATGAAATTATAAATAACGTTAGAGGTGTAAACCGAGTGGTGTATGACATCAGTTCGAAACCGCCTGCAACGATAGAATGGGAATAAAATAAATTTTTCAAATTCGACATATAAATTTCAATAGCAATTATTTTTATTCTATTTTTACGATATAAATTGCTATTGAAATTTTTGTTTAGTATTGTTTTTAAATTAAGATTATGATAAAAAGAGTTGTTTTTCTTTTCAGTTTGATTTTTCTTTTCGCGTTACCTGTTCAATCTCAGATTAAACATGTTGTAGCTAAAGGAGAAACCGTTTTTCAAATCGCAAAAAAGTACGAGGTTACGCCTTTTGATATTTACAGATTAAATCCAGATGCGAAAAATGGTGTTAAAGAAAACACGACACTACTAATTCCTAATGGCTCAGTTAATAAAGCAATTAAGCATGTAGTAGGTGAAAAAGAAACGCTTTTTGGAATCTCCAAAAAATATAATGTTTCCGTTTCAGATATCGAAAATTGGAACAAAGTTGCTTTGCAAAATGGTTTGAAAATTGGTCAAGAAATATTCGTTTCAAAACCCTCAGCGGCAGATATTAATGCTAGTCAGGCGACTTTTTTTAAGCCAAAAGCAACAACAAATGCAACTACTCACTTAGTAGAGGCTAAAGAAACTAAGTATGGTATTGCTACAAGATACGGCTTAACTGTTACCGAATTAGAACAACTAAATCCACAAATTGTAGGCGGATTAAATGTTGGTCAAACCTTAATTTTGAAACCAGGAGTTCAGGTTAAAAAACCTTCGAATATAACTTTGGTTGAATATGAAGTGCAACCTAAAGAAACGCTTTATAGTCTTTCTAAAAAGTTTGATATTGCGCAAGGTGATTTAATTACGCTAAATCCAGATTTGCAAGATGGTTTAAAAATTGGAATGCTTTTAAAAGTGCCTTCTAACGGAACTGTTATTACAAAAGCAAAAGATTCTGTTTTAGTAGCTAAAAACAAAGTGAATTTATTAGCTACGGTTGATAAATCGAAACAAAGAAACATGGTTTTGTTGTTACCATTCAATATCAATAAAATTGAAACAGATTCGGTTAAAACCAAAACAGAGCAGTTAAAAACGAATAAATTCTTAAACCTTACTTTAGATTTTTACGCTGGAGCGCTTATGGCAATTGATTCGGCTAAAGTACTTGGATTGCCTGTAAATGTTAAGGTTTACGATGTAGAAAGTACTAAATATTCATCAAATGTAGCTTCTATCATTTCTAAAAATGATTTTGAAAATGTAGATGCTGTTGTTGGACCTTTTCAAAACTCAATTGTTGAAACAACGGCACAATTGCTAACAAAATATAATACTCCGGTAATTTCACCACTTTCTAAAGAGCGTGGATTGCCATTACCAAATTTATATTACACGGTTCCAGCAGAAGATCGTTTACGTGCTTCGATGTTTGATTATTTTAAATCGAAAAACGGAAATGTGGTAGCGATCATTAGTGCTAAAAAAACAACTTCAAAAGATTTTATAACAGCGAATCATCCAGAAGTTAAGCATGCTTTATTTAATGATAAAGGAGCTTTAGATGTGGCGCTTTTAAAAACACAATTGGTTAAAGGGCAAAAGAATTTTGTACTTATGGAAATTGAAAAAGCAAGTACAATTTTAAGTATTACCAACATTTTAAAAGGATTGCAAAAAGAATATGATATTCAATTAGCAGTTTTCGAATTGTATGATGCGTTGAATTTTGAGGAAATTCCAATGAAAAACTTAGCTGATTTGAAATTATTATTTCCATCAGCAACTAAAGTAGCTTCAACACCAGAAGAAAAGCAATTTGAAAAGCAATTCAAGAAAATCAATAATATTTATCCAAATGCTGCAGCCAAAAAAGGTTTCGATGTAACGTTTGATGCTTTATTGAGAATTTGCCAACCAGAAGGTTTTGTAAAATCAGCAGCGACAACCAAAACAGAATACATTGAAAACGCATTTGATTACAATTCTAGTAACGGATTAATTTCAAATAATGCAACGTATTTATTGTATTACGACAGCGATTTAACGATTAAACAAGCACAATAATGGCAACTTCAAAAGTGACTTACTTAGGTGATTTACGCACCTCTTCTATACATTTACAATCAGGTTCGGAAATTATTTCGGATGCACCACTTGATAACAACGGAAAAGGAGAAGCCTTTTCTCCAACCGATACTGTTGCCAATGGATTAGCAAGTTGCATGTTCACCGTTATGGGAATCAAAGCCCGTGATTTAGACGTAGATTTTTCAGGTTCCACCGCAGAAGTAACCAAAATCATGGGAACCGAACCAAGAAGAATTACCGAAATTCATGTAACCTTCCATTTCTCAATTCATCCCGATGAAAAAACAAAAACAATTTTAGAAAGAACCGCAATGACATGCCCAGTTTTTTACAGCTTGCATCCAGATATTAAAAAAGAGATTGTTTTTAATTGGAAGTAAAAAATCATATTCTAATGTGAATAAAAAGATATTTTTTTTAATAGTGTTATTCTTTGTGTCGATAACTTTGAAAAGTCAAAGTTATTTGACTGATGACATACTAAAAAAAGCTAATAATAGCCTCAGAGAAGCTGTTGGAGATTATTTTTTTAGTTATTTAAATTTTGATGATAATTCTTTTTATCAATATATAGATAAAAAGGGAAACGTTAAATGGGCTAGATTAAAAAAAGGTAAGCGAACAAAAGGAAAATTTTTAAGTGCAAAACAGATAGTTTTTAGTTGTAAACATCCTGATTTTGAATATGACTTTGTAGACAAAAGAGTTTATGTGAATCTTGACTCATCGCTCAATTTGGTTGAAAGAATTGATATTGAAAGAATTCCAAAATTTCTCTTGGAGAATAAAAAATCAAATTGGCTTAATAGAACAGAACTTAATCAAATTATTGATAATCAAAATTTAAAAAAATCAGTAAGAAAGATTAATTTAAGATTAGAATTCGATTCAAAAAAGAATGAATATTATTGGATTGTTTTTAACACAATTGCAATTTTTGATTGTTATTCAGATGAGGAAATTTTACATTTGGATCCAGTTACAGGTAAGATTCAAAAGCATTTTGAAGAAAGACAATATTTGACCCACTGTAATTAAAAAATAAAATTCTCTTTTTTCTATTCTCTAAACAAAATGACCAACCAAGAACTCCTCGTAAAACTTGCTCACACCAAAATGCCATTTGGCAAATACGAAGGCTATTACTTAATCGACCTTCCGGAGTATTATGTGGTTTGGTATGCTAATAAAGGTTTTCCAAAAGGACAATTAGGCGAACAATTAAAATTGGTCCACGAACTCAAGCTAAATGGATTGGAAGAACTGGTTAGAAACATCCGTAGAAACTTTCCAAAACAAAAATAAATTGTTTACAATTTAATTACAAAATTGATACATCGACTAATTGGCACATTGACTAATTAGTGTTATCTTTGCACGATTTTATTACAGATAAAAGATTTTATCGCAACAACAACACAACAACAATACAATGAACCAAACTAAGTACATTTTTGTTACCGGAGGTGTGACTTCTTCTTTAGGAAAAGGGATTATCGCAGCTTCGTTAGCCAAATTATTGCAAGCCAGAGGATACCGAACGACCATTCAAAAGTTTGATCCGTACATCAATGTGGATCCAGGAACATTAAATCCTTACGAACACGGAGAATGTTATGTGACAGACGATGGAGCAGAAACGGATTTGGATTTAGGTCACTACGAGCGTTTTTTAAACGTTCCTACTTCTCAAGCGAACAACGTAACTACAGGAAGAGTATATCTTTCAGTTATTGAAAAAGAACGTAGAGGAGAATTTTTAGGAAAAACGGTTCAGGTAGTACCTCATATCACAAACGAAATCAAGGAACGCATGCAGTTGCTTGGAAAATCGGGTGATTTTGATATTGTAATTACTGAGATTGGTGGAACTGTTGGAGATATTGAATCATTACCTTATATCGAGTCAGTGCGTCAATTGATTTGGGAATTAGGTGAAAATAACGGAATCGTAATTCATTTAACGTTAGTGCCATATTTGGCTGCTGCCGGTGAATTAAAAACGAAACCAACACAGCATTCGGTGAAAACTTTAATGGAAAGCGGAATCAAAGCTGATATTTTAGTGTGTAGAACTGAACATGAAATTTCGCAAGATTTACGTCAAAAATTAGCGTTGTTTTGTAATGTGAAAAAAGAAGCGGTAATTCAATCGATTGATGCATCAACTATTTATGAAGTTCCAAATTTAATGTTGGAAGAAGGATTGGATAGAGTAGCGTTGAAAAAATTAGATTTACCAGAAAAAAACACACCAGATTTAAACAACTGGAACGAGTTCTTATTTAGATTGAAAAATCCTAAGCACGAAGTAAACATTGGTTTGGTTGGAAAATATGTGGAATTGCAAGATTCTTACAAATCGATTTTAGAGGCGTTCATTCATGCTGGAGCTGCAAACGAGACAAAAGTGAACGTGATTTCTATTCATTCTGAGTATTTAGATGCCAATTCGGCAGAAAGTCAGTTGAAAGATTTAGATGGTATACTTGTTGCACCAGGTTTTGGCGGTCGTGGAATTGAAGGTAAAATCGACACGGTTCGTTATGCAAGAGAAAATAATATTCCGTTTTTCGGAATTTGTTTGGGAATGCAAATGGCGGTTATTGAATATTCTCGTAACGTTTTAGGTTACGCTGATGCCAATTCAACCGAAATGAATGAAAATACAACTCATCCAGTTATTAATTTAATGGAAGAGCAAAAAAATATTGAAAACAAAGGAGGAACTATGCGTTTAGGTGCATGGAAATGTAGCATAAAAGAAAATACGTTGGCACAAAAAATCTATGGTAAAACTGAGATTATGGAGCGTCACCGTCACCGTTACGAATTCAATGGTGCGTATTTAAACGAATTAGAAAAAGCAGGATTAGTAGCTTCTGGAGTAAATCCAGATACGAAGTTGGTAGAAATTGTTGAAATTCCTACACATCCTTTCTTTATCGGCGTTCAATACCATCCTGAATATAAAAGTACAGTCGCAAATCCACACCCACTTTTTGTGAGTTTTGTAGCTGCAGCTGTACAACATAAAACTAAATAAACTGTTCAATTAAGAACACTGAACACTAATAAGTAGATGGAAGAAAAAAAATTAGACCTTAATTCGATTATCGGATTTGTATTGATTTCTGGAATTTTGATTTGGATGTTATATTCAAATGCTCCAACACCAGAAGAACAAAAGGAAAAAGAGAAAAAAGAGCAATTAGACAAACAAGCTAAAGAAGTTAAAACGGTAACTTCAACGGTTGCTGCAGCGCCAGTAGCAGATTCTACTAAAAATGCAGCAGCTCAAGCACAATTAGGTACGTTTGGATATTCTGCAACACTTCCATCAGCTACAGATGCTGTTACTGAAATCAAAAACGAAGTTTTATCACTTAAAATTTCTAATAAAGGAGGTTATATTACAGAAGCAACTGTTTTAGGATTTGATCAATTTGAGAAAAATTCGAAAAAAGCGGTTCAAATCATTAAAGATAAAAACGCTTCTTTAGACATTGCTTTAAATACAACTGATAACAGAACGTTGCATACAAAAGACATGTATTTTGAGCCTAAGTTAACTACTGAAGGTAAAAATCAAGTTTTAACGTTGCAATTAAAAGCAGGTCCAGATCAGTTTTTAGAATATCGTTATGTATTAAAACCTAACGAATACATGTTAGATTTTGCTATCCGTTCTCAAGGGTTAGAAAAAGTAGTGAATACTTCTAAACCGTTAGATTTAGAATGGCAATTAAAATCATACAGAAACGAAAATAGTGTTTCTTATGAAAACCGTTATACTGAGCTAGTATTTGAATATGAAGATGGAAAAGACGATTATTTAAATGCAGCAAAAGATTCTGAAGACGAAGCAATTGATGTTTCTTATATCGCTTTTAAACAGCATTTATTTACTTCAATTTTATTAACAGATACGAAATTCAAAACAGCGAAATTCAAATCTGATAATTTAGTTGATGATGAAGAAATTGATACTGTTTTTACAAAAAATTTCACAGCTCAAGTTCCTTTAGAATTTAAAAATGGTGCTTTAAACTATAATATGAATTGGTATTATGGTCCAGCGAAATATGAAATTTTGGATGGATACGAGAAAAATTTAGACGAAATCTTACCATTAGGTTGGGGAATTTTCGGATGGATTAACCGTTATATTTTTATTCCAGTTTTCGGATTAATTTCAGCATTAGGAGTAGGATACGGAATTGCGATTGTATTGTTTACGATTTTAGTTCGTATTGTAATGTCGCCAGTAACATACAAGTCTTATTTGTCACAAGCAAAAATGAAGGTTTTACGTCCTGAAATTACAGAATTGAATGAAAAATTCAAGGACAATCCAATGAAGAAACAACAAGAAACTATGAAGTTGTATTCTAAAGCCGGTGTAAATCCTATGGCAGGATGTTTACCAGCCTTGATGCAAATGCCTATTTTCTATGCGTTGTTTCAGTTCTTCCCATCGATGTTCGATTTAAGACAAAAATCGTTCTTATGGGCAGATGATTTATCTTCATTTGATGCGATTTACTATTTTCCAAATGGTTTTAGTATTCCTTTTTATGGAAATCACGTGAGTTTATTCCCAATTTTAGCTTCTATTGCTATTTTCTTCTATATGAAAATGACAACTGGAGACCAAGCAATGAGCACGCCACCACAAGAAGGTATGCCAGATATGGGTAAAATCATGAAAATTATGATTTACATTTCCCCTGTTATGATGTTATTCTTCTTTAACAATTATGCATCTGGATTGAGTTTGTATTACTTCATCTCTAACTTAATTACTATCGGAATTATGTTGGTTATTAAGAATTACATCGTGAAAGAAGATAAAATTCACGCTCAAATTCAAGAGAATAAAACAAAAGAGAAAAAGGAAAGTAAATTCCAAAGAAAAATGCGCGAAATGATGGAGCAAGCAGAAGCTCAAAAAGCCGCACAAAAGAAAAAATAAGTTTTATATTTATATAAACCCTGTCTGCACCGACAGGGTTTTTTTATATCGCATTATGAAAGTAGCCATTGTTGGATTTGGTAATATGGGACAAACCTATGCCAATAGTTTTATGAGTTCTGGGTTTGTAGGAGCATCAGATATTTTAATTTTGAATAAAACTAAAATTGAAGAAAAGAATAGTTTTGGAATCGATACTGTGAATTTTTTCACCGAACCTAATTCCAATATTTTTGAATCCGATATTTTGATTTTAGCTGTGAAACCACAAGATTTCAAACAATTGGCTTCTGAAATAAAAGCTTTCTTAAATCCAGAACATGTTATTTTATCAGTAATGGCGGGGATTTCAATTGAAGCTATGCAAAATGAATTGGGTGTTTCTAAAATTGTACGATCAATGCCAAATATTCCAACACAAATAGGCGAGGGAATGACCGTTTTTTGTGCTTCAAATGCAGTAGATAGAAAAGAACTTTTCATCGTTCAGAATTTAATTAACACTACAGGGAAATCAATTTATATTGAAAGAGAAGAAATGCTAAATGCCGCAACAGCGGTTTCAGGTAGTGGACCAGCTTATGTGTTTTATTTTATGCAGGCTATGATTGAATCGGCAATTAGATTAGGTTTTTCAGCATCTGAAGCAGAGTTCTTGGTGAGCCAAACCTTTTCTGGTTCTGTTCAATTACAAAATAGAAGTAAACTATCAAACGAAGCTTGGATTCAACGAGTTGCTTCAAAAGGGGGAACAACCGAAGCGGCTTTGTTAGTGTTTAATAAAAATGAGCTTCAAGAAATTGTTATAGAAGGAATAGAAGCTGCAAATGCAAGAGCATTAGAATTAGGTTCATAAAAAAAACGCTTTCCATTGGAAAGCGTTTTTTGTTCATAGCAATTTTATTTATAGAAACGAATTAATTTAGATTAGGTAAGATTACATTATCTAAAACATGAATTACGCCATTAGCAGCTTGAACATCAACTGCAACAATATTAGTTTGTCTTCCTGCTTCATCTGTAATTGTTGTACCATTCACAGTAAAGGTTCCTGTTTCAAATGTAGTTATAGGTCCTGATGGAATCCCAGTTGATAATACATTTGCACCAGCTACAACATGGTATGTTAAAACAGAAGTTAATTGACCAGAAGTTAGACTTCCAAGAGTACCAGGATTTTGAGTTTCAAATCTTGAAAAAGCTGCATTTGATGGGGCAAAAACGGTAAATGGTGAATTTGTATTTCCAGAAAGTATTCCCACAAAATCAGGTTGACCAGGACTTGTAAGTGCTCCAACCAAGTTGCTAAAGTTTGGATTTGCTAAAGCATGTGTTACGATTGTTGGTAATCCAATAACAGCGTCTACAACGTGTACAACACCATTGCTAGCATTGATATCAAAAGCAGTTACACTAGATACACCATTTATTCTAACGCCACTTTCTGTAACATTGATAAACATGCTTAAAGTATTTGTTGAAGAAGCGCTTCCTTTTGCAAGCGTTTTAACATATCCTGTACTTACATCAGATGAAGGTACTCTTGCATTTAAAACATGATTTAGTAGAATCTCTTTTAAAACTGGCGTAGGAACATCTTCAAGATTTTCAAATCCGTTTACAGCTAAAAATTCAGCAAATGCTTCGTTTGTAGGAGCAAAAATTGTAAATTGTCCACTTTGATTTAGTGTTTCTGATAATTCTGCTTTTTCTAAAGCTGCATAGAGGTTTGTAAACGTAGGATTTTTTGAAATGAATTCAGTTATTGTTCTGTCTTGAGTTGTAGAGTCATCATCAGAACATGAAAACATTATCGTAGAACTTACTACTAGTAACGTTAATTTGATTAATTTTGCATAGTTTTTCATAGTGTTTTATTTTTTGTTTAATCAAAATTAAAAAAGATTAAACGAATAAAAAACTATTTTACTGCGTTGTATAGCAGATTTAACTCACATTTATTTTTTGTTTAATCAGTATTTGGTCTAATATTTGATTTTTCAATATTTAATGTATGATTACTAATTAATAAATTAAACAATACTTAATATAATGAAACAAATTTCTGTAATTTTTGTAATTTTAATCTCAATTTTAGGCTTTAGTCAAGATAAAATCAATCAATTAGACGATAAAGGTAACCGCCATGGTTTATGGAGAGGAACTCATAAAGAATCGAATCGTGTTAGATATGAAGGTACTTTTAGTCATGGTAAAGAAACGGGTGTTTTTAAATATTTTGATGATACAAAGGCAGGAACAGTTATAGCTACAAGAGATTTTTCAAAAGGAGATGGCTCTTGTTATGCTAATTTTTTTGATCAAAAAGGGAATAAAGTAAGTGAAGGTGCTTTAGTGAACAAGCTTCCTGAAGGCGAATGGAAATATTATCATTTCGAATCAAAACAATTAATGTCGCAAGAATTTTATAAAGGTGGTAAATTAGAAGGAATTCGAAAAGTATTCTACAAAGACGGAACAGTTGCTGAAGAAACTAATTACAAAGCAGGAATCAAAATTGGAAAATCAAAGACATATTCCGAAAAAGGGCAATTATTAGAGTCTCTTATATATAAGAATGGACAATATGATGGTGTTGCTTCTTATTACGATGGAATGGGAAATAAAATGTATGAAGGAAATTACGTAAACGGAAAACGTGTTGGAACTTGGAAGTTTTTCGAAAAAAACAAAGTTATAAAGGAAGTAAAAGCTTCTAAATTCGGACAAGAATTAATAAAATACGAGCAAAGAAATGCCAAAGAAGCATCTAAAACGCTAGAACAATTAAAACAAGAAAAAGGAGGACAAGAATAAATGAAAAGAGTTGTAGTAGGACTTTCAGGTGGAGTAGATTCTAGTGTTGCCGCATATTTATTAAAAGAACAAGGATATGAAGTTATTGGTCTATTCATGAAGAATTGGCACGATGATTCTGTAACTATTTCAAATGAATGTCCATGGTTAGAAGATAGTAATGATGCTTTGTTAGTAGCTGAAAAGTTAGGAGTTCCATTTCAAACCGTTGATTTATCCGAACAATACAAAGAGAAAATCGTTGATTATATGTTTAACGAATACGAAAAAGGAAGAACTCCAAATCCTGACGTATTGTGTAACCGAGAAATCAAATTTGATGTTTTCATGAAAATTGCTATGTCTTTAGGTGCCGATTATGTAGCAACTGGACATTATTGCCGTAAAGGAACGATTGAAAAAGACGGAAAAGAAATTTACCAATTATTAGCAGGTAAAGATGGCAATAAAGATCAATCTTATTTTCTTTGTCAATTATCACAAGAGCAACTTTCAAAAGCGTTATTTCCTATTGGCGAATTAACAAAACCAGAAGTTCGTGAAATTGCATCCAAATTAGATTTAATTACAGCTGAAAAGAAAGATTCGCAAGGACTTTGTTTTATAGGGAAAGTGCGCTTACCTGAATTTTTACAACAAAAATTACAGTCAAAAGAAGGAGTAATTATTGAAATTCCAGCAGAAGCCGAAATATATCATCAAGAAAAACCACAATTCAATTCAGAAGAAGAAGCTTTTGCTTTTGAATCGAGACGAATTGATTATCTAAAAGTACCTGGCAAAGTTATGGGTAAGCATCAAGGCGCTCATTATTTTACAAAAGGCCAACGCAAAGGTTTAAATGTAGGTGGAACCAAAGAGCCTTTATTCATCATAGAAACTGATGTAGAGAAAAATATTGTGTATACTGGTCAAGGAAATCAACATCCTGGATTATTCAAAAAAGCATTGTTTATTGCAAATGAAGAGATTCATTGGATTAGAGAAGATTTAGCTTTAAAAGAAGGAGAAAAAATGGAAGTAATGGCAAGAATTCGTTACCGTCAACCTTTACAAAAAGCAACTTTGAATCAATTTAAAGACGGAATGTATGTGGTTTTTGAAAGTCCGCAATCCGCAATCACTGAAGGACAATTTGTTGCTTGGCATTTGAATGATGAAATTTTAGGTAGCGGTGTAATAGCTTAAATTTTAATTATAGATGAATTTTTTATACATTATTGTTGGATTAGGATTATTAGTTTTTGGAGCTGATTGGCTTTTAAAGGCATCTGTAGGTTTTTCTTTAAAGTTAAAAATTTCTAAAATCATAATTGGATTAACAGTTGTATCTATTGCTACTTCGGCTCCTGAACTCATTGTAAGTGTAAAAGCTGCATTACAAGGGTTTTCAAATATAGCTGTAGGAAATGTTATAGGTTCAAACATTGGAAACGTAGGATTAATTCTTGGAATTGTTTTATTAATTAATTCTATTAAGGTGAGTCCTACATTTTATACCTTAGATTGGCCAGTTAAAATAATTGCATCTTTTTTATTAGCTTTCTTTCTATGGTTTGATAATAGTATAAGTAGAACAGAAGGATTTATCTTTCTAATTTTATTTATTTTGTTTCTGGTATATCTTATAAAAATTAATAAAAATATTATAGTAGAATTACCAAATGAAACAACTAAAGAGCAAACGTTATTAAAACTATTTTTATTTTTGTTTTTTGGAGGAGCTGCTCTCTGGTTGGGATCTGAATTATTAGTCAAAGGAGCCGTAAATGTAGCCAAAAATTTTGGAGTTAGTGATCGAATTATTGCAATTACAGTTGTTTCAATGGGAACAAGTATACCAGAATTAACATCTTCAGTTATAGCAGCATTAAAAAAAGAATCAGATATTGCAATTGGTAATGTAATAGGTTCGAATATTTTTAATATATTGGGTGTTTTAGGAATATCAGCCATTATAAGTCCAATTAACAATATTGATCAAAAAATGATATCTCACGATTTAATTTGGATGTTAGGATTTGCGGTTGCTTTAATGCCGTTAGTTCTGTTTACTCGACGTAGTAGCCTTTTTTTTAAAGAAGGTGTTTTACTAATTTTAGCTTACGCCGTTTTTATTTATACTTCTTTTTCTTAAAATATATTTTTACTCATGAATAAAATTACCCAACTCTTCAATATAAAATACCCAATTATCCAAGGAGGAATGATTTGGAATAGTGGTTATAAACTGGCAAGTGCCGTAAGTAACGCTGGTGGTTTAGGATTAATTGGTGCTGGTTCTATGTATCCAGAAGTGTTAAGAGAACATATTCAAAAATGTAAAAAGGCAACCGATAAACCTTTTGGAGTAAATGTTCCAATGTTATATCCAAACATTGAAGAAATTATGCAAATTCTGAAAGAAGAAGGTGTGAAAATCGTTTTTACTTCTGCAGGAAATCCAAAAACTTGGACTCCGTTTTTAAAAGAAAATGGCATAACTGTTGTACATGTAGTTAGTAGTTCTAAATTCGCACTAAAAGCACAAGAAGCTGGAGTAGATGCTGTAGTTGCTGAAGGTTTTGAAGCAGGTGGACACAACGGAAGAGAAGAAACAACAACGTTAACCTTAATTCCAATGGTACGCGAACAAATTTCAATTCCATTAATTGCTGCAGGAGGAATTGCAACAGGAAGAGGAATGCTAGCCGCTATGACTTTAGGTGCCGATGGCGTTCAAATGGGAAGTCGTTTTGCTGCTTCAACTGAAAGTTCTGCACATGATGAGTTCAAAAGAACAATTGTGGAAACAGGAGAAGGAGATACGCAATTAACATTAAAAGAATTGGCTCCGGTTCGACTTATCAAAAATAAATTCTATAATGATGTGCAGGAATTGTACGCTAAATGTCCATCAAAAGAAGATTTAGAAGCATTATTAGGTAAAAGAAGAGCAAAAAGAGGTATGTTTGAAGGCGATTTAGTTGAAGGAGAATTAGAAATTGGTCAAATTGCCGGATTAATTCACGATATTTTGCCTGTTGAAACTATTGTTGATAATATCATAACGGAATTTAACGCTGCTAGAAAAGAGGTAACTACCTTTGAATTTTAATATAACAACGAAATGAAGAGTTTAAAATACATACTATTGTTTTTGTTTTTTGCATCGGTTACTACTTATGCTCAAAAATTTAATTTCAAAACTTCTGGATATATGGTAAGCCAGAAAGACAAAAAAGGAAATTGGAGCGATTGGTCGAAATTGCAAAAATCAGAAATGACTGTCCTTTTGGACATGGAAAGTCACCGAATTGTAGTTTATTCAGAAGTACTTCAGCTGTTTTCTATTATGAAATATGGAAATCAAGAAACGATTGGAGACGACGATGTAGTTAAATTCAATTGTGTGGATAACAATGGAGTAGAATGTGTTTTAACTATTTACACCAGAAAGAAACAAGGAGGCAGAAATCAATTGTATATTACATACGAAGACATGATTATTGCTTACAATATGACGGTTCTTGAAGATAAACCTGCAAAGAAGAAATAAGTTTAAATTATAATTAAAATGACTTTTTATTGAATGCAATAGAAAGTCATTTTTTTATTTATTAACATTCCATTTACATCAAAAACGTACTTTTGTATAAAATAGTTTTAAAATGAAAAAAGCCTTAGCCTTGTTAGTTGTTCTAGTTTCTTTTACAGGAACTGCGCAAGATAAACCAAAATTAGTAGTTGGAATCGTAGTAGACCAAATGAAAATGGAATACTTATACCGTTTTTCAAGCGACTTTTCAGAAAATGGTTTCAAACGATTAATGAAAGAAGGATATACTTTTCATAACACACATTACAATTATATGCCTACATATACAGCTCCTGGTCATGCTTCAGTTTATACTGGAACAACACCATCGGTTCACGGAATTGTAGGTAATGAATGGTTCAATAAAGCGACTGGAAAAGAAATGTATTGTACCGATGATGAAACGGTTTCAACTATTGGAGACGATTCTAAAAAAGAAGGAAAAATGTCGCCAAGAAACTTGCAAAGTTCTACCATTACTGACGAATTGAAACTTTCAACTAATTTCAAGGGTAAAGTAATTGGAATGAGTATTAAAGATAGAGGTGCAATTCTTCCAGCTGGACATTTTGCAGATTGGGCTTTTTGGTACAGTAAAACCGGAGCTTTTATTTCAAGTACGTATTACGGAGAAAAACTTCCAGATTGGGCAACGCAATTCAATGCTGAGAAAAATTATTTAAAATACGTAACCAAAGGTTGGGATTTATTAAAACCAAAAGAAACCTATAACGAAAGCTTAACCGATAACAATCCATACGAAGGGAAATTGTATAAAAAAGCGCCGTTTATGCCATACAATTTACAAGATATGTATGATGCAAATGATGCTGGAATTCTACGTTCAACGCCTTATGGAAATAATTTATTAGCTGATTTTGCTAAAAAAGCCATCGAAAGCGAAAATTTAGGAAAAGATAATATTACCGATTTCTTAGCCGTAAGTTTCTCTTCAACTGATTACATCGGACACGTTTTAGGTCCTCGTTCTATCGAATTACAAGACACTTATTTGCGTTTGGACGAAACTATTGCTGATTTCTTAGCTTACTTAGACAAAACCGTTGGAAAAGGAAATTACTTGGTTTTCTTAACAGCAGATCACGCTGGAGCGGAAAATGTGACGTATTTGAAAGACAATAAATACAAAGTAGATAACATCAATTATAAAAACATTCAAAAAGAGTTGAAAGAATTCTCAGAAACTACTTTTGGAGAAAACTTGGTGTTAGATTATTCGAATTATAACCTATTTTTTGATAAAGCAAAAGTAAAAGCAAAAGGCTTGAATTTACAAGAGGTAAAACAAACCTTCAAAGATTATTTACACAAGCAAGATTACATCAAGCGTGTTTACACTGAAGAAGAAATCACCAACGGAAATCCAAGTGATTACTATTTAGACTTCATCACAAAAGGATATGACCCAACACAAAACGGGGAATTAATTATGATTTTCAAACCAGGTTATGTAGAATATTCTTCAACCGGAACAACACACGGTTCGCCTTATTCTTATGACACACACGTTCCGTTAATTTTCTTTGGTTGGAACATCAAAAAAGGACAAACTCACGACAGAAAAGAAATCACGCAAATAGCACCAACTATCACACAAATGCTAAAAATTACTATGCCAAATAGTTCTGATGGTAAGGTTTTGTTGGAGGTTTTAAGTAAGTAAATTTATTTATGAATATTTTTATTAGACTTCTATTTTTATCTTTTTTATTTATTGGATGTGAAAATTCAAATAATGACATTTTAGATTCTGATTTAGAGAAAGAGTTTAGAACAGCTATTGCCAATACAAATGCAGAAGAATTTAAATATTTAGAGGATGGTTTAGTACCACAAGAGAGTTTTTTTATAGATTCAAAACTTAAATATTTGAAATTTAGATTTAATCCAGAGGCTGGTTTTTCTGAAAGAAGAGTTTATTTTGACTTAAAGACTGATTCGATAGAAAGAATAGTTTTGAGAAAAGTTCAAGCAGATTGGGATAGTTTTGAAGAAGGAGATTATCATAAATTTCATGATTCTATTTTTGTTGTTTATCCTAAATTGAATAAAATGGATGTTTATTTTGATAATGAAAAGTTGAAATCACTTAATTCAAAAGGTATTTTATTAGAAGATGAAAGATACATTTACAGATTAAAGAAAAATACAGAAAGTCAGTATAATAAAAAAGCATCAAACTAAAATTTGGTGCTTTTTTATTCGTACTAATTCATGAAATTCCAGTAAAGTAAAATCAAAAAACCCGAATTAATAATTAATCCGGGCTTTTCTTTACTTAACTATAAAACTAAATTTCAATCATAACTTGATTTTTCAAAATATCATCAAACGTTTCGCGTTCTCTGATTAAGTGACCTTTTCCGTCTTTCCATAGTACTTCGGCTGGTTTTAGTCGTGAGTTGTAGTTAGATGCCATTGAAAAGCAATAAGCACCTGCGTTTCTAAAACATAAAATATCACCTTCGTGAATTTCAGTAATTCTTCGGTTGCTAGCAAAAGTGTCGGTTTCGCAGATATAACCTACTACCGAGTAGTAACGCTCTTTTCCTTTTGGATTAGATATATTTTCAATATGATGTTGTGCTCCATATAACATCGGACGAATCAAATGATTGAATCCAGAATCAATTCCAGCAAAAACAGTTGAAGTGGTTTGTTTTACCACGTTTACTTTCGCTAAGAAATAACCCGCTTCACTTACCAAGAATTTTCCAGGCTCAAAAGCTAAAGTCAATGGACGACCATATTCTTTTTCGAAAGCTAAAAAGCGTTTTGTTAATTTTCTTCCGAATTCTTCTACATTGGTTTCGATATCTCCTTTTTTGTAAGGCACTTTAAATCCACTTCCAAAATCAATAAAATCTAATGCTGGGAAATTTTTAGCCGTTTCAAATAGGATTTCAGCCGCATATAAAAATACTTCTACATCTAAAATATCAGAACCTGTATGCATGTGAATGCCATTGATGTGCATTTTCGTATTTTCAATAATTCTCAAAATATGAGGCAATTGATGAATTGAAATCCCAAATTTACTATCAATATGACCTACCGAAATATTCGCATTTCCACCAGCCATCACGTGAGGATTAATTCGAATACAAACTGGAATTGTTGGGTGTTTTGTTCCAAATTGCTCCAAAATCGATAAATTATCAATATTAATTTGAACACCTAATTGCGCTACTTCTTCAATTTCTTCCATCGAAACACCATTAGGAGTATAAATAATGTCTTTTGGTTCAATACCAGCGTGTAATCCCAATTGCACTTCTTGTAAAGAAACAGTATCCAATCCAGAACCTAAACTTTTTAAGTATTTCAAAACAGAAACATTCGATAATGCTTTAACGGCATAATGCACCTTAAAACGTTCTACTTTGCTAAATGCATTTTGTAATCGGTTGTATTGAAAGGCAATTTTTTCCGCATCATATACATATAACGGACTTCCAAATTCTGTTGCTAATTGTTGTAATACTTCTGGTTTCATTGTTATTTAATTTGATGCAAAAGTAAATCAATATTAATTCAATGCAATTTTTAAAACAATTATTAACAAAAAATAACAAAATGTTTTATTTATAACATTTGAAAATTTTTTAACTTGCGCTTTTAATAAGAATATGTATATCAAATTCCCAAATTAAACGAAAAAAAGTTAGTCCATTAAAAATTACTTTGCTATTTTTGTGGCACTTTTTTAAACAAGATAAACGCATAACAATTATGAACATACACGAATATCAGGGTAAAGAAATCCTAGCTAGTTATGGAGTACGTGTTCAACGTGGTATTGTTGCAAACAATCCAGTTGAGGCGTTAGCTGCAGCAAAACAATTAACTACAGAAACAGGTACAAGTTGGTACGTAGTAAAAGCACAAATCCATGCTGGAGGTAGAGGAAAAGGTGGAGGAGTTAAGTTAGCTAAAAACTTAGACCAAGTAACTGAAATTTCTGAGCAAATCATCGGAATGCAGTTAATTACGCCACAAACTCCACCAGAAGGAAAAACAGTTCACAAAGTATTAATTGCTGAAGATGTTTATTATCCTGGTGAAAGCGAAACTTCTGAATTCTATGTTTCTGTTTTATTAAACAGAGCAACTGGACGTAACATGATTATGTATTCTACAGAAGGTGGAATGGATATCGAAGAAGTTGCTGAGCACACACCACACTTAATCTTTACAGAAGAAATTGATCCTGCTTACGGATTACAAGGTTTCCAAGCTAGAAAAATTGCTTTCAATTTAGGTTTATCTGGAGATGCTTTCAAAGAAATGGTGAAATTTATCGATGCTTTATACAAAGCGTATATCGGTTCTGATTCATCAATGTTTGAAATCAACCCTGTATTAAAAACATCTGACAATAAAATCTTAGCAGTTGATGCTAAAGTAAATATCGACGATAACGCTTTATTCAGACAAGCAAAATATGCTGAAATGAGAGACGTTAGAGAAGAAAATCCAATCGAAGTTGAAGCTAAAGAAGTAGGATTAAACTACGTAGATTTAGATGGAACTGTAGGTTGTATGGTAAACGGAGCTGGTTTAGCAATGGCTACTATGGACTTAATTAAATATGCAGGTTTTGAACCAGCTAACTTCTTAGACGTAGGTGGAACTGCTGATGCAAAACGTGTTGAAACTGCTTTCCGTATTATCTTAAAAGATCCTAATGTAAAAGCTATTTTAATTAACATTTTTGGTGGTATCGTTCGTTGTGACCGTGTTGCTCAAGGTGTTGTAGATGCTTACAAAAACATGGGTGACGCTATTACAGTGCCAATCATCGTTCGTTTACAAGGAACAAACGCAGAAATTGCTAAAGAATTAATCGATAATTCAGGTATGCCAATTTTATCTGCAGTTCAATTCCAAGAAGCAGCTGACCAAGTTAAAGCAGCTTTATCTTAATCGAATTTTAAATTCAATCATAAAGAAACTCTCAGATTTATCTGGGAGTTTTTTGTTTTTACAGGCTCAATATTTTTTAAACTTCAAAGGATTTCTTACATTAGCAATTCAATTTACAAACCATGATTTCAGAAGCGCAATTTCAAAAAGAATTAGAGTTAATTATTAGTAATGCCATTCGTGAAGATGTTGGAGATGGCGATCATAGTTCACTCGCATGTATTCCAGCTTCAGCTCAAGGAAAAGCGAAGTTATTAGTTAAAGATGAGGGAATTATTGCTGGAGTAGAATTTGCCAAAATGATTTTTCATTATGTAGATAAAGACATGAAACTGGAAACTTTTATCAATGATGGTGAAAGAGTAAAATATGGTGATGTTGTTTTTCATGTTTCAGGAAGTTCACAATCAATTTTGAAAGCAGAGCGTCTGGTATTAAATTCGATGCAACGAATGAGCGCTATCGCAACAAAAACCAAAATGTTTGTTGATCTATTAGAAGGAACAAATACTAAAATTTTAGATACTAGAAAAACCACACCAGGAATTCGTGCCATCGAGAAATGGGCAGTGAAAATTGGTGGAGGTGAAAATCATCGTTTTGCTTTGTACGATATGATTATGTTGAAAGACAATCATAACGATTTTGCAGGAGGAATTCCGCAAGCGATAGCAAAAACAAAGCAATATTTAATCGATAATAATAAAGATTTAAAAATCATTGTTGAAGCCAGAAATTTAGACGAAGTACAGCAAATTTTAGATGCTGGCGGCGTTTACCGAATTTTGTTAGATAATTTCGATTACGAAACGACTAAGAAAGCAGTAGCTATGATTGGAGATCAAAGTTTGACAGAATCTTCAGGAAACATCAATGAAAAAACCATTCGCAATTATGCAGAATGTGGTGTGAATTATATTTCTTCTGGCGCATTAACGCATTCAGTTTATAATATGGATTTAAGTTTAAAAGCAATATAAATTATGTCCGAAGAAATAGAAAATAAACTCAATAAAATTCCTGTTGTAAAGCAATTGGTTGCAATTACCAAAGCCATAAAGCTAAAAACTTTAGAAGGCTTGTCACTTTATGATATTTTGGAACTTTATGTTTTGGGAATTTTCAAAGGCGCTTTTTCATACAGAGCCAGTTCTATTGCGTTTAGTTTCTTTATGGCGTTATTTCCATTTGCTTTATTTATTCTGAATTTAATTCCGTTTATTCCGTTAGAGAATTTTCAAGCCGATTTTTTAGAGTTTGTAGAAGAAGGTGTTCCGCCTAATACTTATGACGCTATTGAAGCTATTTTGAGAGATATTATGGAAACCAGCCATCAAGGCTTGCTTTCATCAGGTTTTATTTTGTCCATTTTATTGATGACCAATGGTATTAATGCTATTTTGGGCGGATTTGAAATGTCGGCTCACATTACTATTACTAGAGGTTTTTTTAGACAATATTTTATTTCTTTAGCCATTTCTTTGGTGTTGTCGATGATTTTATTAATTACAGTTGCGGCTATCGTTATTGCTGAGGTAATGATTCAAAAGATCAATATTAGAGGTTATGTTGCAGATGTTTCAGTGATTGAATGGAGTAGATATGGATTCATACTTTTAATGATTTTAATCACAACTTCAATATTATATAAGTTTGGAGCAAAAGAAACTTCAAGCATTGCATTTATAAGTTATGGTGCGGTTTTTACCACCATTTTAATTGTGATTTCCTCTTATATTTTTGGAATATATGTAACTAAATTTGCTAAGTATAATGAGTTGTATGGTTCAATTGGTACACTTCTTGTATTAATGTTTTACATCTGGATAAATTGCATGGTTTTGTTATTAGGTTTCGAATTAAATGCAACTATTTCAAAATTGAAAAGAAAAAATTTATATATTTAACCAAACTAAAAAAAATAAATTATGAGAAAACAAGTTATTACATTTTTAATGTTGATTGCAACTGTATTTACTGTAAATGCACAAAAAACTGTAGCAGGAGTTAAGGTAGATGCTAAAATGAATTTAGAAGGGCAATCTTTAGTATTAAACGGAGCTGGAACTCGTGTTAAAATGTTTATGGACATGTATGTGGGAGCTTTATATTTAGAGAAAAAAAGTGCAAATGCCTCTGAAGTAATGAACAGTAAAGAAGGAGCTGCTATCAAATTAAACATCGTTTCAGGTTTGATTACTTCTGAAAAAATGGTTTCGGCTATTAATGAAGGTTTTGAAAATGCAACTGGTAAAAAAACAGCACCATTAAAAGCTAAAATTGACAAATTCAAAGGTTTCTTTAAAGAAGAAATTAAAAAAGGTGATGTTTTCATTATTATCAATGTGCCAAACGAAGGAGTTGTTGTTTACAAAAACGGAGTTAAAAAAGGAAGTATTGAAGGACATGATTTCAAAAAAGCTTTATTCGGAATTTGGTTATGCGACAAACCAGCTGATAAAGACTTAAAAGACGAAATGTTAGGGAAATAATTCTAACTAAAAATATAGATCAAGCGTTCTCATTCGAGGACGCTTTTTTTATTGTAGTTGTTCATCTTTTCTCTTTTTTCTTTTCTCTATTCTCTTTTTCAAACTATATTTGTTCTATGCTGTATTTTATCGAAGTCGTTTTACCGTTGGCTGTTTCTAAAACCTTTACTTATCAGGTTTCGGAAGCGGAATTTCACTACATTCAAATTGGAATGCGAGTGGCGGTTCCATTTGGTAAAACCAAGATTTATACCGCATTAGTTTTAGATAAAAACAATACACCACCTCAGTTATACGAAGCCAAAGAAATCCATCAAATTTTAGATGAAAAACCTGTTGTGAATTTACATCAAATCGAGCATTGGAAATGGATTGCTTCTTATTATATGTGTTCGCTTGGTGAAGTGTTTCGAAGTGCATTGCCTTCGGGTTATATATTGGAAAGTGAAACGATTATTTCAGCAAGAGAAAATGCGGAATTAGATTCGGATGATTTAAAGGATGATGAATATCTAATCTTAGAAGCTTTAAAAAGTCAATCTTCGATTACAGTTCAAGATGTGATTAAAATTTTGGGTAAGAAAACGGTTTTTCCTATCATAAATCGATTGTTAGCAAAAGGAGCTTTGGTGTTGCAAGAAGAGATTTCGGAACAATACAAACCCAAGTTGATTCGCTATATCAAATTGCATGATTCTTTTTTGCAACAAGAACAATTGGCTGAATTATTAGAAGTTTTATCCAAAGCCAAGAAACAACGCGAATTGGTTTTGCATTATTTTCAATTACAAGCTCGTGAAAAAGCACCAATTTCCGTAAAAAAACTTATCGAAACTTCCGGAAGTTCATCTGCAATAGTAAAATCGTTGGTAGATAAAACGATTTTCGAAGAATATTACATTGCGCAAGATAGAGTTGCTTTCGACAAAGAAGATGATAGTCAATTTACATTAAGTGAAGCGCAACAAACAGCTTTTGATAGTATTCAAGAAAATTTCAAAACCTTTGATGTGAATTTATTACACGGCGTTACAGCTTCAGGTAAAACCGAAATTTACATCAAACTATTAGAGCAATATATTAAGGAAGGAAAGCAAGTTTTGTTTTTATTGCCAGAAATTGCCTTAACCACTCAATTAGTGCAAAGATTAACAGCTTATTTCGGAAATGAAGTTGCCGTTTTTCATTCAAAATATACAAATAACGAACGCATTGAAGTTTGGAATCAAGTCTTAGAAAATTCTCCAAAAGCAAAAGTGGTTATTGGTGTTCGAAGTGCATTGTTTCTTCCATTTTCAAATCTAGGATGTATAATTGTAGATGAAGAACACGAACAAACATTCAAACAAAACGATCCAGCACCAAGATATCATGCTCGCGATGCTGCTATAGTTTTAGCGAAGCAGCACGGAGCAAAAGTAGTTTTGGGAAGCGCGACTCCGTCTTTGGAAACCTATTATAATGTGCAATCCAATAAATACGGTTTAACCGAATTAAAAGTGCGCTATGGAAACGTTGTTTTGCCTGAAATTCAATTGGTCGATTTAAAAGATAAGTATTTCAGAAAGAAAATGTCAGGACATTTTTCAGATGAATTATTGGAAGAAATTACCGAAACCTTATCGAAAGGAGAGCAAGTTATATTATTTCAAAACCGAAGAGGATTTTCGCCTTATGTGGAATGTATGACGTGTGGTCATGTGCCTCATTGTCCAAGTTGCGATGTAAGTTTGACGTATTACAAATTCAAAAACCAATTGCGTTGTCATTATTGTGGTCATTCGATTGCAAATCCCACGCATTGTCATAGTTGTCAATCGGTTGATGTTACTTCGAAAGGTTTCGGAACCGAACAAATTGAAATGGAATTAAAAACCCTTTTTCCGGAAAAAAATATTGGAAGAATGGATCAAGATACGACACGAGGAAAATTTGGCTTCGAAAAAATTATCGATTCCTTTAAAAATAGAGAAATTGATGTTTTGGTAGGAACTCAAATGCTTGCCAAAGGTTTAGATTTTGACAATGTAACTTTAGTTGGGATTTTAAACGCCGATAATTTATTAAACCAACCGAATTTCAGAGCTTACGAAAGAGCGTATCAAATGATGATGCAAGTTTCGGGTAGGGCAGGACGTTCCGAGAAAAATGGAAAAGTGGTTATTCAAACGTATAATCCATATCATAATACCATTCAACAAGTTTTGGGTAATGATTATATGGGAATGTACAAAGAGCAAATTTACGAACGCCAGAATTTCAAATATCCGCCTTTCTTTAGATTAGTGAAGCTTACTTTGAAACATCGCGATTTTGATAAATTGAAAGAAGGTTCTATGTGGATTTATAACGTGTTGTCTCAAAATTTAGATATGCCAGTTTTGGGTCCGGAAGAACCAGCTATAAATAGAATTCGTAATGAATACATTCGAACTATTATGGTTAAAATTCCTGTTCAGAAACATTTGGGAAATACCAAAAAAAATATTGCGAAAGTGCTCATGAGTTTTGAAGCAGTTCCGCAATATCGTTCTATTAAGGTAAAAGTTGATGTAGACGTTTATTAAGCGTTTTCGATTGCTTTTACAATTTCTTCTTTTTTATTTCGACTCAAAGGGATTTTTGTGTTTCCAATTTCGGCAAACTTACTATTGAATTTTTCCACTCGGTCTAAATTGATAATATACGATTTGTGTACTCGAATGAATTTACCTTCTGGAAGTTCTTTTTCAAAACCTTTCATAGTTGATAATACTAAATGACTTTCGTCATCAGTAACAACTTTTATATAATCACCATAGGCTTCAATCCATTTAATTTTAGAAACATATACTTTTAGTTTCTTTAAATTACTTTTTATTACGATACTATCGCCATGTTCTTCATGGTTTTCGTAACGTAATGCGTGAAGTTCAGTAGCTTTTTTTACCGCTTTATTGAAACGTTCTTTAGAAATTGGTTTCTGAAGAAAATCAGTTGCTTCATAATCAAAAGCTTTCACTGCGTAGTCTGCTTTTGAAGTAATGAATATAATTTGTGGTTTAGTTTTTAGTCCGTCTAATAAGTCGAAACCGTTAATTAACGGCATTTCGATGTCTAAAAAGATCAAATCAATTGAGTTGTTGTTGATACAATTCTTTGCCTCAAGAGCATTGGCGAAATCTCCTACTAAGTTTAATAATGTTGATTCGTTAACTAATTTGGTGATGGTAATTCTTTGAATAGCACTATCATCTACAACGATACAATTCAACTTCATGGGCATATATTTTTTATAGTTTGTTAAAAGTAGAATAATTATTACAACTACACAAGTTTTTTTATGTAAAAATTAATAATTAGTTATGCTTGTAATTTCAAATAAAAGTATTATTTTTGCACCCAATTTTATAACAATAAATATAAAGATTATGAATCATTATGAAACTGTTTTCATCTTGAATCCCGTTTTATCTGAACAACAGGTAAAGGAAACAGTAAGCAAGTTTGAAGATTTTCTTACTTCTAAAGGGTCTGAGATGGTATCGAAAGAAGATTGGGGCTTAAAAAAATTAGCTTACGAAATTCAACACAAGAAAAGTGGATTTTACCACTTATTCGAATTCAAAGCGCCAGCTGAAATTATTATTGCATTTGAAACTGAATTCCGTCGTGACGAGCGTGTTATGCGTTTCTTAACTGTGTCTTTAGACAAACATGCAATTTCTTGGGCAGAAAGAAGAAGAGTTAAATTAAAAGCTAAATCAAACTAATCATGTCTACATTAGAGCAATCTGCAAAAGGTAAAAAAGACGGGGATATCAGATATCTTACGCCTTTAAACATAGATACAAACAAAACTAAAAAGTATTGTCGTTTCAAAAAATCAGGTATCAAATATATCGATTATAAAGACGCAGACTTTTTATTGAAATTTGTTAACGAGCAAGGTAAAATTTTACCAAGACGTTTAACAGGTACTTCATTAAAATACCAAAGAAAAGTTTCTGTAGCTGTTAAAAGAGCTCGTCACTTAGCTTTAATGCCATACGTGGCCGATTTATTAAAATAATATCAACTAAGTTGTTGGTTTCCGTTAAGGAACCTAACTTCTAATTAAAAGGACAACAACATGGAACTTATCTTAAAACAAGACGTTCAAAATTTAGGATTTAAAGATGATGTAGTAACTGTGAAAAACGGATACGGACGTAACTTCTTAATCCCTCAAGGTGCTGCTATTTTAGCTACTCCTTCTGCTAAAAAAGTTTTAGCTGAAAACTTAAAGCAAAAAGCACACAAAGAAGCTAAAATCGTTGCAGATGCAAAATCTTTAGCTGAGGCTTTAAAAGCTTTAGAAATTAAAATTACTGCTAAAGCAGGTGGTGATAAATTGTTTGGTTCAGTTACTAGCGCTAACATTGTTGAAGCATTAGAAGCTAACGGTCATTCAATCGAGAAAAAATTCATCACTAGCGGTGTAGTAAAACGTGTAGGTAAATATATTGCAAGCGTAAGATTACACAGAGATGTTATCGTTGAATTACCATACGAAATCGTAGGTGAAAAAGCATAATTTTTCTTAAAATATAAATTAGCTCCGATTTTATCGGGGCTTTTTTTTTATCTTTACTTTATAAAATTACTACATGAAGTACGCAAGATTAACCAAAGAGCAATTAGAAGAATTACATCCAGAATTCATTACTTTTTTAGCAACACAATCTATTGATAAAAAGGAATGGGATGAAATCAAACAAAATAAACCACACATTGCCGAACAAGAAATTGATGTTTTTTCCGATATGATTTGGGAAAAAGCATTGACGAATGTAACTCACATTGATCATTTTTCTAAAAATTACATTTTTCTTTTTAAATGTATGCAAAATGCGGTTTTCTCTTTTGTAATTAAAACCAATAATCCACAAATTGATTTTGTTTCTGCCGATGGAATTCATTGGTTGTCTGAAAATTTGTTTTCCAACGATGTTGAAATTACAAGAGGTAAGAAGGACTTGTCAGAAAACAGAAATGAATCATTGTTTGAAATCATCAAACAAGGTGGAATCATCAGCAAAGGAGAATTATTTACCAAATTAGACAGCTTAATCAATCAGTAAATATGAGCGTTTTAGAGACTATTAAGAATTTAAGAGACGAATTAAATCAGCATAATTACAATTATTATGTGTTGGACAATCCTACCATTTCTGATTTTGAATTTGATCAAAAACTAAAACAATTACAAGATTTAGAAGCGCAACATCCAGAGTTTTTTGATGAAAATTCGCCTACGCAACGAGTGGGAGGAATGGTGACCAAAAATTTTGAAACCATAAAACACGAATATCGCATGTATTCGTTGGATAATTCCTATTCAATCGAAGATTTACAAGATTGGGAAACCCGAATTCAAAAGGTTTTAGGAGATGTTCCATTAGAATATACTTGCGAATTAAAATACGACGGAGCGTCAATTAGTATTTCGTATGAAAATGGTCGTTTAGTTCGTGCAGTAACGCGTGGCGATGGTTTTCAAGGCGATGATGTAACCAATAACATCAAAACCATTAAGGCAGTTCCTATTCATTTAAAAGGTGATTTTCCTGATAAATTTGACATTCGTGGCGAAATCATTCTTCCGTTTGCCGGATTTGAAAAAATGAATCAAGAATTAATTGAAATTGGTGAAACACCTTATTCAAATCCAAGAAATACCGCTTCTGGAAGTTTAAAACTACAAGATAGTGCTGAAGTAGCAAAACGCCCGTTAGATTGTTTGTTGTACTTCGTAATTGGAAATAACTTACCCTTTAAAACCCAATTTGAAGGTTTACAAAAAGCCAGAGATTGGGGATTTAAAGTTCCTACGCAATCTAAATTAGCTAAAAATCTAAACGAAGTTTTCGAATACATCAATTATTGGGATAAACACCGTCACGATTTACCTTATGAAACGGATGGTGTGGTTATTAAAGTTAATAATTTACAACATCAAGATGAATTAGGCTACACGGCAAAATCACCACGTTGGGCGATGGCGTATAAGTTTAAAGCGGAACAAGTGACTACAAAATTAAATTCGATTTCATACCAAGTTGGGCGTACTGGAGCTATAACTCCTGTAGCGAATTTAGAACCCGTGCAATTAGCTGGAACTATTGTAAAACGTGCTTCGTTACACAATGCCGACCAAATTGAAAAATTAGATATTAGAATAGGTGATGAAGTTTTTGTAGAAAAAGGTGGAGAAATTATTCCGAAAATTATTGCTGTTGCGAAAAGAGGAAATCAAGTTGAACCTACACAATACATCACCCATTGTCCAGAATGTCAAACAGAATTGGTTAGAAGTGAAGGCGAAGCGAATCATTTTTGTCCAAATTTTTATGGTTGTCCACCGCAAATTATTGGAAGAATTCAGCATTTTATCACCAGAAAAGCCATGGATATTGATGGTTTGGGCGGAGAAACGGTTGCTTTGTTATTCCATGCAGGTTTGGTTACCAATTATGCCGATTTGTATGAACTGAAAAAAGAGCAAATCATTCCGTTAGAACGAATGGCAGAAAAATCAGCTGAGAATTTAATTAACGGAATTGAAAAATCGAAATCCATTCCTTTTGAACGTGTTTTATATGCATTAGGAATTCGATATGTTGGTGAAACCGTGGCAAAAAAACTTGCTAAACATTATAAATCTATTGACGCAATTGCTCAAGCGAGCATCATGGATTTGATTTTGGTTGATGAGATTGGCGATAAAATCGGACAGAGTGTCGTTCAATTCTTTGAAAATCAAGAAAATATTCGTATTATTGATAGGCTTAAGTGTTATGGTGTGCAATTAGAATCGGGAGCTGAAGATGTTTTGCTTTCGGAAAAGTTAAAAGGAAAAACCTTTGTAGTTTCGGGTGTTTTTGAAATTTATTCAAGAGACGAACTCAAAAAAGCGATTGAAGATAACGGCGGAAAAGTAGGAAGTTCTATTTCATCAAAAACCGATTATGTAATTGCTGGAGATAACATGGGGCCTTCAAAACTAGAAAAAGCGAATCAATTAAAAATTGCAATAATTTCGGAAACCGATTTCAAACATATGATAGATGGTTAAAGTAAATTCGGCGTTAATACTTTATTTTACTGCATTTGTAATTTACATAATAGCGGTATTAATAGACAGTGATAATTTGGAACTTTTTAGCAAGCCAATTATTATTCCGTCAATTTATTATTACTATTATATTTCTGTAAGAGGTAAGGTTAATTATTTGTTTTCCTTTTCTATTTTGTCTTTTTTTATCGGCGAAATTCTCCATTTGATTAGTCGTGTGGATTTTAATATATCAGGACTTATATTTCTTTTAATTCCTTATTTTATAATCTTACATTTCATCATTCAAGATTTAATTTATTATTTGAAAAAACAGAAAATTAAGCTCAATACATTTTCATTTTACATCATTTTGATGTTATTAGTTTATTTGTTTTTTAATGTTTTGATGATGATGATTGAAGAAAGTAGTTTTGACTTTTTTATTTATGCGTTGTATGGTATAATGTTATTGTTGATGGGAGTTTTAGCTTTTGTAATGCAAATTAATTATACGAATAGGACAATTTTGTATACAGGAATTATGGTTGCTTGTTTTATTGTTTCGGATTTGTTTTTTGTTTTTTATAAAAAATTGCCAGATTTGATTGCATTGAAAATGATAAATGTTGTTACTCAAGAGCTTTCATTTTTTTGTTACATAAGTTATTTTATTTACAGAACTAAATTTAAGCTTTATGGTAAGAGAGATATTCAAGACTGACAAAAATATAGACAGTAGAGCAAGTGTAGCTTTATATGTTTATTTTATTTCCTATATCTGTTATCTATTTTTCTATAGAGTTTATGATGATATGGATATAGCTTTTATTTTTAAGCCAATAATTGTTCCTAGTATTGCTTTTGCCTATTTTTTCATAAGTAAATCACCAAAAATTTACTTGAATTTGAGTTTGTTTTTAGTTATTTTCTTTGCCGATAATTTAATCTTACTAGAAGAACAAGATTTAAAAGTTTTTTCAACCTATTTGTATTTGATTGCTATTGGTATTTTATTTTACTATGTTATTGTAGATTCCCAATTGTTTAAAAAGAATCAATTTCTGAAGAAGAATTTTAAAT
Source organism: Flavobacterium cheniae (assembly GCF_004363695.1). Taxonomy (GTDB): domain Bacteria; phylum Bacteroidota; class Bacteroidia; order Flavobacteriales; family Flavobacteriaceae; genus Flavobacterium; species Flavobacterium cheniae. Next base: position 811,264 of record NZ_SNZC01000001.1, on the reverse strand, counting down.
ATTTTATTATTTCTTATTTAGTTTTAGTGATACTTTACAAAGTAGCCAGCATGACTTTAAATGTAGAATTTAAAGAGTTTTTTGTGGTTATAGGTTATATTGTAATGTTTTTAATGGTTTTGATTCTAAGTATTTACAATGCTTTGCGATTTAAATCTATTGCATCACGATTTTTATTGTTAACAATACTTTGTCTGTTTTTTTCGGATGTCTTTATAGCATTGAACAAGTATTACAGTAAGAATGACTTGTTTATTTACATCTCTTGTATCATCGAAATCCCAACCTATTATTTTCTTCTGAAGTATTTATTGCACAGAGAAAAGTAATTACACAATGATATTCTTTGTTTGATTGTGATGAAGTTTGTCGTTAGATAAATAGAAATCAATTCTTCCTAAGTTTACGCCAAAACAACCTACTTGATTAATTAAAACTTCTTTTCCTTCGCTATTTTTTTCAATTACAGGTTTGTCTAAAAAAGTATGGGTGTGACCACCAATAATCAAATCGATGTTTTTAGTCTTTTGAGCTAATAAGATGTCACTTGGTTTCTCTGGTTCGTCTTTGTACTTGAATCCTAAGTGTGATAAGCAAATCACCAAATCACATTTCTTTTCTTCTTTTAGAATTCGGGTCATATCTTGCGCTACTTCAATTGGATTGTTGTATACGGTTTCTTTATAAAGTTTTTTGTCAACAAGTCCGTCCAATTGAACTCCTAATCCGAAAATCCCAATCTTAATTCCATCTTTAATGATGATTTTGTATGGTTTAACTATATCATTCAAAACCGTATTTTTAAAATCATAATTAGCCGATACAAAATCGAATTTAGCGTGTGGCAATTGTGCATAAAAACCATCAATTCCATTGTCAAAATCATGATTTCCCATCGTAGCAACATCGTATTGCATCATACTCATTAGTTTGAATTCCAATTCGCCACCATAATAATTGAAGTACGGAGTTCCTTGAAAAATATCACCAGCATCTAATAAAAGCACATTTTTTTCTTCTTTTCTAATGCTTTCAATAATTGCAGCTCTTCTGGCAGCACCACCCATGTTTGGATTTTTTGGATGATCAATAGGAAAAGGATCAATATGACTGTGCGTATCATTCGTATGTAAAATGGTAATTTTCTTGGTTTCTAATGTAGAAAAACTACTTAAACTCACACCTGATAAGCCAAGTAAAGCCGAACTTGCAGCTGTTTTTTGGATAAAATCTCTTCTCTTCATAGCTAAGTATTATTCTAAAATTATTTTTTCAGTTGTAATGTTCGGAATTGTATCTACTTTCTTGAAATAATCAATCATCATATTTCGAAGTTTGTATTCCATGTCAAATTTGATTTTACTTTCTTTAAAAAAAGTCATGTTATCGCCTCCATTCGCTAAATAATCAGAAGTTCCCACATAATAAATTCGATTTTCATCCAATGGTTTATTGTTGATTTCAATCTTGTTTATCTTTAAAGTTGACTTATCAATGTAAATTTTCATTCCGTATAACGGATGCGGTTTCTTTTCTTTAATGATGTATTCGGCTAACGTTTTAATTTCTTTTCCGGTAAGTCCTACAATGATTAGGCTATTTTCAAAAGGCATTACTTCAAAAGCAGTTCTTGTAGTAACATCTCCTTTAGGAATAACCGCTCTTATGCCTCCATGATTGAGTAAACAAAGATTAATAGTTTTGTTTTCTCTTTTTTGAAAAACTGGATTTCCAAGTTCGAAAGTAATTTCGGCTAATAAGTTTCCGATATTCGATTGCCAAGTTCCTTTGCTTTTGTCTTGTGTTTCAGGACAATAAGCCAATACACTATTTAAGTCTTTATTGATGTTATCACTATAAGGTTTTACATAAGTTGCAATGGCTTGGTTTTCACCTTTATCATTGGTTACACCTATTTTTTTTCCTTCAATTTTTGTGGTTTGATAGGAAGAAGTTGATTTACAGGATATAATAAGATTAAATGTTAATAATATAACAAAAAATCGAAAATATATTGTATTCTTTTTTACATTTACAAGCATAACAAAAGCTTAAATTTTTAATTTTGTCGAATAGGTAAAAATACTATGTTTTATAATATTATAAAGAACTTTTTTCTTAAAAAAAATGTTACTAAAAAGTTAGCAACTCAAAATTCGTATGGTTCAAACGATAAAGTGTTGACGGTTGGAATTTTAGTTGATGAATCTTATTTCTCAGAAACAGCTGAATTAGTTAAAAGAATAGCTTCGCAAGGAATTGATGGTAGCAATATTTCGATATTAGTTTATAAAGATAAAATCAAGAAAAAAGAAGAAATTAACGAGCCTTTTTTATCCTTAAAGAATATTTCACTTTCTGGCGAAATCAATAAAAAAGAAGTCAATGATTTTATAGAAACTCCTTTCGACTTGTTAGTGAATTATTATGATGTGAATAAAAGCGGACTTTTGTTGTTGTCAACCAAATCAAAAGCTAAATTTAAAGTAGGCTTTGATACAGTTGATAAAAGAGTGAATCATTTCATTATAAAATCACTTGTTGAAAATTATAATGAGTTTGTTTTAGAACTGTTTAAGTATTTGAAAATTTTAAATAAAATATAAAAAATGCAATCATTTATTGGTACAGGTGTTGCTTTAGTTACGCCATTTAAAAAAGATCTTTCGGTTGATGTTGAAGCGTTGGCTAGAATTGTAAATTATGTTGTTGAAGGTGGAGTAGAGTATTTGGTAGTTTTAGGAACTACAGCAGAATCAGCAACTTTATCGCAAGATGAAAAAGAATTGGTTATTGATACTATTATTAAAGCCAATGCAGGAAGATTGCCTTTGGTTTTAGGAGTTGGAGGAAACAATACTCATAAAGTAGTTGAAGAATTGAAAACTAGAGATTTTTCTCATTTCTCAGCAATTTTATCAGTTTCTCCATATTATAACAAACCAACACAAGAAGGTATTTACCAACATTTCAAAGCGGTTGCAGAAGCGTCTCCAATTCCAGTGATTTTATACAATGTACCTGGAAGAACCGCAAGTAACATGTTGCCATCTACAGTAATTAGAATTGCAAATGATTTCAAAAATGTAATCGGAATCAAAGAAGCTGCGGGTGATATTGTACAAGCAATGAAATTAATCCAAACAAAACCAGAAGGATTTTTAGTGATTTCTGGAGACGATATGATAACATTACCAATGGTTTTAGCCGGTGGAGCAGGAGTGATTTCTGTAATTGGTGAAGGTTTTCCAAAGGAATTCTCTGAAATGGTTCGTTTAGGATTGCAAAGAAAAGTGGACGAAGCTTATAAATTACACTATTTACTATCGGATAGTATCGATATGATTTTTGAGCAAGGAAATCCAGGTGGAATTAAAGAAGTCTTTAAAGCATTAGGTTTGTCTGAAAATACAGTAAGATTACCACTTGTAAATGTAAATGAAGATTTAGCAACAAGATTGCATAATTTTACTCGTAAATTAAGTTAAAAAAAGATTTTTGTAGTAAACAAATAATGTCTAAATTTGCAGTTGCTTTTTTAGACTTCTAAAGTATTGAATTTTAAGAAAGATTAAATTTAAATAAATGAACAAAGTAGTTAGTTTTCTTTTTATTGCATTTTTATTGATTTCGTGTAGTGAGTATCAAAAGGCTTTAAAATCAGATGATGTTGCAATAAAAAATGAAGCAGCAAATAAAATGTATGAAGCTGGAAAGTATGTAAAAGCTATTAGATTATACGAGCAAATAGCTCCAGCTTACAAAGGAAAACCAAACGCTGAGCGTATGTTTTATTTTTATTCAATGTCTTTGTATAAATCTAAACAATATTATTTGGCGGGTTATCAATTAGAAAATTTTGTAGCAAGTTACCCTAAAAGTGAAAAAAGAGAAGAAGCCGCTTTTTTTGCAGCTGAGTGCTTTTATAAATTATCACCAGAATATAGTTTAGATCAAACAGATACTAACAAAGCATTAGATAAAATGCAACGTTTTATTGATATATATCCTGAATCTCAATTTTTACCTCAAGCAAATGTTTATGTTAAAGAATTAAGAGAAAAACTTGAGAAAAAAGCATTTGAAATCGCTAAGCAGTATAATACAATTTCTGATTTTAAAGGAGCTTTAAAAGCTTTTGAAAATTTCTTAGCGGATTATCCAGGAACACCTTTTAAAGAGCAAGCTTTATTTTACAGATTTGATTCTGCATATAAATTAGCAATTAATAGTGTTGAATCAAAAAAACAAGAACGTTTAACTTATGCTAAGAACACATATTCAAATTTAATTAAGCATAACGCTCAAACAGAATACAAAGATAAAGCTGATAAAATGTTAGCTGAAGTGGAACAAGAATTACAAAAATATACTAAATAAAAAGTAAATCATGGATTTAAAGAAAACAAATGCTCCTGTAAATACTATTACTTACAACAAAAGTAAATTAGAAGAGCCTACTGGAAACATTTATGAAGCGATTACTATCATGGCAAAACGCGCTAATCAAATCAATACTGAAATTAAAAAAGAATTGATTGAAAAATTAGAAGAGTTTGCTACTTACAATGATAGTTTAGAAGAAGTTTTTGAGAACAAAGAACAAATCGAAGTTTCAAAATTCTATGAAAAATTACCTAAACCACATGCTTTAGCAGTACAAGAGTGGGAAGAAGGTAAAATCTATTACAGAGAAGCTAAATAAATCAATATGTCTGTTTTAAGCGGTAAAAAAATCTTGCTAGGTGTATCTGGTGGTATAGCTGCTTATAAAACAGCCAACTTGGTTAGACTATTCATAAAAGCAGGTGCACAAGTACAAGTTGTAATGTCGCCTGCTTCTTTGCATTTTGTTACGCCACTAACTTTAGCTACACTTTCTAAAAATCCAGTGTATTCTACTTTTTATAACGAAGAAGAAGCAACTGGAGAATGGAATAATCACGTTGAGTTAGGATTATGGGCAGATTTAATGCTTGTGGCTCCAGCTACAGCCAATACACTTTCTAAAATGGCAAATGGGAATTGCGATAATTTACTTATAGCAACTTATTTGTCTGCAAAATGTCCGGTTTACTTTGCACCTGCAATGGATTTGGATATGTACAAACATCCTTCTACTTTAGATAGTTTTCACAAACTTAAATCGTTTGGAAACATAATAATTCCTGCCGAAAGTGGAGAATTAGCTAGTGGTTTATCTGGTGAAGGAAGAATGGCAGAACCTGAAAATATAGTTACTTTCCTTGAAAACGACTTATTAGAAAAACTACCACTTAAAGGGAAGAAGATATTAATTACGGCTGGTCCAACATATGAAGCAATAGATCCTGTTCGTTTTATTGGAAATCATTCTTCCGGTAAAATGGGATTTGATATCGCAAATGAAGCAGCTAATAAAGGGGCTGAAGTGATTCTAGTATCTGGTCCAACACATTTTAACGTGCAAAACTCTTCGATTAAATTGATTCGAGTAACATCAGCTCAAGATATGTATGATGCTTGTCATGAATACTACAATAACGTTGATGTCGCTATTTCAGCGGCAGCAGTTGCAGATTATCGCCCAAAAAATGTTGCCGACCAGAAAATAAAAAAGAATGAAGCAACGTTCTCTATAGAGTTAGAAAAAACAAAAGATATTTTGGCTTCTCTTGGCGAACAAAAGAAAAAACAGTTTTTAATTGGATTTGCATTGGAAACAGAGAATGAAATTGAACATGCAAAGCAAAAAATCCAGAAAAAAAACTTAGATTTGATTGTTTTAAATTCGTTAAATGATAAAGGTGCAGGTTTTGGTTTACCAACAAACAAAGTGACTTTTATTTCAAAAGACTTTATTGTTGAACCTAAAGAATTAAAATCAAAAGAAGAAGTAGCTCAGGATATTATTAATAAAGTAATTCAATTTTATGATGCGTAAAGTATTTGTATTAGTAGTTTTCTTGTTTTCGTTAGTGAATGTATTTTCACAAGAGTTGAATGCTACCGTTTCAGTAAATTTTCAACAAGTTGCTAATGGAAATCCTCAATTATTTAAAAATTTAGAAACTCAGGTTAAAGAATTTTTAAACACAACCAAATGGACTACGAAAGAATATACTGATGTAGAAAAAATTGAATGTAATTTTTTTATAAATGTAAACTCATTTGGTTCAAATAATTTTGAGGCTACTCTTCAGGTTCAGTCTTCAAGACCTGTTCATAATTCTACTTTGTCTTCACCAATTTTAAATATAAATGATAAAAATTTTTCGTTTCGATTTATCGAATTTGAAAATTTAATTTATGATCCAAATACGTTTAATTCAAATTTGGTTTCAGTTTTGGCTTTCTACTCTAATTTAATAATCGGATTAGATCAAGATACTTTTTCGGAATTAGGTGGCTCTGAATATTACCAAATTGCATCAAATATCGTCAATGTAGCTCAAACAAGTGGATTTAAAGGATGGAATCAATCGGAAGGAAACAATAACAATCGTAATTTTCTAATTTCAGATATTTTATCAAACACTTTTGCTCCATTCAGACAATCGCTTTATCAATACCACAGAATGGGAATGGATTTAATGTCAGATGATGTAAAAAAAGGTAAAGAAGGAGTTGTTAAAGGTATTAATACCTTAGCTGAAGTTCAAAAAATACGTCCAAATGCTTTGTTGACCCGAACTTTTTTTGATGCAAAAACTGATGAAATTGTATCAATTTTTAGTGGTGGACCAAGAGTTAATGTTGCTCCTTTAGTAGAAACTTTAAATAGAATTTCTCCATTAAATTCTCAACAGTGGAGTAAAATTAAATAATACTTCATTTAATATATTATTTATGTTGCTTTCACTTTCCATAAAAAATTATGCGTTAATCGAATCGCTTGAAACTGATTTTTCCAATCAGTTTTCTGTTATTACAGGAGAAACTGGAGCAGGTAAATCGATTCTTTTAGGTGCTTTAGGTTTGGTTTTAGGTAATAGAGCCGATTTGACTTCATTGAAAGATAAAGAACAAAAATGCATTATTGAAGCACAATTTGCTATTTCTAACTATAATCTTCAATCTTTTTTTGATGAAAATGATATGGATTATGAAGATAAAACCATCATCAGAAGAGAAATTTTACCTTCAGGAAAGTCACGTGCTTTTATAAACGATAGTCCAGTAAATCTCCAAGAGTTACAAGAATTAGGTGCAATGTTGTTAGATATTCATTCCCAACACCAAACGCGCGAACTTACAGAAGAAAATTATCAAATAGATATTTTAGATGCTGTTGCCAATAACGGAAATAATGTAATTGCTTATAAAAATGCTTTATCTGATTTCAAATCGACTCAAAAAGAGTTGAAACAATTGATTTTAGAAAAAGAAGCTTTGGTTAAGGAATATGAATACAATTCGTATTTGTTAAACGAACTTTTAGCAGCCAATTTAGTTGAAGGTGAACAAGAAGAGTTAGAACAAGAATTGGAACAATTAAGTAATGTTGAGTTCATAAAAGAAAATTTTGAACGAATTTTAGCTATTGCCAATGAAGAGCAAGTTGGAGCAATAATGAATTTGAAAGAAATTAAAGTTTCACTTCAAAAAATAGCTATTTTTTCAATTCAATATGCGCAATTGCAAGAAAGATTGACAAGTAGTTTGTTGGAAATTGAAGACATTGTTTCAGAATGTGAACAAAATAACGAAAAGATTTTAGCCGATCCAGAACGATTAGAATTAGTCAATACCAAATTGCAATCTATTTATAATTTACAGAAGAAACACCAAGTGCAAACTGTTGCTGAATTATTGGTAATTCAAAATGAATTGGATGCAAAGGTTATTCGTGTTGATGATTTAGACGGCGCTATTCAAAAATTACAGACAGAATTAAATAGTCAACAAGCCAAAGTTGATGAATTAGCAAACACTGTTTTTGAAAACAGAAAGAAAACGGCTCCAATCTTAATTGAAAAAATCAAAGCGATTTTATCTCAATTAGGAATGGTAGAATCCAATTTTCAAATTGAAATTAATCACACCGATTCATATTATCCAAAAGGAAAAGACGAAGTAATTTTGCTATTTTCAGCAAACAAAGGAACTAGTTTTGGATTACTAAAAAAAGTAGCTTCAGGTGGAGAAATGTCGCGTATCATGTTGGCGATAAAAGCCATTTTAGCTAATTATTCCAAACTTCCTACCATTATTTTTGATGAGATTGACACTGGAGTTTCTGGTGAAATCGCAATTAAAATGGGAGAAATTATGAAAGAAATGAGTACTACGATGCAAGTATTTGCAATTACTCATTTGCCACAAATTGCGGCTAAAGGAAGTTCGCACTATAAAGTATCAAAACGAAACCAAGGCGATACTACGATTTCAGAATTAAATCTGTTAACCTCAGAAGAAAGAATTCAACAAATTGCCGAAATGTTATCAGGCAAAGATATAACCGATTCAGCTTTACAACATGCAAAAGCTTTGCTTAATTAATTTTTTAAAGTACTTTTGTTATAGAAATAAAACAACAACAAACCAATATAAAAAAAGAATAAGATGATTATAGAACCAAGAATGCGAGGATTTATTTGTTTAACAGCCCATCCAAAAGGTTGTGAGCAAAATGTAAAAAATCAAATTGAATATGTAAAATCTAAAGGAAAAATAAACGGACCTAAAAGAGTATTAGTTATTGGTGCTTCTACTGGATTTGGTTTAGCTTCAAGAATTACAAGTGCATTTGGTTCTGATGCTGCTACAATTGGTGTGTTTTTTGAAAAAGCTCCATCTGAAGGTAAAACAGCTTCTCCAGGTTGGTACAATTCTGCAGCATTTGAAGTAGAGGCTGAAAAAGCAGGATTGTATGCTAAAAGCATTAATGGTGATGCATTCTCAAATGAAGTAAAACAACAAACAATCGATATGATTAAAGCTGATTTAGGTCAGATTGATTTAATCATTTATAGTTTGGCATCTCCAGTGCGTCAACATCCGGTTACAGGTGTTTTACACCGTTCTACTTTAAAACCTATTGGAAGTACTTTTACTAATAAAACAGTAGACTTCCATACTGGAAATGTTACGCAAGTTTCAATTGAACCAGCTAATCAAGAAGACATTGATAACACTGTTGTTGTTATGGGTGGAGAAGATTGGGCAATGTGGGTAGATGCAATGAAAAACGCAGGTGTTTTAGCAGAAGGAGCAACTACAATTGCTTATTCTTACATAGGACCTGAAGTTACAGAAGCGGTTTATAGAAAAGGAACTATCGGAAGAGCAAAAGATCATTTAGAAGCTACTGCTTTTGAAATTACTGAGAAATTAAAAGATATCAACGGAAAAGGTTATGTTTCAGTTAATAAAGCATTAGTAACTCAGGCAAGTTCAGCTATTCCTGTAATTCCATTATATATTTCATTATTATATAAAATCATGAAAGCAGAAGGAATTCATGAAGGTTGTATTGAACAAATCCAACGTTTATACTCCGATAGATTGTATACAGGAAATGCAGTTCCAACCGATGATAAAGGAAGAATTCGTATTGATGATTGGGAAATGAGAGCTGATGTACAAGAAAGAATAGCTAAATTGTGGTTAGAATCAACTACAGAGTCTTTAGTTGAATTAGGTGATTTAGCTGGATATAAACAAGATTTCTTAAACTTATTTGGATTTGGTTTTGATGGTGTAGATTATCAAGCAGATACTAACGAAATGGTAATGGTGCCAAGTATTAAATAATAACACATTCTACATAAAAAATGTTATAAAACCCTGACTATGTTAGGGTTTTTTGTTTTTAATCGATGCTTTTTGTTTTTCACCGATGTTTTTTGTTTAACTTTTTTTTGAAAATTTTTTTAACTTTTCGAGTATTATTAAATCGTTAAATTTGTTTCAACATAACACAAAAAAACATTATTTCATGAAAAAAATTACCTTATGGTTATTTGCTCTTTTAACCTGTTGGCAAGTAAATGCACAAACGTGTAGCCAAACCTTCACTGCAACAGGACAAGATGATGACCCAACAGTTTTAACAATTAATGCAGCAGACATAACTTGTTATGGAGCTAATCCATTAACTAGTTTAAGATTAATAAATCCAGCAGGAAGTTTAACTTCTGCTGATTGTAGTGCTGATGGTTCAGAGTGGTTTGGTTTTGATTTATCTGTAGATGGAGGTCCTATCATTACAGGTTGTGCAGCGGCTTTTAATAATTTGGATATCACAGGATTTACAACGCTTACCATTACTTCACATGATGATGATGTTTTCTCAGATGAAGTAACTATAACAATAGGTGTAGAAGCTACCTTCGTTCCTTTGACACCTCCATCTTGTGTTGCGGTTTCATCTCCTTTGAATGGAGCTATTAATGTAAGCTCAAGTGTTGTTTCATGGCCTGCAGCAGCAGGTGGTGCAACAGGTTATAGACTAAGTGTTGGATCATCATCTGGTGCAACAGATGTTTTAAATAATTTTGATGTTGGTAATGTGCTTTCTTATTCATTAACTGGTCTAGTAGGTGGATCAACATATTATGTGACTGTTTTTCCTTATAATGTTAACGGAGCAGCAACAGGATGTTTTGAAAGCAACTTCACAACATGCGATGTTTTTACAGTTCCTTTCCTAGAGACTTTTGATTCGACTTCATCTTCAGAATCTTGTTGGTCAGTTCTAAATGTAAATGGTGATGGGGATGCTTGGAATACTAGCTACGCTACTACACCAATTACAGGCAATGAATCTGCAAATATTAATACAGACTTTAATGGAGGTTTAAATGATGACTGGTTAATTTCTCCAAGAATTACTTTAACAGGTAATCAAAGATTGGTTTTCAAATATAAAGTTCAAAGTTCTTTTGAACCTAATGATTTTAGAGTAATGTTGTCAACAACAGGAAATGCTCCTGCTAATTTCACTACCGAATTAGCATCTTTAGCAAGTTATTCTAACACTGCACCTGCAACTATGGCTTTAGATTTGACTGGAGTTTCTGGTGATGTTTATTTTGCTTGGCATGTTCCTTCTGGAGGTCTTGATGGATGGAGAATTTATATTGATGATGTAGTAGTTGAGGATACTCCTGCGGTTGCACCGAGTTGTGTTGCAATTACTTCACCTGCAAATAATGCTGTTAATGTAATGAATTCAAATGTAACATGGGCTAGTGATTTAGATGCTACGGGCTACAGAATTAGTGTAGGTACAACTTCTGGAGCTACTGACGTTTTAAACAATTTTGATGTAGGTAATGTTTTATCATATTCATTCCCAACAGATGCTGGATCAACTTATTTTGTAACGGTTTTCCCATATAATACATTTGGACAAGCTACAGGTTGTACGGAAATTAATTTTACTACTTGTGACGCTTTAACAGTTCCTCATTTAGAGCAATTTGGTACTTTCTTACCAAGTTGTTGGCAAGCAGCTGATGGTGGTAATGTAACTACAGGACCAGCTACATTTGGAACTTCAAGTTGGGCTGCTGATGGTTTTGGAAATACTAGTGGAACTGGAGCTATTAAAATTAATATAGACTTTACAGGAGATAATGATTGGGTTATTTCTCCTGTTGTTAATATACCTGCTACTGGTTACGAATTAAAATTTGATGCCGCTGTTACTCAGTGGAATGGTACTGGAGCCCCAACAACTCCATGGGAAGCCGATGATTTTGTTGAAGTATTAGTATCAACAACTGGTTTAAATAACTGGACAGTTTTATACACATACAATAATACAAATGTACCTGCACCTACAGGGACAACAAATGTAATTAATCTTAATACTTATTTGGGTTCAGATGTTCGTTTTGCTTTTAGAGGAGTAGAAGGTGCAGCTAATGGTGGTGCAGATGTTGATTTCTTTATTGATAATTTTGAAATTAGATTAACTCCAGCTTCAGCACCAGTTTGTGCAACAAATGTTGTAGTAACACCAAATCCAACTTGTGGTAATTTTGCTAATGCTATTACATGGGATGCCGTTGCAGGAGCAGATGGTTACAACATAACTATTGGTACAACTACAGGTGGAAATAACATTGCAAATAATGTTAATTTAGGAAACGTATTGTCTTACTCTTTTAGTGGTAATGCTAATACAACATATTATTTTACAATTTCTCCATATAACGGTGTTGGTCCAGCAATAGGCTGTTCTGAAGTTTCATTTACAACAAGCTTAAATGCATGTTTTTGTTCACCAACTTACACTAATGGTGGTGGTGGTGATAATATTACTAATGTTGCAATTGGTGCATGGTCTAATGCTTCAACTGGAAATGTAAACCCTTATTATGAAGATTTCACTTTATCTCAACCAGCTACTATTGCAATTCCTAATTTAAGTGCGGGTACAACTGTAAGTTTAGCAGTAACAATGGGAACTGATGGTACCCAATTTAGTAGAGTTTGGATTGATTTTAACCAAAATACAACATTTGAGCCTTCAGAGTCTTTCTCTTTAGTTACTAATGCTGGAGGTTCAGGCACATCAAACATTAATATAACTATTCCTGGTGGAGCTACTTTAGGTCAAACTAGAATGAGAATTAGAGGAGGTGATGATTCAGCTATTACAAATACTCAGGCATGTGGACCTACAAATAGTACATGGGGACAAACAGAAGATTATTTTGTAAATATAATTGCAGCAACTTGTTCACCAGTTGTTGTAGCTTCTTCAACTCTTGTTGCTGATTGTGGAAATGCAGAATTCTCTGTTAATGTAGATGTAACTGCTTTAGGTGATGGAACGCCAGTAATTAGTGACGGAACAAACAATTGGCCTATTACAGCTACAGGAGTAATTACTGTTGGACCTTTTGCTGATGGTGCATCTGTAACTTTAACAGCATTACACGGAGTAGATAGTACTTGTAATTTACCTTTAGGGATTTTTACCAACATTTGTCCTCCTACAAATGACGCTTGTGTAGATGCAATTGCTGTTGATTGTGGAGATGTAGTTACTGGATCAACAGCTAACGGAGCTACTGATTCTGGAAGTAACGCTTCTGCTGACGTATGGTATTCTTATAATGGTGCAGCTGGAGATATTACAGTAAGTTTATGTACAAATACTTCTTTTGATACTTTGATTAGAGTATTTGATGCTTGTGGTGGAACAGAAATTATATCAAATGATGATTCATGTGGTTTACAATCATCAGCAACTTTTACAGCTGATGGAACTTCAACATATTATATAATGGTTGAAGGATTTGGAACAGCTACTGGTACATTTGAAATGACTGTAGCTTGTGTATTAAGTAATGAAGATTTTAATAACAATACTTTCACTGCTTATCCAAACCCAGTTAGAGATATTTTAAATATTTCTTATACATCTGAAATCTCTTCTGTAAGAGTTATCAATATGATAGGTCAGGAAGTAATTTCAAGAAATATTAATGCAACTTCAACTCAGGTTGATATGTCTGAATTAAGTGCTGGTACTTACATTGTAAATGTAACAGTAGGTGACTCAGTTAAAACTTTAAAAGTAGTTAAGCAATAAATATTAAATTGAGTTAATGATTAAAGTCCCGATTTATTCGGGACTTTTCTTTTTACTATCTTTTTTCCTAAGTGTTATTTTGCCCAAGGAATAAAGAACCTACATAGATTAGAAAACTACTATATAAAATCTTTAAAATTTATGTAGTTTTGTAAAAAAAATTAGATGTATTTTTCGTTTATAGTTCCGGTGTATAACCGACCAGATGAGATTGATGAATTGCTTGAAAGCTTAACTAAGTTTACATCTACTATTCCTTTTGAAGTAGTAATTGTAGAAGATGGTTCAACCATTCCTTGTCAGAATATAATTGAAAAGTATACTGATAAATTAACTATTTCCTATTACTTCAAACCAAATTCAGGTCCTGGTGATTCCCGCAATTACGGAATGAAAGTTGCCAAAGGTGATTATTTTATCATTTTAGATTCAGACTGTATTATTCCTCAAGATTATTTAACGCAAGTTCAGCAAAGTTTAGAGTCAGAATATGTAGATTGTTTTGGTGGTCCTGATGCTGCTTTGGACTCGTTTTCAGACATACAAAAAGCAATTAATTTTACCATGACCTCTTTCTTAACTACCGGAGGAATTAGAGGCGGAAGCGAAAAAGTAGATAAATTTCAACCTAGAAGTTTTAATATGGGATTATCTAAAAAGGCATTTGAAGCTTCAAACGGATTTGGAAATATCCACCCAGGTGAAGATCCCGATTTGTCTATCCGATTGTGGAATTTAGGTTTTAAAACCAAGTTAATCAAAAACGCATTTGTGTATCATAAAAGAAGAATCAGTTGGGAAAAATTCCAAATTCAAGTCAATAAATTTGGAAAAGCACGACCTATTCTAAATTCATGGTATCCAGAACATAAAAAAATCACATTTTGGTTTCCAAGCTTGTTTTTATTAGGATTTCTATTTTCTGTTTTAGTAGCTTTTTTTAATATCTACTTTTTTATCGGTTTGTATGGATTGTACTTTTTTATGCTTTTCATAAATTCACTACTAACCAATAAAAGTATCAAAATTGCGTTATATTCAGTATGGGCTGCGGTAATTCAGTTTTATGGTTATGGAAAGGGATTTTTACTTTCCTACTATAAAGTTGAGGTGTTAAAACAAGAGCCTCAAAAAGCATTTCCAGAGTTGTTTTTTAAGAAATAAGTTATGACAAAAATTATTGGTTTAACAGGTGGTATAGGAAGTGGAAAATCTACTGTAGCAAATTACATTGCTTCAAAAGGAATTCCAGTTTACATTGCCGATGATGAAGCCAAAAAAATAATGGAAAATGCAGATGTGAAACAAAGAATTCAAAATTTGTTTGATGAATCTGTTCTTAATGCTGATAAAACGTTAAATCGAAAAAAAATAGGCGAATTCGTTTTTAATAATCCAAGTAAATTAAAAGAATTAAATGCCATTGTACATCCCGAAGTACATAATCATTTCAAAAATTGGGTCAAAAAGCATGAAAAATTTCCTTTTGTAATTAAAGAAGTTGCTATTTTATTTGAAACAGGTGGAAATAAACAATGTGATAAAGTTATTTTAATTACTGCACCCGAAGAACTTAGGATTCAAAGAGCTATGAAACGCGATAATTTAACAAAAAAGGACATTTTAGTTAGAATTAATAATCAACTTCCTGAGGCAAAAAAGAAAGAATTGAGTGATTTTATCATAGAAAATATTGATTTAAGTAATACTTTCTTAAAAATTGACGAAATTCTTAAAATATTAGCAAAAACATAAAAATTTGTTCATATGTTAATCTTTGGTTAATGTATTTTAACAATAAATGTTAAAATGTTAAATTTGTTTCGATGAATAAATCAAGGTTTAGATTATTGGTCTTTTTAATGAGTTTGTCATTAATAGGAATCATTTTAGTTCAATTATATTGGATTTCTACTTCATTGGATAAAAATGAAGAGGAATTCAAGTATCATGTTCAGCAAGTTTTAGGGAATGTTTCCAACACGATAAAAGAAAAAGAGTTAGTTGCTTTCTATAATCACTACAATAAAATTATTGATAGTACAGGTAAAGTTCCACAAGAAGACGAATTAAAAGAAATTTATTTCTACGAACGCGATAAAAAAACAAATGAAACTATAATTTATACCAATACTTTAGTGGCAGAAAACTACGGTATAAACGGTTCGTTCTTTGATAAAAATGCTAATTCAGTTAATTTTGGAAACGTAGTTTCTAAGAGAAAAACAGAAATTTATAACGGGAACACATTAAATGATGGAAGTTTACAAATGCGTTCTTTTCCAGATGTTACTGTAAAAAAATCAGGTAGTGTTTCTAGTTTAGATAAAGCAAATTTTGAAGTAGCTTTTAAAGATGTCGTGTCTTTAAAACCCTTGCAAGAAAGAGTTTCAACTGAACAATTAGGAAAATATTTAAAAGCTGAACTCAATAAATATGGAGTAGAAACGCCATTTGAGTTTGGAATTTATAGTAACGGTTTAGCAACAAAAGTACGTTCAGAAGATTTTAAATACGACATCAATACCACATATGGAATTCCAGTTTTTCAAGACAATGAAGGACTTTCAAAGTATCAATTGTTAGTGAGTTTTCCTCATAAAAATAAATTCGTTTTTTCATCGTTGATTGGAATATCAAGTTTGTCTTTGTTGTTTACTTTGGTTATCGTTTTAACGTATTCAAGTGCTTTAAATCAGTTAATCAAACAAAAGCAAATTTCTGAAATCAAAACCGATTTCATTAATAACATGACACACGAGTTCAAAACGCCTATTGCTACAATAAATTTAGCTTTAGACGCTATTAAGAACCCTAAAATTATAGACGACAAGGAAAAGGTACAACGTTACCTTCAAATGATAAAAGAAGAAAACAAACGTATGCACGCTCAGGTGGAAAATGTGTTGCGAATTTCTAAATTAGAGAAAAATGAGTTAGACATTTCAAAAGAACCAAGAGATGTTACTGAAATTATAGAAGACGCAATTGAACATGTTAGTTTAATTGTAGAAGATAGAGAAGGCCAAGTTCACCAGCATTTTAATGCACAACGAAATACCATTCTTTTAAATGAAGTTCATTTTACCAATGTTTTGGTAAATATATTGGATAATGCGATTAAATATTCGCCAGCAGCTCCAATCATTGATGTGTTTACAGAAAATATTAAAGATTTTATTGTAATAAAAATTCAAGATCAAGGAGCAGGAATGAGTAAAGTGGCTCAAAAAAGAGTTTTTGAAAAATTTTACAGAGAACATACTGGTGATTTGCATAACGTAAAAGGGCATGGTTTAGGTTTGTCTTACGTAAAACAAATTGTAGAAGATCACAACGGACAAATTTTTGTTGAAAGTGAAAAAGGAAAGGGTAGTACCTTTATTATAAAATTGCCATTAATAAATTAAAATATACACACAATTACTATGGAAGCAAAGAAAATATTATTAGTTGAAGACGATCCCAATTTTGGCGCCGTACTTAAAGATTATTTAATGATAAATGATTTTGATGTTACGTTGGCAAAAAACGGAATGGAAGGATTTGAAAAATTTAAAAAAGATACTTTTGATTTATGCATCTTAGATGTTATGATGCCTTATAAAGATGGTTATACTTTAGCGAGAGAAATCCGTGAGAAAAACCAAGAAGTGCCAATCATCTTTTTAACTGCTAAAACGTTAAAAGAAGACGTTTTAAAAGGATATAAAGTAGGAGCAGACGATTATTTAAACAAACCGTTTGATTCGGAAGTACTTTTAATGAAAATTAAAGCGATTATCCAAAGAAAAGCATCAGAAGTAAAACCAGATACAACTAAATTTGAGTTCGAAATTGGTAAATTCCACTTAAACTCAAAATTACGTTTCTTAACTTTTCCAGGACAAGAACCAATTAAATTATCTCCAAAAGAGTGCGAATTATTAAAAATGTTAGCACTTCACGAAAATGATTTAATGCCAAGAGAATTAGCGTTAACCAAAATTTGGAGAGACGATAACTATTTCACTTCAAGAAGTATGGATGTTTACATCGCTAAATTGAGAAAATTCTTGAAACAAGATGAAAACGTAGAAATCTTAAACATTCACGGAGAAGGTTTTAGATTAGTAATCAAAAAATAACAAAAAAGTCCTGAGCAATCAGGACTTTTTTTATTCGTTTATTTCTAATGCGAAGCAAATTTTATCTTCTTTAGAAATCGTATAGGTATTTTCGTTTTTCGAAATGATAACTTCGTCATTTAAATTCAATTCCTTTAGGAAATTCATTTCAAAACCTTTTATGTGTTGTTTTAAAATGAACTTTTTATCCATTGTGTTCAGACACCATTCTAAGTATTTTACGTTGTTTGCATGATTTACAATATCTAAATCTGATAACTGAACTTTGTAATCTGTTATTTTTTCAAACGGAACATCTAAATTAATTCGTTGAACCGATTTTTCAGTTGCGCTGTGTTCTGGATATTTAATGAAATGTTCGTGTGGTAAAGCTAAATTTTCAGGTCTTCTGATTTGAGTATTTAAAACTGCCCAATACGTTTCGCAACCTGCTAATTTTTCATCACCTCGATACAATTCCAAACAACGAGTTGAACGCGAATTTTCCAATGATTTTATCCAAGTTTTTACGGTAACTTTCTCTTTCCATTTCGGTAAACTGATAATTTCCAAACGCATTTTACTCATTACCCAAGCCTGGTGATGTTCTTGCATATCACTAAAACTAATTCCACCTAAATCGGCATGAATTCCGGCTGTGATTTGAAAAATATTGCATAAATCGGTATATTTCAACAAACCATTTGGATAGCATTGTAAAAAGTTGATTTCGTATTCTTGTTCTAAGATGGAAGTAAAGTTGGGTGAAATGGGCATTTTTATAGTTTTTGAATCTGTGATTCTATTATTGTAATAATCTCTTTTCTATTAGTCAAATAATCAAACCAACTCACATTTTCAGTTCGTTTAAACCAGGTAATTTGGCGTTTAGCAAAGCGGCGTGTGTTCATTTTGATTTGTTCGATGGCGAAATCCAATGTTGTTTTTCCATCAAAATAATCGAATAATTCTCTGTAACCAACGGTTTGTAACGCATTTAAATGTTTGTTTGGATACAATGCTTGCGCTTCGGCTAAAAGTCCTTCATTTAGCATAATATCAACGCGTTGGTTGATTCTGTTGTACATGATTTCTCTGTCGGCTTCTAAACCGATGATAATAGGAGTGAAGTTTATCACATTTTTTCGTTTTCCAATAAAACTCGAATACGGTTTTCTACTTCCAATACAAACTTCTACAAAGCGTTTCATACGTTGTGGATTTTGTAACGTTTGCGGATTTTCTGATTGTAATTTTTGGTAATATTCCGAATCTAATTCTTGTAATTGTTGTTGTAAATATTCGATTCCTAAACTATCAAATTTTGCATTTATTTCATCTCTAACTGAGTTATCAATATCAGGAAAATCATCAAATCCTTTCAAAACCGCTTCCACATACAAACCAGAACCACCGACCATAATTTGAATGTTGTTTTTCTGAAATAATTCGTCCAATTTAGCTAAAGCTTCTTGTTCAAAATCTCCAACAGAATAAGATTCAAAAATCGATTTATTTTGAATAAAATGATGTTGTGCCGCAGCTAATTCTTCATCACTTGGAACAGCCGTACCAATTTTCATTTCTTTAAAAAACTGACGGCTATCGCACGAAATAATATCGCAACCAAAATGTTGTGCTAAAGCAATACTTAGCGCCGTTTTTCCGATGGCTGTTGGCCCGATAATAGTGATTAGGTAATTCATTTTATAATTCGTGTCCGCAATCTTGACAAAACTTCGCGTTTACATAATGTTCGTGACTTCCACAATTTTGACACACTTTGGTTTCACTTTCTTTTACAGTTGGTTTGTTTTTAGCAAATTCTGCAGAGACAATTCCGGTAGGAACCGCGATAATTCCGTAACCCATTATCATTACAAACGATGCTAAAAATTGACCGAGTGGCGTAACGGGTGAAATATCTCCATAACCAACGGTTGTTAAAGTTACAATTGCCCAATAAATCCCCATTGGAATACTTGTAAATCCGCTTGCTTCTCCTTCAACAACATACATTACAGAACCAATAATTATGGTGCTAATTAACATAAAATACATGAAAATCAATATTTTGCCTCGACTAGCAATTAATGATTCTTTTAAATGTGTAGATTGATTATTGAATTGGGGATGATTTAAAATCTTGAATAATCGTAACAATCGTAATGCTCTAATTACTGCAAATACACTGGTTCCAGTAATGAAAAAGGATAAATACATAGGTAAAATCGCAATCAAATCGATGATTCCGTAGAAACTCAAAACGTAATTGATTGGTTTTTTGATGGTAATAATTCGTAAAATGTATTCTAAAGTAAAAAATACAGTAATTACCCATTCAAAAAATACTAAATAAGCGTGATATTTTGCATCAAATCCTTTTACGGTTTCTAGCATTACTAATACAACACTTAGTAAAATTAAGCCTAACAAAATTAAATCAAAAAGTCGACCAGCTACTGTATTAGTGCCGTAGATGATAATGTGGGCTTTTTGTTTAAAATTTTCGTATTTTGACTTAATTTCACTCATAACAACAAAATTAAGCAATTAAAACTTAATTACTTTGTAAACCTTGTTTTTGCGTAAATAGCTTTGAATAATCGTTTTAATATCCCTATTATGTTGCATTGGAATAATGATGTTTTTCAAAATATCGATGTTCGTAATCTGATAATTTAATTCGTAAAAGCAATAGCCTTTGTAAACACCATTTTCAATTAATACGGCACTTCTTTCATCAAAAGTTCTACCGCGATCAATGATAATCATATTGTTGTTTTCAAAAGCGTTTTCCTCTATAAATTCGGTTACTCTTTCGTTATAACTTTCTGGAGTTTCTTCGCAAATACAAGCACCATTGCATTCTTTTATTTTATGCTGAAAACAATCGTTTTTTGTGATGTATAAACCATTGATTTTCTGGCATAAATTGTGTTTTTCTGTAATTTTAAATAAAGCATTTCTTCCTTCTTGTAAGGTTGTGAAAGATGTAATTTCTTTTTTACGACCATCTGCTTTTTCAACACTTAAAGCTAAATAGCCTTCTTCATTTTTATGCATGTATAAGGCATATTGAAAAATGCTTTTACGTTGCGCTCTATTATAAATTGGCTTATTGATTTTAATTTCTTCACTTTCTTTCAAAAGTGCAATTAACTCGCTTCCGGTTTCTTCAACTGTGACAGCAAATACATCGCGTTGTATTTTTTTACTTTTACTTGAAGTTCCTGTGAAATGTTGGTTGACGCGTTTTTTGATGTTTTTACTTTTACCAATGTAAATCAAATCGCCTTTCTCATTGTGTATGTAGTAAATTCCCGTTTTTGAAGGTAAATTTTCGACAATATCCAATAGTTTTGGAGAAATTCCTGATTTGATTTCCGTCTTAATAAAACTTTTTACGATTTCTTTTTCAACGTCTTTTACCATCAACATTTTAAACAACTTTACAGTTGCCATGGCATCACCACTAGCTCTGTGACGATCTGCCATAGGAATTCCTAAAGCACGAACTAATTTTCCTAAACTATACGATTCTTGTTCTGGAATTAACTTTTTAGCTAATTCAACAGTACAAAGCGTTTGCTTTTTAAAATCGTAACCCAAACGTCGGAATTCGGTTTTTAAAATACGATAATCGAATGAAGCGTTGTGTGCTACAATAACGCAACCTTCAGTAATTTCGATAATTCTTTTAGCAACTTCATAGAATTTTGGAGCACTTCGAAGCATGGCATTGTTAATCCCAGTCAATTTCACCACAAAAGGTTGAATTGGCTTTTCAGGATTGACCAAACTAATGAATTGGTCCACTACCTCATGACCATCAAATTTATAAATGGCGATTTCGGTAATTCCTTCTTCATTGAATTGGCCTCCAGTGGTTTCTATGTCGAGTATACAGTACAAGTTAGTAAATAGTGATTGGTAATTAGTGAATAGTTTTCTCTTATCTGGATCCAAATATACTACTTCCTATTCGAACCATGGTACTTCCGCATGAAATTGCGAGTTGATAATCGCCCGACATGCCCATGGAAAGAGTGTTCAGTTGACAGTGTTCAGTGTTCAGTTTTTTATATTTGTCAAAAATCGTTTTCAAATGTTTGAATTCTTTTTCGATTTGGTTTTTATTTTCGGTGAACGTTGCCATTCCCATTAAACCGACGATTCTGATGTTTTTTAATTGTTTGAATTCAGTAGAAGATAAAATATCTTCCAATTCTTGTTCGTCTAATCCAAATTTGCTTTCTTCTTCGGCAATATATACTTGTAACAAACAATCAATTACACGATTGTTTTTAGCAGCTTGTTTGTTGATTTCTTGCAGTAATTTCAAACTATCAACTCCGTGAATCAAACTCACATAAGGTGCCATATATTTGACTTTGTTGGTTTGCACGTGACCAATCATATGCCATTCAATGTCTTTTGGCATGACTTCCCATTTATCGGTCATTTCTTGGATTTTGTTTTCTCCAAAAATACGTTGCCCAGCATTGTAAGCTTCCATTAAATCAGCCACAGGTTTGGTTTTTGAAACCGCAACCAATGTAACGTGAGGTGGAAGTTGGGATTTTATGTTATTGAGGTTTATTGAGATTGACATTTTTTTATTTTATCTATTAATGAATTTAAAATTAGATGTTCATCAATTATTATTTTTTCATTCTTTAATTCTTTGTAAGTATTGAAAATATTTAAAACTTCAATTTGTTTCCAATTGTTATCATAGTTGATCAAATATTTTGAGTTTCTATTTTGTATATTTAAATAATAAACCTTATCACAATATCTTCTACTAGAAATGACCTTCAATTTAATGTCTGATTCTGAAATTAAAAAATCTTCTTGCCAAATGGTATTATATTTTTTCCCGAAAAAAGTTAATTTATTTTCATCAAAGCATATTTTGTAAATTTCATTTTTTGAATAAATTATTGAGTAAAAAACAGTAAAAATTAGATATAATGTTAGAATGAATAAAAAGTAGCTATTTAGATTTATTTGTTTACTAAAAAGTAATATAAAAACAATAATTAAAGGTAAAATATATAATTTAAATTTATTCCAAAATCTTAAAAGGAATTTTTTACTTTCTGTTTCAAATATTTTCATAAATATAAAATAGATTCTGAAACAAGTTCAGAATGACAAAATTGTGTCTTTTTTCTTTTCTCTTGCTTCTTTTTTCTAAAAAAACCTACAACTCATACACCACCAAACCACTTCTAAACTTCGGTTCAATGTACGTAGATTTTGGAGGCATGATTAAATTGTTATCAGCTAAAGCTTTGATTTCATTGATGTCGGAAGGGTAGAGCATGAAACCAACTTCAAATTCGCCTTCGTCTATTAAGTCTTTTATTACCGAAATGGATTGTTTTCCTGGAATGTAATCAATGCGTTCGTCGTTTCTTAAATCTTCGATGCCTAATATTGGAAATAATACTTTATCGTATAAAATTTGGGCATCTAAATCATCTAAAACAGTTGTAGCAATGTGGTTTTCGTGTTTGTAAAATAAAGCATAAAAACTACCATCTAAATACATTCCAAATTCAAACTTGTTTTGAGGTTTCCAAATTTCTTGGTCTTTTGCTTTGATGATAAAATTTTCGGATAATTTTTTGATGAATTCTTCTTTGTTCAAACCATTCAAATCGCGAATCAATCGGTTGAATTCGTAAATTTTGACGTTACTTTCAGCAATTAAAAAACTCATGAAATAATTCAGATTTTCGTTGCCTAAATGTTTGTCTTGCTCGTATAATAATTCCGCTGAAGCCGAACGATGATGCCCGTCTGCAATATATAAATTCGGAATTTTTTCGAAATGTTCTTGTAGCCAATCGATTTCTGATTGCGTATCAATTTTCCAAAGCGTGTGTTTTTCTTTATTGGTAGTCGAATATTCGTAAACAGGTTTACTCTTTTTTCGCAACGCAATAAACGTATTGATTTCCACACTATCGGGATACGTAATTAAAACGGGTTCGGTGTTAAAATTCGTTTGATGTAAATAATCTTTGAACAATTCCACGCGATATTGCAAGGTGTCTTCGTGTTTTTTGATGACGTTATCTTGGTAATCTTTAACCGAAGTTCCGGCAATAATTCCAGTAAAAGTTTGTCCTTTTGACTGGATTTCGTACAGATAAAAAACAGGATGTTCTTCTTCAATCAGAATTTGGTCGTGTTTAAAATCTTGATATTTGTTAGCAACGGCTTTAAAACGCTTTTCCAATGACACTTTTTGTGCATTAGCATAAGCAGGATGAATCACATGCAAAAACGAATACGGATTAAAATCCAACCAAGCAGCAAGCTCAGCCGAACTATAATCGTCGTACGTTCTGCAAGTAACTAAGGCAACTTTATCTGCTACCGGACGAACTGCTTTAAAAGGTTTTATTTTAGCCATTTACTCAATTGATAATGGATAATTAACAATGGACAATTACAAAAATTATCAATTATCAATTATCCATTGTTAATTATTTAGAAAATTGTTTCGAAACTTTCTCTGCTTTTTTGCTTTCTGAGTAATCGTAGAAACCTTCTCCAGATTTAACTCCTAATTTTCCAGCCATTACCATATTTACTAATAACGGACATGGTGCATATTTTGGATTTTTGAATCCGTCGTACATTACGTTTAGGATAGATAAACAAACATCTAATCCAATGAAGTCAGCTAATTGTAATGGTCCCATTGGGTGAGCCATTCCTAATTTCATCACGGTGTCAATTTCTTGTACACCAGCAACACCGTTGTATAACGTTTCGATAGATTCGTTAATCATTGGCATTAAGATTCTGTTGGCTACGAAACCTGGATAATCGTTTACTTCTGTTGGAGTTTTTCCTAATTTAACTGATAAATCCATGATGATTTTAGTCACTTCATCAGAAGTAGAATAACCACGGATAATCTCAACCAATTTCATAATTGGCACCGGATTCATAAAGTGCATTCCGATTACTCTTTCAGGATGAACAACTTGTGCTGCAATTTGCGTAATAGAAATTGAAGAAGTATTAGAAGCTAAAATTACGTTATGGTCACAAACATCACTCAATTGTTTAAAGATGTTCATTTTTAAAGTTACGTTTTCTGTAGCGGCTTCCACTACTAAATCACAACCTACAACACCGTCTTTGATGTCAGTATACGTAATAATATTTCCTATGGTTTTGATTTTATCATCTTCCGTAATAGTTCCTTTTGTTACCATACGATCAAGGTTTGCAGCAATAGTTGCCATTCCTTTTTCTAATGATTTGTCTGAAATATCGATTAATTTTACGGTAAATCCGCTTTGCGCGAAAGTATGAGCAATTCCGTTACCCATAGTTCCTGCTCCAATTACAGCTATTGTGTTCATTTTGTTATTTTAGGTTTGTTTGGTTTTTTATTTTCTAGCGTTCATACAATCAATAATCTGATACGCCACACGTAATGCTTCGGTTCCGTCTTCTAACGTTACGATGGGTGTGGTGTTATTATTGATAGCATCAGCAAATGTTTCTAATTCGTCCAAAATGGCATTGTTGGCATCTACATGTGGATTGTCAAAATAGATTTGTTTTTTTACACCTTCTGCATTTTGTAAAATCATATCAAAATCACCTGGAACTTCTGGCGCATCTTGCATACGAACGATTTCACATACTTTATCTAAATAGTCAACAGAAATGTAAGCATCTTTTTGGAAGAAACGCGATTTACGCATGTTTTTCATAGAAATACGGCTTGAAGTAATATTCGCTACACAACCGTTTTCGAATTCAATACGTGCATTTGAAATATCTGGAGAATCAGAAATTACAGCAACTCCACTTGCATTTACTGATTTTACTTTCGATTTTACAACACTCAAAATAGCATCAATATCGTGAATCATTAAATCCAAAACCACAGGAACATCTGTTCCACGAGGATTAAATTCTGCCAAACGATGCGTTTCAATAAACATTGGATTTTTGATTTTATCTTTCACAGCAGTAAACGCTGGGTTGAATCGTTCTACATGTCCAACTTGCCCTTTTACATTGTATTTATTAGCTAAAGCGATAATTTCATCTGCTTCTGCTACTGTGTTTGAAATTGGTTTTTCGATAAAAATATGCTTTCCAGCTTCAATAACTTGTTTTGCACAATCAAAATGTTGCATGGTTGGCGTTACAATATCTACCACATCTACTGCGGCAATTAATTCGGCAATAGAATCGAATTTTTTATAACCAAATTCGGCTGCTACTTTGTTGGCGTTTTCTTCAAAAGCATCGTAAAAGCCTACTAATTCATATTTTTCAGATTGATTTAATAATCTCAAATGTATTTTTCCAAGGTGACCAGCACCTAAAACTCCAACTTTAAGCATAAAAAAGTATTTTCAACAAAAATAGAAATTAATTGATAAATCTTAATTGATAATTGACAATTTGTTTTCTATTTTTACAAAATAAATTCGTACCCAAATTGAAAGATACTAATAAGCATCAAGGACTTAGAAATCAGCTCGTAAAACAGTTGGAAGACAAAGGAATTACCGATAAAAACGTGTTAGCTGCTATTGGTAAAATTCCGCGCCATTTGTTTTTAGATTCTAGTTTTGAAGATTTTGCCTATCAAGACAAGGCATTTCCTATTGGAGCAGGTCAAACCATTTCGCAACCGTATACTGTGGCGTTTCAAACTCAGTTGTTAGAAGTGGAAAAAGATCATAAAATTTTAGAAATTGGAACCGGAAGTGGTTACCAAACGGCTGTTTTATGTTTGATGGGTGCCAAAGTATATTCGGTAGAAAGACAAAATAAATTGTTTAAAGTAACTTCTAATTTGTTACCTAAGTTGCACATTCGACCTAAATTTTTATCTTTTGGAGATGGTTATAAAGGCTTACCTGATTATGCTCCTTTTGATAGTATCATTGTAACGGCTGGAGCTCCTTTTATTCCACAACCTTTGATGGCACAATTGAAAATAGGAGGAAGGTTAGTAATTCCAGTAGGTGAAAAAGAACAAATCATGACGTTGTTGATTCGTAAAAACGAAACACAATTCGAGAAGCATGAATTTGGTGATTTCCGATTTGTACCGCTTTTAGAAAACAAAAATTAATTAGCGAAGATTCGTTAATTTTTGTTTCAAAACTTCCAATTCGTCTAAGATGGAAGTAATTTCTTTTTCTTTAGATGAATTCCCAACTTCAATGCCTTTTTCTTGAAGAATTTCAGTAATGGCTTGAATGGCAAATGGATTTAAATCGAAATTATGGTCTAGCTTTACTTTGTACCAAGCTACTAATAAAGGCTTTATGTCGATTTCTAAAATTTGAGCTAGCGTTTGGATTTGTTTTTTTGTTGGAATGCGAAATCCGTTTTCAAACTTACTAATTAAAGCTTGGTCGATTTTTGCTTGTTCCGCTAACTTTCTAGTGGAAAGACCTTTTTCTATTCGGGCTTGTTTTAAAATTTCTTTCATAAAAGTATGATTAGAAACTTTTCTTAATTCGGGCTATATCGCGTTTAGTATCTTGCTCTTTCAACGATTCACGTTTATCGTAATTCTTTTTACCACGACATAAGGCAATATCTAATTTAGCCAATCCTTTTTCATTGGTAAACAAACGAAGTGGCACAATTGTCAACCCTTTGTTATCAGAATCTTTGAATAATTTCTTTAATTCTTTCTTGTTTAAAAGAAGTTTACGCTCACTTTTCGTTTTATGATTGTAGTGTGTTCCGTATAAATATTCTTCGATGTGCGAGTTAATTACAAATAACTCACCATCATTAAATTCGCAAAAACTTTCAGTAATAGCAGCTTTCCCCAAACGAATCGATTTGATTTCGGTTCCGGTTAAAACGATTCCAGCGGTGTATTTGTCTAAAATTTCGTAATCGAATTTAGCACGTTTATTAAGTATGTTAACTGTCTTTTGCATAAGGACCACAAATGTAAATCAAAATTGTAGCATTTTAAAACGATAATTACATATAAATATTTTTTAATCTATGATTTATATCAGTTTTTAGGTTTTTACATCTAAATATCTTTGACACATAATTTTTAAACTAAATAAAAATGAGAAAAATAGTTTTTGCTTTAATGGCAATGTCTTTAATGACAGTAAATTTTGTAAATGCACAAGATAACGAAACAAAAGAAGAATCAAAATCAAATGAATTTAAAAGATGGCAAGTTCGTTTAAGAGCTGTTGGAGTTGCTCCAGACGAAAGTGCTAAAATTGGTATTATCGATGGTGATGTTGCTATTTCGAATGCTTTAATCCCTGAATTAGATTTCACATATTTCTTTACAGAACATTTTGCTGCAGAATTAATTTTAGGAACTGCAAAACATGATGTACAAGCAATTAATACACTTGCGGGTGATGTAAATTTAGGAAGCGTTTGGTTATTGCCTCCAACATTAACTGCTCAATACCATTTTTATACTTCAGACCAAAAAGTTTTTAAACCATATATTGGAGCTGGTGTAAATTATACATTGTTCTACAACGTAAAATCAGGTGATGTTGCAGGTGTAGACTATGATAATGCTTTAGGTTATGCTGCACAAGTAGGTTTTGACTTAATGTTAGATGATACTTTTTTCATAAATTTTGATGCTAAACGTTTGTTTTTAAGTACTGACGTAACTGTTGATGCTTCAAATTTAGCACCAGGATTAAGTATTCCAGCAGAAGTTGATATCAATCCATGGTTAATTGGGGTAGGTGTTGGTATGAAGTTCTAAACTGTTTATTAGATAGTTTTATTCGAAAAAGAGACTGCTGAAAAGTAGTCTCTTTTTTTGGCATGTATTTTGTTAATTGTTTGAAGTTATTTTTAGGTTTGAAATAAAAGAGAAAAAAAGTGACTTTATTTAGTTTTTTTTTTAATTTTATGAAACTAACCTAACTAATTAAACTATGAATACAGCATTTGAATTAATAGACAAAGAATTAATAGCATCTTTAAATTTTCCAAAATCGGATGTATTAGAAGATAAAGAAGATATATCTGGACGTAAAAACGATTTAGACAGAGCGCTTTCCTTAGGTAATTTGGAGCATGTTAAAATTAAAATTTACTTTGAGGATGATATATCAAAAAAAATGGTAGAAACTACTATTTGGGGCGTTACTGATAGTAGAGTAATACTTAAACAGGGAGTTGTGATACCTGTAAATAGAATTCACAAAATTGTATAACTATAAACAAAAACGAATGAAAAAAATTGCTCTTTTGGGTTTATCCCTATTATTTACATTAGGTTCTTTAGCACAAGAAACCAAAACAACTAAAGAAGCTAAAAAAGCTACAACAGAAAAAGCTGAGAAAGATAAAAAAGCAGCTGAAAAGAAAAAGAAAGCAGTTGATAAAAAAGTTGCTGATGCTAAAAAAGATCAAGATAAGAAAGTAAAAGAAGCAAAAGAAGAAATTTCGAAAGCAAAAAAAGAAACTGATGAAAAAGTTTCAAAAGCTAAGAAAGAAGTAAAATCAAATAGTGCTTCAGAACAAGGTCAAGCTAAATCTACAATTGGAAAAGCGAAAGCAGAAGCTAACAAAGCAGAAGCAAAAGCTAAAAGTGAAACAAAAACTAAGGCTACAGAGACAAAAACAAAAGTTAAGAAAACTGAAGTTGAAGAAAAAGAAGACTTAAAAGAAACGGCAACATCTAAAGCAGCTGAGAAAAAAGTAAAAGACAAAGTTACTGGAGAGTATAAAGGTAAAAAAGTATTTACAGGACCAAGAGGCGGTAAATATTATATCAACAAAAACGGTAATAAAACGTATATTGACTAATCCAAAGATTTTATTGTAACGTAATAACGATAAGCAATAATTGCTTTTTGCCATTTTTTAGCTTTGATAGGATCTAAACCTTGTTTGGTAAAACTAGGTAAAAGTGCTTTATTAAGTTTGGCAAGTAATTTATACATCGTTTAATTTTTGGCAAATATAGTAAAATTAAAAATCCCGAGTGAATCGGGATTTTTTTGTTATTTGGTTTTTACTTCAATTCGTTTTATTTTGGTAATACCCTCATTTGTTTTTTCTTTATCTGTTACTTCAAGATAATATATTTTACTAGGATCTATATTTAAAAAACTTTCTGAATTTGGAAGTTTTTTGCCATTTACATAAATATCAACTCTGCCATTTTCTATTATAACAGTAGGTTCTCCGGGGATTTTTAACTTATTTACATTAAAAATAATTGATTCATCTCCATCATCTGTAGTTATGATTTTTATTTCTTGCTTTTTAATTTCTTTATTAACATCTGTCCAAGTTCCTCCTGAAATAGTTTTGATGTTTTTCTTATGGATTTCTATTGATTTTTTACCGTTATTATTGTTTATGTTTATGGTTTCAATCTCTTCTTTTTCGATTTTGTCTAATTCTTCTTTTGTTGCTTTTTTTCCGTCAATGTAAATTTCTGCATCTTCTGGCAACCCGCTAGAATTTTTAGTTATAATTTTAATTTCTTTTTTGATATTACCCTTATTTACATCCACTGATTTGATGATATTTGCATCTATTCTTTTCATTTCATCCTCAGAAATCATTTTTTCGTCAAGATAAATAATGGTTTTTGGTTCGTCTGAAATGGTAGAATTTCCTTTAAAAATCATAATTTTTTTTCCGTTCTTTTCATTCTCATTCATTTCGATGGCACCGTCTAATTCAACGATTTTATCTTTCATTTCCTCCTTAGAATATTCTTTCCCATTTATGATGTAAATCACTTCATCTGTATCTGATTTTTTTATTTCGATAGTTTGAGCATCATTCCATTCTAGTTGATCAGCATCCATTTTCGCAAAAACGGTTGAAATGTTATTTCTGTCGAAACCAATATTTCCTTTTCCGTTTTCATTTATTTCTTTAAAAAAGCGAATAGGTTCTATAGCTTCTTCTCCTTTAATTGAAATTTTTCCTGAAGTTTTATCACTATCTTCAAACTTAGCTTCTAAAGCAGTGATTTCATTTTTAGCATTTCGTTTAATTTTTGAAATTTTTAATTCGATATTATGCTCTTTTTTTAATAATTCAGTTTCTTCTTTTATTTGCGCATCCGTTGTATTTTTATCAATTACAAATTGAATTAATTCGTTGGTAATTGATTTTGAAATTGTAACTTCCTTTACTTGAGCTACGGTTTCAATTTGAAACAATAACATGAAACCTACTAATAGTGGAAGAATAGTAGCATACTTCCAAACATTCTTTTTGTGGGATTGATTTGTGTGTAACATAACGATTCGTTTTTTGATTAATGATTGATAAAATTGATTAGTAATACTTAAATTGTGTTGATGAGTCACAACTTTTAATAATGTTTTTTGATATTCGTATTTGTTTTCGATTTGTTGAAATGTTTCGTTATCGGCAATAAATTCTAAGTTTTGAAGCATCGCTTTTCGGTAGAACCAAATGATTGGGTTTACCCAAAAGATAGCACAAAACACTTTTCCGATTAGCACATCAAATGAATGTTTTTGCTTCACATGAATGCTCTCGTGCGTTAAAATATGCTGTAATTCTTCTTCAGTAAACATATCTTTATTAATTACGATGTAACTAAAAAATGAAAAAGGATTTTCAGCTGAATTTGAATCTACCAAAGTATAATCGCTTTCTTTTTGCTTGTTTTGTTTTTGAATTCTTTTGAAAAACGAAACTAATTCTATTCCAATTTTCAAAATAATTAAAATTGAAATTACGATGTAAGCCGACATTAAAATCAAAGACCAATCTAAAGTAGCTTCTTGTATTGGAGTTTCGATAGTATTATAGGTTATTGGAATTGCCTCTTCATAATATTCAGGAATTGGTGTTGGTTCCACCCAAATTATTTTGGTAAAAGTGATTAGAGGTAAAATCAATGATAATATTAAACCCGACAAAAAGTACCAGCGATTCGAAACAAAAAATGTTTCTTTTCGAAGGAATAAAATATACATCAAATAAAATAAAATGATGAGCCCATTTACCTTGGCAAAATACATCAGTAGATTTTCCATACTATTTCTTTTTTTCGATTAAAGCTAAAATCTCACGAAGTTCGTCTGCCGAAATTTTATCTTCTTCGGCAAAATAGGAAACCAAATTTTTGTACGAACTATTGAAATAGTTATCAATAGCTGTATTCATAAACGTTTTTCTGTAATCTTCAATGGTAACAATCGGGAAGTACTGATGTGTTTTTCCGTAAGCATTGTACCCAACATAACCTTTCTCTTCAAGATTACGAACAATGGTAGAAAGTGTATTATAATGAGGTTTATCGTCAGTGATTTCTTCCATGATATCTTTTACAAAAGCTTTTTTTAGCTTCCATAAAATGTGCATGATTTCTTCTTCTTTGTTGGTTAGTTTTTGCATGACTTTCAATTTGATAAGTCAAACTTATAACTATATTTTTAGTTTTACAACTATTTTTATAGTTATTTAACTAAATTTTTAGTTTATATATTTCTTGGCGGTTCATATTTAACCAATTTCATGGTCCAAATAAAGAGTAAAACACCAATGATACCAAGTGTTCCCATGAAGAACCAATTGTTTTGATAGCTAAACAAACGAATCATATCCATACCAGCTTCGGCGCTTAAAATATGTGCTGTGCTGTAACTCATGGTAAAAATTGCCATATAGCGACCTTCATGGCCTTTAGGTGCGCGACTTATAGCAAATGAATTAGAGAAAGGAAATACAAACATTTCACCAAATGTCATAAACAACATCATAATGATTAAAATGCCTGCCCATTGGTTGACTAAAAGTAAATACATACTTATTGCCATTGCCAAACAGCCTAATGTAATGACTTTTAGCTTGTTAATTTTATGGCGTTCGATATAACTTACAATTGGCATTTCTAAAAAGAAGATTAAAACACCATTTAGAGTTAACAATAATCCTGTTTGTAATTCGGATAAATTAAATTGCTCTTTATGATACAACGGAATAGTAGTGAACAATTGGAAAAATAATATTCCAGTAATTAAAGTAGCACCAAGAAATATCCAAAAAGGTCTGTCTTTGAAAACAGAATTGGTTAGGATTTCGCCAGGATGTTCTTTATCGGTATATTTTGATTTTTTCTTTTCTTTTACTTTAATCCAAAATATTAAAATGGCTAAAATACAAGTGGCACCATCCACCCAAAATAAACCTTTGTAGCCCACAGTCATAATTAATAATCCTCCAAGTGCTGGTCCGGCAGCGAAGCCTAAATTAATAGCTAATCTAACTAAGGTTAAGGCTCGAGTTCTGTTTTCTGGTTTTGCATAAGCGCCTAAAGATACAAACATGGCTGGACGGAACATATCGGCAACTACCATTATGAAGAACATAGCGACAAGTAACCCTTCAAAACTAGTGACAAATTGTAATCCAAAAAAAGCAATTCCACTGGTCATTAAACTGAAAATCATGATTTTATAAAAACCAATTTTATCAGATAATTTTCCTCCTAACCAAGAACCTACGATGGAACCCAATCCAAAACTTATCAATATCCACTTCACCTGATTGTATGAAAAGTCTAAATCTTCTCTTAAATATTTAGACAAGAAAGGAAGTACCATGGTTCCAGCACGATTGATGAAAGTAATAAGTGTAAGTATCCAAATTTCGCGAGAAAATCCTCTGAAATTGTCGATATATTTGTTAAAAGCGCGCTGTAACATACCTAAAGTTGAATCGCAAATTTACGAAAGCTAACACGATTAAAATGTTATAGAAATTATATATTTTTGTAAAAAATGAATCCAATGAAAAAACTTTTGATTTTCCTATTATTTTCAACTATGACATTTGCTCAAAAAGACTTGTCTTCGGCTGAAAAATTTCAATCTGATTTGAATAAAAGTTATGCGGATTCATTGAAAAGTCCATTGACTAAAGAGGATTTAAAAGAATTTAAAGGTTTGGACTTCTTTTCGATAAATGAAAAGTATATTGTTGAAGCGACATTTATTAGAACCAAAAAGGAAAAGCCTTTTGGTATGAAAACGACAACTTCTAGAACTCCATTGTACAAAAAATATGGTGAATTACACTTCAATATTGATGATAAAGCATTTAAACTAAATGTGTATCAAAATGTAGATTTGAATAAAAAACCGGGTTATGAAGATTATTTATTCTTACCATTTTCTGATTTAACTTGCGGAAAAGAAAGCTACATAGGTGGAAGATATGTTGACATGAAAATTCAAAAAGGTAAAACTTGGACTATTGATTTCAATAAAGCTTATAATCCGTATTGTGCCTATAATTACGAATATTCGTGTCCGATTGTACCTTTAGAAAACGATTTGAATATCGAAATTTTAGCTGGAGTAAAGAAATTTCATGACTAAATTCATCAACTTACATACGCACAAATTTTCTAATCTTTTAGATGTGATTGAAGTCGTTAATCAATATCCGTGGGAGTTTGACGCTTCGATTCCGAATTATTCTATTGGAATTCATCCTTGGTATATTGATGAGAATCGTTTAGAATCCGATTTAGAAATCATCAAAGAGAAATTACAATTAAACGAATGTTTAGCACTTGGCGAATGTGGTTTAGACAAACGAATTGAAATTCCATTAGACTTACAAATATCGGTTTTTAAGAAACAATTAGAAATCGTAAAGCAAACTAATAAACCTATCGTTTTACATTGTGTTGCGGCTTATGTTGAAGTTATTACCATCAAGAGAGAAATGAAAATTGAAAATCCAATGATTATTCACGGATTTTCAAAAAACGAACAAGTGGCGAAATCACTTTTGAATAACGGTTTTTATCTTTCGTTTGGAAAATACTTACTTCGTAATCCAGATTTAGAAAAAGTATTTACCTTTGCACCCGAAAATCAAGTTTTATTAGAAACCGATACGATTGAAGAATCCATTTATCAAGTGTATGAAAAAGCAGCTTCGATAAAAGGAATTTCGGTAGAGGAAATGAAAACTATCGTTTTTACTAATTTTTCAAGGATTTTCAGTTAAACAATTAATCAATTTAACGATTCAACACTATTATGGCAAAGTGGAAAGAAAGAGCGGTATTATTATTTAAAGAAGAAGGCATTCAAAAACTTGAAAACGCTAATGTTTTGGTTGTTGGATTAGGTGGAGTAGGGAGTTTTGCTGCCGAATTTTTAGCCCGTGCTGGTGTAGGAAACATGACCATTGTGGATGGAGATGTTGTGGATATTACGAATATTAATCGTCAATTGCCAGCGTTGCATAGTACAGTTGGTGAACCAAAAGTAAAAATTGTTGGTGACAGATTAATGGATATTAATCCAGAATTAAAATTAACACGAATTGAAGAATTTTTGTCTCCAGAACGTGCCTATGAATTGGTTTCACCTGAATTTGACTACGTTTTAGATTGTATTGATAGCGTAACGCCAAAAATCAATTTGATTTTGGCTTGTAAACGTAAGAAAGTGAAAGTAATCAGTAACATGGGAGCAGGAGGTAAGTTTGAAGCTGAAAAAGTTCAAGTACGCGATATCAGCAAAACTGAATATTGTCCGTTAGCGAAGAATGTACGCAAGCGTTTAAAAATGGAAGGAATTTCAAAAGGAGTAAAAGTGGTATATTCATACGAACGACCAGATTATTCTAGTGTAAAAACCACTGATGGAACAAATTTCAAGAAATCTTTTTACGGAACGAACAGTTGGATGCCTGCTTTGTTTGGTTTACATGCTGCTGAAACTGTTGTAAAGCATTTGATAGGAAAGAATAAAGAATAAAAAAAGGACATTTAAAATGTCCTTTTTTTATTTTATCTAGAAGTTCTCATCGTTATGTCTTCGTTGTATTTGTCGTAAAATGTTTGTACTTTTTCAATATTTAAAATTCCTTTGCTATCAATAACCTTTTCTTTTAATAGCCATTTTACTAATTTTTGCATATTCTTTTTCGAATTCATACCTAATCCTGAAATAATATGCTCAACACTTGTAGATTCAACTTTTACTTTAGCGGTTAAAAAGTTTAGAATGATGTAATCATCATCAGTATATCCATTTGTTTCGTTGGAATGCCATTTGAATAGCAATATTTCGTCATCGCCTTCTAATGAGTAAAAGGAATGTTGGCTAACATTAATTTTTTCATATTTTAAAATTGGTGTTCCATCTAAAAGAACTTTATCGTCTTTAATTTCAACTTCTTGTGCATTTATAAAAGATCCAATTAGTATAAAAACAATTGATAAAAAAAGTTTATTCATTAGTATAAAATTTAAAATAATTATTGATTTGTATTAGTTGTCGTTCCTTCTACAGGTGTAGTGATTTCTACTTCAGTTTCAACTGGTTTTGGTTTTGGAATGTAAACTCGTTTTTTTATTGGTACAAAAATTTCGGTTACCCATTTTGAAGGTTTACGTTCTTTTGGTAAACTAACTTTATAAACTTCAATGTTAGTACCTTCTAAATCCTCAATTAGTTTTTTCTTTTTAATATAAGCTAAAGTTTTGTCCCAAGCTTCTTGATTGTGAGAATAATCGCCAGTTAAAGTTGTTTTTACAGCTAAAAATTCATCAAAATGACCTCCTGAAATTTCGCTACCCGGAGTAGTTAATATTTCTTCCTCCACCGGAACACACATTGAAAAAATGGTTGTTTTGTTTTGTTTATCCCAAGTATCATAAGTAATAAAAGGTAAACCAGTAATGATAATGTCGTTTTTCTCCACAAAAGCCATCATATTTTGCAACATGGTTTTAGAAACTTTTTGAAAATCGGCAAATGAACAAGTATCTATTTGTTGGATATAATTGGTTGCATGTTTAGTTACCAATCCGTGAATTTTGATATTGTAAGTAGTCAATTCCTTAACTAAATAAGTGTCAATGTTGTTTAATCCGTCTTCTAATTTATCTCCTAATACATTATCAACGCCACCTTGTAAAACACTCAATAATTTTAATTCAAAATCTAATTTCCCTTTTAATTCCCAAGTAACTAAAGCTCCTTTTTTTGTTTTTTGAAAACGCATAAAGGAATCGTTTTTCTCACCTGAAACCGTAATGGTTTGCATAATTGTATCACCTGGAACTGATTTTAGATTTTTAAAAACCGCATTGTCTTTATCCCAAGGATTCCAATCAACTAAAGAAGTGCTATCGGAAACAAAATTATAAACAATATCCTTTGAAGCTTTTATTTCTTTAGAGCGAACCACTCTATAGTCGCTTTGCTGAGTAGCAACAAAGACAACAAAGGCCACACTAAATAGAAGCAATAAAAGAAGTATGTATTTTAAAATTCTCATCAGGGCATGAATTTGTTTTTCAAAAGTAAGAAAATTAATCTTTCATTAGTACTTTAATTAAAAAGAGTAACCCAATGAAGCCTAAAAATCCAATAAATACCCAATAGGTTCCTTTATAGAACGGTTTCATTTGTCTTAAATCTTTACGGTATACCAATATCATTGTGGTTACAAACGCAATTATAAAGAAAATAGCAAAGTAGATTTGTCCTGTTGAAAACATATTGAAAATTTTTACAAAAATAAGAATTTAATACTATCTAATTTTTTAATTTAGAGAAATTTATAAGGTCAATTATGCAAAAACAATTAAAAGCAGTAAGAATTTTTCATGAAACCTATGGTTTAGGAGTGAGTGAAGAAATGAAAGCCGATTTAGGTGCTTTAAAAAATGAACTTCGTTTTAACCTAATGAAAGAGGAAAATGAAGAATATTTAGAAGCCGTTCAAAACAATGATATCGTTGAAATTGCAGATGCTCTAGGCGATATGTTATATATTTTGTGTGGCACCATTTTAGAACACGGATTACAACATAAAATTGAAGAAGTGTTTGATGAAATTCAACGTTCTAATATGAGTAAACTTGGAGAAGACGGAAAACCTATTTACAGAGAAGACGGAAAAGTAATGAAAGGTCCAAATTACTTTAAACCTAATTTTGAAGAAATTTTAAAATAAAAAAAAGGCGATTTCAATTTTGAAATCGCCTTTTTACTTATGTGTTTTTTAATTTTGAACACTGAACACTGAACACTGAACACTATATCTTAACAGTCCAACCAAAAGTGTCTTCTGCTAATTTATATTGAATGTTAGTTAGCTTTTCTTTAATTTCTAAAGCCACCGAGTTTTCTAATTTTGGTAATTCATAGTATTCACCTAAATAAGAAAAGCCTACGATTGGATTTATCACAGCCGCAGTTCCTGCACCAAAGATCTCTTTTAATGAACCGTCTTTTGCAGCAGCTACTAGTTCGTCAACTAAAACCGAACGTACTTCTACTTTAATGTTTTCTCTTTGCGCTAATTCGATAACACTTTTACGAGTAACACCATCTAGGATTCTTTCACTTGTTGGTGCTGTGTAAATTGTAT
The DNA here is from genome assembly GCF_004363695.1 of Flavobacterium cheniae. Taxonomy (GTDB): domain Bacteria; phylum Bacteroidota; class Bacteroidia; order Flavobacteriales; family Flavobacteriaceae; genus Flavobacterium; species Flavobacterium cheniae. Next base: position 773,206 of record NZ_SNZC01000001.1, on the reverse strand, counting down.
CATTAATTCTAAAGAAAACATTCATAGTTCCAGCTTCTTCCAGTTTGGTATGCGTAGCATCATCTGTCCAAATGATTTGTTGGAAACCTTGCTCGTTTGCTAATTTTGTTGGGTAAAACTGTGCAGAGTAATTTCCTGCAGCTTTAGCCGCACCAATTCCTCCGTTAGCCGCTCTACTAAAATGTTCCGCAATAAGTACTCTAACTTCACCAGAATAATAAGCACGAGCTGGCGATAATATAATCATAAAACGGTATTCTTGAGAAGGAGCCGCAATTACACCATGACCGGTTGCAATCATAAAAGGACGGATATACAAAGTATTTCCTTTTCCTTTTTTAACCCATTCTTTTTCAATTTCTAATAAACGGTGTAAACCTCCTAAGAAAACATCTTCAGGAACTTCTGGCATTGCCATTCTAGTAGCACTTTTATTAAAACGGTGATAATTTTCATCTGGTCTAAACAACCAAACGTCATCTTGCTCATCTTTGTAAGCTTTCATTCCTTCAAAAATAGCTTGTCCGTAGTGGAATACTTTTGCAGAAGGATCAATCATGAAAGGTGCATATGGTTCTATAACAGGTTTTTGCCATGCTCCATCTACATAATCACATACTAACATATGGTCTGTAAAGACATTACCAAAGGTTAGGTTTTCAAAATCAACCTCGCTGATTTTTGAATGAGGAGCCGAAATAATTTCAATTTCGTTTAAAGTTTTTAATTCCATTAGGGTCAAACTGTTATAATTTATAGTTTTGTAAAATCAACAAAAAAAAGGTAGATTTTTACGTATTCGTTGCAAATTTACTAAAAAAAAGAAGTTTTATTTTTACTTACCAAAAAATAATTATCAACAACTGACAAAATTTTATCTTGATAAAAACTTTAAATTGATTTTAAATCACCTAAATAAATAAGAAATCTTCGTGTCGTTAACTTCTTTTACAAGAGATGAAACTTTCTTTTTTGATGCTCCGAAAATATAAAAAATATCGTTATTTTTGTTGAAATTATTCACAATTAAAATGAAAAAAATACTTACTCTATCACTTCTAACTATTGCATTTGTTGGATGTGAACAAAAAAAAGAAACTACTCCAGAAATTGCTAAAGTAGATTATGCTGTTTTTGGCGACTCTATTTCATCTGAAGGCGCTTTATCGAATGCTGAAATGATGGAAAAATTCAAATCTTTAAAAGAAGGCGATACTTTAGAAGTAAAATTCAAATCAGGAATCAACGAAGTTTGTCAAAAGAAAGGTTGTTGGATGACATTGGATTTAGCAGATGATAAAGAAGCTTTTGTAAAATTTAAAGACTATGGTTTCTTCGTTCCAAAAAATGCACAAGATAAAGAAGTTATTGTGAACGGAAAAGCATTTGTAAGCGTTGAAAGTGTTGATGTTTTAAAACATTATGCAAAAGATGCTGGAAAATCGCAAGCAGCAATTGACAGTATTGTAGAGCCAAAAGTAACGTACTCGTTTATGGCAAATGGTGTTTTAATTGCTAAATAATGAAACAGTTAATTCTACTATTATCTTTTGCTATTTTGTCGATTTCTTGTGATAAGAAAGTGGATGAAAAAGCAACAGATAAAGAAGCATGTGAAACCGATTCAAAAGTAAATAAAGACGGTTTTGAAATGTACGAAATGTCAGAAATGGCAGCTCTGATGGAACAAATGTATGTTGATAATGAACGTTTGAAAGAACGCATCATGAAAGGCGATACCATTGGTAAATTTCCGCAACATTTTATTCGCATTCATAAAGCAGTAATGACGGATGAAACCGATAAAGATGCTTTTTTCGATGAACAAGCAGCTAAATTTATCAAAGCTCAGGAATTGATTTATCAAGATCCAAAAAATGCTAAAGAACATTTTAATAACGGAATCGATGCTTGTATCAAGTGCCACGAAGTTAAATGTGGCGGACCGATACCGAAAATTAAGAAATTGTATATTGAGTAATGTACTCATTAAAATAAAAAGGTTTAAGAGCTAGATTTCGAATTCTTAAACCTTTTCTTTTTTGAATTTACTATGAAAAGAGAAATCATTATCACCGACGACGGATCCACGACTATCCGAATTCCAGAATGGGACGAGAACTATCATTCAACTCATGGTGCAATTCAAGAAGCGAAACATGTTTTTATCAAAAACGGATTAGATTTATTTCAGAATCAGGATGCGATTTCTATTTTAGAAATTGGTTTCGGAACTGGTTTGAATGCTTTCATTACTTTTTTGGAAACTATAAATAAAGAAAAAGTTAATTACGTTGGAGTAGAAGCATATCCCATTTCTCAGGAAGAAATAGCGCAAATGAATTATGTTTCTGAATTAGATTCCGAAATGTATCAGGAGATTTTTGATAAAATGCATTCTTGTGATTGGGAAAAACAAGAAACGATTTCTGAAAATTTTCATTTAACTAAGAGAAAACAGTTTTTTCAAGATATCGAAGACAAAAACCAATTCGATTTAATTTATTTTGATGCATTCGGATTTCCATTACAACCCGAATTGTGGAGTGAAGCCATTTTTAAGAAAATGTACGATGCACTTTTACCAAAAAGAACCCTTGTTACTTATGCTTGTCGTTCATCTATAAAGAACGCGATGCTAAGTGTCGGATTTTCAATTGAAAAACTGCCTGGAGCTCCAGGAAAACGCGAAATGTTACGAGCTACAAAAAATGTATGATTTTTACTGTAAAGTAAGAATTTAATAAAATTTTAGCATTTTTTTTATTAACTATATCGTTTTCGAAAGATTTTTTTATTTATCTTTACGACAAGTTCTTACCCCCAGTCTAACCTTTTATCTAGAAAAAGTATGCCCAGACCGATGTTTTCTTACACCAAGTCAATTTTGGAGAGAGTGAGTTTTGATGCGAAACTATTTTGTAAAGAATTAGAGAAAGCAGTGAGAATATTGCTTCCTTATGAAATAGATCAATTGAGAGAGTGGCTTTTACAGTTTACCGAAGAGAAGCCAGAATTAAGACAATGTTTAATTTATATCAACTAAAAATATAAAGTCCCGATAATCTCGGGACTTTTTTTATGGTATATATTGAAATCTATTTTGTTTTTGGACTTATAATTTCAACATCACTAAATGCTATTGCTCCACGGACAACGCCAGATATTGTATCGCGTAAGGCGTTAATAATATGTATTTTCAATTCGTTTTTAGGATAAATCAAACTAACTTCTCTAGCCGGTTTTGGATCTTTAAACGGTTTTAGTTTTTCTTTATTCTTTTCATTCAAATCTAAAGTATGCAAATAAGGAAGTAGCGTAGTTCCTAAACCTTCATCGGCTAATTTGATTAGCGTTTCAAAACTGCCGCTTTCCAATTGAAAATGACTATCAGCAATATACTTATTGTTTTTACACAAGTTAAGAATTCCATTTCTGAAACAATGTCCGTCTTGTAAAAGTAAAATCTTGTCTAAATCTAAATCAGAGATTTCAATTTCTTTTTTATCAATTGAAGGATGATTAGAAGGTACATAAGCAACAAAAGGCTCGTAATATAAAACGATTTCCTTTAAATTTTCTTCTTCTAATGGAGTAGCGGCAATAGCACAATCTAAATGACCATTTTTTAATTTCTTGATAATATCTTCAGTGGTTTGTTCTTCAATAATTAAATTGACTTTTGGATATTTTTTAATGAAATTATTCAAAAACATAGGAAGTAAGGTTGGCATTACTGTTGGAATTATCCCCACTTTAAATTCGCCACCAATATATCCTTTTTGTTGATCAACAATATCTTTAATTCTTCCTGCTTCGTTTACGATGTTTTTGGCTTGGTTAACGATTTTCTCACCAACTTCTGTTAACAATATTGGTTTTTTGCTTCTATCAAAAATCAAAATATCTAATTCATCTTCTAATTTTTGAATTTGCATACTCAATGTAGGTTGTGTTACAAAGCATTTTTCAGCAGCTAACGTAAAGTTTTTATATTCGGCTACAGCCAAAACGTAGTATAATTGAGTAATTGTCATAACATTGATAAATTTGATGCAAATATAAAAACTATCAATTAAATTTATAGGGAATGGGTGTGGAATTTTGTAAATTTGAGAAAATAAATACTAAATTATGAAACTTAATAGCTTAGGATTACCAGTTGAACAATCTGAAGAATTAGTAAATGAATTGAACGGATTGTTATCTAACTTTCAAATATATTATCAAAATTTAAGAGGTTTACATTGGAATATTAGAGGAAAAAGATTTTTTGATTTGCACTTAAAATTTGAAGAATTATACAACGATAGTCAGTTAAAAATTGATTTAATTGCAGAGCGTGTACTTACTTTAGGAGGAACTCCTTTACATACATTTTCAGATTATATTGTAAATAGCAAATTAAAAGTAGGAAAAGATATTTCAAAAGATGTAGAAGCTATTCAGCTGATTTTAGAATCGTTAAGTGTTTTGCTGCAAGTTGAAAGAGTAATTTTAGCTAAAGCATCAGAAATAAATGATGAAGGAACTAATTCTATGATGAGTGATTTTATTGCCGAGCAAGAAAAAACCAACTGGATGCTCAAAGCTTGGTTGGACGAAGAAATTTAATATGTTTAAAAAAAATAATGCTGTGAATTTTCACAGCATTATTTTTTTACTAATCGTTGAATTACTATAAAATATTTTTATATTTGTTATATGAAGTTTTTATCAACTGTTTTTTTATTCTTATTTATTGCTTTCTTAGCTACTCCAACATTAATTGGTATGGTAGATAAAGAAGCAGATACCTCTTATTTTTACACAATGTGTGAAGAAGAGGAAAATCATTCGCTATTTAATGAAATTAAAACGGTACAAACTACTAATTATTCAGTAGTTCATTTTTCATTCGGAGAGTTAGTAAAGCTTAATGTTCTAATAGAACACGATTTATTAAGTTTTGACAATTTGGCTCACCAAATTTTCTCCCCACCTCCTAATTTGGCATAATACATTTCATTTTTCTTTATTAACACTCTTTTAATTTTTGAGTGTACTATTAATGTATTATACAAAAAATTCATGAATAATCATTCTATTTTTTCCAATGTAAGAGGAGATCTTGCATCTGGTCTTGTTGTATTTTTAGTGGCTTTGCCATTGTGTTTAGGAATTGCATTAGCATCTGGAGCACCTTTGTTTTCAGGTATTGTTTCGGGTGTAATTGGCGGTGTAGTTGTTGGTTTTTTAAGTAATTCAGCATTGAGTGTTACTGGTCCAGCTGCTGGATTAACAGCTATCGTTCTTGCAGCAATTACTGATTTGGGAGGATTTGATATTTTCTTAGTTGCGGTAATTTTAGCAGGATTAATTCAAATCGCTTTAGGCTTTTTGAGAGCGGGAAGTTTTTCTAATTATTTTCCCACAAGTGTTATTGAGGGAATGTTAGCTGCTATTGGAATCATCATTATTTTAAAGCAAATTCCACATGCTTTTGGTCATGATGTAGATAACGAGGGCGATTTTTTCTATATCGAAAAATCGGGTCATACAACTTTTGATACTTTATTTGAGTCTATCAATTACATTCATACAGGAGCATTAATAATTGCATTGTTATCGTTAGCCATTTTAATTACTTGGGAAAAAGTTCCTGCTTTAAAAAAAATAAAAGTTGTTCCTGGCGCTTTGGTTGTGGTTGTCGTGAGTATTTTATTGAATGAATTTTTTATTCAATCGGGTTCAAGTTTAGCGATTGTTACTCAAAACCATTTGGTGAGTTTGCCTTCTTTTACTGAAATTAGTAATGGATTTGCTTTACCAAATTTCGCTTCCTTAACAAACGAAAAAGTGTGGATTGTTGCGGTAACCATTGCTGTTGTTGCGTCCATTGAAACATTATTATGTATTGAGGCGACAGATAAATTAGATCCTTACAAACGATTTACAGACACAAATCGTGAGTTGAAGGCTCAAGGTATTGGAAACATTGTTAGTGGTTTATTAGGTGGCTTGCCAATGACATCTGTTGTTGTTCGTTCGTCTGCCAATATAAATTCTGGTGGTAGAACTAAATTCTCAACTATTTTTCATGGATTGTTGTTATTCACTTTTGCATTATCAATTCCGTTTATCTTAAATAAAATTCCATTAGCTGCATTGGCTGCGGTTTTATTAATGGTTGGATATAAATTAGCGAAACCAAGCGTTTTTGTTCACTTGTGGAATAATGGATATTCTCAATTTATTCCTTTTGTTGTTACAGTAATTGCGGTTGTTCGTATCGATTTATTAAAAGGTGTAGGAATTGGTTTAGCAGTAAGTATAATATTTATCTTGTATCAAAACTTGAAATTTGCTTATTCGTTCAAAAAGGAATCATTACACGATGGTGATATAATTACAATTAAACTAGCTGAAGAAGTTTCATTTTTAAATAAAGCAGCTATTAAAAATACATTAGGTCGTATTCCAAAAGGTTCTAAATTAGTTATCGATGCATCAAACACCAAATATATTGATTTTGATGTGGTAGAATTGATAAAGGATTTTAGGAATGTAAAAGCCGAAGACAAAAAAATAGATTTAACCTTAAAAGGATTTAAAGAGCATTATAATTTAGATAATACTGAATTTAAACACATTGAAATTAAAGAAGATAAAAAAGAAATAAAATAAATATGAAAGCACATAATAAAGAAACTCAAGCACAAATGACACCTCGTAAAGCATTACAATTTTTACAAGAGGGAAATGATCGATTTATTAATAATTTAAAAGCGAACAGAAACTTATTAGAACAAGCCAACGAAACTCGTGATGGACAATGGCCATTTGCTACGATTTTAAGTTGTATTGATAGTAGAACTTCAGCGGAATTGATTTTTGACCAAGGTTTAGGCGATATTTTTTCGGTACGAATTGCTGGAAATATCGTAAATACCGATATTCTAGGAAGTATGGAATTTGCTTGTAAAGTAGCTGGCTCTAAATTAATCGTTGTTTTAGGTCATTCAAAATGTGGAGCTGTAAAAGGAGCTTGTGATCATGTTGAAATGGGTAATTTAACAGAACTATTATCAAAAATTCAACCTGCAGTTTATCAAGAAAAAGAAACGACAGATGACAGAACTTCAAAAAACAGTGGATTCGTTGAAAATGTAGCAGAAATCAATGTAAAACGAAGTGTAAAAAACATTATCGAAAGAAGTTTTGTTTTAGAACAAATGTTAGAAGAAGGTCAAATCGGAATTGTAGGAGCAATGCACGATATCGAGTCGGGTAAAGTAATTTTCTACGATGATGTTATGTACATTAAAGATAATTCTAATCCTGAATTTACGGTTTCAGACCTAAGACACTAAAGATAATTTTAAATCATATTTTCAAAAAGCTATCACTTCACCAAATTTTAATACGGAATTGATAGCTTTTTTATTTTATATTTGATAACACATACACAATGATAATGACTGATTTTTACAAAAAGATATTAGACAATAACAAAAAATGGGTGGAAAACAAACTAGCCATTAGCCCAAACTATTTCAAAAATTTAGCCGACGGACAAAGTCCACCACTTTTATGGATTGGCTGTTCAGATAGTCGCGTTCCTGCAAATGAAATTATTGGGGCTGAACCTGGCGAAGTTTTTGTACACCGAAATATTGCTAATATGGTTGTACATTCTGATATGAACATGTTAAGCGTATTGGATTATGCTGTAAATGCTTTAAAAGTCAAACACGTAATTGTTTGTGGACATTATGGTTGTGGTGGAGTTAAAGCCGCAATGGGAAATACTTCTATTGGAATTATTGATAATTGGATTCGTCATATTAAAGATGTATATCGTTTTCATCATGAAGAATTAGATGCCATTACCGATGAAAAAGAACGCTTCAATAAATTCGTAGAAATCAATGTAAAAGAACAAGTTATGGATTTAGCCAAAACATCCATTGTTCAAAACGCATGGAAAAACGGACAAGAGTTATCTTTACATGGTTGGGTTTATGGTCTTAACGATGGTTATGTAACCGATTTAGGTGTAAATTTTAGTTGTGATAAAGACTTGGATGATGTGTATCAGTTGAAGTTTTAATCATCTAAATTCTCATTAAAAGCAGAAGGCAATAATTGCGGAATAAATTTTATCAAAATAGGCAATAATAAGCCACCACCAGGAAGTAAAAATATAGTTAACGACGGAACTGTTTTACAGACATCTAGTAACTGTTTTTTTACTTTCTTTTTTTCGTCTTTGCTCAAATCTTTAGTGGTTGATTTGGCTAAAAGTTGCATTAATTCACCACTTTCTTTGATTTCTTTTGTTAATCGGTCTTTGTTTCGAATGATAAGTTTGGTTACATTTTTATTGGCTTGATCGTAAAAATGTTTGATAGGATTGGAATAATTAAAGAACGGAATTTCCGATTTGTATTTTTCTATAAAAGCATTGATTACTTTTTTACTTTTTTCAAGTAAGTCTGATTCTAATTCTAAATCTGAACTCAATTGTTTTAAGAAATTTTCTTCGTTGTGTTCTAATTTTTCATCGCTCCAAAGAGCCATTTGAGCAATATCCAAAAGATACAATTTTTCCAGAAGCGAAGAATGTCGCATCAACTTGATTTCAGATAATTCGATATTTTCGATGGAATTGAATTTGGTATAACGAATTGAATTTTCAAATAATTTCACCAATAATTCGTCGTATTTTGACTTACTTTCTTTTATTTTTAAAGCCAAAGAAACAATTTTAATACAATCCGATTCCATATTTTTCAAATAATCGGAAGGTAAAGTATCATTTTTTAAATAATGTTCAAAAGCTAAAACATCGATAAATAAAAGTGCATTTGTAATAATATGTGAAAAATTCTTGCTAATCGTATTGTTATTGGTTTGAATTCGGTCATCAATCACTTTTTCTAAACGGGTACTATAAGAACCTTCTGGTAGTAGTTTTTTAATGAAATTCAGGTTTTCTGGCTGAATAATTTTATAAAATTCATAAACCGAATTGATGAAATCTTCTTTAGTTCCGTTTGATTTTTCAATGCAATACAAGGAAAAAAGTGTGTTTAAGAACCCAACTTTCGTCACTTCATCATATGACCATTTTACGGTATTGATTTGATTTTTAAGTTGGTAACGTACCACATAACCATATATAAACCCTGTTGCTCTACAATCTTCATAAAAAGTCAAAGTATTGCCTTGAAAATCAACAAAATTAGCTTGATTTTCAGCAAAAAACTTATCAATCCATCCGTTTGCAGAAGGGTTTATCATTAGTTTAGTTTCTCTTTTAAATATTTTCCAGTAATCGAATTCTTGTTTTTAGCTACTTCTTCGGGTGTGCCAAAAGCCATTAATTTTCCACCGTTTTCACCGCCTTCCGGACCAATATCCAAAATATAATCGGCACATTTAATTAAATCTAAATTGTGTTCAATTACGATAATCGAATGTCCTTTGTCTAACAAAGCGTCAAAAGAAGCTAATAATTTTTTAATATCGTGAAAATGCAATCCTGTTGTAGGTTCATCAAAAACAAACAATGCTTTATCTTTTATAGTTCCTTTAACTAAGAATGAAGCTAATTTAATACGTTGCGCCTCGCCACCAGAAAGGGTAGAAGAGGATTGTCCTAATTGCACATAACCTAAACCAACATCTTGTAAAGGTTGCAATTTCTGTGTAATTTTAGTTTGGTTGTGCGCTCCAAAAAACGCCAAAGCATCATCAATAGTTAAGGTTAAAATATCATTGATGTTTTTACCTTCAAACGTTACTTCTAACACTTCTTTTTTGAAACGTTTTCCGTTACAAACTTCACATTCTAAGTGAACGTCTGCCATGAATTGCATTTCGATAGTAACTTCTCCATCACCTTTACAAACTTCACATCTTCCGCCTTCTACATTGAAAGAGAAATGTTTTGCTTGATAATTTCGTAGTTTGGAAACGTTTTGTTTGGCAAATAGTTCACGAATATCATCATACGCTTTAATATAAGTAACTGGATTTGAACGCGAACTTCTTCCAATCGGATTTTGGTCTACATATTCAATATGTTTGATGTGCGAAAAACTTCCGGCTAATTCGGTAAATTGTCCTGCTTTTTCACCAACACCTTCTAATTTTTTTTGAATGGCTGGAAACAAAATTTTCTTCACCAAGGTACTTTTTCCACTTCCCGAAACACCTGTAATCACAGTCAAACATTCTAATGGGAAAGTGAAGTTTTCATTTTTTAAGTTATTTTCTCTCGCACCAATTACTTCGATATGATTTTTGAATTTTCTTCTTGTTTTTGGCACTGAAATTTCTTCTTTACCATTTAAGTATTTTGCTGTTAGCGAATCGGCTTTTAGAATTTCTTCATAGGTTCCTTGTGCAACTAATTCACCTCCATGAGTTCCTGCTTCTGGACCAATATCGATAATCATATCGGCTGCTTTCATGATATCTTCGTCGTGTTCTACAACGATAACAGTGTTGCCTAAATCGCGAAGTTCTTTCAATACCTCGATTAATCTTTCGGTATCTTTTGGATGTAGACCAATACTTGGTTCGTCTAAAATGTACATAGAACCTACCAAACTACTTCCTAACGAAGTGGCCAAGTTAATACGTTGCGATTCACCTCCAGAAAGTGAGTTGGAGTTACGATTTAACGTCAAATAACTCAATCCCACATTGAATAAGAAGTCCAAACGATTGTTGATTTCGATTAATAAACGCTTGGCTACTTTGGCATCGTATTCGTTTAATTCTAATTTTTTGAAGAAATCAATCAAATTTACGATTGGTAAATCAACCAAATCAGAAACTGTTTTACCCCCAACAGTAATATAATTAGCTTCGGGACGTAATCGTTTGCCTTTACACGTGTGACATTTTGTTTTACCTCTATATCTAGAAAGTAAAACGCGGTTTTGAATTTTATAATTTTTCTCTTCTAATTCCGAAAAGAAATCGTTTAATCCAGTGAAATATTTATTTCCGTCCCAAATCAGTTGTTTTTGTTCGTCTGAAAGTTCGAAAAACGGTTTATGTATAGGGAAATCGAATTTATAAGCGTTGTTTACCAATTGATCTCGGTACCAACTCATACTATCGCCACGCCAAGGAAATACAGCATTTTCGTAAACAGATAAAGCAGTATTAGGAATCACTAAATCACTATCAATTCCGATAACACTTCCATAGCCTTCACATGTTGGACAAGCTCCGTAAGGATTATTGAAACTGAACAAGTGAATATTAGGTTCTAAAAACGTGATACCATCCAATTCAAAATTAGCGCTGTATTCCAAACGTTTTTTAGTATCCACTTCTTGCAAATAACAAACGCCTTTTCCTTCATAAAAAGCAGTTTGTACCGCATCAGCTAAACGATTGAAGAATTCTTCTTCAGTTTTAACCACAATTCGGTCAATAATTAGTAGAATATCTTTATTGTCCAATTGGTGTTGGTCTAACGTATCCAAACGCACCATCTCGTTATCTACTAAAATACGTGCAAAACCTTGTTGTAATAAAACTTTTAGTTTGTCTTCTAAAGCTCTTCCTTCTTCTAAATGAATAGGAGCAAGCAGTAACCATTTACTATCTATTGGAAATTCTTTAATGTCATTAATAACATCAGAAACGGTATCTTTTTTTACTTCTTTTCCAGAGATTGGAGAGTAGGTTTTCCCAACTCGGGCAAACAGTAGTTTTAAATAATCATAAATTTCTGTAGAAGTTCCTACTGTAGAACGTGCATTACTAGTATTTACTTTTTGTTCGATGGCAATCGCAGGAGCAATTCCTTTTATGTATTCTACTTTTGGTTTGTCTAATCTTCCAAGGAATTGTCGTGCATATGAAGACAAACTTTCAACATATCTACGTTGCCCTTCGGCATATAAAGTATCAAAAGCTAAACTTGATTTTCCTGAACCTGAAAGACCAGTAATTACTACTAATTTATTTCGTGGAATAGCAACATCTAAATTTTTAAGGTTGTGCAATTGAGCGCCTTTAATTAAGATATTTTTTTTTGGTTCTAAGGTTGAAAAATCGTGTTGTATCATTGTTGATTTTAATAGAATTGCAAAGATAATTAATCTATTTTAAGTTATAGTATATCTTTCATTCCAAATTGATTTTTTGCTTAAAGTAGAGTTGATTATATCATTCTAATGGTCAAAAAATACGATTATTAAACTATACATCAACTATACATTTTAATTTTTAAATAAAATTTTAACGATATAAATGCTTGATAATTAATAATTTATAATTTTATTTCAATTGTATAAAAATTGTGGTATAAAAAACGCAATGTATAGTTTGTATATATGGATTGAGAATTGTTTAAAAATTTTATGGATTAAATTTACATTCAATAAATTTTAACTAAATAAATTATATATTATGAAAAAAATTACTTTCTTTCTATCATTAATTTTTTGTTCACTGGGTTTTTCTCAGAATTTGGTGACAAATGGTGATTTTCAAACGGGTACAGCAGCACCTTGGTATAATAACGCTGCAAATGTTGTTGATCTTGGTGGTTCCAATTTTGTAAACCAAGCGAATGTATTGGCAGCAGGTAATCCTTATGATGTAAACTTAAGTCAAAACATTAATTTGACTAGTGGATTAACTTATGAATTGACCTTTACGGCATTTACTGACGCAACAACTGCAACAAGAAACATTATAGTTGGCTTAGGGCAAAATAATGCTCCTTGGGCTGCTTTAACTTCAACAACTTCTTTAACTGCTACACCACAGACTTTTTCATATCAATACACAATCAATTATGGTGATGCTGTTGCGGATAGAGTAATTTTTGATTTAGGTGCTGCGACAGGCTTTGTATTTATTGATAATGTTTCTGTTGTTCAGGTTGTGAATACATGTACTAATGGAATTCAAGATGGAACTGAGACAGGAATTGATTGTGGAGGTTCTTGTGCTGCTTGTATTCCTACGCCAACAGTTGCTGCAACACCACCTCCTGCTAGACCAACGGCAGATGTTGTATCTGTTTACAGTGATGCTTATTCTAACTTAACTGTTAGTCAATGGGGGCCAGATTGGGGACCTGCTTCAGCAAGAATAAATGATTTCCCTGTTCAAAGTAATCCAACTAAAGTTATTGATTTTGCTGCTGGTAAAGTATTTGCAGGAATTGATTTCGCTTCTGTATTATTTGATGCAACAACTTTTACTACTTTACACGTTGATTATTGGATTGGAGGTACCTTACCGGTTGGGCAAGTAATGAGTATAAAGTTATCAAACCATAATGGAGGTATGGGTGAGACTAGTGCAATTGAATTCTTACCATCTCCATTATTAACTAATCAATGGGTTTCTCTTGATATTCCATTAAGTAGTTTTGTTGCAGCTAGTGCTCCAGCTAATTTAAGCAGAAACGCAATAGCTCAAATTGTAATTACTGCAGCAAGAGCAGATAACAATGTGCCAATTAAAATTTATTTAGATAATATTTATTTTCACAAAAATACAGTTTTATCATCTAATAGTTTTGATGTTTCAAAAACGAAGTTATATCCAAATCCAACGTCTAATTTGCTTAATATTGAATCAGTTGGAACTATTCAAAACTTAGTTATTTATAATGTTTTAGGACAAGAAGTAATCAATAAAGAGGTAAATGGAGACTCTATTACTTTAGATGTTTCAGGATTAAATGCTGGTATTTATGTTGTTAAAGCAATGGTAGATGGTAACGTTTCATCAACTAAGTTTATAAAAGAGTAATTTTAACCAATATAATGTATTAAAGACTGTCAGTAATGGCAGTCTTTTTTTATTAATCATTTTTTTATAAATTTAATATTATATATCTTTAGTTTTTAATTTTATTTAAATGCAATTTTCGAAAATTCTATTCAAGCTTTTATTATTCTTATCTTCAGTATTTTGTGTTGGGCAACAATTACCTCCAATTGTAAAGTATTCTAAAGATGTATATGGTGCTGGAATTCAAAATTGGATGATTTCTCAAGATAATCATCGATTCATGTATTTTGCTAATAATGAAGGTTTGTTAGAATTTAACGGTTCCAAATGGATTTTAAATCCTTCTCCTAATGAGACAATTATTCGTTCGGTTAAGTGTATTAACGATAAAATTTATACGGGTTCTTTTATGGAATTCGGTTATTGGCAACGTGCTATAAATGGTCAATTATCATACACTTCACTTAGTAATTCAATTAAAGATAAAATTAATGATGATGAACAATTTTGGGGTATCTTTCCATTCGACAATTGGATACTTTTTCAATCTTTAGAAAAAATTTATGCTTTCAATACAAAAACAAAATCATTCACTATAATTAACCCAAATAGTACAATTAATAAAGCTTTCAAGACTGCTAATGGTATTTATTTTCAGACCACAAAAGGGTTGTATGAGATTGATCAAGGTAAAAGTAAATTGTTTTTAAGCAACGATATTATCAATCAAAATAAACTGATTAATATTTTTGATACAAACGAAGGGTTAATCTTAGTCACTCAAAAGCAAGGGATTTTCAATTATAAGAATGGTGTATTAAGTAAATTCTCAACAAATGTTGATGTCGAAATTCAGCAAAGTAATATTTACAGTAGCCAGATGTTGTCTGATGAAAGTATAGCTTTAGGTTCCATCTCAAACGGAATATTTATCTTATCTAAAGAAGGCAAACTCATCTATCATATAACGCAAAATTCAGGATTAAGTAATAACACTGCACTTTCTCTTTTTGAGGATATTGATAAAAATCTTTGGATTGGACTAGATAACGGAATCAATTGTATCAATCTTAAATCGCCTATAAAAAGCTATATAGATAATACAGGAATTTTAGGAACTACCTATGCTTCAATAACTCATAATAATAAATTATACATTGGAACTAATCAAGGTTTGTTTTGTAAAGAATTGAATTCTACCTCTAAATTTGAATTTGTTCAAAATACAAAAGGACAAGTTTGGTCTTTGTTTTCTTATCAAAACACGCTTTTTTGCGGACATGATTCGGGAACATTTGTTATTAATGATAAAAATGCAACTCCAATTTTTGTCTCCTCTGGAACTTGGAAATTTGTCCCTTTTAGAAATACCAATTATATTTTACAAGGTAATTACAATGGAATTACTGTATTAGAGAAAAGGAATAATACTTGGGTTTATAAGAACAAAATAAAAGGATTTAATTATTCTTCTAAGCATTTTGAGGTTTTAAACTCAAATGAAATTTATATAAGTCATGAATATAAAGGAGTTTATAAATTTAAAGTAGATAAATCTCTTCTTAATGCTTCTGATATTATTAAATTTGATAACCTTACAAAAAGTAAAAATGCAACCTTAGCCAAGTACAATAATCAAATTTATTATGCTTCTAAGGATGGTATTTTTAAAATGAATAATGCCACAAAGATTTTTGAGAAAGACAAATCTCTAAGTGAAATATTTCAAAATGACGAATATGTAACTGGAAAAATGATTGTAGATAAATCAAACAAATTATGGTTTTTTACTAAAAATTACATTCACTACTATTCCTCTGGGAAATTATCACCTGAGTTAAAGAAAAACAGTCTGCCAATTCCTTCTTCTTTAACCAATTCAATGCCTGGTTACGAAAATATTCTGCAATTAAGCGATGAAACATATTTAATTGGAACAACAGATGGTTATTATGTTTTAAATAACAACGAGTTCAAATTTAGTAATCACAAAGTTTCGCTTTTCGGAATTTCTAATAATGTTGTCAATTCAAAATCAACGAATATTTCAATTACTGAAAAAGGAACGTTTCATCATGATGAAAATAATTTAGCATTTAATTACACCGTTCCAGAATATGATAAATACATTAATGCAGAATATCAGTACAAATTAGAAGGACTTCATGACGAATGGAGTGAGTGGTCTTTTAATTCACAAGTCGTTTTTGAAAATTTGCCAGCTGGCGATTATGTTTTTAGTGTTAGAGCTAAAGTAGCAAATTCTGTAACAGATAATATTGCTATTTATTCTTTTGTGATTAAAAAACCTTGGTATGCTAACAATTGGGCCATGATGTTCTACTTCATTATGTTAATCGTTTTAGGATACTACATCAATAAATTTTACACTATTTATCACGAAAAAAGACATCAACGCATTATTGCTGAAAATAATATTTTATTAGAATTAAAGGAATTAGAGAATGAACAGCAAATAATGAAAATTAAAAACGAACAGCTTACTCAAGATGTAGACAAAAAGAACAAGGAACTTGCTGTTTCTACAATGAATCTTATCAAGAAAACAGAACTTTTAAACATTATTAAAGGCGATTTAAAAAACTCAACAGATAGTACATCAAATAGAAGTATTAAATCTGTGATTTCTACGATAAATAAAAATGTGAAAGAAGAAAATACTTGGAATATTTTTAAAGAAGCATTTGATAGTGCTGATAATAATTTCTTGAAGAAAGTTAAAGAAAACCACCCAAGTCTAACTCCAAACGATTTGCGTTTGTGTGCTTATTTACGACTTAATTTATCTTCAAAAGAAATAGCACCTTTACTTAATATTTCAGTACGTAGTATCGAAATTAAGCGATATCGTTTGCGAAAGAAAATGAATCTTCCTCATGAAATGGGACTTGTGGAATACTTATTAGCTATATAATGTCCTAAAAGCGCGTTTTTCTTACCTATACATTACCTATACAAACATTCTTTAACTGATATTTTAAGATATTATCAAAATCTTTTTTTATTCAGTTAAAACGATGTTTTATTGGCATTTTTCAATGCTTCCAGCGTCTTTTTTACGATGTATATTTTTTGTTGAGGTTAATTTTATCAAAAATGTAATATTTACTCGCTATTTTTATGAAATCATTAACAAAACCAATTTTTAATACGATTATTAATTATTTAAATCCAAACAGCAAATGAAAAAAATTATTCTGATACTAATTTTTTGTTATTCATTTACTACCTATTCACAATCTGGAAAAGTAGTAGTTGAAAATAATAATTCGGAATTGAAACTTAAAGTCGACGGTAAAGATTTTATGGTAAACGGAATGAATTGGGATTATTTTCCAATCGGTACAAATTACTCATACAGTCTTTGGAATCAATCAGACGATTTTATTCGTCAGGCTTTAGATGATGAAATGGGATTACTTCAAAACATGGGTGTGAATACTATCCGTGTTTATTCGGGTATTCCAAAAAAATGGATTGAATACATTTATACAAATTATGGTATTTACACCATGTTAAATCATTCTTTCGGTCGATATGGTTTAACAATTGATGGTGTATGGAAACCAAATACAGAATATTCTGATGAAAAAACACGTGAACTTCTTCTTAAGGAAGTAACACAAATGGCTTCAGAATATAAAGATACTAAAGGGCTTCTTTTATTTCTTTTAGGAAATGAGAATAACTACGGTTTATTTTGGGATGGAGCCGAAACAGAAAATATTCCGATAGAAGATAGAAAGTCAACAGCGAGAGCACGTTCTATGTATAAGCTATTTAACGAAGCTGTTGTAGCAATGAAAGCGATAGACACAAATCATCCTATGGCAATTTGTAACGGTGATTTACTTTTTCTTGACATCATTGCCCAAGAATGTAAAGATGTAGATGTCTTCGGAACAAATGTATATAGAGGAGTTTCTTTTGGTGATTTATTTGAAAGAGTTAAGAAAGAATATGGTAAACCAGTTTTATTTACTGAGTTTGGCTCTGATGCTTTCAATGTTATGACTAACCAAGAAGATCAAAACGCACAAGCTTTTTACTTAAAAGGGAATTGGAAAGAAATCTATGAAAATGCTGCAGGATTAGGTAAATCAGGTAACTCTATTGGAGGATTTACATTTCAATTTAGTGACGGTTGGTGGAAGTTTGGTCAAACTAAAAACTTAGACGTTCATGATTCAAACGCTTCTTGGTCTAATGGTGGTTATCAAAAAGATTTCACAGAAGGTCAAAACAACATGAATGAAGAATGGTTTGGAATTTGCGCAAAAGGACCTACTAATGAAAAAGGACATTATCAATTATATCCAAGAGCTACTTACTATGTTTTAAAAGATATTCACAAATTAAATCCATTTAAAGAAGGTGTAAACACTCAAGTGGTTAATACTCATTTTGGTGAAGCTAATTTAATGGATGCCGCTTTAAGAGCTAGAGGAGATAAAGCTGCTTTATCAAGTAATGATGGAGGAATGATTAAATTAAGCAATCTTAGAGCAGAATTTACAACATTCAATACGGGTGGAAGTTTAATCACAACTCCAGAAGCTGATGATCCTGATACAAGCGGATATCCAAATAAATTAGGGTTTGACCACATGCAATCGTATTTCATTGGTGTTGAAGGAAATCCATCAGCTAATATGAAAGCTAACGTAAATTTCAACATTTTAGGAAACGTTGCTACAAATCCAATCAATGAAATTTTTTATGAAAATAGAGGTAGATCGCAAACAGTGCTTACAAATGAAGGTGAAGTTTTATCTACAGATGTTAATAGATTTCAAGTTTACAACGCTTCATACAAATGGACAGCTAAAGATTTTGAATTAAGAGGTTTTTACAGAACTGGTCACTACCATTGGGGTTATGAAGGCGATTTCTTCGGGTTATATCCAGAAGCAAATTATGGTCCAAATTTAGACATTTACAATGGAGAAACTCTAGGTTTTGAAGTGGATGGAAGAGGAAGTTTAGACGGATTAAAAGCTGCTTTTGGTCCTCAATTATGGTGGGGTGCCAATCCAGCATACTTATTAAAATACAACAGAAAAATTGGAATTTTCAACGCCTCAGCAGTTTATCATGAAGATATTTCAAGTGCAGCTCAAGCCGTTACTTCAATTTTTATTCCACAGCCAAAAACCAGAAGAGCAACAGTTTATTTCCAAACAAAATTAGGTAATTTAGGAATTGAATTAGGAGGTATTTGGGGAGGGCAACCACTTAATGGTAGAGAGTTCCAAATGATGGATGGTGATGTTGTAAAAGTTGACAAAGTAAACAATAAAGATAATTGGGGTGGAAAAGCAAAGCTTACTTTTTCTAAAGGAAAATTTAACGCTTACACGCAAGGTGCTATCCAAGGTTTAGTAGCAAATGGTGGTGGCGATTATACGCAAACTTTTACAGGTTGGAGATTAAAAGACAGTGGAAGTGGAAATCAAATGAACTTTTTAGCTGGTTTTACATATAATGTAAATTCTAATTTGCAAATTGCACCAAACTTCTTATGGCAAAAACCTTTATTAGAAGCTATGCCAAATGGAGTTGATGCTCCTGGAAGATTAAGAAATATTTTAGATGATCCATTTATTGTAAGAGCTAATAGGGAAACTGTTGGTGGTGAATTATTATTAACATATGACCCTACACCTGGAACATGGATGTATGAATGGAATAATGACATGGTAGAAGATGCAAAATTTGCATTCAGTACAGGATTTGTTTACCGTCATTTACCTACAACAATGGATGCTGCTATCGGATTTTTATCAAATAGAAATCCATTCGCATTTGAGCGCTCAGCTCCAGCAAAAGATTTATGGGAATCAAACACTAGAATTGTTTCAAAAATTTCACCTGATTTAGGAATTATAGCTAACCTATACTTTGGTAATGGTCAAGCGAATGGTGATTCTGAAAGAACTATCAACAGAGCAGGTGGTGACGTTAGAATGATTTACAAAAAAGTGAAAGTAGTAACTTCTCTTAAATTCAATGATTGGGGACCGTTCGATTATCATAGAGATTTTAACTTAACATTCCCTGTTCAAAGTTCTATCGATATATCAACATCTGTTGGAAAACCAAGTTGGTTTATTTTACCAGATACAAGAATTGGAATCATGGGAATTTGGCGTTCATTAGACCAATATTCACCAAGATATTCACCAACAGCAGTTCCAGAAAATACATTCCCACCAGAACCAGTTTTAAGTCCAGTTGGTTTTGGAAACGGTTCAGAATGGGAAATTAGAACATACATTCACATTAATATTGGAAAATAATAAAAAAAAAATTGAAGATATGAAAAACTTAAAGTTTAATTGTTTAGTAGGCTTTTTGCTTCTAGGATCGATAGCAATTATCAATACTAGTTGTGAGAGAGAATTATCCGATGACGCTGCAGAAGCAACTTTTCCTAAAGTTGCAGAAATCTTTATCGAAGATTTTGTAGGCATGGGATCTAATTTTTACTTTCCATACGGTGGTTCTAAGCCAACTGCATGGTCTGTAGATCGTGAAGAAGGTTATAATAGTAATGCTTCAATGCGATTTGATGTTCCTAATGCAAACGATGCAGAAGGTAATTATGCAGGTGCCATTTTTAGAGTAGATGGTGCAGGTAGAAATTTAACAGAATATGATGCCTTAACTTTTTACGTGAAAGCTTCACAAGGGGTAACCATTTCTGAGTTTGGTTTTGGTGAAGATTTTGACCAAAACAAATATATGGCTACCATTACAAATGTTAGCGTTGGTACAAATTGGTCTAAAGTAATTATTCCAATTCCAGATGCATCAAAACTTTTACAAGAAAGAGGTATGTTTCGATATGCTGCAGGTACACAAGGCACAAACGGAATGGGTTATACTTTTTGGATTGATAATTTGAAATTTGAAAAACTAGGTACAATAAGAACAGTTGGAGCAGCTATTATGAACGGAAATAATGCTTCTGTAAATACATTTGTTGGAGTTAATTCAAATGTTACAGGTATTATTTCAACTTTTAATTTACCAAATGGTATAAACCAAATTGTAAATTTAAGCACTGCTTATTTTGAATTTACATCTTCTAATCCTACGGTAGCTTCAGTTGATTCTAATGGTTTAGTAACTTCATTAAGCGCAGGAACAACTGTAATTACTGGAACTATAAATGGTGTTCAAGCAAATGGAAGTTTAACTATAAATTGTTCGGGTAACTTTACTCATGCGCCAACACCCACAAGAAATCAAGCCAATGTTATTTCTATATTTTCTGATGCGTATAACAATGTACCGGTAAATTATTACAATGGATATTGGGCTCCTTGGCAAACAACAGTTTCAAGTGATTTTACAGTAGCTAATGACAATATCTTGAATTACACCATTTTTAATTTTGTTGGAATTGAATTTAGTGCACCTACTGTAAATGCAACTTCTATGACTCATTTCCATTTAGACGCTTTCATACCAGGTACAATTGCTCCAGGTAGACAATTAAGAGTAATTGTTGTTGATTTTGGTGCTGATGGCGCTTTTGGTGGTGGTAATGATACAAGACATTCTACCACTTTTACAGCACCATTTTTAGTGTCTCAAAATTGGATGTCAATTGATATTCCTTTTTCTGCGATGCCAGGTCTAGCTAGCAGATCAAATATTGCTCAAATAATCCTTGAAGGGGGTGATGGTTCTGTAATTTATGTAGACAACGTTTACTTCTACAACTAACATCATCCAGTAATTAATTTAAAAGTAACCATTATGATTATAAAATATAATACAATCAAATCATTAATACTATCTACTTCATTGTTAGTAATTATGGGATGTTCTACAGATGAAAAGCAAACAGTTACCACAATGAATAATCTAGTTATGCAAGATGAATTTGATGTAGATGGTGCTCCAAATAGCACATACTGGAGTTACAATATTGGAACAGGAAGTAACGGTTGGGGAAACAACGAATTGCAATATTACACAGACCGACCTGAGAATGTTGTTGTAGAAGATGGAATGTTAAAAATTACAGCTCGTAGAGAATTGTACATGGGTTCTAACTACACTTCAGCTAGGATTTTATCAAAAGGGAAAGTAGAACAAAAATATGGTAGAATAGAAGCTAGAATAAAGCTTCCATTAGGAAAAGGTTTATGGCCAGCATTTTGGATGTTAGGAGCTAATTCAGATACAGTTACTTGGCCTTTATGTGGAGAAATCGATATCATGGAATACTTAGGAAATAATCCAACAACTGCTTTTGGAACTGTTCACGGTCCTGGTTATTCTGGTGGTGAATCAATCTCAAAAAGTTACACATTACCTAATGGCCGATTTGATACAGATTTTCACGTTTTTGGAATTGAGTGGGGAGAAGATTACATCAATTATTATATCGATGATGTATTATACAATCAAATAACACCTGAAGATGTTCCTGGAGAGTGGGTTTTCGATCAACCATTTTATATTATTTTGAATATGGCTGTCGGAGGAAATTTGCCAGGTTCTCCAAATACAGAAACAGCTTTTCCACAAACTATGCTTGTTGATTACATAAGAATATATCAATAGTAGAATTAATTAAATTTAGAGTTAAAACCAATTCAGAATTAAATATTAGACTTTTCGTTGGAGAAGTCTAATATTGATTTTGTTATGTATTTAAAAATGCAACAACCAAATCATGAGTAAAAGCACTGAAAATTTTGTTGAGACTGAAACGAAAACCGAAAACAAATCGGTTTCAATGGATATTGTAACCATCGAAGGTGAAAAATTTTATAAAATAAATAATAACGATGCAATGCGCCCATTTTTTATGAGCATTGTTTCCGATTCTAATCATTGGATGTTTATCTCCAGTAATGGCGGACTTTCTGCTGGTAGAAAAAATGCTGAATTTGCACTGTTTCCATATTACACCGATGATAAAATTACCGAATCGGCAGATATCACAGGAAGTAAATCTATTTTTCAAATTTCGTTTAACAATCAAACTTTAGTTTGGGAACCATTTTCAGAGCGTTTTACAGGTAAATACAACATTAGTCGAAATTTATACAAAAACTTCTATGGTAATAAAATTATTTTCGAAGAAGTAAATCATGATTTAGAACTTACGTTTAGTTACGAATGGAATTCTAGTAATAAATTTGGTTTTGTAAAAAAATCGAAACTTCAAAATCATTCGAATAATCAGTATCAAATTTCAGTTTTAGACGGAATACAAAATATTATGCCACATGGTGTAAGTAGTGATTTGCAAGCGTCAACAAGTAATTTAGTTGATGCCTACAAACGAAGCGAATTACATCAAAACAGCGGATTAGGAATTTTTGCATTAAGTGCGATCATTGTTGATAAAGCCGAACCAAGTGAAGCTTTAAAAGCCAATGTAGCTTATGCTTTAGGTTTCGAAAATCCTTCTTATTTAGTGTCTTCTTTACAAGTAAATAATTTCAGAAGAGGAAATTCAATTCTACAAGAAGATGATATCAAAGGTGAAAAAGGCGCTTATTTTATCAATAGCGAAATTTCTTTATCAGCAAATTCAGATAAAAATTGGATAATTGTTGCGAACGTAAATCAAAATCATGCCGATATTGTTCAAATTATTCAAACAATTTCAAATGATACTGATTTAGTAAGTCGTATCAAAGAGGATATCGAATTAGGAACAAAAAAATTAATTGAAATTAATGCATCTTCTGATGCACTTCAAGCTACCGAAGATAATTTAAGAGATACAAGACATTTTTCAAACACGCTTTTCAACATCATGCGTGGCGGAATTTTCGATTACAATTACCAAATTGAAAAACACGATTTTGTGTTGTACATCAAAAAAGCAAATAAAGTTATCTTTGAAAAATTAGCTAATAAAATCAATCAATTAACAGAAACGTTTTCACTTCAAACTTTAAAAGAATTTGCAAAACAACAAAATAATTTAGATTTTGAACGTTTAAGTTTTGAATATTTACCTTTAAAATTCAGTAGAAGACACGGAGATCCAAGCCGTCCTTGGAACAAATTTTCTATCAACACAACCAATGAAATTGATGGTTCAAAAATATTAGATTACGAAGGAAACTGGCGCGATATTTTCCAAAACTGGGAAGCGTTAGCACATTCTTTCCCTGAGTTTATAGATAACATGATTCATAAATTCTTAAATGCTTCTACTTTTGATGGGTACAATCCATATCGTGTTACAAAAGATGGTTTCGATTGGGAAGCAATTGAACCTGATAATCCTTGGTCGTACATCGGATATTGGGGTGATCATCAAATTATCTATTTATTGAAATTTTTAGAATTCTGCGAAAAATATGCTCCAGGAAAACTAAACAATTATTTTGAAACGGATTGTTTTGTATATGCAGCCGTTCCGTATATCATCAAACCTTATGACGAAATTCTAAAAAATCCAAAAGATACCATAGAATACAGCCATTCTTGGGAAAAATTAATCAACGATAGAAAACAACAAATGGGTGCTGATGGTGCTTTGTTACATAGTAACGACAAGAGCATTTATCACGTTAATTTCATAGAAAAAATATTAGCTACGGTTTTATCTAAAATGTCCAACTTTATTCCAGAAGCTGGTATTTGGATGAACACACAACGACCAGAATGGAACGACGCCAACAACGCTTTAGTAGGTAACGGAGTTTCGATGGTTACGTTGTATTATTTAAGAAGATTCTTGAAGTTCTTTGAACAATTATTAGAAAATTCAGACCAAGAAAACATCAAAATTTCTAATGAAATGGTCGAATTCTATCATGAAGTTAGAGAATGTTTGTTAGAAAACGAGCACCTACTTTCAGGAAAAATTGATGATGTTACCCGAAAAGCAATTTTAGACCGATTAGGAAAAGCAGCTTCAGATTACCGTTACCAAATCTATAACAGCGGATTTTGGGGTAAAAAGCGTACCCATTCCATGCAAGGTTTGAAAAACTTCACCAAAGTAAGTTTGAAATTTATCGAACATTCCATCGAATCTAACAAACGTTCAGATGCATTGTATCACGCTTACAACTTAATGACGATTGAAAACAACAATTCGATTTCAATTTCCTATTTAAGCGAAATGTTAGAAGGGCAAGTTGCTGTTTTGAGTTCAGGCTATTTATCATCAAAAGAAAATTTAAAAGTTTTAGATGCGTTAAAAGCTAGCAAATTGTTCAGACACGATCAATACAGTTATTTATTGTATCCGAATAAAGAATTGCCAAAATTTATTGAGAAAAATACCATTTCAAAAGAGGCAATTACCAAATCAGAATTATTACAAAATTTAGTAGCCAATAAAAATGCTCAAATCATTAATCAAGACATTTTAGGAAATTATCATTTTAATGGAAACTTTCACAATGTCAATGATTTGAAAAAAGCGTTAGAAGAAGTAAAACAAAATAACACTTTCAAAACACTTGTTGAAAAAGATGAAAAATTAGTTTTAGAAATCTTTGAAGAAGTGTTTAATCACAAAGCGTTCACAGGTCGCTCAGGAACTTTTTATGGTTATGAAGGTTTAGGTTCGATTTATTGGCACATGGTTTCAAAACTACAATTAGCCGTTCAAGAATGTTGTCTAAAAGCCATCGAAGAAAACGAATCTTCAAAAGTTATCGGACGTCTATTAGAGCATTATTACGAAATAAATGAAGGAATTGGAGTTCACAAATCTCCAAAACTTTACGGTGCTTTCCCTACAGATGCTTATTCGCACACACCAGCAGGAAAAGGCGCACAACAACCTGGAATGACAGGTCAAGTAAAAGAAGATATTTTAAGTCGTTTTGGAGAATTAGGAGTGTTCATTAAAAACGGAATATTGCATTTTAATCCATGTTTATTGCGAAAAGATGAGTTTTTAACTAAATCCAAATCATTCGAATATGTAAACGTTCATTTCGAACACAAAACGATTGAATTAAAAGAAAATTCTTTAGCGTTTACATTCTGCCAAATTCCAGTTGTGTATCAATTGTCAGATGTATCCAATATCGAAATTTTTGATAACCATGGAAACTCAAAAGTAATTGACCAATTAACATTAGATGCTAAAACAAGTCAAGACGTATTTAGTCGAAATGGAGTTATTGAGAAACTAATTGTAAATGTGGTTGCTACCAATTTAAAATAAGAAGGATTGCGATATGAAAATCAAAACAAACATAGCATTTTCCCAACTTTCAAAAGTCTTTCTTTTGATGGTATGCTTGTGTTTGTTGTTTTCATGTAATTCCAAATCAGAAAGCCAAGAAATGAACGCAAAACCTATAGAAATAACAGCAAAAGAGCTATTAGGAAATCCAAATTACCAAGCCATTTGTTATGGCGGATATCGTAAAAATACTAGAGAAATTGAGCCTACTATCGCTGAAATTAAAGAGGATTTAAAAATTTTAGCCGCTTTAAACATCAAAATAGTAAGAACATATAATGTCCATTTTAAAGAAGTTTCCAATTTATTAGAAGCTATTACGCAACTAAAAAAAGAAGAATCCAATTTCGAAATGTATGTCATGCTCGGCGCTTGGATTGATTGTAAAAACGCTTGGACTGATTTGGAACCTATTCACAATCAAGAAAGTGACAGAAATGCCATCGAAATAGCAGAAGCTGTTCGTTTAACAAATGCGTATCCAGAAATCATAAAAATAATTGCTGTTGGAAATGAAGCTATGGTAAAATGGGCAACCAGTTATTATGTTTCGCCAAATATCATTTTAAAATGGGTCAATCATTTACAAGATTTAAAAAAGCAAAACAAATTATCAAATCAAGTTTGGATTACCAGCTCTGATGATTTTGCTTCTTGGGGTGGAGGCGATACAAGTTACCATACCAAAGATTTAGAGGATTTAATCAAAGCAGTTGATTACATTTCGATGCACACGTATCCTTATCACAACACACATTACAATCCTGATTTTTGGCAAACCTCTAGCAATGAAAATCATTTTGATGAATTACAAAAAGTAGAAACGGCAATGGTTCGCGTGCAATTATTCGCTCAAAAACAATTTGAAAATGTAAAAGCTTACGTGCATTCCATTATTCCAAATAAGCCGATTCATATTGGAGAAACAGGCTGGGCTTCTAGTTCCGACGGACATTATGGAGTTCACGGTTCCAAAGCTTCAGATGAATATAAACAAGCCTTGTATTATCAAAGTATGCGAGCTTGGACCAATAAAGAAAATATCACTTGTTTTTACTTCGAAGCTTTTGATGAACCTTGGAAAGACAGCCATAATAAAAATGGTTCTGAAAATCATTTCGGGATTTTTACTGTAGATGGAAAAGCAAAATTCGCCTTGTGGAATTCAGTTGATAAAAAGATTTTTTCCAATTTGAAAAGAAATGGGAATAAGATTGAAAAAACGTATTCAGGTGATAAAGAATTGTTGATGAAAAGCATTTTAGCACCACCAAAAAAAGGGTAAAATGAAAGTAGTTCATTATATAGTAAGTTTTTTAATTCTTGTAACAATGATGAATTGTAAAGGAGTCAATAGTGCATTGGAAGTAACCGTTTATGAAACCTCTGAAAGTGGTAATGCTTTGAAAAAAGTCGACCAATTTTCTTCTACAGGAAGTAAATCTGTTATTAGTATTAATCCTGAGGAGAAATTTCAAAAAATCACAGGTTTTGGAGGTTCATTTACAGAAGCTTCGGCTTATTTATTGAATAGGTTAAGTAAAGAAAACAGAAAGAAAATCCTAGATGCTTACTTCAGTGAAAGTGGAGCGAATTATTCATTAACTAGAACTACCATTGCTTCATGCGATTTCTCTTTAAAGAATTATACTTATGCCAAAGTAGAGAATGATTTAGCCTTAGAACATTTCACTATCGAAGACGACAAAGACGATATTATTCCTATGATTTTAGAAGCGAAAGCAATTTCTAAAGAAGGATTTAACATCATTGCATCACCATGGTCGTGTCCGCCTTGGATGAAAGATAACAAAAGTTATGTAGGCGGAAAATTGCTACCTGAATATAACGACACTTTCGCTTTGTATTTTTCAAAATATTTAGAAGTTTATAAAAAAGAAGGCATTGATATTTGGGGTGTAACGGTTATTAACGAACCTCACGGTAATGGAAATAATTGGGAAAGCACATTATTTTCACCAGAAGAAATGACCTTATTTGTACAAAATCATTTGGGACCCAAATTAGAACGTGACGGTTGGAATAACATCAAAATTTTAGGGTACGACCAAAATAGAGCGGGTTTACAAGAATGGGTCGATGCCATGTATAAAGATGACAAAACCTCAAAATACTTCGCAGGAACCGCTATTCATTGGTACGAAAGCACCTATGAAGTTTTTCCAGAAGCCTTGCAATATGCTCACAACAAAGCACCCAACAAACACTTAATCCAAACTGAAGCTTGTGTAGATTCTGAAATTCCATATTGGCAAGATGATGCTTGGTATTGGAAAAAAGAAGCTACTGATTGGGGTTGGGATTGGGCAAGTGAAAAAGACAAATATTTACATCCAAAATACGCACCAGTTAACCGCTACGCTGAAGATATTATCGGTTGTTTGAATAACCAAGTCGACGGTTGGGTCGATTGGAATATGGTTTTAGATAGACAAGGTGGCCCAAATTGGTTCAAAAACTGGTGTGTGGCACCAGTAATTGTAGACGCTGAAAATGACGAAGTATACTTTACACCATTGTATTATGTAATGGCACATTTTAGCAAATTCATGCGACCAGGAGCTATTAAAATTGGATGCGATGTCAATAGCAAAGACCTAAAAGTAACCGCAGTTCAAAATCCGGATAAGTCAATTGCTCTAGTGGTATTTAATCCGACTACTGCAAAACATACCATCGAAATTCAAATTAATAATCAAAATACAATCATTTCTATTGATGCAAACGCATTGCAAACAGTGATGATTAAATCTTAAAATAAATTCATTATGGCTTTTAATTCTGAAAGTTCAAGAGAAAGAGTTCCATTAGTGCAAAAAGCGGCTTTTGGCGCAGGACATTTGGTTAATAATTTATTACCTGGTGCACTTGGTGTATTTTCATTTTTCTTAATTACAGCATTTGGTATAGAACCCGCAATTGCTGGATTATTGTCAGCAATTCCACGTTTTTTTGATGCGCTTTCAGATCCAATTATGGGTTTTGTTTCAGATAATACTACTTCTAAATGGGGAAGAAGAAGACCTTATATATTTTCGGGTGCTATTTTAGCTTCTATTTTGTTTGTAGTGCAATGGCAAATGTGGGAAGACAATGGTGCAACTTACAATTTTTGGTATTTTCTATTGTTCTCCATTTTATTCATTTTTGCCAATACTGTTTTTTCAACACCATTAATTGGAATGGGTTATGAAATGACTACTGATACAAAAGAACGAACTAGATTAATGGGCATTGCAAATAGTGTTGGGCAAATATCTTGGATGATTGTGCCTTTGTTTTGGGTGTTAATTGCTAATAAAGATTTATTTGATAATCAGGCAGATGGAGTTAGAACTTTGTCAATTTTTGTTGGGTTTGCTTGTCTGTTTTTTGGAATTATGCCTGCTATATTTTGTAAAGAAATGGATGTTTCTGACGCAGATAGTAAAGCCAATTTAACATTTAAAGATTTAACAAAAAACATGAAAATTTTGTGGGATACTATGAAAAACATGACTAAAAATAATCCTTTCATGCGTTTGTGTGGGGCTACTTTTTTAGTATTTAACGGCTTTCAAATGGTGGCTTCGTTTAGCTACTTCATTATTGTTTTTTATATGTATAATGGCAGTTATGAAATGGCAGGTACTGTTCCAGCAATATTTTCTATTTTAGGAGCATTCTTAACTGCCGTTTTAATTATTCCAATAGTTTCATGGTTAGCTAATAAATATGGTAAACGAAACGCCTTTATCATTTCAACAATATTATCAATTTTTGGTTATGCTTTAAAATGGTGGGGTTTTGTGGTCGTTGATGAAAATACTGCTGTACTTTTTAATGATGTTGTTTTACAAATTGGCGTCGTAAAATTTTCTATTGAAATGCCATTAATTTTATTGTTACCCATTCCATTTATGGCATTTGGTTTAGGTGGATTGTTCACCTTAATGATGAGTATGACTGCCGATGTGTGTGATTTAGATGAGCTTAGAAATGGATTACCTAGAAGAGAAGGTACTTTTGGAGCAATCTATTGGTGGATGGTTAAAATTGGTCAATCAATTGCATTGGCCTTAGGAGGTTTAGTTTTGTCGATGGTAGGTTTTGATGCAGGTAACACAACACAATCTTTTGAAACAATGAATCAATTGCGAATTGCTGATATTATTATTCCTTGTTTAACGGCAGCTTTGGCTGTTTGGGTAATGTGGAATTATGATCTTAATGAAGATAAAGTTGCTGAAGTTAAAAGAGAATTAGAGAAAAAACGAATAGAGAAAAAGATAGTAAATTAAGTCAATTAAAAACAACACAGCATTTACTAATAATAAATACAATTATGTCATTCAGAACCGATTATATTCAGTATTCTAAAAAATTTGATTCTTCAACTGCTGATTTCAAAAACGGATTGGATTTTTCAACAAAATCTCCAGAAGATATCACACTTTTATATTCACAAGTTTTGCAAAGTGGCATGCACGGACTTTGCTTTAGCATGTATGAAGACGGTCAAAAACCAGGTGATACTATTTCTGAGGAACAAGTACGAAGAAGGCTTGAAATCATGGCACCTTACACAAAATGGGTTCGTTCGTTTTCTTGCATTGAAGGAAACGAATTTATTCCTAAAATTGCTCGTGAGTTAGGAATGAAAACACTCGTAGGAGCTTGGTTAGGTGACGATGCTGAAAAGAACGAAAAAGAAATCGAAGCTTTAATTCAGTTAGCAAAAGAAGGCTTTGTCGATATTGCTGCTGTGGGTAATGAAGTAATGTATCGTAAAGATTTAACTGAAGACGAACTTTTATCTTTTATTCATAAAGTACGAAAAGAAATTCCGTCTCATATTCCAGTAGGTTATGTAGATGCGTATTACGAGTTTACTATCAAACCAAGAATTACCGAAGCTTGCGATGTTATTTTAACCAATTGTTATCCGTATTGGGAAGGAACAAATCAAGAATATGCGTTGTCTCACATGAAAAGTATGTACCATCAAGCTAAAAGTGTGGCTAACGGTAAACAAGTTATCATTACCGAAACAGGTTGGCCAAGTCAAGGGGAAAGTTTCAAAGATTCGCATCCTTCGGCTGAAAATGCAATGAAGTATTTTATCAATTCCCAACTTTGGTCTGCAGATGAAAATATCGAAATTTTCTACTTTTCTTCATTTGACGAATCTTGGAAAGTAGGTCCTGAAGGTGAAGTGGGTGCTCACTGGGGTATTTGGGATAAAAATGAAAAACTAAAATTTTAATTATATACAGTGCAAAATTTTCTTAAAATAGTTGGATTTTTATTATGCCTTTTGAATTTTCAAGTTGTTAATTCTCAAGTTGATGTAGGATACAACGACTTGGTTTGGTCGGATGAATTTGAAAATAACGGAGTAATAAATGCTTCAAAATGGCATCATCAAACACAAATACCATCTGGTGGCAATTGGTATAATGGTGAAGAACAGCATTATACGAATGAGTTGGCCAATTCTTTTGTAGAAAATGGTGTACTTAAAATTGTAGCAAAAAAAGAAGTTTATACTAATCAAGGCTATACTAAGCAATATACTTCAGCACGGTTAAATTCAAAATTTGCTTTTACTTATGGTAGAGTTGATATTCGTGCAAAAATACCTACCAATCAAGGTACATGGCCTGCATTATGGTTGTTGGGAAAAAATATTATCGAACCAGGAGCTTTTTTTTCAGCTACTAATGGTACAACCTCTTGGCCAGCTTGTGGTGAAATTGATATTATGGAACATGGAATTACGCCATGGCAACCTTCTGGATATGTACAAAGTGCCTTACATACTCCATCTTCTTTTGGAAACACAGTAAATCATGGTGGAACGATAGCTAATAATCTAGGTAACGATTTTCATGTTTATTCTATGAATTGGTCTCCTAACCAAATTACGTTTTTGCTTGATGGAGTTGCATTTTATACGTATAATCCAGCAGTAAAAAATGCTTCTACTTGGCCTTTTATTGCCGATCAATATTTGCTATTAAACATTGCTATGGGAGGTGTTGCAGGAACTATTCCAAGTAATTTTTCGCAAGCTGCTATGGAGATTGATTATGTAAGAGTTTATCAAAATGTACAAGTGGATACTCAAATTCCAACTAATTTTTCGGCTTCTGTTGGTAATATTACGAGTTCCTCAATTGAACTTTTATTAAATGCTATTGACAATTCGGGCACGGTTAATTATAATATTACTTATGGAAGTAGCTCGATATCTACTTTTGGTACTTCTGGAGTTCAAAAATCAGTTATTGTTCCTAACTTAAATCCAAATACAAATTACACTTTTTCAGTAACAGCCTTAGACGCATCCGGAAATAATGCTTCAAACAATGGCATTATTTTGAATGCAACAACACTTGGCTTTGTAGGTTGTAACGGCACAAGTAATATTGCTTCTCAAGGAACTTTTTCATTGGGATATAATTATTCTTTTGAAACCATTGGTAATTCAGTAAAAATAACTTTTGAATTGTTAGATACAGACAAAGTTGGATTATTTGCTTATTTATGGCGTGCTGCACCTTTTGCAGAAACACCTATGACAAATGTTTCAGGTAGAATTTTTACACATACAATTACGGGGCAAACTATTGGTAGTACAATTAATTATGCAGTAAAATTTGCTTTTGCAAACGGAATGTCAGTTACACAATATATTCCCTATGTTGTAGGAAATAATTGTACATTAAGTCAACCCGTTAGTAATGATTTTAATAATTTTACTTTCAATAATCCAATTCATGATGTTTTATTAATAACCTCCGAAAATCCGATTGATAAGATTGAAATATATTCACTAATAGGTAGTAAAGTTTTAGAAACCCAATTTAATACGAATCAAGTTGATATTTCAAATTTATCCAAAGGGATT
Source organism: Flavobacterium cheniae (assembly GCF_004363695.1). GTDB lineage: Bacteria > Bacteroidota > Bacteroidia > Flavobacteriales > Flavobacteriaceae > Flavobacterium > Flavobacterium cheniae. The sequence goes on along the minus strand of NZ_SNZC01000001.1, from coordinate 740,321 downwards.
TATATTCTCACTCTTTATTCAGGTACTAAAAAAACTAACAAAAAGATTATTAAGCATTAAAACTAATTTCCTCGGATAGAACAGACAAAGAATTTTATCTTATTTACTTCGAAATCCTTTTTATTCTTTAATAATTACATGAGTTTCGTTTTTTTATTGCATTCAAAATGTTAAATTTTTAGTTCAAATTTGTTTTTTAATTAAATTTTATGTTAAATTTGGTTTATTAATCTCAATAAATCATTTGCCTATAACAAACAATTACTTTTTAGACTCCGAACTTTAATTAACTAAAAGGTATTGTTATGGCTAATCTTGTACTTCCAGATGCGGTGTTGGTAAAGAATTATATAAGCGGAGATGAATCTGCTTTAGCTTTATTAATTAACAGACATCAATCTAAAATCTACGGATTTATTTATTCTAAAATTGGTGATAGGGATTTATCAGATGATATTTTTCAGGATACTTTTATTAAGGTCATTAAAACTTTGAAGACAAGTTCGTATAACGAAGAAGGGAAATTCTTGCCTTGGGTAATGCGTATTGCTCACAACTTGGTAGTAGACCATTTCAGAAAAGCAAAGAAAATGCCTTTTCAACGTGAAACGGAAGAATATTCTATCTTCAACTATATGACTGATAACAGTTTGAATATTGAAGGACAAATTATTACAGCTCAAGTAGAATCGGATTTAGCAAAACTCTTAGAAGAACTTCCTGCAGATCAAAAAGAAGTTTTAGTTATGCGTATGTATCAAGACTTAAGTTTTAAAGAAATAGCTGATTTAACGGGTGTTAGCATAAATACCGCACTAGGAAGAATGCGTTATGCATTATTAAACTTGAGAAAAATTATCGAAAAAAATCAAATTATTTTGACTAACTAATACTAAAAGTAAAATAATGTCGTTATAGATTTATAAACCAAATCATAATAAATGGCAAAACTTTACTCTAAGAAAAAATTAGCAACTCAAAAAATGTTACCTAAAAAAGAAACGATTTCGTTTTTACTCAACTATTCAAAAGCTTTGAGTATACATAAGGTGGGCAAATCAACTTTTGAAATTATTGCTAATTAAGGAAAATGCCTCAAAGAGATTTGAGGCATTTTTTTTATATTATTAAACGACTTTAATTAAAATAGGTTTTAAGTTTTAAAAATTGTTTTTCAAATAGATGATAAGACAAAAAACTTACTAATACGGTTAGCGTAAAACTTATTACTGAAATCAAAAACCAGTTGAGCTCTAATGTTTTATTAAGTTTTATAAATAAGTTTATGATTATAGTATGATACAAATAGAGACCGTATGTATATATTCCTAATTTACTAATCCATAATGTATCTTTTATTTTTAGAGAATTTTGTTCTGTAATTACAAATGACAATATTGTAGCAAATAAAATTCCATAAATGATAGGTTTTTCAAATTTAAGCCATTCAAAATTCAAATTAGATAATCCAAAAATAGCAACAATTGTAAGTAAACATATTCCTATTTTAAACGAATAAGACAGCTTTTCAATTGTGATTAATTGTTCCTTTTTAAAGCTTAAGATATAAGCTGGAATTGCGCCAAAAGCAAAATAATCAATATTAGTAAATACGTCTAAAAAAGGTAAATTAAAATAAGAATAGAAAAGTCTGCAAACACTTGCTAGAACTATCGAAATGATAATTAAATACTTAATTTTATTTAACGGAATGATGCTAAATAAAAATCCCCAAATAATATAAAAGTGTTCCTCAATACACAATGACCACATAACTCGTAATGGAGAAACATTTGGAAAATTGTTGGTCAACATCATATTGTAATTTTCTAAGAAAAGTACCGATAGTAACCAATTTGGTTCGTAACCTTCATTTGAAAATGATAGCTGCAATTGTTTTAAGATAAAAGGAGTTAAAAAAGCGAATAGTAACATTGCGTAAAACAAAGGCCAAATTTTTAAAATTCTTTTGGCGAGAAAATTTTTCAGATTGATGGTTTTATTTGCTTTTTTCTCAAAAATTAAAATGTACGATATGAGAAAACCACTTAAAACAAAAAAGAAGGAAACCCCAACATCACCGCTTTTTGAAAATACTGAAAACCAAGAATTTTCTGGAACAGGTATATGATGAAAAAAAACAATTAGAAATGAAAAAAAGCGTAAAGCATCTAATGTATGAAAGTGTTTTTTTGATGAATCCATTTCGTGATAATTATTTTCTCAAGATTTTCTCCATCGTTTTTCCTTTGGCTAATTCGTCAATTAATTTATCCAAATAACGTACTTTTTTCATTAATGGGTCTTCAATTTCTTCAATGCGATAACCACAAATAACACCAGTAATTTTAGAAACGTTTTCGTTTAATTGAGGCGATTGCTCAAAAAAAGTTTCAAAGTCAACTTTACTATCAATTTGCTTTTGTAAACTTTCAAGTGTGTATCCTGTTAACCAACAAATAATTTCATCGACTTCTGCTTTTGTGCGATTTTTTTTCTCTGCTTTGGTTATGTAATGTGGGTAAACGCTTGAGAAAGCCATGGTGTTTATTTTGTGTTTGGACATTTTAATTTTTTTAGTGATTCATCCAAAATACCCTCTATTTTAGTGATTTATTAAAATACTTTCTAAAGTAAACTTTCTAAGTTAAACTCTCTAATTTCATAATCAAGTTCTTCAAAAAAACCAAAAGCAATTGATTGACTTAAAATCCTTGATATTGCATGATAATATCCTAATCTTATTCCTGAATTAAATTCATTATCGTTTTCAGTTTGTTTTGCTTCCTCAATTAATAATTTAATTGTGTCATTTAAATAGTTTATATGTATTTTATTCATAATCTGTTAAATTTATTTCTTCTTTCCTATATCCTCCAAAACACTCTTCCTCCCAATCGTCTTCGTAATAATATCTTTCTCTAAATTCCAACCACGAGCCGGAGAGTATTCGCGTCCGTACCAAATAATTTGCAAGTGTAACTCGTTCCAACATTCTTCTGGAAAAATGCGTTTGGCATCTTTTTCAGTTTGTTGTACGTTTTTACCATTAGTTAATCCCCAGCGGTACATTAATCTATGAATGTGTGTATCTACCGGAAAAGCTGGAACTCCAAATGCTTGACTCATTACCACACTTGCTGTTTTGTGTCCCACAGCAGGCAAAGATTCTAAAGCTTCAAAACTTTGCGGAACTTCTCCATTATATTTGTCAATTAAAATTTCTGATAAACCGTGAATACCTTTCGATTTCATTGGCGATAATCCACACGGACGAATGATTTCTTTAATTTCTTCCACAGACATTTTTACCATATCATATGGATTATCAGCTTTAGCAAATAGGAGTGGAGTAATTTGATTCACGCGAACATCCGTACATTGTGCTGAAAGTAAAACAGCAATCAATAAAGTATAAGGGTCTTTATGGTCTAACGGAATTGGAATTTCAGGATATAATTCATTTAACGTATTTATAACAAATGTTACCTTCTCGCTTTTGGTCATTTTTAACTAAATTTGAAAGTAAAAATAAGATAAATTAACTTCAAACGCAAAAGTGAAAAGATCAAGATTTTAAACACATAGGCACATAGAATTTCTATATGAATAGTTTTAGTCGTTTCACTTAAGATAGAAAGCATAGAAACCGAACTAATATGAACTTATCAAGACAAAGAAATCTTACATTTGCTTATATGACTTATATGTTTTAAAAATAAATAGTAAACAATAAAAATATGACAACATTAAAAGCAGGAGATAAAGCACCTAATTTTTCAGGTTTAGACCAAAATGGAGCTTCACACACATTAGCTGATTATAAAGGAAAGAAATTAGTAGTTTTCTTTTATCCAAAAGCAAGTACGCCAGGATGTACAGCAGAAGCATGTGATTTGAGAGACAATTACGCTCGTTTTCAAGCTAATAATTACGCTTTGTTAGGCGTAAGTGCTGATAGCGCTAAAGTGCAAGCGAAGTTTATAGAAAAATATGATTTGCCTTTTCCATTGTTAGCTGACGAAGATAAATCGGTGATTCAGGCATTTGGTGTTTGGGGACCAAAGAAATTCATGGGTAAAGAGTACGATGGTATTCACCGAACTACTTTTGTGATTGACGAAAACGGAATTATTGAAGAAGTTATTTCCGATGTAAAAACGAAAGCACACGCTGCTCAGATTTTAAAATAAATAAAAAAAGCTCGAAGGATAACTTCGAGCTTTTTTACTTTATATTCTAAAAATTCCTCCAATGGTTAAAATTCTTTGTAGAAACCAAAAATTTTGTTCGGCTGAATCTGCTTTGTCTTGGGTCGTTCTTATATTATTCATTTCGATATATCCTCCTTTTAATTCGGTTTGAATAAAGAAATATTTAAAGAAAGTTACGTTTAAACCCACTTTTGCAGATACTCCATATCCTGCAATGTTAAACTCGTCGTATCTATCTTTTCCTAAAAGTGTTGTATTTGTTTTTGGATATAAAAATCCACCACCAATACCTTCTGTAACATTTACTTGAATTTTATCGGTATTGTTTATTTTGAAAAGTTTTGAAATATCATCTACACGTGAAATTTCAGTGTTTACATAGTTTAAACCATCCGTATGTTCAAATAACAAGAAATCTTCGTCTAACGTTAATTCTCCGTTAGCTGGATTTTCATTATAAGTTCCAGGATTTGGATAATAACCAGAGTAACTTACTCTTCTGTCATTATACATTACATATTTCATGTGGTCAAATCCAATCGAAATATTGTAATGATCAGAAATAAAATACCCAATTCGTAAGTTGGTTTGTGGAATAGTCATTCTAGCCGGGTTGAAATAATCAATATGAAAACCTTTTGGCTTGTCGTGAGCGGATACATTATGAAGTGTAAAATCATAATCGGCACCTTTAAATCGGATGTCAGATTTTGAAAACGATTCGCGGTTTCCACCCCAAAAAATATAGAATTTACCTTTGTTATGCGCTGTGTATTTTTCAGGATTTTCGACTGTTTCTTGTGAAAAGGTGTACTGTGAAAAAACACAAAAAGTTAGTACAACCATTAAAAATGGATGTTTCATTAAAAGTTTAAAAATAAAAAAATTAGAATTGATTAATTGTTTTTCGGATGGCAACAAGTTTTGTCATTAAACCTTCAAAATAGTCTAAATGTAACATGTTAGCACCATCACTTTTAGCATTAGCTGGATCAAAATGAGTTTCGATGAAAATTCCATCAACACCTACAACAATTCCTGCTTTAGCGATAGTTTCAATCATATCTGGACGACCACCTGTAACACCTGTCATTTGATTAGGTTGTTGTAACGAATGCGTTACATCTAAAACCGTAGTGGCATATTGTTGCATAGTTGGAATACCTCTGAAATCTACAATCATATCTTGGTAACCAAACATCGTTCCTCTATCGGTAACCATAACGTTTTGGTTATTGCTGTCTAATACTTTTTGAACCGCATGTTTCATGCTTTCTGGACTCATGAATTGTCCTTTTTTCAAGTTTACCGTTTTTCCAGTATTGGCTGCTGCCACCACTAAATCCGTTTGACGAACTAAAAATGCTGGAATTTGCAATATATCCACATATTCTGCTGCCATTACAGCATCTTCGTTTGTGTGAATATCGGTAACTGTTGGTACACCAAATTCTTTAGATACTTTTTGAAGAATTTTCAAGGCTTTTTCATCTCCAATTCCAGTAAAACTATCTACTCTAGAACGGTTAGCTTTTTTGAAAGAACCTTTAAAAACGTAAGGAATTTGTAATTTATCGGTAACTGAAACAATTTTCTCTGCAATACGCATTGCCATTTCTTCGCCTTCAATGGCACAAGGTCCTGCTAATAAGAAAAAGTTCCCGCTATCAGTATGCTTTATTTGTGGAATGTTTTGTAAATTCATTTGTGTTGGTTTTGAAGTGGCAAAGATAAAAAGAAAAACCTTTCAAACAGCGGTTCAAAAGGTTACAAATGTTACTAATAAATAAAAAAGTTTTAATTATTGCTTGAAACTGGTTTTTTGATAGCAAATCCCTTTGGACAAAGAATTTTTCCTTTTTCAAAAATATTAAAATATAACATTACTTTTTTGTTACTACCTTCAAACGTTACTTCGTATATTCCTACAGTTCCAGCGCCCATTAGACTGTTTTTAGTAGGAAACGGACAGCAAGTATCTACTTTTTTATAACTTATTTTTTCACCATTAGGACCTTCTAATCCTTTAAAATAGTATTGAATATTGATGTCTTCTTGCTTTTCATGAATGAAACCGATATTGATTGGATAATCTTGATCGTAACCATATTTATTATCGGTAGCATATTCGGTAATTGCATAAGCTAGGTCTTTAATAGTTGGACGAATGGCTGTATTGTCAACGTTTTTTAAAGTGGATTGTGTGCTTATGCAACTTGTTAATAAAAGCGCTGTAATTATTGAAAATAAGTATTTCATTTTATTTCGTTTTAATCGTTGTATCGGGTGTTTTTGTTTTTAAGATATAAGCAACAATCGCGCCAATCACCACTCCAAATGATAATCCACCTGAAATACTTTGCCAAATGTAGGCCGTTAGATTAAAGTAACTTTGAGCTTCCTCTAAGGTTAGTCTTTTACTTTCTACCGAAAGCGCAATTAATTTATCGAAATAGTTAGGTGTAATAAATTCGTGTGTGATAAATTGGGTAATTGGACTAAAAATCACAATAATAAAAGAAATCACAACACCTGAAATAAATCCTTGTTTCCAACTCATTTCGCCATTGTAGTAATTTTTCTTTTTATCTCTTAAAGCTAAATAATACAGTATAAAGTTTGGAAAAATAATTAGCATTGTAAAAAACATTTGCCATTTTATTTTTTCGTCATGAAAGCCTAATTGTTTTTCTAAAGTCATCCAAGCTAAGAAAATAATAATTGAGATAATGGCCCATTTGATTTCGATTGCAAATTTCTTCATGAAAATTAAATTTAATTGGTACTCCAAATGTACTATATTTTGTAATAAATGCTACAAAACCCAATCTGAATTTCTATTTTTGTCAAAAATTACATTAGGTATGGAAATTGTTTTTGGCACTTGGCATTGGGCTGTATCCGGTTTTTTAATTGGTATGGTCATGTTACTTTTAATTTACTTTGGAAAATCTTTCGGAATGTCATCTAATCTGCGTACCATGTGTACTATGGCTGGAGCAGGAAAATTCAGTGATTTTTTTAAGTTTGACTGGCGCGAACAAAAGTGGAGTTTAGCTGTTATATTAGGTGCTTTTGTTGGAGGTTTTATCGCCTTTTACTTTTTATCGAATGGAACAGGTGTAAATATTAATCCCGATACAGTTTCACAACTACAAACTTTAGGAATAGAAGCTCCAAATGGTAAACTTATGCCTGATGCTATTTTTAGCGTGGAAACACTTCAAACTCCAAAAGGATTCGCTATTTTATTAATTGGCGGATTATTAATTGGTTTTGGAACGCGTTACGCTGGTGGTTGTACTTCAGGTCACGCTATTTCTGGATTAAGTAATTTTCAATTACCTTCTTTAGTGGCAGTAATCGGATTTTTTATTGGAGGATTATTAATGGCACATTATATTTTACCTATAATTTTTAAAACAGCATAAGCATATGAAATTAGCTAGATTTTTTCTGACAGGAATTGTATTCGGAATTGTTTTGACTAAGGCAGAAGCTGTTTCTTGGTATCGCATTTACGAAATGTTTCATTTTCAATCGTTTCATATGTTTGGAATTATTGGAATGGCTCTATTTACTGGAGTTTTAGGTATTCAATTAATTAAAAGATTTAAAATAAAAGACTTCAACGGTTTTCCTATTCAAATTATTGAAAAAGAAAAAGGTTTTTGGCGTTATATTATTGGCGGAATACTATTTGGACTAGGTTGGGCATTAGTGGGAAGTTGTCCAGGCCCTATTTTTATTTTACTGGGAACAGGAACCTACGCCATTGCTGTAGTTTTAATTGGGGCTTTGTTAGGAACTTATATTTATGGCCTTCTAAAAGATAAATTACCTCATTAAAGTTAAGTTAAAGTAATAAAAGTTACCGTGTTTGGCTTCTAGATGTTGTAAATTTGTTATTCATAAAAATACAATATCATGAAAACTACACTATATATTCAAAATTTAAAATGTGGCGGTTGTGCCAATACTATAACAAAGAATGTTTCTTCAATTGATGCTATTACTGAAGTGTCTGTTAATGTTGAAGAAAATTCCGTTTCTTTTGATTATCCAACAGAAGAAAAGTTAATTGAAGTTAAGGAAAAACTGAAAGTATTAGGATATCCCGAAGATGGCGAAGCAAATAGTTTAGGCTCAAAAGCTAAATCGTATGTAAGTTGCGCCATTGGAAAAATGAGTTAAATGAAAGTCCCGATTTATTCGGGATTTTTTATTTCTAATTGTAGTATAAGTAATATTTATTGTTTTCTAAATCTCATATTACCTTATTTTCGTACTTTTGAAAGTATAAGTTTAATATCTTAAAAACGCTATGAAAATTGTAGTATCACCTGCCAAGTCCTTAAATTTTGAATCACCACTTCCAATTCAAAACTATACTGAAAGTTTATTTTTAAAAGATGCGGAAACCATTCAAAAAACTTTAAAAAAGAAAAAGCCAAAGCAATTGATGGAGTTAATGGACATTTCGGAAAAGTTAGCCGATTTGAATTGGGAACGCAATCAAAATTGGTCGTTACCTTTTTCGCCTGAAAACGCTCGTCCTGCAGTTTTTGCTTTCGATGGCGATGTGTATACAGGTTTAAATGCTTATACTATCCCAACCGATAAATTTCCTGTTCTAGAAGATAAATTACGCATTCTTTCGGGTTTATATGGTGTTTTAAAGCCGCTTGATTTAATGCAACCGTATCGATTAGAAATGGGGACTTCTTTGCCTATTGGTACAAAAAAGAACTTGTATGAGTTCTGGAAAAAAAAGGTAACGGCATCTTTGAATAGTGAATTACAAGAAAACGAACTTTTCATCAACTTAGCGAGTAACGAATACTTTTCTGCAGTAGATACTAAAACATTGAAAGTTCCTGTTATTACTCCAGAATTTAAAGATTACAAAGACGGAAAACTAAAAATGATTAGCTTCTTTGCTAAAAAAGCAAGAGGTTTAATGGTACGCTATATTATTGATACCAATGCAGAAACAATAGAAGATTTGAAGCAATTCAATTATGATGGATATGCTTTTGATGCTAACTTGTCTAAAGGAAACACATTAGTTTTTACCCGATAATAAATGAAATTACACCTTAACGATACTTTCAATCAGCAATTGCCAGCCGATTCAAATGCTTCAAATACACGAAGACAAGTATTTGATGCTGCTTTTTCGTTTGTATCACCTCGTGTTCCATCACATCCTAATTTGCTTCATGTTGCCGATGAGGTGGCTGAATTATTAGGGATTTCTCAAGCAGAAACACAATCTCTTGATTTTTTAAATTTGGTTTCAGGAAGTAGTGTTTATCCAGATTCAAAACCTTATGCCATGGCGTATGCCGGACATCAATTTGGGAACTGGGCTGGACAACTTGGCGATGGAAGAGCGATTAATTTGTTTGAGATTTTGCACAATAATCAGCGTTGGACATTACAATTGAAAGGAGCAGGGGAAACGCCTTATTCGAGAACAGCAGATGGTTTTGCCGTTTTACGTTCTTCTATTCGTGAGCATTTGTGTAGCGAAGCGATGTATTATTTGGGTGTACCAACCACTCGTTCGTTATCCTTGGTGACAACTGGTGACAAAGTTTTACGAGATGTTTTATACAACGGAAACGCCGCTTATGAAGACGGTGCTGTGGTATGTAGAGTAGCTCCTTCGTTTATTCGTTTTGGGAATTTTCAATTGTTTGCTGCTCGTAAGGATATCAAGAATTTAAAGACATTAGCCGATTATACAATTCAGTATTTTTATCCTGAAATTACTACATCGGGAAAAGAAAAGTATTTGCAGTTTTATCAGGAAGTGGTGAATAGAACGGTGGAAATGGTGTTGGATTGGCAACGCGTTGGTTTTGTTCATGGGGTGATGAATACGGATAATATGTCGATTTTAGGATTAACTATTGATTACGGTCCGTATGGATGGTTAGAAGATTATGATCCTGATTGGACACCGAATACTACTGATGCAGAAGGCAGAAGATATCGTTTTAGAAACCAACCTGATATAGCTTTGTGGAATTTGGTACAATTAGGAAATGCTTTGTATCCGTTGATTGAAGATATTGCTTCGATGGAACAAGTGTTGAATAGTTACAGTCAGCAATTTGATAGCCAATTTCCGATACTGCAACAACAAAAGTTGGGATTGCAAGCGGAATATGATGCTCATTTTCAAGATGAATTAACGACTTTGTTAACTGCTTCAGAAACGGATATGACGATTTTCTATCGCAATTTGGCCAATTTAGTAAAAACAGATACTTCTGATGAAGCGTTAGCTAAAATCACCTTAGCGTTTTACCAACCCGATAAAATTGTAACGACATTAAAAACGAGTTGGTTGAATTGGATGGAATTGTATTTGGAGAAAATTAAAGCAGAAGTTGGTTCAGATGAAGAACGAAAACAAGCTATGAATACCATTAATCCCAAATATGTGTTGCGAAATTATATGGCACAATTAGCCATTGAAGCCGCAGAGAAAGAAGATTACACGCTTATTGACGAATTATATACGTTACTTAAAAATCCATACGAAGAACAACCGCAATATGAAAAATGGTTTGCTAAACGACCTGATTGGGCGCGACATAAAGTTGGGTGTTCTATGTTGTCGTGTAGTTCTTAAATTGCTATAGGTTTTAAGCTATATGCAATATGCTTTTTTAATAATATTCTTGCCAATAGCCTAGAGCTTAAGGCATAAAGCAAATAAAAAAATATGAAAAACTGGAATCCCATAACTACTGAAGAACAAGTAAGAGAAATTGTTGAAAAATCAAATGAAAAACCTCAAATTATCTTTAAGGATAGTGTGACTTGTGGTATTAGTGCTTATGCTAAAGAGCGCTTGGTTAGTGGAAATGATGTATTGATTGCTAAAGCCGATTTCAATTATTTAGATTTACTTTCGTATCGAAGTGTTTCTAATTTTATTGCTGAGGAATTAAGTGTGATTCATCAATCGCCACAGATTATTGTTTTAAAGAATGGGGAAGTGGTGTATCGAGTTTCGCATCATAGCATTCAGGCGGAAGACATTGCGAAGTATTTGTAGGTTTGGGTTTTGGAATTTTCTAAATTAAGGATGGATTTTTTATCTGTAATATCTGTAATTTTTTCTAAAAATAGTATAACACTTTAGTCAATTGAAGTGTATAATTTTAATGTTGTAAATAATTACTAACATTATACTATTATGAAAAAAACAACTCTTTACTTATTGATGCTAATTATGTCGATAAGTTTCTTTCCAAACACTATGACTGCTGCTGGTAATCCATCCAATACACCTGTTGCAAAACCTATTGAAGTTCCTGCGCATGTACAAGTACAGTTGGATCGTTTGAATGAAATAAAAGCAATGGACAAGTCAGACATGACTTCAACAGAAAAAAAAGCACTTCGAAAAGAAGTTAAAGTTATAAAATCATCATTACGAGATAGCAATAGCGGTATTTACTTATCGGTTGGAGCCATTATCATTATCGTTCTTTTGTTGATTTTATTATTATAATTTTTTATTTTTTAAGGGAATTACTAAACGCAATCTTTTTTTGATTGCGTTTTTTAGTTGAACGAATATCGGTGGCGTATTATCAATCGCCGTTTTGCTAAAATGGATGTCAATGCATTCTTTGCATAGTGAAATCCTATAATCTGAAGATTTTGTTTCTGCAATTACTTCTTCAATTTTTGTAAAATCTCCAAGATTTGCAAATTGACTTGAGTTATTTAAACAAGAACATCCTGCTACATGTAAGCAATAATTACCTTTTGCATCAGGTTCGGTATGTAAATAGTAGTTAGGCATGAAATAGCGTTGTTTTGTACAAAGCTAACCTCAAGAAAATTTAATTCCGTACGGAAATCCGTAAATGAATAAAAAGATTTAGATAATACCTAAATCTTTTGAAAGGGATATGAGATGAATAGTAGTTTTTGCTTTAAAGATGTCTTTAAGTTTGCTAACTCTTTTTTCGATATAACTTTTACTATTAGGTTTAATATCTTTCAATTTAAAAAGTTGCTCCATTTCTTCAATGGTTACTCCTTTTGCCAAATGAGATAGAATTTCAACATCATAATCTTCTATTTCATTAAATGATTTTTCTTTTAAGGCATGTGCTACATTTTGAGAGATGAAAGTACCTCCAAACAATATGGTTTCCATAGCCGTTTTTAATTGGCTGATGCTATTTCTTCCTTTATGTACAAAGGCGTTTATTTTTACATCTTCTATTAATGATTTAATTACAAAAGTTTTGTCTTCTACTGTGTACACCAAAACCGGTATTTCAGGTTGTATTTTTCTGATGGCTGCAATGAGTTCTTCTCCACTGGTTAATGAAACGGTTCTGTAGTCGGTTTCAAAGGATAAATCACTGATTAATAAATCAAATGGAGCTTTGTCTTGTATTGCTTTTTTGGCTTTTAGTAAGGCATCATCGCAATATTTAGCGTGTTCAATTTCTTTCACCCCCATATTTTCAAGGGTCTGAATTAAGGCGATATTGATACTATCAAAATCTTCGGCTATTAGTACTTTGGTAAACATACTTATTTCGGAATTGTAATTTTTACTTTAAAACCTTTATTAGGTTCAGTATCAAAAGTAATGTTTCCGTTGATAGAAAAAATGCGGTTTTCCACATTTTGCAAACCATTTTTTATTTGTAATTGATTATCGGTCCCTTTTCCGTTGTCTGAATAGTTAATTTCTAATGCGGAATTAGTCTCTTTAAAGCCTATCATTACTAACGAGCAATTGCTATGCTTTTTCATGTTTACCATGAGTTCTTGTAGTACACGATATAAAGCAATTTTAACTTCTGAATTTAAAGGTACTTCATGTAATGTGCTCGTGTTTAAAATTACATTGATGGTATCGCTTGAATACGCATTAATCATGTATTTTAGTTGTTCTAAATAGTTTTTACCTGTATTAATTTCCTTATTTTCATTGGAAATGTTTCGCGCGCGTTGGTAAATGGTGTCTAAATTTTCCAGCAGTGTTTCTTTGTTTTGCTCGTTTTCTAAATTCTGTGTTTCGGCAAAGGCAATGGTGTTGTGAACGTCATTGGCTAATTCATCATGTAAACGTTTGGCAATTTTAGTTTCGGTGGTGTATTGGGTTTCTAAAATTTTGCGTTTATTTTTTTGAATTGTTAGGCGATAAAGCAAAATGAAAACGGCTACACTTAGTATTAATAATATTATAAAACCATACATTTTATATTGATATGCTGTTTTTTCTGTTTCCGCTTTTTCGGAATCGTATTTGATTTTAGCAAATTGGTTTTTAGCTTGTTGTCTGGCTTGTTGCAAGCTGTCATTAATGTGAATATAAGTATCGTGATATTGGTTTTTTAGGTTGTTGTTAGTAGTGGTGGTAAAGAGAAGGTTTAACGCCTCTAATCGATCATCGGGAATAAATGCTTTTGTAGCTGAATGGTATGCTTTCTGAGTCCATTCTTTTGCGGTTGCAGGCTCTTGATTTTTATAATATTCGGCTAAATGCATATAAGACGATACAATTTGCGAATCGTCATTATTGGTTTCTCTAATTGTTTTTGCTTTTTTTAGATAGGATAATGCCAATTTATCATTTAAGTGAAACAATGCAATTCCTTTGTTATCTAATACGCGAGCATAATCTAAAGGTGATTCTTGAAGGATTTTTTCGTTTTCTATTTCGGATAATAGACGAACCGCTTTTTGATATTCTTTTTGTTTGATGTATAAATACCCAATGTTGTTTTTTGAAATATAAACGGTTAATGAATCTTCGGTTATTTGAATTGCTTTTTCGAACATTGATTCGGCATCTTCATAGTTGGCTAGATGCATATAATTTAATCCTAATGAAATATAAGCATTGGTTTGATAAGGTATCGGAATAGTTTTGTCAAAAAGCTTTATGGCTTGTGTAGTTGTGGCTTCACTTCCTATATAATCGCACTCTAAATTTTCGATATGTGCCATTCTTAATAAATTAAAAACAGCTCGTTTGGTATTGTGTTGTTCTTTGTTGAAGAGAAAAGATTGATTGTAATAATAATAGGCTTTTCGATATTGTTTCGTGGCGAAAAGATTTTCTGCTTGTTCTAAATTCGCATCAAGCGCAGGATTTTCTTCTTGGTTTTTACAAGAAGTAATTAGGAATAAGAAAGCAAGAAAACCAATTTTTAAGAAAGACATCACGATTGGATTATATCGCCCGAAAATAGGCAATTTCTTATAGTTTTAAAAGTTTTTATGGTACAAGTTGCGCTGAAACTTTTAATTTTTTGTTTGATACGGAAATACGTACGGATTTCATATTGTAATCTTTTAATTTTAAAAATGTTATGCACTAATTGTAATTTATTAACGTTTTACTATTAACCAAATCTTATTATTATGAAAAACCGTTATTTTTTACTCATTGTATTGTTTTCAATGAGTTTGTTTTCTTGTAAAGAAAAGGAAGAAACAGCTAAACCTCAAGCTGCTACTGAAGAACGATTAGTTCCACCAATTCCTGCAGCTGATATTGTTGCGGATGAATTTCAAATTTCACCTACAAAGGATACGGTGATTTATCATAAATCAGGTTCGGTGATTTCGATACCTAAAGATGCTTTTTTAGATGAAAAGGGTAATGTAATTACGAGTCCAGTGGCTTTAAAATTTAGAATGTTTTCCAATCCATTAGACATTTATTTAGCGGGTATTCCCATGAATTTTACCAATGAAAATGGAGAAGAATTGGTTTTTGAATCGGCAGGAATGTTCGAAATGAATGCTTCGAATAATGGAAAGGCTGTTCAGGTCAATCCAAATAATAAAATAAAAGTCGATGCAGTAAGTTTTTCAGAGGATGCTAAATTTAATCGTTATGATTTAGATCCTAAAACGAATACTTGGCGTGAATTAGGTAAGGATGAAATAAAAACAGCTACAAAGAAAGAAGAACTAGAGCGTTTACCAGAAGCTCCAATTCCTCCAAAAGAGGCGGGAAAATTTGCTTTTCAGGTCACAGACAATCTGAATGAAAATGATAAATTGAAAGCATACAAAAACGTTTGGTTTGAGCCAATTGATGGTAAAAAATGTGGTTTTGATTCTAAAGATATATTAGTTAAAGATTTAAAAAATGGTACCTATGAAGTGACTTTTGTTCCTTGGGGTAAATATCCTGATTCTATTAAAACTAAATGTGTTTGTTATTTGAGTTTTAAGGATAAAGCACAATATTCTAAAGCTTTGAGCAATTATAAGAAAAAATATGCGGGTTTAATTTCTAAAATTGAGAACGAACGAAAAAGTATAGAAGAAGCTTGGGCTAATTATGATAGAAAGGCAAATGAATATAATCGATTTATGCAACGCAAAGAGATTGAAAGTTTAACAGGTAGTAAAAAAATAATGAGAACGTTAGAGGTAAATCAGTTTGGCGTAGTGAATTTAGATTATCCTCATGTGTATCCAAAGGGAGCTAAACTGGATGCTTCTTTTGTAGATGAAAATGGGAAGGCGTTGGATTTAAAACAAGTTGTGTTAGTGGAAATGGGAGTTAATGCTTTGTATCGTTATACCAAAACGATTCATTTTAATCCAGAAAGTCAGAATGTTTTGTGGGGACTAACTGAGGATAATAAATTGGCTTATTTCACCATTGAAGATTTCAAAGCATTAAAAGCCCGTTCTGGAAAAGTGGTTTTTAAAATGCGAGTTCATCCCACCGAATTAAAAACCTATGACGACATTATGAACGTTTTGTTTAGGAGTTAATAAAAAAGACCTTCAACTTAGTTTGAAGGTCTTTTTTTTAATTTCGTACTCTATTTCGAATATCGGATAGGGAATCGTTTATTATTAATTTACCATCTCTGAATATTTCTCTTAATTCGCCTTGGTTTTCTTCATCCCAATTGACTTCATCAATTAGTTTGTATTTGTTATTTTCTAATACGATTTTCATCAAACCTTTTGCTGATTTTTTAGTTCCATCATCGGTAATTGGATCTTTGAAAATAGCGCGACCTGTTCCGTTTACTTCGCCATAGGTTGCTTTCATCGCAAAACCAAAAGTATCTCTTGTGTTGTATTGGTAAGTATAAGAACCAATTCCTAACACAACATTTGTTGAAGCAAATCCTTTTTCTTTTAATCTTTCGCAAATTTGTTCTGCTCTTGCTACTGTGATACTATCTCCATAAATGGCTCCAATATGTCCATCTAATTCTTTAAATCCTTTATTGTTTATTGTACCACCAAAAGTTTCCCACAACAATTCAATTACCCCTTTTCTTTCTACTTCACTAGTAGCATTTGGATTTCCACAAATAATATCTACTGGATCACCGCTATCAGGTCTAAGTACCACTTTTCCTTCTCGAGATAAGATTTCATTTTTAAGTTTTGGCATGTATTCGGTTAGTACTTTCCATAAATCCCAAGTATCAGAAACAATAGAAACAATACCTTTTGGATACACATCGCAAATTAGTCTTCTAAAGGTACCAATTTCATCTTCTGCAGTTCCCATACACATTACACTGTGTTCTGTTGCAGCTACAGAACCACCGATTAACTCAGTGTCTGAGTTGGCGTTGTAATAGTTTTCTAATAAATTAATAGCTGGAATAGTATCAGTTCCACTAAAATTAAGTAAATGTCCACAAGCAGAAATAACACTGGCTTCAATACCTGCCATTCCTCGCATAGAGAAATCATGTCCTTGCCAATCTACAAATTCAGGTACTGATGAGGTTTCATTTGCATATTTATCTAAAACCATTCGGTATTGTTTGGCAATTGTTGCAGAAGTACATGGCATCCAAATCACTGCCGATACAAGAGTTTCGAAATAATTGGTTAACCAAAAGAACTCGGGTAATGTATTATACATTGTAAACATTGGAACTCTTATGGGTACACTAGCACCTTCAGGTAATGCTTTTATCACCATTGGGATGTAACCCAAATCATGAAGTACTTCAATATGTTTTGTTCCTACTTGATTTTCACCTAAATAGTTGTTGATTCTTCGGTTGTATTCTGCTACGACTTTTTCTTTTGGTTGCTTGAAAAAGTAGTTTTCAAAATCTTCTAAAATATATTTTTTTATGAAATATTGTAATCCAAATAATACCACTTCATCAACTCCTTCAATTCTACTTTTTCTTGGTGTCCAATTGGAATAAACAAGTGTTGTTCCGTTAGGATATTGTCTTCTGTGGTCTACTTTGTATCCGTCTGTTAATAATAAAGGATTCATAATTAGTGGTGTTTTTGAGTTTGAATTAATTTTTTTAAATCTAAATATACTTGTTGTAATCCCGCTCTATCGTCTAAATACACATTTGCATATACTTTTCTGCTTTTAGATTGATGAAAAGGTGGATTTTCATTGATGCTATCGAATGGAATTTGATTTTCTACTAAATAGTTTTGTACGAGGGTGTCATCCTCTTGTCCTGTCCAACAAATTAAATAGCAATTGATGCTTTTTAATTCTTGCAGTAAGTCAATCATGTCGGAATATATTCTTCCTTTTTTATGAAAGTCATATACGGTATCATCAAAATCGAAAGCCACAACTAAAGTGCCATACTTATTGTATTCTTCAACTATTCGATTGTAAGAATTTGAGGGATTAAGATAAAAGTCCATCTTGTAAATTGATTTGAGTGATGCCTTCGTTATCAAAATCTTTGAAAGAATTGGTAGTGAATATTTTGTCAAAACATTTTAAACTATCAAATCCTTTGCTAAATATACCATGGCTAACGGCTAAATAGAGTTTTCCTGCATTTTTGTTTTTTAATTCGGCTGCTAATCCAATAAAGGTGCCGCCTCCGTCACAAATATCATCAACAATTAAACAATCTTTACCTTCTAAATTATTGTTGTAAACTTTAAATCCTGTTAGCTTGCCTGTTTTTACGTCTCTACTTTTGCTGCATTCCACCACTTCAACGCCTCCTAAAAATTCAGATACTTTATAGATTTTCTTTAAGGCTCCACCATCTGGAGAAATTAGCGTAACATCGTTTCCGATAGTTGCTACTATTTTTTCAATAAATCTGTGATTTGAAATTACTTGACAATTATTTAGCAAAGCTGGAGTAACTTCCGAGTGAGGGTCGAAAACAACTACTTTTTCTATTTGCAAATTATTGATAATGTCTGCGTAAATTTTTACAGATAAAGGCTCACCACTTATCATAACTCTGTCTTGTCTGGCAGAAGGGAAGTAAGGAATGATTAGTTTTTCGATTTTAGCATCCATTCTTCTGAGTGCATCAACAGCCAAACACAACAAACCTAAATCGTTAAATGAATTTAAGCGATGCGTTATTGTAACTTTTTGGTTATTGCAATTTGGGTCTATCTTAATATGAGGTTCACCACCTGAAAAAGTAAAGCTTTGAAATTGAATTTCTTCTCCTGCTACAGGTTTGAAATTAGGGTCTAAATTAAGTATCATAATTTGATTATTTGTGTAAATTCTACGCAAAGTTAATAGGTTTAAAATTAACTACAAAATATTTAGTGTAAAATTTACGCAAAATAAATATCGAATACAAAGCCTTCTTTTGTTAATTTATTGTATTTCAGTTTGTTGAATTTAAAAAGTTTGGCTGGTCTACCATTTTTTTTCGAACCAAACTTATCGGTTTCTTCAATAATTCCGAAGCTTAATATTTTTTTTCTGAAGTTTCTTCGGTCTATTTCTTTGTTTAATAGTGTGCAATATAAATTCTCTAAGTCGGAGAATAAAAACTCTTTTGGTAATAAATCAAAACCTATGGGTTGGTAGGTGAGTTTGTTTTGCAATCTTTTTAAAGCGGTTTCTAAAATTAGTTTATGGTCAAAAGCCAAATCGGGAAGTGCAGCAATAGAAAACCATTGTGCTTCTTCGGCATCACTATCTGCTCTTACATTAAATTTAGTTGAATTAACCAACGCAAAGTAGGCTACGGAAATTACTCTTCCTCTAGGATCTCTTTGAATATCATCGCCAAAAGTGAAGAGTTGTTCTAAATAATTTACAGTAATACCTGTCTCTTCTTGAAGTTCTCTGTTGACAGCTTCGAATAAAGTTTCGTTGTCTTTTACAAAACCTCCAACTAGTGCCCACTTGTTTTTTAAAACGCCGTATTTTTGTTTGATGAGTAACACATTTAATTGGTTTTCACTGTATCCAAAAACAATGGCATCAACGGCTACTTTTATATTTTGATTTATATTCATTTAATTATGCGTATGATATAAACAAATGTACTAAAATTAGTAATACAAAGTAAAACCCATGGCTTTAGCTAAGGTGTAGTGTTTTTCGAATAATGCTTCTACAATATCGGTTACGTCATCATATTCTTGGCATAAAGCGAAGAACGGATTGTCGATTATGGTACTTAGTATTGGTGCTGGGTTACGATAGCCTGAAATGGAAATGGCTCCCGTGACATCTAAGAAATATTGAGCGGTTTCGGAATCTAGGTCTAATTGTAAGGTATTGGCAAAATGGATGCGTTTGTTGGTAAGTTTCCCTTCAAAAAACTCGGCTATTTCTTCTAGGCTGTACAAATAATTGTCGATGATGATGTTGTTGTCTCTTCCTTGGAATACGAAGTAGATGATTTCGTAATCATGAAAGTTTCGGTCTTCGTAGAGTAGGGTAGATAGGCTTTCTTCTAATCCTTCTATGCTATCACAGGTTTGGTAAACGTTAGTGATGTTGTATTGCAATGCTAGTTTTTCTAAAGAGGGTAGAATGATGCTGGATGTTTGGGAAGTGACATCGGGAACGCTTTCTAGGCAAAATAGTTTGGAATTAGGGTGCATTGTTTTTGATTTTTACAAAAGTAGGTGGTTTTTTTGAATGTTGAATCTTGATTAACGAATCTTGAATTTTGAAATTAAAACACATAGGCACATAGTTTTTTACACAGAGCTGCACGGAGTTTCTTTGAAAGTGGATTGTGTTGAAAGAGTTGCACAGAGGCGTTACACTTTTATAGTTCACAATAGACTAATCGTCTAGTTTGTCATGCTGTTAAGCATTTCTTGAATGTTGAATGATGATTAACGAAGGTTGAATTTTGAAATTAAAACACATAGGCACATAGTTTTTTACACAGAGTTGCACGGAGTTTTTTTGGAAGTGGATTGTGTTGAGAGAGCTACACAGAGATGTTTCACTTGGCATAGCTCACATAAAAGACTACACGCATAGTTTGTCATGCTGTTAAGCATCTCTTCAACTACTTTAGATATAAAAAAAAACGATACAAATGATAACTTTGACTTTGTTCTTGTACTTGTTCTTGATTTTTTCTTAAATTTTAGTTTTATTTATTTACTGACATTCAAATGGTTGGGAATGGGGTAAGGTGGAAAGTGTGTTTTTTTTACTTTTTTCTTTTGAAAACGTTTGCAGAAATAAAAAATCGTTCTATATTTGCACTCGCAATACGGAAGTAGTGCGCGACTTATTGGAGAAATGGCAGAGTGGTCGAATGCGGCAGTCTTGAAAACTGTTGACTGTAACAGGTCCGGGGGTTCGAATCCCTCTTTCTCCGCAGGGTAAAACCGATTCAGAAATGAATCGGTTTTTTTATGCCTTTTTTTAAAACACATAGGCACAATAGGCTTGCTTTGTGTTCAATATAGCCCTATTGGAAACGCCCTGCCAGAAATGGTGGGACGTATTTTAATTTTAACACTTCTCGTACGGTTTTCCACATTTTAATTAAAAATTATATCTATATTTTTGAAAAATAAATAATATGTTGATGTTTATAACTTATGTATTTTATGTAAAGTTATATGTGAAAAATAAAACTCATTTTGATTATTTTTACGGTTATTGGAAAGATTTATTTAAATGAAAACGAAATTAAATTTTATTGACTTATTTGCAGGAGCAGGTGGACTATCTGAAGGTTTCATAAGAGCTGGTTTTACACCAATTGCACATGTTGAAATGAATAAAGACGCATGTGACACTTTACGTACAAGAACTGCATTTCATTATCTAAAAGAAAATGAAAGAGTTGATGAATACTATAAATATTTGAAAGGAAATATTTCAAGAGATGAACTATGGAATAAAATTCCAAATCATTTGATTAATTCAGTAATAAACAAGGAAATTTCTCCTAAAACATTACCAGAAATATTTGAAAAAATTGATGAAGAATTAAAAGGTGAAGAAGTTGATTTAGTAATTGGTGGACCTCCTTGTCAAGCTTATTCTGTAGCTGGAAGAGCCAGAAAAAACATGGAAGATGACCCAAGAAATCATCTTTATAAACATTATGTTGAATTTTTGAAACGTTACAAGCCTAAAATGTTTGTATTTGAAAATGTACCTGGAATACTATCTGCTAATAATGGTGAATATTTAGAAAAGATATTTAATGCGGTAAAAAAACAAGGTTATCATCTTGAAAAGCAAGTTTTGAACGCCAAAAATTTTAATGTTTTACAAGATAGAAAAAGGGTTATAATCATTGGCTGGCGAAAAGACTTAAAATTACAATACCCAAAATTTGAAGATAAAGAAGTGCAATTTGAAGTTTTAAAGCATCTTTTTTCTGATTTACCTAAATTAAAAAGTGGTCAAGGTGAATGGAATGTTTCAAAATATGCTAAAAAAACAAATGCTTATTTAAATGCTACGGGAATAAGAAATGGTATAGATTTTACAACACAACATGTTGCAAGATACAATAATGAAAATGATTTAGAAATTTACAGAATAGCTGTAGAGAAATGGATTAAAGACAATAAAAGACTTAATTATGGAGAATTACCTGAAAGGTTAATCAAGCATAGTAATACAAAAACATTTTCAAATAGATTTCAAGTTGTAAATCATAAAGGAATATCTCACACTGTTGTTGCACATATTTGTGCTGACGGTCATTATTACATTCATCCAGATATCGACCAAAATAGGTCAATTACTGTAAGAGAAGCCGCCAGAATACAATCTTTTCCAGATGATTACTTTTTTGAATCAAGTAGAACAGCTGCGTTTAAACAAATTGGAAATGCTGTGCCAGTTTTAATGGCTGAAGGTATTGCTAATAAAATAAAAGAGATGTTATGAATGTTGAAAATCAAAATTTTGAGTTAGCAAATCCTAATCCTGAATTTCTAATTAAATCTATTGCGGAGCAAGGTTATAGTTTAGAAACTGCTTTAGCTGATTTAATGGATAATTCTATTACAGCTAATGCATCAAGAATTGAAGTATTAACTAAAATAGATGAAGAACCTTTTACTCTTTTTCTTAGTGATAATGGAGACGGAATGAGTAAAGAATCTTTAAAAAGAAATATGCAATTTCCTAGTAAATCACCCGAAGATTCAAGAGAATCTAATGATTTAGGGAGATTTGGATTAGGATTAAAAACAGCCTCGTTCTCTCAAACAAGAGCTTTTACCGTTTTATCAAGAAAAAAAGGCAGTTCTTTTTTTTCTGGACTAACTTGGGATGTCAAACATCTTAAAGATTCTGGGAAATGGGAAATGATAATAAATTCTGATGAAGAAATTGCTGAAATTTTAGAACAATATAATAACATTTCAAATGACCATCAAAATAGTTCAAATGAATTCATTCCTAATACAATTATCGTTTGGAGGGGGTTATACAAATTTGAAAACTTTTTAGATGTTAAAAATAAGCAAGATGCTTTAAAAGAAGAAATAACCAATACAACTAGTGAGTATTTATCAATAGTCTTTCATAAATTTATGGAAAGACAAACAAATCGTGTTGATATAAGAATTAACAACACATTAGTTAAACCTTTCAATCCTTTTCCAACAGACAATTCTAATTTAAGAGCATTAGAACCTCTACAAAAAGAATTTAGCAAGGACATTGTTAAAATTCAAGGTTTTGTTTTGCCTAATACTAGTATAAAAGAAACTAAAGAAAATTCTAATCCATGGACTCCACACAATAAAAGTCTGATGGATATGGAAGGTTTATACATTTACAGAGCAGATAGGTTAATTTTATTTGGTGGTTGGAACGGACTAATAAAAAAAATGCCACGATTACAATTAGGAAGACTTAAAATTGATATTGGTAATAAAGTTGACCATTTATTTCATCTGAATGTTGCAAAATCTCAGATTAATATACCACATGATTTAAAAAACTCCTTTTTACGAGCTATAGTAGATTTAAAAGCAGAAGCTCAAAAAGAATATTTTAATTACGGTCTCAAAACCTTCACTCAAAGACCTACTGAACATAGTAGTGAATTGTTTTATAAAACAGCTACAAACAAAGGTGTTTTACTCAGAATTAATGATGAATTTCCATTATTAAAATCACTTAAATCGTCACTTAATAACAAGCAAAAAGCAGAACTTAATTTTATTCTTAAAATGAGTTCTAACTTAATTAACAAAGTGCGTCAAGTAGATAATGTTGAAATAACAGGAAATGCAGAAAAGGATGGAATATCAATTGATGAGATTGTAAAATCAATTAGTGAATTATTAAACCTTGGATTGTCTAAAGAACAAATCAAGAAGGATATTTTGCCAAATCTTGGGATAAAAGTAAATTCACACGAAGAAATATCAAACCTATTAAATTAAATCACTTATGAATGAAATTATTGATCAAATCAAAAGTTTAATAGTGTCAAATTACAATCAATTTTTTGAAGTTAATGGTTTTGCAGATAGAGATTTTTTTGAAGGAGAGGAATTAAAAAACAAATGTAAATCTTCTTTAAAAATAATATTTCCAATATTATTTAGTGGAAAAACTTATAACTTATCTGATAATGATTTTGACGAAAAGTACACTATAGCATTAAGAGATGTAAGATATAATTATAGAACTATCATGAATCCAAGTATGTCTATTCAAAACGAATACAAAGACTCTTGGTTAAATGAAAATAGAATTAATGAAATTGGTTGGGATAATGATGAAACTAAAGCAAAAACATACAGAGGAAGATATCTATTATATTTAGAAAAAAAACTTGGTCGATCTAAATCAATGATAAATGAAACTGAAAGATCAAGTTTAGAAATAATAAAAAAAATTGGAGACCCTAAAAATTCGAATAATTTCTTTGTAAAAGGTTTAGTCGTTGGTAGTGTTCAGTCTGGTAAAACTTCAAATTTTAATGCTGTTGTAAATAGTTCTATTGATGTTGGATATAAGCTTATAATTGTCTTATCTGGTATCATGGAAGATTTGAGAAGACAAACTCAAATTAGAACTGAAAAAGAAGTTGAAGGGAAAATGATTACTCAAGGCTCTTTTATAGGAGTTGGTGAAGAAAATTCATTTGGTCCTCTTGGTAAATTTGACGATGTTAAGCAAATCGTAATTCCAACTTCAAAAAATAAAGATTTTGATAGAAATTTAAAAGAATCAGAATTTAGTTTAAATCAAATTAACATACTTATTTGTAAAAAAAACACAAGCGTTTTACAAAATTTACTTTTATGGTTACATGAATATTTAGGAAAGAATACAGATAAGCATGACATTCCTTTTTTAATTATTGATGATGAAGCAGATAATGCATCTATAAATAACTTAGGACATAAAGGCGCGGATTATGCAAATAAAATAAATGGACATATTAGAGCATTATTAGCTTTGTTTAATCGCAAAACGTATATCGGTTATACAGCAACACCTTTTGCAAATATTCTTCAAGATTGGAATAAAAAACCTGAAGTTAAATGGAAAGTTAAAGACTCTAAAAATAACAGTGAATTAGAATTTGATCTTGAAGGTAATTTATTTCCTGATGATTTTATTGAATTACTAATCCCACCTTCTAATTACATTGGACCAAAAAATTTCTTTGAAACTAGGATTGAAGATATAAAAAAAATTGATCCTTTACTAGCAGAACCAATAAACGACTATATTGAATATTTTCCTGAAAGAGTGGAAGAACTATCAGATGGTAGTCTAGTTGGTGTAAAAAAATATAATAACAAAACAGAATTTGATAATGACGAAAATGCTAGAATCCGTTTTGGTACTTATCAAGATTATCGTGAATTAACAAGAGCAACAACAAAATACGATAATTACCCTAATTCAATCCCTAAATCTTTAGATGAAGCAATAAAATGCTTCATTATTTCTATTGCAATAAGACAATCAAGAAGACCAGAACTTATTCAATCAAAGCTATTTCACCCACATAATACAATGTTGATTCATATATCAAGATTTTCAGATTGGCAATGCAGAAGTAAAGAATTAATAAATGAAAGAATTAATAATTTAAGAACAAGTTTAAATAATGACGCTTTAACTTCTAAAGATTCTATATTTAATGAATTTGAGAGAATTTGGATTAAATATTTTGCTGATGCTGTCAACAATATTAAAGAGTATCTGCCTGAAAATTATGACGATGAGTATTTAACTAGAAAAACATTTCTAGAAGTAAGAGATTTATTAGTATCAGCTATTAATGCTATTGAAGTAAAGGCAGTAAATACTGTTGAAAAAGATTTTCTTGATTACGAAAGTGGAGAGAAAAAATACATCGTGATTGGTGGAAACAAACTTTCAAGAGGATTTACACTAGAAGGATTAACTATAAACTACTTTATAAGAAATACAAATTATGCAGACACTTTATTACAAATGGGTAGATGGTTCGGTTACAGACCTGGTTATCTAGATTGTTGTAAATTATTTACAACATCTGATTCATTTGAAAAATTTGATCAAGTAACTTGGACAATTGAAGAGTTAGAAGAAGAATTCAGAAAATTATCAAGAGATAAAAAGAAACCTAAAGATTATGCAACTAAGGTTTTAACCCATCCAGGTACTCTACAAATAACAAGACCCGCAATTTTAAAAAATGCGGTTACTGAAACTTGGTCTTATGAAGATAAATTAGTACAAACTACAGAATTTGAATTAAAAGCAGATAAAATATCAAATTCATGGGAAAATTTTAAAAATACATATCAAAAATACTCATCTGGATTTAAATTTGATGACGATAGAAAATTTATAATTTTAAAAAAGGATACTCAAGCCTTAGAAGATTTCTTAAATTCGATTTCTACTCATACAGGTAAGTTTGAAAAAAATGCAATAGTTAGATTCATTAAATTATGCAATAACTACGAAAAACTTACCAATTGGACAATTGCAATTAATACATCTGGATCACTAAGAGAAATTCCTAGAGAATATACTGGATTTAATACAGAAGTTAAATTAACAAAAAGAAGTGGTCCAAAAGAAGGGAACAGATTTTATAAAAGTCTTTATGAATTAAATGTATTTACAGCTTCAGGTAATTCATCTAACATAGTTACTAGTCCTACAGATTTAAGTTTAGTATTAACAGAGTCAGAAAAAAATCAAGCAGAAGAAAAGTTTAAATTTGATAATCCCGGGAAAAACCCACCAGAAAGAATTTATCGTGAAAAAATGAAAGATAATGATGGTTTACTTGTTATTTATCTTATGGACTTAAAAGCAATTTTTTATAATTCTGAATTAGAAATTAAAGCAAATAAAGAAAATATTGATTTGAATGTTCCTCTTGTAGGTTTTGCTATTGGAATACCTCCATTAAAAGTCAATATTGGAGGACAATATCTGGTCAACAAACATATATTAGAAAATATTGAAAATAATCCTATGGAAATAATTTATGATGATGAAGAAATAGATGACGATTATGAAGGAATTGAATCTGAAATTTAATAATAATGAATAAAGCAATCATTGAAAATATTTGGAATAAAATTATTCCTTCTGGAGAAGGAGAGTTTGAATATAAATTACTTTCAAAAGAGTCAATCCCACAATTAAACATTGGTTTTAATAAAAAAAGGCAAAGATGTTTAATTCTTGAGTTGCCTTTTGACTTTGACAAACCTTTCCAACAGTTTGAAAAGGAAAATCTTTCGCTAAAATATTTTAAAAAAGAAAAATGTTTGTGCATTATCTTAAATGATGATTTTTTCAAAGACTTGTTTGATGATCTAATATTATCTATTTACAGTAAAATTTACAATATTTCAAATACAGAAGAGTATTCAGAATTATTTACAAGACATTTTTTTAAATGGAGTGCTTTTTTTGAAAATAAAAAAACCGATGGTCTTTCAAGAGACCAAGTAAAAGGATTGATCGGCGAGCTTATTTATTTGAAGAATTTACTTCTTAACTCTGAACTAATTGTTGATGACATTTTACTTTCATGGAGAGGACCATATGACGAAGGACATGATTTTGTTTTTGAATTTACAGATTATGAAATTAAAACAATTGAAAGTTCTAAAAACAATGTTCGTATTTCAAGTGAATTTCAATTAGAATCAGAAAAGGGAAAAGAACTGGTATTGGTGGTAATTTTTGTAAATACAGATATTGAAAATGGATTAAGTCTGAAATCATTAATCAATGATATTAAAACAATTGTACTTGATAAATTAGGAGATAATTCAATTTTTATAAGTGCATTAGCTCAAAAAGGATTGACGATTGGAGATTTAGATCAATATGAAATTTATCGTTATGCACCTATTGAAGAAATTTCATATGACAGTAATAGAGAAAATTTTCCAAAACTTATTCGTTCTTCAATACCAGAGGAAATCAATAAAATAAATTATAATATAAGATTAAACCTGATTGAAGAATTTATTATAAACAAAAAACAATTCTAAATGGAAATTAAAGAGTATTTAAAATATAGGGTTGATTTGCTTAATGAATCTAAAGACGAAGATGGATTTATTAATGAAACTAATTTCATCAATAATATCATTCCTTCGATGTTAGATGCCAAACTAATAGATACTGAAGATTTTACAGAAACTTATTATTCAACGGAAATAGATGGTTCTCCAATAAAAATAAATGGATATATAATAAATGATTCTGGAGAAAGATTACAACTTTTTATTTTAAATGATGAATCGATATCATTAGACTCAAAAAATTTAGAAGTATCAATCAAAGAATATTATGAAACCATTTTTAAAAGAGCTACAAATTTTACAAACAAATCCATTAAAGGACATTTAAATGACATTCAAGATATTGGAGCAATCAATGCTCTAATAAATCAAATGTCGTCGTCACTTGGTGCTGATCAATTTGATGTTGTAGAAATATTTTTAATTTCTGCTACTGCTACTGTAACTAGTAGTGGCTCCATTGTGCAACCAAAAAGGATGGATTTCAAAGATGAAAAAGTAAAAATAAGATATACTAAAAACAGAGAATCAATAGAAAAAGAAATTTTAATCTTAAAAAGATTGGTAGACTTAAATTTTCTATATAGTGTACTTATTTCACAAGGAAATAGAGAAGCTTTAACTATTAATTTTGAAGAGCAATTTGATTTTAAAATTGAAGCAATAAAAGCCGCTGATGAAACAAATTTTGAATCGTACTTATGTGTTTTACCAGCAAATATATTAGCTGAGCTATATAAAAGATTTAGTTCAAGATTATTGGAAAAAAATGTTAGATCTTTTTTACAATTTAGAGGTGTAAATCTTGGAATGAGAAAAACTTTAACTAAAGACCCTGAAAAATTTATTGCCTTTAATAACGGATTGACTATAACAGCAAGTAATAAAGAAATTGAAACGATTAAAGATAAGATTTATATAAAATCTTTGTCTGATTTTCAAATTGTTAATGGTGGTCAAACAACAGCAAGTATTTATTTCAGTCAAAAAGATGGTATTGATGTAAGTAAGGTAAAAGTAATGGCAAAAATTAATGTTGCCAAAAATGTCTCAGAAGAAGACTTAAACGAATTAATTTCAAATATAAGTGAATTTTCAAATTCTCAATCAAAAGTTACTACAGTTGATTTACGTTCAAGAAATCCACAACTTAATAAAATTAAAGCACTCTCAGAAAGTATAATTACACCTTCAGGTCGTAAATGGTTCTTTGAGAAGTCAAAAGGGGAATTTAATACAAAACTCAGAATAGCTGGTCAATCCGGTAAAAATAGAATTGAAAAAGAATATCCTAAAGAATTTCGTTTTACAAAAGAACAACTTGGTAAATATTATTCTTCCTGGGGTGATGAACCATACAAAGTAAAAAAAGGTGGTGAAGCTATATTTAGAAAATTTCTTGAAGATGTTGGTTCAGAGGAAAATGAAAAAAAATTAAATATTGATAGAAATTTCTATGAGCTTTTAATTTCACGAATAATATTGTTTAAATCACTTGAAGAAATTCATGGAACTAGAAATAATGCAATTGGACAATTGCGTTCTGCCGTTGTTCCCTATACTATGTCAATCTTATTTTCAAAAACTGAAGGAGACAAAAGAAATCCTTACACTTTTGATTTAGCAAAATTATGGGCAAAAGAAGGACTCGAAGATGATTTGAAAGTATATCTAAAAGAGTTAATGATACTTGTAAATGATTTGATTAAAAAATATGCAAAAAGTGATGATTTAGGTGAATATAGTAAAAAGAAAGAGATGTGGGATGACATCTACAACTCAAATGAAATCAAAGATTTTTTAAACACAGACAAATCTAATAAGATTTTTAATAAATATTCTATATCTAAAAAAGAATTGGAAAAAAAATTAAAAGCTAATTCTAAAAATAAAGAAGTTGATTTTAAATTTTTAAAAGACAGTGTAGATATTCATTCTAAAACACCTGAGTTTTACAAAAAATTGAACTCATTACTATGGGATAATCTGACAGATAACGAGAGAAATAAGTTTTCTAATATTTCAGCTTTAATTCAACAAAATGAGGATTTAACAACTGATTTAGTTAACTTCGAAAATAACCAAATTCAAAAAATAAGAATTAATTACCCTGATGTATTAGATAAGATAGTTATAGAAGAAAACACTATCCTTGAAAACACTTTAAATTATGTTGTAAAAAAATATAATTCTTGTATTGAAAAAGGAGAAGATATAATATCAAATTTTGATAAAATTGGCATGATTGCAAAAGCTAAAGGAATAAAATACGATTCTGTATTTAATGAAATTGGTAAAAAATTAAAGTCAGGCGAAGCACCTAATGTTAAGCAACTTTACTATGCATCTAATTATATATCAACAATTCAAAATCTTTAAATGAATCTACCTCAATCCCATAACTTGCCCATTCAAAAGCTGGCATCTGTATTTAATAGTACATCTGCTACTTACAAATTTTATTGGTTAATAGCTTTAATTGAATTAGTGGAAGAAGGGAATATTGAAATTTCAAAGAGAAAAATATTACATACTTCCTTTTTATAAAGCAGTTGAGAGTTTAAGTTACGCTCGCGAAATTTCTGATCATATTCCCATTGTTTTGGAGTTTAATTTAAATTGATTGAAGGGTTTATTACCTTTTGCCTTCGAGAGCCTCAGCCACCATTAATATAAAAAAACGCCCAAGTTGTCTTGAGCGTTTTTTTATATTAATAATTTACATAATCGGTGATTTCTAAGCCGTAGCCTATCATTCCTACGCGTTTGGTAGGAGCGGTGCTATTGGATAGTAATTCGATTTTGGTGATGTCTAGGTCGTGGAGGATTTGTGCTCCGATTCCGAAATCTTTGGTGTCCATTTTAATTTGTGGGGCACGCATTTCGCCTTGAGATTGTAATACTTTTAATTCGGCAATACGATCTAATAATTCTAAGGATTTTACTTCTTGGTTAATGAAGATGATTGCGCCTTTTTCTACTTCGTTAATTTTACGGAAAATATCGTCTAGTTTCTTATCGTTGTTATCGGTAAGTGTGCCTAAAATATCATTGTTTACTTGGGTTGTGTTGATACGTGTTAAAACCGATTCTCCAGCATTCCAAGTTCCTTTTGTTAAAGCAATGTGTACTTGTTTGTTGGTAGTTTGTAAATACGCACGCATTCTGAACGTTCCAAAACGGGTTTGAATATCGAAGTCTTCTTTCTTTTGAATTAAACTATCGTGTTGCATTCTGTAAGCCACTAAAGCTTCAATTGAAACCAATTTTAAGTCGAATTTCTTAGCTACTTTTACCAATTCAGGTAAACGCGCCATGGTTCCGTCTTCGTTCATGATTTCTACAATAACACCTGCTGGTTTAAATCCTGCTAAACGTGCAAAGTCAATTGCAGCTTCTGTGTGACCAGTTCTTCTTAATACGCCACCTTGTTTTGCAATTAATGGAAATATATGTCCAGGACGTGCTAAATCGAATGGTTTTGTTTCAGGGTCTATTAAGGCTTGAATGGTTTTTGCTCTATCGGCAGCGGAAATTCCTGTCGTTACTCCGTTCCCTTTTAAATCTACTGATACTGTAAAAGCCGTTTCCATATGGTCGGTATTATTGCGTACCATTGTATGTAAGTCTAATTCTTTACAACGCGATTCGGTTAAAGGGGCACAAATAAGACCTCTACCGTGAGTTGCCATGAAGTTAATCATTTCAGGTGTTACTTTTTCGGCAGCGGCTAAGAAGTCACCTTCGTTTTCTCTGTCTTCATCATCTACTACTATGATTACTTTTCCTTGACGGATGTCTTCAATAGCTTCTTCAATCGTGTTTAGTTGTATGTTCTTTGACATGGTGTTAGTTGTTGTCGTCGTTATTTTGTGTTATTTTATTAAAAAGTTTTTTAAACGGGTCGGTTATCCAATCAAAATTAATCATGATACCAATATCGTTTGTAGCACGATACGTTAGCATAATGGCAAATGGTGTCATTAATATGGATGCCATCCAAGCTCCTAAGAAAGGAGGAATTTCATCTTGTTGTGCTACTTTTCTTCCGAATGTATTAATGAAATGGAAGGTTATGAAAATTAAAACTGCAAATACAATTGGTAAACCTAATCCTCCTTTTCGGATAATAGCTCCTAGAGGTGCTCCAATGAAAAACATTAATAAACAAGAATAAGCAATCACGAATTTTTCATGAATAGCCAACCAGTGATTGTTGATGTTTTTCGATTTATTTTCTAAATCCAATTTGTTAGATTGAATACTAAACTCGGTACTAGTAACATTGCTTTTTGCCATTTCCAAAATTTGCTTGCGCTCGGTAGCATTAAAAATGGATAAAATATCTTTTTTAGGCTCTGCTTTTGCAATAGATTCTTTTGGAGAAGTTGCAATAGTTGTTGTTGGATTATTTTTTCTAAAAATATTATCACTTCGCATTACCACATTATCAGCATAGGAAATAACATCTTTGTTATAGCTTTTTTGTAACGAATCTAAAGTAATTTTTAATTCAGGAACGGTAAGCATTTTTTCAGAAGTAACATTTCCATCGTCTATTTCTGCTTGATTTAATTTGGTTAAATCGATATTGATTACATATTTTTCAAAACTACTTTTTGCAAATGGTAAACGTTTGCGTTCTTCAAAGTCTTTTGGATGAATGTCTTCATAATAGTATCCATCGTATAATTCTAATTGTAAATAATTAGAATCGTCTTCGCTGGTTAAGACACCTCTTTTTGCTTTTATGATGGTATTTGCACCTAAACCCATGTTACTGTTTTTAACGTGCATAGTAACGCCTTCTAGGAACTCGCCATTATCGCCTGATTTTTTATCGACTTTGATGTTGGATGTTCCAATGGTGTTAAACTGTCCTTCGGCAATAGCCATAGCGGGTTTTTGCTGAACAATTGTTTTTCTAAGATTGATGAATTTGTATTGCGCATCTGGAATAACGTTATTCGCAAAAAAGAAGGATACGATAGCTAAGATTCCAATTGTAATCGTTAGCATTTTCATAGCGCGTTGTAACGAAATTCCGGAAGATTTCATAGCTGCAAATTCATAGTTTTCGGCAAAACTACCAAAGGTCATGATGGAAGCTAATAAAACCGAAAGCGGTAATACTAACGGAACAATAGTAGGAGCATAGAAAGATAGAAATTTAAGAATGGTAAAAAAGTCCAAATCTTTTCCTGCTAGTTCGGCAATGAAAAGCCAAATTCCTTGTAAAACGAATATAAAAAACAAGATTACAAATACCGAAGTAAATGTAATCATGAAAGATTTAATAATGTATTTATCTAATATTTTCACCCGAACGAAATTAGTCTAATTTATTGATGTAATAATTAGGATATTTTGATTTTGTAAAGGTAAAATGATTTTTCGATAAAGGCTGATTTGTTTTAAAAGAATTAACAGTTAAAGTAGTTTTTGTTCCATTTTTGCCCACTTCAATCACGGTGTAGATGTGTTTCGTTTGTACATCAATACCTACTAAGATTTCTTTGCGTTGATCTTTGCTACTGTTTGGGGTTAATTTTATGTATTGAATTTTTCTTCCTTTTAGATTTTGAGGAATATCCCAAGCGTATTTGTAACCTGTATTAAAGAAAGTCAACATCTTGTTTGGAGTAATCGCATTTTCGTCTTTAGGATCAAAGTTAGCTACCGTAATTTCTTCATCTTCAGGAACAACAGTGTATACTTTTTTTCCGTCGAAAATCTTAGTCACTCCCATAAAGTTAAGGTTATATAAATTGCCTTGAAGGGCAACATTTCCTTTGCTTTCTTGATTGATGTTTTCTTTAGGATTATTTAAAGAGTATTTAAAATCTATTACAATATTATTATACGATTTTACTTTGGCAGACACTTCATCTAATAACTCTTTTGCTTTTTTAGCATCTTGAGCCTGAAGGGAAAAACCAATTAGTAATGCGATTGCAACTTGTAAAAAACGTTTCATTTTGATGTTAATTTTGTTCATTATTTAAAAAGTGTTCCAGAGCAACTAAATCAGGAATTAAAACGGAACGGGCTTTACTTCCTTCAAAAGGACCTACAATACCTGCCGCTTCTAATTGGTCGATTAAACGACCGGCTCTGTTGTAGCCTAATTTCAATTTTCTTTGAATTAAAGAGGCACTTCCTTGTTGTGCAGTGACAATCACTTCGGCAGCATCTCTAAACAAAGAATCTCTTTCGGATATGTCTATATCAAGTTTTATGCCACTTTCCTCACCCACATACTCTGGAAGCAGGTAGGCTTCAGGATATGCTTTTTGTGAACCAATGAAATCACAAATTTTATCCACCTCTGGTGTGTCTACAAAAGCACATTGTACTCTGACGATTTCGTTACCTTGTGTATATAATAAATCCCCTCGTCCGATTAACTGGTCAGCACCACCTGAATCTAAAATGGTTCTGGAATCAATTTTAGAAGTTACTCTAAACGCAATACGCGCTGGGAAGTTGGCTTTAATCATCCCCGTAATTACGTTTACCGACGGACGTTGCGTAGCAATAATTAAGTGAATACCAATGGCACGTGCTAACTGCGCTAAACGAGCAATAGGCGTTTCAACTTCTTTACCAGCTGTCATAATTAAATCGGCGAACTCGTCTACTACTAATACAATGTATGGTAAAAAGCGGTGTCCGTTTTCTGGATTTAATTTACGGTTTCTGAATTTCTCGTTGTATTCTTTGATATTTCTAACCATCGCATCTTTTAATAAAGAATAACGGTTGTCCATTTCAATACATAGTGAGTTTAAGGTGTTAATTACCTTGGTGTTATCGGTGATAATAGCGTCACCACCATCAGGCAGTTTGGCTAAATAATGACGTTCAATTTTATTGAAAAGGGTTAATTCTACCTTTTTCGGGTCAACCAAAACGAATTTCACTTCGGCTGGATGTTTTTTGTAGAGTAGGGAAGTCAACACGGCATTTAAACCTACTGATTTACCTTGTCCCGTAGCACCTGCCATCAATAAGTGAGGCATTTTGGCTAAGTCTACTACAAATGTTTCATTTGAAATGGTTTTCCCTAAAGCAATAGGTAATTCCATTTCAGCGGTTTGAAATTTTGGTGAAGAGATAACACTCTTCATAGAAACCATAGTTGGGTTGTTATTAGGTACTTCAATACCAATGGTTCCTTTTCCTGGAATAGGCGCAATAATACGGATTCCTAATGCCGCTAACGACAACGCAATATCGTCTTCTAAGTTTTTGATTTTGGAGATACGAATACCAGCTTCTGGCACAATTTCGTATAAAGTAACCGTAGGTCCTACAGTAGCTTTAATTTGCGAAATACCGATGCTGTAATTCTTTAACGTATCAACAATTTTGTTTTTATTTTCTTCTAATTCCGCTTGATTGATGGTAATACCGCCAGAAGAATATTCTTTTAGTAAGTCAATTGGTGGGAATTGATAATGTGATAATTCTAATGTTGGGTCAAATAAACCAAAATCCTGAACCAATTTAGCGGCAAGATTTTCTTCTACTAAAACTTCTTCTTCAATTTTTTCAATTACAAAAGCGTCTTCGTTTACGAAATCTTCTTTGGGAATGCTTCGGTCTTCGATAGAAAAATTAGTTACTTCTGGAGTTTCAACTTTTGGTTTTGGATCTAAATTTAGTTCCGATGCAGAAGCAATTGTTGGTTTTAAAGCTTCTTTATCTATTTCGAAAGAGGAAGGATAAGTTTTCAATTCGAAATTACCCATTTCTTCTTCGTCTTCTGTTAAGATAAAATCGTCTTTTGAGTTTGAAGGAGTTGTTATTGGTAAATCGGTATTGATTTCTTCTTCTTCATTATTGTCTTCTGTAGTGTCTACTGCTACTGGTGCTATTGTGCTTTCTGCAGCAATATCTTCATTGAAAGCTGTTTGCGGTTTTTCAAAAACTTTAGTAAAGCTTTCAGGCGACATTTTGATTTTAAATACTAAGAAAATCAGGATACCAAAAAGCAACACTAATAATGTTCCTGTTTTTCCAATGTAATCTTGAATGAAAAGGTTCATTTCAAATCCAACCGTTCCTCCTAATTGCGGAATGTATTCCCAGAAAAAACCTAAGATTATGGATATAAAAATGATGAGATAAAAATCCCAAAAGAAGCTTTTCTTTAATTTAGCTAAAGCCATATCTAAAACTAGGTAAGCTCCCACTAAAAATAAGATTCTAACAAAGATAAATGAGGCAACTCCAAATCCTTTATAAAGGAAGAAGTCGGCTAAGAAAGCGCCAAATTTGCCCAACCAGTTTTCGGCTTTAGCGTTTCTATTCGTTAATTCGGTTACTAAATCTTGATCGTTATTTCCTGTAATGAAATAAGAAATAAAAGAAAGTAATAAGGCTAATGAAAAGAAAATAAGCGAAATACCTAAAATAAACTTCTGCTGACGACTTAATCGCCAAGAGAATTTTTCTTTGGTTTCGGTAGGAGAATTAACGGTGTCTTTGCTAGTTTTTTTGGCCATGTAAACGGAACAATTTTTACAAAAGTAGCTAAATTAAAACAAATACGGAAAATAAATAATACATCCGATTGTTATGGCAGTTAAGGCTGCAAAAAATACAGCTCCAGCTGCGATATCTTTAATAAAACCGATGCGTTCGTGATAATCTGGATGAATAAAATCGGCAATTTTTTCAACTGCTGTGTTTAAACCTTCAATTCCTAATACCAATCCAAAAACCAGAATTTGCATCATCCATTCGTAACGGTTGATTCCAAAGTAAAATCCAGCAAATGTCATAAGTACAGCCAATGAAGACTGTACCATGACACTATGTTCTGTTGTAATTAATTTTATTGCTCCCTTTAAAGCAAATTTCATACTTTTTAATCGGCCTGTAAAAAGGGTTTCGTCTTTTTCGAATTTCATATTATAGTACCGCTAAAGCAGCGTCGTAATTTGGCTCGTCAGCAATTTCTTTTACTTGTTCTGTGTGAAGAATAGTTCCGTTTTCATCTAAAACGATTACCACACGTGAATGTAAACCAGCTAAAGGTCCATCAGTTATTTCTAAACCGTAGTTTTTTCCAAAACTTCCTTCTTTAAAATCAGATAAATTGATTACGTTTTCTAATCCTTCTGCACCACAAAAACGTTTTTGAGCAAAAGGCAAATCTCTCGAAATACATAATACTTTAGTATTTGCTAAAGCGCTTGCTTTTTCATTGAATTTTCTAACAGAAGCTGCACAAGTTCCCGTATCAATACTTGGAAAAATGTTTAAAACTACTTTCGATCCAGCAAAATCAGCTAAAGTAGCTGTGCCTAAATCTGTTTTTACCATATTAAAGTCAGTAGCTTTTGAACCTACTGCTGGCAATTCGCCATTTGTGTGAATTGGATTTCCTCCTAATGTAATTGATGCCATAGCTTTTAATTTTTTTTGAATAACAAAAGTAAAGAATAATTGGTTAAAGTTGAACTTATACTTTGCTTAAGATTATTTTTTTTTAGTTTTTTAAAACCAAGATTTTATTTTCAGCGTAAATGCCATTATAAAACTTAAAAATTATAATATGAAAACGAACAAAATTTTTGCTACTGCTATTGTAGCTTTCGGATTATTAGTTGGAACATCGTCTTTTGCTCAGATGAAAGAAAGAACAGTAGAAGTAGGAGGAGCTCCTATGTATCCAAGTAAAAACATTGTAGAGAATGCGGTTAATTCTAAAGACCACACTACATTAGTTGCTGCTGTAAAAGCTGCTGGATTAGTAGATGTATTAATGTCAGAAGGACCATTCACCGTTTTTGCCCCAACAAATGCCGCGTTTGCTAAATTACCTGCTGGAACTGTTGAAACCTTATTGAAACCAGAGAATTTAAAATTATTGCAAACGATTTTGACCTACCATGTAGTAGCTGGAAAAATGAATGCAAAAGATATTGATGCTGTTATTAAAAAAGGAAATGGAAAAGCAACTTTAAAAACAGTTAGCGGTGGTACGTTAACAGCTTGGATGAAAGGTAAAGACTTATATATTACTGATGAAAACGGAAACAGTGCCAAAGTAACTATTGCTGATGTAAATCAAAAAAATGGTGTAATTCATGTAGTAGATACAGTGGTAACGCCTAAATCATAATGCTTAAAATGTTTAGTTTAGTTTGTTAAACGAAAAGCTCTGAATTGTTAGTTCAGAGCTTTTTTATTTTATCGTTGTAACCAATTCTTAAAATCGTAGAAGTTTTTTGGAGAAACCCCATGTCCAATAGGGTATTCTTGGTATTCCACTTCCAACCCTAAATTTTCTAAAGCTGGTTTAGCTTTTCTTGCCCAGTCTACTGGAATTACTTGGTCAACCGAACCATGCGAAACGAAAAATTTCAAATGTGAAATAGCTTTGGTATCGATAACTTCTGGAAGGATTTCTTGATTGAAATAGCCGCTTAAGGCCACAACTTTCGTTATTTTTTCAGGATAGGTTAGGGCAGTAGCATAACTTAAAATCGCACCTTGACTGAAACCAATTAAAGTTACATTTTTAGTATCGATTGGATATTGTTTTACGATTTCGTCAATAAAACTCGCTATGATTTCAACCGATTGTTTGGCTTGTACGTTATCAGAAAACTTGTTTTCATCTGCATCAAAATGAATGGCATACCAAGCATGTCCGTAAGGTTGTAAATCATAAGGCGCACGAACTGATATTACATAACTATCGTCTGGTAATTCGGGAGCGAAAGAAAATAAATCTTCTTCGTTGCTACCATAACCGTGTAATAATATTAAAAGCGGATTTTGGTCTTTTATTGTTTTTGGTTCTTGTACTAAATAGTGTAAATTCATTTCTAGAAGCTTTTAAATAATTTTTGATATAGATTTCCAACTAAAGGAATTGGTTTTATTTCACCTTTAATAGCGGATAAAATTCCGAAAACCCATAATACAGTAAAAAACACCCAAAAAGAAACATAAATTTGTGTATTACTAAAGTTAGAAATTAGTAATCCAATTGAAATAAAAGTAAGATTTAATCCTACTGCTTGCTTGATGTGAAACGATGCAAATTTATTTTTTGTTTCAGCATTCATTGAAAGTGCAATTAACACTCCAATAATTAAAATATAACTAGTAATAGCTGTAATTTTTCCTTGTTCGATATCGCTTTTCCCTTGCTCTACTTCATTCATAATTTTAAAATTATCAATTATTAATTGTTCATTATTAATTGTCCATTATTATAAATTCCAATAACTTTTCCTTTCATTTTTTGGCCTAAGAAAGCTGTGTTTTTAGATTTTGATAGGATGTTTTCTTTTCCAAATATCCAATTTTCTTCTGTAGTGAATAGTGAAATATCAGCTTTACTTCCGTTTTTTATTGATGGGTTATCAATATTGAAAACCAGTTTGTTGGCTGTTAATTTATTAACTATTACTTCAAGTGGTAAAATCGTTAGTAAAGCACCAAAAGCACTCTCTAATCCGATGGTTCCGTCTTTGGCTAAATCAAATTCTAATTTCTTAAGTTCAATATCTAAAGGATTATGGTCTGAAGTAATACAATCGATTGTTCCCTCTAAAACAGCTTCCACTAAAGCTTTTCTTGTAGCTTCTTCTCGTAATGGAGGTAATACTTTGTATCGCGAATCAAATCCCATTAAAATTTCATCGTTTAAAACTAAATTATGAACGGCAACGCTACAAGTAACGTTCAAGCCTTTTGCTTTAGCTTCTTTGATTAATTTAATACTTCCTTGAGTAGAAATTGTTGGAATGTGTAATTTTCCGCCAGTGTATTCTAATAAAAATAAGTTACGAGCGACTTGTAATTCTTCGGCTAAAGCTGGGATTCCTTTCATACCTAATTTTGTACTTACCTCACCTTCATTTGCAATTCCAATTCCTTTTAAAGTGCTGTCTTGGCAAAAAGCGATTACCATTCCGTCGAAATCTTGCACGTATTGTAAGGCAATTTTTTGAAGATTGGCATTTTGTAACGCTTTCTTATAATCACCAAAAGCGATTGCTCCAGCGTTTTTCATGTCGAATAATTCCGCTAAATCCGTTCCTTCGCTACCTTTCGTTAAAGCACCAATTGGGTATAAAGTTGTCGCTTGGTTTTTAGCTCTGTCTAATACAAATCGCACTTGCGCTTGATTATCGATAGTTGGATTTGAGTTAGGTTGTAAAGCTACTGCAGTAAATCCACTTTTAGCAGCGACTTTCAAGCCGTTTTCTATGGTTTCGCGGTCTTCATAGCCTGGTTCTCCAAAAGAAACCGAGCTGTCCATCCAACCTTGAGAAACGTGTAAATTAGGAACATTCACCACTTCAAAACCTGAAGTAGTTGCAATTTCTTTTTCTATTTGTGTTATCGTTCCGTTTTCAATTTTGATGTCCATCACTTGGTTGTGAAACGGACTTGAAGCGTCGATGATTTTGGCTTGTTTTAGAATAACTTGCGTCATTTTACAAATTTTTGGATTAGTAGTTCTGTTATTAAAAATAGTAGTGTTGCGATGATAAACCATTTCCAAATTTCATTGCTTGTGCGTTCGGAAGCAATGTCGTTTAGAACGGTGGATATGTTGTCTACTTTAGTGAAATTCTCAAAATTGGCAGTCGAAATTTGCGTTAAATCACTTTCCGTTCTTGGAAAGTTAAAACTGATTTTCTTTAGCGAATTGTTCGCTTTTAACACATCAAAATTTCCTGCTTCTTCTGGGTAATCACCAAAGGATAATTTGCATTTGGTATTCAATATTTGTTGCATCGGAATGAAACTATAGCCTTCTTTTTGAACTGAAACCACTTCGTCTTTTGCTAAAATTGTTTCTAAAATTAGGTTTTCGTTTTCTCCAATGGTGTATGCGTTAATTCCCGTTTTTCCTTGATTTTGTCCCATGTTGTAGAATGTTGGAACAATTAAAGGTGCATTCTGGAAGTTACTATTTTGTTTGTTTATCGGTGCCGAAAAAGCGTAAAACGTTCCCAATCGATTCGTAGTTGAACCTACAAAAACGGAATTGTCTTCGTATTGTAAAATGTTCGTAATTCCTGATAAAGTAAAACTTTCTTTTATATTTGGATATTGAAAATTAGTCACTTTTTTCTCAAAAACCGTTTGGTATAATGGATGATTAAAGTTGATTTTCGTGATTTGTTTTCCAGATGTTGATAGTTCAGAATAACTCAATCCACCAAAGTTTTTTACGAAAGCATTCAATAAAGAAGGTGAATTTTTTGCATTCGGAATCAAAACTATATTGCCGCCTTTTTCATAAAATGATTTCAATGTAGTTCCTAAAGCAACCGGCAAATCTTCTAATTCATTTAATACAATTGCATCTTGATTTTCAATTTGATTGTAATCTAAAGTTGCTAATTCCGTGCTTTTGAAATTGAACTCATCAGCTGTAAAAATGCGACTTAAAAAGTTGTTCTTATCAGAATTTCCAATGGCGATTACATTTGCTTTTTCAGGTTTTGAAATGCTTAAATAGTAATCGTTATCGTAGCTTAAACTATTGTCTTCGATGCTTATGTTTCCGTGAAAATCGTTTTTTGGAATGGTGATTGCAATTTCTGTTTTTGGCGTTTCAAACTTTGCGATGGTTTTGGCAATGGCTTTATTGTTACTGAAAACAGAAAGTGGCACTTCATTCTCCGTTTCTCCAAAAGCTTGAAGCGTGATTTTCAATTCATAAAATTGATCTAAAACTTGTGAAATTGCTACCTTGTCAATGCTGATATTAGTTTTGTTTTGTGCTTCGGGTTGGATGATATATACCACATTATTTTCTGCTAAATCCAAGGCTTTTTTACTTTCCGATTGAATCGCATCGGTAATGATAACGTAGTCTTTTTTGGTGTTTTTCTTTTTGGTTTCGACTTGATTAATCAAATAATCCAATTGAAACGGCATCGCTGAATAGTCTAAATTCTGTAATTCTTTTTGAATGGATTTGACATCCGTGTCCCAAAACACTTCGGAATTGGTAAGTAATGAGAATTGTTGGTTTTCAGGTAGCTCTTCTAATAAATCTTGAATGCTTCGCTTTAGTAATTCGCCTTTTGCACCTTTAGCTTGCATCGAAAACGAATTGTCTAATAAGATAATTAATTCGTTGCCTTTGTTTGTCGTGTCTTTGGCGTCAAAAAAAGGTTGGGCAAAAGCTAAAATTAAACAAGCCAATAACAATAGGCGAGTAGCTAACAACAACCATTTCTTGATTTTAGAACTTTTTCGGGTTTGAATTTGAAGTTCTTTCAGAAGCTTTACGTTAGTAAAATATTCTTTTTTAAAACGACGTAATTGAAATAAATGCACCAAAATTGGTATCACCAACAGAAAAAGGAAGTATAGAATTTCTGGATGTTTGAACTGCATTTATTATTAGAATTTGTCAAAAGTACGAAATTCAATTTAGATTTTAGATTTTAGATTTCAGAAAATGTTTCGAGAACTAATGGAATTAAATCGTTTCTATAGTTCTCGATACAATTTTAGATTTCAAAAACTAGTGTTTTTAAAATCTAAAATCACTCGAAGTGACGGTGGCGTTATATCGTTTTTAAAGTTCTCGATACAATTTTAAAAAGCAAAAATTAGCATTTTTTCTTTTCAAAATCACTCGAAGTGACGGTAATGTTGTTCCGTTTCTTGAGTTCTTATTTTATTGGTTGTTTTAGCTAAGTTTCTTTTGAATTTATAATTCCACCTTTGTCATTTCGAGTGTTTTTTATAAAATTGCCTTAGCTATTTTGTAAAAAATGTATCGAGAACTAATGAAAATGTTTATTTGTCAAATCTTTTCTTCGCAAGATTTGGAAGTTCATCGAAGTCACCATTTATTAAAGCTTCTTTTTTAGCTCTTGACCATTTTTTAATTTGTTTCTCTTTGTCAATTGCGAATCCTATATTAGTAAATTCTGCATAAAAGACTAATTCTACTGGTCTTCTTGAAGCGGTATA
Source organism: Flavobacterium cheniae (assembly GCF_004363695.1). Classification (GTDB taxonomy): domain Bacteria; phylum Bacteroidota; class Bacteroidia; order Flavobacteriales; family Flavobacteriaceae; genus Flavobacterium; species Flavobacterium cheniae. The sequence goes on along the minus strand of NZ_SNZC01000001.1, from coordinate 697,377 downwards.
GCAATCTGGAAAGTATGCGGAATCATGTTGGTACATACGTTGATTTAAATTGCTGGTTACTCCTGTGTAGTAGGAATCATCAGCGCATTTTAGTATGTAGACGTATGAGATTTGCATGAGACAAAAATAGAAAAAGTTTTCAGTTGTTCTCGATACGATTTTAGATTTCAAAAACTAACGTTTTTAAATCTAAAATCACTCGAAGTGACGAATGGTTTATATCGTTTCTATAGTTCTTGATACAATTTTAGAATATAAAATCTTAGGCTTTTATATTCTAAAATCACTCGAAGTGACGGCAGTGTTAGAACGTTTTTATAGTTCTCGATACAATTTAAGATTTCAAAAAAAAATGGATTTTAAAATCTAAAATCACTCGAAGTGACGGAGGTGTTATATCGATTTTTATAGTTCTCGATACAATTTTTAAAAGTAAAAATTAGCATTTTTACTTTTAAAAATCACTCGAAGTGACGGTAATGTTATGCGTAGTTATAAGAATTATTTCTTCTTTCTCTTCTCGTCTCTTTTACGTTCGATGTTTCTATTTCTTGATTCGGTTTTACGTGGTTTACGTTTTCCTGGACCACCAAGGTTTACTTTGGCATTTTTATCTTTTTTCTTGTGAAAGGCTTCTCCACCTTCTTTTTTAGGTGTTTTCAACAAGAATTTCATTTTTTTCTTTTCCTTTTCGAAGTCTAAATAGCGTTCTTCGATTTTTAAATCTTCTGGAAGTGGAAATTCTTTAATTTCGGTATTCATTAATAATTCTACCTCAATTTTACTTTCAACTTCACTTGGTGAAACCAAACTGATTGCAATACCTGTTTTATCAGCACGACCCGTTCTACCAATACGGTGCATGTATTTTTCTGGCTCTTCGGTAAATTGTAAATTGATTACGTGTGTAATATCAGAAATATCCAAACCACGCGCCATAATATCGGTCGTAACCAAACCTCTTAATTCGCCCGCTTGAAAAGCTGCCATCGTATTCAAACGATAATTTTGTGATTTATTCGAGTGAATAACACCAAATTGCTCTGGAAATTCTTCGTCTAATGTTTCAAAAACCAAATCAACAATACGTTTGTTGTTTACGAAAATTAAAACACGTTCCATGGTTTCGGTTTCACGAACCAAGTGTTTCAACATGTTTAATTTCGTAAGGAAATTTGGAACTTGATATACAATTTGTTCAATTTGTTCTAATGGAGTTCCACTTTGTGCCAAAGAAACTTCTTCAGGAAATTCGAAGTATTCATCTAGCATCGCATCTACTTCATCGGTCATAGTTGCCGAAAATAAGATGTTTTGTTTTTTGCCACGCATCATCGATAAAATCGAAGTCAGTTGGGCACGGAATCCTAAGTTTAAGATTTCGTCAAATTCGTCAATGACTAATTTTTGTAATTCATCGAAACGTAAAACTCCGTCAAGACCTAAATCCATCACACGACCTGGCGTTCCTACTAAAATATCAACGCCTTGTGCTAATGCTTTTCGTTGCGTATTGATGTTAACTCCACCATAAATACCAAGTGTTCGCACACTCATGTATTTGGTCAATTTTTCAACTTCTTCTACAACTTGTACTACTAATTCACGCGTAGGAACTAAAATAACAATTCTTGCTGATTCGTTATTTTGAAATTTCCATTGTTTTAGAATAGGTAGTAGATAGGCAAAGGTTTTTCCAGTTCCTGTTTGTGCAATTCCCATCATGTCTCTTCCTGAAAGAATTACAGAATGCGATTTTTCTTGAATAGGCGTAGCGTGAACAAAACCTAATTCGTCTAATGCTTTTTGTAGTGATTTTGGTAAATCGAATTCTTGGAACGTTTTCATAAAGGGTATTAAATTTGTGCAAAGGTACATAAACTTTTTGGAATGAATTTTAACATCTTGGAAGTGGTACTAAATTTGATTTTATAACGTTTTATCGGAATTGTGTAATAATTATTCGATTTTATAGTAATAATTTTGTGGGGTGAAAAAGAATATCCTATTTTTTGTTGTTTTTATCTTTTGTTTTCATTCTTCGGGCACTTTTGCTCAGAATGTTATACAAGAGAAGGATAGTATTTCTATTTACAAAGACATTAATAATTTTTCAAAAAAAAGTAAGTTTTCACGATTTATTTACAAGCTATTATTTAGAGAATCGGCATTAAAAGCTGAGAATTTATTTCCTTCTAAACCTAAAAAGAAAGAAAAAGTTGTAAGTAAATATCAAGAAGGAAAGATTATTCGAAATATAACCATTGAAACACTGGATCCTTTTGGTTATTCCGTTACGAACGAGAAAAAAGTTCCGAAACGAAGTATGGAAAAATTTGGTAATTCAATTCATATCAGAACGAAAGAAGTTACTATTAGAAATATTATGCTTTTTAAGAAGCATGATAAATTAGATTCCAAGTTATTGCTCGAATCGGAACGTTTGATACGAAGTCAACGTTATATCCGTGAAGTTACGATTGTTCCAATAGATATTGCAAACAGTAAAGATTCCATTGATATAAAGATTCGAGTTTTAGATTCCTGGACATTAATTCCAACAGGTAGTTTGTCGTCAAGTGAAAGCAGTGCTAAATTAACGGAGCGTAACATTTTAGGATTTGGACATTTAATTAGTGGAAACATCAAAAATCGTTTTGACACAAAAGAGCGAGCAGTTTATGCGCAATATTCTATCAATAATATTAAAAACACTTACATCCGCTTGGATTTGGATTACGCAAATGATTACAATAACGATAGTAAGAGAAGTATCAATATTAATCGACCATTTTACTCCGTAATTACAAAAAATGCGGGTGGTGCTTTTTTTGAAAACCGATTGAGAACGGAACAATTTCCGGTATTAGACACTATTTCATTGCAAAATGTTTCATATGATTTTCAGGAATATTGGTATGGTAGAGCTTTTAAAATAAATCCAAAATCAAATCCTGAGCGTTATTTTAATAACATGGTTTTAGCGTTAACCTATAATCAAAAAGTATTTGGACAAATGCCAGCGGCTGTTTTAGATCCTACTTCTTATTTTTCAAATGAAAAAAACTGGATAGGAATGATTGGTTTTTCTAAGCAAAAGTTTTACCAAGATAAATTTGTTTTCAACTACAACATTACTGAAGATATTCCATACGGAGAAAATATTGCTTTAATTGTAGGACATCAAGAAAAAAACAGTAATTCTAGATTGTATACTGGATTGAGTGTTTCTTTTGGAAGAAAATATTCTTTTGGTTATGCTAGTGGTTTTGCCGAATGGGGCAGTTTTTACGATGCAGGTTTAACAGAACAAACCACTTTTAAACTAGGATTGAATTATTTTAGTCCACTTATTTCATGGGGAAATTGGCGTTTTAGACAATTTGTGAAGCCTACTTACGTTTGGGGAAATAATCGAGATGATTCGTTTAAAGACCGTTTGACTTTACTTGACGAAGATGGCTTGCCAGGATTTAATAATCGTTTAAATGGGACTCAAAAATGGACTGTTTCTTTTCAAACACAATCTTATATTCCTGGTAGTTGGTATGGCTTCCGATTTAGTCCGTATTTCAACACTACACTTGGTTCTTTGGCAAACGAAAAAGCTTTATTCTCAAGTAAAGTGTATTCGAAATTTAGTATTGGTGCACTAATAAATAATGACTTTTTAGTGTTTAATAGTTTCCAAATTTCGTTTTCGTATTATCCTACGATTCCTTTTGAAGGTGATGGAATTAACAAGTTCAATTCGTTTGAAAACACGAATTTATCACTTTACGATTTTCAATTATCTAAACCAGGTTATATTCGATATGAGTAGTTAAATCGTCATAGAAAATAGCTTAGTTTCTGGAGCTTTTCTGATTAATCTCAAATCGAATGCCATACAAATATTACGAACGAAAGGTTTTCCTTTTTCGGTAACCGTTATCGAGTTGTCTTGAAGAGTAAGCAAACCATCCTCTTGCATTTCTTCTAAACTTGCTAAAACTGATGGTAGTTCAGGAAAATCTAAAGTTTCATCTTTCCAAGAAGTGGTAAATTGACACATTAAATTCAAAATATGTCTTCTAATAATTAAGTCTTCTGGTGTTAAAACGTGACCTCTGAAAATAGGTAATTGGTCTTCTGCTAAATGGGTGTAATAATCTTCAATTGTTTTTTCATTTTGAGCAAAACTGTACCAACTATCGCTAATTGACGAAACGCCTAATCCAATCATCAATTGCGTTTTTGAAGCCGTGTAGCCCATGAAATTACGATGCAATTTTCCTTCATTGAACGAAATAAACATACTGTCATTTTCTAATGCAAAATGATCCATTCCAATTTCGTGGTAACCGTTTTGTGCGAGTTGTTTTTTGCCTTCTTCATACAACATGCGTTTTTCATCATCTTTTGGTAAATCTTCGTCTTTAAAACCACGTTGTCCGTTTCCTTTAATCCATGGCACGTGTGCGTAGCTGTAAAAAGCTAATCGATCAGGTTGTAATGATTTGGTTTTATCAATCGTATCTTTAACATCAGCTAATGTTTGAAAAGGCAATCCGAAAATTAAATCGTGTCCTACTGATGTGTAGCCAATTTCTTTTGCCCAAAACGTCACTTTTGCTACGTTATGAAAAGGTTGAATACGGTGAATAGCTTCTTGTACTATAGGTGAATAATCTTGCACACCAAAACTCACGCGTCTGAATCCTAAATTATATAAGGTTTGTAAATGGTGTCGAGTTGTGTTGTTTGGATGCCCTTCAAAACTAAATTCGTGTTCTTCGGCTTTTGTTGCATATTGAAAAATGCCGTTCATCAATCGTTCTAAATTTTCAGGCGAGAAAAATGTTGGAGTTCCGCCACCTAAATGAATTTCTTTGATGATAGGTTTTCTTGGAAATAAATCGCAATACAATTTCCATTCTTTAATTACGGCTGTAATGTAAGGATCTTCAACCTCATGACGTTTTGTAATTCGCTTGTTGCAACCACAAAAAGTACACAAACTTTCGCAAAACGGAAGGTGAATATATAAGCTGATACCTTCGGTAGCATTCGATTCTTTAAAAGATTGTAAAAGGGTACGTTTCCAATCTTCTAAATTGAATTTTTCCTCTTCCCAATAAGGGACAGTAGGATAACTAGTATAGCGTGGTCCTGGAACGTTATATTTTTGGACTATTGAGACTGACATGACGATATATTTTTAGCACAATACAAACTTAAAGCGCTTCTAGAAAAGAAAAAATGATAATTATCATATTGCCTTTGTGTAACAAATATTACATAAAAAAAGTCTTTTGAATTGTATCTTTGAAATTGAAAAAATAAAGATTATGAACGCAAAATTCAATGATATCATCAATAGTAATGATTTGGTTTTAGTGGACTTCTATGCCGATTGGTGTGGCCCGTGTAAAATGATGTCGCCAATATTGCAAGAAGTGAAAACTAATTTAAAAGAAGCTGTAAAAATTATAAAAGTGAATGTCGATCAACATCAAGATTTGGCTAGTCATTTTATGGTTCGTGGAGTTCCTACTTTGATGTTATTTAAAACAGGTAAAATGCTTTGGAGACAATCAGGAGTTTTAAGTTCAAAAGATTTAACTGATATTATCAGTAATCATTTGAATTAATTTTTTTTGTATATTTAGATTCGAAAACATAAAAAAATAGAATAATGAAGATAAAAGTATTGAGTTTAATGTTCCTTTTGTTAGGATTTACCTCTTGTTTAAAAAATCAAGCTGATGGTGTGCAAGTTTTAGATGTAGCCACTTATGAGAAAAAAATGACACAACCTGATGTTCAGTTGGTTGATGTTCGTACACCAGAAGAATTTAGTCAAGGTCATATTGAAAATGCTGTGAATATCGATTTTATGGCGGATGATTTTGATGCCAAAGTGGTAAGTTTAGATAAAGAAAAACCTGTAATGGTGTATTGTAAATCAGGTGGAAGAAGTGCTAAAGCTTCTGCGAGATTGAAAGAATTAGGATTTAAGACCATAACCGACTTAGAAGGCGGAATTACAAACTGGACAAGCGAAGAAAAACCAACCGTTAAATAAACTTAATATTTTAGATTATGAAGAAAAATATTGGAACTGCCGATCGTTTTGTTCGAGTTATGATTGGTGTTATTGCTATTATACTAGGACTTTCAGGAATTTTGGAAGGAAATTTAAAATGGATTGCTTTGGGTGTTGGAGCCGTAATGATTATTGTAGCTTCGGTACAGTTTTGTCCGTTTTACACCTTGTTTGGAATAAATACTTGCAAAGTAAAAGCAAAAAAATAAATACGATTTAACGTCTAATATAAGTATGATTTACTTCGGTAAATTGTACTTTTTTATTTTATAAATATGATAACTTGGCATGATTTTGAAAAAGTAGAAATGCGAGTAGGAACAATTTTAGAAGTTCAAGATTTTCCAAAAGCGAATAAACCAGCATATCAATTAACGATTGATTTTGGTGTTGAATTGGGAATCAAAAAATCATCCGCTCAAATTACCAAACGTTATGCTAAAGAAGAATTACTAGGAAAACAAATTATTGCAGTTGTCAATTTTCCTAAAAAACAAATTGCAGATTTCATGAGCGAATGTTTAGTTTTAGGTTCGGTAGGAGAAGAGCATGATATTGTTTTGTTGACTTCTGATATTCCTGTTGAAAATGGGTTGCGAATTGGATAAAAAAAAAATCCCAAACTCTTTTTTAGAATTTGGGATTTGTATTTTAAAATCTGATGATTAAATATCATCAAAATCAATATTTGTAAAACTTTCTGCTGATTTTATTTCTTCGTTATCTTCAGCATAGATTTCTCTTTTGAAATCTTTTTGGTGTCTTTCCGAAATTACTTCTTCACCTTTTTGGTCTAAAACAAAATCAGTCATTTCGTCTAAAATTTCTCTGAAAGCAGCGAAATCTTCTTTGTACAAATAAATTTTGTGTTTTTTAAAGTGAAAAGAACCATCTTCTTCTGTAAACTTTTTACTTTCAGTAATGGTAATGTAGTAATCATCTGCTTTTGTAGCTCTTACATCAAAGAAATACGTTCTTCTTCCTGCACGCAATACTTTAGAAAAAATATCTTCTTTTTCTAACATGTCATTTTCTCTCATAATCCTACTGTCAATTAATTAGTGTTATAGCGTCTCAAAAATCTAAAAAAAAATCGGATTAAACAAAAGTTTAGTCAATTTCTTTTTCCGAAAGTTGTTTTAAGTATAACTCTTTGTAGTAACCATTTTGTTCTAATAGTTGAGAATGAGTGCCTTGCTCAATGATTTTTCCTTCCTCTAAAATGATAATCCAATCCGCATTTTTAGCTGATGAAACACGGTGACTTACGATAATAGTGGTTTTGTCTTTGCAATATGCTAGCAAGTTGTTTAGTATGGTTTCTTCGGTTTCGGTATCAACGGCGCTAAGACAATCATCTAATAGTAGGATAGGAGCGTTTTTGATTAAAGCTCTAGCAATTGAAACTCTTTGTTTTTGTCCACCTGATAATGTTATCCCTCGTTCGCCTAAAACCGTTTCGTATTGCTGATTAAAATTCATAATGTTGTCATGAACTACTGCTTTTTTTGCAGCTTCCATAACTTCTTCATCGGTAGCATTTTCATTACCAAATTTGATGTTATTTTTAATACTATCTGAGAACAAGAAAGCATCTTGTGGCACCACACTTATTTGATTACGTAAATCGAATAAATTTAAATCTTTAATGTCATTGTTATCAATGAATACCGTTCCTGAATTGGTGTCATATAAACGACTAATCAAAGTTAAAAGCGTTGATTTTCCTGAACCTGTTTTTCCTAAAATAGCTAATGTTTTTCCTTTTTTAACTTCAAATGAAATCTTGTCTAAAGCTTTGATATTGGTATCATCGTATTCAAAAGAGACATTATCAAATTGAATTGTCCCTTCAATTAATGAATGACTACTATTGGTGTTTTTTATCTCTGGTTCTTCTTTTAGGAATTCATTAATACGTTTTTGAGAAGCTTCTGCCTCTTGAACCAATGACGAAACCCAACCTAAAGAGGCAACAGGCCAAGTTAACATGTTGATGTATAAAATGAATTGGGCAATTACTCCAATACTGTTAATTTCAGGGTCGTTATTAATGTACATAGAACCACCAACATACACCACAACCAAGTTACTCAATCCAATAAGTAAAATCATTAACGGACCGAAAAGCGAATTTACTTTGGCTAAATCCATTGCTTTTACCTTACTTTCATTACTTAAATCAGTAAACTCTTGTTGTTTTTTATTCTCAATTGCATAGGCTTTTATCACTCGAATTCCTGAAAAAATTTCTTGCGTAAAAGAAGATAAAGTAGATAAATTTTGTTGAAAATCACCACTTTTCTTGTGAATCATAGAGCTGATTTTGAAAATACTATACGATAAAAGTGGTAATGGTAATAAAGAATATAAAGTAAGTTTTGGTGATATGTTATACATGTAAATCACCACAATCGTAAAACGCATTAAGGTATTTAACGAATACATAACGGCAGGCCCAACATACATTCTTACTTTTCCAACGTCTTCACTAATTCGACTCATTAAGTCACCAGTACGATTGCGTTTGTAGAAACTTTGCGTTAGGGTTTGGTAGTGATTAAAAATTTCATTCTTCAAATCAAATTCTACATGGCGCGACATTACAATTAAAGTCTGACGCATTAAGAAAGTAAAAAATCCAGCTATAATAGTGGTAGCTAAGATTAAAAGAATGTTTTTTACTAGTAATTCTTTTTGAAACGGAATATCATTTGTAGGATGATTCACATAATCTTCAATCACTTTAATAGAGTTACCAATTAACTCAGGAGTGAATAAAGAAAATATTTGTGCGATTATAGTGATTAATATCCCTAATAGGAAACGATATTTATATTTGACAAAGTATTTGTTTAAATATTGCAGTTCTTTCATAGTAATCTTTAGTGTGATATCGAATCGTTATCAAATTAATTAAAAAGTTAATCAATTGATAATGAATGATTATCGGGTTTTTTAGCTTTTCATTGCTAAATTATTAAAATAAATATAATTTTTTGAATCAATTTAAAATTATTCGTAATATTGTAATTAAATATTGAATAATTTTCAACCCAACTCAAATCACATGACAGCAGAATTATTAAAAGCGAATGAGCTTCATAAAGTAGACCCAGTTTTTGGTCAGGTTTCTTTTGATGGTCATGAACAAGTTGTATTTTGTCACGACAAAGATACAGGATTAAAAGCAATTATTGGAATTCATAACACAGTTTTAGGACCTGCTTTAGGAGGAACTAGAATGTGGAATTATACTAACGAATGGGAAGCGTTAAACGACGTTTTACGTTTGTCTCGTGGAATGACTTTCAAAAACTCAATTTCGGGATTAAATTTAGGTGGAGGAAAAGCAGTTATCATTGGTGACGCTAAAACACAAAAAACTCCTGAATTAATGCGTCGTTTTGGACAATTTGTAGATTCATTATCTGGAAAATATATCACTGCAGAAGATGTAGGAATGGAAACCAAAGACATGGATACTGTTAACGAAGTAACGAAACACGTTGCGGGTATTTCAGTTGAAAGAGGTGGTTCTGGAAATCCTTCTCCTGTAACAGCTTACGGAGTTTTCATGGGAATGAAAGCAGCTGCTAAATACAAATATGGTTCTGATAGTTTAGAAGGTAAAAAAGTATTAGTACAAGGAATTGGTCACGTGGGTGAAGTGTTAGTACAACACTTAACAGAAAGTGGTGCTTTAGTTACGATTACTGATATTAACGAAGATAGAGTAAACCAAGTAGGAGCGAAGTACGGCGCTAAAATTTATACAGGTGCTGATTTATATAGTGCTGATGTAGATATTTATGCACCTTGTGCTTTAGGAGCTACTATTAACGATGCTACTATCAATAATATAAAAGCTTCTATCATTGCTGGAGCGGCTAACAACCAATTAGCAAACGAAGCAATTCACGGAAAAATCTTAAAAGAAAAAGGTATTTTATATGCGCCTGATTTCTTAATTAACGCTGGAGGTGTTATCAATGTGTATTCTGAATTAGTAAAATGGACGAATGCTCAGGTGATGGAAAAAACAGAAAACATCTATAACACAGCATTAGAGATTTTCAAATTTGCAGATGATAACAACATTACTACGCATCAAGCAGCTTTTTCAATGGCGCAAAAACGTATTGATGATGCAAAAAATGAATTAAAGAAGTAATTCGTTTTAAATAAAATTGTATTTTTGCAGAGCGAAAGAGGTAACTTTTTCGCTCTCTTAATTTTATAAAGTTCTTAATTAGTATGTTAAACAGAAGACATATCCGAGTAAAAGTGATGCAAAGTATTTATGCAATGCACCAACACCAATCTGATAATTTGGATAAAGAAGAAAAATTCCTTTTTCAAAGTATCGAAAATACCCAAAACTTGTATCTTTTATTGCTTTCAGCACTTATCGAAATCAAAAAGAAAGAAGAGGAATACATCGAATTGGCTTCTAAAAAACACTTAGCTACTAAAGAAGAGCGTCATCCAAATTTAAAATTCATCAACAATAAAGCTTTGGTTTTATTAACCGAATCAGAAGCATTAGAAACGGCTTTAGATGATAATAACATCAACAATTGGAAATTGAATGATGATATTATTTTAGGTTTAATAGACACTATTAAAGAAAGTGAATTGTACCAAAACTACATGGAAAAATCAACTAGTAGTTTTGAAGATGATAAAAACTTTATTGCCGATTTATATACCGAAGTAATTGCTCCAAGTGATCGTTTATACGATTATTTAGAAGATTATAAATTGACTTGGGTGGATGATTTACCAGGAATCAATACTTTGATTGTGAAGCAAATCAAACAATTAAAATCGGAACATGATGCATTGGTAATTCCAAAAGTGTATAAAGATTCTGATGATAAAGAGTTTGTAAAGAATTTGTTTAGAAAAACAGTTTTAAACGAAGTTGAATTATCTAAAGAATATATCGATAAAACACCAAATTGGGATGTAGAGCGTATTGCCGAAATTGATACCATTATCTTGAAAATGGCAATTTGTGAGTTATTGAAATTCCCTTCTATTCCTACGAAAGTAACAATTAACGAATATTTAGAAATTGCAAAAGAATATTCTACGCCAAAAAGTAGTATTTTTATCAACGGAATATTGGACAACTTAGTAAAAGAGTTTGACCGAGATGGAAAATTGAACAAAGCAGGTAGAGGTTTATTATAAAATTTTAAAAATATGATAAGAAAATCAGTTGGGTTATTCGCCCTTTCATTAGTTGTGTTAGCAACAGCTTGTAAGCAAGAAAGTGCAGCAGATAAAATTACAGATGCTGATATGAAATCGATTGAAGCAGAGAGAGCTTTAATTGGTAAATTTCCTAAAGTAGAATTAGATAAAGAAGTTCACGATTTTGGGACCATTAATGAAGGTGATGTTGTTGAAACTGAATTTATAGTTAAAAATGTAGGTGAAACAGATTTAGTGATATCTGATGCTAAAGGAAGTTGTGGTTGTACTGTTCCAGAACCACCGAAAGAACCTATAAAACCAGGAGCTTCAGCACCAATAAAAGTGTCTTTTGATTCAAAAGGTAAACCAGGATCACAAGAAAAAACAGTAACATTAACGACCAATTCAGAAAATGGTCATGAAACGTTCAAAATTAAAGCAAATGTAACACCAGCTGCTAAGTAGTAGCTAAATAATAAATAAATTATGAATCCAAGTTTAGCAATACAAATTGTATTAATGATTGCCGTGTTTTATTTCTTATTAATAAGACCACAACAACAAAGAGCCAAAAAAGAGAAAGCATTTGAAGCCGGATTAAAAGTAGGTGATAAAATCATCACTAAATCAGGAATTCATGGAAAAATTGCTGAAATGAATGATGATACTATCGTAGTTGAAACTATGGCAGGAAAAATCAAAATGGAAAAATCAGCTATTTCAATGGAAATGAGTGCTAAATTAAAAGCATAATTTCATTTTAAATAAAAGTAAAGCCGAATTTCAATTAAGAAATTCGGCTTTTTTATGCTCTATATTTATCGTTCAAACCTTTTTCTTCTAAAATCATTGGAATGACTTTTTCTAAGCGAGCCAACTGTGTTTTTTCTTGTTTGGCAGTAACGATATATTCTATAAATTCTCTTTGTTTATATGGTGAAAATTGATTGAATTTAGTATGTAGTTCTGAATTTTTATTCAATTCTTTTTGCAACAATTCAGGGATAATGGTTTCTTTTTTTTCTTTCGGAATAACTAATCCTTTATCTTCAATTTCAATGGCTTCTTTGATATAATTTAAAATCAGTTTTTCATCAATTTCTTGTGCCGAGTTAAATCGCATTTGGCGAAGTGACTTCGTATTTTCTTCATTGGCATTGATGAGTAATTTTTTCTCATCTTTTAGAAAAACACCATTGTAAAACCATATTCCAAAATACGATTTAAAACCTCCTATTCCCAATACATTTTTATTGTTGTAAGTGTAAACAGGTCCGCCCCATTTCGTAGTTTCAATTAAAGGTGTTTTGCGAATAATAGCATGCAATTGCTCCAATTCGTTTTCCCATTGATTGGTTTTATTCCATTTGTTTTCTTCCACCAAGTTTTATTTTTTAATTGCTGTAATTTCGGCAATTTTCACAATCACTTCAGTAGCTTTTACCATACTTTCAACTGGAACGTATTCGTATTTTCCATGGAAATTGTGTCCTCCAGCAAAGATATTAGGACAAGGTAAACCTTTATAAGACAACTGGCAACCATCAGTTCCACCACGAATTGGTTTAATTAATGGTTTGATACCTAATTCTTTCATTGCTTTTTCGGCAATTTCTACGATATGAAAAACAGGTTTTACCTTTTCTTTCATGTTATAGTATTGGTCTTTTACTTCCGCAATTAAGATTTCTTCACCAAATTGTTTTTTCCACTTTTTATTGAATTTATTCGCTAATTCGTGAATAAATTCTTTTCTTTCTTTGAATTTTTTTGCACTATGGTCGCGAATAATTAATTCTACCACAGTTTCTTCAATACTTCCAGAAATTCCAACTACGTGAAAAAATCCTTCATAACCTTTTGTTTTTTCTGGGATTTCGTTTTTTGGTAATTTCGAAATAAATTGATTCGCTAAAAGCATTGAGTTAATCATTTTTCCTTTAGCATAACCAGGGTGAACGCTTTTTCCTTTGAAAATAATTTTAGCTCCAGCGGCATTAAAATTTTCATATTCTAATTCACCAATTTGACTTCCGTCCATGGTATAAGCCCATTCGCAACCAAATTTTTCAACATCAAATTTATGTGCGCCACGACCAATTTCTTCATCAGGCGTGAATCCTACACGAATTTTTCCGTGTTTGATTTCTGGATGTTGAATTAAATATTCCATCGCCGACATGATTTCAGTAATTCCGGCTTTGTCATCGGCACCTAGAAGCGTAGTTCCGTCAGTAGTAATTAAAGTTTGTCCTTTATATTGTAACAAGTCTTTAAAGTAACTTGGTGATAAAATGATGTTTTGTTTTTTGTTTAAAACAATATCACCACCATCATAATTTTTTACAATTTGAGGCTTTACGTTAGCTCCAGTAAAATCAGGAGTCGTGTCATAATGAGAAACAAATCCGATAGTTGGAACTTCATGTTTGACATTGCTTTCTAAAGTAGCCATTACATAACCATTTTTATCAATAGTTACTTCAGTCATTCCCATTGTTTTAAGTTCTTTGACTAGCAAATTGGCAAGGTCGAGTTGTTTTTTTGTACTTGGAGTGGTGTCAGAATTTGGATCTGATTCTGTATCAATTGTTACGTAGCTTATAAAGCGATCGATAATGTGTTGCATGAATTTTTAAATTTATACAAATATAGGGAATGAAGTAGTTATTTTAAAATTCTAATGAGTTTAATAAGTATTGTATGAATTGTTTGAAAACTACTAATTTTAGACACATTTCTAAAAACAAAAAATCCCACATTTCTGTAGGATTTAAATTTGGTGGGCGATGAGGGGTTCGAACCCCCGACCCCCTCGGTGTAAACGAGGTGCTCTGAACCAGCTGAGCTAATCGCCCCAATATAGTGCTTTACTATTACCGTATTGCGAGTGCAAATATACAAGGAATATTTGTTTCTGCAAGTGTTTTGAAGAAAAAATTACTTTTTTTCTATCTTTTCTAACAAGACTTTGTTAGTGTAATTTACCATTGTAATAGTAATTTCTTCATTATTAGCAGTTTTGCCTTCAATTACATAAATCTTACCTTTTCTATATGGTTCATTACTTTTATCAAAATCTACATCACCATAGCGTAAACTTTCTTTAACATCTTCCATTGTAACCCATTTTTCAGATAAAGATTTCTTAGCAAGTGTATCAATATCTAATGATTTACTTCTTAAATCTTTTAAAACACGACAATTTGGTAAGTAGCAAAATTCTACCCCTTTATCATTTGCTTTTGCTTTTAAAAACCAAATTACAAATATTGCTCCTAAAAATAATCCAAATAAGTAGTAGGCTAAACGAAACTGAAACTTCATAATAGTATAATTTGTGCAAATTTAGTTTAAATTAAACACATAGACACATAGATTTTTATCTTTTGAAGGATATTAAAAAACAATTAAGTTGATGTCACGGTATTCTAAATTAAACCAATCGGCAATTGCTTTATTGGTTAAAACTCCGTGATACGAATAAATACCGTGTTTTAAACCTCTGTTGCAACGAATAGCGGTTTCAATTCCACCATCATCTGCAATATGTAATAAGAAAGGAGAAATGATATTACTAATTGACATTGAAGCCGTTTTAGAATATCGAGAAGGAATATTGGGAACACAATAGTGAATTACTCCGTTTTTAATAAAGGTTGGTTTTTCGTGTGTGGTGACTTCTGAAGTTTCAAAACAACCTCCCGTATCAATACTAACATCTACAATAACAGCTCCTTTTTTCATGTGTTCCACCATAGTTTCAGTAACTACAATTGGAGCACGGTTTTTACCTTTCATAGCACCAATAGCAACATCACAACGACGTAAGGCTTTTAAAAGCGATTTTTCTTGAATAGTAGAAGTAAATATTCTTTGATTTAATGTGTTTTGTAAACGACGTAATTTGGTAATCGAATTATCAAATACTTTCACAGTTGCGCCTAGTCCTAAAGCGGTTCTGGCAGCATATTCTGCAACTGTTCCTGCACCAATTATGACAACTTTTGTAGGTGGAACTCCTGTAATATTTCCAAACAATAATCCTTTTCCAATGTTTTCTCCAATCATCAATTCTGATGCGATCAAAACCGAAGCAGTTCCTGCAATTTCAGATAGTGATTTTACTGCTGGATAGGAACCATCTTCATCTTTTATAAATTCGAAAGCTAAGGCAGTAATTCTTTTAGTAGCTAAGGCTTCAAAATATTCTTTTTTCTGAGTTTTTAATTGAATTGCTGAAATAACGATAGTTTGCGGATTCATCATTTCTAGTTCGGCTAGAGTAGGTGGTTCCACTTTTAAAATCATTGGGCAACCCAATACTTTTTTTGTGTCTTGAGTTATTTCGGCACCTGCATCGCTATATTCTTTATCGCTATAACTTGAACATTCTCCAGCACCAGCTTCTAACATTACGCGATGTCCATGTGAAACTAATGAAGAAACGGCATCTGGTGTTAAGCAAATACGACGTTCTTGATAAGAAGTTTCTTTAGGAATTCCTATAAACAACTCACTTTTATGACGCGCCACTTCTAGCTTTTCTTCTTGTGGTAATAGTTGTGATTTCGAAAATGGACTATAAATGGACATGTTGCGTTGTTTTTTGTGGTACCAATTTAGGAATATTTTTTAAAATAGAAAAGAATCTTTTAGTTCTTCAAGGTCAATTCTCTTTTACCGTCCGCCATTACTTTTATTGAAATACTGGCGTGGTCTATCGGAATTAAATTGGGTGTTTTTTCTGGCCATTCGATAAAACACCAATTATCAGAATAGAAATATTCGTCTAATCCCATGTCGTAACCTTCTTCTTCTGAATTTAATCGGTACAAATCAAAATGATATACGATTTCACCTTCAAACGTGCGATATTCATTCACTAAAGAAAATGTAGGACTACTTGAATTATCTTTTACGCCTAATTCTTTCACCAATTCTTTAATTAAAGTGGTTTTTCCAGCACCCATTTGAGCGTGAAATGTAATTACTTTTTTTAATGATGGCGTGGCTAATATTTGCTTGGCAACGTTTGTGATTTCGTCTAATGAAAAAATTATCGTCATATATATTCTAAGTTAACTGAACACTATTATCTTGGTTCTAAAACTAAAAACGGAATCACCATTTCTTCTAATGAAATTCCTCCGTGTTGATAGGTATTTCGGTAATAACTCACATAATGATTGTAGTTATTAACGTAAGCCAAAAATAAATCGTTTTTCGCAAAAATAAAAGAGCTACTCATGTTTAGAGCTGGTAAACCAATTTTTTTCGGATCTTTCACAGCATAAACGTCTTTGTCTTCATAGGTTAAACTTCTTCCGGTTTTGTAGCGAAGATTTAAACTTGTGTTTTTATCACCAATAACTTTCGATGGATTTTTACAATTGATAGTTCCATGGTCGGTAGTTATAATCAATCTAAAACCAAGTTGTTGTGCTTGTTGAATCATGTCTAAAAGTGGAGAATTCTTAAACCAACTCGCCGTTAAAGAGCGATATGCTTTATCGTTTGAAGCTAATTCTTTTACTACATCCATTTCGGTTTTAGCGTGCGATAACATGTCTACGAAATTATAAACAATAGTCGTTAAATCATTGTTTTTTAATGATTTGAAGTTGTCTGCTAATTTTTTTCCAGCTGTAAAATTGGTTATCTTATAATATTCTTGCTTGATGTTTAATCCTAAACGTTTTAGTTGTTCGGTTAAAAATTCACCTTCATACAGATTTTTTCCACCTTCATCTGGATCGTTTTTCCAATATTGAGGAAATTTCTTTTCCATATCTAAAGGCGTTAAACCCGAAAATATCGCATTACGAGCATATTGAGTTGCTGTTGGTAAAATAGAGAAGTAGCTGACTTCTTTTTCCAGTTTGTAGTGATTATTTACAACGCTTTCAAATGCTTTCCATTGATCATAACGTAAGTTGTCAATCACCACGAATAGAATAGGCTTGTCTTTTTTACGGATTTCAGGCGCGACTAATTCCCCAAAGATTTCATGTGAAAGAATCGGTTTATCGGCTTTTGGTTGGAACCAATCTTCGTAATTACGCTCGATGAATTTACCAAATTGCATATTGGCTTCGGCTTTTTGACTTTCCAAAATTTCAACCATGCTTTGGTCTTCGATGTTTTCCAACTCTAATTCCCAGAACAATAATTTTTTATACAATTCCACCCAATCTTCATAGGTACGAACCATTGCCATATCCATCGCAATTTTTCGGAATTCTTTCTGATAATCCAAAGTTGTTTTCTCAGAAATCAATCGTGAATGATCTAAATTCTTTTTTAAACTCAATAAAATCTGATTTGGATTTACAGGTTTTATCAAATAATCGGCAATTTTAGAACCGATAGCTTCTTCCATAATATATTCTTCTTCACTTTTGGTAATCATAATCACCGGAACCGAAGATTTCTTTTCTTTTAATTCAGATAAAGTTTCTAAACCACTTAAACCCGGCATGTTTTCATCTAAAAACACCACATCAAAATTGTTTTCATCAAACAAATCAATAGCATCTTGCCCGTTATTACAGGTAGTTACATGATAATTCTTCTTTTCTAAAAAAAGGATATGTGGTTTTAATAAATCAATTTCATCATCAACCCAAAGGATTTTTATCTGGCTCATTTCTTCTTAATTTGTGTGCAAGTTAGTATTTATTAAACGACCATTGTATTAAATTTAGTATAAAATTTCCCATTAGTTTTAAACAATTCTTTTTGTAAAAAATCGCTACATTTGTTACTCAAAATTTATACTTGTGAGCCAAACCAACAAACTCAAAATATTCAACGATCCAATTTATGGTTTTATTACCATTCCTAATTCTTTAATTTACGATTTAATTCAGCATCCTTACTTTCAACGTTTGCGAAGAATTTCTCAAATGGGAATGTCGTATTTGGTTTATCCGGGTGCGCATCATACGCGTTTTCATCATGCGTTAGGTTGTATGCATATTATGCAAAAAGCGGTTCAAACCTTGCAGTTTAAAGGTGTTGCAATTTCGGAAGAAGAAGAAAATGCATTGTATATTGCTATTTTGTTGCACGATATTGGTCACGGTCCCTACAGTCATGCCATGGAACATAGTATTGTGGAAGAAGTGCATCATGAAGAATTATCGTTGTTGTTCATGGAGCAATTGAATAAAGAATTTGATGGAAAATTAGCGCTTGCGATTCAAGTTTTTAAAGGCGAATATCATAGAAAATTCATGTTGCAATTGATTTCAAGTCAGTTAGATATGGATAGAATGGATTATCTAAAACGCGATAGTTTTTACAGCGGTGTAGCCGAAGGAAATATCAACAGCGAGCGTTTGATTCAAATGATGAACGTGCAAGATGATTATTTAGTTATTGAGGAAAAAGGAATTTATTCGGTTGAAAAGTTTTTAGTTGCCCGAAGATTAATGTATTGGCAAGCGTATTTGCATAAAACTAGCGTTGTAGCGGAATTAATCTTGACCAAAATTCTAAAACGTGCCAAAGAATTAACTCAAAAAGGAATTGTATTACCTTGCAGCGAATCGTTGCAATTTTTCATGCAAAACAAAATTTCTTTGTCTGATTTTGATAAAAGTGTTTTAAATAAATTTTCTTATTTGGATGATTATGATGTGATGGGCGCGATTAAATCATGGCATTTTCATGATGATTTTGTTTTACAATCGTTATGTAGAATGATATTAAATCGTGATTTACTAAAGATTCAAATGACAGATGATAAACCAAACAAAGAGAATCTATTAGCAATTAAGAATAAATACATTGCTCTTGCTGGAATTTCCGATAAAGAAGCGGATTATTTTGTATTCAAAGGCAAGTTAAAAAATCAAGCGTATAGCAAATCAAGTGAGCCTATTCGTATTTTGAAAAAGGATAAAACTATTGAAGATGTAGTAGAAGCATCTGACCAATTACATTTAAAAGCTTTATCAAAACCAGTAACAAAATACTTTATATGTTTTCCAAAAGTGGTCTTAGAAGCATAGCTTTTTAATTTAATTTCATATTTTTGCCAAGATGAAGTGGAATCAATACATTGTATTAAATGAAAATGAGTATTTTTATATCCCAAAATCTATCTAATTAGATAGTAATAAAATTTTAAAATGAAGTTTACAGCAGCGCAAATAGCAGGCATTTTAGAGGGCGAAGTAGTTGGAAATCCAGATGCTGAAGTTTTTAAATTGTCTAAAATAGAGGAAGGAACAGAAGGGTCTTTGACGTTTTTGGCCAACCCAAAATATATCAATTACATTTATTCTACTCAAGCATCTGTTACAATAGTTAACAATACATTTGAGCCAGAACAAGAAATAACAACTACTTTAATTAAGGTAGAAGATGCTTATCAATCATTTTCAAAGTTGTTAGAATACTACAATCAAGTAAAACTGATGAAATCAGGTATTGAGCAACCTTCAGTAATTTCTGATGGTGTAACTTATGGTTCTGATTTGTATTTAGGAAGTTTTTGTTATGTTGGGAAGAATGTAACCATAGGAAATAATGTAAAAATTTATCCGAATAGTTTCATTGGAGATAACGTAACTATTGGTGACAATTGTGTTTTCTTTGCAGGTGTTCGAATTTATTCTGAAACGGTTATTGGAAACAGATGTACCATTCATTCAGGAACCATTATCGGTTCAGATGGATTTGGTTTTGCGCCTCAAGAAGATGGAAGTTATGTGAAAGTACCACAAATTGGAAATGTAATTATTGAAGATGATGTTGAAATTGGTGCTTGTACAACCGTTGATAGAGCTACTTTAGGTTCAACAATTATTAGAAAAGGAGTAAAACTTGATAATCACATTCAAGTAGCACATAATGTTGAAATTGGTGAAAACACTGTCATCGCTGCACAAACCGGAATTGCAGGAACTACCAAAATAGGTAAAAACTGTTTAATTGGTGGTCAAGTCGGATTTGCGGGGCATTTAACTATTGGTGATGGAGTTAAAATTCAAGCGCAATCAGGTATCGGAAAAAATTTAGAAGCAGGCGAAGTTGTTCAAGGTAGTCCCGCTTTTAATTATGGAGATTTTGCTAAAGCCTTTGTACATTTTAGAAATTTACCTAAAATTGTTTCCGATTTAGAAGAATTAAAAAATACAATTAAATAATTTTAAAACCATTTTTATCATGGCGAAGCAAACAACAATTGCTGCAGAAATATCATTAAAAGGTGTAGGTTTACACACAGGTCAAGAAGTTGCAATGACTTTTAAACCGGCTCCTGTAAACAACGGATTTACATTTGTACGTGTAGATTTGGAAGGCCAACCAATTATTGAAGCTGATGCAAATTATGTTGTAAATACGCAACGAGGCACTAATTTAGAAAAATTAGGAGTAATGATTCAAACACCAGAGCACGTATTAGCGGCGCTTGTGGGTTGCGATTTAGATAACGTTATTATAGAATTAAATGCTTCTGAACTTCCTATTATGGATGGTTCTTCAAAATATTTTGTTGAAGCCATTGAAAAAGTTGGAGTTGTTGAGCAAGAAGCAGAAAGAAAAATATTTGTAGTTAAAGATGTAATTTCTTACCTAGATGAAGCTACAGGAAGTGAAATTACGGTAATTCCTTCAGATGAATATTGTGTCACAGCAATGGTTGATTTTGGTACTAAAGTTTTAGGTACACAAAACGCTACAATGAAAGGAATTAAAGAATTTAAAAAAGAAATTTCAAATTGTAGAACTTTTAGTTTTTTACATGAATTAGAATCACTTTTGAATAATGGTTTAATTAAAGGTGGTGATTTAAATAATGCCATTGTTTATGTTGATAAAGAAATTTCAGCTGAAACAATGGAAAACTTAAAGACAGCTTTCAATAAAGATACCATTTCGGTTAAAGAAAATGGAATTTTAGACAACCTAACATTACATTATCCGAATGAGGCTGCAAGACATAAATTATTGGATATTATTGGTGATTTATCTTTAATTGGAACTCGTATTCAAGGAAAAATTATTGCTAACAAGCCTGGACATTACGTAAACACTCAGTTTGCTAAGAAAATGGCTAAATTAATTAAGATTGAAGAACGTAACAATGTTCCTAGTTATGATATTAACAAAGAACCTGTAATGGATATTCATGGTATTATGAATTTATTACCTCATAGACCACCATTCTTGTTAGTAGATAAGATTTTAGAACTTTCCGAAACACATGTAGTTGGATTGAAAAATGTTACGATGAATGAAGATTTTTTCGTTGGACATTTTCCAGGAGCTCCAGTAATGCCAGGAGTTTTACAAGTAGAAGCAATGGCGCAAACAGGAGGAATCTTAATTTTAAGTACTGTTCCAGATCCAGAAAATTACTTAACTTATTTCATGAAAATTGATAATGTTAAGTTTAAAAATAAAGTCTTACCAGGTGATACCTTATTCTTTAAATGCGATTTAATTTCTCCAATTAGAAGAGGAATTTGTCACATGCAAGCGTATGCGTATGCAAACGGAAAATTAGTTTCAGAAGCCGAATTAATGGCGCAAATAGTTAAAGTAAAATAATTTAAAAATATGAATCAACCATTAGCTTATGTGCATCCAGGTGCCAAAATAGCAAGAAACGTTGTAATTGATCCTTTTACAACCATACATAATAATGTTGAAATTGGTGAAGGAACTTGGATTGGTTCAAACGTTACCATCATGGAAGGCGCTCGTATTGGTAAAAATTGTAATATTTTTCCAGGTGCGGTAATTTCAGCGGTTCCTCAAGATTTAAAATTTGGTGGAGAAGAATCGTTAGCGGTTATCGGAGACAATACCACAATCAGAGAATGTGTTACTATCAATAGAGGAACAGTTGCTTCTGGTCAAACAAAAATTGGAAAAAACTGTTTGATTATGGCTACAGCGCATATTGCACACGATTGCCATATTGGTGATAATGCTATTATTGTAAATGGTGTTGCTTTGGCTGGACACGTAACTGTGGGAGATTTTGCAATCATTGGAGGTTTAGCTGCGGTTCATCAGTTTATTTCTATTGGTGATCATGCGATGATTTCAGGTGGTTCATTAGTAAGAAAAGATGTTCCTCCTTTTACAAAAGCGGCGAAAGAACCTTTGTCTTATGTAGGAATTAACTCTGTAGGATTAAGAAGAAGAGGTTTTTCAACAGATAAAATCAGAGAAATTCAAGATATTTACAGAATTTTATATCAAAAAAATTACAATACAACGCAAGCATTAAGCATCATTGAGGCCGAAATGGAAGCTACAACAGAAAGAGATGAAATTTTAGATTTCATTAGAAATTCTTCACGTGGTATCATGAAAGGATATACAAGTTCAATGTAATCTCAAAATAAAAGAATAAATAAACATCAAATAAAAACAAAATGGCAAGTACATCAGATATTAGAAACGGATTATGTATCAAATACAATAACGATATTTATAAAATCATCGAATTTCTTCACGTAAAACCAGGTAAAGGGCCAGCTTTCGTAAGAACAAAATTAAAATCGTTAACTAACGGAAAAGTATTAGATAACACATTTTCTGCTGGACACAAAATTGATGAAGTACGTGTTGAAACACATACATTCCAATATTTATATGCTGAAGGAGATCAATTTCACTTTATGAATAACGAATCATTTGAACAAATTACGTTAGACAAAAAAGTTTTAGATGCTCCAGATTTATTAAAAGAAGGAACAAACGTAATGATTCAGATTAACGCTGAAACTGAAGCACCATTATCAGTAGATATGCCAGCTTCTATCGTTTTAGAAGTTACTTATGCTGAACCAGGAGTTAAAGGAAATACAGCAACAAATGCTACAAAACCAGCAACTGTTGAAACAGGAGCTACAGTAAACGTTCCGTTGTTTATCAATGAAGGTGATAAAATCAAAATTGATACAGCTTCAGGAAACTACATGGAAAGAGTAAAAGAATAATTATTAGTAAAAAGGGAAGAGTAATTAGTAAATAGCCAAGCAACTAATTACTCTTTTATGTTTTACTATTCACTAATCACTATTAAATGAAATTTCCAAAAGTTTATCCTCTAAAAGAAATAGCCCAAATTATCAATTGTAATTTTGTGGGTGATGCTGATTTTCCAGTTCACGGTATGAATGAAATTCATGTAGTTGAACCTGGAGATATCGTATTTGTAGATCATCCAAAATATTATGACAAAGCACTTCAATCGGCAGCTACTATTGTTTTAATCAACAAAGAAGTAGAATGTCCGGAAGGAAAAGCATTGTTGATTTCAGATGATCCTTTCAGAGATTTCAATAAACTTACCAAACATTTCAGACCATTTCAGTCTTCAAATGTTGCAATTTCGGATTCAGCTAAAATAGGAGAAGGAACGGTTATTCAACCAAATTGTTTTATTGGACATAATGTTCAAATTGGTAAAAATTGTTTGATTCATGCTAATGTTACGATTTACGATAATACAGTAATTGGCGATAACGTAATGATTCATGCTGGAACTATTTTAGGAGCTGATGCTTTCTATTATAAAAAACGTCCTGAAGGTTTTGACCAATTGTTATCGGGTGGGCGAGTAGTGATTGAAGATAATGTCGGTATTGGCGCTCTTTGTACTATTGATAAAGGAGTTACTGGCGATACAACCATTGGAGCTGGAACTAAAATTGACAATCAAGTGCATGTTGGGCATGATACTGTGATTGGGAAAAAATGTTTAATCGCTTCACAAACTGGAATAGCAGGTTGTGTGGTTATTGAAGACGAAGTAACACTTTGGGGACAAGTTGGTACAACAAGTGGTATTACTATAGGAACAAAAGCAGTAGTAATGGGACAAACTGGTGTTACTAAATCTATTGAAGGAGGAAAAACCTATTTTGGTACTCCAATTGAAGAATCAAGAGAAAAGTTGAAACAATTGGCTAATGTGAAACGCATTCCAGAAATTATTGAAAAATTAAAACAAAATGACAAATAAAGAACGCATTGAGTTTTTGTACAAAGAAGACGGAATAAGAAATGCATCATTTCTTGATACACTTTTGCACGACGATTTTATTTTAGAATGGGACAGTTCAGAAGGAAAATTATTACTTCAAAAAAGTGCAATCATCAATTTGGCTAACGAATTGAAACAAAATTACATTGATTCTTTCATGGAAATTTCGCATTTCATTGAACAAGAAAATCAAATTGTAGTAAAATACAATCACAAGGTAACAACTATCGAAAACCCAAAAGAATTCGTTTTAATAGCTAAAATAGTAGCCATTTGGGAATTTGAAGAAGGAAAAATCAAAAAAGGATACCAAATTAGCAAACCTAATTAAAAAAATACAATAAAAAATATGTGATTATTTGGTAAAAAACTTACTTTTGCATCACAAATTTAAACACAATTTAATTCATATATCATGAGCGTTTTAGTAAATAAAAATTCAAAAATAATTGTACAAGGATTTACAGGTAGCGAAGGAACTTTCCACGCTTCTCAAATGATTGAGTACGGAACTAATGTTGTAGGTGGTGTAACTCCAGGAAAAGGTGGTTCAACACATTTAGACAGGCCAGTTTTTAATACAGTTAAAGATGCTGTTGAAAAAGCGGGTGCTGATACTTCAATTATTTTCGTTCCGCCAGCATTTGCTGCTGATGCAATTATGGAAGCTGCTGAAGCTGGAATCAAAGTAATCATTTGTATTACTGAAGGTATTCCGGTGGCAGATATGATTAAAGCTTATGATTATATTAAAGGAAAAGATTGTCGTTTAGTTGGTCCTAACTGTCCAGGTGTAATTACTCCAGGAGAAGCTAAAGTTGGTATTATGCCAGGTTTCGTTTTCAAAAAAGGAACAGTTGGTATTGTATCTAAATCAGGTACTTTAACATACGAAGCTGCTGACCAAGTAGTAAAACAAGGTTTAGGAATTACTACAGCTATTGGAATTGGTGGTGATCCAATCATTGGAACAACAACTAAAGAAGCAGTAGAATTATTAATGAACGATCCAGAAACTGAAATAATCATCATGATTGGTGAAATCGGAGGTCAATTAGAAGCTGACGCTGCTAAATGGGTAAAAGCTGATGGAAACCGTAAACCAGTTGTTGGATTCATCGCAGGTGAAACGGCTCCAAAAGGAAGAACAATGGGTCACGCAGGTGCAATCGTTGGTGGTGCTGATGATACAGCAGAAGCTAAAAAACGCATCATGAGAGAAAACGGTATTCACGTAGTTGATTCTCCAGCTGAAATTGGTAAAAAAGTAAAAGAAGTTTTAGGATAATCCTTTAACTTTTAGATATAAAAAATCCCGCTATTTGCGGGATTTTTTATTTATATAATTTCTGCACTTAATCCAGCATCTAGTAATGCGGAACATTGTGGTTTTAATTGGTCAATCGGACCCGTTTTAACCGTGCATTGGCCTTTATAATGTACTAATAAAGCACATTGTTCGGCTTGCAATTCATCATGTTGGCAAACTCTCATTAATGTATCAATAACATGGTCAAATGTATTTACATCGTCATTATGTAATACAATTTCGTTATTAACACCAACAGCTTCTGCTACTAAAACTTCTTCTTGTACTTTTTCTATCGTGCTCATTTTCTTTACGTTTGAAAGTTCTTTGCAAAAATACTGAATCAAATTCAAATTCAAAAATCAAATTCAAAATTCAAGTTCAAGTTCAAAAATCAAATTTAAGATTTAAAAAAGTTAAACTTCCAACTTCCATCTCCTAACTCCTAACTATTTCACAAATTTCAATGCAACCCAATTGTTTCTTTCAAATTGTTTTACATAGGTTAATCCTTTAGACGTACAACTTTCTAAAATTACTGGAATATCTTCTGTATAAAATCCGCTTAAGAATAAAATTCCATTATCGTTTAAACAATTTACATATTGTTGCATATCGTTTAAAAGAATATTACGATTGATGTTTGCAATAATAATATCGTATTTTTTTCCAACTAATAAAGAAGCATCACCTTCATAAACCGAAATATGCTTGCAATTATTACGTTCTGCATTTTCAATTGAGTTTAAATAACACCAATTATCAATATCAATGGCATCAATAGGTTGTGCACCTTTCATCTCAGCTAAAATGGCTAAAATGGCAGTTCCGCAACCCATGTCTAAGGTTTTTTTATTGGTAAAATCGGTTTCCAAAATATGTTGAATCATCATGTGAGTTGTTTCATGGTGACCCGTTCCAAAACTCATTTTTGGTTCAATTACAATATCGTATTCAGCATTTGTTTTTTCATGAAATGGCGCTCTCACATGACATTTTCCGTCTACTTCAATGGCTTCGAAGTTTTTTTCCCATTCTTCATTCCAATTTACCTGCTCAATTTCTTCAAAAGTATAATTGATTTTAAATTCAGGATTATCTAAAATTTGAATATCTTCTAAAATAGTTTCGCTCCATAAATCTTTTTGAACATAAGCAGAAATCCCTGTTTCAGTTTCAATAAAACTTTCAAAAGCTTTTTCTCCTAATTCAGCAATTAAAATTTCGCTACCTAATTCAATAGGTTCTATTGTAAAATGATATCCAATGTATATATTTGACATAACGTTAATTTTTTGCAAAGGTAATATTTACTTAACATACTTAACCTTGTTTTAATGTTAAGTTTGCGCAAAATAAACAACAACATAACAAATGAAAAAAATAGTAACTCTTTTATTACTTGTAATCAGCACTATTGCTGTTGCTCAAGATATAAAAGTAACCACAAAAGACAACGATTTAAAGTTGGCAGCACTTCCATATTATAGCTATGGAAAAGGATTAGGAATAACATCACCAGATAGTTTATTTCAATTGAATATTCGTTTTAGAATGCAAAACCGAGTTACTTACATTCAAAATGAAGATGCTGATCCAGCTTATTCAGGAGAAATTAGACGTTTACGTTTGCGTTTTGATGGTTATGTAGGTAATCCACACTTTTTATATGTAATTCAATTGTCCTTTGCGCCAGGTGATGTGGGCGAAATTCAAGACGGAGAAAATATCAATATTATTCGTGATGCTGCTGTTTTTTATCGTCCAAATAAGCATTGGAGTTTCCTTTTTGGACAAACGAAATTACCAGGAAATCGACAACGTGTAAATTCATCAGGAGCTTTACAATTAACAGATAGAAGTATTAATAATGCTCGTTTTACAATCGATAGAGATTTTGGTTTTCAAGCCTACTATTTGAATGAAAACAAAGATAAATTTTCATATAATGTAAAAACGGCAGTAACTACTGGAGAAGGAAGAAACTGGACAAAATCTGCTGATGATGGAGTAGCTTTAACTGGAAAATTAGAGTTAATGCCTTTTGGTTCATTTAAAAAAGACGGAACTAATTTTGAAGGAGATGTAGCTCGTGAAGAAAAGCCAAGATTATTATTATCAGGTGCATTTCATCAAAATAATTTAGCTAGAAGAACACAAGGTCAACTAGGTGGCGATTTATTCGAACAAAAAACAATGAAATCGGTATTGTTAGATGCAATGTTCAAATATAACGGTTGGGCTTTTATGTCAAGTTATATGTCTCGTTCAGCGAAAGATCCAATTGCTTTTAATCCAGATGATATTACAGAGTTTAACTATGTGCCAGTTGGAAGCGGAATGGATTATCAATTAAGTTATGTTTTTCCAACAAACTACGAAATCATTGGTCGTTTTTCTACTCAAAAAATGCACGAAGATATTCAGGCTTTGACTCCTGATTCGAAACAATATTCGTTAGGTGTTACTAAATATTTATGGGAACATGCTTTCAAATTACAAGGTGAAGTTACGTTATCTGATTTAGATTATTTAGATGGAAGTAATAAACAAAATTGGTACGTTCGTTTTCAATTAGAAATAGGAATCTAAGTCTTAGAAAATATAACATAAAACCACAAGTCAGTTAATGATTTGTGGTTTTTTCATTTTCTGGATTTCCGATTTCTAAATTCTAATTTTTAAAATGCTTACCTTTGCACTTTATTTATTTTATTATGTTACATATAGGAGAGTTCAATACGTTAAAAATATTAAGAGATACTAAAGTTGGTTTGTTTTTAGGAAGTGAAGAAACACAAGAAGATGATGTTTTGTTACCGAATAAATACGTGCCAAAAGAATTTTCTATTGGAGATGATTTAACTGTATTTATCTATCTTGATCATGAAGAACGTCCTGTAGCAACTACGCTTAAACCCTATATCAAACTGAATGAATTTGCGCATTTAAAAGTAAATTACATGAATCAGTTTGGTGCTTTTTTAGATTGGGGATTAGAGAAAGATTTATTTGTTCCATTCAAAGAACAAGCGCGACCAATGGAAGTTGGAAAGCGTTATTTGGTTTACATGCATATGGATGATAAAACGAATCGTTTGGTAGCTTCAAGTAGAACCAATAAATATTTGACGAATGAAAATGTTGATTTGGAACCAAATGAAGAAGTAAATATCTTAATTTCTCATATTACAGATGGTGGAATCAATGTTATTATCAATCAGAAATACAAAGGCTTAGCTTATAAAAATGAGGTATATACGGATGTAAAACCAGGAATGAAAACC
Organism: Flavobacterium cheniae; assembly: GCF_004363695.1. Taxonomy (GTDB): domain Bacteria; phylum Bacteroidota; class Bacteroidia; order Flavobacteriales; family Flavobacteriaceae; genus Flavobacterium; species Flavobacterium cheniae. Next base: position 668,470 of record NZ_SNZC01000001.1, on the reverse strand, counting down.
GTTGGTTATATCAAAAACATTCGCCCTGACGGAAAAATTGATGTATTATTGCGTAAAGTAGGAGTAGAGGCAATCGAACCTTCTTCTCAAGTTATTTTAGACGAATTAAAAGCAAATCGTGGTTTCTTACGTTTAACTGATAATTCGCATCCAGAAGACATTAAAACGGTATTGAAAATGAGTAAAAAGAATTTCAAAAAAGCCGTTGGAAATTTATACAAACAAAAGTTAATCGAAATCAAGGAAGACGGAATTTATTTGGTTTAAAATGACAACAAAGAATAAAATATATCTTTTTCTAAGCATATTAGTTTTATTACTAACGTTTGTTGGCATTTTTCAAAATTTTGATACCATTCATTTTATTGGTTTTGAAACTGAAATCATTTGGATTCCAATTTGGATAGCTATCGTAGTTTTACCACTTTTAAATTTGTATGAAATTGCTGTTAATCAAGATGATTATAGCAAATATTACTGGCTTTCATTATTTTGTAATGTGATTTCAATTTTCTTCATTTTGAGACATTTCAAAATTGAATTGCTTAATTTGTAGTTACGACTTCTTTCATTAGCCATTTCTTTATTAGTTTATCATTGTGAGTAATATTTACTATAAAGTATTTTGAACTCACAATAGCTTTAGAATTTTCAATTGTTTCTTTCATCACGCCTTTATTATCAATATAATTGGAATGAATGAAATAAATTTCTTGATTATTTTTATAAATGTACCCAACATGAAAATCTAAGCCAATAAAGTAGATACCATCTTTTTGTTTTAGAAAATACTTTTTTAATTCTTGTTTAGAAATGTTTTCACGTTTCTCAATCGAAGTCCCGCATGCAATTACTTTTGCTTCTTCTTCAGGACTTTTTTGTGCTAATTTGTATCGGTTTAGATTGAATCCTACATCTCTTAAAGTGGTTGAAACAAAGTATCCGCAAGCAATTGTTCCTTGTTTTGGTGTTTCAGAATGACCTTCAAAGCTCCATTTAGTTGAATACCAATTATTAAAAATATCGTTATATAAATAGGCTGTTAATTTAGTTTTGGCTTCTTCAATTGTTTCTGATTTATTTTCATTTGAAATGTATTTTTTTTGCAACAAATTTCTATCTTTTTCAATGCTTGTTTTTATAACTGAATAATTAGTTAATGAGATAGTTAGTAATAAAATAAGGGTTTTCATTTCGTATGATTTTAGAGATAACGTTTTTAACAATCAATTAGTATTTAATTTTAATTTTATCAATATATTTGTATATACAAATATTAATTTATGAATCGCAAGAATTTCATAACATTACTTTCAGGAGGAATCGCTATGGCAAGTATACAACCGTTCTATGATTGGACAAAAGGATTAGGAGAAGAAGAGGAGAAGATGCCCGTTTTATTCATAGGACACGGTTCGCCTATGAATGCTATTGAAGACAATGAGTTTTCAAAACGTTGGCAGCAAATGGGTAAGGAAATTCCAACACCAAAAGCAGTTGTGGTAATTTCGGCGCATTGGTTAACAAAAGGAACATTAGTTACCGCAATGCCAAATCCAAAAACGATTCACGATTTTGGAGGTTTTCCACAAGCGTTATTTGATGTGCAATATCCAGCACCTGGAAGTCCTGAATTAGCGACAGAAATTCAAAAACTAATTACAAATCCGGCAGTGGAATTGGACCATGATTGGGGATTAGATCACGGTACTTGGTCGGTTGTAAAACATATGTATCCTGATGCTGATATTCCAGTTTTACAATTAAGTATCGATTATTATAAACCAGCAGCTTATCATTATGAATTAGCAAAACAATTACTTTCACTTCGTAAAAAAGGAGTTCTAATTATCGGAAGTGGTAATATGGTGCACAATTTACGAATGGTAGCTTGGGATAAATTAAATGAACCCGAATACGGATTTGATTGGGCTTTAGAAATGAATGATATCTTCAAAAATAAAATTTCAAATGGTTTTCATAAAGAATTAATTCAATACGAAAAACTAAACAAATCAGCTATATTAGCCATTCCGTCACCAGATCATTATTATCCATTACTCTACATTTTGGCATTACAAACCGATAATGATAAAGTAGAATTCTTTAACGATAAAGCAGTTGGTGGTTCGTTAACGATGACTTCGGTGAAAATCGGTTAATTATTCGCCTTCTTCGTCATTAAATTTAAACGGATAATCGCCAAATTTTGGTGCCAATCTCTTTGTTTGATAAGGTTTTCTTGTGAATTTATTAGAAATCGCTATTATCGTAACCGAATCTTTTACCAGTGTTACATAAGATGAAGTATTTCCATGCCACCAACCGTTGTGAAAGAAATATTGTTGTCCAGTTTCAAATTCTAACATACGAATTCCTAAACCATAATTTCTGGTTCCTTTACGTTCATAGCTATAACCTTTTAACATTTCGGCTTTCATAGCTGGGCTCAAAAATTTATCAGAATATAAAGCCAAATCAAATTGTAATAAATCGCGAGGTGTGGAGTAGATGTTTTTATCTCCATACACTTGGTCTAAATATTCAAAAGCCAATCGTAAATAATTATTTTTATAAGACTGACTCACGCTGTCTTGCTTTGTTAAATCATCAAAAACAAAAGTGTTTTTCATTCCTAATGGATCAAAAATTAATTCTTGAAGCACTTTTGGATAAGTCTTTTTCTCAACTTTTTCAATGATTAAAGCTAATAAAGCATAATTGGTGTTGCAATACCCAAAACGAGTTCCAGGTGTTGATTCTAAACCAATGTTTTTTGTAGCTAAAAGTGTTAAAACATCTTGATTGGTTAGTGTTTTCTTTTTATCCCAAACGCCTTTATCATCAGTAAAATAGGCATAATTTCGTAAACCACTTCTGTGATTCAACAACATTCTTACGGTTGTTTTTTCGTGTGGAAATTCAGGTAAAATAGAAGTTACAAAATCGTCTAATTTTAGTTTTTTAGCATCAACTAATTTTAAAATGGTTACAGCCGTAATCACTTTACTCACTGAAGCAATGTGCAAAGGTGTATTTTGTTTGATGGAATCGCCTTTTTCTTTGTAGGCATATCCGCTATAATTTTCATATAGAATTTCGCCATTTTTTGCTACTAAAAACGAACCACTAAAATCTTTTGAATTGAATTTTGAGTCATAAAATGCTTCCACTTCATTTCCCATTCTTTTTTTATAAATAGTGGTAAGAGGTGAAAAATTAACAGCAAATTCAGATACATTCCCTTCCTTATCTTTAATAGTGGATTCTTTTGCTTTGTCAGGCTTATCTTGGCAACTTGTAACTAAAAATAATAGGCTTATGGTGAGTAATTTATAAATCATATGGGGTATTCTTAATCGTAATATTTGGGTTTGTTTCTAATAATTGTGTAATAAATTGTTCGCTTTTTTCGGGCGAAATGTAAATATCATCATATTTGTTATAAGTGATAATTAAACCTATATGACTTAATGCTGGTTTCCAAATTGTTGGCACAATAATTCCTTTGTGATATTCAATTTTATTGATATTCTTTATTTCAATAGTCCCCTTAAATGGGCCGGATTTCCATATTAGCGTATCATTTTTTAAAATATAAAAAGTAGTTTTATATGTCCAAAGCAAAAATAGTGTAATGATTAGATTAATTCCAAAAATAATAAGGAAAGGCTCAATCGAATCGTCATATAATGTTGGAATTGTCATTAAATACATAAAAACAATCGCACCAATTAAAATGTACTTATTTATTTTGCTTGTGGCCGATTTAAAAAACATATTACAATCCTAACTTCTTCTTAGTTTCTTTTGAAATTCCATCTTTGTGAACCATAACTGATATTGCTTTTAATTTCATATAAGGCACACTCATGTAAACATAACCACCGTTAGCCACTTTCTTTTCGTCGCTTCCCCAAGAATTTTTTACTTTGTAATATACATTTCCTTTTTGGTCTTTTACTTTTCCAACGATGTGCATTAAATGGTCGTCAGTGGTAGATAAATTTTCAAATTCTTGTTGGCGATATTCAGGTGTGATATTTTTTTCAATGATAATTTCACCCAACCCCGTTTTAGTATCTTCTTCTTTTTCTGGAACAAAAGCCACTCCATATTTTCCTGAAAATGTTGGTTCAGAAACGTCACAATCTAATGAAAGGGAATAACCGTTTGCTAATGCATTATCAATATTGGCAATAAATTCATCTAAAGGCAAATTGTACATACTACCGTTTGAAAAATTATCTGGAATATTCAAAATGAACGGTTTGTAATTCGCTTCATGAGTAAATGAAGTCAAGGTCACATAATTTTCAGGCTTAATTTTAGTGAATTCAGCAAATGATTTTGGAGTATAATTTTTGCCTTCGTATTCAAATTTGGTTGGAATACTTCCCAAATAAATATCCAAAACAGCATTAACCGCTTGTTTCCAATTTTTAGATAATTTACCACTTGGATTTGAAACATACGTTTTTAACATCGCTTCTAAAACTGCAACCATTTCTGCATGGTTATGTTTGCTGGCGTCATCATTTAATCCATCATAAATGCTATTAGGAACTAATCCGTATTTTGTTACACTAGTGATTACATCATGAGCCAAAGCGCCTTCACTAAAATTTGCTTTTCCTTGTCGTAAAACATAGTTTTCGGCTTTTAATGGATAGGTAGTTCTCGCTTGATACATCTCTGAAAGGTCGATTTTCTTTCCTGTTAAGCGAATAATTTCGGATTCTAAAAACGAAGAAGTTGAGAAACTCCAACACGTTCCTGTAATATCTTGAGAGATGACCGGCAAACATTCGACATCATTAACTTTCTGAAATTCATAGTTTTGAGCCGAAGCCGAAAATAGCCCAGATGCAAACAGTAATCCTATATATAGTTTTTTCATGAATCTAATTGTTTTGAACTTGCAATATAATGCAAAAAATGAATTATTTTTACGGAAATTTACATTTAAAAAAAATTACAATATCTATTTTAAATATTTGAAAAATGAGCAATATCAATTGGAAAACCGTTAGAGAATTTGAAGATATAACTTATAAAAAATGTGATGGCGTTGCAAGAATCGCTTTCAATCGTCCAGACGTTAGAAACGCCTTTCGTCCTAAAACAACCAAAGAATTAATTGAAGCATTTTATGATGCCCAAGAAGATACGTCAATTGGAGTTGTATTACTTTCTGCGGAAGGACCAAGTTCTAAAGATGGAATTTGGAGTTTTTGCAGTGGTGGCGATCAAAAAGCTCGTGGACACCAAGGTTATGTTGGAGATGACGGTTACCACAGATTGAATATTTTAGAAGTACAACGTATGATTCGTTTCATGCCAAAAGCTGTTATTTGTGTTGTTCCGGGTTGGGCTGTTGGTGGCGGACACTCGCTTCATGTGGTTTGTGATTTAACGTTAGCGAGTAAAGAACACGCTATTTTCAAACAAACGGATGCAGATGTAACTAGTTTTGATGGTGGTTACGGTTCGGCTTATTTAGCTAAAATGGTAGGACAAAAGAAAGCGAGAGAAATTTTCTTCTTAGGTAGAAATTACTCAGCGCAAGATGCTTTTGAAATGGGAATGGTAAATGCCGTAATTCCTCATGCTGAGTTAGAAGATACTGCTTATGAATGGGCACAAGAAATTCTAGCGAAATCACCAACATCAATTAAAATGCTAAAATTCGCAATGAATTTAACGGATGATGGCATGGTAGGACAACAAGTTTTTGCAGGTGAAGCTACTCGTTTAGCCTACATGACAGACGAAGCAAAAGAAGGAAGAGATGCGTTCTTAGAAAAACGTAAGCCTAATTTTGAAAAGAAATATTTGCCTTAATCAATCAAATTTTGATGCTGAAATTCAAATCATATTATTTTATTCTTTTTACTGTTTTTCTAACAATTCTTTATTCATTTTTTTTATGGATTAATGATTCATTGGAATTAAATAATGTTGGAAAGTTTTTTTGTATTTTATTCTTGTTGATTGAATTATCTTTTTACTCATATTTGAAATGGAAAATTTATAAAAATGATTGGACAATAATTGGTAGACATAAATACAAATTTTCTGGGTTTGATTTTTTTTTAATGGTATTTCTTATTTTGGCAGCTTTAACTCAAGTTCTTGTTTTTGTAAGAGATAAAGAATTACCAGATTTTAGTTTTTACAATATATTGTTTTTAAGTTTTATAAATCTCAAGCAATTAAACTATCATTTGATAGTTAAACAAAATTTTTTAACAATTATTGAAAATAATTACTTTGAAGATTATTCAAAATCCGATATAAAAAATATCACAATGGAAAATAATAATTTAGCTATTGCTCTTATGAAATCGGATAAGGTTTTTAATTTTCCTATAAAAGATTTTAAAGAAAATGAGTTAGAAGTATTAAATCAATTTATTGAAGTTCAAAATCTAAATGATTACAAATAATACCATGAAAAAAATCGCATTCGGGTTATTACTATTCTTAAGTAATTTATCAATGGCTCAAGAAAGTCAAGAGGTTAAAAAAGAGCGTAAATTTCAACTAGGAGTTCACTACGTTGGGAATCTTCGTAATGAAAACATTATCAGCGACGGCTTTAATGGTGTTGTTGGAATTTCAGGTAATTACGCGATTTATAAAGACGAAACAATTTCGGTTTTTGGAGGTTTAACTATCGATTATTTAAAGTCTAGAGATTATTTTCTTCCAAATCATATTTTAATTTGGAATCCAAATGCAAGTATAGAAGTAGATGCTTTTAAAGGTAAATTAAGACCTTTCTTTGGTATTGGATACGCTTTCTTTTCTAATAAAATAGAATACGTTACGGGTATTTTTGACCCAATGGATCCTGCTTTAATGCCAAGAGAACGAAAAGTTAATTTTAATGGATTTACAATTAATCCAGGTTTAAAATATCATGTTTCTGATTTGCTTTTTATTGAAGGAAGTTACAAATATTTTCCTATAAATTCTAATGATATAGATGGAACTGCAAATACGCATTTTATTAATGTAGGTCTTGGTTTTAAATTTTAAACTATGAACGAATTCACAAATAATCCAATCGAAATTGACCAACTTCCAAAATTTGAAGAAGTTCAATTAAAAGGACTTCATCCAAAGTATATAAACGTTTTACTTTTTAATTTTTTATTGCTTTTTATTTTAATAATTGGTGGATTTTCTACCTTATTTTACTTTAAAAAAGATGCTTTTTCAAGTACTACTTGGATTTTAATTCTTATTGGAATTTTGGTTTTTCTTGCTGGATTAATAGTTTATACAAAGCTTAGTTTCAATAAAAAAGGTTATGCTTTTAGAGAACATGACACCATTTATAAATCAGGTTTAATTTCGGAAACGACTACAATTATTCCTTTTAACAGAGTACAACACGTAGCTTTACACCAAGGATTTATTTCTCGAAAATTAGGTTTGGCTTCCATCGAATTATTCACCGCAGGTGGTAGTAGTTCGGATTTAGAAATTCCGGGTTTGCTTTTGGCTGATGCCCAAATTATTAAAAATTTGGTTTCCCAAAAAATCAATCCACCTAAAAAGGAAGAAGTTATTGAACCATTTTCAAACGAATCATTCTTAACTGCAGAAAATGAATAACCCAACCGATTTCTCGCAACCCCAACGTCAATCGCTTCCTGGGATTTTGGTCATGTTTGCCAATTCCTTGCAGAAGACGGTTCGTGCTTTGTGGCCTATGTTGTTGATTTGGTTAGTAAAGTTTGATTCCTTAAATAAACTTGTTTTTTTTGGAAGTATAGCAGGAGTTGTGATAATAATTGGAGTAATTTCATACTTGCAATATTTGTTTTTTACGTTTCATATTGATGAAGAAAATAACGAATTTGTAATTCAAAAAGGTGTTTTTAATAAAACGAGAATTACGATACAATTGCATAAAATTCAGCAAGTTAATATCAATCAGAGTTTGATTCAACGATTAGTCGGAGTTCATAAACTAGAAATAGATACTGCTGGAAGTGATAAAAAAGAAGCTTCTATTAGTGCTATTTCACATGATTTAGCCACTATTTTAAAAGAGCGATTAATCAATCATTCGCAACAAGAAACGATTACCGATTCTGAAAAAGTTGCAATTGAAGAAAGTCCGACTTCCTTCATTAAAATTGGAATATTGAGTTTGGTAAAGATTGGCTTTACATCGAATTATATCAAAAGTTTTGCTTTAATTTTTCTGTTTTTTACCACAATTATTGAGAATTTACAACAGTTAAATACAGAAGTAATTGATGAAGATAAAGTCACTGATTATTTAGGTACATTACCAAGTATTACTTCATTTATGATAGTTGTCGGGATTTTTATTGTGCTTATTTTGATAGTAAACTTATTTCGTACCATTCTAAAATATTTCGATTTTACTATCCAAAAAAGCAAGCAAGCGATTGTGTTGTCTTACGGATTACTATCTACAAAAAATACATTGTTGAATCCGAATAAAGTTCAAAAAATTAAAATAACGCAAAACTATTTTCAAAAGAAGTTAGATGTTACCACTATTGGAGTTCATCAGGCTTCTAGCGATGTAGAAAAAGTGAAGGAAAAAGACCAAATCGAAGTGCCAGGATGCTCCGCAAGCGAGCGCGATATTATTCTGAATTTGTTGTTAAATCAATTGCCAGAAAAAGGGAAGAAGTATTTACCTAATTGGAGAAAATTTGCAGTCAATACCTTTTTTCTTCTTGTAGTACCAGTTTTAATTTCAATAGCAATAAATTTTAAATTGCACTTTGTTACTTGGAATGAATGGCTGCTTTACACAAGTTTTTTCGTCATTTTTGCTATTGTTTTAATATGGTTTTCGTTTAAAAATTATAAACTTTTTGTTTCAAATGATTTTATCATCAAGCAAAATGGAGCTTGGGATATTGATACAATCATCATCGAACCCTATAAAATTCAGGCTATTGAAACCCAACAGTTTTTTTGGCAAAAGCCAGCTGATATTGGTTCAGTTCGTCTTTCAACAGCTGGAGGAACAGTTAATTTTTCAACAACAAATTATTCTAAAGTGAAGCAATTAACTAATTATTGGTTGTATCAAGTGGAAACTTCTGATAAGAATTGGATGTAATTAAATTTATAAATGGAATTAATTTCGAAAAATATCGTTTTTGCCTTTGGATTATTTCTGATATATTCTGGTTTTTTGATGTTTTTTAATCCTGAAAGAGCAAGAGCTATAATTGGTAAAGCTGGAAGTACTATTGTAATTAATTATGGAGAATTGATTGTTCGTTTGTTATTAGGAATAAGTTTTGTCATTTCCGCTAAATCGAATGCTTATGAATTATATTTTCGCGTTTTTGGCTACTTTTTAATCATTTCTGCTGTAATTTTGATGCTTACACCAATTAAAACACATCACAAATTTTCAACAAAAGCTGCTGAAACATTAAGACCAATATACTTGAGAATTTGCGCGCCATTTTCAATAGCTTTTGGAATTTTGATACTGATGGCAATTTTTAAATAACAATATATAATGAAACACTGGATACAAGCCGCACGATTACGAACCCTACCTCTTTCCGTTTCTGGAATCATCGTGGGAAGCGCTTATGCCTATTATCAAGGATTTTCCGACTGGAGAATTGTGGTTTTAGCATTGTTAACTACTTTGGGATTGCAAGTTTTGTCCAATTATGCCAACGATTACGGAGATGGCGTAAAAGGAACCGATGCTAATCGAATTGGCGAAAAACGTTTGGTAGCGGCTGGAATTATCACCGCTGAGCAAATGAAAAAAGCAGTTATTATTACAGCAATTTTAACCTTCATCATCGCTTTATTATTAATTTACGTAGCATTCGGAAAAGAAAATTTTGCACTGAGTTTGATTTTTATCTTGTTAGGAATTGGTTCTATTGGTGCAGCTATTAAATATACTGTTGGGAAAAGCGCATACGGTTACAGTGGTTTTGGGGATTTATTTGTATTTATTTTCTTTGGATTAGTTTCTGTTATTGGTTCTAATTTTTTGTTTACGAAGGAATTAGATGGTTTACTTTTCTTACCTGCATTTGCTATTGGTTGTCTTAGCGTTGCTGTTTTAAATTTAAACAATATGCGCGACATTGAAAATGATAAAATCGCTGGAAAGAATACATTGGTGGTGAAAATGGGATTAGAAACCGCAAAAAACTATCATGAATTATTGCTAATTATTGCTGGGACTTCATTTTTATTTTTTTTAATGATGGCCAAAATTTCCTTACATTCAATTTTGATTATTTGTTTCCCATTAATTATACATGTGAGAACAATTAGAGCTGCAAAAAAATACGAAGACTTCGACCCAGAACTTAAAAAAGTAGCCTTAAGTACATTTGCATTAAGTATATTATTTTGGTTAACTTTAATATTCAAAATTTAGTCTTACTACTTAATAATCAAATTTTAATACCAAAATATTATGAAAATCACATTTTATGGACACGCTTGTATCGGAATTACAGTAAATGATGTTCACATTTTAGTTGACCCATTTATTTCGGGTAATCCAAAGGCTTCTCATATTGACATAAATACGTTGGAAGCCGATTTTATATTACTAACACATGCACATCAAGATCATATTTTAGATGTGGAAGCAATCGCTAAACGAACAGAGGCGGTTATTGTTTCTAATTACGAAATTGCATCACATTACGGAAATAAAGGGTTTAACTACCATCCAATGAATCATGGTGGAAGTTGGGATTTTGAATTCGGAACGGTTAAATATGTAAACGCTATTCACACGTCTTCTTTTCCTGATGGAAGCTACGGAGGACAACCAGGTGGATTTGTAATCGAGGGCGAACACAAAAATATATACATTGCTGGCGACACCGCTTTAACAATGGATATGAAATTAATTCCAATGCGAACTAAGTTGGATTTAGCCATTTTACCTATTGGAAGTAATTTCACAATGGATGTAGAAGATGCTATTATTGCTTCAGATTTTGTACAATGCGATAAAGTATTGGGTTACCATTTTGATACGTTTGGGTATATCGAAATCAATCATGAAGACGCTAAACGCAAATTTTTCGATAAAGGAAAAGATTTGATGTTATTAGAAATTGGGCAAAGTATAGAATTGTAATTCTTTGGCACCCAAATTGTATTTATCTATTAAAAATTAAAATGAACAAACTTTTATATTTAGTATCAGCCGTATTATTTTCAACTTCGTTTTTTGCTCAAAAAGATGGGTTTTGGGACAAAGAACGTGCAACTACAAAAGAAATAACACTTTCTGCCGGAAAACGAACATTAATTAAAACAGAAGATTTACCCGTTGGAACCACCGAATTCGTATACCGAATTACCGTTTTAGATGAAAATCAAAAACTAACATCAAGTTTGGTTTCGGTGTTAAAAGCCATTCCTGATCCAACCGGAATTAGTCAAGGAACAGCAGGAGCTATTCATTTAACATCTGCAATTTCGGGAGATGATAAATGTACGTTTGCTTTATTTCAAGAGGCAAATGCCGCTAATTTATTTTTGAAAGAAGGAAAAACGGATAGAGCGTGTTGGGAACAAAAAGAAAAAGTAAACAAAGACGCCAAGTTGATTTCGTCATCCTCTTTATGTTTAACTAATTTGCCTAATTTATGGTTCGGATTCGAAAGTCAGAATTGGGTTATGAACCAAAAAATTGTTTTAGAAGTCGTGCCTTGGGTGGATTATAAAGCAAGTAGAGGTTGGACCAAACAAAACAAAAAAGAACTTGAAGCAGAAATTGCAAGGCTGGATTTTGTTAGTTCACTTTCTAAAAAAGAAATTTTTTCTGGAGAATTTATAGATTTAATAATTGGAAAATATAAATACAAGGAATTTAAAGATTTATTGCCATCTGAAAAAGCAAATAGTATTCAAAATCTTGCGATTCAAGCAGTTCAAAACACCAAACAGATGAACGATTTTTTAGAATTTAAAAGAAAAACAGCTTGGGACTTTTATAAGAAAAACCAACATCAGAAAGCGATTGATTATATTTTAAAAGAAATTGTAGATAACAAATGGGCACAAGCTAAAGATTACAGTGCTTTAGGAGATATTTATATAGAAACGAAACAATTTGTTAAGGCTAAGGAATCCTATTTTAAAGCGACTCAATTAGATAATAATCAACTTTGGTATCAGTTAAAATATGCAAATGCTTTAGTGTTTAATGAAGATATTTCTGAGGCTAAAGAAATACACAAAAAATACAAGAGTAACAATATTGATGTAAAAACCTCATGGATTCAACAGGCTAAATTTGATATAGAATTTTATAAATCAAAAGGTTTGAATGTAGATGATTTCAAGAAAATATTGAGAATATTAGATTAAATTAATCAATTTCAATTTCAAAAATCAACTTCAAGATTTTGAAATTTGTACTTGAAATTGTCATTGTACTTGAATATGAAAGCAACCTATAAAAAATACATCCTTACTTTTAAAAGACCTAGCGGGACTTCTCGAGGCGTTATGACCGAGAAAGAAACTTGGTTTTTAATTTTGCAAGAAAATGGTAAAACAGGAATAGGTGAGTGTGGTATTTTGAGAACGCTTTCATTTGATGATCGACCTGATTACGAGGAGAAATTACAATGGGTTTGTCAAAATATTCATTTAGGAAAAGATAAATTGTGGGATGAATTAATGGAATTTCCTTCGATTCAATTTGGCGTGGAAATGGCATTTTTATCTTTAGCATCAAAAACACCATTCGATTTGTTTCCTTCAGAATTTTCAAAAGGTAAAAAAAACATGTTGATAAATGGTTTGGTTTGGATGGGCGAGGAGCACTTCATGAAAACCCAAATCGAAGAAAAATTAGCGCAGGGATTTTCGTGTATAAAACTAAAAATTGGAGCAATCGATTTTGAAAAAGAATTAGGATTATTGCGATTTATTCGTCAAAATTTTGATGCTAAAACCATCGAAATTCGGGTAGATGCCAATGGTGCTTTTAATTCAAATGAAGCTTTAAGTAAGTTGAATCAATTAAATGAATTTGAATTACATAGTATTGAACAGCCTATAAGAGCCAATCAAATTCAAGAAATGAAATTACTTTGCCATCAAACGCCCTTTCCAATCGCTTTAGACGAAGAGTTAATTGGTGTTTTTGGAATTGAGAATAAGCGAAGATTACTTGAAGAAATTCAACCACAATACATCATTTTAAAACCAAGTTTAGTTGGTGGTTTCAAAGGAACTTTAGAATGGATTTCTATTGCTGAAAGTTTAAATATTGGTTGGTGGATTACTTCCGCATTGGAAAGTAATATTGGATTGAATGCGATAACCCAATTTACTTTTACCTTAAATAATCCAATGCCACAAGGCTTAGGAACTGGTGGTTTGTACACCAATAATTTTGATTGTACACTAGAAATTGAAAATGGGCATATTCAGTATAATGTTGATAAACAATGGGATATTTCTAATTTAGGTTTACAACTTTAATCTTCTTAATTTTGTAATCTGAAATCAAAAATCGTTAATCTACATTCATAAATCAAATGTTTCGTTTAAAACTACCAACAGATCCAAGATGGGCCAACATAGCAGAAGGAAATTTAGAAGAAATTCTTACTGATCACGCTTGGTGCGAAATCAAAGCGGCATCAAATGCAATGATGTTAATTAATTTGTTACCTGAATTTACAGAAATTACTACTGAGTTAACATCAATCGCGAAAGAAGAATTAGATCATTTTGAGCAAGTGCATGAAATTATCAAAGCGCGTGGTTGGGTTTTAGGACGTGAACGAAAAGACAGTTATGTAAACGATTTATTCAAGTTTATGAAACCTGGAAATCGCAAGCATTTAATTGTTGAGCGTATGTTATTTGCTGCAATGATTGAAGCTAGAAGCTGCGAACGTTTTAAAGTACTTTCAGATAATATCAAAGACGAAGAATTAGCTGTTTTTTATAGAGAATTAATGATTTCGGAAGCCAATCATTATACTTCATTTTTACAATTTGCTCACGAATTAGCAGAAGAAGGTTACGACGTTAAAAAACGTTGGGAAGAATGGTTAGAATTTGAAGCTAAAGTGATTGAAAGCTACGGAAAATCAGAAACGATTCATGGTTAATTTAAATTTTTGAATTTTGGAAATAATCTATTTTATTATTTTTCTTATTGTTTATTTATATGTTTTCTTTATTGCTGAAACAATGAAAAAAGATAGATATAAGAATAGAATTATTGTTTCAATTATTTTTTTCTTTTTTTCAGTTCTGTATAGTTTAATATTTTTTAATCCAAAATGGATAAACTATACAATATTAGGATTGACTCCAATTATCGTTTTATTGAGTTATGAATTCTTAAAAAATATTTTAAAATCATGGATAGACAAATACCCTTATATGCCAAGTCGTATGGAAGGTTTAGGCTTTAAAATTGGTGGTAGTAACGGATATCCAAAAAATAGAAAAGTGACAAAAGCTGATGTCTTATTTGGTTGTTTATTTTTAATTTTACCCGGACTTATTATAATGTTTCTTTATAAACTTTTTGTTAATTAAATTGCATTCTTCGCTTCAATCCACTTACTCATATATTTAGTGCTTTGTAAACTTTGATGTTGCAAAATTTGTCCCAAGAAGTTTTTGCTACGATGTGCGTTTAAATTTTCTTTGAGATTTTCTACTTGATTCATGAAGTCAGTTTCATATAATTCCTTTTTGAATCGTTTTTTAATTATTTCGTAGCCGTTTTTTTGAGCGTTTTCCCAAAGCGATTTATTAGTATACAATTCGACTGCTTTTTCAATAAAATCAGCTTCATCTGTAGTAATGAATCCGTTCCAATCTAATTTTCCGTTCATTGCTTCAGCTCCCATTTCTGTGGTTATTGAAGGTAATCCAAATTGCATCGCTTCAAATAATTTGCCTTTCAAACCAGCTCCGTACGGAATTGGAGCTAACAAAACTCTTGTTTTTGAATATGCAACAGCAACACTTTCGGCTCTTCCTTTAACTAGAAAGCCTTCTTTTTCGTTGTGCAATTGCTTGGCTTTTTCCGAAACATATGCACCATAAACATGAATTTCTGCTTCGGGAAGTTGCTTTTTAATCGATTTCCAATATTTTTTTAAGTTTAAAACGGTTTGCCAATTGGGTTCGTGTAAAAAGTTACCAATGCTTACAAAATGGTTTCGTTCTTCAAACTTTGGAACATTTGTATTCACTTCTTCCGATAGAAAAGGCAAATAGTACAAAAGAGAAGAATCAATTTTAAAAGTTTCAATCGCCAATTCCATTTCGTATTCTGAAATCAATAAAGTCAAATCGCATCTGTAAATGGAAGCCATTTCGCGTTTAAAAATATCGGAAATATAATCTTCAAAAACCAACTCGCGATTTTGTTTGAAAGCAATTTCTCTTGCTTTTCGTAAAAAATGTAAATCTTCAGTGTCTAAAACTCGTAGAGCATTCGGACAGTTTTCCATCACACGCCAACCATATTGTTCTTCAAGCATGAATCGGTCAAAAAGGACAACATCGGGATTCAAAGATTTAATTTCACCATCAAAACTGCTATCATTCAGTTGAATAACTTTAGTTTGAACCGAAATCGTACTCAAATCAAACGAAAAATCTGATTTAGAAGCTGAACACAAAAACGTAATTTCATAATCTTGCTTTTGAAACAACGAAATGAGTTGTAACATTCTGCTTCCAGCTGCTGTAGAATTAGGTTCGGGCCAAACGGCTCCTATGATGACTAAATGCTTCATGTGACAAAGATAGTTATTAAGTAAAAAGTAAAAAGTAAAAAGTAAAAAGTAAAAAGTAAAAAGTAAAAAGTAAAAAGTAAAAAGTAAAAAGTAAAAAGTAAATTTGCACTAATCACTAATCACTAATCACTAATCACTAATCACTAATCACTAATCACTAAAAAATGACTTTTTTTAAATTTTGTCCAAGTTGTGCTTCAACTCATTTTACGTTTCCTGATAATCGTCGGTTTTTATGTGATGATTGTGGTTTTACGTATTATCATAACATAGCGGCCGCTGTTGCGATTGTTTTTACGTTTGAAGACAAAGTATTGTTTACGGTTAGAAATGTAGACCCAGACAAAGGAAAATGGGATTTACCTGGGGAATTTATCGACCCAAATGAAACGGCAGAAGAAGCCGCTTGTAGAGAAATCAAAGAAGAATTAGGAATAGAAATTTCAAACAGCGATTTAAAATACATCACAACATCTCCAAACAATTATTTGTATAAAAACGTTCCCTATAGAACAATGGATATTTTTTACGAATGTGAATTAACTTCCGAAGTAATAAAAGTAGAAGCAGAAGACGAAATTCAGGAATTGATTTGGGTAAAGCGTTCGGAAATTGATTTGAATCAAATAGGTTTTGTTTCGATTCGAAAAGTGATCGGTGAAAAATATTTAGGTTAAGCACAATTAAAATGACCATTTGGCATTGGACGATAGGCGTAATATTGTAATACTTCTTCAATAGCTAATTTGAGTGCTTTATTTATTGGAACAATTACATTTCCCAATTGAAAATCGATTTGGGATAAATTCATGTAGTAGTCTGTAAAAATAGGAACCGGTAAACCTTTGTTGATTAATTCGGTTGATTTATTGTAATTTTCGGCTTGTCCTTCTTTAATGATTTTGCAAGTTGCCAATCGCAATTGACCATATTTGTCGGTATTGGCTCCAAATCCGAAAAGGCGACAAATTAAACCTCGATATTGGTAACTGCTACAATTTCCTTTGTTTTTATCCAACAATGAAAGCGGATTATAGATAAAACATCGGTTTACATCGGATTTGTTTAGGGTGTTTAATACTTTTTCGGCTTCACCATTTAAAAATAAGTGAAAAGCCCAAGGTAAAAACTCTAATGGCGACGCATCAATTTCAGGATGATTGCAGCATTTGCCACAGCCAGCTACGCAATTTAATTTAGTGTGTGATTGGAATTCTTTTATCTCAACATCCAAATTTTGGAATAATTCTTCTACCAAAACAACTCGTTGTTCGATGGTCATAATTTTTTACCGAAGGTAGACTATAATTTGGTAGTTTGTTTGATTTGTTACTTTTAATTCAACAAAATGAAAATAAATCTTTTATATAGATTTTTTGTAGTTATCAGGAAAAGGTCTGTACGCATAATATTGCAAAACTTCTTCTAAAGCCGCTTTCATAGCTTTGTTTACTGGCAGAAAAACATTTCCAAGTTTAAAATCTATTTGCGAAAGTTGCATGTAATATTCTGTAAAAATAGGTACAGATAAATTAGTATTTATAGCAATAGTAGCGTTTTCAAAATTTGATGCTTGTCCTTCTTTTATGATGTTACACGTTGCAATGCGTAATTTTCCGTATTTATCAGTTGTGGCACCAAAACCAAAAAGTCTGCAGATTAATCCTCTATATTGATACGTACTGCAATTTCCGGATGTAAATTCTGCTAACGATTTTGGGCGATATAAAAAGCAAGTAGCTGTTGTGCTTTGTTCTAATTCTAAAAGCGTATCTTCGGCTTGACCGTTTAAAAATATATGAAAAGCCCAAGGCAAAAACTCTAATGGTGATGCATCAATTTCGGGTGTTGAGCAACATTTTCCGCAACCTGCAATACAACCTAATTTCGTTTCTTTTTGGAAATCTATAATTTCCACATCGAGATTATGAAACAATGTTTCCACTAATCTTACGCGATTTTCTATAGAATTATCCATGTTTTTTGTAGATTTACACTGAGTTAAGATATAAAAAAAAGCGTTCAAAAAGATTGAACGCTTTAGTATTTAGTGACCTCGACTGCAGGAGGTTTTTAGTCACTTTTTTTACTGTTTTCGCGTCAATTCGATGTTTTTCAGAGGCTTTTTTAAATCATTTTTTTGTTTAAGTGGACAGAAATGGACTCAAATGGTTTAGAATGGTCACAATTTTGGTCACAATATTTTGATTAAAATTTGCCAAAATCTAATATTACAATAATGTTAATTTTTAAAAAAAGACAGTAATGAAAATTAGATTTTACCTTCGCAAAAGTACAAAAAAGTATTCAATAAATTTTGAATACAGAAATTCAAATGGTTCTATTCGATTAAGAACTTCTACAGGATACATGATTCAGAATTCAAAAGAGTGGGATAGTAGAAAAGAAAGATTAAAAATTCCATCTTCAGTATTTGGAGCAGCAGACATTAATACAAAATTATCTGAAGCTATGTATAAATTCAATAAGTCAATTTCGGCAATTGATGAAACGGATATTTCAGAAGGTATTGTTCAGAAAATAATGTTAGATGCTTTCTGTAAAACTAGTGTTTCTGATAAAGAAAAAGCGAAAGTTGAGAGTTATAAAAGTAATTTGATCTCATATTATACATGGTTCTTAGATTATTATTCCGTTCACAATAGTCCATACACAAAGAAAAAATTAGGTCAAGGAACACTAAAAACCTATAAAACAGGTTTATCCAGATTGCAAGAATATATAGAAGATAGAAAATTGAAAAAATTTTCATTTAATGATTGTAACAGAGAATTTTATAATGATTATGTATTGTATTTATCTTCTCTTAATTATTCTAAAAACTATCTTGGTACAATTATTCAAAAATTAAAAACAATTTTAGGTTATGCTTATGAAGAAGGTATTCATAACAATAATGAATTCAAAAAAGGCTATTTTTCTAAGATGACTGAGGAAATAGATCATGTTTATTTAACCGTAGAGGAATTAAAGAGAATACAAGAATTAGATTTAAAAGATCCAATTTTAGATGGTGTAAGAGACATCTTTTTAATTAGTAGTTATACTGGTTTAAGAGTTTCAGACATGTTAGGATTATTAAAAAAGCCATACCAAGTTATATTTGAAGAAGATGATGTGAAATATTTTCAACTAAGACAAATGAAAACATCTAATGCTGTAATTATTCCATTGAATTCAATAGTGAATTCAATAATAGAAAAACGAGAGGGGAAATTGCCAGATTATATTTACTCTGGATTGATTAATGAGCACATTAAATCAATCTGTAAGAAAGCAAAAATTACAGATAATCATTCATTAACGAGAACAGTAGGGAATAAGATGGAGGAGTATAATTTGCCAAAATATAAATTTGTTTCATCACATACAGCAAGAAGATCTTTTTGTACAAATGCATTTAAAGCTGGTATGCCTATTCAAGATATTATGGCGATTAGCGGACATAAATCGGAACGTGTTTTTCTAAATTATGTAAAAGTGCAAAAAGTAGAAAATGCAAAAAGAATTGCGAAACATGAATTTTTTAGATAAAGAATAATATTTATTATTTATAACTATATGTCTTTATTGATATATAAACTTTCTTATATTTGATTACATTAAAAGTCACAAGCAACGTTTTAAAAAACTATGAGAAATATTGCATTAGTTATACTAACATTTTATACATTTCAAGTTTCTGCCCAAAAAATAAGACCTGAAATAAAGAACCTTGTTAAAAAAATTGAAAAATATAACGAACTACAATCCGAGCACGTTGGAATTGCTGGTATGACAACAGACCAATACAGAAACTTCGAAAAGCTTAAAAACAAAGCTACAACGGAAGAACTTTTAAAACTTCTCAACCACAAAAATTCTGTAGTAAAAGGATACACCAGTTGGGCTTTAGCCGATAATAAATACCCTAAGCTAGCAAACATCTTTGCTGAATTTCTAAGAACTGGGGAATCAGCAACCACTCAACACGGTTGCATAGTTTCTAAGGACGAATTGGCTCGTGAATTTTATCACAGAGTATTATACCAGTACTACGATAACAAAATTACAGAACAAGATAGTTTATTCTTTCAATCTCAAATTAAACAGCTCGATAGTGTAATTTTTTATGGTAAAAATAAAACTGATTTACTATCTAATGCACTTAAAAACAATAACGGTAATCCAAAAACATATGAAAGGATCAAAGAATTAGCTCTTAAAGACAAAAACATAGGAGCGATTGAGGCTTTGGCAATTTATAAAAGAGAAGAAGATATTCCTGAGTTTAAAAAACTTGGCGAACTTGCTTTTTTTGGAATTGCTAAATTTCCGGATCCTAAATTTTGGGACTTTTTACTTTCATATAAATCAAAATTTGAATCAGAAAGTTATCTTTTGGCTGTTTCAGCTTTTAAAAGTGAAAAATCTGCTGGAATTCTAACAGATATACTAAAAAATATTAATGAAGAATCCATCTCATATTTAAGTGAAGTAATTACTAAAAATTATTGTAGCCATTATCAATCTTTAATTCTATCCATTTGGGAAAATTATAAAATTATAGACATAACAGCAACAAAACTTTTAATTAATTATATACCTGAAAAAGCTTCTATTTCTTTTGCAAATGGGCTTTTATCAAACAATGATTATAGATTTTTAGAATTCGACAGTGATTATGGTCAAAGTGAATTGATACTACCTCTAATTTTGGAAAACATAAAAAAATATCAAAATGACAAAATGCTTACCATTTGTAAAGTTAATGTCAATTCTACTAAATTTATTGAACTTGCTACCTTTTTAATGTTTATAAAAGACAATAAACTAAGTGAAACATATGAAGCAATTCTTAATCGTTTACAACAAAAAAATATACCTTTTGAAATTTTCCATTTAACAGATACGATTTTATCATTTAAAAATCCGAATGATATAGAAAAAATAGTTAGTATATTAAAAACAAAACAAGAAGATTGGGATAGCGGGAATTGGTCTGAGCATTTTAGGATTCTTTTCAAAGAATACAACATTTCGATTGACTAAAAACAACAAACTTCATAGCTGTTTATCTCCAATTGCTAGAGATAGTTTGTGTTCTGATTCTCCTACAAAAATCCCATGAGTAGTTTTGTACTTGTAATCATTTGTTCTAAATTTACTTAACTGCCACAAGTAATGGAACGTTGTTCGTCATTTTAAACCTGTAATACAAATAAAATTGAGTTGGATAGAAAGAATATTTGGAAACAAAAATAAATCTGAAATTAATAAGGAAATTTCAATTCATAAAAATGAAATTATCCAATCGAATTTTAATCATATTGATGAGTCAGTTATACCAAAAATTGAATATATTCAATTGACTACTAATTGGAATGCCGATCCAGTTTTACCAAAAATTGAATTAAAAATTGATCAAACTGAATTGATAATGGATATTTATTTAAATTATTATGTCTTTGATAATTTTAAAAAAGGTGATAAAGTTAAAATTCGATTTAAAAACTGTACTTTATATTCTCTTAACACTTGTAATGATGAAGGCTATTATTACGGACAATATAGAACAAATCCAAGCGAATTACCTTGGGGAGAATTTTATGAAATAATAAGCGGATTAGACAAGAATATGCCAAATCCAATTGAGATAATTGTAAATAACAACTCAGAAAAAAAACATTTTATATTCTTTTTTAAAGACGAAACCTTTGAGTGTCTTGCTTCAGATCATGAATTAGAATTTTATAACGAAAAATTAAATATATTACATCAAAATAAAATATATAGAATATTTCTAGATGACAAAGAAATTGGAATTTCAGAACTTGAAAAGGCTGATGCACCAATGGGAGTTGTAACTGGTAAATTAAATTTTATTGATACAAAATTTGGATATGGTTTTCTTAAAGAATATTGTGAGAATAATCAAATTGAACTCGCTTACGATTATCCAGAAGTAAAAATGATTTCGACAATGAGTATTCCGAAACTAAAAATTACGAATAATGTCGGAATTGAAATAAAAGGAGTTGGAAACCAAATTAGTGGAATGGATAATGAAGAATATCAAATAGAAATTTTCGGAATTCCATATCCATTCTATGAAGAAGAATTTCCAATTCATGTAGCTGAATATAAATCAATTTTTGACAAAAAATAAAACGAGTACTTAACAATAATTTTAGAAATTGGAAGGCTTTTTCTACTTCTGAATTTTTTAATTGATTTGTCTTTTATACTAAATTTACTTAATTGCCAAAATAGCTAAACTTTTAATACAAATCGGCCAAGCCAAGATTTTGAATGGATATATTTGACAGAATTCTAAAATTAATTGACACAAATCTGATTTATTGCTTACCAGCAATGATTATAACTTTGTTAATTTTTCAATTACTTTTTAAAGATAGACTACAATTTAAAAAAGCTTATCTAATAATAAAATGGATAATAATTGGATATGTAATAGTCAATTTAATTTCCTTCATAATACTTATAATAATTAATCATGAAAAGTCAGCTTTTATAAATCGAGCAACTGGAAAATATTGGTTCAGTTATTGGTTTATGATTTTTTCATCTCTTTTTCTTCCGTTTTTTCTATTTTATAAAAAAATAGGATTAAAACCTCTTTTTCTCCTGTTCGTATCTATTACGATGAAAATTGGTTGGTATTTTGAAAGATATATCATTTTTCTTGCTGATTATAATATTAGACAATTCGACCCAGAAAAAGAATTTGATTGGCTGACTTCGCCTTGGGGTGGATTTTATCTAATTTGGATTCAAGGACTTATTTTAGCATTAATTTTAGTAGGAGGGATTACTATAATAGAACGTTTAGCAAATAAAAGAACTTTACACAACAAAAATTAAAAAGTAATGTCTTGTCCAGTTCAATTCCGAAAACTTTTAAGTTTTAGTTATATTTGTTTTGGTCCTATGAATACACTACAACTATTTAGCATACAGTAATTACTAACTTTATGAATAATACAATTCCAAATTTTGACAAACAGTCATTAACAGTTAAAAATGAACTTGTTACTGTTGAAATTTTATTTGAAAGAATTAATGATCAAAATGAATTTCTTTATAAAAATAGTTATGACAAAATCATAGAACTTAATGAAATTGAGAATTCATCAAGCTCATTGATTTTGAAAATTTATTTTCAATCTAAAATTCCATTATCAATTTTAATCAAAGGAATTGATGGAGGAATATTTTTGCATACAGCAAATGGTGAAAAAAACTCTTATTCTGTGAAAATTTTAGAGGACACAATTGTGTTTAGTTTAGGTTTTACTTTCTTTATGTTTGATTTGGTTAACCTTGAAATAAAATGGAAAATTAGACCTGATTTGGCAGAGATTTTTGAATTTTATAATCTTCAAGACGATTTTTTGTTACGTGGCGAACTTGCAATCCATCGTATTGATAAATGTGGTAATGTTAAATGGAGTTATGGAGGCAAAGACATTTGGGTAAATATTAATGGAAAACCAGAAGTAATAATTGAAAATGACAAAATTCTATTAACTGATTTTGAAAACAATGAATACATCATCAACTTTGATGGAGAAACATTAGAAGATACATCAAGATTAAAGCAACAAAAAACAAGACGATGGTGGGAATTTTGGTAAAGTTATTACATGACTAAAACTTATCAAAGATTCTTTTAAATGTCAAATTTATAATAAACATCAATTAGATTTTCAATAAGAAAATCTTAACTTAGCATGTAAAGAATGTTTATTGTTTTCAAAACTTCACTATGTGAGGAAGTGTTATCTACAATTACTCTTAAAAATATGAAAAACTTAAATGTAGAACATTTTCTGAACATTTATACCGTCAGAAAAGAGATGCAAGAATTGGGTATAACAGACCCAAGTAAAAAAATCAAGGAGTTTACTAATAAAATTGTTGAGCAATTGTCTAAAATGCCTTTGGACGAAGAGATTATCTTAGATAACAATTCTTTCTATGATTCAAAAATGAATTTAATAATTGAAATTCCAATGGATAGAGGAATGAATTTTTTCAAAACTACAATGCCAGATACTAGAGAGGCAGATTACTATTTAGGATGTTTAGACAGTGCTGTTTTTCTCGACTTTAATGTTTCTGATGAAAATTTAGTATATCTTATTAGAATATCTTTTGATGGATATGGGTGTTGTAATTTTGAAGATAAGTCAAAACCTTTAAGCATTGAAGATTCGAAAATCTTTATTCAATTCATAAATCAAGATGAATTCTTTCAAAATATTATTGGATCACTAGTAAAAAAAGCAATTAGAATTAATAAAGAGAATATCTGGATAGACGCACTTAATGAGTATGAATTACTTGATTTATAAATGCAGATAAAAAAGGGTAACTTTAATTTTTAATTTTAGTTTTTTCTAATTAAAATCATTAGACAAGTATGATGGTTTATTATATTTGTAATTACTTGACATTTAATTAAAACCTCTAAACGTTAATCTCAGATATTTCTTCAATTTGAATTTAATAGGCAAAATATTTAAGAATGATAAAATTAAGGATTATGAAATCATTTCAAATCCTAAAATACTCTTTGATAAAAATGTTGTAGCAGAAGAACTAAAATTAAACGGGCACCGAATAGGTGATTCTGTATCTTTAATTGATTTTAGTAAAATTGATATGACAGGATTGGAAATATATCCTCAAAAAATCGATTTTTCTTCTTGGCGGGAAGGAAAGACATATGTTACAATAAATGGAAAAGAAATTGAATTTACATTAGAGGAGAGAAAAAAAGCGGTAATTGAAAGAGGTGGATGGTTGGGTTATGAAAATGGTGCACGTTTTAGAATAGAAAACCAAACAATCACTTCATTTTCTTTACATGAAAAAATGTTGACCTTATTTAATAAATATTCAAAATTTAAATTAAAAAGATTATTAGGTAATAATGTGAATGTTGAATTGATTTATGAAAATTATGATGGAACTTTATTTAGAACAGATTTTAAAGATTTAAAAAGAGGAATTAATATAATGTGGGATGAATGGGATAAAAAAATATTGTTAATAGCAATTGAAAAAAATAAGTCCTAATAAAAACTACTATATATACAAGTTATGCGGCATGCTAAAACGTTAGACAGAAAAGTGAAAAGACGAATATTAATCATAACAGGACTTTTTATTCTCATTCTTGGCGGACTTGGTCTTAGGAAAATCAACAAAGACTACTACGCAATTTGGGACAATAATTCTATCAATGTGACAGTAGATGTCCCATTGACCTCGGACAAAGTAAAAATTGAATTTGGAATTAGTGTCAACACCATTAACCGTTCGACAGACGCGGATTTATTTAGCAGGAGAGAAAAATATACAGTCTTGTTTGACGGCAAAGCAAAAGACATTATGATAAACGAGTATGGAGAAAATGATTTCTTAATCACTTATGACAACAAATATTATTTCTCCTTTAGACAATTTAAGTTTAATCGTAGCCATCAACACGACTACAATTTTTGCTTTTTCCAAAAAGACAATAAAGTCTTTATTCGAGCGGACATTAAAGGACAAGATGCAATGAAATTTGAAAGACAAATGCTTGACATAAGTTTAGCAGACAAATACAGATGCAATGTGCCAGTTGACAGTGCAGAAGTACTTTACAACATGATAGAACTGATTGACCCCGACAAGAAATAAAAAAAAGACCTCATAACAGCACATTTGCAATAGGTGGGGTTTCGTGCTTCGTAGACAGATTAGTTGCAGCCGAAAGCTCAAGTCTTCGAATGAACATTTGTGCTGAAAAACCCGCCCATCGCAAATCTGCAAACCGTTAAATGCGATTTAAATAAAATCAAATAAAAATGAAACACTATTTTTTAATATTAATTTCTTTTTTAATTATTTCATGTGAAAAAGATTGTAAAAATTTAAAAATTGGAACTTTCGAATTGAAAGGGATTGATGGAACTATTCACACAATCGTAAGAAATGAAATTTATCAAACTGAATATTTGAATGATTCTAATATTGTAGTTCAATACAATATAAAATGGACTTCACCATGTTCGTATGAAATTTACAATCGAAAAGTACTGAGTAATTTAGATTTCAATATTGAACATCAAGATACAATAAGATTTGAAATCACAGAAATTAATGGAAATGTCCATAAAATAATTTCTAAATTTAAAGATATTGATGAAGTATATGAAAACTCTCTTCAAAAAATCAAATAAATTTATAAATACATTTAGCATGAATAACTTCGTTGTTTTTTTTTATATCTAACTATAGTTAGTTTAATTAACCTAATATTTACTAAATTACCTTGACCAAGAATATACGTCAAAAGTAAATTGTAAACTTATATAATATGCAAAATGAGTAGTCACAGCATTTCAATAGTACCAAAAAAATCTGTATATCCAGATAGTGAAATAAAAGCGAGAGAAATTTTAGAATGGTTGGTGTCTAAAAACATTATTAAATCATCAATTTCGGATTGTATTTTAAGTTCAGATAAAGGATATGCAATTTCTGAAGGAGCTATTGAGATAGTCGAGCAAAGCGAATATCTTCCATTTGATTTAATTGTGAATGGCCTTGAAATTACTAGTAAACGACAAATTTTTCATACTGGCCAAAATGGAATGGATGAATGTATTTGTCCAAACTGTAAAGTAAATATTGTATCTGATGTTTGGGATTTTTTAGACGATTGGTTTGAACATAAGACTAATAATTTGACCTGTTCAAATTGTGGAAATCAAACTGAAATAAACAACTATAGTTTTAAGCCTCAATGGGGGTTTAGCAATATCGGGTTCACTTTTTGGAACTGGCCTGAATTTAAAGAAGATTTTATTGAGGAGTTCCAACAAAAATTAGGTTTTGAAATATGTATTGTTCACACACATATTTAATAATGTAAATAGAGAAGAAATTAACAAAACAACTTGGATTTCATAGATCTATATAAATAGTAGTTAGAGAGTAACAAATGACTAGAAATGTAAAAATAAAACTCGGAATAGTAATTTTAATAATTACAATAATATCTTGGCAATTAGGATTCTTTAATAGATTTAATTATTTGACTGCAAAAATTGATGCATGGAGAGATTCTGCAAGAATTGTAACAACAGAGCTTTTAAGTCATCCGTGTGGCGTTCCTTGTATTGGATTAAAGGAAAAATATGGATTTCATGAATCATATGTTGGCTGTACTTTAAATGGTCCAACTATAAGAGGAATTGACATGTATAATAATGAAATTGAAAAATATCTAAATTCTAGAAACGGAATGGGTTGGAGAAAAAAATACGAAGCAGAATTGGATTCTTTGATTAAAAATAACATATTGGAATAATAAATCTTACTATTTTAGCTACTTTCATTAAAATATAAACTAAACAAACATGATAAGTAAATATCTAATTGCGACTACCATATTAATTTCATTTTTGAATTGTAAAGGACAATCAAAAGAAAATTCAAATTCAGAAGTTAATTCGAAAAACCCTATTGAAGTTATAATTGAAAGAGAAAAACAGTCAACTGAAAAAAGTTATAATGACATAGGAGAATTTATTTCTAGGTTTGAGTTTAAAGTTAAGACAGATAATAAAATAGATTTTGAAGATGGATATATCCCTTGGGCAGATATAGAAAATCCACAAAATGATTTACCACTTCTAGATCAAAAAGACGTTATTATTATTCCTGAGAATAAAATCAAAATAATTATCGATTATCCATTAACAAATCAATATGAATTCGTTCTTAAATCGAATAAAGGTTTTTCTAGAGGGCAATTGTTAATGGAAATTAGTAAGCATTATTATTTACTTTTTGCGGAAGAAGAAAAAACAGCAACTATTAAAACAATTCCAATTAACAAAAGAACAAAGATGGCTAATAGGAATATAACCGATGGTAAATATGGAATTTGGGGGCATGATATTGCTGATATGGATTTATCTGAAATTTCTATTTACAGAGCAAAAAATGGTGAAATTATTGTGATTTTAAATGTAGTATCATAAAAATTGGTGGAATGAAATGATTTAAAACATTAGATTAATTTTTTTATTCTCATTTCAAACAGTTAAAATAATAATTGCAATTTTACTTTTCCTCAATAAAATATTATTTTAAAAATCATGTTATTATATTGAATTATAATTTTTTTAATATGCATAAGATTATATTAGTTTCGATTCTAACTTTATTTCAAATAAATCTATTTGCTCAATCAAATGATTTGATTAGAATCATAGAAGATGATAAAATTGGTTATATCAATAATTATGGTAAAATAGTAATTAAACCAAATTATACCGTTGGTTATGATTTTTCTGAAGGCTTAGCTTCTGTAAGAGAGTATGATAAATATGGTTTTATTGATTCCGAAGGAAAATATGTAATCGAGCCAAAATATGATTTAGCTTTCAATTTTTATAATGGGATTGCTAAAGTATTTTTAAAAGGAACCCCTTTTTTTATTGATAAAAATGGAAAAATTGTTATTAGTAAAAAATATACATCTCTAGAATTTGTAAATAAAGACCTTGCTATTGTTTCAACAGCATCTGATAAAAAAGGGGTTTTAAATCTTGTTTCTAATAACTTAGTTATTGATACAATTTATAGCTCAATTACTAATTTTAAAAATGGTGTTGCGATAGTTACCAATAAAGAAATCTCTCAAAATGGAAATCATTTAATTCATAAACCTGCAGTAATTGATATTACTGGAAATTTAATAGTGCCTTTCAATAAATTTATTGAAATTAACGATTATAATGATGGAATAGCAAAGGTATATTTTAAAAATACAGATTCGAATGATGAAATTTACGGGTATATTGATGATAAAGGAAATTTATTATTTCAAGAAAAATATACTGGTAAGTATTTACTACCTGATTATTTTAATGATGGGATTGGTAAAATTTCAATAAAGAAAAAATTAAGCGAAACCAGTTATAATTATTACGATGGTTATATTAATAAAACAGGAAAAATTGTTTTAAATGATACAATTAATGAAAGGTTAAGAGATTTTTCTTGTGGAAGAGCTTTTATTTTAGATAGTAACAGAGATTATAAAATTGTTGATACTAATTTAAATAAAATAGGTAATAATACATATAAAAAAATTTCAGGAAATGGGTTCGTAAACAATTATGCGATTGTTAGTAATGATGTAAAGTTTGGTATTATTGATATAAATGGAAATTACATTGTAAATCCTAAATATGATTTGATTAATGAGATTGGTGTCGTTAATGGTTATTTTTATTATGGGATTGAAAACGATGAAGAAACAACATTATGGGGTGTTGCTAATATTAATGGTATTACTATAATTGAACCAAAGTTGAAAGAATTTGATGTAGAAGGTTTTAAAAATGGTATATTAAAAACATCCATTGACGATAAATTAGTCTATTTTAATGAAAAGGGTGAAATTATTTGGAAAGAAATAGAATCAAAAGAACTAAAACTAAAAAATCTTGATATTGATTTTATGAATAGAGGTTATTTTAGTGCTTATTCAAAACCAAATAAAAACGATTTGGGAGGTTATGGAACTTCAAGAAATATCCCTAAGAAAATTAAGAATGAAAAATTTCCAAACAAAAAAATAAGTCTTATTGTTCATGTAGATTCAAAGGATACAATTTTCAGCAATTTTAACGCTTATAATGTTACACTTTCAAATTTAACTAATAAAGAAATTAATTTCTCAGCACAGGATAGTAGATTGTATATGAAAGTTCAAGCAAAAGATGAGGATGGTATATGGAAAGATATTGAATATTTACCGAATAGTTGGTGTGGAAACAGTTATCATACTCTGACTCTTGAAAGAAATAATTATTGGAGTTTTAAAACACCTATTTATTCTGGAGGTTTCAAAACAAAATTCAGAATTGAATTAATGATCACAAATCGTAATGAAAATGAAACGGAAGAGAAAAATATAATTGTTTATAGTAATGAATATGAAGGTAGTATAAATCCTGGACAATTTTGGAATAGACTAGAATATTATCCAAACGGAATTATGGATCCTTATAATGAATAATTAAATTCATTACAGTTTGGGTTGAATGTTCATAAAAAAGCTAATTGTGAGATTTTTAAAGAAAAAAAGGAATAAAAATTATAAGTGGAATATTTTAATTATGAGTATTGCTTTTATAGCTATAGTAGCCTTTGCAAATCATATATATAAATATACTCACAATTATATTAATGGCTCTTATACTGTTTTAAAGAATTCAAGAAAAGTAATTTCGGATAATGATATTTATAACTTCATGAATGAAATTTATTCAAATGAAAGTATTGAAAATGTTACAAAAGATTCTTTAAAATTTCGAAAGCTAATGTGTTTTTCAATACCTCATGGAGATAGTTTTATTAATTTAATTGATGAATTACCAGACACTATTGTAAATGTTGAAAATAAAGAATATTTGATAAATCAATTGGATAAGAAAACCAAGCTTTGGGATAAAACTAAACTAAAAGGATTTTGGGTTTTAACTCCTTCAGATTTGAAAAAAGTTGATCAATTAGAAAAAAGCAATGGTAAAGATTACTGGACAAATTATAAAACATTATATGGAAAAGGAAATTCTAGTTGCTCAATTCCAATTTTCGATAAAAATAAATCAGTTGCAATTATACATGTTGAAAGATCTGCAGATTATTTATTAGCTAATAGCTCTATATATGTTTATTTGAAAAGAAATGGAAGATGGGAATATTATACCCAATCTCTATTGTGGATAAGCTAAAAAAAATAAGAACAAAAATTTTTGACTATGTACTTACCTAATATATTTCGGAAGTAAAACTTTACTTTTGATCACAGCAAAATACAACTTATGATTAATGATAATTTGGACTATCAATTTTTTAAAGTAAAAAATGGAAAACCATTTTTTGCAATAGTAAATCTTGAAGTAAGTAGGAGTGATGCTGATAATGAAATTATTGAAGATTATTCTGGTGAAGGTTGGATTACGCAGGGACACATTGAAAGTGTTCCAAATAATGGATATGAGCATTGGAAAAAAGCTACAATAAAAGGGTTAGAATTTGCCTTTTCACTGAGTAATGAAAAATGGAAGGTTAAGATTAAAAAAGTAGAAGGTAGAATTGCAACCGACACCAATCCAACAATTGTTGGTTTTGTTACTATTTTAGCATTTTGTGAACAGTCCAATTTAAATTTACATTCTGATTTAAAAAGTAAGTTAGAAG
This sequence comes from Flavobacterium cheniae, assembly GCF_004363695.1. Lineage (GTDB taxonomy): Bacteria > Bacteroidota > Bacteroidia > Flavobacteriales > Flavobacteriaceae > Flavobacterium > Flavobacterium cheniae. The sequence goes on along the minus strand of NZ_SNZC01000001.1, from coordinate 637,379 downwards.
ATTTTACATTTAATAGTTGGAATAGTAATAATGATGAAAAGTATCCTGATTTCTTTAAATTAGAATATCATAATTAGAATAAAAATATGTATTCTATAATCCCCTAAAATTAAACCTTATGATAGAAATATTTCCTGAAAATTTAAGTTCAATTAATGTAAAATATTTTTTAGATCAATCTAGTATAGAAAGTTATAAAAAAATACTTGTAATCAAATACATTGGAAAATATCGTGATGGTTCTCAAGGAAATGATGATGCTAAATATATGTTTGCAAAGGGTGAATTAGGTTGTAAATTATATGATCCTTTTGGAATTATTCTTGATTTTTCACAACTTGAATATAATTGGGGAGATCTTATAGAAAAAGTATTCAATATAGGTGTAGAAAGTGATATTCATAATGTCGTAATAATTGGTGATAATTGTAGTAATTCAATAGGAACTTTACTAAATGGAATGAATAGTAAATTAAAAGCTACTGATACAGAATGGATTTTTGATAATTATAGTGAAGCTAAAGATTACTTAGAGAAAAAGATATAATTAAAGTATTCATATAGATTCACGTTTCTATACAAGTAAAGCAGTATAGTGTTTTGATATTTAGATGTTTAATTAAATTAAAAACGTTTGAAAATGTTTTAATTCGTTTAAAAAAGCACTAATATCTTTAAAATGTTTTATGAATAGAAAACATCTGGAAATTCTACAAGAAGTTTACCTTGTAAAGTAGGATAACTATCATCACCCATTCCAAAGGTTACATTAGATTCAAGACCATTCTTTGACCTATAAAAAGTTATAGGATTATCTATATCTTCTACATAAGTAATGGCACCTATTACAATTTCATCAGTATAGGATTCATAAAGTAAAACTTCTGAATTAATGAAATGATAACCATAGATTTCAATAGGTTCAAAATCATCTTCCGATTCAGGTATAATACAACATCCAGCTTTATATTGTGGATTTGTATTTAGAACTTGAATCCATAAAGATTGACCTTTGAATCCTAACACCACAAAATAAAAATCTTCTTCCAAAAGAGATCTTCTTTGTTTTTTGTATCGAATTATCTGACCTACGGTAAATTGACTTTTCATTTTTGAATCATATCTATAAAAACACGAAAAAAGGATTAATTATTTCCTTTTGATTGAATTTTTTTAATGTATCTACATCTTAAAAATTATTCTAAAAAGTAGATTAAAATATTAAATTAAATAAAAGAATGACCTGTTTACGGATTTCCACATTTTTTTATCAATCCCAATATTTACTTTAGCTCTAGAAGGTACCCCCGTAAAAATACCTGGTTTGAAAATCAGGTATTTTTACGGGTTGCAAAAGCCCTTTTTTTTCGTTATGTTTGAGGGTTTATACTACATATTTAAAATTAATAAATGAAATTCAACGAAGATTCTCGTGTAAAAATACCAGCCTTATTACATTTAATGCGTTTGGGGTATCAGTATTTACCTTTGAATGAGCAAAATAGAATTGAAAGTAATAATATTTTCTATTCGATTTTCATTCCTAAGATTTCGGCTTTGAATGGAATAACTGAACAAGAAGCGCAACGAATTTTAGATGAAATCAATCTGGAGTTAGATTATGAAGACTTGGGAAAAAAGTTTTACGAGAGATTGACTTCAACTTCAGGAGTTAAATTAATTGATTTTGAAAATTTCAGCAACAACGAATTTCACGTTACCACCGAATTAACTTGTAAATCTGAAGACGAAGAATTTCGACCTGATATTACGGTTTTAATCAATGGAATGCCTTTGGCTTTTATTGAAGTGAAAAAACCTCATAATCAAGAGGGCGTTATCAAAGAAAGAACTCGAATTAATCAGCGTTTTAAAAATAAACATTTTAGACGTTTTGCTAATATTACACAGTTGTTGGTTTTCTCTAACAATATGGAATATGAAGATGGAATAGTAGAACCGATTTTCGGAGCTTTCTATGCTACGCCAGCTTATGAAAATGTTAATTTCAATTATTTTAGAGAAGATGCTGATTATCCTGTTCAACAAAAGTTGAAGGATATTGACGATAAGACCGAAAACGAACTTTTAAAAGATAACAATTTGATTGTTATTAAAAATAGTCCTGAATACATTACTAATAAACAATCGAATACGCCAACGAATCGAATTTTAACTTCTTTGTTTAGTAAAGAACGTTTGAAATTTATTTTACAATACGCTATTGTTTATGTGGAAGAAGAAGTAACAGGAAAAGTAGCGTATCAAAAGCATATCATGCGTTATCCTCAGTTGTTTGCCACACAAGCAATTGCAACTAAAATTGACACAGGACAAAACAAAGGAATTATTTGGCATACGCAAGGTTCAGGAAAAACTGCACTTGCATATTACAACGTTAAACACTTAACGGATTATTACGCCAAGAAACAAGTAATTCCAAAATTCTATTTTATAGTTGACCGATTGGATTTATTAATTCAGGCTTCGAGTGAATTTGCTAATAGAGGTTTGAAAGTAAAACAAGTTAATTCTAAACAAGATTTTATTGCTGACTTAAAAGTAGTGGGTGCTATTCATAATGATAGCGGAGTTCCTGAAATTACGGTGGTGAATATTCAGAAATTTTCGGAGGATGCCATTGCAAATAAAGATATTAGCTATGACATTAATATTCAACGTGTTTATTTCTTAGATGAAGCACACAGAAGTTATAATCCTAAAGGGAATTATTTAGCGAATCTGATTAATTCAGACCGTTCTGCTGTAATTATTGCTTTAACTGGAACGCCATTATTAAAAGAAGTTGCTAAAGAATACGATTCTAAAATGTTGTTTGGTAATTACTTTCACAAGTATTACTACAACATGTCGATTGCTGATGGTTATACGTTACGTTTAATTCGTGAACAAATTGAAGGTAACTTCAAAATGGAAATGAAAGAAGTAATGGATCAAATCAAAGTATTACAAGGCGATATTAGCACACGTCAGATTTATGCGCATCCAAAATTTGCGCAACCATTACTAGATTATATCGTAACTGATTTAATCAAATTCAGACGTGAACAACAAGACACTTCTTTAGGAGGAATGGTAGTTTGTGATTCTGCGAATCAAGCGAAGGAATTGTTTCGATTGTTTGAGGAAAAGTATGGAGAACAAGAAACCGATGCTAGTATTTTGATGGCAGCCGAACCGCCTGAAAGATATGGTAATCACGATGAACCAAAATTAACAGCTGCTTTAATCTTACATGATGAAAACGACAAAGCCATTCGTAAAGAATTAATATCTACCTACAAAAAAGGAAAGGTTGATTTGTTATTTGTTTACAACATGTTGCTGACTGGTTTTGATGCCAAACGATTAAAGAAATTGTATTTGGCTCGTGTTATTCAAGACCACAATTTATTACAAACCTTGACTCGTGTTAACAGACCATATAAAAAATATCAATACGGTTATGTGGTTGATTTTGCTGATATTTCAAAAGCTTTTGACCGAACCAACAAAATGTACTTTGATGAGTTGCAAGAACAACTAGGCGATGAAATGGAAATGTATTCGCACTTGTTCAAAACGGAAGAAGAAATTCAACAGGAAATTCAGGAGATTAAAGAGACGCTTTTCCATTACGATACGCAAAATAGAGAGTTGTTCTCACAGCAAATAGCACAACTTACCGATAAAAACGAGTTGCTGCGCTTGATTAAAGCCTTGCGTACTGCAAAAGAATTGAAAAATATTATTGCAGTTAACGGTTATGAAGCTTTAGATGGTGTTGCTGATTTTGATATTTGGAATCGCTTATTACTAGAAGCACAAAGCCGATTAGACAACTTAAATTTTGTGGATAGCATTGGTAATGAAGAAGCTTCCGCTAATTTATTGAACACCGCTTTAGAAGATGTCATCTTTCAATTTATCAAAGTTGATGAAAGCGAGTTAGTATTAGCTGATGAGTTCAAAAATATATTACGCAAAACAAGGGAATCTCTTCAAAATAATTTTGACCAAATCGATCCACAATTTGTAAGTTTGCGTGAAGAGCTAGAACGTATTTTCAAAAAGAAAAATTTGAGTGAAGTTACGCAAGCCGACATGATTGAAAACATGCATTTACTCCAAAAAATATACGAACAAGCCAAAGAGTTGAATCGTAAAAATGCACTGTTAAAAGCTAAGTATATCAATGATGAAAAATATACACGCATTCATAAGCGCTTGAGTGAAAAAGGAACACTTAACGCTAAAGAAATGCAATTGCATAATGCCTTAATGCAAGTAAAACAACATGTAGATAACAAATTAGAAGGACAAGAAGATATTATGAAGAATGAAGCTTTCTTTAAACGTTATTTATTGCAATTAGTGGTTCAGGAATTTAAGAAAAATGAAAACATTCCGTTGGATTTTTCAACCACTGAAACCATCAATAATTTAATAGTGAACGAATATTTACAACAATACCAATACCGATAGAAAAAATGACGCAGGATATTAACTTCATGACCAAAACAAAAGCACTTATTGACAACTTAAAAAGTGTGTGTGCGAATTATGGCTTGGGCAATGATGGAAACGAATTTAAAATTATTACCCAAGTATTTTTATACAAGTTCTTAAATGATAAGTTTCGCTATGCGGTGAAACGAGAAAAACCAGAATTAGACGAAGCGGAGAATTTCTCCAAAGCTTTATTGGATTTAAGCGAAGACGAATACCAATTCTTAATTGCAAGTTTAGACCCAAATATTCCTCGTTTACGTCCAGAACATTTGATTTCGCATTTGTTTGTGAAACAAAACGACAGTGATTTTGCGAAAACCTTTGATGATACCTTACGTCAGATTTCGATAGAAAATGCCGAAGTATTTTCGGTAAAATCATTCTCGGGAGCAAAGGATACTTTGTTTGATGAATTAACGCAGTTTATTTCGGATAGTTCGCAACGTGATGCTTTTGCGAAAGCGTTAATTAATAAGTTGTTTGAATTTAGTTTTGAAGAAATGTTCGAGCAAAAATACGATTTCTTTGCTACTATTTTTGAATACTTAATTAAAGATTACAATACCGACTCAGGTGGGAAATATGCGGAATACTATACGCCTCATGCGGTAGCGCGTATAATGGCACAAATTATGGTGCCAACCCCTGTAAAAGGAGTAAAAGTGTACGACCCCAGTGCGGGTTCGGGGACGCTTTTAATGAGTTTAGCGCACCAAATTGGAGAAGAAAATTGTACGATTTACTCGGAAGATATTTCGCAGAAATCGAGTAATATGTTGCGTTTGAATTTGGTGTTGAATAATTTAACGCATTCGATTCCGAATATCATTAAAACCAATACCATAGCACAACCGACGTATTTAAAGGATAAGTTTGATTATATAGTTTCGAATCCTCCATTTAAATTGGATTTCTCTGATTTTCATGCCGATTTAGATAAAGATGCCTTCAAAAAACGATTCTTTGCAGGGATTCCCAATATCCCGAAAACTAAAAAAGAATCGATGGCGATTTATTTGTTATTCATCCAGCACATCATGTTTAGTTTGAGTGATACAGGTAAAGCCGCTATTGTGTTACCAACAGGATTTATCACAGCTCAAAGTGGTATTGAAAAGAAAATAAGAGAACGTTTGATTACCAAAGGTTGGTTACGAGGTGTAGTGAGTATGCCATCTAACATTTTTGCCAGCACAGGAACCAATGTTTCCGTATTGTTTTTAGACAAAGAAGCCGATAGCGAGCATATAGTTTTATTAGATGCTTCTAAATTAGGAGAAACTGTAAAAGAAGGTAAAAACCAACGTACCGTTTTAACTCCAAAGGAAGAACAATTAATTATTGATACGTTTAATAACAAACAAGTCGTTGAAGATTTATCAGTGGTAGTAACCAAAGCCGAAATTGAAGCTAAAAATTATTCGTTTTCCGCTGGACAATATTTTGAAGTGAAAATTGAACATGTGGATATAACATCTGATGAGTTTACTGCTAAAATGAAAACCTTTGAAAGTAATCTGGCTAATTTATTTGCGGAAAGTAAAGAGCTAGAAAAAGAAATACAGAATAATTTGAAAGGTTTGAAATATGAGTAATTTGAACTTTGTAAAATTAAATTCCGTTTGTGATAGAATTACTGACGGCTCTCATTATAGTCCTGTCGGTATTACTGATGGTTTACCCATGCTATCTGTAAAAGATATGGAACACAATGGATTTTCATATCTTGATTGTAAATATATATCAGAGGAGGAATATGAAAAGATGTTAAGGAACGATTGTGTTCCCTTACTGAATGATGTCTTAATAGCAAAAGATGGAAGTTATTTAAAACATGTTTTTGTAATTAAAGAAGAAAAAAAGCAAGCAATTTTATCATCTATAGGAATTCTTAGACCTAACCTAAAAAAAATCTCCCCTGATTATTTAAAATACTATTTACATTCTAATTCTGTAAAAGAAACAGTTGCAAAAAAATATGTTTCTGGTAGTGCATTGCCAAGAATTATTCTAAAAAATTTTGGTGAAATAGATATAATATATAAACCATTATTAGAGCAACAAAAAATTGCCAAAGTTCTTTCTGATTTAGATGCTAAAATTGAATTGAATAACAAAATCAACGCCGAGTTAGAAGCTATGGCAAAGACCTTGTATGATTATTGGTTTGTGCAGTTTGATTTTCCTAATGAGAATGGAAAACCATATAAATCTTCAGGTGGTAAAATGGTTTGGAATGAGGAGTTGAAAACGGAGATTCCTGAGGGATGGGAAGTTGATACCTTATCTTCATTTATAAATAATGATAAAAGTGGTGACTGGGGAAAAGAACAAGAAGAAGGAAACTATAATCAGAAAGTATATTGCGTTAGAGGAGCAGACATCAATGGCTTAAATGGGAAAGGAGAATTAAAAACTCCAGAACGTTATATTTTAGAAAAAAATTTATTCAAAACATTAGATCCTTATGATTTAATTGTAGAAATTTCAGGAGGAAGTCCCGTTCAATCAACTGGTAGATTAGCATACATTACAGAAGAAACACTTCATCGCTTTGATGCACCAATAATTTGTTCTAACTTTTGTAAAGCTGTTACATTAAAAAGTAAATACTATTTCTACAATTTCGTATTTCAATGGAATAGTATATATGATGCTGGCGTTTTATTTGGTTATGAAGGAAAAACAAGTGGTATAAAGAATTTATTGTTTGAATCATTTGTAAGTACTCATTATACAGCAATTCCACCTATTGAATTAGCTGAGAAATTCTACGATTTTATGAAGCCAATTCAAATTAAAAAAGAAAAAAATCTAAAAGAAAACCAAGAACTCGCTTCGCTTCGTGATTGGTTGTTGCCTATGTTGATGAATGGTCAGGTAACGGTGGGTGATGTTAAGGAAGAGTTGGGGATGGTTGCGGAGAACAAAACTAAATATTGATTAAAATGAGTTTTAAAATTTGTTACATATGGGTTTCAGAATTTAGAAATTTTCAAAATTTTGGAGTTAATTTATCTAGTCATGAAAAATTTAGATATATCAATAATGAATTATTCATAAGTAAAGAAGATAAAATTAATGATAATTTTTTTGGTAACGATATTTGTGAAGTTACAGGTTTTATTGGAAAAAACGGCACTGGTAAAAGTAATTTACTTGAATTAGTATGTAAACTTGTTAAAGGGGGTAAAACAAGTTTAAATTCTGATTTTTTTATAATTATAAAACAAGACGATAAATTCATTTGTTATTATAGTTTTGAAGAACTTATAAAAATAGATGCAAATTTCCCAATTTCATTCATAGAGTATAAAGGAGACTTAGATAATTTAAAGGTTATTTATTTTTCAAATGTATATGATGAAAGAACTCATATTTTTGATAATAAAGTATCTAACTTATCTGCAAATAATCGTTATCCCAAGTACAATTGGCCAAATAGGAGTAAAACTTCAGATTTTGTAAAACAATTGCAGTTTATTAGAAGCGATCTATTTGAAAGTTCTGAAATTCCGTTACCAACAAAAGTAATTATAACTCCAAAAATAAATTTCTTTAATTCAGCATATTTTGAAAGAGGAATAAATTCAAATTTTAGTAAAAATGATTTTTTTTCAAAAGAATTAAAAACTTTATGGTCTGATATAAAATCAACGAGACCTTCAAAGCAAAAATTATATTATTTTTTACTATTTAGTATTGTTACAGATTTATTAAGTGAAATTAGATATTCACGTTTTGATGATATTTTTTTTGATGACTTAATTAATAAACATACAGACAATCTTATTAACGAAATTGAAAATATAAAACTAACGTATAAAAGTAAGTTTGATATTACTAAATTATGGTTAAAATGGACTGAATCTATAATAATAGAAAGTTTTGAAGGTGTTTTTAGTAGCAAACTAAAATTAAAAGAACTAGAAAAAATACATGAAAATATAAAATTATTAGAGAAGTTTGAACAATTTATAGATTCAAAAAAATTGGAAATCAATACTGAAGGAGCTAGAAACAGAAAAACTGAAGATTATATTCTCGAATTTAATCAATCAGCTAGTCGACTCGATGAAGATTTTTTTAATTTTATAGATACAAGTAATAAATTCAAACTTGATTGGCTTGGATTAAGTTCGGGACACAAGGCATATCTTGACTTATTTTCATTATTACGCTTTGAGATTAAAAGTATTAAAGCTGATAATATTTTAATATGTATTGATGAAGGAGATTTATATTTACATCCAAAGTGGCAAGCTGATTTCTTTTATAAATTGGTTAAATTAATACCTATGTTCAATTCTGCGAATTATCAATTTGTTTTAACATCTCACTCTCCATTTTTAGTTTCTGATTTACCTAGGCAAAATTTAATTTTTTTAGGGGTTGATTCTGAAAATCATTCAATTATTATTGATAATGATGAAAGTGTAAAAACTTTTGGCGGGAATATAGGAGAACTTTACATTGATGCATTTTTTATGGAAGGAGGATTAATTAGTCGTTTTGCTGCCAATAAAATTCAAAAATTAATCGATAAAATCAACAATAAAATTCCATTAAGTAAAGAGGATATGTTAGTTATAGATAGTATTGGTGATGAATTTATCAACATTCATATAGAAAATTTGAGGGATGGTAAAAATTGATGATAATACAACAGTAGAATTGGATGAGCTAGCACTTGAACATTATACTTTTTTGACTTTCAAGAAAAATGCTAATGGATTCTATAAAAAAAGGGAATCTCTAATAGGTAGAATCCAAAGTCAACTTATTTTAGATATTCTTTTTCCTCAAAGGGTAAGGTTTTGGACCTATTTGTTAGATAATGATTTTGAAAATCTTAAGAGAATTATAATTTCTCGCCCTGATGAATTGCAAACTATTATTTCTGATATTGATTCTGAGTTTGGTATTAATTTTTTATCTAATGATGTTAGTTATAATTCTGCAACTTTAAATGATTTTGGAAAAATTGTTAGAGATGTAATTAGTTACGAATGGTATCGCAATACTGATAAACCAGCATTTCATTTTAGACAATTTAATATAAATTATTGTCCTTATTGTAATAAAGATGAAGTGCAAAATATTCAAAAAATTGATTTAGTTACGGGCTATGCACTAACTAATAGGTTATATCAACTTGATCATTTTTACCCAAGATCAAGGTACCCATATTTATCGCTATCTTTTTTTAATTTAATTCCAGGTTGTTCAACATGTAATGCTACATTGAAAGGTGAAAAAGATTTTAATATTACAACTCACTTCAATCCATTTCATAAAAGTTTTGATGAACATTTTAAATTTTATGTTAATTCAATAATTCCTAATGATTCTTCTGAAATATTAATTAGTGTTAATAACTTAACAACTCATGATGAAAATCAAATAGTTGATTTTGATATTTTGGATAGATATAATCAAGGAGCTACAAGAGATATATTATATGATTTAATAAATTTATTTAAACATCGATCTCCCAAAGTACAAAGATCTTTATTAAGTCAATTCAAAGGATTAGCTGGTAGTGTGGAATTAAGTAATATTACTTTATTAAATAGTCAAGGAGTACCACTAGGTCCTGAGCAGATAAATAAAAAACATCTCGGAAAAATAAAAAGAGATGTTTGTAAGCAAATGAAATTATTATAAAAATTACCACATAAAATAAAATGCTAGAAGAGTATTTAAAATTTAAAAAACTATTAGAATATTTTGTTTCCCATTTAGATTGGATTCAAAATAAACAAAGCACTTTTATTGGTTACGACAAGTATATAAAATCATATGTTGATGATGGAAGTTTTAAAATGACAGGTCAAGGTTATGATGGTGCGGGTATACAAAATCAAATCAAAGGTTGGGAATCATATTCTTGTGGTAAAATCTGTATCAATGTTCAGGGTAATTTTGGAAATAATTATAAATCTGTTAAATGTTATTTAAATTGGGATGGTACCGGTTTAAATGTTTTAGCAAGATGGAAAAATAATCAAATAACTGGTTTATATCAAGATGAGTTTATTTATTGGGAAAAACCAACAAGAAGAGTAAATTCTGGTAAGGAGTATTCTTTAGAAAAATTAAAGTTATTTGAAGCAGATGAAATTTCAGAAGAATTTATTGATTTTTTTACAACTTTTAAGCAAAGATTTGAAACATTCCAAAAAAACGAAAAAATAGAAAAGTTAATGTCTAGTATCTATAAAAACAGAGATTTATTAAAATACAAAAAACAAATCATTTTACAAGGTCCTCCTGGAACTGGTAAAACAAGAGAGGCAAAATTAATTGCTAAAGAAATGATTGGTTTAACTTCTGATATAATAAAAAACAAACTTGTTGTAGGAAGCAAAATAGCTAATGCAAGCGGAGCAAAGGAGTATTATACCATTAAAGCTCTAAATGATGATTCTGTTAGTTTAATAAGCGATAGAACAACTCAAGATTGGAACCCTTCTTACAATGAAATTATTGAGAAATATAATCAATTGACTAAAGGAATAGAGCCCTCCAATAAAAATGGTATGGATCCTTATTCATTAGCGGTTGCAAAACATTTGAATGAATTCAAGTTTGAAGAGTTATTTGAAGAACAATTTAAGATAATTCAATTTCATCCATCTTACACTTATGAGGATTTTGTAAGAGGTATTGTAGCAAAGCCAAATTCTGATGGCGAAGGAATTTTATATGAGGCAGAAAATAAAACTTTGGGAGCTTTTGCAAAAAATGCTTTAGATAATTTTGTTGATAGTAATAAAGATGTAGTTGCTATTACTAAAGAAGTTAAGGTTAAGGAACTTTTTGAAAATTTTGTTGAGTATTTAAATGATGAAATTGAAAAAGCAAATGGTTTTTATTCATTAACGGATAATGTAGGATTAATTTCTTCAGACGACGAATATGCGTTTCGTTATAAAGGTTTAAATGATGGTTGGTTGAAAAATGGAAATAGGATTTTATTTAAAGATATATTACAGTCATATTTTGCTGGGGATTCTGTTAGGAAGCATATAAAAAATAATCAAAAAATTTCAGGTCTTGCAAGGCAGCATGCTAGTTATTTTGTTAGAGTTCTTAATCTTTTTCAGAAGTTTATTGAAGATGAAAATTTAGAAAATAATTCAATAAAAACTGAGAAAAAAATTGATCAGAAGAATTACGTTCTCATTGTTGATGAAATTAACCGCGCAAACTTATCTTCTGTTTTGGGTGAGTTAATTTATGCATTAGAATATAGAGGAGAAGCTGTAGAAAGCATGTATGATGTAGAAGGAAAAGAGTTAATATTGCCACAAAACTTGTACATCATAGGAACTATGAACACAGCCGACCGCTCAGTAGGACATATTGATTATGCTATTAGAAGACGTTTTGCTTTTGTAAATGTTTTACCTAAAGATTTAAGTAATGAAGAGGTAGTATTTGATAATCAACTATTTTTAGCAGTTAAATCACTATTCACAACTGATGACTATAAAACGCATTCGGTCAATTTATCCAAAGAGTTTGATCCTAAAGATGTTGTATTGGGGCATTCTTACTTTATTCAACAATACGAAAAAGATGAAAAAGGGAAAGAGGATAAAACAAAGCCTATTGATTTCCAAATGCGTTTAGAATATGAAATTAAACCAATTTTACTAGAGTATGTAAAAGATGGTATTTTAATTGGTAATGACATCGTTAACAAGATAGAACAATTAGAAACATCTATTTAATGGGCTTTCGTTTACATGAACATAAGAATTTAAAAATTCATTTTTTTGATGAAAAGGATCAAGAAAAGGAAGTTGATGGAATAATTAAAATCAATCATTCCAATTATGATTTGTTTGATTCTTTCAGTTCAAAGGTCTTTAATAATAGTAGTCATTGTTTTGTTTATGAAAAAAATGAGCTTGGTTTTAGCTTAAAAGCCGATTATTGTATTGGCTTAGATTGGTTAGGTAACACAGGTAGATATTTATATGTAGAACCTAAACTCAATACCAAAACAGCTAAAATATTTGATACAATTACTGATTCTGAAGAAGAAATTTTAAAAGATGATTCTGAAAATATTCCAACAGAAATTAAAGAATTGGATTATTTAAAAATGTTATTACAAGTTACTTATGTTTCTGAAAGTAATGATGAATTAAAGGGTTTGGTACAAATAGATTGGGTTGCTAAACCAATTGAAATTAGACAAAAAGAAGACAAACTAACACCGTTTTTGATTGTTCAGTATCTTCAATTAGTTAAAGCTATTGTTAGGCAGGGGCTGAAGAAAAATTATTATAAAGTTCAAGAAAACTTAAACAATAGAGTTAAGGGTAAAATTTTAGTGGGTCAACACATTAAACAAAATGTTTTTAAAAATAGATTCACGAATACCTTTTGTGAATACCAACAATTTGGTGAAGATCATCCAGAAAATCGTTTTCTAAAAAAAGTATTGCAATTTGCCAGCAGCTATATCGAAAATCATGAAAAGCTTTTCGGTGATAAATTTATAGAATTACAACATACCATCAATTATTGTAGACCTACTTTTGAACTTATTTCTAATCAAGTCAATGATTACGAATTAAAGCATATTAAGCACAATCCATTTTATAAAGATTATGCAACTGCAATAGATTTAGGAAAAAAGATATTGAAAAGATTTGCTTATAACATTACCCAAACTACTAACGATAAAGTAGCAACTCCTCCTTTTTGGATAGATATGCCAAGATTGTTTGAGTTATATGTCTATAGTAAAATGATTGAAGCTAACCCAACCGATAGAAAAGCGATACATTATCAATTTTCTACTCATGGAAATTTTTTAGATATTTTAGTATCTAAACCAGATTTTCAAATGGTCATAGATGCTAAATATAAATTGCATTATCAAAACGGTCATTTACATCAAGATATTCGTCAAGTTGCAGGTTATGCAAGGCTGAATAAAGTAAGAGAGAAGTTAAAAGTAACAGATGATAGAAACATTGATTGTTTGATTATTTATCCTGATATGGAAAAGGGTATTATGGATTTTAGTTTGGAAAACATAATAAATCAAAAAAATAAAGAAGAAAATAAAATTAAAGCTTACCATAAAGTTTATAAATTAGGGGTTATGTTGCCTCTAATTCAAAAAAAGGAATAATAAATAATTTTGTTTATGAATATAGTAATTTGCGATGAGCTTTTAAACGGAACCATAACTAATCAATTTGAAATATCGTTAGAATCAGATTCATTGACTGTTAGAGATTTGATAACTAAACGAGTTTCCATAGAAATTGAAAATTATAACAAACGTTTGCCTCAATATTTTAACGGTTTAATAGAACCAAAAGAAGCTGAACGGACTTTAAATGGCTACAAGTTAAAACCTAAACAATTAATCGATGTTGAAAAGCAAGTTTACATAGCTTTAGATGCTTTCCAAAAAAATGGATTTTTCGTTTTGGTTGATAATGAACAATTAGAAGAATTAGAGCAACAAGTTGTGCTTAAAAGTACATCCAAAATATCTTTTGTAAAATTAACACCTTTAGTAGGAGGATAAAATAATATTCATGGGATTATTCAATAAAATTAAATCAGCAATTGGTATTAGTAATGAATCGAAAAGTGAAGAAATTTCCGAATTTAAAACTATATTTTCGCAAACAATTCAAGAACAACTAAAAGAAAGCCAATACTTTTATACGTTCACTTTTTCAGCAATTCCAACTTATAATGATATAATAAAAAAATGGGATAATGAGAAAAAAGGAGAGTTTGCAATTTTTCTTTCAAACACGGTAAAAAGAACTTATTTACCATACAGAAAAGGAGACAGACAAAGCGGTAATGAATATCAAATGTCTTCACAAATGCTTCAAAATATGTTTAGAAGCAAAATGAAATTTTCTGAAGAGACTATTTTGGCTATTTATCAAATTTTCAAAAGTTATAATCCTGATAAAAACTATTTAGGTATGTATTGGTGGCCAATATCTGGCTTATTTAGACAAATTGAAGGGAGTTTTAAATCAGACTCTATTCCGGAGAGTATTAAAGAAATTTTAAATGAAATTACAGAAATAAAAAAAGACGTTAACACTTACCATTACAAAGATCAAGTAAAGCTAGAGGAAAGAATTAAAACCTACATGCATGCAAGTAATTCAGATGAAGGTAGTATTAAACCAACTTATTTTTTAGGTATAGATGGTTTTCAGCAATATGCCAATGATGTATTAGATAAACAAAAAGAAGAAGATAAAAAGAATTGGTTTGCCTTAGTTTCATTAGCACAAAAAGCAAATGGAAGTAAACCATCACAGAAGTATCTTAATGAAGCTAAAAAGATAATTGATGAATTAGGCTCTGATAAATTTAAAAAAGTTTCTCAAGAATGGTTTACTTATGTTATAGAAATGAAAGAGTCTGTAATTACTCAAACTCAAATTTATGACAAAAGAGAATATACTTATAATGTTATAGAATTTTTGAGTAGCTTAAATGCTGATACTATTAAAGGTTTTGTATGGATGTCATCGTGGTTTTACGATAATGGAACTATTCAAACTTTAAGTAAATTAGGGGAACGTTGTTTTAAAAAAATTCCAGAGAAAGGTCCTGCAGCTGCAGGAATTGGGAATGCTTGTTTGTATAGTCTGTATGCTTCTAAGGGTTTAGATGGAATTGCTCAATTATCGAGATTACGATTAAAAATTAAGCAAAACAATACATTGGCATTAATTGAGAAATATATTGAAGAAGCGGCTCAAAAATTAGGTATATCTTCAATTGAAATTGAAGATTTAGCAGTTGATGATTTTAAATTGAAAGACCATCAATTAATATACTCTTTTGATGAATATAACGCTAATTTGGTTTTAACTGGTATTGGTAAATCAGTTATTAAATGGTTTAAGCCAGATGGAAATGAGCAAAAGTCAGTTCCACAATTTGTAAAAGATAAATTTGCAGTCAAGCTAAAAAAATTAAAAGCTGTTCAAAAGCAAATAGATCAAACTACATCTGCACAAAAGGAACGATTTGATAGAATGTTGCGAAGCAACAGAGTAATGAAATTAGATTATTTGAAAGAAAAGTATTTGAAACATGAATTACTTTCTTTTTGTATAAATAAAGTAATTTTTAAATTTTCTAATGAAAATGATGATGTTCTAGCTATATACATCAATAAACAATGGATTGCTCTGGATTATTCAAATGTTGATATTGAAAAGTATGACAATGTATTATTATGGCATCCTGTTATAAGTACAACAAATGAAGTTAAGGAGTGGCGTAAATTTTTAATGGAAGGAGAAATTCAACAACCCTTTAAACAAGCTTTCAGGGAGATTTACTTGCTAACAGATGCAGAAGTAAATACTCGTACTTATAGCAATAGAATGGCTTCTCATATCCTGAAACAACATCAGTATGTTACTTTGGCTAAAGGAAGAAATTGGAAAGCGAGATTGATAGGTTCTTGGGATGGTGGAGATCAAGATACAGCCACATTAGACATGCCTGAATATAATATCAGGGTTGAATATTGGGTAAATGCTTTAAATGCAGAAGATCAATTCAATGACACTGGAATATGGAATTATGTATCAACTGACCAAATAAGATTTTTAGATTCTAATTCTGGAGAATTACTTGATTTAATCGATGTTCCACCAGTTGCTTTTTCAGAAGCAATGCGTGATGTTGATTTATTTGTAGGAGTTGCCAGTGTGGGTAATGACCCTACTTGGAGTGATTCTGGAGGATTACCAACTTATAGAGATTATTGGCAATCGTATTCATTTGGCGATTTATCAGAAATTGCAAAAAACAGAAAAGAGATTTTACAAAGACTAATACCGCGATTAAAAATTTCAGGGGTTACATCTATACAAGATAAGTTTGTTGTGGTCAAAGGAAAACTAAGAACTTATAAAATTCACATAGGAAGTACTAATATTTTAATGGAACCAAACGATCAGTATTTATGTATTGTTGCTGATAGAAGTAAAAAGGACTTCAGCGAAAATCTGTTCTTGCCATTCGAAGGAGATAATGGTTTGTCTGTAATTATTTCTAAGGCTTTTCTTTTAGCAAGTGATGATAAAATAACTGATACTACAATTACTTCTCAAATTAATAGATAGTGAAAAGATATAAACAACAAATTCAATTACCTGAAATTGGAGAAAAAGGGCAACAAAAAATAAGTCAAGCTAGCGTTTTAGTAGTTGGAGCAGGAGGGCTAGGAACAGTAGTAGCTACTTATTTGGTTGCAATGGGGGTTGGTAAGATTGGAATTGTTGATTTTGATACAATTGAAGAGACAAATTTACATCGACAGTTTTTATATTCTTCAAATGATTTGGGAAAGAGTAAAGCATTAGTGTTGACTTCAAAATTAAAAAACCAAAACGAACATCTGACTATTTGTGCTTATGATGAAGAGTTAACGAGTAGTAATTTTGATGAAATAATAAAAAATTATTCCATTGTTTGTGACTGTACTGATAATTTAAATACAAGACTAATAATCGATAAAAATTGTTTTGCCAACGAAATTCCTTTAGTCCATGGAGCAGTTTCAGATTGGCAAGGATATATTACACTTCTACATTATAAAAATAAATTTCAGTATCAGGATTTGTTTGATATTAAAACACTTTTACAAGCAGATTCTTGTGAATCAAAGGGTATAAATAGTCCAGTATGTGGAATGATTGGTAGTTTAATGTCAAATGAGGTAGTCAAAATTATACTCGGTATTGAATCTAATTTTGATGGAGGTTTACTTTATGTTAATGTTTTGAATAATACTTTTAAGACATTAAAGTTAAATAAATAATTTTTATTGATTTGTTACTTTGGGTTATTATAAAATATTATTACTTCCTAAAGCTTTTATCTTTTAGAATAATAAAATTAAAATTCCCTAATATGCGATCAAATACTCTTTGTCCATATCGTTAATAAAATTCTAATAATAAGGAATTTTAAGGTAAGAAGTAAATCAAGAGGCTTAGTCCTCTTTTCTTATGAGATTTAATGTTTTTTAAAAGCAAATGAGGCCTCATATTTACTTTTAAAACAACTAGTTAAATTCTAAAACTCTTAGCATGTAATTCTATAAAATTGAAATTCCCTAAGATTCTATCAAATACTCTTCCTCCATATCTAGAAAGTTTATTTATGGCATATTCGATGTCATTTTGATGCTCACTGTCGTAATTCATAGTAATAATGGAATTCATCTTTTTGTTTTCCAATCTTTGAAACAAAACTTCTTCAAATAGTTCTGATTTTCCATATCTAGAAGCTGGTTTCTCTGCAAGTAAATCATCAATAATTAGATGACCTTTGTAAAGACGTTCTTTAAAATCATGCATGTTTTCGTCTTCCATCGATTCAAATTTTGATACTGAATCAACTGTTGTGGTAAATTTTAAATTCACTTGATTACTTTCATTTATAATTTGTTGAAAAACCCTTAATATAGAAGTCTTCCCACAACCAAAGCCTCCAACAATTACTAAACCCTTGTTTAAGTTTGTCGAAGAGAGAGGGTGTTGAAAAAGTAATGAAGAATTTTTAAAATTATCTTTCTTTTGAAAGAAGTAAATTAGAGTGTAGACTAAAGCTTTACTTTCTTCAGTGCAAATAAATTTTTCTTTTTCAATTTCTTGAAATTTTGATTGAAATAATAAAAATAATTTTTTCGGATCTGTTGTTTGGTTTAATAACGCTTTTCTTTCATTTGCATTATTGACAAGTTCATTAATGTTTAATTTCATAGTTTATCGATTTAAATAAAAATTATTAGATTCTTTTTTAGTTGTTTCGTTTACAAAAACTTTCCAATTTGAAATTCTGGTTTCAAGATTCCAAAATTTTTCATCTTCAAATTTCAGCCGCCCAGTTTGCTCACATTCTTCGCTCCAATAATTAAAGAAACTCTCAAGTTTTTTATTAGAAAATTGATTTTGAAATTGGAAAATTTGTTTTTTAAAAATTTCTTTTCTTTCTAATGTTTCTAATTCTTTCTTTTCTTTATTAGTTGTTGTTAATTGTTTGTTATTTGAGTGTTGATGGATTGTTTTTTGTTTGTCAGATTGTATAATAGTATTGTTTGATTGACTATTATAAACATCAGAGTTTAATAGTTTTATCAAGGTAAATTGGTTAGTTGGTTTTAACTGAATGTAACCTGTTCTTTCTAATTTTTTCAGCGCTGTTCTTATTGTCTGAATCGAAATGTTTAATTCTACATGAAGTTTATCGATAGATGTTACAAATTCTCCAATTTTTATTTCAATTCCTCTCCAATTGTTTTCTTTGAAATTAGCTTTTAAAAGGATATGAAAATACAATCTTGCTACATTTGGATCATTATACCATTGCCATTCTAAAACTTGTTTAGAAAGCTTTACGAATCCATTGTCATAAATGTTTTTTATTTCTTTCATCTTGTATTTTAGTATTATAGTTAGTAATAATGATTATAGTTAATACAATAATTAAAAGTATTGAAGTTTTTAAAATTTGGTTTTCATTTCGTACTCTCATTACATTTTCAATTTCTAATTGAACAATATCATCACTAGGAATCAAGATCAAATTTTCTGTATCTGGATTAATCATAATTTGGAAATTAAATAATTGTTCTCATCAATTTTTTCAAATGAAATATCATATACTTGATAAGCAGTTCCTTTCATGTCATTATTTGAAGTAAGATTTGTAAAAAATCTAAAGTCAAAACCTTTGCCTTTCAAAAATTCACGATGAATAGTAATTGTTTTCTCTTTTGATAAAAGTTCAATTCCAATTTTATAATTAACCATTAATTGATTATTGGTTTGCTTAAGTTCATTTCTCAGTTTGTTATTTATTTGATTGTGAAAACTGATTCTATTGTATTTATTTGCAAATACTTGATTGTTTCTTTTTGGAATAAACTCTTCACCAGAGTACAAGCAAGTTCTTTTTTGAATTTGTTTTGTCATAATTAGAAAGTTTTAAGTTGTTTGAAAGTTTTTTAATATGCTTCTAAGTAAAATTCTATTTTTTTCAGAATCTTGGCTTAACAGAATTAATGTTTTCCTCGGTTAATGAATCTAAATGTATTAGAACTCTTTTACCAAGTTTAAAGGCTTTGATTCGATGATCTCGAATTAAACGATCTATTGTTTTAATAGAAACCCCCAAGTATTGAGAGGCATTCAATCTTGAAAGATATTTTGTAGGGATAATTTCTTTATTCATAAATTTTCTGATTTAATGTTGAGCCAAATTTATTGCACTTGAAATTTTATATAAAAAAAAAACCATTGAGTTTACTCAATGGTTTTTCATTTTTACTAAATGGTTTTTATTTTTTCAAAAAAATATTTTTTAATTCATAATAATGCATTTTAATTTTTTTACTCAAATCATTTTTTGTTTTCAAGAAAAATGTAATTTTAATTTCAAAAGGTTTTTTTTCTAAAATTTGCTTAAATCTTTCAGGTCTTAAATCGTTTGAAATAAATTCATCTTCTATCATTAATCTATAAATACAACTATATTTATTATGATCACTGTATTTTTTATCGAAGTTATTTACTAAATAATTGAAAAAAGCATAGTATTCTGGGTTAGAAAATTGATCTTTCAAAATTTTCTCTGAATCCATAGTAGAGAGCCTTGATTTAAGTTTAGATTCAGCAATTTCATTTTCAAAAATTGATATATCAATATTATTGAATGTATAGTGATTATTATCTACTATTTTTTTTAAATCAATTCCATGCGTTAGACATTCTGTACAAATAAAGTCGACTATTTCTTGGTAAAAATGAATAATTTTTTCTTGAGCTTTGTCGCAATTTTCTGCGAATTCAAAATCTTTTATATTTAAAGATAATATTTTATCGTGTAAATTTGAAAGATTGGTTAAGTAAATTCTAACAGAATCTTCTTTAAAAATTAAATGTTTGCCTAATAAATTTTCTTCAATTTCTTCCTGAATTTCTTTTTTTAAATCTTGAATTTCCCAATCTAAAATTTTTAATTGAGTCTCATCCCAATTTGTATTAAATATATCTAGAGATAATTGTAAAACTCCATCTAAAATATTATCCTTCATTTTTTTAATTTTTATATATAAAAAAAGCTATTTTAGTAAAGATATTAGGTTTTGGCACAAAAAAGGCACAAATAGAAAATAAAAATCCCCAAAACCTTATTTTATAAGGGATTGGGGATTTTAAAGTGACCTCGACTGGATTCAAACCAGTAACCTTCTGAGCCGTAATCAGATGCGCTATTCAGTTGCGCCACGAGGCCTTAATGCGGGTGCAAATATAGAGATAAATGTGTAAATTGCAAACCAATTAAAGAAAAAATATATAAAAAATGAACTTAGAAAACTATATACGTGATATTCAGGATTTTCCGAAGCCAGGAATTGGATTTAAAGATATTACTCCTTTATTAAGTAATCCTGAAGCAACTTCTGCCTGCTTAGAATTGTTAGCCAGTACTTTAGCTGATAAAAATATTAATAAGGTAATAGGAGTTGAGAGTCGTGGCTTCTTTTTTGGCATTTTATTGGCTCAAAAATTGAATGCAGGGTTTGTTCCTGTTCGTAAACCTAAAAAGTTACCTTTTGAAACAATTAGTGCGTCATACGAATTAGAATATGGTACCGATACATTAGAAATGCATATTGACGCCATTCAAAAAGGGGATAAGGTTTTAATTCACGATGATGTTTTAGCTACTGGAGGAACTGCAAAAGCCGTTTGTGAGTTAGTGGAGCAATTAGGTGGCGAAATCGTACAAATGAACTTCTTAATGGAATTATCGTTTTTAAACGGAAGAGAAAAATTAGGGAATAAAGAGATTTTTGCTGCTTTGACATATTAAAATAAAAAACCATCCGCAATAACGGATGGTTTTTTTAAACAAACTAAACCAATTAATTGCTGTATTAAAAAGCGTATTTATTTTCGCTAATAATTTTTGCAGCAATTTTTTCACGAAGACCAATTACATTCGGCATGTTCGTATATTTTGTAAAACGTTTTAATCCCATTAACATCATACGTTGTTCGTCGCCTTCAGCAAAAGAAACGATTCCTTCTTTTCCTTTTTGGTTTACGATATCTACTGCATGATATAAGTATAATTTTGCCATAGCAATTTGCTCTTGAACTTTGTCTTCACCTTCTTTTTTGGCTAATTTTTCAGTTCTAAGAATTGTACTTTCAGCCATATAGATTTCGATTAAGATATCAGAAGCTGCCATTAATAATTGTTGGTGTGATTCTAATTCTGCTCCATATTTTTGAACTGCAGCACCAGCAACCATTAAGAATACTTTTTTCAATTTGGCAATCATTTCTTTTTCTTCAGCAAATAATTCTGAATAATCAGGAATATCGAAAGATGGAATTCCCATTAATTCTTCAGCTACAGCCATTGCTGGACCTAATAAATCCACATGACCTTTCATTGCTTTTTTCACTAACATTCCAACTGATAACATTCTGTTGATTTCGTTAGTTCCTTCGTAAATTCTTGCGATACGAGCATCTCTCCAAGCACTTTCCATTGGTGCATCTTCTGAGAATCCCATTCCACCAAAAATTTGAATTCCTTCATCTGTACAAGCTTGAACATCTTCAGAAACCGCTACTTTTAAGATAGAACATTCGATTGCAAATTCTTCTACACCTTTTAATTCTGCTTCTTGGTGCGAATTTCCTTCACTAACTCTAATATTGATTCTGTTTTCGATATCAGATGCAGCTCTGTAAGTAGCACTTTCTCCAGCATAAGCATTTGTAGCCATTTCAGCAATTTTAGCTTGAATTGCTCCAAAACTTGAAATAGGTGTTTTAAACTGAACTCTTTCGTTAGCATAATTAACTGCTCCAGTAATGGTTCTACGTTGTGCTTCTAAACAAGCAGCAGCTAATTTAATACGCCCAACATTTAAAGCATTCATAGCAATTTTAAAACCTTCACCACGACCTGCCAACATATTCTCAACAGGAACTTTTGTTTCGTTAAAGAAAACCTGACGAGTAGAAGAGGAGCGAATTCCTAATTTGTGCTCTTCATCACCCATTGAAATTCCGTTTGAAGGATCATTTTCAACAATGAAACCTGTAATATTTTTATCGTCTTCGATACGAGCGAAAACAATCATTACGTTACAAAAACCAGCGTTAGAAATCCACATTTTTCCTCCTGTGATTTTATAATGTGTTCCATCTTCTGAAAGAACCGCTTTTGTTTTTCCTGAATTTGCATCTGAACCAGCTCCAGGTTCTGTTAAACAATACGCACCAAACCATTCGCCAGAAGCTAATTTTGGTACATATTTTTGTTTTTGTTCTTCAGTTCCGTATAAAGTAATTGGCATAGTTCCAATTCCAGTATGTGCTCCAAAAGCGGTTGAAAACGAACCAGTTGCTCCCGAAATATAATCACAAACTAAAACGGTGTTTACGAATCCCATTTCCATTCCGCCATAAGCCGCAGGAACAGCAACACTTAAGTAACCTAATTCACCCGCTTTGCGCATGATGTCTTCGGTTAAAGCGTAATCTTTCTTTTCGAAGCGTTCTTTGTTTGGCCAAATTTCTTTGTCTACGAATTCGATAACCGAATCACGCATCATAACTTGTTCTTCATTGAAGTCTTCTGGAGTGAAGATGTCTTCGCATTTTGTTTCTTTTACAAGGAATTGTCCTCCTCTGATGATATCTGACATAACTTATTAAGTTTTATAGTTTTATTTTAAAAATTCAAAAATTCCTGCTGTTCCTTGTCCTGTTCCCACACACATAGAAACGATTCCATATTTACTTCCTCTTAATCGCATTTCGTCAAACAATTGAACAGAAAGTTTTGCACCAGTACAACCTAGTGGGTGGCCTAAAGCGATAGCTCCACCATTTACGTTTACGATATCAGGATTTAAACCTAATTCTCTAACAACCGCTAACGATTGAGAAGCAAACGCTTCGTTTAATTCAATTAAATCAATATCAGATTGTTTTAAACCTGCTTGTTTTAATGCTTTTGGAATTGCTTTCACCGGACCGATTCCCATGATTCTTGGTTCTACACCTGCTGAAGCAAAGTTTACTAATCGAGCAATAGGTTCAAGATTTAATTCTTTTACCATTT
Source organism: Flavobacterium cheniae (assembly GCF_004363695.1). Lineage (GTDB taxonomy): Bacteria > Bacteroidota > Bacteroidia > Flavobacteriales > Flavobacteriaceae > Flavobacterium > Flavobacterium cheniae. The sequence continues at coordinate 613,682 of NZ_SNZC01000001.1, read as the reverse complement.
CTTCGCTCATAACTAATACGAAAGCTGCTCCATCACTCATTTGAGATGAGTTTCCTGCTGTTACACTTCCGTCAGCAGCAAATACGGGTCTTAAACCTGCTAATGCCGCAACAGAAGTTCCTGCTCTTGGTCCTTCGTCTTTGTTAACAACATAAGAACGCGTTTCTTTTTTACCATTTTCATTGATAAAAGTTTCTTCTACTGTAATAGGAACTATTTGAGCATCAAATTTACCTTCTGCTTGTGCTTTTAAAGCCTTCATATGTGATTGATATGCAAACTCATCTTGATCTTCACGAGAAACGTTGAATTGTTTTGCAACCGCCTCAGCAGTTAATCCCATTCCCCAATAATAATCTTCGTGACCTGCAGCTGCAGCTTTATAATCTGGTGTTGGTTTGTAGCCTCCCATTGGAATATAACTCATACTTTCGGCACCACCAGCAATGATACAATCTGCCATTCCTGACTGAATTTTTGCCGTTGCCATTCCGATAGTTTCAATACCTGATGCACAATATCTATTTACTGTAACACCTGGAACATCTTCTACTTTTAATCCCATTAATGAAATTAATCTACCAACGTTTAAACCTTGTTCTGCTTCAGGCATGGCATTTCCTACCATAACATCATCAATACGAGTTTTATCAAAATTAGGAAGCTCTTTCATCATGTGTTCGATGGTTTCTGCTGCTAATTCGTCAGGTCTTTTAAAGCGAAAAACTCCTTTTGGTGCTTTTCCTACTGCTGTTCTATATGCTTTTACTATATATGCTGTTTTCATCTTTTAGTTTCTTAACGGTTTCCCTTTGGTTAACATGTACTGAATTCTTTCTAAAGATTTTCTTTCTCCAGTTAATGATAAAAATGCTTCTCTTTCTAAATCCAATAAATATTGTTCAGAAACTAAAGTTGCTTCTGATAAATCACCACCAGCCATTACATAAGCTAGTTTGTTTGCAATTTTCTTATCGTGTTCAGAAATGTATTTACCAGCTTCCATTTGGTCAGTTCCAACTAAGAACATTCCCAATGCTTGTTTTCCTAATACTTTAATATCTTTTCTTCTTACAGGTTGTGTATAACCTTGTTCTGCCATTTGTAAAGCCACTTGTTTAGCTGTTGCGATTTGGCGGTCTTTGTTCACGACAACAATATCTCTTCCTTTTTGTAAAACTCCCGTATCAAAACCTTCGTAAGCTGAAGTAGCTACTTTTGCCATACCAACAGTTAAGAAATATTCTTGTAAAACGTTTAATTCTACATCATTTTTACGGAATAAATCAGAAGCTCTCAAAGCCATTTCTTTAGAACCACCACCGCCAGGAATTACTCCAACACCAAATTCTACTAATCCGATGTACGTTTCTGCTGCGGCAACAGCTCTATCAGCGTGCATGGTTAATTCGCAACCACCACCAAGAGTCATTCCGTGAGGAGCTGCAATAACTGGAATTGCTGAATAACGACAACGCATCATCGTGTCTTGGAACATTTTGATAGCCATGTTTAATTCGTCATATTCTTGTTCCACAGCCATCATGAAAATCATTCCTAAATTAGCTCCAACAGAGAAATTTGCGCCTTGATTTCCAATTACTAAACCATTGTAATCTTTTTCAGCAATGTCAATAGCTTTATTGATTCCTTGTAAAACACCAGCGCCAATAGAATTCATTTTAGAGGTAAATTCTAAGTTGATGATTCCATCACCTAAATCGGTAATGATTGAATCGCTGTTGTTCCATATTTTTTTGCTTTCGCGAATGTTATTTAAGATAATGAAGGCATCTTGACCTGGAATTTTTTCTACCTTTTTGTTTGTGATAGAGTAGAAGTGTGTTGCTCCATCTTTAATCGAATAGAAAGAAGTGTTTCCTGAAGCTAACATATCTGTAACCCAAGAAGCAGGTTGGTAACCTTCCGCTTTCATTAATTCGATTCCTTTTTCAATTCCGATGGCATCCCAAATTTCGAATGGGCCGTTTTCCCAACCGAAACCAGCTTTCATAGCATCGTCGATTTTGTAGAAAGCGTCTGTGATTTCAGGAATTCTGTTTGAACAATATTGGAACATCGAAGCAAAGTTTTTTCTGTAGAAATCGCCTGCTTTGTCTTTTCCAGTAACTAAAACTTTGAATCTATCGATTGGTTTTTCAATCGTTTTAGTTAATTCTAAAGTTGCGAAAGATGCTTTTTTATTCGCTCTGTATTCTAATGTATCTAAATCTAAAGTTAGAATGTCTTTTCCTTCTTTTTTGTAGAAACCTTGTCCCGTTTTGCTTCCTAACCATTTGTTTTCCATCATTTTGTTAACAAATTCTGGAAGTTTGAATAATTCATGCGCTTCGTCGTTTGGACAATTTTCATAAATTCCGTTAGCCACATGAACCAAAGTATCTAAACCTACAACATCAACCGTTCTAAAAGTAGCTGATTTTGGTCGACCAATGACTGGTCCAGTTAATTTATCAACTTCTTCAACCGTTAATCCCATTTCTTTTACTTGGTGGAATAAACTTTGGATTCCGAAGATTCCAATTCTATTTCCAATAAAAGCTGGAGTATCTTTAGCAACAACTGAAGTTTTTCCTAAGAATTTTTCACCATAACCATTCAAGAAATCTAAAACTTCATTAGAGGTTTTTGGACCAGGAATGATTTCAAATAATTTTAAGTAACGTGCTGGATTGAAAAAGTGCGTTCCACAGAAATGTTGTTGAAAATCGTCGCTTCTTCCTTCGCTCATGAACTGAATTGGAATACCAGACGTATTTGAAGTAACTAAAGTTCCTGGTTTTCTATATTTGTCAACTTGTTCAAAAACAATTTTTTTGATGTCTAAACGTTCTACTACAACTTCGATAATCCAATCTGCAGTTGCAATTTTTGACATATCATCTGTGGTGTTTCCAGTAGTGATTCTTGAAGCAAAACTTGGATGATAAATAGGAGAAGGCTTCGATTTTAATGCGTTAGCTAAATGATCATTAACTAATCGGTTTCTAACGGCTTTGCTCTCTAAAGTCAATCCTTTTTTCTGTTCTGCTTCGGTTAGTTCGTTTGGAGCGATGTCTAATAATAAGACTTCTACACCAATATTAGCAAAATGGCAAGCGATACCACTTCCCATAATTCCGGAACCAATAACAGCAACTTTTTTAATATTACGTTTCATGTTTATAGGTTTGTTGTTTTATTTGTCGTTATAGATTTTTTTGTCTGCAATTAATTCGTTTATGATTTCGGCAACTTCCATAAAGTGTTGTAATTTTTCTTCACTAATATGTTGCTTTACGGTTTCATTAAAACGAAGTACGGTTTCTTTTGAAAGTTCTCTTTTTTCTTTTCCTTCTTTAGTTAATTGAATAATTACGCCACGACCATCAGTTGGATTTTTTTTACGAGTAATTAATCCTCGTTCTTCCATCGATTTTAGAGTTCTGGTTAAGCTTGTGGCTTCCATACCCATTTTTGGACCTAGAGTTGTTGATGGTGAACCATTTTCTCTATCAATACTTAAAAGAGCAAATCCAGTAGCCATTGTAGCACTGTATTTTGCTGCTTCTTCGTTGTACATCCTGGCAACTGCTTGCCAAGTTGCTCTAAGTATATAGTCTATTGTTTTATCTTTCATAGAATTACTATCTAAACTTTTTCAAATATAAAAAAAAATACTATGCGTGCATAGTATTTTTAACATTTTTTACAAAATTTAACATTTTAAAATAGCAAAACCCACGAAATGTGGGTTTTAGCGTTTCTATCCGTAAATTTTTTGATATAAATTGTTGTATTTTTCTTTAATGATTTTACGTTTTAATTTCATGGTTGGAGTAAGGTGCCCATCAACGATTGACCAAACATCTGGAGTAAGTTCAAAACGTTTTACTTTTTCCCAATTTCCAAATTTCTCATTGCATTGATCAATTTCTTCCTGAATTCTGTCGACTACCATTTTATTAGCACATAATTCTTCATTGGTATTGAAATTAAGATTATGTCTTGTTGCCCATTCTCTAACAAATTCAAAATTAGGTTGAATGAAAGCTGCTGGCATTTTTTCGCCATCACCAATAACCATGATTTGCTCAATGAAACGAGATTGCTTGAAAGTATTCTCTAAAATTTGAGGTGCTACGTATTTTCCACCTGAAGTTTTGAACATTTCTTTTTTACGATCGGTAATTTTTAGGAAACCATCTGAATCAATTTCACCGATATCACCTGTATGGAAGTAGCCATCTTTTAAAACCTCAGCAGTTTGTGTTTCGTCTTTGTAATATCCCATCATAACGTTTGGACCTTTACATAAGATTTCACCGTCTTCTGCAATTTTAACTTCAACTCCGTCTAATACTTTTCCAACAGATCCTACTCTGAAACCACCGTTTCTCATATCGTTTACTGAGATCACAGGAGAAGTTTCTGTTAAACCATAACCTTCCATAACTGGAATATTAGCAGCACAAAAAACTTTTGTTAATCTACTTTGTAACGCAGCACTTCCTGAAACTAATAATTCTAATTCACCACCTAAACCTTCTTGCCATTTAGAGAAAATTAATTTACGTGCAATTTTTAATTTGAATTCGTAGAAAGCTCCGTTTTGTTTATAAGGTTTATAGTCCATACCTAAATCTAAAGCCCAAAAGAAAAGTGCTTTTTTGATTCCTGTTAAATCTGCTCCTTTAGCATAAATTTTATCGTAAACTTTTTCTAATAAACGAGGAACAACCGACATAACATGTGGTTTTACCTCTTTTAAGTTATCAGAAATCTTCTCAATACTTTCAGCGAAGTAAATAGAGATACCATAATATTGGTATAAATACGTCAACATTCTTTCGAAAATATGACAAATCGGTAAGAAACTTAAAGCTCTAGTATCTCCAGCTCTTAATGGAACTCTTGGCGCACTCATTAATACATCTGAAACAATATTTTGATGTGTTAACATAACTCCTTTTGGTCTTCCTGTAGTTCCCGATGTATAGATGATAGTTGCTAAATCGGTAGTTGAGACATTATTTTTTCTATCTTCTACAACATCTTGATTTTCTTTATCAGCACCTAATTCTAAGATTTCTTTCCAACTTTTGCATCCTGAAATATCATTAAAAGAATACACTTCTTTTAATGTAGGAACATTAGCTTTGATGCTTTTTAACTTTTCATACACTTCGTCATCAGAAACAAAAACATATTTTGATTCAGAGTGATTTAAGATATATTCATAATCTTCGGCTGAAATTGTTGGATACATGGGAACTGTTTGTGCTCCTGTTTGTAAAACTCCAATATCTGTAATGTGCCATTCGGTTCTATTGTTAGATGAAATGATAGCAATTTTATCATTTTTATTTACGCCTAATCGAAGTAAACCTCTAGAAAGGGCGTTGGCTTTATCTAAATATTCCTGAGTGGAAGTTTTGATCCACTGACCGTCATATTTTGTAACTAAAGCATCTTTTAAATTATACTTTTCTAATTGAAAGTAAGGAAAGTCAAATAAGCGTGTGATATTGTTCATAATTCGCAATTATTATTTTATGCAAATTATAAAAATTAAATTAATTATACAATTTTTTAAATTATTGATAATCTTGTAATTAGAATTTTAACAAAAATAAAATACTATGCTTGCCTACTAATTTTTACTTTAATTGTGAAAGTGTGATGATAATTATTGAAATAATTGCCAAAATGATTCCGAAGTAGTTCCATTTGGTCATTTTTTCTTTAAACAGAAGTATTCCAGCTAAACTTCCTAGAATGATAACTCCCATATTCATACCAGCAAAAACAGTTGAAGGATTTTCTGCTAAAGCTTTATGCGCTTTTAGATAGAAGAGAATGTTTCCGAAATTTAAAATTCCTAATGCCAATCCCCAAAGTACATTTTTCATTTCGAGTTTTTCTTTTTGGACAATTATTTTTCCAATTAAAAATAAAATTGAAACTATAAAAGCACCACAGAAAATTAAAAATAAAGAAGTGGTAAAACTAAACGCTTTAAAAACAGCTACTTTTTTAAATAAAATATCAATAATTCCAAATCCCAATAAAACTAATAGAGGATAAACCCAATTATTTGATTTACTTTCTGATTTTTTATTTAATGTAAAAAAGATGGCTGAAAATCCCACAACAAACCCAATTATTTTGAGCGAACTGAAAATTTCATTAAAAAGATAGTAAGATGCAATTAGCGGAATAAATAAAGAAAGTCGTTGCGCAATATCCGTTTTTACTATTCCAGTAAGTTTGATAGATTTTGCTTGAATAAAAAATACAATAGGCAATAAAAATGCTAAACTTATAAAAAGCGAATACGGAACCGATTTTTGTTCAATAGCTAAATTAGGTTGGTAAGTAAAATAGGTGAGTAGTAAAGCCGAAAAATAATTAAAAGTGATGATTTGAAATACATTCAATTGAAATCGTTTGGCTACTTTTAAAAATATCCCAACTGAAACACTACAAATTACACTTAAAATGACAAACCACATAGTTTTTATTTTTTGCAATATTAGTAAAATTATAGAGAATAAAGTGGTTTGAATAAGCTAAACCATTACTGTTTTTCAGTATAAAATGTGATTTATGTAAATAATAAATAAGATTTTGTAATGATTATGCCAAATATTTAACCACCTTTGAATAGAGTTGTAATTTGAGTTTAAAGTTATAAAGCAATTCAGCCAAAAAAATGAAAAAGCCAAGCGAAGTTGTTGAAGTTGAAAAAGGAAAAATTCACATTGTTGTTGAACTAATTGAATACATACCAAATGCAGTGGTAAGTAAAACAATTATAAAAAAAGTAACTGGAAATGTTACGGCTTCTTCCTTTGATGCAGGAGAAGAGTTAGACGAAAAAAGATCGCCATTTGATACGTATATTCAAATTATTGATGGTGTAGCAGAAATTACTGTTGATAAGAAAAAATTCAAATTAAAACTAGGAGATGGTATGGTTATTCCTGCACATTCCACACACCACTTTAATGCTAATGAACAATTTAAAATGATATCAACCGTAATTAAAAGTGGTTATGAAGATTAAATAAGCAGAGCAAAAACTAATTTGCTCATAAAAACCAAAACAAAATGATACTCTATATTAAATATATGGTTAGTCTTCGTTGCAAAATGATGGTTAAAGAAGAACTAAAGAAAATAGGGTTGCATCACGTTATCGTTGATTTGGGAGTTGTTGAAATTTTAGAAGATATAACTCCTGAACAATTTGATTTACTGAAATCAAATTTGGCCATGTCGGGTCTTGAATTATTAGACGACAAAAAAGCTATTCTTATTGAAAAAATTAAAGATGTAATTATCGAAATGGTTCATTATACAGATGAATTTCCAAAAGTAAATTATTCAGATTACATCAGCGAAAAACTACATCAAGATTACACTTATTTATCTAACATATTTTCAGAAGTAAAAGGAATTACGATTCAACAATTTATTATTAATCATAAAATTGAACGTGTTAAAGAATTGCTTTTATATGATGAATTGAATTTATCTGAAATAGCTTATTTATTAAACTACAGTAGTGTTGCACATTTATCTGGTCAATTTAAAAAAGTTACAGGATTATCTCCATCCTATTTTAAACAATTAAAAAAGAAAAGAAAATCTAAACTAAGAGAAAATTTAGAAGATGTTTAGTTTAAATACATGAAAATGTGTGATTTATGCAAGTTTTCTTTTTAATGCTGTAATACATTTTAGTTTCAAATGAATAACCTTTGTTTTATAAGATTATAACATTTAAACACAATTAAAATGGAATCAAAAGCAAACAAAGGAACAGAAGTTTTTAAAATTTCTGGCGATTGGAAAAGACAAGCAGATAATTTAAAAGACAAATTTCCCCAATTAACTGATTCTGATTTAAAATTCGAAAGTGGTAGAGAAGATGATTTACTTGAACGAGTAGAGGCACGCTTGCACAAAAAACGAGAGGAAGTAATTAATATTATCAAAAAAGGGCAACCTACAACATAATAATTGACTTTCTTTTGTGGGCAACTTAGCATCTTAAAAATGCTATGAATACACATAATAGCCAATAAAAGGCGTAGGTGAATTATCATCTACGCTTTTTTTTCATCTAACTACGACTCAAAATGATACAAATCAAAAAAGAAGGAATCCTTCTAAAAAAAACAAAACTCTCGTTTGAAAATGATAGTGTTTTAAATCCTGCCATTATGCAAGAAGGAAATACTGTTCATATGCTATATCGAGCAGTAAGAAGTGGTAACTATTCAACTATTGGATATGCCAAATTTGAAGGTCCAATAAAACTGATTCAAAGAAATAATACACCACTAATTATACCTTTTTTGGATGAAGAATCAAAAGGTGTTGAAGATGCCAGAATTGTAAAAATCGATGGAGTTTATTACATAACATATACCGCTTATAACGGAATCAATGCCTTAGGAGCCTTAGTAACATCAACTGATCTGCTAACTTTTGAAAGACACGGAATTATTGTTCCAAAATTCACATTTGATGAATTTAAAAGGTTAGCCGAATGTAATAATTTGGTAAACGCTAAATATTTTCGTCATGTGCGTCATTTTAAGCATGATGAAGAAATTTTTCTTTGGGATAAAGATGTAATGTTTTTTCCAAGAAAAATAAACGGAAAACTTGCCTTTTTACATCGAATTCGTCCTGGAATTCAATTGGTTTTAATCAATAATTTAGAGGAATTAACTAAAGAATTTTGGAGCGAATACTTTCTACATTTTAATGAACATATTATTCTTGATCCAAAAGGAACTAACCACGAATCAGGTTTTATAGGTGGTGGTTGTCCTCCAATAGAAACCGAATTAGGTTGGCTACTTATTTATCATGGCGTTTTTGATACTTCAGAAGGCTATATTTATTCTGCCGCCGCTGCTTTATTAGACATCGATAATCCTACAAAAGTACTTGCAAGATTAGTTGATCCTTTATTTGTACCAGAACTCGATTATGAAAAAAACGGTGTGGTTTCCAATGTGGTGTTTCCCACAGGAACTGCAATATTTGAAGATACGCTTTATATCTATTATGGTGCCGCTGACAAATGTATTGCTTGCGCATCTATGAGTATAAAAGCATTATTAAAAGAACTTTTACAAAATCCAACACAACATGAGAGCTAATTTTTTTCCAATTTTTAATAATTCATTACTCGTTTATAATGAAGCCAAAAATAATTTGAATGAAAGTCATTTAATGAAATTCATTACGAATTCTAAATACGAACTAATTCCAGTAGTAGAAAAACAGCTTCCTGAAATCGTTTTTATAACTTCTTATCCACCAAGAGAATGTGGAATAGCGACCTATACACAAGATTTAAAAAATGCTGTGCAAGAAAAATTTGGAACTACTTTTTCATTAAAAGTTTGCGCCCTAGAAACAACAGGTGAAAATTACAATTATCCAGAAGAAGTTAAATACAAATTAAATTCGGATGCTGAATCAAATTTTTCAGAGTTAGCAATAAAAATCAATGCGGATAAAAACATTGCAATGGTATTTTTACAACACGAATTTGGTCTTTTTGGAGGAGTTTATGGTAATTTTTTACTAAAATTCATGAAGCATTTAAAACGACCTATTACTACAACATTTCATACCGTTTTACCAAATCCAGATGATAAGTTAAAAGAAGTAGTTCGTAAAATTGCCGATTATTCTGATTCTTTAGTTGTGATGACTGATATTTCGAAAACCATTCTGATGACAAATTATGGTATTGCTGAACGAAAAATTTCAGTAATTTCTCATGGAACTCATTTGGTAGCTTCGTTTGATAATTTGCAACATAAAACAAAAAATCAATTTAGCGATAGAGTAGTGCTCACTACTTTTGGTTTACTGAATGAAGGAAAAAGTATAGAAACAGCATTAGACGCTTTACCTCAAATTATAGAAAAATTTCCAAATGTAATTTATCTAATCATTGGGAAAACACATCCTGAAGTAGTAAAAAAAGAAGGTGAAAAATACCGCAATTTTCTTTACGAAAAAGTGCAAAACTTGCATTTAGAAAATAATGTTCGATTTATAAATAAGTATTTGTCTTTAGACGAATTAATGGATTATTTACAACGCACAAAAATATATCTCTTCACTTCAAAAGATCCAAATCAAGCGGTTAGTGGCACATTAGCGTATGCTATGGCTTGTGGCTGTCCAGTAATTGCAACACCAATTCCGCATGCTAAAGAATTTTTAGACGGAGCCGGATTCAATTATGATTTTCAAGATGCCAATCAACTTGCTGAAAAAACCATTGAATTACTTTATAATCCAAAATTATTGAGAGAAATGCGCTTGAATGCGTTGCATAAAATTAGCCCAACTTCTTGGCAAAATTCAGCCATAGCACACATCGAATTAGTAAAAAGCAATAGTAAAAAACATAAAATTGTGTTGCAGTATGAAATGCCGAAAATTTCATTAAACCATATCAAGAGAATGACGACTATAAATGGATTAATTCAGTTTTCGGCTATTTCAAAACCAAGTATCGAATCGGGTTATACATTAGATGATAATGCAAGAGCATTAATTGCGGTGACGAAACATTATCAATTAACCAATTCAGAAGAAGATTTAGAATTAATAAAAACCTATTTAAAGTTCATTCTATTTTGCCAACAAGAAGATGGAAGCTTTTTAAATTATGTAGATAAAGAAGGCAATTTTACTGCAAATAATTCTAATGAAAATTTAGAAGATGCTAACGGTAGAGCCATTTGGGCACTGGGCGAATTTATTTCATTTAATGAAATATTAGATAAAAACATGATTAGAAAAGCAAAATTTGCCATTGAAAAATCATTGAAAAATATTTTAAAATTTCATTCTCCAAGAGCAATTTCTTTCGCCATAAAAGGATTGTATTTTTATAATTTGGAAAAAGAAAGCCCAAGGATTAATCATTTAATTACTTCGTTAGCGGATAATTTAGTTTCAAAATACCGTGGAATTTCAGATAAAAAATGGAAATGGTTTGAAGATTATCTTACTTATGCCAATAGTATTCTACCTGAAGCCTTGTTATACGCAGGTTTAAGCACTGGAAGCGAATTGTACAAAAACATTGCAAAAACATCGTTTGACTTTTTACTTTCTCTTACTTTCAAAGATGACCAAATTAAAGTGATTTCAAATCAAGGTTGGTACCACAAAGGAAAAACGGTCAATCAATATGGAGAACAGCCTATCGATGTAGCGTATACGATATTAGCATTGCAAACTTTTTATCAAGTGTATGAAGATGAATCCTATAAAAACAAAATGAAAATTGCTTTTGATTGGTTTTTAGGAAAAAATCATTTGCATCAAATCATCTACAATCCTAAAACAGGTGGTTGTTATGATGGCTTAGAACAACATCATGTGAATCTAAATCAAGGAGCAGAATCTACCATTAGTTATTTACTTTCAAGGTTAGCCATGGAAAAAACCTCAAATTCGATAAAGGAAATGGAATTTTATGAAGAAGTTTTTCAAAATAAGTGAATCATGTAACTTATAAATATAATGTGTAACACATCATGCTTTATTGTATTGCACCTTTGTTCTATAGATAGTAAGGAAATAAATCTTTACTAAATCTAGTAATAATACGCATATAACTTAAATTAAAAAAAATGAAAAAAGCAATCATAATGATCGCATTAGTTACGCTTTCGGTTACCAATTCTATGGCTCAAGAGTCAACAACAACAGATAATCGAGATAAATTGTTTTTTGGAGTAAAAGCAGGAGTAAACTATTCCAATGTGTATGATTCTGAAGGCGAAGATTTTGTTGCAGATGGAAAACTTGGTTTAGCAGGTGGTGTTTTTGTATCCATTCCATTAGGAAAATTTATTGGAGTACAACCCGAAGTTTTATTTTCTCAAAAAGGATTTAAATCTTCAGGAACGTTTTTAGGAACAGATTATGAAACTACAAGAACAACAGATTATATTGATATTCCTTTGTTTTTAGCCATTAAACCAGTTGAATACGTTACGCTTTTATTCGGACCACAATATTCGTATTTGTTAAAGCAAAAAGATGAATTTACAGGCGGATCATTGAGTTCAACACAAGAGGAAGAATTTTCAAATGACAACATCCGTAAAAACACTTTTTCTCTAATTGGTGGAGTTGATTTGAATATTAAAAATCTAGTCTTTGGTGTTAGAGGTGGTTGGGATTTAAAAAATAACAACGGTGACGGAACTTCAACAACACCACGTTACAAAAACATGTGGTATCAAGCTACAGTAGGTTACAGATTTTAATTTTTAAAATATAATACAAATGGAAAATTTAAATAATAAAGGGAAATTAGTTGTTGGTAGTTTGTTAGTTGGAGCACTTATTGGAGCCACAGTTGGCGTATTGTTTGCACCTCATAAAGGGAAAAAGACAAGAAAAAATATTGCCAATAGTGTAAAAAATACTGCTAGTAAGTTTAAACAAGAAATTAGCGAAGACGGTCAGTATTTAAAAGATAAAGCAATGAGTTTTGAACATCTTTTAGAAGACAAAATCAGTAAAGCGGGAACTTCTTTTAAAGACAAAGCAAATGAATTGCTTCACAGTGGTTCAGATCATCAAATGAATAAGAAATAATAATATAGACCATGGTTTCATTTTTAAATCATCATTTGAACGAGTTTGCAGAAGCGAGCTTAAGTAATAAAGACGATACCATTTATGATTGCTAAAATGAAAATTTTAGCATAGATGAAAAAAGAAATCATGGTTTTATAAAACATCAAAATAAAATGAAAACATATATTTTAAAAACGATTCTTACGACAAGTATAATCGGACTTTTTATGACGAGTTGCAATAATTCGCCAACTGCTAAAGAGGAAGACGTAAAAGAAGCTACTCAAGATTTAATTGATGCGGAAGCTGATTTGAATCAAGCAGAATACGATTCGATTAGCGATTTCAATACTTTTAAAGAGAGTATTCAATTGAAATTAGTTGAAAATCAGAAAGTAATTGATGATTTAAAATTAAAAATCACTTCGAAAGGAAAAGTAGAAAGAGATATTGATGAAGTTGAAATCAATAAATTAGAAAAAAGAAATACCGATTTAAGACTGAAAATTGAAAATTATGAACAAGGTCCTGCTCAAAAATGGGAATTGTTTAAAGTAGATTTCAATAATGAATTAGATGATTTAGGGAAATCTATTTCTGAAATGGCAGACCGAAACAAGAAAAAATAAAGAGTATGAAAACAAATAATACAACAATTAAAATAGTATTTTTTTTTGTATCCTGTTTTGTATTATCTCAAACATTTTCATCTTGTTCAAAAAAAATTGAATTTGAAAATTCAAATGTGGTTCCAGCAGCAAGAGGTGATGTTTCGGTTAAAAAAGATAAAAATGACAATTATAACATTAAGTTAGAGGTTTCGTACCTAGCAGAACCTGAAAGATTGCAACCGCCTAAGAAACATTATGTGGTTTGGTTATCTTCAGAGCAAAATCAAATTCCGTTAAATATTGGTCAAATTGTAGGAACTTCAAGACTTCATGTAAAGTTTGAAAGTGTTTCTTCATCAAAACCAAAACGAATTTTCATCACAGCTGAAGATGATGCAAGTACACAATATCCAAGTAATTATGTTGTTTTAGAAACAGATAAGTTTTAGTTTTTGGGGTTAATTTTGGAAAACTGCCTTCGGGCAGTTTTTTTGTATAAAAAAAGCTCTCAGTGTATGAGAGCTTTTCTGTTATTATTTTTTGTTTTCTATCCATTTTCTAGCATTCACAAAAGCTTCTAACCAAGGTGAAACTTCGTCTTTTTGACCTCTTTCTGGATAATGTGCCCAGTTCCAAGGGAAAGTTGAACGCTCAATGTGTGGCATCATTACCAAATGTCTTCCTGTAACATCGCACATCATAGCCGTATTGAAATCAGAACCATTTGGATTCGCCGGATAACTTTCGTACCCATATTTAGCTACAATGTTATATTTCTCTTCTGAATAAGGTAACTTGAATTTTCCTTCTCCATGTGAAATCCAAACTCCTAAAGTCGTTCCTTCTAAAGTAGATAACATCACTGAATTATTCTTTTGAACTGTTACCGAAGTAAAACCACTTTCGTGTTTGTTCGAAGTGTTGTGATGCATTTTTCCATGAACTTCGTGCTCTGGATTTATCAATTCTAATTCCATTAATAATTGACAACCATTACAAATTCCAACTGAAAGTGTGTCTTCGCGTTTGTAGAAGTTTTTCAAAGCCGTATTTGCTTTTTCGTTGTATAAAAACGCTCCAGCCCAACCTTTAGCTGAACCTAAAACATCAGAATTTGAAAATCCTCCAACAGCTCCAATGAATTGAATATCTTCCAATGTTTCTCTTCCCGAAATTAAATCGGTCATGTGAACATCTTTTACATCAAATCCAGCTAAGAACATAGCATTTGCCATTTCGCGTTCTGAATTACTTCCTTTTTCACGAATGATTGCTGCTTTTGGTCTTGGTTTTGACCCATCAATTAAAGGTAATTTACCATTAAAATGCGATGGGAAAGTAAATTGTAATTTTTGATTTTTGTAATTGTCAAAACGTTCTTGTGCCATTCCATTTTTAGATTGTTTTGAATCTAATAGGAATGATGTTTTAAACCAAGTATCTCTTAAAGTTGAAACACTAAATGTTAAACTATCTTCACCATTAATAACGGTAAACGCATCGCCATCGATAGCCGAACCAATTTTAAAAATCTCAATATTATGTTGGGCAAAAGTTGCTTCCACTTCAGCATTTGCTTGGAAAACAACTCCGATATTTTCATTAAATAAGGCTTTAACCGTATCTTTTTCTCCTAAAGAAGTCAAGTCGATTAGCGCACCTAATTTATCATCTGCAAAACACATTTCTAATAAAGTTGTGATTAAACCACCACTTCCAATATCGTGTCCAGCTTTAATTTTTCTATCTTTAATTAAATCTTGTAAAACGTTGAACGCTTTTTTGAAGAATTCCGAGTTTTGAATCGTTGGAACATCATTTCCAATTTTATTCAATACCTGAGCAAATGAACTTCCACCTAATTTAAACGAATCTTGAGATAAGTTGATATAGTAAATGTTTCCGCCATTTCTTTGTAAAACAGGCTCAACTACTTTTGTAATGTTCGAACAATTTCCAGCAGCTGAAATAATAACTGTACCTGGTGCAATTACTTCATCATTCGGGTATTTTTGTTTCATCGAAAGCGAATCTTTTCCTGTTGGAATATTGATTCCCAATTCAATAGCAAAATCCGAACAACCTTTTACTGCTTCATATAAACGAGCATCTTCTCCTTCATTTTTACAAGCCCACATCCAGTTAGCTGATAATGAAACCGATTTCATTCCTTCTTTTAACGGAGCCCAAACTAAATTTGATAAAGCTTCACCAATCGCAGTTCGTGAACCCGCAACTGGATTTACTAAAGCTGAAATAGGTGAGTGTCCAATCGATGTAGCAATTCCCTCTTTTCCTTTGAAATCCAATGCCATTACACCAACATTGTTCAGTGGTAATTGTAATGGACCAACACATTGCTGTTTTGCAACGCGTCCGCCTACACAACGGTCTACTTTATTAGTTAACCAATCTTTACAAGCTACCGCTTCTAATTGTAAAACTTGACTTAAGTAGCTTCCTATATTTTCTTTATTATATGCTAAATCTGAGTAATTTGTTGCAACGGTTTTATCCGTCATAATCGTTTTTGGCGAACTTCCGAAGAAATCTTCCAACGCATAATCCATTGGTTTTAACCCTGTAGATTTTGATTCGAAAGTAAATCTATGGTCGTTAGTTACGTCACCAACTTGATACATTGGAGAACGCTCTCTGTCAGCAATTCTTTGTAATGTTTCGATGTCTTTTTCACCAATAACTAATCCCATTCTTTCTTGCGATTCGTTTCCGATGATTTCTTTAGCCGAAAGCGTTGGGTCACCAACCGGTAATTTATCTAAATCGATTAATCCTCCAGTTTCTTCTACTAATTCAGAAAGACAGTTCAAATGTCCACCCGCACCATGATCGTGAATGGAAACAATCGGATTGTTATCACTTTCTACCAAACCACGAATGGCGTTGGCAGCACGTTTTTGCATTTCTGGATTAGAACGTTGGATGGCATTTAATTCAATTCCTGAACCAAAAGCACCAGTATCTGCAGAAGAAACTGCAGCACCACCCATTCCAATTCTATAATTTTCTCCACCTAAAATAACGATTTTATCGCCAGCCGTAGGTTTCTTTTTAATCGCTTGATCTAATTTTCCGTAACCAATTCCACCCGCTTGCATGATTACTTTATCGTAACCAATTTTACGATTGTTTTCTTCATGTTCGAAAGTTAAAATAGAACCTGTAATTAAAGGTTGTCCAAATTTATTTCCAAAATCAGATGCTCCGTTTGAAGCTTTAATTAAAATATCCATTGGTGTTTGGTACAACCAAGGTCTTTCGTACATTCCATTTTCCCAAGGACGTTCTTCTGCTAAACGAGAATAAGAAGTCATGTAAACTGCAGTTCCTGCTAATGGTAAAGAACCTTGTCCTCCAGCCAAACGGTCACGAATTTCTCCTCCTGAACCTGTTGCAGCTCCGTTGAAAGGCTCAACTGTTGTAGGGAAGTTGTGTGTTTCTGCTTTTAAAGAAAGTACTGAATCAAATTCCTTTTCTTGGTAGAAGTCTGGCTTGTCTGCACTTTTTGGAGCAAATTGCGTTACTTTCGGACCTTTTACAAAAGCTACGTTATCTTTATATGCCGAAACAATATCGTTTGGATTTGTTTCGGATGTTTTCTTGATTAATTTGAATAAAGATGTTGGTTTTTCTTCGCCATCAATCACAAATGTTCCGTTAAAAATTTTGTGACGACAGTGTTCTGAATTCGCTTGTGAGAAAGCAAAAATTTCTGAATCGGTTAACTTTCTTCCTAATTTACTTGAAAGATTATCTAGATATTCTACTTCTTCTGGACTCAAAGCTAAACCTTCTGATTTATTGTAAGCGTCAATATCTTCAATATCCAAAATAGGTTCAGGTTGGATATTAATCGTATAAATTTCTTGATTTAATTCCGAATACTTTTGCGAAAGCATTGGGTCGAAATCGTTAAAATCGGCAGCTACTTTTTCAAATTCCTCGATACGAATGATACCCGAAATCCCCATGTTTTGGGTAATTTCTACAGCGTTTGTACTCCAAGGCGTAACCATTGCGGCACGTGGTCCAACAAAAAAATCCGACAATACGGATTTTTCTATTTTATGTGCGTTGCCAAAAAGCCAATTTAATTTGTTGATGTCTTCAGTCGATAATTCGTTTTGCGTTTGAACCGCAAATACGGTGTTGGATTGGTTTCCGAAGAAATGAATCATTGTAGTTTTGTTTTTAAAGACAAGTTTACCTTATCTGTATGTTTGTGTTGTTGTTGAAAGTGCAAATTTATTCTAAAAAGTTAGAAGTTCAAAGTTTTAAGACTGCATAAAAACAAAAAAAGCTGTTCTTTTTTGAACAGCTTTGTATTTATTTGTTGAAAACTATATTTTGCGTTTCGAAACTACTTGCATCGATTTGAATTCTTTGCCATCTTCCAAAATATCAAACATTTCCATTTTTTGGTTGTTATCGTCAATATAGGTAATAACTTCTTTTACTTTTTTAGCCTTTTTAATTACTGGGTCTACCATTTCGCCATGAAAAGTAGATGTTTTTGTAGCTTCATCATATTTTCCACGAGTAACCATCATTCCAGTTCCCATATTGTCAATCCAAGTTGATACAAATTCTTGAGTTGCATTATCAAAAGCAACTGTTCCTTTTCCTTCAAATGGCATTCCAAACATATCTCCAGAATAAGTTCCTTCTTGGTATTTACCACCCATAATCATTTTGTAGGTTACGATAGCAGTAGATTTCATTTCTTGTGGATTATCGGGTGACCAGAATGTTAATTCGGCATCCCAAGTTCCACTATCTTTAGCCAACATTTCATGTGCCTTTGATGGTGTAGCATAATCCGCCCAAGCTTTAGCAACTGTAGCAGAATCGGGTTTAGTTTCGGTAGTAACTTCTTCTTTAGTTGTTGTTTCGGCTGGTTGTTGCGCTTCTTCTTTTTTAAAAGAAACGAATGTTAAACCAATAATTAAAAGAGATAAAGAGAGATTTTTCATAATTGTATAATTTAATTGGTTAGTCAAAAGTGGTCCAATTATAAGCACCCATATCGGATGGATTAGTTCTTGGATTATTCAAAATATCATTAAAACTAGAGTAGGTGTTGTCAGCATTTCCTCTTGCTGCAGAATCTTCACCAATAATTAATTCATTATTTCTAGCATCTTTAAAATCCGGATTATTAATTGTAGAATTCGTAGCAATTAAACAAGTATCATAAAGCGTAGCATTAGAAAAGGCATACAAAGGATTATTCGTAAATTGATTACTAAAATCGGCAAATTTGATTAAGCAATGGTCAAAATTGTAGACAAAAGTTGTTCCTTCTTTTTTCAGGTTAATAGCTAGATTACTTGAAGAATGAATAATACAATTTTTGAAATTCGCTTTGGTAAGTGCATAAATCGCATTTCCATCAAAATCATCTAATAAAACTGCTGTATGTGTTGGACTTGGCCAATAATTAGCAAACGTACAATGTGTAAATTCATAACTTCCTCCAAAACTTCCTGCAAACGAAGCTTGACCACAATTATTAATAACCATGTTTCTTCCTTCAATGTTTCCAGTTCGAGCTAAAAGCCCAACATTAGCACAATTATAAATTTGAGTATTTTCAATATCTAAAGTAGGAGTAGGAGTACCATCGTTTCCAGTAACTAAAAGCCCAACAGTAGCATTTTTTATCGTTAAATTTTTAATTTGATTGTTTGTACTACCTTGTGTTAGCCAAATCGTTCCCCATTGTCCAGGGACTTCAGCAAAATCAGGTTCTAAACGATCACCTTCAAAGATGACTTCGTTTTCTAAGGCAGCCGTTGTTGAATTTGTTCCATTCACATGAATCGAAGCATTATTAGCAACAATTAATCCTGATTCTGCATGAAAGTGAATTCTTGCTCCAGCATCTACAACAAGTGTTTTGTTTGAAGGAACGGCCGCATAACCATAAATGACATAAGGTTTGGTATTCGTCCAATGCAATTCGTTTCCATTGATTGGATTCGTTTCTTCCAAAAATCGACCACGAATCGTAATAGGATTTCCGTCACCATCAACTCCTAAGTTTAGTTCATCATAAGTATAGGATTCATCTGGATTTTGAACTCTTCCAGGATAAATAAAATAAGCATCTTGAATTAGAGTAACCAATTCCACTTTTTGGTGATTTGGATTTGATTCTTCACCAAATAAAATTTTATCGGTATATAAAAAATCAGTAGGATTCGCATCGGCTACTTCTGCTGTAACAGAAACAAAAATGTACATACTATCTTTTGCTAAGATTTCTACATTTTCAAATACTTGACCTGCCATTCCATCTACCATTAAACGGTATTTTGATGCTGTTCCTTCTTTTAATCTAAGTGATGGAATTGAAATGTTTTTATCACTTCGGTTGTACACTTTTAATGTATAAGTACTTGAACCAATGTCAGTAAAAACAGTATCTAAATAAACGGTGTCTTTAGAAAATTCCAAACCACCAGTTCTTGATTCAAAATCAAAATCGTTTCGACATGAAGTTAATGAAACAGCAAATCCTATCAGTAATAAAAGTAATAAACGACGCATGTATAGTTAATTTTGGTAAATGTAATTATTAATTTTAAATCTATAAAAACTAAATGTGCTTAAATTACTTACTAAAACGTTAAATCAGTTGAATTATTCTCTTCGGAATGCTTAATTTTACAAAAAATAAAGTTATGATGTTTGATAGAGAAAAAATGTTGCAATTGTGTAATGATTGGAGCAAAAATACTTTAATGAATACCTTAGATATTGTCTACACCGATGCAGGTGAAGATTTCCTAACCGCTACAATGCCTGTTAATCCGAGAGTGCATCAACCTATGGGATTATTACATGGAGGTGCAACAGTTGCGTTAGCTGAAAGTGTGGGAAGTGCCGCTTCATTAATGTTTGTAAATCCAGAAAAGCAAGAAGTTCGTGGTATCGAAATTTCGGCAAATCATTTAAAAAGTAAACGCGAAGGAATGGTTACGGCAACAGCAAAAATCATTCATAAAGGTGCAAGTATTCATTTGTGGGAAATTAGAATTGTAGACGAAGAAGGAAAATTGATTTCGCTTTGTAAATTGACGAATATGGTACTTTCAAGAAGACAATAATGCAAGTTTTCGAAGAAATACAATTTTTTTTATCACAACAAAAACCATTTGTTTGTTATGTAAAACCAAATGAAATAGTTTGGAATTTACTCGTGCAACAAAACGATGAAATGATTGAATTTTCTAATCAAGCCGGATTTGTTTTTATGCCTTTTCATGAAGGAAAACAAGTAGTAATTCCGTTTGAAGGCAATTCGTTTTCGCAAGGAAATATTGAAAAATTAGAGCAAAAATTATCTGAAAATTTCACTACTCAAACGAATCAAAAAGAAGCTTTTGAAGATTTAGTTTCCAAAGGAGTTTCAGCAATTCAAAAGGATGAATTTCAGAAAGTGGTTTTGTCTCGTAAAATCATTCTGAAGGAACAAATCTCAATTGTAGAAACCTTTCAGAACTTGATTTCATCTTATGCAACGGCTTTTCGTTATTTGTTTTTTCATCCAAATATTGGTTTATGGATGGGAGCAACGCCGGAGCAATTGGTAAAAATCAATCAAAATCACTTTGAAACAGTAGCTTTGGCTGGTACTCAATTGTATTCGGAAAATGTAATTTGGGCAACCAAAGAAATTGAAGAACAGCAATTTGTAACGGATTATATTGTAGCTAAAGTAAAAGATAAAGTAACTAAACTTATTATTTCTGATGCTAAAACAGTTAAAGCTGGAAATTTAGCTCACTTAAAATCTTCTATTTCGGGAGAATTAACAGCTGATTTTCAGGCGAATGATTTAATAAAAACGTTACATCCAACTCCAGCAGTTTGTGGTTTACCCAAAGAAAATGCTATTGATTTTATTCTAAAAAATGAAGGTTACAATAGAAAATTTTACGCTGGATTTTTAGGCGAATACAATAAAGACAATCAAACCGATTTATTCGTAAATTTACGCTGTTTAGAAGTGGAAAATGATGTTGTGAACATTTACGTAGGTTGTGGCATTACAAAAGACAGTAATCCTGAAAAAGAATTCATTGAAACCGAAAATAAATCGATGACGATGCGGAATGTTTTAGTTTCAAAATGAAATTGAAACACATAGGCACATAGAAAATATTGAAAGGCATTGTATTTTAAATAGTTATCATAGTGATGCTATGTATACTATGTAGAGTGAAACGACTAAAATAAACACAAAGAAAATCTATGATTCTATGTGTTTAAAAAAATATAAAAGTTTAAAAATGAAATTAGACATATTAGCTTTTGGAGCTCATCCAGACGATGTAGAATTAGGTTGTAGTGGTACGATTGCCAAAGAAGTTAGCCTTGGAAAGAAAGTCGGGATTATCGATTTAACTCGTGGTGAACTTGGTACGCGTGGTTCTGTGGCTATTCGTAATGAGGAATCAGCTAAGGCTTCTGAAATTTTAGGGGTAACGGTGCGAAGAAATTTGGATATGCGAGATGGCTTTTTTGTAAACGATGAAGCGCATCAAATTAAAGTAATAGAAATGATTCGCAAATACCAACCTGAAATCGTGTTATGCAATGCGATTACTGACAGACACATCGACCACGGAAAAGGAAGTAAATTAGTTAGTGATGCTTGTTTTTTATCAGGTTTGCGACAAATTAAAACGGAATTGAATGGAGAAGCGCAAGAAGCGTGGCGACCAAAAGTGGTGTATCATTACATCCAATGGCAAAACATCGAACCTGATTTTGTGGTAGATATTTCGGAATTTATCGGTAAAAAAATGGAATCGGTGTTGGCTTATGGTTCGCAATTTTATGATCCAAATTCAAAAGAACCGGTTTCACCAATTACTTCAAAAAACTTTTTAGATAGTGTAAAATATCGTGCTCAAGACCTTGGAAGACTCGTTGGAGTAGAATATGCAGAAGGTTTTACAACCGAAAGATATTTGGCAGTCAATAGCTTAGGCGATTTGAAATAAAATAGTCGTAAAAAAGTAAAAAAAATCTTTGCAAGATAGAAGTAAACCCCTATATTTGCACTCGCAAAACAAATGGTGATTGTAGCTCAGTTGGTTAGAGCGTCGGATTGTGGTTCCGAAGGTCGCGGGTTCGAGACCCGTCTTTCACCCTTAACATTGGAAAGCCCTGAAGTAATTCAGGGCTTTTTTTATTTTCTTTTTACGGTTTACAGTATTTTTATTTAAAACGATTTATTATTTTTGAAGGAATATAAATGCTAAAATGAAAATTTCAAAATATAGAATATTTGCTTATTCAGTCTTTATTGCAATCTTATGTACAGATATATTTTTATTGAGACCCTATATAAGGGAAATATATTTTGATAATGATATTCGTAATTTCAAAGATATATCGTGGAAATTTTCACTTCTAATACCTTTTGTTGTTATTGTCTTTTTTCTTGTTTATGGATTCAGAAAAAAGATTATTAATAAGGTTTATGTATTTTCTATTCTACTTATGGCTGCGTTATTTGGATTTTTATTCAAAAGTATAACAGATAATTTTCTTTTGTTTTTAAATTCAAAATTCAATTTAGAAAGCCAAATAAAAACTTACCATGTTGTGAGTGATAATACCAACAAAATATTTCATATTTATGAAAATAGAGAAGAGTTTATAACTTCTCCCGATCAATTGGATAAAATTGATTCATTAAGAATTGTAAAAAAACATCCTTCTCTTTATGAATTAAAAAATGGAGATACTTTAAAAGTAGTATATAAAACAGGTATGTTTAATGTGAAATTCCTTGACTAGACATAAACACAAAAAAGCCCTGAATTTCTTCAAGGCTTTTTGTTTTTCATAGCAAAGTTTCCCAGTTCAATTAGAATACTAATTTTACTTTTAATTCGAATTCGTCACTGATAGTTTTGTCTCCTAAGTTATCAAAGAAGCTTCCAGAACCATATTGGATACCGTATTTTGTTCTATCGATTTTTAAAGAAGTTTCAGCTGTATTTTTCCCTACAGTTAAGTCAAATTTAATAGATTCTGTTTTTCCTTTGATTGTTAAATCAGCAGTTACAGCGTAAACACCGTTTCCTTTTTCACCAAGAGATTTGATAACTAAAGTTGCTGTTGGGAAATTCTCAACACCAAAGAAATCATCTGATTTTAAGTGACCATCTAAGTTTGTTTTTCCTTTTCCTGATAAATCAGTTGTATTAATTGTAGTCATGTCAACTGTAAAGTTTCCACCTACTAATTTTTTTCCTTTGAAAATTAAAGCACCTTCTTTTAAAGTGATTGTACCTTCGTGAGCACCTGTTACTTTTTTACCAACCCAGTTGATAGTACTTTTTGAAGCGTCTACTTTTTTTGATTTTTGTGCTGTAGCTGTAAAAGTTACTAATGCTACAAGAGCTAAAGCGATTGATTTGAAATTTTTCATGTTTTAAAATTGTTTTAATGTTAAAGGTTATAATTAAATGGTAGTAAATAATTCTTGTTTTGGTTTTCTCACTTTTGCATAGTGTTGTGTTGCATCTTCTTCATGACGATATCCAACAGCTGCTACTAATGAAGCGTTTAATCCTAATGCATTGAAACCTAAAATTTCATTGTATTTTTCTGGTTCAAAACCTTCCATTGGTGTAACATCAATTTTTAATTCGGCAGCAGCATTCATTAAGTTGGCTAATGCTAAATAGGTTTGTTTTGATGTCCAAACCGCTTTTTGGTCTACTGGTAACGAAACAATCTTAGATTTCATAAAGTCTGAATATCCTTTTAAATCCTCAACTGATAATCCTCTTGTAGTTGCAATGTTTTGAACATATGCATCAATGTGATTTTCTTGTACATCTACAATGTTAGCAAATACTAATAGGTGAGATGCATCTACAATTTGAGATTGTCCCCAAGAAACTGGTTGTAACTTGGCTCTAACTTCTGGATTTTCAATAATGAATACTTTGTATAACTGTAATCCGTAAGAAGAAGTACTTAATTGGATTGCTTCTTTTAAGGTTTCTAAATCTGCTGCTGATATTTTTTTAGCAGCGTCAAATTTTTTGGTGGCGTAACGCCATTTTTGGTTTTCTATAAAGTGACTCATAGTAAATGTTGGGTTTTTAATTTCTAAATTTTTCTAGCAATTCGTTTAACAATTCTAATTCTTCAACCGTCAAATTTTTAGAAAAAGAGCGCTCATGAGCTTCTACTGATGGATCCAATTGTAGTAAAAGTTGCAACCCTTTCTCGGTAATGGTAATTTCCATTTTACGGCGATTGATGGGGCAAATTTCTCTAAGCACTAATTCTTTTAATAACAATTTGTCTACTAAACGTGTTGTGTTACTGGTTTTCGCAATCATGCGTTCTTGTATCATACACATATTAGCAGGCTTTCCTTTTTGACCACGTAAAATGCGCAATACATTAAATTGTTCTGGGGAAAGGTCAAATGGCTTTAATATCTCATTAAACTTTTCCGAAATGACATTTTGAGTATACATCACGTTAAGTAATGTTTTCTTTTCCATTGCCATTGGAGTATTTGGTTTTATGATTTCTTCTATTCTCATTTGATGTTGTAAAATTTGTATGTACAAATGTAGTAAATATTTTATTTGTATGTACAAATGTTTAATAAATTTTTGTTAAAATTTTAAAAATGCATTTTTTGATAGTACTTTTGAAAAAAAATAAAGATGACAAACTTAGATCAAAATACGTGGTGGAGCCAGTTTTTGCAAGATGCAAACGGCGTAATAGTAGATGTTCGTACCGAAGATGAATTTAACGATGGTTTTATTCCAGGTGCTATAAATATCGATATATATAAAGGACAAGGTTTTATTTATAGAGTAGAGGAATTAGATAAATCGAAAAACTATTATGTGTATTGTGCGGCTGGTGTACGTAGTGCCAACGCTTGTAACGCCATGGAACAATTAGGTTTTGAAAATACCTTTAATTTAGTAGGTGGTTTTTCTAATTGGGAGGGACCAACAGAATAAATAAAGAAATCCGCTGATGAGCGGATTTTTTTTTAGTTTGTGGGGTGGTGGAATTATGTTCTATCGATATAAAAAAAATTATAAAATTGCATCTTCATCAAACATTTCCTCCACGTTTGCAATAACTTCACAATCACAGTAACCTCCATTGTCTTTAAGCCAATCTGTTACTTTGTTTATATTTTTTATGTTTTGAGAATTAAGAAAATTAATGGTAAATTCTAAATTATGATCACATTCATTTTCTGAAAGTTCTTCATCTAAATAATTAAATAGATTTAGAAAATAATCTCTACTAATTGGAAGTTTATTTTCAAATTCATTTTTTGCTTTTAATCTTAATTCTTTAACAATTATTTTGCGCCTTTCTTTCTCATTTTTATTTGGCATAATTTCTAGATTTATTTTGGTAATCTTTTAGTTTTATTGAATACTAATTTCTTAAAACTTCATTCAACAAGAAATCCACCTAAGTAGAGTTATTTAATTTTTCTACGTTCTACATCTTGTCGATTATCCCAAAAAGAAACAATCTCTATTTTGTTTTCATTTATCTCATAAAAAATAAGATATACTTTCATTGGAATAACACGACTGCATTTGTTTGAAGTCAATCTTCCAATAAGTTCAGACTTTGAAAGTGTATTTAATACATCTTCAACTTCATCAACCAGTTTTAAACTGTAATTTTCGTTACCATTTCTTTCAACATAATATTCTAAAATGGCTTTGAATTGAAGTTTGGCTAATTCTGACCAAATTATTTCTTTTTTAACCATTCTCGCATTTCTGAAATTACTTCATCATTTTTATGAAAATTACCTTCTTTAATTTCCTTTCTCCCTTTTTCAATAGCTGATTGCTTCTCAGAAGATAATTGGTATAAATCTTGTTCAGACGAATCAAATATAGTTTGAAGCGCTTTAAGAAAATTCAAATCTTTAGAATCTTTAATTCTTGAAATTAAATTCTTTTTTATTTGGGCTGTCATATCCATAGCTGATTCATTTTGGTATTCTCAAAAGTAATAAATTATTTTCAAAGTTGTATTTAAGGTTTTTATAAAATTAGGATATTAATTCCCAACAAAAAATCCGCTCTTCAGCGGATTCTCTTATGTTAATCGTTTTAATTTATTTTTATCTAACAGTGTAATCTTCTTACCCGTTAACTCAATATAACCTGATTTATTTAACTCAGATAACAATCGAATACAACTTTCAGTTGCGGTGCCAATCATTCCGGCTAATTCTTCTCTGGATAGTTGAATGTGTAATGAGCCATCTTCGTTTTTGCCAAAAGTGTCCTCTAAGTAAATCAAAGTTTCACCTAAACGTTGGCGAACGGTTTTTTGCGCCATATTCACCATGTGATCATCGGCTCCTTTTAAATCGTCGCAAATGGTACGCATCACATTCATCGAAAACTGATTATTTTGATTAAAAAACTGCATGACTTCACTTCTTGGAATAAAACAAACTTCCATGTCTTCAAGCGCCACGGCACTTAAATTGGCAGGTTCGTCGCTAATCATTGAGCGTTGTCCTAGCAATTCTCCTGGTTTTACTAGTTTTACAATTTGGTCTTTTCCGTTATCACTTAACTTAGATAATTTACAAATTCCGTCTTTTATACAATAAATACCATTGGTTACTTCACCTTCTTCAAAAATAGGTTCGCCTTTTTTTATGGTATAAGATGTTTTGCAATCGGCCATGCGTAGCAATTCTTCTTTATTTAAGGCTTTTAATGAACTAAATTGCCTCACAATACATTGTTCGCATTTACTCATTTTAAGGAATGTTTAGAGTTTGATACAAATATAAACAAAGTATGACAATTATCATATTTTGTTTTGCCACGAAGTAAGAAATTTGTGCTTAGGTAAAATGAGCAAATATATGGACACAGAAAATTGTTTCCATTGTGGTAATGAAATTATAAAAAAAGACGAGATTCTATTTGACAACAAGAAGTTCTGTTGCAATGGTTGTAAAACCGTGTACGAAATTTTTAGTCAAAATGATTTAACGTGTTATTACGACTTTCAGGCAGCACCCGGCGCCACTCCACAAGACATTCAGGGCAAATATGACTTTTTAGACAATGAAGAAATTGTTTCAAAACTATTGGAATTCCAAGAGCGTACAACACATATTGTTTCACTCTACATTCCTCATATACACTGTAGTTCGTGTATTTGGATTCTGGAAAATCTACAAAGACTTCAACCAGGAATAAGTACTTCTCAAGTTAACTTTGGCGAAAAGAAAGTCCGTGTTACGTTTAATCCCGAAGAAACTTCTTTAAAAGATATCGTTTACTTATTGAGTTCAATTGGTTATGAACCTTACATCAGTTTAGAAAATTTTGATGAAGGAAAGAAAAAAATTGACCGAAGTTTAATCTATAAAATAGGAGTAGCGTTTTTCTGTTTCGGAAATATCATGCTGCTTTCGTTTCCCGAATATTTTGAAGTAGAAGAATATTGGATTGATCAATACCGAGGATTTTTCCGTTGGTTGATTTTCGGATTATCGCTTCCTACGTTTATTTATTCGGCTTCTGGTTATTATGTTTCCGCTTGGAAAAGCATGAAATCAGGTTTGTTGAACATTGATATTCCAATTGCTTTAGGAATTGTAGTCATGTTCGTAAGAAGTACGGTCGATATTATTTTCGATTACGGTCAAGGCTTTTTCGATAGTATGGCAGGATTGATTTTCTTCATGTTATTAGGAAAGTTATTCCAAAAGAAAACATACGATTTCCTTTCGTTTGAGCGAGATTATAAATCGTATTTTCCAATTGCCATCACAAAAATATTACCAAATGGAGAAGAAGAATCAGTTCAAGTCTATGATATTGAAAAAGGCGACAGATTATTGATTCGAAATCAAGAATTAATTCCGGTTGATGGGATTTTAATTTCCGAAAAAGCTTCTATTGATTATAGTTTTGTTACTGGTGAAGCTGTTCCGATTGAGAAAAAATCAGGAGATAAAGTCTTCGCAGGAGGAAAACAAATGGGAAAAGTCATTGAAATGGAAGTTTTATTTTCGGTTTCAAATAGTTACTTGACTCAATTATGGAGCAACGATGTCTTCCAAAAACGAGTAGAACAACAACACAAAAACATTACGGATAGAATTAGTCGTTATTTTACGCCGGCTTTACTGGCTTTGTCAGTTGTTTCCTTTATTTATTGGGTTTTTATTGATGTTACCACAGCTTTTAATGTCTTTACTGCGATTTTAATTGTGGCTTGTCCGTGTGCGTTGGCATTAACGGCTCCGTTTACATTGGGAAATGTGTTACGAATATTAGGCAATCGAAAGTTATATTTAAAGAACGCTTTGGTAGTCGAACAATTAGCTAAAGTAGATACCATTGTTTTCGATAAAACAGGAACGATTACGACCAATAAAAAAACCGCAATTACATACGAAGGAACCGAATTAAATCCAACCGAATTAAAATTATTGAAAAACGTTTTACGAGGTTCGAATCATCCCTTAAGTAGAAGATTGTATGAATTTATTCCCAACCAAGACAAAATCGAAACTTCAAGCTTCGAAGAAATTATCGGAAAAGGAATTTTTGCGGAAATCGATGGCAATACAGTAAAATTAGGTTCCTCTCAATTCCTAAAAACCATGACCGAAAACACGCATAAGAAAACCAAAGTGCATGTTGAAATCAATGGTATTTATAAAGGAAGTTACGTATTCAATAATCAGTACAGAAAAGGTTTAGAGCAATTATTTGATGATTTAGCGAAGCATTATAATTTAGTGGTTTTATCAGGCGATAATGATGGCGAACGTAGTATATTAGAAAAAATGTTGCCAGCAAAAACCACTTTAGTTTTCAATCAAAAACCAGAGCAAAAACTTCAATACATCGAACAATTACAAAATGAAGGTAAAAACGTCATGATGGTCGGCGATGGCTTAAACGATGCTGGAGCTTTAGCTCAAAGTAATTTAGGATTGTCTATATCAGAAAACGTAAATGTTTTTTCGCCAGCTTGTGATGGAATTTTAGACGCATCACAATTTGATAAGATTGCTTTTTATATGCGCTATTCTAAAAACGCTATGAAGACCATTTATATGAGTTTTGGTTTGTCCTTATTATATAATGTAGTAGGATTGAGTTATGCAATTACAGGTAAATTAGATCCAATTGTTGCAGCTATCATCATGCCATTGAGCACCATAACTATTGTAAGTTTTGTAACAATTATGACAAATTGGTACGCTAGTAAGAAGTAATATTTAAGAAAATTTTAATACATGATAAAAGTCATGTTTTATAAAAAGGAGTACAAGTAACTTTGTTAACACAATTTAAGGTATGAGTGTCATTTATTTATTAATCACGATCAGTATAGTAGTTGCTATAGCTTTTTTGATTGCTTTTATAAAAGCAGTTAAAAGTGGCCAATATGATGATGACTACACGCCATCAGTCAGAATGTTATTTGACGATGAAATTGTAAAAGAGAATCCTAACAAAATAATACAAACAGAAAAACAAAAATCAATCTAATTTTATGGAGAAGCAACAATTTTATTACGACAACAAAATTGTAAGGAATTTCATCTACGCTAGTATCGTTTTCGGAGTAGTGGGGATGTTAGTAGGGCTTATTTTAGCTTTCCTATTTTTGTTTCCAAACTTAACGAGCGGCGTTTCGTTTTTAAGTTTTGGACGCTTAAGACCTTTACACACCAATGCGGTAATTTTTGCCTTCGTTGGTAATGCAATGTTTGCCGGTATTTATTACTCGATGCAACGTTTATTAAAGGCAAGAATGTTTAGCGACCTTTTAAGTAAAATTCACTTTTGGGGATGGCAATTAATTATTGTTGCTGCAGCAATTTCATTACCATTAGGTTTTACTACATCAAAAGAATACGCTGAATTAGAATGGCCAATTGATATTGCAATTGCTCTTATTTGGGTAGTTTTTGGTATCAATATGATTGGAACCATTATTAAAAGAAGAGAACGTCATATTTATGTAGCTATTTGGTTTTATATCGCTACGTTTGTTACGGTTGCAGTTCTTCACATCTTTAACAGTTTAGAATTACCAGTTTCAGCAATGAAATCATATTCGGTTTATGCTGGTGTTCAAGATGCTTTAGTACAATGGTGGTATGGACACAATGCGGTAGCATTTTTCTTAACTACTCCTTTCTTAGGTATGATGTATTACTTTGTTCCAAAAGTAGCAAATCGTCCAGTGTACTCATATAGATTATCAATTATTCACTTTTGGTCGTTAATCTTTATTTACATTTGGGCTGGACCTCACCATTTATTATATACTGCTTTACCTGATTGGGCTCAAAACTTAGGAGTTGTTTTCTCTGTAATGTTGATTGCTCCATCTTGGGGAGGTATGATTAATGGATTATTAACATTAAGAGGTGTTTGGGATAAAGTACGTACAGATGCAGTATTGAAATTCTTCGTTGTAGCTATTACAGGTTATGGTATGGCAACTTTTGAAGGTCCAATGTTATCATTAAAAAACGTTAACGCTATTGCTCACTTTACGGATTGGATTATTGCTCACGTTCACGTTGGAGCTTTAGCTTGGAATGGTTTCTTATCATTTGGTATGATCTATTGGTTAATCCCAAGAATGACAAAAACGAAATTATTCTCTGAGAAATTAGCGAATTTCCATTTCTGGATTGGTACTTTAGGTATTATTTTATATTCGCTTCCAATGTATGTTGCTGGATTTACTCAAGCTTCTATGTGGAAACAATTTAAACCAGACGGTGGTGCTTTACAATACGGAAACTTCCTTGAAACAGTAACCGAACTAATGCCAATGTATTGGATGCGTGCTGTGGGTGGAACTTTATATCTTACAGGAGTTATCGTATTGGTTTACAATATTATTAGAACCGTTAGACAAGGTTCTCCAGTAGAAAACGAATTAGTAGAAGCTCCAGCTTTAGCTGTAATTTCTCCAAACCGTTTAAAAGGTGAAAAATTACACTCTTGGTTAGAAAGAAAACCAGTTCAATTCATGTTATTGACTACAGTTGCTATTTTAATTGGTGGTTTAATCCAAATTTTACCAACGATTTTAGTAAAATCAAATATTCCAACAATATCAGCAGTAAAACCATACACACCTCTTGAATTAGAAGGTAGAGATTTATATATCCGTGAAGGTTGTGTGGGATGTCACTCTCAAATGGTTCGTCCGTTCCGTTCAGAAGTGGAACGTTATGGAGATTATTCTAAAGCAGGAGAATTCGTTTACGACCATCCATTCTTATGGGGTTCTAAACGTACTGGACCAGATTTAGCTCGTGAAGGTGTTAAAGGAAAACCTTTTAATGGAGGTAGAGATGACGTATGGCATTTTAACCACATGTATGATCCTCAAGGTTTAAATGAGAAATCGATTATGCCAAGATACCAATGGTTAATTAAAAATGAGTTGGATAAATCATCTACTCAAGATAAAATGAAAGCCATGGTTACATTAGGTGTTCCTTATTCAGAAGCTGAAATTAACAATGCACTTAAACATATGGATGAACAAGCTACTAAAATTGAAACTAATTTATTAGCAAATCCTGATATTAAGAAATCATTCGGAAATGAAACAGCGTCTCCATTAAAAGATAGAGAAATTGTAGCACTTATTGCTTATTTACAAAGATTAGGTACAGATACTCAAGTTAAAAAATAATAGTTATGCTAAAGTTTATCAAACATAATTTAGAAACCATAACGGGAGTAGAAATTTATCCAATCATTTCATTGACAATATTTTTTACAGCGTTTGTATTGTTCACCGTTTGGGCATTTACATACAGTAAAGAAAAAATCAAAGAAATTAGCGAAATGCCATTAAACGACGAATAGTCATAATTATAGTTAATCAGAAGCTGCAACAACTATGAAGCTTTATATTCATAGTTGTTCAGATTCTTTTAAAAATTTAAACTTTCTTAATATGAAAAAATTAATTCCATCATACGTAAGAGTTCCATTACTGTTTGCATTCGTTTTTGCAGCATTGGAATATTTTATCGATTCAGGAGACAGGCCAGCATTCATAAAGTTTCCTATGGTAGCTTTGTTTTTAGGCGTATTCCTATTTTTGTTAATAGCAATCGAAATCGTAATCGATGCTGTTGATAAAGTTACCTATCATTTACTAACAGACGAACAAAAGCAACAATTAGCAAATGCTCAATCAGTTTCTTTTACAGAAAGTAAATGGTATCAAAACATAGTAAGCAAATTGACTCGTTCTAAAGAAATGGAAAGAGAGGAAGACATTATGTTAGATCATGATTACGATGGTATCAAAGAGTTAGACAATGTGTTACCACCATGGTGGGTATATTTATTCTATGGTACAATTATTTTTGCATTGGTTTATATGGTTCGTTTCCACGTGATGAACGAATACGATCAAGAACAAGAATTTAAAAATGAAGTAGCGTTAGCAGAATTAGAGAAATCTAAACTACCAAAAAGCGCTGCAGATGAAGTAAGTTACGAAACCGTTGTTGCTGTAACTGATGCCACCAGCTTAGCTAAAGGAAAAGAAATTTTCACAAACGCTTGTGCTGCTTGTCACAAAGCAGATGGTGGAGGTTTAGTGGGACCAAACTTAACAGATGAGCATTGGATTAATGGTGGAGGAATTAAAAATATCTTCAAGTTAATTTCTGAAGGAAGTAAAAACAACCCTTCAATGGTAGCTTGGAAAGGAAATTTATCTTCTACAGATATTCAAAGTGTATCAAGTTATATTTTAACATTACAAGGAACTAAACCTGCTGGTGCAAAAGCAGCAGAAGGAGAAGTTTGGAAAGAAACTGCAGAAGCTAAACCAGCAGCGGAAGCTGTTGTAGATTCAACAAAAGTTGCAGAACCTGCAAAAAAATAATAAGCTAGTAAAAAAAGGTTTTGGGAATTTCTCAAAACCTTTTTTAAACTAAAAATAAAAGTATTATGTCAAATTTACCAGACGAAAGTTTTAGAGATACCATATCTACCATTAATGCCGAAGGCAAAAGAAATTTTATCCATCCTAAAAAGCCTTCTGGACCATTTTATGAAAAAAGAAAACTATTAAGTTATTTTCTTTTGGTGTTTTTAATTGCGTCACCATTTATAAAAGTTAATGGGAATCAATTTTTAATGTTCAATGTATTAGAAAGACGTTTTAGTATTTTCGGATTTGCATTTTGGCCTCAAGACTTTCATTTGTTTGTAATTTCAATGATTGTTGGAGTAGTAGGGTTAACCTTATTTACCGTGGCTTTCGGACGTATTTTTTGTGGTTGGTTTTGTCCGCAAACTATTTTTATGGAAATGGTTTTCAGACGTATCGAGTATTGGATTGATGGCGATAGAGGTGCACAAATACGATTATCAAAACAAAAGTGGGATGCTGAAAAAATAAGAAAAAGAGTTACAAAATGGATTATCTTTTTTATTTTTTCATTCTTCATTGCCAATGTTTTCTTAGCGTATTTAATTAGCAGCGACGAGTTAATCAAAATGGTTACCGAAGGTCCAGCAAATAATTTAAGTACACTTATTGCATTATTAATTTTTACTGGAGTTTTCTATTTTGTATTCGCTTGGTTTAGAGAACAAGTTTGTATTATTGCTTGTCCTTACGGAAGAATGCAAGGTGTTTTATTGGATAACAAATCCATAAATGTTGCCTACGATCACGTTAGGGGAGAAAGTACAAACGGAAGAAAAAAATGGAGAAACGGTGAAGATAGAACCGCAGCAGGTTATGGTGATTGTATTGATTGTAACCAATGTGTAGTAGTTTGTCCAACAGGAATCGATATTAGAAACGGAACGCAATTAGAGTGTATCAATTGTACGGCTTGTATTGATGAATGTGACATCATCATGGATAAAGTAGGATTGCCAAAAGGATTAATTCGCTATGCAAGTGAAGATGAAATTGTGAAGAAAGAGAAGTTCAAATTAACGACTCGAATGAAAGGTTATATTGGAGTTTTAACTTTATTAATTGGAGTTTTAATAGGAATGCTATTCTTACGAAATGATGTAGAAGCTAATTTCTTACCTATGTCGGGACAATTATTCCAACACAATGGAGAAAAAATCCGAAATTTCTACACCTATAAAGTTGTCAATAAAACAGAACAATCTTTTGATAATGTAACCGTTAAGATTGTAAATTATAAAGGAGAAATAAAATTAATTGGAAGTCCAGTAATTAAAGTGCCAAAACAAGGTTTAGCAAGTGGAACATTATATATTGATATTCCAGAAAACTTACTAAAAGACGAAAAAGTACACTTAAAATTAGAATTATATAATGGAGATAAATTGATTGAAGAAACATCAACCAATTTCCAAGGACCGAGAAATTTTAATTAAAAAAATAATAGTATGAAATTTAATTGGGGAACAGGAATCGTTATTGCTTTTGCACTTTTTATGACATTTATTTTGTCGTATGTGTACAAAGTACAATCCAATGATAAATATGATCATGAACTTGTGGTAGAAGATTATTATAAAAAAGAAGCCTTAGTTCAAGGAGATATTGAAAAACAAGAAAATGCAAATGCATTAACAAATAAAGTTACTATCGAAAATACTGCGGAAGGCGTTAAAATTCAGTTTCCGGCAGATTTTGATTATTCAAAAATAAATGGAAAAGTGTCCTTTTATAGACCGTCAAGTCAGAAATTAGATTTTGAAATTCCGATTTCTTTATCTAGTCCACATTTGCTCATACCTAAAAGTAATTTGGCTGGCGGTCTTTGGGACATTTCTATCGATTGGGAATACGATGGTGTAAAATATTTGAATAAAAATTCGTTTAGAATTGATTAAATTGCATTGTTGATTTTTGAATTTGTAATTGAATTTGTAATTGATGTTATATTCGGCTTTCATATTTGGGTTAATTAGTAGTTTTCACTGCATAGGAATGTGTGGTCCAATAGCTATGATGTTACCCGTTGATAGAAATAATGAAGCCAAAAAAATAACACAAATTATCACTTATCATATTGGAAAATTATCAGCTTACGGAATTTTAGGTCTTATTTTTGGTTTATTAGGAAGAAGCTTTTATTTAGCAGGAATGCAACAGCAATTATCAATAATCGTTGGGGTTTTAATGATTATGGTAGCGGTAATTCCTGAGAAAGTATTTGCTAAATACAATTTTTCAAAACCAGTTTATAGAGTTATTACAAAAGTAAAATCGAGTTTAGGCCAACAATTTAAAAACAAAAGCTATAAATCGTTATTTACTATTGGATTATTAAATGGTTTTTTACCTTGTGGAATGGTCTATGTAGCGCTGTTTGGTGCAATTGCTATGCAAAATGTAACTTTAGGAATAGGGTATATGTTACTTTTTGGACTAGGAACAATTCCTATGATGGTAGCAGTAGTTTATGCTTCTGGATTGATTTCATTTTCATTTAGAGGAACTATTCAAAAAGCAATACCGTTAGTAGCGGTTATTATTGGAATGTTATTTATCATAAGAGGTTTAGGGTTAGATATCCCATATTTATCGCCAAGTAATATGAGTTTATTTGTGCAGCCCGAAGCCAATTGTCATTAAATATTTTTTGTTAATAGGGGAAAAGAGTGTTAAGGTTTGTACTTTAGCACTCTTTTTATTGTATAAAAAAGTCCCATCAACTGATGAGACTTTTCTATTTATTATATATTTTGAATCTTAGTTTACAATAAGTTTCTTAATTGCGATTGCATTTTCAGAAGCCATTTGAACTAAATAAAACCCACTTGATAAATTATTTACTTTGTAAGAATTATCAACTCTCGTAGGGTTTTTAATTTCTTGAATAATTTGTCCGTTGATGTTGTATAAAACAATCGATTTTAATTCCGTTTCAGATGAAATTGTTACTTCATTATTAACAGCTGGATTCGGATAAATTGAGATTCCGTTTTCAAATGTAAAGCTATCAGAAGAAAGAGTGTCAACAGTATTACATTGAGTTATCCAAATGTTACAAACATAACTAGGATTGTCAATAAAAGGGTTTCTATTTCCTTGAAAAGTATAAATCGCATTGTTTTGTGCAATTTCTTTAGCAGAAACTGGATCTTCTTTGTGCCATTTAATTAATAATAATATAAATGCATCAGAAAAAACTTTATTTGTAGAACCATCAAACATGTTTTTTGCTTCACAAGTACCTGCATTTGCGCCTGTATAAAAATCATCCATTAAATTTTCATATCTAGTTGCATAATAAAAAAAACATCTTGCAATATCTCCCTTGAACTCGTTTAAAGGCTCAAAAACAGTTCCATTATAACTTGAAAAAACATTAATTAAATTGCTTCCTCTTTTTGATCCATTTTGAGAAATATAATTAGCAGAATTAACAACTCCAAAAGGCAAGTTGTTACGTGCTCCATTCACTGATCCATCTGAAGGGACAACGTGAAAGGGATCATTCTTCATTGGATTAATATCAAAATGATCAAAATACGATTGTGGTATCAAGTGCTCTCTGTTATAACAATTACCTTCTCCAGAATAGCTACCACATTGTTGAGAAGTTGAAGTGTATTCGTAAGCATCTGCTCCTGTTGGATTTTCTGAATACATATCTAATAAACTACCATTGTTTTCATAGTAATTATCTCTAAATGCAGATTGTGTAAATAATGTCCACAGTGCACCATAACCTTGATCAGTATGACCTGTTGAAATTATTGTACTCAACTGAGTTTTTAAAGTGTAACCACTTCCTGTTGCAGTACTATAATAACCTGCAGGAATTTGTGCCAATCCTATAACTGAACACAATAAAAACGCTAATAAAGTAAAGTTCTTTTTCATAAACTATTTGTTTTTTCTTTCTAATAATGCCATGTAAAATCCGTCGAAACCGCTTTCGCTTGCTAAGACTTTTTGGTCTTTAACAAAAGTAAACTCTTTTCCAATTTCGGTGCTTAAGAAATGCTTAATTTGTTCTTGATTTTCAGATGGTAAAACCGAACATGTAGCATACACTAACTTTCCGCCTGGTTTTACAATTTTTGAATAATTTTCTAATACTTCAGCCTGAATTTTTTTGATGTTCTCAATAAATTCGGGTTGTAATTTCCACTTGCTATCAGGGTTTCTTTTTAAAACACCTAATCCACTACATGGCGCATCTATTAAAACTCTATCTGCTTTTTCATGTAATTTTTTTATTGTTTTAGTACTTTCAATTACTCTAGGTTCAATATTGAAAGCGCCATTACGTTTAGCTCTAATTTTTAATTGCTTTAATTTACTTTCGTATAAATCCATAGCAATTAATTGTCCTTTATTTTCCATTAAAGAAGCCAAATGCAAGGTTTTTCCGCCAGCACCAGCACAAGTATCTACAACTCGCATTCCTGGTTTTACATCCAAGAAATAAGCCACTAATTGAGAAGAAGCATCTTGCACTTCAAACAATCCGTCTTTAAAAGCGTCTGTTAAAAATACATTTGCTCTTTCCGTTAAAATTAAAGCATCTGGATAATCTTTATGAAACTCGGTTTCAATATTCAAATCCATTAAGATAGCTCTTAATTTTTCTTTTGTCGTTTTAAGACGATTTACTCTTAAGATTACTTTAGCTTGCTCGTTTTGAGCTGCTAGTTCTTTTGTCCAAATTTCTTCGCCTAATTCCTTAACACCCAATTCATCCATCCAATCTGGAATAGATTCTTTGAATTTTCTGGTTTTTGTTAATTCGTCAAATTTTCCTTTAATTCTTCTAACAGGAGTTTCTTCAAAATATTTCCAATCGGGTAGGGTATAACCTCTTAATACAGCCCAAACTGCAAATATTCTCCAAATATTATCTCTATCAAAAGGTTCTTTAACCTCTGCTATTTCTACGTATAAACGTTTCCATCTTACAATTTCATAAATTGTTTCGGCTACGAATTTTCTATCATGACTTCCCCAACGCTTGTCTTTTTTTAAAGCTCTAGCAACAACTTTATCGGCATATTCACCTTCATTAAAAATCGCCATAAGCGAATCTATCGTAGTGAATACTAAATTTCTGTGTAATCTCATTATTTATTTTAAATCAGCCTGCAAAGATACGAATAAAAATAAAAAAAGCTGTCAAATTTGACAGCTTTAATATTTATCCTCTTCCACCAGCTCTTGAACCTGACTCTCTAGAGTTTGAATCGCCTCGAGGAGCGCTACTTCTAGATTGAGAGTTTCCTCTTGAAGAACTTCCTCTTGTTTCAGAATTTCCTCTGTTGCCACTACTAGTTACAGTACCTCTTTCTCTTGGAGTATTGCTTCTATTTTCTGAATATTCTCTGCCACCATTTGATCTTATACCTTGATTTCTATCTCTGTTTTCAGTAGTAACTCTAGGCGAATTTCCTCTGTTTTCAGTTGTTACTCGTGTGCCAGAATTTCCTCTTGTTCCGTTATTTCTTGGAGTACTTGTTTCTGTTCTAGTTCTTGGCGTAGTTCCGTTAAATTCTCTTGTTTCACGATTTCCTCTTGGTGAGTTTGAAGTCATTTCACTTCTATTTCGTGGCGTGTTGATATTTCTTCTTGAATCTAATTCATGTCGGTTTGAATATCCTGAATTTCTATGTGCGAATGAACGATTTGGATGCATTCTTTCGTAACCATTTCCTCTTCTTCCATAATAATTGTTATAAACCGAAGCACATCTTCTGTGTGAAACATAATGATAACTGTGACCAAAATTGATATGAACATGAATGTGATTTCTGTATCTAAAAATTGGGAACGGATTCCAGTAGCTATAATAACTAGGATAATAACCCCAATACCAAGATGAATAATACGGACGATAGTTTCCTACCCAAAATGTATTATAAATTATAGGAGTGTGTACATAAACGGGTTCGTAGATATAATTTGTTCCATACATGTAAACATCACCAACAACCTGAACTTGAACTCGGTTATTACTATCGCGTTCAACTTCAATAGTAGCTACATCTTGAAAAACATCTTTTTCTAAAACCGCTTGAACTACTACTAAATGTACATTGCCTTCAACTGTTTCAATAACTCTTAAATAATCGACATAGTTATCGTTATTCAAATCTAAGTTTGAAATTTGTGTTTTAGGATCATTTAAACGTCTTTCAAAGTCTTCTAAATTAGAAGCGTCTCCAAAAACCGTTGCAACCGCTCTTAAATCTAAGTTGTCGCTGATATCCGAATTTTTTGCTGTAACCGTAGTTTTTTCTTGAGCAAAAAGTGAACCTATCGTCAATGAAGCCAGTAAGCTCAGATGTATCAATTTAGTTTTCATAATATTTTCGTTTAAGGGTTCTTATTTTTACTTTTCATAATTCAATTACTGTGCCAAAGTTTTTCGTAACGATTTAAGGTATTGATAATTAGTGATTTATAAAATATATTTTTGCTTTAAAACATTTCCATTATATTTGAAAATAAAACCCATCAAATGAAGATAATAATTGCATTTCTGTTTTTTACGAGTATTTCAACATTAGCTCAAAGCGGAAAATTTAAATCGGAAGTTATTCTAGAAACTAAATTGAGTTGCAGGGCCATTTTTGTTGACGATGAAAAAGTGTGGATGGGAATGGATAAAGGACGTTACGGATTTTACGATAAGAAAAAAGATACTACAATTCTAAAAGATGTCCAATCAGTTGCTAGAAATACTGAATTTAGAAGCATTGCAGGAACCAAAGAAGCCATTTTTATTTTAGCAGTTGGAAATCCGGCGATGTTAATTCGTATTGATAAGAAAACGTTAGAAGAAACTGTAGTTTATAAAGAAGAACACGAAAAAGTGTTTTACGACAGTATGCAATTTG
Source organism: Flavobacterium cheniae (assembly GCF_004363695.1). Taxonomy (GTDB): domain Bacteria; phylum Bacteroidota; class Bacteroidia; order Flavobacteriales; family Flavobacteriaceae; genus Flavobacterium; species Flavobacterium cheniae. The sequence goes on along the minus strand of NZ_SNZC01000001.1, from coordinate 573,502 downwards.
TTGATGAATTAAAGGGATTTGCCATGGGTGATCCAATTGAAAATTGTTTAACATTCATAAAAACTAATGATGGAGGCAAAACGTGGCAAAAAGTAAATTGCGATGTTTTACCAATAGTTTCAGAAGGTGAAGCCGCTTTTGCAACTAGTAATACTAATTTAACTATAAAAGGGAAATCGATTTTCATGGTTTCGGGTGGAAAGAAATCTCGTGTTTTTGTTTCTAAAGATTTTGGTGCAACTTGGAAAGTTTATGAAACGCCAATTGTTCAAGGTGAGGAAATGACCGGAATTTTTACCGCGGACTTTTACAATGAAAAAATCGGAATAATTGCAGGCGGAAATTACATGAAGCAAGACCAAAATTGGGCCAACAAAGCCATTACTAAAAATGGTGGAAAAACTTGGAAATTAATCTCTGAAAATGAAGCTTTTGGATACGCTTCGTGTGTACAATTTGTTCCAAATAGCAAAGGAAAGCAGCTAATTTCTGTTGGTGGAACAGGAATGTTTTATTCGGCTAATTTTGGTAAAAGTTGGACAAAATTCTCTGATGACAAAGATTTTTTCACTTTTAGATTTGAATCAGAAAAAGTGTTTTATGCAACTGGAAGAAATAAGTTGGTTCGATTTCAAATGGAATAAAAAAAGCGTTCAACTGTTGCTGAACGCTTTTTAAAAATTTATAACTATCCTCTTCTTTTTTCGCGCATTTGTTTTAATAATTCTCTATTAAAATCTTCTTCGGCTTTTTTAAGTTTGATGATTTTCTTAGCACTAATTACACCTTGTAAATCTTTGATGAATTTCTTCTTTAAATTGAATAAATCTTCTTCAATTTTTTCCATTTGTATTAATGAATTAGAAGCATCTTTTTCACTTAATTTTTCAACATTTCCAGGTTTAAATCGGTCTAAAATACTTTTCATTTTTTCATGACGTAATTCTCCTTGCTTATCGTCAAATGCATTATAAATAGGCCAAAATTTTTGAGCTTCATCTGTAGTCAATTCTAATTGCTCAGTAATGTAAGCTACTTTTAGTGCTTTAACTTTTTCTCTTTTTTCTTTAAAACCTTGAGAGAAAGATAATGAAGCAACTAAAAGAAATATAATTGGAAATAAGATTTTCGTTTTCATAATGGGTAAATTTATTCGTTAATATAATAATCTAAGTTTTCCGATTCGGAAAGATAATCTTCAACAGCATCAGGATTTGATTCGTTTAGAGATAAATTTTTCTCTAATGCTATAATATCGTCATCGGTTAAGTGTTTTGATAATTCTGTTATACCAACATTTTGCTGTTGTGCTAAATAATTTTCAATAGTTGAAGCGTCTAAATTACTTTCACTTGCCATATTGAAATAAACAGGAATTGCAATCGCAAGTAAAAATACGGCAGCAATAGCACTTATCCAAACTTGTTTTCTGTAGAATAAGGAAACCACTTTCGTTTCTTTTTCTACTGGAATTTGTGCCATCATTTTAGCTTCGAATTGCTCAAAGTAATTTTCTGGAACTTTAAATCCCGATTTTATTTCGTTTTTATTTTCTAAGTCAAAAGGTTTCATATCTATTGGACAAAAATTTTGTGTAAAGGTTTAATTGGTATGTAAAAATTCTTCTATTTTTTTAGCGGCTATGTGGTAACTTGCTTTTAAAGCACCAACCGAAGTATTTAAAATTTCGGACATTTCTTCGTATTTGATTTCTTCAAAATATCTCATTTTAAATACCATTTGTTGTTTATCAGGTAATTTTGCAATTGCTTTTTGTAATTTTAATTGGATGTCATCTCCATCAAAAAAAACATCACTTTCTAATTTATTAATGGCTTTTTGTTGCGCTTCTTCGTTTGATATGCCTTGTTTTTTTGCTCTTTGTTGCATGAAAGTTATAGCTTCGTTAGTAGCAATTCGGTACATCCAAGAATACAATTTACTATCACCTTTAAAATTTTTAAGGTTACCAAATACTTTTATAAACGTGTTTTGCAACACATCATCGGCATCATCATGATTCAAAACCATGTTTCTAATATGATAATACAATGGTTTTTGATACAATTGCAGGAGCTTTCGAAACGCTTCATTTTGCGTTTTCGGGTTTAATAATTCGGATATGAAAGCTTTTTCGTCTTGCAAAATGCGATATTTGTTTATAAGACTAAAGATATTCAAAAAGGTTTAATTTTAATTTTTGTTTTAGTAAAAAAACAAGTTTCCCTTTGTAACTTTGCTTTGTAGAAACTACGATAGTTAATAATATGAAAGATTTAAGCAATTATAGAAAATCATACGAAAAGAGCGAATTACTGGAAAACCAAATTCCTGAAGATCCAATTAACTTATTTCATAAATGGTTTTATGAAGCGGAAGATTTAAACGCTGCAGAGGAAGTAAACGCCATGACCGTTACCACAATTGGTTTAGATGGTTTTCCGAAAGCGCGTGTGGTGTTGCTTAAAAAATTTAATGAAGAAGGTTTTATTTTTTATACCAATTACAATTCGGAAAAAGGAAAAGCTATTTTAAATAATCCGAATGTGTGTTTGTCTTTCTTTTGGCCAACAGTGGAACGTCAGATTATTATAAAAGGAATTGCTGAAAAAACGGCTGAGAATATTTCCGATAATTATTTTGCATCGCGTCCTGATGGAAGTAAACTAGGAGCAATTGTTTCGCCACAAAGTGAAGTAATTCCGAATCGTGAGTTTTTAGAAGACAACTTAAAACAATTAGAAAAAGAGTGGGAAGGAAAAGAAATTTTGCGTCCGGCACATTGGGGTGGCTTTTTAGTGCGACCTGTAGAAGTGGAGTTTTGGCAAGGAAGACCTAATCGTTTACATGATAGAATTCGCTATCAATTAGCTGACAATTATGAGTGGAAAATAGAACGATTATCACCTTGATAATCAATATTTTACTTTTTTTATATAAAATCCTAAGTTTCACAACTTGGGATTTTTTTATTTCTGTAAGTAAAGTTGTAAGTAATTGATATCCAAATGTTTAAAACGTTAAATTTTGATGCATTTCATCGATTTTTTTTGCACGTTACCGATGTTTTTGTACATTTGTCTTGTTAATCAATCACTTAATCGATTTTTAGTGTTTATTAACACAACAACAACTAAAAACTCTCTACTCATGAAAAAATTAATGATTACTCTTTTTGCCCTAACAATTGGTTTATCATCTTTAACTTCTTGTTCGTCTGATAGCGAAAGTGCAAACGAACCAATCGAAACAGCTAAAAGCTATACTCATAGCGCAATTGAATTGGAATTATTAGACGAAGTTAACGCTTACCGAGTTTCAGTAGGTTTAAATCCGTTACAAATTATAGAACACATTTCATACAAATCAGCAGAGCACAATGCTTACATGTTGGCTAACCAAACAGTAACACATGCAGGTTTTGATGAAAGAAAATCAAATTTACAAGAAGTGTTAGGAGCTTACCGAGTAGGAGAGAATGTGGCTTTTGCTTATTCTACTGCACAAGCAACAGTAACAGCCTGGGCAAACAGCACAGGACACAAAGCGAACTTAGAAGGTGATTACACACATTTTGGAGCTGCAATTAAAATGGACGATCAAGGTAGAAAATACTACACTAATATGTTCATTAAAAAATAAAATTTCATGTTTGTTTATAGAAAAAGCAGCTATTTTGAAAAGAATAGCTGCTTTTTTGTTTGTTTAAATTAAAGTATAATTGTTGCACGCTATAGTTAACTAACTGTTTTCTTTACTTAAGATGTAATTTTTAGGAATAGAAATATTATATTTAGTTTTGCTTATTATGATTTCAATAAATTTATCAATTTCTTGCTTATTGTACTCTTTTGTTTGTACTGTAATATCACTTTTTGTTTTAAAACTAAGTTCTAGATCTTTAGAAAATCTATCAAATGTAATCTCTGTCAATTCAGACAAATCTCTTTCTTTTTTCCAAGGCAAGTTCAAAATCAAATTATTATCATTTATAAAAATAGTATATGGTTGCTTTTTTCTGTAGACATACACTATTATTATATCAATTAATGGATACAACCACATAATTAGAATTATAAAAAAAAAGCTTTTCAGTTTACTGTCATAGAGCATTATACTAGTCCAAAAAAGTGCATTGATAAAACTTCCAAATTTTAATTTTCTACTACAATTACGAATTTTAAAGTCAGATATAAAATTTTTATTTAAAACAGAAAACTCCCAAAAAATTATTAAAGTAAAAATTAAAATAACTAAAAAAATATTTAATGATAAAGGAAAATTTAATTCCATTATTTGACCAGTGGAAAGAATTAAAATTAAAAGCACCAAAATAATTGCGTTTCTCATATGACTCTAATTCGAAAAAATAGCTAAGACTTATTTGTAACAATCAAATATATAAAACTTTTATTACATATAAAATTGAAAAAGCAGCTGAGAAAAATATCAACAACTGCTTTTTCGTCGTCATGAAAACATTGAGATTACATTTTTAAAATTATAAATTCACTTCTTCTGTTTTTTTGGTGTTGGGCTTCAGAACAAGGAACGTTGTCTTTACATTCGTTTACTAATTCGGTTTCACCATAACCTTTAGCTGTTAATCTTGATTTATCAATTCCATTTTTAATCATGAAATCCATGGTGGCTTTAGCTCTTCGGTTAGATAATGTTTCGTTATATTTATGAGTTTGTCGGCTATCGGTATGAGAACGAATATCCACTTTCATATCTGGATTTTGTTTCATCACGGCTATGATTTTTTCTAAATCTTTAGCAGCATCAGGTCGGATATTCCATTTGTCTAAATCAAAATAAATCAAACTGATATCAAATACTTTAGCTAAATCGGTTCCAGTTTCTACTAAGAATACGTTTCGGTCTAATGCTAAATTCACTATTGAAAGGTTATCTACATTTTCAGAAACAAACATTTTCTCTGCAGATTCATAATCTTTTTTAGAAGCTCTAATCGTATAGTTTTCTCTACATTCAATGGCCAAACTGTATTTTCCTAAAGCATTAGATTTGGTTTCAGTTACTTTTTTACGGTTTTCATCAAAGATTTCAACGGTTGCATCTATTAAGATTTCGCCAGTTTTTACATCGGTAATAAAACCTTCTACGATGTAATTACATTTGGTAAAACTGTAAATATCGTCATAACCCACGCTTCCTATACGATTTGATGATAAATACCCTTTATGTTCTTTATCCATAATGATACAAAAATCATCAAGCGGACTATTGATTGGTTTTCCCATGTTCATAGGTTTTTCATACCCTGTAGCTGTTATTTTTGCTTTGTAAATATCCAAACCACCTAATCCAGGATAACCATCAGAGGCAAAGTATAAATTGTTGTCGTCGTCTAGGAAAGGAAACGTTTCTTTACTTTCGGTATTAATTGTTTTGCCTAAATTTTCTGGTTTTCCAAAATTTCCATTACCGTCAATATTCACTTTGTACAAGTCAGAACTTCCAAAACCTCCTGGCATATCAGATACGAAGTACAAGGTTTTTTCATCAAAACTTAATGCTGGATGAGCCGTACTATAATCATCACTGCAGAAAGGAAGTTCTTTTACATTGGTCCAATTGCCATCAATCAAACTAGCTTTGTAAATTTTGATTAAAGTACTTTTATCATCTGCTTTTCCTTTTCTTCCAGAATTAAAATTATTTCTGGTAAAATATATGGTTTTGCCATCTTTTGAAAATACAGGAGTTGACTCGTTGTATTTTGTATTAATCACATTCGAAAAGTTGACTGGACTACTTAATTTGTAAGCATTGTCTTTTTCTACAACATATAAATCTCTATAATTTTGTTCGGTCCAAGGATTGATTTTTTTGTATAGCGCACCTTCTTTTCGAGAGGATGAATACACGATTTTGTCTCCAAAAAAGGCTGTTCCAAAATCTGAAAATTCAGAATTAATATCAGTAGGAGTAACGGTGAATTTCCCTGAATGAATTTCAATATCTTTTAGATAGTCTTTGTTTTCTGCATATAATTTAGCTCTAGAGTCTGGACTTTTCTCATAGAATTTAGCCATGTAAGCATCTGATTTTTCATATTCTTCAGAAGCTTTTAGTGCTTGTGCATATCTAAAATAATATTCAGGTTCTTGTTCTGGATTCAATTCAAATAGTTTTCCATACCATTTAGCAGCAGTTAGTAAATTACTATTGAAATAATAGGCATTTCCTAGTTTTTGGAACAACTCGGGAGATTCATATCCTTTTTCGGCTACTTTTTCATAAATCTCAATAGCATCAACATATGAATACTTGTTGTACTTTTTATCGGCTTCCGCAATTTGAGCATTTTGAGACCAAACTGAAAATGAGAAACCTATTATTGATAATATTATATATATCGTTTTCATAATCAATTTTTTAGAAGAATCTAGGGTCAGAGATTCGATTGTTATTAAAGAATTCGTATCGTAAGAAAATTTCATGTGAACCTGAATTGTAATTGGCAAGTTCGGTTGTTTCCATATCGTAACCATATCCAATGAACCAAGAATCAGAAATTTGGAATCCGGCTAAGGCACTTATTGAAGCATCCCAACGATAAGAAGCACCAAGGGTTAGTTTCTCATGAATTAGGAAATTTCCAGTTAAGTCGATTTGAATTGGAGCACCTTCAACCGCTTTTGTTAAAAATGCAGGTTTGAATTTGAGGTTATCGCTAAATTCAAAAACGTGACCACCAATAACATAAAAGTGCATTTTTTCTTTGTTGATTTGTGTATTATTATCATTGTAATGATAGGTTTCAAAGACATTAGGAACAGAAACTCCTAGATAGGTTTGTTCAGAGAACAAGTACAATCCAGCACCAATGTTTGGAGAAAATTCAGTATCCATATTTTGAAATTCAGGATCTAGAGGATTATAAATATCCAATTTATTAATATCCAATTTGAATAGGTTAGCTGTTCCTTTTAAGCCTAATGACAATTTGAAATTATCAGAAATTTGAATGAAATAAGCTAAATCTGCTGATATTTCGTTTTCAGATGTTGGCCCTAATTGATCGTTAACAAATGATATTCCCCAACCAAAATTTGAATCTCCTAATGGAGCATTGATTGCAAAGTTATTGGTTACTGGAGCGCCATCTAATCCAACCCATTGATTTCTATGTAACAGAAAAGCAGTAATTGTTTCTCTGGAACCCGCATAAGCCGGATTTACATTAGCGGTATTGTACATATACATGGTATATTGAGAATCTTGCTGAGCAGCACTCTCGTTTATAACTCCAAGCGTAGTTAAAACTAACAGCATTAAAGAAGTTATTTTTGATGTTATATAACGTTTCATAATGTTCTATTTACTTTGAATATATAAATAACCAGATTTTTCAATATTTTGTTTTTCAGTACCATACAAATCGTACTCATATTTTAAAATATAGAAATAAGTTCCAGCAGGTAATAGGTCGTTTCCAGAAACAGAATTGTGCTCGTTTGAATAACCATTGAATACTTTGTTCACATTATCATATCCTTTAATGGTGTAAACTTTAATTCCCCAACGATTGTATATTTCTACAGAGTTGTTTGGATAACAATCAATACCTTCGATGTAGAAAATGTCGTTCATTCCATCGTTATTAGGAGAAACAGCATTGTAAATTTTAATATCACAAGCCACATGAACTACTTGAGTAAATGTTGCTATATTTCCGCAATCGTCTTCAGCAGTCCAAGTTCTGTTTAAATCATATTTGTTGATACAATCTCCATCTATTCTAATTTCATTAAAACTGATTGTAGTTGCACCACAATTATCAGAAGCTGTTACAGTTTCAACGGCTGGAATTCCATCACAATATGCATAAACAACTTGACTTGGAATAATTCCTGTAAAGACCGGAGGAGTTGTGTCTTGAATAGTAATAGTTTGTATATGAGTGGTTACATTTCCACAAGCATCAGTTGCAGTCCAAGTTCTTATGATTTGACTTTCATTATCACAGCTTCCGTTTATTTCTTGCTGAGTGAAAGTTACATTTACAATTCCACAAACGTCTGTAGCAGTAAGTGTAGCAGCACTTGGAACCGTTGCATTACATTCAATTATTTCATCAGCAGGTAAACTTTCTACGAATGTAGGATTAGAATTGTCTTGAACGGTTATTACTTGATTGTGAGTTGTTGTGTTTCCACATTCATCAGTTGCAGTCCAAGTTCTAGTTAAAGTATATTCGTAAGTACAAGTTCCGTTTGTTCTAACTTCATTGTAAGTTACTGTTGCAGTTCCACAAATGTCGGTTGCAGTTAAAGTTGCAGCTGTTGGAACAACGTTACATTCTACAGTTACATTTGCAGGTAAACTTTCTACGAATGTTGGATTAGAATTATCTTGAACGGTTATTACTTGATTGTGAGTTGTAGTGTTTCCACATGCATCTGTTGCAGTCCAAGTTCTGGTTAATGTATAATCGTAAGTACAAGTTCCGTTTGTTCTAACTTCAGTGTAAGTAACAGTTGCAGTTCCACAAATGTCGGTTGCAGTTAAAGTTGCAGCTGCTGGAACAGCGTTACATTCTACATTTACATTTGCAGGTAAACTTTCTACGAATATAGGATTAGAAGTATCTTGAACGGTTATTACTTGATTGTGAGAAGTTGTATTTCCACATTCATCAGTTGCAGTCCAAGTTCTAGTTAAAGTATATTCGTAAGTACAAGTTCCGTTTGTTCTAACTTCATTGTAAGTAACAGTTGCAGTTCCACAAACATCGGTTGCAGTTAAAGTTATAGCTGTTGGAACAGCGTTACATTCTACAGTTACATTTGCAGGTAAACTTTCTACAAATGTTGGATTAGAGTTATCTTGAACGGTTATTACTTGATTGTGAGAAGTTATATTTCCACAAGCATCAGTTGCAGTCCAAGTTCTGGTTAATATATAATCGTAAGTACAAGTTCCGTTTGTTCTAACTTCAGTGTATGTTACTGTTGCAGTTCCACAAATGTCGGTTGCAGTTAAAGTAGCTGGAGTTGGAACAGCGTTACATTCTACAGTTACGTTAGCAGGTAAACTTTCTACAAATGTTGGATTAGAATTGTCTTGAACGGTTATTACTTGATTGTGAGTTGTAGTGTTTCCACAAGCATCAGTTGCAGTCCAAGTTCTGGTTAATGTATATTCGTAAGTACAAGTTCCGTTTGTTCTAACTTCTGCGTAACTTACTGTTGCAGTTCCACAAATATCCGTTGCAGTTAAAGTTACAGCTGTTGGAACAGCGTTACATTCTACAGTTACATTTGTAGGTAAACTTTCTACGAATGTAGGATTAGAATTATCTTGAACGGTTATTACTTGATTGTGAGTTGTAGTGTTTCCACAAGCATCAGTTGCAGTCCAAGTTCTGGTTAATGTATAATCGTAAGTACAAGTTCCGTTTGTTCTAACTTCAGTGTATGTTACTGTTGCAGTTCCACAAATGTCGGTTGCAGTTAAAGTTATAGCTGTTGGAACAGCGTTACATTCTACAGTTACATTTGCAGGTAAACTTTCTACGAATGTAGGATTAGAATTATCTTGAACGGTTATTACTTGATTGTGAGTTGTAGTGTTTCCACAAGCATCAGTTGCAGTCCAAGTTCTGGTTAATGTATAATCGTAAGTACAAGTTCCGTTTGTTCTAACTTCAGTGTATGTTACTGTTGCAGTTCCACAAATGTCGGTTGCAGTTAAAGTTATAGCTGTTGGAACAGCGTTACATTCTACAGTTACATTTGCAGGTAAACTTTCTACGAATGTTGGATTAGAATTATCTTGAACGGTTATTACTTGATTGTGAGTTGTAGTGTTTCCACAAGCATCAGTTGCAGTCCAAGTTCTAGTTAATGTATATTCGTAAATACAAGTTCCGTTTGTTCTAACTTCTGCGTAAGTTACTGTTGCAGTTCCACAAATATCCGTTGCAGTTAAGGTAACAGGAGTAGGAACAACGTTACATTCTACAGTTACATTTGCAGGTAAACTTTCTACGAATGTAGGATTAGAATTATCTTGAACGGTTATTATTTGATTATGAGAAGTTGTGTTTCCACATGCATCAGTTGCAGTCCAAGTTCTAGTTAAAGTATAATCGTAAGTACAAGTTCCATTTGTTCTAACTTCTACGTAAGTTACTGTTGGAGTTCCACAAATATCCGTTGCAGTTAAAGTTACTGCTGTTGGAACAACGTTACATTCTACAGTTACATTTGCAGGTAAACTTTCTACAAATGTTGGAGGAATTGTATCATCGATTGTAATGGTTTTACTTATTGAAGTTGAGTTATTACACGCATCTAAAACTGTATAAGTTCTGGTTACAATAATCGGACAAGTTCCTGTTTGGGTATCTTGATAAGAAATACTACTAATGCTAGAAGCATCTGTGATAGTTCCGCCTACGCTTTGGAAAGTTGCTAAATCAATTGTTGAAGCAATACTTGAATAAGGTAAATCGGTTACATCAATTATTGCCGTTGAGCAACCTTCTAAAGTTACATCTGGAGTTATTGTAACTACAGGAGGAGTTGTATCTCCATTTAATATTGTAAAAAATTCATTTTTAATACAACCAAAAGAATCGGTTACTTGAACATTATAATTTCCAGGTAAAAGATTAGAAATATCTTGAGTTATTGCTCCATTATTCCACAAATAGCTATAAGGTGGAGTTCCTCCTGAAACAGTTATATCAATTGCTCCATCGTTAGAAGTAGAGCATCCGACAGTAGTTAATGATGTTGTAATTTGAATTTCAGTTGGATATACAATTGGTACCAAATATGAATTTGATAATCCTAAATTATCCGTAACAGTTAGTTCAGCAGAATAACTCATACTGTTATTGTAAACAAATGTTGGGTTTTCTAATATAGAATCAGTATTTCCATTATTGTCAAAATCCCATGCAAAAGTATAGGGTGGAGTACCACCTGATGTTGATGAATTGAAGCTAACAGTAGTAAAGTTACCAACAGTACAAGCTGTATAATCAAATTCAACAGCTAATGGTGCTGTTACAGCAATGTTGTCAGGTAAATCACATTGTGTTTTATTGTAAGAAGAACAATCATATGGAACTAATTCGGTATCATCACCGTTTGTTCTCCAAACAATTAATATTCTACTTAATGTAATTTCTTGACCACAAACCCATGTAAATGGCCCATAAAGAGCTATCTGCCCGGCTCCAGGTTGTACTGTTCTGAAATCAACATTCAAAGGAACAGTACCTTGGCCTTCAATATTTAAATCGGCAAACATACGAGCATGATGCACAGCACTTGCTGAATTTGAGGTATAATCGAGCATCACATATAAATCTTGTGGTGTTCCAATTGTACAAGTAGTATTATTTAATGGTACACCATTAACATCTGTAAGACTTAAAAAGACATCAACCAAAGTATAATTATTAGAAGTACAATTGTAGTAATCTAAATAATAATTTGGTGGAGATCCACATAATCTTAAATCGGGTCTAATAGCACTAAATTGACTATAAATAGTATTAAAGCCAACGAATGCTAATAAAATCAAAAATCTTAATTTAGTTTTCATAACTTCATATTTAGGGATACATAAAGTTACTTCACTATCAATTAATTAAAAATGATAAATATCAGTTATCCGAAGTTTTGAAATGAAATATTTAAAACATAAAAAAGCAGTTATTAAAATAATAACTGCTTTTCCTAAAATGATATAGATATGTGTGTAGGTTACATTTTTAGTACGATAAATTCGCTTCGTCTATTTTTTTGATGATCTGCTTCGCTACATGGAACTTCGTCAGAACAATTGTTTACCAATTGTGTTTCTCCATATCCTTTTGCTGTTAATCTGTTTCGGTTGATACCGTTTTTAACCATAAATTCTAAAGTAGATTTTGCTCTTCTGTCTGACAACAATTCGTTGTATTTGTGCGTTTGTCTACTATCGGTATGTGAACGAATATCTATTATCATATTTGGATATTGGTTCATAACGGCAATAATTTTTTCTAAATCTTCTGCAGCATCAGGTCTTATGTTCCATTTATCTAAATCGAAATAAATAATGCTTACACCAAGTATTTTACCTAAATCGGTTCCTACTTCAACTGGGAATATATTTCGTTTTAATTCAATGTCTAATTTAGATTCACCAGTTTTGGTTACGGGGCCAAAGGGTTTTTCATTCGTTTCATATTCTTCTTTTGATGCTCTTACGTAATATTTTTTATTACATTCAATTTTAAAGGAATAGGCGCCTTTTTCTGAAGCAGTAGTTTCACTAATTTGATTCATTTTATCATCAAACAATATCACTTTAGCATTTGGTAGAATTTCTTTTGTATCAACATCGGTAATTAAACCTGATAATGTATGTGTACAAACGGTAAACGTATAGATGTCATCATAACCGCTTCCGCCATCTCTATTGGATGAGAAAAATCCTAAACCATCTTTGTTGGTGACATAGCCAAAATCATCCATTGGACTATTTAATGGTTTTCCAACATTTAAAGGTTTTTCAAAAGAATTGTTAGCTGATTTTGCTTCAAAAATATCTAAACCACCAAGTCCTGGATGTCCATCTGATGCGAAGAACAAATTGTTATCAGCATCAACAAAAGGGAACGTTTCTCTTCCTTCTGTATTGATATTAGGACCTAAATTTTCAGGTGTTCCAAATTTACCATTAGAATCGATAGATACTTTGTACAAATCAGAAAATCCAAAACTTCCTGGCATATCCGAAGCAAAATACATGGTTTTTTCATCTGGACTCAACGTTGGATGTGCTGTTTTGTAATTGTCGTTTGAAAAAGGAACTTCTTTTACATTTGTCCATTCGCCATTGACTAATTCTGCTTTGTAAATTTTTTCCATGATAACTTTGTCATCACTTTTACGTTTTTTACCGTCGTTGTAATTGTTTCGGGTAAAATACATGGTTTTTCCATCTTTAGTGAAAACAGGAGAGGACTCGTTAAATTTGGTATTCACGGTTTTAGAAAAGTTTTCTACACTTCCTAATTTTCCATCATTATCCATTGAAGCAACGAATAAATCAGTAAAATTTTGTTTAGTCCAATCGTGAATTTTTGTATACTGATTGCCTTCGCTTCTTGAAGAAGTAAATACAATTTGTTTTCCAAAAAATGTTGGCCCGTAGTCAAAGAATTCTGAATTTACATCGGTTTTATCCATGGTGTATTTTCCAGAAACGGCATCAATATCAGTTAAGTAGTCTTTATTTTGTTGATATAACTTTGCTCTAGAATCATCTGTTTTTTGAGCAAATAATTCCATGTACTGATTTGATTTTTCGTAATTTCCTTCGGCTTTTAAGGCTTGCGCATATCTAAAATAATACTCAGAATCTACTTCTTGATTTAGTGCAAAAAGTTCGCCATACCATTTTGAAGCTTTATCTAATTCACCATTAAAGTAGTAAGCATTTCCTAATTTTTCGAATAATTCAACCGATTTATATCCTTTTTCGGCCACTTTCTCATAAATTTCGATTGCGTCTATATAGGAATATTTGTCGTATTTTTTGTCCGCTTTGTTTAGCTTAGACCCTTGTCCAAAAGCACCAATTGTGATACTTAAGACGAATACTAGTGTATATAATGTTTTCATAATCGGAAAATTTAAAAGAATCTAGGTGCTGAAACTCTACTTCTGTTGAAAAACTCATATCGTAGGAATATCTCGTGAGAACCTGAATTGTAATTAGACAACTTAGTGGTTTCTAAATCATAACCATATCCAATGAACCATGAATCTGAAATTTGAAATCCTGCTAAAGCACTTACAGAAGCATCCCATCTGTATGCAGCTCCTAAAGTTAGTTTATCAAAGAACAGAAAGTTAGCAGTAACATCAGCTTGTAAAGGAGCTCCTTCAACAATTTTACTTAAAACTGCAGGTTTAAAATCGATGTTTGGACTAATTGTAAATACATGACCTGCAATAAAATAAAAGTGCATTTTTTCTTTCGTAATTTCAACATTGTTATCATTATATCGATACGATTCGAAAAAATTAGGTATCGATAATCCAAAATAGGTTTTATCTGAAAATAGGTATAATCCAGCTCCAACATTTGGTGAAAATTCAGTATCTACATTCTGAAATTGTGGGTCGGATGGATCAAAAATTCTTAATTTATTCACGTCTAATTGAAATAAATTAGCAGTTCCTTTTAAACCTAATGACAATTTATAATTTTCAGAAACTTGAATAAAATAAGCTAAGTCGGCTGAAATTTCATTTTCAGATACTGGACCAATTTCATCGTTAACAAAATTTAATCCTACACCAAAGTTTGAATCTCCAACTGGCATATTTATAGAAAAATTGTTAGTTACTGGTGCACCTTCTAATCCAACCCACTGATTTCTGTGAAGTAAAAAAGCCGTTATAGTTTCCCTAGAACCCGCATAAGCAGGGTTAACTAGAGGTGTATTGTACATATATTGAGTATATTGAGAATCCTGTTGAGAATACATACTTTGTAAAATGAATGCACAAATTATAGTTAGAATCGTTTTCATCTTGTTCGTATTTAAGTTACTTTAGTAATTAACGGTTTAGGTATAAATATCCTGATCGGTCATGATTTTTATTTTCTTCATCTGTATATTTCAGAATATAAAAATAAGTTCCATCTGGTAAAAGTTCACTTTTGTTAATGGTGTTTTTACCTTCAGATATTCCTTTGAACGATTTAAGATTATTATCATAACCTGTTTCGTCATAAACTAAAATTCCCCATCTGTTATAAATTTCTACTGTATTATTTGGATAACATTCAAGTCCGTCAATGAAAAAGAAATCATTCGAGCTATCATCATTTGGTGAAACTGCATTGTAAACTGTAATATCACAAGCTGGTAACACCACACAATCGTCATTTACGTTTAAGTAAATTTCATAAATCATTGGACAAGCATTATCTTCTAATTCCACTATGTATCTTAAGGTGTAATAACCTAAAGTTACATTTGAAGGATTAAAAATACTGCCTGTTAATCCACCAGAACTAGTAACTTCTATCCATGTTCCAGTTGTAGGAATTGAATCGTCTAATATAGTAAATAAATCTATTGGATTTTCTTCAATACAAATTGCGAAAGGAATTGCATCAAACGGTTCTTCAACACTTACGTTAATTGTTTGAGTAAAATTAGCTTCATTTCCACAATTATCAGAAACAACCCATTCACGTACAATTACATAGGAATAAATTGATATGATAGTAGAAGTTTCGTTGAAAACTACATCTTGAATTCCAGAACAATTATCGGTAAAAACTAATTGTGGGACTTCTGGTATTTCAGAACATAAAGCACTTATTTGAGAATTTAAAGGTGTAGTTAAAATAGGAGGAGTGTTGTCAAAAACAGTTATAGTTTGTGTATAACTTGAGCTGTTATTACAACTATCAGTTATGGTCCAAGTTCTGTTGATGATATATTCTCCTTCACATTGCGATTCTTCTCTGTCTATTGTATCTAAAACAGTTATAGTTACTTCTCCACAATTATCAGAACCCAACATATTTACAGGATTTGGAATTGCATCACAAGAAACACTAATATCTTGTGGTAATTCACTTGTAAAGATTGGATCCGTATCGTCAATGATAGTAAAAGTTGCTGAAGTAGTAGAAGCGTTTCCACAGTCATCAGTAGCAGTAAAAGTCACTGTAGCCGAACCAGTTGCTCCACAAGTATCAGAAACTGAAGCGAAGTTATTTGTCCAAGTTACATTCGAACAAACATCCGAAGCCACAGCACCACCATTGGAAGCTAACCAAGCGTTTAGTTGGGCAGTATTTCCAGAACCATCACATTGTACTTCTAAATTAGCAGCTTGAGTTGTGATAGTTGGATCCGAATCGTCAATAATTGTAAAGGTTGCTGAAGTAGTAGAAGAATTTCCACAGTTATCAGTTGCAGTAAAAGTCACTGTAGCCGAACCAGTTGCTCCACAAGTATCAGAAACCGAAGCAAAGTTATTTGTCCAAGTTACGTTCGAACAAACATCCGAAGCAACAGCACCTCCGTTTGAAGTCAACCAATTCTCTAATTGTCTGGTATTTCCATTTCCATCACATTCAACTATTAAATCAGTTGCTTGAATAGAAATTAAAGGATTAGTAGAATCAATAATAGTAAATGTTGCAGTTGAAGAAGAACTATTACCACAATCATCAGTAGCTGTAAATATTACAGAAGCAGATCCTGTGAATCCACAAGTATCAGATAATGATTCAAAATTGTTTGTCCAAGTTACGTTTGAACAAGTATCACTAGCCGATGCACCACCATTTGATGATAGCCAAATACTTAATTCTCTAGCATTTCCACTACCATCGCATTCAACAGTTAAATCATTTGCTTGAATAGAAATAACAGGATCTGTATCGTCAATGATTGTAAAGGTTGCTGAAGTAGTAGAAGCGTTTCCACAAGCATCAGTAGCAGTAAAAGTCACAGTAGCCGAACCAGTTGCACCACAAGTATCAGAAACTGATGCGAAGTTATTGGTCCAAGTCACATTCGAACAAACATCTGATGCCACAGCGCCACCGTTTGAAGCTAACCAAGCGTTTAGTTGAGCGGTATTTCCACTTCCATCACATTGTACTTCTAAATTTGAAGCTTGAGTTGTGATAGTTGGATCTGTATCGTCAATGATAGTAAAGGTTGCTGAAGTAGTAGAAGAATTTCCACAGTTATCAGTTGCGGTAAAAGTCACTGTAGCCGAACCAGTTGCACCACAAGTATCAGAAACTGATGCGAAGTTATTGGTCCAAGTCACATTCGAACAAACATCTGATGCCACAGCGCCACCGTTTGAAGCTAACCAAGCGTTTAGTTGAGCGGTATTTCCACTTCCATCACATTGTACTTCTAAATTTGAAGCTTGAGTTGTGATAGTTGGATCTGTATCGTCAATGATAGTAAAGGTTGCTGAAGTAGTAGAAGAATTTCCACAGTTATCAGTAGCAGTAAAAATTACCGTAGCTGAACCAGTTGCTCC
>NZ_SNZC01000001.1:554245-556331 GCF_004363695.1 Flavobacterium cheniae | reverse complement strand
TGTATCGTCAATGATAGTAAAGGTTGCTGAAGTAGTAGAAGAATTTCCACAGTTATCAGTAGCAGTAAAAATTACCGTAGCTGAACCAGTTGCTCCACAAGTATCAGAAACGGATGCGAAGTTATTAGTCCAAGTTACGTTCGAACAAACATCCGAAGCCACAGCGCCACCGTTTGAAGCTAACCAAGCGTTTAGTTGAGCAGTATTTCCAGAACCATCACATTGCACTTCTAAGTTAGCAGCTTGAGTTGTGATAGTTGGATCAGTATCGTCAATGATAGTAAAGGTTGCTGAAGTAGTAGAAGAGTTTCCACAAGCATCAGTTGCGGTAAATGTTACCGTAGCCGAACCCGTTGCACCACAAGTATCAGAAACCGAAGCGAAGTTATTGGTCCAAGTTACATTCGAACAAACATCCGAAGCCACAGCGCCACCGTTTGAAGCTAACCAAGCGTTTAGTTGAGCGGTATTTCCATTGCCATCACATTGCACTTCTAAGTTAGCAGCTTGAGTGGTTATAGTTGGATCAGTATCGTCAATGATAGTAAAGGTTGCTGAAGTAGTAGAAGAATTTCCACAGTTATCAGTAGCAGTAAAAATTACCGTAGCTGAACCAGTTGCTCCACAAGTATCAGAAACCGAAGCGAAGTTATTAGTCCAAGTTACGTTCGAACAAACATCCGAAGCCACAGCGCCACCGTTTGAAGCTAACCAAGCGTTTAATGCAGTAGTGTTTCCAGCACCATCACATTGTACTTCTAAATTTGAAGCTTGAGTGGTGATAGTTGGATCAGTATCGTCAATGATTGTAAATGTTGCTGAAGTTGTAGAAGAGTTTCCACAGTTATCAGTTGCAGTAAAAGTCACTGTAGCTGAACCCGTTGCTCCACAAGTATCAGAAACGGATGCGAAGTTATTGGCCCAAGTTACGTTAGAACAAATATCCGAAGCTACAGCGCCACCGTTGGAAGCTAACCAAGCGTTAAGTTGAGCGGTATTTCCAGCACCATCACATTGCACTTCTAAATTTGAAGCTTGAGTGGTGATTGTTGGATCTGTATCGTCAATGATTGTAAAGGTTGCTGAAGTCGTAGAAGAATTTCCACAAGCATCAGTTGCAGTAAAAGTCACTATAGCTGAACCCGTTGCTCCACAAGTATCAGATACTGAAGCGAAGTTATTTGTCCAAGTTACATTCGAACAAACATCCGAAGCCACAGCACCACCATTGGAAGCTAACCAAGCGTTAAGTTGAGCGGTATTTCCAGCACCATCACATTGTACTTCTAAATTTGAAGCTTGAGTGGTGATAGTTGGATCAGTATCGTCAATGATAGTAAATGTTGCTGAAGTAGTAGAAGAATTTCCACAGTTATCAGTAGCAGTAAAAATTACCGTAGCTGAACCAGTTGCTCCACAAGTATCAGATACTGAAGCGAAGTTATTGGTCCAAGTTACATTAGAACAAACATCCGAAGCTACAGCGCCACCGTTTGAAGCTAACCAAGCGTTTAGTTGAGCGGTATTTCCACTTCCATCACATTGTACTTCTAAGTTAGCAGCTTGAGTGGTGATAGTTGGATCTGTATCGTCAATGATAGTAAATGTTGCTGAAGTAGTAGAAGCATTTCCACAGTTATCAGTAGCAGTAAAAATTACCGTAGCTGAACCAGTTGCTCCACAAGTATCAGATACTGAAGCGAAGTTATTGGTCCAAGTTACATTAGAACAAACATCCGAAGCTACAGCGCCACCGTTTGAAGCTAACCAAGCGTTTAGTTGAGCGGTATTTCCACTTCCATCACATTGTACTTCTAAGTTAGCAGCTTGAGTGGTGATAGTTGGATCTGTATCGTCAATGATAGTAAATGTTGCTGAAGTAGTAGAAGCATTTCCACAGTTATCAGTAGCAGTAAAAATTACCGTAGCTGAACCAGTTGCTCCACAAGTATCAGATACTGAAGCGAAGTTATTGGTCCAAGTTACATTAGAACAAACATCCGAAGCTACAGCGCCACCATTGGAAGCTAACCAAGCGTTTAGTTGAGCGGTATTTCCAGCACCATCACATTGTACTTCTAAATTT
>NZ_SNZC01000001.1:265856-554149 GCF_004363695.1 Flavobacterium cheniae | reverse complement strand
TTAGAACAAACATCCGAAGCTACAGCGCCACCATTGGAAGCTAACCAAGCGTTTAGTTGAGCGGTATTTCCAGCACCATCACATTGTACTTCTAAATTTGAAGCTTGAGTGGTGATAGTTGGATCTGTATCGTCAATGATAGTAAATGTTGCTGAAGTAGTAGAAGCATTTCCACAGTTATCAGTAGCAGTAAAAGTTACCGTAGCTGAACCAGTTGTTCCACAAGTATCAGATACTGAAGCGAAGTTATTGGTCCAAGTTACATTAGAACAAACATCAGAAGCTACAGCGCCACCGTTTGAAGCTAACCAAGCGTTTAGTTGAGCGGTATTTCCAGCACCATCACATTGTACTTCTAAGTTAGCAGCTTGAGTTGTGATTGTTGGATCTGTATCGTCAATGATTGTAAATGTTGCTGAAGTCGTAGAAGAATTTCCACAGTTATCAGTAGCAGTAAAAGTCACTGTAGCTGAACCCGTTGCTCCACAAGTATCAGATACTGAAGCGAAGTTGTTAGTCCAAGTTATATTCGAACAAACATCCGAAGCTACAGCGCCACCATTGGAAGCTAACCAAGCGTTTAGTTGAGCGGTATTTCCAGCACCATCACATTGTACTTCTAAATTTGAAGCTTGAGTGGTGATAGTTGGATCTGTATCGTCAATGATAGTAAATGTTGCTGAAGTAGTAGAAGCATTTCCACAGTTATCAGTAGCAGTAAAAGTTACCGTAGCTGAACCAGTTGTTCCACAAGTATCAGATACTGAAGCGAAGTTATTGGTCCAAGTTACATTAGAACAAACATCAGAAGCTACAGCTCCACCGTTTGAAGCTAACCAAGCGTTTAGTTGAGCGGTATTTCCAGCACCATCACATTGTACTTCTAAATTTGAAGCTTGAGTTGTGATAGTTGGATCTGTAGTATCATTGATAGTAAAAATTTGAGAACATGTTACAACATTTAAAATTGTATTTTCTCCCGCATCTCTTATTCCGTTGTCATTTGTGTCTAAGTATTCGGTTATTGTATAAGTTCGTGTTACTTGTGTATTACAACCTAAATAAGCACTATTAGAAGCAGTTATTTGGATTACACCACAAGGATTATTCCCAATTATACCATTACCATTTCCTAAAGCTTCAAATTCTAACTCTGTTAAAGAAGTTGCTTGAGGTAATAAATCATAACATTGTAAGCTTATTGGTGAAAAAGTTGGACAGGTTACTAAAAACTCACAACAAACAATAGCAGATATTGTAGTTGAATAATTTTTAATACATCCTAAAGCATCAGTAATTGTTGCAGAATATGTCCCAATTCCTAAGTTTGATAAATCTTGAGAAGTTGCACCAGTATTCCATAAAACGGTATAAGGAGCAGTTCCTCCAGAAATTGTCAAATCTATTGAAGCAGTTGAACCTAGTATACAAGTTAAGCCTTGAACATTAGCATTTACAATAACTTCACTAGGATAAACAATTGGAACTGAAAAAGTATTAGTCAATCCCATTGCGTCAGTTACCGTTAGAGTAGCTGTGTTGGATGAAGAATTATTGTAATTGAAAATCGGATTTTCTTGTGTAGAATCAGTTGTTCCATTGGAGTCAAAATCCCAAGCATAACTATAAGGAGGTGTTCCTCCATTTGTTGTAGAATCAAAATTAATTGTAGAAATCCCTCCATTAGTACAACCAGAATACTCAAATTGAACGGCTAAAGGCGCAGTAATAATTACACTAGTTGGAAATTCACATTGCGATTTGTTATAGGTGCTACAATTGTAAGGAATTAGTTCCGTATTATTACCGTTAGTTTTCCAAACGATTAAAATTCTGTCTAAAATCATTTCTTGACCACAAACCCAGGTAAAAGGGCCATAAAGCAAACGTTGTCCAGAACCCGGAGCAACAGTTCCTAAATGCACATTTAACGGAGTTACAACACCATCAATAATCAAATCAGCAAACATTCTCGCATGATTAATATTACTGTTTGAATTTGAGGTGTAATTTAGCATTACATACATAGTTTCAGGCACACCTGGCGTACATGTAGTATTATTTAATGGTACACCATTAACATCAGTTAAACTTAAAAATACATCATCTAAAGTGTAATTATTTGACGTACAATTATAGTAATCCTGATAATAATTAGGGGCAGTACCACACAATCTTAAATCGGGCTTATTTGTTGTAAATTGCGAATGAACAAAATTAAAGCCAAGACAGATAAGAAATATCGAAATGGTAATTTTTGTTTTCATGAACGTTTTGATTTAATTTAACAATAATTGAAAAAATAGACCAAAAACGAGTAGTGAATGATTAATAGTTGGGGGAAATTAAAACGGGAGTAATCTTTTTTTTAAAATAATTTAAATTAACTTTTTTAACACATATCTATTACTTATAAAAAGTAATTAAAGTTCTAGTTAGGGCAACTATTGTAGAAATTTCTTAGAGCTAAATTACTCAAAAACTAATAGTTAGCTACAATTAGGTCAGTGTTTTCGATAAAGTGTTTAAAAAAATCTACTAACTAACTTAAAATTGGCAAAAGCTTTAACTTCTAATTCAAAAAAAATGAGTAATTTAATTTTCTAAACTAATAACTATGAAAAATTTAATACTTATTAGACATTCTAAATCAAGTTGGGATGCTCCAGTTCAGGATATTGATAGATCTATCTCTCAACGAGGTGTTAAGGATGCACATCTAATTGCTTCAAAAACACCAGAAATTTTACCTAATTCGTATATTGTTTGGTGTAGTAAAGCAAAACGAACACAAGAAACGGCTTTTATTTTTTCACAATACTTGTCTATTCCTTTAGAAACGATTCGTTTTTCAGAGGATTTGTACACTTTTGATGCTAAGAGCTTAGAAAAAAGCATAAAAAAATGTGAAAATTCATATGATAGTCTAATTCTTTTCGGACATAATGAAGCTATTACAAAATTTGTTAATAAATTTGGAGACCTTTATATAGATAATGTACCAACATCTGGAGTGGTTGCTTTGCAATTTGATACCGATGATTGGAATAACATATCAAAAGGACAAACTAAAGCAACATTATTTCCAAGCCAGTTTAAAAATGAACAATCCTACAAATAACTATATAGATAGAGAAAAAAGTTGGTTAACATTTAACGCAAGAGTACTTCAAGAAGCTAATGATGAGAATGTACCTTTATTAGATAGATTTCGTTTTCTTGGAATTTTTTCCAATAATTTAGATGAGTTTTTCAGAGTTCGTTACGCGGCCATTCGTCGTATGAGCCTTGAAACTACTGAAACCGAAAAAATTCTGGGTGTTCCAGCTGAGCAATTACTTAAAGAAATTACCGACATTGTAATCGAACAACAATCGGAAAGTTTACGCATATTAAGTGAAATTGAAAAAAAGCTAGAGAAAGAGAATATCTATATTATTAACGAAAAGCAAGTAACTAAAGACCAAGAGATTTTTATTCACGATTATTTCATTCAAAAGGTAAGTCCGGCTGTAGTAACCATCATGTTAAATGACTTAGAAGAATTTCCTCTTTTAAAAGATACTTCTGGATATTTAGCCATAAAATTAGTAATGAATTCGGAAACTTCGCAAAAAGAAGTCCGTTACGCTGTTATCGAAATTCCGCATACAATAAACCGATTTGTAGTTTTACCTTCAAATTCTGAAAAGCAGTATATTATTCTTTTAGATGATGTTATACGTCTTAACTTAAATAGTATATTTAATATTTTTGATTATGAAAGCATTTCGGCTAACATGATTAAAATTACCCGTGATGCTCAGTTGGAATTCGATAGTGATTTGAGTAAAAGTTTAATGGAAAAGATTTCCAACTCGGTTAAAGAAAGAAGAGTTGGAGAACCTGTTCGTTTTGTTTACGATCAAGCTATTGGAAAAGATACTTTGGAGTTTTTCCTAAAAGGAATGAACATTTTAAGTTCTGATAGTATTATTCCAGGAGGAAGATATCACAATCGTAGAGATTATATGAACTTCCCAAATTTAGGACGATACGATTTATTATACAGAGAAAATCTACCATTACCAGTTCCAGGATTATCATTAGAAGGTAGTATTTTAGAACGAATCAAAAAGAAAGATTACTTGCTTTATGCACCATATCAGTCTTTTTCCTATATCATTAAATTTTTACGTGAAGCCGCTTTAGATCCAAAAGTAGCTTCTATAAAAATTACCTTATATCGTTTGGCTAAGAATTCGCAAATCGTGAGTTCTTTGATTAATGCTGCTAAAAACGGAAAAAAAGTAACCGTTCAAATCGAATTACAAGCGCGTTTTGATGAAGAAAGCAACATTTCGTATTCCGAACAAATGCAAACCGAAGGCATCGAATTGATTTTTGGAGTTAAAGGTTTAAAAGTTCACAGTAAAATTTGTGTAATCGAACGCATTGAAGATGGAAGAGTTAAACGTTACGGATTAGTTTCAACTGGAAATTTCAATGAAAATTCGGCAAAAGTGTATACTGATGTTACGCTTTTTACAAGTAATGTTGAAATTTTGAAAGACGCTGCAAAGATTTTCGATTTCTTTGATGTGAATTATCGAGTTCATCGTTACAAACATTTAATAGTTTCGCCACATTATACCCGAACTCGTTTTAACAAGTTAATCGACAGAGAAATTTTAAATGCCCTTTCTGGAAGAGAAGCCTATATCAAATTGAAAATGAACAGTATATCTGATTTTAAAATGACGGATAAATTGTATGAAGCCAGTAAAGCTGGAGTAAAAGTTCAATTGATCATTAGAGGAATTTGCTGTTTAATTCCAGGTGTAAAAGGATTAAGCGAAAATATTGAAGCGATAAGTATCGTTGATAATTATTTAGAACATTCCCGAATTTATATTTTCGGAAATGCAGGCGATCCTGAAGTTTTCATTTCATCAGCCGATTTTATGACTCGTAATTTAGATGCAAGGGTAGAAGTAACGTGTCCGATTTATGACCCAGAGATTAAAAAAGAATTAATCGAAACGTTCGAAATAGGTTGGAAAGCTAATGTGAAAGCCCGTATTCATTCAGCCGATTTACTAAATCAGTACAGAAAACGTGGCGATGAAAAACCATTCAGAGCCCAACAAGAAATGTACAATTATTACCAAAACAAATTAGAAGTAATTGCAGAAGAGTTGCAATAATTACAAATAAATGATTACAATAAAAAAATATGCGGCTATCGATATCGGTTCCAATGCCATGAGGTTGTTGGTAACTAATATCGTAGAGCAAGAAGGTTGCGCTCCACAATTCAACAAAAGTTCCTTAGTTCGTGTTCCAATCCGTTTGGGTCAAGATGCGTTTACGGTTGGCGAAATTTCGGAAGAAAATATTGACCGAATGGTTGATGCTATGAAAGCTTTCAAACTATTAATGAAAGTTCATAAAGTAGAACAATATCGTGCTTGTGCTACTTCAGCTATGCGAGAAGCCTATAATGGAAAAGAAGTTGTCGAAATCATTAAGAAAAAAGCCGATATTAAAATTGATGTTATTGATGGTAAAAAAGAAGCAGCTATTATTGCCGCTTCCGATTTAAAACAATTCATAACTTCTGATAAAGCCTATTTATATGTAGATGTTGGTGGTGGAAGCACCGAATTTTCTCTATTTTTTGAAGGAAAAATTATTGCCTCCAAATCATTTAAAAACGGAACCGTTCGTTTGTTAAATGAAATGGTTAACGATATCGTTTGGCAAGAAATGGAAAAATGGATTAAAGCCAATGTGGAACCATTTGAAAATATTACGCTAATTGGTTCTGGTGGAAACATCAATAAATTATTCAAATTATCGGAGAAAAACCAAGACAAACCGCTGTCATACATGTATGTGCAATCGCAATATCAAAAGTTGAACAGCATGACATACGAACAACGTATTGCCGATTTAGGTCTTAACCCAGACCGCGCCGATGTAATTATTCCAGCAACACGTATTTATCTAAATGCCATGAAATGGAGTGGAGCAAGAAACATCTATGTGCCAAAAATTGGGTTATCCGATGGTATCGTGAAAGCGATGTATTATGGGAAGATTTGATGTTGTTTATATTAATTATATGTAATTATGTCAAAACACTTCTTTTGTTTAGCTATACTTCTTTTATTTTTGTCATGCACTGATAAAAATGATAAAATCTTTACATCAGAAATTAAATCAGATACTACTAAATCATATCACAAGAAAGAGAAAACAAAACCTTTATTTGATACTATATTAAATGAAGGTAATGTAATTCTTTATGGAGATACAACTATTCAGAAAGATAAAATTAGAAGAGTTCTAATAAAATTTGAACCATATATAGCTTTTGATGATTATAAAGTTAATATTGAAAATGTCAAAGCTAAACTTGACTTAGATTCTCATGAATTAGGAAAACAATTCAGAACTGTAATTAGAGAATGTTATAATGATTCTGAAAATCTTTTTGCCGGACATTACACTTTTGCGACATGGGGCTGTGGAAGTCCTTGTCAAATGAATGTACTTATTGACAGAAGAACCGGAAAAATATATGATGCTCCGGATTCGTCAGTTGGTTCAGAGTATAAAAAAAACAGTAGAATGTTAATTATCAATCCGCCAGAAGAAGAAAATTATTATTATAATGACTGTATATTTTGTAAGCCTGAAATTTACATTCTTAATGAGACAACTAAAAAGTTTGAAAAAAAAGAGCCTCTACAATAACTCCATATAAAAATGATCTGTAACAATGAATGGATTGCTTTATTATCTTGACATTTTTCACAAAAATATTTATCTTTCACAGAAAATTATCATTTTGTAAACATCTCTAATATCGAGCAGCAGAAATTTAACAACTAGTATATTTTCCTTAAACATCCAAATCAAACGTCTTTCTCAACAATTCAATCGTAGGATTAATTTGTTTTAAACGTTCAAATTTTTCTTGTGGTGTAAAAGCGTATTTGTTTTCAACGGTTTCATTAACCACTACTTCAATGGTTATATCGTGGTTGTGTAATTTTCCTCTTAAATAACCTATTAATTCATGACAACCCGTTAAAAATTCCTCTTTTGTACTTTGATTTGGAAGTTCTAAAGTTATGGTGGTTCCGTTTAAGGTTGGATCGTTCATTTGCATGTAAGTCGCCATTAAACGCTTTCCAGAATCCGTCATTTTTTGCGCAAATTTATTCCATTGCAACAACATATCAGTTTCGTTAAAAACTTCCGAAGGCAATTCTTCTTTGTGCTTTTGATGCTGATTTTGTTGGGCTTCTAAGTCTTTTTTAGCTTTAATACTCGCTAATGAAAGTGCCGAAACTTTTGTTCCTGTCGGATTTAAATTCGTTAAAACCGGTTTTGGAATTTCAGGAACAATTGGAGCAACTACTTCATTTTGAATTTGAGGTATTTCTGCAACTTCAGGTTCTTTCACAACTGTTTCAGCAACTACAACAGGTTTTGTTTCCTCTGTTGGAATTTGCGTTTTAATCGTTGGAACTTCAGTAATAGAGTAGGAGTTGTTCTTGTAATAAGTAGCCGGAATGATAAATTTAGCTACTTTTTTTTTTCTCCATCAAAAGTGATAGAGGCTAATTGCATCAAACAAAGTTCAACTAAAAGTCGCTGATTTTGACTGACTTTAAATTTCAAATCGCATTCGTTTGCTAATTCAATTCCTTTTATCAAGAAATCGTGCATGGCTTTGTGCGATTGTGCTGCATATAAAGCTTGCGCTTGTTCGCCAGCTTCTAATAAAGGTAAAGTTGCCGGATTTTTACAAACCAATAAATCTCTAAAATGCGATGCCAAACCTGCAATAAAATGATGTCCGTCAAAACCTTTTGCTAAAATATCATTATAAGCAACTAATAAATCCGGAATTTTATTTTCTAAAATTAAATCGGTGATTCTGATGTAATATTCAA
Organism: Flavobacterium cheniae; assembly: GCF_004363695.1. Lineage (GTDB taxonomy): Bacteria > Bacteroidota > Bacteroidia > Flavobacteriales > Flavobacteriaceae > Flavobacterium > Flavobacterium cheniae. The sequence continues at coordinate 546,200 of NZ_SNZC01000001.1, read as the reverse complement.
AATCTAAAACGTTTAAATTTTCGGTAACGGCTTGTCTAGTTAAATTATTCCCACAATACGAAACTACTCGGTCAAAAATCGACAAAGCATCACGCATAGCGCCATCTGCCTTTTGAGCAATAATGTGCAAAGCATCATCTTCGTAAGCAACACCTTGTTCTTTAGCAATTTCGGCTAAATGTTCTTTCGCATCTTTAACCGTAATTCTTTTGAAATCAAATATTTGACAACGCGATAAAATCGTCGGAATAATTTTATGTTTTTCAGTAGTCGCTAAAATAAAAATGGCATGTTTAGGCGGTTCTTCTAATGTTTTCAGGAAAGCATTAAAAGCCGCTTGAGAAAGCATATGCACCTCGTCGATGATATAAACCTTATATTTTCCAGTTTGTGGAGGTATTCTCACTTGGTCGATAATACTTCTAATATCATCAACACCATTGTTAGAAGCTGCATCTAATTCGAATACATTAAACGAAAAATCTTCATACGGGTCATCATAACCTTCTTGATTGATTTTTCGAGCTAAAATACGGGCACAAGTAGTTTTTCCAACCCCACGAGGTCCAGTAAACAATAAGGCTTGTGCTAAGTGATTGGTTTCAATAGCATTCAATAAAGTATTGGTAATAGCCTGCTGACCGACAACATCTTTAAATGTTTGCGGACGGTATTTTCTGGCAGATACTATAAATTGTTCCATACGAATTATTGATTTACAAATATAGGTTGTGAAATTCCAAAAAGCAAGTTCCAAAATCCAATTTAAAAAGAATCTTTATAAAAGTTATTCACAATTTACTAAGAAAAATTGGGATTATAAATGGGTGTCGTTTCTGTTTTTTATTACTAATTTTGAAATAAAATGAGCATTTTCATCTACAGAATTTGCAGAAGAACCTGTCACAAAAACACCTTTTAGTCCAAATTTTGAAACAATAGCATAAACGATTGCACTATCATCTGGACTTGAATTTCCTTCATATTGATAAATTTGATTTACAATATAATTTTCGGGATGTAAAATAATTTCTTCTGAATTTTGATTAAAATCGTATGTAAAACCTTCTTTTCTCAATTGTTTTAATGCAACTGAAACGGATGCGTACTTATATATGTTTGTCATGATATTGATTGTTAAGGGCATATAAATTTACAGTTTTTAATTTGGGCAAATACCCTATAAAACGTTAAACTCTTTGAATAAAAGTTAAAAAACCATTATATTTTATTGTAAGTTTGCACCGCAGACCGCCTTATCGTCCGTGTGTAAGCATGGTAGGAAAGTCCGGACACCAAAGAGTAGCATAGCGGGTAACGCCCGTCCGTTGAAAGGCGAGGACAAGTGCAACAGAAAGTATGTACAGGTAATGCTGTAGTGAAACCAGGTAAACTCTATGCGGTGAAATGTCAAGTATATCAGCAGTTTCTGAGCAATCAGAATAAGGGCGACTCGTCCGATGTTGAAGGGTAGACAGCTTGAGTCACGTAGTAATGCGGGATCTAGATAAATGATAAGGCTCCGATTTATCGGAGACAGAATCCGGCTTATAGGTCTGCTTTTTTTATTTTTTGAAGATTTTACCCTTCATCTTCCTCTTCAATATCTTCTTCTTCGTCGCTTTCAAATTCATAAAAAGAAAATACTGAACCGCCATAACTTTTCGAAAATGAGAAATTTGTTAGGTGTTCTAGTTTCGTATGTTTTGAATGTTCTACAATCAACATACCTTCTTCGTCTAAAATTTCGTTTTCAAAAATAAGCTGAATAATTTTTTCAAAATTTTCTTGACCTAAATCATAAGGAGGATCAGCAAAAATGATGTCATAACTCGTTTTACTTTTTTCTAAGAATTTAAAAACATCACTTTTGATAACGCTGATATCTAAATCTAAATCGGTTGAAGTTTTTTTAATGAAATTTACACAACCCATATCGCCATCCACACTTGTAATTGGTCCAGCACCACGAGAAGCAAATTCGTAACTGATATTACCAGTTCCTGCAAATAAGTCAAGCACTTTTAATCCATGTAAATTAAAATAGTTATTCAGAATATTGAACAACGATTCCTTACACATATCTGTTGTAGGACGAACAGGTAAATTTTTAGGAGCAACTAATCTACGCCCTTTGTGTTTTCCGGAGATAATTCTCATGAATGATATAATATAAAGTGATTTCTTAAAGCAGTGGGCGTAACATCTAAGATTGAAGTTTTGTTAGAAACATCTAATAAACTACAATTTCTAATGTATTGGAAAGCTATTTTAAAGTAAGCATCGTCTTCAGAACAATTTCCTAATATTTGAACCAAAATTGTTTCAGGATTTAGTTGTAATTGTTCGCAAGTGAATAAAATATAGTAAATAAAATCTTCTGGTGTTTTGTATTGAAAAGAGTTGAAAAGAATCAATTGTTGATTTTTAACCACAATTAGTTCAAAATGTTCTTTTTGTACATGAACAAAAACTTGCTTTTCTTCTTTGTTTTTAGATGAATCGAGTAGTTGTTTTACCAAAACAGAATTCGAATTTTGGTATTCAAAAGTTTCATATTGATCTAAAAGGAAGTTGTTGATATTAACGAAAGGGACATAAATGTTATTCATTTCATATGGAAAAATAACATCATGTGTAAAAAAATCAGTTTCAAAAACTTTGGTATTGTATTGCAAATAACTCGCTAAAAAGTTAGCGTCGAATAGGGAAGTAGGAACAAAAGCATTTAGGTTGTTGTCATGTATAACCATTACCTCGTCATATGATTTGGTAAGAATTGGATAATCGACAAAAGTTCGCCACAATTGTTCTTCCATTACTTTATTTTTCTCAAAGGGAATTGACATAGTGGTCATTACCTTATTAGAAATTAAATCAAAGACACAAAAAGAAAGTCCACTCAAGGAAACCTGAATGGACAACTTTTTGTATGTTTTTTGAGTAATGTCGTTATTCGTTATTACCATATTTTTTTGGCCAGTTTCCAGTAAGAGTTACTTCTTCTAGTGAACCTAAAATAATTTGTGGACCATTGATTTCGTCAATAGACTCAACTTTATTTTCTTGTTTTACTAATTCTTGATCTAAATCTTTTAATAAAGCATTTTTGTCAATAATAGCTTGGAATACAGAAAGATTCATATCGTTTCTACTAACAACTCCTGTTTTCATAGATACTGGAACTTCAACTCCACCAACTTTTACAACATTAAGTCTTTTGTAACGATCAGAGTTTTTGAATAATGAATCTTTAACAGATACAGAACCTAATTTAGTAATGATTACTTCATCTTTAAAGAAACCACCAACACCATCAGCACCAACAGTGATACCAAAAGCAGCATTTTTAGCAGCATCAATAACAGCAGTATCTTTTCTAGAAATAATTTCAAATTGTCCGTTTTCTACAAATTTGATTAATTCCTCAAAAGTATCTGCATATTTCCCGTTAACAGATTTATAACCAGTTTGAAGTTTTTTAATGTCTAACATAGTTTTAACAGCAACTTCATAACGAGCTTCTTTTTCATTCTGAAACGCAATAGGTTTCATAATAGAAGAATATATTAAATATACAAGAAAAATAGAAATTCCCCACAATACTGCAGTGAATATTTTTTTATTTCCAGGTGTAACAAATTTATCAATTAGTTTAACCATTGCAAAGATTAAAATAATTAATACGACTAAATAAATAGCAATTTCTAACATTTGAATAATTTATTTTTAGTTAAATAGGTACGCAAATCTACAATTTTTTTTTCTACACAAAAGAATTTCTTGTAAAAATCATCAGTATATTTGAAAAATTAATATTGGCCAAATCCATTTTCATGACTTATAAGCTGTTTTACAATTTATTACAAAATAATTTTCCGCATCAACCCACACAAAAACAAGAAGTTTTTTTTCAGAAAATTGCTGATTTTATTTTGAATTCAACATCTGATGATATTTTTGTTCTCAAAGGTTATGCCGGAACGGGTAAAACAACCATAATTTCGACTGTGATTAATCATTTGAGTGAAGTTGATATGAAAGCTGTGCTATTAGCTCCCACAGGAAGAGCTGCAAAAGTGATTAGTAATTATTCAGGAAAGCCAGCATTTACAATTCATAAGAGAATTTATTATCCTAAAAAAAATAAAACGGGAGGAGTGAGTTTTACTCTACAACAAAATAAATTTAAAAACACCTTATTTATTGTTGATGAATCTTCAATGATTTCAGATACCAATCAGGATTCTAAATTATATGAAAATGGTTCTTTGTTAGATGATTTGTTCTTTTATGTAGAAGCTGGAAAAAACTGCAAACTTTTATTAATTGGAGATACAGCCCAGTTGCCGCCAGTAAATATGAGTGTGAGTCCAGCTTTAGATATTGATTCACTTTCATTACATTATCAAAAAAATGTGCATCATATTGAATTAGATGAAGTGATGCGTCAGGCAGAACATTCTGGAATTTTGTATAATGCTACTGAATTACGCGAATTATTACATTCACATTTTATTGATACGTTTCAATTTAAGCTAAATGGATTTAAAGATATTGTGCGTTTGCAAGATGGATATGAAATTCAAGATGCTATTCATCAGGCGTATGATAATTATAGTATTGAAGATACTGTTTTTATTTTACGTTCCAATAAAAGAGCCAACCAGTATAACCAACAAATTAGAACTTCCATTTTATCCAAGGAAAGTGAAATTTCAACTGGAGATTATATGATGGTTGTAAAAAATAATTATTTTTGGTTAAAAGAAGAATCAGAAGCCGGATTTATTGCGAATGGTGATATCATTGAAATATTAGAAATCAGAAAAATTCAAGAGTTATACGGATTCAAATTTGCAACTGTAAAAGTCAGAATGGTTGATTATCCCAATCAAATTCCGTTTGATACAGTTATCATGTTAGATACAATTATGAGCGAATCACCTTCGTTAACGTATGAAGAATCGAATAAATTGTATCAAGAAGTGTTATTGGATTATGAAGAAGAACGTCAGCAATATAAAAAATTGCAGAAAGTTAAGGAAAATGAGTATTTCAATGCCTTACAAGTTAAATTCTCTTATGCGATAACGTGTCATAAATCGCAAGGTGGCCAATGGAAAACCGTTTTTGTAGAGCAACCTTATTTGCCAAATGGTATAGATATTGATTATGTGAGATGGTTGTATACAGCCATTACACGTGCAGAAGAAAAGTTATATTTAATAGGATTTAAAGATGAATATTTTCACAATTAAGCTATGTTAGAAACCATAATTAGTGTTTGTTTAGGAATTGGATTAGCCGCTTCGGCTGGTTTTAGAGTGTTTGTTCCTTTGTTTGTGCTAAGTTTAGCCACACATTTTGGATACGTTCCTGTGGGCGATTCGTTTGCTTGGATTGGAAGTTTAACCGCAATTATTTGTTTGGGAATAGCCACAGTAATCGAAATTTTGGCTTATTACATTCCGTATATAGATAATTTATTAGATACTCTAGCTGTTCCTTTGGCAGGAATTGCCGGAACGGTTGTGATGGCTTCAACTTTAGTCGATTTAGATCCAATGATAACTTGGGGATTAGCCATCATTGCAGGAGGAGGAACTGCTACTGCTATAAATTCAGCAACAGCCGTAACAAGGGCAACATCAACGGTAACTACTGGCGGAATAGGAAATCATTTAGTTTCTACTACAGAAACAGCAACGGCATCTTTTGTATCCGTTTTGGCTATTTTCTTGCCTATTGTTGCTTTTATTGTGGTTATCCTTATTATTTTTGTCGGGATTAGATTGTTCAAAAAGTTTTTTTCTAAAAAAGAGAAATGAAATTAAAAACTAAAATAATTATAGGTATTTGTTTAACCCTTTTTTTATTCTTCTTATATATTTGTTATGGACTATATTTAATGAGTATTGAAGATAAATACGGAGTTTTTCAAGAATTATATTATGAAATTGATAAATCTGATAATTACTTTATAATTGTTGATAATAAAGAAGCTGGTTTAATACAAAAATTAGATGATGAAATTTTTGTTACAATTGATGATTGTATGAAACATCTTTTAGATTATTCTAATAAAAAAATAGAAGTATATCAGTTTGAAATTAGTGAAACAAAAACCGATTTTACTATAAAAGACGCCATTCTTTTAAAAAATAATGAGAAAACAGAATTGATATTTAAAAATTAAATTTATGCCTTAGGCGATAATTATAAATCAACCATGAAAATAATAGCTGTAATTCCTGCTCGTTATGCATCCACACGTTTCCCTGCAAAATTAATGCAAGATTTAGGTGGCAAAACTGTAATTCTTAGAACCTATGAAGCAGCTATGTCAACAAATTTATTTGATGATGTTTTCGTGGTTACGGATTCCAATTTAATTTTCAACGAAATTATTTCGAATGGAGGCAAAGCCATCATGTCTATAAAAGAACACGAAAGCGGAAGTGACAGAATTGCGGAAGCAGTTGAAAACATGGATGTTGATGTTGTAATTAACGTGCAAGGTGATGAACCATTTATTAATAAAAAGCCTTTAGAAGAATTAATCGAAGTCTTCAAAAACGATACTGAAAAGAAAGTTGATTTGGGTTCGCTAATGTTTCAAATAACTGATAAAGAAGAGATTAACAATCCTAATAACGTAAAAGTAATTACGGACCAACAAGGTTTTGCTCTTTACTTTTCGCGTTCAGTAATTCCGTTTCCACGAGATGAAAATGCAGGTGTTCGTTATATGAAACACATCGGAATTTATGCTTTCAGAAAAGAAGCTTTGATGGATTTTTTTCGATTACCTATGTTATCATTAGAGGCTTCTGAAAAACTAGAGCAACTTCGTTATTTAGAATACGGAAAACGCATTAAAATGGTGGAAACTTCGCATGGAAGTATTGGAATTGACACTTTTGAAGATTTAGAAAAAGCTAGAAAGTTATTGTCTTAAATTTCTTCGTCTTCAAAATAGCCTTTACTTTTAACTTTTGTTGAGAAAAAATTTAAAAATAAGATTACAAACGATAAAAAGAATAATGCTTGTAAACTAACCAATACTTTTCCAAAAGTGGTAACAGGGTAGTAATCTCCGTATCCAATTGAATTTGAACTTATTAAGCTAAAATAAACCGAATCGAACCAGTGTTCAAAAGGTTTATTCATATTATCTCCCAAAGTATACAAAACTGCAAACGAAACTACAACTTCAATGTAATTAAAGAACAATAATAACATTGAACGTTTATAAGATCGAGGTCTTGAAAATAGATCGGAGGCAAAAATCAATGTTGGAATATACAGTATGGTTTCTAATAATAAAAAGACCAATATCCAAATTACATAATCATGATTTTGCCAGTCATTTATCAGAATTAAGAATGGAAAGATAACCTTAGACAAAACATATAAATCCATGGCCAAATCCTTATATTCATGACCGAATTTATTGGCAAAATGTTTAATATAAATTCCCAAAAAGAACAATTGAGAAATCGATAAAAACAAACGAACAATCTTCTCAATCCCATTATCATCTTCATGATCATTGTTCCAAATAGATTGAATATTAGAAATTCTCTTATGAAGTGGACTAATTGGATGAGAATGCTTTTCACTGACTTTTCCCACTAAAAGTTTTTTTACTACTCGCATTAGGCTAATTTTTTAATGGTAAATAATTCGTTGTGGACTTCAATTTTTGGATACAATCTAACAGAGTAGTTGTTGTCAAATTTGCTTTTATAAATTGCATTTCTTCTTCTATCTTGATAATCTAAAACCATGGTATTAAATAAGATAAATCCATTTACATTAAGTAAAAAATTAATGCGATTAATAAAGAAATCTTCAAATAAAAAATTCGGCATTGTTGTATCTTGGAAAATGTCAATTATAATTAAATCGTATTTTTCTTTGGTTTTTAAAACGAATTCAAATGCATCATCAATTACGATTGAAACATTGTCGTGCTTTCCTAATCCAAAGTATTTTGTTGCCAATTCTACAACAGCCGCATCAATTTCTACGCCTGTAATTTTTCCTTCAAATTTCACTTCTTTTTTCAGCGTCTCAATGACGCTTCCACCAGCAACGCCTAAAACTAATATCGATTCAAAATTTTGAATACGCTCGTAACCAATGTATTTTAATCCTTTTTTTAACACGCGCTGTAAACTTCCAAAAGAATAATTGGTATTTTCAGAATCTAAAACCAAATACCCATTATTCCAGGTAACTTCTAGATTTTTACTGTAAACCGATTTCTTTTGGTGAATTTTTATAGGTAATAAATAACTCAATAAACGCTTAATCATGTATTTTTGTTTGTTATCGTAAATATAATTTTATTTTTGTCTCAAAATAGTCTCATATGAAACAAATTATATACAAATTTATTTTCTGTAAAATTTTTGGATGGAAAGTAGTTGGCTCCATAGCTCCAATAGTAAAAAAATGTGTAATTATTGCTGTTCCTCACACGAGTTGGTGGGATTTTTTCCTTGGTATTTTTTCACGAGGTATTCTAAATATTGAAATTAATTATGTGGCTAAAAAGGAATTATTCGTGTTTCCGTTTAATTATTTTTTCACTTGGACAGGAGGAACACCTTTAAATCGTCAAAAAAACGAGAACAAAGTAGATACAATTGCCAAAATATTTCAAGAAAAAGAAATTTTTAGATTAGCAATCGCGCCAGAAGGAACTCGAAAAAAAGTAACCGAATGGAAAACAGGTTTTTATTACATGGCTTTAAAAGCAAATGTACCAATTGTTCCCGTTGCTTTTGATTACGGAAGAAAAGAAGTGGTTTACAACGAACCTTTTTATCCAACCGGAAATATCGAAGCTGATATTAAATTTTTAGAATCGTATTATAAAGGAGTCATTGGAAAAGTTCCAGAATTGAGTTATGTTCCAAAGGAATAATCTATTTAAAGTGTTTATTATTAGGAAGATAAAATAAATTTCACTCAAAATAAAACTAAGAAGAATAGTTTTTCGTAGATAGAAGAAACCAAAACTTTTAACAAATGAAAAAACTATTTTTACCTCTTGCTTTAGTAGCAGTTTTATTTACTTCTTGTAATGACGACGATTCTTCAATGGTAACTCCTGAACCAGAACCAATTGATCAAACACCAACTCCGGCTCAGGAATTAAAATTGGTAACCACCAGTAACACATCAGGAAAAATATCATTTACAGATTTACTAGCGACAACTCCTACTGCAAAAAGTTTTACAATTAGTTCAACGGATGCAGATGGTGTTTACTATGATACATTTAAAGATCAAGTAGTTTTGGCTTCTCGAACCAATAATAGAGTAGAAGCTTATAACGGATTAAGAAATGCCATCATTTCTTCTGCAACAACATTAGATTTATCGTTTTCTTCTTCAGTAGATTTTACAAACGCTCGTGAAATTGCGGTTTCAGGAGATAAAGTAGTGGTAGCTCAAGATCAAAATGCTGGTAATGGAAATATCAGCAAATTTTATGTGTACCAAAGAAATACAACTGGATTTACACTTTTAAATACCTATACTGTAGATATCAAACTTTGGGGAATTCATTTAGATGGAACTACCATGTATGCTATTGCTGATAATACTAGCGATTTAGTAGTTTACAACAATTTCTTTTCAAATGCTACAGGGTCAATTTCGGCTTCAAAAAGAGTAACTATTGAAGGCTTAGTTAGAACACACGGAATTACTTATTCTCCGCAAGATAATGTAATGGTTTTATCTGATGTAGGATTAGCTTCAAGCGCAACCGACGGTGGTTTAGTGGTTATTAATAACTTTACTTCTGTACTAAACATGACAAATAATTTGGGAACAATTGCTATGAACAATCAAATTAGAGTGTACGGACCTAATTCTATGTTAGGAAACCCTGTCGATGTTGCTTATGACCACGTAACAAATGCAATTTATGTAGCAGAACGCTTGAATTCAGGCGGTTTAGTTTTAAAATTTGCTTTCCCAACAATGTCAGCAGATGCAACACCTCAAATGAGTAGAGCAGAAGCAGGAGTAACAGCAGTTTATTTACACCGAAGATAAAGGTTAGTTATTTAATTATTTAAGAACTCTGGAGGAATTCAGAGTTTTTTTATGGTTTATAGTTTTTGAAAGTTCCGTTTTTAAAAAACACTACAATGCGCTCAATTTCTTCAGGAGAATTATTTTCTGTTTTAATCGATTCTACAGGATTAGTTTCTGGAAGAGTAGGAGGAATTCCTTTTTCTACAGTCGAAAATAAATCAGGTTCAGAAAATGTAGATTCTATTATTGGAGTTGAAGCATTATTTTTTTCAATTTCTAAAACTGAATGAGCCACAATTTCTGATTTCGGAAAATTTCCTTTTCCATTTAAAATCCAATACAAATCTACTTCAGGAAAAACCTCAATTACTTTGATGATAAAATCTAAGCTAGGTTTATTTCTCCCAGAGAGTAGGTGAGACAAACTCGAACGCTGCACATTGATTTTATCCGCAAATGCAGAAGCAGATAAATTATAATAATCGAGTATAATTTCTAAACGTTTAATAAAATCATCGATGTTTACCATTGTAAATAGTGAATAGATTTAAAGAATTACAAATGTAAACAATAATAGTGAATTAAGCAAGTTTACAAATGTAAATAGAAGATTTTAATATAAATAAAGACTTAATGTAAGTAATATTAATAAACTGATTTACAATAATATAATCATTTTAATTAGACTAGTATTAATCTTGTAAACATGACTAATACTAGGGAGTTATTAAAGGTATTACAATAGTTTACAAAAGTAAATTATGTGGTGTTTTTACATGTTTACAAATGTAAAATATAAGTTGTTTACATTTGTAAATCAAAAGAAAGCCATGAATTATTTACAATTAGCAACTCAATATTTAGAACCAAAACTCAAAGGAAAGTATATTCATTTAGATATTATTTTACCAATATTAGAATCATTAAATTCAGATTTTGAGATTACTGAAATTGGAAAATCAGTTCAAGAACGAGAGATCTATCAAGTAAAAACAGGAACAGGAAAAACAAAAATTTTGATGTGGTCGCAAATGCATGGAAACGAATCTACCACGACAAAAGGGTTATTTGACTTCTTTAATTTTTTACAATCGGATAACGAAATTGCGAATCGCATTAAAAACGAATACACCTTATTATGTATTCCTATGTTGAATCCAGACGGAGCATTCTTATATACAAGGGAAAATGCGAATACAATTGATTTGAATAGAGATGCTTTTAATGCTACTCAACCAGAAATGCAAGTCTTACATAGTGTTTGTAAAAGTTTTCAACCTGATTATTGCTATAATTTACACGATCAAAGAACTATTTTTGGTACAGAAGGTTTTAATTTACCTGCTACGGTTTCTTTTTTATCGCCAGCTTACAATAAAGAGACAGAATACAACGATGTTCGCTTAAAAGCAATTCATATAATAAACAAGATGAATAATGCGTTACAACAATACATTCCTAATCAAGTTGGACGTTTTGATGATAGTTATAATGTAAATTGTACAGGTGATTATTTCACTACTCAAAATACGCCAACTATTTTATTTGAAGCGGGACATTATGCAAATGATTATGATAGAGATATTGTTCGAAATTATATTTTTATTTCGCTTTTAAGTTCATTTGATGTGAGTTACGAAAACGTTATAGTTGATAACGAATTGATGTATTATTTGAATATTCCTCAAAATAACAAATGTTTTTATGATTTTATTTACAAAAATGTCAAAATTATTGATAATAGTGAAGAAAAAATAATTAACTTTGCAGCTCAATATACTGAAGTAGTGCAAGATGGTCAGTTAAAATTTGTAGCAAAAATCGTTAAAATTGATGATTTACAAGATTTTAAAGGACATTTAGAATACGATTGCAAAAATGGTTTATTTACTTCTAAAGGAAAGCATTTTCCAATAATAGAAGAAAAAGCTGATTTTTTTATCAATAATTTAACAGAATTTAACAATGGTGTAAAAATTATTTGATAAATTTGCTTCATATTTGAATAAAAATTAAAAATTTAACAAATATTATAAGCACTTATGAGTAAGTTTCGTTTAGATGAAGTAGATCATCAAATTTTGGACATGTTGATTGATAACACGAGAGTTCCTTTTACAGATATTGCAAAAAAATTATTAATTTCTGCAGGAACGGTACATGTTAGGGTGAAAAAAATGGAAGATGCAGGAATCATTCAAGGTTCTTCTTTGACATTAGATTATGAAAAATTAGGTTATTCTTTCATTGCTTATGTTGGAGTTTTCTTGCACAACACGTCACAAACTAAATTCGTTTTAGAACGTATCAATCAGATTCCATTCGTAACAGTTGCTCACGTGACTACAGGAAAATTCAATATTTTCTGCAAAATTAGAGCTAAAGACACTAAACACGCTAAAGAAGTTATCTTCATGATTGACGATATTGAAGGTGTTTACAGAACAGAAACCATGATTTCTTTAGAAGAGAGCATCAACGATAAAAAACGTTTAATGCATACGATTTTTAAAGAATTGTAAAATACGAAAGCCTCTTAATGAGGCTTTTTTTATATCTTATATTGTTATGAAAAATTTACAACCAAACGAATTTGCTCCCTATTATGAGAATTATATCAAATTAGTTCCAGAGCAAGATATTATTAAAGGACTTACAATACAAAAAGAAGAAATGTTACATTTCTTTAAATCGGTTCCAGTTTTTAAGCATGAATTTCGATATGCAGAAGGGAAATGGACTGTCAAAGATATAATCCTGCACTTAATTGATGCGGAGAGAATATTTGCTTACCGCGCTTTACGAATCGCAAGAAATGACAAAACTGCTTTGCCAGGATTTGAGGAAAATGATTATGTAATTACGGCTAATGCAAATAATAGAGAATACGAAAGTTTGTTAGCGGAATATGAAAGTGTTCGAAATGCTACAATAAGTCTATTTGAAACTCTTTCAGGTGAAGATTTACTACGTTTGGGAACAGCTTCAAATTGCAGTGTATCTGTTAGAGCTATTGGATATATAACACTAGGTCATGAATTGCATCACAAGAATGTGATTTTAGAACGCTATTTATAATAAAAAAAGGGATTCAAATTTTGAATCCCTTTTTTTGTGTATTAATCTTCGTCGTCATCGTCGTCTGAATCTTCATCAGAATCTACAATATCGTCAGAATCATTTGAAATGTCATCGTCGTCGTCATCTTCTTCAATATCTAAATCTTTAAGACTTCCGATTTTTTCATCTGGTACAACTACCACATCATCTTCAATAATGTCGTCTTCGTCATAGTTTTCAATTCGGTCAGATAGTTTTGTACTAACTTTTACTAAAAAAATAGTGTCTTCAGTTCGTACTTCAACTGCCTCAATTGTTTCATTCTTAGCGTTTTTAAAACGAATAATATCCGAATCATCATATCCGTCAGGAAATTTCTCAACTAGTAAGGTTAAGATTTCATTTGTTAATTTTGCGTAATCAACAATAACTCTTTTCATTGGGTAGGTTTTAATCTTGTATTTTGGTCAAATGTACTATCCTAAACTTATATTTTCAAGTAAAATAAATTTTTTTTTTAATTTTTTTTACCAGCCTAAAATGTAAGCAAACATTAATGGTGCAACTATCGTAGCGTCAGACTCTACAATGAATTTTGGTGTGTGAATATCTAATTTACCCCAAGTAATTTTTTCGTTTGGAACAGCTCCAGAGTACGAACCATAACTTGTTGTTGAGTCAGAAATCTGACAGAAATAACTCCAAAACGGCACGTCATGCATTTCCATATCTTGATATAACATTGGAACTACACAAATAGGGAAATCTCCTGCAATTCCTCCACCAATTTGGAAGAAACCAATTCCTTTTCCTGCACAATTTTTTGGATACCAATCTGCTAACCACATCATGTATTCAATTCCGCTTTTCATTGTGGTAGCTTTAAATTCACCTTTGATACAGTAAGAAGAGAAAATGTTACCCATTGTACTATCTTCCCATCCAGGAACTACAATTGGTAAATTCTTTTCAGCTGCAGCAACCATCCAAGAATCAGCTGGATCAATTTCGTAGTATTGTTTTAATACTCCAGAATTAATCATTTGGTACATGAATTCATGTGGAAAATAACGTTCTCCTTTAGAATCTGCATTGTTCCAAATATCAAATAAATGTTGTTGTAAACGTCTAAAAGCTTCTTCTTCTGGAATACAAGTATCAGTAACGCGGTTGTAATGGTTTTCTAATAAATCCCACTCTTCTTGTGGTGATAAATCTCTGTAATTTGGAACTCTTTTGTATGAATTATGAGCTACCAAATTCATGATATCTTCTTCTAAATTAGCTCCAGTACAAGAAATAATATGTACTTTATCTTGACGAATCATTTCGGCTAACGATTTTCCTAATTCAGCTGTACTCATCGCACCAGCTAAAGTAATCATCATTTTTCCGTTGTCTAATAAATGTTCTTCATACCCTTTTGCTGCATCTACTAAAGCGGCAGAGTTAAAGTGAAGATAATGTTTCTCTATAAACTGACTAACAGGTCCTTTACTCATTATTTCTTATTTTATTGTTCTTTTCTTTTGTTGTAACCTAAAATTTCTAAAACGTCTTCTGCTTTTTGTTGTTCCGAAAAAACTTCAGTAGCAATAATTCCGTTTTTATCTTTATCAATTAAAATGTGTTTTGGTTGTGGTAAAATACAGTGACTTAATCCGCCAAAACCACCAATTGTCTCTTGATATGCTCCTGTGTTAAAGAATCCGATATATAAAGGTTTTTCTTTGTTGTATTTTGGTAAATAAACCGCATTCATGTGTTGTTCTGAATTGTAATAATCGTCTCCATCACAAGTTAATCCACCAAGTAATACCCGTTCGTAAGTATCATTCCATCGGTTTACGGCTATCATTACAAAACGTTTATTAATGGCCCAAGTATCTGGAAGTGTAGTAATGAAAGATGAATCAATCATGTTCCAGTTTTCACGGTCATTTTGTTTCTTTTGATATAAAACTTGGTACAAAGCACCACCAGCTTCCCCTACTGTAAACGAACCAAATTCAGTGAAAATATGTGGAACAGGAACTTCTGCTTCGTCACAAGCAATTTTGATTTGATTTAAGATTTCGTCTACCATATATTGGTAATCATAATCAAATGCTAATGAATTTTTAATTGGGAAACCACCACCAATATTCAAACTGTCTAAAGTTGGACATTCCTTTTTCAAAGCAATGTACACTTTCATACATTTTAATAATTCGTTCCAATAATAAGCTGTATCACGAATACCAGCATTAATAAAAAAGTGAAGCATTTTTAACTCAACTTTCTTATTTTCAGCAATTTGTTTACGGTAAAATGGAACAATATCTTTATAACCAATTCCTAGACGAGATGTATAGAACTCAAATTTTGGTTCTTCTTCCGCAGCAATACGAATTCCGATTTTAAACTTACCATCAATTTCTTCTTGTAATAAATCTAATTCTTCAAAATTATCAATTACTGGAATGGTGTTTTTATGTCCGTTGTTGATTAAACGTGCAATATTAGTTACATATTGATCGCGTTTGAAACCATTACAAACAATAAAAGTGTTTTTATTTATTTTGCCTTCTTCCATTAATGTTTCTACAATATTAATGTCGAAAGCAGAAGAAGTTTCAATGTGAATGTTATTTTTTAAAGCTTCATTTAAAATGAATTGAAAATGAGAACTTTTTGTACAGTAGCAATAGAAATACTTAGCATCATAATCGTGCTTTTCCATGGCATTTCTAAACCACATTTTTGCACGGTTGATGTTTTGTGAAATTTTAGGTAAATAAGTAAACTTCAATGGAGTTCCATATTCTTCAACCAATTTCATTAAATCAATACCATGAAACTGAAGTTCATCTTTATTTAGAGTAAATTCTTCTTGAGGAAAATAAAAAGTTTGATTAATTAAGTCGTAATATTTTGTGTTCATTTTGAAAATTTGGATTAAATTAAAAAGTTACTAATTGTTTTTTAATCACAATTTTCAAACCCTAATATTGGCAAAGCGAATTAGTAATTTCTCACTAAAAGCCTTTGATATTTCAAACAAATCGATAATATGAAAACTAAAAATAGAAAAAAACAACCTCCCAATTATAGAGATGTCAGCATTTCTATTATCGAGTGTTCTATTGAAATTTGATTGTTTTTTGTTTTCTTTCATTAGGGCAAAGTTAAAAAATAAAATGGCTAATAAATAAAGAAAAAATAAAAAAATAATTACACGGAATAATCTCTAAAAGCTTTGTAAATCAATTCGTTATCTGATTCTTGATTGATTTTAATTTTCCCAATTCCGTCAAGCAAGGCAAATTGTACTTTTCCAAACTCATTTTTTTTGTCAAAAATCAGCAATTCAATGATTTTTTCAATTTCGTTTTGAGTGAATTCAATTCGTTCAAAAATATCATTGATAATGTATTTGATTTCCTGATATTCTTCGTTTTTTAATAATCCTTTTTCTCTGGAAATATAGCTTTCTAAAATCATCCCAACCGCAATTGCTTCACCATGAAGTAAACTTGTTTTATCTTTATTTTCTAAGAAATAGCTTTCAATTGCATGACCTAAAGTGTGACCAAAATTCAAAGATTTTCTAATCCCATTTTCGGTTAAATCTTCACATACAATAGTGTTTTTTATTTGAATAGATTGATGAATTAAATGATTTAAATCCTCTGTGCTTAAATCTTTTAAATTTTTAAATTTATCCCAATATTTTTTATCAAAAATCAATCCATGTTTCAGCATTTCGGCTAACCCAGAACGCATTTCGTTTTGAGGTAAAGTATTTAAAAATTGTGTATCAACAATCACAGCTTTGGGTTCTCGAATGATTCCAATTTGATTTTTTAAATTTCCTAAATCCACTCCATTTTTTCCACCAATTGACGCATCAACCATAGAAAGTAAAGTAGTTGGAATATTAATAAAGTCAATTCCTCTTTTAAATGTGCAAGCCACAAATCCACCTAAATCAGAAATTACACCACCGCCTAAATTTATAAGAATACTTTTTCTATCACCACCTAAATCCGACAAGGCGCCCCAAACTTCAGTACAAGTAGTAATATTTTTATGAATTTCTCCAACCTCTAATTCGATTATTTCAATTTCGATTTCAGTTGCCAAATTATTTAATAAATGTGGTAAACAATATTGAGATGTGTTTTCGTCTACTAAAATAAAAATCTTAGAATAATGAGATGGTTTTAGCATTTCTGCCAAAGTTTCATATCCTTTAGAATCAAAGTAAACATTATAATTGTTGGCTGTAATTGTTTGCATGTAAAAAGCTTGAATTTTATTGCAAAATAAGGCATTTTTTATTTAAAATTCGTAAAAACTGATGTATATTTGTGTCGCTTTTTATCAAAAATATCATGAATAAAATATTTGACAATACCCAAGTTGCTTTTTCTTTAAAGAGTGATACCGAATTAGAAAGAGCTTATTTTCTTTTTAAACTAATTGCAAGTCAACCACTTGTAAAAATAGGAACCGCCGTTACTAATTTCGCCCTTAAAGCTCATTTGCCTGTTGAAGGATTAATTCGTTCAACCGTTTTTGATCATTTTTGTGGTGGTGTAAATGAGGTTGATTGTTTAAAAGTAGTGGATAATATGTTTACCAAAGGAGTTTCTTCGGTTTTGGATTATTCTGTGGAAGGAAAAGAAGAAGAAGCTCAGTTTGACGCTGCTTTAGAAATGACTTTAAAAACAATTGAATTTGCAAGAGAACGTGAAGCTATTCCGTTTGCGGTTTTTAAACCAACTGGTTTTGGTCGTTTAGATTTATATGAAAAAGTAGGAGAGAAGTCGGTTTTAACAGAAGCTGAACAAAAAGAATGGAATCGAGTAATTGCACGTTTCGATTTGGCTTGTAAAACTGCGCATGAAAAAGACGTTTTGTTATTAATTGACGCTGAAGAAAGTTGGATGCAAGATGCGGCAGATACTATTGTTACCGATATGATGCGCAAATACAATAAACAAAAAGCCATTGTTTTTAATACGTTACAAATGTACCGTTGGGACAGATTAGATTATTTGAAAAGTTTGCACGAACAAGCAAAATCGGAAGGTTTTTATATTGGAATGAAATTAGTTCGTGGTGCTTATATGGAAAAAGAAAATGATAGAGCTACTGAACGTGGATTAAAATCGCCAATTTGTGTTTCTAAAGAAGCTACCGATATTAATTATGATGCTGCCGTATTGTATATGGTTGAAAATATAGATAAAATGGCAATTTTTGCAGGAACTCACAATGAAGAAAGTTCGTATAAGTTAATGCAATTAATGTCTGAAAAAGGAATCTCTAAAAACGATAAACGTATCTTTTTTGGTCAATTACTTGGAATGAGTGATAACATTAGTTTTAATTTAGCAGAAAACGGTTATAATGTTGCTAAGTATTTGCCGTTTGGTCCAGTTAGAGATGTGATGCCTTACTTAATAAGAAGAGCAGAAGAAAATACTTCAGTAGCTGGACAAACGAGTAGGGAGCTAACGTTGATTAAAAAAGAGAAGGAAAGAAGAAAGTTATAATTTTTTCTTAAAGTTGTTTTTGTATTAATTTAATGCTTAATTTTGATAATCAATTATAAAAATTTTAATTATGAAAAAAACATTACTTTTATTTTCTTTTTTTACGTTGTTTAACTTACAAGGTCAGATTGTTTTAAATGCCCCTGGTCCAATAACTTATACAGCTACTCAATTCGGTCAGTTATACACTGACAATGAGTTACAAGGAACTTTGACTGCGGTTGCATTGCAAGCTACATTGACTGCAACATTGGCGGATACTTACGCAAATGATTTAGCTATTTATGTTACACCAACTTCTACTCTAGCTCTAAATGGGTTATTACAGGCAGGTGGTTTTAGTAATTTAGGAGCTACAGAAAGACATCAATGGGCAAGTGGAAATAGTTCGACACTTGGCACAGTATTAAATAGTACTTATACTTTATTAACCCCTTTGGACTTTACTACCAACCCTACGTATAATGTTTGGTTAGGTAACGCATATAGCGGGGCAGGTGCATCTGGAACTTGGACTAATCTAACGATAACCTTAACTGGTGTTTCTGAAACACCTGCATCAAATGATGATTTTGTTTCTTCTACTTTTAATGTTTATCCAAATCCCTCATCAAGTTTAGTAACTATTTCGGGTAACAATATGCCGATAAGAAAAATAGGAATTATTGATATTAACGGCAGAGCAATCAGAACTGAAATTCCTAGTATTGCTTCAAACGAAATGACGTTAGATATTTCAAGTTTAAATACTGGTGTTTACTTTTTAGTAATCGATACTGAACAAGGTAACGCAGTAAAGAAATTAGTAAAAAATTAATTTTTATACTACTTATAACTAAAAACGACCAGATTTACTGGTCGTTTTTTTTCTTTTTATCACTATTCATCATTAGCATTACTGCGCCAACTAAGCCTAGACACACAAGCGCAAAAACAATAATCATAATGAAAGTTCCGTTGCTATGCGAATAAAGTGGTAATAATAAATTTGCCATAGTTACAAAGGTTAGAATTTACACAAAGATAAAGGGTAGCAATTGTTTATTACCTGATAATTATCATATAAACTTAATCTAAAAACTTCGCTTTTAATTCAGGTGATGGAATCATACAGGCTTCTTTTTTGCCATACCATTTGTAACGATTTTTTGCTACGTAATCGTAAACGAAATCTCTTAATCCTGTTGGTAATATCTGAAAGACCGTTGCAAAAGTAAAAATTCCACTTAATCCTTTTGCGATATGTAAAGCAGCTGTTGATTTATAATAATAAGAAATTCCTGGTTCATATAAAACAATACTATCAGTATGAATTGGATTAATTCCGATGTGTTTTAAAATGTTTTGACCTAATTCCGATTGAAGCGAGACAAATCGGAAAATATCTTTTTTGTCGTGTTTGATTACATATTGAACCGACGAATCGCAAAGGTTGCAAACGCCATCAAACAATATTATTTTTTTATCTTGTGGCAAATCTTGTATTTCCATAATATGCTTCTAAATGTTATGCAGGTTGCACGTATTCTAATTGGTCTAAACTTACTTTTGAGGTGAAAATTCCGTAATTCACTGTTGCTTTTGTTTTTTCGATTACATCAATGGTTCCAATCGCTTTTCCATCTATCATGCGAACTCTGTCGCCAACTTTTAAAGTAACTTTTGGTTTGTTTTCTTCTTCAATTTTGGCTTTGATTTTCTTTTCCTTCTTAACCACACGAATTTCCTCCACAATCACCTTAACTTCTTCTTCTACTTTTTTCTGGATAACTTCTTTAACTTTCTTTTCTTTAACCGAAAGTTTTTTACGTTTCGAATTTTCGATTTCAACCATTTTCAAAAACTCACCAATTAATGTCTTTTTGTCTTTATTATTGAAGTAACTTTCCGAAATATCATCAATCTTTTGCCCGATGTAAATCAAACGCTGGTTTGCATCGTACAATTCCTGATAACGTTCTAATTTATCCTGAATTTTAGCGTTGATGGTTTCCATTTTCTTACTTTCTTCACGTGCTTTGGTTTCTTCTTCTTTTAAATTTAAAGACGTTTTTTCCAATTTTGAACGCTCTTTTTGAAGTGTAGCAATCGTTTTGTCAAAGCGAACTTTTCCGCCTTCAATTTTCTTTTTCGCACGATTGATTAAACCGAATGGAATACCATTTTTCTGTGCGACTTCGAATGTAAACGAACTTCCGGCTTGACCCAAAATCAATTTGTACATAGGTTCTAATGATTTCTCATCAAACATCATGTTCGCGTTGGAAGCAAAAGGTAATTCGTTTGCTAATATTTTTAAATTGCTGTAATGCGTAGTAATAATTCCGAAAGCTTCACGGGCATAAAATTCTTCTAAGAAAGTTTCAGCCAAAGCACCTCCTAATTCAGGATCAGAACCAGTTCCAAATTCATCAATTAAGAACAATGTTTTTTCGTTACATTTCTTTAAGAAGTAGTTCATGTTCTTTAATCGGTAACTGTATGTACTTAAATGATTTTCAATAGATTGATTATCTCCGATATCTGTTAAGATTCTGTCGAATAAAAAGGTTTCGCTGCGTTCATGGACTGGAATTAATATCCCACTTTGCAACATTAATTGTAGTAATCCTACGGTTTTTAAGGAAATCGTTTTTCCACCAGCATTGGGTCCCGAAATCACAATAATGCGACTTTCGTTGTGTAATTCGATGGTTTGTGGATAGGTAATTGCCTTTTTTTCTTTATTGTTCAAATACAAAATAGGATGGAAGGCTTCTCTAAAAAAAAGTCGCTTTTCTTCGATAATATTAGGAAGAATTCCATTGATTTTATATGCGTATTTGGCTTTAGCAGCAATCACATCAACATCACTTAAAAAGTCTTG
Organism: Flavobacterium cheniae; assembly: GCF_004363695.1. Lineage (GTDB taxonomy): Bacteria > Bacteroidota > Bacteroidia > Flavobacteriales > Flavobacteriaceae > Flavobacterium > Flavobacterium cheniae. The sequence goes on along the minus strand of NZ_SNZC01000001.1, from coordinate 524,669 downwards.
ATAAGCCGCAATAGTTTCAGTAAACGGACGAATTTCATTAGTTAAACGTTTCAAAATTCGCATGATTTCTTCGCGTTCTTCAAACTCTAGATTGTTTAATTCGCGAGAATAACGTTGTGCCGCTTCGGGTTCGATATAGGCAATACTTCCTGTTTTAGAATTTCCCAAAATAGAGCCTTTTACTTTTCTTCGATACATGGCTAAAACCGCTAAAACTCTGCGATTTTCAACAACTGTTTCTTTAATGTCATCTAAATAGCCAAGTGAATTATATTGGCTTAAAGCCATACCAAAACTTTGGTTTATTTTGCCTCGAACCACGTTTATATTTCTTCGAATATCAATCAGATCAGGTGAAGCGTTGTCTTTGATGATACCGAATTTATCTACCACTTCGTCAATACGTTGCAAAATCAGTTTTACAATGTCAATTTGGGAAGCTTTTTGATATAAATTTGGATAATACTCTTCAAATTTCTTTAAAAACTGAATCAACGTAATGGCAGTTTCCGAAAGGTTGGCAATCTTTTTAAAACTACCTACTTCCAAGAAACTATCTTCGATAGCTAGGAATTTTAATTCGTAGTTAATGTTTTCAAATCCGTGATTCGGAATGGCGTTATTGTTGGAAAACGAAGACAAATATTCAGAAGTTTGCTTCAAATTAATAAGCAGTTCTTCTTTGTTTTTAAAAGGTGTTATTGCCAATGCTTTTGCTTCACCAATATCGGTGTTGCAACGGCTGGCAATCGTTTCTAAAACGGTATTAAATTCTAAATCTTGTAGCGTTTTTTGGGTAATCGAAATCATTTTTCTTTTTCTGTTAGGTCAAAGTTACAAAGTAATAAAGGCATATTGCAATAGAAATTTATATTTTTGGTAAAAATTATAAAATGTTTATCAAAAACGAGTCTTGGCAAACCTTATTAGTAACTGAATCTCAGAAGCCATATTTTGTAGAATTGATGCAACAAGTGGAACAAGAATACACTAATACGACTTGTTTCCCGCCAAAAGAACTGATTTTTTCAGCTTTTGAACAATTTGATTTTCAAGATACGAAAGTGGTAATTATTGGACAAGATCCGTATCATGGAACAGGTGAGGCGAATGGTTTGTGTTTTTCAGTGAATGATGGTGTGGCGATTCCGCCATCTTTGAAAAATATTTATACGGAAATTAATAACGAATACGATAGAATTCTATTCCCAACATCGGGTAATTTAGAACGATGGGCAAAACAAGGCATTTTGTTGTTAAATGCAGGTTTAACCGTAAGAAAAGACGAAGCTAACAGCCACAAACACTTAAAATGGAACGTTTTTACCGATGCTGTGATTGATTTGATTAACGAACAATCTGAAAATGTGGTTTTTTTACTTTGGGGCAGTTTTGCACAGAAAAAAGGTAAACTAATAGATAGGAATAAGCATTTGGTTTTAGAAAGCGGACATCCTTCGTTTGCGTATTCGCATAAAAAATGGTTTGGTCATAATCATTTTAAATTGACGAATGACTATTTGAGAGAAAAAGGGATAGAGGAAATAGAGTGGTAGTGGACTAAAAGATCCAATTAATTAGAATTTAAAAATAGTTGACACATTACCCCACATGAATATCAAAAATTAAAACACTTAGTAGCAGCAAAATAAAGAATATTACCAAAAACAATAAATAGCTATAGATGGAATATAAAAAGGATTTAATTCTTGATAAATTATTGAAAAAGGTGATGTACGTCCAAAAAATCAAAACGATATCCATTAGCATTAAGATATCAACAAATAGTTTATTGTAGCTAGATTCAGTGTAGTATTTGGTAATTGGAAAAATAGCAATTCTAAGAATTAAACGTTGTGAAGCCATGTAAGCATTTAAGACAAAATGCTCTATAAAATTGTACCCTTGTTTTCTAAAAACTAAATAAGAAGCTATTGAAAACATTGGAATAGACAATAATATTATCCAATAATAATGATGTGAAATCCATTCGTTTAAACTTTCATATTCCACACCTTGAATTTCAGATACCACTTTTTTGTCTAAAACACTAAAATGAAATAAATGGCGTAAAACGCCATACAAAGTAGCTAAAATAATTACTAAAGAAATAGGCTTGAAATGTTTAACTCGTTTTCCTTCAATAAATTCTCTTATCGAATCTCCAGGTCGAGTAAATAATTCTTTAGCAGTGAATAAAACGCCTTTATCAAAATGAAAAAAAGCGTGTTGTATATCATGCAAAATAAAATGTAAATTTAATTTATGTGTATCAGCCGGTTGTCCACAATTATTACAAAAGTGTCCGGAATAGGTTTGATCACAATTTTTACAAGTTACTTGCATTGTAATTGGATTTAATTCACAGTAAATTCTAAAGCGTTTGATGGAATTCCGAATGTACTTGTTTTAACGGTTACCATTACTGCATTTTGTGAGTTTAAAGAAACAATTTCAGGATCAATAAGAATACGATATTGACCAGCTGCTAAAGTAATATCTGATTCGTATTCATACGTGGTATCTAAAGCGTCTAAAACCGCTATTCCAGAAATATAGTCTCCTATTTCGTTTTCGCCTTCAACCGTAGTTACGCTAGTAGGTGTAATGTATTCCCATGCGCCATTTGTGTTTTTCTTTTCTAATGTATAATTAAAAAACATTTTTCTAGAATTACTTGTCAAATAAATATCAAATGGATTTGTATCTTGAGGTAATAATCTCGGTACATAACAAGATACGTTTAATTCATTACTAGTAACATTAACTTCAATTAATTCATTTGAAGTAACAATTTTAGAAGCAAAAAATTCATCATCGCTTTCGGTACAACCTGTAAAAATTAAAGCTATTATAGCTACTGATATATATTGAATATATTTTTTCATATGTTTTCTTTTTAAAATCTATAACCTAAATTAATTCCTAATCGTGCTACTGTTGATGGACTATCTTCATTAAATAAGTTTTTTCCAATACCAACATTCAAATCAACTACAAAACTTTCTTTAAAGTATAATTTATAACCAACGGAACCTCCTAATGCAATATCGCTATAGTCGTTTCGTGTAACTACAACATAATCAGCAACGCCATTATTTAACGTAGTTAGTTCTTTAAATTCACCACCGTTAAAATTAACGAAACCTTCTAAATAATATAAATTAGTTGCACTTTTTGACATGGCATAACGCACATATGGAATTACTTGATAGTCAATCAAAGTACGAGTGTCATCTGTAAGGAAATCATCGGTTTTGCTGTTTTTGTTAAACATCATACCTGTTATACCTACTGAGAAATCTTTGTTTATAAAACGTTCGTAAGAAATGCCTAATTTTCCATTAGCTATACCATTTAAAACATCTACTTTAACTTCGTTTTTCTTAGCTAAGATAGGCGATACAATGGTATCAGTTGCAGTGTTGTTATTTGTTTGCGCAAAAGCACTTACCGATAGAAATAATCCTAATAAATAGCTTATTTTCTTCATAAAAGGTTGTTATTTTTTGTAAATATAGAAAAATTTAATCAATTAAAAGTGAGCTCTCCCAGAATTTCTTCGCTCATAAATTTACCTCCAGGATAGGTTGCTGTGTAGTCTAAATTCAGCCAAATTTGACCTCTTTCGTCAATATGATAATGAATTTGCTGGTTGTGGCTTTCTTGTTTAAAAAGCTCTTCCTTAATTAGATAGATAGCAGTTTCTAGATCGTTTTTATTTCCAATTAGCATTTCCGGATACAAATGACCACCCGTATGAATAATTCTAGGTGTTCCGCCAACAGCCTTAATGCAAGCAGCCATTAAAACCGCATGATCATCACAATCACCAGAGAAATGTTGTAAACTTTCAGAAGCATAAGCAATATATTCTCTTCCTTTTGGGTCGTTGACGTAATTCCAACGGTTTCTAATTTCCTTAAAAACAGCAAAACATTGAATCATTCTTCGCCTATCACCTGTTTGTCTAAATTCTTTAAAATGTTTTGTAGTTGCTGATAGTGCAAAATTTCTAACTTTTGGATTTGCAAAATCAACAGCATTAATAATTTTCGATTTGTTGGGAAATGGAAGCAGTTTTGCAACTATTATATCTTGTGGATTGGGAGTTTCGCTCATAGAATAAACCATATAACGATAATCTTCAAAGACTCTATTAAATCCGTAATTTCCAAATAAAGTTCCGTACAATAAAGCAATTAGATACAAGAAGACAATTAGAATAATAATTGTTTTTACCAATCGTAAAAGAAGTTGAATTATTACTAAAATGATAATAAAAATGATAATTCTATCTAAATGAATTATCCATTCTAAATCGATTAAATTTTGATGAGCAATTAGAAAAGTAGGAATTGCAATTAAGATATTCAATAAAAAAATGACAACAATATCCCATGGCTTTGGTAAAGAAAGCTTTTCTTTTAGTTCAGCGATAGTAGGAATTTTAATTGTCATTTCGTTTAAAATGATAAAAATACGGAATTATTTAAGTATCGATTCTTTTGGTAATTTTTTATCGATAATTTGAAGCTTCAAAAGTTGTTCCATTATTTTATCAAATGTTGGAGCTGTCATTTGTTTTTGCGACCAACGGGTTAATTTTAACCATTCTTGAATTGCTTCAACTTTCTGATTATAATTTGAAGCTAAAGTTCTGTCAATGCTAGGAATTAACTTGAATTCTTCTGTAGTTGTATTGATAATGTCTAAAATTTGTTCGATGATTTTTGGATGTTGTTCCAAAACTTCATTACGAACAGCAATAACAAAACAAGGCCATGGAGTAGGGCAATCGGCAATTCTTCTAAAAATTCCATTATCAACAAGAGGTTGCGTCATAAAACGTTCCCACATGAAATAATCTGCTTTTCCTGAAGTTAGACTTTCAACTGCGCCATCAATGGTATTTACGATTTCGAATTGTAGATTTTCTGTATTCCAATTCTGATTTTGAGCATTCACAATACTCATCAAATGCGAACCCGAACCCATTCGAGAAATTGCTACTTTTTTGTTTTCTAAATCGGAAAGTGAATTATAACTAGAATTTGCTGCTACATGAATTCCCCAAATTAATGGACTTTGCACATAAACTTGCACAATTTTACTTGGATTTCCAGCGGCAATATCTTTTATGATGCCTTCAGTCAGAATTACGGCAATATCGGTTTCGCCATCGCGTAACATTTGGCACATTTTACCTGTTCCTTCTGGAACATCTCTCCATTGCAAATCGATTCCAACGGCTTCAAATTCGCCATCTTCAATACACATGTGCCAAGGTAAATTGAAATGCTCTGGAACTCCAGCTATTTTAATTGTTTTCATTATGGTTTTATTAGATTATTCAGATAATTTTGAGATACATTGTTCTCTAATTTTCCAAATTTCTTCAAAGGTATTATTTTGATTGGTTTCTTCAATCCATTTTTTTAAAAAAGCCTTGTGATATGCTACTTTAAAATCACTTACTTGATTTGGAATGATTTCGATTTCTTCTAAAATATCGTGCTTTATTTTATCATAAAAAGAATCCGATGTTGTAGCATCAACTGGAATTTGATTAATCTTTAAATAACAATGTGCTTCAGGAATGTAATTGATATTATTTTTTGAGAGTAAATCACCTAGTTTTGGTGTATTTACTTCATTCATTTTGAATATTCCAATGTATAGCTTTACATTTTTAATTTCATTTTTATCAGCAAAATCCTTTAAGAAAGCGTGTTTCGAACTGCAAGTTCCTTTATTTTCAGAAAGTACTAATGTAAAATCATACCTATTAGCATTTCTTCCATAAGGAATGTTTTTTACTTTATCAATTAGCTCTTCAAAATTCATTCTAACGTTCTAAATTCTGATTTCTAAATTCTAAATTTTTTAACTGCCACCATTTCCAAGTTATACCATTTTCATCAGGATAATCTTCCATAAAATTGAAACCTACTTTTTGCAAAACATGATTAGAAGCACCGTTTTGGGAATGGGTGTAAGCATTCATTTCTTGAATTTTCATTTGATTGAAACCATAGTCTAACCAAGCATTTGAAGCTTCCGTAGCGAAACCTTTGTTCCAAAATTTTTCATTTAAACGATAACCGTAATCATAGAAATTGGTGTTTCCGTTTTCTACATGGTCGTTTACAAATTTAATTCCTGTCCAACCTATTAATTCATTAGTATCTTTAGTAATAGCTACAAAACGTCCAATTCCGTTATTGATGTATTGTTGTCTAACCATATCAATGTAAGCGTAAACTTCGTCAATTTGAACAACTGGTTTTTGCCATAAATATTTATGAACATTAGTGTTGCAATCCATTTCAAATAAAGAATTCGCATCTTCATGTCGCATTTCTCTTAGAATTAGTCTTGGTGTTTCTAGTATTAAATCCATTTTATAATTTCATCATTCAACATTCGTTATTCGATACTCAACGTTTAAACTTGGAATAGTCAATTTTGAACAACGAATATTGAAGTTTTGGTTATTCTGCTAACTTATTTAAAGTATATTCAATTAATTCATCTACAGCTTTGTATGGGTCTTCACTGAAAGTTCCAGTTGCACGGTTAGCGATGATAGCATTTAAAGATAAACAGTTGTGACCTAATAGTTTTCCTAAACCATAAATAGCACCAGTTTCCATTTCTAAATTAGTCATTCTAGTTCCATTAAAATTGAAACTATCCATTTTAGAATTTAATTCTGGATCTTGAATTCCTAAACGCACTACACGACCTTGTGGACCGTAAAATCCACCAGCGGTTCCTGTGAATCCTTTAAAAATTTTATCACTTTCTAATCTTTGTTCTAACGTTTTGCTTCCTGCAATTACGTATGGACGACCTTTTCTCATGTCCCAATTCGTTTGCTTGATAAAAGCTTCTTCCATTTCGGTTTCCGAAATTTCATCAATTAAATAGGAGCGAAGCATGTTATCCAATCCTAATCCATACTGACTCATTACAAAACTATCGCAAGGAATATCCGCTTGTAACGAACCTGAAGTTCCGATACGAACTATATTCAATGAAGTCAATTCATTTTTAACGGTTCTAGTTGCTAAATCAACGTTTACCAAAGCGTCTAATTCGTTCATTACTATGTCGATGTTATCTGGACCAATTCCTGATGACATAACCGTAATTCTTTTTCCTTTGTAAGTTCCGGTTTGAGTTTTGAATTCACGTTTTTGAGTAGTAAACTCAATAGAATCAAAGTGTTTTGTGATTTTTTCTACACGGTTTTGGTCACCAACGAAGATAATGTCGTTAGCGATTTGTCCAGGTTTTAAATTGATGTGATATACACTTCCGTCTGGATTTAATATTAATTCTGATGCTGCTATCATTTGTTTTTGTATTATGCTTTAGGCTATACGCTTTAAGCCATTTTTATTTCATAATTTTAAATTCACTTATTGAATTTAACCTCCAACTCGTTTTGTTTTGAATCCTTTGTCTTGTAGTATTTTCATGATTTTATCACGATAATCACCTTGAATGATGATTTCACCATCTTTAAAAGTGCCACCAACGGCTAATTTGCTTTTGATTTCCTTCGCTAAGATTTTAAAATCTTCGTCTTCGCCTTCATATCCTGAAATAATCGTGGTAGGTTTTCCTTTACGCTTCTCATATTTGCAAATCATTGGTTCTTTTTGAACGAATAATTCGTGAGGAAGAATTTCTTTTTTTTCTTCTTCTAAAGGTTGATGATCTGGAAATAGTTTTTTTAATTGTTCGCTTAAATCCATTTTTGATAAGTTAACAAGTTCTTTAATGACAAAGTTAGTGTGTTTTATGGTAGATTTTATAAAAAACAAAAAAGACATCAAGAAAACTTAATGCCTTTTCTATCTATTTTAAAATAAATTACTTCTTAATCAATCCTAATTCTACCAAACGTTCATGTAAAAATTCACCAGCGGTGATATCTTCATATAATTTTGGATTATTTTCATCGATACATTCTGGTAAGCAATTTAAACTCATGTCGCTTACTGGATGCATGAAAAAAGGAATTGAATAACGAGAAGAACCCCACAATTCTCTTGGTGGATTTACCACTTGGTGAATCGTTGATTTCAACTTGTTGTTGGTATGTCTTGATAACATATCCCCAACATTAATCATCAACTCGTCTGGTTGTGCCATAGCATCAATCCATTCTCCATTGTGATTTTGTACTTGTAATCCTTTTCCTTGAGCTCCCATTAATAAGGTAATCAAGTTGATGTCACCATGTGCTGCTGCACGAACGGCTCCGTCTTTAGGTTCGTCAGTAATAGGTGGGTAGTGGATTGGACGTAAAATACTGTTTCCGTCTTTAATAAATTTATCAAAGTAGAATTCGTCTAAACCAATGTAAAGTGCTAACGCTCTTAACACATATACACCTGTTTTTTCTAACATTTGGTAAGCTTCTTTACCTACTTCATTGAATTTAGGTAATTCCGTTACTTCCACGTTGTCTGGATATTCGCCAGCGTACTTTGAGCCTTCGCTAACGTATTGTCCAAAATGCCAAAACTCTTTCAAATCTCCAGCAGAGCGACCTTTAGCATGTTCTTTACCAAAAGAAACATAACCACGTTGTCCTCCAATGCCTGGGATTTCGTATTTTGCTTTGGTTTCTAAAGGAAGTGTAAAGAAGTTTCTCACTTCTGAATACAATCCTTCAACTAATTTGTCATCTAAAAAATGACCTTTTAATGCTACGAATCCGATTTCTTCGTAGGCTTTTCCGATTTCATTTACAAATTTTTGTTTACGTGCCGGATCATCCGACAGGAAATCACGTAAGTCAACACTAGGAATTTGTTGCATACTTAAGCTTTGTTGTTAATAAATCATTTGGGTTATAACCCAAGTAAATACAAATGTAATTAAATATTTTAAATTCAAAAAAGTAAAGTTATTAACAATTGGAAAAGTGAAAAGTAAAAAGTTTGATTACACAGAGCTACACTGAGTTTTTTTGAAATACTTTGTGTTTAGAGAGCTACACAGAGAGGTTTTACTTTTATGATTAATTCATTTGTAAACTTTGCAAAAAAAACTTTGCGACTTTGCGTTTAAAATTTGAACTTGAATTTGTTCTTGTCCTTGACTTTGATTTTTTAACTTTCTTTTTTTATAACAATTCGCTTTCAAAATGTTATTTTTATTACTTTTGAGCAAAATTTAATCGTTCCACTATCATGAACTTTGAAAGAAAAGAATTATCGAATTCGCAACTACTTGATTTATATAAGAAAATCTTAAAACCGCGTTTGATTGAAGAGAAAATGTTGATTCTAATCCGTCAAGGAAAAGTATCGAAATGGTTCTCTGGAATTGGACAAGAAGCAATTTCTGTCGGAATCACTTCGGTTTTGGATAAAGATGAATATATTTTACCAATGCACCGTAATTTAGGAGTGTTTACTACTCGTGAAATTCCGTTGCACCGTTTGTTTTCTCAATGGCAAGGAAAGAAAAACGGATTTACAAAAGGTCGTGATAGAAGTTTCCACTTTGGAACGCAAGAATATAAGATTATTGGTATGATTTCGCATTTAGGTCCTCAATTAGGGATTGCTGACGGAATTGCTTTGGCCAATAAATTAAGAAAAAACGGAAAAGTAACTGCAGTTTTTACTGGTGAAGGAGCTACTTCGGAAGGAGATTTTCACGAAGCTTTGAATATTGCTGCAGTATGGGAATTACCAGTTTTATTCGTGATTGAAAATAACGGTTACGGATTATCAACTCCAACCAATGAGCAATACCGTTGCGAAAACCTTGCAGATAAAGGTGTAGGTTACGGAATGGAAAGCCACATTGTAGATGGAAATAACTTATTAGAAGTAGTGCATTTGATATCGGAATTAAAAGCTTCAATGGTAGAAAATCCGCGTCCGGTGTTATTAGAGTTCAAAACGTTTAGAATGCGTGGACATGAAGAGGCGAGTGGAACGAAATACGTTCCTCAAGAATTAATGGACATGTGGGCAATCAAAGATCCAGTAGAGAATTATAGAAACTACTTAAAAGCTACAGCAGTTTTATCAGAGGAAGAAGATGAAGCAATTAGAGCTGAAATTAAGAAAGAAATCGATACGGATTGGGCAAAAGTTCAAGAAGAGCCAGAAATTGTAGCTTCATTAGAAGAAGAGTTAGGTGATGTTTATCAACCTTATACGTTTGAAGAATTTAATCCATCTTCGGAAGTTGAAAATATACGTGTGATTGATGCTATTTCGAATGGTTTACGTCAGTCGATGGAACGCCATGAGAATTTAGTAATCATGGGACAAGATATTGCAGAATATGGTGGTGCTTTCAAAATTACGGACGGATTCGTAGCGCAATTTGGAAAAGAAAGAGTTAGAAATACACCAATCTGTGAAAGTGCTGTAGTTTCAGCAGCTAACGGATTGTCAATAAACGGATTTAAAGCTGTAATGGAAATGCAATTTGCGGATTTTGTTTCTACTGGTTTTAATCCAATCGTAAACTTATTAGCTAAGCAACATTACAGATGGCAAGAAAAGTCGGATGTAGTGGTGCGTATGCCTTGTGGTGGTGGTACTCAAGCAGGACCTTTCCACTCACAAACCAACGAAGCTTGGTTTACCAAAACACCAGGATTAAAAGTAGTTTATCCAGCATTTCCTCATGATGCGAAAGGATTATTGAATACCGCAATTAATGACCCAAATCCAGTATTATTCTTCGAACACAAACAATTGTATAGAAGTGTGTATCAAGATGTACCAAAAGATTATTACACGTTACCTTTCGGAAAAGCGTCATTGATTAAAGAAGGAACAGATGTTACGATTATTTCATTTGGAGCAGGAGTTCATTGGGCTTTAGAAACTTTGGCTAAAAATCCAGAAATTAAAGCAGACTTATTAGATTTAAGAACTTTACAACCAATGGATTGGGATGCGATTTACGCTTCGGTTAAGAAAACAAACAAAGTAATCATTTTACAAGAAGATACTTTATTTGGTGGTGTTGCCAGCGATATTTCAGCAATGATTATGGAAAACTGTTTCGAATACTTAGACGCTCCAGTTAGAAGAGTTGGAAGTTTAGAATCGGCTATTCCGTTTATGAAATCATTAGAAGATCAATATTTACCAAAGGTTAGATTTGAAACCGAATTAAAGGAATTATTAGCTTATTAATTCATCATCATAAATAATTTAAAAGACACTTTCGGGTGTCTTTTTTTATTTTGGTTTGCATACACTATCCATACTTTATCTATACACTATCTATGGAGTATGTACGGAGTATCTACCTAGTGTCTACCTATAACTTTATGAAAGAAAAGAAATTTTTAGAGTTCCGGGCTTCTTTCATATCGTTTTAATGATTTTTCTAAAATACTTTTCATTCGTAATCGTAAACGTTCTGGTTTTAGGACTTCTAAGCCATCTCCGAAACCTAGAAGAATGCGCTCCATTTCGTAGTTTTCGATTAGAAATAGGTTGATAATAATGCTTCCGTCTTCGTTTTGTTTTAGTAATCTTTGGGAACGGTGGAGTGGCTTGGTTAGTACATAAGGTGCGTTGTATTGATCTATCCAAAGTTGAATAGGTTTTGGCTGTAAGCCTGAATTTACAGTAACACCAATTACATTTTTATAATAGTTCTCTGGATTAAAAGGTTGCTCCAAAAATGGCATTTGAAAATCGTAATCAATTTTAATAATACGGTCTAAGGCTAAATTAGCGATTGGTTGACTGACTTTTTTTCGCCCTACTACAAACCAACGATTATTGAATTCTTTTAAAATGAAGGGATGAAAGTGAAATTGATTTTCTTCTTTGGATTTGAATGACTTATAGGTAATTACTAAAACTATTTTTTTAACTATCGCTTGATAAATTTCATCTAAAAAATGCAAGCCTTTTAGACTCTCATTTTTGTCCAAATGAATTACGGGTTGGGTATGTGATTTTTCGGCATAGATTTTATCTTCTAAGCGTTGCAGAATGTCTGAAACATCATTGAATAAAGAAAAATCTTTGAATTGCTTCAACATAGAAACCGTTTCACTTAGGACATTAATATCGGTTTCGGTTAAGGGAATATCGGTAATGGAGAAATCTTCTTCGGCATAATGGTAATACTTTTTGTCATAGACTTCAATAGGGGCATTGTAGCCCAACTTTTCGCTGCGCATCATTTGAATATCCAATTGAATGGTGCGTTTGCTTACTGGATTTTCTTTGCCTTCGTATTCGTACAAAGTTTCGCTACAAGCGTTCATTAAATCTTCTAAAGTCCATTGACGGTAGTTGTTTTGCAAACATTTGTCAATGGTTTTGTAGCGGATGAGAGCGTTTTTATTTTGAGCCATTTTTTTGAAGTGTTCAGTGTTCAGTTTTTAGTGTTCAGTTCTACAGAGTAGCTATTTCTTTTTGGATATTTTCTCTTGCTTTAGCTTCAAAAAGTGTTCTGAATTCTTGGGTTTGATATATGTTTTTGTTTTCTAGGAAATGTTCTAAAGCCTTTTTTCTGCCGGGATTGTAGAGAAAATCGGGATAGATTTTGTATTCTTTTCTGATTTGCTGGCAATAGATTTTATAATCTTCCCAATCTTTAGAAAGGATTTTTAAATCAAAATCGATTAACCAGTTGCTATCTTCGTTTTCGTTGTGTTGGTGCAATTGTGTAGCTAGAATATGGTCAAAAACCTGCTTTTTGTTGAGTTTATGATTTGATTTTAATAGTGCAATTGCGTGTTCAGCGCTTTTTAACTCGTTGTCTTTTCTCGTGACTTTGTACACATAATCGTGATAAAATACACTGAAAAGTACTTCGCTTGGCTGTTGTAGTTGCTCTTTGTATTTCGAGAACCAAAACACCATTTCTTCCAAATGAGTCAGATTGTGATAGTATCGTGATTTTTTGGAATACGCTTTCTCTAAATCCAACCATAAAGTATTGATTTCATTGGGAGTAAAGCCTATTTTAAGCAATAGGTTTGTATATATTTCTTTTAGATTCATAATCAGAATTTATTCAAAAATACAATTCTTTTTTTAGTGCGCAAAATAATTGCGTAGAACTGTAAAACCTTTGCTTCATCAAACAAAGGGTAGTTAGCCTGATGTATCGTTGGACATGCATCAGGCTCTCGAAAGCAATAAAATTCAAATAAAAAATATAAATTTAACGTCATGGAAACTAAAATTAACGGAACCGATTTATTAGCCTTAGGATATCCAGAGGGATCTTTAATAGGTGTAGCTTTGAAAGCTAATGCCAAAAGAACAGGATTTACTAAAGAGGAAATGTTATCTAATTATGCCTTGGTATTAGAAAATCCTGAAGCATTTTTAGAACATAAAATCTTTGGAAAATTAGCACAAGCCATTATTGAAAAAGACAATGAAAAACCAGAAGATTTCATCGCTTTAAATCCAAATCCAGCTGATTTTGCTTTGTATGGTGCCGATAAAATTGAAGAAGGTGCTATTAAACAAATGCAAGTTGCTATGCAGTTACCTATTACTGTTGCGGGCGCTTTAATGCCTGATGCGCATCAAGGTTATGGATTGCCAATTGGTGGCGTTTTAGCGACTAATAATGCGGTGATTCCTTTTGGTGTGGGAGTGGATATTGGTTGTAGAATGGCATTGTCAATTTATGATATTCCGGAGTTATTTTATTATGAAAATGAAGCAAAATTCAAAAGAGAATTGGTTGCCCATTCTAAATTTGGAGCGGGACACGGTTTTCAGGGACAATACAAATCGAATCATGAAGTTTTGGATAGAAATGAGTTTGCGGAACACACTTTTATTAAAAACTTAAAAGATAAGGCTTGGTCGCAATTGGGTTCTTCTGGTGGTGGAAATCACTTTGTGGAATTTGGTATTATAGAATTTGCAACCGATGATGCTGCATTAAATATTCCGAAAGGAAAATATGTGGCTTTGTTGACGCATTCAGGTTCGAGAGGATTTGGAGCTACCATTGCTGGACATTATACTAAAATTGCAAAAGAAACTTGTAAACTTCCAGAAGTAGCCAGAAACCTAGCCTATTTGGATTTAGGTTCTGATTTAGGACAAGAATATTGGATTGCGATGAATTTGGCAGGAGATTACGCTTCGGCTTGTCATGAAATTATTCATACAAAAATGGAAAAAGCGTTGGGAGCAACTGTTTTAGCCAAAGTAGAGAACCATCATAATTTTGCTTGGAAAGAAACCTACAATGGAGAAGAAGTAATTGTGCATAGAAAAGGAGCTACTCCTGCCGCAAAAGGTGTAATGGGAATTATCCCAGGAAGTATGACGGCACCTGGATTTTTAGTGCGTGGAAAAGGCGAAGAAAACGCTATCAACTCTGCTTCGCATGGTGCTGGAAGACAAATGAGTAGAACCCAAGCCATTAAAACCATTACTAAAAACGAAATGCAAGCCATTTTGAAAGATCATGGTGTAACGCTTCTTGGAGCAGGAAAAGACGAAGCGCCAATGGCTTACAAAGATATTCATCAAGTTATGGCTGCCCAAGAAGATTTGGTAGATGTGGTTGCGAAGTTTATGCCAAAAATGGTACGAATGGCGGATGATGGGAGAAGAGAGGATTAAAAAATGTTGAAAACTCAATTATAAATCGTTGTATTTACTTACGGTTTGTAGTTGGGTTTTTGGTATATTTGGATTAATCTTAAAAATAAAATGAAACAACTTTATAAGATAGTTTTACTAATTGCATTTTCAATATCAAATGCTCAGAATGTTGATTTAAGTAATTTAAATTCAGTTGCCGATGCAGAAGAATTCATTAAAAGAGATTCAACTGTTTTTGCGTTTGTTGATTACATTGCTACTACAAAAGATAGTTTAACGTATTACCAAAGCCAATTGCAACAAAGAGCAAAAAATGAAAATATTAAGTTTTTAGAATCAAAAGCTATTGTAGCTATAAAAGTAAATTACATTTTTTTTGATGGTACAAAACTTTCAAAAAAGGCAATAGATTCTAAACGTAAAGAAATTTTGAGTATGCATCAAAAAGGAAGTTCTTCAGATGATTTAGTTGCTCAATTTACTATGGATCATAATGTAAAACCATGAGGGAATTTTGGTTGGAGAGATGAATTGGATGTTGAATCAACATTTAGACAAGCAGTAAAAAAACATAAAAAAGGAGATATCTTCACAGTTGATGTTCCAGAACTGAATTGGTATTATGTTGTATTCAAGTTATATGATGATATTGAAAAAGTAGCGCTTTTTTATATAAAAGTCCGCCAGTTCTAATATATTTGCCCTAGAAATGAAAACACAAAAACAACAATTTATATCGCTCTGCGATAGATTTTCCTATGGAGCATAACGGACGTTGTATGTGTTTTTATGAAGAATAGTTATTGTTTTTAGTAAAATTTCACCAAAATATACGAAACGTCCTTTGCAAAAAGGGCGTTTTTTTGTTTTATGAATGATTGAAAATAGGGTTTTAGATGCTGAATCGAGTTCAGCATGACAGAAATAGAAAAAAAGTAAAAAAATGTTTCATGATTAAACGAGATAGTAAAAAATAAGAGTGAATGCGTAATCAAATGAGAGAGGAATTATTTAGAAAAAAATAATATTTTTTTAATATAACTCTATAAACAGTTACTAAAAAAACCATATCTTGTTGAACCAATAAAAACTTAGTGTATTGAATATGAACCTCACTATTTCAGTCAAACAATTAGGAAAAAAACATCCGATACTTCAGGATAATGTTATAGTTTTAGCTACTACATCCACAGTAGTCACAGTGACGCAATTATTAGAATTAGTTGTTGCGCAACAAGTAGATCAATTTTCAAAATCGTCTTTTGAAGTTGATGATGAAGATAAAACCCATTTACCAAACGATCATTATTTACCTATTCTTTTAGATTCGGGAAAAATGAGTTTTGGTGCTATTTACAATCATAACCTTCCTGATTTAAAAAAGGCACAAGAAACAGCCATTCAAGCATTTGAAGATGGAATGTTTGCCGTTTTTTATGGTGATGATGCTTTGGAAACATTAAAACAAACAATAGATTTAGAAGAAAACAAAACACTAACTTTTATTCGATTAACTTTTTTAGTAGGAAGTTATTGGTAAATCGAATGGAACAAAGCTCAAAATATTATGTCATTGGAAAACATTTTAGCCGCAAAAAAAATTAAAAATCCTGTAAAGGAATTTAAGAAGGAATTAAAAGAAATTGTTGAAGGAAATATACTAACGAAGTTATTTTCTAAATCTAAGCTCAAAAAAGAGGTAGCAGAATTAGGTTTGGCGCTATTAAAATTAGATCATAGTTATTCAGGAACTTATGTTTACTTGGGTTCTGAAAAGCTGAATTTTTTTAGTAAACATTTAAGTCAAAATGTTTGGGACAATAAAAACTATTATGAGCTTTTGGTTTATTTTTATGGTGCTGAGCAAGCTCCATATGTTAAACTCGCTTGGAGTAAATTACCTTATCAAATGTACCAAACAGGTTATGATAGGAGATCCTTTAGAGCGCCAAATAATCATCGTGAGCTTTTAGTAAGTCAGGTAAATTTACTTCGTTCATTAATTGAAGCGCCACATATTTATAATTATGCAGAATCTACTTATTACAATTTAACGCTTTTAGAACAAGTACGTTATGATAATGATGTAACCAATAATACCAACCAATTTAAAATATGGTCTGCTGCTTTGGATGCTGGTAATTCCCAAGTTTACCAATTAATGGAGGACATTATTTTTAATAAAGACGCAGTTGGTAAGGTATCAAGAGGAATTATCAAAGCCTTGTTGAACAGTGACAAAAAAGAATGTTGGGAATTAGTAGAAAAGTTACTTCTTGCTGCTCAACGTCAAGAAGGATTACGCCAAACCATTTTAGAATCTTTAGATGAAACTAGTATTGGTGCTTTAACTCATATGATTGATGTTTTGGTTACTAATAAACTTACTCGATTTTCATCTGTTGTTCGTGCAATTGATACTTGGACAGGTTTAGGTTGGGAATCAGAGAAAGAAACCACAGTACGTAATATTATCCAATTGGCTAATGGTTATTTAACAAATCCAGAAACAATAGCCATTGCTATACAGAGTAAAAATAATACTGAAGTTTATATGGCACTTTGGGCACAAGGTGTTTTAGATATTGAAAAAACAGTTCCGTATTTAAAAGATTTAATGGAAAACGGTTCTATAGAAAAGAAATGTTTGGCGCTAAAGTTTGCTGGTGAAACAAATGATCCTTATATCGAAATGCCATTGTATTATAAAGCTTTAGAAGCTGATAATCTTCAAGTTTTAGCATTTGCTCAACATAGAATGGAAGCCTTATTAGATGCTAATTCAAAATCTAAATTTTTTATTGATAACTTAGATTATCCCAACTTTTTCAATAAAGTATACGAATTAACCCAAAAAATAAATGAAAAAGAAAAAACTTTTGAAGGAAAAGTATTTTCTTGGTTAACAGTTAAGTTTCAAAAAGATGTTTTGAATTCTTGTGCTATCCATTTAATGGGATCTAATAAAACACACTTCAATCTTATTTTGAAAGATTTTGAAAACTTATCTTTACCTATTAGAGAAAAACTAACAAGAGAAGTTTTAGGTGATTTTTATTGTTATTCCTACTACTATATAAGTGAAAATAAAGCACAAAAATTACCAACAACAGAACAACGAGATTTTGCACTTCGCATTTTAAAAGATAGAGGAGAAGCCATTGTAGCTTCTGCACTTTGTACTTTGAAAAAAGTAGCTTTAAGTTCTGTCGAATTAGATTTTTTTCAACAATTATTTAAAAGGAAGAATTCTACTCTAAAGAAGCATCTCATTTCAATTTTATTGCAACAAAAAGAATCTGTAATAGAAGATTTTATTTATAGTTTAATTGAAAATGGAGATTTAGAACAACGTTTATCAGCTTTAGATATCATATTACAGTTTCAAAAAAATAATAAGTTAACTTCAAAAATTAAATCATGGGTTACCTTATATGCAGAACGTCCAAAATTATCTGAGAAAGAAAGTAAGTTTTTAGATCAAATTTCGCCTTCGAGTGCTAAAGAACAACTGTCTGAAGCAAACGGTTATGGTTTTTATGATCCTACTTGTATTTCTCCCTATTCATTACCTAAACTTGAAGCCAATTCCATTTATTTACAACTCACTAAAAACGAATCTTATGGCTTTTCTCAACCACTTTCTAAAATTAAAAAGGAGATTGAACGATTAACTCAGTTATATAAATCAAATGTAAATTATGAGTATGTTACTGAAAATTGGAATGGAAGCAAAGAAACTGTTCTTTTAGGTAACGACTTTTCTCCATTTAATCGTAAAACTGATGCTATGACGGCAGAACAGCGATTTAAAAATTATCCTCTACACGATGTATGGCAGGAATGGATGGAAACTTCTGGATTAACAGGTAGCGATTTATTTCTTTTAACTTTTACTACTGAATGTGATAAAAAGGAATTTAGAGCTGTTCTTAAGCCTTTTGTGTTCTACTATAAAGATTTTATTGTAAACCCTAACAAAGATGGTTATTATTGGAACAATCCTATCGTCAATATATTAGAGTGTTTACGTTTTAAATTTCCATTTGAAGAAGAAAACGCTTTTATTATTGATGCTTGTTCCTATTTGTATTCGAATTTACCTAAATCGATACTAAACTATAAATTTGTTCCTAAAAAAGGAGATTACTATTATAATCGTGAAGGAAATGGTTGGCAATCAGAAGGCGATTTTGATGTGTACTTAAAAGCTATCAATGATTATGATGCACTTACTACAGCCGAGAAAGCAAAAATGTGGCAGTTGTATCGTTGGAGACAATTTTCGGGGTTAAAAGAGAATGAGAAATATAGTATGCCACCTTTGCATTTATATTGCGAAGCCTATGAGCAAAATTTAATCACACAAAGTGAAATTTATGAGGCTATTGTAAACACAGAAAATCTAAGATTAATAACTGACAAGAAAAATAGACGTGTTCATTATACGAATTGTAATACAGAAGATTTGTTAAAAAAATATGAGTTTTTACAGCCCATGATAGATCATGTTCGTGATGTATGTTTAGATATTGAATTAAAACGAGGTGATTCCAGTACTGCTGTGACTCAATTTGTAACAAGTTTTCAAAGAATTTATGGTATTAACCGTTTTGTTGATTTGTTGCAAGGATTAGGTAAAAATAATTTACATAAAGGATATATCTATTATTGGAGTAACGAAGATTTATCAAAATACAGATTGTTTAGTTCTTTGATTAAATCCTGTTTTCCTAAAGATACAGAAACTTATGCAGATTTTGAAGTTGCAATAAAAGATAAAAAATTTACAGAAGAGCGTTTAATACAAGCTGCAATCTATGCTCCACAATGGCAGAAATTTATTAGTCAGTATTTAGATTGGAAAGGATTAGATGAAGGAATTTGGTGGCTGCACGCACATACTAAGACTCCAAGTTATAGTGAAGTAAATTCTGAATTAGAGAGTGAAATCGCAAAATACTCAGCTGTTGATATTCAAGATTTTAAAGATGGAGCGGTTGATAAAGATTGGTTTATGTCAGCCTATAAAAAGCTTGGTAAAGTTAAATGGGAACTTTTATATGACGCAGCAAAATATGTTTCGGAAGGAAATGGACATAGAAGAGCAAGATTATATGCGGATGCTTTAACTGGTGATTTAAAAATTAGAGAAGTTACTGCTAAAGTAAAAGAAAAAAGAGATCAGGATTATTTGCGAGTATATGGTTTAGTTCCGTTAAGTAAAACAAATCCTGAAAAAGATGTTTTAAATAGATATGAATATTTACAACAGTTCAAGAAAGAAAGTAAAGAGTTTGGTTCTATGAAGCAAACAAGTGAAGCTTTAGCTGTTGTAGTTGCTTTGGAAAATTTAGCAAGAAATGCTGGCTATCCTGATCCCGTAAGATTAACTTGGGCTATGGAGACCAAGCAAGTTCAGAGTATTTTGTCAAAAGATACACAATTCACCATTGAAGATACAACTATCGGTCTTACCATAGATAAAGAAGGAAAAGCTGATGTAGTGGCTTTGAAAGATGGTAAAGAATTAAAAGCTATTCCGGCAAAATTTAAGAAGAATCCTGATGTTTTAGAATTGAATAAACACAGAAAAGTATTACGCGAACAGTGGACTCGTTCTAAAAAAGGTTTAGAAGAAGCAATGATACGTGGTGATGTATTTTCATACTCTGAAATTATTAATTTATTAGAGCATCCAGTAATTGCAAAACATCTAGAAAAACTGGTTTTTATTTCAAATGAGGATAAAATCGGATTTTTTATAGATGGAAAATTGACTTCGGCTAAAGGAGAAGTATTTGAAGCTAATGATGATACAACTTTCCGAATAGCTCATTGTTATGATTTACATAAGAATAATGTATGGACTGATTTTCAAAGCTATTGTTTTGATAACAAATTAAAACAACCTTTCAAACAAATTTTTAGAGAACTATATGTTCCAACACCAGACGAATTGAAGGAGAAATCAATTTCTCGTCGATATGCTGGTCATCAAGTACATCCAAAGCAAACTTTAGCATTATTAAAAACTAGAGGTTGGAAAGTTGATTATGAAGAAGGGCTTCAAAAAGTATTTCATAAAGAAGGATATCAGGTCAAATTATATGCTATGGCTGATTGGTTTTCACCGGCAGATGTTGAAAGCCCAACTCTCGAAACAATTGAGTTTCACTCTTTAAAAGATTATAAAAACATTCCTTTTGAAGCTGTTAACCCAAGGCTGTTTTCTGAAGTAATGCGTGATATTGATTTGGTTGTTAGTGTGGCTCATGTTGGTGGAGTAGACCCAGAAGCAAGTCATTCATCAATTGAAATGCGAAGTGTCTTATTACGAGAAACTTTACGATTATTCAAAGTGAAAAATGTTGAAATTATTGAAAATCATGCATTAATAGAAGGTACAATTGCTAAATATAGCGTTCACTTAGGTAGTGCTATTGTGCATCAAATTCCAGGTAAGTATTTATCAATTTTACCAGTCCAATCTCAGCATAGAGGTAGATTATTTTTGCCATTTGCAGATGATGATCCTAAATCAGCAGAAGTAATGTCTAAAGTTTTAATGTTAGCAAAAGACAATGAAATTCAAGACCCAACAGTACTGAGTCAAATTGATAGAAAATAAATAAAAATGTAGTTTTTTAAAAAAATCCCTACATTTGCCCTCGAAATGAAAACACAAAAGCAACATAATAGTCTAAATCTATATCGCTCTTCGATAGATTTTCCTATGGAGAATAATGGACGTTGTATGTGTTTTTATGAAGAATAGTTATTGTTTTTAGTAAAATTTCACCAAAATATACGAAACGTCCTTTGCAAAAAGGGCGTTTTTTTTGTTTAAAAAATGATTGAAAGTAGAGTTTTAGATGCTGAATCGAGTTCAGCATGACAGAAATAGAAAAAAAAGTAAAAAAATGTTTCATGATTAAACGAAATAGTAAAAAATAAGGGTAAATGCGTAACCAAATGAGAGACAGTCATTTGTAAAATCTGAAGTATCTGTTGGAAAACGGACAGGATTTGTAATGCCTAAATTTAATCATAACTACCTGAAAGTCAATAAAATAATTTTAAAAAAGATTTGGAAGTTACTTTTTTTTGACTTTATCTTTGCCACAGAAAATTAGAAGTAAGAATTTAGAATTCAAAAATCAGAATTGATTTAAAAAAACAAATAATAATGAGAACACGATATAACATTCAAAAACTAAATATTACAACAATGATAGATTGTTTTAATCCTTCACGTAATGTAGCTCCGAAATTTGATTTCGGATATAAGAATAAACAGGTGCAAACTAGTAGGTATTTGGAATAGTAGTATTCCATTGTTATGATATGAAGCACCTTTTACGAGGTGCTTTTTTTATGTCCAAAAATATTGATTCTGTAGCTCAAGGGTAGAGCAGTGAGCTGTTAACTCAAAGGTTGTAAGTTCGAATCTTACCAGAATCGCCACTGATTTTGTAGCTCAATTGGAAAGAGTATTTGCCTACGAAGCAAAGGGTTGAAGGTTCGAGTCCTTCCAAAATCACACGAGTTCTTTAGAAAGGAACAAGGCTTATTGGGGTTACTGGCTAACCTTCCCGACTGTCTCTCGGGAGAAACGGGTTCGATCCCCGTATAAGCCGCAATTAACTGATCTTTTGATTAGTTACATCTGGGAAGATAACGATTGGTTGTTTACCTGCTTTGGATGCAGGAGGTTACAGGTTCGAGTCCTGTTTCCCAGACAAAATGGAAGTACGCCAAAGTAGGAGAGTTGGGGCGGTCTGTAAAACCGTTGTCTTATGACTGAGTAGGTTCGAATCCTACTACTTCCACAAACTATTTTTTTCTACGCAGATTAATTGCGCAGTAGGTTTTGAATCTTTGTTCAGCAATAAAGAAATCGTTCTTTGAATTTGAAAATAATAGATTCTCGTCTTTCTTGTCTTTCTCGACTTCGCTCGAAATGACAGTCGTTAGGAGGATTGAGAAATAAAATATCAAGCAAGTCTTGTTGGGTGTTTCGGTATAGCACTATTGCAGTATTCGTTTCGCAGTTGCGGATGATGTTGTACTGTTCAACTTGGGTTGGAGGTTTTGGTGGTTTTCCAAAAAATCATCCTCAATGTTATGCAGGTTCGAATCCTGCTGTTACGAAAGTAGTATGGCGGAATGGTAGACGCGCAAGATTTAGGTTCTTGTAACAGTTAGGTGGCGCGGGTTCGATTCCCGTACGCAATTCAGGATGCGTTAGCTCAGTTGGTAGAGCACTACACTTTTAATGTAGGTGAGTGGCATCACTCCTAAAAATGATGCACCATAAGAAAATCTTCGGACTTTGTCAGTTTTGCTCGACTTGTTCGTAAAGAAACACTTAGGAAAAGACCTGAAAAAGGCTTCGTATTCCTAACCGTTCTTTTGCTTTTGTATTTGCTTGTTGTTCGCTAAGGCTAACTTCAAAATAGAATAGAAACCCATTAGAATGCTTTTGATTACTAACTTTTTTCCGTTTTGGACTTTGGACGAAGAACTGAAGGTTTTCTTTTTAAAAGAATGTTTAATGATAACTATATAAATTATGATCAACAGAATTACAATTCAAGCATACCAAGTAGGTTTGGTATTTGAAAAAGGAAAATTAATTAACGTATTAGAAGCCGGTTCTTATTGGATTTTTGGCAATAAACAAGTTCATATATATGAAATGAAACAATCGTTTGTAGCGCCAATAGAATTGACCATTTTATTGCAAAATGAAAAATTAGCTTCTCTATTAGAAGTAATCGAAATTGCCGATAACGAAATCGCTTTATACTATGTAAATGGCATGTTTAAAGAGGTATTAACTACTGGTAGATATGCCTTTTGGAAAGGATATTTAGACAATACTTTTACAAATATTGATTTGTCTAAGGTAGAAATTACGGAAGCGGTTCCAGTGGCTTTGTTAGAAAACATCAAAGTGCGAGCGTACACCAGAAAATATCAAGTATTGAACTTTGAAAAAGGTTTGTTGTTTGTAAATGGTGCTTTTGTAAAAGAATTGGCCGCTGGAAATTACTATTTCTGGAACAACGCCATTCCAATTGAAGTTAAAAACGTAGATATTCGTCAACAACAAATGGAAATTGCAGGTCAAGAATTATTGACAAAAGATAAAGCAACGTTGCGGATTAACTTCTTTGTTCGTTACCAAGTAATTGACGCGGTTAAAGCTTTGGTAAACAACAAAGAATACGACAAACAGTTGTATGTGTTAATGCAATTGGCTTTACGAGCTTTAGTTGGTAGCTACACATTAGATGAGTTGTTGAACAAAAAAGACACAATTTCAAAAGAAATTTTGGAAAACATGTTGGATAAAATCAATGCCTTAGGTTTAAGTGTTGCCGATGCTGGAATTAGAGATGTTATTTTGCCTGGTGATATGAAAGAAATCATGAATCAGGTATTGGTAGCAGAGAAAAAAGCACAAGCCAACAGTATTATGAGACGGGAAGAAACAGCTGCGATGCGTAGCATGTTGAATACCGCTAAATTAATGGAAGAAAACGAAATGTTGTGGAAATTAAAAGAGATGGAATACGTAGAAAAAATCGCAGATAGAATTGGTGAAATCACCATTTCAGGAAGTGGTAACGTAATCAGTCAATTGAAAGACATTTTCGTTAAATAATCAAAACCTCGGAATTTATTTTTCGAGGTTTTTAAAAACTAAGAAAAATGAAAGAAAATAATAATAACGATATGATAATGACGTTGATAAAAGTCGCTATCATGTTTGTAAAAATTGCAATGGTGTTGAGCCAATTGGATTGAAAATAACTGAAAAAAAGAAGCTACATCGTCTCGTACCAACTAAATTTGGAATGGATAATTGCTTCTTTTTCTTTTTTTAAATAATCTAAATAGGCTAGGGCGGCTGGGTTGTGGTTTTTACCTTTTACCCAAATCAAACTCCAGTCGGTTTTAATAGGTAATCCTTTTAACGGAATGATTTGTAAGTCCTTGTTTTGTATTTCTTTACGAATCCCAATTAAAGGCATAATTGAATATCCTAGACCTGCTAAAATTGCTTGCTTAACTGCTTCATTTGAGGTTAATTCCATTCGTTTACTAATCTTAAAATCTTGTTGTACAATGAAACGTTCCATGGTTTGACGTGTTCCAGAACCGTTTTCTCTAAACAATAATGGACGATTTTGTAGTATATCTTCAATTTTCTTTTTCTTGGTAAAATCTTCTTCCATATTCCCAACCAAAAACAATTTGTTTTGCATCAAATCTATTTTTTCTACTTTCATTTTATCGGGAAGTATCGAAACCAAAGCAAAATCTACTTCATTGTTTTGCATACTTTTAACTACTTTATTTTTATTGGTTACATCCATTTCTAATTCTACTCCAGGATGCATTTTTAAAAAATCAGCTAAGAAGTAAGGCATTACATATTTACCTGTTGATACAACCGAGATTTTTATTTTCCCAAAAAGCTGTCCTTTATAAGCCAAGGTTTTATAATCGATAGTATTGACTTGCTGCAATATTTGTTCGGCTGCTTCTGCTATTTCTTTACCAAAATCAGTTACGTAAATTTTTCTACCCACAACTTCGGTTAAGGGAATTTCAAATTGATCTTGAAAATTTTTTAATTGAATTGACACCGCTGGTTGGGTCAAATGTAGTTCCTCAGAAGCCTTGGTAACACTCTGATTTTGTACTACTTTCAAGAAAATTCGTAATTGGTTTAAAGTGTAATTCATAAAAATATTTTATATAATGTATAGCAAAGATAAATAAAAATATATGAAATAAAGTATGGAGATTTGCATAAAAATAATCAAATCATGAAAAAAGTAACGATTGCTAAAGGAGACGGAATTGGTCCAGAAATTATGGAAGCTGTTCTAAAGATAATCAAAAAATCGAATGCTCCAATTGATTTTGAAGAAATTGAAATAGGAGAAAAAGTGTATTTGGCGGGTAATACTTCAGGTATTTCTGATGCTTCATGGGATGTCATTCGAAAAAACAAAGTGTTATTAAAAGCGCCTATCACAACTCCTCAAGGTGGAGGATATAAAAGCTTAAATGTTACTATGCGAAAAGCTCTAGGTTTATTTGCTAACATTCGACCTTGTGTATCGTTACATCCTTTTGTTGCCACAAATTTTCCAAATTTAGATGTAGTAATTGTTCGTGAAAATGAAGAAGATTTATATGCTGGAATTGAACATCAACAAACCGACGAAGTAGTACAATGTTTAAAATTGATTAGTCGCCCAGGTTGCGAAAAAATCATTCGTTATGCCTTTGAATATGCGCAAAACTACGGCCGTAAAAAAGTGACTTGTTTTAGTAAAGATAACATCATGAAGCAAACCGATGGTTTATTTCACCAAGTTTTCAAAGAAATTGCGATGGAATATCCAAACATCGAAGCAAATCATATGATTATCGATATCGGAACCGCTTATTTAGCGGATCATCCAGAGAAATTTGATGTCATTGTGACTTCGAATTTATATGGTGATATCATTTCAGATGTTGCAGCACAAATTGCAGGTTCAGTTGGTTTAGCTGGTTCCGTAAACATTGGAAGTGAATGTTCGATGTTTGAAGCAATTCACGGTTCTGCTCCTGATATTGCTGAACAAAACATTGCCAATCCATCAGGTTTACTTCAAGCGGCGATTGCGATGCTTTATCACTTAGGTTTTACCACAGAAGCTACTCGAATTCAAAACGCTTGGTTAAAAACGTTAGAAGATGGAATTCACACGGCCGATGTTTATAATGATGCTTTAAGCAAGCAATTGGTAGGAACTTCTGAATTTGCTGATGCCGTAATTGCGAACTTTGATAAAGTACCAAATATTTTAAAAGCTGTAACACCTCCAAAAAATTCAGTAATTCAATTACCGGAATACAAAAGAAAAGAAGCATCTCAAAAAGATTTGCTAGGTGTAGATTTGTTTGTTCACTGGAGTGGATTGGATGCCAATGTTTTAGCTGAAAAACTGAAAGCTTTAACTACTGAGAGCATGGATTTGGTTATGATTTCTAACCGAGGCGTTAAAGTTTGGCCAAACGGATTTTCGGAAACATTTTGTACCGATCATTGGAGATGTCGTTTTCAATCCAACCAACCTCTAGAAAAGATTGTAATTGTTACGCTGTTAGGTAAAGCAATTGATTTAGGAATTGATGTTATTAAAACTGAAAATCTTTACCAATTCAATGGTGTGAAAGCATATTCCATGGGACAAGGTCAATAAATAAAAACATCATGAAAAAAATAACAATACAACTCGTTTTGATTTTATGTGTGATTGTCGAATCAGTGCTTGTTTTTAAAATGATGGAATCACCAGACATCATCTACCAAGAGTTTTACGCTGGTTTAGCTATTTTGGTTTTGCTTACAATAATTCGTTTAATACATAATTTAACAGACATTACTTATGGAAACCCTGAAGAAAATTAATTTGATTAATGGCGAATTTAATTCGTTTGAAGCGCGTGAAATATTGATGGATATGTGTAATAAAAATATCAATTTTAATAAGGTTCAAAATTTTAGTTCTCAAATTCGTTTTGGTGAAGATGACGAACAAGCCCTTCATCGAATTGATCAATTAAAAGAAAGTGTGGCTCATATTTCTGAAATTTTAGAAGAAGCGAAAGCACATAATAGAAAACTCAAAATAAAATCATTCATCGAAATCGAGTATGAAGACTAATTCCGATTTTTTTTCTGGTCGACGTTTGCTCATCGTGACGAAACATCAAAAGGAAGAAGTTATTGCTCCTTTACTTGAAGAAGCTCTTGGAGTAACTTGTTTTGTTTCGAAAGACTTTGATACGGATAGTTTAGGCACCTTTTCGGGAGAAATCGCAAGAAAAGATGATGCTTTAACTACGCTCAGAAAAAAATGTTTGGAAGGTATGCAATCAGAAGGTTTTGATTTGGCAATAGCAACTGAGGGTTCGTTTGGGAATCATCCTACTGTTTTTTTCGCACCTGCAAATGACGAATTAATCATGCTGGTAGACCAAAAAAATAATCTCGAAATTGTTGAACGAGTATTGAGTATGGATACCAATTTTGATAGTTCTGAAATTCATACAAAGGAAGAATTAAAGGCATTTTTAGATAAAGTTCAATTTCCTTCGCATGCTGTTATTATGAAAAATGCTGCTGAAAATTGGACTAAAATTTACAAAGGAATTACTGATTATGATTCGGTTGAAAAGATATATAATGAAATAGTTGTTTCGAGTAATTCGTGTTTTATAGAAACGGATATGCGTGCTATGTTCAATCCAACTCGAATTAAAATTATAAAGGAAGTTAGTTTAAAGTTAATAAAAAAGGCGCAATCGGTTTGTCCCGAATGCCTTTTCCCCGGCTTTGGCGTGGTTGGTGCCGAAGCCGGTTTATTATGTAGTAGTTGTTCAATGCCTACACGTTCCACATCAGCACATATTTACCAATGTCAACATTGCAATTACAAATCGAAAGTTTTATATCCTAACGGAAAGAAAACGGAAGACCCAATGTATTGTGATTTTTGTAACCCATAAAAAAATGATTAGTAAAGATATTAGTTTAGCTGTTCAGCATCTCAACCAAAACGGCATAATAGGTTTTCCAACAGAAACTGTTTACGGTTTGGCAGGAAATGCTTTTGACACAGAAGCCATTCATAAAATATTTGAAGTAAAAAAACGTCCTACTTTTAATCCTTTAATTGTTCATATTAAAGGAATTGAAGATTTAACACAAGTCGCTACAGAAATACCACCAATAGCTTATGAATTAGCTAATGCTTTTTGGCCAGGACCTTTAACTTTAATATTAAAAAAACAACCTTATATCCCAGATTTAGTTACAGCCAATCAAGATACAGTAGCGGTTCGAGTGCCTAATCATCCTGTGGCTTTAGAACTTTTGCATCAATTAGATTTTCCTTTGGTAGCTCCAAGTGCGAATCCTTTTAAGAGCATAAGTCCAACAAGCGCTGAACATGTTGAAAATTACTTTGGAAATCAAATCAATATGGTTTTAGAAGGCGGCGAATGTTCGGCAGGAATAGAATCAACTATTATTGGATTTGAAAATAATAGAGTAGTAGTATATCGCTTGGGAGCATTGGCATTGGAAGAAATTGAAAAAGTATCAGGAAGTGTAACATTATTAAACAAAAAAGATAAAAAACCAATCGCACCCGGAATGTTACTGAAACATTACGCTCCAAAAACCGATTTTATTCTAACTCGAAATGTTCAAGAAGAATTAGATTGGTATTCTGATAAGAAAATTGGATTGCTTCTTTACAATTCTTTCATGCCTGATTTTGAGAGAAAAAATCAAATCGTTTTATCGGAGGAAAGCGATTTAAAAATTGCGGCATCCAAATTATACCATGCGATGCATAAATTGGATAAAATGAATTTGGATTTAATCATTGCAGAACGCTTACCTGAATATGGATTAGGTATTTCAATAAACGACAGATTAGAAAGAGCCTCAAAAAAATAAACAAAACAAAATAAAAATTATAAAATGGATTTTAGCTTATTATTTGAAAATTTAACCAATCCGGCCTTACTTTATTTTATCTTAGGAATTATTGCAGTTAGCTTAAAAAGTGACTTAGAAATTCCTAATAATTCGTCTAAATTCATTTCTTTATACTTACTGTTTGCTATTGGATTTAAAGGAGGTCAAGAATTATCACATGAAACGATTAACAGTGAAATTATTTGGTCCATGCTATTCGGAATGTCCATTGCAATAGTGATTCCATTGTATACCTTTTTCATACTAAAACGTAAATTGAATGTATATGATGCTGGAGCCATTGCTGCAGCTTATGGTTCAATTAGTGCCGTAACTTTTGTAACTGCTGTTTCCTATTTAGAATCACATCAATTGGAACTTCACGGTTATATGGTAGCTATTATGGCGCTCATGGAATCGCCTGCCATTATTGTAGGTTTGGTATTAATATCGATTTTTAATAAAGAAAAAACGCAAAAAATTAATAAAACTGAAATTTTACGCCACTCGTTTACCAATGGAAGCGTGTTGTTGATTTTGGGAAGTTTGATTATTGGTTATCTTACAAGTGCCAAAGAAGCACAAGGAATTCAACCTTTTACCAATGATTTGTTTAAAGGGTTTTTAGCTATTTTCTTATTGGATATGGGAATCACAAGCGGAAAAAAATTGAAATCCTTCTTTGCTCATGGTTGGTTTCCGTTTGCTTTTGCCTTATTAATTCCGTTAGTAAATGGAGGTATTTTTGCTTGGTTGAGTGGATTTGTCACGGATGATGTATCTAATCGCTTCATTTTTGCCATTCTTGCAGCAAGTGCTTCTTATATTGCTGTTCCTGCGGCTATGAAAATAACGGTTCCTAAAGCTAATCCAGGTTTGTTTTTACCCATGGCATTAGCCATAACATTTCCTGTTAATATTACCATTGGAATGCCTATATACTTTTACATAGCTCAACATTTTTAAATTTTAGATACTTTTCAAGGATTAAAATAGATTTAAAGTTTTTTTATTTGATTGAAAATCTTAAATTCGATAAACTTTAAACTAAATTTTATGAACTCAGAAAACAATGTGGTGGTTTCTTATGCAACCGATGCGGACAGAGCTACTTTTTTTAAAAAGACGTATAGTCATGTTGCTTACGCTATTTTAGCTTTTATGCTAGTAGAATCAATTTTATTGCGAATTGTTCCTATGGATTGGATATTAGCTATGATGGGTGGGAAATTCGTTTGGTTATTTATTTTAGGATTATTTTGGTTGGGTTCTACCTTATCAGACCGATTGGTTTTTCATCCTGATAGAGACAAACAATATTTAGGTTTAGGATTATACGTGCTATTACAAGCAATTGTTTTCTTACCAATGATTGCTATGGCTGTTTTATATTCTGGTAGCGAAATGATTATGCAAGCAGCGATTATCACCTTATTCATGTTTTCTGGATTAACCGCTGTTGTTTTTATGACAAAAACGGACTTTTCTTTTTTAAGAACTGCAATAACTATCGGTGGTTTTGTAGCTTTAGGAGTAATTGTTGTAGGTGCAATTTTTGGATTTAATTTAGGATTATGGTTTTCTGTTGGTATGGTGGTATTGGCTTCGGCAAGTATTTTATATCAAACTAGTCAAATTAAAGACCAATTCAGTACAGATCAATACGTAGGTGCTTCATTACAATTGTTTGCTTCGATTATGTTATTGTTCTGGTATATTTTAAGAATATTAATGAGCAGAAAATAATTGATTTTCAAAAGATATTTAAAACCCTGAAATACTAAATTTCAGGGTTTTTCGTTTTTTACTCTTTATGAACATCTTTAAATTGAAGCATTTCAAATAATCGTTGTTCTTTTTCATTGTCAAATCCACATGTTGATTTGAATTCTTTTGGATTTTCATAAGTTCCAAAAAGCATGTCCCACCAAACAATATCGCCATAATTATTCGTATGCTTATTGTATTCATGGTGAATTCTATGCATTTCTGGACGTTGAAAAATATACCCAACCCATTGCGGTGTTTTTACATTAGTATGATAAAAGAATTCACCCAAAGCTGTAAATAGTGTATAAACAGCGCCAGCTTCAACATCTAATCCTAAAGTGGTAAACACTAATAGACTTCCAATAATTGAATTTACAGTCATTTCCAGAGGATGCTTATAAAATGAAGTAATAACTTCTAAACGTTGTGGACTATGATGAATTTGGTGAAAATGCGTCCATAAATAATCGATTTTGTGTCTCCATCTGTGCCACCAATAAAAGATAAATGTTGCAATAAAGTAGGCGATAAGTCCGCCTAAAAATGGGTTTACATGATTTGAAAGATGGAATAAGGAATATTGTGAAAGCCAAATTTCCCAAGTATAACCTGCTAAAGTCACAACACCTAATTGAATAAAGTTTACTGCTAAAACTCTGATAGTCCAAGTAGGAACTTCTGGTAATTTCCAACCCGGAATTAATCGCTCTAATAAAAAGCAACCTCCAAAAACGATAAAGATGATGGTAAGTGTCATAGTAATTTTTTTAATTGATTTCTATACCAAAATTACTATCCACTAAAGATACAATTGATGCACCTAAGTTAATAAATGCGTTTTCGGATGCGGCTTAACGATTGCGGTTTTACTCCAACATAGGAAGCAATTAAATATTGAGGAATACGTTGGGTCAAATCCTTGTAATGTTCCAAAAAATAGCGGTAACGATCTTCTGGATTATAACGATGAACCGTCAACAATTGATTCACCATGATAATAAATCGATGCTCAATAATAATTCTCCCTAATAAATTGGCATTTTTTGAAATCTTATAGAGTTCTTGTAATTTATCATAATCAATAACTAAAAATTCACAATCCTCTAATGCTTGAATATTTTGTATTGACGGTTCTTTAGAAATAAAACTTCCATAATCTGCAACAAATTCACCTTCTTTGGTAAATTCCAAAGTTGCTTCTTCATCATTTCTAAAAACGTAATAACGAACCAATCCTTTACACAAAAAACCAAGTTTAGTACACACTTCTGTAGCTTGTAAAAAGTGTTCATTCTTTTTCAACTTGTAAGGTTTGAAAGCATCTAAGAACAATTGTTCTTCATGGGCTTCTAAATTGGTAATCTGTTTTAATGTTTGTAAAAGAATATCAGAATTTTGCATAAAGTCATTGAAGTTGAATTGAGAAATACTTTTTTAATTGTTTTCACGTTTCATAAAAGTATGAAAAAGTTTATAATTATTCTTGCGATTCTATTTTTTAGTTGCCAATCCAACGAAACCGAAAAGTTAACCGTTGGCATTCAACCTTATGGCATATTTCCAGAAGATAAAACTGACACTATCGCTAAGACAATTGCCGATTTTTATCAGATTAAAACGGTTATTCTTCCTGCTAAAGAATTATATAAAGAAGCTTTTACAGAAGTGAAATCACCTCGTTATCGTGCAGATAAAATGATTAATTTACAGAAAAAGAATATAGTAGATTCGATAGATTTTGTTTTAGGATTGACTTCAAAAGATATTTCGGTAACAAAGAAAGACAAATGGGGAAAAATAAAAACCCCAACCTACAAATATGCTGATTGGGGAATTATGGGTTTGGCGTATTGCCCAGGGAATAGTTGTATTGTTTCGACTTTTCGCATTCAACATCCCAATTCAAAAACACATTTTACACGTTTTAAGAAAGTTGCAGTTCATGAATTTGGGCATAATTTAGGATTACCGCATTGTCCAGACAAAACCTGCGTTATGACAGATGCTGTGGAAAGTGTGAAAACTATTGATCATGCGAAATTGGCGTTGTGTGGGAAATGTAAAGCGCAATTGAATTAATACTTTCCACTTAACAATTCACCACCAATAGCTGATTTGGCTTCGATTCCTAATTTCTTCATCATTTCGTATGTTGTGCAAACCGCTGCTGAAGTGACAGGAATTCCGCATTCTGCTTGTATTAAATCAATCGCTTCTAGCGATGGCATTTGTACACAAGCTGAAGCAACCAAAACATCCACATCGGTTAAATCCAATTGTTTATAAATCTCCAATAAATTCATCGGATTTTGAGCAGCCACTTCTAAGTTATCTGGAATTTCCAATGCAATGCTTTGTTTTACTTTGATACCTTGATTTTCGATATAATCCACCACCATGTCGGTTAATGGACGCATATATGGTGTGATAATTGAAATTTGTTTCGCACCTAAAACTTTCAATCCATTAATCAAAGCACCAGCCGAAGTTACAATTGGAGTAGGGAAGTCGTTTGCTACCGTTTCTTGATGTAAATTTACTTCTGATACACAATGATAACCGCGACCCATACTCATAATGGCTACTAAACAAGCATAACCCATTACGTCAACATGAGCATCAGATAATTCTTGCGCACATTTTAAACTCATGGCATCCATAGCTTCCAATTCTTCTTTGGTAACTTTTTTCATGCGCATTCTACTGCTGTGAAACGTAAAACGTTCTGGTAAAATGGTTTCGCGTGAACGAAAGATTGCTGGTATTTCGGTTTCCATCGTTACGTTTGATGATGGAACTATTTGGCCTATTCTGTATTTTTTCATTATTCTTATTTTAACCGCAAAGACACAAAGGTTTTCGCAAAGTTCGCAAAGTTTTTATATTTCTCTAATTGTATTTACTATTGTACCAATTCCTTCCACAGTAGCTTCCACAACATCTCCATCATACATCCATTCTTGAGGATCTCTTCCTGCTCCAACACCTGCTGGTGTTCCTGTTGCGATGATGTCGCCAGCATCTAAAGTAAAAACGGTACTTAAATCTTCAATTAAATCGTTGATGTTGAATAACATTAATTTAGTATTCGAATTTTGTTTTTCAACTCCGTTTACTTTTAATGACAAATTCAAGTTGTGTGGATTTTCAATTTCGTCCTTTGTTACGATAACTGGCCCCATTGGAGCAAAAGTATCTTGTCCTTTGGAAACAATCCATTGTCCTTCACGACGACAATCACGCGCTGAGATATCGTTGATAACTGTGTAACCAAATACATAATCTAATGCTTCAGATTTTGGCACGTATTTTCCTTTCTTTGAGACAATTACAGCTAATTCACATTCCCAATCTAATTGCGAAGTCAACTTCGTATTTTTGATGATTTCAGTATTCGTAGCCGTAACTGTTGTTGGTGGTTTTGAGAAGATAATTGGTTTTGTTGGAAGTTTTCCAGTGGTATCTAAAGTACGAGCACTTTCTGCCACATGTTCGGTATAATTCAAACCAATTCCGATGATATTTTTTCTTGGTTTTTCGATTGGTGCTAAAATCGTTACTTCGTTCATTTCATAAGCGATTTCTTCGAAGAAATTTTCAGGTGTCTCCGCAATCATTTCTGTGATTTCTGGAATAATTTCAAATCCCATATCAATTAATTCCAACATATCGTTAGGTAATGGGAAATTTGATATCTCTCCAAAATCTTCCATGTCAATTACTTGATTGTTATGAATGAAGCCTAAACGTGGCTCGGTGTCTTGTGTTTTGTAAGTAAGTAGTTTCATATTCTTTATTTAAACGCAAAGAGCGCTAAGTTTTGCGCTAAGTTCGCAAAGTTTTAATTATTATTGATTTTTGAACTTGATATTGTTATTGAACTTGTTGATGTCCGTTGTTTTCTGTTAATTCTCTTCCTTGAAATAATCCTAAACCTTCAATCACCGGTAAATCATTGAAATTGAAAAGGCAAGCATCTTCTGTTTCAGAAAGATTGTGATGTTCGTGCCAAGCCCAACTCGGAACACAGAAAATATCGCGCTCTTTCCAATCAAAACGTTTTCCGTTGATAATGGTGTAGCCTTTTCCTTTCGCACATTGGTACACAAATGAACCCGTGTGTTTGTGTGCTTTTCCTTTGAATCCTGCTGGTAATAATTGCATAGAAGCTCCCATAGTTTGCATTACGTGTCCGCCAGTTAACGGATTCGAATATTGCATAAAAATCCCATCAAACGGATTGACTTCATTGACTTTTTGGGCTTCTAATAACGCTGGATAAACGTTTTTCCAAGAATATTTGAATAGTGGAGAATAGGGTTTGTCCCAAGTTTTATCTGCTGGAATTAATCCTGCACCACCATAAGTCATGGGTGAGAAGTTTAATGGTGCTGTTAAGGGTTGTTTTCCATCATAAACCGCATAATCATTAGCTTCTAAAGCATTTACTAAGGGAATATCCAATCCATCTTGCCAAATACAGGTTTTTCCGCCTTCTTCCACGCCATGTTCGTGCCAAGTGGAATTAGGAGTAATGACAAAATCATTCACTTCCAACATAATTTTATTCCCATCTACAACGGTATATCCTTTTTCGCCTTCCATAATAAAACGTAGGGCAGAAGCACGATGACGATGTGCCGAAGTACTTTCTCCAGGGCGAGTGACTTGAATTCCAGTATACAACCAACCTACAGCTGCCGAAACATCTTTTCGGTTATCGTTAACCAAATACACTACGCGTCTTCCAGCTTGTTCAGGTGTTACTAATTCGGATGATTTTAGCACTAAATCGCGTAAATCGTCATATTTCCAAAGCATTGGAACGGATGAAGAACGTGGTTCCCAAGGTTCTATATCATTAGCAACTGTCCATAAGGCACCAGCGCCAAGTGTTTCTAATTCTTTGTAGTACGCAATTAATTCGGGAGAGTCTTGAACTCGAGCTCTTCCGTATTGGTCGTCTGAATAGTTGTTTTCTTCCATAATCTTATATTTTAATTGGTGACTTCGAGAGCCTCAGTCGCCAATTATTTATCTTTTATTAAATTCTTCGGGATTATCAATAAACGTAATTTTTCTTGTAGGCGCAGTGTTTACACGCAAATCAAAAATATCAAAACGATTATAATGTCCTAAAATATCGTGCATTTGTTTGGGTTGGATGCATTTTGCTAAGTCAATTTCGGCATATACCATTCCTTCTTCGTCGATTAGGGGTTGCCCAATAACAGCGCCATTTGGACCTATAAATCCAGAGAAAGCGGAACTTTTTCTATCCAATAATTCATCTACATTCGGAACATCGGCACGTAAAGCATCTTTGATTTCTTGCGAAACAGTCGAACAAGAAACAATCGTAAATAATTTCCCTTCAAACGAATGTGCAGCGGCACGAATTTTAATTGCTTCCGCCATATCGTAATCCGGTGGTGCTACAGGAAGCGAAATATAATTCGCAATATGAATTAATTCGCCTTGAGAAAGTAGCGTAAAACGCGCTAAAGTATTGGTGTTTTCGCCACAAGCTAAAGTTCCGATTGGTCCGATTTCGGTATTGTAGACTTTTAAAGATGAACCATCACCTGAAGACCAGGTTAGTTTTTCGGCCCATGTTGGGACTAACTTTCTGTGTTTTCCAACGATAACGCCTTTGTTGTCGATGATTAAATTGGTATTGTATATTTCTCCATAGCTTTTGCCACGTTCGTTGATTCCCATCACTATATGGATATCGTTATCTTTGGCAGCTAAGCAAAGTTTCTTGATTTCAGGACCTGCTACATCAACCGAATTTTTATATAATTCTTCGTACCATTTGCTACCTTGAACAGGCGTCATAATCCAATTCCAATACGGATATCCAGCGATAAATACTTCTGGAAAAGCGATTAATTTTGCTCCGTTATTACTAGCTTCTTTAATAAAAGAAATGGCTTTATCCACTGTTTTTTCAACATTAAGAAATACAGGAGAAGTTTGAACGGTTGCGGCTTTGAATTTTTTGAATTCCATAGTTATATAATTACGAATTTAAAATTACGAATTATGAATAGAAACGAGATTAAGTCGTAATTCATAATTGGTAATTCATAATTTTATTCTTCATTTCTTCTGTGAAAGGTTCAGCTTTAATACCGTTTCTTTCCGGATTGAAAGCTACGTTTACTAAGGTAACTTCGCCTTCTAAAACGGTGTTTTCTGATTCATTTACAAACTGAAATCCGCAGAGTATTGACGAGTTTTTTAATTCTTTTACCCAAAGTTTTTTGGTTAAGATTTCTCCCAATCTTGCAGCATTTTTGAATTGAATTTTTAAATCAACCGTCGGAATACCATTGGTTTCGTGCATTTTTGAAAAAGGACGATCTAAGGCTTCTTCAAACCAATCTTCTACTAAACAATTTAGCATTTCTAAAAATCTTGGATAGAAGACAATTCCAGCATAATCAACATGTTGGAAACGTACTTTTTCTTCTTTTGTGAATTGACTCATTATATGTCTTTCTGTTACTATTTCTAATTTATTTCAACTTAAATCGCTGTATTTTCCCAGTCTCTGTTTTCGGCAAACATTCCACAAAATTAATTAATCTTGGATATTTATACGGAGCAGCTACTTCTTTGAACCAGTGTTGAATACGATTTCTCATTACATCTGTTGCTTTAGCATTGTCATGTAATACAATATGAGCGCAAACTAACATGCCTCGTTCTTCATCGGGTAAACCTACTACGGCACATTCCAAAATATCTTCGTGGGTTAAAAGTACGGATTCTACTTCAATTGCCGCAATATTGTAACCAGAAGAAATTATCATATCATCGCCACGAGCCACAAAATGAAAATAACCTTCTTCATCTTGACGGAAAATATCGCCTGTGATGTTCCAACCCTTTTCTACATATTCTCGTTGTTTTTCTTCTCGGTTTAGGTATTTACAACCTGTAATTCCTCGAACTGCTAACCTTCCGGCTTCGTTTCTTGGTAATTCGTTGCCTTGTTGGTCTATGATTTTAGCTTCGTAACCTGTAATCGCTTTTCCTGTAGCGCCTGGTTTCATATTTTCTTCATTTGACGAAATAAAAATATGCAACATTTCTGTAGCGCCAATTCCGTCAATGATTTTTAAACCTGTAGCGTCGTACCAATCTTGCCAAACTTTCAAAGGCAAGGTTTCACCAGCAGATACACATTTTCTCAAACTCGAAATATCGTAATCCTGAACTTTTGTAGTGATGATGCGCCAAGCAGTAGGAGCGGTAAAGCAAATCGTGATTTTGAAGTCTTGAATCGCTTTCAACAATAAATCTGGACTTGGTTTTTCGATAAGAAATGTTGAAGCTCCGAAATACATTGGAAATAATACTAATCCGCCTAAACCAAAAGTAAATCCTAAAGGTGGACTTCCTGTAAAAATATCATTTGGAGTGGCTTGTAGTGAATATTGTGGAAACGCTTCGCAAATATTCAAAATATCTTTGTGATAATGTGCCGTCATTTTGGGTAAACCTGTTGTTCCAGAAGTGAAACCAATCAAAGCCACCGAATCTGATTTTGAATGATAATTGTCGAATATTTTAGACTTAGAAGCCATTAATACTTCTAATTGTGAATTCCCATAAAAACACGTTTGTTTTAAGAAATCGGATTTTACCAAATGGATTTCCTCTTCCAATTCCTTATCACACATCACATGCGAAATTTCAGCACAATCGATAATTGTAGTCAATTCTTTAGAACGAAGCAATGGCATGGTTGCCACAACAATTCCACCCGCTTTTAAAATAGCGAACCAACACGCCACCATCATCGGATTATTAGCCGAACGAATCAAAACACGATTACCCGATTTTAATCCTAAATCATCCACCAAAACGTGAGCAATTTGATTCGCTTTTTCATATAAATCTTGATACGTCCAAGTTTCCTCAAACGTACGAATGCAAATGTTATTTCCGCGACCTTCTCGAACATGGCTATCTAACAATCTTTCTACGCAATTCAGCATTTCTGAATGTTGGAATTGAGGTAAATCCAAAAAGGTATATTCTGGTTGTAATTCCAGAGCAGGTAAGCTATTGTGAGCGAAATTATCTTCGTAATGTTTCATAATCCCTAATTACTTCTTATTACTTTTCGGTTTTAATGCTTTTTTCATTCCTTCCACTTGTTTTCTTTCCGAAGCTTTTAGCGGATACAAATGCGAAATTCCCATTTTGTATGGATTTGGGATATCATTCGCTTGAAATTGTTCGTAAGCTTGTGCGTTTCTAACGAAATTAGCATCTAACAATAAAGGTCTTCCTAAAGCTACTAAATCGGCTCTTCCGTTTAAAAGAATGGTATTGATTTGGTCAATATCTTGAATATATCCAGTGGTAATGGTTGGAATATGAACGGTATTTCGAACAGCATCCGAAAAAGGTGTTTGCCACATTCTACCCGTTAATGGTTTTTGACCTGCGACCGTATTTCCCGTTGAAACATTAATAATGTCAGCTCCAGCAGATTTAAAAGCAGTTGCAATAGTGATAACTTCTTGTTCCGAAATTCCGTTTTCTGCCCAATCTGTTGCTGAAATCCGCACTGAAATAGGTTTTTCAGTTGGAAATACTTCACGAATCGCTTTAAATACTTCTAATGGATATTTCAAACGATTATCGATACTTCCCCCAAATTCGTCCGTACGGATATTAGTCAATGGCGATAAGAATGAAGCTAATAAAAATCCGTGGTGCGTTTGTAATTCAATCATATCAAATCCTGCTTCGTCTGCATTTTTAGTAGCTTGTACGAATTGTGCTTTGATTTCCTCCATATCTTCCAAAGTCATTTCCTTTGGAGTAGCAAAATTTTCATTGAAAGGAATAGGAGAGGCGGAAATTAAATTCCAAGGTGTTTCCAATGGTCTGTTGCCTTCCCAAGGTTTTTTAGTAGCACCTTTTCGTCCTGAGTGTCCTAATTGAATTCCGATTTTAGTTGAAGTATTAT
Source organism: Flavobacterium cheniae (assembly GCF_004363695.1). Lineage (GTDB taxonomy): Bacteria > Bacteroidota > Bacteroidia > Flavobacteriales > Flavobacteriaceae > Flavobacterium > Flavobacterium cheniae. Next base: position 484,744 of record NZ_SNZC01000001.1, on the reverse strand, counting down.
CATGAATAAAATCGGTGATTTTTTTCCATTGGTTCAATTGTTCTGCATTGTAAATTCCTGCACAACCTTCTGTGATTCTTCCAGTTTCAGAAATGGCGGTCATTTCGGTAATGATTAATCCTACACCACCCGTAGCGCGACCTCCGTAATGTACTAAATGCCAATCAGAAACCAATCCGTCAGTAGCGGAATATTGTCCCATTGGCGCCATAACGATGCGGTTTGGGAGTTCTAGTTCTCTTAATTTGAATTTTGAAAAAGCTGCTGATTGATTTTTTTCATTGACTTTGCAATTGTCATTGAATTCTTCTAAAACTTTATCTGTAAACGAACTATCTCTTAAACGTAAATTTTCATACGTCACTTTTTTAGATCGGGTCATGCATCCAAAAGCAAATTGTTGGAAGGAATGTTGCATGTGACGATCCATATTTTCGAACCAATCTAAAGAAACGATTGCGGCATATTGAATCATTTCTACTGTATTTCTTCTGGTTTTATCATATTGCTCAAAAGCCGCTTGCACGTTATTTGGATTCGCAATTACGGCATCTGATAATCCGATAGCACAATCCATTGCTAATTTGGTTCCTGAGCCAATAGAGTAGTGGGCGGTTGCTTTTGCATCGCCTAACAAAACAATATTATTATGATACCAATTTTCATTCGTTACATGCGGAAATTGACGCCAATGTGATTTGTTTGAGATTAGCGGATGACCATCTAATTCTTCTTTGAAGATTTCTGCGATTTTGGTCATCGTATCTTCTTCATTTGTGACTTCAAAGCCGTGTTTTTGCCACGTTTCATCTGAACATTCAAAAATCCATGTACTCATGTCTTCTTCATATTGGTAGGAGTGAGCAACTATAGTTCCGTGAGGTGTACTTCTGAAGAAATAAGTAAATGCATCCAGCGGTTTTGTAGAACCTAACCAAACAAAGCGGTTTTTCTTTAATTCGATTTTAGTTCCGAATTCCTTTTGGTATTTTGTTCGAATAGCACTTGCAATTCCATCTGTTGCAAGAATTATATCAGAATCTGCGAATTGCGATAAGTCTTCTACATTTTGTTCGAAATGCAAATTCACACCTTCTTCAATACAACGTTGTTGTAATAATTGTAACAATGTTTTTCTCGAACAACCACAAAAGCCATTTCCAGCAATGTTTACTGATTCACCATCACGAGCCACGATAATATCGTCCCAATACGCAAATTTGCTACGAATTAATTCATAGGATTGCATATCGCGTTTTAGGAATTCACCTAGCGTTTCGTCTGAAAAAACGACTCCAAAACCAAAACTATCATCAGGTTTATTGCGTTCGTAAATATCGATTTGGCAATGAGGCATTGCTTTTTTGGTTAATATCGAAAAGTAAAGTCCGCCTGGACCACCACCTATAACTGTTATTTTCATATTGATTAGCACGCGGATAAAACTGATTTGCTTTGCAAAACCCTGATTTCCGCAGATTTTTAATTTATTGTCTTTTGATTGAAAAAATTTCTCCTAATTTACTATAATTTGAACCTGCTAAACGAGCAACAGGTTTGTATTTGTCTAAGTTGATTCTGTGATTTTCCATTAGAATAGAATCATCGATATGCATTGTGATAATTTTACCAATAATAATACAAGCACCACCATTTTGATGCTTTTCAATGAAATAATGATGTACCATTTCACATTCAAAATGGACTAAGCTTTCTTTTACTCGTTTTGGTTGAATATATACTGAATTCATTGGTGTTACATTTGCCAATTCAAATTCATCAATATCAGAGGCTACAGACTGAGACGTAGTATTCATTTGTTCAACTATATCTTCAGTGACTAAATTGACAACGAATTGTTTGTTGTCTAGTATATTATTTAAGGTGTCTTTGTTTTTGTTTCCAGTTCTAACAGTTGAAAACATAACGTGTGGCGGATCTTCGCTTACTACATTAAAAAAGGAAAAAGGCGCAAGGTTATTAATTCCATTGGCATCAATTGTTGAAATCCAACCTATTGGTCTAGGAATTACAGTTCCTGTTAATAGTTTATATAAAGCGGAAGATTCCGTATTAGTAATATCGAATTGCATGGTTTAGTGTTGTTTCTACAAATTAAATAAAATAACTATACTATTTCATAACAAAAATGCATTTTTTTTCATTTTAACAAAATTAAAAATGTAGTGATTTTGAGTTTAATTTATACTATTCACAATTTTAAAACCTAAAAATTGAAAGAAGTAAAAAAATGAATTGAAATTTTTATCATATTATTTTTTGTATATTTTGCAAAATTAGTATATTTATGCAAAAATTATATATATGGAGATTTTATCCTGTCCAAAGTGTCAAAGCGACAATATCGTTAAAAGTGGTATCATCAAAGATAGACAGCGCTATTTATGTAAATCCTGTAATTATTACTTCACTGTCAATAAATTAGGAAAAAAGATAGATGATTACTATGTAACCAAGGCTTTGCAATTGTATCTAGAAGGTTTAAGTTTTAGAGAAATTGAGCGTATTATTGGGGTTTCGCACGTTTCAATTAGTAATTGGGTAAAAGAATTTAAAATCAAGAAGCCGCCACATCCTAATTACCATCCAACATATAAGATTTTTAAACATAATGAATTGGTTGAATTCCTACAGAATAAAGACCAACTATCTGGTGCAGGTATGATTATTACTGAACTTGGGGATAAATTCATGTTGATAAAATGGGAACGATTTAAAGATTAACTATAGCAGTTTACAAAAATATATACCGTAATTTTTTTCGTTAACAGAAATTCAGAATTTGGTCATGCAGAAATGCCCAACTAACCAAATTTTAATTATGAAAAAATTACTAACTATTTCAGGATTATTTTTATCTCTGCTAGTATCTGCTCAGGGTTCACCTGATTACGGTGGAGGTTTAAAATTTAATTTAAATCCAGAAGGAAGCAAATACATGCGTTTTATTGCATGGAATCAAGTTTGGCTTCGTTCAACCGATTTGAATCCAGGTTCTATGATTGGAGATGAATCTGTTTCTTCTTATGAAGATGCTGGCTTACGTCGTTTACGATTGTTAGCTTATGCGCAAATTTCACCTCGTTATATGATTTTGACTCATATTGGGATTAACAATCAAACTTTTATTAATGGTGGTGCTTCAGGTTCGGCTGGAACTGGTGGATATGGAGCAGGAAAAAAACCGGGAATATTTTTCCATGATGCGTGGAATGAATATGCTGTAGTTTTACCTCAAGAATCAAAACCTTTTAGTTTATCTATTGGAGCTGGATTACATTATTATATGGGATTATCTCGCATGACTATGTCTTCCACTTTAAATTATTTAACTGTTGATGCTCCGATTTTCAATTGGCCTTTAATTGAAAATTCAGATCAATTTGCAAGACAAATTGGAATTTTCGCTAAAGGAAAATATAACAAATTCGAATATCGTTTTAGTATCAATAAACCTTTTTCTACAAATCAAACACCAACAAATGTTACCGATGCAAGCATTGCAAGAGCTGTAGATAATAACAATGTTACTCAATGGTCAAAAGCGGGTTATGTGGAATATCAATTCTTTGATAAAGAAGCTAACTTTTTACCTTATAAAGTGGGAACTTATTTAGGAACTAAAAAAATGTTCAATATTGGAGCAGGTTTTTACAATGCACCAAAAGGAACGCAAACTTCAGTAAACGGAGTAATTGAAGAACATCCAATCAACTTATTTGCTGGTGATGTTTTCTTGGATATGCCAATTGGAGCTAAAGAGAAAAAAATGGCAATTACTGCTTACAGTGTTTTCTATAATTATAATTTCGGACCAAATTATTTAAGAAATCTTGGAATTATGAATGAAAGTATTGCGGATCCATCATTTTCAGGTTCACCAGCATTAGCAGGAGCAGGGAATTTACAACCTATGATTGGTACAGGAAATATTTGGTACACACAAGCAGGGGTTTTATTGCCAAGCAAAAGTGAAAAACCAAAAGTAAGAATTCAACCATTTGGAGCTTATACTTATAAAAACTTTGAAGCTTTAGAAAAAGCAAGTAGCCAATTTGACTTAGGTGCTAACTTTTTCTTAGACGGTCATCATGCAAAAATTACTACCCAATATTCAACACGACCTGTTTACACAGCAGTTGATAAAATTGACAAGTATAAAGGAGAATTCATCATACAATTACAAATCTATTTATAAACAACTAATAAAACTATTCATTATGAGTGATCAAAAACACGCTACGGCATATTGGAAGGAAAATTTACGATACCTTCTAATTTTATTAAGCATTTGGTTTCTATGTTCGTACGGAGCAGGAATTCTATTTGTAGACCAATTAAACGCAATCAAATTAGGTGGATTTCCATTAGGATTTTGGTTTGCCCAACAAGGATCAATGTATGTTTTCGTAATCTTAATTTTTGTCTATGTTCGTTTGATGAACAAATTAGATAAAAAATATGGTTTTGATAACGATTAATTTAACTTTAAAATATTAAAATCATGGATGTAAAAATTTGGACCTATATTATCGTAGGAATTACGTTTGCTATATATATTGGAATTGCAATCTGGACCAGAGCGGGTTCTACTAAAGAGTTTTATGTAGCTGGTGGAGGCGTTTCCCCATTAGCAAATGGTATGGCAACTGCTGCCGATTGGATGTCTGCCGCATCATTTATTTCAATGGCCGGAATTATTTCTTTTGCTGGTTACGATGGTGCTGTTTACTTAATGGGTTGGACCGGAGGATATGTGCTTTTAGCATTACTTTTAGCACCTTATTTGAGAAAATTTGGAAAATTCACAGTGCCTGATTTCATTGGAGATAGATATTACTCAAAAACTGCGCGTTCAGTAGCTGTTTTCTGTGCTTTGATTGTATCGTTTACTTATGTAGCTGGTCAAATGCGTGGAGTAGGAGTTGTATTTTCAAGATTTTTAGAAGTTGAAATTAATACTGGTGTAATCATCGGGATGATAATTGTTTTATTCTATGCTGTTTTAGGAGGAATGAAAGGTATTACCTATACTCAAGTAGCACAATATTGTGTATTGATTTTCGCTTTCATGGTACCTGCGATTTTTATCTCGATTCAAATGACAGGTAACCCAATTCCACAATTAGGAATGGGTGGAACGGTAGTAGGAACAGACACTTATTTACTTGATAAATTAAATGGTTTATCTACAGAATTAGGTTTTGCAGAATATACAGATGGTTCAAAATCAATGTTAGACGTATTTGCAATTACTTTAGCTTTAATGGTTGGAACAGCAGGATTACCACACGTAATTGTTCGTTTCTTTACTGTAAAAAACGTTAAAGATGCTCGTAAATCTGCAGGTTTAGCTTTAGTGTTTATTGTTATTTTATATACAACTGCACCTGCTGTATCTGTTTTTGCAAGAACTAATTTAATCGAAACTGTAAGTAATAAAGAGTATGCAGAAATGCCTCAATGGTTCAAAAACTGGGAAAAAACGGGGCTTTTAATGTTTAATGATAAGAATGCCGATGGTAAAATCCAATATGTAAAAGGTGATGCTTTTATGTTGAAAGATGGTAAACCACAAAAAGACCAACCAAACGTTGAAAGTAAAAACGAATTATATATTGATAATGATATTATGGTGTTAGCAAATCCAGAGATTGCTAAATTACCTAACTGGGTTATTGCATTAGTTGCTGCTGGAGCTTTAGCAGCTGCACTTTCAACTGCTGCTGGATTATTATTAGTAATTTCTGCTGCTGTTTCTCATGATTTAATCAAGAAAATGGTGAATCCAAATATCTCTGAAAAAGGGGAATTATGGACAGCACGTATTTCTGCTGCTGTGGCTGTAATTATAGCTGGATATTTTGGAATTAATCCACCAGGATTCGTTGCGGCTGTGGTAGCATTAGCCTTCGGATTAGCTGCTGCATCTTTCTTCCCAGCTATTATTTTGGGAATTTTTAATAAAAGAATGAACAAAGAAGGAGCTGTTGCAGGTATGGTTGTTGGTATGGCATTAATGTTATACTATATGGCTAAATTCAAATTAGGATGGATAGGCGAAATGCCAGACAAATCAGAATGGTGGTTTGGAATTTCTCCAGAAGGTTTTGGAACGGTTGCGATGATTGCTAACTTTATTGTTGCTTTAGTAGTAAGTAAATTTACTCCAGCTCCACCTCAAGAAGTACAAGATATTGTTGAAAATATCCGTATTCCTTCTGGTGCTGCAGAAGCTGGGGCTGCACATTAATTTTTTGGTTTACCTACTATTTTATAACTCTGCTCTTGTTTTTCGAGAGCAGAGTTTGTATTTTTAAAAAATGTAAGCAATTCAATATGAAAAAAAGACATCAGCAAAAATTAGTTGTATTATCACTTTTATTACTATTGGTACTCAATTTACCAATCGTTTTACTATTTGATAGTGCCGATAATGTATTGGGATTACCTGTAATTTACATTTACATTTTTTCAGTTTGGTTATTTTCGGTTTTAATGTCATGGATTGTAGTACAACGTTATTATGAATAGTGCTGTTTTATTACTTATTTTATTAGGCTACTTGGGTATTCTTTTTTTTATAGCGCATTGGGCTGAAAAAAAAGAAAATATCAAATGGACTAATAATTCATACATCTATTCTTTATCATTAGCGGTGTATTGTACGGCTTGGACGTACTATGGAAGTATTGGAGTAGCAGCAAATTCGGGTTTAGGATATTTGCCTATATATATTGGACCTATCATCATAATTCCCGCATGGATTATTATTTTAAAGAAAATCATTCGCATTTCTCGAGTGAATAAAATTTCAAGTATTGCTGATTTTATTTCCCTTCGTTATGGTAATAGTCGTTTTTTAGGAGCCATTGTAACTGTCGTTTGTTTGGCCGGAATTACTCCTTACATCGCTTTACAATTAAAAGCAATCTCAGAAACATTTCATATTGTAACAAAAACGAATACAAGTTCTTATATTTTTGATGACACCACGACTTATGTCGCCATCGCTTTAGCCTTATTTGCTTCTTATTATGGAACACGCTATGTAGATGCTTCGGAAAAACGTAAAGGAATTGTAACTGCTGTAGCTTTAGAAAGTATTCTAAAGTTAGTATTCTTCTTAATCGTTGGAGTTTACGTTACTTTCTTCGTTTTTGATGGATACGATGATATTTATGCTAAAGCCTCTCTTTTACAAAACTTCAAAGAGAAAAATACCATTGGTGGATTAGAACAAGGATTAAACTGGTTCTTTTTGAGTATGGTTTCGCTTTTTGCTATTTTCTTATTGCCAAGACAATTCCAAATGTCGGTAGTGGAAAATAACAGAGAACGCCATATTAAAACCGCGATTTGGTTATTTCCTTTGTACTTATTATTGTTCAACCTTTTTGTCTACCCAATTGCTTGGGGTGGAAATGTTTTATTTGAAGGTCAAAATGTAAATGCTGATACGTATTCACTTTTAATTCCTCAATTTTTCGATAATAAAACCTTAACTGTTTTAGTTTTTCTTGGCGGATTTTCAGCTGCGATATCAATGATTGTTGTTTCGAGTATCAGTTTGTCTACGATGTTGAGTAACAATTTATTAATTCCGTATACTTTCTTAGGAAAATTAAAGAACGAAGAACAAATTATCAACAACAAAAAGATTGTCAACATTCGTAAAATCGGAATCTTTTCATTAATTATCGGAGCTTATTTCATTTACCGATTCTTCGCATTAGATTACAGTTTGGTTTCTATTGGATTGATTTCGTTTGTGATTATTGCTCAATTAGCACCAGCCTTTTTCGGAGCCATTTTTTGGAGAAGAGGTTCAAGAATGGGAGCTATTTATGGAATTTTAATAGGATTTTTAATTTGTATTTATACGTTGTTATTGCCTTATGCTATTGGGTTAACCAATAATGAAAGTTCGTTTATTTCCGAAGGTTTCATGAAAATTGGGCTTTTAAAACCATTCCAACTTTTTGGATTGGATTATTTGCAACCTGTTCCTCATGCTTTGTTTTGGAGTATGTTGTTCAATACGCTGACTTATTTCGCGGTTTCGGTGAGTTTTAAAGGAAATTATCGCGAACGCAATTATGCCGAAATGTACGTTGACATCGATAAATACAGTACCAATCATGAAAACGCTTTTGTTTGGAAAGGAACGGCTTATACACGCGATATTGAAAAAGTCTTAATCCGATTTTTAGGAGAAGAACGTACCAAACGCGCTATGAATATCTTTAATGTGAAGTACAATGTGGACAAAGATCAAGAATTGGCTGATGCTCGTTTGGTCAAATTCGCTGAGAATTTATTAACGGGTCACATTGGAACGGCTTCCGCGCGAATTCTGATTTCGAGTGTGGTGAAAGAAGAAAAAGTCACTTTACCTGAAGTTTTGAAAATTCTGGAAGAATCGAAAGAAAATATCACCATCAATAAAAAATTGACCGAAACTTCGAACCAACTCCAAAAAATCACTTCGGAATTACAAAAAGCGAATGAAACTTTGGTTCGAAAAGATGTTCAAAAAGACGAATTTTTAGACACGGTAACTCACGAACTTCGTACGCCAATTACTGCTATTCGTGCTGCGAGTGAGATTTTACATGATGATGACGAAATTCCAGAAGAATTACGAAAACAGTTTTTACAAAATATCATTTCCGAATCCGACCGATTGAATCGTTTGATTGATAAAATTTTGGATTTAGAAAAATTCGAAACCGGAAAACAAACCATTCATCCAAGTCAAAACAACTTAATTGCAACGATTGAACATTCGATAGAACCTCTAAAACAATTAATTAAAAACCGAAATATCAGCGTTTATGTTGAAAGTAAAGATACGGTTTTGGCTTTTTATGATGAAGACAGAATCATTCAAGTGGTTACCAATTTACTTTCAAACGCCATTAAATTCTGTCCCGAAACTGATGGCTTAATCACGATTCAAGTCAAAAAGAAAGATAATTTCATAGAAACTTCGGTTCAAGACAACGGAAAAGGTATAAATCCTAACGATTTTGACGTTATATTTGACAAATTTTATCAAGCTTCCAACCAGAATTTCAAAAAACCGGTGGGTAGCGGATTAGGATTGGCGATTTGTAAGCAAATTATAGAACATCACAAAGGTAGAATTTGGGTAGAACCAAGTGTAAAAGGCGCTTGTATTGTATTCACTTTGCCGATAAAAAATATTGAAAATACAGATTTATGAAAAAGATTTTAATAGTAGACGACGAACCTAATATCGTAATGACGCTGGAATACACCTTCAAGAAAAGTAATTACGAAGTTTTCATAGCGCGCGACGGGCAAGAAGCTTTAGATATTTTAAAAACTAATTTCCCTGATGTTATTATTTTAGATATCATGATGCCCATGGTTGACGGTTTTGCCACTTTAGAACAAATCAGAAAAGACGCTAATTTACAACATACCAAAGTCATGTTTTTATCCGCAAAAAATAAAGAAAGTGACATTGAAAAAGGTTTAGCACTTGGTGCTGATGCTTATATGACGAAGCCGTTTTCGATTAAGAAAGTGGTGGAGAAAGTGGAGGAGTTATTGAGTTAAATGAAAAGTATGAGAATATTATTAATAATCACTATTGTTTTTTCTTTCTTATTTGTAAGCTGCTCAACTGGTTATGAAAACGATGGAGATGTAGTTTATTATGAACATTGGAATGAAGGAAGCGGACAACATAAAAAAATACTTGATGCTAATCCAAAAACTTTTAAAGTTTTAGAATTCAGTAATTATGCAAAAGATGACAAATTCGTTTTCTATCAAGGTGTAAAGATAATTGGTGCAGACGCAAAAACTTTTGAAGCAATTGATGAATTTTATGCAAAAGATAAAAACTACGGTTGGTATGGTTCTGATACAATAAAAACTTCAAATGGTAAGACTTTTAAAGTGATTAATAGTTATTTTTCTACAGATGGAAATGACGTATTTTATACTACTGAACCTTTAAAAATGATTGAACCTAAAAATTTTAAAATTGTTGAAGGTGAAAATAATAACGATACTTGGACAACAGACGGAAAATATTATTATTACAATCAATATAAAGTACCATCGGATGATTATGATAATTTAACAATTTATCCAAAAAGTGGAGGGATTTCAAAAGATAAAAATTGGGTTTATTTTCTAGATCATAAGCTTAATTATAATATTGAAGGAAAGAAAGTTGTAGATACTATTGATGTAGCTTCTTTCAAAGTTACCGGTTATATAGAATGTAGAGACAAGTTTAGTTGTTTCAACGTTTACCATGGAAGAGAAAAATGTGAGTAAAACCCTTTATCAGTAATATTCAAAAATTATTTTGTTTTTTTACCTTTAATCTATACCTATTTAGCAAGATTAATTCATTTAGCATTATTTTATTTTCTACATTTACTAAAGAAAATAAATCACATAAATTGAATAATACAAATGAATTATTGCGATATTTATAATAAAAGTATAACTTCTTCTGAAGAATTCTGGAAAGAACAAGCCAATCAATTAGAATGGTATAATCAACCTTCCAACATTTTATCAACCGATGAAAACGGTTATCCACTTTGGTTTACCGATGGAGATTTGAATGCTTGCTATCTTGCAGTAGACAAACACATCCAAGATGGTTATGGAGATCAAGTAGCTATCATCTACGATTCACCCGTTACACAAACTGTTAAAAAGTATACATTTAATGAAGTTAAAACCGAAGTAGCTAAATTAGCTGGCGGTTTATTATCACTTGGATTAGAAAAAGGCGACACCGCTGTAATTTACATGCCAATGATTCCTCAAGCAGCTTTTGCTATGTTAGCTTGCGCTCGAATAGGAGTAACGCATTCCGTAGTTTTTGGAGGTTTTGCACCGCATGAATTAGCCATACGTATTGATGATTGCGAACCTAAAGCCATTATTACCGCATCATCTGGAATTGAAATCGACAGATTAATTGCCTACAAACCTTTAGTAGATGAAGCTATTGAATTAGCCAATCACAAACCTGAAAAAGTGGTAGTTTTCAATAGAAAATTAGGAGCAAGAGTTCCCTTTAAAAAATACGATGTCGATTACGATGCTTTAGTTTATGGTTCCGAAGAAACGCCTTGTATTCCTGTAAATGCTACGCATCCTTTATATATTTTATATACTTCTGGAACAACAGGGAAACCAAAAGGAATTGTAAGAGATACAGGTGGTTATGCTACCGCACTTAAATTTTCAATGCAACATATTTACGATGCAAAAGAAGGTGATGTTTTTTGGGCAGCTTCTGATGTGGGTTGGGTAGTTGGACATAGTTATATTGTCTACGGACCTTTAATGAATAGAAATACTACGGTTCTTTTCGAAGGAAAACCAATCCGAACTCCTGATGCGAGTACATTTTGGCGTGTTATTGCTGAACATAAAGTAAATATCATGTTTACGGCTCCAACAGCCATTCGTGCTATTAAAAAAGAAGATCCAAATGGAGAGTTCATCAAACAATATGATTTAAGTAGTTTACGAATTCAATTCTTAGCAGGTGAACGTTGTGATGTAGCAACTTTAGAATGGTATCGCGAACATATTCCAGTTCCAGCTATCGACCATTGGTGGCAAACAGAATCAGGTTGGCCAATGATTGCTAACATGATGGGAGTAGAGTATTTGCCTATAAAACCAGGCTCGGCAGGAAAAGCGGTTACAGGTTATGATATTAGAATTTTTGGAGAAAACGGACAAGAATTAGGTCCAAATGAAGAAGGATATGTAGTTATCAAATTGCCATTACCGCCAGGAACTTTATTAGATTTATGGAAAGACAACGAACGTTTTAAAGCAGGATATTTAAACAAGTTTCCGGGTTATTATTTCTCAGGTGATGGCGGATTTAAAGATACTGACGATTATATTTACATCACAGGTAGAGTAGATGATGTCATTAATGTAGCAGGTCACCGACTTTCAACTGCTGAAATGGAAGAAATTGTAGCTTCACATCATTCCGTAGCAGAATGTGCAGTTATTGGTATTAATGATGAATTAAAAGGTCAAATTCCTTTAGCATTAGTAGTAGCTAAATCTGGAGAAGATATTGAACATTTTCAATTACAACATGAAGTGGTGCATTTAGTTCGTGAGCAAATTGGAGCGGTGGCTTCATTGCGTGATGTAGTTATTGTTCAACGTTTACCCAAAACACGTTCTGGAAAAATTCTTCGTAAAATGATGCGAAGCATTGCTGATGGTGAACAATTTCAAGTTCCATCAACTATTGATGATGAAGCTATTATCGATGAAATTAGAGATGTTTTAGAACATGCTAAAATTGGTTGTTTTAAATAATTTTGACCTATCACTAATTACTTTTTACTAATCACTTAACTATATCTATTTAGCAAGAAAATATAAAATTCTTAAAACAGATTGGTTATCTTTACATTATCAATTAAAATAAAGCTAAAAAATGAGTTATTATAAAATACACGATTTAGAAAATTACTTTAAAATGTATAAGAAATCGGTGCGTGAACCAAGAAAATTTTGGGATCGTATTGCTGATGAAAACTTTACTTGGTACCAAAAATGGGACAAAGTTTTTGAAGTAGATATGCAAGAAGCCAACTTTAAATGGTTTTTGAATGCAAAAGTAAATATCACTAAAAACTGTATCGACAGACATTTAGCAAAAAGAGGTGATAAAACCGCTATCATTTTTGAATCAAATGATCCAAGCGAAGCAGCACAACATATTTCGTACAACGAATTATACGTTCGTGTGTCTAAAATGGCAAATGTTTTGCGCGATCAAGGTATCAAAAAAGGCGATAGAGTTTGTATTTATTTACCAATGATTCCAGAATTAGCCGTTGCTGTATTAGCTTGTGCTCGAATTGGTGCTATACATTCTGTTGTTTTTGCTGGATTTTCATCTTCGGCAGTTGCTAGTCGTATTAATGATAGTGAATGTAAAATGGTGATTACTTCTGACGGAAGTTATAGAGGTAATAAATCAATTGATTTGAAAGGAATTGTTGATGAAGCTTTAGAAAAATGTCCTTGTGTAGAAACTGTTTTGGTAGTAAATAGAACCAATACAGAAGTAACTATGAAAGAAGGCAGAGATTTATGGTTACAACCATTAATGGATGCTGCTATAGGTAACAATGTCGCTGAAATTATGGATGCGGAAGATCCGTTATTTATACTGTATACTTCGGGTTCTACAGGGAAACCAAAAGGAATGGTACATTCTACTGCCGGATATATGGTTTACACCGCTTATACCTTCAAAAACGTATTCAATTACGAAGAAAACGACGTGTATTGGTGTACCGCAGATATTGGTTGGATTACAGGTCACTCTTATATTTTATACGGACCACTTTTAAATGGTGCTACAACTGTAATTTTTGAAGGTGTTCCTTCTTATCCAGATTTTAGTCGCTTTTGGGAAGTGATTGAAAAACATAAAGTTACACAGTTTTATACCGCTCCAACAGCAATTCGTGCTTTAGCAAAAGAAAGTTTAGATTATGTTCAAAAATTCCCACTAAGTTCATTAAAAGTCATTGGTTCAGTAGGTGAGCCTATTAATGAAGAAGCATGGCACTGGTACAACGACCACGTAGGAGGAAAGCGCTGTCCACTAGTAGATACTTGGTGGCAAACCGAAACTGGAGGAATTATGATTTCACCAATTCCATTTGTAACACCTACAAAACCAACATATGCTTCGTTACCATTGCCTGGAATTCAGCCTGTTTTAATGGATGAATTACGTAATGAAATTGAAGGTAATCAAGTAACCGGAAGTTTATGTATTAAATTTCCTTGGCCTTCAATGGCAAGAACAATTTGGGGCGATCACCAACGTTATAAAGAAACGTATTTTACAGCTTTCCCAGGTAAATATTTCACTGGTGATGGGGCTTTACGCGATGAAGTTGGGTATTATAGAATTACCGGTAGAGTAGATGATGTTATCATTGTTTCTGGACATAATTTAGGAACGGCGCCAATTGAAGATGCTATCAACGAACATCCAGCTGTTGCAGAAAGTGCAATTGTAGGTTTCCCTCACGATATAAAAGGAAATGCATTATATGGTTTCATTATTTTGAAAGAAACGGGTGAAGGACGTGATAGAGCTAACCTAGCAAAAGAGATTAATCAATTGATTTCTGACCAAATAGGTCCAATTGCGAAATTAGATAAAATACAATTTGTAAGTGGTTTACCAAAAACACGTTCAGGTAAAATCATGCGTAGAATATTAAGAAAGATTGCTGAAGGAGATTTCTCTAATTTTGGAGATATTTCCACTTTATTGAATCCTGAAATAGTGGAAGAAATTAAAAACGGCAAGCTCTAGTTTTTTAGTTTTATTGGTTAAGAAACTGCTTCAGCAATGGGGCAGTTTTTTTTATTTTAAATCTCTAATTTTCTCTTCAACTTTAAAAATAACAAACCAGTTATAAACGCATCACCACTTGCTGTGTGTCTATCTGATTTTTTGATTTTGTAGATATCACATAATTCATCTAAAGAACTGTGCTGTTCTTGTGGTAAGTATTTCAATTTCTGATACATAATATCAGTATCCATAGCTTGATTTTGTAATTTTCCAACATCCAAACGATTCAATGCTTGATTAATCATTTCAATATCAAAATCTACGTGATGACCTATTAATGTTGCATCTTTAATAAAATCTAAAAAACGTATTACAGCTTCGGCTTCCACGATTTTTTCTTCTTTTCCTTCTCTTAAAATACCATGAATTGGCACCGATTCTGGTTTAAAAACGTCTTGTTGTAGAAAAACTTCCATAAAATCCCCTACAATAATTTGGTTGTTTTGAATAGCAACTGCACCGATAGATAAAATTCTATCCGATTTATAATCCAATCCGGTAGTTTCGCAATCAAAAACTACATAACGCTTTTCTTTACTCTGATTTTCATTAAAGTAACTTAGGTAAGTTTCCCAAAATTTAGGATAATCTTTTACTATTTTCTTAAACCAATTGAACTTCATATTACGTAAAATAAGTTAATTGGAATCGGTTTTTAATCACTTCCTGAATATCATTTATTGGTTGGAAATCGTTTTTAAGTTTTACTTTATCTAACTTCGATAACTCACTTAAATTCAAATACCTACCATCGGATTCACTTTTCAAACCTTCTTCTGTTCTAAACTTTAATAATTCAGCAAAAGCATCACCACAAGCTTCATAAATTGGAGCGTTTTGCGGTTCTAATTCAGCTAGTTTTGCATATCTCGAAATGGTATTGGCTGTGTTTTTAATTCCTTTACTCAATGATAAAATTCGTGCAGCATCAATCAAAGGCATTAAAGCTCTTCCTTTTAAATCGAAAGTATCTTTGTGTTCGCCATCGCTTTCTACTAAAAACTGACGGAAGAAACCTAATGGTGGCGGATTTTTCAATGCATCTGCACCTAAATAGGCAAAAAACAACTGATTTTCATGAGTTTCTTCGTGAATTGTTTTGGTAATAGCATCTACTAAAGTTTCATTTCCGTACACAAAATCGTAATCGAAGAAAATGGTACACATCAGAATACCTTTTTCACCCGGAGCTGTAATCCAACCTTTAAATTGATTTTGCCAATCGCTAACCGATTTACACCAAAGCGGATTGCTAGCCATCATTTCGGCAGGACAATATTCGTAACCAACTTTATTAAGTGTTTTAGTTACTTTTTCAGCTAATTCGATAAAATATTGTTTAACAGTATCGTATTTATCTTCTGGAACATCTTCAAAAACAATGGCATTATCTTGATCCGTTAGTAAAAGTTGTTCTTTTCTACCTTGACTTCCAATGTTCATCCAAGCAAATTGGGCTGGAGGAGGAGTTCCTATTTTTTCAATAGCTAATTCGATAGCACGTTTGGTAATCGCTAAATTAATTTCGCCTACAATAGAACCAATATGATTAATAGGTACATTTTTATCTAACGAATGCTGAATCAAATCGGCTAATTTTTCCCTAACTTCTTTTAAATCAGCTGATTTTTGTGCGCGTTTTGATTGTTTTAAAAGTACACCAGGATTGTTTGCTTGAGCCACTACAATATCGTGTTCGGTAATAATTCCAGTAATTTCAGAATCAGTAGAACCATCTTTTGTAACACATAAATGCGATACATTATTCTTAAGCATTATAATTTGTGCTTCAGCAATAGACAAGTTGTCAGCTACTGTAATTACAGGAGAAGACATAATTTTATCAATCGTAACATCAATAGAATAAAGTCCGGTTGCTATTTTAGAACGCAAATCTTTATCAGTTACAATTCCGATTGGTTTTCTATTTTCGTGAATAATCATACTTCCAATTTTGCTACTCGACATAGTTTGTGCAACAAATTTCACAACATCATTAGGAGAAGCAGTTATCGGATTAGAAGTATATTTTATGGGTTGGTAATACTGAATCTCAGAGCTTTGGTCATTGTAAATAACGTTTTCTGAAATCAATTTACCTTTGTTATTTTTATCGTATGGATTTCTAGTGTTAGATGCAAAACTCTCTAATAAGAAGCTTAAAACTTCTGGATTTGCAATTACATAAGGTTTAAATGTTTCAATAGGAATAGCATAAATAATACTTTCTTCACGAGCTTTTGCCGTCATTAAGTAATTATTCTTAGCAAAAAAGGGTCTCAAACCTAAAATATCGCCTTCATCACATTTATCTATTAATACATCATCAGCATCAGAAGTTACAGATAAACCAACAGCACCAGAAGCTACAACATAAAAAAAGGAATGCGTAGCATCATTAATTTTGAATAAAGTTTGATTTTTTTCTAAGTAAATTACTTGGCATGTTTTAGCAATCTCTAATAAGTTTAGATAGGATAAACTTGAAAAGGGTGGATAATGCTTTAAAAAATCGGTGATGCGTTCGGCAATAGGGTTTTTCATAAACACTGTTAATTTATTAAACGAAGATACAAAGTTTGTTTGGCTTATAGAAGTAATTGTTTAAATTTTCTATTTTACATAATGTATATTATAAGTCAAATATGAATTACTTCAAAATTTGTTAAAATACTACTCAAAACGTTTGTTTAAAACTATGAGAAAGTTTAGTTTTGCATTCTATATTATTACGAATCATGGAAAACAGACAAGCCCTTAAATTAATCGAAAAGATTCAGAAAGAATTATTTAAAGATAATTTTGAAGTTTCTGAAATTGTAACCGATTTAAAAAAACTTAGAGAGATTACTTTAGAACTAAATAATCCAGTTGTAACTAAAGCATTACGTTTAGCCTACGAACATTTAGAAAATAATAATGGATTTTTTATTGGTATTCCAGATGATGAACCAATTGACAGCAAAGATGCTGAATTAGAAGTGAAAATTTCAGATGAAAATAATGTAGAAAGTTTCAATTATTTCCTATCATTATTAACTGATTTAGAAAAGAAAAATAATGTTTTAGACTTAAAAGAATATAACAAAGCGTTTTTAGCTTACTAAGTCCTAAATTCTATTTTACATAATATAAATCGGTAAAAGTATTTACCGATTTTTTTGTTTTCCTTAACGCTATTATTCTAACAAACTAACTAATTTTGTAGTAAATATAATTACCCAATGTCTAAAGTAAAAAAATCGAGAGTAAAACTACTACATCAATACTATAAATATACTGGTTTCTATTCCTTTATATGGCAAGGTGTTAAAAGTGCTATATTGCCAACTGTAATTGTAGTTGCTGTTCTTTTTTATGTCAATTACAAGGTAATCAACCTAAATGAAGGATTATTATATATTACACAAAACTTTAGTGATTTATTCATATTTGGTGTTTTCCTAGCCTCTGAAAGCGTTTTAGGATTAATTCCACCAGATATTTTTATCGCTTGGACAAAAAATACCGAATCACCACTACTCTACTTATCTATTTTAGCTTTTTTATCGTATTTAGGCGGAGTAATTGCTTATTTTATGGGAATGGCTATCGTGGCAATTCCTTCTGTAAATAAGCATTTATATGGCAAAATGTCTAAACATATTATTAATATGCAAAAATGGGGCGGATTTTTAATTGCTGTTGGTGCTTTACTTCCATTACCTTTTGCTATTGCTTGTTTGGCCGCAGGAATGATTAATTACTCAAGAAAACACTTCTTCTTGTTTGGTTTACTTCGCTTTTTTAGGTTTGCTATTTATGGATTTGTAATATATTCTGCTTTATCATGATGAAATCATTTAGATCAATTGCTCTTTTAGAAGGTATTTCTACTCTTGCATTATACTTTTTTGCAATGCCAATGAAATACATTGCTGGTGATCCTATTTATGTAAAAAACATAGGAATGGCTCACGGTGTTCTTTTTATGTTATATATTGCTTTTGCAATTTTGAATAAAAATCCTCAAAAATGGACACTTAAAGAATTTGCTATCATTTGTTTAGCATCTTTATTTCCGTTTGCAACTTTTTATATTGACAAAAAATATTTACAACCTAAAGAAGTGTAAAACTTGAAAATCTTTAACTGGGCATACGACATATTTAAAAGTCTTAACTTTAGTGATGATGTTTCTTCCTATTTAAATTTGGGAGTAAATATTATCATATTAGTTGTTGTATCCTATATTTTAGATTTTATATTTAAAAAGGTATTTATTATTATTCTAGCTATTGTTGCAGCAAAAACAAAATCCTCTTTTGACGATTTTTTAGTAGCAAACAAAACCGCAAAATATTTAGCCCATTTACTGCCGCTTCTTTTTATTTATAAAACTGTACCAGTAATCCTAAAAAAATTCACGTATTGGGAAGATTTTTTTGAAAAAGGAGTAAAAATTTACATCATTATACTTTCACTTTGGATTACGCGAAGTATTTTCAATGCGTTGAAAGATTATTTAAAACAAAAGCCTCGTTTTAGTGACAAACCAATTGATAGTTACATTCAAGTAATTATGATTGTTTTATGGATTTTCGGAATTACTTCCTTTGTATTGATAATGTTTGATACCAATGTAAAAACATTAGTAACTACTTTCGGAGCCATTTCTGCCTTAATTTTCCTTATTTTTAAAGATACAATTCTTGGTTTTGTAGCCAGTATTTCGGTTTCTGTGAATGATATGGTTCGAATTGGCGATTGGATTACAATGGATAAATTTGGTGCCGATGGTGATGTTATTGAGATTAACTTAGCAACTGTAAAAGTTCGTAATTTTGATAATACGACTACGACTATTCCAACCTATAGCTTAATATCGGATAGTTTTAAAAACTGGCGTGGTATGTTAGATTCGGATGGAAGAAGAATAAAACGCCATATTTTGATAAAAGCTAATTCGGTTCGATTCATTCAATCAGAAGAATTAGAAAATTTCAAAAAAATACAACATTTAACAGCTTATATAGAACATCGTCAAGCGGATATTGATAAATACAATGCCAATAACGGAATCGATAAATCTGTAATTGTAAACGGAAGAAATCTAACTAATTTAGGCTTGTTTAGAAAATACATTAATCAATACATTCAATCTCATCCAGGAATTAATAAAGATATGCACATGATGGTGCGTCATTTACAACCTACAGAAAAAGGAATTCCTTTAGAAATATATTGTTTCTCTAAAGATAAAACGTGGCTCAATTACGAACACATTATGGCGGATATTTTTGATCATATCATGGCTTCAGTTGCACATTTTGATTTAGAAATTTTCGAATCCATAACAAACCAAAAAAATAATAATTAGTTAATTTAGACAAACTTATCTTACATAAATTGTAAAATAAAACATAAAAAGACTACTTTTGCTCCCCAAATAATCATAACAATGAAGAAAATTATTTTTATAGCTACACTATTAGTAGCAATAACAGAGATTAACGCTCAAGAAACTAAAATTCAAAAAGAAACCACTTCTTCTGAATTCAACAAATGGTCAATCGATGTTAACGCTGGATTCAGCAAACCAACTGCTCCATTTTCAACGAATTATTATTCAAGTAACACAAATTTTATCCATGGTGACTTAGGTGTTCGTTACATGATGAATAATAAATTTGGTCTTAAATTAGACTTTGGTTTAGATTCATTCAAAAATGATTCAGAAAGTTTTGAATTTGAAGGTAAATACTACAGAACAAGCATTCAAGGTGTTGTAAACTTAGGTAGAGTTTTAAATTTTGAAGATTGGACTAATACAATTAATCTTCAAGCGCATTCGGGTGTTGGATTTTCATTCATGACTAATGATAATTTTGAAGGTAACGATGATATGACTAATTTCATATTAGGATTAACAGCACAATTCAAATTATCTAATAGAGTGGCTTTAAATGCGGACTTCTCAATGATTAACAATGTAAACCAACAATATACTTTTGATGGTATTGAAGAGCCAGTTGTTAAAGAAGATAGAGGTTTTAATAGTACTATTTATAACGCTAGTATTGGTTTATCTATATATTTAGGAAAACATGGAAAACACGCGGATTGGGTTACTTCAAACTCTAAATTAGACGAATTAGAAAGAAGAGTTACGGAATTAGAAACAAAACTTTTAGATACAGATAAGGATGGAGTTGCAGATTATTTAGACGAAGAAAAAAATTCAGCTCAAAATGCAATTGTTGATACAAAAGGAAGAACTATTGATGGAAACAATAATGGTGTAGACGATAAGGTTGAAGCTTATGTAGATGGTAAAACTAAAGTTACGCCTACTGAAGGTCAATCTATTGAAGACATGATTAATGGTGGTTACATTACGGTTTTATTCGACTTTAATTCTTCTAAACCAACAGCTGATTCATACAGTGCAATCAATTTTGTTACACAATACTTAAAATCAAATCCAAATTCAAGTGTTGAAATCGTTGGATATGCAGATGAAATTGGAAATTCAGAATACAATAAAACACTTTCTGCTTCAAGAGCAAATTTCGTAAAAGATGTAATTACAAAAGCAGGAATTAATGCTTCAAGATTAACCGTTGCAGGTCAAGGAGAAGATACTTCAGTTGACGCTTCATCTGCAGATGCAAGAAGATTAGTTAGAAAAGTAATTTTCAAGTTGAAGTAATTAACAACTGATTCTTAATAACTTAAAATAACCTTCAATTTCTTGAAGGTTATTTTTTTTAACTTTAATACAAAATAATTCACTTTATTATGAAAACGAAAGACGAATCGCTTTTAGAAATTAGAGGGGCAAGTATTGGTGTAATTACCGAACAATCAAGTTCCGAAGAAAAGTTTCAAAATCAGACATTGCGACCTATTTTGAAATTCCAAAATGAATTGTTTATTGAAGTTTTTAGAAATTACGCTGTCAAACAAAAAGGTGTATATTTCACACTTTCTCCAGAAAAGAAAGAAAATTACATTGAAAACGCTATACAACGCGATATTAAATTCCGAAATTCATTAAAAGGAATTGTTTTTGGAATGTTTACCGTTTCGGAATACAAAGAATACATTCAAAATTCATCTAACTTAAACAAAAGAATGATGAATTTACTAATTGAACGCTTAAAAAGTCAAATTCAGATTATTTAATAAATCGATTCTCCATTCAAATCGGTGCTCAATACTTCGCTCATATAATCGAAGAAAGGTCGCATGGCTTGGAAAGTAGCTAAAACTTCTTCTTGAAAATTAGGAGCCAATACTTCTTTATCCGAAAAGTTTCGAGTCAATAAATATTGCTTTTTACGAATCAAATCAATAGCTGGATGCGTTTTATCGAAACCTTTTGGCGCTGTTTTTAACTCCTCGCCTTTCAATTCTCCAAAGAATTTCTTGAATGTTTCATCAGCTATGATAGTCCTGATTTCTTCATCATCCATTTCAAATTCTTTACGAATGCGATTCAAATCGGCAGCATTTGGTTCCCAAAAACCGCCACCTACAAAACTTCCTCCAGGTTCAATATGCAAATAATAACCGCCACGAAGCATGGGTTTTGTTCGAGTGAACCCAACGCTGAAATGATTTTTATAAGGCGCTTTATCTTTTGAAAATCGCACATCGCGATAAATTCTAAAAATTTGAACGCGTTCAATACTATCAATCTTTCCCAATTGCTCACCAACCGATGTAAAAAACGATTTAGCTAACTTTTGTTCGGTTTCAAAGGCTTTTTTATTAGCCGCAAACCAATCGCGGTCGTTGTTTTCTTTAAGCTGCGTTAGGAATTCTAAGGTTGATTTTTGTAGCATATTCTTTATTTTTTCAATCGGTCTTCAATAAATTCAATTTGAGTTTTGCCATGTGGTTTTGGTTTTCCATCTTCACCTAAGTTGACCATCGTAATGTTATCAATCGTGATGATTTTTTCACGGGTCATCATATTACGAACTTCACATTTCAATACTAACGATGATTTTCCAAAGTGCGCCACATCCAAACCAATCTCAACTATATCTCCTTGTTTGGCGGCACTCATGAAATTAATTTCACTCATAAACTTGGTTACCACTTTAGGATTTTCCAATTGTACAATCGAATACAAAGCAGCTTCTTCGTCTATCCAAGCTAATAATTTACCACCGAATAAAGTTCCGTTGGCATTCAAATCTTCGGGTTTAACCCATTTTCTCGTATGAAATCGCATCTTGAATTTTTATTTTAAAGGTAAGAATTTTTGGAGAAATTTGGATATATTTGAGAAATCATTTAAAAAACATGAATAAAATACTACTTCTAGTTATTATAACTTTAACACACATTTCTGGTTTTTCTCAAGACTACAAATTTAACAAGCTATTTACTTATCAATCTTCCTTACAGAAAGAACCTAGAAACGTTTATTGTAATTCTATTGATAAAAATATTTTTCTAGAAATTAGAAATGACGTTTATGGATTATATGCGTCACTTACAGATTTGAATAAAAACGAATATCATAGATTTAAAATTGATACCACAAGAGTAGAAAATAATCTTCATCTAAATTTTATATATGAATATACTAATAAGATTAAAACTTATGAAATTGGAAATCAAACATTTGAATATGAAATAATTACAGAAGATTCTATCCAGTCAAAGGGTTTTATAAAAATTTACAAGGACAAGAAAAAGAAAAAAATGGTTAACAAACATGGTATTACTGTTTTAAAAGGCGACATCAACTATTTCAATATTTATAGATTTATGTGTATTCATCCTTATGAAAATAGTAAAAATCTTAATATCGAAATGGGAGGAATTGTAAAAAGCACGACTTTTTTCAATGGAGAAATAAATGTTACGGTTGAACTTAATTCAGTTGATGAAGCCAATATTAATGTTGTTGTTCCAGATAATAAAATTATAAAAACTTTCTCTTTTTAAATATTTAAAAAACTTGTTTTTGTAAATATTCCTAAACGAAATTGATTTTCAAAGTATTTGTTAAAAACAAAATATAAAACCTTATTTCTCCCTTCCCTTCAAAACATCCACAACATCTTTCAACTGAAAACCTTTCGCCTGCAATAAAATTAAGTAGTGAAACAATAAATCGGCACTTTCAGATAAGAACAAATCGTTGTTATTGTCTTTGGCTTCAATGACTACTTCAACTGCTTCTTCACCGACTTTTTGTGCTATTTTATTAATGCCTTTTGCAAATAATGAGGCAACATAACTCTTTTCAGCATCGGCATTTTCTTTGCGTTTTGCAATTGTGTTTTCTAATTTTGATAAAAAGCCAAAATCTTGATTATTAGCTTCTTGCCAGCAAGTATCTGAACCTGTGTGGCAAGTTGGACCAGCAGGTTTTACTTTTACTAAAAGGGTGTCGTTATCACAATCTTCTTTAATAGAAATCAGTTCTAAGAAATTGCCACTCTCCTCGCCTTTTGTCCATAATCGGTTTTTAGTACGACTGAAAAAAGTTACTTTATTGGTTGCCAACGTTTGGTCTAATGCTTCTTGGTTCATGTAGCCCAACATTAAGACGTTTTTGGTTTCGCTGTCTTGAATGATGGCTGGGATAAGGTTGTCTGGAGTTTTGTTGAAATTGATATTCATAGTTTTATTTTTAAACATATAAGTCATATAAGTTGATTCGTTAAATTGAGTTGGTCTTTAAGTTCATAAAAGTTACACTCTAATTGCAATATTTTGATTCTTTAAAAACTGTTTTAATTCTGGAATTTCGATTTCTTGATAGTGAAAAACACTAGCTGCTAAAGCGGCATCTGCTTTTCCGATGATAAATGTTTCCGCGAAATGTTCCATAGTTCCCGCACCACCAGAAGCGATAATGGGAATGTTTACAATTTCGGATAACTTGGCTAAAGCTTCATTAGCGAATCCATTTTTAGTTCCGTCATTATTCATGGAAGTGAACAGAATTTCACCAGCACCACGTTGCTCTACTTCTTTTGCCCAATCAAATAAATTCAATTCTGTAGGTACTTTTCCACCAACTAAATGTACAATCCAATCGCCATCAATTTGTTTGGCATCTATAGCAACAACCACGCACTGACTTCCGTATTTTGCTGCAATTTCATTAATCAAGTTTGGATTTTTAACAGCTAAGGAATTGATCGAAACTTTATCTGCGCCATTACGAAGCAATACATCCACATCAGCAACTGATGAAATGCCACCACCAACCGTAAATGGAATATTAATCGCAGCAGCAACCTTTCGAACCAAGTCGATTAAAGTGGCGCGACGTTCTTCTGTTGCGGAAATGTCTAGAAAAACAAGTTCGTCAGCACCTGTTTCTGCATATTTCTTTGCCAATTCTACTGGATCACCAGCATCTTTTAAATCCAGAAAATTGACACCTTTAACGGTTCGCCCGTTTTTGATGTCTAAGCAGGGAATGATTCTTTTTGTCAACATGATTTAGTGATTAGTGATAAGTAAATAGTGATTAGCTTTCCAAACTTTTCACTATTTCCTTTTCACTTTTTACTTATTAATAATATAGTTTTCTAATTGCTTTAAAGTAATTCTGCCTTCGTAAATGGCTTTTCCGATGATGGTGCCTTCGCAACCTAATTCGGCTAACTTGGGCAATTCATCGAAAGTGGAAATTCCTCCAGAAGCGATTAGTTTTAATCTCGACTCCGCTCGATTTGACAAATCGGAATCTAAAATTCTTTGGTATAATTCAAAACTTGGGCCTTCAAGCATACCGTCTTTTGAAATATCGGTACAAATTACGTATTGAATACCTTCTTGTTGATAACTTTGAATAAAAGGAATAACTTCTTCTTTAGATTCTTCTAACCACCCTGAAATAGCTACTTTTTCATTCATAGCATCAGCTCCTAAAATGATTTTATCTGCTCCGTATTGCTGAATCCAACTTTTGAAAACCTCTGGTTGTTTTATGGCAATACTTCCTCCTGTAATTTGATTTGCACCATTTTCAAAAGCAATTTTTAAATCGGAATCAGATTTTAAACCACCACCAAAATCGATTTTTAAATTCGTTTTCGAAGCTATTTGTTCCAAAACTTTATAATTCACAATTCGACTTGATTTTGCGCCATCTAAATCTACTAAATGCAAATACTCAATGCCGTGTGCTTCAAATGATTTGGCTACTTCTAACGGATTTTCGTTGTATATTTTCTTCGTATCGTAATCGCCTTTAGAAAGTCGGACACATTTTCCGTCGATAATGTCTATGGCTGGGATTATTCTCATATCAATTTCAAGAGCAATTTCAAGCTCAAATTATAAGTTTAAAAAGTTTTTCAAAATTTGTTCTCCGAAGATTCCACTTTTTTCTGGGTGAAATTGTACTCCGAAAAAGTTTTCGCGTTGCAATGCCGTGCTATATTCGAGTTCGTAATTCGTAGTGGCAATTGTGTTATCAGATAGAGATGCATAATAACTATGAACCAAATACATGAATTCGTTTTCTTTAATTCCTTCAAATAATGGCGTTTTCAGATTATAAATCGTATTCCAACCCATTTGAGGCACTTTTACTTCTTGAGAAAATTTCACAACATTAACATCAAAAATTCCTAATCCGTTTGTGTTACCTTCTTCAGAATGTTTACACATCAATTGCATGCCTAAACAAATTCCTAAAACCGGTTGTTTTAATGTTGGAATTAATACATCTAAACCACTTTCTTGTAACATTTTCATAGCACTACTCGCCTCGCCTACACCAGGAAAAATAACTTTATCGGCTGATTTTATGGTAATCCAATCGTTCGTAACAATTCCTACAAAGCCAAGTCGTTCCAAAGCGAATAAAACACTTTGAACATTTCCTGCTCCGTAATCTATAATAGCTATTTTCATTACAACATTCCTTTGGTTGAAGGTAAAATCATTTTTTCTGTATCGCGTTTTACCGCTAATTTTATTGCTTTTGCGAAGGCTTTAAAAATCGCTTCAATTTTGTGGTGTTCGTTTGTGCCTTCAGCTTTGATATTTAAATTGGCTTTTGCGCCATCTGTGAATGATTTGAAGAAGTGAAAAAACATTTCCGTTGGCATTTGACCAATCATTTCACGTTTAAATTCGGCTTCCCAAACTAACCAATTTCTTCCACCAAAATCAATAGCTACTTGCGCTAAACAATCGTCCATTGGTAAACAAAATCCGTAACGTTCGATGCCTAATTTATTTCCTAAAGCTTTTGCAAAAACTTCTCCTAAAGCAATCGCAGTGTCTTCTATCGTGTGGTGTTCGTCAACTTCTAGATCGCCTTTTACTTGAATGTCTAAATCCATTTGACCGTGACGTGCAATTTGGTCTAACATGTGATCGAAAAAGGAAATTCCAGTGTTGATGTTGCTTTTTCCTGTTCCGTCTAAGTTTAAAGAGATAGCGATATCCGTTTCATTTGTGGTTCTGGAAATAGAAGCCGTTCTTTCATCCAATTTTAAAAACTCGTAAATTTTCTGCCAATCCATAGTTTGTAAAGCTATTACATTTTGTAATTCTTCCAATGAAGTTGCGATTTCATTTCCGCCCAAATTCTCTTCGTTTTTAATAAAAATCGCTTTTGAACCTAAGTTTTTTGCCAATTCCACATCGGTAATTCTATCACCAATTACAAATGAATTTTCCAAATCATATTCAGGATTATTCAAATACTTCGTTAACATTCCTGTTCTTGGCTTTCTGGTTGGAGCATTGTCTTCTGGAAAACTTTTATCGATAAAAATTTCATCAAATGTTACACCTTCATTTTCGAATGCTTTTACAATAAAATTTTGGGTTGGCCAAAACGTTTCTTCTGGAAAGCTAGTTGTTCCCAAACCATCTTGATTGGTTACCATTGCCAATTCAAAATCCAATTCTTTAGCTATTTTACTCAAGAATTGAAAAGCCTTTGGATAAAATTCTAATTTGGATAAACAATCTAATTGATAATTTTCTGGTTCTAAAACCAAAGTTCCATCTCTATCTATAAATAATACTCTTTTCGGCATTGTTGAAGGTTTTTAATAATTCAATAATTTGTTCGGTTTCTTCTTTCGTTCCAATACTAATTCGTAAGCAATTTTCGCATAATGGTTGATTGCTTCTGTTGCGAACCACTACTCCATTATCTATAAATTGTTGGTATCTGAAATTAGCATCATCTACTTTAATCAAAATAAAATTAGCATCTGATGGATAAATTTTTTCAACAAATTCACATTTTGAAAGTGCTTCAATTAACTTATTTCGTTCCACTAGTATCTTTCTAACTTGAGTTGACAAAGTGTTTTGCAATAATTTTTTCACCGCAGTTTCTTGCGATAAACCGTTGATATTGTAAGGAGGCTTAATTTTATTCAAAACCGAAATAATTTCTCTTGATGCATATAAAATTCCAATACGTAAACCTGCCATTGCATAGGCTTTTGATAAAGTTTGCGTAATAATCAAATTCGGAAAATCTTTCAAAACGGTTAACCAACTTACTTCATTTGAAAAATCAATATACGCTTCATCAATCACCACCAAACCCTTAAATTGATTCAGAATCTTTATTACTGCCGAATCATCAAAAGAATTTCCAGTTGGGTTGTTTGGCGAACACAAAAAGATGATTTTTGTATTACTATCAACTGCATTCAAAATAGCATCTACATTGGGTTGAAATTCTTCATTTAAAAATACTTCACGATTTTCAATAGCGTTGATATTTGCTAAAACGCCATACATTCCGTACGTTGGTGGCAATGTAATGATATTATCGCGATTCGGTTCGCAAAAAACTCTGAAAATCAAATCTAAGACTTCATCGCTACCATTTCCTAAAAGAATATTTTCTTTTTGAACGTTATTTTTATCCGCTATAATAGTTTTTAATTCTTTTTGTTGCGGATCTGGATAGCGATTCATTCCATTTGTGAATGGATTTTCATTGGCATCCAAATAAATCATTGGTTTGGTAAACTGTTCAAATTCATCACGTGCTGAGGAATAGGGACTCAGTTTTTTTACGTTTTCTCTGATTAGATTTTCTAAATTCATAGCTCTTATTTTAATCTTAATGTAACTGCATTTTTGTGTGCTTGTAAACCTTCGGCTTCTGCCATTGTTTCTATCGCTTTTCCGATGTTTTGAATTCCTTCATTTGATATTTTTTGGAATGTCATCGCTTTTAAGAAACTATCTAGATTTACACCGCTATAACTCTTGGAATAGCCGTTTGTTGGTAAAGTGTGATTGGTTCCTGAAGCATAATCTCCTGCGCTTTCTGGAGTATAATTTCCAATAAAAATCGAACCTGCATTTTGAATGCCATCAACGAAATAATCTTCATTCTTGGAACATACGATAAAATGCTCTGGACCGTATTCGTTAATTAACGATAAAGCTGTCTTTTCGGTTTCAACGAAGATTAATTTGGAATTATTAATAGCAACTTGAGCGATTTCTTGTCTCGGAAGTTCTTTTAATTGTTTGTACACTTCTTCTTCAACATCGTTTAAAACATTTTTATTGGTTGTAACCAAAATCACTTGGCTATCTTTTCCGTGTTCGGCTTGACTTAGCAAATCAGAGGCTACGAAACTTGGAATGGCTGTTTCATCTGCATACACTAGCAATTCACTTGGACCAGCAGGCATATCAATAGCTACACCATTTTGAGAAGCAAATTGTTTAGCTATCGTTACAAATTGGTTTCCAGGTCCGAAAATTTTATATACTTGTGGAATAGTTTCTGTTCCAAATGTCATTCCGGCAATCGCTTGAATTCCGCCCACTTTATAGATTTTAGTTACACCACATAAATCAGCAGCATACAAAATTGCAGAATTAATTTTTCCATTTTTATCAGAAGGCGAACACATAATAATTTCTTTACAACCTGCTAATTTTGCTGGAACTGCTAACATTAAAACCGTAGAAAACAAAGGAGCCGTTCCACCTGGAATGTATAAACCGATTTTTTGAATTGGACGTTTTTCTTGCCAACACGTAACTCCAATAGTAGTTTCAACTACAATTTTATCTGTTCTTTGAGCTGCGTGAAATTGTTCGATATTCGATTTGGCTAATTGAATCGCTTCTTTTAATTCGGCAGAAACTTCTTTTTTAGCTATTTCAATTTCTTCTGGAGTTACTTGAATATTTTCTAAAGTTACACCATCAAAGAAAGATGCATATTTTGCTATGGCTTTATCACCTTTTTGCTGTACTTCTTTGAAGATTTGCTTTACCGTTTCTTCAACATCTGAAAATGTTTGCGTTGGTCTTTTGCAAATTTCTGACCAAGTTTCAGGTTGTGGATTATATATTTTTTTCATAAGTCTATATTCTTAATTCTATTCTCGTTTCTCTTTTAAAGGACCATTTTCTCAATTGGGCAGACTAAAATTCCTTCTGCTCCAGCTTCTTTTAGTTGGTCGATGACTTCCCAAAATTTATCTTCATCGATAACAGAATGAACGCTGCTCCAACCTTCTTCTGCTAATGGCATAACTGTTGGACTTTTCAATACAGGAAGAATTTTACTGATTTCTGAGATTTTATCATTGGGTACATTCATCAAAATATATTTTGATTTTCTTGAACGTAAAACCGATTGGATTCTAAATTGTAATTTAGCTACTACTTGTTTAGCTTCCTCTGTAATTTGAGGTGAAACCGCTAAAACAGCTTCACTTTTTAAGATCACTTCTACCTCTTTTAAACCGTTTTTAAATAATGTACTTCCGCTTGAAACGATATCTACAATCGCATCTGAAAGTCCGATGTTTGGGGCAATTTCAACCGAACCTGAGATTTGGTGAATGTCTACAGAAATTCCTTTTGAAGAAAAATAATCCACAACCGTTTTTGGATATGAAGTGGCAACACGTAGTCCGTTTAAATCTTGAATAGAATTGTAGTTGAAATTCTTTGGAACCGCTACCGAAACTTTACATTTGGAGAAACCTAATTTTTCTGCAATTTGAATATTTTGACCTTTTTCAACCAAAAGATTATCGCCTACAATTGCAATATCAACTACACCATCAATCAAATATTGAGGAATATCGGAATTACGTAAATAATACACTTCTAAAGGAAAATTGGAAGCGGTAACTTTGAGTTGGTCATTTCCATTGTACACTGAAATTCCACAATCTTTTAAGATTTGAATACTTTCATCGTGAAGGCGGCCTGATTTTTGAATAGCAATTTTTAATGTGTTCATTTTTAATTTTTGTTTTAAAAAAGTACACCAAGGGATTTTAAAAATGCTTAACAACAAAAAACCCGCTTGATGTACTCAAACGGGTTACTGATTATATGGATTAATTACATAGCATCATTACTTCGCTTGAGCGGAGGTATGATGATGATGATGTAATTGATTTAAAAACATAATTTCTGTTATTATTTAACACTGCAAATGTAACAACTAATTTTTCGAATAAACAAAAGTTTTTGAAAATTTATATTTTGTTTAGTGATCATCGTTGTCTAATTCTTGCTCTTTATTTTCTATTGAAGCGTTGCTATTATTAGCATTAGCTCTAATTTCGGTATGACGAATTTCACCACCAGAAGTTCCAACAGACTTAGACAAAACTGCAGCGCCAATTGCTAAAACCAAGACAACATAAGAAACAATTGATGCTTTTGCATGTTTTTTCACATTGGCAACTAAGCCTAAAATCGAAAGAATTCCTAAAACATAAAGAACTTTCATAAAGGTTTCAGCAATTTCTTCATGTTCGTGGATGATTTCTTTTGAAATACCTAATTCTTCAACAATTTCTTCAGCTCCTTCTCCTGTCATCATAGTAGCTTTTGCCATAATCATACAAACAATAAAAATGACATAAGCTGTATTAACTAAAATAGTTTGTTTTTTAATGATTCCATAAGCTAAAATTCCTATTCCAAAGAATAATCCAATAATCGGAAAATGGTTAAAAACCATGTGTAAATGTGCGTCGTTCATAATTTTTATTTTTTAATTAGTTAAATCGAAAACTCCTTTGGTTAGAATTTTTGAGTTTTCATTGATGGCTTCGTTTGATAAAATCTCAACGAATTGTTCTGATTTTTCGCCAATGTTTACCAATGTTTTCTTAAAAATATAATTGCCTTTATTTTCTTGTAATAAAAGTACGAAATTTTTGTTGTTTTCAGTGATTAATGCATCAATAGGAATTCCTAACCCTTTTTTAGAACTAATCACTATTCCAGCTTCAACAAACATTCCTGATAGTAATTTAACTTTGTCAGTTGGATTTAAAACTCCAAAAACGGAGATGGTTCTATCTTTATTTTCAATCGATTTTCCAACCAATTGTACTTTTGAAGTAAAAACATCCTTACTAGCCTCTGGAATGGTAAAACTAATATTTTGGCCTTGTTTTACATGTAAAATATCTTTTTCGAAAATGCTTAAATTTAAGTGTAAATAGTTGGTATCTACAACTTCTAAAATTACATCAGATGGTGACATGAACATCCCAACATTAGCATTCATAACGGTAATGTCTCCCGAAATTGGTGATGTTAACGTGATAACGGATGTAAATCTTCCCTTTTCAACATTTGCTGGATTGATGTTTAGTAAAAGTAATTTTTCGCGTAATCCTTGATACATTCCTTTTGCTTGGCGGTAATCGCTTTCTGCTTTTAGGTAATTCTTTTGTGATGTAATTTTTTCATTATACAACGTTTTCTGACGCTCAAATTCTGATTTTAAATAATTAATTTGTTCAGCTACTTCTACATAGTCTTTTTGAATGTCTAAATATTCTGTGTTTTCCAATGTTATTAAAGCTTGTCCTTTTGAAACTTTATCACCAACCAATAACTTAGTTGCTTTTACATAACCGCCAATAAAAGGTGTTATTTTAGCTCGATATTGTGGTGGAACATCTATTTTACCTGATGCTTTTACTGTAACATCAAAATCTTGTTCTGATGGTGAACCAACAAGCATTCCTGAGGATTTAAATTGTTCTGCAGTAACCGTTATTAATCCATCATCTTTTACCGTTTCTTCTACTACTTCGTTTTTACATGAAATAGTAAAAGTTACTAAAGCTAGTATGTATAAAATCTTTTTCATTTGAATTTTTATAAATTGATATATTGTAAATCTAATTGTGTCTTGTTGTATTGAATAACTGCGTCTAAATATTCCACTTGAATAGTTGTAGCATTTTCTAAACTTAAAATGTATTGAAAAAA
The DNA here is from genome assembly GCF_004363695.1 of Flavobacterium cheniae. Taxonomy (GTDB): domain Bacteria; phylum Bacteroidota; class Bacteroidia; order Flavobacteriales; family Flavobacteriaceae; genus Flavobacterium; species Flavobacterium cheniae. The sequence goes on along the minus strand of NZ_SNZC01000001.1, from coordinate 452,070 downwards.
GTCAATTTCACCATGTTTATAGCTACTATTGGCAACTTTAATAATTTCTTCAGATACTTTCTTTCCGTATTGATTATAGTAATCGATGGCTTGTTGGTATTGATTTAACTCGCTACTCTTTTGATTAATATAAGCATCAATTTTTGTTTGTTCGTTTTGCTTTTGTTGCTCCCAAGCTTGAGATTCTAATTTAGCTACTTTTGATTTGGCTATGTTTCCATTAAACAAAATTGGAACTGATAATCCAACTTGAAAACCATACAAAGATTGTGAAATTCCAGTATTTTTCCCTTGAAAATATTCCAGATTTAAATTGGGTAACCAGTTTTGCTTTTGTAAACTTTCATTTGATTTATACTTTTTTGTAACACTTTCTAAATAAGAAGTATATAATTCTTTACTTGAAGTATTTTTTAAATTAATTAATGGTTTAATTTCTAATGATTCTATCACTATTTTTTCATCACTTTGTACTAATGATTGTAACAATTCTAACTGAGCTGCTTTGGCTTTATCTATTTGAGATAACTTGGTTCTAATCTGTCTAAATTTTGCTTCAGCTGTAATTTTTTCTAAGTAGTTAGTTTCGCCTAATTCAAATCTTCTGCCGCTTGCTTTAGAGAAATTTTGATACAAACTATCCAAATACTGGTACAATTTTTCTTGATGCTTTAAATAAACGATTTCATTATATACTTTTGAAACTTCAAGAGAAAGTTTATTCTTCTGGATTTCAAAACCTGCTTTTTCTTTTTCATACTCAGCCGAATATACTTTTCGTTGTGCACCATAAACTGTTGGAAAAGCAAATGATTGTTGCGCTCCAAATACTTTCAAAGGCTGATTATTTAAAGCTAAATTATTCTGATCGTAACTGTAATACACATTCGTTTTTTCAAAATCATATGCTAGTTTTATTGCTTCTTTTGCTTTATCAACTTGCAATTGACCAGATTTTATATTTTTATTGTTGGTAATTGCCTTTGAAACCAAACTATCTAATTCTGGATTACTTTGTTGGCTATAGCCTAATAACGAACTGAATAACAAAAAGATGATGATATTATTGTTTTTCATTTTTTTGAATTTTAGTTTTTTCTCTTCTTTTTCGTCATAAATTTTGAATAAAACAGGTAAAACTATTAATGTTAAAAGAGTTGCAGTTATTAATCCACCAATTACAACGGTTGCTAACGGACGTTGCACCTCTGCTCCTGCTCCTGTTGAAATGGCCATTGGTAAAAATCCTAATGCAGCTGCGGCGGCTGTTAATAATACTGGACGAAGTCTATCTGTTGTTCCTTTTAAAATCAGTTCATTCATGTTTTTCATGCCGCTGTGTTTTAATTCTTTGAAATGTTCAATTAATACAATCCCGTTTAGCACTGCAATTCCGAAAAGAGCGATAAAACCAACACCCGCTGAAATACTAAATGGTAAATCGCGTATCCATAGAAATAAAATTCCTCCTACAGCAGAAAGCGGAATAGCGGTATAAACCATCATTGCTTCTTTGATAGAACCAAAAGCAAAATGCAGTAAGATAAAAATTAAAAACAAAGCAATTGGAACGGCAATCATTAATCTAGCTTTAGCGCTTTCTAAGTTTTCAAATTGACCACCGTAAGTAACACGATATCCTGGAGGCAAATCAACTTTAGCTTCAATAATTTTCTTAACGTCATCAACAACACTTTGTAAATCGCGGTTTCTTACGTTTATTCCTACCACAATTCTTCTATTGGTGTTATCTCTTGAAATTTTTGCTGGCCCTTCTGTATATTCAATTTTAGCTAGTTCTCGTAATGGAAGTTGCGCTCCATTTGGAGTAGAAACATATAAATTGCGTAAATCTTCAATATCCGTTCTATTGGTTTTATCTAAACGAATGACCATATCAAAACGTTTTTCGCCTTCAAATACATTTCCTACTACTTTTCCAGCAAAACCTAAAGCAATCATTTCATTCAAATCGGCAATATTTAAGCCATAGCGAGCGATTTTACTTCTATCGTATTGCACAAACATTTGTGGTAAACCTTCTGTTTTTTCAATGATGATATCCGATGCACCTTCTACATTTCGTATAGCTTTTTCTACTTCATGCGCTTTTTTGGCTAAAATATCTAAATCTTCACCAAATATTTTAATCGCCACATCAGAACGAGAACCTGAAATTAATTCGTTAAAACGCATTTCGATAGGTTGCGTAAACTCGATTTCCATATTTGGAATTTGTTTTTCTAAAGCTTCCTTAATTTTATCTGCCAATTCATCTTTTGTTTCAGCTGAAACCCATTCTGATTTTGGTTTTAGTTTTATAATGACATCACTTTCTTCCATACTCATTGGATCGGTTGGTACTTCGGCAGCACCAATTCTACTCACCACTTGTTCAACTTCAGGGAAATTTTTAAGAATTATTTTCTCGATTTTAGTCGTAGTTTCAATGGTTTTAGATAGTGAAGTTCCTGTTTTTAAAACGGGTTGAATTACAAAATCACCTTCATCTAATTGAGGAATAAATTCGCCACCCATGGTTGAAAATAAAGCTATCGCCATGAAAAGTAATGCAACCGCACCATATAAAACTTTTTTGGTATTGTGTAAAGCCCATTTGATTACAGGCAGATACCATGAATTTAATTTATTGATTAATCGTTGTGAAAACGAATTTGGATTTTCCTTTTGTGGTTTTAGAAATAATGATGCTGCCACTGGAACATAAGTAAAGCAGAACAACATAGCTCCTAATAACGCAAAACTAAAGGTCATTGCCATTGGTTTGAACATTTTTCCTTCTACTCCAGAAAGCGATAAAATCGGGATAAATACAATCAAAATAATTAACTGACCAAATATGGCCGAATTCATCATTTTAGAAGCACTTTTATACGTAATTTGATCAATTTCATATTGACGTTCTTTTTTATCCAAACCAACCAAATGACTTGACTTACTTACGATTTGAAAAGCAATGAATTCTACAATAATTACAGCTCCATCAATAATAATTCCGAAATCGATTGCTCCTAAACTCATTAGGTTGGCATCAATATTAAAAATATTCATAAACGAAATTGCAAACAACAAACAAAGCGGAATTACGGAAGCTACGACTAATCCAGAACGCCAGTTACCTAATAAAAGAACAACAACAAAAATTACGATTAAACAACCTAAAATTAAGTTTTCGGCAACGGTAAATGTTGTTTTTCCTACTAATTCACTTCGTTCTAAGAATCCGTTGATGTAAACGCCATCTGGTAATGTTTTTTCAATTTCTGCTACTCTATGTTTTACATCTTCAATTACTTTTTTTGAATTTCCATCTTTAAGCATCATGACTTGTCCTAATACTTTTTCTCCTTCTCCATTTCCAGTTATCGCACCAAAACGATTGGCATGACCAAATTGTACTTTCGCCACATTTTTAATGTAAATAGGAGTTCCTGATTCGTTTTTAACAACTATATTTTCAATGTCTTCAATTGAGTTGACTTTCCCTTCACCACGAATAAAATAACTTTCATTGGTTTTTTCAATATACGAACCTCCTGCGATGCTGTTATTTTTTTCTAAAGCTGTAAACACATCAGAAGTTGAAATATTCATAGCTTTTAAACTAGCTGAATTAATAGCAATTTCATATTGTTTTAAAAAACCTCCCCAAGTATTAATTTCAACAACTCCTTTTATTCCAGACAATTGACGCTTTACTACCCAATCTTGAATGGTACGTAAATCGGTAACAGAATATTGATTTTTGAATTCTGGTTTGACTTCTAAAGTATATTGGTAAATTTCGCCTAAACCTGTTGTGATTGGTCCCATTTCTGGAGTTCCAAATCCTTCAGGAATTTTCTCTGAAGCGGTTTTTATTTTCTCGGCGATAAGTTGTCTTGGTAAGTAAGTTCCTATTTCGTCTTCAAAAACTATGGTTACAACAGATAAACCAAATTTTGAAATAGAACGAATTTCTTTCACACTTGGCAAATTGGCCATTTCAATTTCTACCGGATACGTAATATATTGTTCAATGTCTTGAGTTGATAAATTTCGAGATGTTGTAATAACCTGCACCTGATTGTTTGTTACATCTGGAACAGCACCAATAGAAATTTGAAAAACAGAAAACAATCCAAACCCAAATACTCCTAAAGTAAAGAGTAAAACAATAAGTTTGTTTCGTAAACTAAAAGCAATTATTTTTTCTAACATTTTATTAAATTTAAAATAAACAAATAGCATTTATCATTTTAAGATAAACACAACTGAATCATCATAAATGAATCAATTAAAAAAAATATTAGAATAATTTAGGCGGTAACCAAATTGAAGCAATCAAATTGGATTCAAAAGATATATTATAGAAGAATTTCTTTTTAGCTGAAATTAAAGGCTTTACTACTTGAATTTGATAGGTAATCATAGAAAACACAAATAGTATGCTTGACGAATTATCAAATGTTTTAAAAGGTAAATCTTGATGATCATGATTGTTTTCGGCATTTTTAGAATAATGCGAAACAATGTAATCAATAAATGAAATTGAATCTGTTGTCAATTCATTTTTATGCTCGTTGTAATGTTCAATTAAGTTAGGAACCTTCAATAATTGTCCTATCGATGTGTTGGCACACATAAATACTGAAATTAGGAAATAGACAATTAACTTATTCACTTTATATTTTTTAAGTAGTTATAAATATACTAAAAACTACATTACAAATCTAAAGAATAAAAATAAGAAAAAACTTAAGAGCTACTTAAGTTTAGATAAAGGAAAGTTTAAAACAAATTTTGTTCCTTGGTTTAATTTGCTTTCAACTGTGATTTCCAGTTTCAATAAATCGCAAAGTCTTTTTACAATAGACAAACCTAACCCAGTTCCTTTAATTTCTGGATGATTAGAAACATCGGAACGATAGAACGAATTGAAAATTTTATCCAAATCATTTTTGGCAATTCCAACACCATAATCGGTAATTGAAAAAGTAACTACATCACTTGTTTTTTCTAATTCAATTGCAATTTCACCATTAGGGTTTGAGTATTTTATGGCGTTTGAAATTAAATTACTAATAATGATTGAAACTAAATAATTGTCAGAAATCAGGTAATAATCTTCTGAAAACTGGGTTTTAATTTTAAGTTTTTTACTTTCCGATTTCTCCGAAAAACGAGTTAAATTATCTAAAACCAAAGCATTCAGATAAATAGTTTCTTGCTTTACATTTTGCTTTTGATTTTCAAAACGAGCCAAAAGCAATAATTGGTCTACCATATGATTTAATCGATCGACTTCAGAAATACAGAATTGAATTTTTTCTTCATATTCTTGTTGATTTCTAGGCTTTCTGATTAAAACCTCCATTGTTCCTTTAATCACCGCTAGAGGTGTTCTTAATTCATGCGAAGCATCAGAAGTGAATTGTTTTTCGCGGTCAATGGCGTTTTCAATACGACTAAGCAGATTATTTATGTTTTCAGATAAAACGAATAATTCGTCTTTATTTTGAGGTAACGGAATACGAGTTTGTAAATTATCTTTGGTGATTTGGCTTGAAGTTTCTATAATTGTTCGGACAGGTTTAATACTTCTTCCTGCAAAAAATCGAGCAATTAAGAACAGTAAAATGAGGATTAATGGAAAGGTAATTAGTAGAATATTCTTTAAAATCAGAACAATTTCAAAATCTTCTAATGACATCGCAACTACTAAATAACCAACAACTTCCCCTTTATTTATAATTGCAGTTTGTATTTGTCTTACCGGAATATTATTTAACTTGGTATCGATAAATTCGTTGTTGCTATTTGGAAAAAGTTTTAGGTTCGAACTTTTTAGATTTGGAGATTTATCAATTAGAAGTTTGTTATTATCGTAAAATTCAACAAAAACAGGATTCACGCTAATAGAATTGTGTTCTCTTGCTCTCCATTGGTCCACCTGAATTAAATAAGTATCATTTGAATCTGTAGAAACATCATCTAAATGTTTGTATAATTCTTCCTGAATTTCTTCATTAACGTGTTTATTAACACTATACTTTACAATATTATAAATGAATAAAAAAACTATAGCAATAAGAATGGAACCACTTACAATGTAGTTAAAAGCAATTCTATTTTTAAATGAAAAAGATAACATAATTAGCGTTCGATGGATTCAAAATTAGGCTCAATATGTATTAAAACATGACCTAATTCCATTAGTTGTTCTCGTAGTGTATCTTTCAGAATATGTGAGATATCATGTCCTTCTTTTACCGAAATAGTACCATCAACCATAACGTGTAAATCGACGTGATACTTCATACCAGCTTTTCTAATAAAGCATTTTTCGATGCAAATTACACCATTTACTGTTTGAGAGATACGTTTGATATCGGCTTCTAAATCATGATACAAATGCTCATCCATAATTTCTCCTAAAGCTGGACGAAAAATTTTATAGCAGTTATACAGAATAAAAACAGAAGCTAATAAAGCCGCCCAATCATCAGCTGATTCATAACCTTTTCCTAAAATTAGTGCAATTGAAATACCAATAAAAGCGGCAACAGAGGTAATAGCATCACTTCTATGATGCCAAGCATCGGCTTTTAATGAACTACTTTTAGTTTCTATGCTTTTCTTCATTACAATTTGAAAAGAAATTTCTTTCCAGATAATGATTGCACCTAAAACAAAAAGTGTGAAAGGCTTTGGTAATTCGTGTGGTGTTCCAATATTATTAATACTTTCGTAAGCAATAATTGTAGCTGAAATTATTAAAAACCCAACAACTAAAAATGTAATCAAAGGCTCTGCCCTACCATGTCCATACGGATGATTTTCATCGGCAGGTCGATTAGAATATTTGATACCGAAAAGCACTAAAAACGAAGCAAAAATATCAGTCGTAGATTCAATTGCATCGGCAATCATTGCATAAGAATTACCAAAATAACCCGTTATTCCTTTTATTAATGCTAATAAGGTGTTTCCAATGATGCTAAAGTAAGTGGCTTTGATTGCTTTTTCTGTGTTTGGCATGCTAAATTTCGTTTGCTATATACTTCTTTATTGTCCACAAAAACTTAAAATTTTGTTTATCAATTTTAATATTTCCTAAAGTTAAAACTTTTATTTCATCTATTTTAGTAAAAACATTTTAATCCGATTTAATAATTCACTAAACGAGAATTGCATTTTGATTTAATCTTTTACTACTACTCTTTTTATCCTAAAATAGTTTATTGTTGAACAAATTTAATTCCAAAAGTGACAATATTCGCATTTAAACCATCATTTCTATCATAGTGATTGAATCTCAAATCCATACTTTTTAAACCGAATTTCCAAATTTTAGCATTGGTAAGAATATCAGTATATCCAACTCCAAATCCATATTGATTTGCGTTAAAAGTTGACAAATCATAATCAGACGTATAATATTTTTCTGTAGATAAATGCGTTTCAAAAGGAGCAAAATATTTAGATGCAACTTGCACATAATAACGATACATTGGGAATACCGTAAATCTATCCGTTAATTTAATAGGCAACTCAATACTTGCGGTATGAGAAGTAATTCCCCAATCATCCCAATAATAGCGATAATAAGTTCTTATTGTTAATCTTTCATTTAGGTAATAGTTTAATCTACCTCCAAATGGTAATTTAAAACGAGTTCCAGGTAAACGCTCTATATCATCAGCTAGTTGATAAACTCCTGTGTTTTGGGTAGTTTCATAAACTGGAATGTATTGTGCTTCTCCAATGTAATAATTGGCTTTATCTGCAAAATAGACTCTGTGATATGGTGTTGAAAGCATTCCTTCTTGATGCAAAACATCAAAGAATACTGAAAATTGCATTTTTCTTGTAGCTACTTGTGAAAAACCAAAAGAAAGTGAATATGAGTTTCTATTTGTTTTATCCCATTGATTAAAATCGCTAGGAAGGTAACTTGTTGTAGCATTTTCATTTTGATCTAAAACGATAATACCTTGAAAAAAACCTTCATTTAAAAAATTGTTTCCGTATTGTGCATATTCGTGTAACTCTGTTGGATAAATAGGACGCCATTGATCTAAATAAACATTGCCTTTAATACTTACTTCCGAATTTTTATTGTTGAATAATTTACTAATTCCACCTCCAAAACCAATAGAAGTATAATCATATTCGTTTGAAAATGCCACATCAGCATTCCAAATTAGATTTCTGTCGTCAGAACTATGGCTATAATTTACTACAACAGTGCCCAAGGCATCTTGTGCTGAAGCTCCAGAAGAAGCTTGCCACGGTGTACCATATGGACCAATAGGATTTACTCTGTCATCATCATCGTCATCATCATCGTCACCACCACCAGATGCACCTGAAGCATTAAATGGATTAATATTACTAGATGAAGCAGAGGTATAAGCTGAAATTCCCATATCAACTGTTAATACATCATCCTCGTTTAAAGGAATTGCGACAACAATATTTGAAGCCAAATCTGTTAGTTTTTCAGAACCTATCCCTCCCGAAACAGAAGAATGAACTCCATTTTGTTTGTAATAACTTACTAAAAAATCAACCTCAATTCCTTCTAAAACTCTTTTTTTATAAGCCACACCAGTTGAGTCACTTTCTTGAGAAAAAGCAAAACTATTAATTAGAGTAAATAAAAAAATTATTCTATGAATCATCTTAGCTTAATTTCATCAACTAACCGTTGTTTATGTATGGTAGATTTGATTTTGATTTCGGTGTTCTATATGCTAAATTTCATTAGCGATATAGCCTACTCCTCTAATGGTTTTAATTAATTCTTGGTCTTTTGTAAGATTTAATTTTTTGCGAATAGCATTCATAAAAACATCAATGACTCCTGTATCGTATTCAAAATGAATATCCCAAACATCTTCAATAATATTGGTTCGGGTGCAAACTTGACCTTTATTTTTAATTAGATATTCAAGTAATTCAAATTCTCGTTGTGTCAATGATACTTCTTTATTGTCTACAAAAACTTGAAATTTTGATTTATCAATTTTAATATTTCCTAAAGTTAAAACTTTTATTTCATCTTTTGTTCGGAAATGAATTTTGATTCTTTCAAGCAATTCATCAAACGAAAAAGGCTTTTTTATGTAATCATTTGCACCTGCTTTTAAACCTTCAATGGTTTCTTGAACTGTATCTTTAGCCGTTAAAAAAATAATAGGCAAATTTGATTTTTCTCTACGGATGTTTTTACAAACCTCTACTCCTTGCATTTTTGGCAACATCCAATCTAATAAAACTAAATCAATTGGAAGTTCTAAGGCTTTTTTTAATCCATCTGCACCATCAAAAGCTGAAGAAACGGTATAATTTTCCTCTTCTAAACCTTGTTTTAGAAAATCAACAATTCCTTTTTCGTCTTCAATAATTAGAATATGCATGATAAATTAATGTTATTGTACAAATTTAACCCCAAAGCTAACAATATTAGCACTTAAACCATCATTTCTGTCGTAATGATTAAAACGTAAATCGATATTTTTTAGTCCAAACTTCCAAATTTTTGCATTGGTAAAAATGTCGGTATAACTAATCCCAACACCATATTGATGCGCGTTAAAAGTCGACAAGTCATAATCTGAAGTATAATATTCATCTGTTGAAATATGACCTTCATATGGCGCAAAATACTTTGAAGCTCCTTGCGAATAAAAGCGATACATCGGGATTACAGTAAATTTCTCTGTCAATTTATAAGGTAATTCAACATTAAGCGTGTGTGATGTAATATCCCAATTATCAAAATAATAACGATAATAAGTTCGCAATGTTAATTTTTCATTCAAATAGAAATTCCATCGTGTACCAATTGGTAATTTAAATCTCGAATCTGGTAAACGTTCAATGTCATCTGCTAATTGGAATTCATTAATAAAGAAATCATCTTTGTCAGCAAAATAAACACGTTGGTATGGTGTTGAAAGTAAGCCATTTTGATATAAAACATCTAAGAAAAACGAACCCTGTATTTTTTTAGTCACCACTTGCGAAAAACCTAAACTCAAAGCAAATGAATTTCTATTTTTTTGATTGTGCTCTTTGAAATTAGCAGGATTGTAAACTTCTGAAGAAATTTGACCTGGTGTAATTACGAAATCGTCATAAATTCCACCATTCATTCCACCATAATCGACAAAATCCTGTAATTCTTTTGGGTAGATAGGCTTCCAAGTATCTAAATAAACGTTTGCAGCAACTGAAACTTCAGAGTTTTTTCCGTTAAATAATCTCGAAACACCACCACCAAAACCAATGGATGAATAATCGTATTCCACTGAACCCGAAATATGTCCGTTCCAAATGGTATTTCTATCATCAGAACTATGACTGTAATTTAAAACCAAAGAAGTTAACACATCTTGAGCAGAAGCTCCAGAACTCGCTTGCCACGGACTTGGCGTATTACTATCAAACGGATTAATATTTCCTGAGGAAGCTGACGAATACGCTGAAATTCCGGCATCAACGGTTAATACGTCATCGTCATTTAAAGGAATTGCTACTACAAATGTTGGGGTAAGATTTGTTAATTCTTCCATACCATTTCCACCAGAAACTGCAGAATGAATACCGTCTTGTTTATAATAACTCATTAAAAAATCTACCTCGATAGATTCCAAAACACGTTTTTTATACGCTACATCAGTTGAATCTTTCTCTTGAGAAAAACCAATTAGCGCACAAAATGCAAATAGTAGGGTTATTTTATTTTTCATTTTTTTCAATTAATTGCATCCACAACCACCACCTGTTTTTCCACCATTTGCACCAGAAGCAGCTTCGCGATACACTTGAAAAGTAGTTTCAAAACGCTCTGAACTTCTGGCAGAAAGTTTCATTTCTGGATCATTGATATATTGTTTGTCGTATTCTTTTACTGAATTGCATGAAATAGCTGAAAAAACAACTATTACAACTAAAATTATCTTTTTCATTTACTGATATTTTTTAATGTCTATATTTTTTGATACGTGAATTGTGCCTTTATCATCAACAATAATGCAACCTATTCCGTTTAATTGATTGATTAAATCTAAACCAACTTCAACTCCTAAAACGAAAATTCCTGTGGCTAAAGCATCTGCTAATTCGGTTTGTTTTGAAAAAACGGAAACACTTACAATTCCTGAGGCAGGATAACCAGTTCTCGGGTCGATAATATGTGAATAGCGTTTTCCATTGAAGGTAACAAACTTTTCATAACTTCCTGAAGTTTCAACCGCACTATTATCTAATGGAAACGTGGCAAATACTTTATTTTTGTTCATTGGATTAATAATTCCAACTGTCCAAAGTTCACCACTTGGTTGTTTTCCCCAAGTATTGATATCGCCTGAAACATTGACTATTCCGCTTTTACACCCTTTTTCTTGAAGTAAAACTTTAATCTTATCTGCTATATAACCTTGACCAATTCCACCAAGACCCAACTTCATTCCTTTGTTTTTAAGGAAAATTGTGGTGTCTTTTGGATTTAGAATTATGTTTTGATAACCAACTCTTTCAACCGATTTTTTAATAGCTTCTGGAGATGGCATTTCCTTCATACTTCCGTCAAATTTCCAAATTTTATCCATTGATGCATAGCTAATATCAAATGCTCCTGAAGTTAATTTTGAAATTTTAGTAGCTCTTTCAACCAAATCATATACTTCTTTATCTACTTTAACTGGAGTAATTCCAGCATTTTGATTCACTTTTGAAATTTGAGTCGTTGGAATCCAATCAGAAATTAAATTTTCAATTCGTTTTACTTCGGCTATAGCCAAATCAGTGTATTGATTTCCCTGAATTGAATCAGTAGCGACAACCGTAATTTCAAATGGACTTCCTAACAAATTTTGTTTTTTCTTAAAAATTTGTTGACCAAATGAACTACTTGTTGCTAAAGCAAATAAAAGAATTGCTACTACTCTCATTTTTTCTCTAATGCGTGAATCATTTTGATATATTCTTCAGGAGAAACATTTTTAAATCCCATTTTCCCTAATACTTTTCCGTTTTTATCCAAAACTACAACTAATGGAAAACTACCTTCCATATTGTATTTTTCTGCTAATTTTCTGTTGTGTTCTGTTTGTTCTTTTGGTAATTCATTGGCTTTCTTTCTTGGAAAATTGGCTTTAACCAAAACCCATTCTTCTTTTGCCTCTTTTTTAAAAGCTTCAGATTGCCAAATATTTTTATCTAATTTGATGCAAGGTGCACACCAATCTGAACCTGAAAAAACAATTACTACATTTTTATCTTGTTCGGTTGCTATTTTTTTTGCTTCTTCAAAATTAGTTTGCCATTCTTGTGAAGCGGCGAAATTGGAAATTGCTAATGCAAATAATAGAAGTAACTTTCTCATTTCATTTAAATTTATATCAAATGTAACGAGAATATCTGTTGATTTGTATTTTATTAAAAGGAAATTAAGCGAAAATTAAGTTAGGTGTATAAGCCTTTCGCTTCCGAAATTACATCTATTAAAACAGCATTATCTATTTCTTCAATAGAAAAATAACGCAACGATTTAACTGTATTTCTCTTTTCATCAACTAGTATTCTCTGGTTTCTTTTTAATTCAAAACCTTTGGCAAAGCCAAGATCTAAAAAACATTTTTTATGATTGGGAGCCAAATAACAAAATGGCTTTTTTTTATAATACACATACGGAATGCCCCATTTGAAAAGTAATTCTGAATGGGGTAACTCCTGCTCTACTACAGCTAATACATGTAACATCATCGCTTGGTATTGTTCGGGTTGACGGAGTATATATGCTTCTGTGGGTTTCATAGAAAATGATTTTTTCAAAAATAATGTAAAAAATGTTTGGTCAACTAATTATTTATCATTTACTTTGTTTTTCAAAGTACTTTAAAAATGGAAAACGAGAAATATCTTAACGACATTACCGAAATCAAAAATTTGATGAACAAATCATCACGTTTTATATCTTTGAGTGGTTTATCTGGAATTTTAGCAGGTTTTTATGCTTTAATTGGAGCATGGTTAGCTTATAAAACCATTTACTTTGATACTTCAACAATGGGTGCTTATCGTGATTTAATCATTTCTGAAGCTGCTGTAATTCGATTATTGATAATAGCAACATCCGTTTTGGTGTTGTCAATTGTAACTGGAATTGTGTTAAGCATCAGTAAAGCGAGAAAAAGTCATGAAAATGTATGGAATACCGCTTCAAAAAGATTGGTTATCAACTTTATGATTCCTTTGGCAACCGGTGGATTTTTTATTATCTTTTTAATCGAAAAAGACATGTTGGGTTTAGTTGCTCCATTAACTTTGATATTCTACGGATTAGCCTGTGTAAATGCTAGTAAATATACTTTAGGAGACGTTCGTTATTTAGGAATAACCATGATTGCTTTGGGATTATTATCGACTTGGTTCTTAGGTTATGGCTTATTATTCTGGGCATTAGGTTTTGGAGGTTGTCACATTTTATATGGAAGTTTAATGTATTTTAAATACGAGAGAAAGTAAGATGAAAAATCTAATTGTATCGCTTTTCTTTGGCTTAATTTTTATTTCATTTAATTGTAAAGAAATAAATAGTAAAGAAGTTGCTTTTCAAAATGGTGATATCATTTTTCAAACTTCACAATCTAAACAATGTGAAGCAGTTAAAATTGCAACCAATTCAAATTTTTCTCATTGTGGAATCATCTTTATTGAAAATGGTAAAACTTACGTATATGAAGCGGTTCAACCTGTTAAAATGACTTTGCTTGAAGATTGGATTTCTCATGGAAAAGATGCTAAATATGTTGTAAAAAGATTAAAAAACTCAGATAAAATATTGACTAATGAAGTTTTACAAAAAATGAAGTCATACGGAAAATCAATGAATAACAAAGATTATGATTTGTATTTTGAATGGAGTGATAATAAAATTTATTGTTCGGAATTAGTTTGGAAAATTTATAAAAATGGAGCCAATATAGAACTATGTAAAACCAAAAAACTGAAAGATTTTAATCTTGATAATCCATTGGTAAAAAGCATTATGAAAGAAAGATATGGAAATAATATCCCTTTCAATGAAGCTGTAGTAGCTCCATCTCAGTTATATGATTCTGAAATAGTTGAAACAATTTTCGACAACTTTTAACCTTTTTAACCTATAAACTTTTAAAAATGCTAAACATCATCCAAAATATCAACAAAGCCTTTGATCACCGAATTCGTTTGGGGATTATGTCGGTATTGATGGTGAATGAAAGTGCCGATTTTAATATGCTAAAAGAACTTTTAGGCGTAACAGATGGTAACTTAGCATCGCATACTAAAGCGCTAGAATTAGAAAATTACATTCAAATTGAGAAACAGTTTATTGGCAAAAAACCCAACACAAAATATAGTGCTACAAAAGAAGGAAGAATTGCCTTTACTTCTCACATCGAGGCGCTTGAAAAATTAATCAAAAAAAGTTAAACCTATTTTTTTATCTAAATACTTTGAAATTCAAAGTACTTTTAAATATTTATTATGAGAGATTTATTTATAGAAAAAATGTACGAACTCAGTAAAAAACCATATCAAAAATTCTTTAAAAAAGGAAAAGCTTGGGATATTGAAATTAATCAGTTGATACAACTTCCTAATGATAGCTTGGGATTTCACTTAGGTTGCTTTTTACTGAAATTTAATTTTGAAATCCAACCTAAGTTAGAAGACCATGATATTATTCACGTGCTAACCAACACTGGAATTTCAGTTGTGGAAGAAATAGGTATGCAATATTATTTGTACGGCAACGGTAAACGAAGTTTGTATTTGATAATGGTAATCGTTTCTGGAACACTCTTCTATCCTACTCGATTTTCGTATTTCAAACAACAATATCAAAGAGGAAAACAAGCACATGAATTCTACAGATTGGATTTTTTAAATATGCTTTCGATTCCACTAACTCACATTCAACAAACCTTTAATATTCAATAACATGAACAAACTCATTAACATTAGTATGACCATCGGAATTTTATTCTTTATCGGAATGGAAATCATAAAAAACCTATCATCAGAAATAAATAAACGAATCATTGTATTATGGAAAAAGATTTTTTAAAACTGCCATTATCAACCCAAATGGCAATTGTATCATTTGGAATTGGTACACTATTATTATTACTTCATTTCATATTTAAAAACTCTGATATAATAGTAACAGTCGGAATTTATTACGTCCTGATTTCATTTCTTATAAATGGTTTAATGCTTTTAAAACTCATAATTGATTGGATTACTGAACCTCTAAACAGACCTCAAATTGAGAGACAAGCATTAATTCTATTTGCAAATGTTCCTATTACATTCGTTTACTTTTTAATTGTAATCTATACTCTTTAAACACATTCACTTAATAAAACTATAAATCAAACATCATGGAAACACAATTTCAACAAGAACCAAAAGTATCGTTCTTTCAAACCACAACCGCTAAAATGATCATGGTTGGGATTCTAACCTTAGTATTAATCATTCCACTTGCTTTAGTGCAAGAATTAATTGTAGAGAGAAGTCAGCGCCAAAAAGAAGTTATTACTGAAACGACTTCCAAATGGGGAAATTCCGTTTATTTTTATGGTCCTATTTTAAAAGTGCCGTACAAAGACCCTATGTCGGGTGCCAATAATTATGCCTATTTCTTTCCAGAAACCTTGAATAACAAAACCGAAGTTACCATGGTAAAACCTTTGGAAAGAAGCATTTACAAATCGAATGTTTTTACCACCAAAATGCAATTTGATGGAAATTATACTACTCCTAATTTCGCTTCGAAAGGAATACCAGCCGAAAACATTTATTGGAATCGAGCTAAAATTATGATTCGTACCACGAATTTAAAAAGCTTGAAAGACGAAGTGAAAATGAAAATTGGAAATCAAAATTTAGCTTTTGAATCGGTTGCTAATAATGTGAACGATAGTATTGAAAGTTTAGAAACTAATTACTTTGATTATAAAACGATGGAAAGCAAAGCTTCATTTAATTTTACAATTTCATTCAACGGAAGTAAGCAAGTAAAAATAGTTCCAATAGGAAAAACTACCGATGCTAAAATGACATCGAATTGGAATTCGCCTAACTTCAATGGCAACTTCTCTCCTATTTCAAGAGAAATTACGGATAAAGGTTTTGAAGCAAATTGGAAAGTATTACATTTCAACCGTCCGTTTGCACAACACTATTTTGAAAGTTTACCAGAACTAGGAAAATACGCTTTTGCTGCAGATTTCATTACGCCAGTTGACGAATACCAACAAAACGAGCGTGCTT
This sequence comes from Flavobacterium cheniae, assembly GCF_004363695.1. Classification (GTDB taxonomy): domain Bacteria; phylum Bacteroidota; class Bacteroidia; order Flavobacteriales; family Flavobacteriaceae; genus Flavobacterium; species Flavobacterium cheniae. The sequence continues at coordinate 435,732 of NZ_SNZC01000001.1, read as the reverse complement.
CAAAATATGGTTTTTTGGTAATTGGATTAACGTTTTTGATTTTCTTTTTGATTCAATCAATTAGTAAAATCAATATTCATATCTTTCAATATTCAATGATTGGAATTGCTTTAATTATGTTTTACACTTTGCTAATTTCGATTACAGAACACAGTACTTTTTCTTTTGCCTATTTAATAGCTGGAGCTTCCGTTATCATTATGATTTCTCTCTATTCGATTTCGATTTTAAAAGATAAAAAATTCCCTATGTTTATTGGAGCCGCATTGAGTGTTTTATATACTTTTATTTATGTGATTATCCAATTGGAAGATTATGCGCTATTAGTAGGAAGTATTGGATTATTCTTAATATTAGCAGCCGTGATGTATTTCTCTAGAAAGATTGAGTGGAATAAATAAAAACAAAACCTCCGATTGAAAATTATCAATCGGAGGTTTTTAAAGAGTTTAATAATTTTATCATATTCTCATAAGAAGCTACATTCATCATCCTAATTATAATATTTGAATTAAAAACTTCGATTTCTAAATCAAAACTTGAATTTAAATTTTTAAAATAATCTGTGATTACTTTCTCTTGAGTAGATTTTTTAATTATCTCTGTTTTATACCCTTTAATTATTTCGGTATTTTCATCAATAAATACATTCACAATATTATGAATTATGGGCTGTTTAATAAAACAATAATGTCCAGAAAATTTGAAATCCTTAACCCACAAAACAATATTTGTATTCTCATTTCTAGAGTGATACTTACTATTAATAGCTTTTGAAGTTGTATTAGCTATAAAAAAAGACAGATTATTTTTATGATACATATCTGTACAAGTCCAATCTTCAAAACTTGTAAATGTTATAGAGTTTTCTAAAAATTCAATTTCAGATTCGGAGAAGATTTGAAAATTAAATCCATTATCCAATAAATAATTTTTAATTAAGATAAACTCTCTTTCTAAATCACCATCTTCTGTATAGTATTTATTCAAAACATGCTCGGATGTTCTCCTATTTTCATCATAGAAAACAATTTCATCAGGTATTTCATCAGAATATTCATATTCATTCTGAGTTTCGCTTACTTTCATTTTTTCTCCAGTTAAAGGATCATCTAAAAGAGCAATAATTTCTTTATTTGATAATGGCTTTTCTTCTTTTTTTGCTAATCTTCTTTTTTGATCAATTTTAAGAACCCATAAACCAATAACAAAAACAAAAAAAGCAACTGAAAAAAGGACAATAAAACGTGTTTCCATAGAAATGAAATTAAAAAAACTCCAAATGAAAATTAGTTTTTAATTGGAGTTTTTTACTATATTATAAGTTAATTACTTTTTACTAATTAATGACTTCCCTCCGCTTCAATGGCATCTACATCAATGTTTTGTTTTTTTAGAATTCCCTTCACTAATACAGCAAATAATGTTAAATAAGCGAAACAAACAACTGCAACAATATACGATTGGTGAATTCCAATTATATCTGATAATTTTCCTTGTAAGGGAGGAATAATCCCACCTCCTAAAATCATCATTACTAAGAATGCCGAACCTTGAGAAGTATATTTTCCTAATCCAATAATTGACAAACTAAAAATAGAAGGCCACATAATACTACAAGCCAATCCACCAGATAAAAAGGCATAAATAGCAATTGTTCCAGTGCTAAACAATCCAATTAACATTGCAATTACACCAAAAGTTCCAAAAATCATTAAGGTTCTTGCCGGTTTATCTTTACTCAAAAAGAAAGCTATAATTTGAATAATCACACAAACGATATACCAATACAAGGGTTTCATATCTTTTCCAGAAATGATATTCACTCCTAAAATAATTCCGAATGCGATAATTGGAATAATCAGTAAAGCTAATGTTTTCTTCATTCCTTGCAAATTGAAAACACTGATAGCTCCTGCCCATCTTCCAATCATTAAACTTCCCCAATACATTGAAATATAAGGTGCAATTTCTGAAGATTGTAAACCTCCAAATTCATCTAATTTTAATAATTCACCCAAATTACTTCCAACAGCAACTTCTACTCCAACATAGGTAAATATCGCTAACATTCCTAAAACCAATTGAGGATATTGCATCGCACCCCAACCTTCCGATTTCTTTTTTGCGGATGTATAAGAAAACATCAAACCACCAACAACTACTAATAAAGCACCTGAAAGCCAAAGCATTCTATATTGTTCTAAATCTGAAAAATCTGCATCACAATAATTAGTTGTATCTAATTGATAGGTTTTAAAAATTGGCACAAAACAAGCAGCTAATAAAACTGTCATAATCACTAATGTTCTTAATGCTTTATTAGCCTTTTCCATTGGTTCGTTTGCAATTCCGCTAGGCACTTTTTTTGAAAACCAAAATAAAGCTGCAGCAGCCACGAATAATAAGCCTACTCCAACATATAGTAATACTACTTTATTAAGTTCTAATGTTTTAATCTGTTCGTCTGAAATGGATGCAGCTGTACCAAATAATGCTAATGCCACTATAATAGGACCTATTGTAGTTCCAAAAGAATTGATTCCGCCTCCAAGATTTACTCTACTCGCTCCCGTTTTTGGATCACCTAATAAAATAGCAAAAGGATTGGCTGCAGTTTGTTGTAATGAAAAACCTAAAGCAACTATAAATAATCCTACTAACATTCCCGCGTAAACACTTGCTTCAACGGCAATAATCATGGCGCCAGCTCCTAGTGCTGAAAATAATAATCCATAAACAATACTTTTCTTATAGCCCCATTTTCCTACGATATCTTTTCCTGATAAATCACCCAAAGCAAACAATAATAAGGCTCCTATGTAATAAGCGGTATAAAAAGCAAAATCAACCAACTGAGATTGAAATTGATCTAGTGAAAAATAACTTTTACAAAAAGGTATAAAAATACTGTTTCCAGCTGCGATAAATCCCCAAAAGAAAAACACTGTAATTAGTGTATATAATGCAGGATAATTGGTTTTGATTTGATTGCTCATTAGTTTTTGATTAGTTTTAACAAATATATACGTTTTATTATAAAAACAAAAAACCCGATTCACATCGGGCTTGTTATTATTTAGTAGCTATAGCTTCTTGTTTTTCGTCAACGTAATCTTGTAGATATTTAAAACGTTCTGTAAGTTGACCGTTTTCTGTAATTTTGGCTCTTTGCAAAATTCCATCTTTATCTCCATTAAAGAAAGCTGGAATTACGTGTTTCATGAACATTTCTCCAAAACCTTCACTAGCGTCTTTAGGTAATTCACAAGGTAAATTATCAACTGACATCACCATGATAGAAGCCGGATGAGTATACGAAACTTCTTTGTGTTCGCTTGGTAAGTATCCAAAGAAAGGCTCTGCAATTGTTGATGCTTTAATTGTACAAGCTACTGGTCCATCAACATCACAAGAAATATCGGCAACTACTTGAATTTTATTATCAGCTGCACGAAGCATATCACGAGTTAAAATATCTGGCGAACCGTTACCGTGAAAATGTCCAGCGATGTACATATCAGCAACTTTCGTAAAACGTTCAAAATTAGAAACGTAATCTTGTGGGTTTTTATAAAAATCAGTATTATCTAAAACCTGACCATCAATACGTTTGTTATAATCTAATACGTCGATTTGAGTGTAAACAGGTTCTGTATAGTTTTTATTTAAAAAGTCTTCAACACTTACTTGTTTGATTTTAATTCCGTCTAAAATCTCTTTAGCTCCCATTCCTACTTTACCATGTCCGGTAAGTACAATTTTAATATTTGGAAGCGTTTGGCGTTTTAGTCGCGCAATTAAATCTTCTTTACCACTTAAGGTTTCTGCTTTTGGTAAAGTGAACAAATCGTATTTGATTCCGAATCCTCTGAATCCATTATAAGCCCCTACTAATCCAGCATAACGACCAAAGCCAATTAATCTGTGATTGGTTGCATCTACAATAGTTTCATGATCGTATAATTCGATATTTTTATCTAAAATAGCTTTTAACAATTTGCGATTGTATGGCTGTTTTTTAATCGTGTGCGAAAAGAAAAAGTACTTTTTATTTGGAATTAAAGCCTCAACAGGAACTTCTTTTACTCCAAAAAGAACATCACAATCCGACATATCGGCAGTGACATTTAATCCTAAATTACGATATTGGTCATCAGAGAAGATTCTGATATCTGAACTTTCCACTTTTATTTCCGCTTCTGGATGTTCTGATTGTAAGCGTACTAACTCTTCTGGAGTAAAAACTACTCTTCTATCCGGTGGATTTTTTCTTTCTTTGATGATTCCAAACTTCATAGCCAACAGTATTTATAACTGAATATTGATTTAATGTTACAAATATAACTTTTTACTTTAGTTTGCACAATAGTTTTTTTATTGAAAAATTGGTAGTATTTTTGGCTCACTTTTTGAGTATAATATTATTCAAAAAACATTACTTATTACACATGGGGTCGACTGGTTTTGACAGCGAGTGGAATTGATTAGTAAGCACGTCGAGCATTGTATGTTTAGCTCGTAAATCCAAATGTACAAACCTATAAACGGCGAAAATAATTACGCTTTAGCTGCTTAATCTGAATTATAGTAAGATTTGCCAAGTTCCTACTAGGTAGGAAAGCTGGATTCTCCTCAAAAGCCTTGGTTTATGGCGGTTGGTTTAGGAGAACCGTAAATGTAAACCTAGAGAAGGTAATGCTTTAAATCCTTCTTGACACTGATAAAGCTAAGCTAAAAGTGGCGGTTTCTAGCCTTGCTTTTAGTCGAAAATTCAAGATGAAACTAAGCGTGTAGAAAGCTTTTTGATTGCTTGTTTGGACGAGAGTTCGATTCTCTCCGACTCCACTAAAGTGGACAACTCTATATTTTTGTAGATTTGTTCACTTTTTTTATTTTCTAAAACACTGTTATTCAGCATTATAATGCGTAAAACTTCGTTAATTCTTTGAGTTCGACATTTTTTTCCGTCAAAATAAATTTTTTCAGGAAATATCGAACTTAATAAAGCTTGTTTATCTCCAACAGAGCCATTATTATAAAAATTATTTAGATTACCTAGAACTGAAATACCTGACTTTAACCATTTACCATATGTAAGATCAGTAACATTTAATGCTTCAATTCTATCTTTTAAATCTCTTCTTATTCCTTCATAGCGTTGTAATGTTAACATATAATTTTCATTATCAATATTACCATCTACATATAGATCTTGAAGTTTTTGTATTCGAATATTTTGTTCATTCAATTGTGTAGTTAATTTATCAAGTGATAATTCATCTTCACCAGTTTTATTATTCAACAAATTTTTTACCATCAACTCATATAGTAATTTTGATTCTTTTGTAAACTGAAATTCTCCCAAAATAGATTCCATGTTATAATTAACATCTTCGCTTGGAAATCTTTCATTTTTACAATAATTACAATGATAGTAAGCATATCTTCTCCCAGTTGCACTTCTAGATTTACTAGCCGTTAACTTTGCATTACATGAAGAGCAAAAAAGAATACCTCTTAAAGGAAATTCTTCTCTTTGAAAGGAATATCCTTCTTTCTTATTTGATTTAACTCCATTTAATACATCTTGTACTTTAAAGAACAAACTATCAGATACAATTGCTTCATGAATACCGTTAATAATTTGAGTAGGTTCTTCACCTAGTTTTGGAATAATTATTTTACCCATATAAAATGGGTTTCTTAGTAATTTAGACATATTGCTTCTACTTACTTTAATTCCATTTTTTCTCAAATCTCTTATAATGTCACTCTGTGGTTTACCTTCGCTAAATTCTTTAAAAGCATTTTGGATTAAATTAGCATTATGACCCACAATAACAATTGGTTTGTTATTCGCATCTCTGGAATTCTTATATCCTAAAGGAGCCATTCTAGACCATCTTCCAGATTTAAGAGCTGCACGAATTCCACCTCTAATTTTTATTGATCTTCTTTCATTGTCGATTTCGGGAATAGCTAAAAACATTGCCAACATAGCTTTGTTTTCTGGAATTCTCATATCTATTGGTTGTTCTATAGCCTGTACCTCTACCCCATATTTTTCAAGAGTTCTTATCATTATTAGTGAATCTGTTAGATTTCTTGAAAATCTGTCCCAGGAAGTAACAAGCAATAAATCTAAAGCTCCTTTGTTTTTCTTTAAAAAAGCAAGAAACTTTTGATATTCTGGTCTGTTGAAATTTTTAGCAGAATGGTCTTCACGAAAATCTTTTACAATTTCAATATTGTTTCTTCTACAATAGGTAACTAATTGTTCATGTTGAATATCTAAACTATATCCTTTAGCTTGTTCATCACTACTTACACGACACATTATGACTGCTCTTTTCATAATCATTTTTTTTATAAAATTCTTCAACAGTTAATTTTGCATAAAACTCTAATAACTCTTTAATTTCTCTAATATTCTCGTCTGAATATTTAACTCCTTTTTTGTTTAATATTTTTTTACATTCTTTAAATGAAACCATGTTTATTACACATGTGCATCACTTTCGCTTTCTACGATAAGCTTACTATTTATTTATAGATCTGAGTTATTCAGTATCATAATTTTATTTTTTCGGTATCTTCAAAGTTTACTATATTTCCGTTAGCAATATCTATAGTTATCTTTTTATAATCCGCCTTTTTAATGTGATTGATTATTTTGCTTTCTAAAGCTACTTTTTTTATTGTAGTAACTTCAATTAATTCAATATTTCCTGTCTTGTATTTTACTTTTAATTGTTTAATTTTTTCAAAATTCTTTCTTATAATTTTTAATAACTTACTTTCTTGTTCCGTAAGTATCATTGTAAATAAATTATTTTTTATATCTTTTCTATTACTTAAAAATTTAGAAACATAATTACTTATTGGAATATTATAGAACGGAAAATTCAGAAAATCATCAACTAAACTTCTAACATTAGAGTTACTATATTCTTTTAACATTGTATCAGAAAAAGGAAGAAAATATTGCGATTCATCTTTTCTTATAAATAAAGAAAGTTGCTCACCTGTATAGATTATATTTACAATAAAAATATCTAAAAGATTAAAATTAAACTCTTTATGAGGATCTAATTCATTTAACTCTTTATATAGTTGAGAATACATTTCAAACTCTGTATTTCCTATAATTTTCTTTATCTCATCAAATAGTGCGATGTAATCATTTACTTTGAATTTATTTACAAGTACTTTTTTTAATACTATTATATCTTCGTTGTTACATCCAAAATCTTTTAACTGTTCTACAATTTTTATCCAAACATATTCAGAATAACTAATTTTATTCCAGTTTCCTTTTTCTGCTTCGTTGTATTCTGAAAGCAAATTAGATCTTTCCCAATTTTTTATATCTGAATAAACTATGTCGATCTCTGTTTTTAAAAATACTTTTTCCTGAACTTTATTAAATAAATCAGGTGCTTTCTCTAAAACGGAAAAGTAATCTGCAACGTTAATCATAGTAATATTTTTTAATACCCTACGAATTTATATAAAAGTTTGTAATAAAACAAACTTTTATATAATAATTTGAAAAACAATACAAACCAAATCTTTACAGGTAAGCTATAGGTCGTAAATAGATAAAAAACAGATGAAATTATAGATTTGTAAGTAGGTCTTAAAATCTATGCAAAATAGGTTAACTAGTAGATAAGAATCTATCGAAAAGTAGATAAGAATAGGTCAAAAATAAATCAAAGAAATAATTGAAAAATAGATAATTAATCTATCGAAAAGTAGATAAGTATAGGTCAAAGAAATAGTTGAAAGATGTAGGTCTAAAAATGTGATTTTATAGATATACTAAAGGTCAAAAATAGATAAAAGGAAAAATTAAAAAAGTAGATTCGAAAGTGAAAAAAAAATAGATAATTAATCTATCAAAAAGTAGATAAGTATAGGTCAAAGAAATAGTTAAAAAAATAGGTCTGAAGATAGAATTTTATAGATATACTTTAGGTCAAAAATAGATAAACAAGATCATGATTAAGTTTAAAAACCAACTACTAAAATTAATACGTTTTAAAACATATTAATTCGGAACAATATAGATAATTACACATCTATAACCTATGTAAAGTTTTGATTAAAATGATCTATATGAAAACAAAAAAAACTAGTATCTCACCTATGAAGATACTAGTTTTTCTTTATAATTCATAGGTCATTAACCTTTAAAACTCTCAATTATCGCTCTGAAACTCTCTAGACTACTTCTATGTTTTCTATAATTTCTTCTGCAAATTAAAAATATATCAAAACATTTCATACAGCAGCTTATTTTCCATAGGAAAATCAGGAAGTAGCAATTGAAGCAAACAGCTGCAAACAGCAGGTTTAATAAACTGTATCGCCATCATTTTCAGCTATGAATTCCTCTATAAATCTAGTATTTATTGAAGATTGTAATAATTGATTGAAATTGAAATTATACGGAAAATCTTCCATTTGTGTTGGACTTTCATTTCCATTTCTAACCTTTTTAAGATATTCAATTAACTCTAATACACAATCTTTATCAATACAACAATTATTTTGGGATAGAAGTGTAGTCAAATTTAGTAGTCTTCTTAACGAGGTAAAAATATCCAAATAGTGCTCAAATTCATCCTGATACTGTATAATGAGAATGAGTGCTCTTTCAATTTCATTATATCGTTCTTGGAATTCTAATAGCTCTTCAAGATATTTAATACGTGATGCAATCTTCTCTATTTTTTTAAAATTTTCTTTGAAAATATTTTCTGCCGGAATATACAATGTTATTGTTTTGGAAGACTTTGTTCGCCAATCTTTTTCTTCGATATCCAAAACATCACTTATATATCGCTGTAACCAAAGAAAATAAATATTTTGAATTCCATCTTTTACATAAACTCTAGCTAGTAAAAAAGGTGTTGAAAATTTTTCAACATAAAATAAAGTTTTCTTATCAATACTGAAGCTTAATGTATCATCTTCATTAACTTTTAAATCTTTATTAGTTCCTTTAACTTGTAAATAACAAACGTGACCCGTTGACTCGAAAAAATTATATCCATCTTCATCTATTCCTGCTTTTTCAAATAACTCAATCATTAAGTCAATACCATAATCTCTTTCTGTGAGTTCTCTTATTACCCAATGATCAGGAATAGAATTCACCATTAATTTGATAGCTTTTGAATCTGTAATGTGTTGGTATGTTCTCATATTTAAACTTACTACTAAAGGTTTGAGGCTTTGTGAAGTAGCTGATTTTTAGCACAAATGTTTATTTGAAAAACAGAACTTGAACCTTACTCTAAACTTTCATAGAAGTACTGAACCCGCCATTTTGCAAAACCAATGTTATGCCTTTGTGCTTCTTTCACGATTTTGATTGTTTTCTTAGTCCACTTACTGCCGCCTCTATATCTTGTTTTGATGTTTCAGCACTCCATTCTTTCCAAAATTTCACTGTCGCACTTTCAGGTTTGATATTTGGTTCATCAATTATAATTCTTGTAGGAAGTAAAGATGCGTCACCAACAACCAAAGCTTCCCCAATATCTAAAATAGGAAGCACGTCAGTCAGTCCAGATAAATTGTCAGGAAGTAAACGTTTAATTACAGCTTGGTCTTCTGCATTTGATAATCTCAATGCAATAAAGTTATTACATTGACTTAAAACTGTTCTATTTACTTCTGCTGGTCTTTGGCTTATTACTGTCAAACTAACGCCATATTTCCTTCCTTCTTTTGCAATTCTTTCAAAACTTTTCAAACCTAATTCAGCGGCTGCATCTTGATTTGTTCTTTCGGGAATATAAAGATGAGCTTCGTCACAAAGCAAAGCAATTGGATGTTGGTTTTCCTTAATTGTCCATTGTTGAACTGTAAAAACAAGTCTTGCTACTAATCCTATAACTAATGGAAGTACGTCAGATGGAACTTCTGAAAAATCAATAATTTTCACGCCAGCATTCCTTGGATTAGAAGTTGTACCCAACATTAATCGCTCACAAAGTTTATTCAACCAATTAATGTCTAATTCATCATCAGAAATTTGGAAAAGGAAACCTAGTCGTTTGTCTTGTTTTTTAGCTTCGAGTCTTTGTACAAACCTTGTCAGTTTAGCAAAGAAAGGACCTTGCTTTTCAGTTCCTGGTCTCGCTCCTTCAACCATTTGTTCGTCCAATTCTGCAAGTTCATTCAGGATATTATCAATTTTATAAGGGATTGGACTATCTATTGTGATGCTACTTTTGAAAGTTGTATCTCCAATTTCATCCAAATATTTTATTTTTTCTGCAAACACTGTTTTGGAAAACAGCATAGCTTGATTCGGTGCATTGCTATCACTTCTGTCAAGAAGCATTGCAAGCATTTCTTCATATGTAAGAAGCCAATAAGGCAACATTAAAACATCATTCTCTAAATTTCCGGTCTTTCCTAAATCGGAAGGATTCGCAACACGTAAGTGTTGCAAACCTTCCATTTTGAATTGTTTACCGCTGTATTCTCCATGAATGTCAAAAAGTATACAGTTTGCCATTGGAAGTTGTGCAATTTGCTCTATTAGTTTTGCCACACACCATGATTTTCCTGAACCTGTACTTCCAACAATTACAGCGTGTCGTTGAAACAATTTATCACCATCTAAAAATGCTTGTGCTTGTTCATCAATTGAATATTTCCCAATTGTTAAAGGTATTTTGTAGTTTTCTTGACTTGAGATTGTTGTCATGAACTTAGTAATGTTTTCGCCATCTATTGGAAAACACTGAGCTTCAATCTCAGGAACGGTGTCAAGATTGCGTTTAAATACGTTTTCCTTAAGTCCATGCCTGTCGAGCAAAGTTCCAATAAGATTGACTTTGAGAATGTTCTCCGTAAAAAGAAATCCACTTAATCCTAAATCACTTTCAACTGGGTTTTCTTCATCTGACGCCTTACGAGTTATTCTATTTATCAAACCAATTAAATGTTGTCCAGCTTTTGCACTTCTAATTGCTACGAGCTGGTTTACATGAAGTTTCCTAAGTTTATCTAACTCTTGAACTTTGATAATTACTGTTGCAGTATCAACACTAAAAACTGTTCCGATTGCCTGACTGTCGTCAAAATTAAATATTGCCATTTTAGTTTTTTATTAGTTTGAGGTACTCAGAAAGTGCCCAATAGTTAACATCAGGAATTATTAATTCTCCAGTAAATGAAGATGAGTAAATTCGAGTATCTTTTCCGTTGGCTTCTTCAATCAAAATGTATTGTTTACAGCCTGCATCAATTATTGATTGCTTTGTCTTCGGTGTCAACTCTTTTGTAATTACTATTATTGGTTTGCCACTTTTTATTTGTGCTATTAATTTTGGTTGGACATGAATGTCATTAAAACCGTAGCCGATACAGAGAAAAGAAGTAGCCTTTTCAATTTCATTATCAGCTTCGGTAAAAATTGTCCTGAATGGTTCCAATTGTGTTTCATAATACTTGGAAAGCCCAGGTGTAACAATTAATGGTTTATGATTTACAGGAATAGTTGATCGATAAGGTAATTGTCTGTCTGTTTCTTCATGAGACTTAAACCAATCTAAAGAACCATGAACCTTCCAGATGTTCACTTGTCCTTTAAAACCATTTAATTTTGTTAAGTCTTGTTGATGTATACTCTTGGAAAAATGACCTACAAAATTTTGAGAAAATCCAGTACAGATAAAAGCATTAGAAAAGCTTGCTGCATATTCTGCAAGTCTGTCATAATTAGTTGTAACAATTGACACTTTTCTTTGAGCGGCTTTTAATAGATGAGTTGTCAATTCTGCCAATGGGAATTCCACTTTTCCTTCGAGTAAAATTTCAAATGCTTCAATATCATGCTTATTTACAAGCGACCAAGTTTCAAAAATCACTTTTTCTAATACTTTTGGTCTTAATTGTATTTGAAGTAATGTTGTTTCTAAATCATTTACCTTGTCAAGTGTTAATTTGAAATCTTCGAATTGGGCAATGTCGTCAGATTCTGAAAATGATATGTTGTTTTTTAAATGTTCTCCAAGTGTCCACATAGAAGGAAGTCGAAACGGAACAGACGCTCCACTTCCGAGAATGATTAATGGAACTCGGTTTGTCCAATCTTGTATCAATTTTAGTAAAGTGTCTATTTCCATTCTTGTCGTATTGTTTGTGTCGGTGATTTTTTAGCATGAAGCATAATATGTATATATGCTCAGTTTTTTGCTATTTAGTTGAACATAGCTAGCTGTTTTGGGGTAGATATGCTCAACTATTGTTGCGTATTATTTTTTATAAATCATCAAAATGGCTTTTAATCTGCAGAATATTTTTGGTACTCTATACGCTAAGTTGTTTTTACGTCTTATTATATATCACACTAATACTAGGAAACAACTGCTTATCTATTCTATCTCTAGCAATTTGCACTGGATTTTGATTAACCATTGTCATAAAAAACTTACTTCCCAAACATAAGAAAAAAAAAGTACTCATACAACCCGTAAAAATACCTGATTTTCAAACCAGGTATTTTTACGGGGGTACTCTCGGGAGCTAAAGTAAATAAAGGGTTTCAATAAATTTTACGGAAAACCGTAAACCATATTAAAAAAAGAAATATTCTCAAAAATTAATTATTGAGCCAAATCAACAGACAACCAATAACTAAACTGTCTATATTTTGATCATTTATAAAATCAATTTACTTCATCTTTTTTTTAAATAGCAAAATATGTTCGTTTACAATTAAGAGTGGATTAAAAATAATTATTTACAAAATAACTTATTAACAATAATTACAATTAAATTGTTGATTACTATTTATTCAAATAAGACTAAAAAGTCTTTTTAATATCTAAATTTGCTCCATACCACAATAAAATTCTGCAATATGGACAAATTTGTAATCAAACGAAACGGCACCTATTTACCCTTTGAACCTTTCAAAATAGAAGAAGCCATTACAAAAGCTTTTGCCAGTGTAAGCGAAACTTTAAACCTAAAAGTTATTGAAACGGTGTTCCAATTGTTGTCTCATCAAGACACTTGGGCAGTAGAAGACATTCAAGATAAAATTGAAAAAACACTTTACGAATATGGACATTATGAAGTAATGCGTTCTTTCATGTTGTTTCGTCATACTCGAAAACTTCAACGCGAACACGTATTAGGCTTGAATGATGACACCACTTATGTTGACAGTACCCAAACCATAGAAGAATACACCAACCAAACCGACTGGCGCATCAATGCCAACGCTAATACTTCGTATTCAAATGCAGGCTTAGTCAATAATGTCGCTGGAAAAATCATTGCGAATTATTGGTTAGACAAAGTCTATTCGAAAGAAGAAGGCTACGCACATCGTAATGGCGATATTCACATTCACGACTTAGATTGTTTAACAGGTTATTGTGCGGGTTGGAGTTTACGTGTTTTATTAAATGAAGGTTTTAACGGTGTTCGAGGCAGAGTGGAAAGCAGACCACCTAATCATTTCAGAGAAGCATTAGGGCAAATGGCCAATTTTTTAGGAATTTTACAAAGCGAATGGGCAGGTGCTCAGGCTTTTAGTTCTTTTGACACGTATTTGGCTCCTTATGTTTTCAAAGATAATTTAGCGTATGAAGATGTTTTAAAAGCGATTCGAAGTTTCGTTTACAATTTGAATGTTCCAGCACGATGGGGACAATCGCCGTTTACGAATATTACTTTGGATTGGGTAGTTCCAGACGATTTAAAAGAGCAAATTCCGACTCGAAATGAACAACATCTTTTCAAAGGAATTAACAATGATGACTTTATACAAAGAGTACAAGAAAGAGGCGTTTCTGATATAACCGAAATGCGTTACGAACATTTTCAAAAAGAAATGAATCTCATCAACAAAGCGTATTATACTGTTATGACTGAAGGCGATGCGCATGGACAACCCTTCACCTTCCCTATTCCAACGGTTAATATTACTGAAGAGTTTGATTGGTACGGAGAAAACACAGATATTCTTTTCGAAAATACAGCTAAAATTGGTTCGTCTTATTTCCAGAATTTCATTGGAAGTCAATATACGTATGATGAAAACGGCAATAAAATTGAAAATCCAAATGCTTACAAACCTAATGCTGTACGAAGCATGTGCTGCCGTTTACAACTCGATTTACGTGAATTATTAAAAAGAGGCAACGGTTTATTTGGAAGTGCCGAAATGACGGGAAGTATTGGTGTCGTGACAATCAACATGGCAAGATTAGGTTATCTAAACAAAGGCAATAAAGCCAAATTATATTCCGATTTAGATCGTTTGTTAGAAATTTCGAAAGCAACTTTAGAGAAAAAACGCGTTTTCATTCAGGAAATGTATGATAGAGGATTATTCCCTTATACCAAACGTTATTTACCACATTTCAGAAATCACTTCTCCACAATTGGCGTAAACGGTATTAATGAAATGATTCAAAACTTCACCGATGGAAAAGAAGACATTGTTTCCGATTACGGAATGGCATTCGCAACCGAAATATTGGAACACATCCGAACCAAAATGAGAGCTTATCAAGAAGAAACAGGTAATTTATACAATTTAGAAGCTACTCCAGCAGAAGGTACAACCTATCGTTTTGCTAAGGAAGACAAGAAACGTTATGCCAACATCATTCAAGCAGGAGAAGGTGAAAATATTTACTATACCAATAGTTCACAATTGCCAGTAGATTATACAGAAGATCCGTTTGAAGCTTTGTTGTTGCAAGACAATTTACAATGTCAGTACACTGGCGGAACGGTCTTACACTTGTATATGAATGAAAAATTGAGTTCGGTAGAAGCGTGTCGCAATTTTGTTAAAAAAGTAATTACCAATTTCAAATTGCCTTACATCACGGTGACTCCTGTTTTTAGCGTTTGTCCTAAACACGGCTATTTAAATGGCGAACACGAATATTGTCCTAAATGCGATGAAGAATTATTAGCAACCTTAAAAACAACATCTTATGCAAACACAAACCACTGAAGCCTTGCTTCAACACAATGAAAAGAGAACCAAATGTTTGGTTTACACACGAGTAATGGGCTATCACAGACCCGTAGAAAGTTTTAATATTGGAAAAAAAGGTGAACACAAACAACGTACCCATTTTAGAGAATGTAAATCTTGATTTTCTAAACAAAAAAGCCATTCATAGTTTTACACCCTTCACCCTATTAGATTATCCTGATAAATCAGCTTGTATCTTGTGGTTTGCAGGGTGTAATATGAAATGTGATTATTGTTATAATCCAGAAATAGTTTTCGGGAAAGGCTTGTTTTACTTTTCCGAAATCTTTTCGTTTTTAAAAACCAGAAGAAATCTGTTAGATGCTGTTGTGTTTAGTGGTGGCGAATGTTTGATTCATAAAGACATTATACCCATCATCAAATTAGCCAAAAGTTTGGGTTTTTTAATTAAAGTGGATACCAATGGAAGTCAGCCTAAAGTACTTGAAAAACTAATTAAAGAAAAGCTTATTGATTATGTAGCTTTGGATTTCAAAGGCACCAAAGAGAAATTTTTTGCTATTACAAAATCGGATTTTTATTCACAATTCATTTCTTGCTTTGAATTGCTTCAGAAAAGTACGATTCCGTTTGAAATTCGTACTACGTATCATTCTTCTTTACTAAATCCTGAAGATATTGCTTCGATGCAAAACGTTTTAGTAGAATTAGGTTACGATAAAACCTATTTCATTCAAAACTTTAGAAACTATCAAAACACCATTGCACCACTCCCCGATTCGCAATCTATTTCGGAAAAGGATATAAATCAGAATATGACTAAAATCATAATTCGATGATTTAAAATGCCTAACTTTGTGTAAATTTTAAATATGTTTTCGAAAACCTGTGAATATGCCATACGAGCTACAATTTACATTGCCTCAGAATCGTCTGCAGGCAAACGTTGTGGTATTCGGGATATTGCTAGAAAAATTGAATCGCCAGAACCTTTTACAGCTAAAATATTACAGCGTTTAGTAAAAGCCGACATCATAAAATCGATTAAAGGAAATGGTGGTGGATTTGAAATTGAAAAAGCACAATTGAAAAAAATAAAATTAGACCAGCTGGTAAAAGCTATCGACGGAAATGACTTATTTGACCGATGCAGTTTAGGACTTCACGATTGTTCCGACAAACAACCTTGTCCATTTCATCATAAATATAAGCCATTACGTGAAAATTTGAAGAAAACCCTTAGAGAGACTTCCCTTCTTGATTTAATTAGTGAATTCAATACTGGAGAGACTTTTCTTAAGCTTTAAAAAATTTATTTGTATAGAAGATAAAAACATCCTTTAATGAAAACGATTACGGATTTAAAAGAAAAGATTCTTGCTTTAAAGAAAGAAAAAAATGCAGTTATTCTAGCCCATTATTATCAAGAAGAAGCTATCCAAGAAATAGCGGATTTTGTAGGTGATAGTCTGGAATTATCAAGAAAAGCATCTCAAGTTGATGCTGATATTATTGTTTTTGCAGGAGTGTATTTCATGGCAGAAACAGCTAAAATTGTCAATCCTAATAAAAAAGTAATCGTTCCTGATGTAAAAGCAGGTTGTTCGCTTGCCGATGGATGTCCACCCAAAGAATTCAAAACTTTTTTAGAAAAATATCCAAATCATACCGTTGTAACTTACATTAATTGCACTGCAGAAATAAAAACATTAACTGACATTGTTTGCACTTCTTCTAATGCTAAAAAAGTGATTGGTTCCATTCCAGAAGACCAACCCATTGTGTTTGCTCCTGATAAAAATTTAGGTAAATATTTAATTGCTGAAACTGGAAGAGACATGGTTTTATGGGAAGGTTCTTGCATTGTTCACGAAGCATTCTCTTTAGAAAAATTAATCGACTTATATAAAAAACATCCAACCGCTACCATCATTGCTCATCCTGAATCGGAAACGCATATTTTAAAAGTAGCACACTACATTGGTTCGACATCAGGCATGTTGAATCATGTGAAAAACAGCACAAACGACACTTTTATCGTAGCCACAGAAGCGGGAATTTTACATCAAATGCAATTGGATAATCCAACCAAAACATTAATTCCAGCGCCTTCAAAAGAAGACAATACGTGTGCGTGCAGTGAGTGTGCGTTTATGAAAGTCAACACCTTAGAGAAACTCTATCAATGTTTACAAGATGAAAGTCCAGAAGTGCTTTTGGGCAACGAAATCATCGAAAAAGCTTTACTTCCTATTCAAAGAATGTTAGCGCTAAACTAAAACATCATGCAAAATTTAGAAACAGATATATTAATAGTAGGCACAGGATTAGCAGGATTATCTCTAGCGAAATATCTCAGTGAACAAAATCCAAACCTACAAATCACCTTACTTAGCAAAACTTCCATTGACGAGTGCAATACCTATTACGCTCAAGGCGGAATTGCCGTAGTACACGACTTTATCAAAGACAGTTACCAACAACATATTCAAGACACCTTACTTGCAGGAAAAGGCATTTGCGATAAAAAAGTAGTCGAACATGTGATTACAGAAGCTCCTGCCCGATTGCAAGAATTGATTCAATGGGGCGTGGAATTAGATAAGAATAATTCAGGCGAATTGGATTTAGGATTAGAAGGCGGCCATTCTCAAAATCGTATTGTACATCACAAAGACAAAACAGGATTAGAAATTGAAACCAAGTTGATTCAAGTCGTTCAAAATTTGGCGAATGTTACCATAAGAACTTCTTTTTTTGCCACAGATGTTTTGCTAGATAATCAAAAAAGCATCGGAATCATTGGATTTGATGAAAAAAGTGAAGTGACTTCCATCGTAGCAAAAGCAACCATTTTAGCAACTGGTGGTTCAGGACAAGTGTTTGGGGTTACTTCTAATCCATTTGTTTCTACAGGAGATGGCGTGGCGATGGCATATCGAGCGGGCGCTAAATTGGAAAAAATGAAACATATTCAATTTCATCCCACAGCGCTTTACGAACCTAATAAAAGTCAGGCGTTCTTAATTACCGAAGCGATTCGAGGATTTGGAGCTCATATTTTAAATCATAAAATGGAGCGTTTTGTTTTCGAATATCATCCTGATGGTGAATTAGCAACTCGAGATATTGTTTCGAAAGCCATTTCTGACGAAATGAAGAAAGAACATTCTAAACACGTTTGGCTCGATGTAAGACATTTACCGATAGAAACTTTCAAAACGAAATTCCCAAAGGTTTATAATTATTGTTTTGAAAATGGTATTGATGTTTCCAAAGATTTAATTCCGATAACTCCAGCTGCACATTATCAATGTGGCGGAATTGTGGTGGATGAAACGGGAGCTACTTCTATCAAACAATTGTTTGCAATCGGAGAATGTTCTCACACCGGACTTCATGGTGCGAATCGATTGGCATCCAATTCATTATTAGAAGCGATTGTTTATGCGCATGATTTAGCTAAAAATCTTGAAGCTACTATTGACGACGTTAAAAACAGTAAAGCTATAATAACTCCTATTCGCTATAAAAATATTCATCATGATGAAATCTTACAATTTAGAAATCAACTACAACATTTCATGAAATATGATTCATTATATGAAAATATGAAAAACACCGAAAAAGTATTTGAAATGGTCACCGAGATGAGCAAACGCTTCAAAAAGAAATTCAAAAATTATAATTCTCATCCGTTTTTGTGTGAAACTTATAATTTGATTCAAACGGCTGAAATTATTTTAAAAGATAGTTTACCCAAAAGATACCGAGCAAAATCTGTTAAAAAAGAAAAAACTATTTCGTAATGCTGAACCTATTTGCCCATCCAAAACACATTTTTTTTGTGCTCTTCGTTTGTTTCATAGCGTTTAGTGTTTGGATTTATACTATTCCGCTTTTTAGTCCAAGTCAATATTCTGAAAAAGAACTTCATTTAGTAGCCGAAGGAAGATTGGTTTGGCAGAAATACAACTGTCATACATGTCATCAATTGTATGGTTTAGGCGGTTATTTGGGTCCTGATTTAACCAATGTTTATTCTAGAAGTGGTAACAACGAACATTACATTAGAGGAATAGTAAAATCAGGTGTTAAGCAAATGCCAGCCTTTGAAATATCAGAAGACGAAATGAAAGTACTTTTACTATTTTTAAAAAATGTAGATCAATCGGGAACTTCAAATCCGCAGGATTATCAGCCTGAAATACTAGGAACTTTTAGCTTAGAAAAGAAATGAGAAATATTGGAATTTGGCTCATCAGAATCGCCTTGTTATTATTGTTAGCAGGACTTTTTTTTGGACATTTAGCTTCCGAAAGCTACAGAATAACCGAACCAAAATCGGGTGTAATGGGATTTTTATCGCTTCGACCACTTCATGTGAGTAGTGCCTATTTAGGCATCATAACAGCGGGCTTAGGTTTTTTAACTTTAATTATTCAGAAAAAAAGAACTTCACGGTTTGGTACCTTTCTACAATACCTTCATTTTACGCTATGGATAATTGCTTTAACTGGGATTTTCTACAGTTACTTTACAGGTGATTTTGGAGGAAGAGAATATTGGGAATTCAATCCCGTTTGGGCTTTACCCATTTTTATTTCTTTTATTGTCTTCTTGGTGTTCTATATTCATCAAATTGGATTTAAAGTAAAATGGCCCGTTTATTATTGGATGTGGTTAACCGGATTGGTGTTCTTTATTTTTACATTTATTGAAAACTATTTGTGGATTTCCCCTTATTTCAGAGAACATTTTATTGCCGATATGACCATTCAGTGGAAAGTAAATGGTTCGCTCGTGGGTGCTATAAATCAAATCATTTATGGTGTTGCATTTTACTTGATGGAAAAAATTAGTGGCGACGAAAAATCGTCCTACCAAAAACTATCATTTGCGATGTATTTTTTAGGAATATTTAATTTGATGTTCAATTGGGGACATCATATTTACTTGCTTCCAACTGAAAAATTCATTCATTACATTGCCTATGCCGTGAGTATGACCGAATGGATTATCTTGATTCGAATTTTTTATAAATGGAGCAAACAAATTAAGGAAAATAAGCAGTTTTATTATTTCTTTCCTTACCGATTTTTAATGGCTGCTGATTATTGGGTAACCATAAACTTATCACTTGCGCTATTTATGTCAATTCCCGCGATTAACTTGTTCACACACGGAACACACATTACAGTGGCTCATGCGATGGGAACCACCATTGGAATTAACACCATGATTATCATTGCTGCTGCCTTTTATTTCATAAAACCTACTTTTAATAACAGTAAATGGAAACAATTTGGTACCATTACCTTTTGGGTAGTACAAGGTACACTCTTCTTTTTTCTGAGTTCATTGATTGGGATGGGAATTCATCGTGCGCTATGGCAAGCCGGTTTAGCTAATGAAAGCTTTAACAAAATGAGTAGTTCTAGTGGAAATTGGGTATTGCTATTCATTATATTTGGAACGATTTTATTTTTAAGTATGGGAACTTTTATCGTGTATTTGTTTGTCAAATCTTGGAAAAAAAACAAATTCGATTTTCCTTATTAAAGAATATTTAATTGAAAAAGTGATGATAAAAATCATCCTATTAATACTAATTACATTGTATATTTGGCACTTAATTTTATAATTAACAACTGATTATGTTTTCAAAATCATGTAATTATGCTATAAAAGCTACCATATTTATTGCCAAACATTCTTTAGAAGAAAAAAAAGTAGGTTTTGTTGATATCTCTAAAGAAATTGATTCACCACAAGCTTTTACGGCCAAAATTCTACAAATATTGGTTAAAGCTGGAATCATTGATTCTGTTAAAGGTGTTAATGGCGGATTTTATATTCCCAAAAAACGAATTGATTCTACCTTTTTAGTTGAAATTGTAAATGCAATAGATGGTGATACTGTTTTTCATGGTTGCGGATTAGGTTTATCGCAATGTTCAGAAACTCATCCTTGTCCAGTACATGATAAATTTAAAAGCATCCGAAATGAATTAGCCCGTATGCTAGAAACTACGAATTTAGAAGAATTAGCTTTGGGAATTAAATCAGGAGAAACTTTCTTGAAATCGTTATAAAACCAATTCCTCTAAACTGTAATTTAAAACTGATACATCAAATTGATAAAGATATTTCGTCCCATTCTTGGTAGGTTATTCCAATCTGTATAAGTGGTATAATTGGCATCGAAAATGTTTTCAATACCTGTATTTACAATCATTTTTGATTTCTCAAAGGTAAATTTATAACCAAAATTAGCATTTACAATCGTATAATCTGGTGTTTTGTCTTCACCATAAAAAGGGTTGTATTCAGTTTGTGTGGCATTTCCTTTTAACTGTAATTCCGAACTGAATTTTCCTGGTCTAAATCCTAAAGAAGTCATGTAGTTAAACGGACTCATGAAAGGTAATCCATTACTCTCATTATCATTACCTAAGTTGTAGACAAATTGTCCTTTCCAAATCCAGAAATCTGATAATTGATAACTTACCGTAAAATCAGAAGATAAAATAGTAGCATAATCTAAAGCGGTATAGACTTTTATTCCATTGGCAGCAATAGTCATAGGCGCTACCGAAGCATCAGGAATTCCGATGATATAATCGTAAATGTGAAAATACGATGCTGATATTTTAGTTTGCCATTTCGCATTTTTGAAACCAATATTGGCATTCACTTCTAAAGATTTTTCGTTTTTTAAGTTGGGGTTTCCTATGTAATCAAATCCGTCAAAGCTGTTAAATAAATAAAAACCATATCCTTCTGAAACTGATGGAGCACGTTCTCCATACCCCATTCCGAATCCATAAGAAATTCCGTCTTTGTTGTAGAAATAATTAGTGGAAACACTTTTTAGAAATCGAGATTTTGAAGCTTCCATTTCTGGATAAAAAATCTGTAAACTTTGCAAGCCGAAATCACTCGCAACGTTGTTATTATGAAACCCTAAATTCGTAGTAAATTTCAAATTAGAATGACAATTGATTTCGAAATTATCTTCCAAATAAATTCCAGTGTACAAGGTACGAACATCTGGCCAAGTGTACATAAACATTAAGTTTTCATTTGGATCAGATGGATACATCGTCATTTCGGCAACGGAACGATTATAAAACGAATTCAAATTGCCTAAAAATTGATGTTTTTTATATTTTCCATTGATTTTTGAATAAAAACCATAGGTATCACTCCAACCTGGCATGTCCATGTGAATAGGGACATCAGGACGTTTGGTGTCGTCCATGGTGTGCGTAATTGTATTGAAATAGAGTTTAGTTTCCCAATTATCGATTTGCTCTGAATTAGGTTTATAATTGTATTTCAACGAAGTAATTAAAGCTTCCGCCAAAGAAACATCCATTGGTAATGCAGGATAACCAACATCGGTAGCTCTATCAAAAATTACTGAAGCTTCAATGTTTTTATTAGGAGACAATCGATAACCAGAAGTAGCCGATAAATTCAATTTTCTGAACTGTGAAAAATGAATTTCTTTATCATTTCCTGCTTTATAATTTTCGGCATCGCGATACATTACATCAGTATCTACATAAAACAAACTATCGGCATAATTGATTGCTGAACCAATGATTTTTTGACGATTATTCGTTTCATAACCTGAGTTGACGTAGAATTCCCAACCTGCATTGGTAAATTGGCGTTGGCTTCTTTTTAAATCTATTGAACCACCAATCGTATTTCCATGACAACTTCCTTGTTGCCCTGATGAAATCGTAGCTTCTGATAAATTAGATACTTCAACATACGAAGTTACTGGGTCCATTTTATCAGTACAGGCGCCAAAAATTCGCATTCCGTCAATAGTTATAACAGTGCGTTCGGATGCCATACCATTAATAATAGGTTCCCAGGCATATGCACCTCTTTTTATTAAATCTACTTTGGTTGATTTTTGCAAAAATTCATCTAAAGTAGCGAGTGTTTTTCCTTGTTTTTCATGCAATGGTGCTTTTGTTCCCACCACCAAAACTTCTTTAAGTTCTTTGGTTTTTAGAGAATCTACTTCCTGACTGAATGAAAAATAAAAGGAAAATGACAGAAAAAATACTACTAATTTTTTCATGATAAGTATTTTTTAAAAAAGGTCATTACTAAAAGAGATAATGACCTTTTTTAGATGAGATTATTAGAATTCAATTTCAAAGAAAATACTACTAGCAGTAACGGTTTCTGTTATTTCTTCTCCTTTTAAAACAGTTCCTTCTGCATTTGCTAATTGTAGGTTTATTTTCCAATACCCCGTCATAGTCAACGATAATTTTCCATCGTATAATCCACCAGTAGTAGCTTGTGTCGCATGAACGTTATTTGGAGAAGTATGATTTCCCATACTTGGCATTCTTGGGTCAATTTTTACAGTATAACCATCCACAACTGGGAAAGTCATCATATTTTGCATTTTCCAAACACCAACTTGCATGTTATTAATTGCAACTTTTGGGGTATTCGGTTCAATTAAAGCTACTAAGTATTTTGTACCATCCGAACCCATAAATGTATTTACTTTACGTTTTGCAGAAGCTGGTACATCAATAACTTCAGTTATAGTGTAAGTTACTTCATCAATTGTGTAATCAATTTTTAAATCCCAATATTCTGTTTCATTTTGAGCCATTTGAAACATAATATAACCACTATATAAAGTACCATTTTCGGTTACTTTTTCTACCGCTGAATATGGGCATGAATGCGACATAGAAGTCATGTGCATTAATGGTGCCCAACTTACCTCTGCATTTTTTATGTATTTATCTGTTGTATTGTCTTTAATTCTTAGGCTAATTTCATTGTATCCTTGCTCTAAACTTCCCATTTGAGAATACAATTCAATCGTATGAGTATCGTTTGTAATTTCTTTTATTTTAGTGATTCCGTCTAATTCATTTACTGTAGTTTCATCATCATTTGAACAAGACACAAAAGTGAAGGCGATAGCAAAAATAGCTACTAAATATTTTATTGAAGTTTTCATTTTATTTTTAATTAAAGTGTATTATAATTGTATCCGAAATCTATTTTCAGACAAATTATGACATAAGTTGAGTGGGTTAATTCATTGTAAGAACTAACAAAAACCAATATTTAATTAAGAAATAAATGTAGGCGGATGAAAGAAGGCACAATCATTCAAGTGAAAGTATAAGTTAGAATAATTGTTACCAATAGAAGTTTTATTTAAAAAATAAATTTGTCTAATCTCAATAGGTTTAATTTCTTGAAAAAATACAATTTCAGTTTGCTCGAAAGTTATTTTTTTATCAGAAGAATTATGAGAATTACCTTCTGAAGCTTTTGCTAATTCTTTTGTTAAATGACACTTCCCATTACATTTTAGTTCAGGTTTCAATTTATTTTCACAAAGTTCATTAACAATATAATCATAATTAACCACGTATTCTAAAACCGGAAGTATTGGCTTTAAAAACATTAAAAGGGTTAGTATGACTAGTAATTGCTTCATGGTACAAATTTAAATGAAATAAATAAGGGTTTAATATGATTTCAGTCATATTTTGTTTAATTTTATTGAGATTAATTTGTGCTTTATCTAAAATAACTGAAGCCTATAACATCCCCCTTATGCAGATAGACTTAGATTTATTATTTACTTGGGGCGCTATTGCCAAAGAGTATAAGAAAAACGAAATTATTTTCCATGAAGAGGAATCGGCAAATTTTTACTATCAAATCATTGATGGTTGCGTAAGAATGTTTAATTCAAATGAAGAAGGTAAAGAATTTACTCAGGGCTACTTTAAATGTGGTCAGAGTTTTGGAGAACCTCCTTTATTTATTGATGAAGTTTATCCATCAACAGCGATAGCTTTTAAAGATTCTAAGCTAATTAAAATTTCGAAAGAGAAGTTTTTAAGGATTTTAGAGGAATATCCATTTATTCAGAAACAGTTCTTGAATCTGATGGCCGAACGAATTCACACTAAAGCTAGAACTACAAAAGACATTGTAAATCAAAAACCAGAGTTTCGAATTTTAGCCTTTTTAAATGCCCACAAAAACCCCGATTGTCCTAAAAAAGAATTGGTAGAATTTACAAGACAAGAAATTGCCAACTTTACAGGTTTACGTGTGGAAACTGTGATTCGAGAACTTTCAAGAATGAGCAAAACGAATAAAGTGGAAATTATTAATCATAAATTATATTACTGATGTCTTTTAAAACCACTTTTTGGATTCGGTTTTCGATTTTTAATCTGATGCTTGTTGCATTATTAGGACTTTTAATGCGTTATAAGATTCTGTTTGAATTTCCGCTTCTCGATCAAAAAAGTTTACAACATTCGCATTCTCATTTTGCTTTTGCGGGTTGGGTTTCGCATACTTTAATTACCTTACTCATTGCTTTTTTACAAAAACACGATACACTCAACAAAATCGCATTTAAAAAATACAATCTTATTTTAATTGCGAATTTAATTTGCTCTTATGTAATGCTGATTTCCTTTATCATGCAAGGTTATGGTGCAATTTCAATTACTTTTTCAACCCTTTCTATTTTTGTTTCTTATTGGTTTGCTTATGTATTCTTTAAAGATTGCAAACAACTTGAAACAAATGCTGTTGCGATAAAATGGTTCAAAGCGGCTTTGTTTTTTAATGTGATTTCGTCTTTAGGTACTTTTGCTTTGGCATACATGATGGCCACTAAAAACATTCATCAGAATGAATATTTGGCTTCCATTTATTATTATTTACATTTTCAATACAACGGTTGGTTTTTCTTTGCTTGTATGGGATTGTTATTGGATTATTTAAAAGTATCTTCAAACGCTAATCGAATTTATTCGCAATCGTTTATTTGGTTATTTTGGTCGTGTATTGCAGGATATTTTCTATCTACGCTTTGGTTAGACTTACCTCTCGTAATCTACATTTTAACTGCTATTTCGGCTGTTATTCAAGTTGTTATTTGGTATTTATTGTTTAAAACCATTATCAAAGAAAATAAATCTATATTCGTTACGCTTCCTGGATATTTAAAATATTTGATTTTATTTATAAGTTTTGCTTTGAGTGCGAAATTCTTATTGCAATTGGGCTCCACCGTTCCTGCAATTAGCAAATTAGCCTTTGGTTTT
Source organism: Flavobacterium cheniae (assembly GCF_004363695.1). Classification (GTDB taxonomy): domain Bacteria; phylum Bacteroidota; class Bacteroidia; order Flavobacteriales; family Flavobacteriaceae; genus Flavobacterium; species Flavobacterium cheniae. The sequence continues at coordinate 409,599 of NZ_SNZC01000001.1, read as the reverse complement.
AGACCTATTGTGATTGCGTATTTACACTTGATTTTATTAGCTATTATTTCGCTTTCCCTACTGTTTTACATTTATGTGAATGATTTTATTGCGGTGAATAAGAAAACCATTTTAGGATTAGTCTTATTTAGTATTGGAGTTGTATTGAATGAAGTTGTACTTGGAATTCAAGGAATAGCATCACTAAGTTATACTTTAATTCCTAACATTAATGAAGTTTTGTTTGGAATTGCTATACTTCTTTTCACAAGTATTTTATGGACAACTTTTTTTACAAAAAAAGGATAAAAAAGTATTTTTTATGATTCTACGCATAAAATAATGAGCAGATAATCAAGTACTTTGTGTGTATAAATTATTCAAATTATGAAAAATTCCATTAAAACTTTATTATTAGCTAGTTTACTAATCACCTTTGGATGTAAACAAGGTGAAGAAACGGCATCAGAATCAACATCAGAGACTACTGAAGCACCTTCTGGAGGACAAGAAAATGTAGTTGATGCAACATCAAATCCAAACATTGTGCAAACCGCAATTGGAAGTAAAGATCACACCACATTGGTTACCGCTGTAAAAGCTGCAGGATTGGTAACCTCTCTAAGTAATGCTGGACCATTTACTGTATTTGCACCAACCAATGCCGCATTTGATAAATTACCTGCTGGAACCGTTGAAGGCTTATTAAAACCAGAGAAAAAAGGCGATTTAGAAAACATTTTAGGCTATCACACTTATGTAGGTTCACTAAAAACGGAATACATGCAAGACGGACAAGAGTTTGACATGGTATTTGGTGGAAAAGTGAAAATCACTAAAAAAGACGGAAAAACATTCGTAAACGGTTCAGAAATTGTGGCTTCCATTGAAACATCAAACGGAATTATCCATGTAATTGGCGACGTTTTACTTCCAAAATAGAAAACAATTATTAATTCATCTTTTATAAAGGTAAAAAGCGTAGACTTCAATAGTTTACGCTTTTTATTTTATATCCCTCCTAATCGAATTAAGGAACCTAAAACCAACATCGAAATGGCAATCAAAGTTACAATTACGATAAGAATCGTAACGTAATGATATCTTTTTGAGGTAAGTTTGGGAAAAATAAAAAGTTGGGCTGAAATGGCTAATGTTAACGAAGTAATAAACAAAATAAGTTTGATGGAAATTACTTTTTCAATTCCGTTTGAGAAGGAAAACCATTTGGTAATGGTAACATCATAATCATAGGCCATTAAAATTCCAGTGATTACAAGCGCAATTAAAGAAGGCATTCCGATAGGTTCAAACTTATCTTTGAAAGCTTTTAATTTTTCTAAATCTTTAGTTTTGATAGCTTCAGGTAAATAACGAGTCGCTAAAATAAGATGCCCTCCTATCCAAACGGTTGCCGCTAATAAATGGATAATTAATAAGAAATGATGATACATTACGCTAACGTTTTATACATGATAACATTCGCAATATTGAGTGCTCTTTCTTTGATTTCGATGGCTTTTTCGCCTTCGAATAATTCATCAACAGTCGTAGTAAATACAATTACCCAATGTTGAAAATGTTCTGGATTCATAGGACATTTACTGTGTAAGTCTTTGTGCACTTGCATCGGACTTCCGTTGTAGTTTCCGGTATAAAAAAGAATGTTTTCCCAAAAATCGTACATTCTGGGTAAATGAGTTTCCCAATTCACTTGGGCAATTTCGGTAAACAGAAAACCGATAACTGCATCGGTTTTAATTTTATCATAAAAGGTATCTACTAAAAGTTCAATATCTTTTCTATTTCTAATATCTGTTTTCATTTTGTAATTTGATTAAATAAAAATTACAAGTCTTTCTTGTTGAATTTTCGCATCGAAATGAAAAAAGGAATTATCGCCCACAAGCTCAACAAAACAAATGAGACTACCAATCCAACCGAAGTTCCAAAGAAATCTTTAAAAATTGCTCCCGTATATCCCATCATAGCAGAAACATCTAAATGCAAAAGAATTTGAATTCGAGCTAAATCTATCGGACTAAATGTGGTGATTCCTACCATCATGTTTTCAATTGGATATTCGGCTAATTGGAACAATAAGAACAAGACCATTCCGTCAAATAATAGTGCGAAATACAACCAAATCATAATCGCTAAACCAATTCCTTTTGCTTTATCTCTAGTCAAAATCGAACTCAAAAAAGCTAGTGCAACGAAGATGACCGAAATTAAACATCCGTTGAGTAACATCATTAAACCGATACTATCAGGCGAATTGATTAATAACGGAATTCCAGCACCAATGAAAAAAGCAAATACCATAGCCGATGACAATCCGAAAAACAAACTCAGCCAAATTTTTCTCCTTTTTATGGGTTGACTTAATAAAAGCTCAATAAACTCGGCACTGTTGTACAAATAAATCGTAGCAAATAAAATAGAAACCAACGGAACTGTGAACAAAATCACATTCAAAATCGTTAGTAACCCTTTTGACGAATTGTCTTCTAATGCAAAAGAACTCCACGATAAAATAGACAAAATCAGCGTGTAAGCTAAAACAATTTTGTTTCGGATAATGTCTGATAATATGATTTTAATTATTCGGTTCATTTTGTTTGTTCTTTAAAATTTTGGCAATCGCTTTTGAGATTTTTTCTTCGCCAGTAGTGGTTTTTAATTCTTCTACTTTTTGATGAAAATGTACTTTTCCTTCTTGCATAAAAATGATTTCGGTAATTAAATCATCCAATTCACTTAATAAATGCGACGTAATCAAAATCAATTTTCCTTTTTCTTTCTCTTTGATGATTTTTTCTTTCAAAACCTCAGCCGCTAACGGATCTAAACCAGCGGTGGGTTCATCTAAAATCAACACATCTGGATTAAAAAGAAAGGCTAAAACAGCACTTACTTTTTGCGTAGTTCCGCCTGATAACGTTCGCATTTGCTTGTCGAACATTTTCTCTAATTCGAAAGCGTGTAACAAATCCTCATCCAAATCATCTGATGAATTTCGAATCTTTTTTATCATTTCGATAATTTGACCAATCGTCATATTATCAGGATACCTTCCTATTTGTGGCATGTAGCCAATTTTTTCGCGATACAAATACTCACCTAAAACGGAATTTCCGTTAAAATGAATCGTACCCGAATCAGGCAGAACCATTCCCAAAACAGCTTTTATTAAAGTGGTTTTTCCACAACCATTTGGACCAATTAAAGCGATACATTCTCCTTTTTTACAAGAAAGATTAATGTTCTTTAAAACTTCAAATTTTCCAAACTTTTTCTGCAATTCTTTTATCTCAATCATAGCGGCAGTGACTTCATTAAAGGCTTATTATCTATAAAATTATCAGGTGTTATACTGGGCAATACTTTTTCAGATTTGTCTAACAGTGTAATCATAAAACTGCGATACAACAACATGGCAGATGGCGTATTTTCAGTTAACACCGCGAATAAACTCAGTGGATGATACGGAACATCGCCCATTCCATCTTTGTCCAAATCGTAGCCTTCATATTTATCCCAATAATTCGTATTAAATGTATTCAAAACCAAACTTCCATTGGTACTAATATCGAAAGTGTTTTTCAAGAAATTATTATTCACGATTTCGTTTTCCATACAACTGGCTTGGATTTTCATTCCCCAACCATTCGATTCAAACACATTTTTTTCTACTTTGATTCGCGAAGTTCCTTCCATATAGATTCCGGAAGTATTTCGAGCAAATCGATTATTAAAAATATAACTATCTGCGATTTCTTTCAGTAACAATCCGTAAGCAGAATCGCCCCAATTTTCCTCGAAATAATTATTAAACATTTTTACATTTTTAGTAAACATAACGGCAACACCAGCTCCATTGTTCTTGAAAACATTAGTGATGTAAGCATCATCGTTGGAAAACATAAAATGCAATCCGTAGCGGATATTATTATTTGAAATATTTCTCCAAATAACGGATTGGGTTACGAATTCGAAATAAATTCCATCTCGATGCCCACTGATTTTATTTCCAATGATTTGCAGATTGTTGCTTTTCCAACAGTGAATTCCGTTTCCAATTAACTGTTCGGCTTTACCGTAAGCTCTAACAACATTGTTTTTTACAATACAATTATTGCTGTTTTGAAGGTAAATTCCGAAGAAATTATTATCAAGAATATTGCCTTGAATTGTGACATTATTTTTATCGTAAACACGAATTCCACAAGGATCATTTAAAGCGGCATGACCTGAATTAATGACTTTAAATCCTTTAACCACCACATCATTGGCGTTTATGGACAACACTTCTTTTTTATTCTGACCATCTAAAACAGGGAAGTTCTTACCAATAAAATAGATTTTTTTATTGATTAAAATCGTTCCCTCTTTATAAATGCCCGAATGTACAAGAATCGTATCGCCATCTTTTGCTAATGCAAGGGCTTGCTTGATTTTCTTCATTGGAAAGTTAGCACCTACATTAATAGTAGCCGCTTTCCCAATTGAAAAAAACAAAAGGAATAATATGAAACTAATTTTTTTCATTAATACATTGTGAAAACTTGTTCCCAAGTTAACGTTTTGGCATTAAGTTGTTTTTGAAAATTGTCTTGGTCTTTATCGGAAGTAAAAGCTGCAAAATTGCCTCGCATAGGAGAATTTATCGAACCACCACGTAAATAAAAACTTTGCTCGGCTGGAATTAAAGTATTGTCTTTTGCATAATCGTTAACAAAGAAAGATTGTACTTGTACATCCGCATTTTCTTTTGCGTATAACAACATGCAAGACAAATCATCAAACTTATAGTAGCGTCCTTTTTTGGTCAATAATTCGGCTCCAAATTTACCGTTTGAAATGGTCATTTTGCAAAATTCGCAAGTATCTACATTTAATTTTATAGGTTTTGGTTCGTTTGAAACACACGAAATCATAAAAATAAACGAAAATAAAAGTACAATCTTCTTCATAACTATATAGTTTGTTTTCTTCTGAATAAGTTGAATTCTTTAACTAAAATGTAAAATAACATGGCACCAGCTGCAATTAAAAACCATCCCCCAATATCAGGAACTGAATACGCTCCAAAATTCAATAATTGTTTGTATCCAATTAAAGGTGGTTGATAAGCCATTCCAGGAACTTTAATAGCCGCATTCGGATCTAAATTATGTCCGTATTCGTAATTCCAGCGGTAAAAATCTACACCTGCTAAGATAACGAAAAGAATGAAGGTTCCGAAAAATGCTAGTACGAATTTTCTGTTATTGATAAAAATTAAAGTTATTGAAATTAAAGAAAAAACTCCGAAAATATAAGGTAAAATCTTAAATTCAATAAAATTCTCGGTGTGCAAAGTTGCCATTCCGATGTAGTGATTTAAACCGTTAATGATTTCTACATCGCCACCAATTTTGTTGGCATGTAATTTTAAAACTAATCCTTCAGGATATTGAGGCGCATCCAAATCGATTTGCCACATAGGAACAAATAATGAACCAATAAACAATCCAGAAATAAGGAATAAAAGGATTTTTGAAACTAAAGAAATTTTTGTAGTTTCCATAAAATTGAGTTTAAAAAAGGGACAAAAGTTATTTTGCCCCTTTTGTTAAAAATTTATTTTGTTGCAGGAAGGTTTGTTCCTAAACTAAATTGTAGTGGAACATTTGAACCTTTTGGAGAAACTCTAATGTAACCTTGCATTTCTTGGTGTAACGCACTACAGAAGTCGGTACAGTAGAATGGGAATGTTCCTACTCTATCTGGAACCCATTTCAATGTGGTAGTTTCACCAGGCATGATTAATAATTCACCATTATTAGCGCCTTTTACAGCAAATCCATGAGGTACATCCCAATCTTGCTCTAAGTTGGTTACGTGGAAATATACTTCATCACCAAGGAAAACACCTTCAATATTGTCAGGAGCAAAGTGAGAACGAATAGATGTCATATAAACATGTACTTTGTTTCCTTCTCTAACCACTTTTGCTTCTTTTTCACCTTTGGCAGCATAAGGATGCTTGTTATCGTCTAATTTATAGAATTTCAACTGACCATTGTTTCGAATTAAATCAGCCGGAGCCGCTTGTGCATAATGCGGTTCTCCAATGGTTGGGAAGTCTAAAATTAGCTTCATTTTATCGCCACTAATATCAAATATTTGTGCTGATTGCGCTAACTCAGGACCTGTTGGTAAATAACGGTCTTTTGTAATTTTATTATAAGCAACTAAGTATTTTCCAAATGGTTTTTTACTATCTCCACCAGGAATACATAAGTGACCTACAGAGTAATAAGTAGGAACTCTATCTAATACTTTTAAGGTTTTGATATCCCATTTCACTACTTCAGAAGAAACGAAGAATGTTGTATAAGCATTTCCTTTTCCGTCAAATTCTGTGTGTAATGGACCTAAACCTGGTTTTTGAACTTCACCATGAAGAGCAGCTTCGTATTTAACAACTGGAATTCCTCCGTAGTTACCTTCAAATTTTTTCCCTTTAATAGCAGCTTGTAATTTATCAAAACTAAATACTGGAATCAATGCTGCTAATTTACCTGAACCTACTATGAATTCACCTGTTGGGTCAACGTCACATCCGTGAGGTGATTTTGGACAAGGAATCATATAACAGATATCTTTTAATTCAGAAGCATCTAAAACCAATACTTCGTCTTTCATAACAGATTTTGCAGAGTGTGTATGCTCATCCCAAGTGTTGTGTGCATATTTCACTTTTTGTTTTTTACCTTTTCCAGCTTTGATGTATTCTTCTGCTTTTTTCCAGTTCACTGCCATGATAAAGTCTTTATCTTTTTGAGAAGCATTAACCTCTAATAAAGTATTGGCTTGTTCTGTATTATAGCAAGAAAAGAAGAACCATCCGTGAGATTTTCCTTTACCAGCATGCGAGAGGTCAAAGTTTACACCTGGAGTTACAATTTGGAAAGCCAAATCCATTTCTCCCGATTTTTTATCCACACTTACAAAACTGATATGTCCTTTGTAATTTTCTTTATAAGTGTTGATTGGAACGTCTCCATTAGAATAATCGGCTGGAACACTAAAACGAGTACCCGCTACCACATATTCTGTATTTTCAGTAATGAATGGAGAAGAGTGATTACCTCCACTGTTTGGAAGTTCGATAATTTCAGCCGTTTTGAATGTTTTTAAATCAATTCTAGCAATACGAGGGGTATTGTTAGCATTCCCAAAAACCCAACGACCGTCAACTTCACCGTTAGTTTGAGACATTTCGGTATGATGTAAATCATCCCAAGGCACAAATCCGTGAGAGGTATTTAACATTGGTTTTGTTTCTTCACTGTATCCCCAACCTTTTTCTGGGTCAACAGAAAATACTGGAATAACTCTGAATAAACGTCCACTTGGTAATCCGTAAACACTTAATTGTCCACTAAAACCACCTGATACGAAATTGTAAAACTCATCGTATTTTCCTGGAGCAACGTATGCTTTCTCAGCAGCATCTCCACTTACAGCATCTCCTGAGCTTTTTGGTTTACAGGAAGTAACCAAAGCACCTCCTAGAGCAATTACTAAAATTGCTTGTACAAATTTATTTTTCATGATATATGTAGTTAAATTAAGGTATTGCATTACTTTCACTTAACACAATACCCTTTTACGTTTATTTTACACCGTCATTTTTACGCATGTACTCTAAAATTCCTCTAGCTTCATCATCAGAAACACCTTGGTTAGGCATACGAACTAAACAAATTTCCAATTGCGCTTGTACTTCAGGGTCTTTGTCAATCATTGGATCTGGATTGGTAATGAAGTTCATAATCCATTGAGGAGTTCTTCTTTCGGTTACTCCTTTCCATCCTGGTCCAACTAATTTTTCATCTGTCATTTTATGACACGATGTACATTTTACACCTGCAACTTCTTCACCTTTTGTGGCCATCGCTTGATCTAAAGTTGCTCCTAACTCAACGGTATCGTATTTTCCTTCACCTCGTTTTGGATCATACGATGCAGGATCTGCTGCTTCAGTTGTAGCTTCGCCTCCACCAGGCTGATAATTATCTTCAGCAGACGCTTCTTTTTTACCACATGCTATAGCTAAAGCAAGAGATAAAACAAGTAAAATTGATTTGTTCATGATTTTTTAATATTAAAATTATTACTACAAATTTCTGAAATTGAGCCGCTTAAAAGTATGATTACAATCATAAAAAAGGATATTTTTATCTTTATTATTAACAATTGTTTAATAAAAAAAGGTTGTCTCCAAAACTGGAAACAACCTTTACAACAACCTATTTATAAAAATTACACTACCTTCACTTCAAAATCTAAAACCACATTTGAAATAATCGAATTGGAAATTAAACACGCCTTTTCTGATTTGTGCAAAATGCGTTCTGTTTTTTCTATTTCTTCTTGATTTTTGATGTACACTATTGGTTTTAAAATAATTTCTGTCATCAAAAATTTTCCTTCAATCGATTCTAAAATTCCTTCTGCTTTGCATTCAAATTTTTCGTATTCTAGCTTGGAATAGTCGGCAATGGCCAAAAAAGTAGTCATAAAACAACTTAAAACCGAAGCAGTAAATAAATGTTCAGGAGACCAATGACCTGCGATTCCTTTATCAAATTCTGGAGGCGTAACCACCTCAACTGTAGATGGAAACTCGGGTGATGATAAAATTCCTTTTCTATCGCCTGTCCATTCTAAACTTAAATTATAACTGTGTTTTTCCATAATTAAACGGGTATTGTATTGAATTCAAAACTTATTAGTTGGGATTCCATTTTTAGTATTTCTTTTCCTAATCTTTCGTTGTTCCCTTGAAAATAAGAACTGTTTTCAAAAACCGATTTGTAATAGGAAATTCCATTTAAAAGATTGGTTTTAAACGTTTCCCATTTTTTTATTTGTTGAGGCGTTATTTCGAAAGCCTCATTAATTTGATTGCTTAAATACGAAACATACAATCCTAATTCTTTAACAAACATATTTGGTCTATCGGTGTGATTTTCGATTTCCTTTTTTCCATAGATGTGCTGAATCATTTCATTTAGAGACACTTCTTTTGAAAAATACGCCATATTAGGCCCAGGACAAACCACAACGCCTTGTGCTTGTCCTTTCATTGGAATTCCTAATTCTAAATGACTTGCATTGGCTAACCCAACACACAAACATGATTTTTCGGTAATAGCTGTATATTCTTTCTTATATGCTTCATAAGAAATCGAGTTGCGTTTTGCTTCTAATTCTTCTATTTTCTTGTCCTGATGTTTTTTAGATGCGGTACAACTTCCTTCTTTTTTATATTCTTTACTTAATGCTAAATATTTCTTAGGACATGAACTTCCAGCTTTTCCAGACGCAATACGCTGGCTTTTAAAAAAGTCATTGGTTGTGCCTTTGATGGTATTGAACGGAACTCCTAAAGGCGAAATATTACTCAAATACAAATCTTCTTCTTTTGCTGTTGCTAATAGTTTACGGGTTTCTACATCAACAGAAGTCGCTTCTGGAACTAAAAGAAATGGAGAACCCCAACCTACTGCATCCACTTGATAATAATCTAATAAAAACTGATGTTCTTCTGCTGTTCCTACTCCACCTTGAACTGTGATTTTTAAAATCGGTGGTTCGTTTGGAACTATTTTATTCTTTGACGCTAAAGCATTTGTAAATAGCGAATAAGCTGATTGAATCAATTCATCTTTTTTATTTTTAAATTCTTCTAGAATTGGTCCTAATAAAAATCCGTCGGTAGCAAAAGCGTGTCCGCCACAATTTAGTCCTGATTCGATACGATATTCAGAAACCCAAAGTCCTTTTTTAGCTAGAAAATTTCCTTGAATCATTGCCGAACGAAAATCGCTTACTTTTAGAACAATTCTCTTTTGAAATTGTCCGTTGGTATCGGGATAAAATTCGTTAAAGGATTCCATGTAACCGTATAATCTTGGATTCATTCCAGCAGAAAAGATTACTGATGAATTTGTTGTACTGTTTACAAAACCTCTCAAAGCGGCATGAGCATCGTTGTAGATTACTGGCAATTGTTCGTCATCAATAAAGTTATCTTTATCAATTTTCGTCATGATATTCACATCGATACTTCCTGATGCAAAATGATGGTCTAGAATAGTTTTTAACTCCATCATATTGTTTTTTCCAGACGCTATTACTTGTTCCAATTGCAATTTTAATTCAGAACTTGAGGGTAAAATGGAGATAAAATCTTCTAATTGTGTTCTTTTTTCTATCAATTCTGATTTGAATGATTCGAATTTTTGAGTCACCACTTTATCTAATAAATTCAAATAATTGGTAATTCGCTTTGCTCTGAAATCTTCTACCTTTTGTGATATTTCTTCGTAAGGATGTTTGAATTTTTCAGCGTAAAAAGCGGTCATTTTTTCTATCAAATCGTCATCCATTATGGAAATTACAGAATCAATTCCGTATTGCGCTACTCGCACGGGACTGTCGATAGTAAAAGCTAATCCCATAACTGGAATATGAAAGCTGTGTACGTTTTTTTGTAAAATCATTATTTATATTTTTTGTTCGTTGCGATTTCAATTTATTTCTTCCCAAAATAAATAGGAACAAATAAAACACAATCTATCAGATTAATATATGATTATTATCATGCTTTGAAATTTGAAGAAACTAGAGTAAAATCATTAAAATAAGTCCCATCAACCCTCCAAAACCTATAATCAAATATTTCCAAAAAGGATGCGCTTTTTTTAATTCCATAAACTGAAAAGCAACTAACCAAAATTTAATAAACGCCAGAGCAACAACTGTGGTAACAATAATTTCTGGACTAACATTAGATGCCGCAAACGCAGCCACTAAAGTGAGCGTGAGCAATAAAACAAACGTTGAAGTAATTGTATCTTTCATAACCTATATAATTAAAAAAGTAAATAAATAACTGGAAATAAAAGCAACCAAATTAAATCGCACATGTGCCAAAAACTAGCACTTGCTTCTATATCTTCAAAGGATGCTTCTGTTTGTTTTTTTCTGATGGAAAATGTAATTACTAATAAAATTACTAATCCCACCAAAACATGTATAAAATGAAAACCCGTTAATAGCCAATAAAATCTAAAAAACGAATTGTAATCCATGTGTAATCCTGCTTCTAATTTTTCATAATATTCTATTGATTTTAAAACTAGAAATCCGAAACCTCCAATCATTGCCCAATTGAAATAGGATAAAGTTTTTTTTATATTGGATGCTTTAAAAAAGTGAATTCCTTTGGCTACAAAAAATCCGCTGGTTAATAAAAGAATCGTATTTATTGTTCCAATTGTTTTATTCAGTTTTAAACTGCTATTGTGAAACAATTCTCGTTCTTCCGAACCGTAATAGGCTAATGCTAAAATGGCCATTCCGAAAGTGATGAGTTCTAAGTAAATGATTATCCAAATTAAAACTCCTCCTGGCGGATAGTATATTGATTTTGTATTGTTCATGATTTTATTAATTCGACTTTACCAGTGTGTAAATCGTAAAATGTTCCTACTATTTTGATTTTTTTCTGCTTGACCAATTCTCTAATAATCTTACTAGATGTAAGAATGTGGTCTATGGTTGAAAGCACATTTAATCGTCCAGCTTCATCGGATAAATGTTCCGGTAGTGGATACGTTCTGTGGTGACTAAAAGCAACTTTAATTTGATTGGTTAACTGCGTAAGATGTCCCAAATTGACATTATCGATTGCACCTTGAACCGCACCACAATTGGAATGTCCTAACACCACCAACAATTTTGTTCCTTTTACTTGAATAGCATATTCCATACTTCCTAAAATATTATCATCTTCTATATTTCCAGCAACACGCGCTACAAATAAATTTCCAATTCCTTGGTCAAAAACAATTTCAGGCGGCACACGAGAATCGATACACGACAACACAAAAGTGTGCGGATGTTGGTCTTTTTCTGAATGGTGTGCTTCATCAATAAAATCATGATGTATAGGCATATTATCCACGTAGCGCTGGTTTCCATCCATCAATTCTTTCAACGCTTCATTCGCTGTTTTTGGTGCATGATGATGGTCTACTGTTTCGCAAGAAAAAATAAAAAGGATAAAAATGCTGAATAAAATGGTTCCTATAATTCTCATAATTTTCTAATTTATTATTTCCATTCTAACAATCGTTTTTCGCCATCAATTTGTTTGATTTCGGTGATGTCTTGTGACATTTCGATTACGCCTTTGTAACGTTTTTGTGCATCTCTAACTGCGAAATAGCGAATGTAAATCAGACGTTCTTTATAATTTATCCAGAAGGATGCTTCATTTTTTTCTCCTTTTCTAAAGGCTTCTAAAATTTGTAAAACGGTATCGACACTTTTCGGTGGATGACAAAAACGAACTTCCCTGCCAATAATTCCAGCGCTTCTTGGAAAAACACGTTCTTCACCTCGATTGTAGAAAATTACTTTATCGTTTTCATCTACATAAGTTAAATCGATTGGCAAGGTTTTGAAAAGCAAGTTTACTTGTTCAACCGTCATGTAACCTTCATCATAATGTGCTGCTTTTTCGTCAAAAACAACATCTGTTCTGCGTTCTGTATCTTGTGATGGATGAATGTACTCCGATTCTTTTGGGAATTTTGGTGGTGCTTCGGTCAACATCCACCCTATTTCATCTTCTCCTTTTCGCATTTTAATCCAATCTTCTTCAGATAATAAATCCAACGCATTCGGAAACAAAACATTTTCTTCTACCTCCAATAAACGATATAAATTTTGAGATATTAAATTGGTATTGTGTTTGGCTGAAGTAAAATCTTGGTCTTCCAAATTTTTTCTGACTATGCGAAACATTTCTCTAATCGTATCATGAAACGACCACATATTACGCGATGGTCCTGTCCAACCTTTTTGCTCTAAAAACGGAAATAATTGATTTTCTTTTCGTTCAAAACGTTTTTCAACTGTTGCTAAATGATTAAAGACATTATAGAATTTCTGAAATTCTTCTTTTGGATTAATGGTATTTAATTCTTCTAATAATTGATGTATTAAATCGGTTTCTACGAAATAAGTATGAATGGGATGTCCTTCAATCACGTTTGTATGTGTTTCTGATGTTGACATTTTATTGATGTTTGATTTTCTCATAAAGTTTTACCAATGATTTCAGCAAAGCTTCAGGAGATGTTAATATTTGATAATGATTTTGACCGAACATTTGCGGTAAATAATATTTGGCTTGCGCTTCAATAGCTAACGCATAGGAATTAATTTTTCGTTCATTTAGTTCTCGTAACGCTTGTTTGATGTCATGAATACCGTGTTGACCTTCGTATTTATCGTAATCGTTTGGTTTTCCATCGGAAAGCACGATAATCCATTTGTTTTTAGCATCCAATTGATCCATTCTTGCTCCTGCATGACGTAAAGCGGGACCAATTCGAGTGTAGCCATTAGGTTCAACTGCGCCTATTTTATGTTTGGCTTTGTCCCAACTTTCGTTGAAATCTTTCAAAGTTAAATAGGTTGTGAAATTTCTGGTTTTGGAATAAAATCCGTCAATCGCAAAATCGATGTCGAACTCATGTAAAATTTCACCAAATAAAATGGAAACTTCTTTTTCTACATCAATCACCCGATTTCCAGCGGCATAACCATCGCTTGAAAGACTAATGTCTAACAAAACCAAAATAGCAATTTCTTTATTTTTTTTTCTTTGGGATAAATAAATGCGTTCGTCAGGCGATTTTCCAGAATGAATATCGGTATATAAATCGGTTAACGCGTCTAAATCGAAAGCGTCACCTTGTAATTGTCTTCGTTGTTGTTGCATTTTATTATTCACGCTAGTAAGCATTTTTCGTAAACCATTTAAAGTGGTTTTGTACTTTGCCATCGTGTTTTTATAATAAGTTGCGTGAGTTTTAAGTTGGGTTTTCGGATATACTTTACAGAAGTTTGTTAAGTAATTTCGTTTTTTGAAATCCCATTCATCATATTTTAAATGGAAGCCTTTTTCATCAACCTCAGCACTTTCGGCAATAGAAGTATTTTCCACAAAATCTGCTTGATATACGGAATGTACCATATCGTCAACACGAACGGTAAACTTCATATTCATCTCTTCCAACGCTTCTTGATGTTGTTCTAAATCATCGGCACCATCAAAATCGCGCCAATTTCCGTTGAATTCTTCTGCAGTTTCAATTTTCTCGAAACTGTGCATTAACACATAATCTTCTTGTTGTTTTTTGTCGATAGTTAGCGATTCGATTTCTTCTACAGCTTTGGCATGAAGTGTGGTTTCGGCTACGACGTTATTTTGAATTTTCTTAGTATTGTCATCAAAATTTTGTAACACATTTTCATCTTCAATTTCGGGCGTATTTTTCATCCATTTTCCATACAGCCAAGAATAATCAATGGTTTGGTCTTTTTTATTGATGGGTAATTTTGACACCGCATCATAATAAAACTCTTGCATGGATGGATAATCCTGAAACATTTTTTCTAAAACCAATGGTGCAGTTTCAGTAGCTTTTTCCAAGGAAAGTTCAGGTGAATTGTCTTGGTTATCCCAATTCAAATTCAATTGTTTTTGAACACTCAAATACACCGTTCTAAAAAAATAGAATTTTAGATTTTCTTCTTTTGTTGGAAATAGCGAACAATTAATTGGTAAGAAAAAGTTTTTGTTTTTGTAACCCCCTTCGCGTTCGGCAGGAAAAATTTCGATTGGAGCACCAGAGATGGCTCTTGCAAAAAGTGTTAATCGTGGTTTAATATCAGACAAGTTGATTTGACGGCTAAGAGTTTCAACATCATTTAGTCGCTTGTTTTTAAAGTATTTGAGTACTTTTTTATAAATAATCTCATCTAATTCAAAGCCCATTTTTCAATTCTTTTAAATCATTAAATCACACAAATCTTTTAAGGCTTGAATGGTTTCTTGTTCGTCTGTTAAAGGTTCTACAACGGCAACGTGAACCGCTAATCGTTTTGGTAATCCGTTGTTGATCAATTTGGCTGCGTCAACTAATAATCGAGTAGAAACGGTTTCGGTTAAACCTAATTCGGTAAGATTTCTAATTTTAGTTCCTATAGTAACTAACTTTTGAGCAATATCAGCTTCAATTCCTGTTTCGTTAATTAAAATTTCTGTTTCAACTTTTGGATTAGGATAATCGAATGAAAGTGCTACAAATCGTTGACGAGTTGATGGTTTTAATTCTTTAAATCCTTTTTGGTAGCCAGGATTAAACGAAGCGACTAATAAAAAATCAGGATGTGCTTTAATAGTTTCTCCTAATTTATCAATGAAAAGTTCTCTTCTGTGATCGGTTAAGGAGTGAATGGCTACGATGACATCTGGTCGTGCTTCGGCAACTTCATCTAGATATAAAATATATCCGTTTTTTACGGCTATGGATAAAGGTCCATCAATCCAAATGGTTTCAGCTCCTTTGATGATGAAACGTCCAATTAAATCGGTTGCTGAAGTTTCTTCGTGGCAACTTACAGTAACTAATGTTTTATTCAGTTCATTAGCCATGTATTCGATAAAACGCGACTTTCCTGAACCTGTTGGTCCTTTCAATAATAAAGGTAATTGCAATTGGTTAATCTGATTGAAAACTTCAATTTCTGAACCTACTGCTTTATAAAATATTGTTTTTTCTGCTACTATCATGACAATTTATTTTAAAAAAAACCGAAACCAAATGCTGGCAGCGACAACTCTGGGCACTTGGTCTCGGTTAGCTATTAATTTTAAATTTCTAACCAAAATAATTAATAACTATTCTTCTTTTACAAGTGCTTCATCTGTGGGTTTACCATATTTGATAAACTCAATAATGAATAATGTAATTCCTGTTGTAAAAAGTGTTGCACAAAGCAGTAACACTACGAAGTGAATTGCAATTTCATTTTGCACATCCATGAAATCTAATTTCATTTTACGTTCTAAATATACTTGAGCAACACCAGCGACTCCAAAAGCTACCGTCATTCCTAACATTCCCACATTTGACAACCAAAAAGCCATATGACCACTTGTATTGTTGTAACGTTTTCTTCCTGTTAAATTGGGCAACGCATAGCTGATTATTGCTAAAACAATCATAGCATAAGCACCCCAGAATGCGTAGTGACCGTGCATTGCCGTTACTAATGTTCCGTGTGTGTAAAGATTCGTTTGTGGTAATGTATGTGCAAAACCTAATAACCCAGCTCCTACAAAAGATACAATAGAAGCGCCGATTGTCCAGAATAAAGCAATTTTGTTTGGATGTGATTTTTCACCTTTTCTATACATGTACACTGCGAATAATGCCATCGCTAAGAACGCTAATGGTTCTAATGCTGAGAAAATTCCACCTACGATTAACCAAATTTTATTAACTCCTATATAATAATAATGGTGACCTGTTCCTAATAAACCTGAAAGGAACGTTAATCCTACAATTACATATAACCATTTTTCAATAACTTCTCTATCAACACCAGTAAGTTTGATTAATAAGTACGATAAAATACCTCCCATGATTAGTTCCCAAACTCCTTCAACCCATAAATGTACTACCCACCAACGGAAGAATGAATCGGTTACTTGGCTATCAAACCAAATCATACCTGGTAAATATAATAAGGCAGCAAAAACCAATCCCATAGTCAAGACTAATGCTGTTGTAGTTCTACGTTCTGCTTTGTATAAAGTGGTTAGGATTAATCCTAAGAACAGTAAGACATTGATTACTACTAAAACATCTAATTCTCTTGGAATTTCGAGGAATTTTCGGCCTTCCCAAATATTAAAGTGATACCCAACAATAGCTAAAACTCCAACAACAGCTAATGAAATCAACTGTACATAAGCCAATTTCACATTGACTAATTCTCTTTGTGCTTCTTCAGGAATAATATAATATGCGGCTCCCATGAAACCGGTTAATAACCAAACTACTAATAAATTAGTGTGAACGGCTCTCGCTGTATTGAACGGAATAAAGTCATGAAGACCATCCATTCCTATTCGGGCAAAGCCCATAATAAAACCATAGATAATTTGTAATGCAAATAATAACATGCATAATCCAAAGAACCAATACGCTACTTTTTGTGATTTATATTTCATAACTCTATATTTTGGATTATTATTTGTCTTTAGCTAAAGGAGAAACCACTCGATCAAAACCATTCAAATCAATGTTACCAATCCATTTAAAGTAAGCGACCATCGCTTCTGCATCGGCATCATTCATTTCGTATTTGACCATTTTTCTGCCTTTTGGTCCCCAAGGAACAGGAGATTGTAAAACGGCTTTTACGTAGCCTTCTCCTCTTCTTTCTATAACTTTTGTTAGCTCAGGAGCATAATACGCTCCTTCACCAAGTATGGTATGACAACCCATACAATTATTCGATTCCCAAATTTCTTTTCCTCGAATAACTTTTGCATCAATCTTATCATGATAAGTTTGATCATTTTTAGGCATGAACGAATAGATAGTTAAGCCAATAAAGACTAAAAAGGTAACTACTGTTCCGCCTAAAAAAAATGCTCGTGCTTGTGATTTTGATAACATATTTTAGATATTAGTTAAGAATAATTTATAATTAAGGACTTTTTCATCCTTTTTAATTATACAGCAAAATAAACACCAAAAAAAAACATTAAATATGATTAAAATCATATAATGAAAATTAAATTAAGGATAAATTTGTCTTTTATAATATTAAATATAGAAATATGGTAATAGATTCAAACAAAACAGTAGGCACAATAGTAGCTGACGATTACAGAACCGCAGGTGTTTTTAGTCAACTAGGTATCGATTTTTGTTGCAAAGGGAACCGAACTATTGATGAAGTATGTGCAAAAAAAGGGATAGATAAATTTGCTCTTTTAGATGAATTAGAAAGAGTTACATCTAACAACAATAATCAAGGCATTGATTTTAAATCTTGGGAATTAGATTTACTGATTGATTATATTGAAAAAAAACACCATCGTTATGTGGAAGAGAAAATCCCGCAATTGCTTTCGTTTTTAATTAAGCTAGAGCAAGTACATGGTGCACAACATCCAGAACTTTTTGAAATTAAAAAATTATTCAAAAGAAGTGCTGATGAATTAACTCAACATATGAAAAAAGAAGAGTTAATTTTATTTCCATTCATCAAAAAAATGGTGGAAGCCAATAGAAATAATTCACCTATAAATATTCCTGGATTTGGTTCTGTAGCCAACCCAATTGCCATGATGATGGAAGAACATGAAAATGAAGGTGAACGATTTGAAAAAATTGTAGAATTATCAAACAATTATATACCACCTGCAGATGCTTGTAACACGTACAAAGTAACGTACCAAATGTTACAAGAATTTGAAGCAGATTTACATGCGCACATTCATTTAGAAAATAATATTTTGTTTCCAAGTGCCGTTGTTTTACAAGATAAGTTTTATTAGTTAATTAGGTTCTTTAAACGGAGTCGTCATAATTACATGGCGACTCTTTTTAAAGTAAAAGGACTGCTAAATTTTATATTAGCAGTCCTTTTTTAATTAACAATAACCCTATTTATAATTAATTAACCTATTTTTTATATGTAAACAATTGCGGATTAAATGATACCATTACCCAAGCCCAATTGTTACAATTGTTGTTATTCCCTCCTTTTAAAATTTCCATAGTGTTGCTTCCAAACATTTTAGAAACACCTCCAGAAATTATAAAGTTTTTATCTAATTTATAAGTCCCTGTTATATCGATTTCTGTTCCTAAATAATTGTCTTGTTCTTCTAAAGTAGTCATGTTGTAAACTGATGCCGAACTATAAAATAAATGTGGAGATAACGTTACTTGCCATTTATTTTTATCGTAAATAAACTTAGTGTAAACATCTTGCAATCCTACTGAGTTTTTATGATTTCCAACATAGAAATAATCCATAAAACCATTGAAGCCGTGGTTGGTTCCAAATATTGGCGTGAATGATTTTACTTTTGTATCAGTTTCATTTTGATCTTTTCCTGATAAATATTCAAAACCTAATTCGGCTTTAAATGGAGCTGTGAATTTGTATCCTAAATTAAATCCCGCATAATACGCACCAACATCAACTTTATCGTTAGTAACAGCAGCTTCACCTGTTTGAGCATACAAACCGAAATCACCATAGAATTTTGAAGTATCCCATTTTCCATAAGTTCCAAGGGTTTGCAAATACGCTACTTGGAATTTATTTTCGGTTAAATTTTCATATTGATAGCCATTATTCAACGCTAAAAAGCTCAAACTTAGTTTTGAAAATTTTTGGTTGAACCAAATAAACTGCATGTTTTTATAGTTCGTCACATATGCAGATTCGTAAAGAGCTTCATTGTTATTATTCAACGCAGCTCCGAAATCCATTTGGTAGTTATTTTTTTTATTTGTAACCAAAACCGCATCGTGACTTTGGCCTTGTTGTAACCAATCGATTCCACCCATAATTCTTTGATTATCGTATGAAAGCACTTGTCGACCGAATTTAGCTGTCCAGTTTGTATTGAAATCATACGAAATCCAAGATTCGAATAGAGCCACTCCATTTTTATCAGATGGTGAAGTTGTAGCCACATCGCCCCAAACTCTTACGTTTTGAAGTGATAAATTGGCTTTAAATTTTTCTTGTTTGTAGAAAAAAATCATTCTCGAGCGTTGGGAAACAAACGAAGTTGGATAAAAATCATCTTTCATTAGTTCTTTGAATCCATTTCGGTATTCAAAACGAGGTCTTATTTGTAGGTTAACTTCTAACTCTTGAGCAAAAGAACCCGCTGTTGAAATTGCAAAAGCAACTGCAACCATAAATTTATTGTGAAGTTTCATGTTTTTTTGTAGATTTTGAATTGGAAGCCACTACTCTACTTTCTCTGCTTCTTCTTTGATTTTTGAAACCGTTTTATCGTAACTAACTCCTAAACCTTCTTGTTGGAATGCTAATTCACCTTCCGCATTAAATACACTAATTATATTGGAATGTGAGAAATCAATTGGAGATATTTTTTTATAATTTACTGCTAAAACCGCTGCAAACTCTCTAGTGTTTTCTTCATTAGAACGTAAGAAAACCCATTGATTTCCAGTCATTTTATTTTCGATAGAAAAATCTTTTAATCGTTCTGGAGTATCTACTGTTGGATCGATACTTACTAAAACCATTTGGACTTTATCTTTGTATTCTTCCGGAATTTTAGATTCAATATTTCGCATATCAGCTACTAATCTTGGACAAGCAGATTTACATGAAGTATAAATCATCACCATAACTAGTACTTTTCCTCTCAAATCTTTCAGCTCAATATCTTTTCCGTCTTGATTGGTCCATTTTTCAGGCAAATTATAAATTGATAAATCGGTTATAGGTTTATCTTTTATATTTTGTTTTTCTTCTTTTGAATTGCATCCTAAAATAAAAATAGAGGCAATTACTAGTAAAATTATCTTTTTCATGACATATTTTTTTAATTGAAAACTCAATTAGAGATGTTTTTGGCACATCTGAAGCCCAAATTTTTTGTAGTGTAATTCGCTTTTATACTGCCTCTAAAAGCATAGCGCATAAAAGCGGCATAATTCATTAAATCGGTTGCGTTGACAGAACCACTTCCGCAGAACAAATCTTTATCGGTATCTTTATCTTTTCTAGATTCTCCTGATAAAAAGATGCTATTAAAATCGAAAGTCCATTCCCAAACTAGTCCGTGCATATCGTAAACACCCCAGTAATTTTTGAATGTTTTCCCAACAGAATTATTATAGGTTTTGTTTTTTTCGTACCAACTCAAGATGTATTTATTGAATTCTTCTCGTGAACGAGCATCTTTTCTTTTTTCGTCTGCCATGGCTACATATTCCCATTCATCTAATGTTGCTAATCTTTTACCTTGGCATTCGCAATATTCTTTTGCAGCAAACCAAGAAACATTGGTAACAGGCGCATTTGGATTTAATTTACCGAAATTCAAATCGCCACTCCATTCATATAAGTAAGTAGTATTGGCAAAAAGACGTTTGATTTTTGATTTTCGGTAAGCCGAATTGGTTTTTAAGAATTCTAAATATTCTTGATTTGTAACCGGATATACATCTAACAAAAAGGATTTGATGTAGACTGGTTTTTTATCTGCAGTTCCATATAAAGGAACATAACTCCCTGCTCCTATGGTTACCATATCTTCGGATACCTGAGAAAAAGAAATGGAAACCCAAAATAATAAAATTAGGCAGTAGTGAAATCGTTTAATAAATTGAGCTTCCATTCTTTATTTTTTTTATATTAATGTATATCTTTTGTTTTTGGTGCTGGTTTTGCTCTCTGATTTTTAACCATTTCTGGAGTTACTTTTGTTTTGTTGTTTCCCCAACTATTATATACATAAGTTAAAACATCTGAAATTTCTTGATCCGTAAGGTTTTGACTAGTCATTACTGAATTAAATTTTTTACCATTCACTGTAATTTCGCCGCTTAAACCATGAAGTACTGCGCTTATAGCTCTATTTGGATCTGCATTTAAAAAATCTGATTTAGATAGCGGAGGGAACGCTGCAGGAATACCTTGTCCTTCTGACTGGTGACATGCAAAACAAGTTCTTGAATAAATGTTTTTACCATCTGTCATTTGTTGGCTTAAAGTTTTATTAACGACAACTTCTTTACCATTACCAGTTTTTGGCATATTTTGGATGGTTCCTCCTTCTGGATGATATATTCCTTCTTGAGTTGTACCTGAGTAAATTTTAGCATTTTCGGCTCCTTCTACTTTTAACATTCCTAAGGCTCCTTTATTAAATGCTCTAAAAATGGAATGGTCTACTAAAATAAATGTTCCAGGAACATCCACTTTAAACTCTACAATAGCTGAACCACCAGCAGGAATTAAAGTAGTTTGTACATTTTTGTTGATCATGTCACCACCTTCTATATGTACTTTATCAAAAATTTCTCCAATAACGTGAAAGGATGAAACTAAGTTTGGACCACCATTACCCATGTAAATTCTAACTGTTTCACCTACTTTAGCGGTTAAAGCTTTATCACCTGTTAAAGCACCTACTTTTCCGTTAAAGACTACGTAATCCGCATGTTCATCTACTGCTTTTGTCATGTCAAAAGGTTGCATTCCTGGTTCTCCATATTTACCTTTCGTATAAAAATCACCTTGCATTACGTAGTATTCTTTGTCTACTGGAGGTAAACCACCTTCTGGTTCTACCAAAATTAAACCATACATTCCGTTTGCAATGTGCATTCCCACAGGAGCTGTTGCACAATGGTACACATACAATCCAGGATTAATACATTTAAAATTAAATGTTTTTTCATGTCCTGGCGCTACTAAAGAAGATGCTGCTCCACCACCTGGACCTGTAACGGCATGTAAATCGATGTTATGAGGCAATTTGTTGTCTGGGTGATTTTTCAAAGTAAATTCAACTTCATCACCTACTCTAGTTCTAATAAAACTTCCTGGAACACTACCTCCAAAAGTCCAGTAAACATACTTAACACCGTCGGCCATTTCTCCTTCGATTTCTTTGATTTCCATGTTTACAATTAATTTTTTAGCAGGACGATCTCCAATAGGTTTTGGAACAAATGGAGGTGCTGTTAGTTCTGCAATCATTTGATCACCAACTGCAATATCAGCATAATTAGTGGTTGAGTCACCGTTTTGTTTACATGCTATACTTGCCGCACAAGCTACACATAATACCAAAACTTTTTTAATAAAATTACTCATGGTAGAAAAATTAGTTTTAAATATTGGTTTAAATAATAGTTTCGTTACTATCATTTTATAGGTCAAAATTAAAAGACAAAAACATCCTTTAATATGATAAAAATCATGTTTCAAAAAAAAGTTAAAAAAATATTAAAATGATTTATTAATAGTTAAACTGAAATAAAAAAAGTACATTTGTTAACCAAATGGTTAAACCAAATAGTTAACTTATGACAACAGAAGAAAAAATATTTGAGGCTGCATTTAGAGTATTCCAATTAAAAGGGTTTAAAGGAGCAAGAATGCAAGAAATTGCAGATGAAGCAGGTATAAATAAGGCCATGCTTCACTATTGTTTCAAAAACAAAGAGTTATTATTTGAAGCTGTATTTATGAATGCATTTGGAAAATTAGCTCCACAAATAAATGAAATATTTAAATCTCAAGATTCCATCTTTGAAAAGATAAAAAAATTCACTGATAGTTATATTTCATTTGTAATGAATTATCCATTCTTACCACAATTCATAATTCAGGAAATGAATAATAACCCTGAGTTTGTTACAAAATTTCTTAAAAAAGAGAATCGACCAGATCCAACAAAATTAATTCATCAAATTGAAAATGAAATCAAGTTAGGTATTCTAAAACCAATTAATCCAAAACAATTATTGATAGATATTTTTTCAATGACAGTTTTTCCTTTTGCAGCTCAAGCTTTGCTTAAAGGTATGATTCAGGTATCTAATGAAGAATTTATGCAACTAATGGAAGAACGTAAAAAATATATTTACGAACAAATTATCACCTCAATTAAAAAGTAATGAAAAATCTAATCTTAATCTTTTTTGTAACCTTGTATGGTTATACAAATGCACAAGAGAAAATTTCTCTTGATAAATGTTATGAATTAGTACGAATTAATTATCCGTTATCTAAACAAAATGAAGCTTTAAATTCTCAGCTCAAATTACAAAATGAAATAATAGGATTAGATAAATTACCAAAAGTATCATTAAACGCTCAAGCAACCTATCAGTCAGAAGTAACACAAATTCCATTTTCAATACCTAATGCAACTGTAGAGCCATTAAACAAAGACCAATACAGAGCAACTCTTGATGTCAATCAGCTGATTTATAATGGTGGATTGTTAAATGCTCAGTCAAAACTAAAAGAAATTCAATTTAAAACACAACAACAACAAATTGAAGTGTCTCTATATCAATTAAAAAATATTGTTAACCAATACTTTTTTGGCATCTTATTATTGCAAGAAAAAAATGAATTATTGCAATCAAAAATGAGTTTATTAATAGAGAAGAACAAAGAAGTGAAAACGGCTGTTAAATTCGGTGCAATATTGCCAGCTTCTGAGCAAGTTTTAGAAGCTGAAATCATTAAAATTCAACAACAAATAAACGATTTACAATTTGATAAAAGAAAACTACTGTATCATCTAGAAAAATTAACCGCAACAAATTTTGATGAGAATACAATTTTAGAAAATTCAATATCATTAGAAACTACAGAAGCATTACGTCCTGAATTTGATTTTTTTAATTTACAAAACCAGCAATTAGAAGCTTCACAAATCATCGTTTCTAAATCAAATCTCCCTAAATTAAATGCTTTTATACAAGGCGGTTACGGAAACCCCGCATTGAACATGCTAAATAATTCATTTGAAGCTTTTTATGTGACAGGAATTCGATTGAATTGGACATTATTTGATTGGAATAAAACAAAAAAAGAAAAAGAAGTTCTTGAAATATCAAAACAATTAATAGCATCTGAAAAAGAAACTTTTCAATTAAACTTAAATAGACAATTACAAGAAACAGATTTTGAAATTCAAAAAATAAATCAACAACTAAAATCGGATGAAGAAATAATTGATTTACGCCAAAAAATAGTAAAATCGTCTGAAGCTCAAATGAAAAATGGTGTTATTACAACTTCGGAATATTTAAATGAAATTGATAAACTTTTTGAATCAAAAAACAATCAAAAATCACACCAAATACAGCTACAATTAACTCAAGCAAATTATCAAATTATTAAAGGAAATTAAAATGAAAAATATAGCCTTACTTGTATTAGCAATGTTTATAATAAGTTGCAATAAAAATAATGAAAAAGCAGATGCTTATGGAAATTTTGAAACTACAGAAATAACTGTTTCGTCTGAGAGTAATGGAAAAATTGAGTTTCTAAACCTCGAAGAGGGTGACGTTGTGGAAAAAGGTAAAACTGTTGGTTTAATTGATACTTTGCAATTATATTATACTAAAATGCAACTTATAGCATCTCAAAAAACAGTTAGTTCAAAATCAGGAAATGTGTTGTCTCAAAAACAAGTTTTACAAGAACAATTAAAAACAGCAAAAATAGAACAAACCCGAATTAAAAATATGTTTTCAGAAAATGCTGCTACAAAAAGGCAAGTTGATGAAATTAATGGAAAAGTAAAAGTCATTGAAGAACAAATTAAAGGTGTGGGAACTCAAAATGCACCTATTAAAAATGAAGCCAATTCATTTTCGGTGCAAATTGAAAAAATTAACGATCAAATAAAAAAATGCAATTTAGTAAACCCTATTAAAGGAACTGTTTTAACTAAGTATGCTGAACCTAATGAAGTTACAACATTTGGAAAACCACTTTACAAGATTGCCAATCTTGAAGAAATGAATCTACGTGTTTATATTTCAGAAACTCAATTATCAAGTATTAAAATTGGACAACAAGTTAAAGTAAAAATAGATGATTTTGAACAAACCAAAGAGTATATTGGAAACATTATATGGATAAGTTCACAAGCAGAATTTACGCCGAAAATTATACAAACCAAAGAAGAAAGAGCTAATCTGGTTTATGCAGTTAAGATAAGAGTAAAAAATGATGGAAGCTTAAAAATTGGAATGCCTGCAGAAATCTGGATAAAATAAATAGTATTAATTAATCAAAAAAAATAAAAGAATGAAACAAATTGCCATAATCGCAGTATTATCAATAGTTATTGGATGTAAAACATCTGAATCAAATTTAAAAACAACAAATACTATGAATTTAAAAAGCCTACATACTGAACAAAAAGCAGTACAAACTCAAATTTTATTTCAACCAACAGAGGCTAAAGTAATTTCATTACAAATAGCAAAAAATGAACAATTAGCAGAGCATATAACAAAAGTACCAGCACTCTTAGTTTGTGTATCTGGAAATGCAACTTATAATGATGAAAAAGGAGAAAAAATAAATCTAAAATCTGGTAGTTATGTAAATATTCCTATCAACATAAAACATTGGATTGACGCTCATGAAGAAAGTAACTTTCTTTTGATAAAATAAAGCGAAATGAGTATTTCAGTACAAAACATATCAAAATCATTTAAAAATGTTTCTGCCATACAAAACATTTCATTTGAAGTGAAAAGCGGAGAATTGTTTGGCTTAATTGGTCCCGACGGTGCTGGAAAAACAACGCTTTTTAGAACCTTAACTACATTATTGATTCCAAACGAAGGTAATGCTATTGTTGCAGGGCACGATATAATAAAAAACGTAAAAGAAATTCGAAATTCAGTAGGTTATATGCCCGGAAAATTCTCGTTATACCAAGATTTAACGATTGCTGAAAATTTAGCTTTTTTTGCGACAATTTTCGGAACAACTATTGAAGAAAATTACGATTTGATTGAAGATATTTACGTGCAAATAGAACCTTTTAAAAATCGAAGAGCTGGTGCATTATCAGGTGGGATGAAACAAAAATTAGCGCTTTGTTGTGCCTTAATTCACAAACCAGAAGTATTATTTTTAGACGAACCTACAACTGGTGTAGATCCCGTTTCAAGAAAAGAATTTTGGGAAATGCTAAAACGCTTAAAACAAAAAGGAATTACAATTTTAGTATCTACTCCATATATGGACGAAGCGGTTTTGTGTGACCGAATCGCCTTAATTCAAAAAGGTGAAATTCTAAAAATTGATACCCCCGAAAATATAGTTAGCTCATACGAAAAAACGATTTATGACATAAAAACCAATAAAATGCATCAATTGATTGAACATTTAAAAAAATTCCCAACTCAATATAGTGTTTTTGCATTTGGCGAGTATGTGCATTACATCGACAATAATATCGAATTAGATCTTCAAAAATTAAAAATTTATCTCGAAGAAAAACAGCATACAAATATTATTATTCAAAAAGCAACTACAACAATTGAAGATGTTTTTATGGATTTATAAAAAATGAAAAAATGGTAAACCATATTAGTAATGAAAAAGTCATAGAAGTAGAAAATCTTACCAAAAAATTTGGTGATTTTACTGCTGTAAAAGGAATTTCTTTTCATGTGAATAAGGGCGAAATTTTTGGCTTTCTTGGAGCAAATGGCGCAGGAAAAACTACAGCAATGAAAATGCTAATAGGTATTTCAAATCCTTCAAGCGGTAATGCAAACGTGGCGGGTTTTGATGTGCATACCCAAAGCGACGAAGTTAAAAAAAGTATTGGCTACATGAGCCAAAAATTTTCAATGTACGATGACTTAACTGTTAAGGAAAATATTACCTTTTTTGGAGGAATTTATGGTCTTTCAAGAAAACAAATTAAGAAAAAAACAGCTGAACTTATTGAAGAATTGCAATTAGGAGATATTACAAAATCAAGAGTAGGATCATTACCATTGGGATGGAAACAAAAACTAGCTTTTTCAGTTTCTTTGTTACATGAACCAAAAATTGTTTTTTTAGATGAACCTACAGGTGGTGTAGACCCTATAACCAGAAGACAATTTTGGGAACTTATCTATACGGAAGCAGATAAAGGAACCACTATTTTTGTAACCACACATTACATGGATGAAGCCGAATATTGTGATCGTGTTTCTATTATGGTAGACGGTGTTATTGAAGCCTTGGATACACCTAAAAACTTAAAAAAGCAATTTGATGTGGACTCTATGAATGAAGTATTCTTAAAATTAGCTCGAAATATTGAATAAAAATATATACTATGAAACGATTTAAAGGTTTTGTAAAAAAAGAATTCTACCATATTTTTAGAGACAAACGATCATTGTTTATCCTATTTGGTATGCCAATTGCTCAAATTTTACTGTTTGGCTTTGCTATAACAAACGAAATCAACAATGTAGATATTGCCATTTTAGATTATGCAAAAGATGCTGAATCTGAGAAAATTATCCAAAAAATAAAAGCATCAAAATATTTTAATATAGAGAATCAAATAGATAATGAAAAAGCTATTGAATCCGAATTCAAAAATGGAAAAATAAAAGCTGTATTACTATTTGAAAGAGACTTTGCAAAAAAATTAGAAAATCAAAAAAAAGCAACTGTTCAAGTTATTACCGATGCAACAGAACCTAATGTTGCTAATACTATTACAAACTATACACAATCAATAATTCAAAATTATCAAAATCAAAAAAACACAACTCAAGAACAAAGTGTTTCAATTGTTATGCAAACTCGAATGTTATACAATGCTGAACTAAAAAGCGTTTTTAACTTTGTACCTGGTGTAATGACAGTGATTTTAATGTTAGTTTCTGCCATGATGACCTCTATCTCTATTACAAGAGAAAAAGAATTAGGAACTATGGAAGTATTATTGGTTTCACCTCTAAAACCTTTTCAGGTGATTATTGGAAAAGTTTTTCCTTACGTTTTTTTATCAATTATAAATGCCGTTGTTATTGTTTCAATGGGCTATTTTATTTTTGGAATGCCAATGAGAGGAAGTCTTTTTTTATTAGCTTTTGAAAGTATTCTATTTATCATTACGGCACTTTCATTAGGTATTTTGATTTCAACAGTTTCAAATTCGCAACAAACCGCAATGATGCTTTCTTTAATGGGGTTAATGCTTCCTGTTATAATACTTTCAGGGTTTATTTTTCCTATTTCGTCCATGCCATTACCCATGCAAATTATGAGTAATATAATTCCCGCAAAATGGTTTATTATTATTGTAAAATCAATTATGCTTAAAGGAGTAGGAATAAGCTATATTATCAAAGAAACATTGATTTTGACATTAATGACATTGATTTTTATTGGGCTAAGTATCAAAAATTACAAAACCCGATTAGAATAAAAATTTAAAAAATGAGAACTATTTTATTCATAATACAGAAAGAGTTTAAGCAAATTTTTAGAGATAAAAGCATGCTGAGATTGATATTTATATTACCAATATTACAACTATTAATCCTTTCTAATGCAGCAACTTTTGATGTCAAAAACATTAGAATTTCATTTATAGATTCAGATAATTCTATTTCTTCACGTGTTTTAAAAGATAAATTTAATGCTAACAGTTATTTTAGTGTGACTAAAGAACTTACAAACCCAAAAGAAGGTTTAGATTTTTTACAAAAAGGAAGTACAGACATTGTGATAGAAATTCCCAATCAATTTGAAAAAATGCTTCAAAACGAAAAAAAAGCAGAATTACAAATCCAAATTAATGCCATAGATGCTGCTACAGCAGGAGTTCAAAATGTTTATGTCTCTCAAATAGTACAACAAGTAAATCAAGATATTGCTGTTAAAATTTATAATACAACTGAAAATCAAATTATTCTTAGTAGGATTGAAACTATACCCTCATTTTGGTATAATAACACTTTAAATTACAAGACCTTTATGGTACCTGGAATATTAGTTTTATTGGTAACAATGCTAACGCTTTTTCTTTCAGCTATGAATATTGTTAGAGAAAAAGAATTAGGAACTTTAGAACAAATTAATGTTACACCTATTAAAAAATATCAATTCATAATTGGAAAATTATTCCCTTTTTGGGTGCTTGGACTTATTATATTGAGTGTTGGATTAGTTATTTCAAAAGTAGTTTTTAATGTTCCAATGTTAGGAAGTATTCTTTTAGTTTATGGATTTACTTCTATTTATTTACTCTTAATTTTAGGATTTGGACTTTATATTTCTAACCACACTGAAACACAACAACAAGCGATGTTTATTGCGTGGTTTTTTATGGTAATTTTTATATTAATGAGTGGTTTATTTACACCTATTGAAAGTATGCCAAAATGGGCTCAAAACATCACCTTATTAAATCCTATTCGTTACTTCGTTGAGTTTATAAGAATGGTTTTATTAAAAGGTGCTGGCCTTAAAGAAGTACTACCTAATTTAGTAGTAATTTTAATTTTTGCAATATTAATTAATGGCTTAGCTGTGTGGAGCTATAAGAAAACGAATTAAGACCAAGGTCATTTCTTCTTGTTTTCAATTGATTTTGTCATTGGAATTTTAGAAATATCAAATATAATTGTCTCAGATCTTCCTTAAAAAAGTTCGAAACACCTCTACTCTGCTCCACAGAAAACCCTGTAAAGTATTGATTTTACAGGGTTTTTTATTTTTATTGTGCATTTTATTCTAAAATAAATCTACATTTTAACCGAATCTTAAATAAAGATATTCATTGTTTTTTATGAATACATTTTATTTAATAAAAAATAATCTGCAATTACTAAAGCTGCCATAGCCTCTACGATAGGGACCGCTCTTGGAACCACACATGGATCATGTCGGCCTTTTCCCTGCTGCTCTATAATATCACCCTGATTCGTTAAAACTTCTTGTTTTTGAATCAATGTTGCAACAGGTTTAAATGCTACTCGAAAATAAATATCCATCCCATTTGAGATTCCGCCTTGAATTCCTCCTGAAAGATTACTTTTTGTAGTTCCATCAGTATTATATGAATCGTTGTGCTCACTTCCTTTCATTTTGGCTCCACAAAATCCGCTACCAAATTCAAATCCTTTTACTGCATTTATTGAAAGCATTGCTTTTCCTAATTCGGCATGTAATTTATCAAAAACAGGTTCTCCTAAACCTATTGGCACATTTTGAATTACACAAGTAATTGTTCCTCCGACAGTATCACCTTGTTTTTTAATTTCTTTTATATGATTTTCCATTTTTTCAGCTGTGGCCAAATCTGGACAACGAACTGAGTTACTTTCAATTTTTGAAAAATCTAAATCTTGATAAGGTTTATCAATGAAAATTTCGCCTACAGATGAAACAAAAGCGTTTATTTTAATTTCAGCAATAATTTGCTTTGCAATGGCACCACCTACTACTCTACTTGCGGTTTCGCGAGCCGAACTTCTTCCTCCACCACGATAATCACGAATGCCGTATTTTTGTTCGTATACATAATCGGCATGACTTGGTCGGTACGAGTCTTTTATATGCGAATAATCATCTGACTTTTGATTGGTATTTGGAATAATAAAACCAATTGGAGTTCCTGTAGTTTTACCTTCAAAAATTCCAGATAGAAACTGTACTTCGTCTTCTTCTTTTCGTTGTGTAACAATAGAAGATTGACCAGGTTTTCTTCTTTGCATTTCGGCTTGAATAAAATCAAAATCTAAATGAATTCCAGCTGGACACCCATCAATAATTCCTCCTAAAGCTTCTCCATGAGATTCTCCAAAAGTGGTTAATTTTAATAATTTTCCAAAAGTATTTCCTGCCATAACTAAAGACTACGTTAATTAAATTGATAAATATTAACAAATGTAATGATAATTTAAAAAATAGTTTAGATAAAATACTATGAGTAAAAATTGTATTGAAAATTCTCAATTAATTAAGTAAAAATACTATATTAGCTTACTAATTTAACTTAACTCAATATGAAAAAAACAATATTATTAACATTTTTATGTGTCTCTTCATTATTTATTTCTTGTTCTAATGACGATGAAAACGGAAATGGAGCTGATAATTTTACAATTCCTTTAACTGATGGAAATTATTGGACTTACGATGTTGATAGTGAAGGAACTTTTACTCGTGATTCTTTGTATATTTCTGGAGATGTTGTTTTTAATACAAAAACCTATAAAAAATTTCAAACTAGAGATGATGTTGCTACAGGATTTTATTCATCATCTTTACGAAATAATGGTGTGCGAAAAAGTGACTCAAAATTATTATTATCAGGAGATTTGTCTTTAGCATCTGGTCAAAATTTACCAATTAATTTTGATTTATCCTTAGATGATTTTGTTATTTTTAATAGTAATGCATCTAATAATCAAGCTTTAAACAGTAATCCTGTAACAGGAACTATTCAAGAAACATTCAATGGATTTCCGTTAACAATTAACTATTCATTACAAAGTTATGGAGGAGAAAGCTTTACTACGTTTACTTCACCTAATGGTGAGGCTTACAATAATGTAAAAGCAACAAAAATTAAGCTTAATGTATCTGTCACAACTGAACAAACTGTTGGTGGTTTTACAATTCCAATTACTGTTTTAGCTCCACAAGACTTAATAATTTCTACCTTATATACTGCAGAAGGAATTGGAGTTGTTTATACTAATACAGATACTTCTTATTCTATAAATTCAACTGTAGCTGAACAATTTGGTATACCTGCAACAGGAACACAAAACCAAAAAGAGTACCTTGATATTTATATGATTGACTAAATTGGCATGAAATTTGTAAAAATTTAGCTATATTTGTAAAAACATTTAATATGAAGAAATTATTTTTATCTGCTTTTATGCTAATTGGGTTAGCATTTAACGCACAAGCTCAGGACATTTCTAAAAACGCATTGGGATTACGTATTGGAGACAATGATGGTTTCGGAGGAGAAATTTCTTATCAAAGAGGAATTGGTTCTAACAATCGTTTAGAATTTGATTTAGGATGGAGAAACAGCAAAGATGTTGATGCTTTAAAATTAGTTGGTTTATATCAATGGGTTTGGAACATTGAAGGCGGTTTCAACTGGTATGCTGGTGTTGGTGCTGGTTTAGGAAGCTGGAGTTATGACAAAAATGGAATTAGCGACAGCGGAGCATTTGCTTTAGTTGCTGGAGATTTAGGAATTGAGTATAATTTTAATGAAGCACCAATTCAATTATCATTAGACATTAGACCTGAATTCTATTTAAACAATAGTGGTGATAACCAATTTAGAGAAGATAGTTTTGGTCCAGATATCGCATTAGGAATTAGATACCGATTTTAATTATAGAAAAAAAGTCCCAATTAAATTGGGACTTTTTTTATTCAATTATTATTTTATCTCCTTTGGGAATTAAAGCTATACAATAAGGTGATGTAATAACTGTTGTTGCCACTTCCCCTTTTTTAGGACCTATTTCTATTTTCTTAACAATTATAGAATTATTTTCATTTAACACAGATTCAATATCAATACCAAAGCCTCCTGAATTTTTTTGACCCTGATACAAAACCAAAACATTCTTCTTTTTAAAATCTACTGCTAAAAATTTAGCATATTCAGATTCATCCAATTTAAGCGATTCAATAAATTGAATATAGGTTTCATTATCTTGAATTAATAGATGACCAGGTTTTTCAGCACCACCCATTTCACTTTTGTAAATAACAGAGAATGAATTATCCGTAACTTCTTTTGGAGCGCTACAAGACATTATTAAGACTAATAAAGGTAAAATTTTAATCATTATTTCGAATTATTTAAGGCTTTAAAATAAACTTGTTCGTATAAAGGCATAATGTTTTGAATATCAAAAAGTTTAGCCGTTGCTAATGCATTTACTTTAAACTGAGCCAACTTATTTTCATCTTTTAAAAGTGAAATAGCATCACTACTCATTTTAGCAACATCTCCTACATCACTTAAATATCCAGAAAAACCATCTTTATTTACCTCTGGCAGACCACCAGAATTACTTGAAATAACAGGAACACCACAAGCCATAGCTTCCAAAGCGGCTAATCCAAAACTTTCTGTTTCGGATGGCAATAAGAATAAATCGGAGAAACATAAAATCTTATCAATTTCGTTACTGTTTCCAAAGAAAATGACTTTGTTTTGAATACCTAATTGTTCACATAATTGCTCTGCTCCTTCTTTTTCAGGACCTTCACCTACCATCATTAATTTTGAAGGTACTTCTTTTTGGATTTCAAAAAAGATTCTAACGATATCATCTATTCGTTTGACTTTTCTGAAATTGGAAATATGAGTAATGATTTTTTCATTATCTGGTGCCATTAGAGAACGATGACAAGGTATATTCTCTTTTAATTTGTCTTTATTTAATTCAATAAAATTTGGAATAACATCAATTTCATTTTTAATATCGAACAAGCGATACGTATCGTCTTTTAAACTTTGAGAAACACTTGTAACCACGTCTGATTTATTAATACTAAAACTAACTGCTGGCTTATAAAATGGATGATTTCCAACCAAAGTAATATCGGTTCCGTGTAAAGTAGTCACCATTGGAATATGAATACCTTCATCGGCTAACATCTGTTTTGCCATATAACCTGCATACGCATGAGGAATGGCATAATGTACGTGTAAAACATCAATTTTGTACAATTTCACCATATCAACCAACTTGCTAGAAAGTGCTAATTCATAAGGTTGATAGTGAAACAAAGGATATTCTGGAACGTGAACTTCGTGATAATGTACATTTGGATTCAACAAGGCTAATCGCACGGGTTGACTGTAAGTAATGAAGTGAATTTCGTGACCTCTTTTGGCTAATTCCAAACCAAGTTCAGTCGCAACAACACCGCTTCCACCAAATGTAGGATAACAAACTATAGCAATTTTCATTTAGGTAAATTTTGAAATAAAATTACCACTTCTAGAATTGGCAATTATAAAACATTTGTTAAAATTATTTTTTAAACTCAGATTCGTAAGTAGTAATCCAATCGGCAACCGTGATTTTTTTCACCAACTCGCCTATTAACTCAAACGGAATGTTTTCTGGTTTTTTGATGCGTAAACAACTTTTACCAATATCTAATTTTTGTTTCGAATATTTTGGATATTCAGTAACAAACCAATCATATAATTCTGGCTTAGCATAAATACCCATATGATAAAAATTGATGCTGTTTTTTTGACTCGCAAATCCCATAAAAGGTAAAGCTTGCTTGGGATCACAATGATATCCTTTTGGATAAATTGAATGTGGCACAACATAACCTGCCATACCATAACCCATAGCTTCTTGAAAACCTTCGGGAAGATTTTCTAATATTACATTTCTTAATTTTTGCAACGCTTCTCTTCTATCTTCTGGAGCTTCGTTGATGTATTGATCTACTGTAGTTGCTGCTGATGTCATAATTAGTTGGTTGAAGATTGTATTGAATAAATTTACAAAAATTACTCAATTATCGCTTCGTAAATCACTTTTTGAATATTTTCTCTAATATTTTCTTTTGATAATTTATTAGTTGCATTAGAATCTGGAAACGTTCTGTTAGATAAGAAAACATAAACAATTTCTTTTTCAGGATCAGCCCAAGTCATGGTTCCTGTAAATCCGGTATGACCGAAACTTGTTAGTGAAACACAACCGCATGTTGGACCTTCGTTTCCTAATTGTGGTTTATCGAAACCAACTCCTCTTCTATTCCCATCTTTACAGAAATAACACGTATTGAAAATATTAAAAGTGCTTTCAGAAATATATGTTCTTCCGCCATAACTTCCTTTCTGAAGAAACATTTGCATCACTTTTGCAACATCTAGAGCATTGGCAAACAAACCCGCATGACCTGAAATTCCGCCTTGCATAGCAGCAGCCATATCGTGTACATATCCTTGAACTATCTGATGTCTGAAATAGTTGTCATTTTCCGTTGGAATAATTCTATTTGCATTCATTTTTCGCAATGGATTGTACATAATAGAATTAGCTCCTAATGGCTCGAAAAAATTAGCATGTGCCAAATCTTCAAGTGATTTTTTATTGTGTAATTCTAAATATTCTTTAAAAAGAATGAAAGTAAAATCGCTGTATTTATATTGTTTTTTAGGCAACAATTCACTGTCTAAAATGGTTTTTACAATCGTATCATTATAATTTTTTCTCAAATACAATTTATCAGCTACATGAACTGGAAATTCATCTGAAAACTCACTTCTATAAAAATGTGTACTCGGTCTATTTAAACTATCTAAAGTAGCTTTATAAAACGGAATCCATGGTTGAAAACGAGCTTGATGCGTTAACATATCCAAAACTGTTGCATTTGCTTTGTTTGAATTTTTAGCTTCTGGCAACATGGTTTTTAACTTGGTTTCCAACGTTAAATGACCTTGATCAAATTCTTGCATTACATTTGGCAAAGTAGCAACAATTTTGGTTAAAGAAGCAATATCATACACATCTGTATTATTAACTTTTTGAGTAGATTCATACGTATGATTTCCGAATGATTTTTGATAAATTACTTTTCCTTTTCGAGCCACAACTACTTGAAGTCCAGGTGTCATTTTCTTAGAAATCGCATAGTTGGCAATCGAATCAATTTTAGTCAAAACTTTTGAATTCATTCCAACATTTTCTGGAATTGAAAATCCTAAACGTTTAATTTCTAAGGTTTCGATTCCTTCATTTACCTTAAATTCATCATCAATAGAAACAGGTAATTTTCCTTTTGCTCCCATTGATCCAAAGATAATTTGAGGCGCAATAGTTTGAGCAATATCATTGTTTTGATAGGCAACTACTATGGTTTCAATATCTTCGAAATTTTTTAAATTGGTTAATGAATATGGTTTGGTAAAACACGTTAATATCACATCATTTTGTTTCGCAATCTGGTTAATCCACAACATTTCTTTGAAGTTCAAATTGTGATTTCTCCATGCTCCATCTTGTTTATGATAACCAATGATTACTTTTGTATAATCTTGTAATTGTACTAAAACCGAATCTAAATTCTTGTTAGTAATTTCACTTACTGAAGCGTAATTTCTCAAATTAGCCAAAAACGTATCTGATTTATCGTTTCCTAATTTGATGTAGGCAATTTTCTCTTTTTCAATATCGCGAACCGGAATTAACTTATCATGATTTTTAATTACAGTTACTGCATTTTCATATAATTTGTAATTTAAAGCATCATATTCAACTGCATTCAAATCTTTGTATAAATTATCCAAAACAATGGGTTGATAGTTGTTTAAATTAGCTTTGTATTTATAAGTCAAAATCTTTTTAACCGAATACATCAAACGTTCTTCGGTAATAATTCCTTTGTCAAAAGCTTCTTTGAACTTTTTTATTGCAACTGGAACATTTTCAGCAAATAACAATACATCATTCCCAGCTAAAAAAGCCTCTAAGTCAATATCTCCAGGTTTTTTAAAATTACTTGCACCTTTCATATTCAAGGCATCGGTAAAAATTAAACCTTCAAATTGCAGTTCATTTTTTAGGATATCAGTAACAACTGGATACGAAATTGAGGTTGGATAATTGGCTC
The DNA here is from genome assembly GCF_004363695.1 of Flavobacterium cheniae. Classification (GTDB taxonomy): domain Bacteria; phylum Bacteroidota; class Bacteroidia; order Flavobacteriales; family Flavobacteriaceae; genus Flavobacterium; species Flavobacterium cheniae. Next base: position 372,477 of record NZ_SNZC01000001.1, on the reverse strand, counting down.
TTGGTTCTAAACTAGGCACATTCAAATGCGCTACCATTACACTCGACAAACCATTATTAATCAGTTCTTTATAAGGATACAACTCAATATCATCTAATCTTTTTCTATCGAAATTAACTACCGGCAAGGTATGATGCGAATCGGTTGAAGTGTCTCCATGACCTGGAAAATGTTTCGCTGTTGCGTAAACGCCTTCATCTTGAAGACCTTTCATTAATGCAATAGCTCTTGTGGTCACATTTTCTTTAGTTTCACCAAACGAACGATTTCCAATGATTGGATTTTTTGGATTGGTATTAATGTCAACGACTGGCGCAAAATTGAAATGAATTCCCATTCGTTTTGATTGTTTTGCCATTTGATTTCCAGCTTTTTCAATCAATTTCATATCTTGAACAGCACCAAGCGTCATATTCCAAGGATAACGATACGTAGAATCTAATCGCATACTTAATCCCCATTCTGCATCAATTCCAATGAATAATGGCACTTTTGATTTTGCTTGAAAACGATTGGTTAACTTAGCCTGACGCACAGGTCCACCTTGAAAAAAAATTAATCCTCCAATTTTATATTCTTCTACTAATTTATCGATTGATTTATTGTGCGCTTCGTCTTTATTAGAATAAGCCGCAACCATAAACAACTGCCCTACTTTTTCTTCAAATGAAAATTGATTGTAAATACTGTCGACCCAAACTTGTTGTGAAACTACTTTTTTAGCAGTTAAAACAGGTTTAGTTGTATTTTGGGAAAATGATATATGTATAAAAACTACCGAAAACAGTAGTGTGAGCACTCTTTGCATAAATTATAGTTTGATTTTTTAACTTAGAACTAAATCCATGCCAAAATACTACATCTTTACTTTAAAATAAAGCGTTTTAGGTTTATTTTATGAAGAAAGTTGTTAACTAGAGTTTCTAATCTTTTTTTGGAAGACCTGAAAATTAATCTATCAAATCGATATGACGGTCGTGATAGCCTAATAAATACAAAACACCATCTAATCCAATGCTCGAAATTGAACTTTGCGCATTATCTTTTACTTTAGGTTTTGCATGAAAAGCAATTCCTAAACCAGCAAGATTAAGCATTGGTAAATCGTTAGCACCATCACCAACAGCAATAGTTTGGTTAATATCAATTCCTTCTCTAAGTGCAATTTCTTTTAGGTATTCAGCTTTCTTATTACCATCAACAATTTCACCAAGATAACCTCCGGTAAGAACTCCGTCTTTGATTTCTAATTCATTGGCATAAACATAATCGATTCCCAATTCTTTTTGCAGATATTTTCCAAAATAAGTAAATCCACCAGAAAGAATTGCGGTTTTAAAACCATACGATTTCAAAGTATCGATTAATCTTCTAGCTCCTTTGGTTATCGGTAAATTAACAGCAACTTCTTCAAGAACTTCTTCTCTTAAACCTTTTAAAAGTAGCATTCTTTGTTTGAAACTTTCTTGAAAGTCGATTTCACCTTGCATGGCAGATTCGGTAATGGCTCTAACTTGTTTGCCAACACCAGCAAGTTCGGCAAGTTCATCAATTACTTCGGTTTGAATTAAAGTAGAATCCATATCAAAGCAAACTAAACGACGATTTCTTCTAAAGATATTATCTTCTTGAAAGGCGATATCTAGATTTAATTCGGAAGAAATTGCCATGAATTTTTCAGTAAATTCAGACTTATCTTTTATTTGTCCGCGAATAGATAATTGAATTGAAGATCTTGGATAATCATCTTCTTTAACTAAAGAAACTCTACCTGTTAAACGCTTGATTGCATCGATATTCAAGTTTTTTTCAGAAATAACTTTTGTCACTTCTGAAATTTGTTCGGCAGTTAATTTTTCACCTAAAAGCGTTACGATATAACGGTCTTTACCTTGGAGTTTTACCCATTTTTCGTAATCTTCTAGCGAAATGGGTTTGAATTTAGCCTTAATACCCAATTCATAAGATTTGAATAAGATATCTTTTAGTACAGCAGCTGATTTTTTTCCCGATTTGATTTGAAACAAAATACCTAATGAAAGTGTGTCGTGAATATTAGCCTGACCAATATCTAAAACATTTGCATCATATTCTGCTAAAACAGCAGTTAAAGAAGAAGTTAATCCGGGCTTGTCATGCCCGGAAATACTTAATAAGAATATATCGCTATCCATGAAATATTTTGAGAAATGAATCTAAAAAAATCTGTTATGCCAACTTTCGCTAGCTGGAACTTCCCAAAAATCTTGCCATTCACCTAATGTGTTTACCAAATTATTGAAAACAATAGTATTTCCAGAAACAGCTTTTTCTTTTGCTAATTTTTTGAAATCGATAAGTGGTTTAAAAGCAACGTGTTCACCCATTTTAAAGGTTACATTCATTTTATCCAATAAATCAACTTCATATTTTTGCTCCAAATTTTGAATAAATGCAACAGAAGCATCAATTGAACATCCAGTTGCGGCTTGTACTTCCTGATTTACTGCAATAATTATAAAGCGATTGTATTTTGTTATAAAAGAAGCTTCTAATTGTTGACCGTGAGCAGACCAATCTTCTAAAAAAGAAGTCAAATCTTTTTCAATTTCTTGAATTTCTTCGTCAGAAAATTTTCTATTGGATTGATAAATCCAAATTTTTGATTCTTCTGGTAAGCTATCAAATGGTACAAACATGTTTATTTTTTTATGATATCAGTAACAATTTTATACGATACAAACTTGCCTAATTTAGCATCAAACAATTCCATTTCATAATATACAACGTCAACAGCATCAGATGCTTTTAAGACTTTATCCGTTAACAAAAAGGCATTATCAAAACTACTTAATAAGATGAATTGATTAGTTTTACCTGAATCTTCTTTTACAATAAATGTTATGAATTGCTCCGATTTAATTTCTGAAATTTTTCCAGAAATTGTTAGTTCTTCAGCATCAACAACTTCTTCAGCTTCTCCTGATTCTTCATCTAACATAAATTTAAAAACAGCCGGACATTTTAATCCCATTCTAGCGCCAATATTAGTTGCTAACTCTTCCATTTTTTTATCGTTAGAAATTACATTTTTCCCATAATGTTTTTCTACATCTTTCTCATAAGCATTGATACCTTCAATCAAACAGATTCCGATGGTTAATTCAAAATTTTCTTTTGTAAGCTCTTGTTTTTCAGTACATTCACAAGCTTTTTCTGCTAATTTATCAGATAATTGATCTTTAGTAAGTTTTTGAGCAAAAGCAACATTTCCTACAAGGACAAGTAATAATAAGATTTTTTTCATGTTTTGGTTTTAATTTATAAAATTTGTGCGTTTGCAATTATTTCAGCAATATCTAAGACTTTAACTTCATTTTCTTTGTGTGCAAATTTTATTCCGTCGGTCATCATTGTATTGCAATAAGGACAACCTGTGGCTATAATATTGGGAGTCGTTTCAAGAGCATCTTGTGTTCTTAAAACATTGATTTCCATATTCCCTTTTTCAGGTTCTTTAAACATTTGAGCTCCACCAGCTCCACAACATAAAGCAGAACTTTTACTTCTCTTCATCTCAACAATTTGTGCATTTGTTTGAGATAATATTTCTCTAGGAGCTTGGTATTCATTGTTAGCTCTACCTAAATAACACGGATCATGAAAAGTAATACGACTACCTTTATAAGTATCTTTATTAAAATCAATACGCCCTTCTTTCAAAAGTTGCTGAATAAACTGAGTGTGGTGCAAAACTTCATAATTTCCACCCAAACTAGGATATTCATTTTTTAAACAGTTAAATGAATGAGGATCACATGTTACAATTTTTTTTACTTCGTAAGCATTAAGCAATTCAATATTCATTAATGCTTGCATTTGAAATAGAAATTCATTTCCAGCTCTTTTTGCAACATCACCCGTGCAACTTTCTTCAGTTCCTAAAACTGCAAAATTTACATTTGCTTTATTTAAAATTTTAACGAAAGCTCTTGAGATTTTTTTTGCTCTGTCATCGAAACTACCAGCAGAACCTACCCAAAATAAAATTTCAGGTTGTTTTCCTTCGGCCATCATTTGGGCCATTGTTGGTACAATTAAATTTTCAGACATATTATATACTATTATGATAGTTAATGTAAAATTATTCGTTTACCCAATTTAAACGATCCATTTGATTGTAAGGCCAAGGCGCACCGTTGTTTTCAATATTACTCATCATATTGTTCAATTCCATTGGTGCTGCACTTTGTTCCATTACCAAATAACGACGCATATCAATAATAATTGATAACGGACTAATATTAATAGGACATTCTTCAACACAAGCGTTACAAGTTGTACAAGCCCATAATTCTTCTGGTGTGATATAATCGTTTAATAATGATTTTCCATCATCAACAAATACACCTTTATTTAAATCGATATTTCTTCCTACTTCCTCTAAACGATCACGCGTATCCATCATGATCTTACGAGGCGATAATTTTTTACCTGTCTGATTTGCTGGACATGAAGACGTACAACGACCACATTCGGTACAACTATATGCATTTAATAACTGCACCCAGTTTAAATCTTGAACATCAGAAGCTCCAAATTTAGCAGGAACTGCATCTGGATTTGCTGGCGCTGCAAACGGGTCAGCACTTGGATCCATCATTAATTTTACTTCATTTGTAACACTTTCTAAATTGTTTAATTTCCCTTTTGCATTTAAATCTGCAAAGTAAGTATTAGGGAAAGCTAGTAAAATGTGTAAGTGTTTAGAGAAATATAAATAGTTCAAGAAAACTAAAATTCCGGCAATGTGTAACCACCAAGCAGCTCTTTCAATAATTACAACCAAACCTTCACTCATTCCATTAAACATTGGAGCGATAAATTGAGAAATCGGAAAACTTCCTGCTTGATTATAATGTCCTATTCCTAAATTTTGCAAATGAAAATCAGCCGCATTCATTAATAAGAATAATGACATCAATACAACTTCAAAATATAAAATATAATTGGCATCGTTTCTTGGTTTTCCATCTAAATCGGAACTAGCGAAACGACCTAATTTGGTAACATTTCTTCTAATCCAAAAGATAATTACTGTGATTAAAACTAAGAAAGCTAAAATTTCGAATGAACCAATTAAAACATCGTAAAATCCTCCCATGAATGACAACACTCTGTGGGTTCCGAAAAGTCCATCAATAATAATTTCGATTACTTCGATGTTGATAATTACGAATCCAACATATACTATAATGTGTAAAAATCCAGCAACAGGACGTTTTACCATCTTAGATTGACCCAAAGCAACCATAGTCATATTCTTCCAACGTTCAGAAGCATTATCACTACGATCTACATCGTGTCCTAATTTAATATTACGAATTAGTTTTTTTACATTAATTGCAAAATAACCAATACCAATTGCTAAAAGCAATGCGAAGAAAATATTATCTAAAAATTGCATCGTATAAAATTTACTTTTTAATTGTATCGTTTACTGGCGCTACATAAGGTTTGTTTTTCTTGCCAAAAACAGAAACATTTACATAACGTGTTGGATTTAGTCGAACGTCTTGTAATAACAATTCTAATTCTTTAGAAGTATTAGTAAAGTTATTATACATAGCATCGTCTTTCATTAATTTCCCCATAGTTCCTTTTCCTTGTTCTATGTCGGTCATTATTTTATCAACATTTGCTAATGTTTTTTCTAAATTTTTAACCGTTTGTCCCAAATTAGCTTTAGCTAGAGAATCAGACATTTTTGAAAAATTAGCAGCTGTTTTATCAAAATTAGTCATCGTTGAATTGATTTTCGATTTGTTATCAGCAATCATTTCGTTGATGTTTTTTGAAGCTACACTAAATTCGGAAAGTGTTTTGTTTAGTTCAGCAATACTATTTTTAAGATTTTGCTTTGTTTTTTCGTCTAGAATTTCATTTACGTTTGTAAATAAAACATCAGCATTGTCTAATAATTTTTGAACTTTATATTGTAAAGGTTCTAATTGTTGGGCTAAAGCATCCGTTAATCCTAACTTGCTACTCGCTTTTAAGTAATCACCCGTTTTGATATAATCCTTATCTTGAAAATTAGGTTTGATAGCAATTTGTCTTCCTCCTACTAAACCAGAATCATAGATTTCGGCAACACTAGATTTAGCAATTGGAAAATCAGTTGTGATTTGCATTTCTACTAATAACTTTCCATCAGGTTGAATATTAATGGAATTAACTTTACCAATAGCTAATCCGTTTAACGTAACTGGTGCTGAATTCACAAGTCCGGCTACATTATCGTACACAACATAAACACGTGTGCTACTATCAAATAAGTCTTTCCCTTTTAAAAAATTATATCCCCAAATAAATAAAAATATTGAGACAATAACGAGGATGGCGGTTTTGATTTCTTTAGTTAGTTTCAAAGCTTTATAATTTTTAACAAAAATAAACTTTTATTTTATTTTATTGCATCGGTAACGTTTATTTTTATTCCATCTTTATAAGCTACAATAAATGCAGAAGAATATCCTTTTTTCTTGGCTTCTTCTAACTTTTGTTTAGCTACATCGTAATTTTTTTCTGAGGCGTAAAAATATTTAAATAAACTACCTGTAGATTCAACCGAAATTGGGCTTAATCCTTTAAAATTTGAAGGCGATGTTGCTAATTCTTTTGTACTAGCCGAAATTTGAATTTTAAATACAATTCCTTTTTCTGTAGCTTTTTCTACTTTCTTAACAGCTTCCTCTTTCTTTGGAGTTTCTTTTACAATTGTTTCTTCTTTTTTAGCAATGATTTTGACGTCTTCTTTAACATCGTCATTGTTTGAAGGATTGAAGAATTCATTTTTATAATCCATGATAGCTCCCGCAATAGCTTCAGCTAATTTATTTTGACCGTCTTCTGAATTTAAAAATTCTCCTTCTTCTTTATTAGACACGAATCCCATTTCAACCAAAACTCTTGGCATCGTAATTTGGCGCAGTACTAAAAATCCAGCTTGCTTTACACCTCTATTCTTATTGTCGGTTTTCTTCGTGAAAAATTCCTGAACTCTTCCTGCTAGCTCAATACTTTGGTCAAGGTGTTCTTCTTGTAAAATTGAAATTCCGATAACTGATTCGGGCGAATTTGGGTCAAAGCCATCATATTTAATTTTATAATCGGTTTCCAAAGTAACTACTTCATTTTCGTTTTTTGCTACTTCTAAGTTCGAAGCATTTCGGGTAATACCCATTACATAAGTTTCGTTTCCTGAAGCGGCTTGGTTTTTATTCGCATTACAATGCATCGAAACAAAAATACTTCCTTTCGATTTATTGGCAATATTGGCACGTTGCTGTAATTCAATAAAAACATCCGATTTACGTGTATACACCACATCAATTTGAGGATCCTTTTCTAAAATAGCTCCTACTCGAAGTGTTGTTTGCAAAGCAATATTTTTTTCAATGTTACCATGATATACGGCACCATAATCTTTTCCGCCATGGCCAGCGTCTAAAACTACTTTAAACTTTTGACCTTGACTATATCCTGATAAAAAATGCATTGCAATAACTACAAATACAATTCTCTTAAACATACGCTTTTCTTTTTATTTTGTAAATGTTACTATGTAAGCCGAAGTAAATCCTTTTTTCTTTGCTTCTTCTAATTTTTTCTTACAAGCAACTAAATCCGTTTCTTCTCCGTAAAAATACTTATATACCTTTTTGTCTTTTTCAACTGATATTTGCTTTAAACCTTTAAAATTTGATGGTTTTGTATCCAGTTTTTTTGTTCCAGCTGAAATTTGAACTTTATAATACGTCTTGTTTGATTTTTCGTTATTTGAATTATCAGAACTATTGCTTTCAGAATTTGAATCAACTTTTGTAGGTATTACATTTTCAACCGTTTCTCTTTCAGCAACTACACCATTAAAGAAATTATTTTTATACGATACAATTGCATTTGAAATCGATTCCGACATTTCTTCTTTCCCTTTTTCAGAACTTAGGTATTTTCCTTCTTCAGGATGAGTCACAAAACCTAATTCAATTAAAACTCCTGGCATAACGGTAGCATCTAAAACCCAAATAGGTTGTTGCTTTACTCCTCTTGAAAATCTATTATTATTTTTAACAAAGTTAGTTTCTATTTCAGATGCCAAACTAATACTTTGATCTAGAAACTCTTCTTGCAATATTTTTAAACCTAACAACGTTTCCGGATTATTTGGATCAAAACCTTTATACTTTTCATTATAATCTTTCTCTAAAAAGATAACACCATTCTCTTTTTTTGCAATATCTAAATTAGTATCGGTTCGAGACATTCCCATTACAAAAGTCTCTGTACCTCTTGCTGCAGTACTTTTAACTCCATTACAATGCACTGAAATAAATAAATTTGCCTTTGCTTTATTAGCAATATTAGCACGCTCTCTTAATCCTATAAAAACATCAGTTTTTCGAGTATAAACTACCTCGATACTATTATTTTTCTCTAAAATCTTACCAATTTTAAGCACCACATCTAAAACGATATCTTTCTCTTTTATTCCGTTTTTTATTGCGCCTGGGTCTTCTCCTCCATGACCAGCATCTAAAACCACCTTAAATTTAGAAGTGTTTTGACTAAATCCAAAGCTGAAAGTGAAAAATAAAACCAGTAAAGACAAGTATTTAGTGTTTTTTTTAGATGGCATAAAACAATTGATAAGTTTATAAGTTATAATTATATTAAAACATTATTTTTGCAAAAAAATATATGTAAGTTTGACACTTCAAAAAGTGAGCCAAATTTTTACAAAAATACTATTAAAAGCATTGCATACAAAGTTATTTCATATCGTTTTTTCAGTAATTTTTCTAACATTAGGAACCACCTCTATTTTTTCTCAAGAAAATCCAATTCCAGGTACCGTTATTTTAACGAAGTCTGATCTTGAAAAAGTTAAAGATTCTACTGCTTCTACTAAAGACACTATAAAAAAGAAAAAACCTTTCTTAGATGGTGTGGTAAATATGAAAGCGAAAGAATATGAAAAACTTGACCAAAAGAAAAAAACTGTTACTCTTCACGATGAAGCAGAAATCTACTATACCGATTTTGAACTTAAAGCTGGTAGAATTGTTTTAGACTATGAAAAAAATCTAGTTTATGCTGGAAGATTAAAAGATTCGGCTGGAAATTATATTCAACGTCCTATATTCAAACAAGGAGACAATGTTGTTGAACCCGATTCTATTATTTTTCACACCAAATCAAAAAGAGCTAAAGTTTGGAATTCGAGAACGCAACAAGGTGAACTTTTTATAAAAGCTGAAATTTCTAAAAAAGAAAATGATTCGGTTTATTTTATGAAAAATGCCCGAATGACTACTTCTAAAAATATAGAAGAACCAGAATATTATTTTTTAGTTAAAAGAGTAAAGTTTGTACCTAAGAAAAAAGTTGTAATTAGTTCTACTCAAATGTACATTGCGGATGTTCCTACTCCTATTTGGTTGCCGTTTGGTTATTTTCCAATGACCGAGAAAAGTACTTCAGGTTTTATCATGCCAACTCCAGGACAAAACAACAGACAAGGTTACTTTTTACAAAACGGAGGTTATTATTTTGCACTAAGTGATTATTATGATTTAGCCGTTTTAGGAGATTATTATACAAATGGTAGTTATGGTTTACGAGCCGAAAGTAGTTACGCCAAACGCTATAAATTTAATGGTCGTGTAAATCTTAGATTTGAAAACAACATTCAAAGTGAAAAAGGTTTTCCAGATTATTTAAAATCCAGACAATACAATATTCAATGGTCGCATAGCCAAGACACTAAAGCTTCACCTAATTCTAGATTTTCGGCATCGGTAAATTTAGGAAGTAGTCAATACTTTAGACAATCGGTAAATTTGAATAACATTGGTTCAACAGTAAATAACAATTTAAGTTCTTCTGTTTCCTATTCAAAAACCTTTCAAACGGTTCCTCAAGTAAACATGTCTTTGTCTGCAACGCATTCTCAAAATACAAATACGCAACAAATCGACATGACACTTCCAACGTTTCAAGCAAGTGTTGATCGTATTTTTCCCTTTGCTTCCAAAGATGGAGTTAAAAAAGGATTCATAAAAAATATTAATTTACAATATAATATTAGAGGAGAAAACAGAATTCGTACTACTGATTCTTTATTCTTTAAGCCTCAAATGTTTAGAGATGCAAGAACTGGATTTCAACACTCTATTCCTATTAGCACCAATTTTAAAGTTTTTAGACACTTTAGTGTTACAGCTAGTGCTAACTATAATGAAGTTTGGACATTAAATACTATCGAAAAATTTTATAGCGCTACAGAAAACAAAGTAGTTACTATAGATCAAAAAGGTTTTGAATCTTACCGTACTTATAATTTCAATGCTGGAATTGGAACAACACTTTATGGTACTTTTAATTTTGGAGAAGGTAAAAAAATTGAAGCTATTCGCCATGTAGTTCGACCAAATATTTCATATGGTTATACCCCAAGTTTTGATCAATACTTTGAAAGATATGCTTTAGATGCTACTGGAATAAATTTTGCCGATTATACAAAATTTGATAACGGTCTTTTTGGTTCGCCTTCAAATAATATTTCCAACGCATTAAATTTTTCCGTAAGTAATACTTTTGAAGCCAAAGTAAAAGACAAGGAAAGTAAAAAAGGTGAGACTAAGAAAGTAATGCTTTTAAACAACTTAAATTTTGCTACTCGATACGATTTTACAGCCGATTCTTTAAAATTAAAAGAAATTTCGGTTAGTGGTGGAACACAATTGTTCAAACAAAAGATGAGTGTCAATTTTGCAGCCGTTCTTGATCCGTATGCGATTGACAATTCGGGAAGAAGAATAGAAAAATTCAATATTGATAATGGTGGGAGTTTACTAAGATTGCCTCGCGCCAATTTAACTTTAAACTATAGTTTTTCAAGTGCTGATGGTGACAATAAAAATAAATCAAATGAACAAAATGTTCAAAATGGAGGTCGTGAAGACGATTTATTTGGTGTAGGTGCTGATTTAAGTGATAACCGCCAAAGTTTGTTTAAAAAAGACGAAGAAGGTGAAAAAAAAGATTCTAATTCAGAATGGTACAATACTAAACTGCCTTGGGATTTAGTTATTGCTTATTCAATGAATTACAACAATACAAACAGACAAAACGAAATTGCTTCTCACTCTTTAATGGCATCAGGAAATATCGAATTAGCGCCAAGATGGAAAGTTGGATTTTCATCAGGATATGATTTTGTGCAAAAAGGCGTTACGTTTACGCAATTGCGTTTTGAACGTGATTTAGAAAGTTGGAGAATGAGTTTCAACTGGGTACCATTTGGACAAAACACCTACTGGGGCTTTTTCATAGGAATTTCATCTTCTATATTAAGTGATATTAAATACGACAAACGCCAATTACCAGACCGCGTTTTCACACAATAATAAACATACAACATGAAAAAAATTATTTATACCGATAAAGCGCCTGCTCCTATTGGACCTTATAACCAAGCTGTTTTGGTAGGCAACACCTTATACACTTCAGGGCAAATTGCTTTAGACCCAGCCACTATGGAGTTGGTTTTAGACGATATTGAAACTGAAACCAAACAAGTAATGGAAAACATGAAAGCCGTTTTAGCTGCAGCCGACATGACATTTGAAAACGTAATTAAAACTACCATTTTTATTATGAATATGGGTGATTTTGCAAGAATTAATACCGTTTACGGAAGTTATTTTGATGAAGCCACAGCGCCAGCAAGAGAAACCTTACAAGTAGCCTGCTTACCAAAAAATGTAAATATTGAAATCTCAATGATAGCAGTGAAATAAATTTGCTACACTTTATAATTTGAAATCCTCACAATTTTTGTGGGGATTTTTTTATATATTAGCTAAAAGTAATAACTTTAATACACTATTTATTTATTAATCATAAGTATAAAATTATATTAAAAGAATGAAATCAAAATTTTCTATATCATTTATCCTTATTAGTTTTTTATCGCTTTTCGGACAAGAAAACATTAATTTTGAACAAAAAGCATTTGAATTTTATAAAGATTCTATAATTGATAAAACTTCATCGAAAATTAACTTTGTTATTAAAGTTCAGGATTATAATTATTGGGAATCAGATTGTACTGAAAAATACGCACTTAAATGGCAAGACACTATGTTTGCTTTAGTTGAAAGTAAAAATAATATTAAGTTAAAAAACATTAATTTAAGTAATGATAATAGATTTAAAAAAATAAAGAAGTTTAAAAAAGGTGATTATCCAAGAACTTTTGTTATATCAAATCTGAAAAGAGATGAAAATCAAAACTTTGTCACAATTGTCGAAACCTACAAAAACGAAGTTATCAATTATCTTTTTGAAATGGATATTTATGGTAAAGTTATAAATTGGTGTAAAGGAAAATGGATTGGGAAAAATTGAATCCAGCCACTAACTGCGGTTTGCTTCAATGGATACTTTTGAATTTAATCAAAAGCACGCAATTACATTCCTTGCCCACAAAATAAATAAAAGTTAAACTTCATCCAATCCCAACAATAACAACTGCGCTGTTGCTTCATTCGTAGCTAAAGGGACATTATGAACATCGCAAATACGAATTAGCATATTAATATCCACTTCGTGGGCGTGACTGGAGTTTGGGTCTTTGAAAAACAATACCATTTTGGTTTTTCCTTCTGCTACTCTTGCTGCAATTTGAGCATCACCACCTAATGGTCCTGAAAGCATTTTCTTTACTTTAAAACCAGCTGCTTCTGCTTTTGAACCAGTTGTTCCAGTAGCAATAATTTTAAGATTGTCTCTTAATAAAAGGGCTTTGTTTTTATTTAAAAACTGCACCATATCGGCTTTTTTTCCGTCGTGCGCTATAATGGCTATTTCCATATTCTTTAATTTCCTTACAAAGATAAAAATAAAAAATCCCAAATCAATTGCTTCTGATTTGAGATTTTATCTATTTCATTTTAATTATTTGTTTAAAATGTGATATTCAATTAATCCGTCAATTGGTCTTCGTAACACATTTCCTATTGTAATTCCGCGTTTTTTTAATACTTCTGTTAATTCCTCTTTCAAATAAAACGCAATCGAACCTATAAAATGTACTGGAACTTCTTTACAATTTTCGAACTGCTCAACGTAGTTTTCAACAAAACATTCCATTTCTTCTTGAATGAATTTTTGACAGAATTCGGTGTCTTTATGCTTGATTAAGAATTTTGCAAATGTTGCTAAGTACGCATTTGGATTTGGTTCTTTATATAAGTTTTGCTTGATGTAATCAGCATCCACATTATATTCTTCTTCAAATTCTTGTGCTAATTCTTTTGGCATTTTACCAAAATAATATCCACGAATTAAATGACGTCCAAAACGATTTCCAGAACAATCATCCATGGCAATATAACCAAGAGATTGTACTTTTTGGTGCAAAACTTTTCCATCAAAATAAGAACAATTCGAACCAGTTCCTAAGATACAAACAATGGCTTTTTGATCTTTTGGCGTTGTAGCATAAACCGCAGCATACGTATCTTCATGAACAACTACATTAGCATTTGTAAAATATTCTTGAAAAACTAATGTTAGAAAGTCTTTCATTCTATCGGTTCCGCAACCTGCTCCGTAAAAGAACAAGTGAGTTGCTTTGTCTTTGTTGTGCGAAATATCAAATTTATCGTCTAAACGATTGATAATTTCTTCTTTGTGTAATACTTCAGGGTTTAATCCTAAAGTTTGAGTAGTGAATAATACTTTTCCGTTATCATCAATAGCAATCCAATCGGCTTTAGTAGAACCACTGTCAACTAATAATTTCATTTGGTTGGTGTTAGTTTAGTTTAAGGAACAAAAAAATCCCGCACACAAATGTAACGGGATTTTTTTAAAGAAATATTATTTTAAACCAGCAATATGTACTGATAAGTCAATTAATTTACTTGAATATCCGTATTCGTTATCGTACCAAGAAACCAATTTAAAGAAAGTAGAGTTTAACCCAATTCCAGCTTTAGCATCTACTACAGAAGTTCTTGAATCGCCAACAAAATCTTGAGAAACTACATCATCTTCAGTATATCCTAAAATGCCTTTCATTTCGTTTTCTGAAGCCGATTTTAATACTTTCATGATTTCTTCATAAGTAGTTTCTTTAGCTAATTTAACTGTTAAATCTACAACCGAAACATCAACTGTTGGTACACGGAATGACATTCCTGTTAGTTTTCCGTTTAATTCTGGAATCACTTTTCCAACCGCTTTTGCAGCTCCAGTTGACGAAGGAATGATATTTACACTTGCAGCACGTCCACCTCTCCAATCTTTCTTAGAAGGACCATCAGCTACCATTTGTGTTGCTGTTGATGAATGAACGGTTGTCATTAATCCTTCAACAATTCCGAAATTATCATTGATAACTTTTGCTAATGGTGCCAAACAGTTTGTTGTACATGAAGCATTAGAAACAATAGTATCCGAAGCTTTTGCTTCGGTGTGATTTACTCCCATTACAAACATTGGTGCATCCGCCGAAGGAGATGAAATGACTACTTTTTTCGCACCACCATCAATGTGAGCTTGCGCTGTTTCTAATGTGGTAAAAATTCCAGTACATTCAGCCACTACATCTACATTTACATCTCCCCAATTAATTACTTTAGGATCTTTTTCTGCTGTGACTCTTATAAATTTATCGTTTACATATAGTTTACCTTCTTTAACTTCTACTTTTCCATTAAAACGACCATGAACTGAATCGTATTTTAATAAATAAGCTAAATGATTTACATCTAATAAATCGTTGATGGCTACTACTTCTACATTATCTCTATTGAACGTTTCTCTAAATACAATTCTTCCGATCCTTCCGAATCCGTTAATTCCTAATTTTACTTTTGACATTTTCTTTTCTTTTGTTTACTATTTTTATTATGATGATACGATATCGGATACTTTTACCAATTCCATATCTATTTCACTTTGTCCTTTAATGGCTTGTTCTAATGGTGTTAGTGTTACTTTATCTTGATATAAACCCACCATGAAGTTTGATTTTCCTTCTAATAAAGTTTCAACTGCTTTAACTCCTAATCTAGACGCTAAAACTCGATCAAAGCAAGATGGAGAACCACCGCGCTGCATGTGTCCTAAAACTGAAACACGTACGTCATATTCTGGCATATTTTCTTCTATGTAATCTTTTAATTCGAAAACATTTTTACCAATTTTATCTCCTTCTGAAACTACCACAATACTTGAAGTTTTTCCTGAATCCTTACTTCTTTTTAATGATTCCACTAAACGTTCTAAACCAAAATCTTCTTCTGGAATTAGGATTTCTTCTGCTCCTGCTCCAATTCCAGCATTTAATGCGATATGACCTGCATCTCTTCCCATTACTTCTACGAAAAATAATCGGTTGTGAGAGTTTGCGGTATCTCTAATTTTATCAATAGCATCAATTACGGTATTCAAAGCGGTGTCGTATCCTAATGTATGACTTGTTCCAAAAATATCGTTATCAATGGTTCCTGGAATTCCGATTACAGGAAATTTATATTCTTCATTGAAGATTTCAGCACCTGTAAAACTACCATCTCCACCTATTACTACAAATGAATCAATTCCAGCGGCTACTAAGTTTTCGTATGCTCTTTTTCTTCCTTCTGCGGTACGAAAATCTGCCGAACGAGCTGATTTTAAAATTGTACCTCCTTTATTAATAATGTTTTTCACATCACGAGGTCCCATTTCTTTAAAATCACCTTCTATCATTCCTTGGTATCCTCTGTAAATACCAACACATTCTACATTATAATAAGCACAAGCTCTAACTACTGCACGAATGGCAGCATTCATTCCTGGAGAATCTCCACCAGAAGTTAAAACACCTACTCTTTTAATCTTTGTTGACATATATTTTGATTGTTTATGTAAAGTTATAAAACGAAAAATAAAAAAACAGTGATTCTTGCAAACTATTTAATTATAGTCGCAAATTCAAACGTTTTCGTTAATAACTTTTTGATTTTTCTACTAAAAAACTACGAATTAATCGATTTCAGGAACATGAATAGGTTCTGGTTTAATAGCCTCTGTTGATTTTGTTTTTCTTTGATTGATGAATTCAATAAACTCCGGTGGAAATTCTGAATCAGGTAAATCATCTTGCGATTTAGATGGATCTGTCTTCTTTTTATTTGTATTGAATATTTTTTGCATCATTTCTTTAAATGTATCAAATTCAACATTATACGTAATTCCAAGACCTTGCGTATATCCAATTCCTTCTCCTACGTAATTGATGTCGTTTTCACGGTTAAATACATGTGCGTTAAGCGAACCATCTTCATTAATTTGAATTAAAACTTCTAAATTACCCACAATGACAGATTCAGTTACACCACCAACAGGAACTCCTACTTTACCATTAATTGAAATTCTGTCATTAATTCGAGTGTTCATAGTTACTCCAACTCTATCTGATATATCAGTTAATCTATTTCCTTGCGAATAATCTAATCCTAATTGTAAGTTACTATCTTGATCGGCAAACAAACCATTAATAATAGAACTTGCTCCTTCAATTAAAGAACCATAAGCGGCATTACCTGTAGATTCTGCTGTTACAAAAGAACCAGTTGCCATTAGAGCAAAAGCTTGAGTTTGTCTTGTATCTTTATCTTGTAGCTTATAATCAATTTCACTTTTTAATACTGAACTAACTGTTGGGAAATCAATATTAAAATCAGGTTGTGGATTGCTTAAATTTCCGTTTAGTAAAATAGTTACATTGGTATCAACTTTTCTATTAAAAGAAGCACTTTCAACTAAAACTGCTGGATTTGCCATAGTTTTATAAGTTGCTTTTAAGTCTAAAACAGCATCCATTGGGTTACCATCCCAACGGATAGTTCCCCCTTTTTCGACACTAAATTTTTTATCGATAATTCCGCCATATTTGAAATTGTATTCCCCTTCCTGAACTTGAAAATCTCCATACATTTCAAATTTACCCAAAGTATTAATATTCATTTGCATAGAACCATAGCCCTTACCTTTCATGGCATGTCCGGTTTCTCGATTTAAAATAATCTCAATATCAGTATCGGTATCAATATCAAAATTAAAATCAAGTTCTATTCCTTCGTATCTATTTTCTTTAGAAATTTTTTCAGTTAATGATTTTTGAAATTCTTCAACTGTCATAAAATTGATAAACGAATTGTTACCTAAATCTTCTTCATCATTTACAGGAATTTTTATAGAAGTTCCTTTTTCAGATTCACCTGCTACTTTGATATTTAAAGCATCTACAGAACCAGTAATACTAGCTTTTCCTTTCATAAAAGCTGTTCCGTAATAATATGCATCTTCCGAATCTTTGGTATCTAAAGCCAAAATATTATCAGAAACTAAATGCAAATCAAGTTCCCAATCGCCAAGATTTTCATGTCGGATAGTACCATCAATTACTCCTTTGGTTTTGTATTTGGTATCGGTTACTTCAATTTTTCTCAAGCTAAATTGATGCTCGGTTAAATCTACTATGGCATTTTTCTCAAACGCATAATCTACATTCAAATACGGAACTCTCATTCCTGCATCGTTAAGATAGAGACGTCCATCCATTTCGGGCTCAGTCAATGAACCTCCAATTGTAGCTCGCCCTGTTGCATTTCCTCTAATATCTGACAAAACATTACCAAGTAAGGAACCAAAAGGCGCCAAATTAAACTTATCGAACCCAGCTACCAAATCCAAACTAGATTGTTGACCAACAAAATTTACATTTCCATCTAAGAAAAAGTGTTCTTGTCCTTCTTGCTTCAAACTAGAGTTAACTTTAAACTGGTTAAAATTTTCATTTCCTTCAATTTTAAAATCTAAATCGCCTAATAAAAACTGATTGATTTTTAAGCTATCAATAGTAAGATTAGAAATAGGTTCGTATTTATTTCGATCTTGTTTGTACGTTATATTTCCATTTACTTTTCCACCAAAAGACAAACTATCTAATGAAGGTGTGACTTTGTTTAAATCGACATCATCAAAAGTTAATTTAAAATCTTTATACGTTGAATCGCGCATGGTACCGAAGAAATCAATTTTTTGGTCATTATGAGATAAAGTCAACTTTTCAAAATTGAAATTTTTAAGGTATTTATCAAAAACTATTTTATTATCGTTCGTTTCACCTTCATTAATGAACCATACATAATCTTTAAATTTAATTTCCGATTTTTTAAATCCAAGAATTGACTGTTTGTCTTCATCTATAGTGTGGTATAAGTTTAAGTCGTAAGTATCTTCACTTTTTGGACCTCCTTTAAATTCGGAACGTACAAATAAGGTGTCATTTAAAGTAACATTGATCAAATTAAAATCGGCAATTTTATACTTGTCATTTTTAATTGAATCAACAGTAATGTAGGCGTTATATAATGGATTTTTATTATCGATTTCAATATTTACATTTTCAATAGTATTTTCATATGCAATGATATTTGGCGAAGTAAAATCGAAGACAAATTTCCCTTCATCACCATTAATTTTTCCTTTAAGCTTAGTATTCTCAGATATTTTAACATCGGGAACAAATACTTCAACAATTTTATCGTGAAGCGTTAAATCGAAGTTTATGAATTGTCCTTTTTCTAATTTATTTGGAGAATAATTGGCATACAAACTTCCTAGTGCATTCTCTACCATTTTTTGTACCTGACTAACTTTGTATTTTCCAACAATTTGACCAGTTATAATATCGGGAGAGTTGATATCGATTGTTCGTACTCTATCACTATCAAAAGAAGAAACAATTTCAAAATCATCAAAAAAGTAGGAATCTTTACTGTTTTGATACGAAACATCATTTACATGCAATACGCCAGCTAAATCATCAATTGAATTTCCATCAGCTTTAAAATCGATAGTTCCTTTAAAAATGGAAATAGAATCTGTTTTATAGAAGTTTAAGATATGTAAATCGGCATAGTCAATTTGGGCTTTAAAATCATACTTTTTGGCTTTTAAACTCAAATCGATTGTTCCGTCAAAATCCATTTTCAAATTAGGATCATTACTATTAAAATATCCTTTATAATAAGGCATTTTCATACTTCCATCAACCGTAATATTTTGATAGTTGTAACCGTTGTAATAGAATTTTCTGATTTCACCTTTAATTGCAGTATTCAACAATTTTTGAGTAAATCCTCTCCCGTCAACATCTAAATTCAGGGTTGCTCTTCCTATTTCTTGTTTACCTAACAAAGTTCCTAAATCAAAATCATTTAAAATTAAATTTCCTTTGTACAATGCATTATCAATAACATCAATATTTTGCATTGACAAATTACTTTCTAATTCGCCTAATTTAGACATTAAATAAACATCCGCATTAATATATTTTTGGGTTAATTCTACTCCGCCAATCATGTTTACCGTTCCTAACTTATCTAAAGTTGATGGTAAATTTTTACCTAAAATTCGAGGCAAAATCGCTTTTAATCGATCATAACTAGAAGTAAGTCTATCAAAATTTCCTTTCATGTAAAAAGCTTGATCACCTTTTCCAAAAAGATTCTGAAAATTAATGGTTCCAACAATCTCCGATTGATTTTTATCGACTAATTTTAAATTATGTGTAGTGAAATTGTTCAATGTTCCAATCAAATGCGTATCCACATAGAAAACATTGTTTTTACCAAATTCGTTATAGAAATAATTCAAATCGTTTGATGCAATCGAAGCTTTATCAAATTGAACATCAAAAACTACTTTGTTATTAAAATCAGAAAAATCTTTTCGGTCGTATTTCAACTCTACTCTACCTTTCATTTCTGATTCAGGCGTTTTCATCGATAGACCATCTAACAAAATATTCTTTTTCGTATAGGTAAAATCAGATGTAATATTTTCAACCACTAATCCTCGATGATCTTTAAACGATAACTTTTCAATGTAAGTAGTAACATTTGCACCTTTTATGAAAAAATCTTTAATTTCTCCATTAAGCTGAGTAAAATCGAGCATTTTTGGAGTTTTAAGATTGTGATCGATGTATTGAAAACGACTATTGAAAACGGTCATTTTATTGGCTTTCATTCTAAATTTTCCAGAAGAAGGTGATCCATCATCAAATGCTTCAATAAATTTATCAAGATTGGTATACTTTTCACCTTTATAATTCACAATACGAGCATCTAATCCATTAAGAATTACATCTTTCATGTAAGGATGACCTGGATCGTAAATTTTCTTGAAACTTAAAATAGAAGTATTTAGCTTTTTAATGTAAAACAAAGTGTCTTGATGATGGTCTAAAACCAACACTTCTCCTAATTTTACACTACCAAAAGGCGTTATAGCAACTTTACCTATTGAAATATTGGTTCCAAATGATTTATTTAAACTATCAGTTGCATATTTACCCAAAGCAGTTTGAACAAAAGGCAACGATAAAAGAATACCCAACAACAATAGAAGCAATAATATTGCAACTAGGGTTCTAAATAGTATTTTTTTAAATTTTTTGATACGTTCTTTTGTTTTAAATTTGCGTCAAAATTATCCCTTTTGGGTATAACCCAACAAAAATAGGGAATTTTGTAAGATAATTGTAATATCTTTAGTTCAAATTTCATGCCTAAAATGACAGAAAGAAAAATATATACTTTAGCTATCGAAAGTTCGTGTGATGACACTGCTGCTGCTGTACTTTGTGACGATGTAGTATTATCTAATATTGTAGCGCGTCAGGCAATTCATGAAGAATATGGTGGCGTAGTTCCTGAGCTAGCTTCTAGAGCGCACCAACAAAATATTGTTCCAGTTGTTGATGTTGCAATTAAAAAAGCAGGAATAACTAAAAATGACTTGAATTGCATAGCTTTTACGCAAGGTCCAGGATTAATGGGTTCGCTTTTAGTGGGTGGTTCTTTTGCGAAATCGATGAGTATGGCATTAGATATTCCGTTGATTGCAATTAATCACATGAAAGCGCATATTTTAGCTCATTTTATTGCCGAAGAAGGTTATGAAAAACCAACATTTCCTTTTATTGCTTTAACTATTTCAGGTGGACATACCCAAATTGTAAAAGTCAATAGCTTTTTCGATATGGAAATTATTGGAGAAACTACCGATGATGCTGTTGGTGAAGCATTTGATAAAAGCGCCAAAATTTTAGGACTTCCCTATCCTGGCGGACCTTTAGTAGATAAATTTGCTCAAGAAGGAAATCCGAAAGCGTTTCCATTTACCAAACCAAAAGTTGACGGATTGAATTTTAGCTTTAGCGGATTAAAAACTCAAATTTTATACTTTGTTCAGAAAAATGTAGCATTGAATCCTAATTTCATCGAAGAAAACAAAGCGGATATTTGTGCTTCCATTCAATATACCATTATCAATATTTTAATGGATAAGCTGAAATTAGCGGTTGCTGAAACGGGAATTAATCAGATTGCAATTGGTGGTGGTGTTTCGGCAAATTCTGGAATTAGAACTACATTGAAAGAAGCAGAAAAGAAATATGGTTGGAAAACGTATATTCCTAAATTTGAATACACAACCGATAACGCAGCCATGATTGGAATTGTAGGTTATTATAACTTTTTAGAAGAAAATTTTAGTAACGCTGAAATAACGTCTAAAGCACGAATTGAATTTTAAATCCTATGCAATTATTCTATAATTCAGAAATAAAACAAGGTGATTCAAACTTCTTTTTCGACAAAGAAGAAAGCAAACACATAGTTAAAGTATTACGTAAAAAAGAAAGTGATAAAATATTTATTACTAATGGATTAGGTTTTTTATTTGAATCTGAAATTATTTTAGCTTCTGAGAAAAAGTGCGAAGTTAAAATCATCAAAGAAACATTCAAAGAACCAGATTCTTTTTACACACATATTGCTGTTGCCCCTACCAAAATGAACGACCGATTAGAATGGTTTTTAGAAAAAGCAACTGAAATTGGCATTCATGAAATTACCCCAATCATTTGCGATCATTCAGAAAGAAAAGTATATAAAATTGATAGAGCGGAGAAAATAATTCAAGCCGCTATGAAACAATCGTTACATTATTATTTACCTAAAATTAATGAACCAATTTCGCTTTCTCAATTTGTAAAATCAAACATCGACGGACAAAAATTCATCGCGCATTGCGAAGAAACAGATAAGAAATCGTTTAAAAACGAAGTTAATAAAAATAATAAAGTAACTATTTTAATTGGACCGGAAGGCGATTTTTCAACAAAAGAAATCAATTTGGCTATTGAAAATAATTTTATTCCTGTAACTTTGGGAAATACAAGATTACGAACAGAAACTGCAGCTTTAGTAGCGTGCCAGACCATTGCGTTGATAAATGAATAAATTTTTAGCTTTTGGAATTTTATTAGTTTGGAATTTGGGCTTTACCCAAGAAATCGCCGTTGCTAAATATTCTGGTGGTGGCGATTGGTATTCAAATCCAACTTCTTTACCCAATTTAGTTAAATTTTGCAATCAAAACATCAAGACCAATTTTAATACTAAAATCGCAACTGTTGAAGTGGGAAGTGCTGAAATATTCACCTATCCATTTGTTCACATGACCGGTCATGGAAACGTTGTTTTTAGTGCTAATGACGTGATTAACCTGAGAAATTATCTTACTTCTGGTGGTTTTTTACATATTGATGACAATTACGGAATGAACGAATTCATTCGAAAAGAAATCAAAAAGATATTCCCTGATAATCCACTTACAGAAATTCCTTCCAATCACATTTTATTTCAAGAACCTTTTGCTTTTCCTGGTGGATTGCCTAAAATTCACGAACACGACAATCAAAAACCACAAGCTTTCGGAATTTTCATTGATGGTAGAATCGTTTTGCTTTACACCTACGAAACCGACTTAGGTGATGGATGGGAAGATGCCGAAGTGCATAATAATCCACAATCAACCAGAGAAAAAGCATTGAAAATGGGTGCCAATATTATCAATTACGTTTTTAAGAATTAATTTTTTTTAAACTTAAAAATTCATTTTTATTTCCTCTTTATTTTAAAAAACTTCATTTTTTTTTTCAAAATCTCAATAAACACTGAAAAAATAAATTGAAAAAGTACAGAAAATCTGTAACAATAATTCTACAAAAGTTTTTTAGTTTTGAAAAGAAACATTTAATAACTATTTGAGAAAAATAATGAATACCTTTTTGCAAAAACTTTGATTTATTGTAAAAAAAACAAACATTATAATAAAAAAAATAAAATATCGTTATTAAATTGTTAATTAACCAAAATCAACTAACTAAAATGTATTATTTATGAAAAAACTTCTTTTATCAGCAGTTTCATTACTGTTATTAGTTTCTTGTAGTAACGAAGAATCTAGTTCTTCTAGCGAATTGGCAGCAACTTCAAAACATGATCACAGAGGATGTGCATCACACGAAGTTCACGAACAACAATTAAGAGAAAACCCTGAATTAGCTGCAAAAATGCAGGAAATTGAGAGATTTACTCAAAATGCTATTACAAATGGAAGACTTGTTAATGGTAAAATTCAAATTCCAGTAGTTGTAAACGTATTATATAGAACTGCTGCTGAAAATATTTCTTTAACACAAATTCAATCTCAAATTGATGTATTGAACAAAGATTTCAACGCAACAAATTCAGATTTTAACCAGGTTCCTACTGTTTTCTCAGGAGTAAAAGCTAACGTTGGAATTTCATTCGTGCTTGATGCTGTTTACAGAAAATCAACTACTAAAACATCGTGGGGAACTCGTGATGCTATGAAAAAATCAACTCAAGGTGGAATCAATCCTACTTCTCCAACCACTAAATTAAACCTATGGGTTTGTACTATTGGTGGTGGAATTTTAGGTTACGCACAATTCCCTGGTGGTTCATCTGCAACAGACGGAGTTGTTATTGATTCAAAATATTTAGGAACTACAGGTACTGCAACTGCACCTTTCAACAAAGGAAGAACAGCTACTCACGAAGTTGGTCACTGGATGAATTTAAGACATATTTGGGGTGACACTACTTGCGGAAGCGATTTAGTAAGCGATACTCCAACTCATAATACAGCTAATTACGGATTACCTGCTTTCCCTCACTACTCTACTTGTACAGGAACACCTATAGAAATGACAATGAATTACATGGACTACACAGATGATGCTGGAATGTACATGTTCTCAAACGGACAGAAAAGCAGAATGCTAGCCATTTTTGCTTCTGGAGGTTCCAGATTTTCATTTGCACAGCCATAATCAAATGAAACATTTGAGTTAATTAGGAAAACTCACCATTATGTGGTGAGTTTTTTTTATTTTAGCCAAAAAGAAAACAATGACATCAAAAGAATTATCAATAGGAATTGTAAGAGCGGTTGCTATATTAGTTGCATCATGCTTGGTTTTGTTTTTTTTGTATCAAATTACAACTGTAATACTGTATTGTATTATTGCAATTGTAATTTCTTTGCTATTGAATCCTTTGGTTAATTTTTTAAAACAAAGATTCAAATTCAGAAATACTTTAGCTGTTATTTCGTCTTTACTAATAGCTTTTCTTATTATATCTGGATTTGTATTGCTTTTCGTACCTTTATTATTAGCACAAGGCGAAAACTTATCGTTATTAGATGTTAGCTCTTTGGAGAAAAACTATCATTTATTGCTTGAAAATATTACTGTTTTTTTAGATTCTTATAATATTAATACTAAACAACTGATTCAAAGTAGTAAACTATCATCTTTTGCCACTTTTGAATTTATTCCGAATTTCTTAAATAGTTTTTTAAGCACATTAGGAAGTTTTAGTATGGGGTTTGCTTCGGTACTTTTCATAACGTTCTTTCTTTTAAAAGAAAAAGACGTGTTATATCTAAAATTCAAACGATTACTTCCTGAAAATCAAAAAGAAAAAGTATTGAATTCTATACAAGATATCAATCATTTATTATCACGCTATTTCTTAGGATTATTGCTACAATTAACCATTATAATGCTTTTATATCTAATTATATTTATAATTTTTGGTGTTGAAAATGCTATTATAATTGCCTTATTATGCGCTATTTTTAATATTGTTCCTTATGTAGGTCCGCTAATTGCTTCAATAGTTGCCGGTTTGTTAATTATGACAAGCGGCATAGGTTCTGGTGCCGATTTTGCCACAGAAACACTTCCAACAGCAATTTATGTATTAATCGGGATGTCTTTAGTACAAGTAATTGACAACAATTTTAGTTCGCCACTTATTTTTTCTAAAAGCACCAACTCACACCCTTTGGAAATTTTCTTAGTGATATTAATTGCTGGAATTTTATTTGGAATCACTGGAATGATTATTGCGGTTCCATTTTATACTTCTTTAAAAGTAATTGGTAAAGAATTTTTACCCAATAATAAAATCATAAAAGCGCTTACCAAAAATTTATAGTTTTGAATTTAGAATCTCTTTTACATATTGATATCCAAAATTTTATCAACCAAAATCTGAATACGGATAGTTCAAAATTGGCTTTAAAGAAAAACCCTTTTCCTGAAGTAAATTACACGACAATTATCAATCAAATCATTGCAAAAAAGAAAGCGAAAGATAAACTTCCAACTTGGTATTTATCCGAAAATATTATTTATCCAGAGAAAATTTCTATCGAACAAACATCTTCAGAAACTACAGCAAAATATAAAGCTTCACTAGTTTCGGGCGAAAATTTAATCGATTGCACGGGCGGATTTGGGATTGATGACTTCTACTTTTCAAAACAATTCAAATCGGTTATTCATTGCGAATTGAATGCTGATTTGTCTAAAATCGTAAAACACAATTTCGAAGTTTTTAAAGCGACTAATATCGAATGTTATCAAGGTGATAGCACACAAATCTTAGAACAATTAAATCAAAATTTCGATTGTATTTACATTGATCCTTCTAGAAGAAATGATGCGAAAGGCAAAGTCTTCATGTTGGCTGATTGTTTACCAAATGTAGTTGATTTACAAGATTTTTATTATCAATTTACAGATATCATTTTAATTAAGACCGCTCCTATTTTAGATCTTCATGCTGGATTATTAGAATTGAAAAATGTAGCAGAAATACATATCGTAGCTGTTGATAATGAAGTAAAAGAATTGCTTTGGAAAATAGAGAAAAATTTCAATGACTCTCCAGAAATTATAGCGGTGAATATCGAAAAAGAAAAAGAAAAACAAACGATCACCAAAATTGAAAGTTCAAAATCGTATTCAGCACGTTATAATTTGCCAAAAAAATATCTTTACGAACCTAATGTGTCTTTAATGAAATCAGGTGGATTTGAAGCGGTTTCCGAATTATTTGCTGTTGGAAAATTGCACCAACATTCGCATTTGTACACTTCGGACGAAATCATCGATTTTCCTGGAAGAAAGTTTCAAATTGATGCGATTGTTCCGTTTCAGAAAAATGAAATTTCGCAACATATTCAAGGTAAAAAAATGAATGTTTCCACACGGAATTTCCCAATAAAACCTGAAGAAATAAAGAAAAAATATAAAATTACAGATGGTGGAACAATTTTTGCATTTTTCACCACGAATATAAATAATGAAAAAATAATTTTACTTTGCACCAAATTATAATCCAAATGAAACACCTTTTATCGCTACTATTGTTACTTACATTAAGTGTTAACGCTCAAAATAAAGATTGTAAATACGACATTGAAGAAAAAACAGATTCTACTTCACTTAAATCATTACCCCATAAATTGATGAATGAAAGAATTTTTGGAAACAATAAAGAATTTATTTTTTTTGGATTACTTAATAGCAATGGCATTCCAATGTTGAGCCTGCAGCAATTACAAAAAAGTAATGATTTTATACCCGTAAATTGTTTATCAAAAAACTCGAAGATTGTAATTCAATTGATGAACGGCAAAATTGTAACCCTTTTGCATGCCTTTGATGATGTTTGTAGTGATTTAAACTATAATTCAGAAGAGAAAAGCAACATTAGATTATTAACAGCTTATTTTTACTTTACTAAAACTAATTTTGAAGAGTTAAAAAATAGTCCCATTTCATTAGTGAGAATTCAATTTTCAGGAGAATCAAAAGATTATGTCGTTAAAAATGAATTGATTTCTGAGTCTTTGAAAATAAAAACAAATCCCGCTAATTATTTTATGGAGTTTTTGAAGTGTGTGGAGTAATATTTATAAAAAATGAAAATTATTTACCTAATCATCTTAAGTCTTCTTACTCAACATGGAGTTATGTCACAGGAGATCAAATCAAACGATCCTTCAAAACTTACTATTGAGTTTATAAAAGACTATAAAAAATGGAACGATTACGCTTATAATTTAAGCCAAACTAAAAATAATGATGAGAATATTGAAAAAGAATATAAAAAAATAATTTCTAAATATTGTCAATTAGGCAAAATACATCAAGGAATTTCATTCGGTAGCGATTCTAACCACTGTCCAGAAAAAGAAAAAATAAGCAAAGAGATTATTAAAAAAAATAGCGCAATAATTAAAACAAAATTTAAAGATCCAAAAAACAGTTTTCGAGATGCTGATTACGAATATCACTTTATTAAAATCGAAAACAATTGGTTTTTAGAAGAAGTGTATCTTGTTGATGAAGATGGAAAATATGAGGGACTCTAAGATTACTCAGAATTGATTAAAACAAAAAAGCCTTGCAATTGCAAGGCTTTTTGTGATCGCGCCAGGATTCGAACCTGGGACCTACTCATTAGAAGTGAGTTGCTCTATCCAGCTGAGCTACGCAACCTATTTTATTATCGTCGGGGTGGCAGGATTCGAACCTGCGGCCTCCTGCTCCCAAAGCAGGCGCGATAACCGGGCTACGCTACACCCCGCAAAAACAAATAAAAGCGGAGAGACAGGGATTCGAACCCAGGCGACGGTTACCCGTCGACAGATTAGCAATCTGCTCCATTACCACTCTGGCACCTCTCCTATTTTGTTGTAAGAACTTATCTTTTTTGCGGTTGCAAATGTATATTTTCATTCTTAATTATACAACATTTTAGGGAGTTTTTTTCAATAAATTTTTCTTATTCCTAAAAAAACGCTTACAATCAATACAATAGCTTTTTAATAAAAATGAAATCAAATTGGTAATATCAAAATAAAATTCGATTTTAACTTAGAATATCAATAAAAACCTTGCCTCAATTCGAATAAAAATAGTAATTTCGCAATTCAAATAAAAAACCTTTCTATCATGACTAAAAGAGTAGTTATCGTTTCTGCCGTAAGAACTCCAATTGGAAGTTTCATGGGAGCTTTATCTAGTGTACCTGCTACAAAATTAGGTGCTGCTGCCATCAAAGGCGCTTTAAATAAAATCAATTTAGACCCTAAATTAGTTGACGAAGTATTAATGGGTAATGTAGTTCAAGCTGGAAACGGCCAAGCTCCTGCAAGACAAGCCGCTTTATATGCTGGTTTATCTGAAAGTGTAGCTTGTACTACTGTAAATAAAGTTTGTGCTAGTGGTATGAAAGCCGTTATGCAAGGTGCTCAAGCTATCATGGCTGGAGACGCTGAAATCGTAGTAGCGGG
This sequence comes from Flavobacterium cheniae, assembly GCF_004363695.1. Classification (GTDB taxonomy): domain Bacteria; phylum Bacteroidota; class Bacteroidia; order Flavobacteriales; family Flavobacteriaceae; genus Flavobacterium; species Flavobacterium cheniae. The sequence goes on along the minus strand of NZ_SNZC01000001.1, from coordinate 343,830 downwards.
TGGTATGGAAAACATGAGTTTGATTCCACATTACGTTCACTTAAGAAACGGTGTAAAATTTGGACCAACTTCTTTAGTTGACGGAATGCAGAAAGACGGTTTAACTGACGCATACGATAACAACGCTATGGGTGTTTGTGCTGACTTATGTGCGACAGAATACAACATTACAAGAGAAGCGCAAGATAACTTCGCAATTCAATCATATGAGCGTTCTGCGGCTGCGTGGGAAGCTGGTAAGTTTGACGCAGAAATTGTTCCGGTAGAAGTACCTCAAAGAAGAGGTGACGCTATCGTAGTTTCTAAAGACGAAGAATACACTAATGTTAAATTAGATAAAATTCCTTCATTAGCTGCAGTTTTCACAAAAGAAGGAACTGTTACAGCGGCTAATGCTTCTACTATTAATGACGGAGCTGCGGCTTTAGTTTTAATGAGTGAAGAAAAAGCACAATCATTAGGATTAACTCCTTTAGCTTACATTAAATCATACGCTGATGCGGCTCAAGAACCAAAATGGTTTACAACTGCGCCTGCAAAAGCATTACCAAAAGCATTAGACAAAGCAGGAATTTCAATTTCTGATGTTGATTTCTTTGAATTTAACGAAGCTTTCTCTGTAGTTGGATTAGCTAATGCACAAATCTTAGGATTAGACAATGATAAAATTAATGTAAACGGTGGTGCGGTTTCTTTAGGTCACCCTCTAGGATGTTCTGGAGCTAGAATTATCGTTACTTTAATCAGTGTTTTAAACCAAAACAATGCAAAAATTGGTGCGGCTGCTATCTGTAATGGTGGTGGTGGTGCTTCGGCAATTGTTATTGAAAGAGCATAATTTATAACTTTATTAATGGTGAATTTTGAATTTTAGTTACATTTGTAATTAAATTCTTAATTCATCATTTCTTATTTAGACCAACATGTTTGGAATTTGTAATTTAGCCATAGTTCCCGTAAGAGCGGAAGCCAGCGACCGAAGCGAACAAGTTTCGCAATTGCTCTTTGGCGAACACTTTAAAATTATTGAAATGACTGCCAAATGGGTGCAGATAGAATTGGCATTTGATAATTACATTGGTTGGATTGACGCCAAACAATATCAACCTATAACCGAAGAGCATTATACTGTGTTAAATAATACTCCTATCGTTCTTAATTCTGATTTAGTTGAATATATAACTACTCCAAACAATCAATTAACTTCGATTACATTAGGTGCTTCGTTATCTTTTTTAGATAATGAAGAAATAAACACTAGCAAATATAGTTTTGAAGGAATAAAAGTTTGCGGTCAAAAACCAAAATCAGATTTAGTTAAAACCGCTTTCATGTATTTGAATGCCCCTTATTTATGGGGAGGAAAAACTCCTTTTGGAATTGATTGTTCCGGTTTTACTCAAATGGTTTATAAATTAAATGGGTATTCTCTTTTAAGAGATGCTTCGCAACAAGCCACTCAAGGAGAAGCTTTAAGTTTTATTGAGGAAAGTGAACCAGGTGATTTGGCATTTTTTGATAACGAAGAAGGCAATATCATTCACGTAGGAATTATGATGGAAAACAACTACATCATTCACGCCTCTGGAAAAGTACGAATTGATCGTTTAGACCATTTAGGAATTTATAATGCAGAAGTCAATAGACACACACACAAACTGAGAGTTATTAAAAAAATAATATAAAAAAATCCCGATTTTCATCGGGATTTTTTGTTTTAGTTGATAGCTTTTGCTTTTTCAGGTTGACCTAAAGTTTCATATGTTATCTTTAAAACATTTTTAGTATTTTCATCTGATGGTTTTACTTGATATGCTTTCTCAAAAAATGGTAACGCTTTTGTGAAAATCTCTTTTCTTTTAGCAACCAATTCATCATATTTCTTTTTGTTATCAATAACTTTATTAATTTCTTCAACCATTTTCATATCATCTTTGATTAATTCATAACCTTGATTGAAATACAAATTAAATTCAGTTAATAATAAATCTTGATCATTAGGAAGTAATTTTCTTGCTTCTGAAACATACAATTCTAATTTTTTCTTATCACCTTCATTTTGAGCAATTAAAATAGATAAAGTTCTTAAAACATCTCCTTTACTTTTATTAACTTTCTCATCTCTTGGTTTTTCGAAAATACCTTTAGAAATATAATTAGTTCTCAAATCTTTAGCTTCTTTGGAACTACCAAAATTTTGTTCTATTCCGTTAGCTTTATTAACCGCGAAATACTGAATCCCATTATTAAAATAATCACTATTATAAAATTGCTCATATAAGTTCTCAGCCAATTTATAATCTTGAGCATTTACAGCCAACTGAGCTGCATTTTGTAGAGAACTACCTTCGTTTTTCGGATCAAAAGTATAAAGTGAATAAAATGCCTCAGATGCTTCTTTGAACTTAGAAGCACCATTTAAACTCATAGCAAGTGAATTTAATGTTTTTTTAAATTCATCTTTCTCCTGAATTAATTCATCTGTATAAATCTTTTTTCCTGACTTTTTTTCAAACTCAAGTGTTTCATTAATTACAATACCATATTCCTTTATAAAATCTGGTTTATATAAATTCATTTGATCTTGCATAGTTGCTTTTGCGCCTTTTGAAGCCAAAACAACTGTTGGATACATGGTTTTGTAAAATTTAGCATATACTTTATCAGACTCCTCTGTTGCTAAAGTTTGTAATGCGTCGCTTGCGGTTTTATACTCCTGTAAATCTTTGTCAGAAATAGATTCTTTAGCATAAATCTTTTTTAATACTTTAAGCTCGTCTTTTTGAGCAAATGTGGCAACTGACAATAAAAGTGTTGCACTTAATACTAATTTTTTCATTGTTTTAAAATCTGGGTTAAACAAAAGCCCAAAATAAATTTGGGCCTTATCTTATTTATTCTTGTGTTTCTTCTTCTGACGAATCAATATCTATGCCAGTCTCAGCATCAGAAATATCTCCATTTTCATCTAACACTACTTCTTCATCTTCACGAAGTACTTTAGTTACAGCAGCGATTGAATCGTTTCCTTTGATGTTGATTAGTCGAACTCCTTGCGTTGCTCTTCCCATTACTCTCAAATCAGAAACCATCATTCTAATTGTCAATCCTGATTTATTGATAATCATTAAATCATCAGCATCAGTAACATTATTAATTGCAATTAAAGCCCCTGTTTTATCTGTAATATTAAGAGTTTTTACACCTTTACCACCACGATTCGTGATTCTGTATACATCTTCTCCATCGTCATCAACTAATTTTGTACGTTTTCCGTAACCATTTTCAGTAACAACTAAGATTTGTGATTCTGTAACATGATCTTTATCGATAGAAACCATTCCAATTACTTCGTCTTTTTCATCGGCTAAAGTAATACCTCTAACTCCTGAAGCAGTTCTTCCCATTGGACGTGTTTTCTCTTCTTCAAAACGAACTAATTTGCCAGACTTAACTGCCAATAAAACTTGACTGTTTCCTGTAGTTAATTTTGCTTCGATTAATTCATCGTCTTCTTTAATCGTAATCGCATTGATTCCGTTTTGACGTGGACGTGAATATTGTTCTAATGGTGTTTTCTTAACTTGACCTTGTTTCGTTGCCATAATCACATAATGACTATTGATGTAATCTTGGTCTTTTAAGTCTTGAGTACAGATAAATGCTTTTACTTTATCATCACTTTCGATATTGATTAAGTTTTGAATAGCACGACCTTTACTTGTTTTTGTTCCTTCTGGAATTTCGTAAACACGCATCCAATAACACTTACCTTTTTGCGTGAAATACATTAAATATTGGTGATTTGTTGCTACAAATAAATGCTCTAAGAAATCTTGATCTCTAGTTCCAGCCGATTTTTGTCCAACTCCTCCTCTATTTTGTGTTTTGTATTCTGATAATGAAGTACGTTTGATATAACCCGCATGAGAAATCGTAATTACAACACTTTCATCAGCAATTAAATCTTCGATACTAACATCTCCACCAGAATATTCGATTTGCGAACGACGCTCATCTCCATATTTATCTCTGATTTCTGCTAATTCGTCTTTAATTACTTGCATTCTCATTTCTTTGCTTGCCAATAATTCTTTTAAATACGTAATCAATTTCATGATTTCTTCGTATTCAGCACGTAATTTATCTTGCTCAAGACCTGTTAATTGTCTCAAACGCATTTCTACGATTGCACGTGCTTGAATTTCTGATAATTTGAAACGTTCAATTAATTTCGTTCTAGCTTCGTCACCATCTTTAGAAGCTCTAATAATTTTGATTACTTCGTCGATATTATCAGAAGCAATGATTAAACCTTCTAAGATATGAGCTCTTTCTTCTGCTTTTCTTAAATCATATTGTGCTCTACGAACTACAACATCATGACGGTGTTCTACGAAATGGTAAATCAAATCTTTAAGATTCAACATTTGCGGACGCCCTTTTACCAATGCAATATTATTTACACTGAACGAAGCTTGTAATTGCGTATATTTATATAGTGTATTTAAAACTACGTTTGGAACCGCATCACGTTTTAATTCATACACCACACGCATACCATTTCTATCCGATTCATCACGTATATTTGATATACCTTCTATTTTCTTATCATTAACTAAATCGGCAGTATGTTTAATCATATTTGCCTTATTCACTTGATAAGGAATTTCAGTTACAATGATCGCTTCTTTTCCATTTACTTCTTCAAAACCAACTTTAGCACGCATTACAATACGACCTCTACCAGTTTTGAATGCTTCTCTTACTCCTTCGTAACCATAAATTATTCCTCCTGTAGGGAAATCAGGAGCTTTGATATGATTTATTAACTCATCAATTTCAATATCATTGTTATCGATATAGGCCAAAATACCATCAACAACTTCAGTTAAGTTGTGAGGTGCCATATTTGTAGCCATACCTACCGCAATACCCGAAGCTCCGTTTACTAACAAAGTTGGTATTTTAGTTGGCATAACCGTTGGCTCTTGTAATGTATCGTCAAAGTTTAATTGGAAATCAACTGTTTCTTTATCGATATCTGCCAACATTTCTTCCGAAATCTTTTTCATTCTGGCTTCCGTGTAACGCATTGCTGCTGGACTATCTCCATCGACAGAACCAAAGTTACCTTGACCGTCAACCAATAAATAACGCATACTCCATTCCTGAGCCATACGTACCATAGCATCGTAAACTGAGGAATCTCCATGTGGGTGATACTTTCCTAAAACCTCTCCGACAATTCTCGCCGATTTTTTGTGGGCAGATCTTGAGTTAACTCCCAAATCATACATTCCATAAAGTACTCTTCGGTGAACAGGCTTTAAACCATCTCTAACATCAGGAAGTGCTCTTGACACAATAACAGACATCGAATAATCGATGTAAGCTGATTTCATTTCTTCCTCTATGTTAATAGGAATTAACTTTTCTCCTTCTGACATAAGTATTTACATTAAAATTATATATTAGTACTAAAACGTGCCAATATACAGCTTTTTGAACTTTTAACACAAATTTTGAACCACTAATTTCGACTATTTATTAACAATTTTGTTTACAAATTGCTTATAAATCCTATCCTACTTTCTTTCATTTTTCAAATATTTTTTGTCATTTAGCCTATCTGTCTTTTTATAAGGTATGATTTTTGTATTTCCTTATAGAATTTTGTACATTTACTTATATTACTAATGCTATGGACGATAATTTTTCACCGAGAGTTAAAGACGTAATTACCTACAGTAAAGAAGAAGCTTTACGATTAGGTCACGACTTTATTGGTACCGAACACTTAATGCTAGGAATACTTCGAGATGGCAATGGGAAAGCAATTAATATCTTGAATAATTTAGCTGTGGACTTATCTCACTTACGAAAAAAAGTAGAGATACTTAGCCCTGCTAACCCTAATGGCATTCAAAATATTGAAAAGAAGAACTTACACCTTACGCGTCAAGCCGAGCGTGCATTGAAGACAACTTTTCTAGAAGCGAAACTTTTCAACAACTCTGAAATAAGTACCGCTCACCTATTGCTATGCATTTTACGCAATGAAAACGACCCAACAACTAAATTGATGGGCAAATTAAAAATCGATTACGAAACCGTTAAAGAACAGTATACAGCCATGATGACAAACGAAGACGATTATTTAGAAAACTTGCCAAAAGCGGAGTCGTTCAATGACGATTCAGGACAAGATGACAGTTTAAAAGAAAGCTCATTTAACAATCCGCCTTCAGGTGGAAAAACCAATAAAAAATCAAAAACTCCAGTTTTAGATAACTTCGGTCGTGACTTAACCGAAATGGCAGAAGAAGGAAAACTAGACCCAGTTGTGGGACGTGAGAAAGAAATCGAGCGTGTTTCTCAAATTCTAAGTCGTAGAAAGAAAAACAACCCGCTTTTAATTGGAGAACCTGGAGTTGGAAAATCGGCTATTGCTGAAGGTTTAGCTTTGCGAATTATTAAAAAGAAAGTATCTCGTAATTTATTCAACAAACGTGTAGTTACACTTGATTTAGCAAGTTTAGTTGCTGGAACAAAATACCGCGGACAATTCGAAGAAAGAATGAAAGCGGTAATGAATGAATTAGAGAAAAATGATGATATCATTTTATTTATTGATGAAATTCACACTATTGTAGGCGCTGGAGGTGCAACAGGTTCGCTTGATGCTTCTAACATGTTTAAGCCGGCATTAGCAAGAGGTGAAATTCAATGTGTAGGTGCTACAACATTGGACGAATACCGTCAGTATATCGAGAAAGATGGCGCTTTAGAAAGACGTTTTCAAAAAGTAATTGTAGAACCAACATCTGTTGAAGAAACGATTACGATTTTAAATAACATCAAACCAAAATACGAAGACCATCATAACGTTTTATACACACCAGAAGCAATTGAAGCTTGTGTTAAATTGACAAATCGTTACATGACAGATCGTTTTCTTCCAGACAAAGCTATTGATGCTTTAGACGAAGCAGGTTCTCGTGTTCACATTATTAATATTGATGTTCCTAAACAAATTTTGGAATTAGAACGTCAATTAGAAGAAGTGCGCGAACTGAAAAATACGGTCGTTAAAAAACAGAAATATGAGGAAGCTGCTAAACTTCGTGATGATGAAAAACGCATCGAAAAAGATTTAGCAATTGCTCAAGAACAATGGGAAGAAGATTCTAAAAACAACAAAGTTACCGTTACAGAAGATAACGTTGCTGATGTAGTTTCTATGATGACTGGAATTCCTGTAAATCGTATTGCACAAACTGAAAGTAATAAATTAGCTCACTTACCTGAACTTATTAGAGGTAAGGTAATTGGACAAGACGAAGCAGTATTAAAAATTGCAAAATCTATCCAAAGAAATCGCGCTGGTTTAAAAGATCCGAACAAGCCAATTGGTTCGTTTATATTCTTAGGTCAAACTGGTGTTGGAAAAACACAATTGGCTAAAGTTATTGCAAAGGAATTATTTGATTCTGAAGATGCTTTAGTTCGTATTGACATGAGTGAATATATGGAAAAATTTGCTATTTCTCGTTTAGTTGGAGCGCCTCCAGGATACGTTGGATACGAAGAAGGTGGTCAATTAACTGAAAAAGTAAGAAGAAAACCATATTGCGTAGTACTTTTAGATGAGATTGAAAAAGCACATCCAGATGTTTTCAATATGATGCTTCAGGTATTAGATGACGGACATTTAACAGATAGTTTAGGTCGTAAAATCGATTTTAGAAATACGATTATTATCATGACTTCTAACGTTGGTGCTCGTCAATTGAAAGACTTTGGAACCGGTGTTGGATTTGGAACTGCATCAAAAACTGCACAAACAGAAGAACATTCAAAAGGAATTATCGAAAACGCTTTGAAAAAAGCTTTTGCTCCTGAGTTTTTAAACAGAATTGATGATGTAATTGTCTTCAATGCTCTAGAAAAAGAAGATATTGATAAAATTATTGATATCGAAATGGACAAATTATACGACCGCGTTAAAGATTTAGGTTACACTTTAAAACTTTCAGAAGCAGCCAAAGATTACATTGCTGAAAAAGGTTTTGATAAGCAGTTTGGAGCGCGTCCGTTAAAAAGAGCCATTCAAAAATATGTTGAAGATGCTCTAGCTGAAGAGATTATTACTCAAAAAATTCATGAAGGCGATCAAATTTTCATGGACTTAGATGAAACGGCTCAAGAACTCAAAATAGAAATTAAGAAATTAGAAGAACCAAGCTCATAGCTTGGTTTTTTTATTTTATGCAATTTTAAAATTATATTAAAAAAAATACTACATTAGATTCTTAATTTATTCGTTTAAAAATGTTAGACAAAGTTATTGTAGGTAGCGAAGAATGGTGTTCCTTCCCTACTTTAGGAATCCCAACAATTAAAGCACGTGTTGACTCAGGAGCAAAAACTTCTGCACTTCATGCTATCAATATTGTTACGTTTGAAAAAGATAGTGAAAGTTGGGTGAAATTTGATATCAACCCAATTCAAAATAATGCTAAAGCAGTTATACATTGTGAAGCTCCTTTAATTGATAAAAGAGTCGTTAAAAGTTCTAGTGGTTTTAGAGAACAACGCTACGTTATCAAAACCAAACTAGAAATTGGTGGGAAAACTTGGGAAATCGAGGTTACACTTACCAACCGTGATTCGATGGGTTTCCGAATGTTATTAGGTCGTGAAGCGATGTCGGGACGTGTTTTGGTCGATCCAGAGCAACGTTATTTATTGGGCCAACCGACAACCGAAAAACTAAAAGAATATTACTACGCTTCTAATGAATCCAAAAAAGGTTTAAAAATTGGTTTATTAGCAAGCAATCCAGAATTATATAGCAACAAACGAATTTTAGAAGCAGGCGAATTAAGAGGTCATGAAATGCATTTCTTAAATTTGAAATACTGCTACATGAAATTAGACGCAACAAAACCTGAAATTCATTATCGTGGAGGAAAAGTTCTAAACGATTTTGATGCCGTAATTCCAAGAATTCGACCAAGTATGACTTATTATGGTTGTGCTTTAACGCGTCAATTTGAAGCTTTAAAAGTATTTGCTTTGAACAATGCTTCTGCCATTACACAATCAAGAGACAAACTGTTTTCATTACAATTATTATTGAATAACGGTGTAGATATTCCAACCACTGGATTTGCCAATTCACCTTTAGACACAGACGATTTAATTAAAATGGTGGGTGGTTCTCCTTTAATTGTAAAATTATTAGAAGGAACTCAAGGAAAAGGTGTCGTTTTGGCAGAAACCAAAAAAGCAGCCGAATCAGTTATTAATGCTTTCAAGAGTTTAAATGCCAATATTTTAGTTCAAGAATTCATTAAAGAAGCGAATGGTAAAGACTTGAGACTCTTTGTTGTAGATGGAAAAGTTGTTGCTGCTATGCAACGTGAAGCTGCTCCTGGAGAATTCAGAGCGAATATCCATATGGGCGGAACTGCTTCGGTAGTGAAAATTACTGCTGACGAAAAGAAAATTGCTATTAAAGCAGCAAAAGCTATGAATTTAAAAGTGGCTGGAGTTGATATTATTCGTTCGTCAAAAGGTCCTTTATTGTTAGAAGTAAATTCATCTCCAGGTTTAGAAGGAATTGAAGGTGCAACTCAAAAAGACATTGCAGGCGAAATGATTAAAGCAATTGAGAAAAACTTTAAGTGGAAATAGTTCAGTGTTCAAAATTAGATAGATTATGAAAAAGCAATATACAATTCCGTTGGTGTTGTTCCTTTTAGGGATGGCGATTACAATAATTGGCGCTTTATTCAAAATTATGCATTGGCCTGGAGCTAACTTTATGTTAACTATTGGAATGCTTACTGAAGCTATTGCTTTAATTACATTAATTGTATTTTTACTTAAAAATACGAAATGAACAAAAACCGATTAGAAGCTTTTAGCGACGGTGTTTTAGCTATTATTATCACCATTATGGTCTTGGAGTTTAAAGTACCAGATGATACTACATTTGAAGCCGTCATTAAACTATCGCATAAGTTTTTGAGTTATATTTTGAGCTTTATTTATGTTGGAATTTACTGGAACAATCACCATCATTTGATGCATACCGTAAAAAAGGTAAATGGTAAAATACTTTGGGCAAATTTGCATTTATTGTTTTGGTTGTCTTTAATTCCTTTTACAACGGCTTGGATTGGTGAACATCATTTTAATTCATTTCCAATGATGTTATATGGTTTAGTCTTATTAATGAATGCGATTGCTTATTTTATTTTACAAAAAGTCATTTTAATTGACCATGGAAAAGATTCTATTTTAGCTAAGGCTATTGGAAAAGATTACAAAGGAAAATTATCGGTAGTTTTATATTTAATCGCTGTTATTGCAACCAAATATTCTGTTGAAATTTCAGGAGCCATTTATATTTTGGTGGCTTTAATTTGGTTAATTCCAGACAAGAGAATCGAACGCACTTTTAACGAAAAAGAATAATTATGCATTTCATTAGTAAAATACTCATCGTAATTATAGCTTTATTTCACCTGTATTTTCTATGGCTAGAAATGTTTGCATGGACAACTGCAGCTAAAAAAGTATTCCGAACCATTCCCGAAGATTTGTTCGAAAAAACAAAAGTCTTAGCAGCCAATCAAGGCTTGTATAACGGATTTTTATCTGCTGGTTTACTTTGGTCTTTGGCTATTTCCGATGAAATTTGGAGTAGAAATATAGCTATCTTCTTTCTTTGTTGTGTTACTGTTGCTGGAATTTTCGGAGCTTATTCCGCATCAAAAAAAATATTTTATGTGCAAGCACTTCCTGCAATTATAACTATTATTACAATTCTATTTTTATAAAAAAAGCTCAAGAAAATCTTGAGCTTTTTAATTTTATATATTTTGATTATTAGTCTTCCATTTCAATTTGAAAACTATTCAAAAAAGAAACCGATTTTTCAATATCGTAATGTAAAATTCTATCTTCTGATACAAACGGAACTTCTTCTCTATATGATTTCACAAAACTTTCAATGAATTCACTTGATTGTAATGGTCTTCTGAATTCTAAAGCTTGCGAACCATTTAATAATTCAATTCCTAAAATGCGTTCTACGTTTTCAACAATACGTAACGTTTTAGTCGCAGCGTTTGCTCCCATACTCACGTGATCTTCTTGTCCGTTTGACGAAACAATACTATCAATACTTGCTGGTGTTGCTAATTGTTTGTTTTGACTAGCAATACTTGCCGCTGTATATTGTGGAATCATGAAACCTGAATTCAATCCTGGATCGTTTACTAAAAACGCTGGTAAACCTCTTAATCCAGAAATCAATTGATAGGTTCTTCTTTCCGAAATACTTCCTAATTCTGATAACGCTATTCCTAAGAAATCTAACGCTAATGCTAAAGGTTGTCCGTGGAAATTCCCTCCAGAGATAATCAAATCTTCTCCTACGAAAATATTAGGATTATCGGTAACCGAGTTGATTTCAGTTCGGAATACTTTTTTCACATAATCAATTGTATCTTTCGAAGCGCCATGTACTTGCGGAATACATCTAAATGAATATGGGTCTTGCACATGCACTTTTGGTTGCGCAATAATTTCACTATCTTCTAACAAATCGCGCATTCTTTCAGCTGTTTGCACTTGACCTTTATGAGGACGAACTAAGTGTATCAAATCAGTAAAAGGCTCAATTCTTCCATCAAATCCTTCTAATGAAACCGCTCCGATTACATCTGCTAAATACGAAATTTTATCAGCTTTTATTAAGCAATATACTCCGTAAGCACTCATGAATTGTGTTCCGTTCAACAACGCCAAACCTTCTTTAGATTGTAAAACGATTGGTTCCCAACCAAATTTGGCTAATACTTTAGCTGAAGGTTGTCTGAAACCATCTAAATATACTTCACCTTCTCCTAATAATGGTAACGATAAATGCGCCAACGGAGCTAAATCGCCCGAAGCACCTAACGAACCTTGTGTATAAATTACTGGAAAAATATCATTGTTGTAAAAATCAATCAAACGCTGCACCGTTACCAACTGAACACCTGAATGTCCGTAGCTTAACGATTGGATTTTCAACAACAACATGATTTTTACAATTTCATGAGGTACTTCCTCCCCTGTTCCGCAAGCGTGCGATTTTACCAAATTCTCTTGAAGTTTTGATAAATTTTCATTCGAAATCTTCACATTACACAACGAACCAAAACCAGTGTTAATTCCGTAAATTGGATCTGAGTTTGATTTCATTTTATCGTCTAAGTATTTTCTACATTTCTCAATGTTTACGATAGCTTCCTCTGATAATGCCAACTGTTTTCCTTGAAAAACAATCTCGTTAATCATATCGATAGACAATAAATCTGAACTTATATAATGTGTAGTTTCCATTTTGTTAATTTTAAAAGTCCAAAATTCCGCAAACAATTGTTAAAATGCAAGATTTATCAGCATTATTAATAAAAAATAAATATCGCTCAAATTTTAAGGGAATTCTGGGTGCATTTTTAAGAATTTTCAATAAATTAGCGCTCTCAAATAATACAACATCAAATCATGAAAAATACAGCGTTAACGCACATTCACGAAAGTTTAGGAGCTAAAATGGTTCCGTTTGCAGGATACAACATGCCTGTGCAATACGAAGGAGTAAATGCAGAACACGAAATCGTTAGAAATGGCGTTGGTGTTTTTGACGTTTCTCACATGGGAGAATTTTTCTTAAAAGGAGAAAATGCGTTGGCTTTAATTCAGAAAGTAACTTCAAATGACGCTTCTAAATTAGTTGATGGAAAAGCACAATATTCTTGTTTACCAAATAACGAAGGTGGAATTGTTGACGATTTAATCGTTTATAAAATTGCAGACAATCATTACATGTTGGTTGTGAATGCTTCAAATATTGAAAAAGATTGGAATTGGATTTCTTCACATAATGATTTTGGTGTGGATATGCAAAACCTTTCAGATGACTATTCATTATTAGCTATTCAAGGACCAAAAGCTGCAGAAGCTATGCAATCATTGACTTCTATCGATTTAACGAATATGGGATATTACACATTCCAAATTGGTGAATTTGCTGGAAAAAGCGATGTAATTGTTTCGGCTACAGGTTATACAGGTTCTGGAGGATTTGAAATTTACTTCAAAAACGAAGATGCAGAATACATTTGGAACAAAGTTTTTGAAGCTGGAGCAGCATTCGGAATCAAACCAATTGGATTAGCAGCGCGTGATACTTTACGTTTAGAAATGGGATTCTGTTTATACGGAAACGATATCAACGATACGACTTCTCCATTAGAAGCTGGTTTAGGATGGATTACGAAATTCGATAAAGAATTCACGAATTCTGAAAACTTAAAGAAACAAAAAGAAGCGGGCGTTTCTCGTAAATTAGTTGGTTTCGAAATGATCGAAAGAGGAATTCCTCGTCACGATTACGAAATTGCTGATGCTGATGGAAATGTAGTTGGAATCGTAACTTCTGGAACGCAATCACCTTCAATGGGAATTGCTATCGGAATGGGCTATGTTCCAACGGCTTTAGCTACACCAGATTCTGAAATTTATATTAGAATTAGAAATAAAGATATTAAAGCTAAAGTGGTTAAAATGCCATTTTATAAAAAGTAGTCAAGAGCAAGGACAAATTCAAGTTCAAGAACAAACTTGAAAATTGAACTTGAATTTGAACTTGAACTTGAACTTGAAATTATTATTTTTGCATCGAAATTTTGAACAACGAATAAAGAATATTGAAATTATATAGCAATGGGAAGAGCGTTTGAATTTAGAAAAGCCCGTAAAATGAAACGTTGGTCAGCAATGGCTAAAACGTTTACTAGAATAGGAAAAGATATTGTAATGGCCGTTAAAGAAGGCGGACCAAATCCTGAAACCAACTCACGTTTAAGAGCAGTGATTCAGAATGCGAAGGCTGCTAATATGCCTAAAGATAACGTAGAACGCGCTATTAAAAAAGCATCGGATAAAGACACGGCTAACTTTAAAGAAGTGTTGTTTGAAGGGTATGCACCTCACGGAATTGCAATTTTAATTGAAACGGCTACAGATAACAACAACAGAACAGTTGCTAACATTAGAAGTTACTTCAACAAATGCAATGGAACGTTTGGAACTCAAGGTTCGGTAGAATTTATGTTTGATCATACGTGTAATTTTAGAATTCCAGCAGAAGGACAAGATGTGGAAGAATTAGAATTAGAGATGATTGATTTTGGTGTAGAAGAAATCTTTGCTGACGAAGACGGTATTTTAATGTACGCTCCTTTTGAAAGCTTTGGAACTATCCAAAAAGAATTAGAAACTCGTGGATTAGAAATCTTATCTTCTGGATTTGAAAGAATACCACAAATAACAAAAGAATTAACACCAGACCAAGTAGCTGATGTTGAAAAACTATTAGAAAAAATTGAAGAAGACGATGACGTAATGAACGTGTATCATACGATGCAAGAAAGCGCTGAGTAATCCTTTTTCTAACTTATATACGAAATCCTCGCAAGAAATTGTGAGGATTTTTTTATATATTAGCGAATATTATACTTTAGAGACATACTCTGAATGATAGTAAATGAATTAATCTTGTAAATATTTTGCAAATGAAAAACTTAATTAATTATTTAAACAAACATGGCGTTTTTGTAATTCTACCTTTTTTCACATATTTAGTTTTCATCATATTCCAAAAAGAATTTAATGAATTTGAAAGATATTTTTTTGGTTTTTTCTTTTTTTTCACACTTTTATTAAGCAACTTTTATTTTATTACTTTTCATACCGAAAAAATACATCAGCATTCAGAAAATAGTCAAGGAAGATTTAAATTCTTAGCTCACACTTTAGGAATTGTTTTCTTCTTATCTCTTACTTTCGCATCATATTATTGGTGTTTATATGATTACAATAATGAAAACTTTATAAATGTTAAAAATACAAATCACTTCTTAGAGTTTTTATATTATAGTTTTGGCATTTTTATTATGAATAATTCAAGTGAGATACAAGCAAATAGCCTATATGCCAAACTATTCGTAGGAACAGAAATGCTAACAGCATTTATTACTTTAATTTTAATTTTAGCAAATTTTAAAGATTTGAAAACTAAAAAAGGAAATATTAATTAATAAGTTGTTTTATAAAATCTAATAGCGCGGAATTGCATTCCGTGTACACAAAACAAAAAACAATCCTTTTTTTCGTAAACCGCGAAACGTTAGAAGTTAGTTTAAAATCAAAATTATAAACACAATATGAATAAACTAAAACCACAAAAGCATAAATATTTAAGTAAGTCTGTTAAAATTTATAAAGTTTATGGAATTGGACTTTTAGTTGCCATATTTACAAGTATAATTATAAAACCATTTGTTAAAGAATCATACTTTATTCTGGATTTTTTAAATGGTTTCCCTATTCTATTAATCATATTGTTAGCTCCTATCGGAGTATATTATAGTTGGAAAAGTTATAAAGAAAAAGAAAGTAATTCTATTACACGTTTAAAATATTTCCTTGGTCATTTTATTTTTTGCTTATTAGCATTTATTTTAATTCTCGTAATTTTGTCCGATTTGAAAGATGCTTTTAAATAAATTGAAAATCTTAAAAAAACCCGATAGCGCGGAATTGTATTCCGTGCCCACATAAAAAAACAATTAAAAATTCGTAACTTAGTGTATTCCTAAACTTTACGATTATGAGAGTTATTTTTATTATTATCTTACTCTTAACAATTCAATCGTGCGCTACTAAAAAGTATACTAAGAAGCAACTACTTCCTGATGGAATAAAATCTGCAATCGAAGAAAAATATGTAGTAGAAAATAATCAGAAAAAACTTTTGCATAAAAAAGAAATGGTTTTTACTCGAAATGGTCGCATCAAATACTCCAAAACTGTCGATTCGTTAGGTAATCTATTGCAAGAAACCGAAAAGAGATTATGGTTTGTAGTAGAATTGTATCCTGATAAAGAACCTTATTATTGTAAAACACGTTGGAAACCTAAACAACGAGAACGTATCAGCTGTTACACTAAAAAACAATACAAAGAAAATGAAGCCATTTATTATTATAATTCTGATGGAACATTAAATAAAATAGAAGATAATTTTGAAACGTTCCACACACAGCATTTTTATTACAGTAATAAAGAACTTTCTAAAATTGTAATCAAAGACAAAAATGATACACTTATTGATGAAATTTCAATAAATTGTGTGGCAAAAGATGAAAAAGGAACTTGTTTAAAAGAAATCAGAATTTCTATCAAAACAAATAACAAAGAAGAGATATACTTAACACCCAAATATGATTAATCTTTACAGCCAATAGTTCGGAACTGCACTACATGCCACAAAACAAAAAATCTCTATTTATAATTCATGATCAAACCCAATTATTTTTTTTTCGTAAATTAGTAACAAAAAAGTATGGCAGATAATTTTGTATCGTTACATCGTGTAGTAACGGCTCCACCTGAAAAGGTATTTCGTGCATTTACAGAGAAAAATGCAATGGCTTCGTGGGTTCCACCGTATGGTTTCTTGTGTGAAGTTCATAGTATGGAGGTAAAAATTGGAGGTAGTTTTAAAATGTCGTTCATCAACTTTACAACCGGTAACGGACATTCTTTTGGAGGAACTTATCTCGATGTCAAACCCAACGAATTTTTAAAATACACTGACACTTTTGATGACCCCAACTTACCAGGCGAAATGACAACTTCGGTTTGGTTAAAAGAAGTTTCGTGTGGTACAGAAATCAAAATACTACAAGAAAACATTCCCGAAATGATTCCTACTGAGATGTGTTACTTGGGTTGGCAGGAATCTTTAGAAAAACTAAAGAAATTAGTAGAACCTAATATTCCAGATAATTAAAAAATAAAAATCCCAATCTTACAATTGGGATTTTTTTATATCTAAAACAAAAATTACTCAACTGATTTCAATTCAAACCCTATTTTTAAAAGTAAAAAAGGAATAATTGAAATTACATTAGAATAATCAAGCATGAATTGGAATTTTTGAGTGGATAAAAACCAAATCAATAGCCCTAAAACTATTGAAATATGCAGGATTATGATTCCATTTGAAGCTACACTTTTTGCTAGTATTTTATCAATTTTACTTTGATACAAATAAATTTCTCTAGCAATAATGGTTAGTAAACTAAAGTTAAAAATCTGATTTTTAAAGAGTAAAACCGAATAATTCAATCCTATTAAATCCATTTGCTTCCAATCGATTAAGATGCCAAATAAAACAACGATAAATATAAAATAAACACCTAACAAGAAGAATCGCTCTTTATTCTGCTGCTGAAATTGAATTGGATTTTCAATGTTTTCTTTCTTAAAACGATACGCTACTCTATCAAAAACCGTTCGTATGAATTCATCGAACCAAAACAAATAGATGATATAAAAAACCGTAGTTTCTTTATTAATTATCTCAACAATTGTAAATGCTGTTATTAATGCAAGCGAAATGCTCTTTACTGCTATATTGGTTAGCTTCACGTTATACTGTTTTAAAATGTAACATCGATGTATTATAAAATTACGATTTATTTTTTAATTAATGTAGACTTTAAAAAGCGTGAAACAAAAAAATCCTGAGCTTTCACTCAGGATTTCTTCTATATCTAAAATCAAATTACTTGATAATTTCAATTTTTAAAGCTTCTTCTTGGTTAACCGAATCAAAGAAACCTTGCTCGTTCATCCAATCATCGCTAAATACTTTACTCATGTAACGTGAACCATGATCAGGGAAAATGATAACTACTTTACTGTTTTCATCAAATTCTCCTTCTTCAGCATATTGCTTCACTGCTTGAAAAGCTGCTCCAGAAGTATATCCTACGAATAAACCTTCTTTCTTAGCTAATTCTCTTGTAGTGTGTGCACTTTCTTCATCTGAAACTTTGATAAATTTATCAATGATATCAAAATCGGTAGCTGTTGGAATTAAGTTTTTACCTAAACCTTCAATACGGTATGGATAAATTTCAGCGTTATCAAATTCTTTTGTTTCGTGGTATTTTTTCAAAACCGAACCAAAAGCATCTACTCCTAAAACTTTAATGTTTGGATTTTGCTCTTTTAAGAAACGTGCTGTTCCTGAAATAGTTCCTCCAGTTCCACTACACGCTACTAAGTGTGTAATTTGACCGCCTGTTTGTTCCCAAATTTCTGGTCCTGTAGATTTATAATGTGCATCAACATTTAACTCGTTGAAATATTGGTTAATATAAACCGAACCTTTAGTTTCCTCATGTAATCTTTTAGCAACATTGTAGTAAGAACGCTCATCATCAGCTGAAACGTGTGCTGGGCAAACATATACCTTAGCACCCATTGAACGTAACATATCAATTTTATCTTTCGACGATTTTGAACTTACTGCTAAAATACAATCATATCCTTTGATGATACTTACCATTGCCAAACTAAATCCAGTGTTTCCTGAAGTAGTTTCAACAATTGTATCACCTGGTTTTAGGATACCTCTTTTTTCTGCTTCTTCAATAATATATAATGCAATACGATCCTTGGTAGAATGTCCTGGATTAAAGGCTTCAACTTTTGCATAGAAATTACCCGTTAAATCAGCTGAAATTTTACTCAGTTTGATTAATGGTGTATTCCCTATTAAATCTAATACACTATTATAGGCTTTTATTTCTTCTTTCATATGAAGATACTGTTTGTTTTAATGTTTCCAAAATACTATGCGTTACTAGCATTTATTGTATTTTATACTTGATTTTTTGTTTTTTAGGCGCTTTTTGACACCTCCAAAACCTTGCAAATTTAACAAAAAATTTTGAACTACTTCTTAATTTTTTCTAAATCTAATAAAAATGTAAATTCCTTAGCTAATTCTTTAAGTGCTTCAAATCGTCCTGAAGCTCCTCCATGTCCTGCATCCATGTTAGTATCTAAGAATAATTGTTTGTCATTAGTTTTCATAACACGCAATTTTGCCACCCATTTTGCAGGTTCAAAATATTGTACTTGCGAATCGTGAAGCCCTGTAGACACATACATATTTGGATAATCTTGCTTTTTAACTTGGTCGTATGGCGAATACGAAAGCATGTAATCATAAAATACTTTTTCGTTCGGATTTCCCCATTCATCATACTCTCCAGTAGTCAACGGAATTGTATCATCTAACATGGTAGTAACCACATCTACAAACGGAACTTGTGCAATTACTCCGTTGTACAATTCTGGCGCCATATTAACAATTGCTCCCATTAGCAAACCACCAGCTGATCCACCTTCTGCGTACAAATGTGCTGCCGAAGTGTATTTTTCTGCAATAACAAATTTTGAACAGTCAATAAAATCGGTGAAAGTGTTAATTTTCTTTAAAAGTTTTCCGTTCTCATACCACTCTCTTCCTAAGTCCTCTCCTCCTCTAATGTGCGCAATTGCATAGATAAATCCTCTATCCAATAAACTCAAACGAGTTGATGAAAAATACGGATCCATAGTAGCTCCATACGAACCGTAAGCATATAATAACAATGGATTTTTACCGTCTTTTTTAATACCTTTTCTGTAAACAATTGAAATTGGCACTTTAGTTCCGTCAGTTGCTGTTGCCCAAATTCTTTCTTCGATGTAATTGTTCTTATCGAATTTTCCACCCAAAACTTCTAGTTCTTTCAATACTTTTTTCTCCTGAGTACTCATATTGAAATCAATCACAGAAGATGGTGTTGCCATTGATTGGTAACCATAACGTAAAATTTCAGTATCAAAATCTACGTTAGTAGTTGTGTATGCTGTATAAGTTTCGCTTTCAAATGGTAAATAGTACTCGCCTTTTCCATTCCATGGACGAATTTGAATTTTATTTAAACCATTTGAACGTTCTTCAACAACTAAATAATCTCTGAAAATTTCAATTCCTTCTAACAAAACATCTTTTCTGTGTCCGATTAAATCTTTCCAGTTTTCAGCTGAAGTAGCTGTTTCTGGTGTTTTCATTAATTTGAAGTTCGTTGCTTTGTCTTTATTAGTAACGATGTAAAAACTATCGCCATAATGCGAAATCGAATATTCTAATCCACGAGTTCTTTTTTGGAAAACTCTAAATTCTCCATTAGGATTTTTAGATTCCAAAATTTGATATTCAGAAGTCAATGTACTTGATGAACCAATCACCAAATATTTTTTAGATTTTTCTTTGTAAACAAACGTGTTGAACGTATCGTCTTTTTCATGAAAAACCAAAATATCAGCAGAAGATTCTGTTCCTAATGAATGTTTGTAAATTTTATCGGAACGTAAAGTTTGTTGATCATTTCTTGTGTAGAATAATGTTTTATTATCGCCAGCCCAAGTAGAACCTCCCGAAGTGTTTTCTATTTTTACAGGAAGAATTTCACCTGTTTCTAAGTTTTTAATTTGAATCGTATATTGTCTTCTCGAAACTAAATCTACTCCAAACGCCACCCATTTATTATCTTCACTTACATTTAATCCAGATAAGTTGAAATAAGCGTGTCCTTTTGCCATTTCATTACAATCAAACATGATTTCTTCTTTGGCATCTAAACTTCCTTTTTTACGAGAATAAATTGGGTAATCTTTTCCTTTTTCGAAACGAGTAATATAGTAATAACCATTGTATAAATAGGGAACCGAACTATCATCTTCTTTAATTCTTCCTTTCATTTCCAAAAACAATTCGTCTTGAAATTGTTTAGTATGAGCCGTTGATTTTTGATAATATTCGTTTTCTTTATTTAAGTAATCAATAACTTCTGGGTTTTCTCTTTCGTTTAACCAATAGTAGTTATCAATTCTTTTATCACCATGTTTTTCTAAAGTTTTTGGAACAATCTTAGCAACTGGTGGCTGTAATTTATCAGACATTTTTTTTGTTTTATTTTGACTGTGAACTGGAGCAAAAATAACACAACCTAAAAGGAAATACGTGATTTTTTTCATGAAGTTTTACAATAATTATTAACTGCTAATTTACTATTTTTGTCGGAATAAAAAAATAAAAATTATGTTTGGAGATATTATGGGCATGATGGGTAAACTAAAAGAAACCCAACAAAAAGTAGAAGAAACAAAGAAGCGTTTAGACTTTGTTTTAATCGATGAAAAAAGCGCTGATGGCTTGCTTGAAGTAACGCTTACCGCTAACAGAAAAATCAAAAACATTACCGTAAGTAATGATTTACTTCAAGACAAAGAAATGTTAGAAGATTATTTAGTTAACGTTTTAAATAAAGCTATCGAAAAAGCTACAAACGTTCATGAAACGGAGTTAGCCGCTGTGGCAAAAGAAGGCATGCCAAACATTCCAGGAATGGATATGTTTAAATAATTCCCATTCCTAAAGCAATTGCTACTAAAAGCAATAAAACAGCAACAAAAACTTGGATAAATTTTAGGGTAACTTTCTTTAAAAGTTGGTTACCCAAATACGCTCCCGTAATAGCACAAAGCGTTGCCGAAATCAACAATACTTTATTTTCATACAAAGTATAAGTGGTGATTTTTGAAGCATAAACACTCAATCGAGTAAAATCGATAAACATTGAAACTACAATTCCTGTGGCGATAAAACTTTCTTTAGACAAACCCGCTTTAATCAAAAACGCACTTCGCAAAGCACCTTGATGTCCGGAAAGTCCACCGAAAAATCCGCTTAAAATTCCACCTAAAGGCAATTTATCTTTTCCAAATTCCAATTTACTTAAAAACGGAATCAAGTCTAAAAGAGCAAAAATCACTAATAAAATGGCAATGATGAATTTCACTGGAAAAACGTCTAATTGTTTTCCAAAAAGCGAATAACTAAACAAAGGTTCTAAATCGGAAATTTGTAATAACAACCCCGAACCAACAATAGCAGCAATAATTGCAGGAATTCCGAATTTTAATAAAACTTCTTTATTCGCATGTTTTCCAACCAAGAAAAACTTGAATAAATTATTGGCAAAATGAACCAATCCACACAACCCAATGGCAATATCAATAGGAAAGAAAAGCATAAAAACCGGAGTCAACAAAGTTCCCAATCCAAAACCCGAGAAAAAGGTTAGAATAGCGGTTAAAAAGGCTACGATTGAAATTATTACTATTTCCAAAATTAAAAAGTTAGTTTAGAAAATACTTCCATTACATATTCGTGCATCACTTCTTTATAATCCAAATGGGTTACAATACGAAGTTTTCCATGTCCCATAGAACTAATCGCAATCCCTTTTTGTTTCAATTTTTCCATGAAAAGCTTTTCATCAACTGATGGTTGCAATCCAAAAATCAAAATATTAGTTTCCACAGGTTCCACATTGGCAACCCAAAGCATTTTTTCTAATAAACTACCTAATTCTTTAGCTCTTCTATGATCAATTTCTAAACGACTGATGTTGTTCTGCAATGCAAATAATCCAGCTGCAGCCAAATATCCCGATTGACGCATATTTCCACCAAAAATCTTTCTAATGCGCAAAGCACGATGCATATCTTCTTTACTTCCTAATAAAACCGAACCAACAGGCGCTCCTAATCCTTTCGATAAACAAACCGAAATCGTGTCAAACAATTCACCAAACTGCTTTGGATGTTGTTTTTTTGCTACCAAAGCATTCCACAAACGCGCACCATCTAAATGATATTTCAAATTATGGTCGATGCAAACTTGCTTAATTTCTTGTAAAGGTTGTAAGTCATAACAAGCGCCACCACCTTTATTGGTTGTGTTTTCAATACTCACTAACGAAGTTAAAGGCGCGTGATAAAATTCGGGGTCATTAATACCGTTTTTAACTAAATCCGCCGTTATCATACCGCGATTTCCATCAACCAAACAACATGAAACGCCACTATTAAACGAAGCTCCGCCTCCTTCGTAATGATAAATGTGTGAGTATTTATCGCAAATTACTTGTTCACCAGGCTGAGTATGCAACTTAATCGCTGTTTGATTTGCCATCGTTCCCGAAGGAAAAAACAAAGCGGCTTCCATCCCAAATAAATCAGCCAAAGTTTCCTCTAACTCATTGACTGTTGGGTCTTGTTTATATACATCATCACCTACTTTAGCATTAAACATAGCGTTTAACATCTCAACGGAAGGCTTGGTTACGGTATCACTTACTAAATTTATTTCCATAGAATAAAAAAGAATAGCTATTTTTGTTGTGTAAAACTACAATATTTATGATAAATACAGAACAAGTCAGAGATATTATTGATCGCCTTGGTGCGTTAAGGAGGTATCTTTGACATTGATGCCAAAACGATTGAAATAACTAACGAGGAAGAAAAAACCTTCGCTCCCGATTTTTGGAACAATCCAAAAGAAGCCGAAATCATTGTAAGAAACCTACGTTCTAAAAAGAAATGGGTGGAAGATTACAATAAAGGAATTGAATTCTCTGAAGAACTTCAGATTATGATGGATTTCTTCAAAGAAGGAGATGTCACAGAAGAAGAAGTTGAAACACTTTACCAACACACTTTAAATCACATTGAAGATTTAGAATTTAGAAACATGCTTTCCGATGAAGGAGATAGCATGAGTGCTGTATTGCAAATTACGGCTGGCGCTGGTGGAACAGAAAGTTGTGACTGGGCTTCCATGTTAATGCGAATGTATTTAATGTGGGGCGAAAAACAAGGCTATAAAATCAGAGAATTAAACTTTCAAGAAGGCGATGTGGCTGGAATTAAAACGGTTACCTTAGAATTTGAAGGCGATTTTGCTTTTGGTTATTTAAAAGGTGAAAACGGTGTGCATCGTTTGGTTCGTATTTCTCCTTTTGATAGTAATGCAAAACGTCATACTTCATTTGCTTCGGTTTATGTGTATCCTTTGGTGGATGATTCTATCGAAATTGAAATCAATCCAGCAGACATTGAAATCATTACTTCGCGTTCGAGTGGTGCTGGTGGGCAAAATGTAAATAAAGTAGAAACCAAAGTACAATTATTTCACAAACCTACAGGAATTCAAATTCAGTGTTCAGAAACGCGTTCGCAGCAAGACAACCGCCAACGAGCGATGCAAATGTTGAAATCACAGTTGTACGAAATTGAGCTTAAAAAACAACAAGCACAACGAAGCGATATCGAAGCTGGAAAAATGAAAATCGAATGGGGTTCACAAATTAGAAACTATGTAATGCATCCGTATAAATTAGTTAAAGATGTTCGTTCTGGATATGAATCGAGTGATGTTGAAGGAATTATGAACGGTGATATCGATAATTTCTTAAAAGCCTATTTAATGATGATGGGACAAAAAGAAGAATAATTCAGATAAATCTAAAGCTTATAAATCCGAATTTCAGTTATTGAAATTCGGATTTTTTTATACAATATTTAAAAAAACTAAAATCTTTTTATATTTTAGACAAAATTTACCAATCAAACTTAAAAATGAAACAATTTACAATCGAAGAAATCAACGAAGTTCTAAAAGGAACAATCGTGGGTTCAATAACAACAAAAATTACTGCACCTGAACAATTAGAAGTAGCTAATGAAACTGAAATTTCGTTCATTGGAAACAAAAAATACGAAAAGTTTTGGGCTTCTTCAAAAGCTTGTGTTGCAGTTGTAAATGAAGATATTTCAATCGAACCAGGAGAAAATAGAGCCTTTATTAAAGTAAAAAATGCGGATTTAGCTATGTCGCAAGTTTTATCGATTTTTGCTCCTCCTCCACCCGTTTTCAAAACAAATATTCATCCAACTGCTAGCATTGACGATACAGCTCAAATTGGTGATGGTGCAAAAATTGGGGCAAATTGTTATGTTGGTCCAAATGTAAAAATTGGAGAAAACTCTATTTTGTATCCAAATGTAACCGTTTTAGACGAGTGTACTATTGGTAAAAATACTACCATTTGGTCAGGAGCTGTGGTTAGAGAACGTTGTCATATTGGAAATGATTGTATCATTCATCCAAATGCAACCATTGGAGCAGACGGATTTGGTTTCCGTCCTGATCCTGAAAAAGGATTGGTAAAAATTCCTCAAATTGGAAATGTAATTATTGGAAACAATGTAGAAATTGGTGCAAATACTTGTGTTGATAGAGGAAAATTTAGCTCTACGGTTTTAGGAAATGGCTGTAAAATTGACAATCTAGTTCAAATCGGACATAATTCTAAATTAGGAATGTTCTGTATTATGGCAGGAAACAGCGGATTAGCAGGTTCGGTAACGCTTGGAAATGGTGTAATTATTGGCGGAAGTGCTTCAATTAAAGACCACACCACCATTGGAGATGGTGCTGTTATTGGTGCAGGTTCTGGTGTAACTGGAGATGTTGAAGCTGGAAAAACGCTATTAGGTTATCCTGCAATTGATGCTAAAGACGCTTTAAGACAATGGGCAATTTTAAAAAGAATGGTAAACGAGTCCAAAAAATAAAGTCATAACAACAATAAATTTTAATATATGTATCAAAAACCTTCAGCGGCTTTTATTGCTGCATCTTGGATTGCATTAGGCACTGGAATGATTGGTTATTTAATCGGATTATTCAGAGCAACTATGCTGTTAAATGAAAAAGGATATTACTTCACCGTTTTAATGTTTGGACTTTTCGCTGTGGTTTCTTTGCAAAAAAGCGTGCGAGACCGTTTAGAAAATATTCCGGTGACCGATTTATATTACGGAATTTGCTGGTTCGCTACTATTTTATCAATCGTTTTACTAATTGTAGGATTATGGAATGCTACTTTACTCCCAAGTGAAAAAGGGTTCTACGCTTTTTCGTTTTTGCTATCCATTTTTGGAGCCATTACTGTACAAAAAAACACAAGAGATAGTCAAGCTAGAGATACAAATTCTCAACAATAAAAATTAACATTAGTTAAATTTATTTGAAATCCATCTAAAGAATTTATTTTTCAGATGGATTTCGTATTTTAGCCAACCAATAAAACAACAAAACCCAAATGGACATTAATTTCAATAAAAACGAAGATCATAACAAACTTTTACTTTCCGATTTAAAAAACCGATTTGCTCAAGTTAAATTAGGTGGCGGACCAAAACGTATCGAAAAATTACATGCTGAAGGAAAAATGACAGCACGTGAACGAATCGATTATCTTTTAGATGAAAAAGCAAAAAGCATTGAAATTGGTGCTTTTGTTGGAGATGGTATGTATAAAGAACACGGCGGTTGTCCTTCTGGAGGAGTTGTTGTAAAAATCGGATTTATTTCTGGCAAACAATGTATTGTAGTGGCTAATGATGCTACAGTAAAAGCGGGTGCTTGGTTTCCAATTACCGGAAAAAAGAACCTTCGTGCACAAGAAATTGCCATGGAAAACCGCTTACCTATTATCTATTTAGTGGATTCTGCAGGAGTTTATTTACCAATGCAAGACGAAATTTTTCCAGATAAAGAACACTTCGGTCGTATTTTTAGAAACAACGCCATTATGAGCAGTATGGGAATTACCCAAATTGCCGCTGTAATGGGAAGTTGTGTCGCTGGTGGTGCCTATTTACCAATTATGAGCGATGAAGCCATGATTGTAGATAAAACCGGAAGTATTTTCTTAGCTGGTAGTTACTTAGTAAAAGCTGCTATTGGAGAAACTATTGATAATGAAACACTTGGAGGAGCAACAACACATTGCGAAATTTCAGGTGTGACCGATTATAAAGCTAAAGATGATAAAGATGCTTTAAACAGAATTAAAAGTATCGTAGGCAAAATTGGTGATTTCGATAAAGCAGGATACAATCGTGTGAAAGCAGAAAAACCAGCATTAGAACCCAAAGATATTTACGGAATTTTACCAAAATCAAGAGCTGATCAATACGATATGTACGAAATCATCAAACGATTAGTAGATAATTCAGAATTTGACGAATACAAAGGCGATTACGGAAAAACCTTAATCACAGCCTACGCTCGCATCGATGGTTGGGCAGTTGGAATTATTGCTAACCAACGTAAAATCGTGAAAAATGCCAAAGGCGAAATGCAGTTTGGTGGAGCTATTTATTCAGATTCTGCTGATAAAGCGACACGTTTTATTGCCAATTGTAACCAAAAGAAAATTCCTTTAGTATTCGTACAAGATGTTACTGGATTTATGGTAGGATCAAAATCAGAACATGGCGGAATTATAAAAGACGGAGCTAAAATGGTAAACGCGATGGCGAATTCAGTAGTTCCTAAATTTACTGTAATTGTTGGAAATTCATATGGAGCAGGAAATTATGCCATGTGTGGAAAAGCTTATGACCCAAGATTAATCTTCGCTTGGCCAAGTGCTGAATTAGCGGTTATGGGAGGAACACAAGCGGCAAAAGTATTAGCACAAATTGAAGCTTCTTCTTTAAAAGCAAAAGGAGAAGTAATTGATGAAGTAAAAGAAAAAGAATTATTCGACAAAATCAAAGCACGTTACGACGAACAAGTTTCGCCTTACTACGCAGCTTCTCGTCTATGGACAGATGCTATCATTGATCCATTAGAAACCAGAAATTGGATTTCTATGGGAATTGAAGCAGCTAACCACGCTCCTATTGAAAAACAATTTAATTTAGGAGTGATTCAAGTATAAAAAACAAAATTTAAAAACTTAATAACCACGAATACACGAATGTTTATATTTGTGTATTCGTGGCTTTTTTTTATGAAAAAAACAATCTTCCAACCCTTCAAAACCAATATTTCAGGTATTTCCTTACCCGAAAAATTCACGTTTCCTTTTTATTACGAACCGCATGAGTTGAGCATCATTGCTTCAAATGAATTACAAGCGTATTTAGAAACACAAACCGATTTTGAACATAACTTTGGTTTACAAGAAAATCAAGAAGGTTTAGTGATTGGAAAAATGTTTGGGGTTTTGGTTTGTAAAAATCAAGAAGGAGAATTAGGCTATTTATGGGCTTTTTCTGGAAAACTGGCGGGTGTGAATCACCTTCCCCACTTTGTGCCAACGATTTTTGATATGTTACACGAAGATGGTTTTTTTAGAAAAGAAGAAGAAGTTTTAAATGCAATCAATCGTCAAATCGAAATTTTAGAAAATTCAGACGAACTTCAAAGCAAAAAAAATCAATTAGACGGTACTAAAATTGAAGCTTTAACCGATATTCAAAACCAAAAGGATAAAATCAAAAGATTGAAGGTTGAACGCGATGAAAAACGAATTTCATTCACCAATTTAACTTTATCTGAAATTGAACAATTAGAATTAGAACTTTCCGAACAAAGTAAAAAAGAGAGCATTTTACTCAAAAAAATGACCAAATATTGGAATTTTCAAATCGAAAATGCACAAAAAGAAGTCAATTTACTTTTAGACAAAATCAACCAACTTAAAGAAGAACGTCGTTTAAAATCGGGTACTTTACAACAAAAATTGTTTGCTGAATATTCGTTTTTAAATCAATTTGGTGAACGAAAAAGCATTGGTGAAATTTTCAACAATAATCCGCCTGCTGGAGCTGGAGAATGTGCTGCTCCCAAGTTATTACATTACGCTTTCGAACATAATTTAAAACCTATTGCTATGGCTGAATTTTGGTGGGGACAATCGCCAAAATCGGAAATTCGTAAGCACAAACAATTTTATCCGGCTTGTAAAAGTAAGTGCGAACCCATTTTATTATCTCACATGCTAAATGGTTTGGATATGGAGGCAAATCCATTTCAAGAAAATCCAGCGGAAGGAAAAAATATTGAAATAGTTTTTGAAGATGAGGTTTTAGCTGTGATTAATAAACCTGCTGAATTTTTATCTGTTCCTGGAAAAATCATATCGGATTCTGTTTACCAAAGAGTGAAAGAATTATATCCAAATGCAACCGGACCATTAATTGTGCATCGTTTAGACATGTCGACTTCGGGATTGATGTTAATTGCAAAAGACGAAGAAACCTATGCGAAATTGCAAAGTCAATTCATTAAAAGAACTATTAAAAAACGATATGTTGCTTTATTAGATGGTATTTTTGAAGAAAATGAAGGCTTTATCGATTTACCTTTACGAGTAGATTTGGACGACCGACCTCGACAATTAGTTTGTTACGAACATGGAAAACCAGCACAAACAAAGTGGGAGAAAATTGAAGTTAGAAATAACCAAACTTTGGTATACTTCTATCCTATTACGGGAAGAACGCATCAATTACGAGTACATGCTTCACATGAATTGGGTTTAAAAACTCCAATTGTAGGCGATGATTTATATGGAAAAAAAGCCAATCGTTTGCATTTACATGCAGAAAGTTTGACTTTTGAACATCCCATTTCAAAAGAAGAGCTTATTATTACTGTAGCTTCAGAATTTTAAAATTTGATGTTTTTGTAACATTTTTTTCAATTCAAACTCTTATATTTAGATTTTGAAATCAACACCTATGAAAAACAGTTTTTTAGTTATCCTCACATTATTAGGAATACAACAAATTAATGCACAATTTACCCGTCGTGATTCATTACAAGGTGGACTACGCATTGAAAGAACGTCATATGATGTAAAACGTTATGATTTAAACATTACCATAAATCCTGAACAAAAAAGCATTAAAGGATTTAATGAAATAACTTTTGACGTTGTAATTCCTACTCAAAAAATTCAATTAGATTTATTTGAAAATATGAAAGTGGATTCAATTGTTTGGAATGCTAAAAAATTAAATTACAAACGCGATAATGATGCCGTTTTTATTGATTTTCCAGAAAAGTTAGCTTCAAGATCGAATCATAAATTAAAATTTTACTATTCGGGAAATCCAAGAATTGCCAAAAATGCTCCTTGGGATGGAGGCTTTGTATTTTCAAAAGACAAAGCCGGTAAAGACTTTATAGCCGTTGCAGTTCAAGGAACTGGAGCTAGTCTGTGGTATCCGGTAAAAGATTCACAAACAGACGAACCAGACAATGGAGCTTCAATCAAAGTAGCTGTTCCAAATGGTTTAATGAATGTTTCAAACGGTCGTTTTTTAGGTTCTCAAGATTTGAAAAATGGTTACACGCGTTGGGATTGGGAAGTTAAAAATCCTATTAACAATTACACGATAACGGTAAATATTGCCGATTATGTTCACATTCAGGATAAAATGCCTGATTTAGACTTAGATTATTATGTCTTAAGAGAAAACGAAGCAAAAGCTCGCGAACATTTTATGGAAGTGAAGCCGATGATGGAATGTTTTCAGTCGAAATTTGGTCGCTATCCGTTTTGGGAAGATGGCTACAAATTAGTAGAAACCCCTTATTTAGGTATGGAACACCAAAGCGCTGTTGCTTATGGCAATAAGTACAAAAAGGGTTATATGGGATTTGATTTATCGGGAACTGGCGTTGGTATGTTTTTCGATTATATTACGATTCACGAAACAGGTCATGAATGGTTTGGAAACAGCATTACTAGTATGGATATTGCCGATATGTGGATTCATGAAGGATTTACAACATACTCTGAAACAGTATTTATTGAGTGTATAAAAGGCTATGATGATGCTATGAAATACATTAATGGCCAAGCTAAAAATGTACGTAACGACAAACCAATTATTGGACAATACGGAGTGAACAATGAAGGTTCGGGTGATATGTATTACAAAGGTTCATTATTATTAAACACATTAAGACACATTATTGGCGATGATGAAAAATGGTGGAAAATGGTATATGATTATTCAGAAACTTTCAAAAAGAAAATTATTACTTCTGATACTGTTATTGACTACTTTAACAAGGCTTCTGGTACAGATTTAACACCTGTATTTAGACAATATTTGTATACCAATCAACTTCCTATTTTTATCTATAAAATCAAAGGAGACTATTTATATTATTCATGGGACAATGTAAATGAAGACTTTAACATGCCTATTGATATTGGTTTTGAAGACAAAAAAATCAGGCTAAAACCAACATTAAAAGAACAAAAAATTAAACTAAAAAAACTTAGCAAAAAGAGTTTTCAAATTTATGATAATCAGTTTTATGTTAAAATTAAAGAAGACAATTAGTCTTCTTTTTTTTATTAATTTATGTTTTAATTAACGTTACAAAAAAATCATAATGTGTTAATTTTTAGTAAATTAGCAGTGTATAAATTTAATCCGTTTATTTATGGCTAGAATTAGAGAGTTGAATAAATGGGCTAATGCAAACAC
Source organism: Flavobacterium cheniae (assembly GCF_004363695.1). Classification (GTDB taxonomy): domain Bacteria; phylum Bacteroidota; class Bacteroidia; order Flavobacteriales; family Flavobacteriaceae; genus Flavobacterium; species Flavobacterium cheniae. Next base: position 312,633 of record NZ_SNZC01000001.1, on the reverse strand, counting down.
ATGTATTCCAATAGATATATTGCGAGTTTTCTTAGGAGGTTTTTTATTATTAAAAGGTGTTTCTTTTATGATAGATAAAAAGTACTTACATGAAATTTTGAATACTGTGGGAAGTTTTGGTAGTGAAATGCTACTAATTCATTATGTTGCAATGGCACACATGGCTGGAGGAGTAATGATTATCATTGGCTTCTTAACCCGTTGGTCGATATGGGTACAATTACCTATACTATTTGGTGCTTTCATGATAAATTTTATTGGAGAATTTAATCCGTCAGATTTTGTTCAATCCATGCTAGCATTTGCTACTAGTGTATTTTTCATATTCTTTGGCAGCGGAAAACATTCTGTTGATTATTATTTAAAAATGCAGGAATAATTACTTTAAGGTTGTATAAAAGGATATTATTAAATAATTTACTCATTTCATAACTTCATAATCCATCTTTATGAGTAATTTATAAATTCCGTTTATACAACCTTTATTTTTTCTAGTGTTTGATTACGATTAATTTTTTTGGTTTCCGTTTCTACAAATTCTGTTAGAAATAAAATATCCTTAGGTTTCTCAAATTTATCTAGTATATCAAAAATAGAAGGTGCTATTTTTTGCTCCTTTCCTTCTATTACCAAAACTACTTTTGTGCCCAGAACAGCATCAGGTAAACCTGTAATAAAAAAACGATTAGGAATTTTAGAAACTAATTTAGTTTCAATTTGCTCTGGAAATAATTTGACTCCTCCACTATTAATTACATTATCATAACGACCTAACCATTTGAATTGCTTTTCGTTATGAATTTCTACAATGTCATTGGTTACTATTTTTTCATCTGAAATACTAGGCGCATCAATTACTAAACAATTTCTATCATCTGAAGTAATTATAACATGCTCTAAAGTATTAAAATACGTTTCTCCTACTCTTTTAGCTGCAATATGTGTAATGGTTTCTGTCATACCATAAGTTTCGTAGATTTTTGCATTTAAATCTCTTATTTTCAAAGCTAAATCATCTGAAACTTTGGCGCCTCCAATAATTATCTTCTTAAACTGATTTAATTTATCTAAACTATTTTCAGCTTGTAGTGGTACAATAGCAACAAAATCATAAATTTTATGAGACAATAAGTCATCTAAATGCGAACTCGGAGCTATAAGATCTAACTCTAAACCAAGCATCATTGCGCGAACAATCATCATTTTGCCTGCAATATAACTTGCTGATAAACACAACAAAGCTTTATCTTGAGGATGTAAATCAAAGAAATTTCCGGTAGCAATTGCAGAATGTACCATTGCCTCCTTTTTTATTGTGATGATTTTAGGTGTTCCAGTAGTTCCCGAAGTTGTTAATTGTATGGTCTCTTTATCGTCTAACCAATCCAATAAAAATTCACCCAACTCTTTTTCATAAACCTCTCCTTCTTTTATAGAACTATAAGCCAATTGAAAAAGGGCCTCTTTATCTAAATGAACACCATTGATTTTAAAACGATTGTGTATGTTTTTATAATTTGGAATCATTTGCGACAGTATCTATTTCATTAGTTACAATTAATTTACCTGTTAACTTTTCTTTCCAATTTTTCCAATTGTACACCTTAGAAAAAATAAAAAGTAAAATAGGAAATATGACGAAGACTGGTGTTAAAACATCAAATCCAGCTGATGGTTCTGATAAATCTTTAAAAATAGAATTAGTTTGAAATGCCGTCCAATCAGCCGTTAATAACAATGCTCCAACTAAGTTATTTGCAGCGTGAAATCCTAAAGCTAATTCCAATCCCTCATCCATTAAGGTCATAATTCCCAAGAAAAAACCAGTTCCAATATAATATACCATAATGATGTAACCAATTTTTCCAACTTCTGGATTGGCAATATGCATTAATCCAAATAAAACCGAAGTTACAATCAAAGGAATTAATCTGCTATTAGTGGCTAATCCAATTCCTTGCATCATATGCGCTCTAAAAAGATACTCTTCAAAACTAGTTTGCATTGGCACTAAAATTATTGCCAGAATTAAAAAAATGAAAAACTTTTCGGGTTTAAAATTCCAAACAAAATTTTCGGGTTGGGTGTAATAGAGGACTAAAATCATGGCTGTCGTGATAGTTCCCCATAAGAAAAATGAGAAAAAAATACGTTTCCAATCTACTTTAGCTCTCGATGTAGTTAAACTTCTTAAAGTTTGTCCTTGAACAAATTTTACCCAAAAAAGTACTAACAACAACCCAAAGGCTAACGGACCAACTAACACAACAAAAGTTAAATTAACTCCTATCATACTAATAGTCTGCTGAATAACTTCATTGGTGTCAACTCCATCAGACATAAGGAAGTTGAAAAACATCAATAAAATAAATCCAAGTGGAATCGGAATATAACTACCTAAACTATATTTTTTGTTTTTTAATTGTTCTATGTACATAATTTTTATGGTTCTTAAGTTTGCTACTAAAGTACTATTTTTTATTTCTTTGTAAAAAAGAAAATATGATAACTATTTACCATAATCCAAGATGTACCAAATCTAGAGAAGGTTTGTGCGAAATTGAAAACTTAAATCAACCTTTTGAAATACGAAAATATCTTGACGAACCTTTTACAAAAATTGAGTTAGAAGAAGTAATCAAAAAACTAAACATAAGTCCTATTGAATTGGTTAGAACCAAAGAAAGTATTTGGATAGAAAACTATAAAGGAAAAGAATTAAGCGATACTCAAATCGTTCAAGCCATGCTTGAAAATCCAAAATTAATTGAACGTCCCATCATCGTAAATGGAAATAAAGCAGTAATTGCAAGGCCAAAGGAAAAGATTAACGAAATCCTTTAGCACTTTTAACAAAGATTTAGGAAAGTAAGGCTAAACCAAAAGCTACTTTTGCAGTCTTATTTGCAAAAAAATATTTATGAAAAAGAAAATTATTATTGCTGTATTAACTTTATTGGTAAGTGTAACGACGTTTGCTCAACGACCAGATAGTAAAAAAATTACTATTTCAGGTAAAGTAATTGAAAAAGGAACTAATCTTCCTTTAGAGTACGCTACCATTGTTTTTGAAAACGCCATTACCAAACAACTTTCGGGAGGAATAACCGATGAAAACGGAAATTTCAAGTTTGAAGTAGTTGCAGGAAATTACAACGTAAGAGCTGAATTTATTTCGTTCAAAAGCGTAACTGTTCTACAAAAAGAATACAAAGCAGATACAAACTTGGGTACAATTCAAATGGCTGCCGATGTAGCTCAATTGAATGAAATTGAAGTAATTGCTGAAAAATCTACAGTTGAAATTAAACTTGATAAAAGAGTTTACAACGTAGGAAAAGACATGATGGTTAAAGGAGGAACTGTTAGTGATGTTCTTGACAATGTACCATCTGTAACTGTTGATGCTGAGGGAACTGTAGCTCTAAGAGGAAACGAAAGTGTAAAAATTTTAATCGACGGAAAACCTTCTGGATTAGCTGGAATTAATATTGCAGATGCTTTAAAATTGTTACCAGCCGATGCTGTTGAAAAAGTTGAAGTAATTACAAATCCATCTGCACGTTATGACGCTGAAGGTGGTGGTGGTATCATCAATATAGTTTTAAGAAAAGGAAAAGCAAATGGTGTTAACGGTTCAGTTATGGTGAATGTTGGTGATCCTGAGACATATGGTACAAGTATTAATTTGAATAAGAAAAGTGATAGTTACAACCTATTCTCTAACTTCGGATATAATTACAGAAACAATCCTGGAAATTCAATGGTTGATGCTGAGTATTTTAATCCAGATGGGTCAACAAGTCGTTTTATTGAAGAAAAAAGAACTAATGATAGATTAAGTAAAGGTTATAATGCAAATTTTGGTATTGACCTTAATTTATCAAAATCATTAACTTGGACAAACGCATTAACATTTAGAGAAAATACTGGCGAAAATCCTGATAATGTATTCTTTAATAATTTTGATGCTTCAAATAATCCAACATTTGTTAGAAATCGTTTAAACGATCAAGAAAGTGATGAATTTAGCATTGAATATTCGTCAAATTTTATAAAAAAATTCAAAAAAGAAGACCACAAATTAACAGTAGATATAGCAGTTTCTCAAAACAGAGAGAATGAATTAGCTACAATTACCGATCAAATTTTAGGAGATCCTAGTTCTTTAGAAATTGAAGCTACATCAAACAAAAACAACCAACAAAGAAATTTAATTCAAACTGATTATGTATTGCCAATTGGTAAAAGTGGTCGTTTTGAAGCAGGTTACAGAGGAAGTTTTCAAAAGAATTTAACTGATTTTGTTGTAACTCCGGTTTCTGATTTTTCAAATACATTGGAATACGTTGAAAATGTAAATGCTTTGTACACACAATATGGTTCTAAAATCAATAAATTTTCTTACTTTTTAGGATTACGTTTTGAAGACAGTCATATTGAAGTGAATTCATTGTCTCTAAATAATTACAACACAAAAAAACACAATAATTTATTCCCATCGGCTACTGTAAACTATGAGTTCTCAGAATCTAGTTCAGTAAGTTTAAGTTATAGCAAAAGAATTAACCGTCCTAGAGGTCGTTTCTTAAACCCTGTATCATCGTTATCTAGTAATATCAATATCTTCCAAGGTAACCCTGATATTGACCCATCATTAACAGATGCTATCGATTTAGGTTATTTGAAAAAATGGAATAAATTAACATTCAATACTTCGGCTTATGTAAATATAACCAATGACGCTTTTCAATTTATTAGAAAAGAATCGGGATTATTTGTTGATGGCGTTCCAGTAATTTTAAGCACTCCAATTAACTTAGCCAAAGAATATAGAGCAGGTTTTGAATTCAATTTAAACTATACGCCATACAAATGGTGGAGATTAAACGGAAACTTCAATGCATTTAGAAATGAAACTCAAGGAGATTACTCTTATGTTGATTATTTAGGGAATACTATTACACAAAACTTTGACAACGTTGCTTTGACTTGGTTTACTAGAATTAATTCAAAAATTACATTACCATACAAAATTGATTGGCAAACTAACGGAACTTACAACGCACCACAATCAAATGCACAAGGTCGTTCGCTTGGTGTAGCTTCAATGAACATAGCATTTAGTAAAGATATCTTAAAAGATAAAGGAACAATTGCTCTAAACGTAAGCGATGTTTTCAATTCAAGAAAAAGAATTATGGAAACTGAAATTCCAAATGTAGTTAGTTCATATAGCGAAATGCAATGGAGAGAAAGACAAGTAATGTTGACTTTCACTTACCGTTTCAACAAACAGAAAAACGAAAGAGACAGACAACCTCGTAGAGAAGATGGTGGAGAAGGTGATTTTATGGGAAGACCATAATTTTCAAATCCATTACCCATAAAAAAAGTCCCGATTATATCGGGACTTTTTATTTTTAAAATTAAAAGAAAATTATCCTTCTAATTCAGCTTGTCTTTTAGCTCTTTTCTCTTTAATCAATTCCATGATAGCTCCGCCCAACCAATAGTGAACAAATCCTACTAAGAATATCATCAACCAAAAACCAATAGTTAATATGGTTAAGAAAAGTAAAAAACCTAGGTACTGTTGAAATTCAAACATAATATTTTCCGGAATTTATGAATTCACGTCAAAGATAATAGTAATATTTATTTTTGACAATAGAAACTTAATTATTTTTAGCTAAAACCACTTTTTAACTTTGAAATAAACAAACATCATGGCTACAACACTCAACATAATTCCCCAAATGATAAAATAGCCATACTCCCACTCCAACTCGGGTAAATTCCTAAAGTTCTGACCATAAACACCTACGATGAAAGTTAAAGGTAAAAAGAACATAGAAACCACCGTTAAAGTTTTCATTACTTGATTCATTTTATGATTCTGTGCCGAAAAAAAGTAATTAGATGTACTGTCTAATGTAATTAAATCTGAATCAATTTGTTCTAGTAATTCCAAACACTTTTGATGCAATCTTGAGAAAAACGTAAAATTTTCAGGTTGGATATCATTAAAAACGTTATCATCTTTGATACTTTTAATCGAATATAACGAATCGCGTAACGGAATAATAGAACGTTTCAAAAAGTTGAAATTATCGCGATGTTTTTCTATTAGTGCTAAAACCTCTGGATTTGTATTTTCCTTAGATAAATCTATTAAATCGTCTACTTTATTTTCTTCACTTTCAATTGTAATGTAAAAATTTTCGATAATCGCATCTAGCAATAAATACAACAAATAGTCGGCTTTTTTTGTTCTAACAACACCCGAATTCGTTCTTATTCGTTCTCTAATATGGGTAAAAAAATCACTTCTCTTTTCCTGAAAAGATATCAAAACATTATCCATCAATAAAAAACTAATTTGCTCAACACTAATATTATCAGAAGATTTTAAAGGCAGTAACGACTTCACATTAAAAAATAGGATATTGTGATACTCTTCTACTCTTGTTCGCTTAGTAGTATTTAAAATATCTCCAATTATAAAATGATCGGCATTAAACTTCGCACCCACTTTTTCTATAAACGCATGATTATTTAATCCATGAATATTAATCCAATTCACTTTTAAATCATCAATATTTGTGTCTAAATCATGAGGTTCACACTGCTGAAATTCAATAACTTCCTCAGTATTATACACAAACATTTGCATTTCGGTTGGTGTATCTTTATGAATACCAGTATACTCTAATGTACTTGGCTGTACTTTTCTTCCTTTTTTATATTTTATTTTTCTCAAAACAAACAAATTTTATATAAAGATAGGAGTTTTTAAAAATGAGAAGTATTTTTACGAAAATTTATTTTTCAATGCAAACCTTATTCATCAATATAAAAGAACTATTACAAATCAGAGAAACTGGAATTGATAAAATTTCGGGTTCAGATATGGCTATATTACCTAAAATTGACAATGCCTATTTAGTAATCGAAAATAATATCATTTCCGATTTTGGTCCAATGAAAAATTGCCCAAAACTTTCAGATGCTACAATTATTGATGCAACCGGACAAGTTGTTTTACCAACATGGGTAGACAGTCACACACACATCGTGTACTCAGGAAACCGAATTCAAGAATTTGTAGATAGAATAAATGGTTTGTCCTATGAAGAAATAGCTAATCGTGGTGGTGGAATTTTGAATTCGGCAAAAAAATTAAACGAAACTTTAGAAGACGAAATTTACGAGCAATCAAAAATACGTTTAGAAGAAGTCATGCAACAAGGAACTGGAGCTGTAGAAATTAAATCCGGTTATGGATTAACAATAGAAGGCGAATTGAAAATGTTGCGTGTAATCAAACGTTTAAAAGAAAATTATCCAATTGCAATAAAAGCTACATTTCTTGGTGCTCATGCTTTTCCTATGGAATACAAAGAAAATCATGCTGCTTATATCGATTTGATTATAAACGAAATGTTGCCAAAAATAGCTTCCGAAAATTTAGCCGATTATATTGATGCATTCCTTGAAACTGGATATTTTTCAGTTGAAGAAACCATAAAAATCATGGAAGCTGGAAGAAAATATGGTTTAGAACCAAAAATTCACGTCAATCAATTCACCGCTATCGACGGAATTAAAGCTTGTGTTGAAAATGGTGCATTATCAGTTGACCACTTAGAAATTGTAACGGATGAAGATATTGAGGTTTTAAAAAACAGTAAAACAATGCCGGTAGCTTTGCCAAGTTGTTCTTATTTTATAAGCATTCCATACACACCTGCGCGAAAAATGATGAATGCAGGCTTACCATTAGCTTTAGCAACTGATTACAATCCTGGTACTACTCCATCAGGAAATATGAATTTTGTTGTAGCAACGGCTTGTATTAAAATGAAAATGACACCAGAAGAAGCCATTAATGCGGCAACCATAAATGGAGCTTATGCCATGGGAATTTCAAAAACTCACGGAAGTATCACAAAAGGAAAAAAAGCAAATCTTATCTTCACAAAACCAATTATGAGTTTTTACCAATTGCCGTATGCTTTTGGAACAAATCTAATTGGTAAAGTAATGATAGAAGGACAATTTATTTAATATGTTAAAAACAATATTATTAGTAGGAATTGGAGGGGCAATTGGAAGTATTTTTCGATATGTAACTCATTGGGCTACCACAAAATATTTTCAAGGTTCATTTCCGCTTAGTACTTTTTTGGTTAATATTTTGGGAAGCTTATTAATCGGATTATTCATCGGTTATTTAGGGAAATATTTTCCTGAGAATCATCCTTTGAAATTTTTACTTATAGTTGGATTTTGTGGAGGATTTACTACTTTTTCAAGCTTTGCTTTAGAAAACTACAATTTACTTCAAAATAACCACCAAATTACAGCTTATATCTATATGGCAAGCTCAATAATCTTGACTATTACAGCTGTTGGATTAGGAAGTTACTTATCAAAATATCTATAAAAAAAGTCCAATGAAATTACTCTCATTGGACTTTTAAAATTTTATAAAACGATTATTTCAATTCGAAACTTGTTTTAGAAACTAATTCAGCATTTTTATCAAATACGTTTACAAAGTAAGTTCCTTTAGCAAAATCTTTACCTGGTACTTCTTCATTTACCTGAACTGTTTTGTTTTCATATTTTACAGTAGAAATAAAGCTATAAGTTAACGTTTTATCTCCTGTTGGAACAGTTTTCTTTTCTCCTAAAATATTACTTTTACTATCAATAATTTGAACATAATATTCTCTTGACCCCGTTTTGGCAATTTGATTTTCAGCTATTAAAAAACTTACTTTTAAAACATCAGCTCTACTTGCTTTATCTGTTTCAATTTGTTTTCCAGAACCTTTTTGTTTAACTGCTAAAACTTTTAAGTTTAAAACCGCTAATTTAGAACCTTTTTCAACTGTTTTTGTTAATCCTTCGTTTTGAGTTAACAAAGTATCATTGAATTTTTTAGCATCAGATAAAACTACATTTGTACTATCTAAACTAGAAGTTAAAGCAACATTTTGTTCTTTCAACGTTTTATTTTCAGCTACTAAATTATCCATTTCTCTTTTTAAACGGAAGTATTCATTTTTGTATTTTGCCATAGCAGCAGCATCACCTTTCGATTTTTCTACTTGCTCTAACAAAGCAACCATTTTAGCTTGTTCTGCTTGCAATTCGTCTTTTAATGCTGTATTATCAGCAATCATAGTGTCATATTCAGCAATTTTTGCTTTTAATTCTTCCGATAACGTATTTTTTTCAGTTGTTAATGTGGTAACTGTCTCTTTATTATCTGAAGTTAGTTTAAAAATATAGCCTACACTTCCTAAAAAAAGTAGTGCCAATACTACCACCGCAGCTTTTAATCCAGAATTGTTTGATTTGTTTTCCATTTTTTGGTTTTGTTGGGTTATTGTTAAGTTTTTCCAAAAATACAATTTTTAAAGTATTTTCTAAATTTTAAACGAATTTTATTTAAAAATAGTACTTTTGATTGCATTTATCAATTTTATGGAGAATATTATACTTTTAAGCCAAAACGAATTAGCCAAAATAACCAACCACAGAAGTGGCGAAGTAAAATTTGGAGAAAAAATCATCACCGTACCAAAAGATGCTGATATTGTGGAGTTTATAGCAAATAGCGAAGCTAAATTTGTACTTTTTGGAATCCCAGAAGATATTGGTGTGAAAGCTAATTTAGGAAGAGTTGGCGCTGCTTCGGCTTACGATAGCGCATTGAAAAGTTTGGCTAATATTCAACACAATAAATTTTGCAAAGGAAGTAATTTACTGGTATTAGGTAAATTAAATGTAGAAGAGCTTCTAGAAAAAGCGCAAAATTTAGATGCCAACAACAAAGAACATCGCAAAGAATTGTTTAAATTAGTAGAGCAATTAGATATTGAAGTTTCGCATATTGTGCACCAAATTTGCAATGCAGGTAAAATTCCAATTATTGTTGGTGGCGGACATAATAACGCATATGGAAATATAAAAGGATTAGCTTTAGCAAAAGGAAAACCCGTAAATGTCATAAATTTTGACGCGCATACCGATTTCAGAATTTTAGAAGGAAGACATTCAGGCAACGGATTTAGTTATGCTTTTGAAGATGGGTTTTTAAAGAAATATTTTGTTTTTGGATTACACGAAAACTTCGTTTCAAAAAGTGTTTTTAATACCTTAAAGGAATTAACTTCGAGAGTAAAATATGTTACTTATGAAGAAGTTGATGTAAAACGTGAGAAAAACTTCGAAACAGAATTAGAAAACGCGCTTAACTTTATTAAAAACGAACCTTTTGGTGTGGAATTAGATTTAGATGCGATTCCAAATATTCCTTCAAGTGCTATGACTTTGAGCGGATTTAGTGTAGATAAAGCACGTCATTTTGTGTATTACTTTGGAAAAAATCAAAATGCTTCTTATTTCCATATCTGTGAGGGTGCTCCAGAGCTTGACGATTCTAAAAACAACCATTTAACAGGTAAATTAATTGCATCATTAATTACCGATTTTATGAAGGCTAAAATCGGGTAAAAACCAACTTCCCTAAAATAACACTATCTTTGTACTCTTATCGAAATTATTCGATAGGAAAATTATTTATTCATTTATGACATTTAACGATTTAAAATTATACAATAACATACAACAAGCTTTAGAAGAAGAAGGATACACTAATCCTACTCCTATTCAAGAGCAAGCCATTCCTGAAATTTTATTAGGACAAGATTTAGTTGCCTGCGCCCAAACCGGAACAGGAAAAACAGGTGCTTTTGCCATTCCGATTCTGAATTTAATTCACAGAATTGTAGGTTCGGCTAAAAAAGCAAAACACATTAGAACTTTAGTAGTAACGCCTACAAGAGAATTAGCTATACAAATTGACGAAAGTTTTAAAACATATGGAAAATATACCAATGTAAAGTCATTAGTGATTTTTGGTGGTGTTAATCAAGTTCCACAGGTAAACGAATTAAAAATGGGTGTCGATGTTTTAATCGCAACTCCAGGTAGACTTTTAGATTTACACAAACAAGGATTTATCGATTTAGATCATTTACATCATTTGGTTTTAGACGAAGCAGATCAAATGCTAGATATGGGTTTCATAAATGATGTAAAGAAAATTATCAAATTAACACCAAGTAACAGACAAACGTTGTTGTTCTCGGCAACAATGCCATTAGCAATTAGAGAATTAGCTGATACTTTTTTAACACGTCCAAAATACATTTCGGTAACTCCTATTTCATCTACAGCTGAAAACGTTTCACAAAAAGTGTACTTTGTAAACAAAGATGATAAGCGTTTACTTTTAAAACAATTGATTATTCAAGAAAGTTTGAGTAATGCTTTGGTGTTTACAAGAACAAAACACGGTGCTGACAATATTGTAAAAGTGTTGAAGAAAGCGAGTATAAAAGCAGAAGCTATTCACGGAGATAAATCGCAAAATGCACGTCAACGCGTATTAGAGCAATTTAAAAACAAAGAAATTGATATTTTAGTTGCCACAGATATTGCAGCAAGAGGAATTGATATTGAGCAACTTCCGTTTGTAATTAACTTTGATATTCCAAATATTTCCGAAACGTATGTACACCGAATTGGTCGTACTGGTCGTGCTGGGAATTCTGGTTTAGCCATTTCATTTTGTGGAAAAGACGAAAAGCCATATTGGTTAGACATTGAGAAGTTAATCCGAATGAAAGTTAAAGTGGTTACCGATCACGATTATACTTGGAAAGACGAAGTATTAAATCCGGATGCAAAACCAGATTTAAGAAATAAAGACAAAAATAAAATGAATCCGAATTCCAATTCAAGAAAATCGGAAGCATCTAAGAAAAACAAAAAACGTTGGTACTAACCAACGTTTTTTTTATTTATCTACTAATCGTTTTATCGTTTCAAAAAGTTTGTGACTTTCAAAAGGTTTTACAATAACTTCATCAATTTGAGCGTCTATAATTTTATCTTCTATATCTTGCTTATCGAAAGCTGTAACCGCAATAATTGGTATTGTTATTCCTTTTTGACGTATTAGTTTAGATGTGTCAAATCCATTAATGATTGGCATATTAATATCCATTAAAATGGCATCAAACTTAACTTTATCAATTAAATCTAAAGCAGCATAACCATCATCAACTATTTGACATTTGAAATGATTGTTTTCTAACAATTTCTTGGTAACAACTTGATTGATTTTATTATCCTCAACAACTAATATTTTGTACTCTTTTTTAATTGATAAATCAACATCTAAATTATTAATAATCGATTTGACTTTTGTTACATCTGATTCTAACGGAATAGTGAACGTAATTGTTGTACCAACATTCTCTTCGCTTTCTAAATTAATAGTTCCGTTGAAAAGTTCCACCATTTTTTTAACGATAGTAAGTCCTAAACCAGTTCCTTGATAATCGTCTTCTTTACGATATACTTGTACAAATTTATCAAATACTTTTTCCTGATCCTGCTTTGCAATTCCAATTCCGTTATCAATTACTTGAAATTTCAAATAACACTTGGTTCCTATTTTTTCAATTAAATCTGCTTTAACCGTAACATTTCCTTCATTGGTAAACTTTAAAGAGTTACTAATCAAATTAATGAAGATTTGTGATAAACGAATCTTATCTCCAACTAAAATTTCTGGAATATTAGCATCAACATTAATATCAATTTGATTACTGTTTTTAATCGCTAAGAAATGTAACGAATCTTTAATAATGGTCAACTCATCTTGAAGATTGAAAACCATATCTTCTAAAATCACTTGATTTTCCTCAATTTTATACACTTTCAAAATATCATTTACCAAAGACAATAAATACTTAGCTGAAAATTTTAATGATTTTAAATGCGGACTATTGGTAAGTTCTTTGTGTTCATCTAAAATGATATCTGTAATTCCGACTACTCCATAAAGTGGCGTTCTCAATTCGTGACTAATTGTGGAAATAAACTGTGTTTTTAGTTGGGATGCTTCTTCTGCTTTTTCTTTCGCAATCAATAGTTCTCGATTTGCTTCTTTTAAATCGGAATTCGCTTTCGCTTTAATTTTATTATTTCGAATTAAGGAAAGTAATAACAGCAACAATATAAAAAAGATAACACCTAAAAGAATAACAAAAACACGATTGGCTTGTAATTTTTCTTGTTGGATTTCTTTTTCTTTTTTAATTTGATCAATCTCTCTATTAATTTCGTCGTGTTCTATTTGTAAACCGGCTACTTTTACATCATTTAAACGTTCTTCATTGTAAATTTTGTCTTGTAACTCATCGTGCTTTAAAAGATAAAAATGAGCCTTTTCAAAGTTTTTTATTTTGTAATAAAAATTAGAAATGTCATTATAAACATCACTTGCATTAGACTTGATTAATTCAACATCATTTTGTTCACAAAAATGAACGGCTTTTAAATAATATTCTTCTGCTTTTTGATTGTTATTTAGGTGATTATAGTAGGCTCCAAAATTTGAATTTAATGACATTTTAGCTTCATTATCACCTTCTTTATCCACATAATCCTTAACTTCATTAAAATATTGGATTCCATTACTAAAATCTTCAACTGCAAAATAGGCACTACCAATATTCAATTTCGAAAACATAATTTCGTATTGATCATTGTGCTGAATAGAATATTTTAAACCTTCTTTATAATGTTTAATTCCTTTATGAAAATCGATTTTTCGGTAACAATACAAATTACCTAAATTGTTGTTGAGCCAACCTTTCACAGTGTCATTATCAACCTTATTAGCCAACACAAGACCTTTGTTGTAGTATTCAATTGCTTGTTTATAATCTGTAAACTCCTCAAAGTTTAAACCAATAATATTGTAAGCTTTTGCCGCCAATAAATCATCATCGATTTTTGTGGCAATAACTAACGCTTTTTGAGCAAAATCGAGCGATTTTTTTGAATCTAACTTCAGAAAGCTTTGTCCTGCTTGTTTTAATAACGCTTTCGCCTCTTTATTTGTTGAATTAGTAGTCTGCGACATCCCAAATATGGAAGTAATACAGAATAGTAAAGCAAAATAAAAACGCGTGTAAGTTATCATGAAACTGCTTTAAATGGATTGAATTTTACGAAAGACTAAAATAAAAAAAAATCCTGACAAAATCAGGATTTTTTAACAAATGTTTATCGTGTTAATTTTTTGTATTTAATACGAGTTGGTGTTACATCTTTTCCTAAACGTTTGCGCTTGTTTTCCTCATATTCTGTAAAACTTCCTTCAAAGCTATACACTTGAGAATCACCTTCAAAAGCTAAAATGTGAGTACAAACTCTATCTAAAAACCATCTATCATGCGAAATAATTACGGCACAACCAGCAAAATTTTCTAAACCTTCTTCTAAAGCACGTAATGTGTTCACATCTAAATCATTAGTAGGCTCATCTAAAAGTAATACGTTTCCTTCTTCTTTAAGTGTCATGGCTAAGTGCAATCTATTTCTTTCTCCTCCTGATAAAGTAGATACTTTTTTGTTTTGTTCACCACCACCAAAATTAAAACGGGATAAGTAAGCACGAGAGTTTACTTGACGTCCGCCCATCATAATTAATTCTTGACCATCACAAAAATTTTCCCAAAGGGTTTTGTTTGGATCAATATTAGAGTGCGATTGATCTACGTATGCAATTTTTACTGTATCACCAATTTCGAAAGTACCAGCATCCGCTTGTTGTTCGCCCATAATCATTTTGAAGATTGTAGATTTACCAGCTCCATTTGGTCCGATAATTCCAACAATTCCAGCTTGTGGTAAAACGAAATTTAAATCATCATATAGTAATTTATCTCCAAATGCTTTAGCAACATTTTTAGCTTCAATTACATTGGTTCCTAAACGAGGTCCATTAGGAATATAAATTTCTAATTTTTCGTCTAGTTCTTTTTGGTCTTCATTTAATAATTTATCGTAGTTCTGTAAACGTGCTTTTTGTTTGGTTTGACGACCTTTTGCTCCTTGGCGTACCCAATCTAACTCACGTTCTAAGTTTTTTCTACGTTTTGACGCTACTTTTTCTTCTTGCGCCATACGGTTAGATTTTTGCTCTAACCAAGAAGAGTAATTTCCTTTCCATGGAATACCTTCACCTCTATCCAACTCTAAAATCCAACCTGCTACGTTATCTAAGAAATATCTATCATGCGTTACTGCGATTACTGTTCCTGAATATTGTGCTAAATGTTGTTCTAACCAAAGTACCGATTCTGCATCCAAGTGATTCGTTGGCTCATCTAATAATAATACATCAGGTTGTTGTAAAAGTAAACGACATAAAGCTACACGACGTTTTTCTCCACCTGATAAAACAGAAATTGGTGTTTCTGGATCTGGAGTACGAAGCGCATCCATTGCAATTTCCAATTTATTATCAATTTCCCAAGCTCCTGAAGCGTCGATTTTATCTTGTAATTCAGCCTGACGATCCATAAGTTTTTCCATTCTTTCTGGATTCTCGTATACTTCAGGTAAACCGAAATCGTCGTTAATTTTATTGAATTCTTCCAATAAAGCAAACGTTTCTGCAGCACCTTCACGAACGATATCAATTACCGTTTTTGTTTCATCTAAATGAGGTTCTTGTTCTAAATATCCAACAGTATAACCTGGTTGAAAAACTACATCACCTTGATAGTTTTTATCAACTCCTGCAATGATTTTTAATAATGAAGACTTTCCTGAACCATTTAATCCAAGAATACCAATTTTTGCTCCATAAAAGAAACTTAAATATATATTTTTTAGTACTTGTTTATCTGCTCCCGGATAGGTTTTACTCAATTTTTGCATTGAGAAAATCACTTTCTTATCGTCTGACATAATGGTATGTTTGTTTTATTAATTTTTTAAATTGTATTGTTAAACTCTTCCTTTTAAAGCGTTGAAAACCCAAGCAATGGCAAAGAAACCAACTCCTACCGCTGCAAATCCCCAACCAGCAACATCGGCATAACGGTAAATTCCTAATCCAATTAAAAGTAATCCCATTAAAATCATAATGAAAGTAGCCCAAGCCAATATTGTATTTTTATTCATTCCCATAATTAAGTATTTTTAACTAAAGTTTTGTAAATTTTAGGATTGCGAAGGTACAAATTTTTAAACTTTTTATCATTTGAATTAATTGAAAATTTTAATCAATAATTCCTTTAATAAATCATGTTGTGACATTGATGAAGCACCAACTCCTTTACTTTTTACATCGATATCACGCAAAGCAGCAACTATAGCACTTACTTTTTTCATAGGATAATTTCTGAAAGCCACTTCGTAATCTTTTACAAAATAAGGACTCACTTTTAAAACTTTAGCTGCATTAAACTGCGATTTGTCTTTTAATCCGTGATATTGCAATAATTGAGAAAAGAAACCAAACACCAATCCAGTTGTAACAACTAGCGGATTATCCTTTGGATTTTGTGAAAAATGATCTATTATTTTGTAGGCTTTCAATTGGTCTTTTTCACCAATAGCCTTTCGCAATTCAAAGTTGTTGTAATCTTTACTAAATCCAATGTTTTCCTCAATGTCTTTTGGAGTAAACGTGTGACCTTTTGGTAAAATAATTTTTAGTTTATCTAATTCGTTATTGATTTTAGACAAATCGGTTCCTAAAAATTCTACCAAAATAGCGGCTGCTTTGGGTTCAATGCTATATCCTTGCCCGGATAAAACTCTTTTAATCCAATCGCCAACCTGGTTTTCATACATTTTTTTACTTTCGTAAACTACTCCTACTTTATCTAAAAGTTTGGTTACTCTTTTACGCTTGTCTAACGTTTTGTATTTATATGCAAAAACTAAAACTGTTGTAGGCTGTGGATTTTCGGCATACGCTTCTAATTTATCAATGTGACGTGATAATTCCTGAGCTTCTCTAACTACAACTACTTGTCGGTCAGCCATCATAGGAAAACGTTTGGCACTTCCTATTACATCTTCCATAGTAACATCTCGACCATATAAAATAGATTGATTAAAATCGCGCTCGTGTTCTTGCAACACATTTTGCTCAATAAAATCAGTCAATTTATCAATATAATAGGGTTCTTCGCCCATAAAAAAATAAATGGGTTTGATGTTTCCAGCTTTTATATCTTTTGTAATTTGAATTACTTCATCCATAATTTAGTATTCAGTGTTCGGTAAATAGTTGGCAGTTTGTAATATTTAACTAATTTTGAACTATGCAAAATTTGAATTTTCCAACGTATTCCTTTCGGTTCAAAAATAGTGAAAATAAAGTGTCTATTTTTGATGAAATTAGAAAAAAATTTATTCTTCTTACACCTGAAGAATGGGTGCGTCAACACGTGGTTCAGTTTTTGTTACAGGATAAAAATTATCCGAAATCTTACATCAACGTTGAGAAATTAATCAAAATTAACGATTTAAGCAAACGATATGATGGAGTAGTTTTTCAACCAAACGGAGAAATATTTTTATTAATTGAATGCAAAGCTCCCGAAGTCACCATTTCCCAACAAACATTTGATCAAATTGCGCGTTATAATTTAGTTTTGAAAGCTAAATATTTAATGGTTACCAACGGACTAAATCATTATTTTTGCCAAATGGATTTTGAAAACGAAAAATATGTTTTCTTGAAAGAACTTCCTGAATATTCAAATCAATGAAAAAAATAGCAGTAGTCATATTAAATTGGAACGGAGCTAAATTATTAGAGCAGTTTTTACCTTCGGTAGTCGCTTTTTCAGATGAAGCTACGATTTATGTGGCTGATAATGCTTCAACCGATGCTTCTATTGAAGTGATTCAAACCCAATTTCCTTCAGTAAAAATCATTCAAAATACAGGAAATTTTGGTTTTGCAAAAGGCTATAATGAAGCATTGAAATTTGTTGAAGAAGAATATTACGCTTTAGTAAATTCTGACATTGAAGTTACCGAAAATTGGCTTGCTCCTATTTTAAATATATATGAAACGCAACCCGAAACTGCAATTATCCAACCTAAATTATTAGACTTCAAAAAGAAAACCCATTTTGAATATGCTGGTGGCGCTGGTGGTTTTATAGATAAATTTGGTTATCCATTTTGTCGTGGACGAATTTTCGATACGGTTGAAGAAGATAAAAATCAATATGATGATGAAATGGAAATCTTTTGGGCAACTGGAGCTTGTTTTTTTATTAGAAAAGAAGTGTATCGCAAATTAAATGGTTTTGATGATGATTTCTTTGCACATCAAGAAGAAATTGATTTGTGTTGGAGAGCATTTAACTTAGGTTACAAAACGAAATACACTTCAAAATCAATCGTTTATCACGTTGGTGGAGCCACTCTAAACGAAGGGAATCCGAGAAAAACCTTCTTGAATTTCAGAAATTCATTGTTGATGTTAACAAAGAATTTACCAAAAAATCAATTGTTTCCAATCCTTTTTATGCGCTTGTGTTTAGACGGGTTAGCAGGAATTCAATTTATTTTGAAAGGAAAATTTAAACACTTTTGGGCAATTATTGAAGCACATTTTACATTTTATCATCTTGTATTTCAATTTTATAAGAAACGTAATACAACTCAAAAATCTAATTATTACAAAATAAACAGTATCGTTTATCGTTACTTTGTCAAGAATGGCAAGGTCTTTGCTGACCTTTTTTAACAATAGTTTAGGTTTAAAAAAGCTATTTTTTAACAATTTCCATTTAATTTTGTAAAAAAATAATTATCGTATGAGAAGAGTAATGTTATTCGCCGCAGTAGCCGCTATTTCATTAAGTTCGTGTGTTTCAAAAAAGAAATTCACCGAATTAGAGGCTAAAAACAAAGAGATTCAAGATTTATTAAACACCGCAACGGTTAAATTAAACACTTGTTTAACGGAAAGAGAAGCGTTAGCGAGTCAAGTTGATTTTCTTAAGAAAAACAATACGGACTTAATCAATAACATGGGGAATTTAACCACTTTAACTACAAAAGGGGCTGAAAATCTTGAAAAATCATTAGAAAGTTTAAAAGAAAAAGATTTAAAAATAACACGTTTACAAGACGCTTTAACTAAAAAAGACAGTGTTACATTGGCTTTAGTTACAAGTTTAAAACGTGAAGTTGGAATCGACGATCCAGACATCAACATCAATGTTGAAAAAGGAGTAGTTATGATTTCGATTGCTGATAATTTATTATTCAAATCGGGAAGTTACGAAGTAAGCGACAAAGCAAAAGGTGTCTTAGGAAAAGTGGCTAAAGTAATCAATAGTAAACCAGACTTCGAATGTATGGTGGAAGGTCATACGGATAATGTGCCAATCAAAAATGCTGTTTTATTAGACAACTGGGATTTATCAGTAAAAAGAGCGACTTCAATCGTAAGAGTTTTACATAAAGAATTAGGTGTTAGTCCAAAACAATTAATTCCAGCGGGAAGAAGTTCGTACATACCTTTAGTGGAAAACGATTCTCCAGCAAACAGAGCTAAAAACAGAAGAACTCGTATTATCATTATGCCGAAAATTGACCAATTCTACGATATGTTAGAAAAGGAAATGAAAAACTTAGAAGGGAAATAATTTACCTTTAAAATATAAAAAACGCCTCAAGAGATTGAGGCGTTTTTTATTTATAGTACATCCAAACTTCCTTTTCCTTCACGAATGACTTCCGGTTCATAACCTGTTAAATCTATGATGGTAGAAGCTACATTGTCTCCATAGCCACCATCGATAACTAAATCGACTTTGTTATTCCATTTTTCGAAGATTAATTCTGGGTCGGTTGAATATTCAATTACCTCATCTTCATCATGAATGGATGTGGAAACGATAGGATTTCCAAGCATTTCTACAATTTGCAACGCAATATTATTAGCAGGAACACGAATTCCGACGGTCTTTTTCTTTCTAAATTCTTTAGGTAAATCGTTATTTCCTGGTAAAATAAATGTGTATGGTCCAGGTAAAGCGCGTTTTAAAATTTTAAAAGTCGATGTATCAATTTGTTTCACATAATCAGAAAGATTACTCAAACTTGAACAAACGAAAGAGAAATTCGCTTTTTCCAACTTAATTCCTTTGATTTTAGCTAATTTTTCAAGCGCACGAGAATTGGTAATATCACAACCTAAACCATAAACCGTATCGGTTGGATAAATGACTAAACCGCCGTCTTTCAAAACGGCAACAACTTTTTTAATAGCCGCTTCGCTGGGTTTATCTTCGTATATTTTTATAATTTCTGACATGACTTTATTTTTTTAGAAAAATGATAAAAGAATATAGAGTAAAGATAGGTGATTTTTAGTGATTTTTGACTTCTTCAATATCCCAAGATTCTAAAACATAATGGTTCCAAAGCCCTTTTCTAACTTCTAATTTTATTTTATAATTATGTGGGTTTTTATCTAAATAGGGTTTTACAACTTCATAATGAACTGGAATAGTTTCCCAACTTTTATTAAAGTAAAAACCAATTGACTCCGTTTTTCCTCCATTAAATTTTTCAATAGGATACTGAAAAATTTCAATTCTATTATTTTGGGCTTCAATTTTATTAAAAATATCCCAAATTATATTAGAAGGCATCCAAAACATCATAATAGAATACATAAAAGTTATGATAACTAAAAATAGTGGATAAAATATCTTCAATAAAAAATGGTTTTCTTTTATAATTTCTACTAAGAGACTACTCCAATACTCAGCAACAAACGAATACTTAATCGCTACAAAAAAGCCTAACATTGTTGGCAACCAAAAAACAAATAAATCGTATCTGTAATCTGCACCAAAGCTTAAACTATCAAAAAAGATATAATAAATTACTGCGGTAATTATAATTCCAAAAAATATAGTTTCTTCTTTTTTAGCTCTTTTCTTTACTCTTGTTTTAAAGGCTGATTTTGTTTCGAACTTTTTTCTTTTTTGAATCATAAATTTCTATTCTCTTAAAGCCTCTGAACTTATGTCTTTTCTACCCAATTACTTCCAACTTAGCAAATCGCAACAACAACTTCTTTAATCCACCTACATCAAAACGAATTTCTGCTTTTTTATCGGCTCCTATTCCTTCAATATTTACAATTTGTCCTTTTCCAAAGCGTTCGTGCATTACGATATTTCCAACGTTTAAATTCGCATCTACTACATTTGAAGTTCCTGAATTGCTTGAAACTGGTTTTAATCGTCTAATATTTGCTGATGAAACGGGTTCATCTCGCGTTAAATATTTTGGTGGAGTTCCTGCGGTTGGTTTTGCTAAACGCAATTTCGATTTATCAATATCACCAAAAACATCAATATCCATAACTGGTTTGTAGCGATAACCCGAATCTACTGGATTCAAATATTCTAAATATTCATCGTTAATTTCTTCAATAAAACGCGATGGTTCGCTATCTACTAATTTTCCCCAACGGTAACGCGATTGCGCATAAGTTAAATACGCTTGATGTTCTGCACGAGTTAAGGCAACGTAGAACAAACGTCGTTCTTCTTCTAATTCGCTTCGCGTATTCAAACTCATGGCACTTGGAAACAAATCTTCTTCTAATCCCACAATAAATACATGTGGGAATTCTAATCCTTTCGCTAAGTGAATTGTCATTAGCGCTACTCTATCGTCATCGCCTGTATCTTTATCTAAATCGGTTGCTAAAGCTACGTCTTCCATAAATTCGGCTAACGCACCTCTTGCCCCGTCAATTTCAATTTGTCCTTCTGTAAAATCTTTTATACCGTTTAGTAACTCTTCTATATTTTCAATTTTGGCAATTCCTTCTGGAGTTCCATCTTTCTTAAGTTCTTGAACTAATCCGGTTTTCTTCGTAACATGATCGGTTAAGAAAAATGCATCTTGATTTTCATTAATGACTTGAAAACTTTTAATCATCGTCACAAAATCATTCAACTTCGCTTTTGTTCCTGAATTCAGTTTCAAATCAATTTTATCGATGTGCTCCATTACTTCAAAAATAGAACGCTTGTAATGATTGGCCGCAACCGTTAGTTTCTCAACTGTAGTATCTCCAATACCTCTTGCGGGGTAATTAATCACACGAACTAAGGCTTCTTCGTCTTTTGGATTGATTACCAAACGTAAATACGCCAAAACATCTTTGATCTCCTTACGTTGATAGAAAGACAAACCACCATAAATTCGGTAAGGGATATCGCGTTTACGTAACGCATCTTCCATAGCGCGAGATTGCGCATTGGTACGATACAAAATTGCAAATTGTCCGTTAAGCATTTGGTTTTGCATCTTCTGTTCGAAAATAGTTGCCGCAACAAAACGTCCCTCTTCACCATCTGTTAAACTTCGGTGGACTTTTATTTTTGGTCCGTCATCATTGGATGTCCAAACGATTTTATCTAACTTGGTTTTATTCTTGTCAATTACGTTATTCGCAGCTTCTACAATGTTTTTTGACGAACGATAATTTTGTTCCAAACGATACAATTGTACGTTTTCGTAATCTTTCTGGAAATTCAAAATATTGTTAATGTTCGCACCACGGAAAGCATAAATACTTTGTGCATCATCTCCTACCACACAAATGTTTTGAAATCTATCTGACAACGCACGAACAATTAAATACTGCGAGTGATTCGTATCTTGGTACTCATCTACTAAAATATAACGGAATCTATCTTGATATTTGGCTAAAACATCTGGAAAAAGATTCAATAATTCGTTGGTTTTCAATAATAAATCATCAAAATCCATCGCTCCCGATTTAAAACAACGCTCTACGTATTGTTGGTAAATTTCACCCATACGCGGTTTTTTACTCATCGCATCGGCTTCTTGTAATTCGGGATTATTGAAATAAGCTTTTACGGTGATTAGAGAGTTTTTATAGGATGAAATTCTGCCTAAGATTTGCTTTGGTTTGTAAATATCTTTATCCAACTGCATTTCTTTGATAATTCCACCCAAACAACGCAATGAATCTTGAGAATCATAAATCGTGAAATTAGATGGATAACCTAATTTATCAGCTTCACTTCGTAAAATCTTAGCGAATACCGAGTGAAAAGTTCCCATCCAAAGGTTTTTAGCTTCATTAGTTCCAACAATATCCGCAATACGTTTTTTCATTTCACGGGCAGCTTTGTTGGTAAAAGTTAAAGCTAAAATATTAAATGCATCAACTCCTTGACTCATCAAATTAGCTATACGAACCGTTAACACACGAGTTTTACCAGAACCCGCTCCCGCAATAACAATCATGGGACCGTCTTTCTGCAAAACAGGTGCTTGCTGTGCTTCGTTTAATTGGCTAATATATCGCTGCATTTCTTTCATAGTGTACTATAACTTTTTAACTAATTTACAAAAATACATCATCAAAAGGGTTAATACAAAAGAAGTTATTAACTCTTATTAAGATTAATACAAACAACTGAAATTCTAATTTGAAAATTAAATTTTTTAATCTTAATTTGCGATGAAATTAAACCAACTTAAAAATGACAATCGAAGATAAATTATTAGAAATTGCTGCTTATACCTTACCTGCTTTAATTACGGGTGGTGTAGCTTTTGTAATGATGCAAAAATTTTATAACAGCGAAGAAAGCAAACGTAAATTTGAATTACTAAGAGAAAATCAAAAACAAGCGTTACCTATTCGTTTGCAAGCGTATGAGCGAATGGTTTTGTTGTTAGAGCGAATCAATCCATCTCAACTATTAATGCGTGTGGCTCCTACAGGAAAAAGCAAAGACGACTATGCTACTTTATTATCGCACCATATTCAAACTGAATTTGAGCATAATTTAACGCAACAAATTTACTTAACAGCTGAAACTTGGGATATTGTTTTAAAAGCAAAAAACAGTACGGTGCAAATGATTCGAAAAAATGCGCTTCGAGAAGATGTTGCTGATGCTGACAAACTGAGAGAAGCTGTTATGATTGAGCTTACCGAAACAGAAGCGCCAAGTAATATTGCGATTAGTTATTTGAAAGAAGAATTAAAAAGAGTTTTTTAAATACAAATCCCGAGTTGAAGCTCGGGATTTTTTTATTTCTCATTTAAAAATTTCAAATACAACTCTTTCATTTTTGCATCCGAAGTTGATGCTACTTTTTCAACTATTGTTCTGTATTCGGGTTTTTTTAGTAATAAACGAACGTTATCTCTACCAAATTTGGTAAACTGCCATTTGTGATGATTTGTTGCTAAAAACAAAGCTTCTATTACTTTAGGATTCTCATAATTAACTCCTAACAATGTTTCTAAAGCATTTTGACGAATTGAACTTTCGAAATCTACAGAGGCATATTTTAGTAATTCATCAATGATATTTTCTTGATCAAATCTTGAATTTTGACCTTTTAGTATTTTTAATTTCAACCAAGTTAATTTTAAACTTTTATCGTTATTACCTTCAATTCCTTTTGTTTGTTCCAAGTATTTTTCTACCTCTTCTGGAAAACTTTCACATAAATTAACTAATGCAATTTCTTTCGTTTGATACGAATTATCATTTAGTAGTGTTTCATATTGCAATTTAAAAGCTTCAGGTATAACTGGTGTTGATTCGGCAACCGCTCTTCTTACCAAAATATCATTTGTGGCTAAAGCGGTTTCTAAAATGACTTTGCGCTCTTCAAAAGGGATATTTCTAGTTTGATATACGATGTATTGTTTAATCGGATAATAAGCATCTGATTTTAGAATTTCCGTAAGTTCTGATAATGATTTTTTACTTTTCTTTAGTGTAAAATACTCTTGAATGAATTTATTTTTAGAAAGATATTTTTGAGCGATTTCCATTTCAAATCCAGACTTCTCTAACCAAACTTTTTTGAAATTTTCCACATCATAACCCGAAACCTGATTTACAATTTTCAAGAAATCATCGGTGTTCACGTTTTTGTATTGGTATTTCTTTAAATACTTTTTAACCGCTTTTTGGAAATTCTTTGCTCCAATGTCTTCTCGCATCACATGCAACGCCCAAGCCCCTTTTTTATAAAACGATAACGAACTCGCCTTTTCATTCATAACGGGAATCGTATCAGTTTTGGAAGCACGTTTTAATTGTTCGGCATAATCGTTTAATTCTTCGTAGAAATAATCATCGCCAAACAAATGACGCTCTGCTAATAACGCATAATAGGTAGCAAAACCTTCTTGTAACCAATGGTGTTTTCCAGACTGTGCCGTAATCAAATCACCAAACCATTGATGCGCCAACTCGTGTGCGTTAACGTTAATATAATTTCGATCGTTAAAACCAATTGAATCCACCACAAAATCTTGTGCAAAAATTGTTGAAGTCGTATTTTCCATTCCCGCATACAAAAAATCACGAACGGGAACCTGACGGTAAATGCCCCAAGGATACTTCACTCCTATTTCTTGTTCCAAATAATCAAACATTTGTTTGGAATAGCGATACGTTGGTTCAAATTTAGAAACATCGTTTTTATCCAAATAAAATTCTAGTGGTGTTCCTGATTTAGTTGTTGATGTTTGTTTTGCAAAACTTCCAATTGCTAACATTGCCAGGTAAGATGACATTGGTTTTTGCATTTGATAATTCCAAGTAATTAAATTCCCTTTCGAATTGTACTTATTTGAGATAAAAGCACCATTTGAAATCACTGGGAAATCATTTCTATATTCAACAGAAATATTAAAAATTACTTTCTCATTCACATCATCAAAACTGGGCAACCAATGGCTAGTATAACGTCCTTGTCCTTGTGTCCAAATTTGACCAGTTCCATTTGTAAAATCACCAGTAAAATATAAAGTTTGTTTCGGTTTTGCTGAATAGCTGAAAGTCAGTATGTTTTTTCCTTTTTTATATCCTTCAAATAAATCTAATGTTTTTCCTGAGTTTTTGAATTTCACCACTTTTCCGTTGATTGCAACTTCTGAAAATTCCATACTTTTAGCATCAATCTTTATGGTATCTATTGCTTTTTTTACTTTAAACTCATAAGTAATACTTCCTGAAATTGATTTTTCAATATGGTTTGGAGAAACCAAAGCATCACACTTGATAAAATCAACTTTATTAGTTTGTTGAGCAAATGAAAAACTTACAATTAATAAGGAAAACAGAATACGAAACATCTTGATGGATTTTAATAATGTACGAATATAAACATTTTCAATTTCTCTCATTTCTAAATTAACAAATTATAAACTATCTTCGTTTTTTGAAGAACAAAGAGAAAAGAATAAAGAAAAAAAACTCAATACTCAAATGAATCTACTAGAAACTCCCATTGAATATCTCAAAGGCGTTGGTCCACAACGTGGCGATTTATTGCGCAAGGAGTTGGGCATTCATAAGTATGCCGATTTACTGAATTTATTTCCCAATCGCTACATTGATAGAACGCGTTATTATAAAATTAACGAACTACAAAACAGCAATTCAGAAGTTCAAATCGTGGGTAAAATCATCAATATCAAAACCGTTGAACAAGGCAAAGGACGTTCGCGATTAGTAGCTACTTTTGTGGATGATACAGGACAAATGGAACTCGTGTGGTTTCAAGGGCAAAAATGGATTCGCGAAAGCATCAAAATCAATATACCGTATGTGATTTTTGGAAAAGTTACCCAATTTGGTGCTACTTACAATATGGCGCATCCCGAAATGGAATTTTTAGAAGAACACAAAGCTAGCCTTCGTTCGGCAATGCAACCTGTTTATCCAAGCACTGAAAAATTAGGAAACAAAGGGATTTCAAACAAAGTCATCAATAAAATGATACAACAATTGTTTGTGGAAACCCAAGCTTTATTTTCAGAAAACTTACCGAATTACCTTTTAGACGAATTAAAGTTGATTCCAAAAAATGCCGCTTTATTCAATATTCATTTTCCAAAGAGTCAAGATTTATTGGCAAAAGCACAATTCCGATTGAAGTTTGAAGAGTTGTTTTTCATTCAATTGCAATTGATTACGAAGAACCTCATTCGCAAACATAAAATCAAAGGAATGCCTTTTGAACGCGTAGGTGAAAACTTTACGGATTTCTATAACAATCATTTACCTTTCGATTTAACGAATGCACAAAAACGCGTTTTAAAAGAAATTAGAAACGATTTAGGAAGTAACGCTCAAATGAACCGTTTATTACAAGGCGACGTGGGTTCTGGAAAAACAATTGTTGCGTTAATGTGTATGCTTTTAGCAAAAGATAACGGCTTTCAAAGTTGTTTGATGGCACCTACAGAAATTTTAGCTAACCAACATTTCAACGGAATTAGCGAATTAGCTAAAGAACTAAACATCAAAATAAAAATTCTAACAGGTTCCACTAAAACAGCAGAACGAAAAATTATTCATGAAGCTTTAGAAAACGGTACTTTAGATATTTTAATTGGAACTCATGCTTTATTAGAAGACAAAGTACAATTCCATAATTTAGGATTAGCAATTATTGATGAACAACATCGTTTTGGTGTGGAGCAACGTTCAAAACTTTGGAAGAAAAATGATGTTCCGCCTCATGTTTTGGTAATGACCGCCACTCCAATTCCTCGTACTTTAGCCATGAGTTTGTATGGCGATTTGGATATTTCAGTGATTGATGAGTTGCCTCCTGGCAGAAAACCGATTCAAACGGTACATCGTTATGATTCGAACCGATTGAAGGTTTGGAAATTCTTAAAAGATGAAATTGCCAAAGGTCGACAAGTCTATATTGTATATCCGTTAATTCAGGAATCGGAGAAGATGGATTACAAGGATTTAATGGACGGTTACGAAAGTATTTCAAGAGATTTTCCTTTACCGCAATATTCTATCTCTATCGTTCACGGAAAAATGAAACCAGCCGATAAAGATGAAGAAATGAGACGATTTTCGGAAGGGAAAACCAATATTATGGTCGCAACAACTGTGATTGAAGTTGGTGTGAATGTTCCCAACGCTTCTGTAATGGTTATTGAAAGTGCAGAGCGTTTTGGATTATCACAATTACACCAATTAAGAGGACGAGTTGGTCGTGGTGCTGAACAAAGTTATTGTATTTTAATGACGAGTCACAAACTTAGTAACGATAGTAAAATCCGAATGGAAACTATGGTTCGTACGAATGATGGTTTCGAAATTTCGGAAGTCGATTTAAAATTGCGTGGTCCAGGTGATATTATGGGTAAACAACAAAGTGGTGTTTTAAATCTTCAAATTGCGGATTTGGTCAAAGATAAAGAAATTTTACAATTGGCTCGTCACCATGCTATAAAACTGTTAAAAGACGATGCTCCAATGGAAAAACCAGAACATGCAAAACTTCGAGAAGCATTTATTGAGTTAAGCAAGAAAAAAACCATTTGGAATTATATTAGTTAAATTCTATTTAAATCAGAGAAATATTAAAAATTATAACAAAAATTAATTTTTGAAATCAATTTGATACCTTTTTTAAATAAATCTCAAATTTTTGAAACATTTGTACCTACAACTATGTTAAATAAATGGTAAGATTTTGGCATAATTAGTTCGTAAAAGTTAGCTTTGTTGCAACTAAAGCCTTCGTTACCATGAAAATTAAAACTATTACAATTTCATTATTTGTTATTGCCTTATTGGGATTAATCGGATATAGAGTTTTTTCAAATGCTGAAGAATCTGCAAAAAACAATAAAAAAGGAGATAAAAAACCACCTATGATGGTTGATGCTGTAATCGTTTCTGAAAAAGACTTTGCCAACACGATTTCGCTTTCAGGTTCTATTGAAGCCAATGAAAATGTGGAAATTAGAAGTGAAGTTTCTGGAATTGTAGAAAAAATTTATTTTGCAGAAGGTACAAATGTGAGCAAAGGACAAGTTTTATTAAAAGTAAATGATATCGAACTTCGTGCACAACTTTCGCAAGCCACTACAAGACAAAGTTTAGCTTCAGAAAATGAAAGAAGAGCTAAATTATTGCTACAAAAAGAAGCAATTTCTCAAGAAGAATATGAG
Source organism: Flavobacterium cheniae (assembly GCF_004363695.1). Taxonomy (GTDB): domain Bacteria; phylum Bacteroidota; class Bacteroidia; order Flavobacteriales; family Flavobacteriaceae; genus Flavobacterium; species Flavobacterium cheniae. Next base: position 283,688 of record NZ_SNZC01000001.1, on the reverse strand, counting down.
ATTGCAAGTGCCGAATTCAGAAGTCTAAAAGCACAAACGCAATTGATTCAAGCACAAATTGCTAAAACAAGTATAAGAGCACCTTTTTCGGGAAAAATTGGTTTACGAAACATTTCTCCCGGAACTTACGTAACTCCAACTACTCTAATCACCAAATTAGTAAGTTCAAATCAAGTTAAAATTAGCTTTTCAATTCCTGAAAAATATGCTTCGGAAGTTGAAAACAATACTCCTATTCAATTTACGATTCCAAATAATACTGAAAAATTTACAGCTAAAATTTACGCTATCGAACCTGAAATTGAAACTTCCACTCGAACCCTAAAAATCAGAGCGATTGCCGAAAATCCAAATGGAAAATTATTAGCGGGAACATTTGCCACTATAGAACTTCCGTTGAAAAACATCAAAGGAGCCATTCAAATTCCTTCGGAAGCGGTTGTTCCAGTTCAAGACGGAAAAGTGGTTTATATTGCCAATAACGGAAAAGCAAAAGAAGTAAAAATTGAAACAATTGCCAGAACGGATAAAAACGTAGTTGTTACCCAAGGCATAAAATCTGGCGATACAATTCTAACTTCTGGCGTTATGGCTTTAAAAGACGAAGCCGATATTAAAGTTAAAGTAAAACAAGAAAAACTTCCCACTTCTAACTTCTAACTTCCCATTTACAAATGAGTTTATCTACTTTAAGTATAAAAAGACCCGTATTTACCATTGTAATCAATTTGTTGATTATACTTTTTGGTATTTTAGGATTCAGTTATTTGGGCGTTCGTGAATTCCCATCGATTGATCCTGCCGTGATTAATGTTAGAACAAATTACACGGGTGCAAATGCCGAAATTATCGAATCACAAATCACCGAACCACTTGAAAAAGCTATTAACTCTATTGATGGTATTCGAAACATTACCTCTTCGAGTAATCAAGGTTCGAGTAATATTACGGTCGAATTCAAATTAGAGAAAAACCTTGAAGAAGCAGCTAACGACGTTCGTGATAAAGTGTCACAAGCCGTTAGAAGTTTACCACAAGATATTGATGCACCACCAGTAGTTGCTAAATCCGATGCTGATTCTGATGCAATTATCTCGATGACCGTTCAAAGTCAATCCAGAAATGCTTTAGAATTGAGTGATTATGCCGAAAACGTAATTTCTGAAAGAATTCAAACGATTCCAGGTGTAAGTAGCGTACAAATTTGGGGACAAAAACGTTATTCGATGCGTATTTGGATGGATCCAATCAAATTGAATGCTTACGGAATCACGGTTGCCGATGTTCGAAATGCTTTGGACAAACAAAATGTAGAATTGCCTTCAGGAAAATTGACCGGAGCGAATACCGAATTAATGGTAAAAACCCTTGGAAATTTATCTACGGAAAAGGAATTCAATGACATCATCATCGTTTCAGATGCGAATAAAACGGTTCGTTTGAGCGATATTGGTTATGCCGTTTTAGCTTCTGAAAATTTAGAAACTAAGTTCACAGAATCGGGAAATCCGATGGTGGCGGTGGCCATTATTCCGCAACCTGGAACTAATTATTTGGAAATTGCAGAACAATTTTATGCAGAAGTTGAAAAATTAAAGAAAGATTTACCAAGTGACATCAAATTAGATATTGCTTTAGATAATACCATTTTTATTAAAAAATCAGTAGTTGAAGTTGCAGAAACCTTAGCGATATCAGTAGTTTTAGTAATCATCATCATCTTTTTGTTTTTCAGAGATTGGTCAATTGCATTCCGACCATTAATTGATATTCCGGTTTCGTTGATTGCAACGTTTTTTATCATGTATTTGTGTGGCTTTTCCATCAATGTATTAACACTTTTAGCCATTGTTTTAGCGACAGGATTAGTAGTAGATGACGGAATTGTAGTAACAGAAAACATCTTTAAAAAAGTTGAAGAAGGGATGTCGCCAATCGAAGCCGCAATCAAAGGTTCAAATGAGATTTTCTTTGCTGTAATTTCAATTTCGGTAACCTTAGCTGCAGTATTTTTACCAATTATTTTCTTAGAAGGTTTCGTGGGACGATTGTTCCGAGAGTTTGGTGTCGTCATTGGTGCCGCCGTACTAATTTCTGCCTTCGTATCATTGACCTTAACACCTATGTTAAATGCTTATTTAATGAAAGGTGGCGAACAAAAGAAAACGAAATTCTATGAAGCGACAGAACCTTTCTTCGTGGGTTTAAATACAGGATATGCTAATGCGTTGACTAAATTTTTAAAGAAAAAATGGTGGAGTTTCCCAATTATCGGAGTTTGTATCGGATTGATTGTGTTATTCTTTGCTATACTTCCAAAAGAAACAGCTCCATATGACGATAGAAGTTTAGGTGTGATTAGTGTAACAACTCCTGAAGGTTCAACTTATGAATATACTGACCGATTCATGGAAGAATTATCAGATTTAATCAACGATTCAATTCCAGAAAAGAAAGTAGCATTGGTAATTACTTCGCCAGGATTTTTATCTTCATCAGTAAATGCGGGAAGAGTTCGTTTAGCATTGGTTGACCCAAGTGAACGAGAAAAATCGCAAAAAGAAATTGTCGATGACTTGAACAAATGGACAAAAAAATATCCGCAAGCCAAAGTAAACGTTTCTGAGCAACCAACGATTTCGGTAAACCGTCGTGGTGGATTACCAATTCAGTATATTATTCAAGCTCCGAATTTTGAAAAATTAAGAGAAAAGATTCCGCAATTCATGGAAGAAGCAAGTAAAAACGAAACTTTCTCCAATGTAGATGTGAATTTAAAATTCAATAAACCTGAAATCAACGTAACGATTAATCGTGAAAAAGCGGAAAGTTTAGGAATTTCGGTTTTAGATGTGGCGCAAACCTTGCAATTATCGTTAAGCGGACAACGTTTTGGTTATTTCATGCAAAATGGAAAACAATATCAAGTCATTGGTCAATTTGATGAGAAAGACCGCGATGCTCCATTGGATTTAACTTCGATGTTCGTCAAGAATAAAGCGGGTGAATTAATCCAATTAGACAACGTAGTTGAGGTAGAAGAACAAAGTAATCCACCACAATTATTTCATAACAATCGCTACATGTCGGCAACCGTTTCTGCAGGTTTAGCACCCGGAAAAAGTATGATTGACGGTATCAATGCCATGGACGAAATTAAAGAAAAAGTGTTAGACGATACTTTTACGACCGATTTGGGTGGAGAATCTCGTGACTTCGTAGAAAGTAGTTCAAATACTTCTTTCGCTTTTGGATTGGCTTTATTATTAATCTATTTGATTTTAGCCGCACAATTTGAAAGTTTCATTGACCCATTTATTATTATCTTAACGGTACCAATGGCGGTAGCTGGAGCATTATTTTCGCTTTGGTTATTTGGGCAAACATGGAATATTTTTAGTCAAATTGGAACTGTCATGTTGATTGGACTCGTTACCAAAAACGGAATTCTGATAGTCGAATTCGCGAACCAACTTAGAGAACAAGGAAAATCGAAATACGATGCCATTTTAGAAGCTTCGGAAGCACGTTTACGACCAATTTTAATGACCAGTTTAGCAATTGCTTTAGGAGCTTTACCAATTGCTTTATCGCTTGGAGCGGCTTCGGCAAGTAGAATGGGAATGGGAGTTGTAATTGTGGGTGGGACGATGTTTTCGTTAATCTTAACCTTATTTGTAATTCCAGCAATCTATTTAATGTGGTCGAAAGCTAAAAAACACCGACCAGAATTTGACAATTTAGACGCTTTAGAGAAATAATATTATGCAACATTTATATAAAATAGTATTCCTTTTCATCATTGGATTTTCAGCACAAGCACAAGAATTGCTTTCACTTGAAGATGCGGTAAAAATTGCCTTGGAAAATAATTACGATATTAAAATCGCTGAAAACAATTCCAAAATTGATGCTACCAATAACAATTTAGCCAATGCTGGAATGTTGCCTTCATTGAATGCAAATTTCACCAACAATAACAGTCAAATCGATACGAAGCAAACGCAAGCAGATGGAACAGAACGAGAATTAGACAATGCTAAAAACATGAATTTGAGTTATGGTATTGGATTAGATTGGACCATTTTTGATGGTTTAAGTATGTTTGCCCGAAAAGAACAATTAAACGTTTTAGAACAACAAGGAAAAGCCGAATTACAAACTGCGATTTTAACCCGAATTAGTGATGTTTATACTACGTATTTCGATTTGGTGCAACAACAGCAAGTCTTAGCTTCGATTGATACGGCGATTGTAATTTCAAACCAACGTTTAACTACTGCTCAAAATCGTTTTAGTATTGGAAAAGCTTCAAAATTAGAAGTTTTGAATGCACAAGTAGATTTAAACAGCGATTTAAGTTTACAATTAAGACAAAAAGAACTCATTAAAATCAGTAAAATTAGATTGAACGAATTATTAGTTCGCGATATTCAAACCGATTTTAAAGTGGCTAACGAAGTTACATTCGAACAAAATTTAGATTTCAACGAATTAAAATCGACAGCCGAAAAACAAAATCCGCAATTGCAAGCGCAAATTCTGTCTAAAAAAGTAGCCGATTTGAATTTGAAACAAGTCAAAGGTAATCGTTATCCAACGGTTCGAATTACTTCAGGTTATAATTTCACACGTTCAGAAGCTTCTTTAGGATTTATTACGCAATCATCTGGACAAGGTTTTGTGTATGGAGTAACAGCTACAGTTCCTATTTTTAATGGCTTTCTTCAAAACAGAAACGAAAAAGTAGCAAAATATCAAGTGGAAAATGCAGGATTCCTTTTAGAACAGCAAAAGTTATCGCTAAGCTCTCAATTATCTTCTTTGTTTGCGAGTTATCAAACCAATTTAGAATTGGTAAAAGTGGAAGAAAAAAACTTAGAAATCGCCAAACAAAACTTAGATATTACGTTAGCGAAATTCAAAATCGGAACCATAACTACTATCGAATTTAGAACCGCTCAGCAAAATTTTGTTGAAGCTTCGGTTCGCTATTCGAATGCGCAATATGTAACCAAACTTTCGGAAATTAACTTAAAAGAATTAGCCGGTACACTAAAATTGAATTAATATTTTTAGATTTGTTAAAATGTTTAATTGTGAAACTGTGAAATTGAGAATCCGCTTTTCACTAATCACTTTTCACTAATCACTAAAAAATGGTTCAATACAACCCAAAAGACTGGATTACTTTTATCTTCCGTTTTCACGAATCGGATACGTTTCGTCAATTAATTCCGATGATGTTTTTCATTGGATTTTATTCCTACGGAATCGCTTATTTGGAATTAGAATATTGGAAACTTTCCGAAACTAGTCATGTAAAAAACCTAAACCTAATGCACACTACCGTAGGTTTTGTGTTGTCGTTATTATTGGCTTACCGAACCAATACAGCCTATGACCGTTGGTGGGAAGGTCGAAAACAATGGGGTTCATTAGTAAACAATAGTCGAAATTTAGCATTGAAACTTTCTGCTTATTTATCTGATGAAAACGATAGAAATTTCTACCGAAGAGTGATTCCTGCTTATGCTTCGGTGCTTTCAAAACATCTATTGAATGAAGAAGTGAGCAAAATGTTGTTTGAAGGTTTGGATTTAGAAATGGATCATCACAAACATCGCCCAAATCAAGTGGCAAAAATGTTGTTTCAAAAAGCAAACGACTTGTACAAATCAGGAAAAATTACGGGTGACCAATTTTACATCATCAATTCAGAATTACAATCGTTTACTGATATTTGTGGTGCTTGCGAACGTATTAAAAACACGCCTATTCCCTACTCTTACAGTTCGTTTATCAAAAAATTTATCTTCTTTTTTGTGATGACATTGCCTTTCGGATTTGTATTTAGCTTGGGTTACTACGTAATTCCGGTTGTGATTTTTATCTTTTATGTTTTAGCGAGTTTAGAATTAATCGCCGAAGAAATTGAAGACCCATTTGGCAACGACGCCAACGATTTACCCATGACAAAAATAGCTTCCAATATTAAGAAGCACGTGGAAGAGATTTTGTAAGGTTTGGAGAAAATTTGGTGTTTTTAATAAAAGATAAATCTTATCATGTCAAAAAAAATATTTTTAAAAATATTTACAATCTCAGCCTTTTTAGGATTGATAATAATTTATTTTACATTAGGAGGAAAAATAGGTTACAGAAAAGTGAATGAAAATAGTATTTATAATGTTTTAGCTGGAGGTTTGTTGATATTACCTTTAATATTATTTTTTATTTTTGATCAAAAAAATAAATCTTGAAAATCTAAACATTCGATAAAATGAACAATAATTTAATAACTAAATATAAATTTCTATTAATCTTCGCTTTGTTTGTATTGAGTTGTAATACGTTAAAAAAAAATAACTTAATATTTCAAAAAGAAAATCAAAAAATAATTTTAGAATTAGAAAATGGAAGAACTCATTTAAAATGGGATGAGAAAACAAAACTTAAGTTAAAAACTGAGAATATAGATAACAGAAGATTAAGTATTTCTGCTCCTGGATTAAGATTTCTTGAAAGAGCAAATGAAAAAAACGAAAGTATTTTAGAAATTACTCCAGAAAGGGAATACATTAAAAATGATACACTGAATCTATTTGTTAGTTGTAGAGATTTAAAGGATTCTATTTGGATTCACAAATTTAAGATTTTAATAAAATAATTCAACCATGAAAAACCTATTCCGCACAACACTCCTACTTTTTACAATAGCTTTATTCACAAGCTGTAAACAAGAAACAATAACTACTCAAAACGAGTATTTTGCACAATCTGCTGATAGCATTCAAAATGGTGGGGTAAAAGTCATTCCAATTACTACTCCAAAAGGCACTTTTAATGTTTGGACGAAGCGTATTGGCAACAATCCAAAAATTAAAGTATTGCTTTTAAATGGTGGTCCAGGCGCTACGCATGAATATTTTGAATGTTTCGAAAATTTCCTACCAGCAGAAGGCATCGAGTTCATTTATTACGATCAATTAGGTTGCGGAAATGCAGATAATCCTAACGATACTTCAATGTGGGATTTGCCAAGATATGTGGAAGAAGTGGAACAAGTTCGTAAAGCTTTAAACTTAGACAACACCAATTTCTACTTGTTAGGACATTCTTGGGGCGGTATTTTAGCAATGGAATACGCTACAAAATATCAAAACAACATGAAAGGCTTAATCATTTCAAACATGATGGCAAGTTGCCCAGAATATGATAAATATGCCAATGAAGTATTAAGCAAACAAATGAATCCAGAAGTATTGGCAGAATTGATGAAGATAGAAGCCAATAACGATTTTTCGAATCCAAGATATATGGAATTATTACTTCCAAATTTCTATGAAAAACACATTCTTCGTTTCCCTGCAAAAGATTGGCCAGAACCGGTAAATCGTTCGTTTGCTAAGATGAATCAGTCTCTTTATGTAACCATGCAAGGTCCAAGTGAATTTGGTATTTCAGGAAAATTAGAAAAATGGGATAGAAAAGCCGATTTGAAAAATGTAAAAATTCCAACATTAGTTATCGGAGCAAAACACGATACCATGGATCCAAAACACATGGAAGAAATTTCGAAAATCTTACCAAATGGTTCGTATTTATTCTGTCCAAAAGGAAGTCACATGGCATTTTACGACGATCAGAAAACGTATTTTTCTGGATTGATTTCGTTCTTGAAAAAGTAGGTGGCACAAAGTCTCATGAAGTAAAGCGCAAAGTTTCACAAAGAATAATTTACTTTGCTATGTTAACTATGACAAGTGTAACGCTTAAAATATCAACACATAGGCACTCCTTCTATTGTGTCTATGTGTTTTAAAAAAATACAAAGTATATTTTTCCTTAATGATAACTATATAGAGTATATAAGTTCTTTGAGAAGTTTTAAACTTCCAGCTTCCCTCATCCAACTTCCAGCAATTTAACAAAACTTATCACCAAAAGGCTGTTCAAAATTTCTAAATTCTAATTTCTAAATTCTAATTTTATAAAGTATCTTTGCCGTTTAAAATTCGATACAAAATGCGTATATCTTACAATTGGTTAAAACAATTCATTAAAACCGATTTAAAATCTGAAGAAATTGCTGACATTCTTACCGACTTAGGTTTAGAAGTAGAAGGCGTTGACAAATACGAAAGTTTAAAAGGAGGTTTACAAGGCGTTGTGATTGGTCATGTGTTAACATGCGAAAAACATCCTGATGCTGATAAACTAAAAATTACAACGGTTGATTTAGGTGATGGAAATGCGCCAGTTCAAATAGTTTGTGGTGCTCCAAACGTGGCGACGGGACAAAAAGTTCCTGTGGCGACTATTGGAACAAAGTTATTTGACAAAGAAGGTAACACATTCGAAATTAAAAAAGGGAAAATCCGAGGACAAGAAAGTCACGGAATGATTTGCGCTGAAGACGAATTAGGCTTAGGCGAAAGTCATGATGGAATTATGATTTTGAACGAAGATTTAAAACCGGGAACTCCAGCTTCAAAAGTGTTCGAAATTGAAACCGATGAAGTATTCGAAATTGGATTAACACCTAACCGAGCTGATGCTATGTCGCACATGGGAGTTGCTCGTGATTTACGTGCTGGATTATTACAAAAAGGAACAACTTCGGAATTAATGACTCCTTCGGTGAGTAAATTTAAAGTAGAAAAACGTACTTTAAAAATCGATGTTAAAGTTGAAAACGAAAAATTAGCGCCAAGATATTGTGGTGTTACTATTTCGGGAATTACCGTTAAACCATCTCCAACTTGGTTACAAAACCGTTTAAAAGCTATTGGATTAACTCCAAAAAATAATATTGTTGACGTTACGAATTACGTTTTACACGAATTAGGTCAACCTTTGCACGCTTTTGATGCCGCTCAAATAAAAGGAAATAAAGTAGTGGTAAAAACAGTTCCAGCAGGAACTAAATTTGTTACTCTTGATGATATCGAACGTACACTTCACGAAGAAGATTTAATGATTTGTGATGAAAGTGGTCCAATGTGTATTGCTGGTGTTTTCGGTGGAAAAACTTCGGGAGTTTCTGAAAAAACACAAGCTATTTTCTTAGAAAGTGCTTATTTCAATCCGGTTTCCGTTAGAAAGACTGCGAAAAGACATACGTTGAGTACCGATGCTTCTTTCCGTTTTGAAAGAGGAATCGATCCAAGTATTACCGAATACGCTTTAAAACGTGCTGCTTTGTTAATTCAAGAAGTGGCAGGTGGGGAAATTACTTCGGATATTGTTGATATTTATCCTAAAAAGATTGAAGATTTCAGCGTGTTTATTCATTTCAATAAAGTGAATAAAATCATTGGTGAAGAAATCAAACCAGAAACGATTAAGAAGATTTTAGCTTCATTAGATATCAAAGTTAATAGTATTACCGAAGCTGGTTTAGGATTAACAATTCCTTCTTACCGTGTGGATGTTACTAGAGAAATTGATGTTATTGAAGAAATTTTACGTGTTTACGGATACAACAACATCAAAATTCCTTCTAAAGTGAATGCTACTACAGCTAATTCATCAAGAACGGAAGAATATAAAGTACAAAATATCATTGCCAACCAATTGTGTTCGTTAGGTTTCAACGAAATGATGGCGAATTCATTAACAACGCCAGATTACGTAAAACTTTCTGAAAACTTGAAAGAAGAATTGAACGTAATGATGTTAAATCCATTGAGTAGCGATTTATCAGCAATGCGTCAGTCGTTATTGTTTTCTGGATTAGAAGCGGTTTCTTTCAATATCAATAGAAGAAGAAGTGATTTAAAATTCTTCGAATTTGGAAAAAGTTACCACAAAACAGCTAACGGTCATGACGAAAACAAACACTTAACGTTATTAGTAACCGGAAACAGACAAAACGAAAGTTGGACTAACCCACAATCAAAATCTGATTTCTTCTTGTTCAAAGGTTATATCAATACGATTTTAAGTCGTTTAGGATTAGACAAAAAAGTAACTTCATTACCATTTGAAAATGATGTTTTCGCAGAAGGCTTAGCTTTGGCTGTTGGAAAAGAAGTCATTGTAGAATTTGGAACGGTTAAAAAATCAGTTTTAAAACATTTCGATATCAAACAAGAAGTGTTATACGCTGATTTTGCTTGGGATAAAATACAGAAGTACGTTTCTACGAAAATTAAGTTTACCGATATTCCAAAATATCCAGAAGTTCGTAGAGATTTAGCTTTGTTGTTAGATGAAAACGTTCCATTCGAACAAATCTACAACATTGCCAAACAAACTGAAAAAGGCTTGTTAAAAGACGTGAATTTATTCGATGTTTACACCGGAAACAACTTACCAGAAGGTAAAAAGTCATACGCTATAAGTTTCATTTTACAAGACGATTCTAAAACGCTAACCGATACTCAAATTGATAAAATTATGAGTAAGTTACAAGGTAATTTCGAAAGTCAGTTAGGAGCTAGCTTACGCTAGTGTTCAGTTTACAGTATAAAAAAACTCCCGATTCATTTGAATCGGGAGTTTTTATTTTTACATATCTTAGAAAACTATTCTTTCACAAACTTCGCATTAGCACTACCCTTTTCGGTATTCACTTTTACGAAATAGGTTCCAGAAGCTAAATTAGCAACATCAACAGAATTGATTGCATTGGTTGTTGCCATTACAATTTGTCCCAATTGATTATAAATTTCAATTGAATTTACTTCTAAATCTTGCTTAGTTTGAATATTCAAAACGTCTTTTGCAGGATTTGGATATAGTGTGAAATAGGCTCCAAAATCAAAATCTTGCGTGCTTAAAGCAGCTACAGTTGTTGTGTACGTATTGGTTGTTATTGGAAAATTATAATCGAAATAAATATTAGCGTTATTGGTAAAAGTATCTCCCAAAACCAAACTTGGTAATGTTTTAATTTTAAACACCACATAACCATCATTAGTGGCATCATTAAAATCTAAATTGATGTTTTCAAAGATAAATTCTACTTTGTTTCCATTAATTCTGGTATAAAAATCATGGCTACTTTTTAAAGGAACTAACGTAGCAATATCAAACTTAGTCAAATCAATCATGTCTTTAACCACAATATTTTCTGCAGGAAAAGTTCATGTATTTTCAAAACGAATGACATAATGTACATAATTACCAACTTCAGTTGGTGTAATAGTGATTCCTTCTAAACAAGTCTTATCATTTGGATCGTATGAGCCGACTACGATTTGTTTTAATGCTGAAATATTATCGTATTGTATCTCATCATTAGTAAAAGGAGTAATTTCAGCTAGAAAATTTATTTGATCACCAATATTTACCGCTGGTATTTCCATTGGTGAATTTACGTTTAATATTAATGCAATTTCTCTGGCTTCAAAAGGTTCTAAATTAGTATACTCCCAAGTAAAATTATTTATTGCTGAGCTATTATAAACTGGGTTTGCAGAAACATAATCTAATTTTGCATCATCAAAAGTAAATGAAATACTACCATTTTCAATCTGATTACCTTTATTGCGATAAACCAATTTGTAAGATGCATTAAAACCAGGACGAGCTGGAACAGTTGGAATTAGCACAACTTCAACATCATGTTTAACTCCATTAGCTGTTATACAAAAATCTTGCGTAAATGGACTTGCCTGTATTGGAAAATCTACCGAAAAGCTAGTTGGTGAAACATTGAAATAACTTGGATTTTCAAGGTTTGGAGTAATTGTGTGGTTTCCTGAAGAAACTGGAATATAATAATTACCTGTTTGATTTGCAATTAAAGAACCTGTATTTGTTCCATCGGTAATTGTAAAAATTAAGTTAGAATAATTAATATCTGAAACATCGCAACCATTGTTGTTTGAATCTAATTTTGTGGCTCCTGAAATTTCATAAAATTTTCCTCCGGGTGTGAAGGAACAATAGGAATTAATACTACAACCTACACTTAATCCATTTTGTTGTAAATTTGAACTAATATCGTCAACTTGGTTTTCATCTAAACATAAATATTGCAAATTTGTGTTGAATAAAGGTGAATTTTCAATTATTCCATTTTTTAAATTAACAATTGAAATATTGCTTCCTGAACACGAAAATGAAGTTAGGAAAGGACAATGAGACAAATCTAAAATTTGATGTGTACCTATAGCTATACAAATAAATCTTTCCAATTTATTATGAGGTATTAAATTAAGATTTAAAATTGGATTTCTGGTAATTTCAAGAACTTTTAAATTTGAAAGAGATGGAAAATTAAAATTATTAATTTCATTAAAAGTACATATAAAACTAACAAGATTTGAAAAATTTTCTAATCCAGTCAAATCAGTAATATAATAATTTATAGTTGGATTTAATCCAATATTATTAACATCAAGATAATATACAGCTAAAGCTTCAGAAACTTCTATTTCATTATTATTATTTGAATCAATTTTAATATTGTTTGAATTTACATCCTTAGCAATAGAAACTGTAGGATTAGCACTAAGAAGTTTGTTTTTAAATTCAATATCAGGAAAATTAATAATCTGCGCATTACCTAAAAAACCAATCGTAAAAAAAAATAAAAAGTATAGTTTTTTCATTTGTAAGAAATTAATGAAGCAAAAATAATAAAAAAGGTTACAATAGGCTTACTTATAAATATATTATTTAAAACCTGACAGGTTTAATCATAAAAACACCCGATTCAATTGAATCGGGTGTTTTTATTTATTCATATGTCAAGCTGAGCGTCGAAGCTATTCCTTCACAAACTTCGCATTAGTACTACCCTTTTCCGTATTTATTTTTACGAAATACGTTCCTGAAGCTAAATTAGCAACATCAACTGCATTTAAAGCATTGGTTACCGCCATTACAATTTGCCCTAATTGATTATAAACTTCAATGGAATTTATTGTTAAGCCTTGTTTGTCTTGAATATTTAAAACATCTTTTGCTGGATTTGGATATAAGGTAAAATAAGTTCCAAAATCAAAATCTTGCGTACTTAAAGCAGCAACAGTTGTTATGTACGTATTCGTTGTAATTGGGAAATTATAATCGAAATAGATATTAGCGTTATTAGTAAAAGTATCACCTAAAACTAAAGTTGGTTTCGTTTTAATTTTAAACACTACATAACCATCATTCGTAGCATCATTGAAATCTAAATTGATGTTTTCAAAAATGAATTCTACTTTGTTTCCACTTATACGTGTGAAAAAATCATGACTACTTTTCAATGGAACTAAAGTTGCAATATCAAATTTATCCAAATCAATCATATCTTTAACCACAATATTTTCTGCAGGATATGTTCCTGTATTTTCAAAACGAATTACATAATGTACGTAGTTACCAACTTCACTTGGCTCAATAGTTGTTCCTTCTAAACACGTTTTATCATTTGGATCGTATGAGCCAACAACAGTTTGGTCTAATATAAACGTGTTATCTAATGGTGTTTCATCAGTGTTTGCAGTTGTAATTGTAGCTGTATAATTCAAAATGTCTCCATTGTTAACCGCTGGTGTTTCCATTGGAGAGTTTACATTGAAAACAATTCCAATCTCTCTGGTTTCGAAAGGTTGTAAATTACTATAATTCCAAGTAAAACTATTCGTAACAGAACTATTATAAACAGGATTAGACGAAACAAAATCTAATCTTGCATCATCAAATGTTAAACTTACTGAACCGTTTTCAACTTGATTTCCTTTGTTGCGATAAACCAATTTATAATTAGCATCAAAACCTGGACGAGCTGGTGTAGTTAGAACTAAAACAACTTCCACATCAGATTTTACTCCATTTGCAGTAACACAAAAATCTTGCATAAATGGACTTGTTTGTGTTGGGAAATTTACTGTAAAACTAGTTGGAAAAATATTAAAATAGCTTGGATTCTCAAGGTTTGGAGTTATGGTATGATTTCCTGCTGATACTGGAATATAAAAATTACCTGTTTGGTTTGCAATTAAAGAACCTGTATTGGTTCCATCGGTAATTGAAAAATTTAAGTTAGAATAATTAATATCTGAAACATCGCAACTATTGTTGTTTGAATCAAATTTTGTAGTTCCTGAAACCTCGTAAAAAATTCCATTTGGCGTAAATGAACAATAACTATTCAATTGAATTTGATTTGTTAATCCTGCTGAATCAATCATTTGTTGTAAAAAACTTAAATCCTCTTCATCTATACAAATGTATTCTAAATTTGGATTATTAAGGCAATATAATTGAGCCCAAGTAGTATTATTATTTTTTATAAACAAATTTGTTATTTGATTACCGTCACAAATTAAAGTCTGCAAATTTGACAAGTCTGACGTATCTAAGCTAATTAATTCATTTATTTCACAATTTAATGTCTGTAAATTATTTAATCCTGATAAATTTAGAGTTGTTAACATATTAGAATTACAATCAAAAAATTGTAAGTTGTTTAATCCTGTAACATTTAAATTAAATAATTCATTATAACTACAATTTAATGTTTGCAAGCTAGTCAACTCTGAAACATCTAAACTAGATAATTGATTACTTCCACAATGTAAAAATTGTAAATTAGGTAAATCAGAAACATTTAAATTAGTTAACTCATTATTACTACAATTTAGTGTTTCCAAATCATGTAAATTCGAAATATTCAAACTTGATAATGGATTAAAACTACAATTTAAATCCTGCAAATTAATTAATCCTGAAACATCAAGACTTGGCAATAAATTATTATAACAATCTAATTTTACTAAAAAGATTAATCCAGAAATATTCAAACTATTCATTTGATTGTTACCACAATAAAGTTCTAACAAGTTTGTTGAATTTGAAACATTTAAAGTTGAAATTTGATTATCATAACATTTTAAAATTTTTAAATTAACTAAATCTGAAATATTTAAAAAAGTTAGTTGGTTATCAATACAATTCAGCATTTTCAAATTATTAAAACCTGTAAAGTTTAAACTTGTTAACCTATTATATTTACAATCTAGATTTTGTAAGTCAAATAAGCCAGAAATATTTAAATTCATTAATCGATTTGAACCACAATTTAATACTTTTAAATTAGTCAAATTTGAAACATTTAAACTTGACACTTGATTACCAGAACAATTCAAATAAATTAGATTTGTAAAATATTCAATACCTGACATATCATCAATTGAATATAAAGAAATATCTAACCATTTTATTGATTGTGCTTCACTCACTTCAATCTCTCCATTATTATTTGTATCAATTTTATTATAAGAAGAAACTGACCAAGTTTCTGATATTAAATCATATACTGGTTCTTGACTTGAAGCAATATTATTAGTTGTGCTTGCTTGTAATAATTTTGCTTTAAAATAAATGTCAGGAAAATTAATAATCTGCGCATTAGCTAATAAACCAATCGTTAAAAAGAATAAAAAGTAAAGTTTTTTCATTTGTAAGAATTTGAAGAAGTAAAAGTAAGATAAATACTTAAACATCAATACACAATTTAAAGAAAAACTCCCGATTCAATTGAATCGGGAGTTTTTATTATTTATATGAATGTCAAAGCTGAGCTTGTCGAAACTATTCTTTCACAAACTTCGCATTAGCACTACCCTTTTCTGTATTCACTTTTACGAAATAGGTTCCAGAAGCTAAATTAGCAACATCAACTGAATTGATTGCATTGGTTGTTGCCATTACAATTTGTCCTAATTGATTATAAATTTCAACAGAATTGATTGCTACATCTTGTTTCGCTTGCATATTCAAAACATCTTTTGCTGGATTTGGATATAACGTAAAATAAGTTCCAAAATCAAAATATTGATTACTTAAAGCGGCTACTGTTGTTGTGTACGTATTAGTAGTAATTGGAAAATTATAATCGAAATAGATATTTGCATCGTTTGTAAAAGTATCACCTAAAACCAAAGTTGGTAATGTTTTAATTTTGAATACTACATAACCATCGTTCGTAGCATCATTAAAATCTAAATTGATATTTTCAAAAATGAATTCAACTTTGTTACCATTAATTCTGGTAAAAAAATCATGGCTACTTTTTAAAGGAACTAAAGTTGTAATATCAAACTTAGTCAAATCAATCATGTCTTTCACCACAATATTTTCTGCAGGGAAAGTTCCTGTGTTTTCAAAACGGATAATGTAATGCATATAATTACCTACTTGACTTGGTTCAATTGTTTCTCCTTGTATACAAGTTTTATCATTTGGATCGTAAGAACCAACTACAATTTGTTTTAAAGCAGAAATATTATCATATTGCATTTCATCGTTTGTGAAAGGTGTAATTTGAGCAAGAAAATCTAATTGGTCTCCATTGTTAACTGCTGGTACTTCCATTGGAGAATTTACATTTAATGTCAAAGTAATTTCTCTCGATTCAAAAGGTTGTAAATTGGTATAATTCCAAGTAAAATTATTTACCGCAAAACTATTATAAACTGGATTTGCAGCAACATAATCCAATCTTGTATCATCAAAAGTTAAGGATATACTTCCATTCTCCACTTGATTTCCTTTGTTACGATAAACCAGTTTATAAGTAGCATCAAAACCTGGACGAGCTGGAACTGTTGGAATCAGCACAACTTCAACATCATGTTTAAATCCATTAGCTGTTACACAAAAATCTTGCGTAAAAGGGCTTATTTGTGTTGGAAAATCTATCGAAAAGCTAGTTGGTGAAACATTGAAATACGATGGGTTTTCAAAGTTTGGAGTAATGGTATGATTTCCAGCTTGAACTGGAATTGAATAATTACCTGATGCATTTGAAATTAATGAACCTGAATTTGTACCATCAGAAATTGAAAAATTTAAGCTTGGATAATTGATGTCTGAAACATCACAACCATTGTTGTTTGAATCAAATTTTATATTTCCATTAACTGTAAAATATTCACCACCAGGAACAAAAGTACAATAATCATTAACTACAACCAATTCACTACCTTCAATATTTGAAACTATATTTTCAACATAACTTAATTCCGACTCGTCAACGCAAATAAATCTTAATGTAGGATATCCAGAATAACCCTGTAGCATCCCATTTTGTATAGTCTGATTTCTACCATTCTTCATATTAAGACTAACTAATTGGTTATTATTACAAGTTAATGTATTTAAGTTGGTAAGCATTGATATGTCTAAGCTAGTAATACTGTTTTGATAGCAATTAAGTGAAAGTAAGCTACTTAAATTAGAAAGATCAAGTTCAGTTAGATTATTATACCATACGCTGAGAGTTTTTAATGTTGGTAAATCATAAAGTGTAACAATATCTATTCCAGAATAAATAACATTAATAACTTCTAAATATTGTAATCCATGAATATCCAATTCATATAAATTCGCATCAGAACAACTAAAATAGGTTAAATTTGGAAATTCATTAATACCAACTAATGAATAAATTCCTGCACCATTATATTGATTTAAGTAAATATAACTTACTTGTTCTGCCTCTGAAACTTGGATAATTCCATCAGAATTTGAATCTATTTTAAAATATGATCCCGACAAGTTTTTTGCTATTGTATTACTTGAACTTGCTGCTAATAATCTCGTTTTAAAATTAGCATCAGGTATATTAACAATCTGCGCATTACCCAAAACACCTATACTCAAAAAGAATAAAAAGTAAAGTTTTTTCATTTGTAAGAATTTAAAGAAGTAAAAGTATGATAAATACTTAAACATCAATACACGATTTAAAGAAAAAACTCCCGATTCAATTGAATCGGGAGTTTTTATTATTTATATGAATGTCAAAGCTGAGCTTGTCGAAACTATTCTTTCACAAACTTCGCATTAGCACTACCCTTTTCTGTATTCACTTTTACGAAATAC
>NZ_SNZC01000001.1:112110-265760 GCF_004363695.1 Flavobacterium cheniae | reverse complement strand
TATTATTTATATGAATGTCAAAGCTGAGCTTGTCGAAACTATTCTTTCACAAACTTCGCATTAGCACTACCCTTTTCTGTATTCACTTTTACGAAATACGTTCCTGACGCTAAATTAGCAACATCAACTGCATTTACAGCATTTGTAACCGCCATAACAATTTGCCCTAATTGATTGTAAATTTCAATCGAATTGATTGCTAATCCTTGCTTAGTTTGAATATTCAAAACGTCTTTTGCTGGGTTTGGATATAAAGTAAAATAAGTTCCAAAATCAAAATCTTGAGTACTTAAAGCAGCAACAGTTGTTGTATACGTATTAGTTGTGATTGGGAAATTATAATCAAAATAAATGTTGGCGTTATTGGTAAAAGTATCACCTAAAACTAAAGTTGGTTTTGTTTTAATTTTAAATATTACATAACCATCATTGGTAGCATCATTGAAATCTAAGTTGATGTTTTCAAAAATGAATTCCACTTTGTTTCCATTAATTCTGGTATAAAAATCATGACTACTTTTCAATGGAACCAAAGTTGCAATATCAAACTTATTCAAGTCAATCATATCTTTAACAACAATATTTTCTGCAGGGAAAGTCCCTGTATTTTCAAAACGAATTACATAATGTACATAATTACCAACTTCAGTTGGTGTAATAGTGGTTCCTTCTAAACAAGTCTTATCATTTGGATCGTATGAGCCGACTACGATTTGTTTTAATGCTGAAATATTATCGTATTGTATCTCATCATTAGTAAAAGGAGTAATTTCAGCTAGAAAATTTATTTGATCTCCATTGTTAACCGCTGGTATTTCCATAGGTGAATTTACGTTTAATACTAATGCTATTTCTCTGGTTTCAAAAGGTTGTAAATTAGTATAATTCCAAGTAAAACTATTCGCAGCAGAACTATTATAAACTGGATTTGCAGTAACATAATCCAATCTTGCATCATCAAAAGTAAATGAAATACTACCATTTTCAATTTGATTTCCTTTATTACTATAAACTAGTTTATAATTAGCATCAAAACCTGGACGTGCTGGAACGGTTGGCAATATTATAACTTCAACATCATGATGAACTCCACTTGCTGTTACACAAAAATCTTGCGTAAACGGACTTGCTTGTGTTGGGAAATTCGCAGTAAAACTAGCTGGTGAAATGTTGAAATAGTTTGGATTTTCGAGGTTTGGAGTAATGGTATGATTTCCTGCTTGTACAGGAATATGATAATTTCCTGTTTGATTTGAAATCATAGAACCTAAATTAGTTCCATTAGCAATATTAAATCTTAAGTTAGAATAATTAATATCCGAAACATCACAACCATTATTGTTTGAATCTAATTTTGTAGTTCCTGAAATTTCATAGAATGTTCCACCTGGTGTGAAGGAGCAATAATCATTTACATGACAATTTATAAGATTATAACTATTTACTTTTTGTTGAACCATATTGATATCTTCAATATCTGCACATACATAAATAAGATTAGGATTATAAGCAAAAATTAAAGTATTTCCATTATTTGATGTGTAATAATCCCAAATAACATTGTTGTTTTTTAAGAAAAGATAAATAAGCTGATTATACGAACAATCTAAATATTCTAAATTTTTATTTTTTGAAACATCCAATTCTACTATCTGATTTGATAAACAAGATAAATATTTTAGCTCTAAATTATTTGTCAAATTTAACTCTGTTATTTGATTATAATTAATTATAAGAGATTCAAGGTTTCTATTAGACGTCAAATCTAAATTTGTTAATTGATTTGTTGAACAAAAAAGATAATTTAAAGCTGTATTTTGTGTTAAATCAATAGCTACAAGATTATTATTATAACAATGTAATTGAGTTAAATTTAAACATTGTGATAAAATCAAGCTATTTATTTGATTGTAAGAACATTGCAAATATTTAACTTCTGTATTTTGAGTCAAGTCCAAACTTTGTACATTATTACCCTCACAATTAAAAAACTCTAGATTCACGAAAGCTTCTAATCCAACCAAACTAGTTATATTTGAATATGGGACTTGTAAGAATTTAATTAACTGAGCTTCGGTAATTTGTATTTCTCCATCTCCATTAATATCAATAGCATTGTAAGAAGAAACTGACCATGAATTTGATGATGAATTATAGATTGGAGTTTCTGTAGAAGCAAAAACATTACCCGAACTTGTACTCAAAAGTTTAGCCTTAAAATTAGCATCTGGAATATTCACAATCTGTGAATTAGATAAAAAACCAATCGTCAAAAAGAATAAAAAGTAAAATTTTTTCATTTGTAAGAAATTAATGAAACAAAAGTAATATAATTCCTTACATATCAAAGAATAATCTAATCCTATTTAGATTACAAAATTTCCTCAAAATTCACTATTTTAGCGCCATGATAAAAGTCGTTTTAATCGGTTCAGGAAATGTGGCGCAACACTTAATTCAAGTATTGATGCAAGCTAAAAATGTGAATTTGGTGCAAGCGTTTGCTCGTAATCCAATTCATTTATCCCATTTATTACCAGCAACCAAAATTACTTCTGATTATCAAGAAATTAAAGAAGCTGATTTGTACATTATTTCGGTTTCAGATAACGCTATTGCGGAAGTTTCAGCACAATTACCTTTTGAAAATCGTTTGGTGGTGCATACTTCGGGTTCATCTGCAATTTCTGTTTTGAATGATAAGAATCGAAAAGGCGTTTTTTATCCGCTTCAAACCTTTACTAAAGGGAAAGAAATCGACTTCTCTCCTATTCCTATTTGCTTGGAAGCTGAAAATGAAGCTGATTACCAACTTTTAGAAAAATTAGGCAATTGTATTTCACAAAAAGTAGTTAGAATTACTTCAGAACAACGCAAAAGTTTGCACGTAGCTGCTGTTTTTGTTTGTAATTTTGTAAATCATTTGTACCTAATTGGAAATGAAATTTGCGAGGAAAATAACGTGCCATTTGAAGTATTGCATCCGTTAATTCAGGAAACGGCTCATAAAATCATGGAACTTTCACCAAGAGAAGCACAAACGGGTCCAGCCTTACGAAACGACACTAAAACCATTGAAAAACATTTAGATTTCTTAGAAAATCCCGAATATAAAAACCTATATCAATTACTTACACAATCGATACAACATGTCAAAAAGTTATAAAGAACTCATGAACGAAATCACCACTTTCATCTTCGACGTAGATGGAGTGTTAACCGATGGAACTATTCACGTAACCCCAACAGGCGAAATGCTTCGTAATATGAACATTAGAGATGGTTATGCCATGAAAGCCGCTGTCGAAAATGGCTACACTGTTTGTATTATTTCAGGCGGAAGCAATGAAGGAGTTCGCGTTCGCTTGAGAAATTTGGGTATTACCGATATTCATCTGGGTGTTTCTGATAAAGTAGAAACGTTCAAAGAATTCTCAGATATTTACAATATCAAACCTGAAAACGTGTTATATATGGGTGACGATATTCCAGATTATCACGTAATGAAACTAGTAGGATTACCAACGTGTCCACAAAATGCTGTGCCAGAAATCAAAGGCTTGTCTAAATATATTTCGCACGTAGAAGGCGGAAAAGGTGCTGTTCGTGATGTCATAGAACAAGTAATGAAAGTACAAGGCAAATGGATGGAACATTTTGATGCGAAGTTTGATTAAAAGTTGATTTTTAACGCAAAGAACGCAAAGTCTCTTCGCAAATCCCGAAGCTTCGGGGCGCAAAAAAATCGGAAAAGTTCTGTGTAAAAACTTGAAACCTGAAACTTGAAACAAAAAAAAACATGAAATACTTAAAACTAATTCGATTCCAAAACTTACTAATGCTAGCCTTTATGCAATTAGTATTTCGTTATTTATTTTTAAAACAATCATATGTAGATTTAGCCTTAACCGATTTTAATTACATCTTGTTAATCTTTGCAACAGTGTGCATTGCAGCTGGTGGCTATGTCATCAATAATATTATGGATCAAGATACCGACGAAATTGCAAAACCTCAAAACCGCGTGGTTGGTGTTTCTATTTCGGAAACGGTGGCGTATAATTGGTACATAGGATTAACTATTGTTGGAGTTGGAATTGGGTTTTATCTTTCAAATGTTATTTACAAACCTACGTTTGCTTCGATGTTTATTTTAGTAGCCACATTGCTTTACATGTATGCTACAAGTTTTAAACAAATTCCAGTTCTTGGAAATGTAGTTGTGGCGTTAATGCTTTCTACAAGTATCATCATCATTGGACTATTTGACATTTTGCCTGCAATTGATGTGGATAACCGATTTAGAATGAAAGAAGCTTTTGATATTTTAATGCATTATGCCATTTTTGCTTTTATCATCAATTTAATTCGTGAAATTGTAAAAGATTTAGAAGATATAGATGGCGATTATCAATCGGGAATTAATACCTTACCTATTGCTATCGGAGTTCAAAAAACGAAGATAATTGTTGGTGTTTTAACTGTCCTTTCTATTGGGATTTTAGCCTATTATGTAAATTCTAATTTATTCGAATTGGATTATGTGGTATATTATGCAATGGTTCTAATCGTTGGACCACTAATTTATTTTGGAGTAAAACTTATAAATGCTGCAAATAAGAAAGAATTTCATCACTTGAGTTTGGTTTTGAAAATCATATTGTTTTTCGGAATTTTATCAGTTGCTGTTATCGTTTTCAATTTAAAATTAGCCAATGCTTAAAGAAAAACTAAATAAAATCAACATCATTCTAGCTTCGGGTTCACCAAGAAGACAGCAGTTTTTTAAGGAAATGGATTTGCATTACACCATTCGCCTAAAAGAAATTGAAGAAATCTATCCAGAACATTTACAAGCGGAAGAAATCACTAATTTCTTAGCCGAATTAAAAGCAAGTGCTTTCGAAAATGAATTGGAAGAAAACGATGTTTTAGTCACAAGTGATACCATTGTTTGGTTAAATGGAAAAGCTTTGGGCAAACCAAAGGATTATGATGATGCATTTAAAATGTTGCAACAATTGGCTAATCAAACGCATGAAGTAATTACTTCTGTTTGTTTGAAATCCATTGATAAAACTGATGTTTTTCATTGTGTTACCAAAGTTACTTTTGCTAATTTATCTGACGAAGCCATTACTTATTATTTAAATAATTACCAACCTTTTGATAAAGCCGGAAGCTACGGAATTCAAGATTGGATAGGTTTAATTGGAATTTCAAAAATTGAAGGTTCTTATACTAATGTTGTAGGTTTACCAACAGAAATGTTATTTCAAAAATTAATGAATTATGTTTGAATTAATAAATAATCCTTATTTAGACCAAGAAATAGCAACCATTGTAGTGTTATTTCTTTACTTTATATTAAGAGTTAGCTCAAAAAAACTAGTTCGAAAATACGCTACTTTAAACGAAGTTTTAGAACATCGTAGTAATCTAGTTATCAAGTATATTTACTTATTATTAGGCATTTTAGCGTTTATTTCTATTGTAATTATTTGGGGTGTAAAAAAAGATCAAATATTTCTATTTATTTCCTCTGTTTTTGCCGTTGCTGGAGTTGCTTCGTTTGCGCAATGGTCAATTTTGAGTAACATTACAGCTGGAATTATTTTATTTTTTTCTTATCCATTTAAAATTGGAGATAAAATTAGAATTCAAGATAAAGAAAATCCTGTAGAAGGTGAAATTCATGATATTAAAGCATTTTATGTAATTCTAAAAGCTGCAAATGGCGAAATTATAACATATCCAAACAATTTACTGATGCAAAAAGGGGTTTCTGTATTAAAGGATACTACTGAAGAAAAAGAATTTTTTGATTAAATCAACTTATAAAATAGTGTTAAAAAGGAAGTGATTAAAACTTCCTTTTTTTTATTTCCTTATTTTTGAAACAAAACCACTGCAATGAAAAGAAGCTTTACTTCAATATTTATATTTTTAATTTCAATAATCACATTTGCGCAAGCACCACAAAAACTGAACTCTGTTGAAATTTACGAACAAGTTCAAAAGCTTAATTTCTTAGGAAAAGTACTCTACGTAGCAGCACATCCTGATGATGAAAACACAAAACTTATCACCTATTTTTCAAATCATTACCACGCACAAACCGCTTATTTATCGTTAACGCGTGGCGATGGCGGGCAAAATTTAATTGGAACTGAATTACGAGAAAAGTTAGGAGCTATTAGAACTCAAGAATTATTAGCAGCCAGAAGAATTGATGGTGGCGAACAGTTTTTTACACGCGCCAACGATTTCGGATTTTCGAAAGAACCAAATGAAACTTTTGCCATTTGGAACAAAGAAGAAGTTATGGAAGATGTTATTCAAGTCATTGAAACTTTCCGTCCAGATATTATCGTAAACCGTTTTAGCCACAACACGCCTGGAACTACTCACGGACATCACACAGCTTCGGCTATGTTGAGTTTGGAAGCATATGATTTAGTAAAACACCAACCAAAACGCATCTTTTTCAACACGTCTTGGTGGTTTTATGGAAGTCAGGAAGCGTTTGATGCAGCTGATAAATCAAAATTATTAGCTATTAATTCCAATGTATTTTATCCATTAAAAGGAAAAAGTAACAACGAAATTGCGGCTTTGAGTAGAAGTCAGCACAAATGTCAAGGTTTTGGAACTTTAGGAAGTCGTGGCGACGAAACCGAATATTTAGAACTTTTAAAAGGTGATTTACCAAGTAATACCAATCTTTTTGAAGGAATTGACACGTCTTGGAATCGAGTAAAAGGTGGCAATGAAATTGGAAAAATTTTATACGAAATTGAAAAGAATTTCAACTTTGGAAATCCGTCAGTTCATATTCCGAATTTGATTAAAGCGTATGATTTGATTCAAAAACTAGAAGATTCGCATTGGAAAGACATCAAATCGAAACAAATTATTAAGATTATTGAAGCGTGTAGCGGTTTGTTTATGGAAGCCGTTGCCGATACTGAAACAACAACAAAAGATAGTAATTTCAATATTAATATTGAAGTCATTAACCGAAGTCAGTCGAATGCAAAATTGATTTCTGTTAAAGTGTTACAACTTCCATTAGAAACAAAAAATGCTGTTTTAAAAAACAACGAAAAAACAAGTTTCCAATTTAAGAATGTAATTATTGGCGAAAGTGTTGATTATTCCAACTTATTTTGGTTAAAAGAACAACAAACTGAAGGAATGTATCGTGTTTCGGATAAATCAATTCGAATTTTACCTGAAGTTTCATCAAATTTTCCAGTCGTTTTCACCATTGAAATTGAAGGAAAAACAATTGAATTTGTAAAGAATATTTGCTACAAATTCAACAATCCCGATGACGGAGAAACCTATGTTCCTTTTACCGTTTTACCTGATGTTACCACTAAAATTGAGCCTGAAGTTATAATTTTTAACGGAACACAATCCAAAGAAATTACGGTTTCGGTAAAAGCGCACAAAGCCAATGCAAAAGGAATTTTATCATTAAATATTCCAGCGGATTGGAAAGTAAATCCAAAAGAAATTCCATTTGAAATTACTACCAAAAACGAAGAGAAAAAATTCACGTTTACACTATATCCAACCAAACCCGAAATTGCTACAAAGTTGAGTGCAAAAGCTCAAATTGGTAATCAAACATTTGATGATAAATTAATTACGATTCAATATCCACATATTCCAAAACAAACCATTTTAGTACCTTCAGAATCTAAATTAGTCAAATTAGACATTGAAACTAAAGGCAAAAATATTGGTTACATTATGGGCGCTGGCGATGAAGTAAACAAGAATTTAGAAAATCTAGGATTCAAAGTTTCAACAATTAATCCGAACGAAATTTCAACAGAAAAACTACAACAATTTGATGCTATAATCTTAGGAATTAGAGCTTTTAATGTGGTTGATGAATTAAAATACAAAAATAAAATTTTGTTTCAATATGTAGAAAAAGGTGGTAATTTAATAATTCAATACAACACCACTAATAATTTGGTTACCAAAGAAATAGCACCTTACGAATTAGTGCTTTCTAGAGACCGTGTTACTGATGAAAATGCAAAGGTTACCTTCTTATCACCAAGTCATAAAGTACTAAATCAACCTAACAAAATCACTGAAAAAGATTTCACTGGTTGGGTACAAGAACAAGGTTTATACTATCCAAACAAATGGAGTTCAGAATTTATTCCTATTTTAGCTTCCAATGACGAAGGCGAATCTTCAAAAACAGGTGGTTTAGTAATTGCTAAATTTGGTAAAGGAAATTACATTTACACAGGTTTGAGTTTCTTTAGAGAACTACCAGAAGGCGTTAGTGGCGCTTATCGATTATTAGCAAACATGATTGCTTTAGATAAATAAAATAGTGATGGAACAACAAAAACACAAATGGAAAAAAAGTTATAGCATCGTATTGATTTTAAATGCTATATACATTTTAATTTTCTATTTACTAATGGAAATATACAACTAATATGGAAGTTTTAGATTGGATTGTATTATCCACTACCCTATTTTTTATCGTAATTTATGGAGCTTTAAAAACAAAAGGAAGCGCCAACGTAAAAGATTATTTATTAGACAACAACGAAACACCTTGGTTTACTGTTGGGGTTTCGGTTATGGCTACACAAGCAAGTGCCATTACTTTTTTATCTACACCCGGGCAAGCCTATCATGACGGAATGGGTTTTGTACAGTTCTATTTCGGTCTTCCATTAGCGATGATTGTAATTGCATATACTTTTATTCCAATTTATCACAGATTAAAAGTATATACGGCTTACGAATATTTAGAACAACGTTTTAATATTCAAACTCGAACGTTAGCGGCTATTTTATTCCTAATCCAAAGAGGTTTAGGAACCGGAATTACGATTTATGCTCCATCCATTATTTTGTCAGCACTTTTAGGTTGGAATTTGAATATGCTGAACATAATCATTGGAATTTTGGTAATTGTATACACTGTTACAGGTGGAACAAAAGCAGTGAATGTGACTCAAAAGCAACAAATGTTTGTGATTATGAGTGGTATGTTCATCATTTTCTTCTACATCTTAGCAAATTTACCTCAAGAAGTTGATTTTTCAAATGTATTACACATTGCTGGAGCCAATGGAAAAATGGATATTTTAGATTTTTCTTATAATCCAGAAACACGTTACACCTTTTGGAGTGGAATTACAGGAGGATTTTTTTTAATGCTTTCCTACTTCGGCACCGATCAATCACAAGTAGGTCGTTATCTTTCTGGAAAATCGGTAAAAGAAAGCCAAATGGGATTAATCATGAACGGATTGTTGAAAGTTCCGATGCAGTTTTTTATTCTTCTAACTGGAGTTTTGGTGTTTGTTTTCTTTCAATTTAATGATGCGCCTTTGCATTTTAACCCAACTAATGTTGAAAAAGTAAAAACATCTGAACAAAAAGAAGCGTATGAAAATTTAGAAAAAAAATTAACGGAATTAAACACCGATAAAAAAATTGTCAATCAAATCTATATTGAACAATTAAAACATAACGAATACGACAATCCGATTCTAAAAAAACAAATGGTGGCGCTTTCTTTAAAAGAGAAAGATTTAAGAGAAAAAGCCAAAGTGGTCATTTCTAAAGTAGACGAGAAAACCGAAACCAACGATAAAGATTATGTTTTTCTATATTTCATCTTAAACTATCTTCCAAAAGGACTTTTAGGATTGCTTTTAGCCGTTATCTTTAGCGCTGCCATGTCTTCAAGTGCTTCGGGTTTAAATTCCTTAGGTGCTACATCAGCTATTGATATTTACAAACGTAATGTCAATGCCAAATCTGACAAACATTATGTATATGCAACGCAATATTTCACCGTATTTTGGGGAATCGTCGCAATCGGATTTGCGTGTGTTAGTTCGTTGTTTGAAAACTTAATTCAGCTAGTAAACATAATTGGTTCTATTTTTTACGGAACTGTTTTAGGGATTTTCTTAATTGGATTCTATATCAATTATGTTAAAGGGAAAGCTGTTTTTATTGCGGCATGTATTAGTCAGACAGCAATTTTCTATATTTTTTACCTAGATGTTGTTGGTTACTTGTGGTTGAATTTTATTGGAGCTTTACTAACAATTGGATTATCATTAGTACTACAGAAAATATTTAATAAATCAGATATATAAAAAAAGTCCCGAAATATTTCGGGACTTTTCTTTTGAATTAACTCTTAACTATTATTTTGACCATTCAGCAATGCTGTCTTTGTTCATTTTTTCGTAATCGCCATTTCCTGCTTTGATTGATAATGCCAAAGATTCTTTTGCTGTAGCAATAGCACCTTTTTTATCACCAGATTTTGCTTGAATTAATGATTTTAATCTCAAATACCAAAAAGGAACATCTTGTCCTTTAGGAGAATTTGAAATAGCACTATTTACCCAAGACAACGCTTTAGTCATATCACCATTAGTTTGGTAAAAATATTGAGCTGCCGAAAAATAATCTCCTGCAGATGGACCTGCTAACGTTTTCTCAATACTCTTCATTGCAGCTTCTTGTGTAGGAACCGTAAATGGAATAGAAACAATTGTTCTTTCCCATGATAATTCTAATACTCCTGAATCATTTGATAAGTTATTCAAGAAAATAGTAAATGACTCAACTGATTTACTTAAAGTCTCTGGTTTAACAGACGTTTTTAAAGCTACTTTACTTTCATCCCAAGTTTCTGGTAAACCCCAGTTGTTTGTGTCTGTATAAAAAATCACATCCCAACTATCTGCTTTTGGTGTTGTAAATATGGCATATTTTCCTTTTTTCAATTCTTTTCCTGCAATAGTTACATTTTCACTAAATGAAATTGTTGTATTTGCATTTGCACCTGTTCTCCAATTTTTCCCAAAAGGAACTAAATCACCATAAACAGTTCTTCCTTTTGCACTTGGTCTTGAATATTCAATTTGAACATTTGTCAGACCTACAACTTGGTCAATTTTAGCTAATGGACTAGATTGAGGCGTCTTTACTTGCGCTTCTACAACAAAATTGGCTAATACTACGGCCAACATAACAATAATTTTTCTCATAGGTTTCGTTTTTAGATTTCCAAATTTACAAATTGTATTAGAATCAAATGTTAATATAAACTTAAATGAATAATTTTTTGTTTAATTTATAATTAAAAAGATTAAACAAATTTATATCTTTACAAAAAAAATAATATGAAAATATATCGACTACATACCAAACAAAACTTACCCATAACAATAGATGAAGCTTGGGATTTACTTTCGGATCCAAAGAAACTTCAAAAAATCACTCCAGAATATATGGGATTCAAAATTTTATCTGGAGCGGATAGACCTATGTTTCCAGGTCAAATTATACAATATATAGTAACACCGGTTTTAGGAATTCCAGCCAAATGGGTAACAGAAATTACTCATGTGGTAGATAAGCAGTATTTTGTAGATGAGCAACGTTTTGGCCCATATGCGCTTTGGCATCACAAACATTTCATCAAAGAAATTCCTGGTGGCGTGGAAATGGAAGATATTGTAGATTATAAAGTACCGATGGGAATTTTAGGTCAATTAGTTCATCCGTTTTTAGTAAAACCTAAATTGAATGAAATTTTTGAATACAGAAGAAAAAAATTAATTGAAATGTTTGGTGAATTTAAAGGATAAAAACATGAAAAACATATTATTAATAGGCGGTTCTTACGGAATAGGATTAGCCATTGCACAAGAACTTCAGAATGGAAACAATATTTTTGTTGCATCTAGAACGAATGAAAATTTATCAGGTTTAAATGTAACATATATTCCATTTGATGCTTCGACAGATACTTTAGATACATCAAAATTACCTGCAATTTTAGATGGTTTGGTATATTGTCCTGGAAGTATTAATTTACGTCCGTTTAGAGGATTAAAACCAGAAGCTTTTGAAGCAGATTTACAAATTAATTTCATTAGTTTAGTAAAAGTAATTCAAGCGGTTTTACCGAATTTAACAGCGGGTGAGCAATCTAGCATTGTGCTTTTTAGTAGTGTTGCTGCTTCTATGGGAATGCCGTTTCATACTAGTGTTGCCGCGGCAAAGGGCGCTATTGAAGGTTTTGCAAAAGCTTTAGCGGCAGAATATGCTCCAAAAATAAGAGTTAACGTAATTGCTCCATCATTAACTGATACGCCATTAGCCGATAAATTCTTAAACAACGAATCCAAACAAGAAAAATCGGCCGAGCGCCATCCGTTAAAACGATTTGGAAAGCCAGAAGACAGCGCTCAAATGGCAAGCTTTTTATTAAGTGATAAAAGTAGTTGGATCTCAGGACAAATTTTCCATGTTGATGGCGGAATGTCAACATTACTAGTAAACGGATAAAACAAATTCAAGAACAAGTTCAAGTTCAAGTACAAAAATCAAACTTGAAACCTGAAACTTGAAACAAATAAAAAACACATGAACATTTTTTGGTTTAGACGCGATTTAAGAATAGAAGACAACGTAGGCCTTTTTCATGCTTTAAGTAGTAATGAAGAAGTGTTACCAATTTTTATTTTTGACGAAATTATTTTGTCGGAACTTCCAAAAGATGATGCTCGCGTTACTTTTATTCACGAACAATTAGAGAAAATTCAGTCGGAATTGAATAAAATTGGAAAATCGTTAGCAGTTTTTCATGGAAACCCAATTGAAGTTTTTACCAAATTAATTTCCGAAAATAAAATTACGTCCGTATATACCAATCACGATTACGAACCTTATGCTCGCAAGCGCGACAAGGAAATGAATCAGTTATTTGTAGCTAATGGGATTTCTTTTTTAACTTCCAAAGATCAAGTGATTTTTGAGAAAAGTGAAGTCGTAAAAGACGATGGAAGTCCGTATGTGGTTTACACACCTTATTCTAAAAAATGGAAAGAGAATTTCAGAAAAATTAAGTTAGTTCATTACAATTCGGAAGATAAATTGGATAAGATTGAGAATCACTCCTACCCTTTTTTATCGTTGGCTGACATTGGTTTTGAAAAGTCAAAAATAAAAGTTTCACCATTTGATGTTTCCGAAAACTTAATTCAGAATTACGAAGCAACTCGGAATTTTCCTGCTTTAAACAAAACCTCTTATTTGGGAATTTATCTCAGATTTGGTGCGGTTTCTATTCGAAAAATGATTGCAAAAGCCATTGCAGAAAAAAACGAAACCTTTTGGAATGAATTGATTTGGCGTGAATTCTTCATGCAAATTTTATGGCATTTTCCATATACAAAAAATGCTAGTTTTAGACCAAAATACGATGCTATTACTTGGGATAACAATGAAGATTTATTTCAAAAATGGTGTCAAGGAAAAACAGGTTATCCGTTTGTTGATGCGGGAATGCGGGAATTAAACACAACTGGTCACATGCACAATCGCGTGCGTATGATTGTAGCAAGTTTCTTATGCAAACATTTACTAATTGATTGGCGTTGGGGCGAAACTTATTTTGCGCAAAAGCTATTAGATTACGAAATGGCAAGTAATGTTGGGAATTGGCAATGGGCCGCTGGTTCAGGAGTTGATGCTGCTCCGTATTTCCGAATTTTCAACCCAACAGAACAAATCAAGAAGTTTGATAAAGACTTAAAATATATTAAAAAATGGATTCCTGAATTGGAAACCCAATATTATCCAAAACCAATTGTAGACCACAAAGAAGCACGAGAACGTTGCTTAAAAGTGTATAAAGAAGCAGTTGGATAAAAATAGCGTTGCCCTAAACACTATAAAAAAACCTAAAAATGAAAGTTGTTTGGTTCAAGAGAGATTTGCGTTTGCACGATCATGAAGCCTTACATGAAGCCTTATCGACTTCGGGCAAAACTTTATTGCTTTATATTTTTGAACCTTCGTTGATGAAAGATTATCATTATAGTCAACGTCAATTCGATTTTATAAAACAATCATTAGAAGCGCTTCAAAAAGAATTACAAAAATATCACACACAAATTTTAATTGTTCAAGGCGAAGCGACTACCATTTTTAAAAAACTTTCCGAACAAATTGAAATTTCAACAGTTTATTCCCATCAAGAAACAGGAATAAAACTGACGTACGAAAGAGATTTAGCTGTGGCTGAATTGCTTAAAGAAAAAGGGATTGTTTGGAAAGAATTCATCACAAATGGTGTAATTCGTGGTATCAAAAACAGAAAAACGTGGAAAGAAGATTGGTATGATTATATGGATAAAGAGTGTTTACCATTTCAACCAACGCCAAGAAGTTTTGTGAAATACATTGAAATTGAAGAATTAGAAAATGCATTTGATATTCCTTCAATTAAAACAGTTCATAATCCAAATTTTCAAAAAGGTGGAGTTCCTACGGCAATGCGTTATATGCATTCTTTCTTTGAAGAACGTGTACAAAATTATAGCAATCATATTTCTAAACCCGAATTAGGCAGAAAAGGCTGTAGCCGATTATCACCATATATTGCTTGGGGAAATTTATCTATCAGACAAGTGTATACTAAAGCTTGGGAAATTCATCAACAAGGAAAATTCAAACGTCAGATTTCAAATTTTGCTTCACGCTTACGTTGGCAAGCTCATTTCATTCAGAAATTTGAAATGGAAAGTACTATGGAATTTATTGCTGTAAATAAAGGCTATCGCGATTTGAATCAAAGAGTTAACGAAAAATATCACAAGGCTTGGATAATTGGAAAAACAGGTGTTCCACTAGTTGATGCTTGCATGCGCTGCTTGAATACAACTGGCTATTTGAATTTTAGAATGCGCGCTTTGGTAGTTTCGTTTTACACGCATCATTTGTTCCAACCTTGGCAAAATTGTAGTCCGCATTTGGCTCAACAATTTTTGGATTTTGAACCTGGAATACATTATCCGCAAATTCAAATGCAAGCGGGCGTAACTGGAATTAATACGTTACGCGTTTATAATCCTGTGAAAAACTCTTACGAACACGATGCTGATGGCACTTTTATAAAAAAATGGATTCCTGAATTAGCGAATATTCCAGCAGAATTTATTCACGAACCTTGGAAATTAACTCCAATTGAACAAATGTTGTATGATTTTCAAATAGGTCGCGATTATCCTTCTCCTATTGTAAATTTGGAAGAAGCGCGTAAATTTTCAAGTGATTTCTTTTGGTCGATGCGAAAAGACGAATCGGTTAAAAAAGATAGCAAACGAATTGTTGAAAAACACACGTTTCAAGACAGAGAAATGAGTTAGTTTAAATCCCGAACTTTCTCAAAATTCAATTCGTTGAAATGACGAATAATGATATTGGCTTTTGATAAATCTTGGTCTTTCGAATGAAAACTATCGTAACCCACACAAAAAATTCCAGCTGAAACTGCGGCTTGAATTCCGTTGGTGCTGTCTTCAATTACGATACAATTTTCTTTTGGAGCAATTGATAAACTCGCAGCATGTTCAAAAATAGCAGGATGTGGTTTTGATTTCGGAAAATCTTCACCTGAAACAATATGCGTAAAATATTGATGCAAATTAAAACGGGTAAACACTCGGTTAATCGTAACATTTGACGCTGAAGAAGCAACAATCAATTGAATTCTATTTGCATGCAAATCTTTGATTAAATCTTCTACTCCTTCTATTAAATACAAATCTTCTTTTGAATCGAAAGCATCATTGAAAAGATTACGTTTGGTTAAAATCAAATCTTCAACCTCTTCAACTAAATTGAATTGTACTTTTAATTTCTGAAAAATATTACGAGTCGAATTTCCGGTAAACGAAGCATACATTTCGGAAGTAACTTCAATGTTTAATTGCTTAAAATGTTGGTGATACGCATAATGGTGAACCGGTTCGGTATCTACAATTACGCCATCCATATCAAAAATTACAGTTTGTATCATTATTATAATCGTTAAAATCTAAAATATTTTTTGGAACACAGATTAAAGAAATTATGAAAATTTTTAAAATTTCTCCAATCTGTGTTCCTAACATGTTATATCATTGAAAATTAGAATTCAAATTCTTTGCCATCATCGGCTAAAAGTACGTTGTAAAAAATAGTTTGTGCTTCTGTTTTAAAAGGTTCAATAGAACCGTAACGCGTGGAATAATGTCCTAAAATTAAGTTTTTCACATTAGCTAATTTCGCAATTTGAGCCGCTTCTTTTGCGGTAGCGTGTTTGGTTTTCTCAGTATATTGCATTTCCGAATCTAAGAAAGTTGATTCGTGATATAATACATCTACGTCTTTAATTATCGGAACAATGGATTCGTCATACAACGTATCGCTACAAAAAGCATAGCTCATAGGGGCATCTGGTGGAAACGAAAGTAATTCATTTGTAATCACTTCACCCGAATCTAAAGTTACATTACCGCCCGATTTAATTTTATCGAAATACACTTTTTCAATTTTGTATTTCGCAACCGCTTCAATATTCAAATGGCGTTTTCCTAGCTTTTCTTGAAACAAAAATCCGTTTGTATACACACGATGATTTAACGGAATCGTTTTTACGATTACCGTTTCATCTTCAAATACCACTTCACTTTCTTTGGATTCTAATTCATGGAAATATAAATTGTAACCCGTAAACGAACCCGAAGCACGCAATTGCAACAATATAATTTCTTTAATTCCTTTTGGACCATAAACGTGCAAATCATTTTCACGATTTAGCAACATAAAAGTCGAAATCAAACCAATTAATCCATAAAAATGATCGCCGTGAAGATGTGATATAAAGATATGATTAATGCGAGAAAACTTAATTTTATGCTTGCGCAATTGCACTTGTGTTCCTTCGCCACAATCTATTAGAAACAAATGGTTTTTTATGTCTAAAACTTGTGATGTTGGATTGGTTATGGTTCTTGGAGTAGCTGCGTAACAGCCGAGTATTTGTAGTTTCATTTCAATTGATAGTTGATAATGAATAATTAACAATTATCAGAATTATCAATTTTAAATTATCAATTTTTAATTATTAAAATCCTAAATCGCGTTCAATTTCGTCCATTTCAATCATATCGTGGGCTTCTAAAACGGAAGGAACTACGTTTAAAAAATTGGGAACTTTATCAAAATCAACAACATCAGAAACTATAATCATTGATTTTTTTGCTTTTTTATGTGTTTTTGCCAGTTCTTTAAAATGAACTAAATCAGCATTAGCAAGGGTTTTGTTATGCGATACATCCAAAATTAAATTCTGACCTTGAAACACATGATATTCATTGATAATTTTACCCACAAAGGCTTCCACATTATTTTGTGTGTCTTTGATGATGGTGGTATGCCCTTTTTGATCTACTTTCATTTTATTTATATTATTAGTTTCTTAAACTATGTTGTAGAGAATTTTTAATATTATTTCTTGATAAACATAATTTACTAGACTTATTATCTGCTATTTGAATTAAATCTAGAAGTTTTGAATCAAGATTTTTAATCGACTTTAGCTTATTAATCACTCTACTTCTAGCCTTTGATTTCACACAGAAATAAATAGATTCAATAATTTCATCTAAAAAATAAACCTCAATTTTTTGAATCGCATTTTGAATTTTGATAGAATTATTTTCCATTAAATCTGATATTGAAATGTCGAATTCAAACTTTAATTTAGATTCTAATTCATCAATAATTTCAACTTGATTTTTTATCTTTTTACTAAATAAAGAAAATAAATATTCAGTAATATTTTCAAAAAACAACCAAACAACTTTACCTTCCCCAATAGTCATTCAAATATAATTTAATAATTTCAACTAAGATACTAATTCTTAATCTTACTTGCCAATAAATAAATCACTGCCATACGAACCGCTACTCCATTTTCCACCTGATTTAAAATCACCGATTGTTGTGAATCCGCAACATCTGAAGTAATTTCTACGCCTCTGTTGATTGGTCCTGGGTGCATGATTACGATTTCTTTATTTAACGAATCTAATAATTCTTTGGTTACACCGTATTGTTGGGTATATTCTCTTGTAGTTGGGAAATAACTCACATCTAAACGTTCGTTTTGAACACGTAACATATTAGCTACATCTGCCCATTCTAAAGCTTTTCTTAGATTTGGTTCAACAGTTACTCCTAATGACTCAATGTATTTAGGAATCAACGTTTTTGGACCGCAAACTTTCACTTCTGCACCTTGCATTTGTAATGCGAAAATATTCGATAAAGCTACTCTTGAGTGTAAAATATCGCCTACAATTACAATTTTCTTTCCGCCTACATCGCCTAATTTTTCTCTAATCGTAAAACTATCTAATAAGGCTTGTG
This sequence comes from Flavobacterium cheniae, assembly GCF_004363695.1. Lineage (GTDB taxonomy): Bacteria > Bacteroidota > Bacteroidia > Flavobacteriales > Flavobacteriaceae > Flavobacterium > Flavobacterium cheniae. The sequence goes on along the minus strand of NZ_SNZC01000001.1, from coordinate 247,478 downwards.
TTGGGTGTTCGTGTGCTCCATCTCCAGCATTTACAACACTTGCTCCAATATTTTGTGACAAAAAATGAGCTGCTCCAGGACTACTGTGGCGCATGACCACCATATCCACTTTCATAGATAAAATATTATTTACGGTGTCAATCAAAGTTTCTCCTTTTTTAACCGAAGATTGTGCTGCTGAAAAACTAATAACATCAGCTGAAAGTCGTTTTTGTGCTAATTCGAAAGATAATTTGGTTCGTGTGCTGTTTTCGAAGAAAATGTTGGCAATCGTAACATCTCTAAGTGATGGTACTTTTTTGATTGGACGATTGATAACTTCTTTGAAATGGTCAGCCGTTTCGAAAATTAAATCAATATCTTGTTTGGTAATATATTTTATTCCGATTAAATGATTTACTGATAATTCTTTCATTTATATGTAGTTGTGTGTTGTTGTTTATTTAGTTACCAGATATACAGCGTCTTCTCCGTCATTTCCTTCCCATTTTACAATTACTTTTTCATTGTTAATGGCATCCACTTGTCTTCCTCTGTAATCAGGTTGAATGGGTAAATGACGACTGAATCTTCTGTCGATTAAGGTTAAAAGTTCTACTTCTGATGGTCTTCCGAAAGATTGTATCGCAGTTAAAGCCGCATTAATACTTCTTCCAGTATATAAAACGTCATCGATAAAAACCACTTTTTTATCTTCAACTAAGAAATCAATTTGAGTTTTGTTAGCTTCTAATGTCTTTTCACCTCTTCTGAAATCGTCACGAAAGAAGGTAATATCTAAAAACCCTAACTTAATGTCTTGAATTTGATAATCCGATTCTAGAACTTGTTTGATTCTTTCGGCTAAATATTTACCTCTTGGTTGTAATCCTATTAAAACAGTGTTGGAGAAATCTAAATGATTTTCAATTAGTTGACAAGCTAATCGATGCAAGATAATGTGTACTTCTTTTGAAGTGAGCAAAACTTTTTGACTCATAGTGTGTTGTTTGTACAAATTTAGAATTTATATTTCTAATAGCAATCGTATTGTAAAAAAAATCCCGTTACTAAAAATAGCAACGGGATTCATATTAAGAATACATTTTCTTTCTTAATTCTTTGATTTTGTCATCTTCTAAATATTCATCAAATGTCATGTATCTATCGATGGCGCCATTTGGTGTTAATTCTAAGATTCTGTTTCCTACTGTTTGCGCAAATTCGTGGTCATGTGTAGTAAACAATACTGAACCTTTGAAATTATTTAATGAATTATTAAAAGCCGTAATCGATTCTAAGTCCAAGTGATTTGTTGGTTCGTCTAACATTAAAACGTTTGCTCTAATCATCATCATACGAGACAACATACAACGCACTTTTTCTCCTCCTGATAAAACGTTACATTTTTTTAAGGCTTCTTCACCAGAGAAAATCATTTTTCCTAAGAATCCACGAACATAAACTTCATCGCGCTCTTCTTCGGTTTTTACCCATTGACGTAACCAATCTACCAAGTTTAAATCAACTCCATCAAAATATTCATGATTATCTACTGGTAAATACGATTGTGTCGTAGTGATTCCCCAATCAAATGTTCCTGAATCTGGAGTCATTTTATTGTTTAAGATTTCATAAAAAGCAGTTGTTGCTCTAGAATCTTTAGAGAAAACCACAATTTTATCGCCTTTCGCCATGTTTAAATCTACATTTTTAAACAAAGTTTCTCCATCAACTGAAGCTGATAAATCTTGAACGTTTAAAATTTGGTCTCCTGCTTCTCTTTCTACATCGAAAATAATTGCTGGATATCTTCTACTTGAAGGTTTAATCTCGTCTAAATTTAATTTTTCAATCATTTTTTTACGAGAAGTTGCTTGTTTCGATTTTGCCACATTCGCACTAAAACGACGAATAAATTCTTCTAATTCAGCTTTTTTCTCTTCAGCTTTCTTATTCTGTTGTGCTTTTTGACGTGCTGCTAATTGCGAAGATTCGTACCAAAACGTGTAATTTCCAGAATAATGTGTGATTTTTCCGAAATCGATATCTGAAACGTGCGTACAAACCGCATCTAAAAAGTGACGGTCATGCGAAACTACTAAAACCGTATTTTCATAATTTGCTAAGAAATTCTCTAACCAACCAATGGTTTCAAAATCCAAATCGTTGGTAGGCTCATCCATAATCAACACGTCTGGATTTCCAAATAAAGCTTGTGCTAATAACACACGAACTTTAAGCTTTCCGTCCAAATCAGCCATCAAAGTATAATGATGTTCTGCACCAATTTCTAAGTTAGATAGCATGGTAGCAGCATCACTTTCTGCATTCCAACCGTTCATTTCGTCAAACTGCAATTGCAATTCTCCAATTCTGTTGGCGTTTTCATCTGTATAATCAGCATACAAAGCATCCATTTCTGTTTTAATAGCATGCAATACTTTATTTCCCATTAAAACAGTTTCTAAAACTGTATATTCGTCAAATAAGTTGTGATTTTGGTTTAAAACCGACATACGTTTTCCTGGTTCAAGAATTACTCTACCAGACGTTGGTTCCATCTCACCTGCTATGATTTTCATGAAAGTAGATTTCCCAGCACCATTGGCTCCAATGATTCCGTAGCAGTTACCTTGCGTGAAAGTTGTATTTACTTCATCGAATAAAATTCGTTTCCCAAATTGAACCGATAAATTTGAAACTGTTAACATTTTTGTATTTTTTTATAAAACTGTTGCAAAAGTACTAAAAATAGTAGATTTTTGAACACAATAATTTAGAATTAATATAGGTTTATTTTAACTGTACATTAACAACAAAATTTGAATTTTACTGATACATTTGTTCAGAAATCAATAATCAATTGAATGATTAAGAATTACATAAAATATTTTTTGCCGCTGTCTATCGTCCTTTTCTCTACTTTAACTTCTTGTAAAAGAGTATTTAAGGAAGATAATTATGTGGCTTATTTTGGAGGAGAAGTCTTAAATCCTCAAGAGAAATATGTTTTGTTTTTAAAAGATGGCGAAGTGATTGACACTATTTATCTAGATAAAAACAATCGCTTTATGCATAAATTTGATTCGTTAACTCCTGGTTTATACACTTTTAAACACAACCCTGAATATCAATATGTCTATTTTGACAAGAACGATAGTTTAATGGTTCGAGTAAATACTTTTGATTTTGATAATTCAGTTGTTTTTTGTGGACGTGGTGATGAAAAAAACAATTTCTTGATGGAATTATTTTTGAAAAACGAAGCCGATCGTTCTATTATGTATGACAATTTTGATAAAGATGTAAAAAGTTTTATCAAGAACATCGATTCGAGTTTTGCCATTCGTAAGTCATTTTACTTAAAACGAAAAGCTGAAATTGGTTGGGACGAAAATTTTGATTTAGTAGCAAAAGCAAGTTTAGATTTTCATCACATTACCAAAAAAGAGATTTATCCATACGCACACCAATTTAGAACAGGTGAAAATATTAGAACTAGTTTACCAAAAGACTATTACAATCACCGAAAAGAAGTTGATTTCAATAATGCGGTTTTAACTAATTATTCTCCATACATTAAATATGTGAGTGTTATGTTGAACAACGTTGCTTTACAAAGTAACGAGGCAGATTTAAATGAAAATTCGTTAGAAAATAACATAACAAAATTAAATATTACCGATACTTTAATTAAAAATCAAAAAGTAAAAAATGTAGTATTAAATAATGTAGCGATGATGTACTTGTTAGAAGATCAAAACATGTACAACAACCAAAAATTCATTGAACGTTATTTGCAATTAACTACTGACAAAGAAAATAAAAAGGAAATTTCCGAAATTTATAATTCGGTTCAGAATTTAAAAGTGGGTAATCGTTTACCTAAAATTGAATTAGTTGATACTGTATATAAACCTTTAGACATTAATAACGTCATTAAAAAACCAACTGTTTTATTCTTTTGGACGAGTCATGCAGAATCGCATTTTTCAGCTTCTCACAGAAAAGTAACGGAATTACAAGCAAAATATCCAGATTATGAATTTATAGCCATTAATGTGAATGACAACATTGCCAACTGGAAAAACGCTTTAAAAAAATACAATTTTGAAGGCGTAAAAGAACTACACGCTGTAGACTTTGAAACGATAAGAAAACAATGGGTAATTACAAAAATTCATAGAATCATCGTCTTAAATGCAGATGGAACCATTAAAAATGGTTTTGCCAATTTGTTTGATGTGAATTTTGAACAGAATTTGAAATAACAAAAATACAATCATAAAAAAAAAAGCGTTCTAATCAGAACGCTTTTTGTTTTTATCTAGTCTAGGAAAATTATTTATTTCCTTTTTCGTAATCTGCAATGAACTGAGCAATTCCGATATCAGTTAATGGATGTTTTAATAATCCTGTAATTGAAGATAAAGGTCCAGTCATAACATCAGCACCAATTTTAGCACAGTTAATTACGTGCATTGTGTGACGCACAGAAGCTGCTAAAATTTGAGTTTCAAATCCGTAGTTATCATAAATTTGACGAATTTCATCAATTAAATTTAAACCATCTGTTGAAACATCATCTAATCTTCCTAAGAAAGGCGAACAATAAGTTGCTCCCGCTTTTGCAGCTAATAAAGCTTGTCCAGCAGAGAAAATTAAGGTTACATTGGTTTTGATTCCTTTATCAGAGAAATATTTACATGCTTTTACACCTTCTTTAGTCATAGGTAATTTCACTACGATTTGTTCGTGTAAGTCAGCTAACTCCTCACCTTCTCTAATCATACCTTCTAAATCCATTGCATTTACTTCTGCACTTACATCTCCGTCTACAATGTTACAAATGTCTACGTAGTGTTTTAGAATATTGTTTTTTCCTGTAATGCCTTCTTTAGCCATTAACGATGGGTTTGTAGTAACACCATCTAAAATTCCTAATTCTTGTGCTTCTTTAATTTGCTCTAAATTAGCTGTGTCAATAAAAAATTTCATCTTTTTTAAATTTTAAAGTATTGTGTGTTGTTTTGTCCTTCAACAAGCTCAGGATAAATTGTTTTGGCAAAAGTACGAATAAAAAATTCCAAATTCAAGGACAAGGGCAAGTTCAAAAATCAAATTAAAGATTAGGTGAAAATTAATTCTTTAAATTCAATTTCATCATAATATCAATCTGTTCGTCATTTCCTAATTTGAAAATGTGTTTATCAAATTCAACAAAACCATTTTTCTTATAAAAACTAATAGCACGTGGATTTTCTTCCCAAACGCCTAACCAAACATAATTAACGTTTTTTTGTTTCGCAACTTCAATGGCTTTATCGTACAATAATTGTCCTACGCTTTTACCGTGAAATTCTTTGGAAACATAAATTCGTTCGATTTCTAGGGCTTTATTATCTTTTAATTCAGTTTGTGAGTCGCCAAAATTAAGTTTCAAATAACCAATTACTTCCGCATCACGAACAGCAAAATAGAATTCAGCATTTGTATTGGTAAGTTCTGTGGTTAATTTTTCAATTGAGAAGCCTTCATCCAAATATTTTTGCATGTTTTCTTCTGAATTACTTTCCGAAAAAGTTTCAAAAAAAGTTTGTCTTCCTATTTTTTGAAGTTTTTCAATATCTTGTAATTCGGCTTCTATTATGAAAATATTTTGCATGATTATTTTTTAAAAAACAAGATTAATTAGAACTGAAACAAGTTTGACTTCACTCATCACCTTTAACTCAACATTAATCTACAACTTATAATGATTCATCAACATTCTCTCGTAAACCGTATCAGGCAAAATACGTTTTAAAACAATAGAAAACTTTTGCATGAAAGCACCTACTTTATAATGTACTTTTGGTTTATCAGTTTGAATAATAGCAAAAATAGCTTCTGCCATTTCGTTTGGATTACTTCCGCTATCCACGTGCGAATCCATTTCTTTTAAGGTGTTTCCGTAAGGAACTTCATAAGCCGAACCTATCACAACTGGTGCATGATATCGACCTGCTGCAATGTTTGTCGCAAAATCTCCTGGAGCAACATTCGTGATTTGGATTCCAAAGGATTTTACTTCCATTCGTAAAGCTTCAGTAATTAATTCAAGAGCGCCTTTTGAAGCGGAATAAATGCCACGATAAGGCAATCCCATATAACCTGCAATCGATGTTATATTAATAATCAAACCCGATTTTTGAACACGCATTTGAGGTAAAACTGCTTTCATCACTTCGATTGGACCAAATAAATTCGTCTCGAAATTATTTCGTATTTCTTCGGTTGGGATTTCTTCAATTGGACCTGTAATTCCAACTCCAGCATTATTAATTACAATATCCAATCGTCCTGATTTCTGGATAACTTCGGCTACACATTTCACAATGCTTTGCTTGTCGCGAACATCCAAAGCTACTAATGGAAATATCGAATTCGTGATTTTTTCAGGATTTCGACTTGTACCATATACCAAAAAACCTTTCTGGTGCAAAAACTCGCCAATTGATTTTCCAATTCCTGATGAACCACCTGTAATTAATACTACTTTACTCATTTTAATGTGAATTATAGTGCGAAAATACGGCTTTATATTATTTCAAGGAAATTCCTAACCCAACTTTCTCTGAAAGCAATACTTTTCCCTTTTCGATAGTACTTCCAAAAGCGATGTCATTCGCAATTAAATTCGCGCCATCTAAATCTACATAATCCACTAACGGAACTAAAACAGAACCAGCTGAAATTCCTACAGTTGATTCGGTCATGCAACCAATCATAATTTTAAAATCGTTTACTCGCGCTTCTTTAATTAGTTCCAAAGCTGGAGTTAATCCGCCTGTTTTGACTAATTTGATATTAATGGTTTTATAGTGTGATTTTAAATCGGAAAGTTTTGTTTGTTCTTGGCAATCTTCATCAGCCATCCAATTCGCAAATTTAGATGCATTCAAATGGGAATAATTTGAAATTCCGATTTTCATAGGTTGCTCAATATAAGTAAATTGAGCTGATGCAGGATTTTCTTCCAATTGCTGACATTCGGAAATAGAAAAACTTCCGTTCGCATCTAAAGCGATTTCTTTTTTACAATTCAGTAATAAATCCAACGCTTTCTCATCGTAATGATTCCATTTTACTTTGAATTTATTCCAATCGGATTTTGCGATTTTTTGTAACTGTTCTTCAATTGAAGCAACACTTATCGTAATGGAAGATTCGGGTAATTGCTTTACTTCTATCGAATTTAATTCGAAGAAACTCATATTTTCTAACTTTCCAAATAAATCCCAATACGCACAATCTAAAGCCGAACGCAGAAAAGAATGCAATTGTAAAGTTTCTAAAAACGCATAAAATTCGGAAGGATGATTTATGGATTGTTTTTCAATTTGAGTTTGAATTTCGGCTAACTTCTTAGTGAAATCGGATAAAATAATTCCGTAGTAATCAATTGCTGTGCATTCGCCATAGCCTGTTTTTCCGTTCTTGGAAAGCGAAACAATTAAAGCTTCTCTGAACGAGTAACTTCCATAACTAATTGAAAACGTTTCTTTTAGTTGTAAGCGAACTATTTGCCAAGTGATTTGCATAGGAATTAGAATTGGTGTAAAAATAAAAAATCCCGAACAATCGGGACAGCAATTCAAAAGAAATAAAAAATGGCAAGCGACCTACATCGCACCGCTACAACCACATACCTTTGCTGTGTTCCCACCCTGGAGGAGTCTGCAGGAGCTGGTCGTGTAGGACTTGCCGGTGCAAATATACAACCTTTTTATATTTTTGCAAGGCAATTGTGAGTATAAAAAATCATTGTATATTTACCTTATTAAATATTTCAACCATGTTAAAAGTTAAGCTATTCGCTTTCATTGTTTTAGGTGTAATTTCTACTTCGTGTAAAGATGATGAAAATGCATTAAAAAATTTATTTTCGATTGAAAATCCTACGATAAAACCTATTCTTAAGCTTGAAGAAAGCATCGATTTGGTTCTTCAAAACAAAGAAAACAAGACAATAGATTCTGTTGTTTACTACATTAACGAAGTTAAAATTGGTTCGGTAAAAGGAAATGAAAAATTGCCTTTTGCATTGAGCAATCAGAAATTGGGAAACCAAACTATTAAAGCTTTAGTTTATTTCGAAGGACAAAATATTGATATTACTACAGGATTTTCAATTTATGCAAGTACTGAACCAAAGATTTTGAACTATAAAATTATAAACACTTATCCGCACGATATCAATGCGTACACACAAGGTTTTGAATTCTATAATGGTGTTTTATTAGAAGGAACGGGACAATACAAAGAATCATCTTTAAGAAAAATCGATTATAAAACAGGAAAAGTAACCGAACAAATTAAGTTAGAAGACAAGTATTTTGGTGAAGGAATTACGGTTTTAAAAGACAAAATCTATCAATTGACTTGGAAAGAAAAAACAGGTTTTGTGTATGATGCAAAAACTTTTAAATTAGAAAAAACATTTCCTTACGAAATGGAAGGATGGGGAATTACGAATGATGGTGAAAAACTTTACATGAGTGATGGTTCTGAAAAAATCTACATTTTAAATCCAGAAACTTTAAAAGTTGAAGATTATATTAACGTTTACACCAATGGCGCTAAGATTGAAGCCGTTAATGAATTGGAATGGGTTAACGGAAAAATATGGGCAAATGTGTATCAAAAAGATGCTATTGCTATTATAAATCCTAAGAATGGTTCTATCGAGGCTATTATTAATCTAAGTGAATTAAAAACAAAAGTTACAAAACATGTAGAAATAGATGTTTTAAATGGAATCGCTTACAACCCTGCAACAAAAACGTATTTTGTAACGGGTAAAAATTGGGATAAAACTTTTGAGATTAAAGTTGAGTAAGTTTACTAGAAATTCATAAAAAAAAGCCTCATTCCTGAGGCTTTTTTAATTTTAGATTTTACTAATAATAATATCTAACCATTTTTTAGCTATTCTAAATTCTTCACCAATAATGAAATTCTTAGCATCAGCATGAAAGAAAACTAAATGTATCTCTTTGTGATTGCTCAACGTTAAATGCAAAGCTAATTTATTAATTTCATGGTTGTTTTTTGGAACGTTTCCGTGTTTATCAAATTGAACCAAAAAACATTTTTTTACCTCTTTTAAATCAACAACTTCATTAACTTGAGCATCTTCTCCTTTTCTAAAAAAAGCCAACATATTGCCTTTTAATCCAATTCCCGAATTGTTTGCCCAAAAATCAGTATCTGAAAACTTCGTGTTTTTGTCAGATGATAATTCGTTTAAGGTGTTTAATAATTGATTTTTTCTTTTTCTAACATTGTTATTAATGATGAAAATAGGAATAATGATTAACGAAAAAAATACGATTCCGATTATAGTGTTGGTAATATCCATTTTGAATTTATTTTAAATTAGGTGTATAATATAATTTCCCAAGTATATTACTTACAAGGGATTAACGAAACTTAAAATAAATTTTACCAAAAATAATGAAACGGAAAAATAATCCTTGAAGTGTTTAAAAACAGATTTAAAAGGTTCTTTTTAACAAAGAAAACTTCAAAACTATTTTTATTAAATATTTCTAATTGAACAAAAGAAGTTGGTAATAAAAACGAAGGAATTTGTTTTCTAACAATTTCACTTGAACCTGAATAATTTTGGTTGGTTTTTAATGAAATCGACTCTTTCTGAATTCCTTCCTGATTAAAATCGATTTTTCCTTGATTAAAATGTAAGGAAATTTCTTTTGTAGATTCCTTTTTTATTGGTTGAGAAACAGCCAAAGTATCATTACTATGCAACAACAAGTAACCGAATATAAAAACGGTTAATGTGGTTATAATATAATGAACAACTCTTTTCAATTGAAATATTTTTGTAAATGTAATTAATAAATTAACTACTTAACCAATTTCGCTACAATTTCGGAAACAGGTAAAATAGCTTTTGTGTCCTCAATACTTGGTCCAGCTACCCAAACCGTTTTGTAGGTTACTTGCGTTGCTGCTTTTTCAGTAGCTTTCATTCCAATATAAAAACGAATCATTTTGACCCATTTTTTTAAAGTTTTACTTTTATTTAGAAGAGTTTCAAGCCAAGTTTGTTTAGTTCCTACTTTTTGAACATATGGTGTATTGATTACTGTACAAGGTGTTCCAGAAATTCGTTCGGTCATCACAATGTCTTTCGCACCATAATCGACACAGGCTTGTTTGTATTCGTTAGAAACTCCAGATTCTACTGAAGCTATAAACGGACTTCCCACAGAAACACCAACGGCTCCATAGCTTAGCATTTTATCTAAATCAGCCTTACTTCCTACTCCACCTGCAGAAATTACAGGTAAAGAAGTATTTTTATTTAGTGATTTTATAAGTTCTTCTGGACTAATATTTCCTCTGTGTCCGCCAGCTTGGTTGTTTACCGCTACTAATGCATCAGCACCTAAACTTTCTACTTTTTTAGCGAAAGACAAATCGGTAACGTCACAAAAGACTTTGATTCCAACTTTATGTGCTTCATTGATGGTTTCTTCTGGCGAACCTAACGAAGTTAGAATAAAATCAACTTTTTCCTCACATAAAATACGTAATTGTTCTTTGTATTTTACATTAGATTTGTTGACAATCAAATTAAATCCAAAACTTCCTCCGGGAACTTTCGCGGCTTTTAATTCATGAATTGCCGATTTTAACTCCTCTAAAGTTCTGTAATTCAATGCTGGAATACAACCTGCAACACCACTTTTCATTCCTTCAATAACCATTTTAGTATTCGATACCAAAAACATAGGAGCCATAATTACAGGATGCGTAATTTGTAAAAGCGAAGTCAACGATTGTTTTTCCATAATCTTAAATTTAGATTCAAATATAAGAAAAATAAAATATTATGCATGCATATAAAAATTATTATTTTACGGTTTTAAGATAAAAATGTGATAACAAATGTTAAAATTCTTAATAAAAACTTAATACGAAAAGAGAAATGACAAGATTCAGATAAATTTGGGAAATAATTAATCAAAATAAAGATGATCAAAAAACTAACCCTTCTTAGTTGTCTTATTACATTTTCTTTTTCAACGGAACTAATGGCTCAGAAAAAGAAAAAAGACAAAAAAAAACCAACAACAGAAGCCGTTGCATCCGATGCTAAAAAGCCAGATGCTAAAAAAGAACCTAAACCCTATAAAAAAGTAATTGATTCAACAGCTGTAACTCAAGATGGACTTATAGATGTTCACAAAGTAGGTGAAAAATATCTTTTTGAAATTTCAGATTCATTAATCGGAAAAGAAATTATGACCATTACTAGATATTCTAAAACTCCAGCTGGAGGTGGAATATTTGGTGGTGAAGAAATCAATCGTCAAGTAGTTCGTTTTGAAAAAGGTCAAAACAATACCATTCTTCTTCGTTCGATTACGTATGTAATTATGACTCCAGATGAAGATAAACCAATTACTAAATCGGTTAAAAATTCAAGCGCAGACCCAATTATTGGAATCTATGACATTTTAGCTTACAAAAAAGACAAATCAGGTAAAGAAAACATTGCAAGTGTTATTGATATGACTCCAGCTTTTGATTCTGATTTACAAACATTTTCGTTAAACTCAATTAATAAACAAATGTTAAGTATTCAAGCTTTTCAGAAAGACAAATCTTTCATTCAATTTATAAAGAGTTTTCCAATTAATACCGAAATTAGAACAACAAAAACATTTACTACTGTTGCTCCTCAAATATCAAGAACTCCAACACCAAAAATTGGAGTAGATTTACCTGCAGGATTAGATGCTGGAGTAGTTACTATGGAATTGAATACATCTTTTATTTTACTTCCAGATAACCCTATGCGTAAACGTTCTTTTGATAAAAGAGTTGGTTATTTTGCAAACGGATACGATGTATTTGAAGAAGATTCTCAAAAAGCAGATACTGATATTTTTGCAGTTAGATGGCGTTTAGAACCAAAAAATGCTGAAGATGCTGAAAAACAAAAACGTGGTGAACTTATTGAACCAAAAAAACCAATTGTTTATTACTTAGACCCAGCAACTCCAGACAAATGGAAACCTTTCATTAAACAAGGAATTGATGATTGGCAAGAAGCTTTTGAATTTGCTGGTTGGAAAAATGCAATTCGTGGCGAATATTGGCCAGAAAATGACCCAACAATGAGTTTAGAAGATGCTCGTTTTTCAGTATTACGCTATTTTGCTGCTGAAATTCAAAATGCTTACGGACCAAACGTTCATGATCCAAGAACAGGTGAAATTATGGAAAGTCATATTGGATGGTACCACAATATCATGAGTTTATTACGTGATTGGTATTTGATTCAAACTGCTGCGGTTGATCCACAAGCTAGAAACAAAAAGTTTGATGATAAGTTAATGGGCGAATTGATTCGTTTTGTGGCAGCTCATGAAGTTGGTCATACACTTGGTCTTCGTCACAACATGGGAGCAAGTTTTGCTACTCCGGTTGAAATGTTAAGAAATCCAGAGTTTCAAAAGAAAAACGGACATACGTCATCAATTATGGATTATGCTCGTTTTAATTATGTGGCGCAACCAGAAGACGGTGTTACTGACTTATTCCCAAGAATTGGAGATTATGATAAATGGGCTATCAAATGGGGTTATTCGTATTTCAAAGATGCTAAAGATGAAGATGCTGAAAAAGCATTATTGAACGAAATGACAAAAGAAGCATACAAAAATCGTCGTTTATGGTTTGGTACCGAAACGAATCCGTATGACCCAAGATACCAAACAGAAGATTTGGGTGATAATGCTATGAAAGCTTCAGATTATGGGATTAAAAACTTAAAAAGAATTTTACCTAATTTAATCGAATGGAGTAAAGAAAACGGTGAAGATTATGATGAATTAAACGGATTATATAATTCTTTAACAGGACAATATAGACGTTATATGGGACATGTTACGAAAAATGTTGGTGGTATTTATGAAACTCCAAAAACATATGACATGGAAGGAAACAAATACGAAGTGGTTCCTTCAGCTATTCAAAATGAAGCAGTTGCTTTCTTGAACAATCAATTATTTAAAACTCCAATGTGGTTATTAGATCAAAATGTTTTATCTAAAATTAGACCTGAAAACGGAGTTGAAGCCATCAAATCAATCCAAGACGGAACTTTATCAAGTTTATTAGCTGGCGATAGATTGGTTCGTTTATTAGAAACTTCATCTCAAAATAAAGCAAATTACTCAGTAGACGAATTAATGAGCGATTTAAGAAGAGGTATTTTCTCAGAAATTAAAACTAACGCACCTATTGATATTTACAGAAGAAACTTGCAAAAGTTGTTTGTTTCTAAATTAATAGAAACAATGTCAAGCGAAAAAACAAACGTAGCTACTTTCGGTGGACGCAGAATTGTTTTAGCCGACACTGATATTCCTTCTATTGCTCGTGGTCAATTAAATGAATTGAAAAATCAGTTAAGAGCTGCAGCTGCGGTTTCTACTGATCGTTTAACGAAATTTCACCTAAACGATTTAGTTGCAAGAATTGAAAACGCAATGAAACCTAAATAATCAATTGTATTGAAACAAAAAGGGATGACTTAATTGTCATCCCTTTTTTTATATTATAAAATAATTACTTTTTCTTTTTCCCTCCAGAAGTTTTTGGAGCTCCTTTAATTTCATATTTACTAGATGCCGTATTGTAAACATAAGTACTATTTTGAGTTTTAGTTTTCAAAACAAAACTTCCATCAGCGTTTAAAATAAATTCGAAACCTTCACTTCTATTTTTTTCAACATCGTGTGAAGCTGTCTTATTTGCATCAAGAAAAATAGTTTCTTTAATATGTGATTTTTTGTGAAGATTGCCCAATAAAAGTGTTTTGTTTTCAGTATCCCAAAGTTGGTCTTCTGTAATATCAGACGTTTCCTTTTTAAGTTTTGTATCCGTTTTAACTTGTTCTTTCCAATTTACATGATAAAACTTTTTACCTTGAGTTGTAAAGCTCTTAACAACAAAAACCGTAGGTTTAAAATCGGTTTTATCTATTTTTTTAACTTCTAATGTATCTATTTTATCTCCACTTTTCACAAAAAGAACTATTCGCTTTCCTGACTTTTCAGAAATGATTTCAGCAGATATGTTATCAACTTTAGTTAAAATAACATTTTTTGTAGCTGGTTTTCCTTTGCCTTTTTGAGCAAAACCAACAGTTGATACCAATAAAACAAGAAGTAAAAATAGTTTTTTCATAATAGTAGGTTGTTAAATTAAGTTCCTAATATACAAAAAAATAGATACGATTGAATTTTATGAAACAAAAAAACCGAATCATTTCTGATTCGGTTTTAAATGTATTTACGATTTGTAAATTATTTTACTTCTTCGAAATCTACATCTTGAGTTTGGTCTCCTGAAGCGCTTGCTTGTGGCTCAGCTTGAGAAGCTCCTCCTTGCTCTTGTGATTTGTACATTTCTTCTGTAGCTGTTTTCCAAGCTGCATTTACGTTGTCTAAACCTTTTTGAATAGTGTCTAAATCTTGAGATTCATGACCCATTTTCAATTCAGTTAACGCATATTCGATAGCTGTTTTGTGTTCAGCAGTTAATTTATCACCAATTTCTTTTAATTGACTTTCTGTTTGGAAAATCATCGAATCAGCTTCGTTTAACTTGTCTGCTCTTTCTTTAGCCAATTTATCAGCTTCAGCATTCAATTCAGCATCTTTTTTCATTTTTTCAATTTCTTCTGCTGTTAAACCTGAAGAAGCTTCGATACGAATATCATGTGATTTACCTGTTCCTTTATCAGTAGCCGATACTTTAATGATACCATTCGCATCAATATCAAACGTTACTTCAATTTGAGGAACGCCTCTTGGTGCTGGTGGAATACCATCTAAATGGAAACGACCAATTGTTTTATTATCATTTGCCATTGGTCTTTCTCCTTGAATAACATGGATTTCTACCGATGGTTGATTGTCTGCTGCTGTTGAGAAAACTTGTGATTTTCTTGTTGGGATAGTCGTGTTAGACTCAATTAATTTAGTCATTACACTTCCCATAGTTTCAATACCTAATGAAAGTGGCGTAACGTCTAATAACAATACGTCTTTTACTTCACCTGTTAAAACTCCACCTTGAATTGCAGCTCCAATTGCTACTACTTCATCAGGATTTACTCCTTTTGATGGTTTTTTACCGAAGAATTTCTCTACTTGTTCTTGAATAACAGGAATACGAGTTGAACCTCCTACTAAAATTACTTCGTCAATATCAGAAACTGATAAACCAGCATCTTTTAACGCTTTAGCAACTGGCTCCATAGAACGTTTTACTAAAGTTTCAGCTAATTGTTCAAATTTAGCTCTTGTTAACGTTTGAACTAAGTGTTTTGGTCCAGAAGCCGTAGCTGTTACGTATGGCAAGTTGATTTCTGTTTGAGCAGAAGCTGATAATTCAATTTTAGCTTTCTCAGCTGCTTCTTTTAAACGTTGTAATGCCATTGGGTCTTTACGTAAATCAACACCTTCATTTGCGTTGAATTCGTTAGCTAACCAATCGATAATTACTTGGTCAAAATCATCTCCACCTAAGTGAGTATCTCCGTTTGTAGATAAAACTTCAAAAACTCCGTCTCCTAATTCTAATACAGAAATATCAAATGTACCTCCACCTAAATCGTAAACTGCAATTTTTTGGTCTTTACCTTGTTTGTCTAATCCATAAGCTAAAGCTGCTGCTGTAGGCTCATTGATAATACGCATTACTTTTAAACCTGCGATTTCACCTGCTTCTTTCGTAGCCTGACGTTGTGCATCGTTAAAGTAAGCTGGAACAGTAATAACTGCTTCAGTAACTGAATGACCTAAATAATCTTCAGCTGTTTTTTTCATTTTTTGAAGTGTCATTGCAGACAATTCTTGTGGTGTGTATAAACGACCATCGATATCAACACGTGGTGTATCGTTGTCCCCTTTTACTACCTTGTAAGCTACTGTTGAAGCTTCTTTAGCACTTTCAGTGTACTTGTTACCCATAAAACGTTTGATAGATGCAATCGTTTTTGTTGGGTTAGTTACTGCTTGTCTTTTTGCCGGATCTCCAACTTTAATTTCTCCACCTTCTACAAATGCAATAACAGATGGTGTAGTTCTTTTACCTTCTGCGTTTGCAATTACAACAGGTTCTCCACCTTCCATTACAGCCACACATGAGTTGGTTGTTCCTAAGTCGATTCCAATAATTTTGCTCATTTTTATACTTGTTAGATTTTAAATTTCAATTTTAAACTCGATGACTCTAATTCAATGATTGTGCCATTACGAAAAATAAGGAAAATTGACAGAAAACAGCTTTTGTCAGGTTTTTAAAACTGACAAAATGTCGTTTTATGCTGCTTTTTTTATTCTATTCTGACTTAAATTTCTAAAATTAGCTATGTTAAAAACCAAGATAGAAATCAAAATCAAAGAATAAGAAACGATTTGGGCAACAGATACTGATTCTTTAAAATAGAAAATCGCTAAAAAGAAATGAATTAAGGGATTAGTATACATCAAAATCCCAACAGTTGACGAATTCAATCCTTTTAAAGCATATAAATTCAAGAACAATGGAATAATGGTAAAGACAATTACAATAATCAAAAGTAGAAAATAGAATAAAAACTCTGTTGGAACAGCACCACCAAAACTTGGATAAAACGGTACTAATATGACTGAAGCAATCACCATTTGAATAGTTAATATCAAGAATTTATCAAAATCACTATTCTTTCTTTGGGAAACCAAATAAAATCCAAAACTTAATGCGATTATGACGCTATAAATCAAATCTTTGAAATTTCCATAAGATAATATCACACAACTAATTACACATAATCCAACTGCAATCCACTGCCATAAATCAATTCTTTCTTTTAATAAGACAAAAGCTAAAACAGTGGTTAAAATCGGACAAATAATATATGCAAACGAAGCTGATTGCAAGCTAACATGATTCACCGCATAGATAAATAAAAACCAATTCAACACCAACAAAAGCCCGCCAACAACCGTCATGATTACTACTGATTTTTGTTTTTTCTTGGAAAGTTCTTTGAACGTTTTCTTTGCTTCAACAAGAACTGATTTTCTAAAAAATAAATTAATTCCCAATAAGAAAGCCGTAGCTATAAAAACTCGGAAGAATAAAATATCTAGTGAAGCATAATTCGTTAAAGGTTTTAAAGCCAAACTAAAAAATCCCCAAATAATAAAGGCAGATAAAGCAGATAAAAAATATTTATTTATTGGCATTACTTTTTTTTGCAAAAGAACTAAAAAAGAAGGAAATCAAATCCCAATTTTATGTTATTAATTCGTTTAATTTATAACAATCGAACACTTTTACGTGTTGTATAATTTCAATTTTAAAGACTATCTTTGCTATACTAAAGAAATGTTTATGGAATGTATATCCGTTTTTGATATGTTAAAGATTGGTGTTGGACCTTCGAGTTCTCACACACTTGGACCATGGCGTGCTGCCGAACAATTTTTAAAAGAATTGCGCGAACGTAATCTAATTGATACCGTAATTGGTGTCAAAGTAGATTTATATGGTTCCTTATCACTAACTGGAAAAGGACACGCAACAGATTTAGCAGTAATGCTTGGTTTAAGTGGTGCTGATCCTGAATATATTCCTGTGGAAAGTATTGATGTAATTATTTCGGCTATTAAAAACAAGAAAGAAATTTTCTTAGGAAATGAAATTTTAATTCCGTTTTGTTTTAAAACCGATATTGTTTTCAACAGAAACTTTTTACCTTTTCATGCCAACGGATTAACTTTTACAGCCAAAACTGATACTGAAACTTATTCAGAAACCTATTATTCTATTGGTGGCGGATTTGTAGTTAAAGAAAAAGAAGACCATCATAAGGAAGAAATTTTACATACTTTTCCATTTCCGGTTGAAAAAGCGGATGAATTATTGGCTTTTTGTGTAGCCGAAAATAAAAAAATATCGGAAATCGTATACGAAAACGAGAAAACCATGCGTAGCGAAGAAGAAATTCACAACGAATTACTTCGCATTTGGGATACGATGTTAGAATGCATGTACATTGGTTGTCATTCGGAGGGAATTCTTCCAGGTGGACTTAATGTGCGACGAAGAGCGTATGACATGCACAAAAACTTAATTGGTGTTTTACCTTATGAAGATCCGTATTCGTGGTTGCAAATCATCAGACAAACCGAAGTTAAATTCCGTCAGATTTTAAAATGGGTAAGTTGTTTTGCTCTGGCTGTAAATGAAGTAAATGCTTCGTTAGGTCGTGTGGTTACTGCTCCAACTAATGGAAGTGCTGGAGTTATTCCAGCGGTTTTGATGTATTATTTGGTAATCGAAAATCATGAAGCGGGCGAAAAAGAAATCAAACAATTTTTAATGGTAGCAGGTGAAATAGGTTCTATCTTCAAGAAAGGCGCAACCATTTCAGCTGCAATGGGTGGTTGTCAAGCAGAAATTGGTGTTTCGAGTGCTATGGCAGCTGCTGCTTTGTGTGAGTTAATGGGTGGCACTCCTGCTCAAGTTGCTATGGCAGCCGAAATTGCGATGGAACATCACTTAGGATTAACTTGCGACCCAATTGGTGGTTTAGTACAAATTCCGTGTATTGAAAGAAATACTATGGGTGCGATAAAAGCCATCAATGCAGCCGAATTAGCTTTAGAAACCGATGCTTTAAATGCAAAAGTACCATTAGACAAAGTGATTCATACGATGTGGCAAACTGCAAAAGATATGAATTCCAAATACAAAGAAACTTCAGAAGGTGGTTTAGCTGTAGCAGTAAACATGTCGGATTGTTAATGAAAAACAATCGTTTAAATTATTTTATACTTATTTTATTGATATTAATTCTTGGAATACTTTCAAGGAAAATATCAGGCATTCCATTATTTATTGGAGATGTTTTGTATGCTGTTTTGATTTATTTCGGATTTCGATTTATATTAATCGATTTGAAAAAAGCAACTTCTCTCCTATTGAGTTTACTTTTTTGTTTTAGTATCGAAATCTTACAATTGGTTCAAATTGATTGGTTAATTGCTATTCGGAAAACTACTTTAGGACATTATATTTTGGGCGAAGGTTTTCTTTGGTCAGATTTACTTTGCTATATAATTGGAACTTTACTAGCTTTTCTAATCGATTTGAAATTCATTAAAACTCAAAACTCAAACTAGTTGTAACAAAAAAGTTATTCGATTTATTGTGAAAGAAAATAGCTTCTTTTGAATCTAAGTAACGAGCCTCTGTTCTTAATTTTACTTTCGAATTTGGCAAATAATCAAAATTTATGGAAGCTCCAGATGTTTTAAACGCATCTGAAGTGGCAATAATCACGTTATCTTCATCTTGATAATATTCCAATCTAACCGCAGTTTGCCATTTGGAATTAATTGAATATTGAGTAATCAAAACAGGACTCATCCAAAACAAATGTTCGTCATTCAAAGAAGAACTATCTTGAATGCCAAAATCAAATCCTAAAATGGTACGCCATTTTGAATTCCAGGTGTTATCCCAATACAAATTACTAAAATAACGCATTCCTAATTCGGTACCATAAAATTCTTTTCCGATAAAAGTACTCCAATTCAATGTAGCTTTTTCTGAAGGTTTAAAGACAATTTGAGTTCCTAAAGCTGGCGTTACCGTTTTATCAGGTCTATTGATGCGTTGCCAACCATTAGTTACTAATCCCGAAAAACTCCATTTGTCAGAAGGTTTGTAATTGTATTTGATTCCCGTCATAAAATAAGGCGAATTTTCCGCTAAAATAGAACGTGTTAAAGTCAAGTTGGAGGCCGTTGTTGCCGATTCAAATCCAATGTAACTTGGCATGATTCCAACTTCAATTGATGATTTTTTGTTGTCATTCAAGTACATTCCCACATAAGCTTCGCTTACTAATTTTATATCTTCCGAAACGTAATTATCATCTACATACGTTCCTGCATGAACTGCAATTGACGCATAAGTGTTTCCGTATTGTAATTGTGTACGAATTAATCCATTGTTCACATTAAACTCGTTATGACGGTTATAATTGTACATAAATGGAAGTTTAACATCTGTAGTTGGATTACTAAAATCGTATGCGTAATACGTTTCTAAAAAACCTGAAACTTTAATTTTTAAAGAATCTTTTTCTTGTGAGAAGATTGAAAAAGGAAGTAATATTAGAATTAAAATAAATCTCATTGATACATTTATTTCTTTCTTCTAGTGTCAATCAAATGGATAATTTGCCATTTTCCGTTGTCGTTATACAAGGTAAAAGCATTTGCACCTACATGACTTAGTTTATCATTTACATAAAATTCATACGGTGTCCAAACATGTGCCAAGTTACCATCGATTTCTACTTTGTAGTCAATTAGCTTTTCAAAGATTTTAAGATTGGCAGGAATAGTAGCTATTGAATTTAAAAATTCATCAAATTTATCATCTTTCAATTTGTTTCCTTCTTTAGTATTGGCAACTGTTCGAAGAACAATATCTGGATGACATAGTTCTCTTAAAGCAACAGTATCTTTTGCATGAAATGCAATAAAAAAATCCTCTACAATTACTTTAGGCGTTTTGTCTTGAGCAAAAATTAAATTTGAAACTAAAACAGTTGCTATAATAAATAGTTTTTTCATTATTTAATGTGTTAATAAGTATTGTAACTCATAAACAATAATACCCGCAATATAACCCGCTACAGCTAATGGAGTTATTTTTTTTAAATACCACATAAAGGTAATTTTTTCTTTCTCCATTACAGCAATACCAGCAGCCGAACCAATAATCATCATACTTCCTCCTGTTCCAGCACACAAAGCAATAAATTCCCATAAAGTATGATCCATTGGATACTCTACTAGAGAGAACATTCCTTGTGTAGCAGCAACTAAACTTCCATTGTCTACAATTGATGATAAAAATCCAATCGCTATGATCATGGCATCAGTACTTGGTAAATTTGTTACAAGAAAAGTAGCCATTTCTCTCAATATACCTACTTCTTGTAAAGCAAAAACCATTAATAAAATTCCCATGAAATATAAAATAGAGCTAATATCTACTTTGGTTAATGCATATGCTACAGAAAATTTATCTTTTTCTTCTTGAGTCTTGTTTCTATGATATACTATTGAAACTAACGAAACCATTGATAATGAAATTAAAACACCAATAAATGGTGGTAATCCCGTTAAGGTTTTAATTATTGGAACCATTACTAAACCTAAAACTCCTGCAATAAAAACACTCATACTTCCTCTCATTTTTTCTTCCTGACGCACCTGAGCCATCGAAACTTGAGCTCGAAGAACAGCAAAACCTCTCATTCTAAAGCTAGCAATGATTACCGGAACAATTAATACCGCAAGTGATGGTAAAAATAATATCTTGATAATACCACCCGCACTTACTTGTCCGCCAATCCATAATAATGTCGTAGTTACATCTCCGATCGGACTAAAAGCACCACCTGCATTTGCAGCAATTACTACAATTCCGGTTAATATCATTCTGATTTCTCCTTTTGGCATTAACTTTCTCAAAAGTGTTACCATAATAATAGCAGTAGCTAAATTATCTAATAATGCAGATAAAAAGAAGGTTATAAAAGCAACAATCCATAATAATTTTAAAACAGAAGTAGTTCTAATTCTACTAGTAATTACGGTAAAACCTTTGTGAATATCAATTAACTCAACAATGGTCATCGCACCCATTAAGAAAATAAGTAAACCCGAAATTTCACCAAAATATTCCATTAATCTTTCGGTTACTAAATGATGATCATCTTGGCTATATAGAGCAATAACAACCCAACAAATTGTACCTGTTAATAAAGCAGTAATTGTCTTATTTATTCGAATGGGAGACTCTAAAATAACTGATAAATAACCAAGAATTGCAACAAAAAGTAATATAGGTATCATTTTTATATTTTTAAAACGGCACTAAATTAGCACAATAATTTAACATAAATTTAATATTTGAGAAATATTTTTCAAGTGCCGTAAAAAGAAAGTAACATTTATTACCTTTGTCTTTCAAATACTATAAAAACATGTCAGTAGCGAAGAAAGATTATAAAAGAATCACAACAAAAACACTAATTGAAATGAAAGAAAATGGAGAAAAAATCTCCATGTTAACTGCATACGATTTTACAATGGCTAAAATTGTAGATTCTGCTGGTGTTGATGTAATTTTAGTTGGCGATTCTGCAAGTAATGTTATGGCTGGACATGAAACTACACTTCCTATAACGCTTGACCAAATGATTTATCATGCATCAAGTGTGGTTAGAGCTTGTGAAAGAGCATTAGTAGTAGTTGATTTACCTTTCGGGAGTTACCAATCTGATTCTAAAGAAGCGTTACGTTCATCCATCAGAATTATGAAAGAATCTGGCGGACATGCCGTAAAATTAGAAGGTGGAAGCGAAATAAAAGATTCTATTAAAAAAATATTAAATGCTGGAATTCCTGTCATGGGACATTTGGGTTTAACACCGCAGTCTATTTATAAATTTGGAACATACACAGTTAGAGCAAAAGAAGATGCTGAGGCTGAAAAGTTATTGGAAGATGCAAAAATGCTAGAAAAATTAGGTTGTTTTGCCTTAGTTTTAGAAAAAATTCCAGCTGCGTTGGCTGAAAAAGTAGCTAAAAGTATCTCAATTCCAGTAATCGGAATTGGTGCTGGTGGTGGCGTTGACGGACAAGTATTGGTAATCCACGATATGTTAGGTATGAATAATGAATTTAGCCCAAGATTCTTACGCCGTTATTTAGATTTATACGATCAAATGACAAAAGCCATTGGGCAATATGTTACCGATGTGAAATCTCAGGATTTCCCAAATGCAAACGAACAATATTAATTGTGTCTACTAAAGAAATTTCAACAAAAAATAATCTTCAAATTCTTCACGAAGACAATCATATTATTGTCATCAATAAGCGTGTAGGCGATATTGTTCAAGGAGATAAAACAGGCGATAAACCACTTTCGGATGTAGTAAAAGAATACATCAAAGAAAAATACAATAAACCTGGAGATGTCTTTTTAGGTGTTGTGCATCGCTTAGACAGACCTACAACTGGAATTGTTGTTTTTGCAAAAACGTCAAAAGCACTAACGCGTTTAAACGAAACTTTTAAAAACAGAGAAACGCAAAAAACGTATTGGGCAGTAGTGAAAAATTGTCCTCCGAAAGAAAAAGACACTTTAGTACACTTTTTAAAAAGAAATACTAAAAACAATACCTCAAAAGCCCATTTAAAAGAAGTTCCCGAAAGTAAACAAGCAAGTTTAAGCTATCAAATCATTAAAAAATTAGATAATTATTACGCACTTGAAATTGATTTACATACGGGAAGACACCATCAAATTAGAGCACAATTACAAGCAATAGGTTGCCCAATTAAAGGCGATTTGAAATATGGTTTTGACAGAAGTAATCCAGATGGCGGTATTCATTTACATGCAAGAAAATTAATTTTAAAACATCCTGTTACTAAAGAAACCATGTCTTTTATCGCGCAAACTCCTAATAATGTTGTTTGGAATTCAATAAATTAAGAAAATTTTTAAATTTTTAATTAAATTTTACTAAATTTATTGCAACTAACTCCAAAGCAATGAATGATTTTTCAAATTCACATCTCGATGCGCAACAAAAAATCAAATCACTTGAAGCGGAATTAGCATACTATAAAAACAGAGATGCTTTACACGAAAATTTTGAATACTTCTTCAATGAAACAACTGATTTAATTTGTATTGCCAATCTTGACGGCTATTTTTTAAAAATAAACAAAGCATTCACAAATACATTAGGTTATTCAGAAACTGAACTTATATCAGAACAATTTATCAATTTTGTTCATCCAGATGATGTTACGAAGACCTTGTCTGAATTAGGAAATCTCAATGATGGAATTAACACTATTAATTTCAAAAATCGCTACCAGAAGAAAGATGGAAGTTGTATTTGGCTGCAATGGATTTCAACAATCAATACAAAAACTAAAATAATTTTTGCTGTAGCAAGAGATGTCACTGAGATTATAACTACACAAGAAAAATTAATCTTGAGTGAAAAATTGCTGAACGAATCTCAAAAAATGGCAGGAATTGGAAGTTGGGAATTTGACTTAAAAACAAATGATCTATATTGGTCTGATGAACTTTATAAGATTTTCGAAATAGAAAAAGAAACTCAAAATCTTTATGAAAAATATTTAAGCCGTTTTAAAGATGAAGATAAACAAAACCTTGAAAACACAATTCACAATAATACCATTATTAATAAAACTAATTATGACATTGAACATCCAATTTATTTTGAAGATGGTCGAGTAAAATGGATTTTAGGTTATGGAGAACCCATTTTAAATGATGAAGGAGAAGTGATTAAACTCCGAGGAATTGCAAAGGATATAACAACACAAAAAGAACACGACCAAGCTATAAAAGCCAAAGAATATGCAGAAACAGCTAGTCAGGCAAAAACAGATTTTCTGGCCAATATGAGTCATGAAATACGAACTCCTTTAAATGGCATCATTGGATTTTCAGATTTATTACTTAAAACAAAGCTTGATTCGAATCAGAAAGTCTACATGAATAATATCAATCAGTCAGCTAATTTGTTGTTGGATATTATTACCGATATTTTAGATTTTTCAAAAATTGAATCTGGAAAATTTGAATTATTTTTAGAACCTGTAGACATCAGAATTCTCGCAAATCAAGTCATCGAATTATTCAAACCTTATTCGATAAATAAAAAAATTGATATACATGTTATTATTGATTCTCAACTTCCAACATATATATTCGCAGATATAGTTCGACTAAAACAAGTATTAGTGAATTTAATAGGAAATGCTGTGAAGTTTACTAATTTTGGCGAAGTCGTATTACAAATTAAAGAAATTAAAAAAATTAAAAATCAATTTTCAACGATACAATTTTCTGTAATTGATACCGGAATCGGAATAAAAAAAGAAAATCTAAATAAAATATTTCAATCATTTGTACAAGAAGATGTCTCAACAAATAAAAAATTTGGTGGTACAGGACTAGGATTATCCATTTCAAATAAAATACTTGAAAAGTGTAATAGTAAAATTGAAGTAAATAGTGTTTATAGTGAAGGAAGTAATTTTAATTTTACCATTACATTTAAAATAGCAAAATCATCTCAAAACGAAATTAACAATTCTCATAATTATAATCAAATCACAAATTTTGAAACCAATAAATTCTCTCAAAAATTAAAAATATTAATCGTAGAAGATAATATGATTAATATGTTACTTTGTAAAAAAATGGTGCAATCTATTCTAACAAATAGCTCAGTTTTTGAGGCAGAAAACGGTCAAAAAGCAATTGAATTATTAGAAGAAAACACTATTGATTTAATCCTTTTAGATATTCAAATGCCAATTAAAAATGGTTATGAAACAACAATTGAAATAAGAAAAAACAACAAATTAAAAAATTTGCCTATTATTGCACTCACAGCCGGAATTATGATTGGTGAAAAAGAAAAATGCATCGAATATGGTATGGATGATTATATTTCGAAACCATTTAAATTACTAGAATTAAAAACCATAATTAATAAATACATTTAAAATTACATGAAAATTATTAAATTCATTCTTACTATAAGCTTGATTACCAATTCTTTATTTTCTCAAGAACATTTTAGTGGAATTTCAACTTCTAAAAGAGGTGGTTTGTTGAATGCTAATAACAATCCAGCAGAATTAGTTAATATGAACACTAAATTTGAAGCTAATCTTTTCAATTTCTCTTTAGGAATGGCTAATAACAAACTAACATTTAGCGATTTAGTTAGCGGAGACAACTTAGAAGATAAAATTTTTGAAGGTGATGAAGCTGTTAATTTAAGACTAGATGCTCAAATTTTTGGTCCTTCTTTTGCCTTTAAATACCAAAAATGGGGTTTCGGAATTACTTCAATTGCTAACATAAAAGCAAATGCTATCAATGTAGATTCAAAGTTGGGAGATGCTATTCAGAATGGTGAATTAAGTAATATTTTTTCTCAAACAATGATTTCTTCTAATGACAATCAAAGATTAAATGCAACTACTTGGGGAGAGCTTGGTTTTACAATTGCTAGAAACTTAATCGATTTACCCAAACATAAATTGAACGTTGGAACCAACTTACGTTTATTATTCCCAGGTGCTTATGCCAACTTTTCTGCAGATAATTTAAATGGTACCATCGTAAACAATTTTGGAGATATTTCATTAGTAAATGCTTCTGCAAACATAAACATTGCTTATGCTGGAGTTTTGGCAAATGATTACAACGACCAAGGAAACTACAACGAGTTTTTCTCTCAAGGAATCAATGGTTTTGCCGCTGATATTGCTGTAAACTATCGTTGGAAAGATGAAAACGATGCAAACAGCTACCGATTAAATACAGGTCTTTCAATTAAAAATATTGGTTCAATGACTTTTAAATCGGATAATAATTTAAGTAAAAACTACATTTTAAATGTGGATAATTTTGAAAATTTAGATTTAAATCAATTTGAAAATGCTGAAAGTTTAACTGAAATCGAAGCTATTTTAAATGACCCAGCAAACGCGGCTTATTTTCAATCAACATCAAGCACAGCAGATTACACAGTAAAATTACCAACAGTAATTAACGCTTATGCCGATGTTCGATTAACAAAAAAATGGTTTGTAACAGGTAGCATCAATCAAAAAGTAAGTGACGACAGTGAAAGCGATGTTATCACCACTCAAAATTCGTACACTTTAATTCCAAGATTTACTACAAAATGGTTTGAAGCTTATGCCCCATTGGCAGCGAATGAAATTTCAGGGTTTACTAGTGGTATCGGATTTAGATTAGCCGGATTTTTTATAGGATCAAACAGTGTATTTACAGCTTTAGCCGATAGCGGAAAACAAGCCGATTTATATTTAGGAGTTCGTTTCGGATTTTAATAATTTTTAAAAATATTTCATATGAAATGGAAAGGTAGACGTCAAAGTGACAACGTAGAAGACAGAAGAGGAATGTCGGGCGGTGGAAAAGTAATTGCTGGTGGTGGAGCTATCGCAATAGTTTTTTTTCTTGTAAAAATGTTTTTCCCTGAAGCAGCACCATTTGTTGATACCATTCAACAAAGCCAAGGCGCTCAACAAACAGAACAAGTAGAACCAAGAGAACTTACTCCTGAAGAAAAAGAAATGGGCGAATTCGTTTCAACCGTTTTTGCTGATACAGAAGATATTTGGACTAAAATATTTGAAGAAAATAATTTAGGAACATACGAACAACCAAAAATGGTTTTGTTTACTGGTTCAGTGGAAACAGCCTGTGGTGGCGCAAGTTCGGCTTCTGGACCATTTTATTGCCCTGGTGATAAAAAAGTGTACATGGATTTAGCCTTTTTTGAAGAACTGCGTACCCGTTTTGGAGCTAAAGGTGGTGATTTTGCTATAGCTTATGTCGTGGCACACGAAGTGGGTCACCACGTTCAAACAATTCTTGGAACTTCAGGAAAAGTGAGACAATTACAACAATCTAAAAGTGAAGCCGAAGCTAATAAATTATCCGTTTGTTTAGAATTACAGGCCGATTTTTATGGCGGATTATGGGCACATTACAACCAAAAATATTTAGAAGAAGGTGACATTGAAGAAGCGTTAAGTGCTGCACATGCTGTTGGTGACGATGCCATTCAAAGCAAAATGCAAGGGCATGTTGTTCCTGATTCTTTTACACATGGCTCATCAGAACAACGCATGAAATGGTTTATGAAAGGTTTTAAATCTGGTGATATCCGATTAGGCGATACTTTTGCTGAAGAACTATAACTATTTTGAAAATTGAAGCACCCGAATCTGATTATTTGTACATTCAAGATTCTCAAATAGCAAATGCTGGAAAAGGTTTATATACAGCAATTGACATTTATCCTAATGAAATTATCTCACTTTTTAAAGGAGAAATTTTAGCCGGTAATGAAGCTCAAAAAAGAGTTTCTGAAGGTAATGACCGCTATTTCATTAACATGTTAGACGGTTCCATATTGGATTCTATGAATATAGATTGTTTTGCTAAATATGCTAATGATGCAGAAGCTTTCTCTAAATTAGAATTCAAAAATAATTCCAAAATCACATTAGACAATGATGATAATGTTTGCATCGTAGCTACAAAGAAAATCAAATCCCAACAAGAGATTTTTTGTAGCTATGGTGTAAAATATTGGAAAAAACATAAATAATTCAAATCTATTCCCTTTTAAAATATTTTTTTTGTAATTTTGTTTAACTTTTTTAATTAAATTTTAAACAAAATGAATGTTTCGTGCAAAAAAGACTTCACTGATATTGAAATTGATAGAATTATTGAAATGGCTTGGGAAGACAGAACGCCATTTGATGCAATAAAATTTCAATTTTCTTTAAATGAGGCTGATGTAAAAGCGTTAATGAAAAAAGAACTCAAATTCAGTAGCTATAAACTATGGAGAAAAAGAGTTGAAAATTGTAAAACAAAACATTTAGCCAAACGAGTTGAAGGCATTGATAGATTCAAGTGCAAACTTCAAAGAGCTATAACTAACAATAAAATTTCTAAAAGATAAAAATGAAAAGCAAAATTCCTGATAATGTAGTTTTTTCTGAAGAAAATGGATACAATGCAAATGTACTCGCTTATCCTACAAGTGTTGGTGCGCCAGCAATTAAAATGGATAACGTTGTTGATTGGAAAAATATTGGTATTCGTAATGTTAATAGAGAATTCGAAAGTAAGTTTAATGAACTCAAAGCCGAATATGAAAAATTAATGCAAGAATATGAATGGAATGAAATTTTATACAATGCTAAATATTCATTTGAACCAATAATTGGTGAAACTTATCATTTGTATTTGGCAAAAGACGGTTCAAATTTTCTTTCTTTAATTCACCCAGATTTCTGGAATAAAGAACACATTGGTTCCTTTAAACTGAATAGTAACAAAAAATGGATTCATATCGATTCCAAACAAGATACTTTTTAAATTATTGAATACCTTTTTAAGCATTAATTTACTAATGACTACTAATTAATGTTCATTAGTATAAAAAGTGAACATTTATAATGTTAAAAATTCTTTAACAAAAAAAGTGTCGAATATTTAACTAATTTTTAGTGTATCTATTTATTTATTATCTCTGCATTACAAAATTGGTTGTTTAGCAATAAGGCACTTTGATTACTTAATTTTCCATTCTAAATTTGCTCAAGGTTTCACATAAGTAACAAATTAATATCCCACAAACCCTTTATTTACTTTGTCTTTTTATTGTTTAAGCCAAACTTAGATATCAGTTATCTTTGTTTAGATACTGATTACAATTATCTTTGTAATTATCATTTAAGGTTAAGTTTAACTTTGTCCTATTGATTTGGTTCATTGATTTATTTGCTGGATATGTTTGTTTACCTTGTCAATCCTTTTTTAAATCGAACTAAATCTTTAGGATTGCTGTATTATATCGGTTTTTGTAGGTATTTTGACAAAAAATATAATTTTTAAAGTATTGATTGTCAATTATTTAAAAGGATATTTTTAATTTAATGACAATCATTATTCTTGTTAAGAACTTGCTCCAATAGTGAATAAGTTTGACTTTTAAGTACCTTTAGGATGGATTATCTTTGTATAAATGATTTAAACGAAAAGAATCTTTTGAAGAAAAGTGTAACAAAAAAACATCTTTTCAGTTTAGTAGTATAGTTCTTAAAAATATTGAAAATAAAAAACCAGTAATTCACACTTACTGGTTTTTCGAGTAGTTAACATTTATTAACCTAATTCTTTTTAATGAAAAATGAAAACTCAAAATCCAAATTGGAGGACTTTTGTTATCATTTTCTAATAGGGTTGTTGGTCGCAACTCTGGTAGAGATAATAAAAGCCTACTACTTTATGTAGAATTTGGTAATCTGATTGGGTGTTGAAAAACACCCTTTCATTTTCTTATCTCTGACAAAAATAGTAATTAAATACTACATAACAACGTTAATAGGTTGTTTTTTTATCTATTTTAACATCTTAATCAATATCTAATTTAACATCTTAATTTAAACACTATGAGTGCATTAGAGATAATTAGTTCAATTTGTTCTAGTTTTCTTGGTATTTAAAGTAATTGAAACTGTAAAGCATAATGGATATAATTTTCATTATTTTTTTTTACCCTAACCACCCTTCCCTATCCAAACTACGATACTGAATAGCTTCTGCAATATGATGTGATTGAATACTATCCGAATCCTCTAAATCGGCAATTGTTCTTGATACTTTTAAAATTCTATCATACGCTCTAGCTGATAAATTCAATCGTTCTATTGCTGTTTTTAGTAGTTGCAACGAAACCTCATCTAAAGCACAAAATTCACGAATTAGTTTACTACTCATTTGCGCATTGTAATGAATATATTCATAATTTTCAAAGCGTTGCGATTGAATTTCTCTTGCTTTGGTCACTCTCTCTCTAATCGCTACACTACTTTCTGCTTTTCGAGTTTCAGTTAGTTTTTCAAACGGAACAGGCGTAACTTCAATATGAATATCAATTCTATCCAATAAAGGTCCAGAAATTTTACTCAAATACCTTTGCATTTCCATTGGTGAAGAACTCACAGGCGCATTCGGATCATTAAAATAACCTCCTGGACTCGGATTCATACTCGCCACCAACATAAATGACGATGGATAGGTAATCGTAAATTTCGCCCTTGAAATAGTCACTTCCCTATCTTCTAATGGCTGACGCATGACTTCCAAAACTTCTCGTTTAAATTCGGGTAATTCGTCTAAAAATAAAACACCGTTGTGTGCCAATGAAATTTCGCCAGGTTGTGGGTAACTTCCACCTCCTACTAAAGAAACCGAACTCGCAGTATGATGCGGACTTCTAAAAGGACGTTGTGCCATCAAACCTACATCTTTAGTCTTTCCAGCTACTGAATGGATTTTGGTGGTTTCTAAAGCTTCACGCATCGTCATTGGTGGCAAAATACTAGGCAAACGTTTGGCTAACATTGTTTTTCCTGAACCTGGAGGACCAATTAAAATGATATTATGTCCGCCAGCTGCAGCAATTTCCATACAACGTTTAATTCCTTCTTGACCTTTGACATCGGAAAAATCGTGTTCTGGAAAATCTAATGTTTTATTGAATTCTTCTTTGGTATCTATTGTAGTGGGAATCAAATCTGATTTTCCTTCAAAGAAATTAATGACTTGTAATACATTTTCAACACCATAAACATCAAGACCGTCAACAATTGCAGCTTCTTTTACATTTTGAAAGGGTAAAATCAAACCTTTAAAACCTTCTTCTTTGGCTTTAATTGCAATTGATAAAGCTCCTTTTATGGGTTGTAATCCACCATCGAGCGATAATTCACCCATAATGACATAATTATGAATGTCTTCTGATTTAATTTGGGAAGAAGCTGCTAAAATACCAATAGCCAAAGTAAGGTCATAGGCAGAACCTTCTTTACGTAAATCGGCCGGAGCCATGTTGATGGTGATTTTTTTTCCGGGAAGTTGGTACCCGTTGTTTTTTAGTGCGGCAGCTATACGATAACTACTCTCTTTTATAGCGGAATCGGGCAAACCTACTAAGTGATATCCTATTCCTTTATCGATGTTTACTTCTACCGTAATGGTAGTCGCTTCTACGCCAAAAACGGCGCTTCCGAATACTTTTACTAACATGGCTTATACTATTAAATGGCTTATATAGATGCAAATATAGAAAAAGTATTGAAAAAAATAACTTTTTTATTGAATTAGACAATCTGTTGGTAATTCAATACTTTTGTACTTTGTATTTACTATTAAAGTTTTATTTATGAATTTCACATATATCAATGCTTTTACAGGGACTTCAGAAAAGTTTCCAAATAAAACAATTACCCACTTTTTACATTCACATCTTGAACAATTTGGTGATACGGAAGAGGACATACAAAAATGTATTGATTATGTTTTAAATCCTGATAAAGGAGGGCAAATTATCATTGGAACTGATGAAGAAAATATTGTCGGAATTGTCATTTTAAATAATACAGGTATGAAAGATTACATTCCTGAGAATATTTTGGTTTATATCGCAATTGATAATTTGCAAAGAGGAAAAGGATATGGAAAGAAGCTAATGGAAAAAGCGATTTCATCTGTAGAAGGAAATATTGCGTTGCATGTTGAACCAAATAATCCAGCAAAAGCTTTGTATGAAAAACTTGGTTTTACGAATAAATACTTAGAAATGCGATTGATAAAATAATTCGTATTATGATAAACAACTTTTAGTTACTGTGAATAAAAAACTCCCAATCATAAGATTGGGAGTTTTTTATTCAGAAATTATTTTTTAAAAGCCGCTACACCATCTTCTAACCATTTTTTATATTCTTCAACATCTGGCGTATAGCCTACAGGTTGATTTAAATTAGATTCATCATGTGACATTAAGATGTAATATGGTTGAATGTTAGCTTTATATTTTGTAATTGCTAAATCACTCCATTTTTTACCATATGTAGTAATTTCTTTTCCTGATTTAGTTGTATAAACTTCATCTTTAGGTAACTCTTTTCTATCGTCAACGTACAAAGAAATAAGTACAACATCGTTTTTAAGAATATTTAAAATTTCTGGTTTTGCCCAAACTAATTCTTCCATTCTTCTACAATTTACACAAGTTACACCTGTAAAATCAATTAAAACTGGTTTATTTACTTTTTTTGCATATGCTAAACCTTCATCGTAATCATGAAAAGCAACGATTTTATGAGGCCCATATTGAGCATGCTCTGGTAATTCTTCTCCTGAACTAATATTTGATTCGATACTATTTTTTGCTCCTACTCCGTTTGGACTTTCACTATATGACATTGGTGGTGGAAAACCACTAATTACATTTAATGGAGCTCCCCATAAACCTGGAATTAAATAAACTGCAAAGGTTAAAGACAATAAACCTAATAATAATCTTCCAACAGAAATATGTGAAAGAGGACTATCATGTGGCAATGTAATTTTTCCAAAAAGATATAATGCTAAACCTAAAAATAATGCCACCCAAATAGCAATAAAAGTTTCTCTCTCTAAAATATGCCAATCCATAACTAAATCAGCCATTGAGAAAAATTTGAAAGCTAGAGCCAATTCGATAAAACCGAATACAACTTTAACGGTATTTAACCAACCGCCCGATTTTGGCAAATTACCCATCATACTTGGGAATAAAGCAAAAATCATAAATGGAAAAGCTAAACCAACTCCAAATCCTAACATGGCAATTGTTAATAATGTAGCACCACCATCTGTTGATAAAGCACCACCAATTACTAAACCAAGAGCAGGTCCTGTACATGAAAATGAAACAATTATTAAAGTTAATGCCATGAAGAAGATTCCTATCAAACCTCCTTTATTTGAGGCATTATCAACTTTATTAGCTAAACTAGATGGAATAGTAATCTCAAATGCACCTAAAAATGATATCGCAAAAATGGTAAAAACTGCAAAAAAGAATAAATTCAAATAGGGATTTGTAGATACCTCGTAAAAAATATCCTCGCTAATTCCTTCAAAAATATGAAATGGTAATGAAATCAAAACATAAATCAATACAATAAAGAAACCATACATTAACGCATTAAATCGTCCTTTCTTTTTATCTCCGTGAGCACTTTGCTTTAAGAAAAAACTTACTGTCATTGGAATCATTGGAAAAACACAAGGGGTGAATGTAACTAATATTCCAGCTAATAGAGTTGCAAGAAATAATAACCATCCATTCTTTTTTTCTTCATTCGGAGCCAAAGTTGATGTAACTTCTTTAATTGGTTTTTCTGCATCTGCTCTTTCAACAGTTGCTGTATCGGTAGTTATTGTTGTTGTATCAGTCGAAATTACATTTGTTGCTGCTGTATCTTCTACTTTTAGCTCAGGCAATTTAAAAGTAAATGTAGCATCTTGTTGGATACATTGTTCTTTACAAACTTGGTATTCCACATATACTTTAACTTCTTTTAGTTTCGTATTAGTAACTTTTATGATTTGCTTAAACTGAGCCGTTTTAGCAAAGTAATATTCATCCACTTCAAAAATATCATTATATACTTTTTTGTATGGACTTTCTTTTGTTTTTCCAACTAAATCAAAGTTTCCTTTTGCATTTTTGTAGTTGAAAACGGTTGGAAGTGGTCCATTTTCTGGTGTAAATTGCGAATACATGTGCCACTCGTTTTCGATAGTAGCATCCATAACCAATTCAAATTCGGTAGCCGATTTTTGAACTACTTTGGTTTTCCATTGTACCGGATTTAAAATTTGTGCATTTCCAAAAAATCCAAAAATTAAGGCGATTAAGGCGAAATATTTTCTCATTCTTCTAATACGATTTTTATACTATTTTGTGTTGTTTCTTTATTTATAAATCGATTATCTGCTCTTTTCCCGATTACCCAAATAATTTGGTCTTCCGAACATAATAACCATTGATTTTCTTTATCTAAAAGCGAATATTTTTCGTCTTTGAAATACTTACTCAATTTCTTTTTTCCATTCATTCCTGATGGATAAAAATAATCTCCTTCTTGCCATTTTCGAATCGTTAATGGAAATTTGATCTTACTTTCATCTACAAATATACAATTCGAATGTGTTTCAAAAATGTTAACTGCTTTACAAAACCTAAGTTTTAAGGGAATATTAACTTTACTTTCTATCGATTCAATGATGAAAACTTCCGATTTATTTATTTCTTTTCTTTCCGAAAGGATTAATTTCTCTCGATTTTTCAATAAAATATGCGTTTCTGAAAACACTTGCTTTCCTGATTGTGCTTCGACCAAATCATAAATATCATTCCAAGCTGAAAATCCAAATTCTTTCAACCATTGGTACAAATACGCTTTGTAATTTTGGAATTCAAGCAACGGTTTTAGATGAATTTCTAATTGATTTTCCTTCTCTTCAACTACTTTTTCATAAACCAATTTAGATGCATCGTTAACCAAACTTTCTGCTTGTTGCAAGTGATGTAAGGTCTTTTGAAACGAATCTAAAAATCCTGTATTCAATTCTTTTAAAGTGGGAACAATATTGTGACGTAATTTATTTCTAAAATACTTGTCTGAAGCATTACTCGAATCTTCTCTCCATTGAATTTTATTTTCTAATGCATAATTTTCAATTTCTTCTCTTGAAAAAGGCAACAACGGACGAATAATGTTTCCATTTTGAGCTGGAATTCCCGTTAAACCTTCTAAGCCAGTTCCTCTAGTAAAATTGATTAAAAACGTTTCTACATTGTCATCCAAATGATGTGCAGTTAAAACATAATCAAATCCAAGTGAAATAATTTCTTGAAACCAATCATAGCGTAACTTTCGAGCGGCTAATTGAATGGAAAGTTTATTTTCTTTAGCAAATTCGAGTGTATCAAACGACTCAATAAAATAAGGAATATATCCATCTTGACATATTTCTCTAACTAACAATTCATCTGCATCACTCTCTTTTCCACGAAGTTGAAAATTGCAATGTACTATGCAAATATCAAACCTCAACTTATAAAACAAATCCAACAAAACCATACTATCAACGCCTCCACTAACTGCTAAGAGCAATTTCTTGTCTTTCAGTTGGGGAAAATTTTGTTCGATATGATGTTGGAATTTTGTTAGCATGACCAAAAATAAGGAATTAATTTTTCTCTAATACCCAATTGAGTAAATTCTCTTTATCTACAATAGCCCAAGAATGTGGATGTCTTGTGCCATCAGCTCTATAGCCTTTGTTTTTAGTGTTAATTAATTCGATTTTTTGGAAACCTTTAATTTTTAAATCATTATAAAGTTGTTCTATAAAATAAGAATTAATCTCATCTTTTTGGTTTTTCCGATTTTTTAACCACCAATCAAAATCAGGTTCCGTGTATAGTCTTATTTTTAAATTTTTAAGATTTTCTACATTAGAAATAGTATTGATTTCTAGAGTGTAAGGCGAAAACTTTTTATATAATGAAATGGAATCTTTTGGATTACCAAACTCAGAATTAAATTTATCTATTATCCAATTTGCTTCCTCAACAGATTCACTAGAAAAATTTGAAATAATATTCTTTTCAGCAACTTTATACAAACCCAATAAATCAATAGGAGAATCAACAATAAAAACTCCTTTTGGTTGAATTGAATTTCGTTCTTTAATCAAATAATTACTAAGTAACAAAGTTACATTTCCGCCACCTGAAAATCCACCAATATAAACATTATCAGTACTTAATATATTATTTTCAAAAATTGAATTAAAGTGTTTGGACAAATTTTGTAATTCACTATCTTTCAAATAAAGTTTAAAATTATAATTCATTAAAATAACAGAAACGCCTTTCTTATTGGCTTCTTCGATGATTGGAAATTCATTCTTTGTATTTTCAATATCACAAGGGAAACAAGGAAACAATACCAAAGTAGCTTTTGAATTGGCAACTTTATAAATCTCGAATTCTTTATCAATTATATGATTTACTTCTGAAATAGAAGATTTACATGAAAATAAAATGGTAACAACAATTAAAACAAAGAATATTTTTTTCATAACTATTTTATCTTAAAACCTCAAACATTGCTTTTGCCTTTAACAAACATTCTTCATACTCCATTTCTGGAATAGCCTGAGAAGTTATTGCACTTCCGACAGAAAAAGATAAATATTGATTTTGTGAATTATATAAAATACTCCGAATTACGACATTAAAATCAAAATCTCCATTTGGAGTAAAATAACCCACTGCTCCACTGTATAATCCGCGTTTGATTTCTTCCAATTCTTCAATAATTTGCATAGCCGAAATCTTTGGTGCACCAGTCATACTTCCCATAGGAAAAGTAGTTCTCAGAATTTCAATTGGTGAAGTCGTATTCTCTACTTCGGAAACGATCGTAGAAATCATTTGGTGGACTTGCTTAAACGTGTAAATCTTGCACAATTCTTCCACTTGAACACTTCCTTTTGTAGCCGTGTGCGATAAATCATTTCGAACTAAATCTACAATCATAATGTTTTCAGAACGCTCTTTTTCGTTTTGAGCTAAATCGGATTTTAATTGTTCGTCTTGTTCTAAATCGAAACTTCTTCTTGCTGTACCTTTTATGGGTTGGGAAATGACTTTATTTCCTTCTTTTCGTAAGTAACGTTCAGGTGAAGCTGAAAGTAAATATTGAAAATTATTTTTGAAATACACCGCAAATGGTGGTTCAGAAATAGCATTCAACTTTTGATAAATTTCCAAAGGTTCAATTTGAGTATTTTCGGCATAAAATTCCATACAAAAATTCGCTTCGTAAATGTCGCCACGATGAATGTGTTCGAGCATTTTTGAAACTTTGGAAAGGTAATTTTCTTTTGAGATACGTTGTTGAATTTCAACATCAGATGACTGAATACTGAACACTGAACACTGAATTATTTCTTCGAAATCTAATTCAATTTCATCATCACACATTCGTAAATATTGAATTTCAACTTGATTTTCCTTGATTAAAAACAACTTTTTAGGTTGGAAGAAAAACAAATCGGGAAACGCTAATCCATCGAAATTATTGGAATGTAAAGCTTCGGTATCGTTTTTTAAATCGTAGGATAAATAACCAAACAACCAATCTTTCGTTTGACTTTGGTACTGATACAAATCTTGAAACGCATTTTCGTAATCGGTTTTAATCGAAGTAAAAGCATCAACCGCCAAAACCGCATCGTAACTCGAATACTTTTGATGATACTGATTCGAGTCTAAAAAAACAACTTCTCTGTGTTGGTTTGCCCAATGTAAAAGCTGGTTTTTAAAGTCAGAAAAGGACGAAATATCTTTTGTAATTACTGTTCTCAAATTGTAAAATTTACTTCGTAAAAGTACAACAAAAAAATAGTTGTTGGAAAATGGTTCAAATGTTAAAATTTGGCACGATTTTTATTCTTGCCTCTACAACTAACCCATTAAAAATTCATTTGTATTGATTCTAAAACTACACGTATTAAAAACAATTAATCAATAACTTAAAATGAATTTTTATGAACAAAAACACCAAAATCGTACTGACTTTGCTTGCACTTGGCTTAGTCTTATCTTGTAAAGAATCGGCTTCAAAAGAAAACGCCGCTTACGCTGAAGAAGCTGTAACTGATAGCACAAGTGTTGTTTCCTCTTCGGCCGCCGTTGAAAACAAAAACAGCAATCGAAAATTTGTTAGAACCGCCGATGTAAAATTTAAAGTCAAGAATGTCGCGAAATCAACTTATGCTATTGAAGATGCGACAACGAAATTTGGTGGATTTGTAACCTATACCAATCTACAAAGTAACATTCACAGCGAAGACAAAACCAAAGTGAGTCAGGATAGCACTTTAGTAACAACTAAATATAAAGTAGATAACAACATCACGATTCGAGTTCCGAATACGAAAATGGATACCGTGATTAAAACCATAGCGAAACAAATTCATTTTTTAGATTATCGAATCATTAAAGCAGATGATGTTTCGTTACAAATGTTATCGAATGAATTAGCTCAAAAAAGAAGTAATTCTTCAGAAAAGCGTTTAGAAAATGCAATTGATTCGAAAGGAAAGAAACTAAATCAAGTTGTAAAAGCGGAAGAAACCTTAGAGGCTAAAAAAGAACAAAACGACGCTTCAAAATTGCAGAATTTATCGTTACAAGACCAAGTAAACTTTAGTACTTTAACGTTAAACATTTACCAAGACGAAAGCATCAAACAAGAAATGGTGGCTAATGAAAAAAGCATCAACGCCTACCGACCAAATATTGGTTTACAAATTTGGGACAGTGTAAAAACGGGTTGGTTTATGTTAGAAAATATTGTTTCGTTTATTGTAGTACTTTGGCCGTTTGTTTTGATTGGATTTTTAGGATTCTTTGGATGTAAGAAATTTTTGAAAAAGTAAGAAATAAACCATCGGGAAACTGGTGGTTTTTTGTTTATAAGATTTTATTGCGACTAATATTGTATTAGATTATTTATTATTTTTGAAAAAAAGATAAAATTGACGTTTGTCATATATATACACTCAAATAGGGTAGATAAGTCTGATTTTGTCATACATATATACAAGTTAGCAATAATTTTAAAAAATCATCTTATGAATAAAATCCAAATTCTATTATTCACATTTTACAGTTTACTAAGTTTCGGTCAAAATAAATCTGCAGATGAAATAAAATCTCTCTACGAGAATAAACAATACGACAAGATTATTGATCAATACGGTTCAAAAGCAGGAGATTATTCTTCGGATTCATATTATCAAATTGGATTCGCATATTACATGAAAGAAGATGATAACAATAGTTTAAAATTTATGGATTTATCGATAGAAAAAGATCCAAAAAAAATAGCGCCATATTTTATTAAAGGTTCTACATTAAATTACATGGGTAAATATGAAGATGCTGTTAAAGCGTTTGAAAATGCTCTCAAGATAAATCCAAATGATCCACAATCTTTATCCGGACTTGGAGATTCCTATTACAATTTGAAAAAAAATGAACTAGCCCTTGATTCATATAAAAAAGCAATTGAACAAGAAAACGCATCTGAACGACCGTATTCAATGATAGCACAAATCTATTCAGATTTGGATAATAAAGACAAAGCGTTAGAGGCTTACTATAATGTTAAATTAAAGGTTTCAAAAGATTCAGATTCATATATAAATGCACTATTCAATATTGGTTTAATGGAATCATTTAAAGAAAATTATGCAAAAGCTGAACCTGTTTTCCTCGAAATAATAGAACTAAATCCTAAAGATTATCATGCATATGCGAAAGTAATTCAAACTTACTATCGCCAAAAAAATTATGATAAAGCAAAACCTTACAGAAGTAAACTATACGAAGCATACCAGAAGGGCGAACTTACTGGAGATTTAAAAGATATGTTCTGCTTTGACCAATTCAAATGGAAAAATTATAATGTTCTAGTTTTTGAACGATATGAAGATGATGAAAAGAAAAAAAGCATTTATGACAAACATATTTTTTATGTCCGTGATGATAAAAGCAATACTGTATTTAGAGTTCAAACCGAGTTCTCCCCTATCGCAATGGAATTAGAAAAAACAAAATATATGCTTTGTGCCAGTAAAGACGGCACTCATTATAATTCTGGTCTTGGTTTCAATGATAATTTTGACTACGAGGTACTAAAATCTGCTGCAATAAAAATGATGGAGAGACATATAAAATAAAAACTATTGCTAACAACGGTTTGCACAAATGGCAAGGCTTGGGCAAGTCAGGAAAGTACGCTGGTGTAATAAAATTTTAGTTATATTTGTTTGGTCAGTGCTAGAAGTTGCCACTAGTGCAAGCCGCATTACGTTAAAAAAGCTTTTTATGGCTACTCTACATTTTTAAAACATAAAAAAATCCCAAACTCAATTGAATTTGGGATTTTCATTTATTGTGAATTATCAATTACACGTGTAATGCTCTGTTATCTGTAGCTGCTAATGCTGCTTCTTTGATAGCTTCTGCAAATGTTGGGTGCGCGTGTGACATTCTTGAAATATCTTCTGCACTTGCTCTAAATTCCATAGCGGTTACTGCTTCTGCAATTAAATCAGCACATCTTGCTCCAATCATATGAACTCCTAAAACTTCATCAGTTTTGGCATCGGCTAAGATTTTTACAAATCCGTCAGTATCTCCACCAGCTCTTGCTCTTCCTAAGGCTTTGAATGGGAAACTTCCTGCTTTATAAGCTACACCATCTGCTTTTAATTGCTCTTCTGTTTTACCAACAGCGGCAACTTCTGGCCAAGTGTACACTACACCAGGAATTAAATTATAATCGATATGTGGTTTTTGACCTGCTAAAATTTCGGCAACCATTACTCCTTCTTCTTCTGCTTTGTGTGCTAACATTGCTCCACGAACTACATCTCCAATTGCATAAACATTTGAAGCCGAAGTTTGTAAATGATCGTTTACTTCGATTTGACCTCTATCCGTAACTTTTACTCCTGCTTTTTCAGCATTTAATCCATCAGTATAAGGACGACGACCTACAGAAACTAATGAATAATCACCTTCTAATGTGATGATTTCTCCTTTAGCATTTTCTGCTTTTACCGTTACAACATCTCCAGCTCTTTCTACCGATTGCACTTTGTGAGACGTGTAGAATTTCATTCCTTGTTTTTTCAACACTTTAGTCAATTCTTTTGACAAAGCAGCGTCCATTCCTGGAATAATTCTGTCCATGAATTCTACTACAGAAACTTGCGCTCCTAAACGTAAATATACTTGTCCTAATTCGATTCCGATAACACCACCACCAATAATTACTAAATGTTTTGGAACTTCTTTCAGTTTTAACGCTTCAGTTGAAGTGATGATTCTATCTTTATCTAATTTGATAAATGGTAAGCTTGAAGGTTTAGAACCTGTAGCAATAATAATATTTTTTGATTCGATGATTTCCGAAGAACCATCTTCTTTAGTTACTTTTACAGAAGTAGCGCTTTCAAACGAACCTACTCCATTGAAAACTGTGATGTTGTTTTTATCCATTAAGAATTTTACACCACCCGAAGTTTGATCCACAACTGCTTGTTTACGAGCAATCATTTTTTCTAAATTCACTTTTACATCACCAGAAACTTCAATTCCGTGGTCAGCAAAGTGTTGTAACTCTTCGTAATGATGAGAAGATGCTAATAACGCTTTCGATGGAATACATCCCACGTTTAAACAAGTTCCTCCAAGAGTTGAATATTTTTCAATAATAGCAGTTTTAAAACCTAATTGGGCACAACGGATAGCTGAAACATATCCTCCAGGTCCAGAACCTATAATGGTTACATCAAATTGACTCATGATTTTATATAAAGTTTGTTGTTTGACTTAAATTCGGATACAAAAGTAACGCTTTTTGAATTAATTCTTTGTTACTTTTTTGGTAAATTATTATAGGTGTTTCTTACAAAGTAAAAGCAGTCGTATTTTTAACTTCTCCAATCATGAATGAACTATGCGTACTTCCAATATGTTTTAATCCAGTAAGTTTAGTAACCATAAATTCACGAAACTCATCCATATCTTTAACATGTACTTTTAAAATGTAATCATAATCGCCACTAACGTGAAAACATTCTAATACTTCATTTAATTTTACTACTTCACTTTCAAAAGTGGTAACAAAATCTTTAGTATGTTGGATTAATTTGATGTGGCAAAATACCACGAAAGCTTTTTCTACCTTATTTCGATCTAGAATAGCAACATATTTGCTAATTACGCCTTCACGCTCTAGTTTTTTAATTCTTTCATAAACCGCGGTTACTGAAAGATTCAGAACCATTGAAAGTTCTTTTGTAGTTTTTTTTGTGTCTTCTTGAAGTAATCCAAGAAGTTTTTTGTCGATTGCGTCCATTGATTAGTTGTGTTGTTGTTTATTGTTATCGGCAAATGTAATGAAATCGAATAAAAAATAGAATTAAAAACTATAAATTAAAACAAAAATAGAATAAAAAACCAATTTAATCAATTACTATTGAATAATAATTTACATAATTCTATTTTTGATTTAAAATAAACAACTAAACATTAAAAATATGGAAAATTTCAATCCAGCTGACCGCATTCAAGATTTACAATATTTTGGTGAATTTGGTGGTGTAAATCCATCAATTTCAGACAGTTCAACTTACACTTTTCTTTCCGCAAAAACCATGTTCGATACTTTCGAAGGCAATGCAGAAGGTTGTTATTTATATTCACGTCATTCATCTCCAAGTAATTTATACTTAGATAAAGCTTTGGCTGCTATGGAAGGAACAGAATCAGCAAATGTATCTGCTTCTGGAATGGGCGCTATTACTCCTACTCTTTTGCAATTATGTGGAAACGGCGATCATATCGTTTCAAGTCGCACAATTTATGGTGGAACTTATGCCTTTTTAAAGAATTTTGTTCCAAGAATGGGCATCAAAACAACATTTGTTGATATTACTAAA
Organism: Flavobacterium cheniae; assembly: GCF_004363695.1. Lineage (GTDB taxonomy): Bacteria > Bacteroidota > Bacteroidia > Flavobacteriales > Flavobacteriaceae > Flavobacterium > Flavobacterium cheniae. The sequence goes on along the minus strand of NZ_SNZC01000001.1, from coordinate 204,275 downwards.
TTAGATGTAGTTGAAGCGGCTATTACGCCAAACACAAAAGTTTTATACTGCGAAACCGTAAGTAATCCTTTATTGGAAGTTGCTGATATTGCTTCATTGGCTAAAATTGCTAAAAAGCACAACATCAAATTAGTAGTTGACAATACGTTTTCACCTTTATCAGTTGCTCCAGCAAAATTGGGTGCTGATATCGTGATTCACTCGTTAACAAAATACATCAACGGAAGTAGTGATACGGTTGGTGGTGTAACGTGTGCTTCTCAGGAATTCATCAACAGTTTAAAAAATGTAAACGACGGAGCTAGTATGCTTTTAGGTCCAACAATGGATAGCTTACGTTCAGCTTCTGTGATGAAAAACATGAGAACATTACATATTAGAATGAAACAACACAGCCACAATGCAATGTATTTGGCAAACAAATTTGAAGCAGATGGAATTAAAACGGTTTACCCAGGTTTAGCAAGTCATCCAAGTCATGAAATTTACAAAAGCATGATTAATCCAGAATATGGTTTTGGAGGAATGATGACAATCGACGTAGGAAGTTTAGATAAAGCCAACGCTTTAATGGAATTAATGCAAGAAAGAAACTTAGGTTACTTAGCTGTAAGTTTAGGATTTTACAAAACATTATTCAGTGCTCCTGGAACTTCAACTTCATCTGAAATTCCTTTAGAAGAACAAGCAGAAATGGGCTTAACTGATGGCTTAATTCGTTTTTCAATTGGTTTAGATAACGATATTGAAAGAACGTATCAAATGATGAAACAATGTATGATGGAATTAGGTATTTTATAATTTCTTCCAAATAAATTTTCAAAAAGTCCGATTTAGTAATGAATCGGACTTTTTATTTTAACGATACTTTGTTGTAAAATATGATTTTTCTATATTGCAAGCTCAAATAAAACTAATGGATACAAAAATCAATAAGAATAAAGAATTAAAACTTTGGGAAGCATTAATTCCAGTAGTCGCATTAATTGGAATGTTAGCATTTAACGTATTTATATATGGAGATGCTTCTTTAGGAGGAAGTAATCAATTTGTTTTACTTTTAGGTGGTGCTGTAGCGGCAATTATGGGATATTTTAATAAAGTTTCCTTTCATAAAATGATAGATGAAGTAGCAAATAACATTAAATCTACCGCTGGAGCCATTTTAATTCTACTAATGGTTGGTGCACTTGCTGGAACTTGGATGGTAAGTGGTATTATCCCTTCAATGATTTATTACGGATTACAAATATTAAGCCCAGCCATTTTTTTACCAGCAACATTAATTATTTGTTCGGTAATTTCAATTGCAACTGGAAGCTCATGGACAACATCAGCAACTGTTGGTATTGCATTAATTGGAATTGGAGGAGCATTAGGATTTGATTTAGGAATGGTTGCTGGAGCTGTAATTTCGGGAGCCTATTTTGGAGATAAATTATCACCAATGTCAGACACAACCAACCTTGCTCCTGCTATGGCTGGAACTGATTTGTTTACGCACATCAAATACATGACATTAACAACTATTCCAACATACATTATAACCCTAATTTTATTCATTATTTTAGGTCTTTCTATTGAAGTAAAAGGCGATGTTAATACGAATGAACTATTAACAGCAATAACCACTTCATTTAATGTTTCGGGTTGGTTATTTTTAGTTCCAGTAATCGTAATTGGATTAATTGTAAAAAAGACAGAACCATTAGTAGCTTTATTAGTAGGAACATTATTAGCCGGAATTTTTGCTATAATTTTTCAACCTCAAATTATCAATCAAATTTCTGGTGTTGAAACAATGGATTTTAAATCAGCTTATAAAGGTGTAATGGATGCAATTACATCAAAAGTGGTTGTTCCTACAGAAAACAAAACCTTAGCAGATTTATTCACTTCGGGTGGTATGGCTAAAATGTTACCTACAATTTGGTTAATTCTTTGTGCAATGGTTTTTGGTGGAATTATGGATGCAATTGGTGCTTTAGCAAGAATTAGTGAATCCTTATTAAAGCTAGCACATACAACTTTTGGATTATTTGCTTCAACTGTTGGGAGTTGTTTAGCATTAAACATAACAGCTTCTGATCAATATTTAGCGATTGTAGTTCCTGGGAAAATGTTTGCAAAATCCTATAGAGATAAAGGATTAGCTCCTGAGAACTTAAGTAGAACGTTAGAAGACACTGGAACCGTAACTTCAGTTTTAGTACCTTGGAATACTTGTGGTGCTTATCAAGCAGGAACTTTAGGTGTTTCAACTCTTGATTATCTACCATATGCTTTCTTTAATATTATCAGTCCATTCATGACTTTAATTTTTGCTGCTTTCAATATTAAAATTAAACAATTAGTTAATACTATCAAAGAATAGATTTACTATAATTTTAATTTATACTTAAATAAAATTTAACCATTACTTTAACAAGGTGATGGTTTTTTTATTTGTAAATTAGCAAGTGTAGAAAATTAGAAAACAAACACTTACAATTATAAATTAAAATTATTGAATATGGAAAACTCAAACGACATTAGTAAATGCCCTTTTCATCAAAACCAAAAAGGATTAAGTGATGGTGTAAAGAATCAAGATTGGTGGCCTAAATCACTCAACTTAGATATTCTTCACCAACACGATACCAAAACAAATCCGTTAGGTGAAAATTTTAATTATGCCGAAGAATTTAAAAAATTAGACTTAGAAGCGCTAAAGAATGATTTAAAAACCTTTATGACCAATAGTCAAGATTGGTGGCCAGCCGATTGGGGACACTATGGTGGTTTGATGATTCGTATGGCATGGCATTCTGCAGGAACATATAGAATTTCAGATGGTCGCGGAGGCGCTGGAACTGGAAATATCCGTTTTGCACCTTTAAACAGTTGGCCAGATAATGGAAACTTAGATAAGGCAAGACGATTGTTATGGCCTATCAAAAAGAAATATGGTAACAAAATTTCATGGGCAGATTTAATGATTTTAGCCGGAAATATGGCATACGAATCAATGGGGTTAAAAACTTTCGGATTCGCAGGTGGTCGTGAAGATATTTGGCATCCAGAAAAAGATGTGTATTGGGGTGCCGAAAAAGAATGGTTGCAAAAATCTGGTGGTGAAGGAAGTCGTTATTCTGGAGAAAGAAATCTTGAAAATCCTTTAGCAGCCGTAATGATGGGATTAATTTATGTAAACCCGGAAGGTGTTGACGGACAATCTGATCCATTAAAAACTGCTCATGACATGAGAGTTACGTTTCAAAGAATGGCAATGAACGATGAAGAAACAGTTGCTTTAACTGCAGGTGGACACACAGTTGGAAAAGCACACGGAAATGGTGATGCTTCCGTTTTAGGTCCAGAACCTGAAGGTGGCGCAATCGAAAATCAAGGATTTGGTTGGATAAACCCTAAAGGAAACGGAAATGGAGCTGATACAGTAACAAGTGGATTAGAAGGTGCTTGGACAACACATCCTACACGTTGGGATAATGAATACTTTACTTTATTATTAAACCACGATTGGGAATTAAAGAAAAGTCCAGCTGGAGCAAGTCAATGGGAACCTATAAACATGAAAGAAGAAGATAAACCTGTCGATGCTCATAATCTATCTGTAAGAAGAAATCCTATTATGACTGATGCTGATATGGCATTAAAAATAGATCCTGAGTATAGAAAAATTTCTGAAAAATTTCATAATGACCAAGCTTATTTCTCTGAAGTTTTTGCAAGAGCTTGGTTCAAATTAACACATAGAGATTTAGGTCCAAAAGAACGTTATTTAGGAGCTGATGTTCCTGCAGAAGATTTAATTTGGCAAGACCCAATTCCTAAAGTAGATTACACTTTGTCTGATGCTGAAATCGAAGATTTAAAAGTAAAATTATTAAACAGCGGATTAACAAGAGCGGAATTAATTAACACCGCTTGGGATAGCGCAAGAACCTTTAGAGGTTCTGATTTTAGAGGTGGAGCAAATGGAGCGAGAATTCGTTTACAACCTCAAAGAAGTTGGGTAGCCAACGAACCTGAAAGATTACAAAAAGTATTGAATAAATTAGTCGAAGTTCAAGCTGGCTTATCGAAAAAAGTAAGTATTGCGGATTTAATTGTTTTAGGTGGAAGCGCAGCAATAGAAAAAGCGGCTCAAGAAGGTGGATTCAATGTAAAAGTTCCTTTCCATGCAGGAAGAGGTGACGCTTCGCAAGAAATGACAGATGCAGAATCTTTCGAAGTTTTAGAACCTACAAATGATGCTTTTAGAAACTTTATGAAAGCTAAATATGTAGTTCAACCAGAAGAATTAATGCTAGACAAAGCACAACTTCTTGGATTAACGGCATCCGAAATGACTGTTTTAATTGGAGGAATGCGTGTTCTTGGCACTAACTTCGGCGGAACAAAACACGGTGTGTTTACTAATAATGAAGGTATCCTAACCAACGATTTCTTTGTAAACCTAACCGATATGAGTTATAGCTGGAAACCAGTTGGTGAAAACCTATACAATATTGTAGATAAAAAATCAGGAGCAACGAAATGGACAGCAACAAGAGTTGATTTGATTTTTGGTTCTAATTCCGTTTTAAGAGCTTATGCTGAAGTGTATGCTCAGGATGACAACAAAGAAAAATTTGTCAAAGATTTTATCAACACTTGGACTAAAGTAATGAACTTAGACCGATTTGATTTAAAATAAAATTTCCATATTTATTATTGTTTTTCTAGTAATACCATCATTTTTTTGATGGTATTACTTTTTTATATCACTAAATTTTCACTTTACTTAATTTTAAAATCATTATTCAAAATCAGGAAATTTTATAAGACTTTTTCTCATAAATTTTTTCTATTATAATATTTGAAAATATAATAAATATCATGTTTTATTAGCCATTGTATTTGTAATTTCGCACTCAGAAAAACAATAATAATTTTTAAATAAAAAATCATGGCATTAGTAGGAAAAAAATTCCCAAACATTACAGTTGACGCAATTTCTTTTATGGGAGACAACTTAAGAATCAACATTTTAGAAGAAGCGGTTAACAACAAGAAAAAAGTAATCTTGTTTTGGTATCCAAAAGATTTCACTTTCGTATGCCCAACAGAATTACATGCTTTTCAAGCAGCATTACAAGAATTTGAAAAAAGAAACACTACAGTAATTGGTGCTTCTTGTGATACTAACGAAGTGCACTTTGCTTGGTTAAACACAGCAAAAGACAACGGTGGAATCGAAGGTGTAACTTACCCACTTTTAGCAGATACAACTAGAAACTTAGCTGCAGCTTTAGATATTTTAGATGCAGAATGGGTTTACAATGAAGAAGTAAATGATGAAATTTTAGAAGGTTCAAACGTAACTTTCAGAGCAACTTATTTAATTGACGAAGAGGGAAAAATTTTCCACGAAAGTGTAAACGATATGCCATTAGGAAGAAACGTAAACGAGTATTTAAGATTAATTGATGCTTACACTCACGTTCAAACTAAAGGTGAAGTTTGTCCAGCTAACTGGGAAGAAGGAAAAGAAGCAATGAGTGCTGATAGAAACAGTACTGCTGCTTATTTAGCTTCTCACTAATTCAATAACAAATTCAAGTTCAAGTTCAAGTTCAAATTTTCACAAGTATTAATTTTGAACTTGTTCTTGCCCTTGTAATTGAAATTTATAAACTATGTTTACAGAAATAGAACAAGATAATTTAGCGGAAGTAATTGCAAACAACGAAACAGTTGTGGTTCAATACTCAGCATCATGGTGTGGAAATTGTCGTATTATGAAACCAAAATTCAAAATGATGGCTTCGCAAAACGAATCAATTCCTTTCTTAATGGTTGATGCAGAAAAATTTCCAGAATCTAGAAAATTAGCAAAAGTGGATAATTTACCTACGTTTGCTACTTTCAAAAATGGTGTATTAGTTAATCAAACACAAACTAATAAAGCTGAAGTATTAGCCGAATTAGTTGCTGAAGTAATTTAATTATGAAATTACCCGTTATAAAACAGTTAACTCAATTTATTGAAGATAACGATCAAGATTATTTAGTAGAAACTATCGAAGTTTTAGAAAACCTTTGTGAAGTTTCTTCTTTAAAGGATGAAGAATTAGATGTAATTGCTGAACTAATTTCAAATATGTACGGAGCCCTTGAAGTACATCAAGCCATCAAAAATGGTGCTGACAAAAAAACCGCTTTAAACGATTTTATGAAGCGAGTTTTAGGTTCGATAGACAAATAATACTATTTTAAAAGAATGAATATATTAAGCTTTATGTGATAAACATAGAGCTTTTTTCTTTTAATCAACTAAATCACACAAAAATTATATGCATTCATAGCAATTTAACAATTTATTTATATATTGCACATTATTAAATTAAAAATAATGTGTATGAAATCGCCATCAACAACAAGTTTGCTCAAGCAAACACCAATAAATAAAAAGGCGATACCATATATGTCCGCTAAAAAATAAATTTAACATATATGAATAAAATTACTCTTGTAGCATCATTTGCCTTTTTATTTATTTCATCAATAGGTTTTTCACAAAACCAAAGAATCGAATTCAAACCTAGACAAGCTGAATTTGAATACTTTGAATATAGAAATGATAGTATATTCCCATTAAAAACTCCTATTGATAATTCTGCAAGTCGCATTTTTGAAAGCAAATTACCTTATCCTATCATTTTTATCCACGGATTAAATTCAAGTTCTGAAACATGGAACGACGCAACAGATTATTACGACACACAATATTCTTTTACATACGGTGGTCGTTTTGATTTTTGCTTAAACGCAGACAACAACAATGCTACTACAAATAAAAACTTTTTCCCTACTGCTGGAGCTGATATAGCTGCTTTTGAATCTTTCGTTCAAAATGGCGATTATTATTATGTGAATTTTAATGTGAATCCAAATGGCTCAGTAGGAACAACGGTTTTAAGTAACCAATCGGCAGTTGCTAAACAAGGAGCTGCTGTAAAAGTTGCTGTTCAACGAGTTATGGCTGTTACTGGAAAAGACAAAGTAATTTTAGTAGGTCATAGTATGGGAGGATTAGCTTCTAGAGAATACATTCAAAACTCATACAATTGGCAAGCAGACAACCAACATCATGTCGCCAAATTTTTAACATTAGGAACTCCACATGGAGGAAGTAATGCAAGTGACATTCCTGGATCATTTCTTACTGGAACAGAAACACGTTCTGAAGCGCTTAGAGACTTAAAAATAACTTATTATTATAGTGGTGAACCAAGTAGATTTTTGTTTGGTGGAATTGAAATAAATAATTCTAGCAATATGAATGAACACTTATTTGGCCCAGATTATTGGAACATAGATGTTAATTGTAACGGTACAATTGGTGATAATATAGTTGGATTAAATCAAAAACCAATTGATAACATTATTGATTTTTCATGTGTACTAGGAAGAATAAACGGATCTTCTTCAGACGGAGTTGTAACTGAAACTTCTGGAACTTTAGGTAATTATTTTACAGGAACTGGATTAACTTATCCAATAAAATATTTTTACTACACTTCTATTGGGATTGAAAATCACACCGCACTACCTAGTCAATACTATGAAATCATGCAAGGTTTGGATGAACCAAATGTTAAAGAATTATCATACAGAATAAGCACAAACAAAGATTATATTGGTTATACAACAGTTCAAAACCCAACAGGCGCAGATAATGACTTCTTTAAATTTACTATAGCAGACAATGTAAACGCAGTTGTTTCTGTTACTAGTATTGTAACTTCATCAATGAATGGAACTATTTTAAATTCCGCAGGAACAGCTGTTGGAGCTTCTCAAAATAATAGTGGAAATACTTTAAGCTTTACAAGAACTCTTACTCCAGGTGATTACTTCTTAAGATTAACGAGTACAAGTCCAACAAATACCAACTACCAAACACCATATCAATTTAATATTACCACTACTTTAAGTACTGGAGATAATAGTTTCGCTTCCTTTACTTATTATCCAAATCCAGTTAAAGATATTTTACATTTAGATAATATCAGTTTAACTAAAGCAAGTATTTATAGCCTATTAGGTCAATTAATTGAAACCAAATCATTTGAAAACTCAACTTCTAATACTTTAGATTTAACCAATTTAGAAAGCGGAATTTACTTAATTGTATTAGAAAACGATTTGGAACAGAAAACGATAAAAGTAATTAAAGAATAAAACGAAAAACGCTCTTAAACAGAGCGTTTTTTTTTATTTGTAATATTTCTTTCTCAACCAAAAGGCGACATTTACTAAAATTATCAAAGCGGGAACTTCTACTAAAGGCCCAATTACACCCGCAAATGCTTGACCACTATTGATTCCAAAAACACCTATAGAAACAGCAATGGCTAACTCAAAATTATTTCCTGAAGCGGTGAACGATAACGCCACAGCATCACGATAATTAGCACCGATTTTTTTAGCCACAAAAAACATTAAGAAAAACATAATCGCAAAGAAAATGACTAATGGAATAGCAATACGAACAACATCCATTGGTAAATCAACAATCATTTCACCTTTCAAGCTGAACATTACTACAATAGTAAAAAGCAAGGCAATCAAAGTAATTGGTGATACAAAAGGAATGAATTTTTGATTGAACCACTTATCTCCAATAAACTTTTTAATAGCAAAACGACTTATAACAGCCAATGCAAACGGAATTCCTAAATAGATTCCAACTGTTTGAGCAATCTCTGAAATAGTGATACTTAATTCTAAACCTTTAATTCCAAATAAAGGCAACATGATTTCCAAATAGAAATAAGCATACAAACTAAAAAAGAAAACTTGCAACAAACTGTTGATTCCTATTAAACCCGCTGTTAATTCTCGGTTACCTTCGGCTAGTTCATTCCAAACGATTACCATAGCAATACAAGGCGCAATTCCTATGATAATTAAGCCCATCATGTATTCTGGATAATCTTTCAAAAAGAATGTCGCTAATAAAAACATTAAAAAAGGACCTACAATCCAAGTGATGAAAAACGAAGCCGATAATAACTTAGGTTTTTCAAACATTTGAGGCACTTTAGAAAAATCAATTTTGGTTAAAGGTGGATACATCATTAAAATCAATCCAATAGCTAACGGAACATTTGTAGTTCCGGAAGAAAATGAATCGATGAAATTAGCTGAATTTGGAATGAAATAACCTATTCCTACTCCAATTAACATCGCTAAGAAAATCCAAATTGTTAAATATCGGTCTAAAAATCCTAATCGTTTTTTCATATGTTTACTTCTTTACATGACTAAATACAAAATACATTTCGCTTGCAATTTGTAAACTACGTTCAGCGTATTTTTCGTTCATTAAATCAGTTCCATCAAATGCTTTTGGATCGTCGTATTTGATTGGAAATCTAGCTTCTGCACCAAAAACCATTGGACAACCTTCGTCGGCGTTATTACACGTCATGATAGCTCCAAAGTTAGTTTTCGGATTAAAATCATCGAAATACGCTTTTGAAAAACAGATGATTGGATGTTGATTGTCATCGAATTTAACAGCGTAAACTGGATTTTGTTCTTCACTTAACTTCTGAATTTGAAATCCTTGATTTACTAAGGTTTCGCCAACTTTTGGAAACATTGCTGTTGCTTCCGTTCCGCCAGAATAGCAAAAAACATTCTTAATTCCGAATTGAAATGCCATCGTTTGTGCCCAAATTTGAGACAAATGACTTCTTCTGGAATTGTGCGTACAAATGAAGTTCAATCGAATTTCTTCGTTAGCATTGACTTTGTTTTGTATATAATCAGCTAATGGCTTTAAGACCGTCTTACGTTCCTCTGAAACTGCAATTTCAGCAATAGTTTCAATAGTTTTTGATAAATTCTCAAGCATATTATCTCTTTTTATAATGACAAAAAATGAAATTTTGAACGGTATCAAAAGGTGTTTCGTGGTCTTCTGTAAAACAGTTTTCTAATTCGAAATCTTCGCCAAAAACTGCTTCCATTGTTTCAACTGAGTATTGAGTTATAGGCAAACCACTACATTTTAAAGGCCCGTCTTCCGAGAAAGTTCCAATAATAAAATGTGCGTTTTGATTGGTATTTGCAATTACATTAGCTCTGTATTGTTCGATATCATTAGCTTCTGTAAAAAAATGAAAAGAGGCTCTATCGTGCCAAACATCAAATTTTTCATCCGATTGAAAATGTAAACTATCTGAAACTATAAAAGTGACATTCTTAGCTTTATCTCCTAATCGTTTTTTAGCGCGTTCAATAGCAGCATCTGAAATGTCTAACAAGAATAAATTCGTGTAACCTAAATCCAATAAACTATCAATCAAATAGCTGTCGCCACCGCCAATATCAATGATTTTGGCATATTTAGCTACTTTACAAGCTTGAATTAATTGAATTGAAGTCTTTGGTTCGTTTTGATACCAACTTACTTCATTTTCAGCTTTTGTAGTAAAAACCGTTTCCCAATGTTCTTTTTTAGTGTTTTCCATATTAACAACAACCTGAATCTGGTGTACAACAAGAGGTTTCTTTTGGTTTCCACTCGCCTATTTTAACTTTTAGTTTTTCTGGTGGAATACCGCAATTGTCTTTAGCCAAGCAATCAGTTAATTTTGATTTTAATTGGAAGCTAGTTCCGTCAAAATCTAAACTGAATTTCCCGATGGTTTCTTTCATTTGATATTCGACTTCAATTTCTAAATCTGGAATTTGCAATTTAGTTTCTGATAACTCTATAATGTGAACCAATTTCTCAGGATGTAATCTATGATCGTAATCGTTTGCTTCCCAAAGTTGGAAGTTTGCGACTTCTTCTGTACGAACAACTCCACCGCAATCGATGAAATGTTTAGTGATTTTACCTACTTCAGTTACATGGAAATGATTTGGTACTAAATCACCATTTGGTAGTTGAAAAGCTATGGTTGTTAGCTTTTTTAATTCGGATTTGATTTCTGATAATTTCATTTTTTGAGTAATTAGTGATTAGTAAAAAGTGATTAGCTAACAACATTTATTCTTTAACTTATGACGAATCATACCAAAGTGATTTTCTATTTTATCAATCGTATCTGGATTGATGCAATAACAAATAGCAGTTCCTTCGATGGTTCCTTTGATAATATTAGCGTTTTTTAATTCTTTTAGATGTTGCGAAATTGTAGGTTGTGCTAATGGCAATTCGTTTACAATATCACCGCAAATACAAGAATCAACAGTTAATAGATAATCAACGATAGCAATTCGAGCCGGATGTGATAAGGCTTTGAATAAAGTTGCCATTTCATTTTGCTCTAATGAAAAAGAATCTGATTTTGATGCTCCCATAATTTTTATAAATTATTATATTGCAATATTACGATAAACAAATATAATACACAATAAAAAATCCCGAAATTTCTTTCGGGATTAATTTTATAGATACTGAAACGAGTTCAGCATGACAAAAAGAAGATTATTTACCTCCTTTTTCCATTTTAGCTTTTAATTCAGCAAGAATATCGTTGTTATCACCTAAAGTAGATGTTTGAGCTGAACTATTTGATGTAGTTTCAACTGCAGTTTTAACATTTTTCTCTTCTTCTTCTCTGAAGATAGCTGTATGAGAAGCTACTACTCTTTTGAATTCTTTATTGAACTCAATAACTTTAAAGTCAGCAGTATCTCCTTTTTTCAATTTTTTACCGTCTTCTTTTTCTAAGTGACGTGTAGGAATGAAAGCAACGATATCGTCACCAAATTCTACAGTAGCTCCTTTGTCAACGATTTCAGCGATAGTTCCGTTGTGGATAGTTCCAACAGCGAATGCATCTTCGTATTTATCCCAAGGATTAGCAGTAGTTTGTTTATGACCTAAAGATAATTTACGACCTTCAACGTCTAATTCTAAAACAACTACGTCTAATTTATCACCTACATTTACAAATTCAGATGGGTGTTTGATTTTCTTAGTCCAAGATAAATCAGAGATATATACTAAACCGTCGATACCTTCTTCTAACTCTACGAAAATTCCGAAGTTAGTAAAGTTTCTAACGATACCTGTATGTTTAGAACCTACTGGGTATTTAGAAGTAATATCTGTCCATGGATCTTGTGTCATTTGTTTGATACCTAAAGACATTTTTCTTTCTTCTCTATCAAGAGTTAAAACAACTGCCTCTACTTCGTCACCAATTTTCATGAAATCTTGAGCACTTCTTAAGTGAGTAGACCATGACATTTCAGAAACGTGGATTAAACCTTCTACACCTTCAGCAACTTCGATGAAAGCTCCGTAATCAGCTAAAACAACAACTTTTCCTTTAACTTTATCACCAACTTTTAATTCAGCTCCTAAAGCATCCCAAGGATGAGCGTTTAATTGTTTTAAACCTAATTGGATTCTTGTTTTCTCATCATCGAAATCAAGGATTACAACGTTTAATTTTTGGTCTAACTCAAGAACTTCGCTTGGGTGATTGATTCTTGACCAAGATAAGTCAGTAATATGGATTAATCCATCTACTCCACCTAAATCAATAAATACACCGTAAGAAGTAATGTTTTTAACAACACCTTCTAATACTTGTCCTTTTTCTAATTGACCAATGATTTCTTTTTTCTGTACTTCAATATCTGCTTCGATAAGCGCTTTGTGAGATACTACTACGTTTTTGAATTCGTGGTTAATTTTAACTACTTTGAATTCCATAGTTTTGTTCACATATTGATCGTAATCACGGATAGGTTTCACATCAATTTGTGAACCTGGTAAGAATGCTTCAATTCCGAAAACATCTACAATCATACCACCTTTAGTTCTACATTTAACGAAACCGTTAACGATTTCTCCTGTTTCGTTAGCAGAAATAACTCTATCCCATGCTTTGATAGTTCTAGCTTTTCTGTGAGATAATACTAACTGACCTGTTTTGTCTTCACGAACGTCGATTAATACTTCTACTTTATCACCAACTTTTAAGTTAGGATTGTAACGGAATTCGTTTAAAGAAATAACACCTTCAGATTTAGCGTTGATATCAACGATTGCGTCTCTTTCAGTAATTCTAACTACAACTCCTTCTACAACTTCTTCTTGATCAGTAGCGATGAATGTTTTAGTTACTAATTCTTCGAATTCTTGTAAGTTTTTTTCATCTACTGGGTCAATTCCTTCTTGGAAGTTATGCCAGTTAAAATTCGCTAAAAACTCTTCTTGTGTTTTGTTAATTTCAGACATGCTGATTAAAAATTTGTATGCCGTGATTCTAGCGTTTCTTAATGCGAATAGAAAACAACAGCAGTGTTTTACATAAATGATTGATACCTAATGGAAACGCTATCCGCCAAAAGGTGCGCAAAATTACAATTATATTTTTGATTGACAAAACTTTGAAGTTAAGTTTTTACAGCCATTCTAACATTTATTTATGTTTTGTAACTGATTTATTTTAAATACATTTGCCAAAATTTAATCAATTAAAATGAAAAAAATAGTATTTATTATTACTTCTGCTCTTTTGTTTGTAGCATGTAACAATCTAAAAGATAATGAATTTCTTATTTCGGGAACTGCGAATGGAATTGAAAATGGTAAAAAAGTTTTTATAGAAGTACAAACCGAGACTGGAACGTTAGCCAAAGATACAGCAGTTGTTACAGATGGTAAATTTGAGCTTAAAGGAATAACTGAAGAAATTGATTTAGGATTTATCCGCATTGAAAACGAACAAATTAATTTACCTTTAATATTAGAAGAAGGTAAAATTGAAATCAATATTGTTAAAGATTCTTTACATAAGTCAACTTTAGGAGGAACTCCAAACAATGATAAATTTCAGAAGTTCAATACCGAATCGAGAGCTATTTCTGAAAAGGTAGCAAAATTTGAAAAAGATAACGGACCTGAAATGCAAAAAGCTCAGATGAGTAATGACACCGTTACTATTAACAAGCTTTTGAAAGAATACAAAAAATTTCAAAACGAAATGAACGACTATTCTAAAAAATTCATAAAAGAAAATCCAGATGCTTATTTATCTGTTTTATTATTGGAGAACTTTTTAATGAGACAATATTTAACTCCTGAAGAGATAAAATCATATTTTGAAGGCTTAGATAAAGACGTAAAAGAAACTAAAAGTGGTAAAAAAATAAAAACCGCTTTAGATTCAATGTCAGCTATAGTAATTGGAAAACCTGCTCCTAACTTTTCTGCTCCATCTCCTGAAGGAAAAACTATTTCTTTAAAAGAATCTTTAGGAAAAGTAACCATCATTGATTTTTGGGCTTCTTGGTGTGGACCATGTAGAGCTGAAAACCCAAATGTGGTAGCTTTATACAATGAATTCCACCCACAAGGATTAAATATTATTGGCGTTTCTTTAGACAAAGACGCTGCCAAATGGAAAGAGGCAATTTCAAAAGATGGTTTAATTTGGCCACATGTTTCTAATCTTAAACACTGGCAAGAACCTATTGCTAAACAATACAATGTGCAATCTATTCCAGCTACATTTATCTTAGATGAAAAAGGAAACATTGTAGCAAAAGACCTTAGAGGCGAAGAATTACGTGCTAAAGTTGCAGCACTTTTAGGTGTAAAATAAACTGAAAACTCTATAAATAAAAAAAATCTCCTTAGGGAGATTTTTTTATGTTTTTCATTTACAGAACATTATAAAATAGTAGGTAAAATTGTAAAAAATATCTTTGCAAGTATAAAAAACAATTCTATATTTGCAACCGCTTAGTCAAATAAGCAAGATGGCTTGGGGAGATACTCAAGCGGCCAACGAGGGCGGACTGTAAATCCGCTGATTACATCTTCGCAGGTTCGAATCCTGCTCTCCCCACAAAAGCACCTTTAACGAGGTGCTTTTTTTGTTTCTTATTATTCCTTCTATTGCATACATCTTGCATACACTATCCATACTTTATCTATACACTATCTATGGAGTATCTATGGAGTATCTACCTAGTATCCTCCTAGTATCCTCCTATTATGTATTACTTTATTTGCTCTTTGACAAATGAATTATTTCTATTTTATTTTTATATTTGATAGAAAATAATTCGGTTCCTAAGTTCGCAACCTCGCCAAGCGCCGGGACGTTAGCAGTAATATTATGAAAATCGTAACTTTTACACTTTTACTTTGCTTTACATTTTTAAGTTGCCAAAAAAATGAAAGTGTTTTGGAAACTGAACAAATTGCTTTAAATTCAGTTTTTAATTCTGTTGTAGATTCGGTTTATTTAAAACTTACTGAAAATAAAACAATTTCAAAAAATTTAAAACAAAAAACTATTGTAATTTATGATAGTCTAACAACTGACATACCAGGGTTTGTTCAGTTTCATGCAAAATATAAAACAGTCCAAAATCTTCACTTTGACACAATTTCCGAAAAAATATTACCAAAAATTGACTTGCTGGAATTAGAAAAAAAGGCAAATTTTAAATATTTACCTAAACTATCTGTAAGTCCTGATTCAATAAAAAAGAGTTATTGGAGTTCTAAAAATGCGCTTTCTGGAATTTTACTATTTTCTAAGATTTGCTTCGATGAACATAGAAAATATGGCGCCTTTAACTGTATTTATTCTGAAGGATATATTTATAATTCAAAATACTTTTTAGTCTACATTAAGAAAGAATACGGAAATTGGAAATTGGATGAAGTCACGGAATTTACTAGGATGTATTAAAAATACTACTGCTAACAGCGGTTTGCTTCAATGGCTACTTCCGGATTTTCCTACGGAAAATCCGCAGCTGAATGGAATGTTTTGTTATATTTGTAATGGCTTGGTGTTGGTTCAACGCCACTGAGAGCAAGCCGCAGAACGTTAGTGGCAAGCATAACAAGAAAGACGACAACAATGAGAATAGTATTTTTAATAATTGTATTACTGCACGGACTAATTCACTTGCTTGGATTTATAAAAGGCTTTGGTTTTAAGGAAATAAAAGAGTTGACACTTCCTATATCAAAACCAATGGGACTATTTTGGCTGACAGCAACTGCCCTTTTTGTGATTTATGGAATTTTGCACTTTACAAACACCAAATATGCATGGCTTGTTGGGCTTACTGCTATGGTGATTTCGCAAATTCTTGTCGTAATGTTTTGGAAAGATGCTAAGTTTGGCACAATCCCCAACCTGATTATTTTAGTGGTTTCATTGGTAAGTTTAGGTTCTTATTTATTGAAAAGTGAGTTTGCCAATCAAGTGAAAAATGATTTTTCAGTAAACAACACGCTTTCCTCTGAGATTTTGACCGAAAACGACATTGCTCATTTGCCTGTGATTGTGCAAAAGTATCTTCATTATACCAAATCACTTGGACAACCAAAGATTAAGAATTTCAGGGCAGAGTTTGTAGGCGGTATGCGTGGTAAAACCGAAGATGCATATATGAAATTTCAATCGGTTCAATATAACTTCTACCCAAAACCGTCACGCTACTTTTTTATGGAAGCAAGTAAAATGGGTTTACCAGCAACGGGACTGCATCTATACCAAAACGAAACTGCAACTTTTGAAGTAAAAATGTTGAATTGGCTGAAAGTGGTAGATGCCAAAGGCGACAAGATGAACCAGGCTGAAACGGTAACACTTTTTAACGATATGTGTTTTATTGCCCCTGCGACCTTAATTGACAGAAGAATAACTTGGGAAATTATAAACGACACCTCTGTAAAAGGCATTTTTAAAAATGGGAATATCAGCATAAGTGCGGTGCTTTACTTCAACAAAAAAGGTGAATTGGTAAACTTCATAAGCAATGACCGCTATGATACCGATGGAAAACAATACAAAAGTTATCCTTGGGCAACACCTGTTGAAGATTACCGAATGATAAATGGATACTATTTGCCAAGCAAAGCAAAATTGATTTATCAGAAACCTGAAGGAGATTTTACTTATGGCGAAATGGTATATAAAAGTGTGAAGTATAACCTTACAAATATTGAAGATTAAAATGAAGACACAACCACCAAGACAATTTTAATCCGAAGAGAATGCCAGCCACTAACAGCGGGTTTAAGAAATTGGGGGCTCAGTGATTAATTGAACATTCTACCTCGCATTAACTTTTGTGGTGACTTGACAGTTTTGTGCTCCGAAATCCCCAACTTCTTAAACCCGCAAAACGTTAGTGGCAATTTAAAACAACATTCAAGAAAAATTCATGACAGCAATAATTCTATCATTACTAATCTCTTTCTTACCATTAAAACAAAATGAAGAAAATTCGTCTATTAAATTTAATGGATTGTATGTAACTAAATGTATATACGAAGAAGGAGACCAAGAAGGAGACCAAGAATATTTAAGGTTTTATCCAAATGGGAAAGTTATTAGTGTTGCAACTGATTGTGAAGGAACTGCTGTCGAAATAAGCAAATGGTTTCATATTGATAATAAAAAAATTGAATATCTAAATATTGGTGATTATAAAATTGAGGGTAGAAAAATAACTCTCGCGACTACAAGTAAAGTTGGTACAGTTAAATATAGCGGAGAAATAACTCGTGATGGTTTACTAAAACTCAAATTTAAAAGTTTAATAAACGGAGAAAAAGGTCGTGAAGAATTTAACTTTGTCGAAATTGCTGATCTAAAATAAACTACCACTAACAGCCGTTTCTCGCAATTGCGAATTTTGTGGTAAGTTCACGTTCACGTTTCGCAAGAATTTTTATCTTTAACTGAAAATAATAAGTTCCGTAGTTCGCAACTGTCGAGAAGCGGCGGAACGTTAGCAGTAACCATAAAAAAAAAATCTCCGTAAAATTTGACATTATACCAAAACTTGGTATATTTGTTTTTTAAATTTATTTGTCATGGCAAAAAACACATCAATACTATTAGGAGATTATTTTGATGATTTTATTAATCAGCAATTAAGAAGTGGTCGGTTTTCTTCAGCAAGCGAAGTTGTAAGAACTGCATTAAGAATGTTTGAGCAAGAAGAATCAAAAAAAGCTGAACTTATCAAAGAACTTAAAAAAGGAGAAAAATCTGGATTTGTAAAAGATTTTAACAGAGATACTTTTTTAAAGGATTTACATAACAAACATTTGAGTAAATGATTTACAAAATAAGTAAAGAAGCATCAAATGATCTTGAAAAAATTTGGCTTTATACAATTGAAACTTGGTCTGCAGAACAAGCTGACAGGTATTTGAATTTGATTTTTGATGAAATAGAATATCTATGTCAAAAACCAAATTCTGGTTCTGATTTTAGCCATGTCAGAAAAGATTATTTACGTTCTCAGGTCAAATCCCATTTTATTTTCTACAAAATCAACGAAAAACAAAGTGAGTTAGAGATTATCCGAATTCTCCATCAACAAATGGATATAGAAAATCGGCTAAACGAATAAAATGGCAACTGCTAACAGCGGTTTGCTTCAATGGCTACTTCAGGATTTTCCTACGGAAAATCCGCTGCTGAATGGAATGTTTTTTTATATTTGTAATGGCTTGGTGTTGGTGCAACGCCACTGAGAGCAAGCCGCAGAACGTTAGCAACAATAATATTTTGGTAGTTCTATAAAAAAAAGTACCTTTGATAATATCAAATGATACTATCAATGAAACCACCATATGACATTACCCCAAAGATTTTAAAATTAATAACTTCAATCTCGGAGAAGTTAGGTGAAATAAATGCAACTTATCTTAGTAAACAATCCCCACAACTTAGGAAGCAAAATAGAATCAAAACAATACATTCTTCATTACAAATTGAAGGAAATACGCTAACAGAAGAACAAATTACAGCTTTGATTGAAAATAAAAGAGTAATTGGTCCTGAAAAAGATGTTCTAGAAGTTTTAAATGCGATAAAACTTTACGAAAACCTAGAAAAATATAAATTTTATTCTGACAAAAGTTTTTTAAAAGCTCATAAAGAATTAATGAACGGATTAATTCAAAGTCCTGGAAAGTATCGAACTAAAGGTGTTGGAATTGTAAAAGGAAATATGGTTGAACATGTTGCGCCTCCAGCCGAAAACGTTCCTTATCTTATGAAAGATCTTTTTGAATATTTAAAAGATTCCGAAGAATTAACTCTTATTAAAAGTTGTGTGTTTCATTACGAAATGGAATTTATACATCCTTTTATTGATGGAAATGGCAGAATGGGAAGATTATGGCAAACGCTAATTTTAATGTCAGAATATCCAGTCTTTGAGTTTTTGCCTTTTGAGACTTTGATTAGTCAAACTCAAAACGAATATTATAATTCACTTGCAATGTGTGATAAACTAGGGAAGTCAACAATATTTATTGAATACATGCTTGGAGTAATTGATAAATCATTAAGTAGTTTACTTGATTATAATAATCGAATATTCAAAGATGTAGATAGGTTAGAATATTTCATAAAACTCGGAGCAAAAGAATTTACAAGAAAAGATTATATGAACACCTTTAAAAATTTGTCTTCTGCTACTGCGAGTCGTGATCTAAAAAAAGGACTTGAACTAAAACTATTTGAAAGTATTGGTTTTCTTAATAAAACAAAATACCTAGTAAAGTAATTACTTTTGCCAACAGCGGTTTACACCAATTACTGGGCTTGGGCTTACCATTTTTGTTTCGGTGGACATTTGGCTTGTTTTCACTAATTTAGTTCGAAAGAAATTCTTTATATTTGTTTGGTCAGTGTTTGCAGCAGCAACTGATGTAAGCCGCGACACATCGGTTCTTCAATGACCCACCTCACTAATCAATAAACTGACAGAAATGAAATTAACAACATTGTTATTTTTTAGCATTCTATCCTTTTTAACTTCGTGCAATGGACAGACTTCTAATTTGAAGGATCATTCTGTTCTTTTAAATGAAATAAATGTAAAGGGCGATACCGTAAAAGAACTTGGAAGTAGTATTATGGTGGTTTTTCAAGACAAGAAAAATAACTATTGGTTTGGAAGTTGGGAAACAGGTGTGTATCGATATGACGGTAAGACTTTGATAAATTACACAACAAAAAACGGGTTACATAACAATAGAGTTGATGATATAAAAGAGGATGAATTAGGCAATATTTACTTTGTTAGTGCAAACGCAACATCCTCAATATCTAAGTTTAACGGGGATAATTTCACGCCTTTAACAGCAGTTCCAAGTGAAAATTGGAAACTTGAATCTACAGATATGTGGTTTGAACATTCTTATGGAAATACGAAAAAAGTATATCGCTATGATGGCACTACATTATTTGAATTGCAATTCCCGAACCCACCAAATTTATCCAATTCATTTGATATCTATAGCATTTATAAAGACATAAAAGGCAACATTTGGTTTGGCACAAATCCTGTTGGAGTTTGTCGATATGATGGAAAATCATTTGAATGGATTACAGAAGAGGATGTAACTGAATTTCGCAATGAAGGGGCAAATGGAGTACGTTCAATAACAGAAGACAAAAATGGCGACTTTTGGTTTAATACCGAATATCGTTATAGTGTTTACGACAGCACCACATTAAAAAGCAACAAATTTTACACAAGACACAAAAGCATAGGTGGTTTAGATGGGAAAATGGAAAGCAATTTGGACGAATATTTATCAACCGTAAGAGACAATAATGGTGATTTGTGGTTTGTAACTTATCGTGATGGCGTTTGGAAATATGATGGAACAAAAATTACACACTATCCTGTTAAAGACAATTCAAAAGACATTACGCTTTTCAGTATTTACAAAGATAACAATGGCAATCTTTGGCTTGGCTCACATGAAAATGGCGCATGGAAATTTAACGGAAATGCATTTGAAAAATTTAAACCATAATAACAAAAGAAAAACAACCGCTAATGTACATTTAACTAAGCTTGCGAATTTTGGAGGAAATAAATATTTACATTTTGAAAGAAACTTTATCTTTGATAGAAAATAAGCTGTTTCGAAGTGAGAACTTCGCATGGAGCTGGAACGTTAAAACTCAAACTCAAAAGCTGTTTATGGCTACTCGCCATTTTTAAAGTATAACAAAAAAAGCCAGAACTTACATTCTGGCTTTTCTGTTTATTAAACTAATTTCTTATTCTAACACAAACGAAACGGATACGTTTGAAATAATCTCAATTTCTCCAATTGCTAAGGTTTCTTGTGGCATTGCGCTTCCATCAGCCATTGCCATAGTTTTCATTTCGGCATACACTGGTCGTGGGTAATTAGTAAATGAGTTGTCTGAAATTACTAACGCCTTCCCTACTTTTTGCCCTGCTAAAACCGAAACGTAATCTTCTGCTTTTTGCTTAGCATCTAACATGGCTTTTTTGCGGGCTTGACTTTCGTATTCTTTAATTTTAGACGATTTGAATTCTACACCTTGTATCGAATTGATGCCGCTATCTACCAAATCCATCATTAACTTATCGTATTTAGACAAATCTTTCAAATGAATTGAAATGGTTTGATTGGCTACGTAATTGTATTTTTTAGTGTTATAATCGTAGTTCTTGTACAAATTCACACGTTGCGTTTGATAATCAGCCGTAGGAATACCACGTTGCTTGATTAACTTTAGTACTTTATCTACGATTTCATCGTTTTTCTTTTTTACTTCGGCTGCTTCTTTTCCAGTGTTTTCTACAGCTACTGTAATTATAGCTTCGTCTGGTGTAACCTTAATTTTTCCTTCTCCTGAAACGCTAATTTGCGGAACTGTTTTTACTTCTTGTGCTTGTACCATACCTGCTGAGAATAATAGTATCATTACTAAATTTTTCATAATCTTAATATTTTAATTATTTATAGTTTTTCAAGTATTGTGCCAAAAAAACAAAATCTTAAAATTTTATAATTTATTCATCTTTTGTAAGAAAAATAAAACTACAATTGGAACTAATAAAGCACCAACGGTTAAAGGTTCTGTAGTAATTAATTGCGGATATTTTGTTAATGTAAAAGCATAACCTCCTATTGCTCCTCCAAAATGGGCTACGTGACCAATATTATCTCTTTTGGCTTTCATTCCGTAAATAGAGAACAACAAATAGGCAAATCCGAAGATATAGCCCGGAATTAATCCGTACATACGAATATTTGGTTCTAACAGAATAGCACTAAAAATGATACCTGTAACCGCTCCAGAAGCACCAACTGCTCGGTACGAATAATCGTTTTTATGAAAGTAGAACGTAAGTAAATTTCCTGCAATTAAACTTCCCATATAAATGTACAAAAAATAAAGCGCACTTGTATTATAAATCACATAAGGAGCAAAAAAGTACAACGTAAACATATTAAAAAACAAATGCTGAAAATCGACATGTAAAAAACCAGAACTCAAGATACGTAATTGTTCACCCGATTTTATACTTCCAATATGAAATTCATATTTTCTAAAAAAAGAAGTATTGTTTATGGCTTTGTAGCTTATTAAGGCATTTATTACTATTAAACCCAATAAAATAATATTCATGAAATCTATTTTTTGTAAATTTAGGAATACTTTGTCAAATTTACTTAGAACTAAAAAAGTATATTTGTAAAAAATTTCGCGAATGCAATTATTAGTTTACATACTTATCTATCCGATATTGTGGATAATATCTATACTACCCTTTCCTGTATTTTACTTATTATCAGATTTTGTATACTTTTTAACCTATAACATTATTGGTTACCGCAAAAAGGTAGTCCGTGATAATATTAAATTGGCATTACCTCACTTATCTGATAAAGAAAGACTTACAATTGAAAAAAAGTTTTACAGCCACATGTGTGATATGTTTTTAGAGATGATTAAAACTATTTCAATATCGCAAAAGGAAATTGAAAAACGATTCACTTTTAGCAACATGGATGTGTATTATGATTTGGAGAAAAAAAATAAAAGTATTGCGTTAATGTGTGCGCATTATGCAAGTTACGAATGGGTTGTTTCCATGAATTATCACATTAACTGTAAAGGATTTGGTATTTATAAAAAATTAGCAAATCCGTATTTTGATAAATTAGTCAAACGAATCCGTTCTAAATTTAAAGCCGAATTAATTACTACGAAAGAAACGATTCCAACTATTTCAGACAATTACAATAAAAATGTTTTAAGTTTATACGGATTTGCAAGTGATCAATCGCCTAAACCAAGTTCAGCTTATCATTGGGCGCCTTTTATGGGGCATATTGTTCCTGTGCATACTGGTGCAGAAATGCTAGCTAAACGTTTTGATATGAATGTGATTTTCCTAAGAACTAAAAAAATAAAAAGAGGTTATTATCAAGCAAGCTTTGAAGTACTTTCGGAAGACGTAAAATCGGTTCCTAATTATGAAATTACTGATAAATTCTTGAAGTTAGTAGAAGAACAAATCTATGAAGCTCCAGAATTTTACTTGTGGACGCATAAAAGATGGAAACATACAAAAGAAAAAGCTCAGTAATAACTGAGCTTTTTCTTTTTATAAATTGAACCAATTGTGAACCATTTCTTTGATTTCGCCTTTGGCACTTTTATGAACAAATTCATTGGTTTTCGGATTGTACTCGTAATCCGTTCCCCATTCTTTGTGATTAGCTGCTAGAGCTTTGATGTTTTCGCAAACAAATTCAATCTCTTCTGTTGTAGTCGTTGGGTGAATTGACATACGAATCCATCCTGGTTTTTGTATTAAATCGCCTGAAGAAATTTTACAAACTAAATCGTGCGAAGTTTCTTGATCTACGTGTAATAAAAAGTGTCCGTAAGTTCCAGCACAACTGCATCCACCACGCGTTTGGATTCCGAATTTATCGTTTAGTAATTTCACTCCTAAATTGTAGTGTAAATCATCAATATAAAAAGAAATAACTCCTAACCTATCTTGGTGTTGGTTCGCCAAAATATGTAAATTATCAATATTTCCAAGAGTTTCAAAAATATAATCTACTAACTCGTGTTCTCTATCTAAAATATTCTGAACGCCCATTTTTTCTTTCAACTGAATCGCCAAAGCGGTTTTCATTACTTGCAAGAAACCTGGAGTTCCACCATCTTCTCTATCTTCGATATTATCGATGTATTTGTGCTCGCCCCAAGGGTTTGTCCAACTTACGGTTCCACCACCAGGACAATCTGGAACGTTATTTTTATATAAATCTTTATTAAAAATCAAAACTCCTGAAGTTCCTGGACCACCTAAAAATTTATGAGGCGAAAAGAAAATCGCATCTAAATAACTTTCTGCATCTTCTGGGTGCATATTAATATTCACATACGGACCTGAACAAGCAAAATCTACAAAGCAAACACCGTTGTTTTGGTGCATTAACTTCGCTACTTCATGATACGGAGTTCTAATTCCGGTAACGTTTGAACACGACGTAATTGATGCAATTTTAAAACTTCTATCTTTATATTTTTCTAGTAAATTCTTTAATTCATTAATGCATAATAATCCGTTTTCATCGGCTGGAATTACCACTACATCTGCAATGGTTTCTAACCAAGACGTTTGATTCGAATGGTGTTCCATGTGCGAAATAAAAACGATTGGTTTCAACTCGTTTGGAATCGCCGTAAACTCTTTTAAATTTTCTGGAATACGAAGTCCTAAAATACGTTGGAATTTATTCACTACACCTGTCATTCCAGTTCCATCGGTAATTAAAATATCCGAATCAGATGCGTTTACATGATGTTTGATAATGTGACGCGCTTCATGATACGCCATTGTCATTGCTGTTCCCGTAACTGAAGTTTCGGTATGCGTATTGGCTACAAAAGGACCAAAATCATTCATTAATTTCTCTTCAATTGGGCGATATAATCTTCCGCTGGCTGTCCAATCGGTGTAAATGATTTTCTTTTCCCCAAAAGGCGATTGAAAACTTTGATTGATTCCAATTATATCTTTTCTGAATTGCTCAAAATAGCATTCTAATTGGGTTTTAGTAGTTGTAGTCGACATTGCGTTGTATTTTATTTATTCTTTCGTTTGTCTTTCGTATAAAACCGTTTCTACCGTTTCAAAATCGGTTGGTTTTCCTTCTGAAACAAAGTATTTTATTAAAACTTGCCCCCATAAATCACCACATGAAAATTCGGCAATAATCCATCTGTGATTTAAAACTTTAGAGGTATTAATTAAAAATGGATTCCCATCAATTGGTTCATAAGGAACAAGCGGATTTCCATTTTTATTTGCATTCAAACTAATAAGATCTTCTTTTACTTTTATAGCAACTTTTTGATAATCTAAATTGTTAGAAAAGAAATATTCTTGAGCATCTTCATCACTTTCCAAAGCAAAATAATTCGCATTTGCTAAAGTAGCGACAGAATCTCTCGAAGTTTTTAAATTCGCTTTTACTTTTAGTACTTCTTTGTCTTTTGCGTCTAATATTTTGGTGGAATTCACATATTGGAATACATTAAACAATAACGAGAAAATCAAAGCATACAAAATTACATTCTTCATAAGTATTAAATATTAATTTCTAAATTATCATAAGCTACAAACACATTTTCTGGCAATTTCTTTTGAATTTCTTCATGAAAACCAAACAAATGACTAATGTGCGTTAAATAAGTTGTTTTTGGACGCACCAAAGATATGAAATGTAAAACTTCTTCTAAATTAAAATGTGTGTTATGTGGTTCTTCTCTTAAACAATTTACAACCAATACTTCACATCCTTTTATTTTTTTAATTTCGGAAGCTTCCATTGTTTTTATATCAGTCAAATACACAAAATCTTGAATTCGGTATCCAAAAACTTGCAACGAACCATGATAAGCATTCACAGGAATAACAACTTCATTATTTACGGTAAATGGCTGGTCATTAATCACTTCATTTTCAGATACTGAAGGCGCTCCTGGATATTTGTTTTCGGTTTGAAAAATATAATCAAATCGACGTTCTAAATTTTTTAATACGCGTTCGTGCGCATAAATGGCAATTGCACCTTGTTTAAAAAAGAACGGACGAATATCATCTAAACCGGCTGTATGATCGGCATGTTCGTGTGTAAATAACAATCCATCAATTTTAGGACATTTCGAATTTAGCATTTGTTGTCTAAAATCGGGACCACAATCGATAACAATAGAAGCGTCTTCGGTTTCAATCCAAACCGAGACACGTAATCTGTTGTCTTTTTTGTCTGAACTTAAACATACAGAATGATGGCTTCCAATTACTGGAATTCCTTGAGATGTACCTGTTCCTAAAAAATAAATTTTCAAAGCCTTATCTTTTGCACAAAAATAACAATAATTATGGTAGTTTTTATAAAATGATTAACTTTGCAAATAGAGTTTTATTTTGATTCCTAAAGCCTCAAAGGTAAATTAATGAAAAGTATAGTTACAGATATCAAAGTTCGTGGAGATAAAGCAATTGAGCAAATCCCATCCATCAAAGACAAAGCCTTAAGAATTAATCTTAACGAGAGTATCTATGGTACCTTCGCTGAAATTGGCGCAGGACAAGAAACCGTTCGTAATTTCTTCAGAGCTGGCGCGTCTTCTGGGACAATTGCAAAAGCTATGTCGGCATACGATAAAGATTTTAGTGACGCTATTTATGGTGTTGAAGAAGATGGTCGCTATGTTACCGAAAGCCGTCTTAGAAAAATGCTTACTCACGAAATTAACCTTGTTGAGCAACGTTTGAGCCGAGACAAACATCCTAATAAATTGTTTTTTAGTTATGCTAATACCGTAGCTACAATTGATTTTGCAAAACAATTTAAAGGCCATGGTTGGGTAGGAATCGTTTATCAAGTAGAACCAGATGAAGATTATAACGAAATTATTCTTCATATTCGTTTTAAAGAAAATGATGCCAAATTACAACAAGAAACCTTAGGAATCTTGGGGGTAAACTTAATTTATGGTGCTTTTTATAAATATAACGATCCTAAAAAATTACTTCGCTACTTATACGACCATTTAGATAAAGACCAATTAGAAATTGATACTATAAACTTCTCTGGTCCTCGTTTTGCTAATGTAGACAATCGTTTGATGAGTTTACAATTGGTGAAAAACGGAATGACTGATGCCGTAATGTTTGGACCTGATGGAAAAAACATTCTTCCTGCAGCGGTTTTATACAAGAAAAACATCTTAGCTTTAAGAGGAAGTTTTAGACCGGTTACAAAAGTAAATATGGACATGTATGAAGAGTCATACAACATGTTTATTAAAGAAAATAAAGTAGCAGAAGAAAATACGTTTGTGGTTTTCGAAATTACGCTTTCCAACTTAAAAGCAGAAGGTGAAATTGACGAACGCGATTTCCTTGACAGAGCTGAATTGCTTTGTAAACTAGGTAAAAACGTAATGATTTCAAATTTCCAAGAATATTTCAAAGTAGTAGAATATTTCTCTAATTATTCTAAAGCTCGTATGGGATTAGCTATGGGAGTAAATAACTTAATTGAAATCTTTGACGAGAAATATTACCGCCATTTATCTGGAGGTATCTTAGAAGCCTTTGGAAAATTATTCTATCGCGATTTAAAAGTGTACTTATATCCTATGAAAGATGATAATGGAAACGTTATTACTTCTGAGAACTTAAAAGTACACCCAAGAATGAAAGAATTATATAAATTCTTCAAATTCAATGGAAAAGTAATCGATATCAAAGATTACGAAGAAAAAAACCTAGATATTTTCTCAAGAAAAATTCTTAAAATGATTTGCAAAGGCGAAACAGGTTGGGAAGAAATGCTTCCAGAAGGAACTGCTGATATCATTAAGAAAGAAAAACTATTCTCTTACGCTTGCGAAGTAGACTTTAAAGAAGTAGAGAAAATTGAATAATTTAGAAAATCACTCCTAAAAAGAGTGATTTTTCGTTTTACGCTACTATTTTTGCAAAAACAAATCCTATGAACATCCGCCTTTTAACTATTGGAAAAACTGATAACAAATCGTTACAATCCTTAATTGATGATTACACCAAGCGATTGTCGTTTTACGTAAAATTTGATTTGGAAATTATTCCGGATATCAAAAACGTAAAAAATTTATCGGAAGCCCAACAAAAAGAAAAGGAAGGCGAATTGATTTTATCCAAAATCACACCAACCGACCATTTAATTTTACTAGATGAAAACGGAAAAACATTCAGCAGTGTTGGTTTCTCTGACTTTTTACAAAAGAAAATGAATGCTGGAACTAAAACCTTAGTATTCGTAATTGGCGGTCCATACGGATTCAGTGAAACCGTTTACCAAAAAGCACAAGGCAAAGTTTCGTTATCCGAAATGACGTTTTCTCACCAAATGGTACGATTATTTGTAATCGAACAAATTTATAGAGGTTTTACGATTTTAAGAAACGAACCGTATCATCATCAGTAATTAAGGCAAAAGGATAAAGGAAAAGGGTAAAAGGAATTACTCCATCCAACCACCAACTTTTTTCTTTTCCCAAGAATTATTCTTTTTACTTAATAGATAATCGATACCGCTAGTCATGTAATCAATTCTTAAAAGAATTTTATCTCTTTTTCTATTGAAAATTGGTCTTTGTATCATAATAAAACCATCACCGAATTCAGGATTCCCATTTGAAATATTGATTTTTTCTATTTCTTTCGGGATTGAATCATATTCTACTTTATCTAATATTTTTTTGAAGTCATAAACTTGAAAACCAAAGTTTTTTAATTCAGTTGTTTTAAAACATTTTAAAGTATCAATTTGATTTTTTACAAATGCAGTATCTTTTTCTTCTAGCAATTCATATAAAAAATCATAATCTGAATAATTTTCAAATGCGCTTAAATTCCATCTATGAAAATCACAATTAGAAATAATTATTCTTTTCGAAGGAATCAATTTTAAATTTACAGTATCAGATAAAACTTCATTTAAAAGTTGAATACATTCTTCATCAGAAACTAAATCATTGTTAACAACCATGCTTTTATCTTCTTTACAAGAGATAAAAACAAAACCTATCAAGAAAAAGAATAACTTCAAATATCTCATAAAACTAATTAACTCAATTCAAAAACTCCTAACTCACAACTCTTCTAAAGCTTACACCCACATTCAGGCAATTTCTTTTCATCGTATACAAACTCGAAAGAAGACAATTGGATTTCGTTATTCGTTGCTTTCCAAACCAATATTTTATTTTGAATGTATTGGTCATAAGTTAAGCGATTATCAAAGTTCAAATGCAACATGGTGATTTTTCCATCGCTTGTAAATTCGGCGAATTCTTTAATGAAATCGATAAATTCTTCACGAGAAATATCATTTCCGTCAACGGTAATTTTGTTGTCTTTATTGAAATTCACTGTGAAATTGTGGAAGTTTCTATAATGTTCGGCGTGTTTTTTAATAAAAAACTTAGAAAAATGCTTGCTATACTTGAACTCTACGTCCGTAAAAGGAAAAAAAGCTAAATTCTTAGCCACACTATCCGAATACGTAAAAACATTCATGGTTCCAGTTTTCGAGTGCGAACTGCGTTTCTTTTTATCTTGTAATTCCATTATTTCTGGAATGACTAATTTCAACGGCAAACGTTTGTCTATATTGAAAACCCAATTAGTTGAAGAAATCGAGTTCTTGCGATTCACTTCCACAATTGTGTCTAATTTTTCTTTATCATCTTTATTTTCTTCGGTTTTAAAGAACATGTAAATAGGTGAATGATCGGTCATTTCTTTCATAACCGAAACATTTTCTTGTGGCAACAAAACTTCTTCGTTATTACAAGAAAACAAGCCCATCAAGGCAACAATAGCAACTAATTTCTTCATTATTTATTTTAATTTACTGACTAATTTTATACACTCCACTGCTTCTTTTACGTCATGCACTCGGAGAATTTTAGCTCCTTTTTGTAAAGCAATCGTATTCAAAACCGAAGTCCCGTTCAAAGCTTCTTGTGGTGAATTTTCCAACACTTTATAAATCATTGATTTTCTTGAAATTCCAACTAGTATTGGTAATTCTAACATCGAAAACAATTCCATTTTATGTAATACTTCGTAATTCTGTTCTAATGTTTTGGCAAAACCAAATCCAGGATCAATCACAATATCCGAAATTCCGAAACTTCTCGCCTTTTGAATGCGCTCCGAAAAATAGAAAATCATTTCTTTTACAATATCATTATAATCTGTCAAACTTTGCATGGTTTGAGGATTTCCACGCATATGCATCATGATATACGGCACTTTTAAATCGGCAACGGTTTCCAACATTTTATCATCTAACAAACCTGCTGAAATATCATTCACTATTGCTACTCCATTTTCTACTGAAGCTTTAGCAACATTAGCTCTAAACGTGTCAACCGATAAAATAATTGTAGGAAATGTTTCAACCAATTCTTTAATAATGTGAACCAAACGCTTTATTTCTTCTTCTTCCGAAACAAATTCGGCACTTGGTTTACTCGAATACGCACCAATATCAATAAAATCAGCACCTTCCGACAGCATTTTATCTACCTGATGAATAATCGAATTGATTTCTTTATGCTTACCACCATCGTAAAAAGAATTGGGTGTCACATTCAAAATCCCCATTACTTTTGGAGTTGACAAATCGATTAAATTTCCGTTACAATTAATTGTCATTTAAAGTAGTTTTTCAAATTACAGTTTACGAAATCGTTTTCTTATAAAAACATGAAATTCTTTGTTAAGAATCGGTATTCTTTGTTCTTATTTTTTTACTTTTGAAAAATTTCACACAAATATACACCAAATAATGTCGAATACTTCTCAACAATATGATAAAGTTATAGCGGTTTGTCGCGATTTATTTTCCAAAAAAGCGCATGATTACGGCACTGCATGGCGTATTTTACGTTTGCCATCATTAACCGATCAAATTTTCATTAAAGCGCAAAGAATTCGTAGTCTACAAGAAAATGAAGTTCGTAAAGTGGATGAAGGTGAAGCATCAGAATTCATCGGAATAATCAATTATTGTGCGATGGCTTTGATTCAAATGGAAAAAGGAGTTGCCAATCAACCTGACATATCAGCTGATGAAGCAGTGAAATTGTACGATGAAAAAATCGCAGAAACGAAAGCCTTAATGGAAAACAAAAACCATGATTACGGCGAGGCTTGGCGCGATATGCGAATCAGTTCTTTAACCGATTTAATCATTCAAAAATTACTTCGTGTAAAGCAAATCGAAGACAACAAAGGAAAAACTTTAGTTTCGGAAGGAATTGATGCTAATTACCAAGACATGATCAACTATTCTGTTTTTGCTTTGATTTTAATGGAAAATAAATAACAAGTCGTTAACAGCTTACCTTTTTAGTAAGTTGTATTTTTATAAAAATTATAAAAACATATGAAGAAAGAAAACCTAAGTTGGATTTTACGCCTTATTATTTCTGCCTTATTTATTGTTTCGGCTGTTGCCAAATTATATCCTTCGCCTTATTTTGCAATTTCTACTTTTGAAGTAAAACAATTGTATCCATTAGGTTTTTCAGAAAGTTTTGCGCCTTACTTTTCAAGAATTTTAATTGGAATTGAATTTGCATTGGGAATTTGCATCCTGTTGAAAGATTACTTGAAGAAAATCACTATTCCAGCTACGATTTTATTGTTGGCTGTATTTACGATACATTTGAGTTACACGACTTTTGTGAGTGGAAATGCGGGAAACTGTGGTTGTTTCGGAGAATTAATTCCAATGACGCCAGTTGAGGCGATTATCAAAAATATCATTGCCATTGGATTATTAGTTTGGTTATTCAAATTACTTCCTGCTGATGGAAAATCGAACTTTTGGTTGTTGAAATCGGTTGGATTGGGCTGTATTTTAGCGCTTTTCATGTTGGCTCCTATTCGTCCTGTTGAAAAAGTAATGGATGAACCAACTTCTGAAATTCAAGAAAATTTAGGAGTTGTAATAGATTCTACTTCTTTATTGTCCAATGAAGAACCTGTTGCTGCAATTACAAAAGATACCGTTAAAAAGGTAGCCGAAAAGAAAACCGAAGACGCTCCTAAAAAAGTAAAATCGGGTTACGAGAAATATTTTCCTGGCATTGATACTGATAAAAAGATTCTGTGCTACTTTGTTCCAGGTTGTGACCATTGTATGGATACCGCAAAAGAATTGAACGAAATGCGTAAAAAAGATAAGAACTTTCCTCCTATTTACGTAATTTTCATGGACGAAGAACCAGAGAAAATTCCAACCTTCTTTGAATTTGCAGGAACGAAATTCCCATATAAAATGATTGATGTGATTCCGTTTTGGACCGAATTAGGTTCAGGAAGAGATACGCCAGGAGTGAAATATTTATGGAATGGTAACGAATTCAAATACTACGATGGTATCAATGAAAATAAATTCAATGGTGCTGAGTTCAAAAAATTAATTAAAAAACCGTATTCGGAATTAAAAAAATAATTTTTAAACACATAGAAACATAGAAATTTTTAAAACGTTGACTAATGTGATAAAATCCTAAGATTTTATTCTATAAAAACTTTTAAAAAAAAGCAATTAAACTGAAAACTATATGCCTGTTTGTTTCAAATAAATAAAAAGTGAAATTATGATAAAGAAAATGTTCGTTTTAGCTACTATGCTAATCAGCACTTTAGGATGTGCACAAAAAGAAGAAACTACCTTTAAAAATGAAAGTCTTAATTATGTTTTAAAAACAACTGAAGATAAACCAATTTCATTTCAAGAAATAGTAAAAAAACATGAAGGAAAGACTATATTTATAGAACTTTGGGCTTCATGGTGTTCAGATTGTATCAAAGCAATGCCAGAAGTAAAAAAATTAAACCAAACTTATGGTAAAGACGTTGTTTTTGTAAACTTATCATTTGACAAAACATCTGAAAAATGGATTCAAGGAATCGAAAAATATGAAGTAGAAGGTGAAAATTATTTCATAGGTGATAACATGAAAGGAACATTCGGAAAATCATTAGATGTAGATTGGATTCCAAGATATTTAATTGTAGACAAAACTGGTAAAATTGTTTTATACAGAGCCATAGAAAAAGATTTTGACAAAATAAAAGAGGTATTAAACAAGGTTAAATAAATCGTCGAATCTTCGCAAACCTTTGCGTAAATTTATTACAAAGAGGTGACCAAAAAATACTAATTAAACAAACAAATTAGTACTTTTGAAATTAATAAAAATGAAATTTCAATGAGAAAAAATATCGTTGCCGGAAACTGGAAAATGCATAAAAACCAACAGGAAACTATTGCATTAATCGAAGAAATTATCGCTAAAAAACCAAATACTTCAACTGAAATTATTGTAGCTCCTACCTTTGTAAACTTAGCCAAAGCAGTTGAAATAACGAATGGAAAAGGAATTACTGTAACAGCACAAAACATGCACCAAGCTGAAGGTGGCGCTTTTACTGGTGAAATTGCAGCGGGAATGTTAACTGATATCGGAATAAACACCGTAATTTTAGGTCACAGCGAAAGACGTGCGTATTTTCATGAAACCGATGCTTTGTTAGCTAGTAAAGTCGATACGGCTTTAAAACATGAAATGCGAGTTATTTTCTGCTTTGGTGAAGAATTAAAAGACCGCCAAAATGACAATCATTTTAATGTAGTAGAATACCAATTACGTGATGGTTTGTTCCATTTAGAAAAGAAAGATTGGGCAAATATTGTATTAGCTTACGAACCGGTTTGGGCAATTGGAACAGGCGAAACCGCTTCTCCAGAACAAGCACAAGAAATGCACAAATTCATTAGAACGTTAGTTGAAAAAGTATATGGTTTTGATATTGCAGACAACTTAACCATTTTATACGGAGGAAGTGTAAAACCAGACAACGCTAAAGAAATCTTCTCAAAACCAGATGTAGATGGAGGATTAATTGGCGGTGCCGCTTTAAAAGCAGATGACTTTTTAGCTATTGTGAATGGTTTTTAATTTTTTTGGAACGCAGATAACACAGATTTAACGGATTTTCACAGATTTTTAAAATGCCTTTAATTTCTTAAATCTGTTTTTTTAAATAGCATTAATAAGCTCCGATACTTCTCGGAGTTTTTTATTACATTTGATTGAAACAATACTCGAATTCAAGAATATCGTAAAACGAAAAAGGATTTTAGAGAGATTAAAATAAAAAAACGGAAACAACCTTGAAGTTATTTCCGTTTTCAATTTAAACCTAACACAAATTAATCCCTAACATAAACGATAATTACACCATTAGCATCACTTAATTTTAATTCTGTAAGCGTCAAGTTAACAATATCTTTAGTAATACTTACTCCATCAACTACAGTAGTTAAATTGTTATGTGATCTTGAATAAATTCCTGCTTTAGTATATATAGCACAAGGAGCTAAAGTTGAATCATAATCGCCTTCCTCTAATGTGTTATCAGAATTAAGATCTAAATAATCTCTATTACAACCGCTTTCATTTTGAGGCGCATCTACCAAAACTTCTTGCCCATTAACCGTAGAGCCAACTTGACTCACATTCCATTTTCCTGCCAAGGGAGCAAGTGTTTCACCTTCATTATCGTCGCTACATGATGTAGAAAGAAAACCTAAACTTAATAATAAGGCGAATAATTTAATTTGATTTTTCATTATAATCTATTTTATTGTTAGATGTAAATTTAGTTCCTACACTATCCATTTATGTTACACATATAAATATTTGATTTACATGATTACATGATAACAAACTGAATTACAAGTAAAAACATTTAAAAACACATCTAAAAATAGAATTATAAAAAAACTCCGATTTTCATCGGAGTTTTATTCTTATTGATTCATCGAAATTAAAAATTCTTCGTTGTTTCGGGTTTTCTTAAATCGGTCGTGGATGAAATCCATAGCTTCTACTGGGTTCATATCAGCTAAGTATTTACGCATAATCCACATTCTTTGAATGGTATTTTCGTCCAATAACAAGTCATCACGACGCGTACTTGAAGAAACCAAGTCGATAGCAGGGAAAATACGTTTGTTAGAAATTCTTCTATCCAATTGTAATTCCATGTTACCAGTTCCTTTGAATTCCTCAAAGATAACTTCGTCCATTTTAGAACCTGTTTCTGTTAATGCTGTTGCGATGATACTTAACGAACCACCATTTTCTACATTACGAGCAGCTCCAAAGAAACGTTTTGGTTTTTGTAACGCATTCGCATCTACTCCACCACTCAATACTTTTCCAGAAGCTGGTTGTACTGTGTTATAAGCTCTTGCTAAACGTGTAATCGAGTCTAATAAAATCACTACATCGTGACCACATTCTACCAAACGTTTTGCTTTTTCTAATACGATATTAGCAATCTTAACGTGTTCTTGTGGCTCTCTATCAAAAGTTGAAGCAATAACTTCACCACGAACGCTACGTTGCATATCGGTTACCTCTTCAGGACGTTCGTCGATAAGTAAAACAATTAGATACACTTCAGGATGATTCGCTGCAATGGCATTCGCAACATCTTTCAATAACATGGTTTTACCTGTTTTTGGTTGCGCTACAATCATACCACGTTGCCCTTTTCCAATTGGTGAAAACAAGTCGATAATACGAGTTGAAACCGTACTATTACGTTCTGCCAAGTTGAATTTTTCTGTTGGGAAAACTGGAGTTAAATGTTCGAATGAAATTCTATCACGTACGACTTGTGGGTCGTGACCATTGATTTTTAATACTTTTACTAATGGAAAATACTTTTCACCTTCTTTCGGAGGACGCACTACTCCTTTTACAGTATCACCCGTTTTTAATCCGAACAAACGAATTTGAGACGTTGATAAATAAATATCATCTGGAGACGCTAAGTAGTTGTAATCTGACGAACGTAAAAATCCGTAACCATCAGGCATCATTTCTAAAACGCCTTCACTTTCAATAATTCCATCGAACTCAAAATCAGGTTCTCTAAAATTTGGCTTTTTGTTTTGATGAGGATTTTTGTTGGTATTTCCGTTGTTCCCGTTGTTTCCATTATTTCCTTCGGTAGGATTACTTTTTTTGTAATCAGGATGGTTGGGATTATTTTGATTTGCCTTGAAATTAGGGTTTTTAGGCAAATTTTTATCATTTTGTGGAGTTTCAGTAGTAGTAGCTTCTGTTGTTGGCTTTTCAGCTGTAGTAGTAGCATCGGTTGCAACTACTTTGTTTGGTAAAGGTTTTTTGTTTTTAAAATCTTTACGAGGCAACTTGTCATTTGGTTTTGGCGAAACTGCTTTGGTTTCAGTAGCTTTGATTTCTTCAACTACTTTTTCTTCTACAATCGGAATAATTTCTTCTGGTAAGTCTTTCAAAGGTTTCGAAAACAAATCTTTTTTGATTTTTGGCGCTTGACTAACTTCTTTTTTAGGAAGCATTCGCGCTCTTTTTTCTTTAGGTTGGTCTGCGGCTACTTCTTTAGGTAATTCTGATTTAATTACTTCTGGTTTAGCTGCTTGTAGGTCTAAAATCTGATATACCAAATCATCTTTTTTAAGTGAACGGTATTTGTTGATTTTAGCCACTTTTGCAATCTCTTGCAAATCAGAGAGTTTCATCTCCTTTAATACTTCAATATCAAACATGGATATAAGTTGAATAAAATTGTTGATTGAGTTAAAACAAAAAAAAGATAGATTTTTTTTTGAGGCGTAAGGTGTCGTAGAATGAAGTACTTACGACTAATACTATGCAATAATACGAATAAATTTGGATATAACAATAGTTTTAATTGAAAAGAAATACTATTTTTGCTTTACAAAAGTAGAGAACAATGTTACAAAGAATTCAAACGGTTTATATGGCAATCAGCGCAATAGCTATGGGTGCTTTGCCTTTTGTATTTTCCTTATGGACGACAACAGATAAAAAAGAGGTGTTTTTTACATCTTCATTATTATACATTGTGTTTTTTGTAGTATCGGCTTTATTAGCGGTTTTTAGTATTATCAATTTTAAAAAGAGACAACATCAATTTGTGTTAAACAGATTGAACATGATATTTAACTTTATTTTACTAGGATTTTTTGTGTATCGCTCGCTAAACTTATCCGGAGAAACTAATGTTTCAGAGAAGGGTATTGGGATGTTTCTTCCTGCAATTTCTATCGTTTTATTAGTCTTGGCCAACAAGGCAATAAAAAAGGACGAAGATCTCGTAAAATCTGTTGATCGATTACGATAAACCTATCATCTTAGTTTATTAGTGCGAAGAAAAAATCCGAAGCGAAAGTTTCGGATTTTTTTGTTTTGAATGTTAAATAACGAACTTGGAACAACGAATTTTGAAGTTTGAGAACTACTTCTTACCCAACTCAATCACTTCTAAACTCTGGATTTTATCGCCATCAATTTCAAAGCGCAACATCGTTCTTACTTGATGAAAACCATATTTTCCACAAGCGCCTGGATTCATGTGTAGTAAATTCAACTTCTTATCAAATTGTACTTTTAAAATGTGAGAATGACCGCAAATAAATAATTTCGGAGGATTTTTAGTGATTTCTGCTCGTATTGATGGGTTGTATTTATCAGGATAACCGCCAATATGCGTAATCCAAACTTCTACTCCTTCACAGAAAAAACGATTGTTTAATGGGAATTCCATTCGCGCTTTATCATCGTCGATATTACCATAAACACCTCGAAGTGGTTTTAATTTTTTTATGGCATCAGTAACTGCTAAATCGCCAATATCGCCTGCGTGCCAAACTTCATCGGCTTGGTTGACATATTTCAAAATGGCATCATCAATATGACTGTGCGTATCGGATAACAAAAGAATTTTCTTCATAAGACAAAATTAAGTTTTTATTATCACAATTTGAAAGTAACTTTACTTTTGAATTTTGTAAATTTGCAAGCTATTTAAGAAAACGGAACACCCTATTTTGAGATATTTCATAGAATTTGCCTACAACGGAAAAAACTTCCACGGATTTCAGAGTCAGCCTGACGCCGCTTCGGTACAGGAAACTTTGGAGAAGGCACTTTCTACCCTTTTCAGAGAAACTATCGCTATAGTAGGCGCCGGAAGAACCGATTCAGGCGTGCATGCTAAGCAAATGTATGCGCATTTTGAAACCGAATTGGAATTGGATTCCGATTATTGGTCGCACAAATTGAATTCGTTTTTACCGCCATCAATTGTGGTGTATCGAATTTTTAAAGTGGCGGAAGATGCTCATGCGCGTTTTGATGCCTCTTCCAGAACTTACGAATATTACATGCACACGTTTAAAGATGCATTTATTACTGATGGAAGCTGGTATCATTCCCATCAATTGGACATGGATAAAATGAATGAAGCGTGTAAAATTTTGTTTGAATACATCGATTTTGAGTGTTTTTCCAAAGTGCACACCGATGTGAATACCTTTAATTGTAAAATTTCAGAAGCACATTGGAAACAATCGGGAAATCAACTTATCTTTACCATCACAGCCGATCGATTTTTGCGCAATATGGTAAGAGCGATTGTGGGAACGATGGTAAACATCGGTTTAGGAAAGATTGAAGTCGCTGATTTAAGAACGATTATCGAAAGTAAAAACAGAGGAAAAGCCGGATTTTCAGTTCCAGCACATGGATTGTATTTGGTGAATGTTGCTTATCCCTACATAAAAGAAAGAGAAAAAAATTAATGAGTAAAAGAAAAAAATCGTCGTTTAATAAATTGCTAGTTTACGCAAAACCGCATAAAGGGAAATTATACTTTGTGTGCTTTTGGGCTGTATCCTTAGCTTTTATTAGTGCTTTTAGACCATTTTTATTGAATTTTACGATTGACAATTATCTAATTGAAGTAAAAAAAGAAACTGATGTAATTCAGCAGTATTTTGAAGGTTTGATGCTTTCCATCTTTCCTGGAAACGATAATTTCTCCAACCTTAAAATATTAGTAATTATAATGTTTGTGGCGCTTTTACTTGAAGCTATCTCACAATTTTACTTTACTTACATTGCGAATTGGTTAGGACAAGACATCATTAAAGATTTACGAAACAAACTATACGATCATATTACTTCGTTTAAAATGAAGTATTTTGATAATGAGCCTGTTGGAAAATTAGTAACGCGTTCGGTTTCGGATATTGAATCAATTGCTAGTATATTCAGTCAAGGATTATTTATGATTATTAGTGATGTTTTAAAAATGATAATCGTAATTGCTTTTATGCTTATTGTCAATTGGAAAATTACGGGAATTGTCCTTGCAATAATGCCAATAATACTAATAGCAACAAACATTTTTAATAAAAAAATGAAAGTCGCTTTTAACGAAGTTAGAAACGAAATTGCGAATCTAAATACTTTTGTTCAAGAACGTTTAACCGGAATGAAAATCGTACAGCTTTTCAACCGAGAAGCGATTGAATTAGAGAAGTTCAAAGAAATCAATCAGAAACACAATGTAGCTTGGTTGAAAAACATTTTATACAATTCCATCTTCTTCCCTATTGCCGATATTATCTCTAATATTAGCATTGGATTGGTCGTTTATTTTGGTGCATTATGGATTATTAATGGAGATACTGATACTTCAATTGGTCAATTAGTTGCCTTTAATATGTATATTTCTATGCTTTACAATCCATTGCGTCAAATTGCGGATAAATTTAACGTGATGCAAATGGGAATTGTAGCCGCTGATAGAGTATTCGAAATTCTAGAGAAAGACGAAAACGTTCAAGATAAAGGAACAGTTGAAGCGACTCATTTTAAAGGCTTTATTCAGTTGAAAGACGTTCGTTTTAGCTACATCAAAGATGAAGAAGTTTTAAAAGGCATTAATTTAGAAGTCCAACCTGGTGAAACTATCGCTATTGTGGGAAGTACAGGTGCTGGAAAATCGACCATCATCAATTTATTGAATCGTTTTTACGAAATCAATTCGGGTGAAATTACTATTGACAATCACAACATTAACGAATATACATTAGAAAGTCTTCGCAAGCAAATTGCTATTGTGTTACAAGATGTTTTCTTGTTTGCCGATACCATTTATCACAACATTACCCTTCATAACGAAGCCATTACAAGAGAAGATGTTATCACTGCGGCTAAGAAAATTGGCGTACACGATTTCATTATGAGTTTACCTGAAGGCTACGATTACAATGTAAAAGAACGCGGTGTAATGTTATCTTCTGGTCAGCGCCAATTGATTGCCTTTTTGAGAGCGTATGTGAGTAATCCAAGTATTTTGATTTTGGATGAAGCCACATCATCAATCGACACGCATTCTGAGGAATTAATTCAAAAAGCTACGGAAACCATTACTAAGGATAGAACTTCTATAGTTATTGCACATCGCTTGGCAACCATTGTTAATGCAAGTAAAATTATTGTAATGGACAAAGGTCAAATTGTGGAACAAGGCACACATCAAGAATTGTTAACAAAAGCAAATGGTTACTACAAAAAACTATATGATTCTCAATTTGCCGTGGAAGTAGAATAATTTGAAATAATTCCTTAAATTCGCAACTTATAAATAAAACTGAAATACTTTTAAAAATGAAATACGATATCATAGTTTTAGGAAGTGGTCCTGGTGGTTATGTAACTGCTATTAGAGCATCACAATTAGGCTTCAAAGTAGCCGTTATCGAAAAAGAAAATTTGGGTGGAATTTGTTTGAATTGGGGTTGTATTCCAACGAAAGCATTATTAAAATCGGCTCAAGTTTTTGATTACCTAAAACATGCTTCAGATTACGGATTAACCGTTAAGGAATTTGACAAAGATTTTTCTGCTGTTGTAAAACGTTCTCGTGATGTAGCAGAAGGAATGAGCAAAGGTGTTCAATTCTTAATGAAGAAAAATAAAATCGACGTTATTGATGGTTTTGGAAAAGTAAAACCAGGTAAAAAAGTAGACGTAACTGCTGCTGACGGAAAAGTAACTGAATATACTGCAGATCATATTATCATTGCAACAGGAGCGCGTTCTCGCGAATTACCAAACTTACCGCAAGATGGTAAAAAAGTAATCGGATACCGTCAAGCGATGACGTTAGCGGAACAACCAAAGAAAATGATTGTAGTAGGTTCTGGTGCGATTGGAGTTGAGTTTGCTCATTTCTATAACGCAATGGGAACTGAAGTTACAATCGTAGAATTCATGCCAAACGTAGTTCCAGTAGAAGACGAAGACATCTCAAAACAATTTGAGCGTTCGTTGAAAAAAGCAGGAATCAACGTAATGACAAATTCTTCTGTAGAAAGAATTGATACTTCAGGAAACGGAGTTAAAGCATTCGTTAAAACAGCAAAAGGAGAAGAAGTTTTAGAAGCCGATATTTTATTATCAGCAGTTGGAATTAAAACCAACATCGAAAACATCGGATTAGAAGAAACAGGTATTGCTACCGATAGAGATAAAATCTTAGTAAACGCATATTACCAAACTAACGTTCCAGGTTACTACGCTATTGGTGATGTAACGCCAGGACAAGCTTTAGCACACGTTGCTTCGGCTGAAGGTATTTTATGTGTTGAAAAAATTGCAGGTTTACACGTAGAAGCGTTAGACTATGGAAACATTCCAGGTTGTACGTATGCGACTCCAGAAATTGCTTCTGTGGGTATGACTGAAAAACAAGCGAAAGAAAAAGGATACGAAATTAAAGTAGGTAAATTCCCATTTTCAGCTTCAGGAAAAGCAAAAGCTGCAGGAACTCCAGACGGATTTGTAAAAGTAATTTTTGATGCTAAATACGGTGAATGGTTAGGTTGCCACATGATTGGTGCTGGTGTTACTGATATGATTGCAGAAGCAGTTGTAGCGCGTAAATTAGAAACTACAGGACACGAAATCTTAAAAGCAGTTCACCCTCACCCTACTATGAGTGAAGCGGTTATGGAAGCTGTGGCTGAGGCTTACGGTGAAGTGATTCACTTATAAGTACGAGGTACGAAGTTTTAAGTACAAAGTATATAGAAATCCGATTTGTGAAAGCAAGTCGGATTTTTTTGTTGATAACTTGGAAAGGGTTTGTAGGAAAAATTAATTATATTTGAAAATAAATATTACATTTAATTTAAAATTTAGAAATATTAAAAAAGTCGGAAAAACCGAAACAGCGACTTAAAATACTGAAAGTAAGTAGTAAAATAATTCTTTTTTTTATGAAAAAAATCCTTTTAATGAGTTTTATTTTGAGTAATTTAATTATTTCTTGTAAGAATGATAACAACTTGAAAAATATTAATTCAGAGAATCTACTAACTTCTGATGAAATTTTTAAAAATAAAGATACATTAACTAATAAAGGTGTCTTAAATTTTTTAAAACAATATTATGTTGCCGTAAATTTTGAAGAGTCAATAAAGAATGACCCAAACTTAAACAAAGAAGCTTTAAAAAATTTAATAACAAAATATATCAATGAAGATTATACCATCCAAAAAGATAAATTTTTTAAAGAATTTCAAAATAAATTATTTGCTTTAATAAAAAAATCAAATTCTAAAAAAGTTTTTGAAGAATCTCATTATAATTTACTGTCTGAATATGGTGATTATGGATTTGGTTACTCACAATATTCATTCGGAGAATTATCTGATGATTTAATTTTAGTCAATCGTATTTTTTATGGAATGATGAATATGGAGAATATTATTTTTAGACTTCAAAAAAATCAAAATGGAGATTATAATTATATAGAATTTAATGAAGATAGTTTATCTAAATTAACAGAATCTGCAATTGTTAAGTTGGAAAAAGAAAAAAACACAAAATTTGAAAGACAAGGAAACCGTGGACAAGTTTATCATACCACTACAATTAATGGTGATAAATACTTTACCTTACCATTTTATGAAATAATTGAAGGAGATGAATGTCCTGGATGTGGTCATGTATATAATTTATTACTTGCATATAGTTTTAAAACTGATAAGTTTTTTTATTTATATGATAATCCTAAAATAAATACTGATGACTGGAAGTTTGATGAAAACGAGGGTGGTGATAGTTGTTCCGTACCAACAAATAATTCTACATGGATTTCAATACAATAATTTTAACCAAGATAACACAAATAAAAAAAAACCGATAGCGGATTTACAATCCTTACCTACAAAACAAACAAAAATCCGACTCCACCACAAGTCGGATTTTTTTTCACTATTTCGGCTCAGGCATTGATTGTGAATTAGGTCTTATACTATTAATAGAACTATTAAATTTGTACATTTGAAAACAACTAAAAAATAAGAACATTACATTTAAAAAGTACTTTTATCTAATAATAAATCTACTGTAATAAAATTTTGATTTCGCATAAAACAATGATGGAAGTGGAAAAAGAGGAAAACATAAAAACATATTTTACTAGTTGTGAAGACTGTGCCGGAATTGGAAAGAAAACACGTAAAATAAGTAAAAAAGCACGGCTTCAATATCAAATTTCTTTAGAAAAATATTCAAATTCAACTTCTAATCAAATAGTCCCTACCCCACCAATTGGTCAAAAATATTCTTGTAAAACATGTAATGGAACTGGAATTCTTACTTCAGTAAATGAAATACAACCAGATACAGAAAACTTACCTCATGTTGCAATTATTGGTGGAGGAATTGGTGGTACAGCATTAGCTGTAGCCTGTTTACATCGAAAAATTCCTTTTACACTATTTGAACGCGACAATACCGTTAACGACCGATCACAAGGGTATGGCTTAACTTTACAACAAGCAAGTAAGACAATTGAAGCATTTGGAATCAACAATTTAAAAGACGCCATAATTTCTTCAAAACACATCGTGCATACTACTGATGGGAAAATAATTGGCGAATGGGGTTTAAGAAAATGGCTGCCTAACAACTCTACATCAAATACTTCTTCGGAAGAAAACTCAAAAAGAAAAAACATCCATATTCCTAGACAATCCCTACGAATGCAGTTACTCAATCAGCTTACTGATAGTAATTCTGTAAAGTGGGGACATCAATTAACCAGTATCAACGAACTTGAAAATAACGAAATTAACTTAGCTTTTCAGGTTAATGGCGAATTAAAAAAATTCAAAACTAATCTTTTAGTTGGCGCAGACGGAATTAGAAGTTCTGTTCGAAAGCAAGTCATTAATGAACAAGATTATCCTTTACGCTATTTAGGTTGTATTGTAATTCTCGGGATTTGTTCTTTAGAAAATTTGCAAAATTTAGAAAGCGATTTACTTGATTCGGAAACCGTTTTCCAAACCGCAAATGGGAACGAGAGAATTTACATGATGCCCTTTACCAAAAATTCTATAATGTGGCAACTTAGTTTTCCAATGACAGAAGAAGATGCAAAAGAACTAAGCAGTAAAGGAACAAAAGCATTAAAAGAAGAAGCGGCAAAAAAAACGCAATGGCATAGTCCCATTCCACAAATAATTGCAGCAACTAATGAAACCGAAATTTCAGGATATCCAGTTTACGACAGACAAACTTTACAAACAGAACAGTTAAAAAACGCTAAAAATATCACTCTAATTGGAGACGCTGCACATCCAATGAGTCCATTTAAAGGTCAAGGTGCAAATCAGGCTTTGTTAGATGCAATTTCTTTAGCCAGAAAAATTCATATAGGATGTAAAAATTCTACTTCATGGAAAACAAAAGGTCTCCGAGATTCAATTTTATCCGATTATGAAACAGAAATGGTACATCGTAGTGCCACAAAAGTAAAAGATTCTGCCGCTGCGGCTGAATATTTACATTCGGAAATTGTTTTAAATGTCGGTAACGAAACCCGAGGTAGTCGAAATAAAAAAAATAGTCTATGAGTTTAAATCAAATTACCATAACCGATTCAAACATGTTAAAATAGATTGATTTTTTCATACTCTCCGGCTAATCCCTTTGCATGAAAAATAAAAACC
Organism: Flavobacterium cheniae; assembly: GCF_004363695.1. Lineage (GTDB taxonomy): Bacteria > Bacteroidota > Bacteroidia > Flavobacteriales > Flavobacteriaceae > Flavobacterium > Flavobacterium cheniae. The sequence continues at coordinate 159,421 of NZ_SNZC01000001.1, read as the reverse complement.
CAAAACCACCTATCTAAAACTTCAAGCCGGATGGTTTTTTTAGTAGGATATATGTAACAAATACATTTTGTTGTATAACACTATCGGTATAAATTAGGTTCACCTTTGTTTCATAAATAATTCATATAATGAAACAAAAAAACTTTCTAGTAACTATTGCGATAGTTTTAGCTACTTTAATCTCTGGTTGCGCAGAGGATGATTTTCAAGAAACGGCGGGCGTATGCCCATTAGTCATTGATACAAATCCTGATAACGCAGCTACAAACGTACCTCTTAATCAAGTAATCACGGTTACTTTTAATGAGGAAATGGACCCTTCGACTATAAATTCTTCTTCGTTTATTGTAACTGGCGCTTCAACTATTGCAGGTACTTTAACGTATTCTGGTGTAACGGCTACTTTTACTCCTTCTGTAAATTTAACTCCAAACACAACGTATGTAGTAAGAATTACTACTGCTGTAAAAGACTTAAGAGGAAATGCTTTGCAAGAAGATTACTTGTTTTCGTTTAGTACAGGGGCTACTTTACAACCTCTTGTCCTTACAACAAGTCCAACACCTAATGAAACAGGAGTGGTATTAAACAAAATAGTTAGCGCTACCTTTAATATGCCAATGGATCCAGCTACTATTAATACGTCTACATTTACATTGAAACAAGGTACTACTACCATTACTGGTGTTGTAACGTATTCAGGTAATACAGCCTTATTTACTCCAAATGCCAACTTAACTGCTAATACTGTTTACACTGCTACCATTACAACGGGAGCTCATAACATGGCTGGCGTTGCTTTAGCATCAAATTATGTTTGGAATTTTACTACTGGAGCTATTGTAGCGCCAAGAGTAATTCTGACTGATCCTTTTAATACTGAAACAGGTGTGCTATTAAATAAAGTCGTAACAGCAACATTTGATATGGCAATGGATCCTTTAACGATTACTACTTCTACTTTTACTTTAAAACAAGGAACGGATGTAATTTTAGGTTCTGTTAGTTATAGCGGAAACATGGCGTCTTTTACTCCAAACAATCCACTTTTAGCCAATGCTATATTTACAGCTACTATTACAACTGGAGCGAAAAATGTTGCTGGTATAGCTATTGCTAATAATTATGTTTGGACATTTAAAACTATTAATAGTTCGAATGCTCCCGATTTAGGTTCAGCTTCTCCTTTTGGAGCTTTTGGTGGAAACGCCGGAATAACCAATCAAGGAATAAATACTGTTATTAACGGAAGTATTGCTACTACTGCTGCTTCAACTTTAGTAACTGGTTTTCATGATGCAACAGCTATTTATACTGAAACACCTTTAAATGTAGGGAATGTAACAGGAGCTATTGCTACAGCGCCACCAATGCCAGGAACAGCGACTTCGTTTGCTATTGCACAACAAGCATTGTTAGATGCAAATGCGGCTTACTTAAGTATTTCGCCAGCGTCTATGCCGGGTGGAATTGATCCTGGAGCAGGAGAACTTGGCGGATTAACGTTAGCGCCTGGTATCTATAAATCAAATAGTGGTACTTTCAATATTTCAAATGGTAACCTAACGCTTGACGCACAAGGTGACCCAAATACTGTATGGATTTTTCAAACCGCTGCTGGATTAACAGTTGGTATTGCAGGTCCTACGGGAGCTAAAAGTGTTGTCTTAATTAACGGTGCTTTACCTAAAAATGTATTTTGGTACGTAGGAAGTACTGCAATTATTAATGGTGCTGGTGGTGGAACAATGGTTGGAACTATTATTGCCAATTCGGGAGTAACATTTTCAACTGCAGGTAATGCTGTTCAAACGGTTTTAAATGGTAGAGCGTTATCATTAGTTTCATCTGTAACAATGGTAAATACTACCATTAATGTTCCTCAATAATTAAAACTTAAATTATGAAAATAAATTATACAACAGCTATTGAATCTCCCAAAGCAAGATTCATGTCACAGCTTCAATTACAAACTTTGTTTGTAGTTACCTTAGTACTATTAGGTTTTACGAAAGTAAATGCACAAATAGAAGAATACACAAAACCTTCTTGGATGTTTGGTCTAGCAGCAGGCGCAAATTTTAATTTTTATGGTGGCTCTACTTTCATGTTAAACGAAGGTTTTACACCGCCAACTGCTTTTCATGATGGAAAAGGAATAGGTCTATTTATAGCTCCTAACATTGAATATCATAAACCAGGCACAAGATTGGGATTCATTTTTCAAGCGGGTTATGATAGCCGTCAAGGAAAATTTGATCAAGTAACAACACCTTGTAATTGTCCTGCCGATTTAAAAACAAAACTAAGCTACATTACCATTGAACCAAGTTTACGATTAGCTCCTTTTCGATCTAATTTCTACTTATATGGTGGACCTAGATTTGCTTTTGTTCAAGACAAATCGTTTACTTACGAACAAGGAACAAATCCAGATTTTCCACTTCAAGTGCCAAATCCCGATGTAAAAGGTGATTTTAGCGATGTAAATAAAACCATTATTTCTATGCAAGTAGGAATGGGTTATGATATTCCATTAAATTCAACAACTAGTAAAACACAATTTGTTTTATCTCCGTTTGTTGCTTATCATCCTTACTTTGGACAAAATCCTAGAGATGTTGAAACTTGGAATGTAAGTACTATTAGAGCTGGAGCCGTTTTAAAATTTGGTCAAGGCCATTTAGTTGAAGCAGCAGCTGTAGATGGAAAAGTGGTATTTTCGGCCATCCCTCCTACTAATGTTGAATATGTAAAAGTGGTAAGAGAAGTATTCCCTATCCGTAATTATGTGTTTTTTAATGAAGGTTCAACCGAAATTCCAAACCGCTATGTTGTATTAAACAAAAGTCAGGTGAAAGATTTCAAAGAAGATCAAGTACAATTTGATACACCTAAAAACATGTCGGGTCGTTCAGAACGTCAAATGTTAGTGTATTACAATATTTTGAATATTTTGGGTGACCGAATGGTTAAAAACCCAAATACCACAGTAACTTTAGTTGGTTCATCAAATAATGGTCGCCAAGAAGGATTAGTAATGGCTCAAAATATCAAAAACTATTTGGTAACTGTTTTTGAAATTAAAGAAAATAGAATTGCTGTAGAAGGTAGAGACAAACCAGAAGTTCCTTCGGAACAAAACGGTGGCACAAAAGAACTTGGATTACTAAGAGAAGGTGACAGAAGAGTTTCTATCGAGAGTAACTCACCTGAATTGTTGATGGAATTCCAAAGCGGTAAAAATGCACCATTAAAACCTGTAGAAATCGTTACGGGAAATCAAACTCCTAATAGTGATGTAGTTTTTAATGTTGAAGGCGCTGAAGAAAGCTTAAAATTATGGTCGTTACAGATTAAAGATGAAAAAGGAAAATCTCAAAACTTTGGTCCTTATATGGTTGAAAAAGTGAGCATTCCTAGAAAAACAATCATGGGCAACCAACCAGAAGGTGACTACAAAGTAATCATGACCGGAACTACAAAATCGGGTAAAATTATTAGTCAGGAAAGCACTATGCATTTAACGCCTTATGTGGCTCCAGTGGTTCAGGAAAGCATTCGTTTTAGTGTTATTTATGAATTCAACGAATCAAAATCAATCGCTATTTACGACAAGTATTTAACCGATATTGTGGCTCCAAAAATTCCGAAAAATGCTACTGTTATCATTACAGGACATACTGATGTTATTGGAGAAGTTGATTACAACAAAGATTTATCTTTAGCCAGAGCTAAAGATGTAAAAAGCATCTTAGAAAAAAGTCTTGCTGCCGCTGGAAGAACCGATGTAACATTTAAAGTTCGTGGTGAAGGTGAAGATGAAAAATTAGCACCATTTGAAAACAAATATCCAGAAGAACGTTTTTATAACAGAACCGTTATCATTGATATTGTGAAATAAATTTATGAGAATCCGTTTTGTTAACGCAAAACGGATTTTTTTTACAGTAACTTTAGGGTTACTTATTAAATCATATCAATATGAAGCATACGTACAAAATAACTGGAATGACTTGCACAAGTTGCGAAGAAAAAGTAAAGAACTCATTGTTACAAGTTAAAAATGTGACTTCTGTTACCATTTCTAAAGATACAGAGCTGGCAATAATAACCATGGATAAACATGTTGCTTTAAACGACTTAAAAGAAGCTTTAGATACTAAATACAATATTGAGACTCCTGAAGAAGTAGAAATTAATGAAGAAGTAAAAAGTTGGTTCGAAATTTACAAACCCATACTGCTGATCTTTTTTTACATCGTAATAGTCACTACAATTATGGCTTTACAAAGTATGAAATCAAATCAAATGGGACCAACTGAAATTGTAATGAAATGGATGAATCATTTTATGGGTGGTTTCTTTTTAGCATTTTCCTTTTTCAAGTTGTTGGATTTGAATGGTTTTGCAGAAAGTTATAAAATGTATGATATTATTGCTAAAAAAATACCATTTTGGGCCTATTTGTATCCTTTTGTAGAATTAGGTTTAGGACTTTCATTTCTGTCAAATTTGTTTCCTTTAGTAACAAATAGTATCACTTTCATCGTAATGTCAATCAGTATCATAGGAGTTTTGCAAGCGGTTTTGAATAAGAAAAAAATTCAATGTGCTTGTTTAGGAGCCGTTTTTAATTTACCAATGAGTACAATTACAATTATAGAAGATGCTCTAATGATACTGATGAGTGGCATTATGGTATTTGTTTTAATTTAATTTTTAAGCTAATAAATATATAACTGAAACATAAAATTATGTAAGTATTTAACTTTCATTAAAATTAGTTTTGCACCGCTTATAAAGGTACCTTTACAAGAATAGCAATTAGTAAAGCGTATCATGTAATTAAGCATCATATTCGCTTAGCAACTAATTCAGGAATTTCATTTATGAAAATACACATTAAATACATGGTTTCTCTTCGCTGCAAAATGGCAGTTAAAGAAGAACTTGACAAATTAAAATTAAAACACACTTCTATAGAACTTGGTGAAGTAAATCTTAAAAAAGACATTACTGGCGATGATAGAGAGTTTCTTCGAAAAGGGCTTATAAAAAAAGGCCTTGAATTAATCGATGATAAAAAATCATTACTAATAGAAAAAACCAAAACGATTATCATTGAATTGATTCACTATTCTGAAGAAAATCCAAAAATCAACTATTCTGACTATATAAGCGAAAAACTAGATTACAATTACAACCATCTTTCTTCGCTATTTTCAGAAGTTACAGGAACAACAATAGTTAACTATATTATAATCAACAAAATAGAAAGAGTAAAAGAATTACTTTTATATGATGAATTAACGCTTACCGAAATTAGTTTGTTAATGGAATACAGCAGTGTAGCACATTTATCGCATCAATTCAAAAAAATTACGGGATTGACGCCAACCTATTTCAAAAAAATAAAACAGTACAAAAAACGAATCATGTTAGAGGAATTATAGCATTTAAATATAATTCTTACAATCCGATTTGAAATTTCAAATCGGATTTTTTTATGGTATATCTTACAAAAATCAGCTTTTATATCATTAAAAATCACTATATTTGATTGTAATTATGATGCTTCATGAAAAAATATTTCGCCAATCTTACTGAAGCTTTACAAAACTTTCTCATCGAAGTAGGAGAACTTTCTTACTTTGCAGGTCGCTTTTTCAAAGAATTTTGGAAACCGCCTTACGAATTCAAAGAATTTTTACGTCAGTGTTTTTATATTGGAAATCGCTCCTTGTTATTAGTGAGCGTTACGGGTTTTATCATTGGTTTGGTATTTACTTTACAATCACGTCCTACGTTGCAGGAATTTGGTGCCGTTTCTTGGATGGCTTCAATGGTGAGTGTTTCTATTATTCGTGAAATTGGTCCCATCATCACCGCTTTAATTTGCGCCGGTAGAATTGGTTCAGGAATTGGTGCCGAATTAGGCTCTATGAAAGTAACCGAACAAATTGATGCTATGGAAGTTTCGGGAACCAATCCTTTTAAATATTTAGTGATTACGAGAATTTTAGCGACTACGTTGATGTTACCGTTATTAGTAATCGTAGGTGATTTCATTGCGATTTACGGTTCATTTTTAGTGGAAAACATCAAAGGAAATGTCTCGTTTACATTATATTTCAATCAGGTTTTTAATATTTTAGAATACAGCGATATTGTGCCTGCTACTATCAAAACCTTCTTTTTTGGGTTTGCGATTGGTTTAGTGGGTTGCTACAAAGGTTATAACTGTAAAAAAGGTACAGCTGGCGTAGGAAAAGCAGCCAATGCAGCGGTAGTTTATACTTCTATGTTGCTTTTTATTATTGACTTTGTGGCTGTTTTTGTTACTAATATTTTTTACGATTTATAACCATGAAAACAAATACAACTTCAAAAAATGCGATTATTAGTATCAAAGACTTACATAAAAGTTTTGGTACTAACGTAGTTTTGGATGGATTTGATTTGGAATTGTATGAAGGAGAAAATTTAGTGGTAATGGGGAAATCGGGTTCGGGGAAATCGGTGATGATTAAATGTGTGATTGGCTTAGAACAACCCGATAGTGGTTCGATTTTAGTCATGGATCAAGAAATCAACAACCTAGAACAAGAAGAATTAGATGAATTACGTACTGAAATCGGCTTTCTATTTCAAGGAAGTGCTTTGTATGATTCGATGTCGGTTCGAGAAAATTTAGAGTTTCCGTTACGTCGTCACACGAAAAAATTTGGTGTAATTGAAGATACTACGCCTTTGGTTATGGAAGCGTTAGAAAGCGTAGGTTTAGCACACGCCATCGATTTAATGCCAAACGAACTTTCGGGCGGTATGAAACGTAGAATTGCTTTAGCTAGAACCTTGATTCTAAAACCGAAAATTATCTTATATGACGAACCCACAACCGGTTTAGATCCTATTACATCGAAAGAAATTGTACTTTTGATGAATTCGGTACAAAAAAAATACAACACCTCTTCTATCATCATTACACATGATGTAGATTGTGCTAAAGTAATTGCCAATCGCATGATTTTGTTAATAGACGGAGTAAATTATATAGAGGGAACGTTTGGCGAATTATCAAGCTCAAGCGATCCTAAAGTGCAAGCGTTTTTTAAATAATGTAACAATGGAAAAATCAAATTCACAAAAAATACAACTCGGAATCTTTGTCATTATTGGAACATTAGTCTTCTTAGCCGCGATTTATTTTGTTGGCAACAAGCAAAATATGTTTGGAAACACGTCTAACTTAAAAGCTGTTTTTGCTAATGTAAACGGATTACAACCAGGAAACAATGTCCGTTATGCCGGAATTGATATTGGCACCGTAACCGAAATCGAAATGATAAACGACACCACAATTAATATAAACATGTTAATTGACAATAAAATAATGCATCATATTCAAAAAAATGCTGTGGCTACTATTAGTTCGGATGGATTGGTTGGAAATATGATTGTTAACATTATTCCAGGCAAAGGTGTCGCAAAAAAGGTGGAGAATGGAGATGTAATTCAATCTTACAGTCGCATTGGAACTGATGCCATGCTGGAAACATTAAATGAAACCAATAAAAATGCAGCGCTTTTAACAGCCGACTTATTGAAAATAACTAACGAAATCAATCAAGGAAAAGGAACTGTTGGAACATTATTAAAAGATAGTGTTATGTCGAGAGACTTGAAAGAAACGATTCATAATTTGAAAGAAACTTCACTGGGAACTGTAAAATCGATTGACAACTTAAATCATCTGATACTTTCTTTAAATCAAAAAGACAATGTAATTGGCGTTTTAAATGATAAAGATGTAGCGGTAAAAATGAAAAACATCATTACCAATTTAGAAAAATCAAGTGCCGAAATTGATAAAGTAGTTACCAACTTAAACGCTACCGTTGTAAATATAAAAGAAGGAAAAGGCGCGTTGAATTATTTATCAAATGATGAAAATTTGGTTAAAAAGATAGATTCAACCATGACGAATTTAAATGGTGCCAGCGGTAAGCTTAACGAAAATTTAGAAGCGTTAAAACACAACTTTTTGTTTAGAGGTTATTTCAAGAAACAAGCTAAGGAGAAAGCGAAAAGCAAAACAACAAAATAAAAAAGGCTGTCATTTAAAAGTGACAGCCTTTTTGTTTTTTTTTTTAAATTTTATCTGTGATATTCAGAAAAAAGTTCTCCTGTTACACCACTATCGTTGATTAGCGTTTTAATTTTCATAAAATTAGCATTCAACACCACTACTTTCGACATTTCTCCATCAATTTCTAAATCATCTGTTGTTTGGTCATAATTATATACACCTGTTGTTGAAGTTGTTTCAATAGGTGTTGTTTCAGAATAATTCATAGCAGGAATCGAAACAGTTATATAAGCACTAATAATATCGTTATCGTAAGTTCCATCTGTTTTGAACTCCATAGTTCCTTCAGAATCGCCTTCTAAATTTGCGTTCATGCCAGTATAATTGGCTGTACCGTACATTCTTCCTAATTGCCAAACGCCTTCAATGTTTGCTGTTGTTTCGTCGCTGTCTTCATCACTACTACATCCATTTAAAAATAAAACCGATAATAATAAAAAAGTCACTTTCAAAGAATTGCTTAAAAATTTCATGTTGTTATTTGTTTAGTTGTTTATAATTTTTCTTTTACTAAATTCAATACGATATCAAATTGTTCTTTCTTACTTAGCGAAGAATTATCAATTTCAATAGCATCATCTGCTTTTACTAAAGGAGAATCTTCTCTATTTGTATCAATGTAATCGCGTTCTTCTACGTTTTGAAGTACATCTTCAAAAGTAATGTGTTGTCCTTTTTCTACCAATTCGTCAAAACGGCGTTGTGCTCTGGTTTTTGAACTTGCTGTCATGAATAATTTCAGTTCAGCATCAGGGAAAACTACGGTTCCGATGTCTCTTCCATCCATCACAATGCCTTTGTCTTTGCCCATAGCTTGTTGTTGCTCTACCAATTTTGCACGAACTTCTGAAATTTCAGCCACTTTACTTACCATACGCGATACTTCAATTGTTCGAATAGGTGTTTCGATGTTTTCATTGTTCAAATACATTTCTGCAAATCCTAAAGTAGGATTGAATTGAAAACGCAAATTGATATTTGGTAATTGGGCAACCAAACCTGCTTTATCTAAATGCGTTTCAGAAACCAAGTTATGTTGCATTGCAAAATAAGCTACCGCGCGATACATCGCACCAGTATCTACATATACATAACCTAATGTTGCAGCCAATTGCTTAGCCAATGTACTTTTTCCTGTTGACGAAAAACCGTCTATTGCTATGGTAATTTTTTTCATATGTTGTCACAAAGACGCTAAGTTTTATTTTATTAATTTTATAAAGTCATTTAATCCAGTATTTGAAAAGAACTGTCCATTAACTGAGTATTTTTTTGAATTTATTAAATCTAATTTTATCTCTATCATTTCATCGTATTTATCTCCAAACAGGAACATGATATTGTTGTTAAAATATTGATTTTTAATTACTTTACTTCCTTTTATATCTTTAAAATTAATTTTCTTTAAAGTAAAACCATAAATATTTTTAAAGTAAATAGAATTTGTATCAAAATAAACAAAACACTTATAGAAATTAAACAAAAATAAAGTAATAAATAGTATTATAATAAATTTCAGATTTTGTAATTGTAATGATAAAATTTCATTAGCTAAAATAATTAAAACAAAAACAAGAACTATATTTAATATAAACAATATTGACAAATATCTGTAATCACTCTCAATTCTTCTCATTATTATGTTCAATTTTTATTTTTTTAAAACATATAAGTCATATAAGTTTTTTTAAGTAATACTTTATGAATAATTAAGTTCATTTAAGCTAATCACTAATTACTTTTCACTAATTACTTTTCACTAATCACTCATTTCTACTCCAAATCAATCATCAAACCGAACAAACTGGTATTGGCTGCCACTGTATATCTGGAATACGAATAATCAAATTTAACTTTTCCAAAACGCAATCCAAAACCAACAGAAATTCCAGAAAAATGACGTTGTTCTAAAATTCGTAATTCTTCACTTCTTCTAAAATTATAACCTAATCGAATATTAAAACCTTTTTCTGGAAATAATTCGGCACCCAAAATCACATGTCGCAAAGCATTATTAAAAAAAGATACTTTTTCTTCTTCCGAACCTCCATCTAAACTGCCTTCTGCCCTATTTGGATTTGAAAAAGCTATATTCCATTCCTGTAAATTTTCAAAAGTCATATGCCAACGAATTGGGACATTCTCCATTAATTGCGAAATTCCAGCGTCAATGGCTAAAGGTAATTTTTCATTCGTATCTTGATAAGGTTTAATTTGAAATCCTAAATTTCGAACCGTTAAACCGTAATTAATATCATTATCGTAATCCACATACAAAAAACCTAAATCTACCGCTGCTCCCCAAGAATTGTAACTTTCTAACGTAGACGAAATCAATTTAGCATTAGCGCCCACAAACATATCGGTCCAAGGAATATTATAAGCATATCCAACAGACAATGCGGCTTCACTTCCTGTAAAATCGGAAGTTAAATTTCCTAATTCGTCTCTTCCTTCAAAAGTTCCGTAATTAACATAACTTATTCCGGCATGAAATGTTTGCAAATGACGGTCGTAAGTATACGCATAAGCTGCTGTTCCGTAGGAAACTTCTCCAAAATAACTTCCATAATTTGCCGATAAACGATTGTGCATTTCGGCATTAATTGTTGCTGGATTATAAAACGCTTGATTTACATCGTAATCCACTACAGTTACCGTTTTTCCGCCTAAAGCAGCTTGTCTTGGAGATTGTGCTAAGTTTAAAAATTGATATACACTCTTACCTCCTATTTGGCCAAATGTTGTAGCCGATAGCAGAAATGAAAAAAGGAATAAGAGTTTTCTTAGCATTTTTTGGTGTTAATCTTACATATAACGCAACTGCGAAGATAAAATTATATCAGTTAGTAAACAAAAAAAGAACTCTCAATAAGTAATTTATTGAGAGTTCTTTTTGATATAATATTGAAATTACTTTTTAGTTTCTAAAACTTTAGCGTTTTTGACCTTTTGATTCGTAATGGCAATATCTAAAACTTCGCTCATTTTGTCAACGTAATGGAACGTTAAACCTTCAATATAATCTGGTTTGATTTCCTCAATATCACGTTTATTTTCTTTACACAGAATAATTTCTTTGATATTCGCTCTCTTAGCTGCTAAGATTTTTTCTTTGATACCACCAACAGGTAATACTTTTCCACGAAGCGTGATTTCGCCTGTCATAGCAATATTTTTCTTTATTCTTTTTTGTGTGAATGAAGAAACCATTGAGGTTAACATTGCAATTCCGGCACTTGGTCCGTCTTTTGGCGTTGCTCCTTCTGGAACGTGAATGTGTATGTTGTAATTATTTAAAACTTCTGGATCTATTCCTAAAAATTCAGCGTTGGCGCGAATGTATTCTAAAGCAATAGTAACCGATTCTTTCATAACCGTTCCTAAATTCCCAGTCATGGTCATGGCTCCTTTTCCTTTCGAAATTAAGGATTCGATAAACAAAATATCACCACCAACCGATGTCCAAGCTAAACCTGTAACAACTCCAGCAACGTCATTATTTTCGTATTTATCGCGCTCCATACGTGGCGATTTTAATACTTCTAAAATATCAGCATCGGAAACTTTTACGTTATAAGTTTCGTCCATTGCAATTGATTTTGCAGCGTGACGCACCACTTGAGCAATTTTTTTCTCTAAACCACGAACACCCGATTCACGTGTGTAACCTACTACGATTTTTTCCAATTGTTTTTTACCAATTTGTAAATCTTTAGTTGTTAATCCGTGTTCTTTTAATTGTTTTGGAAGCAAATGTGTTTTTGCAATTTCGATTTTTTCTTCAATCGTATAACCGGTCATTTCGATGATTTCCATACGGTCACGAAGTGCTGGTTGAATTGGAGATAAACTATTGGAAGTTGCAATGAACATTACTTTTGATAAATCGTAGCCTAATTCCAAGAAATTATCATGGAATTCTTTGTTTTGTTCAGGATCTAAAACTTCTAACAAAGCCGAAGATGGATCACCATTATGACTCGTAGATAATTTATCAATCTCATCTAAAACAAACACTGGATTAGATGTTTTTGCTTTTTTAATATTTTGAAGAATACGTCCTGGCATCGCACCAATATAGGTTTTTCGATGACCTCGAATTTCTGCTTCATCACGTAAACCACCTAGTGACATTCTGATGTATTCTCTACCTAATGCTTCGGCTACCGACTTCCCAATTGAGGTTTTACCCACACCAGGAGGTCCGTATAAACAAAGAATTGGCGATTTCATATCGTTTCGCAATTTCAAAACCGCTAAATGCTCAATGATACGTTTTTTAACATCTTCTAATCCGTAATGATCTCTATCTAGAATTTTTTGAGCACGTTTTAAATCGAAATTATCTTTGGTAAATTCGTTCCAAGGCAATTCTAAAAATAACTCAATATAATTGCGTTGGATTCCAAAATCAGGCGAATTTGGATTCGTACGTTGCAATTTTGACAATTCTTTTTCGAAATGTTTTGCTGTTTTATCGTCCCATTTTTTCTTTAAACCTTTGGCACGCATTTCCTCAATTTCGGCTTCATACGAAACACCACCCAATTCTTCTTGAATGGTTTTCATTTGTTGCTGTAAGAAATATTCGCGTTGTTGTTGGTCTAAATCGAAACGTACTTTCGACTGAATATCGTTGCGAACTTCTAATTTTTGAAGCTCTAAGTTCATGAAACGTAAAGTTTCAAGCGCTCTGTCTTTTAAATTTGGAATCGAAAGTAATTTTTGCTTTTCTTCAACTGAAAGATTCATGTTAGAAGAAACAAAATTGATTAAAAACGGATTACTTTCAATGTTTTTAATAGCAAAAGTAGCCTCTGTTGGAATATTTGGACTTTCCTTGATAATTTGGATTGCCAATTCCTTAATTGATTCTATAATTGCTTTAAATTCTACATTTTTATTATTTGGACGCTCTTCTGCAACCTCTTTGATTTTTGCTCTCAAATAGGGTTCTTCTTGTGTAAAAGCTTCCACTTCAAAACGTTTCTTACCTTGAAGAATTACAGTAGTATTTCCATCCGGCATTTTTAAAACGCGCATAATTCGAGCTACTGTTCCAATATGATGCACATCACTTGGTGACGGATCTTCTTCGTTTTCATCAATTTGCGCTACAACACCAATGATTTTTCCTTTGGCATTGGCATCGTTAATTAATTTAATCGATTTATCTCTTCCAGCGGTAATTGGAATTACAACTCCTGGAAATAAAACAGTATTTCGTAAAGGTAAAATGGCAATATCCTCAGGCAAAGCCTCATTATTCATTTCTTCTTCATCCTCAGGCGTCATTAATGGAATCAATTCTGAATCTGGATCCATTTCCTGAAGTGACAAATTGTCAAGCGCTAGTATTTTTTGATTCGGCATAATAATATTTATGGTCTTTTTGTCAGTAATTATCTTTTGAAATAGTATTCAAAATTAAGCATAAAAGCGTTATTCTATTGATAATCAAATCATAAAATAAATTTAAATAGCAATTTCAAAAGTAATAGTTCAAGATGTATGCCATAAAAAAATCCCGAAGTGTTAGTTCGGGATTCTAGAATATTGTAAACTAAAATTAATCAACTTGATTATCGAATTCTACATTAGTAAAAACACCTTCTGTAACTAATTTAGTAGTAGAATTTGAAATATTGTATGCAGAAAAACTAAAAGTACCTGAAACTTTATCATTTGTTCTATCAAAATTTGTAATTGTAATAGTTCCAATAGATGTACTTGTTAGTGGATTAAAAGAAGAAAATGCTCCATTAATTGAACCCATAGCAGTATCAAAATATTGTAACAAACTTAAATTACTACTTTCCGTACTTGCTGGGAAAGTTCCAACAGAAGGATTTATAATTTGAAGAGAAATAGATTTTCCGTTATTAGTTAATCCACTTATTATCAACTGATCCCCTAATGCTGTTTCAGAAAAATCTCCAATGGTTTGAGCCGCAACAAAATTAGTACCATCAATCTTTGCTGTAAATAAACTATTAGAAGAATTTCCTGCGTTAAGATCTAACGCTGGATCAACTGGTTCATCATCACAAGAAACTGTTGTAAATGCTAAAGTTAAAATTAAAAGTTTTAGAATTGATTTTATAGTTTTCATAAGTTAGTTTGAATTATTTTTCCAAATATAAAAAGATATTTTATTTTTTTGGTACTCTGAGTAATAAAAGTAATCCTACAACAAAAAATAAGATTAAAAATAAGATTGCATTTTGGATTTTACCCGTTACATCTGCGATATAACCATAGGTAAACATTCCGATTACAATTCCGATTTTCTCCGCTACATCGTAAAAACTAAAGAAAGAAGTTGTGTCTTTTGTGTCTTCTGGAATAAATTTAGAATACGTTGAACGCGATAAGGATTGAATTCCTCCCATAACCAATCCAACGAAAGCTGCAGCAATGTAAAAATCATTTGGTGTAACTACGAAATAAGCATAGGTACAAATTAAAATCCAAGAGAAATTTAAACCAATTAAAATTGTAATATTTCCATATTTAGCAACAAGTTTCGATGTTAGCCAAGCGCCTAAAACCGCAATTAACTGGATTAATAAAATACTAACAATCAATCCCATTGTACGCTTACTATCGCTTCCCCATTGCACTTCTTTTTCTCCAAAATAAGCGGCAATAATCATAATGGTTTGTACTGCCATACTGTACACAAAGAAAGCTCCTAAATAACGTCGCAAGGATTTTAATTCCTTTATTTGTTGCCAAACTTTTCGCAACTCTTTAAAGCCATTAAATAGTACATTTTTATGCAGTTTGTTATCGTTTTTATTATTTGGTAAGTAATAGTAAGTGTACTGACTGAAACCTATCCACCAGATTCCAACCAATAAAAAAGAATAACGCATCATTTGTAACTTTTGATCATCTTCTACCGACATTACTGCAGCTAAACAAATCAATAATAAAACAACACTACCAACATATCCTAAACTAAACCCTTTTGCACTGATTTTATCTTGTTGGTCTTTATGAGCGATATCTGGTAAATATGAATTATAGAACACTAAACTTCCCCAAAATCCTATTAAGGCTAACAAATACGAAACTAAACTTAAAACAACTGTATCTAAAGAAAAAAAGTAAAGTGACATACAAGAAGTTGCTCCAACATAGCAAAAAAGTTTTAGGAAAAACTTCTTATTTCCCATGTAATCGGCAATTCCTGATAATAATGGTGATATAAATGCTATTATCAAAAATCCTAAAGCGGTAACATAACTTATTAAAGCCTCACTTCTTACAGAAAAACCAAACAACACAATTTCTTCAATATTTTTTTGACGAAATAATGCTCCATAATACAGTGGAAAAATGGTTGAGGAAATTACCAAAGCATAAACCGAGTTTGCCCAATCATAAAAAGCCCAAGCGTTTAGAAGTTTAGAATCTCCTTTTTGAAGTTTTTGCATACGAATTATTTTAAAATAAAAAATCCCGACACTGTCGGGATTCAAATATAATAGTAATTTTTTAATTATTTGAAAGTAACACCAAACTTAGCTGCTTCCGCTTTTGCTTGAGGAATTAAAGCTGTTAGTTCGTTAATACGTGTTTGGTTACTTGGGTGTGTACTTAAAATTTCCGGTGGCGCTTGTCCTCCAGAATTAGCGGCCATACGTTCCCAAACTTTCACAGCATTGATTGGGTCATAACCTGCAATTGCCATTAATGTTAATCCAATCATATCAGCTTCACTTTCATGAGAACGGCTAAAAGGTAACATTCCTCCCACTTGTGAACCTACTCCATAGGCTTGCATAATTAATGCTTGCGTTTGAGGATCTTTATTACCAACTGCAACTTGAGTTCCTACGGCTCCTAATTGTTGTAAAAGTCCTGCACTCATACGTTGTTGTCCATGGTTTGCCAATGCGTGAGCCACTTCATGTCCCATTACAGCAGCAATACCTGCATCGTCTTTACAAATTGGTAAAATTCCTGTGTAAAAAACGATTTTTCCTCCTGGCATACACCAAGCATTTACTTCTTTACTATCTACCAATTTATATTCCCAAGCATAACCTTCTAAATAATCTGCATGACCATTAGCCGTTAACCATCTTTCAGAAGCCGTTTTGATTTTAGTACCAATTGTTTCAATTCTTTTTGCATCCGCAGTTCCTTTTATAACCTTATTCTCAGATAAAAATTGATTATATTGTTGAAAAGCAGATGGGAAAATTTGACTATTAGGAACTAATGCCATTGTACTTTTCCCTGTAAACGGATTTTTAGCACATGATACAACGAGTACCAAGATAGCAAATGCGATAAATTTAAATTTGAAATTCATGAGTGAAAAATTTTTACAAAAATACGATTTATTGTTTGATAACTCTGTTACTTTTCCAAATTTTATGCCATTATTCAATACTATTAGAATTGCATTTTAACTTTATTTTATAAAATCCATAGTACTTCAAATTTACATAAGTTGTAACTTGCACCAAATTTAAAAAAATGCCTAAAAAGAAACAAAAACAAGCACAAGTTATAGAAATACCTAAAGCTATTTTGTTAACAGCAAAGTTTTTACAAGCTGTTTCTCCTTCTCTTACCACTAAATTTGCTGCCAAACTTTTTACAACTCCAATTCGTCACAAATTACCAAAGCGTGAACTACATATGGAACGCGATAGTATTCAAAAGAGTATTGTTATTCCAGAAATCCAGAAAGAAATTGTGGTCTATGAGTATGGTAAAAGTGATAAAAAAGTCCTTTTAGTCCATGGTTGGTCTGGAAGAGGAACACAATTGGTGAAAATTGCTGATGAATTGCTGAAAATGGGTTACATGACCATTAGTTTTGATGCGCCAGCACACGGTAAATCAAAAGGAAATTCGTCAATTATGATTGAATTTATTGCTTCTATTTTAGAAATTGAAAAGCAGTATGGACCGTTTGAATTTGCTATTGGTCATTCACTTGGAGGTATGTCGGTTTTGAATGCAATTAAACAAAATCTTCAAGTTAAAAAAGCGGTAATTATTGGAAGTGGTGATATCATTCAAGATATTATTGATGATTTCATTTGTAAACTACAACTAAAACCTGAATTCGGAATCAAATTAAGAGATCATTTTGAAGCAAAATTTGGTGGAAAAATGGACGATTATTCCGCTTACAAAGCAGCAGAAAAAACCGAAGTTCCTGTATTCGTTATTCACGATAAAGACGATGATGATGTTTCAGTAAAAGCAGCTTATAATATTCAAAAACATTTGAAACAATCTGAAATCATGATAACAGAAGGTTTAGGTCATCGTAAGATTTTAGGTGATGAAAATGTAATTCAAAAAGTAAAAGAATTTATTACAAAATAAAAAAAGTCCTTCGAATGAAGGACTTTTTAGTTTTTTAGAAGTTAGGTGATAAATTGTATTTTTTGTAGAAGTTATCTAACGCTTCCAATACTTCATCTTCTGTATCAACCACTTTAATTAAGTTCATGTCTTCTGGATTGGCATTTTTCATTTTGTCAATCATCACCGTTTTAATCCAGTCTAATAAACCTGACCAAAATTCGGTTCCTACTAAAATAATAGGGAATTTTCCGATTTTCTTAGTTTGAATCAACGTTACTGCTTCGAATAATTCGTCTAATGTTCCAAAACCTCCTGGCATAACCACAAAACCTTGTGAATATTTTACAAACATTACTTTTCTTACGAAGAAGTAATCAAAGTTTAAGTTTTTATCTTTATCGATATACGGATTAAAGTGTTGCTCAAAAGGCAATTCGATATTTAAACCTACCGAAATTCCGCCTCCATAATGCGCTCCTTTGTTTCCTGCTTCCATGATTCCAGGACCACCACCCGTAATTACACCATAACCAGCTTTACTGATTTTAAAAGCAATTTTTTCCGCTAATAAATAGTTTTTATCATCTGGTTTTGTTCTCGCCGAACCAAAAATAGATACACAAGGACCTATTCTTCCCATTGATTCATATCCATTTACAAACTCAGACATAATTTTAAAAATTGCCCAAGAATCGTTTGATCGTATTTCGTTCCAAGTTTTTTGCTTGAATTTTTCTTGAATTCTGTGATCTTCGTTTTCGTATTGATCTGCTGCCATATTCGTTTCGTTTTAATTTTTAAAAAAGCCTGCTAAGATAATTCTTTTTTCAAAAATTGGGCTGTGTAGCTTTTTTTATTTTTTATTATTTCTTCTGGAGTTCCTTTTGCGACAACTTCTCCACCGCCTTTTCCACCTTCGTACCCAATATCAATTACATAATCAGCTAACTTTACTACATCTAAATTATGCTCGATAATTAACACGGTATTTCCTTTGTCAACCAAGACATTAATTACATCCATCAAAACACGAATGTCTTCAAAATGTAAACCTGTTGTGGGTTCATCTAAAATATAAAAGGTGTTTCCTGTATCTTTTTTAGATAATTCAGTAGCAAGTTTAATACGTTGCGCTTCTCCTCCAGAAAGTGTTGTACTTTGTTGACCTAAAGTAATATAACCCAATCCAACATCTTGAATCGTTTTTACTTTTCGATAAATTTTCGGAATATTTTCAAAGAATTCTACTGCTTCATCCACAGTCATATTCAATACATCCGAAATTGATTTTCCTTTGTAACGAATTTCCAATGTTTCTCTGTTGAATCGTTTTCCCATACAGGTTTCGCATTCCACATAAACATCAGGTAAGAAGCTCATTTCAATGGTTCTCACACCCGAACCTTCACAAGTTTCACAACGCCCGCCTTTTACGTTAAAACTAAATCTTCCTGGTTTATAACCACGAATCATCGCTTCTGGCGTTTGTGTGTATAAACTTCTAATTTCTGAAAAAACATCGGTGTAAGTCGCTGGATTTGAACGCGGTGTTCTTCCAATCGGACTTTGGTCGATGTCGATTACTTTATCGATATGTTCTAAACCTTCAATTTTCTTGTAAGGTTGTGGTTTTTTAACCGCATTGAAAAAATGAGCATTTAAAATAGGATACAAGGTTTCATTAATCAATGTTGATTTTCCACTTCCAGAAACACCAGTCACGCAAACTAATTTTCCCAACGGAATTTCAATCGAAACATTTTTTAAATTATTTCCAGTTGCACCTGATAATTTGATGGATTTTCCGTTGCCTTCTCTACGCGTTTTTGGTACTTCAATCTTCATTTTACCGTTTAAATATTGTGCGGTAATCGTATCTTCTTGCAATAATTCCTTCGGTGTTCCTTTACTGATGATTTGTCCACCAAAACGTCCTGCTTTCGGACCAATATCAATTACATAATCGGCACGTTCAATCATGTCTTTATCGTGTTCTACAACAATTACCGAATTTCCGATGTCACGTAAACTTTCTAACGATTTAATCAAGCGTTCGTTGTCTCTTTGGTGCAAACCGATACTTGGTTCATCTAAAATATACAAAACACCAACTAATTGCGAACCAATTTGCGTAGCCAATCGAATACGTTGCGCCTCACCACCAGAAAGCGATTTTGAACTACGGTTTAGTGATAAATAATTCAAACCAACATCCAATAAAAATTGTAGTCGAGCGGTAATCTCTTTAACAACCTCAACGGCTATAACTTTTTGTTTTTCAGATAAATGATTATCTAAATCGGCAAACCATTCGGATAACTCGGCAATATCCATTTGGACTAATTCGCCGATATTTTTTCCGTTTAATTTGAAATATAAAGATTCTTTTCTCAATCGTGTTCCTTCACATTCTGGACAATCATTTTCATCCATAAATTCTTTTGCCCAACGTTTGATACTTGCTGAATCGGAATTATCGTATTGATTTTTAATGAAGTTGGAAATCCCTTCAAAATCGATTTTATAATCTTTAGTAATTCCCATAACCTTTGATACGACTGAGAATTTCTCGTTTCCACCATACAAAATCATATCCATTGCTTCTTGCGGAATGGTTTCGATAGCATCGGTTATTTTGAAATCGTATTTCTGTGCGATAATTTCCAATTGCTTGAAAATCCAAGAACTTTTATATTCGCCCAAAGGTGCAAAACCACCATTTTTTATCGATGATTTCGGATTTGGAATGATTTTCTGTAAGTTGATTTCATTCACAGTTCCTAATCCGTTACAACATGGACAAGCACCTTTTGGAGAGTTGAATGAAAAGTTATTTGGTTCAGGATTTGTATACGAAATTCCAGAAGACGGACACATCAAATTACGGCTGTAAAAGCGTACTTCTTGACTTTCTTGTTCGATTACCATCATTACATCATCACCATGGTACATAGCGGTTTTGATACTTTCCGATAAACGTTTGTCGGTATCTTCTTCGGTATCAATTGCCATTCTATCAATAACAATTTCGATATCGTGTGTTTTATAACGATCGACTTTCATACCAAATTCCAAATCCCGAATTTGACCATTTACTCGAACTTTCAAGAAACCTTGTTTGGCAATTTGTTCAAATAATTCGCGGTAATGCCCTTTACGAGAACGAACAACTGGCGCTAAAATATTGATTCGTTTGCCATTAAAATCTTCTAAAATCAACTGTTTTATTTGGTCATCCGAATACGAAACCATTTTTTCGCCTGTATTGAAACTGAAAGCATCAGCTCCTCTTGCATACAACAAACGTAAGAAATCGTAAATTTCTGTAATAGTTCCAACAGTTGAACGAGGTGATTTACTTGTTGTTTTTTGCTCAATCGCAATCACAGGTGAAAGTCCGTCGATTTTATCTACATCTGGACGTTCTAATCCACCAAGAAATTGTCGAGCGTAAGCAGAGAACGTTTCGATATATCTTCGTTGTCCTTCAGCATAAATCGTATCAAAAGCCAATGACGATTTTCCGGAACCTGATAAACCAGTAATAACCACTAGTTTTTCACGCGGAATAGATACATCAATATTTTTAAGATTATGGGCTCTAGCACCAATAATTTCGATAGTTTCTTCTGTTGTGTGTTGCATAATTTTTGGCAAAACGCAAAGATACTGATTTTAGTGCGAAAATTTAGGTTGAAGTAAGAATAAGAATTTGTTAAATAAAGACCTTTTATTCAATAATCATGGATTTCAAACGATGTCTATATTTTTCTAAAATTAATTGTTTGTACATAAAACCAAGAAAAATTCCGTTTTTCAGCACTGGTAAAACTTTACATTCAGAAGCATCAAATTTATCCATGATGGTTTCAAGAGTTTCATCATAAAAGATAATTTCTTTAGGTTGTTGCATGATTTCTTCAACAGCTGTATATTTTACTTTGAATTGTGAGAAAACAATTGGTCGAATTTCATCCAAATGAATAAGTCCAAGTAGTTTGTTTTTTTCGTCTAAAACCGGGAAAATATGTTCATCTGACTCTTGAATTTTTTGAACCAATTCCTCTAAACTATTGCTCAAAGAAATTGGTTTAAAATCGGTTTGAATAAGTTTAGAAACATCAATAGAATTTAAAATATTGGTATCGCGGTTATCTGTAAAAACTTCGCCTTTATCGGCTAAATTTTTAATATCAAATGAATACGGCTCAAAACGTTTAGAAATGGCAAAACTTACCGAAGACACAATCATTAAAGGAACCATCAAATTATAACCGCCAGTAATTTCAGCAATTAAGAAAATTGCAGTTAACGGCGCATGAAATAATCCACTTAGTATTCCAGCCATTCCAACTAAAGTAAAATTCCCAACAGGAAGTTTTGTAAACCCTATTAAATTAAAAAATGTTGCCACCGAAAATCCCAAATAGGAACCCACAAATAGTGATGGTGCAAAATTACCTCCATTTCCACCAGCTCCTAATGTTAAACTAGTTGCGTACACTTTAATTAGCATAGTTACACTAACAAAAATCAACAAAATCCAGGATGAATCTTGAAAGCGTTCAAAAACTGTATTTTGCACTAATTTTCCAGATTGATTGTCGGCTAATAACTTGATGCTTTCATATCCTTCTCCAAAAAGTGATGGAAAAAAGAAAATCAAAATCCCTAAAATTCCCGCTCCAAATAACGCTTTGTTGATATAATTGAACTTTAATCTCGCAAAAAAATGTTCAATTTTTCGAAATGTTCTAGCGTAATTTATCGAGACAAATCCGCTTAAAACACCTAATAAGATATAATAAGGTAAATTATGAAAATCAAAAAACTGTACTTTTTTAAAGGAGAATAAAATAGTATCGTTCAAAACGATTGTAGAAATTAATGCTCCAGTTGCAGCACTAATCATAATTGGAATAAATGCTGTAATACTGATTTCGGCTAAAACTACTTCGATAGCAAATAAAACACCTGCAATGGGTGCGTTGAAAGCAGCACCAATTCCGGCGGCAACACCACAAGCTAATAACAGCGTTCTATCTTTATAACTCAGTCTATAATTTTGTGCATAATTACTACCAAAAGCTGCTCCAGTAATGGTAATTGGTGATTCTAAACCCGCACTTCCACCCATACCAACGGTAAACGAACTTGTAATTATTTGAGCAAACATTTGCTTTCTAGGCATAATACCTCGCTTTTTAGCAACGGCATACATAATTTGCGAAGTTCCTTTTTCTATAGAACCATCTAACACTTTTTTAATAATAATTACTGTGATGATAATTCCGATGATTGGTAAAGTACTATTACTAAAAGGAAGGTGAAGTATATCATCTAATTTTTGGGACGATTTAAAAACCCAATGCGCAAAAGTTTTCAGAATAATTACCGCCAAAGCAGAAGAAATCCCTACTAAAACACACGATAAATAAATAAACTGACGTGGTGTAAGTAACGATTTCAAAAGAAAAATAAACTGTTCTAAACGTCTAAAATTCTTATGAACTAAGTTTTTAAAAGAAAACGTTTTTTTTCTTGGCATTATTTATGATTTAAATGCGAAATTAAGCTTTAAAATCAGAAGTTAAAAGCTATAGTTTATTTAGTTCGGTAATTTTCTGTTTACACGAAATTATTAATTCTTCAAAAAAAAGAAAAAACTCCGATTCAAATTCGGTATAAAAATCTTGTAATTCCACAATAGCTTCTTGCATATTGGCTCTGTGCTTGGTTTTGTAATCCATCTGAAAAAGTATCATTTCTAGACCAGCAATAGTAGCATAACTCACAAACCAATTTCTTGCAATCATATACGGCATCATTCCCTTAATTCTCTCAGTTAAAATATCGTAATTATCTTGTAATAATTGATAGAAATTGTCGGCATAATCATCTAATTTTTCATCAGAAAACTTGCTCCAGTTTTTTGCTAAAAAGTGATCATACAAAATATCCATAATCACACCCGAATAATGTCCGTATTTTTCGTGCAAACGATGTTTACTTTGCCTATAAATAGGATGCGAATCGGTAAAACTATCAATGTGGCGGTGCAATAAAATACCTTTTTTAATTTCGGAATCAAACTTTTCGTAATAATTTCCTTTGATACTATCTGCCATGAAATTCCCGATTTTTAGCAAATCGTTAGTTCCTGATAAGTAAATATGTGCGAGATAGTTCATTTTTTTATATGTTCTTTTTGTAAATATATAAAAAAATCTTTGCGTCTTTGCGTCTTTGCGAGCTACATCTTTTATATTTGTATTTCAAAATTAAAAATACACATGACATTAATAAAATCAATATCAGGAATTCGTGGCACAATTGGTGGTGCGGTTGGCGACAATTTAACTCCAGTTGATGCTGTAAAATTTGCATCAGCTTACGGTTCGTTTTTAAAAATAAGACACGCTTCAAAAGGTAACGAAAGATTAAAAGTAGTTATCGGAAGAGATGCACGAATTTCGGGACCAATGATTCACAATTTAGTAATGAATACATTAGTTGGACTAGGAATCGATGTAATTGATTTGGGTTTATCAACCACTCCAACAGTTGAAATTGCTGTTCCATTGGAAAAAGCTGATGGTGGAATTATTTTAACTGCTTCGCACAATCCAAAACAATGGAATGCATTAAAATTATTAAACGAAAAAGGTGAATTTTTAAGTGGAAAAGAAGGCGAATTAATCCTAGAAATTGCCGAGAACGAAGCTTTTGATTTTTCGGATGTAGACAGTCTAGGCGAAGTTATTGAAAACAATGCTTACATGGATATTCACATAGACGAAGTGCTAGAATTACCTTTAGTAGATGCTGATTTGGTAAAAACAAAGAAATTCAAAGTAGTGGTTGATGGTGTGAATTCTTCGGGTGGGATTATTATCCCTAATTTATTGGAACAAATGGGAGTTGAAGTAGTAAAATTATACTGCGAGCCAAATGGGCATTTTCCACACAATCCTGAACCTTTGAAAGAACATTTGGGTGATATTTGTAAATTGGTTGTAGAAGAAAAAGCGGATTTCGGAATTGTTGTTGACCCAGATGTAGATAGATTGGCTTTCATTTCAAATGATGGTGAAATGTTTGGCGAAGAATATACTTTAGTAGCTGTTGCTGATTATGTTTTATCAAAAACTCCAGGAAATACCGTTTCTAATATGTCATCTTCTCGTGCTTTGCGTGATATTACAGAAAAACATGGCGGAACCTACCAAGCTAGTGCTGTAGGAGAAGTAAACGTGGTGGAATTGATGAAGAAAACCAACGCAATTATTGGTGGCGAAGGAAATGGTGGTATCATTTATCCAACATCGCACTACGGAAGAGATAGTATGGTTGGAGTAGCTTTGTTTTTAACGTATTTAGCGAATCAAGATAAAACGGTTGCCGAAATTAGAGCTTCGTATCCACAATATTTCATGAGTAAAAACAAGATTGAGCTAACACCTCAAATTGATGTAGACAATGTTTTAGCAACGTTAACCGAAAAATACAAATCGGAAAATATCACAACAATAGACGGAGTGAAAATCGATTTCCCTACAGAATGGGTACATTTGAGAAAATCAAACACTGAACCCATTATTAGAATATATACAGAAGCACCGACACAATCAGAAGCTGATATTTTAGCAGAACGATTTGTTAAGGAACTGAAAGAAATAGCAGGAATTTAAAAAGAAAAAGGTCAGATTTTAAATCTGACCTTTTTTATTATTTATTACCATTGCCTTTTCCGTGACCTTTTCCTGGGTGGCCTTTTCCTTTGTTCTTTACAACTACTGTTTTCTTATGAACAACTACTTTTTGTTTATGTCCTTTGTATTTTGTCTTGTGAGAATAGTTATAACGTTGCGGTGCATCTCCATAAAAATCTAATTCTACCTGAGAACTTCTTCCTAAGTTAATTCCAACAAATATTGAAGGAACTCTGGTACTTATCGACCATTTTCCATTGCTGAAATAAATGTAATTACTTCTTTGAATGTCGTAATACATATTTTGTTCAGGAAAGTAAATATGTCTTGTTTTAGCTCTATAACCATGAGCAGGAGCCCAAGGTGGAGGTCCTTGCGAAAAAACATCTGCTGGCATTACCAACATAAAAACTAAAATTAATACCCCAAAAAGCGTTGCTAATCTGTTCTGAATCGTTTTCATAATCTTTAATTTTAATAATTATAATTTATATAGAGCAATAATACTGCCAAAGAATAATTTCAGCAATCATTTTAACGTGTTATAACACCTTTAAAAAAAGAAAAGTGTTTTTATTTAACAATTATTTTTTTAGTTGTGGATTGAGAACCATTAGTGACTTTTACTAAATACATTCCGACATGTAAATCCAAATTAATCTGTATTTCATTATCAAAATCTTGGCTTTTCACTAATTGCCCTGTAATGGTATAAATTTCTACTTTTGAACTTCCTTCTAAACCAGAAACAATCAAGTATTCAGAAGCTGGATTTGGATAAACTGCTACCCTATTTTCAATAGGATTCTGAGTTGATAAAGTTGAAAACCATTGTTGACCAAAATTAGCTCCAAAAATGTAGTCTGCTAAATTAGGATAATCTATAAACGGATTACGATTCATTTGCCAAGTGTAGATGTAATTATTACGATTCATTTCAAAATCGTCTCTTGGATCCGTTGTATTCCAAGTTAGTAAAGTTGCTAAATCTCCTATTTGGCCAACAATTGCATCAGAAGGATTACCATTAACTAAATTTAACCCATTATATCTAACTGCCATATAAAATAATGCTCTTGAAACATCACCATTCCAACTACCTTGACTTCCAATTGGACCGTTGTAATCTGAACCATAATCTCTATTACTTCGAGTAGAATTCTCAGCACCATCTTCTGCTCTCAAATGATGAGCATCTGCATGTCCTGACAAGATATCATCAGCATTTGTAGGCAACCAAACTCCAATTCCATCAGCTGTAGAAGAAGTTCCACCTGAAAATCCACCTCTAGATTGTGGAAAAATATGTTCTCTATTCCAAACTCCAATATTACTAGAACCTGTTTGATAATCTAAAATTGGTTTTGGACTTTCAACATACATCTGCCATACTTGATTTGAATTTAATGGGTTTTTATCCGCTTCCTTAAGAATAAACTCAATGTCACCATAGTTGTGAGCACGAACAACAGCTGGATTGGCAATAATATCTTGAACCGCTTGCTTTAAAGCATTACCTGATAAACCCTCTAATGAATCGTAATATCCAGCTGGAATAGTTGGTGTTACCAATCCATAAGTTGGACTTAAAGGAGTTCCGTAAGATTGAACTATAAAATCGTTATCGTAAACTCTTACTGTAATGTTATTATTATTTAAAACATAACCTAAAGACAACGGTTGAACATTAATTAACATTTCTTCATCTCCTTCATCAACACTATCATCCGTTAAAATAACATTTGTTTGAGCTGAGCTTTGACCTACTGGAATTGTAACAAATAAATTTCCCGAATAATCGCTATTGTTAAAATCACCATTATTAAGGGTGAAATTTATACTTAGGTTTGCAGTAGTAACTGGTTGACTTGTTGTGAAAACAACATTAAAGTTGTTTCCTTCATTATAACTTGTTTGAGAAGTTGAAACAGAAACATAGTTTAAAACAATTCCAGTTCCGTCATTATTAACTCCAGGAGTTGGTACTTTCACCTCATAAGTACCATCATTTTTCCTTTGAACAGATTTTGAAATAGAACTTGTTGTTTCAATATCAGCTGTACTAACTGTCAAATTCAAAATTGACATTAAATTAGAAGGAGTTGTACTGTTACTATTTGAATATGCTACAGCGTCAATCAAATTTGTCAAAGTAGCTAAAGTACCGGTCGAGGTTGTGTAAGGAAAATCAGAATCATTTCCTAAATATAAAGCCACAACATCAGGTCCGTTTTGAATTTTATTATTAGGAATAATTCCAACTGGAGCTGGAGTAACTGCTACATTTCCAAAATGAATAATTCCGTTTATATCTGTTACAAATCCATCTAAATCAAAAGTATAATAACTTGATGAATTTGAATCGTTAAAAAAAACTAAAACATAACCATCTAACGGAAAATTAGGTGTACTCGATTTTAATTCTACAAATTCATAGACATCATTTCCTGGATTATCAGCATCTATCTCATTTATAACAACTTGAGAATAGGTAAACATTCCTAAAAAAAGGAATAAATAGGTAAGTAATTTTTGAGGCATAAAAACTAATTTTATCAAAAATACGAATATATAATTGAAAGTAACTTTATTTTATACCAATACTTGCTAATTTTAATTCTTTTTTAAGGCTATTGTACGAGTATTTTTATATTTTGCATTTATTTAAAGCAACTTTTTACTTTATTTGTCATCTAACTGAAACCAATTCATTCAATTTGAAATTTTTAATCAAAATAGTATTTTTAATATTTCCGCTTCTTATTTTTTCTCAGCATTCTTCAAAAATGTCTGTTAGAATTAATACAGAAGAAAAAACGCTATTGATTCATCAAGTTTTGACATTTAATAATACAAGCAACGATACGCTAAAACATATTATTTTAAATGATTGGAATAATGCCTTTTCATCAAAATCGTCTGCATTAGCAAAAAAATATTCCGATGAATTTGTGAGAGCATTTCATTTGGCTAGTGAAAAAGAAAGAGGTTTCACTTCAATTAAGACAGTTGTAGATGCTAATTATCAATCTGTAAATTGGAAAAGACCAAACGAAAAAGTAGATTTGGTTAAACTGGAATTAAACCAACCTATTTTACCTTTATCGAAACAAACTTTTACCTTAGTTTATGAAGTAAAAATTCCAGATGCTAAGTTTACGCGATATGGTTATGACAACAATGGTAGAATTACCTTAAAAAATTGGTATTTGAATCCTTCTCGATACGAACATAAACAATTTGTTCAACAGAGTAATGAAAATCTTGACGATATACCAAATACTTCTTCTGATTTTGAAATCGAATTTGAACTTCCTTCTAAATATAATTTATCGAGTAATTTATTAGTAATCAATTCTTTTGAACTTGAAAAAACTAAAAAAATACTTTTAAAGGCAAAAAATAAGAGTGAAGTAATTATTACCATTCAACCTTCAAACACGTATCAAACTTATAAAAACGAAATCATTGAAGTAAGCTGTGGAATTGAAGATAACAGAGTTAGCGATATAGACAAAGCTATTATTTTTGATAAAGTAAGTCGTTTTACTGCATCAAAATTAGGTTTACCTCTTACTTCTAAAATCTTAATCTCTCAAGAAGATTATGCACGTCAGCCATTTTATGGATTAAACCAGTTACCCAGTTTTTTGAGTCCGTTTTCTAATGAACTAATGTTCGAATTAAAGTTTTTAAAAACCTATTTAAACAATTATCTAAAAGAAAATTTAAATCTAAATCAAAGACGTGATTATTGGATTTATGACGGAATTCAAATGTTCATCATGATGCAATATGCAGATGAGTATTTTCCAGAATTGAAAATGACTGGTAATGTGGCTAATTTAAAAATATTAAAATCTTACCATTTTATCAATCTCGATTTTAACCAACAATACAACTATTTGTATATGTTAATGGCTCGTAAAAACTTAGATCAAGCTTTAAACGAACCTAAAAATCGTTTGATAAAATTCAACGAGCAAATTGCAAGTAAATATAGAGCTGGTTTGAGTTTAAAATATTTAGACAGCTATTTAGGAAACGAGATTGTACATAATACTATTAAAGAATTTATTCAAGAAAATCAATTTCTTGGAACCAATTCACGTCAGTTTGAAACCATTTTAATCAAAAATAGCCCAAAAGATATCGATTGGTTTTTCAGAACCGTAATAGAAACCCGCGATTTAATTGATTATAAATTTGGAAAAGTAACCAAAACAGAAGATTCACTTTCTGTAAATATCATTAACAAAACCAATACTAATGTTCCTATTTCATTATATCAATTAAAAGATGATCAAGTAGTTAACAAAATTTGGTTGACTAATATCAAAACCGATTCTACTATAGTGATTCCAAGAATGGGTGCCGATAAATTAACACTCAATTACAATAACGAAGTTCCAGAATACAATTTGAGAAACAATTGGAAATCATTAAAAGGCTTTTTCTTCAACAATCGTCCGTTTAAATTTGTCTTTTTTAAAGATTTAGAAGAACCCTATTACAATCAAATTTTCTTTGTACCAGAAGTAGAATTTAATATTTATGATGGTATTGCCTTGGGAATGCGAATCAATAATAAATCGATTTTAAACAAACCTTTTACCTTTAGTGTTACACCAATGTATTCAAGCAACACAGGAACTCTTGTAGGTAAATTTTCTGCTTTTGTAGATGATAACATTCGCGAAAAAGGTAAATTATACAACATTCGATATTTAGTAACTGGTAGTCGCTTCCATTACACAAAAGATGCCTTCTATAGCTATTTTATACCTGTTATACAATTTAGATTTCGTGATGAAAATCTCAGAACTAACAAAAATGAATTCATCCAGTTAAGACAAGTTTATGTAAACAGAGAAAAATCAGAATTTGTTACAGATTCAAATACAGAGAATTACAATATTTTTAATGCTAAATACGGTAATTATCAATCAGAAGCCACAAAACATTTCTCTCTGTTAAACGATTTACAAATTTCAAATTCATTTGGAAAAGTTTCTACAGAAATTCATTACCGAAAATTGTTTGAAAACAATCGTCAAATCAGTTTTAGATTTTTCGCTGGAGCATTCATGTACAGAAGTACAAATTCCGAATTTTTTAGTTTTGGATTAGACAGACCAAACGATTATATGTTCGATTATAATTTGTTAGGTAGAAGTGAAACTACTGGAATTTATAGTCAACAATATGTTTATGCAGAAGGCGGATTTAAATCTAAATTAGATACAAGATTTGCTAATCAATGGATGACCACTATTAATGGAACATTCAACATTTGGAATTGGATTCAAATTTATGGCGATGCCGGAATGTTTAAAAATCAATATTCAAGCGCAAAATTCGCATACGATTCAGGCTTACATTTAAATTTAGTTCCTGATTATTTTGAACTTTTCTTACCTGTTTATTCTTCAAATGGATTTGAACTAAATTCTAATAATTATGGCGAAAAAATTCGTTTTGTAGTCACTTTAAGTCCAAAAACATTAATTTCTCTCTTTACTAGAAAATGGTTTTAATAGCTTTTTATCTTTTTATTTGATAATTCAATAATTAAAAAGCATTTTTAGATGAATTCATTGCGTTTTTCAAATTAAAACTATTGATAATTTAATAATAATTAAAAAAATATTATTCCCCCTATTGTTTTATTACTGGTTTTAATTAAATTTGTTGAATTATCAATTTCGTACAAACGGCTTATGAAAACAGCAACAACATCGGAAGTAGTTTCTTTTGAAGATTTCAAAAAAGAAGTGATTAACGATTATAAAATCGCCCGAATCAGTAGAGAATGTAGTCTTCTTGGAAGAAAGGAAGTACTTACAGGGAAAGCGAAATTTGGAATTTTTGGCGATGGTAAAGAGGTGCCTCAATTGGCATTAGCGAAAGCATTTCAAAATGGAGATTTCCGTTCTGGATACTATCGCGACCAAACTTTTATGATGGCAATTGGTGCTATGAATATCGAGCAATTCTTCGCTGGATTGTATGGCCATACCGATATTAATTTTGATCCAATGAGTGCTGGTCGTCAAATGGGCGGTCACTTCGCAACGCATTCATTAGACGAAAACGGAAATTGGAAAAACTTAACCCAACAAAAAAATTCGAGTTCTGATATCTCTCCTACTGCTGGGCAAATGCCTCGTTTATTAGGATTGGCTCAGGCTTCAAAAATATATAGAAATGTTTCAGGTATTAACCAAACGAACTTCTCCGAAAACGGAAACGAAGTAGCTTGGGGAACTATCGGAAATGCTTCAACTTCTGAAGGTTTATTCTTCGAAACGATTAATGCTGCTGGTGTTTTACAAGTACCAATGGTAATGAGCGTTTGGGATGACGAATATGGAATTTCAGTTCACGCTCGTCATCAAACAACAAAAGAAAACATCTCAGAAATCTTAAAAGGTTTCCAACGTGATGAAGAAAATAACGGTTACGAAATCTTACGTGTTAAAGGTTGGGATTACCCAGCTTTAGTAGAAACATACCAAAAAGCATCACAAATTGCACGTGAAGAACACGTTCCTGTTTTAGTTCACGTACAAGAATTGACACAACCGCAAGGTCACTCAACTTCTGGAAGTCATGAGCGTTACAAAAATGCAGAACGTTTGGCTTGGGAAGCTGAATTTGACTGTGTAGCTAAAATGAAAACTTGGTTAATCGAAAACAATATAGCTACTTCAGAAGAATTAGAAGAAATTGATAATCAAGCTAAAAAAGACGTTTTAGAAGGTAAAAAAGCAGCTTGGACTAACTTTACTGCACCAACAAAAGCAGAACAACAAGAATTAGTTGGTTTATTAAATACAATCGCTTCACAAAGTGAAAACAAAGTATTTATCGAGAAAATTGCCAACGATGTTGCTACGATAAAAGAACCTATTCGTAAAGATATTTTAGTTGCAGCTCGTAAAGTGTTGCGAATGATCATCAAAGAAAATACTCGTGCTACTTTAGCTACTTGGATTGAAAATTATACGGAGAAAATCCAACCAAAATTCAGTTCGCACTTATTTTCTCAATCGGATAAAACCGTTTTAAAATCAAAAGAAGTAGTTCCAACCTATGATGCAACTGCTGAAGACGTAGATGCGCGTTTGGTGTTAAGAGATAACTTTGATGCTATCTTCTCAAAATATCCAGAAACATTGATTTTTGGTGAAGATTCAGGAAACATTGGTGACGTAAACCAAGGTTTGGAAGGCATGCAAGAAAAATATGGAGAATTACGCGTTGCCGATGTGGGAATTCGTGAAGCTACTATTTTAGGTCAAGGAATCGGAATGGCAATGAGAGGATTACGTCCAATTGCTGAAATACAATATTTAGATTATTTATTGTACGCTATTCAAATCATGAGTGATGATTTAGCAACGTTACAATACAGAACAGCGGGTCGCCAAAAAGCACCGTTAATAATTAGAACTCGTGGTCACCGTTTAGAAGGTGTTTGGCATTCAGGTTCTCCAATGGGAATGATTATCAATGCAATCAGAGGAATTCACGTTTTAGTTCCAAGAAACATGACCAAAGCAGCTGGTTTTTATAACACTTTATTAGAAACAGACGAACCTGCATTGGTTGTAGAATGTTTGAACGGATACCGTTTGAAAGAAAAAATGCCAACGAATTTAGGCGAATTCAAAACACCTATCGGAGTGGTTGAAACTATTAAACAAGGAACTGATATTACGTTAGTTTCTTACGGTTCAACATTACGTTTGGTAGAACAAGCAGCAAACGAATTAGAATCGGTTGGAATTAGCGCTGAAATTATTGATATTCAATCGTTATTACCTTTCGATATTAATCATGATATTGTGAAATCGGTAGCGAAAACAAATCGTTTATTAGTAATTGACGAAGACGTTCCTGGTGGAGCAAGTGCATACATTTTACAAGAAATTGTAGAAAATCAAAAAGCTTACCAGTATTTAGATAGCGCACCGCAAACATTGGCTTCAAAAGCACACAGACCTGCTTATGGAACCGATGGAGATTACTTCTCAAAACCTTCAACAGAGGACATTTTTGAGAAAGTGTATACGATTATGAATGAGGCAAATCCAACAAAATATCCAAATTTGTATTAAAAAATTTGTTTATTCGAAAATTAATTAGAAATATTTGCAACATACAATTAAGAAAATGATTTCAATTTTAAACAATACTTGGTGGTGGTCTAACTTACGTCGAACTTCGTGAGCGAAACCTGCTATAGTATAATTTAAAACCAAATACATAGAAAAGGCTTGTCAATCACGACAAGCCTTTTTTTATTGCCAAAAATTTAAATCAAATGAGAAAATACAAGTTACATACCAATTACAAACAAATTCTAGCCGACACTATTACGCCAGTGAGTGTTTATTTGAAAATTCGCGATAAATTTCCGAATAGCATCTTGCTAGAAAGTTCTGATTATCATGCGAATGACAACAGTTTTTCATATATCTGTTTCAATCCGATAGCTTCTATTAAGGTAGAAAATCAAAAAATTGAAACGAATTTTCCTGATGGATTTTCAGAAATTATTCCAATTGATACTGATCTAAACGTGGCTAAAGAAATCGAAAATTTCTCTAATCAATTTGAAACAGAAAAGTCAGATTTTAAATTCATTACGCAAGGATTATTTGGTTATTTAGCTTATGATGCGATTCAATATTTTGAAAAAGTTTCGATTGCAAAAAAATCAATAGAAAACGAAATTCCCGAAATCTTTTACGCTGTTTATCAAAACATTATTGCTATTAATCATTTCAAAAACGAAGCGTATTTATTTTGTCATAGTTTTGATGGAAGCAATAATATCGCTGAAATTGAACAATTATTACAATCGAAAAAGTTTGCTTCCTTTTCGTTTCAAAAATCAGGAAACGGAACTTCAAACTTAACCGATGATGAATTCAAAAACTACGTTTCGTTAGCCAAAAAACATTGCTTACGTGGAGATGTATTTCAATTGGTATTATCTCGAAGATTTTCACAAGATTTCAAAGGGGATGAATTCAATGTGTATCGCGCTTTACGAAGTATAAATCCTTCACCCTATTTGTTCTTTTTCGATTATGGAAATTTCAAAATATTCGGCTCATCACCCGAAGCGCAATTGGTAATCAAAAATAATTTCGCCGAAATTCATCCTATTGCAGGAACATTCAAACGTACCGGAAACGACGAACAAGATGCCGAATTAGCTAAAAAATTAGGCGAAGATTCTAAAGAAAACAGCGAACATGTCATGTTGGTCGATTTAGCAAGAAACGATTTAAGCCGAAGTTGTAATGAAGTAAAAGTAGATAAATACAAGGAAGTCCAGTTTTTCTCCCACGTGATTCATTTGGTTTCGAAAGTATCAGGAAAATTAAAAGAAAACCATACTTTTATGGAATTAGTAGCCAAAACATTCCCAGCCGGAACATTAACCGGAGCACCAAAAATAAAAGCCATGCAATTAATAGAAAACATTGAGAAAACCAACAGAAGTTTTTATGGTGGTGCTATCGGAGTTTTAGATTTTGAAGGCAATTTCAATCACGCAATTATGATTCGTTCCTTTTTGAGTAAAAATCACACCTTACACTTTCAAGCTGGAGCCGGAATTGTAGAAAGTTCATCAGAAGAAAACGAAATGCAAGAAGTGTACAACAAGTTAGGCGCTTTGCAAAAAGCTTTAGATTTAGCAGAAAACATATAAGCAAATACAATAACAAGATCAAGAACAAATTGTCAAGTCGAGCGAAGTCGATACTTTTTAGATTTATAAAATTTCTTAAATCTGTGTTCCGAAAAAACAACTTGAATTTTGAATTTGAATTTGCTCTAGAAATTGAAAAAAATTAAAGAAATGAAAATAGCAGTTATAGACAATTACGATAGTTTTACATACAATTTAGTCCACTATTTAGAGGATTTGAATGCGAATGTAACCGTTTTCAGAAACGATGAATTTGAATTGAATGAATTAGAAAAGTTCGATAAAATTCTACTTTCGCCAGGACCAGGAATTCCTGATGAAGCGGGTTTGTTGAAAGAGGTAATCAAAAAATATGCTACTACTAAAAGTATTTTCGGAGTTTGCTTAGGATTACAAGCTATAGGAGAAGTTTTCGGCGGCACTTTAACCAACTTAGAAAAAGTCTATCATGGTGTAGCTACAAAAGTCACAAAAACCGAAGACGACTTCATTTTTAATAATTTACCAAACGAATTTGAAGTTGGGCGCTACCATTCTTGGGTAGTTTCAAATGAAAACCTTCCGGCTGAATTAATCGTAACTTCTACTGATAAAAATGGTCAAATTATGTCGATGAAACACGCACATTTTGATATTCGTGGTGTTCAATATCATCCTGAAAGTGTTTTAACACCTTACGGAAAAAAAATCTTAGAAAATTGGCTTTTGAATTAGTTGTCAATATTCAGTAATAAGTGTTCAGTAAATAAAAAATCCAAATGAAAAATATATTAAATCGATTAATTCAACACGAAATCTTAACTAAAGAAGAAGCTAAAGACGTTTTGGTCAATATTTCTTCTGGAAGTTATAATCCAAGTCAAATTGCGGCTTTTATGACCGTTTACATGATGCGAAGTATAACCATTGAAGAATTAGCAGGTTTCCGTGAAGCTTTGCTAGAATTGTGCATTCCAGTTGATTTTTCAGCTTATAACACGATTGATTTGTGTGGAACTGGAGGCGATGGAAAAGATACGTTCAATATTTCCACTTTAGCTTCTTTCATTGTAGCTGGAGCTGGAATTAAAGTTGCGAAACACGGAAATTATGGCGTTTCCTCTATTTCGGGATCGAGTAATGTGATGGAAAAAATGGGTGTGAAATTTACTAACGATTCCTATTTTCTAACTAAATCGATCGAAGAAACAAATATTGCTATTTTGCACGCACCACTATTCCACCCGGCTATGAAAAATGTAGGTCCTATTCGAAAAGAATTAGGCGTAAAAACGTTTTTTAATATGTTGGGGCCTATGGTAAATCCATCGTTTCCAAAAAATCAAATGGTTGGTGTTTTTAGTTTAGAATTGGCTCGAATGTATGCCTATTTGTACCAAAATACTGAAACCAACTACTCTATTTTACATGGATTAAGCGGCTTTGACGAAGTTTCATTGACTGATGAAGTAAAAATTATATCCAATACATCTGAACAAATTTTAAAACCATCGGATTTCAAACTACCTGAATGTCAACTAGCAACCATCAAAGGCGGAGCAACCGTTGATGAATCAGCTAAAATTTTCTACGACGTCATTTCTGGAAAAGGAACAACAGCTCAAAACAATGTAGTTTGTGCTAATGCAGCCATCGCCATTCAAACTGTTGAAAAATCGAATTATGATGAAGCTTTAGCAAAAGCGCAAGAAAGCTTAGTTAGCGGAAAAGCATTAGAAAAAATGAAAAAATTAATCGAAATAAGTAACTAATCATGAACATTTTAGATAAAATAATCATCGATAAAAAACGTGAAGTCGAACTAAAGAAAAGCATCATTCCCGTTTCGCAATTAGAAGCTTCTGTTTTATTCAATTCTCGAACCTATTCAATGAGTAAGTTATTAAAAAACAGCTTTTCAGGAATTATTGCGGAGCATAAACGTCGTTCGCCTTCAAAAGCCATTATTAATAACAATCATTCAGTAGAAGATGTAGTTTTAGGATACCAAAATGCGGGAGTTTGCGGAATTTCGGTTTTGACAGATGCTAAATATTTTGGTGGAAGTTTGGATGATTTGTTATTAGCAAAAGCTTCAGTAAATATTCCATTATTACGAAAAGAATTCATTGTAGATGAATATCAAATTTTAGAAGCCAAAGCTTACGGAGCCGATGTAATCCTATTAATTGCAGCGGTTTTAACTCGAAAAGAAATCAAACAACTTTCAGAATTTGCGCATAGTTTAGGTTTAGAAGTATTGTTAGAAGTACATAATTTAGAAGAATTAGAAACAGCCATAATGCCAAGTTTAGATATGATTGGTGTTAACAATCGTAATTTAAAATCCTTTGAAGTGAGTTTAGATT
This sequence comes from Flavobacterium cheniae, assembly GCF_004363695.1. Taxonomy (GTDB): domain Bacteria; phylum Bacteroidota; class Bacteroidia; order Flavobacteriales; family Flavobacteriaceae; genus Flavobacterium; species Flavobacterium cheniae. The sequence continues at coordinate 122,137 of NZ_SNZC01000001.1, read as the reverse complement.
ATAGTAAAGAATTAGCTTCTAAAATTCCAGACGAATTTGTAAAAGTTTCAGAAAGTGGCATTAGTTCAATTGAAGCAGTCAAAGAATTGCAAAAATATAGTTATCAAGGCTTTTTAATGGGTGAACATTTCATGAAAACAGAAAATCCTGGTTCGGAAGCTCAAAGATTCATTCAAAAATTAGTGATATGAAAAACGTAAAACTAAAAATTTGCGGTATGAAATATCCTGAAAACATTAAGGAGATTTCAACTCTAAATCCTGATTATTTAGGTTTTATTTTCTGGAAAAAATCAAGTCGAAATATGAATTTGGAAACAATTCCTGAAATTCCTAATTCTATTAAAAAAGTTGGGGTTTTTGTAAATGCATCCATACAAGATATTATTTCAAAAGTAAATCAATATCAATTAGAAATAGTGCAATTACATGGAAATGAATCTGTTAACTATTGTAGAAACGTCAAGAAATTGGGAGTTGAAGTAATTAAAGTGTTTTCGATTGGAGATAAATTCGACTTTACAACTATTAAAGAATATGTACTATTTGTTGATTATTTCCTTTTTGACACCAAAGGAAAGTTACCTGGTGGAAACGGCATTACTTTCGACTGGAAAATAGTAGAAAATTATCCCTACGAAAAACCCTTTTTCTTGAGTGGTGGCATAGGAAAAACTGAAGTGGATGCTATAAAAGATTTCTTCAAAACCGATGCAGCAAAAAAATGTATTGCCATAGATGTCAATAGTCGATTTGAAACAAAACCAGCATACAAAAGTGAAATAAAACTAAGAAAATTTAAAAAATTGCTTTATGAAAACGAAATATAATGTTGATGAAAACGGATTTTATGGCCAATTTGGAGGAGCTTTCATTCCTGAAATGTTATACCCAAATGTGGAAGAATTAAAAGAAAACTACTTAAAAATAATGGCTGAACCTTCTTTTCAAGAAGAGTTTAACGACTTATTACAACAATTTGTAGGTCGTCCAACGCCATTATATTTTGCCAAACGGTTATCCGAAAAATACAACACCAAAATCTACTTGAAGCGAGAAGATTTGTGTCACACAGGAGCACACAAAATCAATAATACAATCGGACAAATTTTAGTCGCCAAGCGTTTAGGGAAAAACCGAATCATTGCTGAAACTGGCGCAGGTCAACACGGTGTAGCAACAGCAACGGTTTGTGCTTTAATGGGATTAGAATGTATCGTATATATGGGGGAAGTCGATATCAAAAGACAAGCGCCAAATGTAGCTCGAATGAAAATGTTGGGAGCAGAAGTTCGACCAGCAACTTCTGGTTCGAAAACTTTGAAAGATGCTACTAATGAAGCCATTCGTGATTGGATTAACAATCCGATTGATACATTTTATATCATTGGTTCTGTGGTTGGACCTCATCCTTATCCCGATATGGTGGCACGTTTTCAAAGTGTGATTTCTAAAGAAATTAAATCCCAACTTCTAACACAAGAAGGCAAAGAAAACCCAGATTACGTAATTGCTTGTGTAGGTGGCGGAAGCAATGCTGCTGGAGCTTTTTACGAATTTTTAGATAAAGAATCAGTAAAATTAATTGCTGTTGAAGCGGCTGGACATGGCGTTGATTCTGGTGAAAGTGCTGCGACTTCTGTTTTGGGTAAAATCGGAATTATTCACGGAAGTAAAACCTTATTAATGCAAACCGAAGACGGACAAATCAAAGAGCCCTACTCTATTTCAGCAGGATTGGATTACCCTGGTGTAGGACCACTTCATGCACATTTACACGATACCAAAAGAGCGGAATTTATCGCTATAACTGATTCCGAAGCCATGCAATCAGGATTAGAAATCTCAAAAACAGAAGGCATTATTCCTGCAATTGAAACGGCTCATGCTTTTTCAGTTTTGGATAAAAAACAGTTCCAACCTAATGATATTGTGATTATTAACCTATCCGGAAGAGGTGATAAAGATTTGAATACTTATATTGATTATTTTAAATTTAGTGAATAATAATTAGTGAATAGTAATTAGTGAAAAGTGATTAGCTAAAAACTTACATGAACTTTTAGAAACTTTATAAAAAATTAGCATATCAACTTATATGACTTATATGTTTAATAAAATCATTGCGCACTTTGCGAAAAACTTTGCGTCTTTGCGTTAAAACCAAAAATCATGAACAGAATCAACCAAAAATTACAAGAAGATAAAAAACTGCTTTCCATATATTTCACTGCAGCATTTCCAAAAATAAATGACACTGTTTCCATCATTCAAGAATTGGAAAAAAACGGTGTTGATATGATTGAAATTGGTTTACCTTTTTCTGACCCATTAGCAGATGGACCTACCATTCAAGAAAGTTCTACTATTGCTATTGAAAACGGAATGACGACATCGCTCCTATTTGAACAATTAAAGGACATACGAGAATCGGTTCAAATTCCTTTAATCATAATGGGATATTTCAATCCGATGATGCAATTTGGAATGGAGAAATTTTGTCAAAAATGTGCTGAAGTTGGAATTGATGGATTAATAATACCCGATTTACCTTTATTCGTTTACGAAACCGAGTACAAAGCTATTTTCGAAAAATATAATTTAAAAAACATCTTTTTGATTTCGCCACAAACTTCAGTTGAACGTATCCAACAAATTGATGCTATTTCTGATAGTTTTATCTATATGGTGAGTTCGGCTGCAGTTACGGGAAGTCAATCAGGATTTGGTTCAGAACAAATGGACTATTTCAAACGAATATCAGATTTAAAACTGAAAAATCCCCAAATTGTTGGTTTTGGAATTAAAGATGAAGAAACATTTCAACAAGCTACACAATATCAAAAAGGAGCGATTATTGGAAGTGCTTTTATTAAATTTTTAAAAGAAAATCCGATTTCTGAAATTTTTAAATTTGTCAATAAAATCAAATAACTTTAGGAAAGTTCATAGTATTTTTTTGTAAATTGTAACTTTTTGTAAAAGTAATCGTATAATTACAAAACTAACTGACAACTATGAACTTTCTTGAACATTATGAGCCACTACTCAAGGCTTTTTGGTACATTGCGTTACCTGTGAGTATCTTTTTTTTATTGCAAACCATTTCCACTTTCATTGGATTAAGTGGTTCGGAAACCGATGCCGATACACATGATGGTGATGGAGATATGCCTTTTGAATTATTTACATTGCGCAACTTAATCAACTTTTTGTTAGGATTTAGTTGGACCGGAATTTCGTTTTATCAATCTGTTGAAAACAAAACGATTTTGATTGGAATTTCAGTTTTAGTAGGATTGCTTTTTGTGGGTGTTTTCTTCTTCTTAATCAAACAAATTTTAAAACTTTCGGAAGATAATAGCTTTAAAATCGAAAACACCATCAATAAAACAGCTGAAGTTTACTTAACAATTCCTGAAGCTAAAACAGGAAAAGGCAAAATTCAAATCAGTGTTAATGGTTCGTTTCATGAATTGGATGCCATTACCAATTCATCTGAAAAATTAACTTCAGGAAGCGCTGTAAAAGTTGTAGCTGTGGAGCACAATTTAGTTATCGTAGAAAAAATCTAATCCTTTATTTATATGACACAAATTATCATTATTGTTGTAGCCGCTTTTGTGCTATTCGTTACTTTCGTGACTTTGATTTCACGATACAAAAGATGTCCTTCAGACAAAATTTTAGTTATTTATGGAAAAACTGGTGGTACATCTGCAAAGTGTGTTCACGGTGGTGGGGCTTTTATTTGGCCAGTAATTCAGGATTATTCATTTTTAGATTTAAAACCAATTTCTATTGAAGCTAATTTAACCAATGCGCTTTCAAGACAAAATATTCGTGTAGATGTTCCGTGTCGCTTTACCATTGCAATTTCAACGGAAACAGACAGTATGAATACAGCTGCTGAACGTTTATTAGGTTTGGCACCTGAGCAAATTCAGGAATTGGCGAAAGATATTTTATTCGGACAATTACGTTTGGTTATCGCAACGATGACGATTGAAGAAATCAACTCGGATAGAGATAAATTCTTAGATAACATTTCTAAAAACGTAGATTCTGAATTAAAGAAAATTGGTTTAAAATTAATCAACGTTAACGTTACCGATATCAAGGACGAATCAGGCTACATCGAAGCTTTAGGAAAAGAAGCTGCAGCAAAAGCGATTAACGAAGCTAAAATTTCGGTTGCTGAACAAGAGAAAATTGGAGAAACTGGAAAAGCAATGGCAGATCGTGAAAAAGACGTTCAAATTGCGGAAACTCACAGAGATCGTGATGTTAAAATTGCGATTACCAATAAAGATAGAGAAGTAAGTATTGCGGCTGCTTTTAAAGATGAAAGCATCGGAAAAGCAGAAGCACAAAGAGATACTCGTGTTGCTACTTCTGAAGCTAATGCGATTGCGGTTCAAGGAGAAAATGAGGCTAAAATCGCTATTGCACAATCAGAAGCAGCTAGACGTGAAAAAGAAGCAGAAGCTTTACGTATTGCGTTAGCATCTGAAAAAGTTCAAAGTGCAAAAGCTTTAGAAGAATCTTATTTGGCAGAACAAAAAGCAGAATCTGCTCGTGCTGATAGAGAACGTGCTACTCAAAATGCGAATATTGTAATTCCAGCAGAAATTGCAAAACAAAAGGCAATCATTGATGCACAAGCAGAAGCGGAAAAAACAAGAGAATTAGCAAAAGGGGAAGCAGATGCAATCTTCGCAAAAATGGAAGCAGAAGCAAAAGGTTTATATGAAATTTTAACTAAACAAGCGGAAGGTTATAAAGAAGTAGTTAGCGCTGCTGGTGGTGACCCAACAAAAGCGTTCCAATTGTTATTAATTGAGAAATTACCTGAATTAGTTAAAACTCAGGTTGAAGCAGTTAAAAACATCAAAATTGACAAAATCACTGTTTGGGATTCTGGAAATAATACAGATGGAAACGGCTCAACAGCGAATTTCGTTTCTGGAATGATGAAAACGGTTCCGCCTTTAAATGACTTATTCAATATGGCTGGTTTAAATTTACCAACGTATTTAAAAGGTGAAGATATGCCAAAAGATACTTCAAATTCAACTGAAATTACACCAACTGAAGAAGTGAAATAATTTTATTACGAATAAATTTTAAATCCCAAATCCATATTATTGAATTTGGGATTTTTTATTTCATAAAATGTTAAAATTATGAATTGATTGTAATAAAAAATTAACTTTAGCTACTAACCTTTTATATTTGTTCTGAAACATTAAAAAATACCAAACTAAAACTATGAAAAAAATATTGTTTTCAAGTGCTGTTCTAACTTTGTTACTAACAAGTTGTTCCTCTGCACAAAAGACACAAACGCCAGCAGATGCAGGTACTTATATTACTACAATTAAAGCTGAAGAACTAAGCAAGCATCTATATATAGTTGCTGGTGATGAAATGCAAGGCAGAAATACTGGAGAACCTGGACAAAAAAAAGCAGGTGAGTATTTGATTAGCGAATACAAAAAAATGGGAATCAGTTTTCCTCCAGGAGCAACTGATTTTTATCAAAAAGTGCCTTCTGAATTCATGAAAAGAGGATTTGCTCCAAAATTGAATGATTCTGAAAACATTTGGGCATTTATTAAAGGCTCCGAAAAACCAGATGAAATTTTAGTCATTTCCGCTCATTACGACCACGTTGGAATGAAAAATGGTGAAATATATAATGGAGCTGATGATGACGGTTCTGGTACTGTGGCTTTATTAGAAATTGCTCAAGCATTCAAAGAAGCTCAGAAAAAAGGACATGGACCAAAACGTTCTATCTTATTTTTACACGTAACTGGTGAAGAACATGGTTTACATGGTTCAAGATATTATTCAGAAAATCCCTTATTCCCATTAGCAAATACGGTTGCTGATATCAATATTGATATGATTGGAAGAAGAGATACGCTTCACCCAGCTACTAATAATTATATTTATGTAATTGGTTCAGATAGATTGAGTAGTGAATTACATACAATTAACGAAGAAGTAAATGCAAAATACACAAAATTAGATTTTGATTATAAATACAACGATAGAAACGATCCTGAAAGAATTTACTACCGTTCTGACCACTACAACTTTGCTAAAAAAGGAATTCCTTCAATTTTCTTCTTTAACGGAATCCACGCAGATTATCACTTACCAAGTGATACTCCAGATAAAATTGAATACGATGCTTTAGCAAAACGCGCACAATTAGCCTTTGCTTTAGCTTGGGAATTAGCCAATCGACCTGAAAGAATAAAAGTAGACAGAGACGGAAAATAAATCCGAACTTTATAAAAACAAAAACTCCTGATAATTAGTCAGGAGTTTTTTTATTGGATAATGTTTGATTAAAATACAAACATTGCTCTTTCGCTCATTAAATCATTTACTTCTTCCGCTACTTGTTCTAAAACCGCTTCGTCAGTATGATTCATTAATACTTTGTCGATTAAAGCTACAACCGTTTCCATATCTTCTTCCACTAAACCACGTGTTGTGATGGCTGGAGTTCCCACACGAATACCAGAAGTAACAAATGGTGATTTATCATCAAATGGCACCATGTTTTTATTTACTGTAATTTCAGCTTTTACCAATGCATTTTCCGCATCTTTACCTGAAATCCCTTTGTTTCTTAAATCAATTAACATCATGTGATTATCAGTACCACCTGAAATTAATTTGTAACCTCTCTTATTGAACGCTTCTGCCATTGCTTGTGCATTTTTCTTCACTTGCATAGCATAACGGAAAAACTCATCAGTTAAACATTCTCCAAAAGCAACTGCTTTAGCTGCAATAATATGCATCAAAGGTCCACCTTGATTACCAGGGAAAACTGACATGTCTAAAACGTGAGACATCATTCTGATATCCCCTTTTGGAGTAGTTAGTCCCCATGGGTTTTCGAAATCTTTCCCCATCATTATCATTCCTCCTCTAGGACCTCTTAAAGTCTTATGAGTTGTTGTTGTTATAATATGACAATGAGGAACTGGATCATTCAATAATCCTTTAGCAATTAATCCTGCAGGATGTGATATATCCGCTAATAATAAAGCACCAACGCTATCCGCAATTTCTCTGAAACGTTTAAAATCCATATCACGAGAATAGGCCGAAGCTCCAGCAATAATCATTTTTGGTTTGTTTGCTGTTGCAATTTCTTGAATTTTATCATAATTCAATACTCCTGTCTCCTCTTCTACTCCATAAAACACAGGATTGTATAATTTTCCAGAAAAATTAACTGGAGAACCATGTGTTAAGTGACCTCCGTGAGATAAATCAAATCCTAAAATAGTATCACCTGGTTTCAAACAAGCAGCAAAAACAGCTGTATTCGCCTGTGAACCTGAGTGAGGTTGTACGTTTACATATTCCGCACCAAACAAAGCTTTTGCTCTGTCAATTGCAATTTGTTCTACAATATCTACTACTTCACATCCTCCGTAATATCTTTTACCAGGATATCCTTCAGCATATTTGTTGGTTAAACATGAACCTGCAGCTTCCATTACTTGGTCGCTTACAAAGTTTTCAGAAGCAATTAATTCAATTCCGTGAATTTGTCTGTCTTGTTCATCAAGAATTAGGTCAAAAATTTGTTCGTCGCGTTGCATTGCAATAAATATTCGTTAAAATTAGGTCAAAATTACAAAAAAGGTTTGTTACATTGCTAGATAATTTTATATTTGATTCATAATTTTTCAACAACAAACTAACAATACAAATATGCCAAATATAGCAAACGACCCAACTAGAAAATCTTGGATTAATGTGCCCGAAAATTGTGATTTTCCTATTCAAAATATTCCATTTGGAGTTTTTATTACAAAAGAGGATGTAATTACCATTGGAACAAGGATTGGAAATTGCGCTATTGATATGGGTGCTTTACAACAATTAGGTTATTTTGAAGGTATTGAACTTACAGATGATATGTTCATGCAAGATACTTTAAACGATTTTATTTCTGACGGAAAAAAAACCTGGCGTTTGGTAAGAAATCGCTTAGCAGAACTTTTTGATGAAAATAATCCAACTCTTAGAGACAACAAAGAGCATAGAGAAGTTGTTATCTTTAAAGTAGAAGATATCGAAATGCTTTTACCTGTCCAAATTGGTGATTATACTGATTTTTACAGTTCAAAAGAACACGCTACCAACGTAGGAAAAATGTTCCGTGATCCAGAAAATGCTTTGTTACCAAACTGGTTACACATTCCTGTAGGTTATCATGGAAGAAGTTCTACGATTGTTCCATCAGGTATTCCTGTTCACAGACCTTACGGACAAACGTTACCAAACGGAGAGACTACTCCTGTTTTTGGTCCTTCGAGATTAGTGGATTTTGAATTAGAAACTGCTTTTATTACTACTGATGCCAATTTAATGGGAGAACCAATTCCTGTTGAAGAAGCAGAAGAACACATCTTCGGAATGGTTTTATTTAACGATTGGAGTGCGCGTGATATTCAAAAATGGGAATATGTGCCACTTGGACCATTCTTAGCAAAAAACTTTGCTTCATCAATTTCACCTTGGATTGTAACTATGGATGCTTTAGAACCATTTAGAGTAAAAGGTCCTGAGCAATCACCAGAACCATTACCTTACTTACAACAAAAAGGCGCAAAAGCATTTGATATTAATTTAGAAGTTGCGATTCAGCCCGAAAATGAAGTAGAAACTGTAGTTTCACGTTCCAACTTCAAATACATGTATTGGTCAATGGCGCAACAATTAGCGCACCATACCATTAATGGTTGTAGAGTAAACTCTGGCGATATGATGGGAAGTGGAACTATTTCTGGACCAACAGAAGATTCTTTCGGTTCGATGTTAGAATTGAGTTGGGGCGGACAAAAACCTTTAAAAATGAACGATGGTTCCGAGCGTAAATTCATCAACGACAACGATACTGTAATTATCAGAGGATATTGTCAAAAAGACAATCTTAGAATTGGTTTTGGAGAAGTTTCAAGTAAATTGTTACCAGCAGTGGAATTAAAATTTTAAATTTAAAATTTTAAGGCATAGTTTTTGCTTTTTTTTGAAAGACTATTCTTAAATTTTTAAATTATGAAAAAACTTTTCTTTCTTAGCTTGTTAGCTTTTTTATCATTTGGTGTAACTAAAGGTGAATTGAAATTTGATAATTACGACGTATTCCAACAAAAACATAAATTTGAAGAAATTTATGTTTTTGTTAAATTAACAGGTAATGCAAATGAAAGTATCAAAAAAAGTGTTCTTGAAAATTTAATGAATACAAAATCTAAAACAAAAAACGTGAAGTTCGCTTTTTCTGAAAAGGATATTATTAATTCAAATTATACTTTAGAAATTAATTTAGATAGTGTAACAATTAGTCCAGAAAAAATTGACACAAAAGAACATGTATATAATAGTGCTATAAGAGAAGAACAAAGCACTTTGATAAGTCGAATTGAAAGCTATGAACAAAATTATGTATACACAGGTCAAATTCAAGGAAGAATAACAGTTTTCAGTAAATCCAAGTCCTCTCAAATAATTGCAACTGTAAAACTTTTAAAAAATGACATTCTAGTAAAAACAGATGTTGTAAAGGGGGAATATTATTTTTTTCACAATTACGTTAAAAAAGAAGGTAATTTTCCTCATGAATTTGAACAACGATATCCATATTCTTCAAAAGACAAGAATTTTATAAATGATAACGAAATGATTGAAAAAACAATAAAAGATTTAAATAAAAAATTAAAAAAAAGTATCAAGTCAATTAATTTTAATTTAGTATAATAAGTTTCAAGAAAATAATGTTGGGAAGTGGAACAATCTCTGGACCAACAGAAGATTCTTTCGGTTCAATGTTAGAATTGAGCTGGGGCGGACAAAAAACATTAAAAATGAACAATGGTTCCGAGCGTAAATTCATCAACGACAACGATACTGTAATTATCAGAGGATATTGTCAAAAAGACAATCTTAGAATTGGTTTTGGAGAAGTTTCAAGTAAATTGTTACCC
>NZ_SNZC01000001.1:0-112012 GCF_004363695.1 Flavobacterium cheniae | reverse complement strand
ATTCATCAACGACAACGATACTGTAATTATCAGAGGATATTGTCAAAAAGACAATCTTAGAATTGGTTTTGGAGAAGTTTCAAGTAAATTGTTACCCGCAGTGGAATTGAAATTCTAAAAACACAACCTTTCAATACTAAAACTCCGAAATCACCTTTCGGAGTTTTATTTTTTAGCCCTGATGGAAGTGGCATCCTTTTTGTTTTTTCTTTAAAAACAAAAAGATAGAACGGACAGCAGGACACGAGCTACAAAAAAGCGAACTGACGAAGTAATTAGCTCCAAAAAAATTTTATCTTTGACAAAATATTTAATTTTATGAAAAAAATTACCTTATTATTTTTATCGTTATTAATTGTTTCATGTGGTGTGAAGCAAACTCAATCTATGCTAAGTAATGGCGATTATGACGGCGCTATAAATAGAGCTTTAGAAGGTTTAAGAACTAATAAAAACTCTAAAGGAAACCAAGATTACGTTTACTTACTAGAAGAAGCTTTTGCTAAGGCAAAGCAACGCGATTTAGAATCTTTAAACTTATTAATAAAAGAAAATAATCCTTCGAACTACGAAAGAATTTTTAATCTTTACACACAATTACACAATCGTCAAGAACGTATAAAACCACTTTTACCACTTCAATTGTTGAAAGAAGGTAGAAATGCTATCTTTCCAATGGATGATTATTCTGATGAACTGATTAGTAGTAAAAATAATCTTTCGGGATTTTTATATGCTAATGCTAAAAAACTATTAGCTTCTAAAAACAAAATGGATTTTAGACAAGCTTTTGATGATTTAGCGTATTTGGATAAATTAAATCCGGGTTATAAAGATGTTCGTGCTTTAATGGACGAAGCTCAATTTAAAGGAACTGATTTCGTTCATGTTTACACAAAAAACGAAACCAATATGGTAATCCCAGCTCGTTTACAGGATGATTTATTGGATTTTAGCACCTATGGAATTAATGATAAATGGACTGTTTATCACAACAATAAACAAAAAAACATTACTTATGATTTTGGTATGATTGTTAATTTTAGACAAATCAACATTTCGCCAGAACAAGTAAAAGAAAAACAATTCATCAAAGAAAAGCAAATTAAAGACGGTTTTAAAACACTCTTGGACAACAACGGAAATGTAGTAAAAGATAGTTTAGGCAATCCTATTAAAGTGGATAACATGAAAACTATTACAGTTAGCATTTACGAATTTACCCAATTCAAATCATGCCAAGTAACCGCAAAAGTAGATTATATTGATTTTAGAACCAATCAATTAATAGATGCTTTCCCAGTAACTAGCGAATTTATTTTTGATTACATCTACGCTAACTATAATGGTGACAAACGCGCTTGTGAAGAGAATTATTATCAATATTTTGACAGAAGAGCTGTTCCGTTTCCAAGTAATGAACAAATGGTTTATGATACAGGCGAAGATTTAAAAGCCAAGCTAAAAGGCATTATTACCAATAATAAGTTTAGAAGGTAAATATTATAACTTAATTAACAGAAGACAGTACTTAATGATACTGTCTTTTTTTGTACCTTTATATGTGTTTTTTAGCTTATAAAATGTCATTTTGTCATTAAATCAAAAGAAAAATACTTAAAACAAAGACATTTTGACATCTTTAAAAGGTTGGAACATATATTGAATAATCCCTATCAAACAACTCACTAAAAAGGATTAATTAAGAATATGAACATCAACAAATTCACAATCAAATCGCAAGAAGCTCTGCAACAAGCACAGCAAATTGCACAAAGTTTTGGGCAACAACAGCTCGAAAACGAACATATATTTAAAGGAATTTTGGAAGTGGACGAAAACGTAACTCCGTTCATTTTAAAAAAACTCAACGTTAATGTGGAGCTTTTCAAAAAAGTATTGGATAGTACGATTCAAAATTTTCCAAAAGTTTCTGGTGGCGATATTATGTTTTCTCGTGAGGCTGGAACTACGGTAAACGAGGCTGAAATCATTGCTAAAAAAATGAACGATGAATTCGTTTCTATCGAACATTTAATTTTGGCTATCTTCAAATCGAAAAGTAATGTCGCTCAGATTTTAAAAGATCAAGGGGTAACTGAAAAAGGTTTACAAGCAGCTATTGACGAAATGCGTAAAGGAGAACGCGTAACTTCGGCATCGGCGGAAGAAACTTATAACTCTTTGAACAAATACGCCAAAAACCTAAATGAATTAGCTAAAAACGGTAAACTCGATCCAGTAATTGGTCGTGATGAAGAAATTCGAAGAGTTTTACAAATTTTAACGCGTCGTACTAAAAATAATCCGATGTTAGTTGGTGAACCTGGTGTTGGAAAAACAGCCATTGCTGAAGGTTTAGCACACCGAATTGTAGATGGCGATGTTCCTGAAAATCTAAAAGATAAAATCGTTTATTCGTTAGATATGGGTGCACTGATTGCTGGTGCCAAGTACAAAGGAGAGTTTGAAGAAAGACTAAAAGCGGTAGTTAAAGAGGTAACTTCTGCCGAAGGTGATATTGTGCTTTTCATTGACGAAATTCACACGCTAGTTGGTGCTGGCGGTGGCGAAGGTGCTATGGATGCAGCAAACATTTTGAAACCAGCTTTAGCTCGTGGCGAATTACGTGCTATTGGGGCAACAACTTTGGACGAATACCAAAAATATTTCGAAAAAGACAAAGCGCTTGAAAGACGTTTCCAAAAAGTAATGGTCGATGAACCCGATACCGAAAGTGCTATTTCGATTTTGCGTGGTATCAAAGAAAAATATGAAACACACCACAAAGTGCGTATCAAAGACGATGCTATTATTGCGGCTGTCGAATTATCACAACGTTATATAACCAATCGTTTTCTTCCAGATAAAGCGATTGACTTGATGGATGAAGCGGCTTCTAAATTGCGAATGGAAATTAATTCAAAACCTGAAGAATTAGACGTTTTGGATAGAAAAATCATGCAATTAGAAATTGAAATTGAAGCTATAAAACGTGAAAATGACGAAACCAAATTGAAAGGTTTAGGTTTGGATTTAGCGAATCTAAAAGAAGAACGCAACGAAATCTTTACCAAATGGAAATCAGAGAAAGATGTTGTAGACAATATTCAAAACGTAAAACAAGAAATTGAAGATTTCAAAATTGAGGCCGAACAAGCGGAACGCAATGGAGATTACGGAAAAGTAGCCGAAATTCGTTACGGAAAAATTAAAGATGCACAAGAACGTTTGGATGTTTTACAAAATCAATTAGCTGAAAACCAAGCTGGAACTTCCTTAATAAAAGAAGAAGTGACTCGCGAAGATATTGCAGAAGTGGTTGCCAAATGGACTGGAATTCCCGTAATGAAAATGTTGCAAGGCGAAAGAGAAAAACTACTTCGTTTAGAAGAAGAATTACACCATAGAGTTGTTGGACAAGAGGAAGCCATAGAAGCTGTAAGCGATGCTGTAAGAAGAAGTCGTGCTGGCTTACAAGATATGAAAAAACCAATTGGTTCGTTTTTATTCCTTGGAACTACAGGTGTTGGAAAAACCGAATTAGCCAAAGCCTTAGCCGAATATCTTTTCGACGATGAAAATGCCATGACTCGAATTGACATGAGTGAATACCAAGAACGCCATTCTGTAAGTAGATTAGTAGGTGCTCCTCCAGGCTATGTAGGTTATGATGAAGGCGGACAATTAACCGAAGCTGTTCGAAGAAAACCATATTCAGTAGTATTGTTAGATGAAATTGAAAAAGCACATCCAGATACATTCAATATCTTGTTACAAGTATTAGATGAAGGACGATTGACCGATAACAAAGGTCGTGTCGCGGATTTCAAAAACACGATTATCATCATGACTTCAAATATGGGAAGCCAAATTATACAAGAGAAATTTGAAAACCTAAAAGGTGGAATTGATGCTGCAACCGAAGCAGCCAAAGTAGAAGTTTTAGGTTTATTGAAACAAATTGTTCGTCCAGAATTTATAAACAGAATTGACGAAATTGTAATGTTTACACCATTAACCAATGCGAATATCAAAGAAATTGTTGGTTTGCAGTTGAAAAGTGTTATTAAAATGTTGGCACACCAACAAATTACAATGGATGCAACACCAGAAGCAATTGAATACTTAGCGCAAAAAGGTTTTGACCCACAATATGGTGCACGACCTGTTAAAAGAGTCATTCAACGTGAGGTTCTAAACCAACTTTCAAAAGAAATTTTGGCTGGTAAAGTTACTGTTGACAGCATTATTTTACTAGACAGTTTTGATGGAGAATTAGTGTTTAGAAATGAAAACGAATTGGTGAAATAAATTTTAATTTAATAAAAAACATCCCTTAATTCATGGGTTCATAATGGGTTAGTTTGTTTTAGTTTGGGAAACACCGATTCAGAATTGATTCGGTGTTTCTTATTTTAAACTAGTTTCTTTTGAATGTTGTTCTAATGATATCATTTGGAAAAACCACCACACTTTCATGCCCTGTTTTAGAAACAGAAGAAACTCCAAAATAATAATTATCAATTACAATTCCTTGCAACTCAAAATTATCAACATCACCAACAAATCGGCTAAATTCCCATTGTGGAGAAGTTGTTAATCGCCAGTAAATTTTGTATCCAATTATATTCTCATCAGAAACCTTATCCCATTTTAATTTGGTATTAGGTTGCACTATTCCACCAATTTTTACATTTTTTGGCTCAGGAGTTGCCCAAGCCAAACTAGCTAAAGTGATTGCATTTACAGCAGTTAACTTATTTGCGTATTCAAAGTTTACGCCTTCAATCACATCACCATATTTGATGCCATTTTCTACTCTTAAATCCTGATGTTGACGGTTGTAATTTTCATGTGCTTCCATAATTCTAACTCCAGAAAAACCTAAATCATTAAAAGGTCTATGATGCCCTCCTCTTCCAAATCTATCCAATCGATACACCATCATTGGATTCATTTCTGGCATATAAGTCGTAGTTAATTTGTGAATATATCTTGCTAATTGTCTTGAAATTCCATCTACTTCACCGCCATAAAAACGTCTATTACTTTTCTCTTTTTCTGTTTCAGTAATAGGTGTTGGTTCAGAAAAAATTCTAAATGTTCGATTATCGATTACGCCATCAACACCTTCTATATTTCCAATCATATCATTGTTTAAAACTCCAATAATATCCCAATTATTCTTTTTTGCGAACTCAGCGAAACCTTTTCCCCCAAACAAACCTTGCTCCTCGCCTGACAAGCCTAAATACACAATATTATAATCAAACTTATATTTAGATAGAACTCTTGCCGCTTCTATCGTTCCTGCCATTCCAGTCGCATTATCATTAGCACCAGGAGCATCTTTGGTAAAATCAATAGGATCTGAATTTCTACTATCAATATCACCCGTCATAATCACATATCGATTGCTGTTTTTTGTTCCTTTTTGAACCGCCACTACATTCACAATCCAAGTGTCTTTTGGAACACGCTCACCATCGTTAGTAGTAACAAAATCTTTCTGATAAAAAACTTCCAAACAATTAGAACAATCTTTAGAAACTTTTTCAAATTCTGATTTAATCCATCTTCTTGCTGCTCCAATACCTCTTTTGTTTGAGATAGTATCACTAAATGTGTTTCTAGTACCAAAATTGGCTAACGTTCGAATATCGTTTTCAATTCGTTTTGTTGAAATGGATTTAATAATATCATAAACTCTTGTGTCGGTTTGTGAAAAGAGAAACTGACTACAAATCACTAGCACAACTAAATAACATTTTCTCATAACTTTTTTTATTTCAAATTTAATGATTTGGTATGGATTAGATTACAGAAAACTAACACAAAACCACTGAATTTTGTTAAAGATTATTGTTCAAAAATATTTTCAAACCAAAACCATTTTAGTTCTATTATCTCTATTTTTACAAAATTAACTAACCAATTACACTAACAATGTCAAACTTTACTCTGAAAGAAAAACTAAAACATTTATTATCATTTCCAGTGATTGTAGCTGCATTAGGCTATTTTGTTGATATTTATGACTTACTTCTTTTCGGGATTGTTCGTGTCCCTAGCTTAAAAGACATGAACCTAGATGTTGATACTGCTGGAACCCTGATTCTGAATTACCAAATGGTAGGTTTACTTTTAGGAGGAATTCTTTGGGGAGTTTTAGGCGATAAAAAAGGAAGACTTTCAGTTCTATTTGGTTCCATTTTAGTGTACTCTTTAGCTAATATTGCTTGTGGATATTTACCTCACTTTCCTGTGGAAGACAAAACCATGCTATATGCTTGGTTGCGATTCATTGCCGGAATTGGTTTAGCAGGTGAACTTGGTGCCGGAATTACTTTAGTATCAGAATCCTTACCAAAACAATTACGAGCAATTGGCACTTCCATCGTAGCTGGATTTGGTTTACTTGGAGCTGTTGTAGCACAATTAACTGTAGAATTAGCAGGCGATTGGACTATTGCTTATTACATTGGTGGTGCTTTAGGATTAATGCTTTTAGTATTACGAATTAGCGTAGCAGAATCTGGAATTTACAACGATATCAAACACGATAATAACATCAAAAAAGGGAATTTCTTTTCGTTTTTCACCAATTGGAATCGTTTCATAAAATACATGAAATGTATTGCTATTGGATTACCTACTTGGTTTTGTATCGGAATTTTAGCGGTTATGGCCAATCAATTTGCACCTGTAATGGGAATTGATAATATTCAGCCGGGAAAAGCTATTATGTGGGCTTATGTTGGGATTTCGGTTGGAGATTTTGCAAGTGGTTTTATTTCGCATTGGTTACATTCTCGTAAAAAAGCGATTTTCTATATGATGTTGTTTACCATAATCGGAGTCTGTTTGATGCTTTTTGGCGGAACCAAATCGGAAAATATGTACTACTTTTATTGTGCTTGGTTAGGCTTAGGAACGGGTTATTGGGCCATGTTTGTAACTGTTGGAGCCGAACAATTTGGCACCAACATTAGAAGCACAGCTACTACCACTATTCCCAATATGGTTCGTGGACTAGTTCCCGTTATGTTATTGGCTTTTGACGGTTTAAAAGTAAATAATGGTGTGATTGCTGCTGCAGCGATTGTAGGTTTCTTTGCTTTTGCACTAGGCATCTACTCTACTCTAACTATTTCTGAAACACATAATAAAGATTTAGATTTCAACGAATAATTTCGTTAAATTTGAATAACTAACCAAAAACTAAGCATCATGAATAACATTGTTTTAAAAAATGGATTATTTGGAAGCATAATTGTTACTGCATTACTAGCATCTGTTACTATGTATATGAAAGCAAATCCTGAAAAAGAAGTCAGTATGATTTTTGGATTTGCAGGAATGCTACTTGCTTTCATCTTTGTGGTATTAGGAATTAAGCAACAACGAGACGCAAATAATGGGTTCATTTCTCTTGTGAATGCTTTTCTTACAGGTTTTTGGATTACCCTTTTTATTTCAACAGTTTATGTAGTAGTCTGGTTAATTATCTTTTATAATTTTTTTCCAAATTTTGCAGAACATTACACCGATATGGCTATTCAAAAAGCAAGTCCAGATGAAGTAGCAAAAGTAACCGAAGAAATGAATTCCTTCAAAGAAATGTATAAAAACCCTGTTATGGTTATTTTATTCACTTATATGGAAATCTTGCCATTAGGAATTGCCTTTTCATTTATAAGTGCTTTAATTTTAAAGAAAAAGCAAATCAACTAAATGAAAAAATTACAACTTTACTCTCTACTATTCTTTATTGGATTACTAGTTTCTGGAATTTATCCAAAAGAATATTTTACTTGGTTTTTAGAAGTACTGCCTGCAGTAATAGGATTTGCAATTTTAGCATTTACCTTTAAACGTTTTCAATTTACCAATTTTACGTATTTCTTCATTTTAATACATTGCTACATCTTATTCCTTGGCGGACATTACACCTATGCCGAAGTACCACCATTTGAATGGATAAAAGAAACATTCAACCAAACTCGAAACAACTACGATAAAGTCGGACATTTTGAACAAGGTTTTGTTCCGGCAATGATTGTAAGAGAGTTATTTATTCGAAAAAATGTTGTTTCAAATAAGAGTTTCTTTAACTTCATTATAGTAGCGGTTTGTTTAGCGATTAGTGCGGCTTACGAATGGTTAGAATGGGCTGTTTCATTATGTACTGGTGAAGGAGGTGATGCTTTTTTAGGTACGCAAGGCTATGTTTGGGATACGCAATCTGATATGTTATATGCAACCATTGGTGCTATTTGTATGTTGATTTTCTTCAGTAAAAAACACGATAAAGCAATTCAAGAGCAATTTCAAACTCAATAACAAGATTCAAATTATACAAAAATAATGCTACAACTTAACTTCTCTCCTTTTCCGATACTAGAATCGGAACGTTTACGTTTTAGAAGACTAACGAATGAAGATGCTCCTGAAATTATAGTGCTTCGAGGGAATCCTGAAACTATGAAATTTATTCCGAGACCTTTGGTTGTAGATGCTGAAGGCGCTTTGGCACACATAAAAATGATTAACGACAAAATAGATGAAAATATTGATATAAACTGGGCAGTAACCGAAAAAGGAAGTGATAAATGTATCGGAATTATGGGATTTTACAGAACGCAACCTGAACATTTTAGAACTGAGTTAGGCTACATGATTACACCCGAACACAATGGAAAAGGTTATGTTACTGAAGCTGTGAAAACATTATTAGATTTTGCTTTCAATACTTTGAATTTTCATTCTATCGTTGCGGTTATAGATTCAAGACATGTTGCCTCGGAACGTGTTTTACAAAAAGTTGGCTTTGTAAAAGAAGCTCATTTTAAAGAAGATTTTTACTATAATAACGAATTTACCGATACTGTAATGTATGGTTTACTAAAACGAAATTTTATAAAATAAAATATATGACCGAATTTGAAAAACAATTCCGCGAGGTGCAAGAACTTCTCGAATTCAACGACTTCAATCAAACCATAAAACGAGTAATCGATTTTACTTTAGATACCGAAAATATTGATTTTTATACCAAAACCAATGAAATTTTAAATTGGTTAGACCATAATGAAAAAGAAGACGAAGATAAAAAAACACGCTTAAAAACCTTGTTAGAAGAACTTCATGCCTTTTTGAGTAAAAAAGAATGTCATAATCATCAAACCATTATCTCAGTCAAAAATCTACAAAAAGTATACAATGCTTCTTTTGGATTGGGACCAATAAATTTAGACATCAAAACGGGTGAAATCATTGGTTTAGTTGGCGAAAACGGAAACGGAAAAACTACTTTACTTCGTAGCTTATGTGGCGAATTACATCCAACATCTGGAACCATAAATTATCAATTTCAGTATGATGATTTATATGATTTGCGAACAAAATTAGTCTACATACCACAACGAACTGACACTTGGCGCGGTTCTATGTACGAAAATTTAGAATTTACAGCAAGTTGCTACGGCTATTCACCGGAAGAAAATAATTTGGTGGTCGATTTAGTAATCACGCGTTTAGGATTGCGAAAATTTAGAAGACATTATTGGAATAATTTGTCTTCTGGTTATAAAATGCGTTTCGAATTGGCTAGAATGTTACTCCGCAAACCAAAAATTTTATTGATTGATGAACCTTTGGCAAACTTAGATATTTTGGCACAACAAACCATTTTAGACGATTTTAGAAACATCGCTAATTCGGCGTTTAGACCAATAGCTATTGTGTTGAGTTCGCAACAATTGTATGAAGTGGAAAAAACATCAAATCAAGTGGTTTTCTTAAAACGTGGATCACAAAAGAATTTGAATGCAGAAAATGATATAGCAAAAAATTGCATTATCGAATTCGAAAGTTCGTTGAATTTAAGCGATTTAAAACAAGCTTTCACCACTTTAGAAGTAATTTCTCTGGAACAAAATGGCGGAACTTTTATTGCCACTTTTTCAGAAAAAATTGAAATGAACGATTTCTTAAAAGTAGTCATAAATCAATCGATTCCAATGACTTATATGCGAAACATTTCAAATTCAACACGTCGCTTTTTTGTGAACTAAAAAAATTAAATCATGTTTAAAGATATACAGAAAAAATTATTATTAAAATATCCATTGCTTTGGAACACAAAATTCGTTCCTATGGTTGCTATTGGATTACTACTTCACCTCATCTTTTTTGGTCTAGGCTATTTAGATGGAACCATCGATTTTTCGAACAGAAACAACTTAGATATTGAAGTAACTTGCATCTTATTTGGTGTTTTACTTGTTATAATTATCATTATTTTATGGTTAGTTAATTACTTTAAAAACAATTCGTTAAAATCATTTTATAGTAAATCAAAATACAGTTTATTTTACGAATGGTTGCAAATATTTGTTGTTAGTACATTATTGATTACGTTTTATTTACCTTTTTCAGTTGGAAAGCAATTACATCAAAGAAGTTATTATTCACTTGAAGAAACAACCAATCGCTGCAAAACTATTGCTACTGCTGATATGTTTATTGATGGAAGTTTTGGAGAAACAGAAATTGATTCATTAGCATCCGGATTAATTGATAGTTTAGGAAATAAAATTGCTCTTAATTATAATCCTGAAGATGCAAATACAGCTGAATATGCTACTGAAAAAGAAAGTATGGCAGTTGAGGCAGTTGCTGCATACACCTATAAAAATCATATCATCTTTAACGGGAAAAAATACGATCAATTTTCATTAGTAAATCGTAATACATTTGAATTTACTGTTATTTCAAGAGAACAAGATTCGTTAAACAGAATACAAGTTCAAAATTGGTTACACCAAGGCAATAAAGCTGAAGTTAAAAAACTAATGGCCAACCATTTAAGTTTAATTAGAGAACACGATTTAGCAACCAATTTAACTTTAGATAAATGGTTCGAAATTGTTTACAAAGCGCCTGAATTTGATGAGTTTTTATATATTCAACCTTATTTGAAACAATATGAAACTGATGAATCTTATAATAACTATGAGATGGCATCAAAAATTGGTTATGATGACCGAAAATACTCTAAATATTTTGTGCAGCAAGATGTATTAAAAGATAAATATGATACCGTTTCAGAAGCACATACAGATCCATTTTTCAATATTGAAATGATTTTAGGGTTTTTATATGGTGCTTTTGGATTATCTATTTTGATTTTCTCTTTCCGAGTTACTTCTGGAAAAAGTTGGTTAATTGCAGTTGTCACAACTGGGGTTATTAATATAGTTTACGGTATTTTTACGGCAATTGTAGGCGTAGGAAATATGTATGCCTACCTAATTTTATTTACCATTTTAGGAATTATATTTTATTTCTTCTTAATATATTTCAACAAGAAGAATTTACAACTCAGTAGAATTGCTTTGAATCTGTTTTTATGGTCGTTCATAGGAATTATTCCTTTGATTTATTTCATAATTCAAGAACATTATTTAAGAGGTGAAAATAGATACGATTATAACTATACATCTCCCGAATATGAATGGATGAGAGAGCATATAATTCATATGTTTTCATTAAATTTTATTTTTGCCATTCTAACACTTTTCTTTTTATCAAAAATTATTAGAAACTGGAAAGGAATTTCAGAAGATTAATATGATAATTACACTTTCAAATAACAAAATTTCGGCATCGATTAATACAATTGGTGCCGAATTAATTCGATTAGAAAAAGACAACCAAAATTATATTTGGACAGTTAATGAAACTTATTGGAACAAAACATCTCCCATTTTATTTCCAATTGTTGGAAGATTAAAAAATGATGCTTACACCATTGCTGATAAAAAATATGAATTGCCAAGACATGGTTTTGCCAGAAATTTCGAATTTCAAATTCTAAATCAAACCGAAAATTCTGTTGTTTTTGTATTGGAAAGTAATTCTGAAACGTTAAAAAATTATCCGTTTGAATTTCAATTACAATTGGAATATGAATTAGACGGAAATGAATTAAAAATGAAATATTCTGTTGAAAACAGATCGGAAGTAACTATGCCTTTTTCCATAGGAGCACATCCGGCATTTGCCATTGAAGATTCTTTTTCAAACTACTCCTTACAATTTAATGAAGCAGAGGAATTTGTATCCTATGAATTAGAAAACGAACAGTTTAGCAATTCATTCCGGAAAATAAATTCAGAAAACGGACAGATTGATTTAGATTATTCGCTTTTTGAAAAAGATGCTTTGGTTTTCAAACATTTAAAATCGGATAAGCTTACACTTTTAAAAGGTAATCAGCCATATCTTTCCGTTGAATTTGAAGGATTTCCTTATTTAGGGATTTGGACCAAACCAAACGCTCCATTTTTGTGTATTGAACCTTGGTGTGGTTTAGCAGATAACATAAATCATAATGGAAATATTTATGAAAAAGAAGGAATTCAACTATTAGAGAATAAATCTAACTTTCAAAGAAAAATCATAATCAACCTTTTATAACAATCCGTTATATTTTCTAACAAACCACTCGGTAGATAAAGCAAAAATTGCTAAAATTAATAACCAAATCCAATCGATAAGTGGTGATTTTTTTATAGTTTCTTTTTGTGTAGGAATATAATTTTCGTTTTCAAGTAACGATTTGATTATATTTTCTATTTGATTTGGATAATACACTTTTCCATTGGTATTGATTGCCAATTGCTCTAATCTAGATTTATCTGGATTTACGAATTGTTTTTCAATTTCAAAATCCAACACTTCAAAACTACCAGAAAAACTAGAATTTGATTGCTTTTCAGTTACTTTAAACGAATAATTTCCTGCCTCTAATCCATCTAAATTTACTTTATAAGAATTGGTAGCTTTAAGTAAATCGTACTTTTTAGACGCTTTTGTTTTAGAATTTATAACCTGAATTGTTAGTTGCGCTTTGTCGTCAAATTCATAGTTTTTATTGAAATATTCAGCTGTAATTTCAATGCTTTCGCCCGAATTATAAAAACTTTCATAAGTAACATTCAAATTCTTTTTTGAAGCATTTGTTACTAAAAACTGAATGATTTTATCAGTAAACAAATCAAAATCTTCAAAAGATTTTTTGTTTAAATTATTTTCTAATCGCCATTTCCAGATGTTTTCACCTAATAAATAAGTGTTTCTTTTGCTTCCATTTTCAGTAAATGTCAATAACGGATTTTGCAATTGCACATTTCTAATTCTTGCAGAAAGTAGTGTGTTTACATTGCTTTTTGCAGCAATAGTTCCAAATTTATGTTCCAAAGGTGGAAAATTTTCAAAACCAATATTAGCTTGCAAAAACAAATTAAAGTTCGAATCAAAAGTTGCCAAATAATCTTCTTTTTGTGCCGACATTTTAAACAACAAATCGTTTTGAACCTGATTTAAAAAATTAAAATCGGTTGCAGTTCCAGTGATAATAAATGTATTGATTTGGGCAACTTTATTTTGCTCAAAAATAGCTTTAAAAGAAGTGGTTGGTTGATATAAAATCAAAATATTGTAATTCTGTAATGACTTTACTTCCTCTGGTTTTAGGATTGATACTTTACGTTGCTGATTGGTTTCAATACTTCGTTTTAAAGCACCTAAATCTGGATGATTTATTGCAGAAATTAAAGCAATTTCACTACGTTGGTCAATTATTTCTACTGCAAAATTCTTAGTATTATTAACTGTGTTTTTTTCTTTTATGTTAGAAGAAATCACAGCTTTATATTTGGCAATTCCTACCTTGTCTGTATTTAATAAAACAGAAATAGACTGTGCTCTTTTATCTTTTGAAAAAGCAACTATTTGTTTGTGAATGGTTTGATTACCGTTCTGAATCGAAAAAGTAGTTGAAATAGACTGATTTCCATTGTATTGTAAGAATACTTCAACTGGAAATTTATTCTTTAAAAAAGCGTATTTGTTTACATTGATTTGATTGATTTTTAAATCGAAAACAGTTGTCGTATCGCCTAAAACAACAGGTAAAGCAGTAGTATTCTCTTGAAAACTAAACACATAATCATTCCCCATGGTTTGGTTTCCGTCTGTAAATAAAACTACTGGATAATTGGTGTTTCGGTATAACTGTTTTAAATTTTTAGCTACACCATCAATATGAGATTGATTGCCTTTAAAATCTAATTGTTCCAATGATTGAAATTCATCATCAAACGAAAACAATTGCACATCATATTTTTCCGAAATAGCTTTATTATCAGCAATTTTCTGATATAACTCTGAAGCTTCTTTCGTTGCTTTTAATTCGGAAATTGACTTAGAATTGTCAACAACAATTGGCAAAGGCGTTTTCTTAATTTCAGTGATTTTTCGACTGATAATTGGATTAATCAGCAATAAAAAGATAGAAAACAGACTAATAAAACGTAAAAAAGCCAAAAACCAGTACAATTTTGACTGATTTTTGACTTTATATAAATATTGATAAAACGACAATCCAGCAGCAATAATTACTGACAATAATAGAAGTAAAATTGTGCTTGTTGTCATTTTTTCTTTAAGTGATTAGTGAATAGTAATTAGTGAATAGCCATCTAATTACTAATTACTTTTTTATGTAAGCATTCCTCCGTCAACATTAATAACTTGTCCTGTAACATAAGCACTCATGTCAGAAGCTAAGAAAACACATACATTTGCTACATCCTCTGGAGTTCCTCCTCTTTTTAATGGAATAGCTTCTCTCCAACCTTTTACAACATCTTCGTTTAATTTTGCGGTCATTTCTGTTTCAATAAAACCTGGAGCGATCGCGTTGCAACGAATATTTCTTGAACCTAATTCTAATGCGATAGACTTAGTAAATCCGTTCATACCAGCTTTAGATGCAGCGTAGTTAGCTTGACCAGCATTTCCTTTTACTCCTACTACACTACTCATGTTAACGATAGAACCTTTGCGGTTTTTCAACATGATTTTTTGAACTGCTTTTGTCATATTGAAAACCGATTTCAAGTTGATTTCGATTACTTTATCAAAATCTTCTTCCGACATACGCATTAGCAAGTTATCCTTGGTGATTCCAGCATTATTGATTAAAACATCAATAGTTCCAAATTCAGCAATAACGTCATCCACTAATTTTTGAGCTTCGTTGAAATCTGCAGCGTTTGATTTGTATCCTTTTGCTTTAATTCCTAAAGCGTTTAATTCACTTTCTAAAGCCATTGCCGATTCTACAGACGAACTATAAGTAAAAGCAACATTTGCTCCTTGTTCTGCAAAAACTTTTGCTATACCGCTACCAATTCCACGGCTTGCACCAGTAATGATGGCAACTTTTCCTTCTAATAATTTCATGGTAAATATTCGTGTTAGTTTGTTTTTAAATAAAGTTCAAATATAGGAATATTTTAAAGTATAAAAAAAGCATGCTTTTAATTAAACCTTTTTTATTAAATGTTGTCCTATAATTACAAACCTAAAACTAACCATTATGAAAAACCAACTTATTTTAAGTCTATTAGCTATTTGTGGATTGACTTCTTGTAGTAATAATTCAGATGATAATTATGAAGAAATTCCTTCTTATCCTTTTGTTGAAGCTGAGTTTGGCTCAACAGTTGATCTTGGAAATCTAGCTAATTATGCGAATCAAACAGTTCCTGCATACATTATTAAAGATAATTCTCAAGGAAATTTAATTACTGACAAAGGTGCCACTTTAGGGAGAGTTTTATTTTATGATAAGAATTTATCTTCAAACAATACCATTTCATGTGCTAGTTGTCACAAACAAGAATTTGCATTTAGCGATACTAATGTAGCTAGTACTGGAGTTAATGGAACAACTGGAAGACATTCAATGCGTTTGATTAATTCGAGATTTGCATCTGAAACAAAATTCTTTTGGAATGAGCGTGCTTTAAATTTAGAAACACAAACTACAATGCCCATAAAAGATCATGGCGAAATGGGTTTTAGTGGCGAAAATGGTGATTTATCATTTGATGATTTAATTACTAAATTAAATGCAATTGGTTATTACAAAGAACTTTTCAAGTTTGTTTATGGTACCGAAGAAATTACAGAAGCTAAAATTCAAAGTGCTTTAGCTCAATTTATCAGAAGTATTCAATCATTTGATTCAAAATATGATGCTGGTAGAGCATTAGCTACTAATGACGGACAACCTTTTTCAAATTTTACAGCACAAGAGAATCAAGGCAAAAATTTATTTTTATCGCCTCCTGTTTTTAATACTAATGGCGTTAGAACAAGTGGTGGTTTAGGTTGTGCTGGTTGTCACAGAGCACCAGAATTTGATATCGATCCAAATACTTTAAACAACGGAATTATAGGTACAATTGCCGGAACAGGAATTGATACAGGAAACACAAGAGCACCTTCCCTTCGTGATTTAGTTAGAACAGATGGAACTACCAACGGCCCAATGATGCATACAGGAGTTATCACAACTTTGCAGGCCGCAATTGGGCACTATGGAACAATTAACTTAGCTCCCGGAAATAATAATTTAGACCCTAGATTAACACCAGGAGGCGTTGGTCAACAATTGAATTTAACGGCAACAGAAGTAAATGCAGTAATCGCATTTTTAAGAACACTTTCAGGAACAGATGTTTATACCAATACAAAATGGTCTAATCCATTTAATTAAAAAAAGCCCCAAATGGGGCTTTTTAAATTATTCTTCTATAAACGTTTGTGCTTTTGAATACACACGCCATTTTTCAATACATTCCTGTAAATCTTGTGGAATTGGTGTATCAAAACGTAAAAATTCTTTTGTGATAGGATGTTCAAATCCTAATGTTTTTGCATGAAGTGCTTGTCTTGGTAATACTTTAAAACAATTGTCTACAAACTGTTTGTATTTTGTAAATGTGGTTCCTTTTAAGATGGAATCACCGCCATAACGCTCGTCATTAAAAAGTGTGTGACCAATATGTTTCATATGCACACGTATTTGGTGTGTTCTACCTGTTTCTAATTGACACGAAACCAAGGTTACATAACCAAATCGCTCTAAAACCTTATAATGCGTTACTGCATGTTTTCCTTTTTCGTCACTTTCATGAACCGCCATTCGCATTCTATTCGTATCATGACGACCAATGTTACCTTCTACAGTTCCTTCATCTTCTTCGATATTTCCCCAAACTAAAGCAACATATTCTCTTTCCGAAGTTTTTTCTGCAAACTGCTTTGTCAAATAAGCCATTGCATGTTCGGTTTTAGCCACGACTAATAAACCTGTTGTATCTTTATCTATACGATGCACCAAACCTGGTCTTTCAGAACTATTCATTGGTAAATTCTCAAAATGATACGCTAACGCATTCACTAAAGTTCCAGAATAATTTCCGTGACCTGGATGCACAACCATTCCTGCTGGTTTATTAATCACCAACAATTGATCGTCTTCATAAACAATGTCTAACGGAATATTTTCAGGTGTTAGCAATTGCTCATAAGTTGGGTGTGCCAATACTAAACGTACGACATCTCCAGCTTTCACTTTGTAATTGGATTTTACCGCAACATCGTTTACTAAAATAGAACCATTTTCTGCTGCTTGTTGAATTTTATTTCGGGTTGTATTTTCAATCATGTTCATCAAAAATTTATCCACACGCAAGGCCGATTGCCCTTTGCTTGCTTCAAAACGATGATGTTCGTATAACTCGTCTTCGAGTTCGTTTCCTACATTATAATCCGCCATTTTCTTCTTTAAATTCTACTGGTTCTGTTACGCCTTCTTCTGCTGGTGGTAATGTATCTGCTGGTTCTTCAGAACTAAAAGTTTCTTCATTAAACACTTCTTTTCCATCTCCTAAAACAAAATCTAAAACAGAGTTTTTCTTCACCTTATCTCCTGCTCTTAAACGTCTTCCGTTTTGGTAAATTTGCAATACCACATCTTTAGCAATATGCGGTTTATAAGTAACTTTACCTTCTTTCAACGTTAATGATTTTATGGTAGCCGAAATTTGTCGGAACGTTTTGTCTTTGAATTCTGGAATGGTAATATCTGTAAACTCGCCAGCGTTTAATTTTACATAGACTTTTCTACCGTCTTTTACTAAACTTCCTGCTTTAGGATCTTGTTCTAAAATAGTAAAAGGCGGAAAATCAGCATTGAATTCTACTGTATCTAGTAGAAAAACTTCTAAATCCAGTTCGTTCAGTTTTTCTTCAGCGACTTCCAACTTCATTTTTGATAAATCGGGCACTTTGATTTCCTGACCATGATTGGTTCTGAAATCTAAAAATTGAATTACTAAAAAAGTAAAACCCACTACTATTGCAGCAGCTAAAAAAGCTTGAGTAAAAAATGTCCTACTTGTTAAATATTTAAATAAACTCATACAAAATGATATTTTGACAAAGATATAAAATTCAAAAAGAAATTACGATGCAATTCATTTTGATTTCTTCACACATTTAAAACGAATGAATTGCAAAAATATTTCTTTGGTAAACGAATAAAAGAACTTGAAATCTCAATAAATAATGTAATTTTGTGTATATCAATTTGAAATTTACAATGAAAAACGTAGCCATTATCATGGGAGGTTACTCTAGCGAGTACAAAATTTCGTTAACTAGCGGAAATGTAGTATTTAACAACATTAATCGTGCAAAATTTAATCCATACCGCATTCATATTTTTAAAGAAAAATGGGTGTATGTAGACGAAAATGATGCCGAATTCCCTATTGATAAAAACGATTTTTCAGTTACGGTTAATGGAATGAAAATCAATTTTGATGTGGTTTTTAATGCCATTCATGGAACACCTGGCGAAGATGGCTTAATGCAAGCGTATTTCGAATTACTAAATATCCCTCAAACTTCGTGCGATTATTATCAAGCAGCGTTAACATTCAATAAACGTGATATGTTATCTGTTTTAAAACCTTACGGAATCAGAACGGCGGAATCGTACTATTTGAATTTAGGCGATGAAATTAACGTAGACACCATTTTAGCGAAAGTGGGTTTACCATGTTTCGTAAAACCAAATAAATCCGGCTCAAGTTTCGGAATTTCGAAAGTAAAAACTAGAGAAGAATTTCTTCCAGCTATTGAAAACGCTTATAAAGAAGACGACGAAATCATTATTGAAAGCTTCCTTGACGGAACAGAAGTCTCTGTTGGAGTTATAAATTATAAAGGAACAGTTACCGTTTTACCAATTACCGAAATTGTATCCGAAAACGACTTTTTTGATTACGAAGCGAAATATTTAGGTAAATCTAAAGAAATTACGCCAGCCAGAATTTCAGAAGAATTGAAAGTAAAAATAGAAACGGTTGCTAAAAGAGCTTACGAAGTATTGAAAATGAAAGGTTTTTCGAGAAGTGAATTCATTATCGTAAACAATGAACCTCATATGTTAGAAATGAACACGATTCCAGGCTTAACTACCGAAAGTATTTTACCACAACAAGCAAGAGAAGCAGGAATTTCATTACCTGAATTGTTTGAAAACGCTATTGAATTGGCTTTAAAGAAGTAAACTATGAAAAAAGCAATATTTCCAGGTTCATTTGACCCAATTACCAACGGTCATTACGATATTATCAAAAGAGGCGTTTCTTTATTTGATGAAGTTATTGTAGCCATTGGCGTTAATGCTGAAAAAAAATACATGTTTTCATTAGAAGACAGAAAACGTTTTATTGAAGAAGCTTTTAAAGACGAACCTAAAGTAAAAGTTATCACTTACTCTGGTTTGACTATCGATTTATGTAAAAAAGAAAACGCAGAATTCATCTTACGTGGATTACGAAACCCCGCCGACTTTGAATTCGAAAAAGCCATCGCACACACCAACCGTGTCATGTCGAAAATTGAAACTGTTTTCTTGTTAACAGCCGCTCGAACTTCGTTTATCTCGTCAAGTATTGTGCGTGATGTGTTACGAAATGGTGGTGATATTTCCCAATTAGTTCCTGAATCGGTTTTAGCTAAGAAATAGATTAGTTTTCAAAAACTAGTAACTTTTCTTTGATAATTAAATTGAAGTTTTTCATAAGTTTTTCATAAGTTTTTCATTTTCATTTAATTAAAAATTAATATCTTTATATTATGAGCAATTAAAACAAAAAATTATGAAAAAAAAATTACTTTCTATCTCAGCATTATTAATGTTGTTTTTACTTTTTCAAAGTTTCAAATATTCTGAAAAAAAATCTGGATACTATATTCCAAAAGACTACCATAACAATTTAATGTATAGATCTACCGGGCCTGCAGCAAATGGACTTGGAGATCGAACTGGTAGCCCAATTGCAGGTGGTGGAACATGTACAGCTTGTCACGGTGGAGGTTCATATTCACCTTCAATCACTTTAAACATAACCGATAATTTAGGTAATCCAATTACAAATTATGTTGCTGGTGTAGAATATAATTTATCCTTTACTATTACTAATTCTAGTGGTACACCTGCTGGATATGGAATGCAAGCAACTGCTTTATTTGCTAACAACACTGCAGCAGGTACTTTTTCAACACCTTCATCAAATGCACAAATAATTCCCGTAAGCGGCAGAAGTTATTTTGAGCATAACATGAGAAGTACAACTTCTACTTTTACTTCAAAATGGACAGCTCCTTCAGCAGGAAATGGCGCGGTAACTTTTTATTTTGTAGGGAATGCAGTAAATGGGACTGGAGGAACCAGTGGAGATACCCCTACAGCTGCTACTACACGCACTTTAAATGAAACTTTAAGCACAAGTGATTTTACTTTTCAAAACAATATAAAATTAGAGCAAAACCCTATAAAAGATGCTTTAAAAATTAGCTTAACTGAACGTTATCAAAATATCGATTTAGAAATTTTTGATATCTCTGGAAAATCTATTTTCAATAAAAAGTATACTGATGTAAGCCTAATTAATGAAGATGTAAATTTATCTACTGGTGTTTACTTTGTAAAACTTAAAAATGAAGACAATTCAAAAGCTACTCTCAAATTGGTTAAAGAATAATTTTTAATTTTCAAATACAATTATTTTATCATAAACAGAAACCTTCGAAAATCGGAGGTTTTTTTGTATCCATTCCAAAGTTTTGGGTTGGTAAATAAAAACATGGGTAAAATCATCTTTGTAATACCAATTTTCAAAAGGTGTTTGGTTGTTATAAACCTCAGTTTTGCAAAATAATTTACCTTTCGGAAGCAATAAGCTTTTTAATAATTCAAATTCTTGATACGGATGATGAAAATGCTCCATTACTTCGCAACACGAAACGTAATCGTATTTTTCTTTTAAAAGTGATGGTTCATTTGCGAAAAACAAATCGTAATTCTGAACTTGATAGTCTTTATCAGTCAACATTTTAGCAATAACCGGACCCGTTCCTGAACCGAAATCCAGACCTTTAGCTTCTGCAGTAAAATCATGCAATACAGCGTTCACAATTGGTGAAACAAACGCTTGGTAGCGTTCATCAAAAACATCATTATTGTGTTTTTCGTAGTGTTCTTTCTCTTTTTCAGCAGTTAAGAAAGTATCTTTTGGCCTGAAAATGCCATCGCAAGTATTACATTTATAAAACAAATGTTTAGGCTTTTCGCAAAAAAGCGTTGCTATGGAATTACATAATGGACAAGTTGGAGAAGTCATAAATCAAAATTATTGATTAAGTTGAATAATCTTCTGTTTTAACCAAAAACCAGTCATTATTAACTCTTTTGAAAGTGAACTTTATTAAAATTCCATTCCCGATTCCTCTGTAATAAATATTTCTAAAAACATTATTTGAATCAATATTTGCAAAAAAAAGTAAACTTTCTATTTCTTCAACAAGATTAAAATGATTCCATTTTTCTTTTTCTATTTTCTGTGAAATGGTCTGATAATCATCATCAAGAGAATAATCTTCTAAGGGAAATAAAATATGTTCTTTTTGATAAATACTATCTTTTGAGAATTTCATTAAAAAATCAACAAACTTTTTTTCGGGCAAATTATTAATGGAAATAGTATTAGAACCTGAAAACGTCCATTTCTGATTTATCTTTTCAAACTTATACTTTAAATTTTTAACTTTTTTAAAATCAAGAATTATCAAATCTTGTTTGTCTGAAAGGTTTTTTTCTTCAAAAACAGATAATGTATCCGAGTTCAAGTAAGCGACATAATCTTTCGATGAGAAAAAATTATAATCAATAGAATTGTCTTTATTGCTATTTTGAAGTCTTTTCTCAAAAATAAAACTTTCAAAAAATTCCATAAAAGAGGTTGTATCAATTGAAACAGTAGAATTTTCCTGATTCATTTCTACTGCTTTTTCCTGAAAACCTTCTAACTTTCTGTCATCAGATTTACATGAAAACAAACCAAATATTAGAATTAAAATCAAATATTTCATAGACCAACCTATTTACTCCTCCTCTTTCTTAATCACCTTTCTCGCTACTTCAATTTTATACTTTTTCCCTTTCATTTTCTCTTCTTTGATGTTTTGCAATAACGATTTTACTTTTGGATATTTCACCGCTACAAACGAAATAAAATCTTTTACTTCAATTAATCCAATATCGTCTTTTTCTAATTTTCCTTTTTGCGAAAAGAAACCTACAATGTCAATTTTATTCAACTTATTTTTCTTTCCTCCGCTGATGTAAAGCGTTTGGTATAGAGGCGCTTTTGGCAATGATTTCGCATTAGAAACATCTAATCTACGTTTGCCGTAATCAAAAT
This sequence comes from Flavobacterium cheniae, assembly GCF_004363695.1. Classification (GTDB taxonomy): domain Bacteria; phylum Bacteroidota; class Bacteroidia; order Flavobacteriales; family Flavobacteriaceae; genus Flavobacterium; species Flavobacterium cheniae. Next base: position 89,309 of record NZ_SNZC01000001.1, on the reverse strand, counting down.
AATCGGATTTCTTTTCGGTTTCGTGAATTAGGACATAAGCGGTTCCGGTTGCCAACATACGTGCGGTTCTTCCGTTTCTGTGTGTGAATTCGTCTTCTTTTGCGGGTAAATGGTAATGAATAACGTGTTTCATTTCTGGAATATCCAATCCACGCGCACCTAAATCAGTTGTAATCAAATACGAAACACTACCATTTCTAAACTGAATCAAAGCACGTTCACGCTCGTCTTGGTCTAATCCGCCGTGGTAATACGTAGAAATAATGCCTTTCTGCGATAACATTTCATGAATGCGTTCCACCGCTTCTCTGTGATTGCAAAAAATAATCGCAGCTTCAGAATTTAACGAACAAATCAACTGAAACAACGAATCAATTTTATCTTTGGATTTCGAAAATACGATGCGAACATCTAAATTATCGTTCTGTTTTTGGTTCGGAATAAAATCGATTACTTTCGGATCAATTACTTTGGTGTATTTCGGAATTTCCACACCAGAAGTCGCAGAAACTAAAATTCGTTTATTGGCTCTAGTGATTTTTCCAATGATATACGACATTTCTTCATGGAAACCCAATTGTAACGATTTGTCAAATTCGTCTAAAACATAGGTTTTGATGTTATCGGTAGCAAAACTTCCTCGGTCTAAATGATCGGCAATTCTTCCGGGTGTTCCAATTAACAACGCTGGTGGATTACTTAAATTATTGATTTCGATATCAATCGAATGGCCACCATAACACGTATTGACTTTGTAATGCGTGCCCATTTTTTTCCAAACTTGTTCAATTTGCAAACCTAATTCGCGCGAAGGTACTAAAATTAAGCATTGCACACCTTTTACATCTTCTTCTAATAATTGGAAAATAGGCAATAAAAACGCTAATGTTTTCCCCGAACCTGTTGGAGAAAGCAATAAAATATTATCTTCATTCAAAATAGCATGTTGCGCTACTTCTTGCATTTTGTTTAAACTTTGAATACCAAGATTCAATAGTACATTGTTGGAATATGGATTTTGACTCATGCGGCAAAGATAAAGCCAATTAATTAAAAATTACCAATTATAAAATTCTACCTCAAAAAGATTCTTTATTTTTGAAAATCAAATACAATTCTGCTATGCGTTTTTTAAAAATAAGTTTGCTTTTCTTTTCGATTTCTGTGTTTTCGCAAAATAATTTCACCACACCATTTGAACGTGGCAATGGCAATCAATCTACGACTTATGAAGAATGTATTGCGTTTTATGAAAAATTAGACGAAAGTTTTGCCAACATCCAAATGATTCACAAAGGAACTACCGATAGCGGAAAACCTCTGCATTTGGTACTTTTTTCAAGCGAAGGAAAATTTGATTTTGACGAATATTTCACTAAAAATAAAGCTGTAATTTTAATCAACAACGGAATTCATGCAGGTGAACCTGACGGAATTGACGCTACTATGATGTTGATACGCGATCTAGCCATGGGAAAAATCAAAACGGCTAAAAACACTTTAATTGCTGCTATTCCGGTGTATAGTGTTGGTGGAATGTTGAATCGAAATTCGCATTCAAGAGCCAATCAAAACGGACCAGAGGAATATGGTTTTAGAGGAAATGGGCGGAATTATGATTTGAATCGTGATTTTATTAAATCGGACACTAAAAATTCGAGAAGTTTTCAAAAGTTATTTACCGAATTAAATCCGGATATTTTCTTAGACAATCACGTTTCCAATGGTGCCGATTATCAATATACGTTTACTTGTATTGCAACCCAACACGAACGTTTGGGAAACAAATTAGGGAATTATTTCATCAACGAATTGTATCCTTCGGTGGTGAAAGACATGAATAAAAAGAAAATCGATGTGGTTCCGTATGTAAATGTGCACAGTACAACACCAGATAAAGGTTTTGAGCAATTTACTGATACACCAAGATATGCCACAGGTTATTCAACTTTATTCCACACCTTAGGATTTGTTCCCGAAACACACATGTTGAAAGTCTATAAAAAACGAGTGAAAGTTACTTACGAATTTATGGTCAGCACGATTGGTTTTGCAGATGCGAATTGGCAGAAAATCAAACAAATGCGAAAAGATGCATTGAACGAATATCAAGCAGGAATGCAATATCCATTGGATTGGGCAATTGATTCAACGAAAGTATCTTATATTGATTTCAAAGGCTATCAAGGCGGATACAAACCAAGTGATATTTCAGGAAAAGACCGCTTATTTTACGACAAAAGCAAACCGTTTACCAAGAAAATTCCGTTTTATGGTAATTATAAGCCAACGAAATTTGTAAACATTCCGAAAGCTTATGTTATTCCGCAATCGCAATGGCAAGTGTTGGATATTTTAAAATTGAATAATATTAATGCACATCGTATTCAAAATGACACAATTATTGAAGTAGAATCGTATAAAATTGAAAATTATCAAACCTCAAAATCGCCTTACGAGGGACATTACGGACATTACAATACGAAAGTTTCCAAATCGACTCAAAAAGTGAAGTTTTTCATGGGCGATTATGTGTTTTATACGAATCAAACTGGAGTAAAATATTTAGTAGAAACTTTAGAACCAGAAGCGGTAGACAGTTATTTCAATTGGAACTTCTTTGACCCTATTTTACAACAAAAAGAATATTTTTCGAGTTATGTTTTTGAAGATTTAGCCAAAGAATTCTTGGATAAAAATCCAAAAATCAAAGCCGAATTAGAACAAAAGAAACAAAACGACAAAGCTTTCGCTGAAAACGGCGCAGCACAATTGGATTGGGTTTACAGACAATCGCCTTATTATGAGAAGGCACATTTGCAGTATCCTGTTTATAGAGTGAATTAAATTTATATTAAAAAATCATTACTTAAAATATGAAAAAAAGATTCAAACATTATTTTATAATTCCAGTTTTATTTTTCAATAGTTTTTTATTCTCTCAAAATAATAAAATCGGAAAAGTAATAATAGAGAAATATATCAATAGTAATGATAAAGTAATTCAATCTACAACAGATTCAGAACTTGAATTTTTAAACAAAAGAAAACATGACATAATAATAAGAAATGATTCAGATAGCATTTTCTTGAAGTCAAATAAAAATGGACTATTTAAAATTCCAAAAAAATACTTTGATTCATGCAGTATTGTGGTAAATAATAATTTTAAAGAACTAAAAGAAGAGTTTGTATTCATTGATAGTTTTAAAGAAACTGATACAATAGAACTTAAAATAAGTGATTTTCATATTTCAAACAAAACTGATTCAACAAAGTCTCCGAATCTCTATGTTAAATACAATATTTTTCAAGCAGAAAAAGATTTTTTAAACAAAAAAAGAAGATATTTAATGATTGTAAGCTCATCATATTCTCCAAAATTTGTTAAAGAAATCGATTCTAAATCAAAAAAATACGGATTTGAAATTGAATATCTTGATGACATTAAAGGAACTCTTTCAGAACTTAGAATTATTTACAGATATAATAAAAGAATGTTTGAATTGTTAGGAATTAAAGATTGATTAGAATCCAATCTAAACCACTTTCTCCGCCTCAAACAACAACTTAATATTCTCGTACGAGTTTTCTAATAAAAACTTAATATCCTTTGGATTCACCCATTCTACACGTTCAATACCTTCATCGGCTTGGCCTTGAGGTGTGCCTTCGTATTTGGTACGCATTTCAAACCATTGGGTAATTTTTAGTTTGTAGCGACCGTTTCGTTTGAAAATATGGTAAGTTCTTTGTAGTTTTTCGGTGATGGCTAATCCGTTGACACCAGTTTCTTCTTCTACTTCGCGCATAGCGGTTTCTTCGATGGTTTCATTTTTTTCGGTACCGCCTTTTGGTAAATCCCACTTGCCGTTTCTAAAAATAAAAAGCACATCGCCGTCTTTGTTGTAAACCAATCCACCACCTGCTTTTTCCACAGGTAATTTCGCACGAAGTGTTTTCATGATTAACTTTTCATCGGGATGATACAGAAATGCTTTCTGAATTTTATGCTGAAAAATTTTAACAATCAACTTCTTGATATCAACACTTTCTAATAAAAAAAGTTTGAAATCAGTCTCCTTTTGAACTTGATTTGTCAAAAAAAGTGGCTTATCGTTCACAAAAACTTTATACATTTGCAATATGATTTTTAACAACAACACAGCACAACAAACAGCCGAATTGCTTTTACAAATAAACGCAATTAAATTAAATTCTAAAAATCCTTTTACATGGGCTTCAGGCTGGAAGTCTCCGATTTATTGTGATAACCGCATAATCCTTTCATTTCCAGCGGTTAGAAATTATATTCGCGATGAATTTGCCAAACATATTGAAGAAAAATTTGGCAAACCCGATGTAATTGCAGGCGTTGCAACAGGCGCAATTGGAATTGGTATACTTGTTGCAGAAGCAATGGGACTGCCTTTTGTATACGTTAGACCTGAACCAAAAAAACACGGAAGACAAAATCAAGTGGAAGGTTTCTTGCAAAAAGGACAAAATGTAGTTGTCGTAGAAGATTTAATTTCAACAGGTGGAAGTAGCTTATTAGCAGTTGAAGCTTTACGAAACGAAGGCGCTAACATCAAAGGAATGGCAGCGATTTTTACGTATGGTTTTCCCGTTTCAAAAGAACGTTTTGAAGCAGCCAATTTGGATGTTTTCACGTTAAGTAATTACGAAAACTTGTTACAAAAAGCGGTTGACAAACAATATGTTTCAGAAAACGAATTGGAAACGTTGAGTGCTTGGAACGCAAATCCAGCGGAGTGGAACGTAGAAGTTTAAACAAAAAAGATCAACAATAAATAAAAAAAACATATGAACTTAGAAAGTCCAAAAGTAAACGTAGCAAAATCGACTGAATACTTATTTAACGCTTTAAACGACGTAAAGAATTTCGAGAAATTAATGCCTGAAAATATCGCAAAATTTGAAGTAATCGACGAAAATTGCTTTGAATTCGGATTAAAAGGTATGCCAGAAATTAAATTAGTAAAAAAAGGTGGAACTCCAAACTCACAAATCGTTTTAGGAGCGGCTTCAAGCAAATTACCTTTTACCTTAACTGGAAACTTAAACGCAATTGACGCTGACAATACAGAAGTACAATTAGCTTTTGAAGGTGATTTCAACCCAATGATGGCCATGATGATCAAAGGACCAATCACAAAATTCATTGAGACATTGGCTCAGAATATGGGGAAATTGTAATTCTCTGATTTAAATAAAAATGAAAGTCCGTTTAAAACGGACTTTTTTTATGCTGTTTTCAAAGCCTCAACTAGCAAATCAATATCTTCTTTCGTATTAAAATGACTGAATGAGATTCTTAAACTTGGTTTTTTAGCTTCTTCTGGTGATAAAAACTCGGCTAAAACGTGCGATGGTTTGATGCTTCCACTTTGACAAGCGCTTCCGCGTGAAACGGCAATTCCTTTCATATCCAGCGTAAATAACAACATTGAAGTCTTTTCTTCTGATAATGGTAATTGCACATTCAAAAGGTTATAAAACGTGTTTTCTCCGTTGATTTTTACATCTGGAAATATATTTTTCAATTCCGAAAAGCAATAGTTTTTTAAATCGGAAATGTAATTGGTATCGTTTTCTAAATTCGCGCAAGCTAATTCTAACGCTTTTGCCATTCCTACGACTTGATGTACGGCTTCAGTTCCGGCGCGCATGCCTTTTTCTTGTTCGCCGCCAAAAATCATCGGTTGCAGCATGGAATTCTTTTTCAAATACGCAAACCCAATTCCTTTTGGACCATGAAATTTATGAGCAGAAGCCACTAAAAAGTCAATTCCTAACTCTTGCACATCTAAATTTGTTTTTCCAACAGATTGCACCGTATCGCAATGAAAAAGTGCTTTTGCATACTTGCATAAGTCCGAAACACGTTTGATGTCTAAAATCGTTCCAATTTCGTTATTAACGTGTATTAATGATACTAATGTTGGAACATCAGAATGTAATTTAGCCGCTAAACCTTGATAATCGATATTTCCATTTGACAAAACGTCAATATACTCGACTTGAATTCCGAATTCCTTTGCTAAATGTTCGGCCGTATGTAAAGTAGCGTGGTGCTCGATTTTAGACGTAATAATGCGTTTTATTCCCAAATCTTTAACAGCGCTTGTCAAAACCCAATTGGTGGCTTCTGTAGCACTTGACGTGAAAATAATTTCTGAAGCTTGTGCATTTAGTAGCTTAGCAATGGATTTTCGTGAAGATTCCAACAAAGTCTTGGCACTTCTCCCAAAACTATGCGTTGAAGATGGGTTCCCGAAATCATTTTGAAGCACGTTCATCATTGCAGTAATAACTTCTGGATGAATAGGCGTGGTTGCGGCGTTATCTAAATACACTTTTCTCATACGGCAAAGATACAAATCATTTTATTTTAGAAGTCTTAAATTCAATTCGTGCTGAAATTAACAAACTTTAGCAAATTAATAAATTAAAACCTTTATTTTTGTTGCATAAATCGATGAATAAATGAAAAAACTTATAGTTTTAGTAGCCTCAGTTTTTATGCTACAAGCCTGTGATGACGGCGATATTACGTTAGAATCTTTCAATTTTGATACGGTAAACATTCAAGAATGCACAGATAATAATTTGATTTTTAAAATTAATGGTGATGAAATGTTGTTAATCAATATTCCAGAATCGAGTTTTGCAAACGTTGAAACGCCTGATGGAAGTCCAAGAATAGTTAACGTAAGTTCAACCAATCAAATTATTTACAGAATTTACTCTGGAACTGTAACTTCAAATAATATTTGCGCTACAATTCCGCCAGCAACTCCTGTTGTTCAAGACGAATGGAATGCTACTGGGGGAACAATTGAAATTATCACAGATGCACTTTATGCTATAGATGGAGTTACAATAACTGGATATACACACAACATTAAATTTGTAAATGTGAACTTTTCTGGAAGTTCAAATTCGTTTAGTTTTACGGAATATAATTTTGGTAATTACGAAACAAACTAAGAATCCAAAACATAAAAATCAAAAGGACTATTCAAAATTGAGTAGTCCTTTTTTTTATTTCTAGAAGTGAAATTTTAATTGAAAACTTTACTTCACATTTTGCTTAATGTAAACTTCGGTTGCTCCCAAACCATATTTTTGATAGTTCGCATCTTGGAACGAAATGGTGTCATAGCGACCCAACATAAAATCCAATTCGGCCTTCAAAACACCTTCACCAACACCATGAATAAAGACCACTTTTGGCATTCGATTTTTGATAGCAAAATCGAGTTGTCTTTTTGCAGTTTCCATTTGCAAAGTGAGAATATCATAGTTGCTCATTCCACGTTTTGAAGACACTAATTTTTCGATGTGCAAATCAACTTCTAAGACAAATTCATCCTTACGAGAACGCTTTTCTTTGACAAAACTGCGCTTTTTTGGCTCTTCTTTATCTTTTAAAACCGAACCTAAACTTTGAGTTGAAAAAAAACCACTTAACTCATTGGAATTGTTTATTTTAATCAACTCGTTGACAAAAAATGTCATCACGAATTTATCAGTTGTTTCCACTGAAATTTCATTGTTTTGAACCTTAATTACTACTCCGGAGATGTCGTCGTCTAAAACCGCAACCTTATCTCCTATTTCAAACTTCTGTGCCATTTTCTTCTTCGTTTTCTCCATCATTTTTAGATGGAATTTTCTTCATCAATCTGAATAATCCAAACATAAAAACAGCCATTGCTCCTATCATAATAAATCGATTTGGAGCTGGTTTTGATTGTTCAATCATAGCAAAAATTCCGACTGCGGCGAACATCAAAATGTATAAAAATTGCTTCATATTTCTTTCTCTTAAATAATACTTTTTTCTGGTTTCAAAAATAGTCTTTTTAAATTTAGTATTTGATTGTGAACTTTTTTTTGTAAACTTGTAAAACAAATCTGATAGTAAAAAGCGGTATGGAAAAACATATGTTGCCTTGTATGAACAAACAACTTTTTGGAGTTGAATGTCCGGGTTGTGGCACGCAAAGAGCCATAGCTTTTTTATTAGAAGGAGAATTTTATGAAGCCTTTAAAATCTTTCCTGCTATCTATACTTTAGGTTTATTTTTTATTCTTTTAGGTCTACACCTATTGGACAAGAAAAGAAATTATGCTAAATTAGTTATCGCTAGCGCTATTTTAAATGGTGCCGTAATTCTGATAGCTTATCTTATCAAAATTTATTTCAATACCGTAACCAATTAAACTTTATCAATATGGAAAATCAAAAATTACCTAATGCCACCGCAGTACTTATTCTGGGGATTTTTTCAATCTTAACTTGTTGTTGTTATGGAATTATTAGCATTATCCTTGGAGCTATTGGATTAGTTTTAGCAAATAAAGATGCTAAACTATATGCCGAAAACCCGAGTGCATACACTAACTATAACAATTTGAAAATAGGTAAAATTCTAAGTATCATTGGAATTGCATTAGGAGTTATTTACTTAATTTATGTAATATTTTTATTCTCTACATTAGGAATGGAAGGCATTGAACAAATGCAACAAGAAATGATGAGAAGATACGGATCACAATAAACATAAGAATTTTTACATCACTAAAAAGAACGCTATCAACAAGTTAGCGTTCTTTTTTTATTTAATAACAACTCATTAACAAATTGTTTACAACACTTTTTTTGAGTTTGGCACAGCAATTGGAAATACCTAATCAAGCAACAAGTTTTAGAAACGAATTTTAAAATGAAATTGCCCAACTTTTAAATTGTTGTATCATGAAAAAAATTACACTTTTAGTAGTAGCCAGTATCCTTCTGGTAGGGAACTTGGCTTTAGCGTCAGAAAACCCTGTTTTTTCTGACAACACAAACAGAAGAGGTTATTACATCGATTATAGAGATGCAGAACCAATTATCTTCAGAGAACGTGGTATTGAGTTTATGTTGTTTCCAAATGGAGAATTTGATTTCAATACAAGACCTTCAGGACCAAGATATCATGTAAACGGAACAAATGGTGCTCCCGGAACTAGAGGTTATTACGGCCCTTCTGAAAGAGGAATCCGTGTAGAACACGATAACTTTGGCAGAATAAGACGCGTAGGAAATGTTTACATCAACTACGACGCTTTTGGAAGAGTAAAACGTATTGGAACTATTTATATGAGCTATAACAGCTTTGCTGTAACTAAAGTAGGTAACATGCGAATTGTTTACGACAGAAGAGGACGAATTGTAGATGTATATGGTTTTATCAACCACGCTAACGGCGGTTACATCTACAACCCTGGAACTCATTACTCAGGTGGAAACGGACATTATGATGATGACGATGATTACGGTGACGATTATAATGACGATGACTATTACTACTACAGAAAAGACGGTTCTAAAGTAAAAATGTCTGATGATGACGTAAAAGAAATCAAAAGAGAAACTTTAGAAGTTAAAAGAAAATAAAAATTGGTTGGTTAAGTTTGTTTTTAAATCCTGCGGATTCTGGGAAGATGAAGCAGGATTTTTTATTTCAAAAATTTCTTGAAAACTGAATTAATTACAAAATTAATATCTGAAGATATCTTTAAATAATAGCTCAGTCCCAAGTAGAAAACAGTTACTAAAATAGATTTCAGAACAATATTTACAAAAGGATGAAAACTAAAATCCCAATAATAAAACACCCCAAAACTTACTATTGTTAAAGCCAAAGACACAATAGTTTTTTTTGTAAATGGAAATAGCTTCATTTTAAGCACCACAAAAAGCAATTTAGCTAAACTATATAACGTAATTGAAATTAACGTTGCTATCGCAGCTCCATTCAAGCCATAAAGCGGAATGAATATCATATTTAAAGAAACAGTCAGAAAAACAAGAAATAATCCTAAAAATAAGACCGCTTGATAATATTTTGAATTGAAAATAATGGCATTATTGTTTCCTAAAACCAAATCGAAATACTTCGAAATCCCAATAAAGAAAACTACAGCAATTCCTTCGCTATAACCTACTGGTAATACACTGTACAATTCATTAATATTGACCAAAATTCCGACTAAAATCAATCCACCAATAACCTGTAATGTAATCGAAGACTTTTTATACAATTCATTTAATTCCTCATGCTTGTTTTCGCTCATTAATTTAGCCGTGATAGGATACGTAATTTGATGCATCGCACGACTTGGCACCGCAATTACTGTAGCAATAAATATAGCAACCGAATAAAACGCAATATTATCGATGTTAATGTAAAAATTCAGCATGAATTTATCGACATCTAACAACATATTTGCCACACTTCCTGATAAAATAATGAAGAAACAATAGGTTAAAACCGCTTTCGCATTATCAGGAAAAACCAAATTAAATCGTGGTGTTTTGACTTTCATCGCATATAAAAACATAGCTAGAAGCGATAAAAAGTAAATTCCCATTAACGCAAAAATGAACTGTTTTGGAGAGATAAAATCAAAATAAACTGCAAATAAGAAGATTGAAATTAAAATTCGTAGCAAAACTTCTTTCACAAAACTGCCATAAACCGATTGCAAATGCACTTTTACCCAGGCATAAAAAATCTCAAAATAGCCCATACAAAGTCCGATTACTGGAATTTGCCAAACATAATCGTAAACAATTGGGTTTTTCTGCGATAATAATTCCGCTATTTGATGATAACCAAAATAACCAATCAAACTTATCGGAAGAATTATCAGTAAAGGCAAAACCAAAACAAACGTGAGAAATTGCGATTTTTTCTCTTCGGTTTCGTATTCATTGTAAAATTTTACCAATGTATTGTGTACACCAAACGCCATCAAAGGCATCATAATATTAGCCGCCGACAAAATAAATCCGACCAAACCGTAAAAAGTATCGCCTAAAAATTGTCCGTACATAAACAACGTGTTAATCGCACCAATTCCAAAACCGATATAGGTAATGATGGTGTTTTTAATTGATTGTTTGATGACAATTCCCATGTTATAGAATAGTAATTAGTGATTAGTGATTAGCAGTTTGGCTAATTTCTCTGTCAATGATTTTCTGCTGTATTGTTGCAAACCAACAGGATATACTTTTAAATTATTTTGCTGAAATTGTTCGAAACAAATCAGAATTTGCGCTTTCAAAGCTTCTAATTCGTCATATTTGAAGAAAGTTCCAGTATTAGTTTCTTTAATGATTTGAGCAAAATCAGCATTTTCTGGTCCGATTGCGATGATTGGTCGCTCCGAAACCATATATTCGAATAATTTCCCCGGAATAATGCATTTCGTTTCTTCTGAATCAATTTCGATAAGCAACAACACTTGTGAACTTCGTTGTTCGATTATGGCTTCATCATGTGGCAAATAGCCTAAATGATTTACATATTTCTCCAACTTAAATTCTTTTAAAGCCTGAAGCACCTCAGCACTCACCGCTCCTATTAACTTTAATTGAAATTGTTTTTTGAATTCGGGATTTTCTTTGGTTAATTCTTTCAACGCTTTCCACAAAATCCTTGGATTTCTTGCCGATAAAAACGAACCTATGTGTGCTAAAGTAAATTTTTCATCCAAAGGTTTTTTAATCACTTTTTCTATATCATAGCCATTTGTAATGACTTCAATTGGTTTTGAAGTAATGGCTTGAAATTCAGTTTTTGTTGTTGGAGACGTGACTAAAAGTTGGTCACAAGTCATCATAACATCTTTTTCCAACGCTTTGTGTTTTTTAGCTGCCCAAGAACTTAATTTTAATTGTTTGTGATAACCAATCGTAGTCCAAGGATCACGAAAATCGGCTAGCCAAGTAATGTTTAGTTCTTTTTTTAATTGCAAACCAATCAAATGCAAACTATGTGGTGGACCAGTTGTAATTATAGTATCGATTTGATTGTCTTGAAGATATTTTTTCAGAAACTTAACCGAAGGTTTCACCCAAAATACTCTCGCATCGGGAATAAAAACGTTACCACGAATCCAAAGCATTGCTTTTTCTACAAACGATTGCTTTTTTTGATTAGGAATAATTCCAGAACTGATTTTTTTGGTCTTATTTTTCGAAAAAACCGAAGCCAATCCATATGGTTCAAAAATTGGTTGTTTGATGATAACTGCTTTATTTGAAACTTCACCCAATAATTTCTCATCAATTAAAGGATACGTTGGATTTTCTGGAATATAAACGTGAGGTTCGATATTAAAATCGGGTAAATACTTAACAAATTTTAACCAACGTTGTACTCCTGGACCTCCTGCTGGTGGCCAGTAATACGAAATGATGAGTATTTTTTTAGTTGGTTGCAACTTTATATTTTTTAAACACATAGACACATAGGTCTACTTTAATAATTTATAGAAAAGCGTTTCACTTAACATAGTAAACAGAGAAAATCTGTGTTTTCCTCGTTCCAAACTAATTATGCTTTTTTCTTATTCTCAAAATAAACTCCAGCTCCTATCAATAAAAGCATTGCGATAGAACTCATTAAAGCAATTGTACTTCCTGTTTTAACAACTTCTGGCTCAAATTTGAATTCGATAGTGTGCTTTCCTGCTGGAATTTGTAGTCCTCTTAAAACATAGTTTACATTTAAAATTTCAGCGTCTTTTCCATCAATTGTTGCTTTCCAACCATTTTGATAATACATTTCAGAGAAAACTGCGAAGCCTTCATTATTATTATTTGAAACGTATTTCAACTTATTTGGATTGTATGAAACTAATTTAATTGAAGCTAATGAATCTTTTATAAAATCTTGTTTTTGATATGCTTTACTATAACTTTTCGAATTACTCACACCTTTATTATCTGATTCATTTGAAATAATCGCAACATTTTTATTATCCAAACTATCCAATGCTTTCATTTCTTCATTTGCAGAATTGACAAACTTAATTTCCTCCACAAACCAAGCATTTCCATTGGCTGCTGGATTTGCTAAAGCTAATTTTTGTCCATTTTCATCGGATTGAATGACGTACTTTACATTTAACATGTTTAATACACGAACGTTATTTTTAGCGATTTGATAATCGAATAATTGCTGCATTCTTCTTGGTTTCGCGGCATGATAACCACCAATTGATTTGTGGAAATACGATGTTCTAGCATTACTCATTCCTCCTTCTACTTCAAAAACTCTGAAATGCGTGGTATCGGCTAAAATTCTTTGATCGGCTTCAGTTGGTTCAAATGGCATATCAACTTCTCTTGCACTTCTGAATTGATCAGGATTATTGTTTACGTAACGTTTGTCTACCATAAACAAGTCGAAAACCATTAAAACTCCAACTATAATAATTGCTGTAGTTTCTTTCATCAGGTTTTTCACGAAAAGAAATAAAACAGCAAAAGTAAGTGCTACGAACAACATCGAACGTAAAACATCAGAAGTGTACAAAGCAGCTCTATCTATTTTTAACGTTCTAATGAAATCATCGCCATACGCTTGTGCATACATTGCATCGTTTGCAGAAGAAAAAGTAAACATTCCTTTAATCAGAAACAATAGTACTAAAAGCCCGAAAGTAATGGCGCCTGATTTCCAAAGGGCGTTCCATTTAGCTTTTTCATCTTGTTTGAAAAATTGGTATAACCCAACAATCGCTAAAGCTGGCACACACAATTCTAAAATCACTTGAATGGAAGAAACCGCTCTAAATTTGTCGTATAATGGAACATAATTGATGAAGAAATCGGTTAAAACACTGAAATTTTTACCCCAAGAAAGCAATAATGAAAATACAGCTCCAGCTAAAAATAAATATTTGATGTTTCGTTTTTCAACAAAAAATGCCATCACGAATAAGAAAAACACTACTACTCCAATGTATGCTGGTGCTGCGACAATAGGTTGTGCTCCCCAATATGCCGGTGCGTGTTCTACAAAACCTTGAACTTGATCCGCTGGATAACCTTGTGCTACAAAGTTTTGATAGGTTTCTGATTCAATTCCTAAATTTTCATTGTTAGAACCTCCGAAAAGACCTGGTGCGATTAAGTTTAAACTTTCTGCAACTCCGTAGCTGTATTCGGTGATATACTCATACGACATAGCGTTGCTATCCGTCTTTGGAGAACCATCTGGATTGAAGGTTAATTCGCTATTATTACGTGTAGAAAACTTAGCATATTCAGAAGTCGCCATTAAGTTAGTTACATTAGCTCCGATGGCCAAAATTCCTGCAATAGCAAATACTCCAATAACTTTTCCTAATTCTTTGAATTCTTTATTCTTAACTGCAATAACAATGTAATAAACTGCAATAATTGCTAATAATAACAACAAATAATACGTCATTTGGAAGTGATTCGCATTAATTTCTAATGCTGCTGCTACCATAGTAAGCAAACCTCCAATTATATATTTTCGTTGGAAAACCAATAAAACTCCAGCTACTACCATTGGCATATATGCAATTGCATGCGCTTTAGCATTGTGTCCTACTCCTAAAATGATAATCAAATACGTAGACAATCCAAAAGCTAATGCTCCAAAAAACGCTTTTAATGGATCTACTTTTAACACCATCAACAACACATAAAACCCTAAGAAATAAAGGAATAAATAATCCGCAGGACGAGGTAAAAAACGCAAAGCATCGTCTAGCATTCCAATAACATCATTTGGGTATTTTGCACCTAACTGATACGTTGGCATTCCTCCAAAAGCACTATTGGTCCAAAAAGGTTCTTCACCTGTTTCTTTTCTGAAATCGATTTGTTCTTTAGCCATTCCAGTGTATTGAACAATATCGGATTGGAAAATTTTATTTCCTTGTAAAACTGGATAAAAATAAATCAGGGAAACCAAAATAAACCCTACTAAAACCAATAAATGAGGATATAATGCTTTGATGTTTTTCATATGTTTAAATTATATTTTTTAATGGTAACATATGCAATCGCCTTTTTAATCATTGGTGTTTGCTTTCGCAAACTTTTGTTAATGGCGATTTCATAAGTAGTAAATAATGAATATAAGGCGCTAAAGTAATTAAAAAAAGGATATCGTTAAAATATCCTTGGGAGTAATCTTGTTCAACTAACAATTATTTTACTTCTTCGTAATCAATATATTCACCCACTTCCTTTTTAGGTTTTGGGGTTGGTGCGCTTGCCTGAGAAGTTCTATTTTGTTGTTCTTGTTGTTGTCTATATTGTTCCTGCATTTTTTCTTGCATCTTATTCACCGCTTTTTGCATTAAAATAGGGGCAAAAATTCGCATTAAAAACTTAAACAGATAATAAAACAGAATAATATAAAATATAACCTTTATAGTTCCTGTAAGTGAAGCCATTTCCATGCTAATAAAATTTAAAATTCAAAAATACTGATATTGGTTGGTAAAACTTCAAATTTGTTTCTTAAAATTATGATAAAATAACTATTTTTGGACATAAATCATTTTTTATGAAATCTATTCAAACACTTTTCGTTCTAATTTTAGGAATTATGTCTCAAGTTTCATTTGGACAATTTACAGATGAAATCAACTCTAATCGACCTGGAAAATCGATGATGGCATTTGCTGTTGGAAAAAAAATTATTCAAACCGAAGCTGGCGTAACTTATGTATCGGAAGATCATAGTCTTTTAGATTATGAGGCAAAAGGCTTTATGGGAGAATTAGCTATCCGCTATGGTGTTTGGAAAGAAGAACTAGAAGTTATAGCTGAAATTCAATATCAAAATGACAAACTTACTTCAGGTGCATTCGAAGAAAAAAGAAGTGGTTTTAAACAATTGACTTTAGGAGCTAAGTATTTGATTTATGACCCGTTTAAAAATTACGAAGAAAAGCCTAATTTATATAGTTGGAAAGCCAATAAAAAATTCAAATGGAGACAATTTATTCCTGCTTTTTCTATGTATGCAGGTGCCAACTTTGTTGTAGGCGAAACTCCATTTAATTATGCTCCCACAACTATTGAAGAACCAAGTTTTAGCCCTAAAGTAACTGCAATTGCTCAAAATCATTTTGGTGGAAGATGGGTTTTAGTTACCAACTTAACTTATGATAAAATTGGAACTGATTTTGCGTCTATTAACTACATTCTTACCTTAACAAGAGGATTTAATGCGCAATGGTCTGGTTTTATTGAAAATCAAGGGTATATGGGTGAATATTACAGTGATGGTGTTTTTAGAATTGGTGCAGCCTTTTTGTTTGACAAACACATGCAAGTTGACGCTTCTCTTGGAAAAAACCTAAAAAACACTCCTGGACTTTTAAATGCTGGAATAGGATTTTCATGGCGTTTCGCTGATCAATATCAAGAAGTTCAAATTGCAAAACCTGGTACGGAGAGCAAGACAGATAAAAAAATGAAGAAAAAAGGCGAAAAAGAAGCGAAGAAAAGAAAAGATGCAGTAGAATAAAATGATAACAATTAAAGAAGCCCTTACCAAAAAAGAAATGAAAGATTACGTGATGTTTTCTTTCGAATTATATAAAAACAACCCATACTGGATTCCGCCAATAATTGCTGAGGAATTAGAAACTTTTGACAAAACCAAGAATCCAGCCTTACAAACGGCAGAAGCCCATTTTTACTTGGCTTACAAAGACAACAAAATTGTAGGTAAAATTGCCGCAATCATAAATTGGGAAGAAGTCAACCTTTTAGGAAAAAGAAAAGCTCGTTTTGGTTGGTTTGATGCTATTGATGATGTTGAAGTTACAAAAGCACTTTTAAATAAAGTAGAAGAATTAGGACGTAAACACAAGATGGATCACATGGAAGGTCCTATGGGTTTTTCAAATTTGGATAAAGTTGGTATTCTAAGTGAAGGTTTTGACCAAATGGGCAATATGATTACTTGGTACAGCTTACCTTATTACATTACTCATTTTGAACAACTTGGCTTTACAAAAGAGAAAGAATACATTGAAAGTGATTTTTCTTTTAACAACATAAATCCTGAACCGTTTCAAAAGGCAAGCGCCTTGATAAAAAAACGTTACGAGTTACGTAGTCTGAATTTCACAAAAACAAAAGACATTATGCCTTATGTAGATAAGATGTTTGATTTGTTTAATGAAACTTATGCAAGATTACAATCGTTTGTTCCTATTAATGATATTCAAAAAGAATATTTTAAAAAGAAATACATTGGTTTTATTAATCCAGAATTTATCAAGTTTATTGTCGATAAAAATGACAATATGATTGCTTTTGCTATTGTGATGCCTGGTTTTGCACAAGCACTAAAAAAAGCAAATGGAAAACTGTTTCCTTTTGGATTTTATCA
The DNA here is from genome assembly GCF_004363695.1 of Flavobacterium cheniae. Taxonomy (GTDB): domain Bacteria; phylum Bacteroidota; class Bacteroidia; order Flavobacteriales; family Flavobacteriaceae; genus Flavobacterium; species Flavobacterium cheniae. The sequence goes on along the minus strand of NZ_SNZC01000001.1, from coordinate 72,048 downwards.
TTTATTACAAGCTCGAAAACATTCAAAAGAAGTTGTTTTTTATTTAATAGGTGTTTTGCCTGAATATCAAAGTAAAGGAATTACAGCTATTGTTTTTGATGAATATTATAAAGTGTGTCAAGCAAAAGGAATTGAAACTTGTATTAGAACTCCCGAATTAGAAGAAAACCATGCGATTCATAATTTATGGAAGAACTTTAATTCGAAAATCAATAAACGAAGAAGAACGTATAAAAAAGAGTTATAAAAAAAGGGATTCAATTTGAATCCCTTTTTTGTTATATGTAAAAATATTACTCTACATTTTGAACACTTGCTTCTGCAATTTTAGCATATGTTCCGTTTACTAATTTTTCACGAATAGCTTCAAAAGCTGTTAGTGTTTCATTAATATCATCAATTGTATGCGAAGCTGTAGGAATCATTCTTAACAAAATAATACCTTTTGGAATTACTGGATACACTACAATTGAAAGGAAAATTCCGTAGTTTTCACGTAAATCGTTCACCATAATCATCGCTTCTGGAATAGAACCTTCAAGATAAACTGGTGTAATACATGTATTTGTATCTCCAATATTAAATCCTTTTTCTTTCAATCCGCTTTGTAATGCGTTAACGTTTTCCCATAATTTATCTTTAATTTCAGATGAATTACGTAATAACTCTAAACGTTTTAATGACCCAATAGTTTGAATCATTGGTAACGCCTTAGCAAACATTTGCGAACGTAAGTTGTATTTTAAATAATCGATAACATCTTTATCTGCTGCAACGAAAGCACCAATGTTTGCCATTGATTTCGCAAAAGTTGAAAAATAAATATCAATTCCGTCTTGACAACCTTGCTCTTCTCCTGCTCCTGCTCCTGTTTTACCAAGTGTTCCAAAACCGTGTGCATCGTCAACTAATAAACGGAAATTGTATTTTTTCTTCATTTCTACAACTTCTTTCAACTTTCCTTGTTGACCACGCATTCCGAAAACACCTTCAGTAATGAATAAAATTCCACCACCTTGTTCCGTAGCTAATTTTGTAGCACGCTGTAGATTTTTCTCCATACTTTCGATGTCATTATGCTTGTACGTAAAACGTTTTCCACTGTGTAAACGTACTCCATCAATAATACATGCATGTGCATCTACATCATAAACAATTACATCATTTCTCGTTACCAAAGCGTCAATAGTTGACATAATTCCTTGGTAACCAAAGTTTAACAAATAAGCCGATTCTTTCATTACAAAAGCAGCTAATTCTTGTTCTAATTGTTCGTGATATTTTGTGTGACCACTCATCATACGAGCACCCATTGGGTAAGCTGCTCCATATTGCATTGCTGCTTCGGTATCTGCTTTACGAACTTCTGGATGATTTGCTAATCCTAAATAGTCATTTAAACTCCAGTTTAAAATATTTTTCCCTTGAAATTGCATTCTCGGACCTAATTCTCCTTCTAATTTAGGGAATACAAAATATCCTTCTGCTTGAGAAGCCCATTTTCCTAATGGACCTTTATTGTTCTGAATTCTTTCGAATAAATCTTTTACCATAATATATAGGTGTTTAAAACGAAGCAAAAGTAAAAAGAAAAATACTTTTATTATAATTTATTTTGATTAGAAAAAAAATTATAGAAATAATAGTTCATAATCGAATTATTGGTCATACATTTGCACCGAACGACACAGAAATGTGGTTACACGTTCACCGTAAAAGTCGATCGCTCCAGATCGGCTTTTATACTTTATAGACGTTTCGTACTTTTACATTTCTAAATTACTTCACATGAAACTCGTATTCGCATCCAACAATAAAAATAAAATTCAAGAAATTCAGGCTTTAGTTCCAAACATTATTCAAATTGTGAGTTTGGAAGAAATTGGATGTATAGAAGATATTCCAGAAACAGCTGATACGATTGAAGGAAATGCAATTTTAAAAGCCAATTACGTTACTGAAAAGTATGGATTTGATTGTTTTGCTGACGATACTGGTTTAGAAGTTGATGCTTTAAATGGTGCTCCTGGAGTTTATTCTGCGCGATATGCAGGCGAACAAAAAGATGCGAATGACAATATGGATAAGCTTTTATCGGAATTAAAAGATGAATCGAATCGAAAAGCTAATTTTAAAACGGTGATTGCGTTAAATCTGAATGGAAAACAAAACTTATTTACCGGAATCATAAACGGAAAAATCATTGAAGAAAAAATTGGCACAAACGGTTTTGGTTACGACCCAATTTTTGTAGCTGACGGATATGAAAAAACTTTTGCCGAATTAAGCATGGAAGAAAAATCAACCATCAGTCACAGAGGAATAGCAGTTAAAGAGCTTATTCTTTTCTTACAAAAACTGTCCCAATAGGTAAACTCCAGTTGTATTTAAAAGCAATCAATCGGAACGAGATAATAAAAACCGCTACTATTAATGAAATAATATCGCTTTGTATTTGTAATTCTTGTAAAAGAAAAAATAGAATTCCTCCCGCAATACAAAGCGTTGCATAAATTTCCTTTCGGAATAAAACTGGAATTTCGTTACAGAGAATATCACGAATTACACCGCCAAAAGTAGCTGTCAAAGTTCCCAAAATCACACAAATAACCGGACTTAAGCCAAATTCTAATCCTTTTTCCAAACCTATTAAGGTAAAAACACCTAATCCAATGGTATCGAATAAGAACATCGAAATACGCAAACGTTCTAAATAACGATTGAATATTATAGAAAGTAGAAAGCCTGTTGTAATAATATATACATAATCGATATCTAACATCCACCCTACCGGCGTTCTTCCTATTAATACATCGCGAACTGTTCCACCACCTAATGCTGTTACAAAAGCAATACAATACACACCAAACAAATCCAATTTCTTATAAATAGCAGTTAATGCTCCTGAAATAGCAAATACTAAGGTTCCAATAATATCAAGCAGTTCAAACATGGTTCTTATTTTGATGCAAAAATACCTTACTTTCTAATTTTTCCATTGTAATTTGAGCAATAAAACATATTTTATAAAATATGTGAAAAAGAAAAAAATCGTAACAAATTGAAAATCAATATCTAACAAATTAGTTTATGTAATTTATAAACCGTACCTTTGCACCCAATTTAAAATATTATATGAATAAATTTGAACAATTAGGATTGAATGAGTCGCTACTGCTGGCGATTAAAGATCTAGGATTTGAGAATCCGTCAGAAGTACAAGAAAAAGCGATTCCAGTACTATTGGAACAAAACACAGATTTAGTTGCCCTAGCGCAAACAGGTACAGGGAAAACCGCAGCTTTTGGTTTCCCGCTAATTCAAAAAATTGATGCTGAGAATAGAAATACACAAGCATTAATTTTATCGCCAACACGTGAATTATGCTTACAAATCACCAACGAGATTAAATTATACTCAAAGTACATAAAGGGGTTACATACAGTGGCTGTTTATGGTGGTGCAAGCATTACAGAACAAGCTAGAGAAGTTAAACGTGGTGCACAAATTATTGTGGCTACACCAGGTAGAATGCAAGACATGATTAACAGAGGTCTTGTAAACATTAAAAACATCGATTTTTGTATCTTAGATGAGGCAGATGAGATGTTAAACATGGGATTCTACGAAGACATTTGTTCCATTTTATCGGACACACCAGATGAGAAAAACACTTGGTTATTCTCTGCAACTATGCCTGCTGAAGTAGCGCGTATAGCAAAACAATTCATGTCGTCTCCAGTAGAAATTACTGTGGGTAGCAAAAACTCAGGTTCGGCTACAGTATCACACGAATATTACTGTGTGAATGCTCGTGACCGTTACGAAGCTTTAAAACGTTTAGCAGATGCTAACCCAGATATTTTCTCGGTTGTATTTTGTAGAACAAAAAGAGACACACAAGCGGTTGCTGAAAAACTTATCGAAGATGGTTATAACGCAGCGGCATTACACGGAGATTTATCGCAAGCACAACGTGATGGCGTAATGAAATCGTTTAGAGGTCGTCAAATTCAAATGTTGGTTGCAACAGACGTTGCGGCTCGTGGAATTGACGTTGATAATATTACTCACGTAGTAAATTACCAATTACCAGACGAAATTGAAACCTACAATCACCGTTCAGGAAGAACTGGTAGAGCTGGAAAATTAGGAACTTCTATCGTAATTATTACGAAAAGTGAAATCAGAAAAATACACTCAATTGAGCGTATTATCCAACAAAAATTCGAAGAAAAAACAATCCCTTCTGGAATTGAAATCTGCGAAATTCAGTTGTTACACTTAGCAAACAAAATTAAAGATACAGAAGTTGATCACGAAATTGACAACTATTTACCAGCTATTAATGAAGTTTTAGATGGTTTATCTAAAGAAGAGTTAATTAAGAAAATGGTATCTGTTGAATTTAATAGATTCATCAACTATTACAAATCGAAACGTGATTTATCAGGTGAAAGAGGAAATGATAGAGAAAGAAGTTCTGAACCAAGAGAAATTAGAGCAGGTGATCCTGTTCGTTATTTCATTAACATTGGAGCGAGAGACGATTTCGATTGGATGCAATTAAAAGACTTTATCAAAGAAACTTTAGATTTAGGCAGAGATGACGTATTTAAAGTGGATGTAAAAGAAGGTTTCTCTTTCTTTAACACTGATGGAGAACATACTGACAAAGTAATGTCTGTTCTTAACGGATATGACATGAACGGTAGAAGAATCAACGTTGAGATTTCTAAAAATGATGGTGGCGGAAGACGTGACCATAATGGAAGAAACTCTGGCGGAGGTTTTGGTGGTGGAAGACGCGAAGGTGGCTTTAACCGTGAAAGAAGTGGTTCTGCTCCAAGAAGAGAAGGTAGTAGAGAAGGCGGTTTCCGTAGCGATAGAGGTTCAGCTCCTAAAAGAGAAGGTGGCTTCAGAGGCGAAAGAAGCAGTTCTGCTCCTAAAAGAGAAGGCGGATTTTCAGATAGAGCGCCAAGACGTGCTGAAAGTGCTGGAGATTCTTCAAGACCAAGAAGACCAAGAAGAAGCTAACGATTTTCGTTAATTTTCTTATAAATTTATAGAAAACTACAAAATATCATCTTTAGATTCGTATTTTTGAATCAATAAATAAAGAATGAGATATTTTGTAGTTTTTCTTTTTGCCCTAATTTCTAATTTTTGTTTTTCACAAAGTGATTCGCTTGTGACTAACTTAAAAGGTACTGTTATTCATAACGAAACAAAACTTCCTATGGGCAATGTACACGTTATAAATGCTTCGCGTGTAAAAGGAACAGTAACCAGCCCAAGTGGTACATTTGAAATAGGAGCCAAAGTAAATGACACTATATTATTTACCTATCTAGGTTACGAAACCGTAAAAGTAAAAGTAACCAACGACTGGATAAAACAAAATCCAACTAAAATTTATTTAACTGAAAAAGCGTATGTTTTAGACGAAGTAGTCGTTGCTAGGTACAACTTAACTGGATTTGTTGAAGTAGACACTCGATTAATTCCGGTTGCAGATGATTCTTACCGATATAGTATTTCAGGTCTAAAAGCAGGTTATGAAGGTGGTGAATATAAACCAGGAGCGATTGCAAAAGTATTAGGTTCTATTTCTAATCCAGCCGATTTACTCTATAATGTCTTTGGTAAACGACCAAAAGAAATGAAGAAACTAAAAGAGATGAAAAAAGACGATACCGTTAGAAATCTTTTAGCTACTAAATTTGATAGAGAAACACTTGCTGCTTTACTAGAAATAAACAAAGATGACATTCCGCTGATTCTTCAAAACTGCAATTATTCAGAATATTTTATTCAAACTGCAAACGACTTACAAATTATGGATGCTATTAGCGCTTGTTACGAAGATTATAAAATCTTAAAGAAGAATAAATAATTTATTCGGCTACGTTTTCTTTTAATTCGAAGTACTTTCGCTCAATAAACTCGATATCTTTTATAGATTTTCGCGTCCAATCTAAACGCTTTTCTAAAACTTCTTCTTCCGATAATTGCCAATTAATATCCGATTGACGTAAACGATTTGTCACATCTTGAATAATAATTGCTGCAGAAACTGAAATATTCAAACTTTCGGTATAACCTACCATTGGTATTTTCAAAAATCCATCCGCTTGTTGCATTACTTCTTCTGATAAACCATCGCGCTCCGTTCCAAAAAATAAAGCAGATGGTTTTGTAATATCAAATTCATGCAATAAACAAGAATCGTTATGCGGTGTAGTCGCTATTATTTGATAGCCTTTTCCTTTTAAATTAGTAATACAATCCTGAATGGAAGAAAATCGATTAATATCGACCCATTTTTCAGCTCCCATTGCAATTTCTTTATCGATACTTTTACCAAATTTTTGCTCAATCACATTCAATTCTTGAATACCAAATACTTCGCAACTACGCATCACAGCACTTGTATTGTGCAATTGAAACACATCTTCCATCGCAATAGTAAAATGTTTTGTTCGGTTTTTCAATACTCTTAAAAAGCCTTCTTTTCTATTTTCGGTAATAAAGCCTTCTAAGTATGTTAACAAGTCTTGATTAAATTTCTCCATAAGGCAAAAATAATACTACTTTTTTTATTATTTTAGACAAAAAAAAAGAAAATTGCATGACACAAGAAGAACTTTTACCCCTATTACTTAAAAAAGACGATAGGTCGTTTACACTACTCTACGATAATTACTCGAAGAGTTTGTACGGAATTATTTTCAATTTAATTAAAGACAAAGAAGAAGCTGAAGATGTGCTTCAGGAAGTTTTTGTTAAAATTTGGAAAAATATTGATACTTACAATACCTCAAAAGGCCGATTGTACACCTGGATGTTAAATATTGCACGTAATACTTCTATTGATAAATTACGTTCAAAAGGATTTAACAACAATCAGAAAAACCTATCTACCGATAATTTCGTACATATATTGGACGATAACTCGAAGGCCATCAACAAAATAGATGCGATTGGAATTAAAGAGTTTATCAAGAAATTGAAGCCAAAGTGCATCCAACTAATTGATTTGTTATTTTTTAAAGGGTATACCCAACAAGAAGCATCTGATGAATTAGAGATTCCTTTAGGAACCGTGAAAACGCAGAACAGAAATTGTATGAATGAATTAAGACTAATGATCAATGAATAGTAGAGAATATATAGAATCAGGTATTTTAGAACTGTATGTATTTGGAAAACTTTCCGATGAAGAAATTGCGGAAGTCAACCAAATGGCAGCACAATATCCTGAAGTGAGAGAGGAAATTAAGGCTATTGAAGCAGCAGTCATTAATTTATCACACAGTGTAGCACCTCATTTATCGGCAACTAATTTCGAAAAAATCAGAGCCGAATTATTAGGAAGAAGCAAAGTCGTAACCATGAAACCGCGTTCCAATTGGTCACAATATACGGGTTGGGTTGCTGCAGCTGTATTAGTTGTTGGTTTTGGACTTCAATTTTATAAATTAAACCAAACGAATGAAACCTTGAATAACGTTTCTACACAAAAAGACTTATTACAAGAATCAGTTGTTGATTTAGAATTGAAGAAAAAAGAATCTGAAGAAGTTTTAGCCATTTTAAGAGATACAAGTAACATTGCCGTAGCTTTAGCTGGACAACAAGTAGCACCAAATGCTTATGCAAAAGCATATTACAACAAAAACACAAAAGAAGTTTACATCGATGCTTCTGGCTTACCAACTCCTCCTGAAGGAATGGTATACCAAGTATGGGCTTTAAAATTAGAACCTGTTTTAACACCTACAAGTATAGGATTGCTTGATTCGTATGCAACAAGTACTACAAAAGTAATTAAAGTAGAAAACGCAAATGAAGCACAAGCTTTCGGAATTACATTAGAACCTGCGGGAGGAAGCGCTGGACCTACAATGGAACAACTCTATACCTTAGGAAAAGTATAATACTCAAATGCGTCTTTAAGGCGCATTTGTCTTTTAAAATTGCAAAAGAAAAAGAAAATGAAAAAAATTGTAGTACTAACAGGTGCTGGAATTAGTGCCGAAAGCGGAATCAAAACATTCCGTGATGCTGATGGCTTGTGGGAAGGTCATGATATTATGGAAGTGGCTTCACCTATCGGTTGGAAGAAAAATACAGAATTGGTTTTGGACTTTTACAACAAAAGAAGAGCTCAACTCTTAACGGTTAAACCCAATAAAGCGCACGAAATTTTAGCAGAGCTGGAAGAACATTTCGACATTCAAATCATAACCCAAAACGTTGACGATTTACATGAAAGAGCCGGAAGTAATAAAATCGTTCATTTGCATGGCGAATTATTAAAAGTAAGAAGTATTTCAAACGAAGATTTCGTAATTGATTGGAAACACGATTTAAATTTAGGCGATTTTGATTTGGAAGGCAATCAATTACGACCGCACATTGTTTGGTTTGGCGAAGATGTTCCTATGATTGAACACGCTATTGACATTGTAGAAACCGCTGATATTTTGATTATAATCGGAACTTCATTACAAGTCTATCCTGCAGCTGGTTTGATGAATTACGTGGACCAAAACGTTCCAGTTTATTACATTGATCCGAATCCAGCCACTATTTACGATTTACCAAACGAGTTGAAAGTGTTACCGCTAACCGCCGTTGAAGGAATGAAAATTGTAAAAGAAGAATTGGTAAATTCTATCCAAAAAACTTCTGACTTCTAACTTCTAACTTCTAACTTCTTATTATATTTGCACTTCTTTAAACAACACACAACAAAATGCAATTAACAGAATTAAATGCTATTTCGCCAATTGATGGTCGTTATAGAAGCAAAACTATTTCATTATCTCCTTATTTTTCTGAAGAAGCCTTAATTAAATACCGCGTTTTGGTAGAGGTTGAATATTTTATTGCTTTGCGCGAAGCTGATTTACCTCAATTAGCCAAAATTGACAAATCGATTTACGATTCTTTAAGAGCAATTTATAAGAACTTTTCTACTGAAGATGCGCTATGGATTAAAGAAACCGAAAAAACAACGAATCACGATGTAAAAGCGGTAGAATATTTCATCAAATCGAAATTCGACGGTTTAGGATTACAAGATTACAAAGAGTTTATCCATTTCGGATTGACTTCTCAAGATATCAATAATACAGCGATTCCGCTTTCGACAAAAGAGGCGTTTGAAAATGTTTATTTACCAGGATTAGTAAGCGTAATTGCAAAATTGAAAGAATTAGCAATGGAATGGAAAGACATTCCAATGTTAGCCAGAACACACGGACAACCAGCCTCTCCTACTCGTTTAGGAAAAGAAATTTTAGTTTTCGTAGAACGTTTAGAAGAGCAAATGCGTTTATTGTTCAACGTTCCTTTTGCAGCTAAATTTGGTGGTGCAACTGGAAATTACAACGCACATAAAGTGGCCTATCCAAACACCGATTGGAGAAAATTTGGAAGCGATTTCGTAGAAAACAGTTTGGGATTACACCATTCATTTCCAACAACACAAATTGAACATTACGACCATTTTGCAGCCTTTTTTGATGCTTTAAAACGAATCAATACCATTTTAATCGACTTGGATAGAGATATTTGGACGTATGTTTCTATGGATTATTTCAAACAAAAAATCAAAGCAGGCGAGATTGGTTCTTCGGCTATGCCACATAAAGTAAATCCAATTGATTTTGAAAATTCGGAAGGAAATTTAGGAATTGCTAATGCGATTTTCGAACATCTTTCAGCTAAATTACCACTTTCAAGATTACAACGCGATTTAACAGATAGTACGGTTTTACGTAATATTGGAGTCCCAATGGGACACACGTTAATTGCATTTGAAGCTACATTGAAAGGCTTGAACAAATTGTTATTGAACGAAGAAAAATTCGCAGAAGATTTAGAGAAAAATTGGGCAGTTGTTGCTGAAGCAATTCAAACAATTTTACGTCGTGAAGGCTATCCAAATCCGTACGAAGCTCTAAAAGACTTAACTAGAACGAATACTGTAATTAACAAAGAAGCCATTCATAATTTCATTGGAACTTTAAACGTTTCAGAAGAAGTGAGAGCCGAATTAATGCAAATTACACCGAGTAATTATTTGGGGATTTAATTCCTTCTAAAATATGCCAAAACCTATCAGTATAAAACTCATTTTCATTAGTTTACTGATAGGTTTTTTCTTTTATTCTTGTTCGTCTACCAAAACCCCAACCACAAATTCCAAAGCTGGAGTCGTCATTACCTTTGACGATTACTTTGTAAACGAATGGAAAGAAGCGGATGTTCAACTCGCAAAATACAATTGGAAAGCGACTTTTTGTGTGAGTAATTTTGAAAAACTCTCGGTTTCAGATATTTCAAATTTAAAAGAACTTCAAAACAAAGGGCACGAAATTGCTGGTCACGGATTTCGTCATCTCAATGCAAAAGAATTTGCTAAGAAAAATAATAAACAGCAATACTTAATTGTTGAAATTTTTCCTTTAATCGTAGCATTTAAAAAAGAAGGCATCGAAATTAAATCATTTGCTTATCCTTTTGGAGCCAAAACACAAACATTAGACTACGAATTACAAAAACATTTCGATATCATCAGAGGAACTGCAAAAGGCGGCAAAAAAGTAGCTGACAACACTAATTTTTATAACGGAACTCGACTTGCAAACGGAATTGGAATCGACAGTAATTACGAGCATTTTAGTTTAAACTACTTAACTAAAGTTTTAAATTACGCAAAAAAACACAATAAAATAGTCGTTTTCTACGGACACAAACCCGTTGAAAAAGCTACAAATGAGTATGAAGTAGATCTGAAAACATTAGAAATGATTTGTCAATTTGTGGTTTCAAACCAAATGAAATTTTACACGCTTCAAGAACTTAATTCGTTAAAAAAACAATAAAATTGAGCGCATAAAGAATTGAAATTTTGAAAACCGACCACTTTTCACTATTTTAGTAAAAATTCAATTCTATGCCAATATTTCTAACTGCTTCCACTGTTCATTTACCCAATTTAATTAGCGATTTAGGACTAATTTTAGTCACTGCAGCCTTTGCAGTACTCATTTTTAGAATCTTAAAACAACCGTTAGTTTTAGGATATTTGGTCGCTGGTTTTTTAGCCGGAAGCGAGTTTGATTTTTTCCCAACCGTGAAAGACATGAACAGTGTAAAAGTTTGGGCAGAAATTGGTGTAATATTCCTCTTATTCAGTTTAGGACTTGAATTTAGTTTTAAAAAACTAATGAAAGTTGGTGGAACAGCTTCCATCACAGCGTTAACCCAAATCATTACGATGGTAGCTTTGGGTTACTTCGTAGGGCAAATGATGGATTGGGGCAAAATGAATAGTTTGTTTTTAGGAGTAATTTTATCTATTTCATCCACAACCATCATCTTAAAAACCTTTGATGAATTAGGTGTAAAAACGCAAAAATTCGCAGGAAATGTAATTGGTGCGTTAATTGTGCAAGACATTTTAGCCATTTTAATGATGGTTTTATTGTCTACGGTTGCAGTAAGTCAGCAATTTTCTGGCGGCGAATTGTTTCAATCTGTTTTAAAATTAATTTTCTTTTTAACTATTTGGTTTGTAGCGGGAATTTTCTTTATTCCAACGCTACTAAAAAAAGCCAAACACCTTTTAACAGATGAAATGTTGCTAATTGTTTCATTGGCATTGTGTTTATTAATGGTGCTTTTTGCTGCAAATGTGGGCTTCTCTCCTGCTCTTGGGGCGTTTATCATGGGTTCAATTATTGCAGAAACTACGCAAGCCGAACACATTGAACATCTAGTAAAACCAGTAAAAGATTTATTTGGAGCCGTTTTCTTCGTATCGGTCGGAATGTTGATTGATCCTGAAATGTTATTGAAATATGCGTTTCCAGTTGGAATTCTAACTTTAGTAGTTATTCTTGGGCAATCACTTTCCTCAACCATTGGTGCTTTACTTTCGGGACAACCGTTAAAACAATCCATACAAACCGGGATGAGTTTATCGCAAATTGGAGAGTTTTCGTTCATCATTGCCACATTAGGAATGACGTTAAATGTAACGAGCGATTTCTTGTATCCAATTGTGGTTGCAGTTTCAGCTATTACAACCTTTACAACGCCATTCATGGTGAAATTTTCAACGCCTTTATCTATCTTTTTGGAAAAAAAATTACCAAGACGTTGGGTTAAAAAAATAGAACGCTACAGCGCCAATACCGAAGCTATTAAATCGGTTAGTACATGGCAAATTGTATTAAAAGCGTATTTAACTCAGGTAATCATTCACTCTATAATTATTGTGGCGATTATTTTACTTTCATCCAAATATATTTTGCCTTTGGTTGAAGATTCACGCTTTGGAAATGCCATTGCAGCATTAATAACAGTTGTGATTTTATCGCCTTTTTTATGGGCTTTATCGTTGCGAAGAGTGGCTGTGGAACAAGTTCAGGAATTAATGCAAGTTCGAAAATACCAAGGTCCGATTATCGTGTTGGTATTCTTTAGAATTGCACTTTCGCTTTTCTATATGGGATTTGTATTGAATGAGTTTTTCTCGCCAGTTATCGCCATCATTGCTTTAGTCGTTGGAATTGTGTCGTACATTTTATTCCCGAAACGATTACATGCTTTTTACAACAAAATCGAAGGTCATTTCTTGAAAAACTTCAACGATAGAGAAATTACGAAACAAGCCAACAAACGTCAAAATGTATTGTCGCCTTGGGATGGTCACATGGCCGATTTTATTATTGCAAAAGAATCGAATTTAGCAGGAAAAACGTTGGAAGAATTAAAAATCAGAGAACAATTTGGAATCAATATTGCAGCTATTAAACGTGGTGATGTTACGATTAATATTCCAATAAGAACCGAACGTTTATTCCCTGGTGACGAAATCAACGTAATTGGCACCGATGAACAAGTAAAACTATTTAAAAACTATTTAGACAAGCACGAAATCGACGAACCAGAAGCTTTCATTAAAGAAGATATTATTCTACAACAATTAGAACTTAAAAACCGAGTTTGCATAGGAAAAAGCATCCGTGAATCACAAATTAGAGAGAAAACACATGGTATTATCGTAGGAATCGAACGTAACGGAAAACGTATCTTAAACCCAGAATCGCACTGGATTTTAGAATCCGATGATATTTTATGGATTGCAGGTGACAGGAAAAAGATTAATGAGTTTTTGAAGGGATAACATACTATTTAAGCATTTTTTGAGTTTTATAAAATATTGAAAATCTGATAACATGAAAACCCAAATCACCCTATTCCTACTCCTACTTTCCACTTTAAGTTTTAGTCAAAATCAAAACAAAATTGATTTAGAAAAACTGAAAACAAAAGTATATCAATTGGTAAACGAAGAACGTTCTAATAACGACAAAAAAGTTCTTGGTTTGGATGCTCATTTGAAAAAAGCAGCGGATGACCATGCCAAATACATTGCAAAAGCACAAACGTTATCGCACGAACAGACTGATGCCAAAAAACAAAGCCCGAAAGAACGTGTTTACTTTTATGGCGGAAATTCGTTTATTTTAGTGGGTGAAAACTTATTATTCACAGGAATTAAAGATCAAATTTATACTGAAACCGATTTAGACACTTTAGCATTAAAAATGTTCAATCTTTGGAAGAAATCACCAAATCATTTAAAAAATATATTAGACTATCAATATTTTTACACCGAAATCGGTTTTAGCATCGATTGGGAAAACAAGAAAATTTACGCGGTGCAAATGTTTGGGGCGAAGTAATTAAACACAAAAAACCTGACAGGTTTCAAAAACCTGTCAGGTTTGTAAAATATTTTATCAAAATTTAAACTATTGCTATTTCAATATCATTTAAAGTCAATTTTTCTCTACTTCTTCCTAAGACTTTTGAAAATAAAAATCTTGACATTGATAAAAAAGGAAATGGAAAAACTTCCAACATTGAATCCTTAACAATAATATCACAATAATTATGAACAGAAATTTTAAACTTACCATGTTTCATAATTTCAAATGAGTAGAATTTAACTGCTTTTTTTCCAAATTTAAAATCTCGTAATTTTAAACTTTTCTCTTTTAAATCCACTTCTTTATTAGTCTCAATATTAATAATTTGAATATAAAAATCTGGATTAGCATCAATATGATGACCTCCTAGAATATAAACACTATAAGAACCATAAGAAAGTTCTTTTTCAATGGTTTCTTGAATATTAAATTTAAAACTCATTAACTAATACATTATAAAATTACAACGGAATGACAAACGTTGCTTATAACTGATCACTGTGACTGATAACTGAACACTAAAACTATCTCGAATAATTCGGAGCTTCTTTTGTAATCGTTACATTGTGTGGGTGACTTTCGCCAATACCACTTGCTGTAATTCTAATGAAACGCCCAGTTTCTTGTAAGGTTGGTATATCTTTTGCACCACAATATCCCATTCCGGCTCTTAAACCACCAATGAATTGTTGCATGCTTTCGTTTAATTCTCCTTTGTAAGGCACACGACCTACAATTCCTTCTGGAACTAATTTCTTAACATCATCTTCTACATCTTGGAAATAACGGTCTTTAGAACCTTCTTGCATCGCTTCCACAGAACCCATTCCACGGTACGACTTGAATTTTCTTCCTTCAAAAATAATCGTTTCACCTGGCGATTCTTTTGTTCCTGCTAATAGTGAACCTAACATCACACAATCAGCTCCCGCAGCAATTGCCTTTGGAATATCTCCTGTATAACGAATTCCACCATCAGCAATAACTGGAACTCCTGTTCCTCTTAACGCCGCAGCTACTTCTAAAACTGCTGAAAATTGTGGAAATCCAACTCCAGCTACAACTCTCGTCGTACAAATAGAACCTGGACCAATTCCAACTTTCACTGCATCAGCTCCATTTTGTGCTAAATATAATGCTGCTTCTGGAGTAGCAATGTTTCCAACTACTACATCTAAATCTGGGAATTTCGCTTTCACCGCTTTTAATACATCTACCACACCTTTTGTATGTCCGTGAGCGGTATCAATAATAACAGCATCAACACCAGCATTTACTAAAGCCGTTGCTCTATCTACTGCATCAGCTGTTACACCTAAAGCGGCAGCCACGCGTAAACGACCAAATCTATCTTTATTAGCAATTGGTTTTTGCGTTAATTTAGTAATATCTCTAAAGGTAATTAAACCAACTAATTTATTATTGTTGTCAACTACTGGTAATTTTTCAATTTTATTTTCTTGAAGAATTCCCTCTGCCTCTTGCAAAGTTGTTCCTTGAGCAGCCGTTACTAATTTTTCAGAAGTCATTACCTCTAAAATTGAACGGGTATTTACTTTTTCGAAACGTAAATCTCTATTGGTAACAATTCCTTTTAAAATTCCGTTTTCATCTACTACTGGAATTCCACCAATACTAAATTCTTTCATCGCCATTTTCGCATCACCCACAGTTGCTGTTAAAGGCAACGTTACTGGATCGATAATCATACCGCTTTCTGCACGTTTTACTTTCTTTACTTTCGCTGCTTGTTGCTCAATAGTCATGTTTTTGTGCAACACGCCGATTCCACCTTCTTGTGCCATAGCAATTGCCATAGAACTTTCTGTAACCGTATCCATTGCTGCGGAAACGATAGGAACATTCAAAGTAATATTTCTCGAAAACTTCGATTGAATACTAACTTCGCGTGGTAAAATTTCTGAATAATTTGGAATAAGCAAAACATCGTCGTAAGTAAGGCCTTCGCCAACGATTTTAGTTGTGTGTGCTTTCATGGTGCAATTTGTAGTTGTTGTTAAATTGCGTGCAAATATAGTAAAACTTAGACGAATAATCTATTTCTTTTAAGAATAAATTATGTAACTTGCATAAATAATATTTCAATTACAATGAGCGATTCTAAAAAAACAAGTACAGGTTTAACCGATTTAGAAGTTTTAGAATCCGCAAAAATTCACGGTACTAACTCCGTAGAACATACTAAAAAAAACCACTTCTTAAATTCGTTATTAGACATTGTAAAGGAACCTATGTTTCTTTTATTGTTTACCGCTACAAGCGTTTATTTTATTACAGGAGATTATGGTGATGGTATTTTTATGGCTATTGCAATTGTATTTGTAATTGCAATTTCAGTTTTTCAAGAATCCAGAAGTCGGAATGCGATTGAAGCTTTGAAAAAATTATCACAACCCAAATGTAAAGTCATTCGAAACAGTACAATCATAGAAATTCCAACGGAAGAAATTGTCATTGGTGATTGCGTTCAGCTAGAAGAAGGTGCATTTATTCCTGCAGACGGAATTATTCTTTCCTCCAACGATTTTTCAGTTAACGAATCTATTTTAACAGGTGAATCTTTATCGGTTTTTAAATCTAATGAATCCGAAAACAAGCAAGTTTTTCAAGGCACGATTGTGGCTTCAGGACTTGCAATTTGCGAAATTTCAGCTATTGGAAAAAACACGCAACTAGGAAAAATTGGTTCGAGTTTAAATGCTATTGAAGACGAAAAAACGCCTTTGCAAATCCAAATCAACAATTTCGTTACCAAAATGTCCATCATTGGTTTGGTGATTTTCGGAATCGTTTGGGGCATTAATTATTACAATTCAAGAATTGTTTTAGATAGTTTATTAAAAGCGCTAACCTTAGCAATGAGCGTTATTCCTGAGGAAATTCCAGTTGCGTTTACTACATTTATGGCTTTAGGCGCTTGGCGTTTGATGAAAATGGGAATCATCACCAAACAAACCAAAACTGTTGAAACCTTGGGAAGTGCCACTGTAATTTGTACCGATAAAACCGGAACCATTACCGAAAATAAAATGAGTTTGGCCGAATTGTATCTTTTTGATTCTGATACGATTATTGATACAAAAGATAAATTAACAACAGAAGCCGAAGAAGTTTTGAATTACGCCATGTGGTCAAGCGAACCTATTCCGTTTGATGCTATGGAAATTGCGATTCATGAAGCGTATTCCAATTTTGAAAGCGACGACGAAAGACCAAATTTTAAATTGGTTCACGAATATCCGTTAAGTGGAAAACCTCCAATGATGACACACGTTTTCGAAAACGAATCAGGTAAAAAAATCATCGCTGCAAAAGGAGCACCAGAAGCTTTAATCGAAGTCAGTCATTTGAGTGAAGCTGAAAAAAATCAGATTTTAACTGCGATGAAAGCCATGACGCAAAAAGGGTTCCGAGTTTTAGGAGTTGGTGTTTCTGACTTTTCTGGAACGGATTATCCGGAAACTCAACAAGCATTAAAATTCAACTTTAAAGGTTTAGTTGCTTTTTATGATCCACCAAAACACAATATTCAAGCGGTCTTTGAAACGTTTTACAAAGCCGGAATTCAAGTAAAAATAGTAACAGGTGATAATGCCGAAACCACTTCTACAATTGCAAGACAAGTCGGGTTTAAAAATGCTGATAAAGTATTGAATGGCGACGAATTAATGGCAATGGATGAAGCGACTTTGAAAGAAAAAGTTATGGAAACCGCTATTTTCACCAGAATGTTTCCAGAAGCCAAACTTAAAATCATTCAAGCGTTAAAAGCGAATAACCAAATCGTTGCCATGACTGGTGATGGCGTAAATGACGGACCCGCTTTAAAATCGGCACATATTGGCATTGCAATGGGCAAAAAAGGAACTGAAATTGCCAAACAAGCCGCCAATTTAATTCTTATAGATGATAATTTCGAAAAAATGACGGATGCCATTGCTATGGGAAGAAAAATTTATATCAACCTTAAAAAAGCAATTCAATACATTATTTCCATTCATATTCCGATTATTTTAATTGTGTTTATTCCATTGGCTTTGGGTTGGATATATCCGAATATTTTTACGCCAGTTCATATTATTTTCTTGGAAATTATAATGGGTCCAACTTGTTCTATCATTTACGAAAACGAGCCTATGGAAGACAATCTGATGCTACAAAAACCTAGACCACTAACCACTACTTTTTTCAACTTAAAAGAAGTATTGATAAGCATCATTCAAGGATTGGTAATTACATTAGGATTGTTATTTATGTATCAATATGCTATTGGAGAAAGCATGTCCGAAAATGGCACTAGAACTTTGATTTTCTTAACATTAATCACTTCTAATATCGTATTAACATTAGCGAATCGTTCGTTTTATTATTCGATTTTTAAAACAATTCAGTACAAAAATAACTTGGTGGGATTAATCATTGGAATCACCATTCTAATGACTGGATTATTGCTATTTATTCCTGCGTTTTCCAACTTCTTCTTGTTTGAAATGGTAAGTGTAACCCAAATAGGAATCTGTGTTTTAGTGGGAAGTATTTCGGTGCTTTGGGTAGAAATTTATAAAGTTTTTAAGCGAAGAAAATCAGCTTAATGAAACTCGCCAAATAATTTTGTCGCTTCGTTATAAGCACTTTCAAAACTCATTGGACTGGTATTCGTGTTTTCTCTTTTGGTAGTGAAATACGATAATAATTTTTCCGTTGGCATGTTTCCAGTTAAATCATCTTTTGCCATTGGACAACCACCAAAGCCTTGAATGGCACCATCATAACGACGACAACCTGCGTTGTATGCCGCATCAATTTTTTCAAACCATTTGTCTGGCGTAGTGTGTAAATGTGCTCCAAATTCAATGTTTGGATATTTCGGAATCAAATTAGAAAACAAGTAATCAATAACTTCTGGAGTTGAACTTCCAACTGTATCCGAAAGCGATAGAATTTTTACACCCATATTCGCCAATTTTTCAGTCCATTCGCCTACTATTTCCACGTTCCAAGCATCTCCATACGGATTTCCGAAGCCCATTGAAATGTAGGTAACCACTTCTTTATTCGATTTATCTGCGATTTCTAAAATCTCTTGCAATGTCACTAAACTTTCAGCAATGGTTTTATGCGTATTACGCATTTGAAAGTTCTCCGAAATTGAAAAAGGGAAACCTAAATATTGAATTTCTTTGTGAAGGGATGCATTCTGAGCGCCTTGTGTATTAGCAATAATGGCTAATAATTTGCTATTCGTTGCCGATAAATCTAATTGCGCTAAAACCTCAACCGTATCTTGCATTTGCGGAATCGCTTTTGGCGACACAAAACTTCCAAAATCAATAGTATCAAAGCCTACACGCAATAACGATTGGATGTATTTTACCTTTTTTTCGGTTGGAATAAAAGGTTTAATGCCTTGCATGGCATCGCGCGGACATTCGATAATTTTGATTTCGTTCATAGCTTCAAAGATAGAAATTTTAGCTGTTTTCCAAAATCTTTTTGTTGATTGCTTTCACTAAAGCTGGACCTTCATAAATAAATCCAGTGTACAATTGAACTAAACTTGCGCCAGCATTCAACTTTTCAATCGCATCTTCAGCAGTATGAATTCCTCCTACTCCTATGATTGGGAACGACTTATTACTTTTTTCCGAAAGAAAACGAATCACTTCTGTTGAACGTTTGGTTAATGGTTTTCCAGATAAACCGCCCATTTCTGATTTGTTTTCTGATTGTAAACCTTCGCGAGAAATCGTAGTATTCGTAGCAATTACACCTGCAATTTTAGTTTCGTTTACAATATCAATGATGTCCAAAAGTTGCTCGTCCGTTAAATCGGGAGCGATTTTTAGTAAAATTGGTTTTTGTTTTGGTTTTGCGTTGTTTTTATCTTGAAGCGTTTGTAATAACTCGGTCAAAGGCTTTTTATCTTGTAATTCGCGAAGATTTGGCGTGTTTGGTGAACTCACATTCACCACAAAATAATCTACATACGGAAACAAAGCTTCGAAACAGATTTCGTAATCTTTTACCGCATCTTCGTTTGGCGTGACTTTATTTTTTCCAATGTTTCCACCAATTAAAACGCCTTTATTTTGTTTCAAACGTTCTACCGCATCTTTAACGCCTCCGTTATTGAAACCCATTCGGTTGATAATCGCATTGTCTTCTTTTAAGCGAAACAAACGTTTTTTAGGATTTCCTTCTTGTCCAACAGGAGTCAATGTTCCAATTTCAATAAATCCGAAACCAAAATTCGATAACTCTTGATATAACTTCGCATCTTTATCAAAACCTGCTGCTAATCCTACTGGATTTTTGAATTTAATTCCGAAAACTTCTCGTTCTAAACGAACATCTTTTACTTCGTAAAGCGATTGAAATAAAGAAGAAAAACCTGGGATTTTATTCAGAAAACGAATGAATGAAAAGGTAAAATAATGCACTTTTTCTGGATCGAAACAGAAAAGTAATGGACGAATGAAGATTTTGTACATAGTGTGTTGTGTTGTGATGCAAAAGTAAGAAAATGGAATCCTAAAAAAAAGTATTGACGCATTTTGTAACAATAAAAGATTTGGTGCGTATAATTAGCAAGAACAAATTCAATTGCAAGAACAAGTTCAAAATTCTAATTTCTAAATTCTAATTTTAAAATGGCTCAAACTCCTTCTAACATGTTACCATTAGGCACAATTGCTCCAGATTTTCATTTGAGAGATACTAATTCGAATGAATATAAAACTTTTGCTGATTGCAAAGGCGAAAAAGGAACGGTCGTAATGTTCATTTGCAATCACTGTCCGTTTGTGCATCATGTGATGGAAGAAGTACTAAAAGTGGTGAATGATTACCGTGTGCAGGGAATTGGTTTTGTTGCGATTTCTAGTAATGATGTGGTAAAATATCCTCAAGATGCACCAGAATTAATGACCGAATTTGCATTTGAAAACGGATTTGAATTTCCATATCTATTCGACGAAACACAAGAAGTGGCCAAAGCCTACGATGCGGCTTGTACACCTGATTTTTATCTTTTCGATAATCAAAATAAATTGGTTTACCGCGGACAATTAGACGACAGTAGACCGGCTAATGGCATTCCATTAAGTGGTTCAGATTTACGTAGCGCTATTGATGGCGTGGTTACCAATAGATTAATAAATCCTGACCAAAAACCGAGTATTGGGTGTAATATTAAGTGGAAGTAATAAAGTATTTAGCAAACTATTAAGATTTAAAACATGTATAAAAACATTGCTTTAATTTTTATTTCATTCTTTTTTCTTATTTCTTCAATAAAAGAATTTGGAAATATGTTCTTATCAATTCCAAGCTTTCTGATGCTATCTTATAATCTATCTGATTTATCATTAAAGCTCATTAGTAAGAAGAAAACAAATCATAAGAAAAGTAAAAATTTCGAATTAATCTCCTTAATAGGTGTAATCTCTATATTTTTTGTTATTAGAGATTTTGAACAAACACTTGGTGGCTACATTCTGTTTTGGAAATTAGCTTTTTTCAGTTTATTATTCAGTATTTGCTGTGCAATCATATTAAACCATTATTATAGCTTTAATAATGAAAAAAGATTTTACAATATTCTAGGTATTAGTATTTGTTTCTTTTTGTTAGTGCCTAACATTTGTATTTTTATAAACAAAAATTTTAATACTGAAGTTTCAAAACAACCTATACAAATTAATTACAAAAAAATAACAAAAACATCAAGAGGAGGAAATACTTATAATATTTATATTCATACTGAATTTGACAAAAATGAAAGATTAGACATTAGCAAAGAATTTTATGATTCAATAAGCAATAATCAAAAGGTTGTACTTACTTTAACAAAAGGTGTTTTAGGTTATAATTATGTTCAAAAAATTGAAATTGATAAATCTTTATAAAAAATAACTATTTAAAATCAATCACTTTCTCTCCAAAATCACCTCAATCGGATTATTGCTTCTTGGTCCGAAACTTCTGGCTTGGCGTTCGTTTTCACTCGAACACAAAATGTACATATTAAAAGCTTGTAATTGCACTAATTGTTCTTTGTATTTTCCTTTTGTATCTTGAATTTTGATAAAAAAATCTTCAGCAGGAAATGTATTGGTTACTGAAAGTAAATAGGTGTCTCCCGAATACGGAAAAAACCATTTCTGAGCTTCGTTTGGTTTGCTAATTAAATGATTTCGAGTAAAAACTAAAGCTTGATTACCGTATTTCCAACTGTATTTGTTATTCTCGTTGATGATTTCTATTCCTTTTTCGTTGACCAACGTAATTTTTAAATCGGGAATATTATCTGTTTTTCCTTCTTCATGGGCTTTTACAACTAAATAAGAGGTAAAATCAAACCCACAATGCGGCACTTGTCCAAAGGAGAACAAAGAGAATAGTAAAAAGAAAAAAGATAATTTGGTTTTCATAAACTTGAATTGGTGGTAAAAATACAAAAACAATACCAAAAAAATATCCGCCATATGACGGATACTTTTTTATTTTGTTAGATAAGCGTAAATCTTTTCTCTTTCTTCATCTGAAATTTTAGCTTCTTTTTGCATTCTTAACATGATAGGCTTCCATTGTTCTGCATTAAAATCTTTAGGGCTATATAAATCGTGACATTTAGCACAATTATTTACAAAAAGAGTTCTACCTTCTGCTAGTTCTGCCGTTAGTGGTGCTTCAATTACCACAGGAGCATCTTCAACTTTTGGCGCTTCAGGTTGAATAAGTTTTGGGGAACAAGAATAAATAAATGTTCCTAAAAGAACTATTGCAATAATTTTAATTTTCATACTTCAAGATTTGTTTGAAGGGTAAATATAAAAAAAAATCCCAAAAACAATTTTTTTGGGATTTTATATTATTATGAATACTAATTACTTCACATCCATTAATTCTACATCAAATACTAAAGTTGCATCTGGTGGAATTACTCCTCCAGCACCTCTAGAACCGTATCCTAAGTAAGAAGGAATCACAAAACGTGCTTTGTCTCCCACTTTTAATAAAGCAATACCTTCGTCCCATCCTTCAATAACTTGTCCAACTCCCAATTGGAAATCAATTGGTTGTTTTCTTTTGTATGAAGAATCAAATACTTGTCCGTTTTCTAATGCTCCTTGATAATGAACTGATACTTTTTTACCTTTTTCAGCTTGTGTACCATTCCCTTTTTGGATAATTTGGTAACGCAAGCCACTTTCAGTCTTTTGAAAACCAGCGGCTAATTTTTCCAAAGCTTCCTCTGCCATTTTTTTTTGCTCAGCAATTCTTTTCTCTCTTGAACCTTCAAATGTTCTGAAAGCTTCCACTGCATTCCATTTTTGAGCCTCTTCTCCTACTCTAATGATTTCAATACTTTCTAAAGCATCGTCACCTGCAACAGCATCAACAACATCCTGTCCTTCAATTACGTGACCAAAAACAGTGTGTTTTCCATCTAACCAATTCGTAGGAACGTGTGTAATAAAAAATTGAGAACCATTAGTTCCAGGTCCAGCGTTTGCCATAGACAAAACACCTGGCTTGTCATGTTTTAAGCTTGGGTGAAACTCATCATCGAAGTTGTAACCAGGACCACCAGTTCCTTGCCCTTGAGGACAACCACCTTGTATCATAAAATCAGGAATTACACGGTGAAATTTTAATCCATCATAATAAGGTTTTCCCATTGGTCTAGCCGAATTTTCTAATTGACCTTCTGCTAATCCTACGAAGTTACCTACCGTTCCTGGTGTTAAATCGTGCGTTAATTTTACTAAAATAGCACCTTTTGCCGTGTTAAATTTAGCGTATATTCCGTTTTCCATTGTTTTGATTTTTAATTTGAAAGTGCAAAATTACAAAATAAATAGTAGATTTGATATACTTATTTGAATACTATGGAAGCAAAAGATTACATCAATATCAATAAAGAAACTTGGAACAACAAAGTTGATGTGCACATTGACTCTGATTTTTATGATATGGAAGGTTTTCTTAATGGAAAATCAACCTTAAACAGTATCGAATTAGATTTACTTGGCGATGTAAAAGGAAAAAAAGTATTGCACTTGCAATGTCACTTTGGTCAAGATACCATGACTTTTTCGAGAATGGGCGCTAAAGCTACAGGTGTTGATTTATCAGACAAAGCCATTGAAAGAGCTAGAGAAATCAATGAAAAATTAAATTTAGATACCACTTTCGTTTGCTGTGATATTTATGATGCTCCAAACCATTTAGACGAAAAATTTGATATTGTTTTTACCAGTTATGGTACTATTGGTTGGTTTCCAGATTTGGACAAATGGGCAAAAATAGTTTCACATTTCTTAAAACCAGATGGGAAATTTGTTTTTGCCGAATTTCATCCAGTGGTTTGGATGTTTGATAACGATTTCAAGGAAGTTTTTTATAATTATTTCAATGTAGAACCTATTTTAGAGGAAGAATCTGGAACATATGCGGATAAAGAAGCTTCTCTCAATACAACTACTATCACTTGGAACCATCCTATTTCAGAAGTTTTAAACGCATTGATTTCAAACGGATTAGAAATTAATTCTTTCAACGAATTTGATTATTCGCCTTACAATTGCTTCAATCAAACCGAAGAATTTCAGCCGAATAAATTCCGAATCAAGCACTTGGAAAACAAAATTCCAATGGTGTATTCACTTTCGGCAACTAAAAAATAATCTACTATCTTTGCAGCATGCGAATTGATATTATTACCGTTTTACCCGAATTAATGCGAAGTCCTTTTGAGGCTTCGATAATGAAACGCGCCATTCAGAAAGGATTGGTCGAAGTCCATTTTCACAACTTAAGAGACTACACTACCAATAAACAAAGAAGTGTGGACGATTATCAATTTGGTGGTGGAGCTGGTATGGTAATGATGGTGCAACCTATCGACGATTGTATTTCGAAACTAAAAAGCGAAAGAACATACGACGAAATCATATACATGACACCTGATGGGGAAACCTTGAACCAAAAAATGGCAAATTCCATTTCGATGTACGAAAACATCATGATTTTGTGCGGACATTACAAAGGTGTTGACCAACGTGTTCGTGATATGCATATTACACGCGAAATTTCGATTGGTGATTATGTATTAAGCGGAGGCGAAATTGGAGCAATCGTATTTTGCGATGCGATTATTCGATTAATTCCTGGAGTTTTGAGTGATGAAACTTCGGCTTTAACGGATAGTTTTCAAGATAATCTGTTATCACCCCCAATTTATACACGTCCAGCCGAATACAAAGGATTGAAAGTTCCTGAAGTTTTATTAAGTGGGAATTTCGCCAAAATTGAAAAATGGCGTGAAGACATGGCGTATGAACATACTAAGAACAGACGACCTGATTTATTGGAAGATTAATCATTAAAAAGTTTTTTATTTGTTGCTATTTTCGTAAATTTATATCTCTAAAAAGATAAAAAATGCAACGTATTATCTATCTAAGTTCTGGAGTTAAAGTTTTTTCAGATGAAGAGATAAATAGTCTATTGGATATATCTAGAAAAAACAATGCAAATAATAACATTACCGGCTTGTTGCTTTATGCCGATGGTAATTTCTTGCAAATTATTGAAGGTGAAAAAGAAGCGATTGAAATGACTTACCAAAAAATTTTAAACGATTCTAGACATAAAAATATTATTCTAATTACGAATGAACCCATAAAAAAACGCAGTTTTTCAGATTGGAAAATGGGTTACAGTATTGTTAATCCTGAATTTCTCATAAAACACCCCGAAATCAATCCATTTCAAGTCAAAAAAACATCTAATATTGATAGTATTATCAATACTTTTATTGATACTTTTTTGAATTCTTTTCGAAACAAGGTGCTTTATAATTAAAAATAAACTACAAAAATTTGTATTTTCAATAAAATAACTTAATTTTGCACCCACTTTGAACCAACCTCTGACGATAACCGTGTATGTTGCTTTGAATCAAACATTTATAATTACGATTATGTCAAATTTAGTTGATTTCGTTAATAGCGAATTTGTAACAAAAAAAGATTTCCCTGTATTCGGAGCTGGTGATACTATCACTGTGTACTACGAAATTAAAGAGGGTGAAAAAACTAGAACTCAGTTCTTCAAAGGAGTTGTAATCCAAAGAAGAGGTGCTGGAGCAACTGAAACTTTTACAATCCGTAAAATGTCTGGAGCTGTTGGTGTAGAGCGTATCTTCCCAGTTAACATGCCAGCTTTACAAAAAGTTGAAGTGAACCAAAGAGGTAAAGTTCGTAGAGCTCGTATCTACTACTTTAGAGATCTTACTGGTAAAAAAGCAAAAATCAAAGAAAGAAGATACAAAAACTAATTTGTACTTTCTCAAGTATAAAAAGCCGCAACATTGTTGTGGCTTTTTTTATGTCTTTTATACTTTTTTTAATTACTTTAAACGAATTGTATTAATAGCTAAGCTAATTTTTTTATATGAAAATAGAATTCAAACAACAATAGTTGTTACAAAAAAAGCCTTGATAATTCAAGGCTTTTTTTGTAATAAATCATTCTAATTATTTCTTCACTACTTTAAATCGCTTAATACCTTCTTCCGATTTAACAGTTACAAAGTATACACCAGCACTTAAACCTGACATATTCATACCAAAATCAGCAGCATTTGGAAGTTCGGTCATCAATAATTGCCCAGAAACATTATAAACTTCAATTTTAGTCAAAAGACTTCCTGTCACAGAATTAATATTTAAAACATCAGTAACCGGATTTGGATAATAGTTTAGACCTGTTTGATTAAAATCATTTACTCCTAAAGTGTCATTATAAAGTTCAAAGTCATCAACATAAAAAGTTGTTGACATATTATCATTCATAGTACCATTTGTTGCCCAAAAAGCAAAACGAACATGTCCTGAACTTGGCAAGTAATCGAAATTTATCATTTGACCTAAGTTCGAAATCGGTGTATAACTATTCCATTCTTGGAAAAAAGACCAAGTTAACCCATTATTAGTAGAATAATAAAGAACAACTCTATCATCAGCATCCATAGTTGCTGCATTAGTATTTCCTACTTGTGTGAGTGCAATTCTAAATTTTAACTTATTATCGGCAATCATTTGAAATTTAGGTGATATCATCCAAACGCCTTCGGTATCACCTGAACCAATAATATCAATTTTAGCAGATTTATTGTTTAGTACATTTGCAAAATTATCAACAATCTCCCAATTCATGCTTCCAGATCTTTCGGTTAAAATTGTAAGATCATTATCCGTAATTTCCCAACAAGTCTGATCAAACATTTCAAAGTTAAACACATAAGGAGCTTCTTCTAAACAACTAAATCCATCAACTGCTGTTTCATCGCCAATAACAAAATTATCCAATCTAAAACCCCTGTTGGCATTCGCTGAACTAGCCATATTACTATAATACTTGAATCGGAAAACAACATTTGAAAGATTTTGAAGAAAAGAAATATCCATCTTCGCTGTCACAATTTTACCTGACAAATCAAACCAACCCGGCTCATTATTTAACTCAGACATCGTCTGAAAATTAGGATACCAGTTTATAGATGGGCCACTAGCCGTTGTAATCAGATTCCACGTTGTACCACCATCTGTTGAATATTCCATATTCCCTCCATTGTAATATGATCTTCCTATACACATATAATCAAAAGCCATGAACAACGGTTGAGTCTGTCCTGTAAAATCAAAAACAGGACTCTGAATATAATACATAGGTGTCTGAGAACTCTGCCACGAACCGTAAGGAACGTATTCTGTTCTTAAAACTCCATTATATATACGTCTGTATAAATCCTCTTCTATTGCTTGTGGGATTCTTGTAGTAGTTCGGTAATTATCTAAAAACTGTGAATATCTATCCTCATAAGAATATCCATGCCACCCATTTATAACAGCTCCTTCAAAATTTTCTTGATAAGGAAAAACATTTACTCCGCTTAGTTTTAAATCCCAAAAACCTATATTATTTGTTTCTATTGATTCTGGATTAAGATTGTCTCCATCTATTACATAAAATAAATAAGAATAAGTACTAAAATTTGCAGGAACTGAATATTCCAAACTCTTGTAGTGTTTAAACTCAGGACGAATTTGAGGAACTTGAGAAGTTCCCAATAAGTAATCACTAGCATCCAAGTTAGCATCAGAAGACAAATAAAACTTAATATCTGTAGCATTACTTATATAATTACCATTATTTTTAATATCAATAGAAAAATTAATATAATCAGACAATGAACTCACATACAAATCTTTACTGTAAGGCACTGCTAAATCAATTCTTGCTTCGGATATTGAAAAATTGTCCAACAAAAAACCTTCACTTGCATAATCTGGATAATTATCATTAGCATTATCAAACTTAGTAACATTAAATCTAAACCTTATATTTTCATAGTCTTTAAGTTGAGGAATATTAATAGCATAATGTGTATTCCTGTCAACATCTCTAGAATTATAATCTAATTGTGTACTTAAAACACTTTCGCCACTACTAAACATAAGCTCTGTGCCAAATTGCATATAATTGACATCTAAACCAGAATTTTCGTCATACTTCATAGATTTTGACCATTTAGTATATGATTCATTTATTGGCATAAGTACTTGCCAAGTAGCACCATTATCTATAGAGTAACTTAAATTAATCGCTCCAGTTCTGTAATGTCTTGCATGAGTATCCATATCGAACTCTAATACGGGATTAACACTTTGTGATAAATCAAAAACTGGTGTATAAAGATGCATTCTACTTAAACTAGAAAGAATTCCATTTGCATTAGTAATCCATGCCTTAGTTCCAGAAAATGCAGTACTTAAATTTTGACCATTAGGAATAGCTAAAGCCCAATCATCATTCCCTAAACTTTTATCATGGTTCCAATGCTGAGCATGGGTTTCAAAATCATTGAAATATGGAAAATCTTGAGTTGGAGTTTGTTCAATTTTAATAAAACCAATATTATTAGTCTCAAAAATCTCATCAACTTGATTACCCGCATCTAAGCTGTAAATGATATAATACTCGCCTGTTTGTTGTGTCGGCTTAGTAAATGTAAATTGTTCCCACTGACCTGTTTCTGCCGTTACATCTGTGTATGCCTGCTGTCCTAATAAAACATCAGAAGCATCAAGATTCTGATCGTTAGACCAATAAAAAGATGTAGAAGAAACCCCAGTATTTACTTTTCCACTATTAGTAAGATAATATTTGATTTCTCCTGAAGCTTGTTGAGAAGAAGTAAATCTATTATTAAATTCAATTCTTTCAATCGTTAAATCAGCTTTTGCAGGACCAATATATAAATCATCAAAAATAATACCTTCTGGCTTTAAATAATTTGATTGGAATGTTATTCGGAATCGAATGTTTTGTGAGGAAGCCATTGCGGCAGGTATTGGAATATTTACAAATTCCCACTCGTCCGAAGAGTTTTCTGGAATAGTGAACAAATCTTGCCAATAATCTCCACATCCTGAAATATATTGCACTTTATAGAAATTATCATAGTACCCAACTCCACTATCATAATGATCCTTAAACCAAAAACTCAAATACAACTGATCTGTTAAGGAACTTAAATTAAAATAAGAAGACTCTACCCATTGATTTGTATACTCAGGTATATTTTCATTAATAGTTCCACTTGTGTGCCATGCATAATTACCCGAATGTGTTCCTTCTAAATGATGTCTAGTTCCTTTTCCAAGTCCCCAAATCATAGGAATTGTACTTGCTGAATGTTGTTTAGCTATCCAGTTTTGTTGATTAGATTCAAAATCATCAAAAAATGGAAGGTTATAAATTGGTTTTACTATTAATGATGCATATGATACATTATCAGATTCATTATTCTCATTAACTGTATTATTAAAATCGTGAACATATAAAATATAATATTGTCCTGGAGTTAAAGAAGACGGAGTTGGTATAATTTTTTCCCAGCCCGAAATAGTTCCTGCTATATTTGAAGCTTTTTCATCCAAATATGTATCACCTGCATCCAAGACAGTATCTGTAGACAGATAATATTTAGTAGTTACATTAAAAAAGGAAGTATATTGGTTACTAAAATTAAGTGAACTAACAACTTTAATTTCTGGACAAAGCGGAGAAATCTCAATAGTATTACCCTGAGAAGCCCAAATATTATAATATTCTGGTGCAATAGAAAAGTCATCAATAACCCAACCAAAACCATTGCAATACGAATTGGTTACAAAACGAAATCTAAATTTCACATTTGGATTACCTTGTAAAGAAGAAAGGTCAATTGCCGAAACAGTACTATAACCAGACGATGAATAGGAAAAACCGCTACCAAATTGCCAGTTCTTTTTTAAAGTTGTCGTTGGGTTAAACAATTGCCAAGTTATTCCATTATTAATAGAGTAATCCAAATAAAAATTAGATGAATTTATATTACTGGTATGCTTAAACGAAAGTACATAAGGCAGCGCTGCATTTGTTAAATCAAACGAAGGCGATTCCAAAACCCTAACGGAACTAGTTGTTGGTGTGCCCCGAAGCTTAGTTTCCCAAGCTAGATTATTAAGGTTGGTTTCTAAAGACGCCAAACCATGTTCCCAATCATCAGTTCCTGAAATTGCATAATGATTCCAACCCGTCAATGCATTGACATTATTGAAATTATTCACATAAGGTAGTGTTTCTTGCGAATAGGATGTAAAGCTAAAAAGCAGGAAAAGGAGTAAAATTCTTTTCATAATAATTGAAATATACATTTTATAAGTTAGCAAAAATAATTATAATTATTTTATTTGTAATATTTTACAAACAAATATCTTAGATATTTTTTATTGAATTTTATGCAAGATTTAAGCCTTTATCTTAAATTATTTCTTTCAAATTTCCTATATTTGGCAGATTTTACAAATTATATTCAAACAAACACATAACATTCATGTCCAATCAATCTAAAATAATGTATACCATTACGGATGAGGCGCCAATGTTGGCTACACATTCGTTTTTACCTATTGTAAAAGCCTTTACAAAAACTGCAAACATTGCTATAGAAACCAGAGATATCTCTTTAGCAGGCAGAATTTTATCAAACTTTCCGGAGTTTTTAAAAGAAGATCAAAAAATTGGTGATGCACTTACCGAATTAGGACAACTAGCAAATACTCCAGAAGCTAACATTATCAAATTACCAAATATTTCTGCTTCAGTTCTTCAATTAAAAGAAGCGATTGCCGAATTACAATCGCAAGGATTTAATATTCCTAATTTCCCTGAAGAGCCTCAAAATGATGCTGAAAAAGAAATTAAAGCAAAATATAGTAAAGTATTAGGTTCGGCTGTAAATCCAGTATTACGTGAAGGAAACTCTGACAGAAGAGCGCCAAAAGCGGTTAAAAACTATGCTAAAGCAAATCCTCACAAAATGGGAACTTGGGCTTCAGATAGCAAAACTGAAGTAGCTCACATGAATTCAGGTGATTTCTACGGAACAGAAAACTCTACAACTATTGAAAAAGACGGGAAATTTAGAATCGTCTTCAATGCAGAAAATGGAACAACTTCTGTTTTAAAAGATTTCTCTAATTTAAAAGCAGGTGAAGTTATAGATAGTTCAGTGATGAACTTAAATGCTTTAAAACAATTCGCTAAAGCAACTATTGCTGATGCTAAAGCGAAAAACGTAATGCTTTCTGCGCATTTAAAAGCAACGATGATGAAGGTTTCTGATCCAATTATCTTTGGAGCTATAGTAGAAACTTTCTTTGCTGATGTTTATACCAAATATGCTGACGTATTCAATTCATTAGACATCAATCCAAATAACGGATTACAAGATTTATATAATAAAATTGCTGGAATTCCTCAAGAAGCTGAAATCAAACAAGCTATTGCTGATGCTTTAGCTAATGGTCCACGTGTGGCTATGGTAAATTCAGAAAAAGGAATTACTAACTTCCACGTTTCTTCAGACGTAATTGTAGATGCTTCTATGGCTGCTTTAGCTCGTAGTGGTGGAAAAATGTGGAATACAGACGGAAAAGAAGAAGATACCATCGCTATTATTCCAGACCGTTCTTATGCTGGTTTCTATTCGGCTTGTATTGATGAAATGAAACAAAATGGTGCTTTAGACCCTAAAACAATTGGTTCTGTGCCAAACGTTGGATTAATGGCTCAAAAAGCAGAAGAATATGGTTCTCACGATAAAACATTCCAATTAAAAGAAAACGGAATTGTAAACGTAGAAGACGAAAATGGAAACGTTTTACTATCTCAAAAAGTAGAAGCAGGTGACATTTTCAGAATGTGTCAAGTAAAAGATGCTCCTATTCAAGATTGGGTAAAATTAGCAGTTAACAGAGCACGCTTATCTGATACTCCAGCTATTTTTTGGTTAGATAAAGACAGAGCACACGATAGTGAAATCATTAAAAAAGTT
Organism: Flavobacterium cheniae; assembly: GCF_004363695.1. GTDB lineage: Bacteria > Bacteroidota > Bacteroidia > Flavobacteriales > Flavobacteriaceae > Flavobacterium > Flavobacterium cheniae. The sequence goes on along the minus strand of NZ_SNZC01000001.1, from coordinate 39,777 downwards.
GAGAAATACTTAAAAGATTACGATACAACGGGCTTAGACATTCGCATTATGGATGTGAAAGACGCTATGAAAGAAACATTACGAATCATCCGTCAAGGAAAAGATGTGATTTCAGTTTCTGGAAACGTATTACGTGATTACTTAACTGACTTATTCCCAATTTTAGAATTAGGAACTTCGGCAAAAATGTTATCAATCGTTCCATTAATGAATGGTGGTGGATTGTTTGAAACAGGTGCAGGTGGATCAGCTCCAAAACACGTTGAGCAATTTATCGAAGAAGGGTATTTACGTTGGGATTCATTAGGTGAATTCTTGGCATTACAAGCTTCTTTAGAGCATTTAGCACAAACTCAAAACAATGCAAAAGCTCAAGTTTTGGCAGATACTTTAGATGAAGCTAATGCAAAATTCTTAGCAGAAGACAAATCTCCAGCAAGAAAAGTAGGTGGAATTGATAACAGAGGTTCACATTTCTACTTAGCATTTTACTGGGCACAAGCTTTAGCAAACCAAACTAAAGATGCTGAATTGAAAGCAACTTTTACTCCAATTGCTGAAGCAATGACGGCTGACGAAGTTAAAATTAATTCTGAATTGATTGCTGCTCAAGGTAAAGAACAAAAAATTGGTGGTTATTATCATCCAAGTTTTGAGTTAACTGAAAAAGCAATGCGTCCAAGTGAAACTTTGAATACGATTTTAGCAAAATTGAGTTAAGACTCAAACATTATACAACAAAAAAGCGACCTGACTGGGTCGCTTTTTTTTATTTGGTTTTCTTAGCTCCTTCTTTAATAACTACAATCGAAGCTTTAATTCCAGTTGTTAAATTCCATTCATTTGAAGTAATCAGATTTCCTGCATCATCAAAAACACTAAATGCAGCAGTATTTGGACCTGAAGAACCTTGATTTAAAGCAACAAAGTCTAATTTATTAAAACCTTCCGAAATATCAATATAATATTCTTTTGGAGCTGCTTCAAGCAATATTTCATAAACTAAAGTTTTATCGTTTACTAATAGCCGAACTCTGTCACCATCTGGGTATTCATGATCACGACAAACTACCTTAACATACTTAGTCATTACACGAAATTCTCCTAAAAATTGATTAGAGCGATATTCAGGTTTGATTTCTTTATCTTGATTATTTAATTTTCTTTTAATTTCATCACCTGGATTCTTAAATTCACTTTTCTGAACCATTACACTTTCTTCTCCTTTTTTCTGATTCAAAATCGAATACTTTTTCAAATAATCATCATTTTTATCAAAAATACTTTTATAAGGTAACGATTTGGTATTAGAAGGAGTTTCAACTTTTGCAGGTTCGTCCCAATTTAACTTTAATTTAGAGGCTTTAAATGGAGAATCTTTTTGCGCTGAAACCAGCACAAATTGAAGGATAAAAAGTAACGTAAAGATTTTAGTCTTCATTGAGATAACATTGAATTTTGTAAAATTAAAACAATAATTGATTTTTGATTACAAATTAACATTTGTTTTAAACTATTGCATATTTTTTTCGTGAAATTTGTAGTACAAAATCTATACCGAAATCATGCTACAACAAAAACTTTATTTGTTTTTATTCTTTTTTTCACTTTTGGGATTCGGACAAGAAAAGGTAACCCTAAGTGGAATCGTTTCTGATGCTAACAACAATGAAACTTTAATTGGTGTTTCGGTATATGTTTCTGATTTAAATATCGGAACATATACAAATGAATACGGCTTCTATTCTATTACTTTACCAAAAGGAAATTATACGCTTCAAATTAGCTATATTGGCTTTGAAACCTTTTCTGAAAAATTAGAAATCGATCAAAACGTAAAGAAAAACTTTAGCTTAAAAGAAAGCAAACAAGAACTTAAAGAAGTTGTCATTTCAGAAAACGCTTATAAGACCAATATCAAAAAACCAGAAATGAGTGTTAATAAACTAGCGATTAGCACCATTAAGCAGATGCCAGTTTTAATGGGTGAAGTTGATATTATTAAATCACTTTTGTTCTTGCCAGGTGTTACTAATGCTGGGGAAGGTCAATCAGGCTTTAATGTACGTGGTGGTGGTGCGGATCAAAATTTAGTTCTTTTAGATGAAGCTACGCTATATAATACTTCTCACGTTTTTGGATTATTTTCAGTTTTTAATGCAGATGCGATTAAAGACTTGAAATTGTATAAAGGTGGAATTCCGTCTCGTTTTGGAGGAAGAGCCGCTTCGGTTTTGGATGTTTATCAAAAAGACGGAAATAGTAATAAATTCAGTATGAATGGTGGAATCGGCTTAATTTCGAGTCGTTTATTGGCTGAAGGTCCAATTGTAAAAGACAAAGGTTCTTTTCTTATTGCAGGAAGAGGTTCATATGCTCACTTATTCTTAAAATTAACTGATAATAAAAACTCGGCTTACTTTTATGATTTAAACACCAAGCTGAATTACAAACTCAACGAAAACAACAACTTATATTTATCTGGTTATTTTGGACGTGATATTTTCAACTTAAATGAATCGTTCCGAAATATTTATGGAAACTCAACACTTAACATGCGTTGGAATCACTTGTTTTCGGATAAATTGTTTTCCAATTTATCGGTAATTTATAGTAACTATTTTTATGGATTAGAGTTGGATTTCATTGGATTCAATTGGGAATCAACCATACAAAACTATAATTTGAAATACGATTTTAAATACTATGCTTCAGACAAGATGAAATTTAATTTTGGTGTTAATGTGACAAAATTCGATATTAATCCCGGAACCATTGAACCTTTAGATGAAAATTCATCAATCAACTTTAGACAATTGGATAAAAAATACGCTTTTGAAAACGCATTATATGCCGAAGTTGAGCAAAATTTAACCGATAAACTTTCCGTTATGTATGGAATTCGTTTTAGTTCATTTTATCGAGTTGGAGCTTCTACTATCAACTATTACGACAACAATCAGCCGGTTTTGTATGATGAAGAATTGAAAATTTATGAAAAAGCAACTCCAACTAGCACCAAATATTTTGGTTCGAATGAAAAAATAGCTGATTATTCTAATTTTGAGCCTCGATTTACGGTTTCCTATGAAATTGATAAAGATCAATCGGTAAAAGCGGGATATAATAGAATGGTGCAATACATGCAATTGGTTTCTAACACTGCTTCACCTACTCCATTAGATGTTTGGACACCGAGCGATAATTACATTAAACCTCAAATTGCCGATCAAATTGCTGTGGGTTATTTTAAAAACTTTAAAGATGGCGATTACACTTTAGAATTAGAAACGTATTACAAAAAAGTTCAAAATAGAATCGACTATATTGATGGTGCCGATTTAATTGCCAATGAAGCTATTGAACAAGTCTTATTAAACGGAAGAATGCGTTCGTATGGTTTAGAAATGATGCTTAGAAAAAATGAAGGTCGCTTAAACGGATGGATTTCTTATACATTATCACGTTCAGAACAACAAACTCCTGGAAGAACACCAACAGAAATAGGAATTAACAATGGAGATTGGTATCGTTCTGCTTACGACAAAACACATAATTTAGCAGTTACCGGAAGTTATAAATTAAATAAAAAATGGAGTTTTGGAGCTAATTTCACACTTCAATCAGGACAACCTGTAACTTATCCTACAGGAAAATATGTTTTTCAAGGTGTGACGGTTCCTAGTTATAATTCAAGAAACGAAGACCGATTACCGGCTTATCACCGAATGGATGTTTCAGCCACTTTAACTCCTAAAAAATATGAAAATAAAAAATTCAAAGGCGAATGGGTTTTTGGAATTTACAACATATACAGCCGCTATAACGCTGCTTCAATAACTTTTAGACAAAATGCTGAAACTGGAGCAAATGAAGCGGTTAAGCTTTCTATTTTCGGAATTGTGCCTTCAGTTTCTTATAATTTTAAATTTTAAAACCATGAAAAAGATTCTTTTATATAGCGTTTTATTTTTCACAACAATTTTATCAATAAGTTGTGAAGAAGTTGTAGATATTGATTTGAACAATTCAGAACCTAAATTGGTTATTGATGCCATAATTAAATGGCAAAAAGGAACCTCAGGCGAAAATCAAACTATAAAATTAAGTTTGACGAATGATTTTTACACTAATAATATTCTTCCTGCAAATGGTGCTACTGTTACTGTTACAAATAGTTCAAACGTAGTATTCAACTTTGTTGAAGTACCAACTACAGGAGATTATGTTTGCACCAATTTTCAGCCAGTAATTGGAGAAATATATCGATTAGAAATTCTTTATGAAGGAGCTGTTTATACTGCTTCTAGTGCTTTATTTGCAACTCCAGATATTATAACTGTGGAACAAGAAACAGTTGTTGGTATTAGTGGTGAAGACGAAATTCAAATCAAATATTTTTACCAAGACAACGGAGCCGAAGAAAATTATTATTTACTAGGTGTTAAAAATCCAAACAAACAAATTCCTGAATTTGGTGTGGTTAGCGACGAATTTTTCCAAGGAAACGTAATGTTTGGTTTTTACGGCAGTAGCGAAACTGAACCTGGAATAACATTAGATTTAAGCGTTCAAGGCGTTTCTAAAAGCTATCATAATTACATGAATAAATTGATTACTATTGCCGGAAGTGGTTCTGGAAATCCGTTTGCAACACCTCCTGCTACTATCAGAGGAAATATTACGAATACAACAAACAACAATAATTATCCGTTAGGTTATTTTCATTTATCTGAAATTGATACTGTTAATTACTTAGTGCAATAAATTTAAAACACAAAATCAATTTTGAATTTTGCACTTGAACTTGATTTTGTAATTGATTTTTTTTAACAATATCTTTACGACTTTAAATCTAAAAAATGTCTTCACATCACATTGTTCGCGACGACCAAGAACCTGCTTTAATTATTGCTAACGGAGCTTCCTGTAGTGAAGAATTATTAGGTCAGTTATTAGAATGGTCGCCACTGGTGATTGTTTTAGACTCGGCAATTGAACGTGTTTTAGAACTAGGAATCAAAGTTGATGTGTTATTAGGCGATTTTGACAGAGGTTTTAATCCAGAATATTATTTAGAAAAACAATATCCGTTAGAAATTGTTCATACACCAAATCAAGATAAAACCGATTTAGAAAAGGCCTTTGATTATCTTATTGAAAAAGGACATAAAGCAGTAAATGTTATTTGGGCAACCGGAAAACGCGCCGATCATACGATAACAAACATAACAAGCATCGTTAAATTTAGAAACCAACTAAAAATTGTGTTGTTAGATGATCATTCTAAGATTTTTTTACTGCCAAACACTTTTGAAAAATGGTATACTAAAAACACGCCAATATCATTAATTCCAATTGGAGAAGTAACGGGAATTCATTCTACTAATCTTTTTTATCCTTTAGAAAATCATTCGCTAACAATTGGATATAAAACCGGAAGCAGCAATCACGTTACCGAGGACGGAATTGTTTCCATTTCTCACGAAAAAGGCGATTTATTGTTAATGGAATGTTGGGATTAATCGATTTTTTGCATTCCGACACTTAAATCCCAAGAGGATATCAGATTAAAAAAAACTAGCACCTTTTTATTTTTACTATCAAATCTTGCTGTTGCTCCAGATAAATCAATTTCATTCTTTTCGTTACTTAAATCTGGAAAAAAACGAATCTTTTTATTTTCTTTTTGCCATTTCCCTTTACCTCTAAAAAATTCATCAACACTATTACATTGATTCAAATTACGATGAATTTCAATAGTGTAAGAATTGTCATTATTCAAAGTCAAACTAAATTCGAATAATTCTCCGTTCTTAGCAATCTTCTTTTTAGAGTATTGACCAACATATTCTTGGGAAAAACCAACAATTGTAAAGAAGAAAAATGTAAAAAAATAAAATATTTTCATAGTGTAAAAGTTTACACTTTCGAAAGCAATTAATATGCCAAATTTTAGTAAAAAAACAGTTAATCTTATTAAATATTGGGATTAATCGATAATTATCTTCTTATTTATTTCCGCATTTTCTGAAGTAACGTTCACCAAATACATTCCTTTTGATAAATTAGGAAGATTGACTCTTTCAATAATGTTAGGATTTTCAAATGTTGAAGTAAAAACTACTTTCCCATTAATATCAACAATCTTAATCGTGCTTTTTTGATTCGTTAATTTTCCAAAATTGATATTTAAAATCTCTTTTGTAGGATTTGGGAAAAAACTCATCTGCAAATCATTGTCAAATGTATTTGTTCCTAAAGTGGTAGATGCAATTGCAAAATGAAGTACAGCGCCAGTTGCTGCTTTTGCCACATTAAAATTATAAACTGGATCCATATTAACCAATAAATCCGTTGGAGAATGTGGATGAGTTGATTCGTTGGTCTCAAAAAAACCAGTTATTATCTCATTATTTTCTTCAAAAGGCATATAATCTGATGCATAAGCATACGATAAAACACCATTTAGCGGCGAATATAATTCAACACAATTAATCAATTCATTTGTCATCGTATTCGATTCAGCATTATTTGAACTTGGATTACCGGTGTCACGTTCGCAAGTAATCGAATTATTTGTCATTCCTGCAATTCCACCTACTTCATCAATATTGAAAACCAATTTTATATTCATTTTTGGAGTTGTGCCATTTACAATCGTATTTACATAATGCTGACTTCCTAGCAAACCATCTTCTTCACCACTAAAATTGATGAATTTTATAGAATATTCTGTTGGCACATTTTGTAATAAACGTGCAACTTCAAGAATCGTTGCAATTCCACTTCCGTTATCATTTGTTCCTGTTCCTGAAACTGAATCATAATGACCACAAACAATAACATAGGTATTTGGATAAACAGTCCCTACTTTTGTCAAAATTAAATTCTTACAAGTAAAGCCTGAATTTGTAAACGTATCTTCTTGTAATTGACCCGCCGCATAACCATAACTTAAGTATTTATTTCGCAACCAATTATACGTGTTTTCTAAGGCTGGAGTCCCTCTTCTTTTAACGCCAAAAGCTTCAAATTCAGTTAAATAATTCGTAATATTCGTTTGGGAAGCTTGATTCACAATATTTTGATATTGCTGAATAAATGTTTGAGAAAATGATAAATTAGCAACAAGTACTAATAAAAGTAGTGCGTTTTTTGTTTTCATGTAGTTAAGTTTTATTTAGAGCTTTGGGGAAACTCTTCGAACAAATATATAATTTATTCTGTAATGAAAAAATCTTAGCTTAACTTTGTAACTTTACACCTATTAAACTCTTTAGCTTTAGTTAATGAAATTCCAAGTCGTATCCGAATATAAACCTACTGGTGACCAACCACAAGCCATTGAAAAACTTTCAAAAGGTATTTTAAATGGTGAAAAGTACCAAACATTATTAGGTGTAACCGGTTCTGGAAAAACATTTACGGTAGCAAATGTGGTGCAAGAAGTTCAGCGTCCAACTTTAGTATTAGCGCATAACAAAACTTTGGCGGCTCAGTTGTATTCCGAATTCAAGCAGTTCTTTCCCAATAATTCGGTGCAGTATTTTGTTTCGTATTATGACTATTACCAACCCGAAGCTTTTATTCCCGTTACTGGAACGTATATTGAAAAAGATTTATCCATTAACGAAGAATTAGAAAAACTGCGTTTAAGTACTACTTCCGCCCTACTTTCGGGACGTAGAGATATTATTGTGATTTCTTCTGTTTCTTGTTTGTACGGAATTGGAAATCCAGTTGAGTTTCAAAAAAACGTAATCAATTTAGAAGCAGGTCAACAAATTTCTCGTACTAAATTATTGCATCATTTAGTCCAAAGTTTATATTCAAGAACTGAAGCTGATTTTGCAGCTGGAAATTTCAGAATCAAAGGCGATATTGTGGAAATCTTTCCAAGTTATGGCGATGAACCGTTCCGAATTCACTTTTTTGGAGACGAAATCGAAGAAATTGAAGCCTATGATCCAAAAACATCGCAAGTCATTGAAAAGTATGAAAAACTGACGATTTATCCAGCGAATATGTTTGTGACTTCGTCAGATGTGTTGCAAAATGCGATTTGGGCTATCCAACAAGATTTGGTAAAACAAGTCGATTATTTCAAAGAAATAGGTAAACATTTAGAAGCAAAACGATTAGAAGAACGTACCAATTTCGATTTAGAAATGATTCGCGAATTAGGCTACTGTTCTGGAATCGAAAACTATTCTCGTTATTTAGACGGAAGAGAACCCGGAACAAGACCCTTCTGTTTATTAGATTATTTTCCTGATGATTTCTTAATGGTGGTGGATGAAAGTCACGTTACGATTTCGCAAGTACACGCTATGTACGGTGGCGATAGAAGTCGTAAAGAAAACTTAGTGGAATATGGTTTTAGATTGCCGGCTGCAATGGACAATCGCCCACTAAAATTTGAAGAATTTGAAGCCTTACAAAATCAAGTAATTTATGTTTCTGCTACACCTGCTGATTATGAATTACAGAAAACAGAAGGCGTTTATATAGAACAAGTCATTCGTCCAACTGGATTATTGGATCCAATTATTGAAATTCGTCCAAGTGCAAATCAAATTGACGATTTAATTGAAGAAATTCAATTGCGATGCGAAGCCGACGAACGTGTTTTGGTGACTACTTTAACTAAACGTATGGCGGAAGAATTAGCCAAATATTTAACCAAGGTTTCGATTCGTTGTCGCTACATTCACTCGGATGTAGATACTTTGGAACGTGTGGAAATCATGCAAGATTTACGTAAAGGGATTTTTGATGTTTTAATTGGAGTTAACTTATTACGTGAAGGTTTAGATTTACCCGAAGTTTCGCTAGTTGCGATTTTAGATGCTGATAAAGAAGGTTTTTTGAGAAGTCATCGTTCGTTAACGCAAACTGTGGGGCGTGCTGCGCGTAACGTAAATGGAAAAGCCATTATGTATGCGGATAAAATTACGAATTCGATGCAAAAAACGATTGACGAAACCAATTACAGAAGACAAAAACAAATTGATTACAATACCAAACACGGATTAGCGCCGAAAGCTTTGAATAAGAGTTTAGGAAGCGCTTTAGGAAACAATTCTGTATCGACACAATATTATGAAAATCAAGCGTTAAAAGCCGCTGAGCCAGAAAGTTTGTATTTATCGAAACCCGAAATAGAAAAGAAAATCAGAGACATGCGTAAAATGATGGAAAAAGCCGCTAAAGAATTAGACTTTATGCAAGCAGCCAAATTACGTGACGATATAAAAGCATTACAAGAAAAATTGTAATTTAGTTATTAGTTTAAAATCATTAATAAAAATAGTATGAGCAAAATTGAAAACATTCTAAAATTAGAAGACGAAATCAAAATCATTGAAGCTATTGGAGAAATCATTTGGCAGAAAAAAGAAGAAACAGAAGATTTCTCTTCGTTAACCGATGAAGAAAAAGTATTCGTTTTTGTAGATTTATTTGAAGGTGCTATGGGAGAAGGCGGTTTTCAATTCTTTTTCAGTTCAGAAGCAGGTGATTTTGCTGAAGAAGTTATCACATCTTATAAAGAAATTAAAGCATTTAAAACGGCTGAATTAATTTCAAAAGCATTGAGTTTATTTCCAGTTAAAGCCTATTCATCTGACGTTGAAAAAAGAATAGAATTCATCGAAAAGGCAGACGAAAACATCATTTCTGGTTGGGAAGACTTAGACGAATTATTCTTTGAAGACGAAACTGAAGAAGACATTGTAACGTTAATCGTAGATTACATTAAGGCTAACGAAAATCAGTTTGGCGCTTAATTATGCCGTTCAGTAAAAACCTATAGCAAAACATCTCAATCAAAGATTCGGGTTAGGAAGACTTAGACGAATTATTCTTTGAAGTCGAAACTAAAGAAGATGTTGCCTTTTTAATTCTTGACTACATAAGAAATAACAGTCATAATTTTAATTAAAAAACTAATGTTTTTTTTATGTTCGTTTATTTTTTTATGTTTGTTGCTTATAAGTCCAAAATTCAATTAAAATTATGATAAAAAAAATAACTCTAACCGTTTTTGTGATTGCTATCATATTGTCTTCCTTTTTTTTAATTCCGTCACATAGTGAAAATATAAAAGAAAAAAAGACAAACAGATCAGTTCAAGAAATAAAAGTTAATGGAAAAACAGATTCAAAACAGAATTTAACTTCCAATAATAAAAAAAACATCTTAATTACTGAGAAATCAGATGAATTGAATGAATCGGATAAAGAAAATTCAACTGAATCAAATTCAAAGATCAAGAGAAAAGTAATTTATGTAAAACAAGCTGGAAAGAAAAAAACTCTAGAAGAAAGAGCTTTATTTAATGAAGGTAGACTTTTGTATGAGTATTACAGACAAGTAAATCCGTTAACTGGAAGAATTTCAGCAAATGATAAATTGCAAGAAACTATTCAATCTGAAAGAGCTGAACTTTCCTTTAATAGTGAAACTTCAAGAGCATCTGGACCAAGTTTTGTAAATAGAGGACCGGGTAATTTAGGAGGAAGAACTAGAAGTGTTGTTTTTGATCTTAATGATGCGACTGGAAATACTATTCTTGCAGGTGCTATTAGTGGTGGAGTTTTTAAAACTATTAATGGTGGTGCTTCATGGGCCAAAATTTCTTCTCAAAGTGCTCAACACAACGTATCTTCAATAGCTCAAGATCCAAGAGCTGGATTTCGCAACATTTGGTATTACAGTACCGGAGAAGGTTTAGGTAATAGTGCCAGTTTAAGCGGTGCTTTATATGCTGGGCATGGAATTTGGAGATCAACAGATAGTGGTAACACTTGGACACAGATGTCATTCCCTGCGGCTAACCAAGAATTTACTTTTGACCAAAGATTTGATATTATAACTAAAATAGCAGTACATCCTGCAACAGGAGATTTATTTGTTGCCGCATTAGGCGCGATTTATAGATTTGATATCTCTGCTGGTACATGGGTAACAGAAGTAATTGCTGCAGGAGGATTCAACACTTCACATCTTACAGATGTTGTCATTTCAAATACAGGAAGAGTATATGCTGCTTTTTCAGGTTCTGGACCTGTAGCAAGTGAAGGAATTTGGACAAGTAACAACGCTACTGGAGCTGCAACAGGAACTTGGACTAGAATTGCTAATGATGCTAATCCAGTTGGTTGGAATCAAACAGGAAGAGCTGTTTTAGATTTAGCTCCTTCAAATCAAGATATTTTATACGTGCTTTATCTGTCAGATGCTTCTACTCCATCTCCTGGAGATTCGGATTTATGGCGTTGGAATCAAGGAACTGCTACATGGACAAACTTTTCTTCTAAAATACCAGATGAAGCAGGAGGAAGTGCTGGAAATGACCCTTTTAATTCACAAGGTGCATACGATTTAGTAGTTTCTGTTAAACCTGATAATGAAAATTTTGTCGTAATTGGTGGAACTAACGCTTACAAAATAAATAATATAAATACAGATGCTTTTGTAAGGATTGGCGGATATGATGGCCCTTCAACATATGCTTTATGGAATAATGGAGGTGGAACAAACCATCACCCAGATGTACATTCTTTAGAATTTAATCCATTCAGTCCTAACGTGCTTTTCTCTGGAACAGATGGTGGTATTCATAAAACTATTGATTTGAATGCAGCAACTGTGGGATGGACGAATCTAAATAATAATTATCAAACCTATCAATATTATCATGTTAATATTGACCCGTTAAGTGGTTCTGATGGAGTAATTGGGGGAGCACAAGATAATGGAACTACCGCTGGTGGTACGAGCTTAGGCGAAGCTAATTTAACAAACATGAGTTCTGTTTTTAGCGGTGATGGTGTAGCAGCAGCTATCTCAAGAAATAATGCATGTATTCCTTTCTTTATGGGGTCACAAGGAGGTAACTTATATCGTGATTGTCCTACTGCGGCTACAATTACACCTACAGGTTCTGTTAGTGAATTCGTTACTTATTTTCATTTAGATCAAAGTAATAATAATGCATTGTATTATGCAGGTCAAAATACATTATGGAGAACTACAAATTCTTCAGGTGTTACTGCAGGAACTTGGACTAATTTGGGAACAACCGCATTACAAGGAGATGCAGATTTTTTCCAAAGATTTTCAACTACTTGGGGAACATATAACGCTGCTACAAGTTATCTTTTATTAGGTGGAGACGAAGGACATATTTATAGATTAAATGACCCACAAAATGCTGCTAGTTTTGCTGCTGCTGTTGACATAACACCTCCTGGAGCTACGTTAGGTTTTCCATCTATCGTAACAGGATTGGCAATTCATCCTTCAAATAGAAATATTGTATTGGCTACTTATTCAAACTATGGAACCCAAAGTATTTTCTTAACGACTAATGCAACTGCAGCTACTCCTACATGGACATTAGTAGAAAGAAATATTTCAAGTTTATCTGTTCGATCTGCTGCAATTGCAGAAGTTGGAGGTCAAACCATCTATTACGTAGGTACAAGTAGAGGTTTATTCAGTACAACAGATCCTCTGACAACTGATTGGACCAGAGAAGCTCCAAATGAAATTGGATTTGCATTAGTTAGTTCATTAGTCTATAGACCAGCTGATTACAAACTACTTATTGGAACTCATGGTAATGGTATGTATGAGCTAACCTTAACATTATGTAATGGAAATTCAACTACTTGGAATGGAAGTTCTTGGTCAAGCGGTGTACCTACTGCAGGTGTTGAAGCAAATTTTACAGGAAACTATAATTCTACTGGTAATTTATCAGCTTGTACTGTAAATATTTCAAATAATGCACAAGTAACATTTAATAGTGGTCATACACTTATTATTGGTGGTGGATTAACAGTGGATGCCGGTTCAAACTTAATTATTGAGAACAATGGTGCTTTGAGACAAATCAATAAAGATTCAAACATTGGTTCAATAACTGTGAAAAGAAACTCCACTTCAATGGTTCGATTAGATTACACGGCTTGGTCATCACCTGTTGTTGGTCAACAACTGCAATCTTTCTCACCAAATACATTATCTAATCGTTTTTACGAATACCTATTTACAGGAACTACAACCCCAACGGCTTATAATTCGGTAAATGCAACTACTAATTTTACTCCAGGAAAAGGATACATGATTAGAGCTGCTAATACTCTTACAGCTGCAACAGTTCATAATGGTCAATTTACTGGACTTCCTTCTAATGGAGATATCAGCCAAAGTGTTGGTCTAGGGTATAACCTTTTAGGAAATCCTTATGCATCTCCTATAAGTGCTAATGTTTTCTTAGGTAAGAATCCAAATATAGGTACATTGTATTTTTGGACAAATACAACACCTGCTAGTTTGGGGTCTTATCCACAAAATAATTTTGCAGCTTACACTACTCTAGGTGGTACAGCAGCTTTTGCTAGTAGCAAAATCCCTAATGGAACTATACAAACAGGGCAAGGATTCTATATTAATGCAACTTCTGCGGGCACTGCGTATTTTGAAAACAAACAACGTGTTGATGCCGCAACAAGCACACAATTTTACAGAACGAATACTGCTGAATTGAATAGAAGTAGATTTTGGATCAATTTTAATGATGACAACACTTCATATAACCAAATTTTAATTGGTTACATGGATGGAGCTACTCAAAACTATGACAATCAAATAGATGGTAGACCTTTAGATACTTCAAAATCGATGCTTTACAGTATCATTGATGATGAACCATTTGTAATTCAAGGAAAATCAAATCCATTTATGGTTGAAGACATTGTACCATTAGGCTTTAAAGCTTTAAATTCTGGTAATTTTAAAATTGAAATCGATTCAACTGATGGAGTGTTTAGTAATCAGCATATTTACCTTAAAGATAAACTATCTGATATTACTCACAATCTTTCAAATGGAGCTTATAATTTTACTTCAGAGATTGGTACATTTGATAATCGTTTTGAGATAGTATACCAAAATGAAACGCTTGGTATTGGTGATAACAATACGAACGAAACAGAAATAAAAATCTACACTAACCAAGAAGGAATTACTGTTTTAGCTTCTGAAAATATTAGAGAAGTTATTGTTTACAATGTTTTAGGAAGCGTTTTATATGAAAATAAAAACATTGCCTCCAAAGAATTACAAATCAAAAATATTTTAGCATCTAAACAAGCTTTAATCATAAAAGTTATAGATATTAATGGTAATTCCAAAACAACAAAACTCATTTATTAAAATCAATTAATACATAAAAAAAGCTCCGAAATTTCGGAGCTTTTTTTATGTATTATTATTAGTGATTTTTTTGAGCTAATATTAACTTTTCAGCCTATAAATTTGGTAGTAATTGAATATAAAAAATTAATGAAATATCTAAAAAATTAATTATGCTGTTCAGTAAAAACTGATAACAAAACATCTCCCTCGACCATTCGGTTTGGGGAGTTTTTCATTAAATTCAATACGCGTTTCATGGCATACGGATTCAATCCCATGTTGATTCCAATTTCGTTGATTTTGATTTGTTCAGCATCATGTAAAACGCCATCGCAATGCATTAATAACGCCAAACGGTAAAACTGACAAATTCTATGAAACTCATCTTTAATGACCGAAACAGAAGCTCTATTCTCAAATAATTTATGAAAAACGGGTTTTTCAATTTCTAATTCCATGGCTACCATTTCCAAAAAATCATACTCTCTATCGTGCAATTCGCCATCGATTAAAGCAAAAGCAATCATCTCTTGTAACAGACTTAATTTTTCTTGGTAACTATCCATACATTATTTCTTTGCGGTAAAAATAAGAAATCTTAATTTAAATGGATATCTTTGACCTAATATTTTATACAAATGAATAACAACGATATTTTTAAAAAGTTACGCGTAGCGTTGCAATTACGTGATGACCAAATTATTGAAATTTTAAACTTGGTTAATTTTAGAGTTTCAAAAGGTGAATTAGCGAACGTATTTAGAAGCGAAGACCATCCAAATTTTATGGAATGTGGCGACCAATTATTGCGTAATTTCTTAAACGGATTAGTCATTCATTTGCGTGGTACTAAGGAAGAACCTAAAAATCCTAAAGAAGTATTAGGCGAAATAGCAAAAAACAAAGCGCCACTTTATAAAGAAGACAAAAAGCCTGATTTTAAAAAAGAAGGCGACAAAAAACCATTTAAACCAAAAAGTGGTCCTGCTAAAAAACCATTTGGACAAGGCAAACCTTCCGACAAAAAACAAAAACCCGAAAGCCCAGTAGAACGCTTTAAGTTCAACTCAGGCAAAACTAAAAAATAAACGAAATCCTCAAGCAATTGGGGATTTTTTAGTTTGTGGGATTTGTAAATATTTATTTATATTTGATATTATAAAAAATACTCATCAATAGTTGAGCATAATAAATAAGTTAGCAGTAACGCTTGAAAAATAAATTTATGAGAACAACCATTTATTTAATTTTAATTGCTTTTAGCATTACAAAAGTTCAAGCTCAAGAATCTGATGCTCCAAGACAAATTTTAATAAAAATAATGAACGCTGAAATAGCAATCAAAGAAAAAAGAAAATTTAATCAATCAGAATTATCAGAAATTATTTGCTTGACGAATATTGGAACAAAAAAAGGCGAAGGAAGTTATATAGGTATTATATCTTATCCTGATGAAAGTGAAATCCAAATGTGGAAAGATTGGTATGAGAAAAACAAAACTAAAATAAGTTATAGCACGACGAGCGATATTTTTAATAAAGAGGTATACAATGGAAAACAAAAAGTTATACAAGTTGAGTATGAAATTGGAAAATTTAGAAATTCTGTTTGTGGTCAAGACAAAGATTTAGAAGATTGGTTTCAAAAAAGTAACGTCAGAAATTAGCACAACTGCTAACAGGCTTTTGGAAATATTGCGAATTTTGTAGTAAATACACCTTTACATTTCCCAAGAAATTTTATCCTTAACAGAAAATAATCGGTTCTGAAGTTAGCAAACTAGCCAAGCGCCGGAACGTTGTGAGTCATTTTGAAAAACTTTAAAAATAAAGAAATTGAATTGGTTAAAGAAAACATTTGGAACTAAGAAAAATAATGACAGCGTTAAAAAAAATCAAACTGAAATGATTGACTATATCCAAATAACAAATAATTGGAATGCTGATCCAGTTTCGCCGGAAATTGAATTAAGTATGGACGAAGAAAATTTAATAATGGATATCTATTTAAACCATTATGCGTTCGAAAATTTTAAAGAAGGAGACAAAGTAAAAATTTCATTCAAAAACTGTCAGGAATATTCTCTAAATACTTGTAATGACGAAGGTTATTATTATGGTCAATATCGAACAAATCCAAAAGAATTACCTTGGGGACAATTTTATGAAATCAAAAGCGGATTAGACAGAAATATGCCAAGTCCGATTGTAAAAATTAACGATTCCAATTCTGATAAGAAACATTTTATTTTCTTCTTTAAGGACGAGACTTTTGAATGTCTTGCATCTGAATATGAATTAGAATTTTATAACGAGAACGAAAAATAAAAAACGAACGCAAAACAGCAGTTTACTTCAATTACTACTTCCTAATTTACCTATATAAAATCCGCCATTTTTAATATAATCAACCTACCTTTTCTTCAAATATCCAATCACCGCTTCATTAAAAATAACCGGTTGTTCAACATTTACCACGTGTCCGCAGTTTTGGATAATGAAAAGTTCGGCGGTTTTAACATGGTTGGCTACGACTTGCTTTACCGAAGGTAAAAACATATAATCTTCTTCGCCCATAACGTAAAGTGTTGGGATATTCAATTCTTTTTGACGGAACCAGCGTAAAACTGGATTAATTTCGGCAGTAAGTTTGAACCATTTGATGAATTCTTTTTGATACAATTTCTTGGCTTCGTTGATAAAAAGTAAGCGCGATTGTTTGTGGTTCTTTTTAGGCATAATCACAAAAGCAAAAAACTTATACAAAACCAAATACGGCAACACATATTTAAACGTATTTCCTAATCGCATTAATACTTGCGAACGGAAATTCATTTTTAAAATAGCACCTCCTAAAATCATGCTTTTCACTCGTTCAGGATGCATTTCTGCTAATTGACGAATGACAATTGATCCTAACGAAATTCCAACGAAATGAGAACTTTCAATCTTTAAAAAATCAATAACCTCAACAATGTCTTCGGCAATGGCTTTAAACGTATATTTTTGCTTGAATGCAGATTTCAATTGTTCTTTTGAATCTCCATGACCACGCAAATCCAATAACAATACATTAAAATGCTTCTGAAAATCGCGAATTTGCTTGAACCACACAGACGAACTTCCTCCTGCTCCATGAACAAAAGTAACCCATTCTGTACTCGTTTCGTTTTTATAAATTGTGTAGGAAATCAAAATTTTAATTTTGCCCAAATGTACTGCTTTTCAACAAAATTAACGATTGAACAAATTTTAAATTTTAGCATGTAGTTTTTTGAAGTAATCAAATGCTTTTAACAATCGACTTCCGTACCAAGAAAACATTTCGCCATCGACAAAAACAGTTTTGGCATGATGCGTAAAACGTCCTATTTCAAAAGCATGTTCATCGGTAAACGGAAAAGGTTCGGAAGACAAAAAAACATAATCAGGATCGCCTTCTAAACGAATTTTCTTCAATTCAACTTCTGGATAACGTCCTTCTTTTACTTCGTAAATATTCTCGAAATGATTTAATTTCAATAATTCATTGATAAACGTATGATTTCCTGCGACCATATGAGGTTTTGCCCAAATAAAATAAGCTGCCTTTTTAATGGATTTATCTTTGATGAATTGCTGAAAATCTTGATATGCAAAATTAATTTTGTCTATCCATTTTTGAGCATCAGTTCGTTTATTGAAAAGTTGACCAAAATCGTGAATCATTTGTAAATTGTCTTCAATCGTGAGAATATCGGTTACCCAAACTGGACAAATTGTATTTAATTCATCCACAATTTCTTTCGTATTTTCTTCTTTGTTACAAATGATAATATCGGGCTGAAGTGCTTTTATTTTATCGAATTTGATGTTTTTTGTTCCGCCAACAATCGTTTTAGTCGCTTTAAAATGAACAGGATGCACGCAAAATTTAGTTATTCCAACGATGTTATCTTCCAAACCTAAATCATAAAGCAATTCGGTTTGCGAAGGCACTAAAGAAATGATTCGAACGGGTTGCTTTTCGAAAGTATGTAAAATTCCTAGTTGATCAATTAATTTCATTTAAAAAGTTTAAGATGATCGTTTTAAACTTGAAACTTGAAACTTGAAACCAAAATTCCCTCCATTTCTTGTTGCAATTTCAACGCTTCTTCCCTAGCCTTTTCAGCGAAATCAGTTCCGTTTGAAGCATAAATAATTCCTCTTGAAGAATTAATTAACAAACCAACATTTTTGCTCATTCCGTATTTGCAAACCTCGGCTAAACTTCCGCCTTGAGCGCCAACACCTGGAACTAATAAAAAACTATCGGGAACAATTTTTCTAATTTCAGTGAAATATTCGGCTTTAGTTGCACCAACTACATACATCAAATTATGCGCGTTTTTCCATGATTTTGACGTTTCTAAAACCACTTTGTACAATTCTTTACCGTGGACATTTTGCGTTTGAAAATCAAAAGCGCCTTCGTTTGAAGTCAACGCCAACATAATCGTGTGTTTATCTTCAAATGCTAAGAAAGGTTCTACTGAATCTTTTCCCATATAAGGAGCCACAGTTACCGAATCGAAATCTAAGTCGTTGAAAAAGGCTCTAGCATACATGGATGACGTGTTGCCAATATCACCGCGTTTTGCATCGGCAATGGTGAAAATTTCAGGATACTTTTCGTTGATGTAATTGATGGTTTTTTCTAACGATTGCCAACCTTTTATTCCGTAAGCTTCATAAAAAGCGGTGTTTGGTTTATAAGAAACACACAAATCGTGAGTCACATCGATAATCGCTTTATTGAATTCGAAAATAGGATCTTCGGTTTGTAGTAAATGCTCGGGAATTTTATTCAAATCGACATCCAAACCAATACATAGAAATGATTTTTTAGCTTGGATTTGGTCTTGAAGTTGTTGTGTAGTCAAAACGTTGTGGTGTTTAGTGTTAGTTGTTGGGCAAAGTTAGTTCAAAGTTTTGGAAACTCAAAGTAACGAGAATTCAATAAATGTGGGAAATCTGTAACATTTAGCCTTTGGTGTGTAATACAAATTGATTCAATAAGTTACACCTTTGTTATAGTTCGAAAAGATAAGTCAAAAGCTTGTCTTAGTCAATTATAAACTTTAAAACATAAAGATATGTCAAATTTATTATACACCATTGCCATAGTGCTTGTTATTCTTTGGGCATTAGGATTTTTTGTTTACAGTGCGGGTAATATTATCCACATTTTGTTGGTAATCGCTGTAATTGCGATTTTATTCAGATTAATCAAAGGAAGAGAAATATAAATCATTAAAAAATAATAGTATGAAAAATACAGATGTTATCGTAGGAGTGTTAGGTGGATTAGCTGTTGGTGCCTTATTAGGCGTATTGTTTGCTCCAGATAAAGGAAGCAACACCAGAAGAAAAATTGCACAAAAAGGAACCGATTTAAAAGATAATTTAAAAGGAAGTTTTACTGATTTTATTGCTTCGGTTGAAGATCAATATTCAAACTTTACTTCTAATGCAGAAGAAGTTATTGAAGAAGGAAAATCGAAATTAGAACGAATGAGTAACGACATTACCAGATAAGAAATAGCAATGGAAAATATAGCCACCGATATAGAGCTACTTTACAAAAAAGCAGAAAAGTATTCCAAAACCAGTTTTGAATTACTACAATTAAATACCATAGATAAAACATCAGATGTAATCTCATCTTTATCGGTTGTTATTTCCATCTCTATTATTGTGGCTATGTTTACCTTGTTTATTAACATTGGTATTAGCCTTTTTATAGGCAAACTATTAAATGATTACGCCATGGGATTTTTCCTAGTTTCTGGATTTTATTTTATAGTTGCCATTATTGTATTCATTTTTAGAAAAACACTAATTAAAATACCTATTGATAATTTAATTGTTTCTAAACTTTTAAAAGATAAGATTATCTCTGAAGATGAAAGTAATCCAAACCATTTATAAGGATGAAAGCGCTCAAACAAACCGATATTCTTGACAACAAAATTGCTGCATTAAAAATAAAACGAGCTAATGAATTCGTAGAATTAAAAGAACAATATTTTACTGTTCATAATTCATTTACTGTTTCTAATATTGTAAACCAAGGTATTTCCGAATTTTACAAAACCGCTACCAACAAAGACAATCTATTTTCTACCATTACTAGTGTTTTAGGTGGTTATTTATCTAAAAGAATGGTAGTTGGCGAATCCAAAAATCCATTTAAACAAATTTTAGGTTACGGAGTTCAATTTGCAGTAACTAAAATACTATCAAAAATTTCTAACAAATAAACAATCAAAATGAAAAATTTAAAATTTTTACTTATTACCCTTGCATCAGGAGTTGCTTTAATTTCATGTAAAGATGAAAAGCAAACTAATGCAGAAAAAGAAGTTGTGGCATATGAAATGTATGTAGACTCGTTAAACAATGTTGCTTTAAGTGACTTAAAAACAAACTGGGATAGCATTGAAAATGATCACGAAAGAAGAAAAATTGCAGCTGAAGTTGCTTTACAAGATTTAGAAAATCGCGAAGAATTAGAAGGGAAAATACTAGTTTCCAGCGACAAATATGAATTGTACAAAGCGAATTATTTAGCTCAACAACCTAAAGCAGCTACTAAATCAATTGTTAGAACAGCTCTTTTTGGAAGTGAAGATATTGGAGACGATATGGCTTTTACTTGGGTAAACAAAAACAACATTTTAAGAGTATATGACAACTTTACCTCAACAGTTGAAAAAAATAAAGAAAGCTACTCAAGAGAAGATTGGGATGAAATTAAATTGTACTATGAAGCATTAGATACTAGAAAAAACACAGTTGAAAATGAAGGTTTATCTGGTTCTGACAATATGAAAATTGCCTCTATCAAATTTAAATTTGCTCCACTTTTAAAAGCGAATAGAATGGGCTCAAAAGCAGAAGAAAATTCAGAAGCCAAAGAATAGTTACAGTTATTTATTGATTCAAAAAAAAATGCCAAGCTATAATTTAGTTTGGCATTTTTTATATTTAATAAGTTTCCGATTAGAAAACTTCGTTTTCTTTTAATTTTTCCATGTTGTTTACCAACTGAAGTTCGTCAACAAATTTTTGAATTTTACCATTCATCACACCATCCATATCAAAAACGTCTAAACCAATTCTGTGATCGGTTACACGACCTTGAGAATAGTTATAGGTTCTAATTTTTGCCGAACGGTCACCTGAACTTACTTGCGAAGAACGTTTTGTTGCATCTTCCGCTTGTTTGATGGCTAATTCTTTTTCGTATAAACGAGAACGCAATACTTCCATTGCTTTATCTTTATTCTTATGCTGCGATTTTTGATCCTGACATTGCGCCACTAATCCAGTTGGAATGTGCGTTAAACGAACCGCAGACTTCGTCGTATTTACCGACTGACCTCCAGGACCAGACGAACAGAAAAAGTCAACACGAACATCGTTCATATCAATTTGTACATCAAATTCTTCTGCTTCTGGTAAAACCATTACCGTTGCCGCTGAAGTGTGCACACGACCTTGTGTTTCGGTTTGTGGTACACGTTGTACACGGTGTACTCCTGCTTCAAATTTTAAAGTTCCGTAAACGTCTTCTCCTGTTACTTCAAAAATCACCTCTTTGAATCCACCAGAAGTTCCTTCACTAATATCTACTACAGAAGTTCTCCAACCACGTGCTTCGCAATATTTAGTATACATACGGAATAAATCTCCTGCAAAAATAGAAGCTTCGTCTCCACCAGTACCTGCACGAATTTCCACCATAACGTTTTTCGCATCTTCTGGATCTTTAGGAATCAACATAAATTTGATTTCATCTTCCAATTGTGGCAAACGCTCTTTAGCTTCATCTAATTGCATTTTGGCCATTTCTACCATTTCGGCATCTGAACCATCAGCGATAATTTCGTTAGCTTCTTTTATATTTCCGTCAAGCGTAATGTATTCTTCACGTTTTTCAACCAAACCTTTAAGGTCTTTGTATTCTTTATTTAATTGTACGTAACGCTTTTGATCGGCAATTACATCAGGCTGAATAATTAAGTCTGAAATTTCGTCAAAACGTTGTTTTACATATTGTAATCTATCTAACATAGCTGTTATTTATTTTGGAGTGCAAAGTTACAATTTTAGTTTAAAGTTTAAAAATTTAAGTGTTTAAAAGTTTCGGTTTGAAAATCAATTCTTTAGAAATATTATTTAAAATAAGTCTAAATAAATTTTGTAGTTTCATTTTGACTCAATATTTTTGCATCGTTATTTTAATTTAATCTAAATAAGATGTATAAAAACATTTTCAAATCTATAGTATTACTGTCTTCACTTCAGGCAGTATCTCAAGAAAACCTTAACGACGTTAGTGAAAACTATTTTACAGAAAACGATACTGTAAAAAAATTAAAAGAAGTGGTTATCGAAGCCAAAAACAACCCTTCAAAATCTTCAGTAAACAGAGCTGGAATCAAAGAAAAAGATTTACCTCAAGCCATTCAAGTGATTGGAGCCGAAATCATCCAACAACAACAATCCATTCGTTTGAGTGATGTTATCAAAAATGCAAATGGTGTTTATGTTGGTTCAGCACGAGGTGGCGCTCAAGAATCGTTTTGGTCAAGAGGCTACGACATGTCGGCCAACAACATGTTTAAAAACGGTTTCCGTTTCAACAGCGGTTCTATTCCAGAAGTTTCTTCGTTAGAAAAAGTAGAAATTTTAAAAGGAAGTGCAGCGTTATTATACGGTAATGTGGCGCCTGGAGGAATTATGAATATGGTAACCAAATCTCCAAATTTTAGAACCGGTGGCGAATTCACCATGCAAGCAGGAAGTTACAATTTCTACAAACCTTCAGCAGATGTGTATGGTGCTTTTAATAATTCGATTGCATATCGTTTTAATGGTTCGTATGAAAATTCGGAAAGCTTTAGAGATTTTGTCACTAAAGAACGTTACTACGTAAATCCTTCCCTACTTTTTAAAGTGAGTGATAAAACAGAAATCACGCTTCAAGCCGATTATTTAAGTGATGATTGGACACCCGATTTTGGTACCGGTTCTATTGGGAAAGAAATTGCTAATGTGCCAAGAAACGCATATTTAGGAGCAAAATGGTCTAACGGAACTACCAAACAAGCAACCGCTTCGATATTAGCAAATCATGAATTCAATAAAAATTGGAAACTAAACTTTAATTCTTCTTTCCAAGATTACGATAGAGAATCTATTGGTACAGAACGTATTCAACCTGCAGCAAATGGCGATTGGAATCGTCCATATGGAAGAAATAAAGCAGTAGAACAAATTCTAGCCAATCAAATTAGCTTACAAGGCAATTTTAAAACAGGTAAAATCAAACATCAATTGTTTACAGGAATAGATACTGAAATTTCATATGCAGATGCGTACACGTTCAGATTTTTCAATCCAACAACTGGCACAACAGTAACAAATTATGATACCGTAAATATTTTTGATCCAGCTTCTTATGATGCTTCAAATGAATTACCAGCTTTACCTTCAGAAATAACAAGAATCGTAAAGACAGAAACTACTCGTTTAGGAATTTATGCTCAAGATTTGATTTCGTTTGGAGAAAAATTCAAAGCTTTATTGGGCGTTCGTTATTCGTACCAAGAAGCAAAACCTGAAACATACAACATTACAGCAAACACGGTTACTGAAGAAAAAATTCGTAACGATAGAGCTTTCTCTCCAAAAGTGGGTTTAATTTACCAACCTACAAAAAGTATTACTTTATTCTCAAGTTATTCCAATTCCTTTACACCAAATACTGGAGTAGATATTAATAACGAAGCGATTGAACCTTCCATCATTGACCAAATTGAAGTTGGTGTTAAAAACGAATTCTGGAAAGGAAAACTAACTACAAACGTTACTTTGTACCAAATTGTGAACAGCAACTTGGCGCAAACAGCCGAATTTGATGCCAACGGAAACATCAATACCAACACCAATGTAAAAGCGTTAAGCGGTGAAACAACAAGTAAAGGAATTGAATTAGACATTACGTACAAACCGATAGATGATTTCAACATTATGGCGGGTTACAGCTACAACGATATGCGTTATACAGAAACCACTGGAGCAACAGGAAGTTTTATTGAAGGTGACCGTTTAGTAAGAACACCTCAACATACTGCAAACTTAAGTTTCTTCTATACTGTACCAACAGGAATTTTCAAAAACATTTCGGTTGGAGCAATTGGAAACTACATTGGCGACCGAGTTGGAGGTTGGAACAATCAAATAAACCCAACCTATCCAAACGGAATTTGGGATAGAGAAATTCCTGTAAATGGTTACACAACTATTGATGTATCGCTTGGTTATAATTGGAAACAATTTACATTACTTTGCAAATTATCAAATATTACCAACGAGTTGAATTATACGATGCACGAAAACTACAGTGTAAACCCTATTGCTCCAAGACAAATTTTAACTTCTTTACGATATAAATTTTAAACCATGAAACAACAAAAATTAGTTAGAGACATTCACCGCGATTTTGGCTACTTCTATGTAGGATTGATAATTTCGTTTGCCTTTTCGGGAATTTTAATGAACCATAGAGAACATTGGCATCCTGAAAAATACACCATCGAAACCAAAAACATCAAAGTACAACTGCCAGAAGAAAGCCAAATTACAGAAGAATTTGCTGAAAATTTAGGGAAACAATTGGGCATCGATGATAAAATGCGTCGCCACAATGTAAAGAAAGGCACGTTTAAGATTTCGTTTGAAAAACACGATGTAGAAATCGACATAAAAACGGGTAAAGGTGAAATTGTTGCTTTCAATAAAACACCAATTATCAGTCAAACGATGAAGTTGCATAAAACTACATCAAACTGGTGGATTTACTACTCTGATATTTTTGGAATTTCTTTAATACTTATAGCCATCACGGGAACTTTAATGGTAACCCACGGCAAAAACACCTTTAAACGCCGAGGCTGGAAACTAGCCGTAGCTGGAATAATTTTTCCAATTTTAGTTTTAATTATTTTGAGTTAATAAAAGAAAAAGGTTCACGAAAGTGAGCCTTTTTTGTTGATAACTTAAATGGAGTTGTAATGAAGTTTTTGGTATTTTTGAAAAATAATAAGATTAAAACTACAAATTAAAACTCATGAGATTAAAGATTTTTTTATTGCTTTTTATATCATCATTATTGTTTTCCTCTTGTTTATTAAAACCCATTCAATCTGAATTTAGTTTACAAAGAACATTTTCTGATCCAGTAATAATTGGAGAATTTGATAATGGAAAAATATTAATCTATAATGGAGCTGGATTTAATCATAAAATAGATAACTCATCATTTATAAATGTATGGATTAACAATAAACCTTTAGGGCAACTTATGTCAAATGAATTTGCTATAATTTATTTATTACCTGGTAAATATGAATTCAAATTAGTTCACAAAGACATTAAAAATTTCACATCTACCCATATAATTGAAATAGATAAAGACACTAAAGTAATTTGCGTTAAACCTACAATAACATCAAACAAAGCAGAAATAACAAACGCTATTCCTAATAACTTTCATTTGTTTAGAAATATAATTAGACAAAAATAATTTTAGAAGGTTCACGAAAGTGAGCCTTTTTTAATACTTCTAAAAATCAAAATCATGTAACTATTTCAAAGAATAATATAAGACAACACGCGTTTTATAGGTATAACTTTGCGAAAAAGAAAACATGAAAAACGTCTTAAAAATAGTGGTTTTGGCAATTAGTCTTTTTTCACTTTCTTGTAAAGAAGAGAAGAAAGAAGTTATAACCATTGTCAAACCTGAAATAAAAAGAAGCGAACCTAAAGAAGTCGCCTATACATTTCAAAAAAGTGAAGAGTGGTTAAAAACCGAAGGTTCAAATCCAAAAGCACTCGATTTGGTTTTGGCTCTAAATCGTGTGGATGTCGTGAATTTAAAAAAATTAGATTCGATAGTAGTGCCAACCGATTTCTCGGGTGATTTGGAATATTATATGCCTTTTCCGATAGAAGTTGCGACTTTGAACGAAGTAAGCAAAATTATTCTGTTTTCATATGCTACGCAAGCTTTCGCGACTTATGAATATGGTGTTTTAACACATACCGGACCTACAAGTCTGGGAAGAGAAAAAGACAAAACACCAACCGGTTTGTTTTTTACCAATTGGAAAGCCGAAGAAACCATAAGTACGTTTAACGATGAATGGAAACTAAAATGGAATTTCAACATTGAAAACAAACAAGGCATTGGTTTTCACGAATATGAATTACCTGGTTATCCAGCTTCGCATTCTTGTTTGCGATTGTTAGAAAAAGATGCCAAAATGCTATACGAATTTGCCGATCAATGGGAATTAGAAAGCGCCGAAAAAGTAAAATTAAAAGGAACTCCCGTAATTGTTTTTGGAAGCTATGATTTTAAAAACCCGAAAATCTGGAACACGTTACCACAAGATGCTAAAGCATTATCAATCTCTGAAGCAGCATTAGAAACTATTATTTCACCTTATTTGCCATCCATTTTAAAAGAGCAAACAAAAAGAGAGAAAAAGTAATTTTAAACATATAAAGTATAATGAGGTTCACGAAAGTGAGCCTTTTTTGTTTAAATTTGAAAATAAAATATTCAAAATGCGTTATCTATTTATCATATTAATTACTTGTATTTCCTTTGGACAATCAAAACCAAAAGATTTAACAGAAATTCATATTTACAACATAATAAATACATTTGATATTGAAACAGATCCAATAATTGATATTGATTTTTTTGAAGAAAGTTATTTAAGAGAAGATAATTTCCTTTTGTTAAAAACTACTGATGAAAAAGTTGTAAAGAAAATTTACAAATCTATTAGTCAATTAAGAAATTATAATAAGACGCAAAAAGATTACAACACACATTTTGGCAATGAAAGATTCAAAACAATGTTTGTAATAGAATACAATAGTTATCAAGACACTCTTTTTTATTCGACTAACACAAATGAAATCTATTATAAAAACTACATTGTAAAAGATGAAAGAGACGAATTTAAAAAATCTTTATCTAAAGAAATAATTCATTTCGTAAATAGAGATTTAGCTTCTGAAATAGAAAAAATAAAAAATGACAAAATTAATTCAATTAGTAAAAATCAAATTCTTATAAACGAAAAAAACATATTTGGTTTCAATAGAAAACAATTTGAAAAGGATGTTGCTAAAATTAATATAATAAGAACTGATTCCATAATTCTTGAAAATGAATCAGAAACCATAATTGATTACTTTATTAATGAGAATAAAATTGTATTTGATCCTAATGATGAAAAACTTTTTTTGTTAATCTTAGAAGATAATAATTTGCAACTTACTATAGATTCTATTGAAATTAAAATTGGAGATTCAATCGATTCTATTAAAGAAAAATTCAATTATTCTTATGCAAAATGGTTTAAAACTTTTAATTTTTATAATAAAGAAATAAAGAATGTGACATTTTTTGAAATTAAAATTAAGGATTCAAGTGGAAGCGTAAGTTTCGATATATTGGATAATAAAATTTCTAAAATTTATATTGATTATAATTAAAAAATCCCGAGCTAACTCGGGATTTCCTCTTTATTCTATTTTCTATTCTCTTATTTCTTCTCTGGAATATTCTCTAAAATTTCCAAAACAAACTTCCAAAATTTCTGAGACGATTTAATGGATGCTCTTTCATCTGGGCTGTGTGCTCCGTGAATTGTTGGTCCAAAAGAAATCATATCCATGTTTGGATAATTGGTTCCTAAAATACCACATTCTAATCCGGCGTGACACGCCACTACTTTTGGTTTTTCACCGTTTTGCTTTTCATAAATAGAAGTCAATACGTCTAAAATTTCAGAGTTTACGTTTGGTGTCCAACCTGGATAACTTCCTCCAAATTCTACTTCGCAACCAAATAATTCATAAGCTGAACGTAAGCTATTTGCTAAATCCATTTTAGAACTTTCCACCGATGAACGCGTTAAATTCTGAATCGAAATTTGTCCGTCTTTTACAATCACGCGTGCAATATTATTCGAAGTTTCTACCAAGTCTTCCATATCAGCCGACATTCTGTAAACACCGTTGTGTGCTGCATAAATCGCTCGTAACAAACCTTCTTGTACGCCTAAATCCATTACTTTCGCTGGAATCGTATCGTTTTTAACAATCTCAATCGTTAAATTTGGCTCCATCGTTTTGAATTCGGTTTTGATGTCGCCAATTACTTCTTGCATGTCAAAAACAAACGCTTCGTCATACATTTCAGCAATAATTACTTTCGCTACACTTTCTCTCGGAATCGCATTACGCAAACTTCCACCTGAAATTTCAGCAATTTGCAATCCAAAATTCTCAAAACCATCAAATAATAAACGGTTCATGATTTTGTTTGCGTTTCCTAATCCTTTATGAATATCCATTCCCGAGTGTCCACCTTGTAAACCTTTTACAGTAATCGTGTAACCCACAGAACCTTCTGGCGTTTCTTCTTCGTTGTAACCTCTTGAAGCAGTTACATCAATTCCACCCGCACAACCGATATCGATTTCATCATCTTCTTCGGTATCCATATTCAATAAAATTTCACCTTGTAACACACCGCCTTTTAAGTTTAAAGCGCCAGTCATTCCCGTTTCTTCATCAATCGTAAACAAAGCCTCAATTGCAGGATGTTTGATATCTGTAGCTTCTAAAATCGCCATAATCATTGCTACTCCTAACCCATTGTCGGCACCAAGCGTAGTTCCGCGAGCACGAACCCAATCACCATCCACATACATATCAATTCCTTGCGTATCGAAATCAAAATTCGTGTCGTTATTTTTTTGGTGAACCATATCCAAATGTCCTTGTAAAACAATTGGTTTGCGGTTTTCCATTCCTGGCGTTGCTGGTTTGCGAATGATTACGTTTCTGATTTCGTCTTCAAACGTTTCTAATCCTAAACTGGTTCCGAAGTTTTTCATGAATTCAATCACACGTTCTTCTTTTTTAGACGGACGTGGTACAGCATTCAAATCGGCAAATTTGTTCCAAAGTGGCTTTGGTTCCAGATTTCTAATTTCTTGGCTCATTATATTTTTGTAGTTTTTAAGTGTCTAAGCAACAAAGTTACAAAGTTTAATTTCTTTACAAATTGATTTGTGATTATATTTACGTTTTAAAATACGCTGTGAAAATAAAATTTGTCCTTCCTTTATTCTTACTTATCCAAATCATCGTTGTGAAAACGATTGGTTTGTTTCCTGATTTTGTAGAAAATTGGTACAGCAAAGGTTTTTATCCGAAATTGGCTTTCTTGTCGAGAAAAGCATTAGGTTGGTTACCATTTTCTTTTGGTGATGTAATCTATTTTATACTGATTTTACTCTTATTTAGATGGATTTGGAAACACCGAATCGGTTTTTTTAAAGAATGGAAAAATAACGGATTAGCTATTTTGAGTTGGGTTTCGGTGTTTTACTTTTTCTTTCATATTCTTTGGGGAATGAACTACTACCGAATTCCGTTACATGAAAAATTGAAGATTGAAAAAGAATATTCGGTAGACCAATTGAAAGTTTTTATTGAAAAAATGTTGGTGAAAACCAATGAATTACAAATGCAAATCACTAAAAATGATTCAATTGCGGTTGTGATACCATATTCGCATGACGAAATTTATAATTTGGCTTTGAAAGGATACGAAAATATTCCAAGTGATTTACAAGAATTCCGTTACAAAGTAAAAAGCATCAAATCTTCGTTGTTCAGTTATCCGTTGAGTTATATGGGATTTGGTGGGTATTTGAATCCGTTTACCAATGAAGCGCAAGTCAATTATTTGAAACCAAAATACACTTCTCCTTTAACCACTTGCCACGAAATGGCGCATCAAACCGGAATTGGAAGTGAAAGCGAATGTAATTTCATTGGATTTGTAACGGCTGCTAAAAACGAGGATTTGTATTTCCAATATTCAGCTTACAGTTTTGCGTTGCGCTATGCATTGCATAATTTGGAAATGATAAAAGAAGAAAGTTCAGAGCCTTATTTGAAAAAAATCAATAAAGGTGTTTTAAAAAACTTTGAAGAAAATAAAATCTTTTGGAAGGAATACCAAACGCCAATCAATACCTTTTTTGAATATTTCTACGACAATTTTCTAAAAGCCAACCAACAAAAAGATGGAATGGAAGGCTATAGTAAGTTTGTAGGATTAGCAATTGGGTATGAGAATAAGTTATAAGAGAAAAGGGATTAGGGAATAGTTTACGTAACGTATTAACTTTTTCCTAATCCCTTTCAACTTTCCCCTATTTATAACTCGTCACTCGTAAAACTTACTAATTTTCTCTTTTTATACGGACGCATAATCAAACGCGCTTCTCGGTCAAAACGGATGTAATTGTAAACCCAATTTAAGAAAACCACCGCTTTATTTTTGAATCCAATTAACGAAAATAAATGTACAAACATCCAAACAAACCAAGCAAAAACACCGCTGAATTTAAATTTTGGCAAATCCACAACGGCTTTGTTTCTTCCTATGGTTGCCATTGAACCTTTATCTTTGTAAACAAACGGTTTTAATTCCTTTTTATCTAATAATCGGATTACATTTTCGGCTAACAATCTTCCCTGTTGCATCGCAGGTTGTGCCATCATCGGATGTCCTTGCGGAAATTCTTCTGAAGTCATTACAGCAATATCACCAATCGCAAAAAGATTATCATACCCCTCTACTTGATTGAATTGGTTGACTTTAATTCTGTCTACATTTTTGATGAAACTATCTGCCTTTAAACCGTGAGGTAAAGCGCCTTGTACACCAGCTGTCCAAATTACAGTTGCTGAATCGAAAGATAAATCGGAATTGGTGGTTACGGTTTTTCCATCATAACCTGTTACACGAACGTTTTTCCAAACGCTAACTCCTAAATCCAAAAGAAACTTTTCTGCTTTTTCTGAAGCATTTTCGCTCATGGTATTCAGAATTCTATCGCCACTTTGAATCAGATTGATTTCCATTTTTCGAACATCTAAATCGGGATAATCTTTTGGAAGAATCGCTTTTTTCATTTCAGCTAAAGCTCCGGCTAATTCAACTCCTGTTGGACCACCACCAACTAAAACGAAATTCATCAAACTATGACGTTCGTCGATATCATTGGTAAGCAAAGCTTGTTCGAAATTCTCTAAAATCAAACTACGAATATTCAACGACTGCGGAATCGTTTTCATCGCCATACTATTGCGCTCAATTTCTTTATTTCCAAAATAATTGGTTTTAGAACCTGTTGCAATTACTAAATAATCATATTTTAATTCGCCAATATCGGCGTAAACCGTATTGTTTTCGGCATCAATTTCACGAACTTCTGCCAATCGGAAATAAAAATCTTTATATTCTTGAACAATTTTTCGAATTGGGTACGCAATAGAATCGGGCTCTAAACCGCCAGTTGCTACTTGGTACATCAAAGGTTGAAAATTGTGATAATTATGTTTGTCTAGTAAAACGACTTGTACTTTCTTATTGCGAAGTTTTTTCGCTAAAGATATTCCAGCAAAACCACCACCTATGATGACAATTCTAGGAAAACTACTACGAGGAATATTCATTTATCATTGTAAATTTATCAAGTCAAAGATAAGAAGAAAAAGAATTGAATGTTTCGCAAAATAGTTAATGATTAATTAAATTTGAAATAGTAAACTTGTAACAAATTGGTAAAAACTACTACTTATTGTATATGAAATCAGAATCGGAAGCACTTTTCGTAAAGCAACTCAAAGAGAATCAGAATATAATCCACAAAATTTGTCGATTATATACTACTGATGAAGATGCGCATAAAGATTTGTTTCAGGAAATTACGATTCAATTATGGAAAGCTTTTCCCAACTTTAGAGGCGATTCTAAATTTACTACTTGGGCGTATCGCGTAGGATTAAACACAGCCATTACACTTTACCGAAAAAAGAAGCGAAGTATTGACACAATTGAATTTGATAGTACTTTTCATAAAGTAACACAAGACGATTACAATTTTGAAGAAGAAGAAAAATTAAAGCTACTGTACAGTGCCATTAGCGAACTGAACGATATTGAAAAAGCCTTAGTTTTCTTATACTTAGAAGATAAAGATTATACCGAAATTTCAGAAACGTTGGGGATTAGTGAAGTGAATGCACGTGTGAAAATGAACCGTGTGAAAGGGAAATTAAAAAAAATATTAAATCCGTAACTCATGGATGAATTAGATTTATTAAAAAAAGACTGGAAAAAACAAGAAAGTTCGTTCCAACAAATAGGTGAAAAAGAAATTTATGGAATGCTACATAAACGTTCCTCTTCTATCGTGAAGTGGATTGTGATTATTAGTGTTTTAGAACTACTTTTATGGTTGAGTATTTCTTTTTTAACGGCAGATGATAAATACACCAAAACACTTGAATTATATCATCTGGATACATTTATGCCTTTTATGTCTGTAATAAGTTATGGAGTCATTCTCTTTTTTATCTTTTTGTTTTTCAAAAACTACAAAGCGATAAACACTACAGACAATGTTAAACAATTGATGCAAAACATTTTAAAAACTCGTAAAACAGTTAAATATTATGTTTGGTATAACTTAGCAATGACTGCAATTTCGATGATTATTGTATTTATTTTCCAATTTTTATACGATCCTTCTATTAAAAAAGTAATTGACAACGCATCTTCTAATATTGATCCAAAAACATTTTACTGTATCATGCTTTTAGTTTATGCTGCGGTAATTATTGTATTTATTGGCCTAATTTGGTTATTCTACCGATTACTGTATGGTATTTTAATGCGCCGTCTTCAAAAAAATTATGATGAACTAAAAAAAATAGACTACTAATGAAAAAATTCTTTATCACGCTTTTAACTTTACTAACTGGTTTTTCTTTCTCTCAAGAATTAGAAAAAAGTTTATTGTGGAAAATATCTGGAAACGGATTAAAATACGATTCGTATTTATTTGGAACCATTCATATTACTTGTGACGCGACTTTAGATTATAATACTTTAAGTGCATTAGAAAACACAAAACAATTGTATTTAGAGCTAGATATGGATGAAAAATCGATGCAAATGCAAATGATGCAACATATGATGATGAAAGATGGTGCGAAATTATCGACTTTACTAAACTCAGAAGATTTTAAAACAGTAGATGAATTTCTTAAGAAAAACTTGAACATGTCGGCTAAGCTATTCGATAGTTTTAAACCTTTTATGATAACTACTATGCTTTATCCAAAGATGATTGATTGCCCATTTCAATCCGTGGAAAGTGTTTTAATGAAAGTAACCGAAGAACAAAACGAAGAAGTTTTCGGGTTA
Organism: Flavobacterium cheniae; assembly: GCF_004363695.1. GTDB lineage: Bacteria > Bacteroidota > Bacteroidia > Flavobacteriales > Flavobacteriaceae > Flavobacterium > Flavobacterium cheniae. The sequence continues at coordinate 6,156 of NZ_SNZC01000001.1, read as the reverse complement.
GAAACTATTGAAGACCAAATGAAAGTTTTTGATGCTATTTCATATGAAATACAAGCAGAAGAACTATTAAAAATGGCAAAAGGCGATTTAGAAAAAGATAAAGATGAAATGAATAAAATGATGAAAATCTATCAAAACAAAGACATTGAAGGAATGTTAAAAATGATGGACGATTCTGACAATAAAATCACTTCTGAAAACCAAGATGTTTTATTAAACAATAGAAATAAAAACTGGATTCCAATCATGATTAAAACCATGAAAGACAAACCTACCTTTTTTGGTGTTGGTGCTGGTCATTTAGCTGGAGAAGAAGGAGTAATAAAACTATTGCGAAAACAAGGATATAAAGTAGAAGCTGTTAAATAAAAAAAGAGGCAGTTGCCTCTTTTTTTTATTTAATATTTCCACATTCTTTCTCTGTCTAATTTAGCTTGTTCATCTAAAACTTCAGATGGTATCACTTTTAATAAAGAAGGATGTTGTTCTATTGCAAATTCAATCATTTCTACCACTTCATCAACCGTTGCTGTTTCGTAATCAATCTTCAATGGTTCTTTAATCACCATTGATTGTAAGATTCCTTTTTTCTTAATCATCAATCCTTTTCGGTCAAAAGAACGACGGAAACCATCAATTACAATTGGTACTACAACTGGCTTGTGTTGCAAAATAATATGCGCTGTTCCTTTTCGCACAGGTTTAAAAGAACGTGTAGTTCCTTGTGGAAAAGTAATTACCCAACCATCTTCTAAAGCAATCTTAATATTTTCAGTATCGTTCGGATTAACATCTTTCTTCTCCGTAACATCTTTTCCTTTCGCTCTCCAAGTTCTTTCTACTGTAATGGCTCCCGCATAAGCTAAAATTCTTGGTAGTAAACCTTCTTGCATGGTTTCCTTAGCCGCTACATAATACATGTTTAACTTCGGATTCCATAAATACATTACATTTTTAATGTTATTTTCTCTTCCTTTTAAACTCGCATTAAAAACGTGAAACATAGCTACAACATCAGCAAAATAGGTTTGGTGATTCGAAATAAATAAAACATTCGTATCAGGCAAACTTCTAATAATTTCTGAACCTTCGATTTGTAATTGGTTAAAATAACGATAACGACGGTGTGTTAAAAAACCCGCTATACGAATTAACCAAGTCTTTAAAAACAATATATGTCCGAAAGGATTTCTCTTAAATAATCCCATAATTTTCATTTTTTTTAACAAAACAAGAACGCAAAAGTAGTAAAATAGGTGATTTTAGAAAGAAAAAATGACTTAAATTCATCATAGTGCGTAACAATTTGAAACCACTATAAATTACATTTACTTAACGCACACTTAATGGTTTCTTTTAACTCGCTCATCATCATTGCAGTAGCACCCCAAACCACATATTTGTCCACCATAAAAGCAGGTACTTCAATATCGGTAGCATAAGAAGTTGACATGGTTACTTTTGTAATACTTTTCTCGTCTAAAAAGTCAGCAATTGAAAACTCTAAAACTCGTTTGACTTCATCTAAATCTGGAATAAAAGTTAATTCTTCATTAGAAATTCCCATAAAAGGGGCGACTAAAAAATTACTTGGTGGAATATAAATTTCACTAAATGGTTTGATGATTTGAATTTTATCTGGATGAATACCCACTTCTTCATGAGTTTCTCTAAGTGCTGTTTCCTCTAAATCGGCATCGTACTCTTCTACTTTACCACCTGGAAAACCTATTTGAGAAGAATGAACTCCAGGATACGAATTTCGAACAATTAAGGCTAAATGTGTAACCGAATTTTTAGGATAGAAGAGCATTAAAACGGCAGCTTTCCTCGGATTTTTATCCATATAATTTTCCTCATTTAAATAAGAAATACGTTCTAATGGCGCCATTTTTGCATGCGCATCCGTAGAAAGGAGCGTTTCTTTTTCTATCTTTGGAATATATTTTATAAAATCATTAAAAAGCATACAATCTCAATTTAGCAACCTTAAAGGTAGCTATTTTTTTCAAACAAAATAACTTTCTAATTTAATAATATGTTCAGTAAAGAAGAAGCGCTTCAAATAAAAAAAGATTTTTGGATTGCATTTGCCGCCGAATATCCTCGTAAGTGGTTGTTATACAATACCAAAATAAAAGATGTAACCTTCAAATTTTATGTTGACAATAAAAAAGCATTAGTTTTACTAGATATAGAACCAAAAGACGAAGAAAAACGTAAGATATATTATGAGAAAGTAGAATCGTTAAAAACCATTCTTTTAGAAGACTATTTAGACGATGTTATTTTTGAACGTAATTTCTATTTAGAAACAGGAAAAGTAATCAGTCGTGTTTGGGTAGAAAAAACAGGAATTAGCATTAATAACAAAAACACTTGGCCTGAAGTTTTTGACTTCTTTGCTGAAAAAATGGATGCTTTTGAACGTTTCTTTTATGAAAACGAAGACTATATTAAAGATTTAGAAATCAATACCTAATTCAAATACTTTGTAAGATTGTTAACATTTTATTTGAATTATAACACTTAAATTTGAAAAAATGTTAGCTATGAAAAACTTATTTTTATTACTTTTAGTAATCACATTTCAGTCGTGTCAATCACAAAACAAAGAACCTAAAAACATGAATTCAAATTCCAAAAAAACAGAAGCGCAATGGAAAGCTGAGCTTACTCCAGAGCAATATGAAGTTTTAAGAAACAAAGGAACCGAAAGAGCCTTTACGGGAGAATATTGGGATCATTTTGAAAAAGGTAAATACGTTTGTGCAGGTTGCGGAAATGATTTATTCACCTCAGATACCAAATTTGATTCACATTGTGGTTGGCCTTCGTTTGACAAAGCGATTAAAGGTTCGGTTGTCTATGTTCAAGATTTGAGCTACGGAATGGTTAGAACTGAAGTATTGTGTGCAAAATGTGATGGTCATTTAGGTCATATTTTTGACGATGGACCAAAAGAAACTACTGGTCAACGCTTTTGCATGAACTCTGTTTCCATAAAATTTGTTCCAGAAACAAAGTAAAACTATGCTGATAAAAAGTATAAAGAATAATCTTTCCGAAAATATCGAATTACTTCGTCAGCTTACAAACGATGAATTCACGCAAAAAAATCCAGAGTTAAGCAATGCTACTATTGGAGAACACATGCGACATATTATTGAGTTATTTGGCTGTTTATTTGAAAACTACGACTACGGATTAATCAATTACGATGATAGAAAACGAGATGTATTGCTTCAAACCGATAAAAATGAATCGATTGCTATCATTGAAAAATATCTTTTGGAACTAGACAAACCAAATAAACCTCTTTCGCTAACACACAATTGTTTTAGTCCAATTGAACTGTTACAAACCAACTATTTCAGAGAATTAATTTACAATTTAGAACACAGTATTCATCATCAAGCCTTAATAAAAGTAGCATTACATAGTCTACCACATATTAAAATACCTAGTACATTCGGAGTAGCGCCATCAACATTAGAATATCGCAAACAATGTGCACAGTAACGTATATTCCAACTCCTGAAGGTTGTATTGTCACGTCTAATCGAGATGAAAAAATTACTCGTGAAAGAGCACTTTCTCCACAAGAATATTTGATTGAAGGAAAAAAGATAATCTTTCCAAAAGACCCAAAAGCTGGCGGAACTTGGGTAGCAAATAATGAAACCAAAATTATTGTTTTACTAAACGGAGCACAAGAAAAACACATTCCAAAATCAAAATACCGAAAAAGTAGAGGTTTAGTTGTCTTAGACTTAATGACCGCTGAAAACACTTTCGATTATTGGGAAAAAATTGATTTGACTGACATTGAACCGTTCACAATAGTGTTAGTTGAAAACAATAAATTGACACAATTGCAATGGAACGAAGCTGAAAAAAGCACCACAGAATTTGATGCAAAGCAATTTCATATTTGGTCCTCTTCTACTCTTTATTCAAAAGAAATTAGAGAAAAAAGAAAAGAATGGTTTCAAGATTTTATAAAAAGTAAAAACGCTCCAACACCAGAAGAAATTTTACATTTTCATCAATTTACAGAATCAGAAAATAAAGAGTTTGGCTTGCAGATTAATCGCAACGATGTATTGAAAACCATCAGCATAACGCAATGCAAAGTAAAGAACGATATAATACAAATGAAGTATCTTGATTTATTCGAATAAAAAAATGACAAAACTGAATCTTTTCCTACATAAGTTAACCCATTGGGAATATTGGCCCTATCAAGTGGTGTATTTGCCAGTATATTTTCAATATTTGTATTATGTGATTAGAACACGCTCATTTTTTTTCTTTAATGCTTCAAATCCAACTATAAAAAATGGAGGATTTTTCATGGAATCGAAAAAAGAAATTTACGATTTGATTCCACCCCAATATTATCCTAAAACTCTTTTGATTAGTCCTAATGAAAATTTAGAAGTTATTTTACAAAGAATTAACTCCGAAAACATTCAATTCCCTTTAATTGCTAAACCCGATATTGGTTTAAGAGGAACTGCCGTAAAAAAAATTCACACTACCGAAGAGCTAGAAAATTACCTCAAAAAAGCGAAATTTGACATTTTAATTCAGGATTTGATTCCGTATGAAAATGAAATTGGTCTTTTCTATGTGAAATTACCAAACCAACCAGGAAAAATCACTGGAATTGTATCAAAAGAATTCATGATTTTAACTGGAAACGGTAAAAACACCCTTCGCGAATTACTATATCAAGACAAACGCTATCTACTACAATTAGAAGTACTTGAAGAAGAATACAAAGACAAACTAAACACTATTTTAAACGAAGGAGAAACAATTAATTTGGTTCCTTACGGCAATCATTGTCGCGGAACAAAATTCGTCGATGCTAGTCACGAAATCACCTCAGAAATGATGGAAAGTTTCAATACCATTTGTAGTCAAATCAGTGGTTTTCATTTTGGAAGAATGGATATTATGTACTATTCTTATGAAGATTTAGCAAAAGGTAAAAACTTCCAAATCGTAGAAATAAACGGTGCCATTAGCGAACCTACTCACATGTACGACCCAAAACATTCGCTTTTATTCGGTTGGAAAGAACTCACACGCCATTTCCATTACATGTACCTAATCAGTAAAAACAACCACAATAACGGGGCAAAATACCTAACTTTTAAAGAAGGTGTTCAAGAATTTAAAAATCACCACAAGCATTACGATGCCATTTTAGAATTTTAGAGCGTTCCCACAAGGGTCGGGCTATCCCACTCGCTTTACTTAAAATTCTTAGGTATTTTAAGTAAGAGCTCAAACAATGCTCCTATCCCTAACGCGGAATTTGTTTTCAGTTAAATATTTATTGGAAAATAATTTATAAATTGCTTATAATTCACAAAAAACGCAAAAGGATTCGCTCGTGAACTGGGAAAACCACCCGCTGATATTATTAAAAAAAAATGACATGAGAAAACTTAGAATTATATATTTTCTTGTAATATTATCCATAGGTTGTGCAGGAAATAAAAAACTTGATTTAGAGAGAGAAAATTGTAATGAGAACCTTATTTTCAAGAAAGAGTTTTTTAGTAATTTATCAATATTGGATGATTATTATAAAAATAAATCAAAAAGTACTAATATTGCTAATGACATACAACTTAATTTTGAAGAAAAATTAGAGAAATTGGATAAAATTAAATCTGATTATTACAAAGCCATAAGATTTTTTTCAAAATATTCAAAAACTAATAGCGAACATGCAGGAAATTACATAAATCAAATTCCATATAATAAATATTTAAATTATAGAAAGGTCTGGATTAATTGGTATGAAAAAAATAAATGCAAAAATTTAGAACTTATTGAGTAATGGATAATGTTTCAGATTTAAAACCACAACCTTTCAAAACCCTAAATTAAAATAGGATTAGTTAACTAGTTCCCCGTCGCTGGCGCGAGCGGGACGCTCGTGTCCACAAATCCACGAGCGAGACGCTCGCGTTAGCCTTTCATGAAGTATAAAAACCACAAAACCACCTCAATTGAGGTGGTTTTTTAGTCCCATCGGGATGCTATATTGGTAACAAAAAAGCCCTATCATTACTGATAGGGCTTTTCAAAAGAAAGGCGGCGACATACTCTCCCACATAACTGCAGTACCATCTG